>JADJIB010000003.1 GCA_016707175.1 Candidatus Phosphoribacter hodrii
CGTGGGGCTCGACGCGGCATACGCGAGGCGCTATCCCAGCCAGCTCTCCGGGGGGCAGCAGCAGCGGGTGGGGGTCGCGCGGGCGCTGGCCGCCGACCCGCCGGTCATGCTCATGGACGAGCCGTTCTCGGCGGTCGACCCGGTGGTCCGCGAGCAGTTGCAGGACGAATTCCTGCGGTTGCAGCGCGAATTGGGCAAGACGATCCTCTTCGTCACCCACGACATCGACGAGGCGATCAAACTCGGCGACCAGGTGGCGGTGCTGCGGGTGGGTGGCCGGCTGGCCCAACTCGACACGCCGTCGAGGCTGCTCGCCGACCCGGTGGACGACTTCGTCGCCGACTTCGTGGGGCGCGATCGGGGCTATCGGGCGCTGGGCTTCCGGGAGGCCCCGCCGCTGGCGTTGACCGACGAGCCGACCGTGCCGCTGGGGGCGAGCGTCGGGGCGGCCCGAGCGGCGACCACTGATCGGTGGTTGCTGGTCGTGGACGAGGACGGCGCGCCGGTCGGCTGGGTCGAGCCCGAACGGTTGGTCGCCCCGATCGGCCGCGAGCACCTGCATCGCGGTGGCACGGTGGCCCGCGCCGACGGCTCCTATCGGGCGGTGCTCGACGCGGCGTTGTCGGCGCCCTCAGGGCGTGGGGTGCTCGTCGACGGCGCTGGCGTGCTCGTCGGCACGGTCACCGCCAACCGGGTCGTCGCGGCGATGAGTCGCCCGGCGGCTGCCGCGGTTGGTGAGGCAGCGAGCGGCGGGGGCGCGGGGCATACCGGAGACTGCGCGCGGTGACCACGCGGGGTCCGTGACGTGACCTGGGTCTGGGAGCACCTCGGCGACATCGGTGGGTATGCCGTGTCCCACGCCCTGCTCGCCGGCATCCCCCTGCTCGTCGGGCTGGCGCTCGCGCTGCCGCTCGGATGGCTGGCGCGGCGGTTCCCGCGGGTGGCGCCGGTGATCGTCGGGGGGAGCGGGCTGCTGTATACGATCCCGAGCCTGGCGCTGTTCATCCTCATGCCGCTGCTGCTGGGCAGCCGGATCCTCGACTCGATCAACGTCTATGTGGCGATGACGATCTATACCGTTGCGCTGCTGGTGCGTTCGGTCGTCGATGCCCTCGGGTCGGTGCCTGAGGCGACGGCACTGGCGGCGACATCGATGGGATATCGGCGGGTCGGGCGGGCGCTGGCGGTCGAGTTGCCGCTGGCCGTGCCGGTGCTGGCGTCGGGGTTGCGGGTCGCGGCGGTGTCGAACGTCAGCATCGTGTCGGTGGCCTCGCTCATCGGCTATCCGCAGCTCGGCTATTACCTCACCGACGGCTACCAGCGCTCGTTCCCGCTGGAGATCGGGGTGGGGATCGTCGGGTGCGTGCTGCTGGCGCTGGTCTTCGACCTGGCGATCCGCGGCGCCGAATGGGCGCTGACTCCGTGGGCCCGCGCCGCCGCCTCCTCGTCCGCTGCTGGGTCGAGGTATTCCGCCATTGCCAAACGATGGCGGAATACCTCGACCCGGCAGTCGGAGGGCGTGGGCACGCGATGATTGCCCAGATCTGGCAGTGGCTCACCGCGCCTGAGCAGTGGTCGGGGTCGCGCGGCATACCGACGCGGCTCCTGGAACACCTCGGGTTCTCGGCGCTGTCCCTGCTCCTCGCGGCGGCCATCGCCATCCCCGTCGGCTTGTGGGTCGGGCACACCGGCCGAGGCCGATCGGTCGTGACCATCGCCAACGCGGCGCGCGCGGTGCCCAGCCTCGGTCTGCTCTTCGCCGTCGCGATGTTCGTCGGCCCGCGGATCACCTCCAACCTCGCCTTCGTCATCCCCAGCGTCGTCGTCCTCGTCCTGCTCGCCATCCCACCCTTGCTCTCCGGCGCCGACGCCGGCGTGCGGTCGGTCGACCCGGCGGTGCGCGACGCGGCATACGGAATGGGGATGACTGGCCGCGAGGTGTTGTGGCGGGTCGAGCTGCCGTGTGCGCTGCCCCTGCTGCTCTCCGGGGTGCGCGCGGCGACGCTGCAGGTCATCGCCACGGCGACGATCGCGGCGGCGGTGAGCCTCGGCGGTCTCGGCCGCTACCTCATCGATGGGCTGGCCGTCAGTGACTATGCCCAGATGGCGGGTGGGGCGATCCTCGTCGCCGCGCTGGCCCTCGCCCTCGACGGCCTGCTCGCCCTCGCCCAGCGACTGCTCGTGTCGCCGGGCCTGGCGACGCGTCCGTCCCAACGCCGCCACGGGAAGTTCCCTCGGGCCCGTGGTGTTGCAGGCGGCAGGGGTCGCGTCCTGGCGCCCGCTGCTCTGACCACTCACGGAAGAGACCTGACATGAGACACCTACGTGCCCGCCTGGCCCTCACCACCGCAGCGGTTGTTGCCGCCGGACTCGCCCTGTCGGCGTGCGGCGCCAGCTCCAACCCCACCGTCGCCGCCTCGACGCCCGCGGGCTCGGCGTCCGGCGCGGCCACCTCGGTCGTCATCGGGTCGGCCGACTTCTCCGAGTCGCAGATCCTCGCCGAGGTGTATGCCGCGGCGCTCAACGCCAAGGGCATCAAGGCCACGACCCGCCCCAACATCGGCAGCCGCGAGGTCTACCTCAAGGCCATCCAGGACGGGTCGGTCGACATCGTCCCCGAATACACCGGGTCGCTGCTGAACTACCTCGACAAGACCGCCACCGCGAAGGCCCCCGACGAGGTGTATGCCGCGCTCGGCAAGGCCGTCCCTACCGGCCTCGTCGCCTTGGACAAGTCCGCCGCCGAGGACAAGAACTCGATCGTCGTCACCAAGGACACCGCCGCCAAGTGGAGCCTCACCCAGATCGGTGACCTCGTCGCCCACCAGGCCGAGATCGTCGTGGCCGCGCCGCCCGAGTTCCAGACCCGCGTCCAGGGCCTGCCGGGCCTCAAGGACGTCTACAGCTTCGTGCCCAAGGACTTCCGCCCGCTCAAGGGCCAGGCCGTCGTCGACGCGTTGGTCAACGGTCAGGCGCAGGCGGCGAACGTCTTCTCCACCGACCCGTCGATCCTCGCCAACGGGTTCGTCACGCTGGCCGACCCGAAGGCGCTCTTCGGCTCCGACAACGTCGTGCCGCTGGTGCGCAAGGACAAGAACTCGGCTGCGTTGGCGGCCGCGCTGAACGCCGTCTCGGCCAAGCTCGACACGGCCACCCTCACCAAGCTGGTGAGCCAGGTCGACGTCGACAAGAAGGACGCGGTCGCCGTGGCCAAGGCCTGGGTGGCCAGCGTCGGCCTCGGCTGAACCCTGGCGGCGCCGACGGGCCGATCGCCGGCCCAACCGCCGGGCTCCTGAACTGATCGTGTGGCTGGGCCCCCCGTGTCCGGCGAGTGGCCGACCCCCACACCCCCCTTTGAAAAACCGCGTACCTCAGGTACGCACCCCGTACCTGAGGTACGGGGAAATTTCACCCCTCCTGCCGCCTCCAACTCAGGTGGGACCAGCCGACCCGCAAGGCCAAGAGCGTGTGCAGCCACACGATGTTCCGGGGAGACAACCGCCAGGTATGCCGCCCGCTCAACTCACGCGCTCGGCACCGGTTCGGGGGCGCTCGCCGCAGCGGCCTCGGGCTCCTCGCCACGGCGAACCGCAGCCAGCAGCATCTGGGCGACGTCGACGACCTCGACCGCACCCTCGGTCAGCTCGCCGGTCTCGACGAACTTGTTGACGCCGTCCGAGAGCATGACCTTGCAGAACGGGCAGCCGACGGCGATCCGGGCAGCCCCGGTGGCGACGGCCTCGGAGGTGCGGTTGAGGTTGATCCGGGTGCCGAGCTTCTCCTCGACCCACATCCGGGCGCCACCGGCACCGCAGCAGAACGACTTCTCGCCATGGCGCGGCATCTCGGTCATCGTCACGCCCGGCAGCGCACCGAGCAATTCGCGCGGCGGGGTGTAGACGCCGTTGTGCCGGCCCAGGTAGCACGGGTCGTGATAGGTGACCGAGCCAGCGGTCGAGGCGTCCTTGGACCCGGCCGACTCGCCAGGCCGCGACACCGGCACGAGGCGCTTCTCCCGCACCAACTTGTTGAGCAACTGGGTGTGGTGGACGACCTCGTAGTTGCCGCCGACCTGCGGGTATTCGTTCTTCAGCGCGTTGTAGCAGTGGGCGCAGGTGACGACGATCTTGGTCGCGCCGACCTCGTTGAGCATCTCGACGTTCTGCATCGCGAGCATCTGGAAGAGCATCTCGTTGCCGGAGCGGCGAGCGGAGTCACCGGTGCAGGCCTCGCCGTCTCCGAGCACGGCATACGTGACGCCGGCGGTGTGGAGCAACTCGGCGACGGCGCGCGAGGTGCGCTTGGCGCGGTCCTCGAAGGCGCCCGCGCAGCCGACCCAGAACAGGTAGTCGACCGACGAGCAGTCCTCGACATCGGACCCGACGACCGGGACGTCGAACGGCAGCCCCTTGGCCCAGTCCATCCGCATGCGCGGGGCCAGCCCCCACGGGTTGGAGTTCTTCTCGAGGTTCTTGTAGAGCGTCCCGAACTCGCTGGGGAAGGCGCTCGCGATGAGGTTCTGGTAGCGGCGCATGTCGATGATCGCGTCGACGTGCTCGATGTCGACCGGGCACTGCTCGACGCAGGCGCCACACGTGGTGCACGACCACAGGACGTCCTCGTCGATGACGCCCTCCAGACCCAACGGGTCGTATGCCGTCAACGGGTGCTCCACGTCGTAACCCAGCGATCCCACCAGCGGCGCGTCGGCCAACTTCTGGGTGTGGGCGGGGAGGTCCTTGCGCTTCTCCTCGGTCGCCATGAGCCACGGCGCCTTGGCGTGCGCGTGGTCGCGCAGCGTCATGACGAGCAACTTCGGCGAGAGCGGCTTGTCGGTGTTCCACGCCGGGCACTGGCTCTGGCAGCGGCCACACTCGGTGCACGTCGTGAAGTCGAGCAGACCCTTCCAGGTGAACTCCTCGATCTTGCCGACGCCCAGCGTGGTGTCCTCGTCGAGGTCCTCCATCGCCTCCATGTCGAACGGCTTGCCGGCGACCATCATCGGCTGGACGGCACCGAGCGAGGTGCGCCCGTCGGCGTGCCGCTTGAAGTAGATGTTGACGAACGCCAGGAAGCGGTGCCACGCGACACCCATCGTCGGGGTGAGCGAGATGGTGATCATCCAGGCGAAACTCACGAGGATCTTGATCATCGCGACGAGGTAGATGAGCTGCTCGACGGTGCCCTTGTCGGCGCCCTGCCACAGCCATTGGGCGCCCCATCCGCTGAGCGGGAAGTGCAGGACGAGCGACTCGGTGGGGTGGTCGATCTGCACGAGCCGCGCTTCGAGGGTGCGCAGCACCATGATGCAGAGCATGACGGCGAAGATCGTGAACTCGACGTAGTAGGCCTGCCACCACACCGACCCGAAGAACCGCGAGCGGCGCCCCGCGGCGCCCTCCGCGGATCGGGGGTGGTTGCGCTGCCGGATCCAGATGAGCACGCAGATCCCGATGAACCCGATCCCCGCGAACAGCTCGATGAGCCACTCGAACGGCACGAATCCACCGACGATCGGCAGCCGGAAATCGGCCCAGATCAACTGGAAGAACGCATTGACGAGGGTCGCGAAGAGCAGGAAGAAGCCCAGCGCCGTGAACCAGTGCGCGATGGCGACGATCGGCAGCCGCGCGAGCCGGGTGTGCCCGAGGAACTCGCGCAGCACCGTCCACACCCGCGTGGCCGGGTGGTCGTTGCGCGTCGGGTCCGGCGCTCCGGTCTGGAACAGCCGATAGAAGCGGTAGGACTGCCGGAACAGCAGTGCCCACCCCAACAACGGGATCGTGAAGCACAGCACGATCGCGGTGATCTGCAGGGCGCTCATGGTTGTGAAGTCTAGTGCCGGCTAAGCGCTTGCTCACCGGCTCGGCGTGTGACGCACCTCGCGCAGCGACCTAGGCGTCGTCGGTCTCGGGGTCGGCGTCGGCGGCGGCCTCGAGGGCGGCGATGTCGAGCTTGCTCATCTTGAGCATGGCGGCGATCGTGCGTGAACTGCGGCCGGGGTCGGGGTCGCCGGCCAACTCGCCGAGCCGCGTCGGGATGATCTGCCAGGACAGGCCGAAGCGGTCGGTGAGCCAGCCGCACTGCGACGGCTCTCCGCCGTCGGCGAGGAGGCCGTCCCAGATCCGGTCCAGCTCGGGCTGGTCGGGGCAGAAGACCTGGATCGACGCAGCCGGGGTGTGGGTGAAGTGCGGGCCACCGTTGAGGGCAACGAATTGCTGTGTGCCGAGCCGGAAGTCGACCTCGAGCACCGACCCGGTCTCGCCGTATTGGTTCTCGGAGCCGTAGTGGCTGATGCTGAGGATCTCGCTGCCGGGCACGAGCGAGGTGTAGAGGCGCGCAGCCGGCTCGGCCTCGGTGTCGAACCACAGGCAGGTCTTGACGGGATAGGTCGCGGACACGTGCGGCTCCTTCGACTGGGCGGATGTGCCTTCGGGGTGTGAGGGTATCGGGGGGAGTTCGGTGTGGCGACCAAGGTCATGGCTTGATTGACAGTCAAAACTGACATCATCTAGGCGTGAGCACAACGAGCGTTCGGTCCGATGCCTTCGAGGCATCCGCCGCCGCGAAGATCGCCGAGACCCATCCCGACGCCGACCTGCTCGCGCTGCGGGCCTCGTTCAACCTGGTGCGGCTGTCGACCCTACACATGCACCGGCTCGAGTCGGAGGTGCATCGCGACGCCGGGTGGAGCATGGCCGGCTTCCGGGTGATGTTCTGCGTCTGGGTCGCGCACGACCTCGAGCCGCGCGAGATCGCCCGCTTCTCCGGGCTGTCTCGGGCTGCCGTCTCCAGCGTGCTCAACACCCTCGAACGCGACGGTCTCGTCGAACGGCACCGGGAGTCCTCCGATCGCCGTCTGGTGACGGTGCGCCTCACCGCCGAGGGCGAAACGCGACTTGCGGCGGCATACGGCAAGGAGAACGCCGTCGAGCGGGCCTTCTTCGCCCCCCTCGGCGAGAGCGAGTTGGACACCTTCGTCGTCCTGCTGCGCCGCCTGCTGCGCCAGCGCTCCGACTGACCCGCGCGCGCCGCTCACCGCACCGCTCGCGCCCGCGGGCGAACTCGTCTCACCCAAGGTCATCAAGATCTAGACAATCTCGGCTGGAACCTCTACTCTCGCCGCATGGCACACAAAGAGCGCTTCGCAGGATCCATGGACCTGCCCCCGGAGATCGAGCAGCCCAACGTCTACCCGCTGTCGTGGCACCGGGAGACCGCCAAGATGGAGGAGATCTGGACCTCCGCCCAGCGTGACCAGTGGGACCCGCTGAAGTTGCCGTGGGACACCTTCGACCCCAGCTCCTACACCTGGGAGCAGCGTGAGTCGATCGCCTACTGGTGGACCCTGCTGTCGGTGTTCGACGCCTCCGCGCCGCCGGTCTTCGCCGAGGCGCTCATCAAGACCTACGAGGTCCACGAGGAGGACCCGGTCCGCCGGTGCTTCTTCTCCGTCACCCGTGACGAGCAGATGCACGAGCAGATGTGTGGCCTGTCCATCACCAAGCTCCTCGAGCACCCGGACCCATTGACCTACGAGCCCAAGACCGACATCGGCCGACGCCTGCAGAAGAACGCCAAGTGGCTCTACTTCAACGGTGGCCGCTACTGGAGTGGCTACAAGACCGCCGTCCCGCGCTACTCGCTGGCCGTGCTCTTCTCCAGCTTCCTCATGGGCGAGATCGCCGCCGCGACGATCTTCCACCAGATGGCTGCGGGCTGTAAGGAGCCGGTGTTCCAGGCCGCCTTCCGCAACATCGGCCGCGACGAGGGCCGCCACATGGCGATCTGCATGTCGCTCATGGAGCGCGACTACCCCAAGCTCGACGTGTCGGAGCGCTCGGTCATCACCAAGCAGATCCGCGCCGGCTACCTGTTCCTCTCGGCCGTCCTCTTCGAGCCGCCGATGGAGTTCTGGGACCTGCCCGCCGACTTCATCGACAACCAGCGCGAGGGTGAGGGCTACGCCCGCGAGGCCGGCTTCCACATCCCCGACTACGACACCAAGAAGCAGAACTGGCGCAACGCCATCCTCAACCTCAAGGGTGTCCTGGACCGCTACTCGATCCCCTTCCCGGCCATCCCCGAGGTGGACATCTCCGGCGAAGAGGTCAGCGACGTCGACCTCGACGACATCATCCCCGTCTTCTGACCTGACTCCACCACACAGGATTTGGTATGCCGCGCGGCCGACCCTCTGCGGCCGCGCGGCATACCTGTTGGTCACCCCACACACCCGCTGACCGCCGCCCGACGCGCGTCTGACAAGAAGGAACGATGTCCGCGACCATCCGCTTGCAGCCCTCCGGCCACGAGGTCATCTGCGACTCCGGCGACACCGTGCTCTCGGCCTTGGAGAAGGCGGGCTACATCATGCCCAACAACTGCCGTGCGGGCGCGTGCGGCGAGTGCAAGACCAAGGTGCTCGACGGAGCATTCGACCAGGGCATGGTCTTGGATATGGCTCTCTCGCAAGAGGATCGAGCCAGCGGCTATGGCCTCATGTGCATGGCCAAGCCCCTGAGTCCGAGCCTGGACATCGAGTTCGGCACGATCGACGCGCTGCAGAAGCTGTTCCCGCCGCGGGAGTTCGTGCCGTTCGTCCTCACCGACAAGATCCTGCGGACGCCGACGATGGTCGAGTTGCAGTTGCGTCCGTTGGGGGAGAACCTGCGCTTCTGGCCGGGGCAGTACGTCATGCTCGGCGACGAGCGGGCGGGCGCTCCCCTGCGGTCCTATTCGATTGCCAACGCTCCGCGCCCCGACGGCGAGATCCAGTTGCTCATCACCAAGGTCGAGGGCGGCCGGACGTCGGCATGGGTCCACGACACCCTGGCGGTCGGTGACCAACTGCTGCTGCACGGGCCTTATGGCACGTTTGTCGGCGACCCCTCGGTCGAGACCCCCGTGCTGTGCCTGGCGTCCGGGTCGGGCCTCGCGCCGATCCTCGGGCTGGCCGACGGGGCGTTGCGCCGTGGCTTCAAGTGGGGCACGACCCTGATCTTCTCGGCGCGCACGCAAGACGACGTCTTCCATCAGGGCCTGATGGCGTGGTGGGGGCGCAAGCACCGGACGTTCCGCAACATCGTCACCTACACCGGCTCGCAGCCGCCGGAAGGGGCCGAGTTCACCGGCCGGATCCCGGCGATGCTCGGTCAGCTCTTCCCGACCCTGGAGAAGCACAGCATCTTCATCGCCGGTAACCCCGAGTTCGTCGAGGCGTGCAAGGTCGCCTGCTTGCAACTAGGGGCCAAGCCCGACTTCGTGCACGTCGAGGGCTACTTCCCGCACTGGCCCGCCGAGGTTCCCCCCGCCGAGCGCCTCAGCTGACCCGAGGGCGCACGTCCGTCAGCTGACCTGAGGGCGCAATTCCGTCAACTGACCTGAGGGCGCAGCCCTCAGCGACCCAGGTCGGTCGCGGCGACCTCGGTGCCGTCGTCCTGCACGGCCACTGTCGCGGGCAGCGCCGGGCGGGCCTTGTCCTTGACGGCGCGACCGGCGGCCTTCACAGCGTCGCCCACCTTGTCGGCGACGAACGGCACCGCCTGCGTCTTGACCGCCTGACCGGCCGCCTCGACCCGGTGCTGGATGGGGTCGGAGTGCCAGATCCGCGCACTGCCGCGCTTGATCTGCTCGTACCGCTGGCGCCCGGCCCGCGTCCCCAGGACATAGCCGACTGCAGCGCCCGCGACGAATCCGATCATGCCCCCACCCTCCCCAGCCTCCCGCCATGTGTCAACTCCCAGCCCATCCGGCCGGCCGGGAACACACCGAATACCAATGGTCGGAGAATCTCGCCGCCATGAGCACGCGCCACCGGGCGACGCCTGACCATTGGTATTCGGTGTGCGGCGGTGGGTGGCAGCGGGGACAGGCCGCGGGCGTGGGTATGCCGCGCGCTTGGGTGAGCGGGCAAGGTGAGCGGGGCCGGTGAGCGGGCGGCATACCGGCTGGTGGACGGGCCTGCGCGATGGGATAACGTTCGGTTGGAATATCCATAACGCCTCCGATGTTTTGGGAGGTGACCCCTGACCGCCCCGACACCCGGGAGACCACCGAGCATGCCCATCTACGACGACGTCACCGCCCTGATCGGCCGCACCCCGCTCGTGCGGATCAACCGGTTGTTCCCCGACTCGGTGGCCACGGTGGCCGCCAAGCTCGAGTTCTACAACCCGGCCAACTCCGTCAAGGACCGCATCGGCGTGGCGATCATCGACGCTGCCGAGGCGTCCGGCGAACTGCCGCCCGGCGGCACCATCGTCGAGGCCACCTCGGGCAACACGGGCATCGCCCTGGCGATGGTCGGCGCCGCCCGCGGCTACAACGTCGTCCTGACGATGCCCGAGTCGATGTCCAAGGAGCGCCGCGCGCTGCTGCGCGCCTTCGGTGCCGAGTTGATCCTCACCGACCCGTCGACCGGCATGAAGGGCGCCGTCACCAAGGCCGAAGAGGTCGCCGCCGAGCGCAAGGGCGCCGTGCTGGCCCGCCAGTTCGCCAACGCCGCGAACCCCGAGATCCACCGCCGCACGACGGCCGAGGAGATCTGGGCCGACACCGATGGTGGCGTCGACATCGTCGTCGCGGGCATCGGCACCGGTGGCACGATCACCGGAGTCGGCCAGGTGCTCAAGGCCCGCAAGCCTGGTGTCCAGATCGTCGCCGTCGAGCCGGCCGAGTCGCCGATTCTCAACGGTGGAGCGCCCGGCCCGCACAAGATCCAGGGCATCGGCGCCAACTTCGTCCCGGAGATCCTCGACACCACCGTCTACGACGAGGTCATCGACGTCAACGCCGGGCAGGCCGTCGACTACGCCCGCCGGGCCGCCACCCAGGAGGGCCTGCTCGTCGGCATCTCCTCCGGCGCTGCCCTGTATGCCGCGGGCCTGGTCGCCGCGCGCCCCGAGAACGCCGGCAAGACCATCGTCGTCATCATCCCCAGCTTCGGGGAGCGCTACCTCTCCACGGTCCTCTTCGAGGGCCTCGTCGACTGAACGGCATACCGCCATGCTCGCCGCACTGACCAGCACCCTGCGCCGTGACCGCGACCGCGACCGGTCGTGGGAGCTCACCGCCGACCCCGACACGGGCCTCACCTCCCGGGTCGAGCCGGTGGGGCCGCCCGGACCGGTCGCCGCGCCGCGCCGGCACATCGTGCGCCGGACCTGGGCGATGATCCGCGAGGACATCGACGCGGCGATGCTGCGCGATCCGGCGGCGCACTCGCGGGTCGAGATGTTCCTCGCGTCATCGGGGCTGCACGCCATCTGGGCCTATCGGGTGGCGCACTCGCTGTGGGGCAACCCGTCGACCCGACTGGCCGCGCGGCTGCTCTCGCAGATCGTGCGGGCGATGACCGGTGTCGAGATCCACCCCGGCGCGACGATCGGGCGGCGGTTCTTCATCGACCACGGCATGGGCGTCGTCATCGGCGAGACCACCGAGATCGGCGATGACGTCATGCTCTATCACGGCGTCACGCTCGGTGGCCGGTCGCTCTCGAAGACCAAGCGCCACCCCACCCTGGGCAACCGGGTCACGGTCGGGGCCGGCGCGAAGGTCCTCGGCCCGATCCTCCTCGGCGACGACTCTCAGATCGGCGCCAACTCGGTGGTCGTCAAGGACGTCCCTGCGGGCTATGTCGCCGTCGGCATGCCGGCGCAGGTGCGACCCGCCGTTGCGGGCCTCACGCCCGAGGAGATGCTCGACCACAACCCGGCGATCTGGATCTGAGCGTCGGTCGCTACCCAGCCGGTTCGAGGTATTCGGCCGTCGCCAGATGATGGTGGATTACCTCGAATCGGCAGGGCGGGGCGGGGCAAGGTGGGGCGTGAGGGCAACTCAGGTCGCGGCGCGCCAGTCGGCTCCGAAACACGTGAAGGCCCGCGCCACCGTCGGAAGGTCGGCGGTCGCCTGAGCCAGCGCCGTGGCACTGTCGATCCCGGTCACCAACAGCCGGTGGTATGCCGTCATCGCCCCTGCCGCGAGCTCGTCCGGGATGCGCGACACGGCCGCCACGACCGTGCGCACGCCCATGCTCAGCAACACGGCGGCCAGGCCCAGGGTTTCGTCGCCGTCACGGACGGTGCCTCGGCCGACCTCGCAGGCCGACAGGACGATGTGTGACGCGGTGACCCCGGCATCGGGCAACTCATAGGCGAAAGCCGGCCCATCGGCCAGGCGCAAGGTCGAGAACAACGGGCTCTGGTGGCGGTGGCGTCCGTGCGCGGCGATGTGGACGACGTCCCGGTCTGCCAGGGCGTCGACGACCGCACCGAGCCGGGCCTCGGCCGAAGGCACCAACGCGCCGCCCCAGATCTCGGCCACGGCTGCCGCCTCGGAGTCAGCGTGCTGCAAGTCGGGGCCGGCAATGGCCAGCACCCGCGGCGAGCGCATCGGGCCCAGAGCCTGGGCGCCGACCCAGGCCGAGGCGGTGCGGGCGACCGTGGTCGGGCGGCCCCGACGGCTCGGCAACATCCCCCACGGAATGCCGCTCAGGGCTCGGGACGGCACGATGATCAGCCGGTTGAGCAGGTCGGAGCCCGAGCCGGAGCGCGAGCCGGAGCGCGACCCGGAGCGAGCGGAGTTGGCGGCGATCGGGCCGATCAGCAGGCGGTCGAGCGCGGCGAGTTGGGTGGCCAGCGACGCCTCGACGGCCGACTGCATGGGGCCAAGGCTCGGCAGCGAGACGGCTTCGACGTCGGCCCGCAGCCGTCGGGTGGCTCCGCTCACCTCGGCCGACCTGGCCACCCGCAGCACGCGGCCGCCGCGGGGGGTGAGGCACACGGCATACAGGTCGGGGCCGTGGGGGACGTAGCTGACGAGAGTGGCGTCAGCGGCGCGCACCGCGGCGAGCGCCGCCGGATAGCTGACCGGACGCGCGGGTCGCCAGTCGGGCGTGCCGGAGTCGCTGCGGGCCCAGTCGAGCGCCCGGATCCGGCGCTCGAGGTCGGTGGCGGCCGAACGCAGGTCGACCTGAGCCTCGGCAGGGGCGCCGCGCAGGTCTTCGCGGGTGCGACGCAGTTGGGTGAGGAGGTCGGCGGCCCGGGAGTCTCGGGGCGGGCGGACCAACGGGACCCGGTCGGACACGGCCCGCCATCGCTCGGTCCGGGCCAACAGCGAAGCGGGAGAGCCCTGTTCGACCCCAATTCCGAGATCGAGCAGGGCCAGGCGGTTGCTGTGGACGGCCAACGCAGTGCGCACGTCGAGGCTGGAGACCCGCCGCTGGGTGCGGGCCAGGTCGTCGGCGGCCTCAGTCAGGTGCCGGGTCGCCCGCCTCGTCGGGCTGCCGGGATCAGCAGTCGCCAGCCGCGCGGCGACGAGACGCAAGTGCAGTCGCGTCGGAAGCGACGCCGAGGTGAGCAGCGGCCGAGCCAAGGTGTATGCCGCCCGCGCCGGCTCGATCTCGCCGAGATCCAACCGTGCGTCGGCCTCGATGAGCCGGGCACGGCGGCATACGTGAACCTCCCCGTGCCGGGACGCGGCTTCGGCGAGGGCGGCGGCGATGCGGGCGGTGCGCTCGGGGTGATCGCGGGCGGCGGACCCGGCCTCCAACTCGACGAGTTGGGCCTGGCGGCGCCACGGCGCAGCCGCGCGGTCGTGGAACCGGCGGCGGGCCTGACCGGCCAACTCGGCCGAGCCGTGCGGGTCGCCGAGCAGCAGCAGCGTGCGAGCGAGGTCGAGCTCGATCTCGCCGAGGTCCTGGCCGCCGCCCTCGGCGCTGGCCAGGTCGCGGGCCCGGCGCAACGAGTGGGCGGCCTCATCGAGCAGCCCGGCCTCCAGGAGCACTCGGGCCTGATCGAGCAGGGAGACGCTGCGGCTGACGGCCACGTCCATCGCGTCGGCCGACTCCATGAGGGACAGGGCCGCGGGGAGGTCGCCGCGCAGGTATTCGACGTAGCCCCGGTTGTGCCGCGCCATGAACTCCATCGGCGGAGCCCCAGCGCGCGCGGCCAGGTCGGCGGCCCGACCCAGGTCGTCGCGAGCGTCGTCGAGTTGGCCCACCTGAGCGGCGATGAGGCCGCGGTTGAGGACAAGGCGCACCTGGTCGGGGAGGGGCAGCAGGGTGAGGCCGGCCTCGGCCTGGCGCATGAGGGTGAGGGCACCGGGCAGGTCGCCGCTGCGCCCGCTCATCGTGGCCCCCTGCATGAGGCACAGGGCGACCAGATCGAGGCGGTCCTGCGCCCGCGCGAGGTCGAGTGCGTCGGCGAGGACGGGAGCGGCGGCCACCTGGCCCTCCCGCTCGAACGTCGTCCAGCTCTGCGCCAGCCTGATCCGGGCTCGGGTCTCGCACGCCTCCGGCAACGCCGCACACGCCCGGGGAAGGTCCTCAAGGAGCTCCCACGCCTGGTCCAGCAGGCTGGCGGCCAGATCGGGCTGATAGTCCTCGATAGCCGAGACGGCCTGACGCCGCAGGCTCTCGGCCTCGGCGACGGCCCGCGGTTGGGTGTCGGTGGCGTCTGTCACTTAGATCTCGACGACAGGGGTGATGACCGGCCGTCCCCTGGCATCAACGGGTCGCAGGATGAACCGCACCGGCCCGCGTGGAACCTCGTCGACCGAGAACCTGCCGTTGGCATCGGCTTCGGCCGCGATCGACTTCTCGCCAGCGCGCAGTTCGACCGTCGCGGGCCCCCCAGTGACCCAGCCGTCGATCCGGACCGTGCCCGGCCGAGCGCCCTCACCCGCCGGGCTGATCGACACCATGAGGCTGAGCGTGGAACTGGTGAAGGTCACCGACTCGGTGGGTGTGAACGACGCACTGTCGGCGCGAACCCCCGTGTGCGTCAACTCCTGCAACTCAGCCACCTCGGCATGCAGCGCAGCGAGGGTGAGCTCGAACTTGATCCGGTCGGTGAGGCCGCTGGGCATCGGATCGGTGCGGCTGAACAGCTCACGCACAGCGCCGAGCACCAGGGTGTCCGTGCCGTCGAGGGGACCGTCGGCCACGCTGCTGCGGTCCTCGGGGGTCATGGGGTGCTCCAGGTGGGGTCGGCAGCCAGTTGGCCGCGCAGTTTGGCGAGACAGCGCCCGCGGGTGGGGCCGATCGAGCCGACCGGCATACCCAGGGCTTCCGAGACGGCACCGTAATCGGGGCGGTCGATAAAGGCGATGATCCGCAGGAGCGCCTGGCAGCGTTCCGACAGCGAGCTGACCGCGCGCCACAGGACGCGCTGGTCCTCGCGCAGCATCGCCTCGGCGGCGGGGTCGAGTGCGGCGAGCAGCCCGTCCGGCTCGGTCTCGGGGAACTCCTCCACAGGGATGGAGCGCCCGTCGCGCTTGAGGACTCGCCACGACTCGCGCCGGACCGTCGTGATGAGCCAGGCCAGCACGGCCTGTGGCTCGGCGATCGCTTCGGCACCTTCGACGAGGCGGATCCACGCGGTCTGGATGACGTCTTCGGAGGTGGCTTGGTCCAGCCGCTGGCCGCGTGCGGTGTGCCAGAGGATCGGGGTGAGCAGGTCGACCAACTCACCCATGCGCTCGCGATCCCCCTCGCGGTATGCCGCGAACGCGGCGGCCGCGCGGTCGGCCAAAGTGGGTGGTGCGGAGGGTGTCATTCCTTGCCCTTCCACTCGGTGACCTGACCGAACATGGCGCGCCGACCTCGGGCCACAGCGGCGGCCTTGTCGACGGTGGCGAGGTCGGCGTCGCGGGCCAGGGCGGCCGCGACCTCGCCGGCGAGGACCGGCCCGGCGAAGCTGGTGCCGCTCCAGGCCGCGAAGCCGCCCCGGTAGTCGTCGGGGTCCTGGGTCGTGCGCGCCCGACCGGCGAAGTCGACCCGAGCCGAGGCCTGCGCGGATGCCGTGACGTCGACAGGGAAGGTGCTGACCAGCGAGCTCCCGGTGCGGAAGGTCGACACCCAGTCTCCGTCGTTGGAGTAGAAGGCCACAGTCTCGCCGTCGGGGTTGAGGGCGCCGACGCTGGCCAGCGGCACGCTGTCAGGCGCGAAACCGGTGACGTCGGCAGACAGCCCGGCGGGGAACATCGGGGCCAGGGTCGAGGAGTTGCCCGCTGCGGCGATCACCGCGACGCCGTGGTCGCCGAAGTCGCGCAATAGCGCCCCCAGCGGGGCATCCATCGCAGCGTCGGCCGGGCTCTCGTGGTAGTAACCGAGCGAGAGCGACAACACGTCGACCAGGCCGTCGGTCGAGCCGGTGGCCAGGGCCTCGACATGCCGCGCCAACAGCAGGGTCAGGGTGTTGAGCAGCACGCTCTCGGGGACCACCCCGTCGCCGCGCATCACCGGGATGGCGAGAACCTCGGCCTGCGGGCACAACTGGCGGATCAGCCCGGCGATGAAGGTGCCGTGGCCGGTGTCGCTCTCGATGACCGGGTCGAGGGGGTTCTGCGGGGCGGGCGGGTAGCCACCGCCCGCAGGCCCGTTGATCCCGAGGAGTATGCCGCCCCAACGCACCTCGCTCGTGGCGGCGCCGCCCGCGGGGAACCACGGGTGGTTGCCCAACCCGGTGTCAGGGACGGCGACGACGGGGCGACGCCCGACGGGCGGTGCAGTCAAAGCCGGGTCGGGGAGCACCACGCTGACAGGGGTGCGTCCGCCCGAACCGGGCCGGCCGTATTCGCCGGCAGCCGAACCGGTACCGAGCCAGTAAGGGGTCCCCAGCCAATAGGGGTGCCGAGCCAGTAGGGGGTCCCGAGCCAATACGGGGTGCCGCCGATCGACGGTGCGGTCGTCATGAGGTGATCGAGGGCCAGCGGGGCTGCGGCTGCGGCGTCGCGGCTGGCCACGGCCGCCAGCACCGGCCACGCGTCGACCGGCATACGAACCTGGTCATCCACGGGGAGGAGTCGCACGCCGTCGACCCAATGCCGTTGCAGCACTGCCATCGCCTCCGGGTGCAGGGCACGCTCACCCTTCGCCGGCGGGGTGGGGATGCGCTCGGCGCGGACCCCGAAATCCTTGGTGACCTCGTTGAGCGCCTGCACCGTGTCATCGAGGGCCCGGCCAGGGGTGGTGCGCATGAGGAGTCGTTCGCCGACATAGACGGTGGCCGCCGGGGCGCTGCCGTCGCTGCGACGCATCCCCGTCACCGGGTCGAGGATCCGCGCGCCGTAGCGCTGGGCCACCTCGGGCGACAGCTGAGGGGTCGGCGGGATCGCGGACGGCGCAGGCAGCGACGTCGCCGCTGGGGGCTGGGCGGGGGCTGGATGGCGCTCATGGTCAGGTCCTCACGGGAGATGCGTGGCCTCATCTCCGAGCCTAGGGGTCGGGGTGCTCATCGGTGAGGAGTCGGGGGCACCGTGCCAGATACCGGACAGGTCCCCTCACATGAGCCAATCGGCGCCAGCGGGTATCTGGGGCGTCGGCGGGGGCTCTTCCGGACGTGTCAGCCCGTTCGGGGTGACCACTCTCTCCCCAGCTCAAGGAGCACCAGACATGGATGCACAGCAGGAGACCCGGGCGTTGATCCGCCCGGTGAAGGAGTCGATCGAGGACGACCTACTCGCGCGCGAGGGCGTGGTCGGTGTCGACATCGCCGAGAAGGTCAGCGACGGCAAACCCACGGGGCAACTGTCCATCGTCGTCTTCGTCCAGAAGAAGAAGCCGGGAGCCCGGATCGCCAGGGGTCAGCTCATCCCCAAGGAGATCGACGGGGTGCCCACGGATGTCCAGGAGCTCGAGATCGAGCTCCAGTCGGCGATGGTCAAGCTCGACGATGTCGTGGGCCTGGTCGACGCCACCGCCTATCCGAGCCTGCACGGCGGGATCAGCATGGGCCCGCGGCGCAGTGTCTATCTCACCCCGCCCGAAGTGCCGGCGGCGGGCAACTACGTCTTCGTCGGCACCCTCGGGGCCATGGTTCGGGACCGGGCCAGCGGAGCGACGATGGCCTTGACGAACTTCCACGTGGCCTGTCCGCGGGGCTGGGCGGTCGGAGACCGGATGGCCCAGCCCTCCCTGGTGGACAACGCGCCCGCAGCGACCGACTTCGGCTCGCTCACCAGGTCGGTGTTGTCCGAGAACGTCGACGGGGCCGTCGTCACGCTCGATGCGGGCAAGGCGTGGTCTGCGTCGATCGAGACCATTGGCAACGTCGCCGGGACGGCAGCCGCCACGATCGGTATGCCGGTCCAGAAGCGGGGCCGCACGACGGAGCACACCTTCGGGACAGTCCGATCGACCGACTTCACAGTGACGATCAACTACGGCGGCGACGTCGGCTCCCGCACCCTGCGCAACCAGGTGCGCATCGAGACCGACACGACTCGGTCGGCGCGGTTCTCCCAGAAGGGTGACTCGGGTTCGGTCATCGTCGCGGACGACCGCAATGTCATCGGCCTGCTGTTCGCCGGTTCCACCGACGGTCAGTGGACCTTTGGCAACCCGATCGCCGCGGTTCAGGACGAGTTGGGCGTCGACATCATCCGGTACGAGGCACCGCCCATCATCACCCGACCGTCGGTGTGCGACCCGATCCGCACGGCAGTCATCGTCTGCAACAAGGTCACCCGACCGGCTCTTTGTGAGCCGATCCAGACCCGCGTCGTCATCTGCAACAAGATCACCCAACCGGCGGTTTGTGAGCCGATCCAGACCCGCGTCGTCATCTGCAACAAGATCACCCAGCCGGCCGTCTGCCGGCCGACCCGCATCCCGATCTGCGACCTGCAGCTGACGAGTGCCGCGTGCGACTTCCCGATCCCGCCGCAGGAGAATCCGTTCGGTGACGAGGCGGCATACGGGGAGGAGTTCCTCGCGGGCTACCTCGCTGCGCTGGAAGCCGTCGCCACCGAAGAGGCGGCCGACTCGGACGGGCAGAGCTGACGTGACGAGCGCTCCGGGGTTGTTCGCCGCCGCCATCGCGCGCGGGCTGGTGTCCTCAGGTGAGGTGCTGACCGGTCGCGTGTCGGTGACCGACCAATCCCGGAGCAACGTCGTGCGCCGGATCGACCTCGACGGTCGGCCGGTCGCCTTCGTCAAGTCACGGGGCGCCGCAGCCACCCTCGACGGCGACGACCCCATCGGGGCCGAGGTGCGCGTGTTGACGGCGCTGGCCGGGGTGGCCGTCGTGCCGCCCCTCATCGGCGGACCAGACACCGACCTGTGGACCGGTGCCGTGGACGGCATACCCCTGTATGCCGTCCACGGCACCGCCGCGCACCTGGTGGCGGTCGTGCGGGCGTGGGGGTCCGCAGTGGCCGGACTCCATCAGGCGGTCGGGGTCGACACCCTTGTCGCTCAAGGAGTTCCGATGGTCGCGAGGCCGTGGGTCTTGGATCCGGATCGGCTCCCGACCTCGATGGGTGAGCCGGCGGTCGGCTCGCCCCTGGCGGTCCTGCTCGACGCGGCGCGCAGTGCGCCCGTGCGGGCGATCGCGTCGGAGGTCGCGGCCGGCTGGACGGCCGATGCCCTGCTGCACGGTGACCTCGGGGCCGCGAACGTGATCGTCGAGGACAGCGCAGCGCCGCTGGTGCGGTTCGTCGATCTCGAAGGTGCCGGGCTCGGGCCGCCCGAGTGGGATCTTGCCTGCGCGTTGGACACCCTCGGCGGTCTAGTGCGGCAGTGGGGTTGCCCTGACGTTGTGCCCGCGTTCGTCGCTGGGTATCGCGCGGGCGGCGGCCGCGGCTCGGTCGACCCGGCGCACCTGGCGATCCGGGCCCTGGTCAGTGGCTGGCAAGGTGCGGCCGGCCTGTTGGTGCGGGGCGACCTGGCTGGCGCGGGCGCCGAGGCCCGCATCCATCTGGAGCGTTCGCGGCACTGGATGGTGGTGTGGCAGAGGGGCATTGCTCGATCTGCCGAGCCTGCGGTGGGGGCACCCGAGACGCGCGAGCGAGGTGCCGCCTGATGAGTGCGATCTCCCTCGCTCATGAGGCCCAACTCGCTCGCGCCCTCGAGGTCGCTGGCGCCACGCTGGCCGGGCGGGCCCCGGAGGCTGTCCCGGTCGATGAGCTCGCGGCAGTGCTCTACGGCCAGTGGTATGCCGTGCCGAACGCCCCGGCGGCGCTCCTGGCTGCTGCTGCGTCCGAGCGGTCATCACGACACACGCTGCCCCTGGCCGCGATCCTTCGGGCGACCCACCCGGACGCCGAGGTTTGGGAGTCGGCGGTCGTCGTCCGGTCAGGTCTGCACGGGACCGTCGTCGTGCGGATGGAGGCGGGCGGCATACGGGCGGTGGCGCGTGGCGACCTCACGCCGGAGGTGACCGGCAAGGTGGGTCGGACGCCGGAGCCGGGCGACCGGGTGGCCGTGCGGGCCCGCGCCGGTGGTCTGGTCGAAGGCGGTTGGTGGCGCACGTGGGGCGGCGGCTGCCGCGCCGGACAAGCGCCTGCGGGTGACCTCACCCGGATCTACCTCGGGCCTCGCGCCGACCTGATCCACCTGCTCGTCCCGGCCGTCCTGGGAGCCCTCCGCGACCTCGACGTCCCGTGGCTGTTCAAGGTGGGTTCCGAATGGCCGATGCTGGCGCGTCCGGACGGCGCGGTCCTATATTTGCCGGACACAGCAGTGGGGCTGGCTGCAGGGGACGCGACACCAGTTGTCGCGCAGCTGGTGGGGGCTGTCGGAGGTCTCGTCAGCGGCTCCGGGACCGGCATTGAGCGTGCCTGTCGCGCAAGGGATTTCGTGGGTGCAAGACCCCGGTGACGGGTCAAGCTTCGGCGAGTCGGTATGCCGCGCTCTCGCCTTAGCTTTCCTTTCTCGGCCCGAGTTGCACCGACCTGACGATGGGGCGCTGCGGTCCGAACGCTTCGTCGTCCTCGCTGCTGCCCTGGGCGAGGCCGGTATTGACCCCGAGGCGCCGCACCTGCGCCAGCGTCCGAAGGAAGCCGCATGAGCACTTCTGCCGTCAGCACCGCCGAAGCCGTCGCCGAGCGCGCTCTCGGTGCCCTCGTCGGGGCAAAGGTCGAGGACGGATCCGCCGTGGGCTGGCCGGCGTGGGCGCTGACCGACCCGTCGATCCCCGCGCGGATGGCGGTGGATGACGTCACTCTCTACAACGGCGACGCCGGAATCGCTTGGGCCCTGGCTGGATTGGGTCAAGCGCTGGATCGGCGAGAGTTGACGGCCTTGGCTGGGCGGGCGGCCACGCGGGTCCTGGGCAACCCCGACGCGTTGTCCGGCGGAGGCTTGCTGGCCGGGCGGGCGGGGGGTGCGCTCGCGGCATACTCGATCGGGTTGCCGGGCGGCGCGATGTCTTCGCCGAGGCGTCCGATGACCTGTGACCTGACGGATGGCGCTGCGGGCGTGTTGCTCGCCCAGGTGCGGACCGGGGCGGCGCCTGACCACGATCTGGTGCGCGCGTTGGCCCGGCGAGCTTCGGCTCAGGAGGTCGGCTGGGCGTGGGCGGACGCGCTGTCTGAGAGTTCTGGGGGGGAGGGTTCGGCGGGGGAGGGGTCGGCCGGGGACGGCGACCGGGGCGCGCCGGCTCCGCTGCTCGGGTTGGCCCATGGGGCTAGCGGCGTGGCGCTGGCGCTGGTCGAGAGCGCGGCGGTGGCCCCGGAGATGCGCCCTGCCTTGGCTCTCGCGGCGGGTGGACTTGCTTGGGAGAGTGGGTGGTTCGATCCGCTGCAAGGGTGGCCGGACCTGCGTGGCGACGAGTCGACGTTCCCGGTGTGGTGGTGTCACGGGGCTGCTGGCATGACGGCTGTGCGACTGCGTCTGCTCGAGTTGGCTGAGCAAGGCGTCGATCTCGGTATGCCGCTGAGCTCACTCCGGGCGCAGGCTCATGCGGGTCTCGAGTTGTGCACCGATCACGTCGAGGCGGCCGTGGTGGCTGCCGGTGCCGGGGAGTTGCCGTCCGCCGGGCTGACCCTGTGTCACGGGTTGGGTGGGGCGCTTGATGCGTTGGGGTATGCGTCGCAGGTCACCGGTGACGAGGCGCATCGGCTGTTGGCTGCCGATGCGTTGGGGCGGGTGGCGGGCGCCATGGGGGAGGACCCGATGCAGTGGCCGTCCGGGACGAGAGAGCCCGGGTCGTCGAGCCTGTTCCTTGGGTTGGCCGGTGTGGCGATGATCGCGGCCCGGCTCGCCTGGCCGGATGCGGGTGTGCCCTGTCCGTCGCTGCTGCGGTGAGGTTGGTCGTGACCGCTCGTCTACGATGATTCGTCGGGCCGCGGTTCACTACGCTGCTCGTGGAGGGCTCGCATAGTGGCCTAGTGCGGCGGTCTTGAAAACCGCTATGTCGGCAACGGCATCGTGGGTTCGAATCCCACGCCCTCCGCTCGCTGGCGCTCGCGGTGGCCGTAGGACCCACCACGCCCTCCGGTCGCCGGGTTCCCGACCTGCCGACCTGACAGGACCCCCGTGAAAAACCCGTGCCTCAGGTACGCACTCCGTACCTGAGGCACTCAGACTTTTCGGCCCTCCTGCCGGTCGCTCGCCACCGTGCCCCGCCGGTCCTGAGCGGCGTGGGCTAGGACCCGGACCGCGGCTGCTGCCTCGTCGGCCAACTCCGCGGCTTCGGTCGTGCCGGCGACGGCGTTGTTGCTTCGTGCAATGTCGAGGTAGCCCTGGGCCAACGCCGCAGCCTGACGCAACAGCCGTCCAGCAGCGACGGCGTCGCCCGTCACCGTCATGGCAGGCCAGAGATAGAGCTCGAACAGGCGGCGGGTGACGTCCCGCCGCTGCGGGTCGTCGAAGGTTCGCAATTCCTCCGCATAGACGAGTTCAAGGCCGACCCCACGCCCCAGGGCGAAGTCGATCCGCGCGCGGGTGAGCTGCGCCAGTGAGTCGATCGCGGCGGCGACATCCGTGGGATCAGCAGCATGGGGGACGGCAAGGGCAGGGGCAAGGGGGACGCCGCGGGCAACAGTGGGGACGCCACGGGCAGGACCCCCGGCAGCCGTCATTTGCAGATGCTCCAGCAGGTCCGTCGCCAACGCGGTCGCGGCGGCCGACAGCAGCGCGGTGCGGCTGGCAAAGTGCCGGTACGGGGCGGCCCCGCTCACCCCTGCCTTGCGCGCAGCCTCCGCAACGGAGAGGCCAGCGACGCCCTTCGCCGAGATCAGGTCGACGGCAGCGGCAATGAGCGCCTGACGAAGATCGCCATGGTGGTAGGTCGCTCGCTCGCTCACGTCACCTCCCGCGCAGCCCGGTTGACCATCAATGTAAGAGTCTCTTACATTAGACCCTGCACGCAAGGTGGCACGCGACCACCACACCCGAAGATCCGGCGAGAGGCCCGCCATGCACAACGTCATCCTGAACAACGGCGTCGAGATGCCGATCCTCGGCTTCGGCGTCTTCCAGATCCCCGACGACGAGACCCAGGCGGCGGTGGAGGCCGCGCTCGCCGCGGGCTACCGACACCTCGACACGGCGGCGTCTTACGGGAACGAGGAGGCCGTGGGGCGGGCGATCGTGGCCAGCGGCATCGCGCGATCGGACATCTTCGTCACGACGAAGTTGTGGATCCAGAGCAACCCGACCCAGACCAAAGCCCGCGCGGCCCTCGAGAAGTCGCTCGAACGCCTCGGCCTCGACGCCGTCGACCTCTACCTCATCCACCAGCCGTTCGGTGACTACTACGGCTCGTGGCGGGCCATGCAGACCGCCCTCGGTGAGGGTCTGGCTCGCGCGATCGGCGTCTCCAACTTCCAGCCCGACCGGCTCGTCGACCTCATTGAGCACAACGAGATCGCGCCGGCGGTCAACCAGATCGAGACCCACCCGTTCTTCCAGCGTCAGATCGACCAGGACGTCATGCGCGAGCGCGGCGTGCAGATTGAGTCGTGGGGACCATTCGCCGAGGGCCGCAACGGCCTCTTCACCAACCCCGAGTTGAGCGAGATCGCGGCGGCCCGCGGCAAGTCGGTCGCTCAAGTCGTGCTCCGTTGGCTGATCCAGCGCGAGGTCGTCGTCATTCCCAAGTCGGTGCGCCCCGAGCGACTGGCCGAGAACCTCGACGTCTTCGGCTTCGAACTCACCGCCGACGACATGAGCCGGATCGCCACGCTCGACACCGGCGCGTCCGTCTTCTTCGACCACCGTGACCCCGCGATGGTCAGCTGGCTCAACGGTCGCCGCGAGGCCTAACTCCTCGCGCGGTCATGCGACAGACTCCTGGGTATGCCGCCCGCGCCAGGATCGCCCGCGCCAGGACCGCCGGCACCTGACCGTCGTCGCACGCCGAGCACACCCGCCACGGCGGGCGTCCTCGGCGTCCTCGTCGGCGGCGCCGCGCTGCTCGTCACCCTGGCCGCGCTCGTTGCGTGGCTTTCCCCGGCGACGCTCGGCGAGCGACCGGCGACCTGCCTCACCACGTCGGGCGCGCGCTGCTTCTGCGAGGCCGTCGGCACCGGCCTGCTGCGCCAACCGGCCAATTCCCTCTCCAGCCTTGGCTTCTGCGTCGCAGCCGTCACGACGGCCGCGCGCGGAAGGCGACTGGGGCGGCATACCCCTGAGCGGGTCCTCGCCCCCGTTGTCGCGCTGACCCTCGTCGCGCTCGGGGCGGGCAGTCTGGCCTATCACGCGCAGTTGACCTTCGCCGGGCAGGTGCTCGACGTGCAGGGCATGTACCTCCTGGGAACCCTGCTCGTCGTCGGTGCCCTCTGGCGGCGTGGCACCCTCGACGCCACCCGCGCGGCAGCCTGGGCGGCGGCCCTCCTGCTCACGCTATTGCTCGCGCAAGCGATCCTGCCGGACGCGCGGCGCTGGCTGTTCGCGCTCGTCCTGCTCCCCGGGATCGTCCTCGAATGGCGGCTGGCCCCCCGCTCTCGCCCCCTCGCCATCGCGGTGCTTGCCCTCGGCATCGCGTATGCCGCGTGGCTGGCCGACGATCGGGGTCTGTGGTGTGAGCCGGGCTCCTGGCTGCAGGGCCACGCCCTCTGGCATCTGCTCACCGCGCTTGCAGGCGGGCTGCTCGTCGCCCACTACGGCCGAACCGCGTCAGGACACCAAAACGCCCCCGGCGCCAATGCCGGGGGCGAAACGGAACTGCCGCGAGTTGTGGGTCAGACCTGACGTCCCATGACCATGTCACGACGGTCGTAGTGGTAGGTCCCCGCGTGCGAGGTGGTGCGGCCAAACATCGGAAGGTAGAAAATCCAGCTGGGCATCGTGTGAACTTCGTTTCGTATCAATGGGTTACGCGCCTCCATATCGGAGACTCGTTGTCTATCATACCATTTCGAGCATGCTGCTGGCCAATCGGCGGAGCATGCCGAAGCACACGCGGACCCTGGGGAATACCCTGGCGTGCGACGATGACGCCGTGAGCACCGAGCCTCCCGGCAACACCCCCGCACCTCTCGTCCTGCGCGGCCAGACCTTCGACGCGGCCCGTCCCGCGGTGATGGCCATCGTCAACCGGACGACCGATTCTTTCTACGTGGGCAACCGGCACGCCGACCTCGACAGCGCTCTGGCGGCCCTCGACTCTGCGGTCGCCTTGGGCGCTGACATCGTCGACATCGGCGGGGTCCGCGCCGGGCAGGAGGGCGAAGCGGTCACGCCTGGGATGGAGATTGATCGGGTGATGCCGTTCCTCGAACGGGCGCGCGCGGCATACCCCGATCTCATCCTCTCCCTCGACACCTGGCGGTCCGAGGTGGCCCGTGCGGCGGCCCACGCGGGGGTCGATCTGGTCAACGACACCTGGGCCGGCTACGACCCGGACCTGTTGGCGACGGCCGTGGAGATCGGGGCCGGGTACGTCATCTCGCACACGGGCGGCTACCCGCCGCGCACCGATCCGGTCGACGTCACCTACGGTCCCGGCGAGCTCGACGTGGTCGACGATGTCGTGTCGACGCTGCGGTCGGGCGCGGCGCGGGCCGTCGCCGCCGGTATGCCGCGCGAGCGGGTCCTCGTCGACCCCACCTTGGACTTCGGCAAGACGACGACTCACTCGCTGAGGGTGCTGCGGCATACCGAGGCGGTGACGGCCCTGGGCTTCCCGGTGTTGCAGGCGTTGTCCCGCAAGGACTTCGTCGGCGAGACCCTCGACCTGCCGGCCGACGAACGCCTTGAAGGCAGCCTGGCCGCAACGGCCGTCGCGGCCTGGCTCGGGGCGACGGTATTCCGCGCCCACGACGTCGGCGCGACCCGTCGGGTGGTCGACATGGTGGCCTCGATCCGAGGCGATCGGCCGCCCCTCGTGAGCGTGCGCGGTATCGGCCCGCACAGCCGTCCGGCGGACGGCGCAACGCCCTGAGCGATGCACCCAAAAAGGTTCTGACGCAGACCTTTTCGTAGGTCGGGGGAGGGGCGCTGGTCGACCCGTGAGACTACCCGTCGGTAGCCCAAAAAAATGGTGGGTCTGAGCAGGTGTAGTGCCGATCACTGCGTGCTAACGTCGGCGCCGGTTGCAGTTGCAGTTCCTCGCAAGACGGACACGACGCCCATCGCCTTTGGGCAGCGGACGTCGTGTTCAAGCACTCGGGCGCAGGCTCGCGAGCGGTGGGTTGTGGCAGCAGCACGGGAGTTCGTGAGGTGCGGGCTCCAGTGTCCAGTTATAGAGAGAGTTGTCCCCATGGCACAGGGAGTCGTCAAGTGGTTCAACGCTGAGAAGGGCTTTGGTTTCATCGCCCAGGACGGCGGCGGCCCCGACGTTTTCGTTCACTACTCAGCAATCCAGACTCAGGGTTACCGCTCGCTCGACGAGGCACAGCGCGTCGAGTTCGAAGTGACCCAGGGCCCCAAGGGCCCGCAGGCGGACGCCGTCCGCCCGCTGTAATCACGCGAGTTCCTCGCAGCTGACCCCGGTCAGCGACACGAGCCCCCCGGACGTCGGTCCGGGGGGCACGTGTGTTCTCAGGCTGGAAGATCACCGGTTCCTGCAGGTATCTGGCGAACCCGAGCACACTCCTCCCAGGTACCAGGCGAGCCTGCTCTGGAGGATGACTAGTCCAGTGACTACTCGCAGGGCCATTGACATACCAGGTCGTGAGGACTTGGTTGGCGATGTTCACACTCGGGGGTCCTGACTCTCCCCTTAAGGACCGGTTGAACATGTCACAGGTTGCCTTGCCGTCCCCTGCCCGGATTTCCCTACGCAGCACGATTCGTCGGACGGTAAGCGTCCTGGCGACCTTCGGGCTCCTCACCCTCGGCCTCGTGACCGCTCCGATGGCTCTGGCTGATCCAACGAGTCCGCTCACGGTGACGAACGTCGCCAACCCCAGCCCGGTCGCATCAGGCGCCGAGCTCACCTACACGATCACCATCGTCAATACCGGGGGCTCCAAGGTCTCCAACCTCGTCCTCGCTGATCAGCTCAACGGGGTCGGCACCCTGCAGTCCCCACCGGGGACGCCGCAGTATGCCGTGACCTCCACCCAGGGCACCTGCACCCAAAGCGGCCAGTTGGTCACCTGCAACGGCGGGACGTTGGCGGGCGGCGCGAGCTGGACCGTCACTATCCGCGGGGTGGTCATGGCGGCCAACGGGGTGACGATCAACAACACGGCGTCGATCACCGGGACCCGGTCGGCGCAGAACTTCACGACCAACGCGAGCGTTCAGACGCTCGTCCAGGGCGGCACCGGCGGAGGTAGCCTGCCCGATCTGACGATCAACAAGACCGGTCCGACCACCGTCGTCGCGGGGGCCGCCTTCGACTATGTCCTGACCGTCAACAACGTCGGGACCGTCGCGACGTCCAACGTCGCCGTCACCGACACCCTGCCCGCTGGCGTGGCCCTCACCTCGGTCACGACGACGAGCCTGTTCGTCTGCTCCCCGACGAACGGCACCGGCGTCACCGTCGTGTGTACGGGCGGTTCGGTCAACGCCGGTCAGAACGCGACGATCACCTTGCACGTCACCGCCCCGGCCACCGGGCCGCTGACGAACACGGCATCGGTCGACCCTGACAACACGATCGCCGAGAGCAACGAGCTCAACAACACCTCGGCCACCGTCAACACGAGCGTCACCGGCGCCACCGCGGTCCCGCCGCTGTCGATCATCAAGACCGACGACCCAGCCATCATCGCCGGTGCCGGACCTGACCCGGTGTCCCCCGGTGGCGTGCTCGTCTACAAGGTGCGAGTCACCAACGTCGGCACGCTGCGCGCCGACGACGTCGTCGTCGTTGATGGCACTCAAGGCCTGGAGGCCGCGAGCATCGTCGCCACGCAGGCCGTCGTCAACGGCACCGTGGGCAATGGCAACGGCTGCTTCGTGTCGGCGCCGGAGGTGCGCTGCAAGATCCGTACCCTCAATGCGGGCGGCACGCTCACCATCACCATCACCGGCACGGTCATCGCTCCCGCCGGTGCGACCCTCATCAACACGGCGACTGTGACCGGCAACGTCCGCAACACCGGCGTCACCGCGACCGCCACGGAGAAGACGACGGTCAAGCCCGCCGTCGACCTCACCGTGACCAAGAGCGCGTCACCCGACCCGGTCTGCGCCCGCTCCTGGCCGCACGCCAACCCCGACGACCTGTGCACCGGCGGGCTGGTCTACACCTTCGTCGTCGGGAACAGCGGCATACAGTCTGCGTCCAACGTCGTCGTGCGGGACGTGCTCCCTGCGGGGACGATCTACGACGAGTTCGCCAACGTGGGTGGAGCCGACTTCTCGTGCTCAGAGAGCGGTGGCGTCCTCACCTGCACCAACCCCAGCATCGCCCCTGAGTCCATCGAGTCCTTCACCGTCACCCTCGTGGCGCCGGACTCGGTTGGCCCGCTGACCAACTCGGTCACCGTCGACCCGGGCAACGCGATCTTCGAGGCCGACGAGACCAACAACAGTGCCTCGGTGACCAGCCAGGTCTCCACCGGCATCGACCTGACGATCTTCAAGTTCGACGAGCCCGGCGCGACAGCCGACCCCGCCGGCAGCATCCCTGCTTACCCGAGCCCGGCGACCGGCTTCGACCCGATTGCGACCAACGGCACCCAGACCTACACGATCTACGTCGACAACCTCGGCCCGCAGAACGCGACCGACGTCCGAGTCGTTGACACGTTGCCCGCGGGGACGAAGTTCCTCTCGGCCACCAGTGACGCCGGCTTCACCTGCACGCACGACGGGTCCGCCACCGGCGGCGTCGTCACCTGTGTCGGCGGCAGCCTGCTGGGCACCGAAGCCGAGTTCTACCCCGGCCACGGCGGCGTCATCAACCCGGCCAACACACAGTTCGCGACGATCATCATCAAGGCGTTCGCGACCCCGTTCGTCCAGCCCGTCATGCACAACGAGGTGCGGGTGGACCCGCTCGGCGCCATCGCCGAGATCAACGAGGCCAACAACATCGCCACCCAGGACACGGTCGTGGAGACCGGTGGCGCCGGCCTGAGCGCCTTCAACCAGTTGACCATCGCCAAGGCGCAGACCGACCCGGTCCCGCCCGCCGCGGTCGCCACGAACGGCATCCTGCGCTACACCCTGACCGTCGGCAACGACGGCACCGATCCGGTGAGCAACGTCGTCGTCAAGGACTTCCTGCCCTCGGGCTCGCGGTTCATCTCGGCCGCCGACACCGACCCAGGACCTGGCACTGCGGACGCCTTCTTCTGCACCCACGACGGTGCGGCGACGGGTGGCGTGATCACCTGCATCGGTGGTGACCTCTCCGGGACGGTCAACACGATTCCCGACTCCGGAGGCGTGGGGGACGTGCCGACCAGCCGTCAGATCCTCATCACCGTGTATGCGCCCGGCACCCCCGGCACCTACACCAACGTCGCCAAGGTCGACCCGGACAACCTCGTCCCCGAGGGCAACGAGTTCGACAACGAGGCCCAGGCGAGCACGACGGTCACGACGGCCGGCAACGGTGGCGCCAACTCCTTCCACCAACTGACCATCGGCAAGTCGGCCACGCCGACCGTTGCGACGAGCAGCATCATCACCTACACGCTGTCCGTGGCTAACCTCGGCACCGACCCGGCCTTCGGGGTCGCCGTCCGCGACACCCTGCCGGCCGGGACGACCTTCATCTCGGCGGACGACCAGGCCCCGGGCGCCACCCAGTTCACCTGTGCGGTGAGCGGTCAGGTGATCACCTGCTCCGGGGCAACCCTCAGCGGCACCGCCACGGTGCTGCCAGGTGCTCCGGCGACCCGCACCATCGTCATCACGGCCTTCGCGCCCAACCGGCCGATGATCGTGACGAACACGGCATACGTCGACCCGGACAACACCATCCCCGAGGGTGACGAGACCGACAACGCGGCCTCGGCGTTCACGGTGGTGACTGTGGGAGCGGGCTTCATCGACCTGTCCGTCACGAAGTGTGACGGCGGGCCCTGCCCGACCAACGCCAACCCGGTGCCGATGAACGAGAACATCACCTACACGGTGACGGTGACCAACAGCGGCACCGACCCGGCCTTCCAGGTGTCGCTGCGCGACATCCTGCCGGCGGGTGCCACGTTCGTGTCGGCGGTCGACCAGGCCGGCGGTAACGGGAGCTTCCTGTGCGGCTACAGCGATGGCGTCGTCACCTGCACCGGTGCCACCCTGGACGGCAGCCTCGACCTCATCGCCGGGGTGCCCACCGAGCGCGTCGTGCTCATCACGGTGCTGCCTCCGCAGGAGCACGGGCTGGTCATCACCAACCAGGCCTTCGTCGACCCGGCCAACACCATCGCCGAGTCCAACGAGACCAACAACTATGCAGTGGACACCTCGATCGTGATCTCGCCCTTCGACGTGACCCTCGAGAAGGAGGGCCCGACGACGGCCCACCAGAACAACACCGAGGACTACACGATCACGGTGACCAACAACGGAGCCGCGGTGACCGATGTGGTCGTCGAGGACGCGCTGCCGACCGGCCTCATCGTCCTGGGTGCGACGGCGACCCCGTCGAACTTCACCTGCCAGGTGTTCGAGAACCCGGTCAACTTCGTCCGGTGCACCGGCGACATGGGCGCCGACGGCAGTGCCACGGCCGTCGTCACCATCACGGTGCAGGTCTTCGTCACCAAGGACGGCGGCACGCTGGACAACGAGGCGTGCGTCGACCCGGCCAACACCATCGTCGAGTCGATCGAGACCAACAACTGCGACACCAAGTCCAGCGTGGTCGACGTCTTCCGGCCGAACATCGCGGTCCACAAGTCGGCATCCGTCGGCTCGGCGACGATCGGGCAGACCTTCTCCTACACCGTCACCGCCTCGAACATCGGTGACGCCACGGCTGCCGCGGGCTGGACCGTCGAAGACGTCCTGCCCAGCGAGGTCGACTTCGTGTCGGCCAACGGCAACAACGGCGGCACCTGTGTCCACGACGGCTCCGCCTCCGGCGGCACGGTCACCTGCACCCCGACGGCGCTCGCGCCCGGAGAGCAGGAGACCTACACCATCGAGGTGCGCGCCAACTCGACGGCCACAACGGCGTTCACCAACACGGCGAGCGTCTCCGGGGCGGTCGACTCCGACGCAGCGGCCGAGCCGTGCATCTCGAGCACCTGTGGTCCGGAGACGAGCGTCGCCAACAACAGCGACTCCGTCACGGTCAGCGCCGGTGGCCCGTCGATCAACCTGGTCGTCGGGGACATCACCGATCTGCCCGACCCCGCCGAGCAGGGCGACGCCGTGACCTACACGGTCGTCGTCACCAACGGCGGCACCCAGGACGCACTCGCCGTCGACGGCCACGAGGTCGTCGTGCGGGTCAACGTCCCGACCGTCGGGGTGACCCTCGACGCCACCGTCGGCACGCAGGGTTTCCTCTGCGTGGCCACCGCCGGTGACTCAATCGTCACGTGCACCGGAGATCTCAACGGAGGCGAGTCGACCACGTTGTCGATCAGGATCATCACGACCTCCACCACGCCGCCTCAGCTCGACGTGACCGTCACCGCCGACCCGGCGAACGCGATCACCGAGACCAGCGAGACGGACAACGTGGCGACCGAGAAGACCACCGTCAGCAGCGTCGCCTGCACCGGGTGCATCGATCTGATCCTGGGCCAGATCTCCGCCGACCCCAACCCTGGGGTCGACGGGGCCCAGGTCACCTACGAGTTCGCGGTGACCAACATCGGCGACGGTACGACAGCGTCAGATCTCGACCCGCTCGTCGTGGCGATCAACCTCGACACGACGTTCAACGAGTCGACCTTCGTGTCGGGTGTCGGCACCAACGGCTTCACCTGCGTAGCGAACCCGGCGTTCCCCGGCGACCTCGCAGCCCCGGAGGTGCTCTGCGTTGCCTCCGCGAGTGGGCTCACCGCTGGTCAGGGGTCGCTGATCACCATCGTCACCAACGTCAACACGGGTGGGCCGAGTTTCGTCGACTTCGACGTGGCGATCGACCCGGGTGACGTCGTCGGGGAGGACACCAACGCCAACAACAACGGTGGTCTGCAGATCGACGTTGTGGCTCCGTGACCGGCGTGACTGACGAACAGACACGAAGGAGACTGACATGCGCACGGTGAGCACACGGCATACCCGGCGGTATGCCGCCCGCGCAGCGATGCTGGCCATCCTTCCCCTCGTGTGTGCGGGGGTGCTCTCGGGCACCCCCGCCGCCGAGGCGGCGGCCGGCTGCCGGATCTACGTCGCCAGCGGCGACGACTACCCCGCAGGAAATGCGTTGAACGACAACCCATCCCGCTTCCCGGAGCAACTGCTGGCCGACCACCTGGTCGCGCCGGGGTGGTGTCTCTACAACCAGGGCAAGAACGGGACGACCTCGTCGGGCTACCTCTCGGGGGGCCTGGCGGCGTCGGCCTACAACATGCGCCCGGACCTGCACACCATCACTCTGGGTGAGCAGAACTCGACCATCGTCAACCTCATCAAGAGTTGCTTCGACAAGGTCAAGGACCACGACTTCCTCGGCGCCCTCACGTGCGCCCAGACGGTGCAGTCGAATACGACGCTGTGGACCAGCCTGACGAACAACTACACGACGATCCTCAGCCAGGACAAGATCATGGCGTCGCAGCGCCCCGGCCTGGTCGTCGCGGTGACGGGGTATCCCAACCCCTATCCCCGGGCCGCCGACGTCGTCGACGAGATCGCGCAGTTGTGCGTCCCGCTCATCGACACGGCGCTGACCTGCACGGTGCGTTGGGCGCAACTACCGGCCGCGCTCGCGGCGATCGACAGCGCCTTCACCAAGCTCAACTCGACGATCAAGGCCGCGCTGGGCCCGTTCCAGGCCGGTCCGAACGGGTGGCGATATGTCTTCGTCGACATCAACCCGAAGTTCGAGGACCACTGCATGACGATGAAGGTGGCGATCAAGACCAAGGTCGAGCATCCCGAGGAGTCCGGCGCTGTGCACCAGCACGACTCGCCGGAGGTCAACTTCGGATGCTCGGAGAGTTGGTTCGTCGAGGGCTCGGACGGCACGGCCAAGCCCAACTACCTGCTGCCGGCGACCCCTGGCGTGCTCATCGAGTGGAGCCAGACGACCAAGGGCATGGGGGTCTATCCCGACGCGGACGGCCATCAATGCATCGCCGATGCCATCTGGGAGGCCGACACCATCGACCCCGGGACGACGCCCTTGAAGTGGAAGCTCGGCTACGGCGAGGCCTCCACCACCGACTACTGCCAGTGACCTCCGCGTCGGCTCACCCGGCTGCCGCGGCTTGCGAAAGGACTACTCCCATGCGTCGATTCCTGTATGCCGGTGCCGCCCTTCTCACCGCGGCGGCCCTGGTCGCGGGGCCGGGGGGCACGGCATACGCCGCTCCTCCGGTCAACGGGACCACCGTGGTGACTGGGACTCCTACGGCCGGGGTGCCGTTGGCGGTCCAGGTGACCCTCTACGGCGTCTACCCGATCGTGCCTTACGACTTCTCGCTGGAGAACCGCTGCTGGTTCGGCGGGCGGTTCGCCGGGCCGGCGGACTCCTCCGAGACCTACCCGCTCCTCGGGCCCTGGTATGCCGCGGGGTCGGGTGCCACGAGCAGCGAGACGGTCAACCTCAACGACGTCCCCGCGGGGTCGGTCTGCAAGGCGAGCATCTCCAGAGGCACCTCGCCCGTGAAGGGGTCGATCACGGCATACAGCGTCACTGACTGACCAAGCGGCCGGCGGGCGGCTGACGGGCTGACGGTCGGTCCCCGAGCGATCCGACCGTGTCAGCACGCCTCGCGGAGGTCGACGAGCTCGTCGGTGGTGATGCTCGAACTGGTGGTCGTCGACTTGGTCGGGCCAGTGGAGGTCTTGGTCGACTTGGTGGACGTCGACTTCGTGGGCCCGGTGGTGGTCTTGGTCGAGGTCGTCGGGCTGGCGCTCGCCGTCGCGGGCGCGGGGTGGAGTGCATCCTGAATCATCGTGCGGATCAACCTGAAATTCGGGTTGCCGGGGTTGATGTTTTGGGTCGTGAACGTCAGCGATCTGATGCTCGCGCCCTGGATCCGCCGGACCAACTCCATCCACGCGGGCAGATCGTCGGCGGCGATGTTGGTCGTGATGTTGTCCTTGGCGACCTGGGCCAGCGCGGGGTACTTCTGGAGCATCGAGACTGGGTTGACCTGGTCGAGGATCTTGCCGACGAGGCAGCGCTGGCGGCGCATCCGGTTGTAGTCATCGCTGGCTAGTCGGGAGCGGGCGAACCACAACGCGTGATAGCCGTCGAGGTGTTGGGTTCCCGGTTGGATCCACGCGTCGACGCCGACAAGCTGACCCGCAGAGTTGAGGTGGCCGCCGATGGGGAGTTTCTCGTTGATCGTCACTGTGACGCCACCCATCGCGTCCACGAGCGACTCGAAACCATCGAGGTTGATGACCGTCGTGTAGTGCAGGCGCAGGCCGGTGATCTCCTGGATGACGCCACGAACGGTCGTCAAACCGGGGTTGGGGTCACTGCCGAACAGCTTCTTGTTGGCTTCGGCGAGGGTCCAGACGCCGTTGAGCAGACAGTCCGGCGGGCCGCAGTTGTAGCCCTGGGGATAGATCTTGGAGAGCGGGTTTGTCTTGGGGAACGGGACGTTCTCAAGGTTGCGGGGCAGGCTGAACAGCAGGGTGTCGCCTGTCTGCGGGTTGATGCTCGCGACGATCATCGAGTCGGTGCGGGTCCCGATCCGGTCGTCGCCGGCATCCGAGCCAAGCAACAGCATGTTGACCTCGGCTCACCCCCTCCCACGGGTCGACCCCGGTGCCGGGCTGGGCGTTGGTCTCTTCCTCCTCTGGCGTCCCCTGCTGAACACCAAAGAGCGAGGCCACGACGTCTCGCTGGATGAGTGAGTAGTTCACGACAGTGCCCATCGGAACGATGACCACCATGCACAACAGGGCGGTGAGCGCGCTCAGCCCGCCGCGTTGGCGACGGGTCATCGACGGGTCACGCGTGCCGAGGCTGGCGAGAATGATGGTGAAGACCCAGATGAGCCCGGCGACGAGCGCGAAGGCCGCCGCTGCGAGCAGAGCGTTGGGGTTCACCGCGACCGAGAGCGCGGCCTTAGTGGGCCCAAGCATGACTACCCGAGCGATGACGGCCATCGCGAACAGAACGACCCCGATCACCACGAGGACACCCAGCCGCTTGTAGCGGGTCCTCAGCAGCCCCAGCCCGGGGAAGATGGTGGTGGCCAGGGTGAGCGTCGCGGATCGACGGGTGGCTCGTTCGGCGATCTCGCGGCGGCGAGAGCGCTCGCCACGGGGCGAGGCGTAGCCGTCCAGGTCGCTCATCTCACCTCGTTCGGTCACGGACGCAGGGGGCGGGGTATGCCGCCGGGCTCGGTCCATTGTGCACTGTCACCCTGAGGGGCGGCGACGGCGCCCCCGTCGGTCTCGTGACCCGCAGTTGGTCGACGCACCCTCGCCCCGGTAGCCTGTGACGGCTCCCGTCGCGTACGGAAGCACGGAGGCGTCGCATAGTGGCCTAGTGCGCCCGCCTGCTAAGTGGGTTGGGGGTAAAACCCCTCGCGGGTTCAAATCCCGCCGCCTCCGCCAGTGTGATGTTCGTCAGACCTCGGCCGCAGCCCGAGCCCTCAAGGGTTCGGGCTGCGGCTTTGTCGCGCTACGGGTGGCGGCCTGGCCCCGCTCGCATGAGGCTAGTGACGCTTGTATGCCGCTACAGCCTCATGCAAGTGCCACCAACCTCATCCAAGCGAGGACGCATCACCCGCCGGGATGCGGAAGATCCAGGCACGCATGGCGACGAACCGCACGACTGTCGAGATCCCGGTGGCGGCGACGAGGGCCAGCAGCTTGATGGGAGTCCCTGCCGTCGGCCACCCGAGGTCGAGGAGCGCCAGCCCCCCGCTCGTCGCCCCCCAGGTGAGCAGGAAGACCACGAAACCCTGCGCGTGCTGGCGCCACGCCCGACCACCGGTCACGCGGAAGGTCCACCGCCGGTTGAGGGCCGTGTTGACCACCGTCGCGACGACGAGCGCGGCGACGTTGGCGACTTGGCTCGGCCAGGCGAGGTGCAGCAGCGCGAACAGGCCCAGGTGTACGACCGTGCTCACCGCCCCGACCACCGCGAATCGGCCCAGTTGGCTCGCGAGCCCAATCTGCGCGTCTCCGGTTACGGCAGGCGGGGCCGCCACTGCCAGGGCGGGTTCGGTGGCCATGGTGCGCACGCCGACCCTTAGGCCGTCCGGGTCGCGGCAGGCGTGCTGCCGACGCCCCCGGAGGCCGGTTGGGTGAGGTCGTAGAACGTCGAGCCGCCGATTGTCACCGCACGGAAGTTGGCCGACACCCACGAGGCGATCGACAAGGATTCGCGGCTGCCGCCGTTCTGCCGCCCGAACCCGCCCCCCGCCGCGAAGTAGTGGATCTGTTTCGCCGCCACATACTCCTGGAACTGCGCCAACGTCGGGCTCGGGTCCGACCCGTTGAAGCCGCCGATGGCCATGACCGGGAGTTGGGTGCCCAACTGCAGGCCCGCGGCGTTCTGTGAGCCGACGGCCGCTGCGACCCACGTGTAGGACGACGCGTCGGCCGACAGAGCCTGGACGACCGCGGCCGAGGGCGTCGAGGCGTTGAGCAGCCCACCGCCCGCACCGCCCCGGGAGGTGCCGCCGGGCGGCATACCCCCTGGTGCTCGTCCCGCACCGCCGGAGGTGGCGGGGCCGGCGAGGACGATCGAGCCGGTGTGGGGAGTGGCCACGGTCGCCACGCTGTATGCCGCGGGGCCGAGCAACCCGGCCGCGAGGGCCACTCCCAGCACGGCGGGAACTGCCTTGGCGGGCAGTCGATCTGCGAGCAGGAAGCCCGCGGCGGCGGCAGGCCAAGCGCCAGGACGACGACACGAAGCCAGCCGTTCCACGAGGTGACCCGCGAGAGCAGGACAAAGCTCCAGACGCCGGTGATCACCGTGACCGCAGCCAACGGCACCGAACCGATCCACCGGTCGCGGCGCTCCCACGCCTCGGCGCCGCCCATCGCCACAAGGGCCGCGATCGCTGGAGCTAGCGCGACGGTGTAGTAGGCGTGATAAATGCCGGCCATCAGCGAGAAGACGAGGGTGGTGATGACGAGCCACGAGCCCCAGACGAGGTATGCCGCGCGGCGAGCGTCGGTGCGCGGCATACGCGCGCGGTGGGCCAGCCCGACGAGCAGGAGGATGAGCGCCGCGGGAGCAGCCACGAGATCTGGCCGCCGTTCTCGGAGTTGAACATGCGGCCCAGGCCGATCTGGGTCAGGCGGGCCGAGGCGTTGCCGACCGAGCCGGTCTCCTCGCCGTTGATCCGACCGAGTCCGTTGTAGCCGAAGGTCAACTCGAGGAACGAATTGGTCTGGGAGCCACCGATATAGGGGCGCACGCTTGCGGGAAGGAGCTCGACGACCGCGACCCACCAGCCAGCTGACGCGACGATCGCGAGGCCCCCAATGACGGTGTGCCAGATCCGGCGCAGCAACGGAGGTCGGGCGGCGACGAGGTAGGCCAGGGCGAAGCCGGGGACGACGAGGAAGGCTTGGAGGGTCTTGGTGAGGAAGGCCAGGCCGATGAACACACCGACGAGGGCGAACCACCTCGGGGACGACTCCTCGATCGAACGGACCGTCGCCCACGCGGCTAGTGCCATGGCCAAGACGAGCAGCGCGTCGGGGTTGTTGAAGCGGAACATCAACACCGCAACCGGGGTGAGGGCGAGGATCCCCCCAGCGAGCAGCCCTGCGGCAGCGCCGAATTGGCGCTTCACGGTGGCGTAGACGACGCCGACAGTGGCGACCCCCATGAGCACTTCAGGCAGCAGAATCGCGAAGGAGCTGAGGCCGAAGATCCGCACCGACAGGGCCATGAACCACAGCGAGGCGGGCGGTTTGTCGACGGTGATCGCGTTGGCGGCGTCGGAACTGCCGAAGAAGAACGCCTTCCACGAGTCGGCTCCGGCCTGGGCTGCGGCGGAGTAGAACGCGTTCGCGTAACCGCTGGAGGTGAGGTTCCACAGATAGAAGACGGCGGTCGCCGCGAGGAGGCTGAGCAGGGCGGGGCGGACCCAGGACGGGTCACGTGAGGAGGTTGCCGCAGTGGCGGCGGTGGTCTGGTCGGGCCCGGTGGTCGAGGTGGGGGCCATGGCGAGCTCGGTCATTCGACCACGGTGATCGTCGCCGCTATGGGCTACCTGTGTGGCTGCCAGGACTGGTCCGTGAGGAGGAGGCCACCGGTGGCACGCCTCGCGCGGGGGGAGGCGTGCCACCGGATGCGTCGGCCCGGATTGGTGAATCGATCAGGGGGTGACCCGACCGGCCCAACGCGGGGTCGAGGAGGCGTCGTCGGGCGCAGGCAGCACCACGGAGAAGACGGTGTCGCCCGGCGTGCTCGTCAACTGCACCGACCCGCCGTGGGCACTGGCAACAGCGGCCACGATCGACAAGCCCAAACCAGTGCTCCCGCCGGTGCGAGAGCGGGCCGAGTCGCCGCGAGCGAAGCGTTGGAAGACCTTGGCCTGCTGGGCCTCGGGAACCCCAGGCCCGTCGTCGTGTACTGACAACCGCACGGTGCCTGGCTCGCGGCTGATGCTCGTGAGCACCGTCGTGCCGGGCAGGGTGTGCACGCGGGCGTTGCCCAGGAGGTTGGCGACGATCTGATGCAGGCGGGCGCTGTCTCCGCGCACAAGCACCGGCTCGTCGGGCAGGTCCAGGCGCCACTGTGCTGCGGCGAGGCGGCGTGGGCGTCGCTGACGGCGTTGACGACGATCTCGGTGAGGTCGACGTCTTCCTGGTCGAGGGGCGGCCGGCGTCCAGCCGGGCCAGCAGGAGGAGGTCGTCGACGAGCGTCGACATCCGCTTGGCCTCGGACTCGACCCGGCTGATCGCATGGACCACTCCCGCGGGGACGGGCTCGCGCTCCTTCCGGGTCAACTCGGCATACCCTCTGATGGAGGCGAGCGGGGTCCGTAGCTCATGCGAGGCGTCGGCGACGAACTGGCGCACCCGCTGCTCACTCTCGTGACGCGCGTTGAGGGCGGAGTCGACGTGGTCGAGCAACTCGTTGAGGGCGAGGCCGACCCGGCCGACCTCCGTGCGCGGGTCGGTGTCCTCCTCGGGGACCCGTTCGGCGAGCGCGACCTGCCCGGACGACAGGTGCAACTGCGAGACGCGGGTGGCGGTGTCGGCGACCCGGGTCAGCGGGCGCAGGTTTCGCGTGACCAGCCAGGCGCCGCCGATGCCGACGGCGAGCAGGCCGAGCACCGAGGCGAACAGCGCGGTCCGGAAGGCGTTGCCGACGGTGCCGACCTGGCGGTCCCGGGGGAGGCCGACGTAGACGACGGCGCCGCTGTTGCGGGCCGAGGTACCCGCGAGGACCCGGTATTCGCCGAGTTCGCCGCCGAGATCGATGTTCCGGGGCTGGTTGCCCAGCCCGGCCTCCTGCAGCAGCTGAATCTGGGCGACCGTGATGGCGTCGCGCTGGCGGGTGTAGGGGGTGCCGTTGGCGACGACCACGACGAAGCCCTCATCGCCGGGCCCGCGGCCGAGGTCCCCGTCGCCGTCCCGCAGGGAGGTCGACGACGCGGTCCCCTCCGAGCTGGGGCGGGATCTTGCTGAGTGAGGAACGCAGTTGATCGTCCAACTGGGCGGTGAGGGAACGGTCGAGGGAGAGCACCGATGCCGCGGCGATGACGAGGGTCATCACCGTGAAGAGCACCAACATCGAGGCGACGAGCTTGCTGCGCAGGGTCCAGGTCGACGGGTGCCACGAGCGGGCCGCGGTGGTCGGCGCGGGCGCGACGAACTCGGCAGGTGCGGCTGCTACGGCCGTCCCGGCGGCTGCTGCGGGGGTTGCTCAGCCATCAGCTCGCCGGCTTGAGGACGTAACCCACCCCACGCATGGTGTGGATCATCGGCTCGCGGCCGGCGTCGATCTTCTTGCGCAGGTAGGAGATGTAGAGCTCGACGACGTTGGCCTGGCCGCCGAAGTCGTAGTTCCAGACGCGGTCGAGGATCTGGGCCTTGGACAGCACCCGCTTGGGGTTGCGCATGAGGTAGCGCAGCAACTCGAATTCCGTTGCCGTCAGCTGAATCTGGGCTCCAGCGCGGGTGACCTCGTGGGAGTCCTCGTCGAGGGTGAGGTCGCCGACGACCAGGCGCGAGTCGTCCTCCTCGGTGGCCACCAGGACGGTCCGGCGCATGAGGGCGCGCAGTCGGGCGACGACCTCTTCGAGGCTGAACGGCTTGGTGACGTAGTCGTCGCCGCCCGCGGTGAGCCCGGCGATGCGGTCTTCGACGGCGTCGCGTGCGGTGAGGAAGAGCACCGGGAGGCGGTCGTTGTGCTCACGCATCCGGCGCAGCACCTCCAGGCCGTCCATGTCGGGAAGCATCATGTCCAGCGCGACCGCGTCGGGCTCGAACTCGCGCGCGGCTCGGACAGCCGCCATGCCGGTGCCGGCCGAGCGCACCTCCCAGCCCTCGTAGCGCAGGGCCATCGACAGCAGCTCGGTGAGGTTGTGCTCGTCATCGACGACGAGCACTCGCGGCGGGGTGCCGTCGGGGCGCTCGAGCTTCTGCGGCTTGACGGGGTTCGTGGTCATGGTGGAAGTCTCTCCGCGGTGCGTGTCGGCCTCGTGTGTGTTTGCTGTGCGCTTCCTGTGAGCGATCATCGCACTCACGGCGCAGCGACAGGAGGCCAACAGCGTCGACACAGTGCAGCGTGGCAGCGTAGGCAGCCCGCAGCACCCCGGGGCCTTGATCGGCCCGACGTTGAGGTCAGCCGCGAGCGGCCAGCAGTCCCAACGGAATTGATAGCACGACGAGGGCACACAAGAGCCCGAGCACGATCGTCGTCCAGTCACGCATCCGCGCGGCCTGATTGGCTCCGCGGCGTCTCCCCACATATGCCGTCATGGCACCTAGCCCCCTTGACACTTTGCTTGATCCCCAGTTGTGCTGCCTGCCCCGCGACCCCCGCGGAACCGGCGTGGCCGACCTGCGTCGGCGGCATACCCCGTGCGGGTTCCCTGCCCGCGGAGGAGATTCTACCGCCGTTGGCGCCCTTGGGACAGAGCCCTCAGACGGCGGGGCTGGACGGCGTGCGCTGGCAGGCGATCCCGTGGCTGATCGGGCGATAACCGAGGAGGTCGTTGACGGCGATCATGTGGGTGTTGGACTCGGCGTTGCTCGTCGTCAGCATGCCGCAGGCCGGCTCAACCTCGCCCAACCAGCGCACCATGTCGGTCTTGAGGAGCACTCCGAGGCGGTGCCCGCGGTGGGCGTCCACAACGGTCGTGTCGTGTTGGTCGCCGAACGTCGGCCGTTCGGGATCGACGGTGACGACGGTGTGACCGGCGAACTCCCCGGTCTCGCGATGTCTGGCGATGACCCGATAGAGAGTCTCGCCGCGCACGGCGTGGCTTCGCTCGTAGGCGCGCACGCGCTCGGCATCGAAGACCTCGTCCTGCTGCTCGAGGTCGTCAGTGGGCGCGTCATTGATCGCCGCGACGGCCTGCACGTAGCCGGCCATGAGGTCGTCCGGGAGGGCTCCGACGACGCGCAGGAGGTCGTAGTCCGCGGCATACGGGAGGGCCTGGGCGTATGCCGCCTCCGTCGCCCCCGCGGGAAGGTCGGCGAAGGTGACCCGCCGCGTGACGCTCCTGGAGCGCACCTCGAAACCGATCGCGTCGACGAACCCGCGCGTGTGTGGCAGGTCGATCCCGAAGGTGCCCAGGACGGTGCGGCCGGCGTCGGTGGCGAGCCCGATGAGCTCGGTGTAGGTCCAGCGGCCGATGCCCTGGCGGCGGGCGTCGGGGTGGACTGCGGCGTAGATCCAGCCGCTGTCGAGGTTGTCCCGGCTGGGGAGTGCCATGGCGCCGACGGCGACGAGATCGCTCCCGCGGCGGATGAGGTAGAACGGCTCCGGGTCACCGTCATAGCCGAGCAGGTGCTCCTGGCGGATGCTGCGCGGGGTCGCGCCGTGGCGCCACGGCGCATCGACCGCGTCGGTGGCGGCGAAGAGTGCCACGATCGCGTCGAGTTGTCGCTCGTCGTCCGGGTCGAGCAGCTGCAGGTCCAGGGTCATGCCTTCCAGGGTGACCCTCGGTCGCGGGCCGCGTCACCTGGTTTTCCGTCGTCGGTGGCTGCATCCGTACAGCCGGGTCGAGGTATGTGGCCATCGTCAGGCGATGGTGGAATACCTCGACCCGGCGGGGATCAGGGGGTCAGGGTTTGGTGATGGGGTCAGGGTTTGGTGGTGGCGGTGTCGCAGGCGTTCTCGGCGTTGGCGACGACCGCGGCAGGCACCTCGGCGGTGAACTGCTGCTGGGAGTGGACCGCGGAGTATGCCGTGTCCGGCGCCGTCATCCCTTCTGCGACAAGGACACTCGTGCCCGGGTCGAAGGTGAGCGTCTGGGCCACCCCCGGCCGGTGGGCCTCGTCGCGGAAGACGACGACGAGCGCGGGTTGGCCGTTGCGGGTCACCGTCGAGGTGGTCACGCCGGGGATGCCAGCGAGGACATCGATCGCAGCAGCGCGCAACGCCGGGTCGGCGTAACCCAGGCGCAGCAGGTCACCGAGCGCGACGAACACCGCCTCGTCGGCCGAGTTCGAGCCCTGGGCCGAGGCCCGCACGGATGCTTCGAGGGCGCTCGCGGTGGTCGGCAGGCCCGCGACGCTGGACGGTGAGAACTGGCCCGAGGAGCAGAACCTCCAGTCCCGCGTCGTCGTCGCGCCCACGGCGGCCGCCGAGCTCATCGACTCGGTGTCGTGACGCCAGGTGATCCCGTCGGCGGATGTCCAACTCTCCAGGACCCTGGTCTCGGTGCGCGCCGGATCGCCTGGCAGGTCACCGGCGGCTGCCTTGACGGGGTCGGGCGCGGACACCTGGAAGCCGGTCTGGGTCGAGGTCGTCACGAGATGCGCGAACTGTCCGGCCGGGATCGCCGTCGCGGTCTGGGCCCGCGCGGTCCGGGCGAGGGACTCCAGGGCGGAGGCGGACGGCATACCGGAAGTGACGACGCTGGCGCCAGCGAAGCCGACGGCGAGCAACACGCTGGCTGCGACGAGGCGGCGGGCCGGGAAGAGCCGACGGCGCGTCAGGGGGGTGACCGTGGCGGCGGCCGGGGCGTCGGAGGTGGCGGCGTGGACGCGGGCAAGCACGTTGGCGCGGCGGGCGGGGGACCAATCGCGGGCGAGGGTGTCTTCGTCGGGGCGGATGGTGGCGAGGCGGGTGAGGGAGTCGGTGGTCGTCATGTCAGTGCTCCTGGGCGAGAGGGGTCGACGGGGTGAGTAGCAGGGGAGCGGCCCGGTGCGGGCGCTCGCCGAGGGCTCCGTTGAGCCGGGCGCGGGCGCGGGAGAGCCGCACGGTGAAGGCGCGCGTGGAGCAGCCGGCGACGTCGGCGGCTTGGGCGGCGGTGAGGCCGTCCCAGGCGACGAGCAGGAGGGCTTCGCGCTCGGCCCGGCTACAGCGGGCCAGGCCTTCCAGGAGCGCCTCGCGTTCGTCGATCGAGGCTTCCGGAGAGGCGGAGTATGCCGGTGCGGCAAGGCTGCGCACGGCCTCCCACCAGACGTTGTCGGCTCTGACGGCCAACCGGCGGCGGCCGCGCAAGACGTTGCGGGCGACGACGATCAGCCAGGGGAGGGGGTCTGGCGGGACGGTGAGGCGTCGGCGCCAAGCGACGACGAACACCTCAGCGACGACGTCGTCGCAGTCGGCCGGCGGGACGTGGCGGCGGACGAGGCGAAGACGCGCGGGGCGCAGGTGCGGTAGAGCGACTCGAACGCCGCGTCGGCGCTGGCGGCGGTTGCGGCGGGGGCGGGCGGCATACCTGCGTCTGCGTCGCCGGTGGTGGGCGGTGGTGGGTTCACACCTAGGAATGTCCGCTCGGGGCCGGATGTCACACGGCCGTTTCGGTCCCCCGCTGCGTGGCGCACGGAACGAGCGTCGCACAACGAACGAGGGCCCCGGCACGAATGCCGGGGCCCTCGTCAGGGTTGATGCTGATCACGCAGGCCGATCAGGCCAGGCGCTCCTTGAGGCCGTCGAGCTCGGCGTGCAGCTGCGCGGGCAGCCGGTCACCGATCTTGGCGAACCACTCCTCGATGAGCGGCAGCTCGGCGCGCCACTCGTCGAGGTCCACGGCGACGGCCTTGTCGATGTCGTCGGGAGCCATGTCAAGGCCCTCGGTGTCGATGGCGCCGGCGGCGGGAACGAGACCGATGGGGGTTTCGACCGCGTCGGCTTCGCCTTCGAGGCGCTCGACGACCCACTTGAGGACGCGGCTGTTGTCGCCGAATCCGGGCCACAGCCAGTGGCCGTCCTTGTCCTTGCGGAACCAGTTGACCTGGTAGATCTTCGGGAGCTTGGACTCGTCGGCCTGCTTGCCGATGTTGATCCAGTGCTGCATGTAGTCACCGGCGTGGTAGCCGATGAAGGGCAGCATGGCCATCGGGTCGCGGCGCACGACACCGACCGCACCGGTGGCGGCGGCGGTCGTCTCCGAGGAGAGCGTGGCGCCGACGAACGTGCCGTGGGTCCAGTTGCGCGATTCGTAGACCAACGGGACGGTGCTGGCGCGACGGCCACCGAAGAGGATCGCCGAGATCGGGACACCGTCGGGGTTGTCGTACTCGGCCGCGATCATCGGGCACTGCTTGGCAGGCGTCGTGAACCGGCTGTTCGGGTGCGAGGAGAGCTCGCCGTTGTCGGGCGTCCAGTCGCGGTTCTTCCAGTCGATGAGGTGCGCCGGCTTCTCCTTGGAGATGCCCTCCCACCACACGTCGCCGTCGTCGGTGCGGGCGACGTTGGTGAAGATCGAGTTGCCCTCTTCGATGGTGCGCATGGCCATCGGGTTGGTGCTCATGCCGGTGCCGGGGGCGACGCCGAAGAGACCGAACTCGGGGTTCACGGCATACAGGCGACCGTCGGGACCGAAGCGCATCCAGGAGATGTCGTCACCGATCATCTCGGCCTTCCACCCGGGGATGGTGGGCTCGAGCATCGCCAGGTTGGTCTTGCCGCACTGGCTCGGGAACGCGCCACAGATGTAGTGGACCTTCCCCTTGGGGGAGGTGAGCTTGAGGATGAGCATGTGCTCGGCCATCCAGCCCTCGTCGCGGGCCATGGCCGAGGCGATGCGCAGGGCGTAGCACTTCTTGCCCAGCAGCGCGTTGCCGCCGTAACCCGAGCCGTAGGACCAGATCTCGCGGGTCTCGGGGAAGTGCGCGATGTACTTCGTGTCGCTGCACGGCCACGGGACGTCCTTCTCACCCTCGGCGAGCGGGGCGCCCACCGAGTGCAGGCCCTTGACGAAGTCGCAGTTGAGCGCCTCCATGACCTCCTGCACCGGCGTGCCGATGCGGGCCATGATGTTCATGTTGGTCACGACGTAGGCCGAGTCGGTGATCTCGACGCCGAACATCGGGACCGTCGCGTTGAGGTGGCCCATGACGAACGGGATGACATACATGACGCGGCCGGCCATACAGCCGTCGTAGAGGCCGGTCATCGTCACCTTGAGCGCGGCCGGGTCGATCCAGTTGTTGGTCGGGCCGGCGTCGTCGGGGTTGACGGACGCGATGTAGGTACGGTCCTCGACGCGCGCAACGTCACTCGGGTCCGACGCGCACCAGTAGCTATTGGGCTTCTTCTCGTCGTTGAGCTTGATGAACGTTCCGCTGTCGACGAGTGCCTGGTTGAGGCTCTCCATCTCTTCCGGCGTGCCAGTCACCCAGTGGATGGACGCCGGCTTACAGAGCGCAGCGACCTCCTCAACCCAGGCGGCCAAACCCTTGTGTGTGGTGCTCATGACCTTCCCTTCTGCGCTCGCCTGGGGGGCGCTCGCTGCCGATTCGGTGTCGGGCGTCGGATGAGGGGCGGAAAGAGGACAGGTGTCGTCCCGGCAACCAGCCGACGCCGCGGTCGTGACCACCGTATCCCGGTGGTGTGCGGGCGGCATACCGGCGTTTGGTCCCTTCCTGGTGAGTCCCCTCACAAGGATCGGCGTTGGTCGCGGGGCGGGTTGGCGGCGTGGGTGGCGGGGTGGGTAGCGGAGTGGTCCGGCGGGCGGATCCGATTTCCCCCGCAGTGGGTATGCCGGTAGGCTTGCCCCTCGGCGCACGGCCCTGGAGGTCTTCGCGGAGTTTCGCGGAGGGCAACGATGGGTGGTGCGGCTGCGTGTCTGGCGCCCGTAGCTCAACGGATAGAGCATCTGACTACGGATCAGAAGGTTAGGGGTTCGAATCCCTTCGGGCGCGCTCTGTGTTGAGACAGACGGACAGGCCCTGACGAGCGGAGACGCCGGTCAGGGCCTGACTCGTTTCGCGGACCTCTGTGCCGCCCGTATGCCGCGTCGCCTCGCCTTTGCAGAACGGGCAGCTCTGGCGCGGTGGGCGGCATACCGAATGCCGTCGGTCGCCACCCCCTCGCCCACTCACGCTCAGGTATGCCGTCCGCCACCCACCAATGGCATCCCGTGTGCTGTCGTCCTGCCCGATGGCCTAGGGGCGGCACTCTGCCGCATGCGCGGCCCTGGCCCGGCGAACCCCAACCCGTGTAGACGGAATTGTCTACACGACGTACCGTTGGTTCTATGGCTGACAGCACGACGATACGGATCAGCAGGGACACGCATGCGCGGGTGACCCGGTTGGCGGCCGAGCGGCACGAAACGATCGATGAGACCGTGCGCAGCGCCATCCGCGCGCTCCGCCAGGATGCGATGGCGCGCGACCTCGCCGATGGCCTCACTGAAGAAGAGACGGCATGGCTCGATGCTGACGCCGGGTGACGTGGTCGAGCTCGACCTTGGTGTCCCGGCTGCAGCGAGGCGGGATCGCGTCGCCCCGCCATCGTGGTGACCGCGGCGCGGGTGCTGAACGGGGGACCCAACGTCGTGCAGGTCGTGCCCCTGACCCGCACGATCCGCACGAGCGGCGCTGAAGTGGTCATCGATCCCGACGAGGACAACCGGCTGTCAGCGCGGTCGTCGGCGCAGTGCCAGCACGTGCGTTCCGTGGCCACGGCGCGCATTCGTGAGTGCACCGGCAATGTCGGCCCAGTCGCTCTCGGCGAGGTTCGCGAAACGCTCGCGCTGCTGCTGGACCTCTGACGCCAGACGACGGCACCGAACGGCTCGCGTTGACCACCTCCAGGTGTCGGTAACACTCCGCAGACCCCACCTCTCCGGCGACGGAAGCCGTCCGAAGGGGCAGCGTCGGCGCGGCGCGCGGCATACCGAATGCCGTTGGTGGCCACCCGCGCGCACTCGCACGCTCAGGTATGCCGCCCGCGGCCGACCAATGGCATTCCTTGTGCTCAGCCCGCCCTCGCTGCCACGCCCACTAGCCTGAGCGCGTGAGCGACCCCCGGCCCCATTCCGTCCTGCTGCTCGACGTGGACGGCACCCTGCTCGACTACCAGGCCCAACTCCCCGAGAGCGCCGGCGCCGCCGTCCGCGACGCGAGGTCGCGGGGGCATCGGGTCTACCTGTGCACGGGGCGCAGCCGCGCCGAGATCTATCCGTCGCTGTGGGACCTCGGCCTGGACGGGCTGATCGGCGGCAACGGCAGCTACGTCGAGTCCGACGGCGAGGTGGTCTGGCACCAGGTGCTGCCCCGCGACGTCGTGGAGCGCGCGGTGGCCTGGATGGAGGAGCACGGCCTGGCGTTCTATCTGGAGTCGAACACCGGGCTCTTCGGCACCGAACACCTGCCCGAGCGGACCGCCGTCCTGCTGGGCGGGGCCACCGAGGAGAACATCGCGCAGGTCCGCCAGGGCTTCCCCCACATGATCTACGACCCCACCCAGGGCCGCGACGAGGTCAACAAGATCAGCTTCGTGCTCGAACCCGGGCTCGACCTGGCGGCCCTCGCCGAGTCCTTCGCGGGGGAGGCCGGCATAGACACCTGGTCGCTGACGGGACGCGGCCCCGAATTCGGCGAGTTCGGGCAACTGGGCGTCCACAAGGGCGCGGCCGTGCGTCGCCTGGCTGAGCACCTCGGCATGCCTGTGTCGTCCCTGATCGGTTTCGGCGACGCCCGCAGCGACGTCGAGCTCCTGACCGCGTGCGGCACCGGAGTGGCCATGGGCAACGCCCCCGACGAGTTGCTCGCGGTGGCCGACGTGGTCACTGACCGCGCGGACGAGGACGGTCTGGTCAAGGCCTTCGTCCGGCTCGGCCTCATCGACGGCTGATCGACGGCCGACCGCTCGCACCAGCGTGCGGAGGGTATGCCGCGTGCGGGCCGGCGCGGACGGCATACCGAATGCCGTTGGTCGCCAGAGGCTTGTCATCCCACGCGCGGGTTCCCGCTACGCACCTTCCGCTACAGCCGGTGTGGGCGCCTTGGGGTTGAATCGGGTCGGTGATCGCACTCCCGGGGTCACCGACCGCGCGACAGGCCTTGCGCAGGCCAGGGGAGATGAACGGGTGACGCCCGAGATCGAGGCCAAGGTGCGCGCGGTCTCCGATCTGCACGTGCAGGCGATCGCCCGGGCGCACGCGGCCGGAGTGAAGATCGCGATGGGCACCGACAGCGGCGTCTTCGCCCACGGCATCAACCACAAGGAACTCGCCTGGATGGTTCGCGCCGGGCTGTCCCCGCAGCAGTCGCTCAGGGCTGCCACCGGGTCGGCTGCCGAGCTTCTCGAGCGTTCCGACATCGGTGGGGTTGCGCCCGGCAAGCTCGCGGATCTCGTTGTCGTGGGCGGCGATCCGTGGAACTTCGACCGGTTCGACCAGAACCTCCAGCTCGTCATGAAGGGCGGCCAGGTCGTCCGCGACGCGCGCTAACGCTCACCGCCACGACCCAGCCAGCACACGGCATACCAATGGTCGCCGCTCGCTCGCCTTCCCACGCTCAGGTATGCCGCGGGCGCCAGACCATTGGTATGTCCTGTGCGCGGGCCACCCCGAGAGGGGTGGTCACGGACGGATCATGGCCTTGAGCACCTCGCGGGCGTCCATCGCGGCATACGCCGCCGGGATGTCCTCCAGATCGAAGGTGCGGTCGAAGACGCGACCGGGGTTGACGGTGCCGTCGAGCACCCCCGGCAGCAGCGTCTCAAGATAGGCCCGCACCGGGGCCGGGCCGCCGGTGAGGGTGATGTTGGGGCCGAACAGGGTGCCGAAACCGACTGGGGCCTGGTCATATTGGGGCACCCCGACCCGGCTGATGACGCCGCCGGGGCGGACGATGCCGATCGCCTGCTCGTAGGCGGGGTAGTGGCCGACCGCCTCAAGGACGATCTGGCTGCCGCCGCCCGTCAGGTCGCGGACCGCAGCGATCCCCTCGTCACCACGCTCCGCCACGACCGCCGTTGCGCCGAACTCGACACCGAGGTCGGTGCGGGCGCGGTGCCGGCCCATGAGAACGATCTGTTCGGCGCCGAGCAACTGGGCCGACAGGACGGCCATCAGCCCGACGGCTCCGTCACCGATCACCGTGACCGTGCTGCCGGGCGCCACCTGGCCCCGCACCGCCGCGTGCCAGCCCGTGCCATAGACATCCGAGAGGGTGAGCAGCGAGGCGAGCAGCGACTCATCGGTCGACTCGTCGACGCCGGGAGCCACGACCAGCGTGCCGTCGGCGAGCGGCACCCGCACCGCCTGGGCCTGACCGCCGGCCGTCCCCACCCGGGCGTCGCTCCAGAAGCCGCCGTTGCTGCACGACGTCTGCAGCCCGGCGCGGCAGAACTCGCACGTTCCGCACGAGACCGCGAACGGGGCGATGACAAAGTCGCCGACAGAAAGCGTGCGGACCTCGGAGCCGACCGCCTCGACGACACCGATGAACTCGTGCCCGATCGAGCGACCGCCGGGTGCCGGCGGCATCGCGTGGTAGGGGTGCAGGTCGCTCCCGCAGACGCACGCACGGACCACGCGGACGACGGCATCGGTGGGGTGGACGATGACCGGGTCGGGTGCGTCGGCGACGCGGATGTCTCCCGCACCGTGGATGAAGGTTGCTCTCATGGTCCCCAGCCAACCTCACCGCAGCGGGTGCCGGGAGTCCCGCTCGTTCCTGGTACCAGCAGGGCCTCCCACCGACCCGCCCGCCCTGCCTACATTGAAGCCATGACGTCCATCGACCTGCGCGCCCAGATCCGGGAGTTCTTGCGCACCCGGCGGGCTCGGATCACCCCTGCGGAAGCCGGGCTCACGGCATACGGAGGCAATCGCCGAGTCTCCGGACTGCGACGTGAGGAGGTCGCGATGCTGGCCGGCGTGTCGGTCGACTATTACGTCCGGATGGAGCGCGGCAGTCTCGCCGGGGTGTCCGAGAGCGTCCTCGCGTCGCTCGCCGACGCGCTGCGGCTCGATGACGCCGAGCGCGACCACCTTGAGGCGCTCGCCCGCGAGTCCGGGGCCTCGGGCACGCGCGCCGCGAGCAACCGTCGCACGAAGGCGGCGACTCCGGTCGTGCGGCCGGCCATCCGCCAGGTTCTTGACGCGATCACCGACGCCCCGGCGTGGGTCCGCAACGGCCGTCACGACATCCTCGCGATGAACCCGCTGGCTCGTGCGCTTTATGCGCCGGCGCTCGCCGACCCGCGTCGCCCGGCCAACACGACCCGGTTCATCTACCTGCAGCCGGAGGCGGCGCGCGAGCTGTTCGTCGACTACGACCAGGTCGCCAAGGATGGTGCTGCGATGCTCCGGCTGGAGGCCGGGCGCAACCCGCACGACAAGGACCTCATCCAGCTGGTCGGCGAATTGTCCACCAGGAGTGAGCTTTTCCGGCAACGGTGGGCCTCGCAGGACGTGCGCTACCACCGGTCCGGGCGCAAGCGGCTGCGGCACCCCGTGGTCGGTCAGCTCGACCTGGACTACGAGGCGATGGAGTTGTTGAGCGATCCTGGGCTGGTCCTCAACATGTACACCGCGGCGGCCGGCACGCCGACGTCGGACGCCCTCAAGATCCTCGCGTCGTGGGTCGCCGGACAGGAGCAACTCGTCACCGAGCTCGCGCCGAGCAACGGGTGAGCCGACGCCCGAACCTCGGCTAAGGTCGACCGACGTGACGGACACCGAGACCCCCAGCCCACGGCGCCGCGCCGTCTTCCTCGACGTCGACGGGACGTATGCCGTCTTCGGCGCCGCCCCCGCTGGACACGTGGCCGCGGTGCGCGCCGCCCGGGACGCCGGTCACCTTGTCTTCCTCTGCACCGGGCGCCCGATGTCGATGGTGCCCGCGCACCTGCTGGCCGCCGGGTTCGACGGGGTGGTCGCCGCTGGTGGTGCGTATGCCGTGCTCGGCGACGAGGTCCTGCTCGACATCAGGTTCCCCGCTGACCTCGCCGCGCGGACGGTCGAGGTGATGGACGGTTACGGCGTGACCTATCTGCTGGAGGCCCCCGAGGCGGTCTACACGGCGCCCGGCACCGAGGAGCAGTTGCGCCGGGCCTACGGTGCCCACCTCGCCGATGCACCGTCCGCCACGACCGTCGTGTCCGACATCCTCGCGTCGGTGCGACCGGTGCCGGCCGCCGGCGCGGTGTCGTTCGCCAAGGTCTCCGTCGTCGTGTCGTCCGTCCCGGTCGAGCAGTTGGGCGCCGAGGTCGGCGAACAACTCGCGGTGCTCCCCAGCTCGGTCCCGGCCCTCGGCGAGGAGGCGGGTGAGATCTTCCTCGCCGACGTCCACAAGGCGGTCGGGATGGACGCCATCGTGCGGCGCCTGGGGCTCGCGCGCGAGGACGTCATCGGCTTCGGCGACGGGCTCAACGACCTCGAGATGCTCGAGTATGCCGGTGTCGGCGTCGCGATCGAGGGTTCGCATGAGCGGCTGCTCGCGGTCGCCGACCGCACCGCCGCCGGTCCCGAGGTGGAAGGCCTGGTCCAGGCGTTCGCTGAGCTCGGCCTGCGCTGACCTGCTGCGCGTCCGGATGGCGGCGGAATCCTTTACAGCCGTCGGTAGGGGCGCTACCGTTGCCAGCGGACGCCCTGTGTGTCTACGCAGTTGGGCTTGTGGAAGTTTGGGATTGTTACTGCGCGGCAGGCAAAACCCAAGTCGGACCAGCAGCGACTCTGATGGGTCGCGTGCAGTCGTGGCTTGGGTTTTTTGTTCCGTGAACCTGCCTGCGGTGATGTGAGTGGGCCCCGGCCTGGGAAGCGGTGGCCGGGCCCTGCTCGTCGGTCGACGCGAGCCTTGCGCTGCGCGTCGGTCGACCCAGGGATATGCCGCGTGAGCTGTGAGGGGCTTCCGGCTCACGCGGCATACCCTTGTCTGGGAGCCTGAATCGAGATCCTTTACAGCAGTGGGCGGTTGCCGCTACCTTTGGTGGCGGACGCCGTGTGGCGTCCCGGAAGTCTGGGATTGTTACTGCGCGGCAGGCAAAACCCAAGTCGGGCCAGAGGTCGACTCTCACGAGTCGAAGGCGGTCAGGACTTGGGTTTTTTTGTGCCCGAGGCATGCCCCACGTACCCGTTCAGGGGTTGGATTCGAGGAGGAATCACGTGGCAAGTCCCACTAAGTACGACCTGCTCGCGGCGGAGGTCATCCGCGGGGTCGGCGGCGCCGATAACGTCGCATCAGTAACGCACTGCGCAACCCGACTGCGGTTCGCGCTCAAGGACCGCGACAAGGCCGACAAGGCCGCTGTCGAAGCGACGCGCGGTGTCATCACCGTCGTCGAGTCGGGCGGTCAGTTCCAGGTCGTCATCGGCAACACGGTCAACAACGTCTACGAGGCGATTGTCGCCAAGGGCGACGTCAAGTCCGGAGGTGAGGTGGCCGCGGGAGGCTTCCTGGCCAAGGCGATCGACCTCGTCACCAGCATCTTCACCCCGTTCCTGTGGGTGCTCGCGGGCACCGGCCTCATCAAGGCCTTCCTTGCCCTCGCCGGCAAGCTCTCCCCGGACTTCGCGACGTCTTCGACCTACGCGATCCTCTTCGCCGCGGGCGACGCGCTCTTCCAGTTCCTGCCGATGCTGCTGGCGGTGACGGCCGCCAAGAAGTTCAAGGCGAACGTCTACACCTCGCTGGCCATCGCGGCTGCGCTCATCTACTCCGCGACCATCCCGGTGATCGCGGACGCCAAGGGCGTGTCGATGACCCTCGGCGCCTTCGACGCCGCCAGTAACCTCACCTTCCTCGGTATCCCGGTCGTCATGGTGAGCTACCTGTCTGCCGTCGTCCCGACGATCCTGGCCATCTACGCCCAGGCCAAGCTTGAGCACTGGCTGGAGCGCGTCATCCCCGAGACGGTCCGCAACTTCGTCGTTCCGCTGGTCGCCGTCGCCGTTGTTGTTCCGCTGACCTTCCTGGCTATCGGCCCGGTCGCCGACCTCATCGGCAAGGGTGTGTCCGGCGGCGTCAACGCGCTGTGGAGCCTCAGCCCCGTCATCGGTGGCGCAGTCATGGGCGCCATGTGGCAGGTCTTCGTCATCTTCGGCGTGCACTGGGGCTTCGTCCCGGTCATGATCCAGGACCTCACGACGCAGGGCTACTCGCTGCTCACCGGTCCGCTCTTCGCGGCCGTCCTGGCCCAGGGTGCCGCCGCGACCGCCGTCATGATCAAGACCCGCAACAAGGAGCTCAAGGAGATTGCCGGCCCGGCCGCCCTCTCCGCGGTCCTCGCCGGCATCACCGAGCCCGCCATCTACGGTGTCACCCTGCGTCTGAAGAAGCCGTTCATCTACGGCTGCATCGGTGGCGCCATCGGTGGCGGCATCGCTGCTGCAGGTGGCTCGGCCGCCAAGGGCTTCGTCATCCCCGGTCTCATCACCATGAGCGCGGCCGTCGACGTGGGCAACTTCGGGCTGCAGGTCGCCGGCACGGTCATCGCCATGGCCATCGCCTTCGGCTTGACCATGGTGCTGGGCTTCCAGGACATCCCGGCCAAGGCCGCCCTTGACGATGCCGCTGCCACCGGCGAGGTGGCCTCCGAGGCCGTCTCGGTTGCTGCCCCGGCCATCGGTGAGGTCGTCTCCCTCGAGTCGGTCCCGGACAAGGTCTTCGCCTCGGGTGCGCTCGGTGCCGGCCTGGCGGTTGTTCCGGCCGTCGGCGAGGCCTTCGCGCCGGTGTCGGGCACGCTCATCACCGCGACCTCGCACGCCTACGGCATCAAGACCGACAACGGCCTGGAGGTGCTCGTCCACATCGGCATCGACACGGTGAAGCTGGGCGGAAAGCACTTCTCGCCCAAGGTTGTTCAGGGCCAGCGGGTCACTGCCGGACAGACGCTCGCCGAGTTCGACATCGCCGCGATCGAGAAGGCCGGCTACAACCCGGTCGTCGTCATGATCGTGACGAACAACGGACCGTTCTCGGCCGCGGTGCCCGTCGCCTCCGGCTCCATCCGGATGGGCGAGACCGCGCTCGATCTCGTCGGCTGACCCGGACCGGCCGGGGCGGCATACCTGTCGCCCCGGCCGGACCACCCGCGGGTCCCGCGTCTGACCCGCCCCTTGATGCTGCCCCTCTTACGGGAGGGAAGCCCCCCACTTCACGAAGGATTTTGTCCCGATGACGAGCACCCCTGAGACCTACTTCCCCGACGGCTTCCTCTGGGGCGGCGCGACCGCCGCGAACCAGATCGAAGGCGCCTACACCGAGGACGGCAAGGGGCTGTCCATCCAGGACGTCATGCCCAAGGGCATCATGGCGGCGCCGACAGCGAGGCCCGACCCCGGACAACCTCAAGCTCGAGGGCATCGACTTCTATCACCGGTATGCCGAGGACATCGCGCTGTTCGCAGAGATGGGCTTCTCGGTGTTCCGGTTCTCGATCGCGTGGAGCCGGATCTTCCCGCTCGGCGACGAGACCGAGCCCAACGAGGAGGGGCTGGCGTTCTACGACCGGGTCCTGGACGAGTTGGAGCGGCATGGGATCGAGCCGCTCGTGACGATCTCCCACTACGAAACGCCGCTGCACCTCGCGCGCACCTACGGCGGCTGGGTCAACCGCGACCTGATCGGCTTCTACGAGCGCTACGTGCGGGTGTTGTTCGACCGCTACGGCCACCGGGTGAAGTACTGGCTGACCTTCAACGAGATCAACTCGGTCATCCACGCGCCCTTCCTCTCTGGCGGGATCCCGACGCCGCGGGAGGAACTCACCGAGACCGACCTCTACCAGGCGATCCACCACGAGCTCGTCGCCAGCGCGCTGGCCACCAAGATCGGCCACGAGACCAACCCTCGGATCCAGGTGGGGTGCATGGTTCTGGCGATGCCGATCTACCCCCTGACGTCGAGCCCGGACGACGCCATCGCGGTCCTGAACGCCGATCACGGCAACCTCATGTTCTCCGACGTGCACACCCGCGGTGTCTACCCGGGGTATGCCCTGCGGATGTTCCGCGAGCACGGCATCGAGTTGGACATCACTGATGAAGACCGCGAATTGCTCACGAACACCGTCGATTTCGTGTCGTTTAGCTACTACATGAGCATCTGCGAGACCGCCGACCCGGCCCAGAAGACCGCCGGCCAGGGCAACATCATGGGCGGCGTCCCGAACCCGCACCTGCCGGCGTCCCAGTGGGGCTGGCAGATCGACCCCCAGGGCCTTCGCGTGGTGCTCAACCAGTTCTGGGACCGGTGGCAGAAGCCGCTGTTCATCGTCGAGAACGGCCTCGGGGCGCGGGACGAGCTCGTCGAGGTGGACGGCATACCCACTGTTGTTGACGACGCGCGGATCGACTACCTCAACGACCACCTCGTGCAGGTTGGTGAGGCGATCGCCGATGGCGTCAACCTCCTGGGCTACACGACGTGGGGGCCGATCGACCTGGTGAGCGCGAGCACCGCTCAGCTGTCGAAGCGATACGGCTTCATCTATGTCGACCGGAACGACGACGGAAGTGGGACGCTGGCGCGATACCGCAAGAAGTCGTTCGCGTGGTACGCCGAGGTGATCCGCACTAACGGGGCGAGTCTGGTCCGCGGCTGATTCTTCCGGCACTCTGGAGGCGGGAAGGAGGAGCAGATGCAGGTCGTCAAAGTTTTCAATAACAACGTCGTGCTCGGGGCCGATGGCCATGGCGGCGAGTTCGTTCTGCTCGGCCGCGGTCTCGGCTTCAGAGTGTCACCGGGGATGGACATCGACGCGACCCGAGTCGAGCGCACGTTCGTGCCGAGCGGGGTCACCACCGCCGACCGGCTGGCCGCGTTGGTCGGTGAGATGCCGCTGGCCGACATCGAGCTGACCGAGCGGATCGTTGCGATGGCTCGGTCGTCGTTGGGCTCGTATGTCACCGATCTCGTCGTCGTCCCGATGGCCGACCACATCGGCTTCGCGCTGCGACGGCTGGCGGAGGGGGCGCCCGAGATCGAGTACCCGCTGCGGTGGGAGGTTCACTACCTCTACCCGGCGGAGGTCGCGGTCGCCCGCCAGGCGCTGGACCTCATCGAGCTCGAACGTGGCGTCCGGCTGCCGGACATCGAGGCGGTGCCGCTGGCCCTGCACTTCGTCAACGCGCAGTTCGGGGCCGGCGACATCAACGCGACGCTGCAGATGACCGAGTTGCTGCAGCGGATCCTCGCGATCATCGGAGAGGAGTACAACGTCGTCATCGACGAGGGGGCCGTCGCGGTGGCCCGGTTCGTCACGCACCTGCGCTACCTCTTCCACCGGGAGCAACAGGGCAAGAAGCTCCAGCAGACGCCGGCGGAGTTGCACGAGGCGTTGCGGGCGGCTCGGCCTCGCGAATATGCCTCGGCCGGGCGGATCGGTGAGCTCCTGCGCGCCCGGTTCGGTTGGGAGATCACCAACGACGAGATCCTCTACCTCGCGTTGCACGTCAGCCGTCTGATCGACGACGGCTCCACCCCTGTCCCCGCGGAGGCCACATGACCACGGCTGAGCAGATCCTGACCGCGGTCGGCGGCCCGGACAACGTCGCGAGTCTCACCCGGTGTTGGGCGAGGCTGCGTTTCGAGTTGCACGACGCTGCCGTGGTCGACGAGGCCGCCATCGGCGCGCTGCCCGAGGTCGCTCTGGTCGTCACACAGCATGGCCAGTTCCAGGTCGCCATGCGCACCGGGCTGTTGGAGGTCTTCGACGAGTTGGTGGCGCTTCTGGAGCGTTGACCGACCTGCGACTCGTTGTCCCTGTCCGCCTCGACTGCTCCCTCAATCGATCGTTTTGTCACGTTTCGAACGCCAACCCACGTCCCAAGGAGAACCCATGGCCACCCGTTCCGTCATCATCGCGTCCAGCGTCGGCCTGCACGCCCGCCCCGCGTCCATCTTCGTCCAGGCAGCCAACGCCACCGGCCTCGACGTCGAGATCGGCCGTCCCGGTGAGGAGCCCGTCGACGCCACGAGCATCCTCGGGGTCATGTCCCTGGGCGCTGGCCACGGCGACGAGGTCGTGCTCACCGCCGAGGGCGACGGCGCCGACGCGGCCCTCGACGAGTTGGTCGCCTTGCTCTCGCGCGACCTCGACGCCGAGTAGGCGCTGCGCACCACCCGCAGAGGTATGCCGCCCGCGCCAGGTGCGCGGGCGGCATACCTTTGCGTCGTTGGCCCCTTCGCGAGGAAGCGTGTTACGGCACCGGGTGCTCGCCGACTCGCCACCGGGACAGGTGTGCGGCGGCCTCCTGGTAGGTCGAGGCGCCGCTGGCCATGGCGATCACCAGGTCGTAGGCCTCATCGTCAGGAGCGTCGAGGGTGATGTCGTTCAAGCCGTAGAACACGACGATGGCAAGCCAGCCGAGTCGCTTGTTCCCGTCGATCAAGGTGTGGTTGCGCACCAGGGACTCCAACAAGGCGGCGGCCTTCTCGTCGATGTTCGGGTAGGCATCGACACCGAACACGCTCGCCTGGGGTCGGTGAACGGCTGAGTCGAGCAGACCGACATCGCGGACTGGTCCCACGCCCAGATCGTCGATCAGCGTCAGAACATCCTCGAGGGTGAGATATTTGATCACTGGCCGAGGCGGTCGAGCAGATCCGCATATCGATGCCGTGCCGAGGCCGACAGCCCAGCCATCTTGTCGCCGCGGGCCCGACGAGAGGCTGCCTCGTGGATCGCGCGCACGGTCGCCTCCTGCTTGCTCACGCCGTCGGCCTTGGCCAACATGGTGAGCGCCTCCTCATCCTCGGGAGTCAACCGCAGAGTCATGGCCATGAGGTCATGGTATCAAGTTGGTATCGCAACCACGGAGTCAAAGCCCGCCGCACGTATGCCGCGTGGCCGGATGCGCGCACGGCGATAGGATCGCTTCAGTTCGTTGAACAAAACAACGTGAGGTGGGCAGTGGGGCCGACGTCGTCGAAGAAGTCCGGTGCTGCCGACCGGGTTGCGGCGGTGCTGCGGGAGCAGATCGTCAAAGGCTTGTTCCCCCCGGGTTTGCGGCTGTCCGAGGAAGCGCTAGGGAGCGATCTGGGGGTGGCGCGCAACACCCTGCGTGAGGCGTTCCGGATGCTCAGCCAGGAGCGCCTCGTCGTTCACCGGCTCAACCGGGGCGTGTTCGTCCGCGAGCTCACCGTGGCGGAGATCGAAGACCTCTACCGGTTGCGCTCGGCTATCGAGATCGCGGCGTTGTCGCAGGGGGGCCTCGTCGAGCCCGAACTCGGGCCATTGCGTGCGGCCCTCGCCGAGGCCGATGAGGCTGCCCTCCGCGAGGATTGGAAGGCGGTCGGGACGGCTGGCCTCGTCTTCCATTCGCGACTGGTCCAACTCGCAGGCAGCGAGCGGCTGTCTGCGGTGATGGACGGACTCATGGCCGAGCTGCGCCTGGCCTTCCACATGGCGGCGAACGTCAACGAGTTGCACGCGCGCTATGCCCTGCGCAACAAGATGCTCTTCGCGATGCTCGAGGAGGGCGACATCACGGGAGCGGCGGTCGCGTTGCGGGACTACCTGACGGATTCGGAGGCCGACATCCTCGGGGCCTACTCCGGAGTACGGGCCTAGTAGTCAGATTGTTGAACAAAACTTGACGCGACCGCGAGCCTCTGGGCAGACTGGCCACGCCCCGGCTTGACCCCGACAGCCGCAGGGTGGAGCGCGATCGGAGCGTCATGACCACAGCAACCAAGCCGCCGACCCCCAGCCCGCACGTGCCGGTCGGCCTGGACTGGCAACTAGCGATCGCGCAGGAGCTCATCGCGCGAGGGGTGAGCGTCGCGGCATACGTCCCGGACTCCCGGCTCAACGGGGTGTTGGCGGCCCTCGGGGAGCGGGACATCCGGCTGCGCAACCTCGCGCGCGAGGAGGAGTGCGTCGCGTATGCCGCCGGGCAACGGATCGCCGAGGCCCGTCCCGTCGTCCTGATGCAGAGCTCCGGCCTCGGGAATGCCTTGAACGCCCTCGGGTCGCTGGCCGTGCCCTACCGCCTAGGCATCCCGCTCATCATCTCGATGCGCGGCACCCTGGGCGAGAAGAACCCCTCGCAGGTGCCGATGGGCCGGGCGACAACGGCGTGGCTCGGCGCCCTCGGGATCCAGAGTTTCTCGCTCCGGCAGGCATCCGAGGTCGGCCCGGTGATCTCCGGCGTGCTCGATCTCGCCTTCGACGCCGGCGAGACGGCCGCAGTGCTCCTCGAGCCCGAGTTGGGAGGTGGACGGGCATGAACGTCAACGATGTGACCCGCACGATCATGCAGTGCCGGCCCGACGCGATTCTCGTGTCCTCCCTCGGCACCGCGACCTCCTCGGTCCGCCTGGTGACCTCCGACGGCCCACACTTCTACTTCGGCGCCGCCATGGGCTCGGCACTGGCGGGCGCCCTCGGGCTAGCCGAGGCCGTGCCTGACCGCCAGGTCGTCGCGGTCCTGGGAGACGGGGAGTTCCTCATGGGGGCCAGCGCGCTGTGGAGCGTCGCGGCATACCGGCCGAGCAACCTGACCGTCGTGGTTCTGGCCGATGGGGCCTACTCCATCACCGGGGGACAGCCGATCCCGGCGCCTCTGCACGTCGCCGCGGTGGCCAACGCCCTGGCCGGGACGCGTGGGGTTACGGTGAGTTCGACGACCGAACTCGCCGCAACCCTGCGCGCCGAACCCACCTCGCCGGACGCGCCCGGCGCCCCGCTCGTCATCGAGGCGACGATCACCGAGCGCACTTGGCCCGGTCCGTCGCCCTTCATCGACCCCGCTGCCACCGTGCGCAACCTGCGCGCGTCCCTGGCTCAGGCGCCGGCTCCAGCCTGAGGACTTCGCGGGACTGAGGTATGCCGTTCGGCCTGAGGCGGTCGCGCGCGACGTTTAGGTGGCCGCCCCATCCGCGGGGGTATGCCGCCCTCCCGCACCCATGACCAGCCCGCTCGCCACCACGACGAGGGCCATGCCGACCAATTGGGTTGGGGTGAGCCGCTGTCCGAGCACGATGAGGCCGGCGAGGGCGGCGACGGCGGGCTCGAGGGAGAGCAGGATGCCGAAGACTCGCTGGCTGAGTTGACGCAGGGCGAGCAACTCCAGCGAATAGGGCAGGACACTGGAGAGGATCGCGACGGCGGCGCCTTTGACGAGGACGTCGCCAGTCCACAGCGGCACGGACCAGATTCCGAAGGGCAGCACGAGGGCGAGCGCGACGATCATCGCCAGGGCCAGCCCGTTGAGTCCGGGGAACGCGGCGCCGGTCCGCTGGGACAGCACGATGTAGCCGGCCCAGAAGGTGCCGGCCAGCAGGGCCAGGCCGATCCCGATGAGGTCCAGGTCGCCCCAGGGCACGGTGAGGGCTTGGGAGATGAGCAGGATGCCGGCTGCGGCGGCCGCCACGGCGAGCAGGTCCCGGACCCGGCGGGACTGCACAGCGGCCAAGGTGAGCGGCCCGATGAACTCGATCGTCACCGCCACCCCGATGTGCAGGCGGTCGAGGGAGGCGTAGAACGACCAGTTCATCGCGCCGAGGACGAGGCCGAAGAGCACAACGGTGCGCCAGGCCGAGGCTGAGTGCCCGCGTAGGGTCGGGCGCGCGACTGCCAGCAGGACGACTGCGCCGATGCCCAGCCGGAGCACGACCGACCCGGCGGCGCCGATGACGGGCACGAGCGTGGCGGCAACGGCCCCGCCGAACTGCACCGAGACCACCGCGGCCATGACCAGGAGCAGCGATCCGCCGGAGGTCTGCCGCGCGGGCATGGCAGGGCTCCTTCGTCCGGGCCGTCGAGGCTAACTGTCGGGGCCAACCTCGGGATCAACAGGTCAACCGCTCGACCCTATCCCCGTCCGCCCCGGTTGGGACGCCGCCGACCCTGGCTCCGGTGGGCGATTCATGGTTATCATATGCACGGACCTAGGGAGACGACGGATGACGATCGAGCCCGCCGGGCAGCACTTCCCCCACTTGTTCGCTCCCATCACCGTGGGAACGATGCGGTTGCGCAACCGCGTCATGCTGCCCCCGCACGCCTCGGCGATCGGCAACATCTACGGCACCGACGACGAGGCGGCGCGCAACATCGCCTACTTCGAGGAGCGCGCTCGCTCGGGAGTCGCCTGGATCGCCTCGCTGTCCACCCACATCCGCAACCACCTCATCCCCGGCTTCGACCCGACCGGCGTGGGCGCGGCCACGACCGGCTTCTTCCGCCTGCCCTTCTTCGTCGAGCGGGTCCAGGCCTTCTCCGATGCCTGCCACGCGCTCGGCGCGACGGTCAGCGTGCAGTGCGTCCACCAAGGGGGTATGCCGCACGCCCCCTCCGCGCGCCTGAGCGCCCCGGTCATCAACCTGGTCCCGCACGTCATGACCCACGCCGACATCGCCGAGTTCGTCAGGGAGTATGCCGAGTCGGCTCGGCTGTCGATGCTCGGCCGCGCCGACGGATTCGAGTTGCACCTCAACCACGACGACCTGCACGAGTGGTTCCTGTCGCCGTATACGAACCACCGAACCGACCGATACGGCGGCTCGCTCGAGAACCGGTGTCGCTTCGCGACCGAGGTCTTGCAGGCGGTCCGCGACGTCGTCGGAACCTCGATGACCGTCGGCATCCGGCTCAACATCCGCCAGGAGGCGCCCGAGGGCTTCGGGGTCGCGGGCGGCATCGAGCTCGCGCAGTACTTCGAGTCGACCGGCCTCATCGACTATGTCCATGGCGTCGTCGGCAGCCCCTGGGGCAACCCGTCCTACATCCAGCCGACCTACATCGACGCGGGTGCCTATGGCGAGTTGGCCGGGGCCCTCAAAGCTGCCGTGTCGCTGCCGGTCGTGCACACCGGCCGGATCAACTCGCCCGAGGTGGCCGAGCGGATCCTCGCTGCCGGCCAGGCCGACCTGGTCGGGATGGCTCGCGCACACATTGCCGACGGGCAACTGTTGGTCAAGGCCCGCGAGGGTCGGATCGCCGAGATCCGCCCCTGCGTTGGCGGCAATGAGTGCATCAGCCGGCGCTATGTGGAAGGGCTCGGCTTCGCCTGTGCGGTCAACCCCGCGACCAGCCACGAGGTGGAAGGGCCACTGCCGCAGGCTGGTTCGCCTCGCGAGGTGCTCGTCGTCGGCGGCGGGCCTGCAGGCATGGAGTTGTCCGCGCTGCTCGCTGAGTCGGGTCACCGCGTGCGGTTGTGGGAGGCGCAGGACCGGCTCGGGGGAGCGCTTCACTATGCGGCGCTCGCCCCTCGGCACGACATGTATGCCGCGTACCTCGACTGGCAGGTCGCGCGTTTGGCGACCGCCGGTGTGGAGGTGTCCCTGGGTCGCCGGGCCACGGCCGACGATGTGTTGGCGGCTGGCGCCGACACTGTGGCCGTCGCCACGGGTGCCACGCCGCGTCGGCCGGGCATCGTCGGTGACGACCTGCCACACGTGTTGGACGTGCGGGATGTGTTGGCGGAGAGGGCGATTCCCGGGCGACGGGTGCTCGTCGTCTCGCAGGACGATCACGTCGCGCCGTTGTCGGTCGCGGACTTCCTCAGTGGGCGTGGCCATGAGGTGACCGTCGTCTTCGCGACCGCGACCCCCGCGCCGTTGCTCGGGCGCTACATCGTCGGGGCCATCTTGGGCCGGCTCGATGAGCAGGGCGTGGAGTTGCGGTCGATGGAGGAAGTCACCGCCATCGAGCCCGGCCGGGTGCACACCCGCAACGTCTACTCGCTGCGGCCTCGCGTCATTGAGGACATCGACTCTGTGGTCCTTGCGTGTGGCAGCGTGAGCGACTCGACTCTCTTCGACGACCTGGCCGGACGGCATACCGACCTGCACATCTTGGGCGACGCCTACGCGCCGCGGCGACTGGTGTTCGCCACGAAGCAGGCCTACGCGCTCGCCGACTTGATCGCCCGCCGACCCACCGCCTGACCAGACCCACTGCCGGACTAGACCTACTGCCTGACCAGCCAGACCACCGAGGAGACCACCATGTTGCTCAAGGACAAGATCGCCGTCATCACCGCCGGGGCGTCCGGGATGGGGCAGGCGTCGGCGCAGTTGTTCGCCGAGCACGGCGCGCACGTCATCGTCGTCGACGTCAACGAAGGCGCGGCGACGGCGACCGTCGAGGGGATCATTGCGGCGGGCGGCAGCGCAGAGGCAGCGGCCGTCGACGTTCGCGACCTCGACGCGTTGGAGCGGCTCGGCGCCAAGATCACCGCCGACCACGGCAAGGTGCACATCCTCTACAACAACGTCGGGATCCCCGGAGCCGCGGGAATGCAACTCTCGGAAGCCGATTGGGACACGGGCATCGAGATCAACGCGCGGGCAAGCTTCTTCCTGACGGGGCACCTGCTCGATGCGCTCAAGGCGGCCGACGGCGCGTCGGTCATCTTCACGAGTTCGACGTCGGGCTTGGTCGGGTCGCCGTTCAGCCCGCTCTATTCGTTCACCAAGGGCGGGATCATCGCCCTGGTGCGCTCCTACGCGCTGGCGCTGGCGGCCGACAAGGTGCGGGTCAACGCGATCGCTCCCGGGCAGGTCGAGACGCCCGGGCTGGCCGCGTTCTTCCGGATCGACGACCCGGAAGAGATCGCCCGGCGCAAGGCCGCGTTCGCTGCGACCATCCCGTTGGGCCGGGCCAGCGACCCGCGTGAGATCGCGTCGGTCGCGCTGTTCCTGGCGAGCGATCTGTCCAGTTACGTCACCGGGGTGACGATCCCCGTCGACGGCGGCATCACCGCGAAGTAGGTGATGGCGCAGCGGCCAGCCCGTTTTGGCAGTCCCCTCAGGCAGGTGGCCAGGGTGCGTCGGCAATGTCGTAGTTGATCTCGTCGGCCCACAGATCGAGGTAGCAGTAGACGGCCGGGTCGGTCAGCAGTCGCGCGTGGCGAGGTTCGTCGGGCATCGAGGTGCGCGCCGGAGGAAAAAGGACGTAAGTGTCGCGGCCGTCCATCGTGGATCGTGTCAGGAGCCCGTCGAGCTCGGGCCAGGTGTCGAGGATCGCGGCGGACCAAGCCCGGCAAACGTTCCTCGGTCCCATCGGCATCGACGCGGATCCCTTGTTGTTGATCGGCCAGTTGCCCCGCAGGTCCAGGAGGGTCAACTGCCGTGTTGCCGACCACCCGTAGAGGCACGGGGCTGCGGTGAAGGGGTCGATGGTGCGGTACTTCTGGAACTTTTCAGCCACGGCGGTGATCGGTGACGGTGAAGCGTAGATGACGGCGCGGTCCGGTTGTACGGATTGGGGTGGGTGGTGCGGGTCCCACCGCATCGTCCGCAAGGGCCCGAAGTCTCGGGCTTCGTTCCACTCCAACACGTAGTCCCCGATGGTCGCCCCAATGCGCCAGAGCGTGGGCCGGACCCCGACGAGGTCGCTGGATCGGCGGGTTAACGGTTTCGGCGGCTTTCGGGGGGTCTTCGGTTGGGGCTTGGGCGTCATTCGCGGCTCTCGTCGGCCATCAGTTGGGCGACCACCTGTGGGGGCTCGTTATCCAGCAGCCACTGAACGGGGCTGCGGTCGCCCAGTGCTTCCTCAGGCGTTGTCATGAAAAGCCGAAGCCGTCGAGGTCCCCAGGTCTCGGGGACGTAGGCCAGTGCCTGGGCGAGTCCGGGGACTGCAGCCCCGGACACGAACTGCCAGGCCGGCAACCGCAGCTGCCCATCACCCTTGATTGCGTAGAGGTCACCCCGGTTGACCTGGCGAGTGATCGTCGACTTCGCCTTCCCGAGGTCCTTGGCCACCTGCGCTGTCGTGAGCATGACCTCCTCGCGGCGGGATAGGTCGAGCCGAAGCATCGCCGCGCCCTGATCTGGCGCAACGTCCACGCTCGCGCTCGCTTTGAGGAACTCGTCCTGCTCCGTTCGGCTTGAGGTGGTCGCTTCAGGACCAATCCGCGCAAGGCTTCGGCGACGTTCCACGGCCTTAAGGGCTGCGGCGACCACTGCCCCGGGCACCGTGTGCCCGGCCCTGAGCAGGAGGGCATTCAGTTCTGCCTCAAACGAGGCTGTCGATACGACCGGAGACGGTCCCTTCTTGACGTCAGCCATGGAGCTATTCTAGCGCTTTACGCATCGGAACGCATGCGAGGTGCAAAGCGATGCATCGAGGGCCTCCGCGACCGATGCGAGGAGTGTGGCGATCCGTCGGTGCCGGCCGACGGCGGTTGTCAGCCTGCCGCCGTATCGTCGCAACCAACTAGTTAGCTTCGGGCGCACGTCATGCCGGGGCCCAGTGAGACGGAGGGAATCGGGATGGCGATGCTGAGGGGGGTTCTACGGGTCAGCCCGATCGGGGATTACCGCACCTTGCCCGCGTTGTTGGGCGTCGACTTCCTCGTGGTCGACGAGCCAGGAGGGCATGGCTCCGGCCCTTTCCACCCGATTGTTGAGGTGGAGGATCTCGCTGCGCTGTACGAGATGCTGCGAACGGAACGGATCGTTGTTGGGGTGCTGACACCCCTCGACGACGGTCAGCGTCATTCGTTCACGGTCCGCGACCTGCGCGGGATGGCTCTCCTCACGGTGACGGGAGACCTCTCGCCTACGCACAGATTGCTGACGGGACCGGATGTTCGCGCCCACGTTCGGCTCCCTTTTGACCCACGCACGAACGTTCTGGATCCTTGCATGGGTCCTCGCCGAGGTGGGCAGGAAGCTGACCGGGGAGTCCGTTGTGGGGATCGACATGCAGCCCGTCGACCGAGACAGGCGCGCTGTGTTCGTGCAGGACCAACGTGGCCGGCGTGTACTCGTCGGTGAAGTGCGCGTGATGCGCGGTAGCGAGTATTTGGACATGGACGTCACTCTCGACGGGGGGCTCGTGACCAAGGTGGTCGTTGAGGTGGTCCAAGATGGCTGCGACGCCATGGTCAGCATCGTTCACAGCGGCTGGGTCGTGGGCTCCGAAGAGCAGCGGGGTCAGTTCGACGGGTGGCAGGACGCGCTGAGTGCCTGGGCAGCCAGTCAAACCTGAAGCGTTCTCGGGACTCTCGCGGGACCCAGCACCGCTTTTGGGGGGAAGCCCCGCGCATAGGCGTGCAAGAACGGTGACTCCCCTCTCGTGGGATCCCACGCCCGGAGCGCACATCTACGTCGACGAGTCCACGGCCGGGGACTACCTGCTGATGGGCGCCGTGGTCGCGAGCGCCGACGCGCCACAGATGCGCTCAGTCATGCGAGGGTTGCTCCTGCCCGGCAGCCGCAGCCTCCACATGCGAAAGGAACAGAAACGCGCCGCCACCATTCTGAGCACCGTTGTCGGCCTCGGCCCCAAGGTGGCCATCTTCCGAGTCTCCAGAACCACTCCGGCCCTCGACGCCCGACGTGCCACCGTCCACGCCCTTGCTGAGTTGGCATGCCAACTTCGCGCTGACCGTGTCGTCTTCGACACCATCGACTCCATGTCCGCCCGTGACCGAGCGTGGGTCATCGAAGGAGTTCACCTCGCCGGCGAGCCAACTCCCCCGTTCGGCTATCACCACCAGCGCCGTCACGAGGAGCCCCTGCTCTGGATACCCGATGCGGTCGGCTGGGCGTGGGCCAGAGGGGGTCAGCATCGTCGAGCGGTCGAGCGAATCTGCTACCTGGTCGACCTGTAGACAGCGCGAAGCCCGACACCGCGACCGTCCGGACGGGTATCGGGCTCACTACTTGGGGGGTAATTCCCCTTCGTAACTTCAAGCATAGCCGCTTTGCCCTAGCTGTTGTGATCAGGACCCCTGCAGGGATCACTTACCTCAGGTACGCACTGCGTACCTGAGGCACTCCGTTGTGACAGCCCCCAGGTGGATGCCGCGACGCGCGAAGGGAAACGATGGGATGCGGCGAGGGCAGACATGGGGCATCGCAAGCCGACGGTCAACTCAGGACAGGCCGTCGATGACTCCTTGGGCGCGGGTGCGGGCCCACTGACCGGCGTCAGGAGCGGTGACGAGGTAGAAGCGCCCGTCCTCGATGGCCGCCAGCACCATCTCGGCTACCTCGGCGGGAGTCGCCACGTCCATGGTGAGCCGGAAGTCCGGCAGCACCGTGCTGGCACCCGTCTCCGGCCGGTCGGCGGGCCGGTTGCGCCGCGCGTCCCGGATCTTGGTGGGCACCTGACCGGGGCACAGCACGGTGACACCCACTTCGGGCGCGACGGTGGCCAACTCCAGAGCGAGCGTCTCCGACAGCCCGACGACGGCGTGCTTCGAGGCACTGTATGCCGCCTGCCCGCCTCCGGGGATCGTCGACAGTCCCGCGACGGAGGCGGTGTTGACGACATGCCCCTGACCGGCGGCGATGAAGTGCGGCACGAAGGCTCGCACCCCGTTGACGACGCCGTAGAAGTTGACCTCGGTCGTCCACTGCACGTCGCTGTGCGGCTGCTCCCATGTCGACAGACGCGACGTGATGACGCCGGCGTTATTGCACACAACGTCGACCCGGCCGAAGGTCGCCACGACATCGGCAGCCAGCGCCAACAGCGCCTCGGGGTCGCGGACGTCGACGACCCGCCCGACCACCTGCCCAGTCCCTGATTCGCCCGTCCCGTCACCCGCGCCGCCGTTGACCTCGGCCACCATCGCGTCAAGTGCGCCGGCTTCCACGTCGACCCCGACGACCGACAGTCCCCGCGCCACGAAGGCCTCGACCAAACCGCGCCCGATCCCGCTCGCGGCGCCGGTCACGACCGCGACCTGGCCCGTCTCGAGCTTCACCGGGTCACCGCCGGGATGACCTGGGTGCCGAACACCGGTTTGTCGACGAAGTGCGTCATTCCCAACTCCTCCTGTAGTCCGATCAACTGCTCAGCGACGTCCTCGGGTGCGGTGCACCGGACTCCCGCATCAACGCCCGTTCAAGGGGTGACGGGCTCCTCCGGGAGGTATGCCGTCCGTTCCCCGCCCGCCTCCGACGCACCTGCCGGGGCGTCGGGGACCAGCCAGTAGGACAGCGGTGCGGCCACCAGAGACACCCCCGCGGCGAGCAGGCTGGCCATGACATAGCCGCTCTCCGCCGGCAATCCGCTCGCACCGTCGACGTGCGCCGCCAGCACGGCGGCCAACCCCGCCGACCCCACTGCTCCGCCGAGCAGCCGGAGCACTTGGTTGACCCCGGTCGCGCTGGCGGTCCGCTGCATCGGCACCCGGGCGACAACCAGGCTGGGCAGGATCGAATAGGTGATGCCGACGCCGAGGCCCATCAGGCCCATCATCAGCAGGACCTCCAACTCGGTGTGATGCCAGCGGGCGAAGATCCCGAAACCCAGTGCGCAGGACAGCGTTCCGATCGGCAGCACCGACCGCTCGCCGAGGCGCCGGACCAACCGTCGGGCGATCGGTGGCCCAGCCAGGCTGCCCAGCGCCATCGGCCCCATGAGCAGGCCGGTGATCGCGACGTTGTGGCCCAAACCGACTCCGCCGGAGGGCGTTTGCTGGGTGAGGATGATCCCCGCCGCAGCCCCGGCGAACACTGAGCAGCCGATGAGCAGCGCGGCGAGGTTCGCCCCGAGGATCCCCGGTGCGACGGCGAGCCGGACATCGACCAACGGGTGAGCCAACCGCACCTCGATGAGCACCCAGGCCAGCAACAGCACGACGGCCCCACCGGCCAACCCGAGCACTCCGCTGGACGTCCAGCCCCAGGACACCCCATGGGTGATCGCCAGCAGCCCGAAACCCAGCCCGCTGCACAGCAGCACGGCCCCGAGGACGTCGGTGTGCACCGGCGCGATGCCCGCCTTCGGCTCGGGGACAGTGCGGAACGTCCACCATGCCCCCGCTGCCGCGACGAGGAACGCGAAGACGAACCCGGCCCGGTAGTCCCAGATCGCCACCATGAGGCCCACCGTCGGGTTGGCCACGCCGGCACCGACGGCCAGGCTCGTCGAGAGCACGGCCAGGGTCCGATGCAGTTGCGGCCCATGCAGGTGCTCGCGGGCGATCCCGACGGTGAGCGCGACGAGCGCATAGCCGAGCCCATGCAGCGCCCGAGCCACCATCAGCCCGGGGAAGTTCGGCACGAGCGCTCCGACGAGCGACCCGATGGCCACCGTTGCCAGCGCGCCGACGAGCACTCGCCGCCGCAGCCGCCCGTCGGCCAGCCTGGCGACGATCGGGGTGGCAACGACCCCCATGAGCAGGCTCATCGTCAGCGTCCATTGGGCCGCCTCGAGCGAGACGTGCAGGGTCCGGTTGACCGGGACGACGATCGGGTTGCCCAGGCCCGCGACGACCGAGCCGCTGAGAGCGGCATACACCAGGCAGGGGACCAGCCCGCGAGGTGGAGGAGCGGACGGCAGCTCAGCCGAGGGTATGCCGCGCTCTTCCGCCGGCGGTGCGGGTGGCGACCCTGCCGAGGGTATGCCGTGCGCCTCCTCGGCCGGTGAGGTCACCTCAGGCGCGTTCCAGGACGGTGGCGTTGGCCATTCCGCCACCCTCGCACATGAGCTGCAGGCCGTAGCGCAGGTGATCGCGGCCCATTCGGTGGACGAGGGTCGTCATCAGCCGGGCGCCGGTGGCACCCAACGGGTGGCCGAGAGCGAGGGCCCCGCCCTGGGGATTGACGCGGTCCAGGTCAGCATCGGTCTCGTCGGCCCAGGCGAGGACGACGGACGCGAAGGCTTCGTTGATCTCGATCGTGTCGATCTCGGCCAGCGACAGCCCGGTTCGATGCAGGACTGTCGCCGTGGCGGGGATCGGGCCAGTAAGCATGAGGACTGGGTCGGAGCCGACGACGGCCATGGTGTGTACGCGCGCGAGCGGGGTCAGCCGATTCCGGTCGACCGCGCGATCGGAGGCGACGAGCAGGGCGGCGGCGCCGTCGGACACCTGGCTGGCCAGGGCCGCCGTGATCCGGCCGCCCGGCTGCAAGGGAGTGAGCCCAGCGAGCCTCTCGGCCGAGGTGTCGGGGCGGGGGCCTTCGTCGACGGCGAGCCCAGCCAAAGGTGCGATCTCCGCCTCGAAATCGCCTGCAGCCGTTGAGGCGATGGCCCTGCCATGGCTCTCGACGGCGAACCGCTCCATCCGCGCGCGGTCCAGCCCCCAGCGTTTGGCGATGAGCTCGGCGCCCCGGAACTGCGAGATCTCCTCGTCGCCGTAGCGGGCCGCCCAGTCGGCTCCACCGCGCGGGTGGGCCATGCCTGCCTCGAGCCCGAGTCGGGTAGGTGAGGCGATGGGGACCTGGCTCATCACCTCGACACCGCCGGCGACGACGAGGTCGGCGTCACCGGCGCGGATCTGGTGGGCGGCCGCGTGCAGTGCCTGCTGCGACGAGCCGCACTGCCGGTCGATCGTCATTGCAGGCACGTGCTCCGGCCATCCGGCCGACAGCACGGTGGTGCGCCCGATGTTGGAGGCCTGCGGCCCGACTTGGCCGACGCACCCCCAGAGAACGTCGTCGATCTCGCCCGGGTCGACCCCGGTCCGCTCGACGAGCGCACGCAGCACGTGGGCGCCGAGGTCGGCGGGGTGAACTGTCGAGAGGGCGCCCCCGCGTCGACCGACGGGGGAGCGGACGGCGCCGACGATCCACGCGTCAGTCATTCGCCGGCCTAGAGACCTAGCAGGCGGGCAAGGTTGCCGCCGAGGATGGCGGCCTCTTCGTCGGGCTCGAGTCCGAGCGCCCGGATCGCCGCGATCTCGGCGGCGGGATCGGTCATCGGCCAGTCGGTGCCGAAGACGACCCGGTCGACGCCGTGCCGACGGATGAGGTCGCGGACGACCTGCGGGTCGAGGGTGGCGACCGACGGCGGCCACGACGTCTCCAACAGCACCGGCGCGCCGACGATGAGCTCCTGGGCTGTGTCGAGCTCGTGGTAGCCGCCGTAGTGGAATGCGACGAGGCGCAGCGTCGGCACCGCGTCGATGAGCGCGCGCAGGGCAACGGGGTTGCCGCGCTCGTTGGCCGCAGCGTCGCCACCGGAGCCCACGTGGGTGAGCACGGTGACCCCGTCGGCGGCCAGCGCGTGCATGATGTCGATGACCTGGGGGTCGGCGAACGCCACGTCCTGGAAGAGCGGGTGCAGCTTGACCGCGCGAATCCCGTTGTCCCGCAACGAGGCGACGTTTTCCTCGGGTGACAGTCCGGGATGCACGGTGCCCGCAGGGATGAGCCGGTCGCGGGGGATCTGGCCGATCCACTCATTGGTGCGCAACACCGTCGAGGCCTTGTTGGCGACGGCCAGGGCCATCGACAGATCGATCCCGGCCGCGTCCATCGTCGTCAGCAGCCCGGTGAGCGTGCCGTCGAAGTGGCTGTCCAGCCCGGACGGCCGGGTGGCCAGGACGACGGCCGCGATGTGGTCGGGCCACACGTGAGCGTGGGCGTCGATGATCATCCGGCGTCCCTGCCGAGCGCGCCGGTGCCGCCCGGTCGCCAGCCGCCGCAGCGCCGAGGCAGCGTCGGCGGTTTGCAGCGGGCCAGGCTGTCGAGGATGACCTCGGTCGCGCCTTCATAGATCCGCATCGGCCGCGCCTCGCGGTAGAGCCGCTCGATGACGCTGCCGCGCACCAACCCGAACCGCCCCATCACCTGCACCGAGCGGTCGGTGACGCGGGCCGCAGCTTCCGTCGCGGCCACCTTGGCGATCGAGGAGAGATGCAGGGCCGACAACGGATCGCGCGCGGCAGCCGCAGCCGCCCGGTATGCCGTGCACCGCGCCGACTCGACGTCGACCCAGCTCTGCGCGAGCATCGCGGGCACGGGGCCGAGGCGCGCGAGCGGCATACCGAATTGCTCGCGTCCGGATGCGTGCGCGACGGCCTCGTCGAGGGCGGCCTGGGCCACCCCGACAGCGGCGCCCGCGACCGAGACCCGGAAGGTCGCCAGCGTCGCGAGCATGAGCTTGAAACCCGCCCCGGGCGCGCCGAGGCGGTTGCCGACCGGCACCCGAACGCCCTCGAGGATGACGTCGCCGAGGACGTGCGGGGCGATGATCTGGTGGGGGTGCGTGACGCTGAGGCCAGGGGTGTCCGCGGGGACGAAAACCAGCGAATAGCCGGCCTCTTCGCGCGCGAGGATGCTGTAGAAGGTCGCGTCGCCGGCGTTGGTGATGAACGACTTGTGCCCGTCGACGACCAACTCGTCGCCCTCCTGGCGGACCGTCGTCGTGATCGCGCGCAGGTCGGAGCCGACGTCGGGCTCGGTGAGGCCGAGCGCGCCGATCGCTTCGAGCCGGGCGACCCGCGGCAACCACTCCTGGCGCAGCGGCTCGGCGGCCGCGGTCGACACGGGGAAACTGCCGATGCCCTGCATCGCGAAGAGCGAGTCGAGGTGGGCGCTCACGCCCGCCAGCACCTCGCGGACCACGGTCACCGCAAGTGAGTCGACGGCTTCGAAGCGCCCGCCGTATGCCGCCGCGACAGTGACCTCGGCCAGCCCGGAGGCGGCCAGTCGGGCGCGCATCTCGGGGTCGATCCGGTCGGCCTCGTCGGCGCGGGCGGCGATGTCGGCGCAGGACAGGGCCAGGGCGCGGGCCTCATCCTGCAACTGCCGGTAGCGGGCCGGCAGTTCGAAGAGGGCGCCTTCGGTGGTCACGGGGTGCCGCTGGCGGCGCGCTCCGGCCGCTGGTTGAACGTGCGCCCAAGCAACTCGGAGGCGATCCGGACCCGCTGGATCGCCGGAGTGCCTCCAGCGATGGCCCAGCCGTGGGCGTCGCGGTGCAGCCGTTCCAAGCCGTACTCCTCGGTGTAGCCGTTGCCGCCGTGCAACTGCATCGCCAGGTCGGTGACCTGCTTGGCCATCTCGTTGGCGAAGCACTTGGCGACCGACACCTGGTAGGTGTCGGGCAGCCCGTCGCCCGCCTCGCTGGAGGCCCGCAGGACGAGCAGTCGTGCCGCTTCGACCTGCACGGCCATCTGCGCGATGGTCATCTGGACGTTCTGGAAGTCTATGAGCGGGCGCCCGAACTGCACGCGTTCCTGGACATAGGCGGTGGACTTGTCCAGCGCCGCCTGACCGAGGGCCAGGCTCATCGTCGCGTTGCCAAGGCGCTCGATCGAGAAGACCCCGAAGAGCTTGCCGAAGCCGCCCTCCTCGATGACCAGGTGGTCCAGGGGCACGCGGACGTCGTCGAAGAACAGATCGGCACTGGGTATGCCGCGGAAGCCCATGAGCTTCTCCTGGGCACCGGTCGAGAAGCCGGGAGTGTCGGCGGGGACGACGATCGCGCCGATGCCCTTGGCGCCCGGCTGGTCGGACATCCGGCAGTAGACGAGGTAGCTGTCGGCGTGTCCACCGTTGGAGATCCAGCGCTTGGCGCCGTTGATGACCCAGTGGTCGCCGTCGCGGCGGGCCTTGGTGCGCAGGTCGGTCGCGGCCGATCCGGCGTCGGGCTCGGAGATGGCGATGGCCATCGTCTGCTCGCCGCGGCACGAGGCGGTCAGCCAGCGCTGCTTCTGCTCCTCGGTCCCGAAGAACTGGATGACCCGGATCGGCCCGGTGTTGCACTCGAAGACCTGGAAGGCGGCCGGGCGGCAGACCTTGGCCAGTTCTTCGATGACGACGAGAGCGTCGACGAGGGTGCCGCCCTGGCCGCCGTACTCCTCGGGGATGGCCAAACCGAGGTAACCGAGGTCGGCGAGGCGAGCAACCTCCTCACGGGGAAGCGACGTGCGCTCGAGGTCCCAGCGGGCTGCCGGGGCGGCATAGACGTCCGCTGCGACCTTGGCCGCTACCGCCTTGAGCTGCTCCTGCTCCGCGGTGAGATCGAACCCACTCACGCTGGCCTCCTTGATCGCGGCTTGATGATAACTATGATCACCATAGCGATGAATTGCCGTCAGTCAAGTAGTCTGAGACAACCGACCTGCAGGAGCCCGTATGCCGCGCAACCCCCTCCTCCCCGACCTGTCCGGCAAGGTCGCCGTCGTCACCGGCGGCAGCCGCGGCCTGGGTCGCGCCATGGCCTTCGGGCTCGCCCACGCCGGCGCCCAGGTCGTCGTCGCGAGCCGTCATGGTGACCAGTGCGAAGCCACCGCGGCCGAGCTCACCGAGGCGACCGGCATACCCGCGCTCGGGCTTGGTGCCCACGTCGGGAAGTGGTCCGAGCTCGACGGGTTCGTCGAGGAGGTCTACGCGCGGATGGGGCGCGTGGACGTGCTCATCAACAACGCGGGGATGTCGCCGCTCTATGACACGGTGACCGACGTGACCGAGGAGTTGTTCGACAAGGTCATCGCGGTCAACCTCAAGGGGCCGTTCCGGCTGTCGGCGCTCGTCGGCACGCGGATGGCGGCGGGGGAGGGCGGCTCGATCGTCAACATCTCCAGCGCCGCGGCCATCCACCCGCGCCCACACACCCTCCCGTATGCCGCCGCCAAGGCCGGCCTCAACGCCCTCACCGTGGGCCTCGCGCACACCTTCGGGCCGAGCGTTCGGGTCAACGCGATCATGGCCGGGACGTTCCTCACCGACGTGAGCCGCTCGTGGGACCCCGAGGTGTTCGCGCGGCGCGCCGAGGGGTTCGCGCTGCGGCGCGGCGGGCAGCCGGAGGAGATCGTGGGGACGGCCTTGTATCTGGCGAGTGACCTGTCGAGCTATACGACCGGGGCGGTCATCACCGTCGACGGCGGCCAACCGTAGGTCGGTTTGGTCTGGGGCCGACGGGTCTGGCGGGCCCGCGCGCCTGGCGCCTCTCGCTTGGATGAGGTTGGTGACGCCTGTATGCCGTTAGAGCCTCATCCAAGCGTCACGAACCTCATGCAAGCGCGGCACCCATCGCTTCATGCTGACCCTTGACGCTGAATCCTTTCCCTCTTAGTCTTCTCATCGAGACGAGCAGACGTCTAGACGAGTTGCGAGGAGGGATCGATGGCCGGCACGGACTTCACCCCGTTGTACGTGCACCTGAGCCAGCAGGTCCGCGGCCAGATCCTCGGTGGGGAGATCGCGCCCGGCGAGGCCATCCCGTCCGAAGCGCAACTCATGGAGCGGTTCCGCACGACGCGCGGCACAGTCCGGGCGGCCATCGACATCCTGGTCAACGAGGGCCTGGTGCGCCGCGTGCACGGCAAAGGAACCTTCGTCCAACTGCGCCCCGTGACTCGCAGCATCCTCAACTTCGGCGGCCTGACCGACAGCCTCGACGGCCGCTCCGAACGGGCTATCTCCCGCGTGGTCACCTCTGAGCAGATCACCCTCGACGGCCGGGACTTCTGCCGCCTGGTGCGGCTTCGCGGGATCGAGTCCGGCGACCGGACCGACATTCTGTCGCTCGACACCTCGCTGCTTCCCCTCGACCTGTTCCCAGGCCTGCTCGACGCCGACCTGCAGGACCGCTCCCTCTACCAACTCTTCCGCGAGCGCTACGGCGTCTACCCGCGCCGCACTCAGGTGCGGGTCACGACTGCGGTGCCCGACGAGGCGACCCGGCGCTTGCTCGAGGAACGGCCCGACTGTCCCGCCCTGCTTCAAGTGGAGGGCAGCGCCTTCGACGCCAAGGGGGTCGAGATCGAGCGGATGAAGGTCCTCTACTCCTCGCGGGCCGAGTTCAACCTGACGACCGCCATCACGGAGATTCCTGGAGGGTCCTCGTGACCGGTCAAGGCTCGGCGCGGGCCCGCTTCGACGACCGTTTCCCTGGCGACAAGCCCGTGCTCGCGATGCTCCACCTCAAGGGCGAGGACGAGCAGGACCGTTTGTCACGGGCGCGGACCGAGATCGACGTGCTGCTCGACGCCGGGGTTGATGCCCTCGTCGTCGAGAACTACTTCGGCACGGTGACTGACGTCGAGAACGTCCTCGCCCACCTGCAGGGCAACTATCCCGACACGGTCTACGGGGTGAACGTCCTCGACGACGACGCGGCAGGGTTCGCCCTGGCCGAACGCTACGGGGCGACCTTCGTGCAGTTGGACTCGGTGGCCGGCCACCTCGCGCCGGAGGATGACGGACCCTTCGAGGAGCGGCTGCGGCAGTGGCGGGCGAGCACGTCGGCGCTCGTCCTCGGTGGGGTGCGGTTCAAGTACCAGCCAGTCCTGTCCGGCAACTCCCTGGCCACCGACCTGGCGATCGCGCGGAGCCGCTGCGACGCCGTCGTCGTCACGGGGGAGGGCACCGGTCAGGAGACCGACCCGCAGAAGATCAGCGAGTTCCGGCGCTTGCTCGGCTCCGACTTCCCCATCGTCGTCGGCGCCGGGGTCACGGTGGCCAACGTCGCCGAGCAACTCGCGCTCGCGGATGCGGCAATCGTCGGGAGTTACCTCAAGGACTCCTACACCGACCAGGGAGACGTCGCCGGCGAGCACGTCCGGGCCTTGATGGCCGCCGTCGAGACCGTCCGACGGGGTGCCCCGGAGCCCACCGGTGGTCGGCGATGACCACCGTGACTGAACTCGAAGCGCTCCCGATCCACGCCGTCGACTTCCGGAAGTTCGGCCATGTCGCGAACCTCACCGCATCGGGCCAGGAGGTCGTAGAGGACCACGGCGTCGGGTGGACCGACCGCCACATGCGTCGTCCCCTCCTCGACCAACCGGGTCACCTCGGCCTCACCACGGGGCCGGCGCGAGCCACGCCCCTGACGGCCATGGAGCGGCATACCCACACCCGCGAGGCGCTCTTCTGCCTGGCCAAGCCCGTCGTCGTGGCGGTTGCGCCGGCGGACAGCGACGCGCCGATCGGCAGCGAAGTCGTCGCAGTCGTCATCCGGCCGGGGGACGTCGTCGTCCTCGGCGAAGGCGTCTGGCACGGCCCGTGCTGGGGGCTCGAGGGGCCCACGCCCTACTACTGGTATGCCGCCGTGGACGATTCGCGCGCCACCGTGTGGGAGCCGATCGTCGACGGCCCGATCCGGGTGCGCCTCGACGGCGGTGACGGACGATGACCCAGCCGGTCTTCTTCATCGGCGACGTTGCGGTGGACGAGTATTACCGCCTGCCGAGTTGGCCCACGGCAGGAACCAAACTCGACGTGGTGCCGCAAGGACGCGAGTTCGGCGGGATGATCGCGAACGCCGCCGTCGTCTATGCCGGATATGGCGAGCCGGCCCACTTCCTGTGGAGCATGAACAGCAGCCCGACGAGTCGCGCCATGCTTGATGAGCTCGCCGACCGCGGGTGCGCACCGACCATGTGGCCTTCGACGAGACCCTGGCCGACTCGAAGACGATCATCCTGCTCGTCGACGGGGAGCACAGCGTCCTCATCCCCGCACTCGGCCTTGACGCCATCGAGTTGTCGGACGAGGCAGTGGCTGGCCTCGCTGATGCGCGTTGGGTCTACACGGCGATGGGGGACCTGCGGGCGCTGCGCCATGCCGGGGCGGGCGCGGCGGAGGTCATCGGGCGGTTGCGGGCTGCGGGGACTCGGCTGGCCTTGGACCTCGACGTGGCCAGCCTTATCGATGGCGACGGCGACGGCGAGTTGGTCGGGTTGGCCGACCTGCTCTTCGTCAACCACCACGGCTTCGAGCGGTTCTGCGCCGGGCGACCCGCGGCGGACGTCGTGGCCGGCCTGCTCGCGGGGAACACGGCATACCTCGTGGTCACCCGCGCCAGTCAGGGGTGCCAGGTCTTCCACGCCAACGGGAGCGTGGACGTCCCGGGCCTCGATGTCGAAGCCATCGACGTCACCGGCGCCGGCGACACCTTTGGGGCGAGCTTCCTGCACGCCCTCAACCGGACCGACGACCTGGCCCTCGCCGCGTCCTTCGCGAACGCCGCGGCCGCCAGGGCGGTCACCGCGACCGGCGCACGTGCCGGCGTGGCCTCCGATGCGCAGGTTCTGGAGTTCATGCGACATCACGGCGTCTGCACGCCAGCCCACGAGGCCGTATTCAGCACTGCCCCAACGGAGTAGCGCCTCGCCCTCCGCACCCCTGAATTGCATCCCACGTCACCTGTTCATCACCTGGAGGTTGGACTCATGCGTTTCCCTCGTACCCTCACGGCCGTTCTTGGCATGACCGCCGCGGTCGCCCTGCTCACCAGTGGGTGCGCCACCAACGCCCCCAAAACCCAGACGCCGAGCGCGTCCACCACGGCGCAGATCGTCAAGAACGACGCGGCCGCGGCGCTCGTCCCGGCCGCAGTGGCCACCAGTGGGGTGCTCCAGATCGGCACGAACCTCACCTACGCGCCGGACGAGTTCAAGAACGCGGCGGGCGAGCCCATCGGGGGGGGGATTGAGCTCATGACGGCGATCTCCACGAGGCTGGGCCTCACCCCGAAGTTCCAGGATTCGCAGTTCGACAACATCATCCCGGGCATCAAGGGTGGGAAGTATCAGGTCGGCATCGCGTCCTTCACCGACACCAAGGAGCGCCAGAACTCGGTCGATTTCGTCGACTACTTCACCGCCGGCGGTCAGTGGGCGAGCAAGGCGGGCACCACGATCGACCCGGACAACGCCTGCGGGAAGACGGTCGCCGTCGGGACCGGGACCTACCAAGAGACCGACGAAATCCCCGCTCGCAGTAAGGCGTGCACCGACGCCGGGAAGCCTGCGATCATCGTGCTCAAGCTCGACACCCAGCAGGACATCACCACTGCAGTCGCGCTCGGACGTGCCGACGCGCTGTCGGCGGACTCGCCGGTGACGCAGTATGCCGTGAGCCAGACCGAGGGCAAGTTGCAGCTCGCGGGGCCGATCTTCGACTCCGCCCCGTTCGGCATCGCGGTGGCCAAGGACTCCGGGACCATGACCCAGGCGGTTCAGACGGCTCTGCAGTCCCTCATCGATGACGGCACGTACGGTCGGATCCTGACCACCTGGGGTGTGTCGGCCGGCGCCATCACCAAGGTCACCATCAATGGTGGGACGAGCTGACCATGTCCTCCCGTGCCCCCAACGACGTGGGCTCCTTGCCGATCGACGCTGTGCCGTTGCGGCATCCGGGGCGGACCGCGTCAGCCCTGGTGATCGTGGCCCTGTTGGGGCTGTTCCTCTACGGGGCAGCCACCAACTCGGCCTACGAGTGGAGCACCTACGCGGCATACCTGTTGGACGAGCGGATCAGCCGCGCCGCGGTCATCACCCTGATGCTCACTGTCCTGGCCATGGTGATCGGCGTCGTGCTGGGGGTGCTGCTGGCCGTCATGCGGTTGTCGCCCAATAGGGTTCTGCGCTCGGTCAGTTGGGGGTTCGTGTGGTTCTTCCGCGGCACGCCCGTCTATGTCCAACTGGTGTTCTGGGGGCTGATCACGACGATCTACCGCACGGTGGATCTCGGCGTTCCGTTCGGGCCGCAGTTCCTGCACATCAGCACCAGTTCGTTTGCGGAGAACTTCTTCTGGCTGGCGGTCATCGGGCTGGGACTCAACGAGTCGGCATACATGGCCGAGATCGTTCGCGCGGGGATCAGTAGCGTCGACGAAGGGCAGTACGAGGCGGCCACGGCGCTCGGGATGTCGTGGCGGGAGGCGACGACCCTCGTCGTGCTGCCGCAGGCGATGCGGGTCATCATCCCGCCCACCGGCAATGAGCTCATCTCGATGCTCAAGACCACCTCGTTGGTCACGGCGATCCCTTACACGCAGGACCTCTACAGCCGGGCGAGAGACCTGGCAGTGGAGACGTTCAACCCCGTCCCGATGCTGCTCGTGGCCTCGACCTGGTACCTCTTCTTCACCTCGATCCTCATGGTCGGGCAGTTCTATCTGGAGCGCCACTTCGGTCGCGGAGCCTCGCGGGCGGCCTCCTCGAAGCAGCTCAAAACCCTTGCGGCTGCACAACTTCGCGACGACAAGGCCGTGCGATGACCCTCCGTGACTCGCTGCCGAGCGCTACTGCCCAGGCCGCTTCCCCGATGGTGGTGAGCGAAGGTGTCCACAAGCGCTTCGGGGCACTTGAGGTGCTCAAGGGCGTCACCCTGTCCGTGAACGCTGGCGAGGTCATGTGCCTCGTCGGGCCGTCCGGCTCGGGCAAGTCGACCTTCCTGCGGTGCATCAACCATCTTGAGCAGATCAGCGCGGGTCGGCTCTATGTCGACGGCGAGTTGGTGGGGTATCGCCAGCGCGGTGACCGGTTGTTCGAGATGCACCCGAAGGACGCCGCTCGGCAGCGACGTCAGATCGGCATGGTGTTCCAGCGGTTCAACCTGTTCCCTCACATGACCGCGCTGGAGAACATCGTTGCGGCGCCGGTTAAGGACCAGGGCCGCCGCCGGGAGGCCGCAATCGAGCAGGGTCGTGACCTGCTCAAGCAGGTCGGGCTCTCGGACAAAGCCGATGCCTATCCCGCCCAACTTTCCGGCGGACAGCAGCAACGGGTCGCCATCGCGCGGGCGCTGGCCATGGAGCCGAAGCTGATGCTGTTCGACGAGCCCACGTCGGCGCTGGACCCCGAATTGGTGGGCGAGGTCCTCGACGTGATGCGAGCGCTGGCCGACAAGGGGATGACCATGATCGTCGTGACCCACGAGATGGGTTTCGCGCGAGAGGTCGCTGACTCGCTCGTCTTCATGGACGACGGGGTCGTCGTCGAGGCTGGGAATCCGCGCGAGGTCCTCGCCAACCCGACGCACGCGCGAACCCGCGCCTTCCTCTCCAAGGTGCTCTGAGTCGACAACGGAGGAGGGTCGGCGGGCGCCCTGGGGCTGTGCGACAGTCGGCTGTGTCAGTGGCCGCGGTTAGCGTGGCTGACAACCGACAGGGGAGGTGCCGCGCATTATGGTGACGTTGTTCGGCGACGATTTTGGTCATCCGGTGGAGAAGCCGATCGCGCCCGCGAGACACCGGGTCTTGATTACCGTCAAGGCAGCTCCTAACCCGTCTGCTGCGCATGGTGAGACGGTCTGTGTTGCTGGCGTCATCCTGGGAGACCTGGGCGCGACAGGCTGGATCCGCCTCTATCCGATCAACTTCCGGCACCTGCCGCAGGCGACAGAGCAGTTCCGGAAGTACGACATCGTGGCTGTCGACTGCCGGCCCGCCGGCGAGGCTCGGTTGGAGTCCTGGCAACCCAACATGGCGACCCTGCGCGTGGAGAGCTTCCTGCCGCCGTGGAGGAGGCGTCGGGACATCATCGATCCGCTCATTGAGGTGTCGATGTGCGGTCTTCGCAACCGCGCCAAGGCCGACGCCCAGGCGCCATCTCTGGCGCTCGTTCGACCAGCTGAAATCCTCGGGTTCAGGACGGAACGACACCCTGGATGGAGTCGGGATGAGCAGGCAAAGATCGACGCCTACGTCAATCAGCTTGAGCTTGACGTTTTCGAGGAAGCCCAGGACAAGACGCCACTGACGGCTCCTCGGTTCAGGGGTGTCTACAAGTGGCGCTGCAGTGAACCATCGTGCGGCACCCACGAACAGTCGATTATCGACTGGGAGTTCGTTGCCTTCCAGCGGCACCTGTGGAATCGATCAGACGCGGACTTACAGAGGGAGCTCCACCGCCGCTTCTTCGAGGAGATCTGTTCGGCGAAGAACGACGTTGCGTTCTACGTGGGCAATCAGGCGAAGCGACCACAAACCTTCAGCATCCTCGGCGTCTACTACCCGCGAAGGGATTCGTAGGCGGGGAGATCGGCAACGGGGGTGGCTGTGTCCTTCACTACTTGATCGATGATGACCTTGCGATGACACCTCTCGACATCGGCCTCGAAGCAGAGCACCGCGACCACGTGATCGCGGGCCAACTGGGAAAGCTCTCCGAGGGAGGCTTGGGCGCCCGTCGATTGCAGAGCCTCTCGGAACACCCTCCGCCCTTCCTCCGGGTGACCATCCCAAAACGGCTGGCGGTTGTTCTTCGAGTTCCCGAGGCTGCGCATGTGGACGTAGCCGATGCCGACGGCGGCCAAGGCGTCCCGGAGCCGAGTCTTCGAGAATCCCGGCTTGCGGCTGATGGCGTTGAGGCGAACGTCGGCGACGGTGCGCACCCCCGCTCGTTGCAAGCCGGCGACGAAGTCGTCGATCTGCCGCCCCTCGTACCCGACCGAGACGATTCCATTGACCATGGTTGGTTCCTCCCCGGCGAGCTCATTGCGTTCGGCCTCAGTGACGAGTCCGTCGATCGACACGGACAGGGCACGGCACAGTGCGGCGACCTTGAAAACGCCGGGGTCGCGGGTCTGGCCCTGCTCAACCTTCATCACCGTGTTGGCTGACAGTCCAGACCGGTTTGCTAGGTCCGCTCGAGTCATCCCCGCCGTCCGCCGTCGCGCGCGCACGGCCTGACCGAGCTCAGTGAACCTCATCGTCTCCTTCGGGGGACGACCGGCGCGCATGTTCTGAGACTAGCAGTAAATATTTACTTATCCGACATGCTGCTCTGGGCCGGAGCCCACTGGCTCGCCAGCGCGTGACGAGGCCCCCGGGCGCCGCACGGAAGCCCTCCAGACCACCAGCCCAGCCCAAGCACAACGGACTCAGCTGCCGATGACGCCTTCGGACCGCAGCCGGTCGAGCTCGGCCTGGCCCAACCCGGCGGCGAGCAGCACCTCGTCGGTGTGTTCCCCGATGGTGGGGACACCGGCATACACGGGGCCGTCGTAACCACCCATATGCAGGATCGGGCCGGGCGTGAGCACCCGTCCAAGCGCCTCGCTGCCGGTGAGCTCCACGAGCGTGCGCTCCGAGAAGTGCGGGTCCGCGACGATGTCGCTCGCGTCGTTGACCTGCGAGCAGACCACCTCATGCTCGTCGAGGACCGCGAGCACCTCGTGCCGCGGCCGCGCGGCCACCCATGCGCTGACGATCGCCTGGATGGCGTCGTTGTGCTCCATCCGGGCGGCGTTGGTGGCGAAGCGCGGGTCCTCGAGGATGTCCGGCCGACCCATCGCGTGGAACAGCCGGATGGCGATGCCCTGGTTGCTCGCGGCGATCGAGAGCCACTTGCCGTCGGCGGCCTGATAGACCCCGCGCGGCGACGCCGAGCCGGTGCCGTTGCCGACCCGCCCCTGGACGAACCCCGTCCCCGTGTAGTTGATGATCATGTCGCCGATGATGAACATCAGCGGCTCATAGAGCGCCACATCGACGACGTCACCAGCCCCGGTGCGTTCGCGTCGATAGAGCGCCATCGCCGTCCCCATCGCCGCCGAGATGCCGGCGATCGAGTCGGCGAAACCGAACGGCGGCGACGTCGGCGGAGTCTCCGGCCACCCGTTGATGAAGGCAAAGCCGCTGCCCGTCTCGGCAACCGTCCCGAAGCCTGGCTTCCCGCTATATGGCCCGGTCTGTCCGAAGCCCGACACCCGCGTCAGCACCAGCCTCGGGTTGTCGACCGACAGCACGTCATAGCCCAGCCCCCACGCCTCCAACCGCCCCGGCCGGAACGACTCGATGACGACATCGACGTCGGCCGCCAGGCGCCGCACGAGATCGCGCCCGGCCTCCGACCGCACGTCGATGCCCACCGAGCGCTTGCCGGCATTGAGCCGCGCGAACCCCATCGACTGGCCGTTCTTCATCGGAGTCCATTGGCGCGCATAGTCGCCCGCGCCCGGGTCCTCGACCTTGGTCACCTCCGCGCCGAAGTCGCGCAGCATCCGCCCGCAGGTGGGCGCGGCATACATCGTGCCCAGTTCGAGCACGCGTATGCCGTGCAGCGGGCCTTCGCGTCTCGTCGCACCTGCCGCCGGGCTCGCGTCCACGGACGCGCCCCCCGCAGTCGTTGCGTCCTCAGACACCGACGGGCCGTCCGACATCAGAGCCGCCACTGGACGTGCTTGACCTCGAGGTATTCGCGCATGCCCCACTCACCGAGCTCGCGCCCGATGCCGGAGCGGCCGAACCCGCCGAAGGGGGCGTCCGGGCGCATCCCGCCGCCGCCGTTGATCCACACCGTGCCGGCGCGCACCCGGTCGGCGACCCGGCGGGCCTCGATCGGGTCGTTGCACCAGACGTTGGCGGCCAGGCCGTACTTCGTGTCGTTGGCCAGCCGGATCGCGTCCTCGGTGTCCTTGAACGGCACCAACACCGCGATCGGGCCGAAGATCTCCTCCTGGCAGGCCCGCGCACTGTGGTCGAGCCCGCCGAGCAGCACGGGGTTGACGTACCAACCCTTCTCCGGCAGCGGCTTGGTCACCTCGAGCAGCTTGCGCCCACCGACAGCGAGCGAGTCGGTGATGAAGGACTGCACCCGAGCCTGGTGATCCGGACGGATGAGCGGGCCGATGTTGGTCGCGCGGTCCCACGGGTCGCCGACGACCATCTGGTCGAAGGCCGACGCCCCCGCTTCGACGAACTCGTCGAACCGGCTCTCGTGGACGAGCAAGCGCGCCAGCGCCGCACAACCCTGGCCGGCGTTGCGCGACCAGCGCAGGTGCATCTCGACCGCGACCTTGGCGACGTCGACATCGGGCATGACGATGCTCGGCGACTTGCCGCCGAGCTCCAGCGTGACCCCGGCCAGGTTGCGCGCGGCCTGCTCCATGATGAGCGCGCCGACCCCGTCGGACCCGGTGAACGACACCCGGTCGACGTCGGGGTGCGAGGACAACTGCCGTCCCACGTCGGCGCCGCCGATGATGACGTTCATGACGCCCGGGGGCAGCCCCGACTCCTGGATGAGGTCGCCGAGCAACAGGGTCGTCAGCGGCGTGCGCGGCGACGGCAGCAGCACAACGGTGCACCCCGCGGCCAGCGCCGCACCGAACTTGAAGATCGCCAGGTTGAGGGGGTAGTTGTAGCCCGTGATCGCCGCGACGACCCCGACCGGCTCATGCACGACGTCGCTCATCGTCGGCCACGGCGTCTCATAACGCCCCAGGTGGACGGTGCGATCGGTCGCCGCCGCGTCGGCCGCCCAGCGCAGGTGCTCCTGCACGGCCATCTTGACCTGCAGGTATTCCGCGAGCGAGACCGGCGTCCCGACCTCGTTGACGATCGAGGGCAGCAGTCGGTCGGCGGCGGCTTCGAGCGCGTCGGCGAAGCGGTGGATGTAGGCGCCGCGCTCGGCACCCGACAGCGCCGCCCACGCCGGGAAGGCGTTCCGCGCAGCCAGCACGGCGGCGTCGACCTGATCGGCGCTCGCCCCGCTGACGGTCGCGATGACGGCCTCGGTCGCGGGGTTGAAGACGTCCCACGTCTCGCCGCGCGGCTCGACCATCGAGCCGCCGACGAGCAGTGTGCGGGTCGCCGGGACCCAGTCGCGCACTTCCTGCGGGATCGGCGGCGGCGGAGTGGTGTGGGTGGGCACGCTCATGCGTGGGCCTCCTCGGTCTGGGTCGCGGGAGCAGGGGTCGCGGGAGCAGGGGTGGCAGGGGGAGACGCAGCAGGAACGGTCGCCGACCGCTCCCGGTCATACGTGCCAGGGGGTATGCCGTCCGCCCGCAGCGCGGCCTTGCGCACCTTCTCGGACGGGGTCTTCGGCAGGGCGTCGACGACCCGCATGAACCGCGGGACGGCGAAGGCGGGGATCCGGCCGGCGCACCACGCGAGGATCTCGGCGGGGTCGACGGGGCCATCAACGACGACCGCCGCGAGCACCTCGTCCTCGCCGGCCTCGACGTCGGCGGGCACCCCGATGACGGCGCACTCGGTGACCGCCGGGTGGCCGAGGATGGCCTGCTCGACCTCGTAGGAGCTGATGTTCTCCCCGCGCCGACGCAGCGCGTCCTTATAGCGGTCGACGAAGTAGAACCACCCGTCGGCGTCCTTGCGCAGCGCGTCACCGGTGTGGAACCACAGGTTGCGCCAGGCCTCGACGGTCTTCTCGGGCATCCCGTAATAGCCCATGCTGCAGGTCCACGGATGCACCGGCCGCACGACCAACTCGCCGATCTCGCCGACCGCCACCTCGCGGTCGGTCTCAGGGTCGACCAGCCGGATGTCGAACCAGTCCGACGCCTGCAGCCCCGCCGCACCCGCAGGCCGCGGCACGCCGTAGGGCGAGATGATCGGCGCGCTCGTCTCGGTCAGCCCGAACGCGTCGACGAACGCCTCGATGCCATACCGCTCCTTGAACTCCTCGACGATCGAGGAGGCGGTGGGGGCGGCATACACACAACGCAGGTGATTGTTGCGGTCGTCCGGGCGCGGCGCCTGCTTCCACGCGAAGTCCATCATCACGCCGACGAAGTTGGTGACCGTCACGCCCGAGTCGCGCACGTGGTCGATCCACCGGCTCGCCGAGAACTTCGGCCGCACCACCGCGCGCCCTCCCGCGAGCAAGGCGGGGTATGCCGCCATGAACTGCGCGTTCCCGTGGAAAAGCGGTGTCGTCGTGAGGTAGACGTCCTCGGGCGTGAGGCGGGTGAAGCAGGCCACCTCCTGGGCGAAGAAGTAGAGCTGCGAGTTGGGCATCGCGACGCCCTTGCTCGGCCCGGTCGTGCCCGAGGTGAAGAAGATCGCACCGAGGTCTTGCGGCGCGGGAGCCGTCAGCGCGACGGGCTCGGCCTGCAGGAGTTCCTCCCAATCGCCGGCCACCCAGCCGTGCTCGCGCAACAGGTCGATGGCGTCGTCGTGGATCCCGGCCCCGGTGTCGATGACCCAGAACTCCTCGATGACCCGCACCTGCTCCTTGATGGCGACGAAGCGCTCGGCATACGTGTCATCGATGACGGCGAACCGAGGCTGGACGACGGTCACCTGGTGACGCAGGAACTCGCCCTCATAGTTGGTGTTGACCGGCACCTCGACGAGGCTGGACACGGCCGTCGCCCACCAACTGCGCACGAACCGCGAGGAATTGGCGGCCATGATGACGACCCGATCGCCCGGCCGGGCTCCGGCGGCGAGCATCCCCGAAGCGAGCCGTTCCGCGTCGGCCAGCCCCGCGGCATACGTGAGGGTGACGGACTCTTCCGGGCACTCCAGGGCGAGCGCGTCGGGCCGCACCTGCGCGTGGTGACGCAGCACCTGGTCGAGCGTCCAGGTCGTGGGGTCGGGGAAGGTCGGGACGAGGTCCCGATAGGTCATCGGGTGACTGATCGGCTGGCTCACTGGTCCTCCTGCGGGGCGAGCAGCGCCTCGTCGATGTCGGTGCGGGGGGTGATCGCGCGCAGCGCGGGGACGACGGTGCGACCGAGCCGGTCCAGGGCCGCGATCATCTCGTCGCTGGACATCGTCGGCCAGGTCGGGCGCAGCAGGATCGGGTCGACGGGCAACGTCTGGACGAGGTCGCACAACTCGGCGGCCACCTGATCGTCGGTCCCGATGACGGCGTGCGACGACACGGCCTTGGCGAACTCGTTCTCCAGGTCGGTGTTGGCCATGACGTCCAGGCCCTTGTTGAGATAGGTGAGGTAACGCCCCTGGGCGACCCGGGCGTATTCCACCATCGCCTCCTCGCGGGTGTCGCCGACCTGGATGTTGCGCCGCAGCGGCTGCGAGGTGAAGGCCTTGCCGCGCGCGGCGAATCCGTCGCGGACGATCGCGTAGCGGCGAGCGACCCTCGCGCACCGGGGTCTCGGGCGGGCAGGCATAGGCATCGCCATACTTTGCCGCGCGACGGACGCCGGCCTCGGCATGGGCCCCGATCCAGATCGGCGGGTGCGGCTGCTGGACGGGCTGGATGTGCGGCTGGACGCCGTCGAGGTTCCAGAACCGGCCGTGGTGGGTGACGGTCTCCTGGGTCCAGAGCTTGGTCATCAGCTCGAGCGACTCGTCGAAGCGGGCGCCGCGCTCCTTGTAAGGAACGTCGAGGAAGGTGAACTCCTCGGGCCGATATCCGCCACCCGCCCCGAAGATCAGCCGACCTTCGGTGACGATGTCGAGGGTTGCGATCTCCTCGGCAAGCAGCACCGGGTGATAGAGCGGCGCGATGATGATCTGGGTGACAAGCTTGAAATCGGGGTCGACCTCGGCCGCCAGCCGGGCGAACAAGGGCACCGGCTGCAGCCAGCGCAGGTCGCCGTAGAGGAAGTGCTGCCCCATCGCCAGATAGGTGAACCCGTTGCGTTGGGCCGCCTCGACGAAGCGCAGCAGGTCGCTGAAGTGCTGCTTGGACGGCGTCGACCGGGGGATGTCGCTGATGAGCAGCCCGACGTTGACCATGAGGTTCCTCTTCCTTCTGCTTCGTTCCGCGGCTCAGCCGGCCTGCGCCGGAAGGCCGTTGATCGCCCACGCGCCGTCGACCGGCAGAACGACCCCCGACACATAGCTTGCGTCGTCCGAGGCGAGGAAGTGCACGGCGGCCGCGACCTCCTCGGGACGACCGCGCCGCCCCATGGGGATGCGCGCCTCGTAAACACTCTCGTCGACCCGACCGGTCGCGATCATCGCGGCGGCGAGCTCGGTGCGGATCGCGCCGGGGGCCACCGCGTTGACGCGGATCCCGAGCGGCCCCCACTCCACCGCCAGCGCCCACACCAGTCCGTTGATCCCCGCCTTGGACGCACCGTATGCCGCGCGCCCACCGAAGCCCAGCGACCCACAGATCGAGCTGGTCGCCACGATGCTGGCGCCGGGTCGCATGACCCGAGCGGCATGCCGAGCGCCGAGGAAGACGCCCGTGAGGTTGACGCCGAGCAGGCCGTCCCATTGGGCCACCGGTTGCTCGGTGCTCGGTCCGGGGCCGATGATGCCGGCGTTGGCGACGAAGCAGCGCAGCCCGCCGCCGACCTCGACCGCCTGCTCGCAGACCCGCGCGAGCAGCTCCTCGTCACAGACGTCGCCGGCGATGCCGATGTGGGGGGCGCCGAGCTCGGCGAAGGTCGCGGCGAGCGCGTCGGCGTCGCGGTCGACCCCGATGACGACATGGCCGGACGCGGCAAAGCGCTGTGCGATCGCCTTACCCATGCCGCGGGCGGCGCCGGTGACGACGACCCCCCGGCCGGGGTTCTCGTCGGCGGTCATGCGTCCGCGCCGTCCGCGGCCGCCGTCGAGCCGACGTTGACGTAGGACGCCTCGGCTGCCGGCAGGGTGAGGACGCGGTCGACGGTGATGATCTTGTGGGCCAGCAGCAGTCGGCCATCGCGCTCGACGTGGATGTCGTCGTAGTGCCCGACGATCACCCGCGTCGACTCGACTCCGAACATGCTGGCCTCGAAATACGCCTGGGTGTGGATCTCACCGGCCGCCGCACGAGTCGCGAGGATGTTGGTGACGACGTGTTTGCTCGAGGGGATCGCCTGGGCGGTGAAGGCTCGATAGACGTCGAGGAAGGCCTCGACGCCCTCGCGGGTGCCATCGGCGCGGGTCATCTTCACGTCGTCGGTGACCATCGCTCGCAGGGCCTCGTAGTCGTGGTCATCGACCGCTCGGGCGTAGCGGTAGTACAGCTGGGCGGATCGCGCGGCGACGATCGCGGTGTCGGTGTCGGGACCCGTGTGTGCGGCCGCGCGGGTGCCGCCAGTGGCGCCGCCGCCGACATGGCCGCCGCCGCCAAACAAGCCGCCGGCGGTGGTGCTGTCCTGTGGGGTGCTGTGGTCGGTCATCTCGCGGTCAACCCTCCGTCGACGGGGATGGTGATGCCAGTGATGAAACCTGCATCGTCACTGGCGAGGAAGGCCACCGTTCCGGCGACCTCCCCGGGGGTTCCCGGCCGGCCGAGAGGCACGGTGGCGAGGAAGGAGTCCATGAGGTCGGCGATGCTCGCGCCGGGCTCGCGGCCGAAGAAGGTCGGCAGCATCGGGGTGTCGACCGGCCCGGGGGCGACGACGTTGACCCGGATCCCGACCGGGGCCCCGACGAGCGCGAGCGACCGGGCGAAGGCCACGAGCGCGCCCTTGGTCAACGAGTAGAGCGGGCTGAACGGGCTGCCGACGAGGGCCGCGGTCGAGGCCGTGAAGGTCACCGACGCCTTGCCTTCGGCGCGCGAGAGCAGCGGCCAGGCCAGCGACGCACCGAAGGTCGCCGACTTGATGTTAACGGCGACAGCATCGTCGAACTCGTTCTCGGAGAAGTCAATTCCTCCGGCGCCAGGCGCGCCGACCTGGTGGTGGAACACGTGCAGAACGCCGTGGTCGGCCTCGACCCGCTCGAAAAGCGCGCGGAGCGCGTCGACGGAGGTGGCGTCCACGACATGGGGGATCGCGGCATACGGGATGGCAGCGCTGCCGCTCGCCGTGATGGCGCTGGCGACCTCGTATGCCGCCTGCTCGCGCGCATCGGCAACGTAGACGATCGCGCCCTCGGAGGCCAGGCGCTCGCTGATCGCGCGGCCCATGCCGGAGCCGCCGCCGACGACCACGGCCACGCGGCCGACCAACCGTCGGCACGGGGGTCCGCTGGTGGGGCTGGGCGTAGGGCGGGTCGCCGTCAGGGCCGGGTCCTCGGGCGCGCTCACTCGCCGCCCCCGGCGCTGCTGCCCGTCGTGTTGCGGCCGCCGCCGGGGATCTTGCGGGAGTCGTGGCTGACCGCGAGCGCGACCGGCTGGGCCTTGAAGATGACCCGGTTGGGGCTGTCGAGCAGCTTCATCCACGGGGCTTCGTTGCCCGGCTGCAGTCGCTTGGTGAACTCGTCGATGAACCACGCCTTGGTGCGCCGGTCGCGGTGGACGGTGACGACGCAGCGGTATGCCGCCATCTGTCGCCCCGGCAGGTCGGTCCCCCTGTTGCTGACGACGATCGTCGCGCGCGGGTCCTTGGCGATGCCCTTGGTCTGACCGCGACCTTCGACCGCGGTGAGCCAGAAGACGCCGTCGATGTGGATGTAGGTCATGACAACCCCGCTGGGCCACCCGGCCTCACTGGAGAAGACGAAGGTGCACTCGGTCTGCGTCGCCAGCAACTCGGCGCGCTCCTCGTGCCGCAGCCCCAGACCCTGGAGGGCCTCGAGGTCATCGATCCCGACCCGTCCCATGTCCGCACCTCCTCCACGTTGTTCTCTAGCCGGGGTGATGCCTAGCCCGCGCTTTGATGATATTCATGTTCATGATTTGCGGTCAAGGGCTCCCCGTGGCCAAGAGCGATTGTGTATGCTAACGATAATCAGAGATCGGGCCCGTGCGGGCTCCCGAGGAGGTCGTCGTGAGCAACGCGGTCATCGTCGAAGCGGTGCGGACGCCCATGGGTCGCGGCAAGGCGGGCGGCGCCCTCGCCGACCTGCATCCGGTTGACCTGCTCGCCCAGACTCTCACGGCGTTGGTCGCTCGGACGGGCATCGACCCCGGCATCGTCGACGACGTCATCATCGGCTGCGTCGGGCAGAACCTCGAGCAGTCGGCCACCCCGGGCCGGCAGGCGTGGCTGGCGGCCGGGTTCCCCGAGCACGTCCCATCGGTGACCATCGAGCGCAAGTGCGGCTCCGGGCAGCAGGCGATCGAGTTCGCCGCGGCAGGGATCGTCGCGGGGCTCTATGACATCGTCATCGCCGGCGGGGTCGAGTCGATGAGCCGGGTGCCGATCATGTCCGCGCGGATGGGCGCCGACCCGCACGGCCCCGGCGTCCGGGCGCGCTACCCCGGCCTCGTCCCGCAAGGGGTGTCCGCCGAGCTCGTCGCCCACCGCTGGGGGCTCAGCCGCACCACCCTGGACACGTATGCCGTCCGCTCCCACGCCCGCGCCGCCGCCGCCGCTGCCTCGGGCGGCTTCGACGACGAACTGGTGGCCGTGACCCCGCCGGGCGCCGCCCCGGTGTCGGCCGACGAGTCGATCCGGCCCGGCACGACCCTGGAGCGCCTAGCCGGCCTCGCGGCGGTCTTCGGGACCGACGAGATGCGGGCCCGGTTCCCCGACATCGACTGGTCAGTGACGGCAGGCAACTCCTCGCAGATCACCGACGGCGCGAGTGTTCTGCTGCTCATGAGCGAGGAGCGCGCCGCGGCGTTCGGCCTGCGCCCGCGGGCCCGGATCCATGCCTCTGCCGTCGTCGGCGACGACCCGCAACTCATGCTCACCGGCCCGATCGCGGCGACGACGAAAGTCTTGGCTCGGGCCGGGCTCACGCTGCGCGACATCGACACGGTCGAGGTCAACGAGGCCTTCGCATCGGTGCCGCTCGCGTGGCTGGCCGAGCACCCCTATGACGAGGAGCGGCTCAACCCCCGCGGCGGCGCGATCGCCCTGGGGCACCCGCTCGGCGCCTCCGGGGCCCGGATCATGACGAGCATGCTCCACCACCTGGAGCAGACCGGCGGCCGCTACGGCCTGCAGACGATCTGCGAGGCCGGCGGCATGGCCAACGCGACCATCCTCGAACGCCTCGGCTGACCGGCCAACCGGGCTGACCGGCATACCCCTGCCGTAGGCCCCCACCACCCAAGCCCCCCTTCCGCCCCGGAACCAAGGAGACTGCCCGCATGCACCTGGAGAACTCATCCGCCGTCGTCACCGGTGGGGCCTCCGGGCTCGGCCTGGCCACAGTCCAGGCCCTGCTCGCCCGCGGGGTCCTCGTGACCATCCTTGACCTGCCGACCTCCCAGGGGGCGCAGGTCGCCGAATCCCTCGGCGCTGCAGCCTCATTCGCGCCTGGTGACGTGCGCGACGACGAGGCGGTCGCCGCTGCCGTGGCCCTCGCCGACGGTCGGGCGCCGCTGCGCACGCTCGTCCACTGTGCGGGTCGCGGCGGCACGGTGCGGGTGCTCGACAAGGCTGGGGCACCGGGCGACTACGACCTCTATCGCGAGATCGTCGCGGTCAACCTCTTCGGGACGTTCAACGTGCTGCGGCATGCGGCGTCGGCGATGGCGGCCCACGAGCCGATCGACGGCGAGCGTGGCGTGTGCGTGCTCACGGCGTCGGTCGCGGCGTTTGAGGGGCAGATCGGCCAAATCCCTTACGCCTCAGCCAAAGCCGGCGTCGTTGGCATGACGATCGTCGCCGCGCGCGACCTCGCGCAGCGGCAGATCCGCGTGTGCACGATCGCGCCGGGGGTGTTCGACACGCCGATCCTCAGCCGCTTCTCGCAGGACATCAAGGACGGGCTGGCGGCGCAGGTCCCGCACCCGTCGCGGCTGGGTCGGCCCGAGGAGTATGCCGCCACCGCGATGCACATCGTCGACAACGCGATGCTCAACGGCGAGACGATTCGTCTTGACGGAGCGATCCGGATGAGCCCCCGATGACCGAGGGTCTGGGCGGCTCTCTGGGGGAGGGTGGCGCGATGGGGAGCCCGGTGCACACCGAGGTGCGCGGCGGCGTGCTGCTCATCGTGCTCAACCGCCCGGAGATCAAGAACGCGATCAACACGGAGACGGCCGAGGCGGTTGCCGCGGCGCTCGATCGGCTCGACAGCGACCCGGCCCTCACGTGTGGGGTGCTGACCGGTGCGGGCGGAACGTTCTGCGCGGGGATGGACCTCAAGGCGTTCCTTGCGGGCGAGCGGCCGTCGGTGCCGGTGCGTGGGTTTGCCGGGATCGTCGAGCGGCCGTCCGACAAGCCGCTCGTTGCGGCCGTCGAGGGTGCGGCGGTGGCGGGTGGGTTCGAGATCGCGCTGGCCTGCGACCTCGTCGTTGCCGGTGAGAGCGCTCGGTTCGGGCTGCCTGAGGTGCGTCGTGGCCTCGTGGCTGCGGGTGGCGGGTTGTTGCGGCTGGCCGAGCGGATCCCGACGGCGATCGCCATGGAGTGGGCGCTCACGGGTGCCTTGGTCGGCGCGCAGCGGGCGTTCGAGGTGGGCCTGGTCAACCGGCTCACGCCGGACGGCGGGGCGTTGGACGCCGCGGTGGAGTTGGCCTCCGCGATCGCGGCCAACGGTCCGCTGGCGGTGCGAGCCAGCAAGCAGATCCTTCGCGACTCGTCGGGCTGGCCCATGGCCGAGCGGTTTGACCTGATGCGCGAGATCAGCCTGCCGGTCCGGGCCTCCGAAGACGCTCGAGAGGGTGCCCGCGCCTTCACCGAGAAGCGCCCGCCGGTCTGGCGCGGCATCTGAGCCACATTCGTCCACTCAGGTGAGTGAAACCGACGTCCCGACGTCGGTTTCACTCACCTGAAGGGTCTGGGCGCTCGCTGCCAAGGTGCTTACGGCAGTCCGCCTCGGCTTCCCGGAGTGTTGGCCACACTCTGGTGTGGCCAACACTCCGCGAACTCCCACTAGGCCCCGAGCGGCGGGACTGGCCCGACGTTGAATCGCGTCCTCACGGGACTGAAACCGACGTTCTGGTGGCGGTCTTGCTCACCCGAGGGCGACTGAGCAGGACCAAGACCGGGCTGCGCCCATCTCGCGATACAGCGCCCGGGGGAACTCGCCAGCGAGCTCCAACTCACGAATCTGCGGACGGACGGTAAGAGTCCCGGGGAGTGGTGGGCTTTGGTCTTCTCCATGCCTACCGGTCAGCCCTCGGTGAGGGCGACTGGTTCATTGTTGTCGGTCTTGTTGATCTTGGCCATGGATTCTTCGGAGAGGTACCTGCGTTCGTCGGTGGCCCACTCGTCGTGGGTGTCGGCCAGGACGGCTCCGATGAGGCGGATGACGGCTGCCTCGTTGGGGAAGATGCCGACGACGCGGGCTCGGCGTTTGATTTCTTTGTTGAGCCGCTCGATTAACCGGCCCTGGCTGGCGGGGCAAGCTGTTGAGGGTTGGTTCAGCGTGGTTGGAGCTGGTCGAGGTGGCCTTGGACTGCTTGGGCGACGCGCTGGTGTCTTTGCGCCTCGCTGCTCCATCCTCGGTCCTCGGCGTCGGCCTGCAGGGCGTTGATGTCGGTGAGTTGGGCGGTCAGCGCTGGGGCGATTCGGTTGCGGGAGTGAAGTTGTCGCAGGTTTCACAGATGTTCGCGTAGGGGCAGGCGCCCTGGGTTTCGTGCCGTGAGCAGTAGCCGTGAGCGACGCGGGTCTTGAGCATCTCTGAGGCTAGCCAGGCGATCTTGTCGGGGATGATGGGGCGTCCGACGGGGGTCAGGGTGAGCTGGCGGCGCATGGTGCCGATGGCCTGGTCGTAGGCGTTCCGCAGGGTCGGGGAGGCCAGGGTGGCGTAGCGGATGGTCATCTCGGGGGTGACGTGGCCGAGGAGGGCCATCAGCGCCTGCAGGGACATGCCGGCGTTGGCCAGGGTGGTGGCGTAGGTGTGTCGCAACTGATGCGGTGTGACGGTGAGGGCCTGGCCGCCGGGCTCGTGTAGGTCCGCGGCGGCGACCGCGGCGAGGAGGCCGCTGCCGGCAGTCGTGCCGAGGCGGCGGCGCGTGGTGAACAGGAAGTTCGGTGGGTTTGCCGGGGGGGGTGGGGGGTGCGTGCCTCGTCGGGTGGCCCACTGGTCCAAGACCTCCAGGGTCGCTGCGTCGAGGGGGACGGAGCGTTCGGTGGCGAGCTTGCCCAGTGGGACCCGCAGCCAGGTCCCGGTCGGCCCATAGTCGATCACTGCGTTTAGTTCGAGGTCGAGCAGTTCACCGACCCGCAGGCCGGTGCCGCGCAGGACCTGCAGGCCGGTGCGGGAGAACGGGTCGTCCAGGTTGGCGACGGCGGCCATCAGCGCGGCGTCGATGTCCGGGGGCAGGGCGCGGGGCAACGCCCGGCCGAGTTTGGGGATGTCGGCGGCGAAGACCAGCCGTCGGGTGGGGGCTCCTGCCCAGTCCGTGGTGATGTCCTCGAGCATGTTCGGATGGTTAGGACGGGGACTGGCCCGGGAGATCCGGGCGGGCCGGGCCGGCGCCCGCGCGGCGGCCTTGTTCCGCGCAGGAACTGCTCGACGTGGTGGCGGCGCAGGTGGCGCAGGCTGGTGACGTCGCTGTGGTGGGCGGTGAGGTACTCCGCGAACGGCAGCAGGTCATTGACCAGCGACTCCACCGACTTGGGCCGCAGTACTGCGGCGCGGGTGGTGACGTACCGCAGCAACGTGTCTCGGATCGCCGGGGCCATCTCCACGTCGTCGAAGCGCTGTTCAGGGTGCGGCCCCAGGGTCGGCGGCGCGCTGGGTCATCCAGCGCGAGCTGGAACAGCAGTTGGCGCAGGCTCGCCAGCCGTGCCCGGTAGGCCCGCCGGGACGGTGGGGGGACGGTGGGCGTGTCCTCCAGCTCGTCCTGGAAGCGTTGCAACACGTCGGCATTCAGCGCGCTCAGCGGTCCACCGTGCCAGGCCAGGACCACCGCCAGGCACTCGTGTAGGACGGTTTCGACCCACCCGTCGGTCCAGTGAAGGGCCAGCCCGGCGCCGCGGGCGGCGGCGAAAGTCACCAGTGCTGTTCCTCCACGATGGGGAAGCCAGGGCGCTGGTCATCGCGAGTTCGACATCGAGTGCGACCTGGCCAGCGCCGATGGCGAAGGCGAGCAGCGGCCACGCCCCGGTGCGGCGCAGCTCCAGCACCCGATGCTGGGTCGGGAGTTGCATCCACTCGGGCACGTCGGGGTGGTCGGTCAGGAATGCCCGGGCGATGCGCTGCCGGTCCCGGTAGGCGCGGTCGGAGAGACCAAGCCGTTGGCAGTGTTCAACGTACGCCGACAGCAGCGCGTGGTCAGCGGCGACGGCGAACCGTGGTGCCGCGGTCCGGGACCCGCGAGGGTTCCCGCGGCGTACTCGGCCGCGAGGTGCTCGTTGGACAGGTGGATGTACACGCCGGTGGTTTCCGGACTCGCGTGTCCCATCAGCTCGCGCAGGGCGAGCAGGTCGATTCCCGCGGCGGCCAGCTCAGTGCCGTAGGTGTGCCGCAGCCGGTGCGGTCGGACCCGCACGGCGCCGGAAGAGCTGCGATGGCGACGGAACACCGACCGCAGCCCGGCCTCGGTCACCGGGGAACCGGCGCTCGGGCCGCGCATGACCACGAAGCACTCCGGCGTGGCCAGCCCAGGCGGTCGCTCGTGACGCAGGTAGCCGCCGAGCTCGGCGAAGAATGCCGAGTCGACCGGCACGGACCGTTCCCGCCCGCCCTTACCGACCACGCGTAGGCGTCGCCGGCCCTGGTCGACGTCCTTCAGGAGCAGGCCGCGGACCTCGGCCGAGCGCAACCCGCCGAGCAGCATGGCCAGCACCATCGCCCGGTCCCGGTGGGTGCCCAGGCTGGTTAGGAACGCCTGCACGTCGGCCAGCCACGCGCCGGTTGCCGTCGCCGGTGCCCCCGCGGCGACAGGGGCACCACCGTTGAACCGGTGCCCGGAGCCCGCACACCCTGCCAGTCCACCCAGGCGAAGATGTCCATCGGCGCCACCTCAGCCACGCCCCGACCCTGCTCCGACAAGAACCGCGCGAAGTTCGCCACGTCATAGGCGTACGCCCGGACCGTGGCCGGCGAGAACGCCCGGGCCCGTAGGTGGTCAAGGAACGCATTCGCTTCACCCGCCCCGGCCCAGTCGCCTGCCAGGGCGTGTCCGCCCTGCTCCACTCGCACCGACACAGCCATGACCGGCTCCTCTCCTCACCGGCAGGATCGCCCCCACCCCCACCCATCCAGCGGAGGTCAGGCCGCGACGGCCAAGGTGTCGTCCGAGGGCCGGTTAACCAATAGTGGGTTCGTTGACCAGATCTTGCGCCAGTGCTCCCGCGGGAACGCGGCGAAGGCGAGGACCTCGGCCTTCGCTGCGTCCATGAGAGCCCCGATCTTGGGGTAGCGGGCCGACAACTCGGCGGCGACCTTGTCCCACTGTTTGGCCATTGAGGCCAGGTCGGGTTGGGCGAAGATGGTGCGGAACTGCGCGGCGACCATCAGTCTCGGCCGCATGCGAGACGTTGCGGAAGTGGCCCGGCAGCGTTGGTGCGAACCCTGCAGCGCGCGGGAAATCGCGGCGACGAGGCCGCTGTGCTGGTCGGAGATCACGAGCTGGACGCCGGTCAGGCCGCGCTTCTTCAGGGAGGTGAGGAAGCCTCGCCAGAACACCTCGTCCTCGCTGTCGCCGACATCGAGACCGAGGATCTCCCGGCGTCCCTGGTTGGTGACACCGGTGGCGACGACGACCGCTGGACACCACCATGCCGTGTTCGGTGCGCACGTGCAGGTAGGTCGCGTCGAGGCCTGCCTTAGGAAACTCGACGTGGTCCAGGCGCCGGGTCCGGAACGCTCCCACACTCTCGTCCAGCCCCGCGCAGATCCGCGACACCTCGCTCTTGGAGATCCCGGTCCCGCCCAACGCGGCGACCAGGTCGTCCACCGACCGGGTGGACACGCCGTGGACGTAGGCCTCCATGACGACCGCGTACAACGCTTGGTCGATCCGCCGCCGCGGCGACAGGATGCTCGGGAAGAACGACCCGGCGCGCAACTTCGGGATCGTCAGCTGGACATCACCGGCGTGCGTGGTGAGCAGCCGCGGACGCGACCCGTTGCGTTCAGTGGTGCGGGACTCGGTGCGCTCGTAGCGGCCGGCGCCGATCGCCGTAGTGGCTTCGGCGTCGATCAGCTCCTGCATCGCGACGCGGACACACTCGCGGATGAAGTCAGTGCCCTCGCCGGTGCGGAACACCTCCGCGAGCTCGGACAAGGCAGACTGGGACAAGGCCATCGGTGAGGTCTCCTTCGAACCGGGATCTCGCCGGTGGCCACCTCCGGGGGAACTCGCCAGCGAGCTCCAACTCACGAATCTGCGGACGGACGCGTGCGAGACCTTAGTTTCTGACTGCGGCAGCCATCTCATCAGCGGTATCGTCACCAGTTGGTGCCACTCGCGACAATTCAGACATTGCGGTGCACCTCCTCAGCAGCCATCTGGCGCGCCCTCGGCCCTTTGCTGTTAATGTTTACCATTGTTCTGCAGAGAGGCATGAGATGGCCAGCACCACTCCCTCGCGGCCGGCGGCGCCGGCCCGGCCCCCGAAGGCCGCCATGATGGTCGCCCAGCGCATCGTCCGCGACAGCCTGCGTGACGGACTCAAGCCCGGCGACCTCATGTCGCCCGAGCGCACCATGCTTGAGAAGTACCAGACCGGCCGTGGCACGCTGCGAGAAGCGTTGCGGTTGTTGGAGTTTCAGGGAGTCATCGCCCTCAAGCCGGGCCCCCGTGGCGGGCCGGTCCTGCAGAACCCCGACGCCTCTCACCTGGCCAGCACCGTCGTTCTGCTCATGCAGATCAACGAGGCGCCGTTCCGCACGATCGTCGAGGTCCGCTCCGCGATGGAACCGATGATCAGCTCGCTCGCCGCCGTGCGGATGAACGAGGACGACCTGGCCGACCTCGCCGCGACGATCGACCAGATGCGCACCGACATGGACGACCAATTCTCGTTCCTCGAGGCCAACAAGCGGTTCCACGACGTCATCGCCTGGTCGTCGGGCAACGTGCTCTTCGGTTACATCGTCGACTCGCTGCTCGGAATCATGGACGGCACGGTCATCGGCATCCACTACCCGACGCACCGGCGCCAGGCGATCCTCGTGGCCCACCAGGAGATCTACGAGGCTCTCAAGTCCCGCGACCCGGCGGCGTCGCAGGCTCGGATGCAGGAGCACATCGACGCCTACGTGAAGTATGCCGAGCGGAAGTACCCACAGTTGCTGCAGGAGACGACTCCCTGGGACCAGCGCTACTTCAGCTGACCGGCTGGGGTGGGCGCTGCCCGCCCCAGCGCCGCTGACTCTGCGGCTTGCTGATCCACTGCCGCGGCGCGTGGCCGGGCAGGTCAGGTCAGAGGTCACGCGCCCGACTCGCCGGCCAACGCCGCCTCGCCGAGGAAGGCCCGCAGCACCGAGGCGTTCGCCCGAGCCGCTTCGGCAGGGCCGGCAAAGACGACCTCACCACGAGCAACGGCGATGACGTGGTCGGCGACCTCCAGGCCCGCCTCCGCGTTCTGCTCCACCATGAGGATCCCGATGCCCGAGTTGGCCATCGTGCGCACGTTCGCGAGGATCCGGTCGGTGACCGCCGGCGCCAGCCCCATGGACGGCTCGTCCAGAAGCATGATCTTGGGCTGGGACATCAGCGCACGACCGAAGGCGAGCATCTGCTGCTCCCCGCCGGAGAGCAGCCCGGCGGCGCCGTTGCTGCGGTCGGCGAGGATGGGGAACATCGCGTTCACCTCGGCAAGCGTGCGCGCGTATGCCGCCTTGTCGGCTGTGTAGGCGCCGAGCCGAAGGTTCTCCAAGACCGTCATGGGCGCGAGGACCCGACGGCCTTCGGGCACCAGCGAGACCCCGTGTCGCACCATCTTGTGCGCGGGCTGGCCGGTGACGTCGACCCCGTTGAGCACGACGGTGCCCGAGGTGGGCGGGTGCAGGCCGGCGACGGTCCGCAGGGTGGTCGACTTGCCGGCGCCGTTGGCTCCCAGCAGCAGGGTGACCCGGCCCGGGTCGACGCTCAGGCTCAAGCCACGCACGGCCTCGATCTGGCCGTAACCGGCATACAGGTCGGTGATCTCAAGCATGGCGGAACTTCTTCCCGAGGTAGGCCTCTTGGACCTGCGGGTCGCGGACGACGTCCTCCGGCCGGCCCTGGGCGATGACGGTGCCGAGGTTCATCGCGAAGACGTAGTCGCACGTGTCGACCATCATCTGCACATCGTGCTCGACGAGCAGTTGGGTGAGGCCCTCGTCGCGCAGTTCCTTCAGCAGGGTGGAGATCTCGCCGCGCTCCCGCTGGTTCATGCCGGCGGTGGGCTCGTCGAGCAGCAAGAGGCGGGGGTCCAGGGCCAGGGCGCGGGCGATCTCCACCCGGCGCTGGGTGCCGTAAGACATCTCCGCTGGGCGGTAGTCCTCGAAGCCGCCGAGCCGGGTGCGGGCGATGGCCGAGGCGACCGCGGGGGAGGTGTGGGTGCCGAAGTTGCGAGCCCACCAGCCGCGGCGTTCGTCGACATCGCCGCGGGCCGCGTCGGCGCCGAGCTGGATGTTGTCGCGGACGCTGACGTCCGGGAGCAGCCGCACCGTCTGGAAGGTCCGGGCGATCCGCTTGGCCGCGATCTGCGAGGCGTGGACCGTGTGGAACGGCTCGCCGTCGAAGAGGATCTCCCCCGAGGTCAGCGGCGTCAGCCGGGTGACGGCGCCCAGGAGGGTGCTCTTGCCCGAGCCGTTCGGTCCGATGATCCCGTAGATGCGACCCTCGTCCAGGCGCATCGACAACCGGTCGACGGCCTTGACTCCGCCGAAGTGGACCGCGAGGTCGCGGATCTCCAGGACCGGCCGGGTGGCCGTCGCCTCTGCCGCGCTCATGCCGACCTCCCTGCGTCGCCGTTGGGGACCGAGATGGCCAGGGCTTGTTCGTGAGCCGGCGCCTCGCCCTGCGGCGGCTTTCGCTTGGCGCGGGTGCGCCGGTAACGGGCCTCGCTGTAGATGCCGTAGAGCCCGCCAGGCACGAAGATCGCGGCGGTCGCCACGATGACGCCATAGACGACGTGCTGCAACTGGCCGAAGCCCGCCAGCAACGGCGGCAACCAGGTGAAGATGACGGCCCCGAGGACGGCGCCCTTCCACGACTGGGCGCCTCCGACGATGATCATCGTCAGGGCCAGGACGATGAGGCTGAAGCCGATGTCCGAGGGGGAGATGGTGCTGCGGACCAGCGAGTTGAGGGAGCCGGCCACCGAGCCGAGGAGCCCGCTGACGACGAAGGCCGCCAACCGGTAGCGCCGCACGCTGATGCCGACCGACTGCGCCAACTCCGGGTCGTCGCGGACCGCGTCGACCCGTCGGCCCACCCGGCCGCGCTCGGTGAGGGCGACCCCGACGATGCCCAGCAGGGCCAGGCCGATCAGGTGGAAGATCGTCACGTCGGAGAGCACTCCGAACAGGCCGGTGACGCCGCCGGTGAGGTCGCCACCATTGATCGCGAGGACCGAGACGATGAGGTCAAAGGACACCGTCGCCATGGCGAGGTAGAGCCCACCGAGGTGGGCCACCAGCAGCCCGAGCAGGAGGCCGACCACCATCGCGACGATGCCGGAGATGAGGATGGCGAGCAGGGACGGCATACCCGTTTTGAGAACGAGGATGGCCGAGACGTAGGCGCCAATGCCGTAGGACCCTGCGCCGGCAAAGGAGAAGACTCCCGCGCGCATGGGGACCTGGACGCTGAGCGCGAGCAGGATGCCGATGAAGGTCGACTGGATGAGGACGAGGTTGGCCGCGTAGAAGTCGCTCATGTGCGACGCACCTCCTTGCGGCCGAACAGTCCAGATGGCTTGACGAGCAGGACGAGGAAGATGAGGCCGAAGGCCACCGCTTCGACCCAGAGGCCGCTCGTGCGGGTGAGGACGACCGTCTCGGTGACGGCCAGCAGGACCGAGCCGAGGACGACGCCGCCGGTCGAGCCGACGCCGCCGAGGATGATGCAGGCGAAGGCCTTGATGAGCAGCGTGTCGCCGCTCTCGGGGGTGATCGCGCCCAGGGTGTAGGTGAACAGGCAGGCGGCCAGACCGGCCAAGCCTCCAGACACGGCCATGGTGACGATTGCCAGCCGACGGCGGTCCACACCCATCATCGCCGAGACTTCCGAGTCGACGCCGATGGAGCGCAGGGCCAGCCCGTGGCGCGACCGGCGCAGCCACATCGCGGTGCCGACGGCCAGGGCCGCAGCTGCGGTGAGGGTGATGAGAAGGATGTTGGTGCCGCGCAGCCCCATGAAGGTCCAGGTCGTCACCTCGAACCCTGAGTCGATGAACCCGAACGGGTTGCTCTTGGTGACCTCCTGCGCGATGGCCAGCGGGATGATCGCCACGCCGATGCCACCGATGAGGATCTGTCGCTCGGCCGTGTTGCGGTTGCGGGCGCGTTTGATGATCTGTTCAAAGGCGACCACTTGGACCAGGAGCGACATCAGGGCGCCCACGACGATGCAGACGAGCGCGACCCCGACGAAGCCCATGGGCACGTAGGGGATGAGCAGGTGGGCCGTGAACGCGGAGAACATGAAGATCGAGCCGTGGGAGAAATTGAGGATGTCGATCGTGCCCCACGTGAGGCTCATGCCGAGGGCGAAGAGCAGATAGATAGACGCCAACCCCAGCGCGCCGAGCAGGTCTTGGAGCACTGCACCGTCCTTTCGTCCCGAAGGGACGGGCGGCCGCGGGGGATGCCCCGCGACCGCCCGTGTGGATCCTTAGCTGGCGGAGCCTTCGTAGAGAAGGACGTCGCCGGTGCCATCCCAGCGGATCATGACGCCGGGGACCACGATGTCGCGATCCTTCCAGGTCAGCCCGTTGCCGAGGGCGCCGTCGAACTTCTCGCTGGCCACCGTGGCCATGGCGGTTTTGATCTTGGCACGGTCGGCGCTGCCGGCGGCCTTGATCGACTTGGCGAGGAACCAGGCGGCGTCGTAGGCCTCGGCCGCGTAGTTGAGCGGGTTCTCGCCGGAGTTCGCCGCCTGGTAGGCCTTGACGAACTTCTGCGAGGCCTCGGCCTTCTGCTGGAAGTTGAAGTCCACCGGCCAGACCATGCCCGCACCGTCGGCACCGGCCGGCTTGAGGTTGCCCGCGCTGGCGCCCGAGTTGCCCAGGACGTCACCGGTGTATCCGGCCTGACGCAACTGCTTCATCGCCGTGGGGTTCTGGGCCCCGACAAGGAGGATGGCCACGCCATCGGGCTTGCTGGCGAGGACCTGCGAGATCGGGGCTGCGAAGTCCTGCGTGGTGCCCTGGACGGCAACGGTGGTCGTCACCGTCATGCCGAGCTCCGTGGCGATGGCCGGCAGGGCCTTGGTGCCGATGTCGACCAGGGTGGGGGCGGCGGCCGTGTGGATGATGCCCACGGACTTCCAACCCTTCTCCTGGACGTACTTCTTCACCAGTGAGTAGTACGTGCGCATCAGGGGGGTGGCGCGGTAGGTCGCGTCACCGACGACGACGCCGTCGCTGCCGGCCTGGGTGTAGATGGTCGGCAGGCCGGCCTGTTGCACGAGCGGCGACATGGCGATCGCCTCCTGGCTCGACACCGAGCCGAAGATCGCGCTGACGTTCTTGTCGGCGATCGCCGTTGATGCGGAGCTGGCAGCGGTCTTGATGTCGCCCTTGGTGTCGACCTTGCTGAGGGTCAGCGTGGTGCTGCCCAAGAACTTGCTGTCGTTGATCTCCTTGATGGCCAGGTCGTAACCCTTGTTGGCGGCCAGTCCCGCGAAGGCCGCCGGGCCGGTCTGCGGGTTGATCGAGACGACGTTGATCGTGGCCGGGAGGCCACCGCCCGCCGCTGCTGAAGTCGAGCTCGTCCCCGAAGAGCTCGAACAGGCCGACATGCCCAGAGCCGCGGCAGCGACTACTGCTACGGCTCCCCGTCGGCCGAGACGCACAGCCGTCCAGTCCATCGCGTCCTCCTTTAGAAGATGGTAATCATGCACATGATCCGCACGATGCGCTGACTCTACGTCCCGATGACCGACCTGTAAAGGAGTTGCCGTTAATCTGCGCCGTTCCGTGATCCGGGCGGCATCCTGCCGAGTGTGGGTCGCAGCCCGCCGAACTGGTCACCGCAGACTGGCCCAGCCGGTGTCTGCGGTGAGGGCGGCCCGCATGGCGGCATCGAGCTCGGCCCGGAACCGCACGGAGACACCAGCATTCGGCGCGAAGAGATCGAAGCCGTGGACGGCACCGGCATACACATGCAGCTCGGTGGGCACCCCGGCGGCGAGCAGGCGCGCGGCATACTCAAGGTCCTCGTCGCGGAACAGATCGAGCGCGCCGGTGGCCAGCCAGGTGGGCGGCAGGCCGGTGAGGTCGCTCGCGCGGGCGGGCGCGGCATACCCGGGGATGGGTCGGGACCACCCCGAGAGGTATGCCGCCCACGCGCGGCTGTTGCTCTCGTCGTTCCAGACGCGGGGGTCGGTGCACGTGCGGGCCGAGGGCGTGTCGCCGCGGTCGTCGAGCATCGGATAGATGAGGACCTGGGCGCGCAGGGGCGGGTCGCCCTCGTCTCGGCAACGCAGTGCGGCGCCCGCGGCCAGTCCGCCGCCGGAGCTCGCGCCAGCGACGACGACGCGGGCCGGGTCGATGTCCAGGTCGTCAGCGCCGGCGAGGCACCAGCGCAACGCGGCGCAGGCGTCGTCCAGCGCTGCGGGATAAGGGTGTTCGGGAGCCCAGCGCCAGTCGACGGCGACGACGACTGCGCCGGTGTCGAGGGCCCAGCGGCACAACCGCGGGTCGTCCTGCCAGACCGTGCCCATGACGTGGCCACCGCCATGCAGCCAGACGAGCGCGGGCCGGGTCGGGTGGTCGGTGGGGTCGGTGGGGTGGGACGGCGCGAGGGTGGGCGTGACGACGCGGACCCGGGGCCGCGAGCCGGCGGGCACCTGCCGTTCGGAGATCTCGACGCCCTCGGGCGGCTGCCACCCGGCCTGCCCGGCGCGTGCCAGGTGGATGCGCTCGGTGCGGGCCCGCTGCAGATCGCGCAGGTCGAGCCGGGGGATGGCGTCGAGCACCGCCCCGACCTCAGGGTCGAGGGGGCCCGGCAGCAGGGGGTGCTCCGTGGGTTGGTCCCAGCCGCTCAGTCGCCAGCCACTCAGCCGGTCGCTCAGCCGTCGGCGACGGGTCGCTTGAGCATGAGGCCGGCGCGGTGGGCGATGTGGACGATCTCGCCGCGCTGGTTGATGCCGCGGTGCTCGAAGAAGACGATGCCCGAGTCGGTGCGGCTCTTGGACTCGCGCTTGTCCAGGATGGTCGTCTCGGCGCGGATCGTGTCGCCATGGAAGACCGGCTTGGGGAAGTCGAACTTCGTGTAGCCGAGGTTGCCCAGCGTCGTGCCCAGGGTGAGTTCGTTGACGATCATGCCGCCGACCAGGCCGCCGGTGTAGAGGCTGGGGACGAGCCGCTGGCCGTGGATCGTCGTCTCCATGTAGTGCGCGTCGAGGTGGATCGGCGCGGGGTTCATGGTGAGCCCGCAATAGAGGATCGTGTCGGTCTCGGTGACCGTCCGCGACCAGGGATGGACGTATTCCTTACCGATCTCGAAGTCCTCGAAGTAGAGGCCCGCCATGATGGATCTCCTTGCTGCTCTGGGGGTTTGACGCTAGGGGTTAGACGCTGGGGTTTGACGCTAGGGGTGGGTCAGGCGGACGGGAGGCCGCCGTTGAGGGAGGCGAGGGTGTCGACCCGCGCCAGCCACTCGGTGGCCTTGTCGGCGTGCGCCTTGTCGACGTGGACCTCGCCATACATCACGGCGCCGTCGCCCCGCGCCGCCGCCGCTTCGTAGGTCTCCAACAGCCCGCGATAGAACGCGATCTGCTCGGCATCCGGGGTGTAGACCGCGTTGACGACCGGCACATGACTGGGGTGCAGGACGATCTGCCCGCGGAAGCCCATTCGCCGGCTGCGGATGCTGAAGTCGCGCAGCCCGTCGAGGTCGTGGATGCGCTCCCACAGCGCGGTGAGCGGATGCCGGTCGACCGCGCGGGTGGCCAGCAGGATCTTGGTGCGGTGCACCATCGACTCCAGCCCCTCGGGCGTCCACTCGAAGCCGACCGCCTTGGCGATGTCGGCGTGCTCGGCGGTGGGGCCGATCATCGCCCCGACCCGCTCTGAGGCCGCCGCGATCTCCTCGCAGTTCTGGATCCCGTGGATGGTCTCCACGGGGATGATGTATTCCAGCCCGGTCACCCCGGCGCGCGCCTCGAAGTGGTCCAGCAGCGCGTCGTAGCGCACGACGTCGAGCGCCGAGTCGACCTTGGGGGCGAACACCCCCGTCAGCCCGGGGACAACGGCCGCCTCAAGGTCCAGCCCGGTCAGCCGGGTGCCCAGCGAGTTGGGTCGCACGAACAGTCCCAGCGCGGGATGGGACTGGGAGTATGCCGCGACCGCCTCCGCCACCTGCTCACGGGCGCCGGCCTTGAGGTGCTCGGGGACCGAGTCCTCCAGATCGAAGCACACGGCGTCGGGCCCGGCGTCGATGGCCTTGGCGAACCACGACGTCTTATGGGCCGGAACGAACAGGACGGAACGGTAGGGCTGCACGGTCGTGGTCTCCTTCGACTGCCGCGAGGGACAGATCAGTAACTGCGCGGCAGCCCGAGGACGTGCTCGCTGAGGTAATTGAGCACCATTTCCTGGCTGATCGGGGCGATCCGCTTGAGCCGGGCCTCGCGGAAGTAGCGCTCGACGTGGAACTCCTTGCCATAGCCGAACCCGCCATGCGTCTGCAGGGCCCGGTCGGCGGCGAAGAAGGCCGCGTCGGCGGCGAGGAACTTGCCCATGTTGGCCTCGGGCCCGCACTCGTAGCCGTTGTCCAGCAACCAGGCCGCCTTGTAGACCATGAGTTCGGCGGCATCCAGGCGCATCTGCGCCTCGGCGAGGGGGTGGGCGATCGCCTGGTTCTGCCCGATCGGCCGTCCGAAGACCTCGCGTTCCTTCGCGTATGCCGTCGCGCGGCGCACGGCCGCACGCCCGATGCCGAGGGCGGCGTTGGCGGCGACGATCCGCTCGGCGTTGAGCCCGGTGAGCAGCGTCCGGAAGCCCTTGCCGACCTCGCCGACGACGTCCTCGTCGGCGACGAAAAGGTCGTCGATGAAGACCTCGTTGGTGTTGACGGCGTTGCGGCCCATCTTGGGGATCTCGCGGACCTGCACGTGGTTGGGGTCCATCTCGGCGAACAACAACGTCATGCCGTCGGTGCGCTTGACGCAGTCCTCGCGCTTGGTCGTGCGGACCAGCACGAGCATCCGCTCGGCCTCCTGCGCCTTGGTGATCCACACCTTCTTGCCGCTCACCCGGAAGCCGCCGTCGACCTTCTTGGCGAAGGTGGTGATGCCGGTCGTGTCGGTGCCGGCGTCCGGCTCGGTCACGGCGAAGGAGATGTGCAGGTCTCCGGTGGGCACGCGGGGGAGGAAGCGCTGCTTCAACTGCTCGGAGCCGTGCCGGATGATCGGGTCGAAGCCGAAGATGCCGATGTGCACGGCGCTGCAGGCGTTCATCCCGCCGCCGGAGGCCGAGATCTCGTATTCGACGATCGATGCCTCGGTGACGCCCAGGCCGCCGCCGCCGTATTCCTCAGGGATGGTGATGCCGAGCCAGCCCGCCTTGGCGACCGCGTTGTAGAACTCCCACGGGAAGGCGTGGTCGACGTCGTGCTCCATCCAGTACTGGTCGTCGAAGGGCTCCATCATCTCCCGGACGGCCTTGCGGATGTCCTCGTGCAGAGGGTTGGGCGTGTAGTCGGCCATGACGTCCTTCGCGGTGGTGGGCGGGTCAGCGTGGGTCTGGGGGGAGCTCGCCCTGGTCCAGGCGGAAGTCCGGGCGGCGCTTCTCGAGGAAGGCCGTGGCGCCCTCGACCATGTCGGGGCTGCCGATCGCCTGCACGAGCATGCCGATGCCCTGGGCGAAGCTGTCGCGCGCGGAGTTCCACCAGATGTTCGAGCTGACCTTGGTGATCTCCAGGTAGCGGGGGCTGAGCGTCGCGATGTGCTCGCACCACTCCTGCACCGTCGATTCGAGGTCGGCGTCGGGGACGACCGCGTTGATGAGCCCGAGGTCCAGCGCCTGCGCCGCGGTGTAGCGCCGGCACAGCATCGCCATCTCCTTGGCGCGCTTCTCGCCGATCTGCACGCCGAGCACGTTCGTCGCCCCGGTGACCGGCGCCGAGCCGACTCGCGGCCCGGTCTGGCCGAAGGTCGCGCTCTCGGCCGCGATCGCCAGGTCGCAGGCGATGACCAACTCGTTGCCTCCACCGGCCGCGGCACCGTTGACGGCCGCGATGACCGGGCGCGGGCACTGCCGCACGGCGTCGAAGAGCCGCAGCGACGACCGATAGAGCTCACGCATCCCGTGCTGGGTCGGCGCGCTGAGCCCGGCGAGCATGCCGCCGGCACAGAACGCGCCCGGCGAGCCGGTGATGACGACGGAGCGGACGTCGGTCGAGGCTTCGATCACCTCGGCGAGACGGGTCGCCATCTCCTGGTCGTAGGCGTTGCGCGCGGCAGGGTTGTCGATGACCACCCATCGGCTATCGCCCCGATCGGAGACCCGGATGCTTCCCGTCGACTGCGTCACGGTCTCATAATAATCATATGCAGCAATTTGGCCAAGGGTTGCAGGCTCCCGACTTCGTCGTCGAGGCCTCCGACGTCCTCGGCGAAGGCCCCTACTGGGACCCCCGCGACGGCTCGCTCGGCTGGGTCGACATCCGCGGCCGGGCGGTCCACACCTGGTGGCCAGCCACGGGGCGACGCGAGCGCCGAGTGCTCCCCGACGAGGTGAGCCTCGCCCTCCCGCGGGTGTCGGGGGGCCGCGTGGTCACCCAGGTGGACACGATCGCCGTTGCGGACGGCATACACCTGCGGGAGGTATGCCGTGTGCCCGCCGACCGCGTCCACACTCGCCTCAACGACGGGTGCGTTGACCGCGATGGTGCGCTGTGGGTGGGGACCTATTCGCTTCGTGGCGAGGCGGAAGCCGTTCTCCTGCACGTCGATCCGTCGTCGGGCGAGGTGACGGTGGTGGTCGACGGGTTGGTGGCGAGCAACGGGCTGGCCTGGTCGGCCGATGGTGAGCGACTGTTCGCGGTCGACACCGGGCGGGGGCGGCTGGATGTCTATGACCGGGTCGACGGGGCGCGGCCCGCGCTGCGGCCTGGTCGGTTGCTTGTCGACTTCGCCGGTGGCGTGGGGCGGCCGGACGGGATCGCGATCGACGCCGACGGTGGCGTGTGGGTGGCGATGTGGGGTGGCGGCGAGGTCCGGCGGTATGCCCCGGGCGGGGACCTGGACGTGGTGATCCGGGTGCCGGTCACCTATCCGACATCGGTGGCCTTCGGCGGCGCCGACCTGGCGACCCTGTTCGTCACGACCTCACGGATCCATCTGCCACCGGCGGCTGTGGAGCCGCTCGCCGGCCACGTCCTGGCCTACGAAACGGGCGCACACGGCATACCTCTGCCTGCCTTCGCCGGCTGAGTCAGCGAACTGGGTCTTGCCGGCTCGCCTGGGCGCGCCGCTTCCTCCATAGTCTTGCCAAGTCGATGAAGTGACTGGCGATAAGCGCGCCGCCGACGACAATGAAGGACACCTTCACGGCGCTTGTAGCACCACTCAGCATCACGCCCAAGACGGCGAGGACTGCGCCGACTAAGGCGGCGGTCACGCGGGAGGGCCTTTTAGTCATTACCAAACCATCGCTTACGGACAACTGACCGTCAATGAGCCTCCCCGAGGCGCACGGCATACCCCCCCTGCCGGCGCCGGGCGGGGGGGCCGGCGGGGGGGGGGGGGCCGCCCCGGGGCCGCGGCCCCGCCCGCCCCCCGCCCCCCCCCCCCCCCCGCGCGGGGGGGGGGGGGGGGGGCCGGGGGGGGGGGGGCCGGGGGGGCGGCCCGGCGCGCGGCCGCGGGGGGGGGGGGGGGAAGGGGGGGAGGCGGCGGGGGGGGGGGGGGGGGAAGGGGGGAGGGGGGGGGCCGGGGGGGGGGGGCGGGTCCACACACCGGGAGCGCGACGGCCGCCGGGGGGGCAGGGAGCGGAAACCGGGGGCGGCGAAACGCCAGCCGAGGCTGGTGGCGATGTCGTCGAGCGCGGCCATGATGGCTGGCGCGGTCAACGGGGCGGAATCGCGCGCCCGCAGCGGGAGTTTGGGCGCGGAGGGCTCGAACAGCACCGTCGTTGCGTGGCCGGTCATCGTCGATTGCACCCACAGCCCATCCAGGCGATGGGCGTCGAGGATGCCGCACGCCCAATTGCGGCATGTCGACTTGGGGCCGTGCATCAACGAGTGGGACGCGTCGAGGTTCAGCAGCCACGTGGCGTCCTCGGAGTAGAGGCGCAACAGCCGCAGGGGCCGGCGCGGGATGAACGTCGTCACATGGGGGTCGCCGGTGAATGGGTCGATGCGGCGCGTCGATTGGAAGACCTCGGCCACCGCGGTGCGTAGGTCGATCGAGGCATAAAGAACTCCCCGGCCGAGATGTATGCCGGTCGGCTGGGGGTGGGGGTCCCACCGCATCGTGGGCAGCGGACCGTAGGTGCGGAAATCGTTCCAGGCGGCGGGATGGAGCCCGGAGGTTCGGTGGATGCGCCACAGCAGTTCGGTGGTGGGCCGGATGTCTGCGTCGGTGATCGTGAGGCTCTGAGGCGGGTGGCTCGGGTTCTTGGGCTTGCTCAGAACGACAATCCTTCGAGCAGGCGCGCGACCAGCACCGGGTTGCCGCCGGTGACTAGGAAGTCCACTGGGGTGCGGCCGTCGAGGTCGTCGGAGCGTGACGTCATCATGGTGGCGATGTCCAGCGGGTGTTCGTCGCCGGTCAGATGGTCGGCCAGGATGCCTAGCCCGGGGACGATGTGTCCCTCGCTGAACTGCCAGCGGTAGTAGCGACGGTGCCTGCCGACCAGCGCGGTGAGCAGTGGGACGGATTTGGTCTTGTGGGACAGCCGCGAGCGGCTGATGCTGAGCAGCTCCGCGGTTTGGGACGCCGAGTAGGTCGCCGCCAGCAAGTCGCTGAGCATGGTCGACTGCACCGCCACCCGCAGGTCTCGGTCGTCGCGTTGGCTCCACGTGCTCAGCCGGGCCGGGTCGGTGAGCCCGCCCGACTCCTGCAGGTCGGTCAGCAGCCGCGCCGACACGTCTGTGGGTGCCGGGGCGTCAGCCAGAACACGCATGCTCAACTCTCCGGGGCGGGGGGGGGGGGGGGGGGGATTTGTTGCAAGCCAACCGGGGCGAAGGGGAAGTAGCCGGACAGCCCTGCCCAGACGGTGGGTCCCCAGGAGTTGTCCGTCAGGGCACCGATGATCAGGACGCCTGCAATGGCTACGAGGGTGACGAGGGCGGCAACGATCCAGCGTCCGCCCTCGCTGGTCGCGTGCGGCCGGGTTCCGGCCAGGGCAAACGTCAGGCCGGTGAGGGCGACCGTGCCCAGGATCGGCGGCTCCATCCCTGCCGGATGGGGCGCCAGGCTGGAAACTGAATGGCACCTGACCACGTGACCCCTGCGCCAGGGAGGGGCGGGCCACGCGGAGCGCTACCTTGCGAGTCGAGGCCATAGGCAGTCCGCGCCTGGTCAGCGGGGGAGGCGGCCGTCGCCGTAGGTGGCGGTGATTTCGCTGACGATGATCTGGTAGCCGTCGTACCAGCGGGTGACCTGGCTCTTGGCCTCCTGGTGTTGCGGGAAGCGGGCGAGCTCGCGGACCGATTGGAGGTCGGCGAAATAGTAGACGGCGTTGACAACGCTGCGGTCCTCAGAGAACCAGGTCTCTGTGCGCTCGAATCCGGGCAGTGCGCGCGCGAATTCGTCGATCTGCCCGTCGAGGCGATGGAAGTCCTCGTCGTAGGTCCCAGGCTTGAAAATGAATTGGCAGCAGATCATCGCGGGCTCCCTGCGCCGATCAGGCGAGTGGTGGCGGCGGCGTCGGGGGCGTGCCGGGTGAGGGCGTCGACGAGTGCGGCGCCGGCGGCTTCGAGGCGGTCGGTGCCGACGGGGTCGAGGCCGTCGAGGATGAACAGGACGTTGGTGGTGGAGGGGTCCAGGCGGGTGCGGACGCACTGCCGCCAGTTCCAGCGGCGGCAGGTGACCCCGAGGTCGTCGCGCCACACCACCTCTCCGGGGTCGACCGTCACAGTGGTGGGTATGCCGTCCGCGACCGTTTCGAAGGTCTCGTCACCGCGGGCGCGGACCAGGCGGGGCGGGCCGACGTAGCGGTCGAGGTTCTCCCCGCCGAGGGGGATGAGGTGCTCGATCGAGATGGCGTTGTAGAGGTCGGTGAGTCGGTCGATGCGGGGGAGCCCGGCGTCGACGCGGCGAAGGAGGGCCTCGACGCTGCTGCGGGCCTGGCGGGGTTTGACGCCGAAGCCGAGGAAGGCGTCGCGCCAGGCGGCGATCTCGGGGAGCGACTCGGGGGGCGCGCCGTTGAGGCGGGCCTTGGCGAGGGTCTCGGCGCGGGTGAGGGCCTCGTCGCTCGCGGCGTCGCTGGGGCCGCCGCGCACGCCGGTGGCGATGATGAGCAGGGCGCGGTAGTCGGGGCGCAGGTTTGCGACACTCTCGTCGAGGTGCGCGCCGTCGAGGTAGGTGCCGGTGAGGGCGGAGTGCAGGTGTGCGCCGCCGCCGGTGGCGTGCAGGGGGCTGGTCATCCGTGCTCCTTGGAGAGGTTGGGCTCAAAGACGGCGAGCGTGAATCGCGCCGGCCTGGTGGCGGAGGCGTTGCGGTGGGCGTGGGGGGTGGCGCCGTCGAAGGTCGCCGAGTCGCCGGTCTTGAGCCGTTGCTCGGTGTCGCCGACCTGCAGATCGACCGTGCCGGAGAGGACGAGGAGCAGCTCGCGGGTGCCGGCGCGGTGGGCCTCGCTGGTGTGAGCGTCGCCGGGGCCCAGCCGCCAGTCCCATAGCTCGCAGATGTCGGGTGGGGCGGTGCCGGCGACCATGGTGGCCGAGCCGCCGTTGGGGCTGGTCCACACGGAGGTCTGGTCTGCGGCGCGGCGCACGGTGACGGGGTCGCTGGGGTCGCCGCTGGTGTCGACCAGGGCGGGGAGGCCGATGCCGAGGGCGTCCGAGAGACGCAGAAGGGTGCCGATGGTGGGGTTGGTGCTGCCCTGCTCGACGTTGACGAGCAGTCTGCGGCTGACGCCGGCCCGTTGGGCGAGTTGGTCGAGGGTCCAGCCCAGGTCGGTGCGGGCACCCCGGACTCGTCGCCCGATGGCCGTCCCGATGGCTGAGGCGGTGGCGGGCTCGGCCGCACGAGGATCCTTCATGACGCGCACTATAGTGCACTCTTTGGTGCATGGTAGGCCGGGGCCAGTGCCCTGCAAGAACCTCGAGCGCAGGGCCTTGGTGAAGTCGGGCTTGAATGGGCGCACCCGGCGAGGCGAAGGCTGCGAGCAACAGTGACACGATCAGGGGCATGCCCCTGAGACTCATCGGCTACTGGCGCAACGAAGATCACCCGGACTACCCCGAACCGAGTGATCTCATCGACCGAGACTGGCCGGACCAAGATCGCGACGACATCGCCAGCTACCTTCGCGGCGGCATCTTCTTCCGGGGATTCATGGGTCTGTCCCCTTGCCGAATCTGTGGACAACACAACGGGTCCAGCGAGTTCACCGACGGTGTCCTGGTGTGGCCCGAAGGTTTGGCCCACTACCTCACCGAGCACGCCGTGCGGCTTCCGCCCTCGATCGAGAACTACGTCCGGCAGCAGATGGACTACCTGGACAGTCAGAAACCGGACATCGCTTGGTGGACATCCGGAGCGCCCCCGACCACCTCTATCGATCACCCGCCACTGGCACCGCTTCGCCGCCTGGCGTGGTTCGGGAACGTTCAACTGGTTCAAGATCCCGACCGGCGCCACCCACAACTTCTCATCGCCGGCGACACCCTTCACCTGCACGCCGACGGGCCCAAGGCCCGCCGCTTGGTCACGTGGTACGAGGACCTCATGCGCGCGACCGAACACGACACCCTCCCCTACACGCGATGACCCTGGGGTCCAGGCCGAATCACCGCAGCCAGCCTCGGCCCGGAGGGGATCAGCGATCGCCTAGCCGCGGCGCCGAGTTGCTCCAGGGAGGTGTCGGGCTTTCAGGTGACCCTGCCGGGCTATCGCGTCCGCGACTCGACGCGCGCCCCCGGCGAAAGGCTCGGGTGCTTCGTCAGCGGCGGCAGCGAGGGCCTCAGGCAGCCCCACTCTCAGACGCTCAACGCGGGACAGAGCGTCGTCGGGATCGAGCCCGAGGGAGATCCCGACGTCGGCCCAGTCCTGGACCGCCAGGTCGCGAACTTGCCAGGTGCGCCCCATCTTCATAGAGCTCCGCGCAGCTTCACCTTTGCTGAGATACGGGGCGTATGACGCAACGTCGTAGAGGGGTGCGAGGGCGACCCGAGAGCCGCGCAGGAGGAGGGAGTAGTTCTTCGCGTGGGCGTCGGTGCCGCCGACCAGGACGTTGAACGCGAGGGCGTCGAAGAAGCTGGATCGGACGACATCGCGGTCGGCGAGCGCCAACGTGGCGAAGAGCGCGGCCGCACTCTTGACGCTCGGGCCCCCATCCGACTGGTACTTCTTCGAGGGAGGGTAGTTCATCGCCTGCAGCAGATCTTCCTGATGCAGACGAAGCCACGCGCCGTCCGGACCACGGCCCCGGTCGTACCGGGTGGAGACCAGCGTCTTCGCTCCACCGAAGTCGACCAACTCGACGTGGGCGGTTCGAAGCCCGAGGTGGCCGGCCGCCCGAAGGCAGACGAACTCGTTCACGTGCAGATCCGCGAAGCGCGTCTCCGCACGCGTTGGCTTGAGGATGTGGGTCGTCGGGGTCGAGTCCTCAGGGACGCCCCAGTCACCATCATCGAGGCGATGCAGCGCCACCTTGTTCTGGACGCCGGCGAGGCTCCAGCGGCCCGCGCCTGCCCCCACTTCCCAGCCGGCATCGCGGACGGTCAGCCCTACGAGAAGATCGTTGACCTCGCGGTGGGAGAGCCGACGGACTTTCCCGGTTCGCTGCGCTGCATCAGGTGGGTCGACATCAGCGGGGAGAACCTGAACGGCTCCTGCGGCATCGCGCCCCACGTGGCGAAGGAGGGCGAACGGGTTTCGTGGCGAAACTTCGAACCTCCTGCCCCACTCCTCTCGGACGCCGAGGTTGTCGGGGAGCAGGCCCTCAAGCCATGCCGCGACGACGCGGTTGCTGTGCCGCGAGCCACTGAGTGGCATCGACAGGGAGAGCGGCGTCGGGACACGACGCGTCAGGTAGAGGTCGTCGTAGCTGAAGCTCAGCGCCCCACCCGAGGCCTGGGCCAGGCGACCGGCGAGGATGCCGTCGAGGTAGACGTTGAGGTGGTCCGTCATGTGCGTTCCGCGAAGAAGCCGGCGAAGGGGTCCACGTCTGTCCCTGTCTCTGGGGGCGGTGCCGAGACCAGTTCGAGGGCAAGGTCGAGTGCCGTGAGGACGTCCAGGACCTTGCCCAACTCGACGGCCGGGTTCTTGCCCGACTCGAAGCCGGAGAGCCACTGGCGGGAGACCCCGGCCCGTTGAGCCAGCATCGCTTGCGTGAGGCGAGCCTCGCGGCGCCGGTGCCGAACTGCCGCCCCGAGGTCTCGGACCGTGGTGAGCATCCTGCCCTCCGTCGCGTGCGTGGATTTGTCGCGGCTGAACGACATCTAGAAATGTCAGAGTACCACGACATCCGAAAATGTCGCCGCTAGACGACAATCCGGTACGCGGCCGTATCGCTACGGCGCGTGCCGCGGGAGGCTGCGGGCGAGAAGCCGTTCATGGGGCCGTGGCAGGTGGGGTGATCACGCACGCTACGGCGACTTCATGCGCGGCTTCATCCCCGGGGGGCTGGCTCAGATGGGGTCGCACTCGCCTTTCATGAGCGCAGTCCGGGAGGGCTTCGTGTCGGGGGCGGGGATGGGCGGCATACCTCATCGGCGTCGGGGGTGCCTGCGGTCGGTTACCGTGGCAGGACAACCCCCTGAGGCCATAGCTGTCCTCGTCCGTCCGTGGGCCACGCGGTCATGCACAGACATGGAGACGACGAGATGAAGAAGCGAACCCTCGGCCAAGGCTTGGAGGTCTCCGCGATCGGGCTGGGGTGCATGGGGATGAGCTCGAGCTTCCCGCCCTTCCCGGACCGCGCCGACATGGTCGTCCTCATCCGGCAGGCCGTCGACGCCGGGGTGACGTTCTTCGACACGGCGCAGGTCTATGGCCCCTTCACCAACGAGGACCTTGTCGGCGAGGCGCTTGAGCCGGTGCGCGACCAGGTTGTCATCGCCACGAAGTTCGGCTTCGAGCTCTCCACCGGCCAGCCGACGGGCGTCGACAGCCGTCCCGCAACGATTCGCAGCAGCGTCGATGACTCGCTCCGCAGGCTGCGCACCGACACGATCGACCTGCTCTACCAGCACCGCGTCGACCCCAACGTGCCGATGGAGGACGTCGCCGGGACGGTCGGCGAGCTCATCGCCGCGGGCAAGGTGCGGCACTTCGGGCTCTCCGAGGCGGGCGCCGCCAACATCCGTCGCGCGCACGCGGTCACGCCGGTGACGGCCCTGCAGAGCGAATACTCGCTCTGGTGGCGCGAGCCCGAGCACACGATCCTGCCGCTGCTGCGCGAGCTGGGCATCGGCCTGGTGCCGTTCAGCCCGCTCGGCAAGGGCTTCCTCACCGGCACCATCGACGAGGACACGACGTTCGGCGAGGGCGACTTCCGCAACACCGTGCCGCGGTTCGCCGACGTCGAGGCACGCCGCGCCAACCAGACCTTCGTCGACCTCATCGCACGGATCGCTCAACGCCGCGGCGTCACGTCGGCCCAGGTGGCGCTGGCCTGGCTGCTGGCTCAGGGCCGCCAGATCGTGCCGATCCCCGGCACCACGAAACTCTCCCGCGTGACCGAGAACCTCGGCGCGCGCAAGGTCGTCCTCACGCCCGCCGACCTCGCCCTCATCGACAAGGCCGACTTCCAGGCGGAGGGCGCGCGCTACTCCGAGGCGAACGAGCGACTGATCGACCGCTAGGAGAGCGCGCGGTCGCCCATCAGGCGCTGCCGCGGTCCGCGGCGGCGGGTCCGGCGGGTGCACGGCATACCCCTTCCTCGGGTATGCCGCGCACCCGCCTTCGAGGGCGCCTCCAGCTGCCCCGCGCCGGACCTTCTCCTGCACAGACTCGCTGGGAATCCGGTGGTGAAGTTGACGTGGTGTACGGCGTACGCCTATGGTCGGGGCACCCGAGGTGTACGTCGTACACCAACGGATCGACACCCGTCAGGAGCACGTCAATGTTCAGTTCCCGCACCACCGCGCGCATCGCCGGTGCTCTCTACTTCGTCACCCACGTCACCTCCGTGGGGGCGGTCATCCTCTATGGCGCGTCGGCCTACGACTCGCAGTCACCCCTCGCTGGGCGTTCCTCGGTCCTCATCGGGGCGCTCCTGGAGATCGTGTTGGCCGTCGGGGTCGTGGGCACCGGCATCGCCCTGCTGCCGCTGTTGCGGCGGTACTCCTCCGGTGTGGCCGCCGGCTATCTGGCGCTGCGGACCCTTGAGGCTTCGGTCATCCTCACCGGCGTGGTCGTCCTGCTGCCTGTCGTCGCGCAACCGTCGTTGTCGACCTCGCCGGGCCTCGGCTCCGACGCCATCCTGAGCCTTCGACTCATCCACGACTGGACCTTCCTCGTGGGGCCGGGCCTGATCGTGCCGTTCCACACCGTGCTGCTTGCTTGGTTGCTCTGGCGCAAAGGCCTAGTGCCGCGCTTCATCCCGGTCCTCGGCTTCATCGGCGGGCCCCTTGTCGGCGTCATGAACCTCGCCCTCATGTTCGGCGTCAGTCGCCCGATCGCGGCCACCGCGGTGCCGGCCTTCGCGTGGGAGGTGAGCCTCGCGGCATACCTCATCATCCGCGGGATCCGCCAGCCGTCGGACACCTCCCCGTCGACGCCGTCGCCTTCAGAGACAGCGACATCGGGCCGCGTCTGAGGTGGAGTCGGCGACTGCGAGGCAGCGTGGGTGAGTCGGTGCGGTCACCCCGCGCCTTCGTGGCGCTGGGCGCCGCCTTCGCCGTCTTGGTCCTGGGCTTCGTGCGCCTGCCGGTGCAACTGGCCGCCCTCTGCTCGCCGATCACGCCCCGGGACCAGAACGGCATCATCGCCCTGTTGGTCCCCGCGGTCGTCGCCAGTTGGGGGTCGAGCGATGCCGAGCCCACCGCGGACCTGCTTGCCCTCGAGGGGTATTGGATGCGGTTCCATCTGTTCAAGGCCGCCTTCGCCATGGCCGCAACCGTCGTCATCGTGCTGCTCGGTCGCGCGCTATGGCGAGCCGGTCATGTCTGGGGTGCAGCGTTGCTGGCGGCTCCCGGGCTGTTGGGGCTGGTGGCCCTGCTGGCCAACCTGCAGGGAGCGGTCGCACCCGGCCCGTCGCTGCAGTCGATGCTGCCGCTGCCCCGAGACGGCAGCCTGGGAGCGGTGCTCCTCGACGTTCGTGCCGACCTGGCTCGGCAGGGGTCCGGAGTCGTCCGGTCCGTGCGGGTCGACCGGCTGATTACCGACTTCGCGCTCTATCACTGGGTGTTCGCCGCGCTGTCCGGCGTCACCGCGGTCGTCCTGGCGGTCGCCCTACTCCGTTGGCGGCATACCCCCGCGCCGTCGTTGGCGGACGCCCGCTCCGCCCGCCGCGCTCGGCGGGTCCTCCTCATCGGAGGCGCCCTGTCCAGCCTGGCGTGGGCGGTGCTCTGCGTGGCCAACCTCAGCAATGCGCTCCACCCGGTCAGTGGCCTGTTGGGGTGGCTGCGCCTGTGAGGCCCGCCGCGAACGCCGGGGTCGGGGGGCGGTCAGGGTCGGGCCAGGGCTGTCTCAGGGCGGCACCCAGTGACGGTGTTCGGCCTGCAGGGCGGATCGTGGTGGCATGACGACGACCTCCGAACCGGCACTCGAATCGGCAGCAGGGCCAAGGCACGATTCGATACCGCAATACTCGATGCGGAAGGTCCTGTCGGTCTGGGCCGCGGCGACGGTGCCGATGATCGTTCTCTCCTGGGTGGTGGCGCCGACGCTGGCCGGAACCCTGTCCGGCCCGGCACCGTTGCCCCGCGCTCTCATCCTGTGCATGACCGCCGGCCTGGTGTGGCAGGGCGTGCTGGTTCTCGCCCTGACCTGGCGCGAAACCCGTTCGCTGCGGTGGGAGCGCGTCCGCGACGCCCTCTGGCTGCGTCCCCCCAGCAGCCCGCGTTCGGGCCGCGTCGGCGGGCGCCTCTGGTGGGTGTTGGTCCCGGCGATCGCGATCTTCGGGCTGACGCAGCTCCTCCCGTCGGTCAAGGCCCCTTCTGGCCGCGACCTCGGCGTCTTCCTGGAGTCGGCCGATGGGCAGCACTTCCTGGCGGGAAACTGGGCCTGGCTCGCGATCATTGTCGTGCTCGCCGTCTTCAACACCGTGCTTGGCGAGGAGTTGCTTTTCCGCGGCCTTCTCCTGCCCCGGATGCGGGGCGCCTTCGGGAAGAAGGACTGGCTGGCGAACGGCGTGCTCTTCGCGCTCTATCACCTGGACATGCCGTGGGCGATACCCGCCATGCTCCTCAACACTTTCGCCCTGTCCTACCCCGCTCGGCGGTATCGAAGCGCCTGGCTCGGAATCATTGTGCACAGCGTCCAGTCCGTCATGATCCTGGTGGGGACAATCGTGGCGGTGTTGACGTAGCGCCCTTGCGTCGCATTGACGACTTTCGTCATTCTCTGCCGGGCTAACGCCCCGTCACGAACTCCGAACTCGCGGGGTCCCCCCCCCGCCCCGGGCGCCTCGCCCAACCATTCGGGCCCGGGGGGGGGCCGCCGGCCCCCCCCCCCCCGGGCCCCCCCCCCGCGGCCCCCCCCCGGGCGCCGGGGCCCCCGGGGCCCGGGGGCCGCCCGGGCCGCGGGGGGGCCCGGGGGGGTCGCGTCGCCGACGACCGCCACGCCGACACCGGCCTCCCCAGCCGCGTCACCCACGACGGCCGCCACCGCGGCGGCGCCCCTGGTGGCCCAACTTCCCGGGATCCCGGTCGTGGCCGGCAAGACGCAGTCAGCCGCGACTCGCATCCTCAAGGCCGCCGGCTACACCGTCAGCGTCGTCAGGGAAGAGGCCGTTGACGGCGTCACTGGCACCGTTCTGCGGACGTCACCCGAGGCGGGCTCGGCGCTCGCGCCGGGAAGCCGCGTCACCCTCGTGGTCCTGCAGGTGGTCGCGGAGGAGGAGCCTGCGGGGTCCAACTGCACTCCGGGCTACGATCCGTGCCTTCCGCCGGCGAGTGACTACGACTGCGCAGGGGGCAGTGGCAACGGCCCGAAGTATGTCGAGGGTCCCGTGCGCGTGACGGGCTCTGACCCCTATCGGCTCGACGCCGACCACGACGGCATCGGGTGCGAGTGATAGACCCGCTCGGCAGTGCCGGCCAGGACGGCGTGCTGCTCACTCTCGGAGAGTTCGGCGACAAGGGCGCGCGCGGCGGTGACGGTCGCGGCATACCCTCCTGCCCGCAGGCTCACCGGCCAATCGGAGCCGAAGAGTAGGCGATCCGGGCCGAAGCACGCGAGCAGGTGCTCGACGAACGGCCGCAGGTCCGCGACGGTCCAGGTGGCGAGGTCAGCCATCGTCGTCATCCCCGACAGTTTGCACGCGACCTGCGGCAACCGCGCGAGGTCGGCCACCTGGGTTGCCCAGTGCCGCGCCTCGGGGGAGTCCCACCCGGCCGCGACCGGCGCCTTCCCTGCGTGGTTGAGGACCATGACGAGGTCGGTATGCCGCCCGCTTACCTCCCGCGCGACGGACAGGTGCTCGGGGCGCAGGATGAGATCGAGCGGCAGCCCGCGTCGGGCCAGGGTTCGCAGCCCGGGGCCCTCGCCGGCGGCAGTCAACCAGCCGGCCGGGTCGGGCTCGGCCAGCGCCTGGTGACGCACCCCGAGCAGGCGGGCGCCGGAGGGGTGGGCGGCGAGGGCGTCGAGGGCCGCGTCGACGTGCGGGTCGAGCAGGTCGACCCACGCGATCACCCCGAGCAGCGCTGGGTCACGGGCCAGCCAGAAGTAGTCGTCGGTCTCGGCCGGATCGTTGAGCACCTGGACGAGGATGCCGGTCTGGACGCCCGCCTCGGCCTGGGCCGCGTGCAAGTCGGTCAGCCCGAAGTCGCGGTGGATGACTGACATGGTGACCGGGTCGATCCACCGCTGAGGTCGGCGGGCGAGGTCCCAGAGGTGGACATGCGCGTCGATCACCGTCGCTGCCACGCTCGCCTCCTGTGATGCGATCCCACATCTAACCATATGATATGCATAGATAATGTCTTCCCCCTTGCGGATTCGAGGTATTCCGCCATCGTCTGGCGACGGCGGAATACCTCGACCCGGCAGCAGCGCCAGCCACGGAAGTGAGATGCCGATGTCAGACTTCGAGACCATCGCCTGGACCGTCGATGCGGACGGCATCGCCACCCTCACCCTCAACCGGCCCGATCGGCTCAACTCCTTCACCGTGACGATGGCTCGCGAGCTTGAGCACGCCTTCCGCCACGAAGCGCTCGATGACGACGTCCGCGCGGTTGTCGTCACCGGCAGCGGCAGAGCGTTCTGTGCGGGCATGGACCTCTCGGCTGAGGGCAACGTCTTCGGCCTCGACGAGTCGCTGCTTCCGACCCCCGAGCACTTCTGGGAGCACTACGCCGACGAGCCGCTGCATGACGGCGTGCGCGACACCGGCGGCCGGGTCACCCTCGCGATCCACGACCTGCCCAAGCCGGTCATCGCCGCCGTCAATGGCCCAGCGATCGGCATCGGCACGACGATGACCCTCGCGATGGACGTCCGGCTGGCCTCGACGACGGCGCGGTTCGGCCTGGTCTTCGGCAAACTCGGCATCGTCCCGGAGGCCGCGTCCACCTGGTTCCTCCCGCGGATCGTCGGGCTCGCACAGGCCCTCGAGTGGATGTATGCCGCGCCCGTCCTCACCGCCGACGAGGCCCTCGCGGGGCGGCTGGTCCGCTCAGTGCACGAGGCCGAGGACCTGTTGCCCGCGGCATACGAGTTGGCGCGGTCGTTCGTCGTCGGGAAGTCTCCGGTCGCGCTCGCCTTGACCCGGAAACTGCTCTACCGCAACGTCGGCGTTGAGCACCCGCTGCAGGCCCACCTGGCCGACTCGCTCGGGATGTATTACACGTCGATCGGCGACGGGCGCGAGGGCGTTGCCGCGTTCCTGGAGAAGCGGGCGCCGCACTTCAACGGCCGCGCCTCGGACCTCCCTCGGATCACCCCGGAGCAATGATCAGGACCGGCGCTTGACGCGCTGGTTCCGGATGCTGCCTCGCAGATGCAGGGGCGACTGCTGGCGGCGAAGCCTCGCTTGTGTTGAGTTATCACGACTACCCTTAGACAGTTAGGGCAGTCCCCTGAAGGATTCCTCCCCATTTCGGACCTGAATGCACGCAGCCCGCCAGAGGACATCATGAACCTGACCTCCTACCAGAAGACGCGAGTGGGTCTGGTTGCCTGGGGTGCGGCTGGCCTGTTGCTCACTCTGGGCGCGGTGTCCCTGGGGCATGTCGCCTGGGTCATTTCCATGGCGTTCCTGCTGATCTCCGCGGTCGTCCGGGCCCCTGGTCGTCCGTCCGCCCTGTTCTTTGGGGCTTCCGTTCCACTGGTTCTGGTTGTCGTGGGTCACGCCGCGGGCCCCGGTTGGTCGTGCCACTCCAGTCCCACAGGTTCTGGGTGCGATGAGTTGCTCGACCCTCGACCCTACTTGATGGCGGCGTTGGTGCTGCTTGCCACCGGCACTGCACTCGAACTTCTGTTGCGGCGAGCGAGTTCGCGTGGCACGGCGATCCACAGTTCTTGACGATTCCTCGTCACCCCTGATCGTTAAGGCCACTGCCGCAGAACGAAATTCATGGTTGAGGTGGCGTTCTCACTCCACCGGCAGCAGCCGAGCGCCTGGCGTGAATGTCGCCGGGATGTGCTCATAGCCCGCGTTGACTCCCTGCTGCGGATAGGCGCGCAGCCGTTCGCGGTCGACGACGTAGTCGGGCATCCGCGTGAGGATCTGCCCCAACAACTCGGCCGCGATGGCCCGCGCGATATGCGCTCCCGCGCAGCGATGCACCCCCAGCCCGAAGGCCGTATGCCGGTTGGGCCAGCGGTCGATCCGCACCTCGTCGGGCGCCTCGAACTGCTGCGGATCACGGTTGGCCGAGCTCCACGCGAGCAGCGCGCGATCGCCGGCCCGCATCGGGCAACCGGCAATCTCGGTGTCCCGCACAATGGTTCGTGCCAACGCCTGCGTCGGTGAGAACGCCCGCAGGAACTCCTCGATCGCCCGCTCCAGCCGCTCGGGATGCGCGATCAACTCGGCGCGCTGCGAGCGATCGGCATCCAGGTGCACGAGGGTCTGGCTCACCAGCGAGGCCGTCGTCCCCACGCCTCCCGAGATGAGCAACTCGATGATGCTGTATGCCGCGTCGTCGCTCATCGGGGCACCGTCCACCTGCGCGCCGACGAGGTAGGACACGATGTCGTCCCTCGGCTGCGCCCGCCGGGCCGCGATCACGTCGGTGATCTGCTGGCTCATCCACGGGATGCCCTCAGCGAGCGCGTGCGCATGCGCGTCCGTGCCCGGCCGGTTGGCGAGCACCGAGTGCATGGTGTGCGAATACCGTTGCCATTGGCTCGCATCCATGCCGAGCCAGTCGAGCGTCACGGCCGCCGGGACCCCGATGACAGTCGCGAGATCCGCCTGCCCAGCTTCGATGACGTCGTCGACGAACCGCGCTGTCCAATAGGCGATCCGCGGACGCAGCCCGTCGAGCGCCGCTGGCGCGGTGACCGCGTTGATGATCTTGCGATAGGTGCGGTGCTCCGGCGGGTCGAGCTCGACCGGGATGTGCAGGTGCACCGGCGCCTTGGGGATGACGTTGTTCAGCCCCTCGCCGCCGTGCGCGGACCGCGCCGACGAGAAGGTCTCGTCATCCCGCGCGGCCGCGAACACCGACGCATAGTCGGTCAACACCCAGTAGCCGCCGTGCTCCGGGCTCCACACCACCGGCCCCTGCGCCCGTAGCGCCCGATAGGACGCCACTGGGTCCAGCGAGTGCACGGCGCTTGTGTGGTCGAAATGCACCACGGGACAGCGACTCGACCCACCATCGGCGGTCTCGCCGCCAGGCGCGCTGGTATGCCGCGCAGTCCCGGACTCGGGGTCGGTCACCTGATCCATGGGGCACCTTCCACGTCGTCGGCATTGACTGGCTCTGACCCTTGCTGCGGGCGCTGACTCGGCTCTCGGAGGCCAGCCCTCCCGCATCGCGCATTCCATGCATATGATAGCCATCATCTGGTGATCGCGGACGGAGCTGGCCCATGGAGATCGGCGTCATCCTCGGCGACGTGCACGGCTCGCTTTCGCCGCGGGACCACCTCGACGGGCTGCTGCGCCAGGTCGAGGCCGCCCAGCGGGCCGGGATGACCTACCTGACCATCGGCCACCACTACGTCTACGGCGACTACCGCTGGCTGCAACCCATTCCGACGCTCGCCCGGCTGGCCGCCGAATTGGACCCTGGGGTTCGGCTCGGGACGACCGTCCTGCAGACCCCGCTCGTCCACCCGATCGCCCTCGCCGAAGACCTGGCGACGCTCGATATCCTCAGTCGCGGCAATCTCGTCATCGGACTCGGCGCCGGTTACCGGGAGTCCGAGTTTGTCGCTCTCGGAGTCAATTTCGCCGATCGCTTTGCCATGCTGGAAGAGTCGATCGAGCTGATGACCGCCCTGTGGACCCAGGCTCGGGTCACCCACCGGGGCCGCTTCTGGCAGGTCGACGACGTCGAGCCGCACATCCAGCCCTGGCAACAGCCGCACCCACCGTTGTGGATCGGCGCCATGACTGAGCGGGGCGTCAAGCGGTCGGCACGCCTCGCCGACGGGTGGCCCATCACCCCCGAGACCAAGATCCCCGACATGGTGCGGCTCCTCGCGATCTACGAGGACGAGCGGATCCGCCTCGGCAAGCCCCTCGTTCGCCACCCGTTGCGCCGCGAGATCATCCCCGGCCGCACGACCGAGGCGGCCTTCGAGCGGTTCGAGTCGATGGCCAAGGAGCGCCTGCTCGCCTATGCCCGGCGCCAACTCGCCACCCGCTCGGAGGACGAGCTCTCCCAGGAGTTCCGCTCTGTCGCAGCCAAAGAGACCTTCATCGGCACGCCCGACGAATGCATCGCCCAGATCCGTGAGCTCGCCGCCCTCGTCCCCATCGACCCCATCCTCGTGCGCGCCCAATGGCCGCGGATGAGCGCCGACCAGGTCGTCGACTACCTCGAGGACCTCGGCCGGGACATCGTCCCCGCCGTCCGCGAGATCACGCCGGTCCAGCAGGTCATCCGCCCACCGGTCGCCTAGGCTCGCGAATGTGAGCGGGTATGTCGTCGTGTCTGCAGTGGTCCGCGCCCGGGTGGCCGGGCCGGCCGAATCTTCGGGGGCCTGATGCCGCTCGCGGTCGGCGTGCTCGGGGCGCTCGCGTTTGCGACGGAGCTGCGGCTGTGGGCAGGTGTGGCCGTGGCGGTCCAGGCTGCGGTCGGGGGCTGGCTGGGTTGGGTCCTTGGTCTGTTGGTGGCCGTCCTGGTCATCGTCGCACTGGTGGGGGATCGCTCTCCTCATGGGTGCCTTCGTCATGGTGGTCGCCGAACTCAACCCTGACCGCGGGCGTGAGCCTTCCGACTCGGGCGGCCGCTAGCTCACGCCTGTCGGGCCACCCCGGTGGCGAGCAACTCATCGACCTGCGCGGCGGCATACCCGGCCTCGGTGAGGACCGCGCGGGTGTGCTCGCCGGGACGGGCGGGCGCGCCCGGGAGGGGGGTCGAGCTCCGCGAGAAGCGTGGGGACACCGCCGGCTGCGGGTATGCCGTGCCCTCCGTCGCGACGTAGCCTCCCCGCGCGACCGCATGGGGATGCCCGGCGGCCTCGTCGAGATCCAGCACGGGGGTCACGCACGCATCGAGCGAGGCGAAATGCACCGCCCACTCGTCTCGGGTCCGACCGGCGAACACCGCCGTCAAGGCCGCCCGCAGGGCTGGCCACCGTGACCGATCCTTGTGCGCGCCAACGAGATCCGGGTCATCGTCAAGCCCCAACCCCCTCAGCAACTCAAGGAAGAACCGCTCCTCGACCGTCGCGACCGCCACCCAACGGCCATCCGCGCAGGTGTAGGTGTCGTAATACGGCGTCCCCCCGTCCAGGAGGTTCGCCCCGCGATCGAGGCTCCATCGACCGGCCGCGCGCAGCCCGTGTACCAACCCCATCAAGGCCGCTGTCGACTCCAGCGCATTGGCATCGACGACCTGCCCGGCCCCCGACCCACGGGCCTCCCACAGTGCGCAGACGACCCCGAAAGCCAGCGCCGACCCAGCCCCACCAAAGTCGCCGACCAGGTTGAGCGGCGGGGGAGGGGGTTCCCCGGCCCGGCCGATGGTGTGCAGCGCACCCGTGAGCGAGATGTAGTTGAGGTCGTGGCCGACCGCTCCGGCGAGCGGTCCGTCCTGGCCATAACCGGTGAGCCGCCCGATGACCAGCCGCGGGTTGTCGGCGAGCAACACGTCCGGCCCCAGCCCCAGCCGCTCCAGCACCCCAGGCCGGTTGCTCTCGACGAGCACGTCTGCGCCAGAGGCCAATCGGCGCACGATCGCCGCGCCCTCGGGTTGGCGCAGGTCGACCGCGATCGAGCGGCGACCCCGTTCGATCACGGCGTTGGGTGTGTAATCCCGCGATGGCGGGTCGACTCGATCGACCCGCACGACATCGGCGCCCATGTCGGCCAGCAGCATCGCCGCGAACGGCCCCGGCCCGATCCCGGCGAGTTCGACGACGCGCACTCCGTGCAACGGCCCAGTCATCGGCGCACCCCCTCCTCGCGCAGTATGCCGCGCAGCACCGCCTTTGCGACCTTGTCGAGCGTCACGCGTGGCAACTCGCTGACGATGCGGATCTCGCGTGGTCGCCGCATGGGGCTCAGCCCGGCGACACAACGGGCCTCCACCTCGGCGACTATGACGCTCGCCCCGGCGCGGGGCAGCACGAACGCCACCGGCACCTCGCCGAGCATCTCGTGCGGTGCCCCGACGACCGCCACCTCAGCGACGCCCGGCACCTGCAACAGCACCCGCTCGATCTCCGCCGCGCCGACGTTTTCGCCGCCGACCTTGAGCAGATCGCCCTCCCGCTCAACGAAACTCAGCGTCCCGCCCTCGTTCAACCGCACCCGATCACCGGTCCGCAACCAGCCGTCGGCATCGACCGCCGCAGCGGTCGCCTCCGGATCGCGCAGATACTCCGCGAACAACGACACGCCAGGTATGCCGCGCACCCGCAGGTCGCCGACCTCGCCCGCCCCCACGGGGGAGCCGTCGGGGTGCAGGACGGCGACGGCATACTCCCGCGCGGGGCGACCCATCGTGCCCGGTGGGTCGGGCGGGTCCAGCGAGCCGATGATCGGATGGCTCACCGTCTCGGTCATCCCGAACCAGCCGAGCGCCGCCACCCCGCCCGACCATGGCGCCGGGTCGAGCGCAGCGCTGTTGCCCCAACCGCGGAACCGGTGGCCAGGCAACGGTTCTCGGGTCTGCAGCGCACGCACGCAGAAAGACACGAGGGCCGACCAGGTCGCCCCGTGTTCCACGGCGACCGGCCAGAAGCGGGAGGCCGAGAAGCGTGGCTGAAGCACGACGTGACCGCCCGCGAAGAGCGTCGAGAGCAGCGAGTAGGACAACGCGTTGGTGTGGAAGAGCGGCAGGTGCACGAGGTTGGTGTCGGCCTGGGTCAGCCCCTGATGGGCAGCGCCGACCCGGCCCGCCCACAGGCAGTTGGCCTGGGTCCAGACGACGGCCTTGGGGCGCGAGGTCGTCCCGGAGGTGTATTGGATCGAGGCCGGTGCCTGGGCCGGCACAGTCGCCCACCCCGCCGGAGGGTCGGCCATGAGCAACCCGGTTCCCCGCCCCACCTCCGGGCGCCCACTGCTCTCCACCACCCAGGGCAGTTTGTCGAGGGGCTCCCGCGCACGTGCCGTCACAACGGGGTCGACGACGGCTCCGACAGCGCGCGAATGCTCCAAGACATAGCCCAATTCGGCTGCGCTGGAGCGCGGGTCAGCGCAGACGGCCACCGCGCCGAGTTGCAGCAGCGCGGCCCAGACCAGCACGACATCGGGGCAGTTGGGCATGACGAGGGCCACCGGGTCGCCGGCTCGGACACCCCGGCGAGCCAGCCCGGCGGCGAGCCGGGAGACGTCGTGGCGGAGGGCGGCATACGTCCACGCGACCGGAGGACCGTCGAAGGGGACCCAGGTGAGCGCCGGAGCGGACGGCGTGGCTGCTGCCCAATAGCCGAGCAACCCGCCCAGGTCGCCGCTGCCGTCGCCAGTGGCGGTCATGCCCCGCCGACAGTGCCCGACGCTTCGCCCAAGGGCCGCGCCGACCAGCCGTCACCGACGTCCATCGCCAGCGCCAACGACTGAAAAGACTTGCCGTGCGGGTCGATTCGCAGAGTCGCCGAGACCCCGCCGTCGAGGGCCTGGAACAGCACGAAGTTGAGGCCCTGCACTCGCGGCAACTCATAGCGGACGACCTCGCCGCGCACCAACCCCGCGAAGTGTTGCCTGACCCGCTCGGCGGTGAGCCGCTCGACGAGCATCGGATAGTCGGCGGGCTCGTGGACGAACACACAGATGTTGCTCGTGTCGCCCTTGTCGCCGGAGCGGGCATAGGCCACTTCGCGGAGGATCACGAGCGCACCACCTCGGTTGTGAGAGTGACCAATTCGCGAGGCACGAAGGCGGGCGTGACGCCGAGCGCAGGGACCACCGAGGTGACGACCCCGCCGCCGCCCGATGGCCCGAAGTAGAGCAACTCCACCTCGTGTGCGGCCGCATCGGCGACGGCCCGGGAGGGGGGTGTGGACCGCCAGACGCAGTCGCACCTCGGCCGGTTCGGTGCTCTCGGGTCGGTCGCCGAAGAGCGAGGTGAGCCCCACGAGGTCGACGCGGACGTCGGTGAGCGACGCGGCATACGGCTGCAGGTAAGCGCGCAGGACCTCCTCGGCGCGCCGCGCGCGGGTCACGCACCCGGGCCCGCCGAACGAGATCTCGCCCGTCGCGCGGAAGCCGTCGTCGACGCCGACGAGCACCTTGAGGGTCTCGGGCCGTGGACGTCCGCGGGCTCCCCATAGCCGCACTCGGTCGCCGCCGAGGTCGTCGATCTCGATGTCGGAGAAGTCGGCGGTCACGTCCGGCGTCAGGTATGCCGCGGGGTCGTGGATCTCGTAATACAGCTGGGTCTTCATCGTGCGGGCATCGACCGCACCACCCGTGCCGGGGAGTTTGGTGATGATCGCGTCGGCCCGAGTGACGTCGGCCAGCGGGAAGCCGAGCCGATGCGGGTCGGGGACGACGCGGTAGGGCGGGTCCTCGAAGTTGCCCCCAGTGCTGTGCACTCCACACTCCAGCAGGTGGCCGACCATCGTCGCGTGCGCGACGGCGTCCCAGTCGTCCAGCGCCCACCCGAGCTCGTGGCAGATCGGCCCGACGAACAGCGACGGGTCGGCGATCCGCCCGCCCACGACGATCTGCGCGCCGGCCTCCAGGCAGGTGACGATCGGGTCGGCGCCGATGTAGGCGTTGGCCGAGACGACCCGGTCACCCAGGGCGGCGACCGTCGTGCCCCGTTCTGGGAGAGCGCAGTCCAAGGACCGGACGAGGTCAAGGACGGCGTCGCCGCGGATGACCCCAATGGGTATGCCGTGCTGCCCCTGGGCGCGTAGCGAGTCGACGAGGTCGGCCACGGCCGCGTCGGGGTTGGCGGCGCCGAAGTTGCCGACGACCCGGTGGCCGCGTCCGAGGTAGCCCGCGAGCAGCGGGACGAGTTCGCGGATGCGTTCGTCCTGGCCGGTCGCCGGATCGCGCCGCCGGCGCTGATGGGCCAGCGCCATCGTGCGCTCGGCGAGCGAGTCGAACCCGATGTAGGTGACCCGCCCCGAGTCGGCCATCGCGGCCGCCGGGGCGAGTCGGTCGTTGGCGTAGGCCGAACCGGCGCCGATCGACACCCCAACCTGGATGGCGCCTCGAGGCATTGCGCTCAGTCCGAGACGTCGATGGCGAGCTCGGGGCAGCTCTCGGCGGCCAGGAGCACGGCCTCGCGCTCCTCGTCAGGCACATCCTCCGAGCGGACTTCGGCGTGGCCGTCCTCGACCCGCGCGAAGAAGAAGTTCGGCGCGCTCAGCCGGCACAGGCCGTGACCCTGGCAGCGCTCCTCGTTGACCTGGACCTTCATGTTGCCCTCCACGTGTCGTTGACAGGACCATTCAGTATAACCATAATCACATTAAGGCGTGGAGGGAAGAGAGCCACGCGAACGGCCCATCAGCAGCCTAGGGAGGCCCAACCATGACCGAGACCCAGCGGTGCCCAGTCGTCCATTTCGACCACAACTCCGACGAACACTCGGCCGACCCGGCGGGCTCCTACAAGCGCATCCGGGACGAGCACCCCGCTGCGTGGAGCGAGGCTCACGGCGGCTATTGGGTGCTCTCCGGCTACCGCACGGTGTTCGACGCCTCCCGAGACGACGCGACGTTCTCGTCGGCGCGCAACGAGCACGGCGGTGAAGGTCTCTCGGTGGTCATCCCCAAGACCCCCATGCACTTCCACATCCCCATCGAGGTCGACCCGCCCGACTTCCGCAAGTGGCGCAAACTCATCAACCCGATCACCGCTCCCGCTGCCGTCGAGCGGATGGAGACGATGGTCCGCCACTACGTCACGTGGTTCATCGACGAGATCATCGAGAAGGGCTCGTGCGACATGGCCGAGGTCATCGGCGTGCCCTCGATCGTCACCGTCGACTGGATCGGTCTGGACCCGGCCGACTGGAAGCGCTACGCCTTCGCCCACCGCATGGTCCTCGCCGCGGTGCCGGGCAGCGACGACTGGAAGCAGGCCATCGAGGTCGAGTTCCCCTACATCAACGCCCGCACGTGGGAGGCCATCGCCGACCGCCGGATCAACCCCACCGACGACATGATCAGCTACTTCGTCCAGCAGGAGATCGACGGGCGTCCGATCACCGACGACGAGGTCTTCTCGATCGTCGACCTGCTGCTGGCCGGTGGCGTCGCCACGACCGCGTCGCTCGTCTCCAACACGGTGGTCTGGCTCTACCAGCACCAGGATGTGCGCCAGCAACTCATCGACGACCCGAGCCTGTTGGACAAGGCGATCGAGGAGTTCCTGCGGTTCTTCTCCCCGACCCAGGCGTTGGCCCGCACCGTCACCCAGGACACCGAGTTCCACGGATGCCCGATGCGCGAAGGTGACCGGGTGCTCCTGTCGTGGGCCTCGGCCAACCGCGACCCCGAGCAGTTCGAGGACCCCGACGACGTCAACATCGAGCGCTGGCCCAACCGGCATACCGCGTTCGGGATCGGCGTGCACCGTTGTGCCGGCTCGAACCTCGGCCGGTTCATGGCCAAGGAGATGCTGTCCCAGATCCTCACCCGGATGGGCGACTACGTCATCGACCTCGACTCCCTGCAGGCCTACCCGCACCAGGGCACGAACACCGGATGGCAGCGGATCCCGGCCACCTACACGCCCGGCCCGCGCATCCTTCCTGTTCCGGCCGGCTGAGCCCCGCTGAGCCCGGCTGAGCCCGGCTGAGCCCGGATCGTCCCCGTCACCCGACCCGTCCCCACGTCACCGCAGAGGCTGATCACCCCATGAATCCGCACGTGCTCGTCGTGGGTGCCGGTCTGGCCGGCCTACGGGCGGCCGAGCAGTTGCGCGCCGCAGGTCACGCGGGGTCGATCGAGGTCATCGGCGGCGAGCCGCATCTGCCCTACAACCGGCCACCGCTGACCAAACAGGCACTCGTCGCCGGCCCCGATGTGATGACCCTGATGTTCCCGCGTCGACCGTCGATCGAGAACGTTCGCTGGACCCTCGGTCGGCGCGCGGTCTCGGTCGACCTCGACGGGTCGACGCTCAGCCTCGACGACGGGTCCACCCGTGACTTCGACGGGCTCGTCATCGCCACGGGTGTCCGCTCGCGGCGACTGCCGATCGGCGAGGGCGGCGGCCCTGCTCCGACACTGACCCTGCGGACCGTCGACGATGCGCTCGCCCTGCACGCTCGGCTCGCCCCGGGCGCGCGGGTGGTCGTCATCGGCGCCGGCTTCATCGGCTGCGAGGTGGCTGCGACAGTGGCGGCTCGCGGGGGCGCGGTCCACGTCCTCGACCCCCTGCCGGCACCGTTGGCAGGCGTCCTTGGGCCCGCGGTGGGCTCCGCAGTCCGCGCGCGGCTGGAAGCCGCGGGGGTGGCCTTCAGCCTCGGCGTCGGCGTCGCCCAGGTGCTCGCCACCCCCACCGGTGGGTATGCCGTGCACCTCACCGACAGCGCGGACGTCATCACCGCCGACGTCGTCGTCGAGGCCGTCGGCTCGGTGCCCGAGACCGAGTGGCTCGCCGGGCAGGGCCTGGACCTGGGCAACGGAATCGGCTGCGACGGCGACCTATTGGTGACGCGAGGCGGCATACCCCTGAGGAACGTCGTCGCGCTCGGTGACATCGCGCGCTTCCCCCACCCGTGGTTCGGTCAGGAGATCCGGGTCGAACACTGGGCCTGGCCCACCGACCTGGCCCGGCGAGCCGCCGCCAGCCTGGTCGCCGGGCTCGGGCCGACGCCCGCCCCGGACACCCCGTTCACCCCGCTGCCTAGTTTCTGGAGCGACCTGCCCGGTGGGCGGATCCAGTCCTTCGGTCTGCCGCCGCTCGGTCTGGGCGACGTGCGGTTGCTCGAAGGTGAGTGGGAGGGCGACTGCGCCGTGGGCTACCACCGCGACGGACGTCTGGTCGGGCTGGCCCTGGTCGGGCTGGCCTCCCGGATGATCGACTACCGCACCGCCCTGCTTGACGACCTGAGCACCGGCACGGGCGCTGGCGCCGACGCCGGGCCGACCGGGTGAACCGCGCCGGGCCGCGAGCGGACCCCGATCCGGCTCGCGGCGGCTCGGCGCGACGTGCCTGGGCGTTGGCGGCGTTGGTCACCCTCTTCGGGCTCAATCTGCGGGCCACGCTGGGATCGATCCCTCCGCTGCTCGGTGAGATCGCCACGGACCTCGGGCTGGGTTCCAGCGCCTTGGGATTGCTGCTGTCCACCTGCATCCTCGCCATGGGCGCCTTCGCGCCGACCGGCCATCTCCTGGCCACCCGGGTCGGCACCGAACGGGCGCTGACCCTCCTGCTGGCGATCCTCGGGGTGTCCGAGGTGGTGCGCGTCGCGGCATACCACCCGGTCGTGCTCTATGCCTCGGTGGCGCTGGCGGGCGCGACCATGGGCGCGGCCTCCACCCTCATGCCCGGTTTCATCGCCCACCACGTGCCACGAACCCGCGGGTTGACGATGGGGATCTACTCGACGGGGCTGGCGCTCGGGGTCGCGCTGGCGGCTGCGACCGCTGTGCCGCTCGAGCGGCTCCTCGGGGGCTGGCGTCCGGCGCTCGCCGTGGTCGGCCTCCTGTCGCTGGCCACGGCGGTCCTCTCGTGGGCGTCGGAGGGGACGCTGGTGCGAAGCATGCCTGGGCACAGCGTCGACCCGCCGCGCACCCGTGATCCGCTGCCCTGGCGCAGTGTTCCGGCTCGCTGGCTCACCCTGCTCAACGCACTCGTGATGGCCATTGGCTTCAGCGGATTGGCTTGGGTGGCACCGTATTACGTCGACCTCGGGATGTCGGTCCAGGACGCGGCCGGCATGGTGGTGCTCTTTCAGGTCGTCCAACTCGTGGCGATGCTGGCCCTGCCGGGCATCACCGATGTCACGACCGACCGTCGGCCGTTGGTGGGCGGAATGTTGCTGGCGACCCTCGCCGGCACGGTCATGCTCGGGGTGGCGCCGATGGCTCAGCCGCTGCTGGCAGTCGGGCTCTTCGGGCTGGGGGCGGGCGGCATGGCCACGTTGCTGTTGGTGTTGAGCGTCGACCTCACCGATTCGCGGTCGGCGTCGGCGTCCCTCAATGCGATGACGATGCTCGTCGGTTATGCCGTCGGCGCGGCCGGGCCGTTCCTGCTCGGGGCGGCGCGGGACGTGACCGGCAGCCTGGGGCCGGGCTATCTCGTCGTGTCAGGGCTGGTCGTCGTCAGCCTGGTGATCGTCTCGGTCTTCCGGCCCGGCCTCAAGGTTGCGCGGGCCGACTAGGGGCGCGTCAGCCGCGGGAGGTGTAGTACGGCGCGAGCCAGGCGTTGCCGGTCTCGGCGTAGAGCACCTCTGGCCAGTCTGAGGGCCGGTGGTCGCCATAGGCGCGGACGCTGTTGCGGTCGCCCAGGCCTTCGGACAACTCGGTGAACGGCAGGTAGTACATGTAGGACATCAGCCGGTCAGCGAAGCGCCAACGGCCGTCGACCCGGCGGTAGGTGTCCTTGTAACGCAACGCGACCTGCATGGCGACGCCGTTGCGCGAGACCTCGGCGTGGCTGGCGATCAGCCCCGTGGCGCGGTCGGGGTCCGTGTCGTCGAGGATGACAACGTGCCCGTGGCTGAAGTGGTTGGTCGGGCCGAGCGCGGCGAACCGGCCGAGGTAGGTCTCGACGATCTCCTCGATCCCGTTGGCCTTGAAGACCCCGTCCTGGGAGCGCAGGGTCGCGTCCTCGCAGAAGATCTCACGGATGCCGTCCCCGTCGCGTTCGTCCATGACGAACCCGTAGAGGATGCCCAACTCCTGGATCGCGGCCCGGTCTTCCAGGCGACGGATCCGCTCGTCGAGGCTGCGTTCGGCCATGAGGACTCCTTTGAACTCGGCAGTGCAGGGGGTCAAAAGCAGTGCTGCGGTCAGGAGAGGTAGGCGCGCAACTCGGGCCCGAGGCCCAGCACGACCGAATGCTCACCGTGGGTGAGTCGCAGGCCGCGGTCGTGCCATTTGGCCTTCCAACCGTGCAACTCGAGGCCGTCGGTCAGCGTGGCCAGCAAGGCGTCCCGCCGTTCGGCTCCGTCGCTCGTCTCGTGGTTGACGTGCACGAGGACCCGGTCGGCGAGGGCCTGGGCATCGAGCTGGGCCAGTTGGCTGATCCGCTCGTCGACGTCGAGCAGGACCGGCGCCATGAACAGATCAGCCCGATCGTGGGGGCGCTTCTTCGGCATGCGGTGCTCCTTCATGCGGTTGTCACGGCGCATCGAAGCGCAGATTCAGTATAACCATGATTACCATAGGGCTGGAAGAAGGAGGGCGCCAGATGCCTGACGACGTGCTCGCTCACCCCGAGTCTTCGGGTTCGGCTACCGACGTGGATGTCCTCGTTCTCGGGACGGGGGCCGGCGGCCTCACCGCCGCGTTGGCGGCCGCCACGGCGGGCGCGCGGGTCGGGCTCTACGAAAAGGGCGAGCGAGTCGGCGGCACGACGGCCCTCTCCAGCGCGGTCGCCTGGCTCCCCGCCAACCGGTATGCCGCGCAGGCGGGCATCGCGGACTCCCGCGAGGACGCCCTGGCCTATCTGTCGGCCCTCTCCCACGGGCTCATTCGACCGGAGTTGGCCGAGGCCTTCGTCGACACGGTGCCGGAGTTGCTTGACTGGCTCGACGAGCAGACCCCGCTGCGGATGCGGCTCGTGGCCGGCTTCCCCGACTATCACCCCGAGCACCCCGGGGGTATGCCGCGTGGCGGCCGATCACTCGAGCCGGAGTTGTTCCCCTTCACCGAGATTCCGGGGTGGGGTGAGCGAATGGTCGGTGTGACCCGACCGATGCTCGTCGCCGAGACTCCGATCGGGGGCGGGTCGGGGTTGCTTCCCGCCGATGTCGCGGCGCAGCGCAAGGCCGCCTCGCTGGAGGGCGTCGGGCGCGGGCTGGTCGGCGCCCTGCTCAAGGGTTGTCTCGATCGTGGGGTTGAGCCGGTCACCGGAGCGCGGGCGACCCGACTGGTGGTGACCGACGGCGCCGTGACCGGCGTCGAGTTCGACTCCGGTGCAGAGCGATTCGTCGTCACTGCTCGCTCCGTGATCCTCGCGACCGGCGGCTTCGAGCACGACCTCGACCTGGTCCGCAGCTTCCTGCGCGGTCCCATGCACCTTCCGGCAGGCGTGCCGACCAACACCGGTGACGGGCTGCGGATGGCCATGCGGGTCGGCGCCGAGTTGGGGATGATGAGTGAGGCGTGGTGGGTCCCCGTGCTCGCGCTCCCGCAGGCCGACCCGGCCGCGACCCACCGGCCGGTGCTGCTGGTCAACCTCGAGCGCACCCTGCCGCGTTCGATCATGGTCAACGGTCAGGGCCGGCGCTTCACCAACGAGGCGGCCAACTACAACGCCCTCGGCGGGGCCTTCCACCACCTCGATCCCACGAGCTTCGCCTACGTCAACCAGCCGGCTTGGTTGATCATCGACCAAGGTTTCGTCGACCGGTTCGGCGGCTTCGGCGTGCCTCCGGGAGGTCCGGCGCAGCCGTGGCTCATCCGCGCCGACGACCTCGGCGCGCTCGCCGAGGCGACCGGCATACCTCCAACTGCCTTGTCCGACACGGTGGTTCGGTGGAACGAGCAGGCGGCGGCGCTGCGCGACGATGACTTCCACCGCGGCGAGAGCGCCTACGACGGGTGGAGTGGCGAACGGCGGCACTACCCGGGGCCGGCCGCCACGTTGGGGCCGCTCGACGAACCGCCGTTCTACGCGGTGGAGATCGTCGGCTCGTGCCTGGGGACCAAGGGCGGCCCGCGCACGGACGTGGACGGCCGCGTCCAACACCTCGACGGTGGCCCGATCCCCGGTCTGTATGCCGCGGGCAACGCCATGGCGGCGCCGACCGGCATGGTCTACGGCGGGGCGGGCGGAACCCTCGGCCCGGCGCTGGTCTTCGGCTACCGTGCGGGAAGGTCGGCAGCCAGGGAGTGCTGACCGCGCCAGGCCTCGGGATCCTCCGGTCAGCGCACCCGGTGCAGGCGCAGGCGCCACGCCTCGGGACCGCGCTGCAGGTAGCTCACCTCGACAGCGTCCCCCGAACGGGCGCTGATCTGGGCCAGCAGCGGCAGCGGGTCGTGCGGGGCGACGAGGACCATCGCGTGCCCCGGCCGCACCGAGTCGAGCGCGCCGAAGATCGCGGCGTGCCGAATGGCGTGCGGGATGGTGCGGGCGTCGAGTTCTGGCACCGCCTCGTCGTGCTCACCGCAGGCGCAGCCGCCCGTCTCGTGGACGTCGACGACGGGCAACTCGGCAGGCTGGTGCGACATGCGTATTTCTCCTCAGGTGGGGACGGACGGGTGGTGGATCGGCTCAGGACGAGGTCGCTGGGCCGATCCGGACGAGGCACGCGCCGGGCTCGGCGAACGGCTCGAGGTGCACTGAGTCGGGGTCGCCCCCAGATCGTTCGACGACGGCCTGCAGCATCCCCTGGTGGAAGCCGCAGACAACCTCGCCATGTCGAACCGCGACCCCGACCAGCGGGCAATTGACCAGACGCAGCCCTCGGCCGCGCGGAAGTTCTTCGGTGCGAAAGCCCTGTCCAGCCATCACTGTGGCCATCGCTTGGGCCACCGTCCGGCGGGCCGAGGTGGCGCTGCTGGCGCCGCCGGCGCCGCCGCTCGCCCTCGCAAGCTCGGCCACCGACTCGGGGACGGGAACGCCTCGCCCCAGCAGGGTGGCGCGTTCGGTGATCGTCGACGCGGGTGAGTGCCCGGGTGCGACGCGACCCGATCCGTCGACGAAGTGCTCGACCAGCGCGGCGATGAGCGCGCGGTAGGCGGGGCCTTCCGAGGGGTGCGGCAGGGCGGCATACCGGTATGCCGGTCGCCCCCGCCCCGCGGGTGCGTCGCGATCGCGCGCCGCCAGCCCGAGGTCGACCAAGGCATCGAGGTGTTCGCGCACCGTGTTGGGGTGCTGTCCCGTCCGCGCGCCCAACTCGGCGGCGGTCGCGGGCCCGTCGGCGCTCAGCGCGGCAAGGACCTCCCCCTGGGCGGGGGTAGCGACGGCCGTCGGTTCCTGCGTCGGCGCCGGCCCGAGAACGGGCGATCGGTACGGGGTATTTAACACGGCTCTAAGCGTACTATCCAAGAACAGTCCAGGGAAACGGGGATCGTGCTAGGCGTCGGATCCGGGGCTGGAGCAGGAGACCGGGTGTTCCGCCGGGCGGCGGGGCACCACCTCGGCAGGCCAACTTCATCACAAACGATGTCCGCCATGCGCCCAGGACGCCCCGATCGGTGCCTGGGCGGCGCGGTCTGTCGCCGGCGGGCGCCGCACCGCTGGGTCGGGCACCGGGACGCCCTGTTCGACGCCCAGGCGCCCGGCGTTCGGCAACCCGCTGCTGGACAGCGATGGGGCGCGGCGCGAGCATGGACGTCAGGGCCGCGTGGGCGGCTGCCAGCCGGCTGGTGGAGCGCTTCGGGACAGGTCACGGGCCGCGGGGGCTTCAACGGCGGACGACGTGGCGGGTTCCTCACCGCCACCAGACGGCGACCACTGTCGTTGTCGCGACATCACCGGGCCTGCACCGGTGAAGGCACACACCTATGTGCCGGGTCACGGTGTCGCAGCGGGTTCGCGGTTCTCGGCTTCGACTCGCGGCAAGGCTCGCCTGGCGGTGCGAGACCGACACGCCTTCGGCTCGTCAGGCCTGGGGGTGCGGGCATCGCGCACAGCCGACGAGGACCGGTTCCCTCCAAAGATCCTGGGCGCGCCTGCCGGCCGACCTGCCGGTCCAGCGGGCCAGGCGGAGCGCCACAACGCCGCCGGGGAGTGGCGGCCTCGCGGCGACGTCCTGCCGCCCCGGGCCACCGCACCAGCCCGCCGTCCAGCGCCCCTGACCCCACCACCCCACCACCGACGCCCAGCCCGGTTGTGGGGCCAGTGGGCACATGACCGGCGGGTGACCACTTGCGGGTTTGGGCCCAGGAGGGTGACCGCCGGTGATAGCGCTCGCACGGTCATTTGTGGGGGTCCAAGGACGGTTTGGGGCCCGGAGATAGCGCTCGCACGGTCATCTTTGCCGGGCGGGGCAGGCTCGTGGGGGGCCGGGGCGCTCACATCGGGGCCTGGGCTCTGGGCGCGGGCATGACGGAGTGCGTTTGAGGGGGTGATCACCCCCTCAAACGCACTCCGTCGAGCACTCTGCCGCGGCGCTGCTCGGACCAACCGGCAGCGGGCCCACAACAGCAGTGGGCCGACCAGCGGCAGCGGACCTACATCACCGGGCGCGGCTGTGAGTCGCGGAAGAGGGTCGCCTTGGCCATCACCCTGGCGACGAACGCCTTCGCCTCCCCACGTGTGGTGATCGCGGCATACTCCTCGTCGACGATCGCCCGCTCCTGGGGCGTGGTCGCATAGGTGTCGTATGCCGCCTTGCGAGCCGTCGCGAGGAAGGCCGGCAGGTTGCCGCTGTCCTCCAGAGGCAGGTCGTCCTCTGCCGCGGCCGCCGCCTCGCTCGCGCCGTCGGGCAGGACGCGACCCATCCGGGCGACCGGCGCCGGCAGCGTCGTCGGGCAGTCGGTGCGTGCCGTGGTCTGCGTGAACAGATGCCGCAGGTCGTTGGCCGCCGCGTCGCGGGCAGTCAGCGCGCCGAAGCCGAACAGTCGCTCCACCGTGGCCAGCGCCGAGGTGTGGTCATAGACCGTGTGGTCGACCGTCCCCGCGGCGATGAGGGGTGAGACGACGATGGCCGGCACGCGCACGCCCAGCAGGTCGAAGGCAAAGCCCGTGTCGTTGTATGCCGTCCCGCTCCCGTCCGCGGGCGGGGCAGCCGGCGGCGGCGCGACCGAGTCATAGAAGCCGCCATGCTCGTCGTAAGTGATGATGAGCAGGCTCGTCTCCCAGAGCGGGGAGTTGCGGATCGCCTCGTACACGCCCTTGATGAGCGCCTCGCCGCCGTAGATGTCATCCATCGGGTGCTGCGAGGACCCGCCGACGTAGGTATTGCTGGTGACATCGCCGTAGTTGGGCTCGATGAACGTGTATTGGTAGGGATAGGGGCCCTGCAGGTCGCTGGCGAAGTGGGTCAGCGAGTTGACTTCCAGGAGGGTCACGTTCTTCAGCGCAGTCACCTGGGGAAGGGCGCCGAACAGCGAACCGTTCTGCGGGTTGTCGCTATAGGCGTCCGTGTTGTCGTTGTAGAGGCGCCACTGGAGTTTGTTGGCCGTGAGCGCGTCGTAGATGCTCCCGTGGGGCAGCACGAAACCGGCCACCGTCTCCCACTCGACGATCTGTGCGGTCGTCGGAGCGTGCTCCAGGCCGGCCGACGATGCCCCGTGGACGAAGAACCGGTTGGGCCAGGTCGGCCCCGGGATCGAGCAGAACCAGTGGTCGCAGATGGCGAACGAGGTCGCCAAGGCGTAGGACGTCGGCATCTGGGTGGGGGTGTCGAATTCCATCATGACGTCGCCGATGTGGTCGGCCGTCGGCGGCGGGAGAGCCTCGTCCGTCGTGGTGGCGTAGTTGGACGCGAACCCGGTCATGGTGATCGGCGGATACGGCCCCCCTGGTGGGTAGGTCGCGCCGGCGCCGGCCAATTGCTCCAGGACATCGGCGAATTCGTGGCCGGGATCGCCGGTCATCGCCGTCGGGGCCGGTGAGCTCACGGGGTAGGACGTCCCGTTGTAGGAGTTGCTGGTTCCTGGGGCGGGGACCGTCAGACCCGGTATGCCGGACCGGCCCCACATGTGGTCGAAGGACCGGTTCTCGAGCATGAGGACGAAGACGTTGCGGATGGGGGAGTAGTTCGACAACCGGGTCATGCCGTCATGGCAGCCGCCGGACGCCAGATTCGTGTAGAAGTCGGTCGTGCTGACGGTGAAGTGGAGGTCCTTGTTGACGTCGCCGGTCTGGAGTTGGCATTCCTTCCAGTGCGGGAAGGCCAGCGTTCCGGTGTTCTGGTAGATCCCGGGAGTCGAGCCGTTCTCGACGCTCATCGCCACCGTCCACCAGTCCAGAATGCCCCCAGTGCCGAAGCCGGTCACGAAGTGGACGACGAGCGGGCCGACAGTCTGTCCCGGCGCTGCCGTCCATGCCCCGGCTTGGTTGCCGTTGGAGTTGTTCATGTGGGAGAGCTGGATCTGGGCGGTGCCGTCGGTCTGATTCGTGATGAAGACGTTTGCAGTGCGCTGTGTAGCCATGGTGGAACTCCTCATCGGGTCGGCCAATCGCCCCGAGCGCGGCTGAACGGTGCTGGGGGAGGGGGAGAGCACTCGGGCCCGAGTGATGAAGCGCTAGCTCCCCCAGTTGATCACGGTTCGTAAGTGAGTGGACCTTTACCGCGCGAATTTCCCAACGTTCCTATCGAATTCGTCCCGCGCGCCCAAGGCAGCGCGCTGCGGGCGGGCTCGAGCGGCATACCCGGTGGGCGTGGGCCTGCGAGGATGGGCGGGATGTCCACTGTCCCGCGCCTGCCCGTCCCCGCGTCCACCGACGCCGACGAGGTGTATGCCGCGTACCTCGCCTGGGCGGAGGCCCAGGGGCTCACCCTCTATCCCCACCAGGACGAGGCGATCATCGAGGTGTTGTCCGGCGCGCACGTCGTGCTGGCGACCCCGACCGGGTCGGGCAAGACGCTCGTCGCCACGGCCGCCCATCTCGCGGCTCTCGCGGCCGACCGGGTGAGTTTCTACACCGCGCCGATCAAGGCGCTGGTCAACGAGAAGTTCTTTGCCCTGTGCGACATCTTCGGCGCCGACCAGGTGGGGCTGCTGACCGGTGACGCCTCGGTCAACCCCGACGCACCCGTGATCTGTTGCACCGCAGAGGTGTTGGCCAACATCGCCCTGCGCGAGGGAGCGGCGGCGGACATCGGGCTGGTCGTCATGGACGAGTTCCACTACTACGGCGACCCGCAGCGGGGCTGGGCCTGGCAGGTGCCGCTGCTGGAGTTGACCGACGTCCAATTCGTGCTGATGTCAGCCACATTGGGCGACATGAGCAAGATCGTCGCAGACCTGGAGCGACGCACCGGCCGGCCGGTGGCGCAGGTGACGACCGCCGAACGCCCGGTGCCGCTGACCTACACGTGGTCACTGACCCCACTCGCGGAGGTCGTCGAGGAGATCGTCACCACGCGCCGGGCCCCCGTCTACGTCGTCCATCCGTCGCAGGCCGCCGCCGCCGAGCACGCCCAGTCGCTCCGTGGCCTGACCCTGCTGACCCACGCCGAGCGCGACGAGATCGCCGAGCGGATCGGGCCGGTGCGATTCGCGTCCGGGTTCGGCAAGGTGCTGTCAGCCTTGCTGCGCAAGGGAATTGGCGTTCACCACGCGGGGATGCTGCCGCGCTATCGGCGGATCGTCGAGCAACTCGCGCAGGCCGGCCTGCTCAAGGTCATCTGCGGGACCGACACCCTGGGCGTCGGCATCAACGTCCCGATCCGCACCGTGCTGCTCACCCGGCTGGTGAAGTTCGACGGCACGCGGGAGCGGCTCCTGCGGGCCCGCGAGTTCCACCAGATCTCCGGGCGAGCCGGCCGCCGGGCCGGCTTCGACACGGTCGGTGAGGTCGTCGTCCAGGCCCCCGAGCACCTCATCGAAAACGCCCGCCGGGTCGCCAAGGCCGGGCGACGACCCGATCAAGCTCAAGCGGGTCCAACGGGTCAAGCCCGAGGCCGGCCAGATCGTCTGGAACGAGGCGACCTTCGACAAACTCGTCGCGGCCGCGCCCGAGGCGCTCGCGTCCCGGATGCGGGTCGACAACGCGATGATCCTCAACGTCATCGCCCGTCCGGGCGACGCGGTGCGATCGCTGTCGCGGCTCACCCGGGACAACCACGAGGACGCCGGCGGGCGGGCTCGATTGGCGCGCAGGGCGATTCGGCTCGGACGCAGCCTGCTCGACTCCGGGGTCGTCGTCCGGTTGCCCGAGCCCGACGCCCAGGGACGCACCCTGGCCCTCACCGTCGAGCTGCCCGAGGACTTCGCCCTTAACCAGCCTCTGGCCCACTTCGCCCTCGCCGCGCTGGAACTGCTCGACCCGGCGGCCCCGACCCACGCCCTCGACGTCGTGTCGGTGATCGAGTCGGTCCTCGACTCGCCCAGGCCCGTGCTCCTGGCCCAGCAGTGGGAGGCGCGCGGCGAGGCGGTCGCCGAGATGAAGGCCGACGGCATGGAGTACGAGGAGCGCATGGACGCGCTCAACGAGGTGCTCTGGCCGCAGCCGCTCGCGGAGTTGCTGGGGGCGGCATACGAGTCCTATCGGCAGTCCCACCCGTGGTTGCCGGACGACGCGCTCGCCCCGAAGTCCGTCGTGCGGACCATGTGGGAGCAGGCGATGAGCTTCACCGACCTCATCTCCCGCTACAAGCTGGCCCGGTCCGAAGGGGTGGTCCTGCGCTACCTGTCCGACGCCTATCGGACGCTGCGACAGACCGTCCCCGACGCCCATCGCGACCCCGAGCTCGAGGACCTCGTCGACTGGCTCGGCGAGACGATCCGCCAGACCGACTCGTCGCTGCTGGACGAGTGGGAGGCGCTCACCCACCCGGACGGCACGCTCAACACCGTCCACCGGGACGCCGTCGCGCCGCCGCGCCCGCTCACCGCCAACGACCGCGCCTTCCGGGCGATGATCCGCCGCGCGATGTGGCGGCGCGTCGAGCTCGCTGCCCGCGACGACATCAACGCCCTGTATGCCGTGGAGCGCGTCTCCGCCGCCCTCACCGAACCGCCGAGTTCGGTCGTCATGGATACCGCGGCTTGGGACGCGGCGCTGGGGGACTACTGGGCCGAGCACGACGAGGTGGTGCTGGACGCGGACGCCCGCGGACCGGCATACCTCTCGATCGGGCCGCACCCCGACGGCGGGCGCCGGTGGGCGGTCCGGCAGACCATCGCCGACCCGGCCGGTGACCGCGACTGGGTCATTGAGGCTGACGTCGACCTGGACGCGAGTGACGCCGTGGGCGAGCTCGTCCTCACGACCACTGCCCTGCGCCGCCTCTAAGGGAGCCGGGCCGCCCCCGCTTCGCCTGACCGGTCTTCGGTGCCGGAGGGTCCTTTTTCGACGCATTTCTGGCTTTAGTTCCCTCTTGCCTTTGCCGTCGCACGCGCTGGGCCCGCCATTCGGGCGGGCCTATTTCGTCGACCCCCTCCTCTCACCCTGCCCATCCCCAATCGGGATCGGTTGTCGGGCGTCCGCGCCGCTCGACACGCAGGGGAGGAGGGGTTGCGATGCAGTGGCATTGCTCCATCAAGGACGACTTCTGGTCCGTTCTCACAAGCTTCGTCATGTTCGCGGGTTGCTGACCCACGGCGACCGCAGGCGCCGGGTGTGAATTCGCACCCGGCGCCCTGTTCACTTTCGAGCGCAGGTTCAAGCCGTGGCCTCCGTCCGGGTATGGTTCGCCTCGTCGGTCGACGGGAGCTGGCTGACACGGACCGGCCAAGGGAGAACGAGGTGGATCGGGTCGCACGCATTGCTGCCGATCTGGACAGCTTCCACCGTGGGCGCGGAATCCATGCGGACGACTTCGCAACCAGGGTGGGTCCGCATCTCGCACAGGTGGTCTTCGCCGACTCGGACCCCGAACCGACCTATGGCCGTGACCTGCTCAAGCGCTGGTTCCTCGTCGCCAGCCAGGACCTGCCACCGGACCTCCGCGCGGTCTTCCTGGCGGCCAGCGGGTTGACCCAGCCCGGGCCCAAACTGACCGATCGCCTGGGCGCGCTTTCCCTGAGCACCGGTCTCGCGTCCCGCACCCTGGTGCGTCGGCTGCGCCAGGCCGATGTGCTCGTCGCCGCCAAACTCGATTCGTTGAGCTACGTCTCCGAGGACGACAACCCCTTCGCGCGGCGCGGGTGGTATGTCGAGCGGCTGGAGTCCACGGCATACCTCAACGAGGAACGGCCGCGATTTGTCGGCGTGCGCGAGATCTTGTGCACGCTCGACGGGCTCGAGCAGATCTGCGAGTCGCTGAGCGTGCCCCGCCCTCCCGGTGACACGTCACCCGTCGACCTCATCGTGGAGGCGACGGAGGGGTGCGAGGTGGACACGTTGACCCGGGTCAGCCCGAGCACGTGGCAGGTGGGTCTGGCGCTGCCGAAGCCGCTGACGGTCGGGCAACGCCACCGTCTCGGCGTCTCGATCGCGATGCCGTCACGGGCTTTCGTCAAGCCCTACAACGCGTTCGTGCCGGTGCGACGAACCCGCAGTTTCGCGGCGGTCGTCCACCTGCCGAACGACGGGTCGGTCGTCGGTGCCTGGCGCCTGGACGGTGTCCCGCCGACGGCGATGGAGGACGGCGTGCCGATCGGGGACTCCTTCGACCTGTCCGCGCCGGAGCCCCTGGCCGCCGAATGGACCACCGTCCGTCGTGGGTTGGGCTACGGCATCGGCTGGTCCTGGTAGGCGGACGCCCCTCGCCGACTCCCAGCCAGCCCGACAGCCAGCCCGTCAGCCCACCAAGCCCGACTCTAGATCGACGATGACGTCGCGCAGATCGCCGGACGGCTCCTGACCGAAGACCTCGAGTGACGCCGTCCGGAAGGCGCCTGCCGGGTGCTGCCCGCGGCGGCGGTACGCGGCATACCTCGTCATGAACTGTCGCAGGAGAGCCTGCTCGGCCGGGTCGGGGTCGCTGCTCGGCAACTGCTGGGCGAACTCGTCGGTCAGTGGGCCAACCACCGACATGAGGGGATGCAGGATGCTGACGTTGACCCAGGCACGCCCCGCCACGCGCTGCGCCTCGGACAGCACCGTGTGGATGTCATCGAGGATCTCCTGACGCACCGCATCGGTCCCCAGACCGCGCACGCCTCCGTCGGCCCGGCACTTCTCCGCCGCCCACGCGTCGGTGGGCCAGGTCGTCGAGGTCCGGTTGTCGCGGCAGACGTAGCCGCGAATCATCCGGAACAACTGCACCAGCCAGCGTGCCTCGGTCGGGCCCGCGGCCGCCGCGTCGAGGGCCTCGTTGATCCGGCCGGCGATCCCGTCGTTGCGGGTCGGTCGAGCCGGCAGCCCACGAGCAACCCTGCGGCCCCGGTCCAACTCGGCCACCTGTGATGCGACGACGGTGCGGGCGTAGCGCATTCGATCGGCAACGGCCTGACGATCCGACCCGGCCCGCCGGGCCAGCCGGTCACTGGTCGCCGCATAGATGCTGTGCACGATGCCCATGCAGCCGTCTTCCCAGCAGCGCAGGTTGGCCTGCTGCGCCAACGGGTCGGCGTGACCGTAGGGGGCGAACCGGGTCGGACAGAGGCTTGCGCCGCGCGCGGCATGGGCACGCACACGAAGCGTGTGCGTGCCCCACCACACAACGCTCGCCAACTCAGGGTCCAGGACCTGCATCGACACGGGAAACCTCCGAAAACACGTGGGCCGGGCATGTCGACGCGGTGGTCGGCATGGCCCTGTCATCGTGTTGTCAGGGGTCCACAAGGTGAAGGTTGTGGGCCGATACTGTCCGGTAATTGTCCGGTCCAACTCCCGGCCCACCCCCTGGCCGGCGTCAGCCCCTCAGTGCGCGGCCGCGAGGTGCGCGGCATACCAGCGTTCGGCGACGGTGAGCTCGGGCTCGGGGTCGATGACCTCGGGGCCGTGCGAGTGCGCGTGGGGTCTGCCGAGGAGGCGGACCGCGGCGCGGCATTGCTCCGCGGCGAGTTGGTCGCGAGGGTCGGCGGAGGCCTTGAACAGTGACCCGGCCAGGGCGAACGCGTCGCAGGCGCCACGGTGGATCTCGGCTCGGCTCTCTGCCCGGTATGCCGCGGCGAGACGCACCGAGGCCACGCCGCGGACGGCCCACCGAGTGGCCTGATCGATGCTCGCTGCGGCGCCGTTGCGGGGTCGCCGGCCTGCTCCGGGCACGTGAAGGTCCATGTGGAAGGCGGTGGGGTCCAGATCGGCGATGAGCTCGAGCACCGCTGGGCCGAGCGCCTCGACCCCCAGCCAGCAGTCGGTCTCGGGGCGCAGGGTGAGCTCGACGACGGCCAGGGGAAGCATCCACTCGGGGTGGGTCAGGGTGGCCTGCAAGGCTGGGGTCACGCCGGATCGACCCGGTTGACCGGCGACGTCGAGCAGTCGCAAGGTCGGGTCCGCAGTCGGCGCGGTGACGACCACCGATACGTGGGCATTGCCGGGAGTCGTGTCGACCCGCCAGGAGGCGCCGTCCTCGATCTGCAGGGTCAGCCCCCGCGGCACCCGCGCCCAGTCGACGGTCGCGGACCCGTGCAGTTGCCCGTTACGGGAGCTTGTGGTCGCAGCGCGCGTCTGCGGGCGCAGCGCGTCGATCGGAGCGCACGGCAGGCCGGGTGCGTCGGGTGCGTCGGCTCGGGCTCGCGCCAGTCCCGCGCGCAGGTATGCCGCGAGCTCAGCTCTCGCCTCGGCGTCCTGGCCGCTGTGGTCTGCCGATTCGGGCGACCAGGGCGACCCGGCCGAGTCCTCGGCGAGCCCGTCGGCGACCAAGTCGAGGAACTCGGGCTCACGGGCTCGCGCAAGTCCGGCGACACGCACCGATGCGCCCACGCCACGAGCGAGGGCGCCCAGTCGTGCAGGCTCTCGGACCCCTCGTCCACATCGAGCACATCGGCGATCGACGCTTCCAGGAGCAGCCCTTCGACCCGCAACAGGCGATCGTCCAACGCCAGCGGCGAGGCCCGCTGCAGCCAGCGCAACGCCCCGAGGCGACCGAGGATCCGGCGTTCGTGGGATTGGGCCATCGCCACGACGGCCCGCTCGGGCGGGTCGAGGCGCACGTCGACAGCCGCGGCCACGGCGGTCCCGAACAGGGTCTCGACAAGCTCCAGGTCGAACGGGCCCTGAAGCCTCAGCTGTCCCGGCCCGCGAGGGTTGATCGGGTCGACCACGAAGGTGCCGCCCTTGACGGGCAGAACGACCAGCCCGGCGGCGGCGCCGGGGTCCTCACCAACCACGAACGTGTCGCCCAGCCGATTCACGGTGACGTGATCGGACGCGGCTGTGCTCACCCGACCTCCTCCAGCGGGGTGAGCCCGGACACGTAGGCGGCCGCTTCGGTCCCGGTCAGGGCCTGCTCCCTCCACGCGGTCCCCCACCGCTCACCGGCCGCCGCTTCGTATGCCGTGCACGCCCCCTGGCGGGCAAGGTCGTCGGAGTCCGGGTTGACCAGGACGCGAGCCAGGTCGGGTCGCTCGGTGAGCAACTCACACGTCCGATGGCAGCGTCGCGCGCTCGGCGGCGTGTCGATGGCTCGCGCCCGTTCGTGAAGCACCTGCGCGACCCCCCGGTCGAGGGCGGTGGACACCCAACCGTTGATCAACGTGCTGTCCACGACCCCAACCTCCTCTCGCTCGACGGCCGACAGCCCCATCCACACCTTTTGCACGATGGCGCGCACGACGTGGTCGTCCATGCTCGATAGCTCACCGTAAGACTTTCGCAGCGACCACGCGATCTGATCTGCGGCCCACAGCCGCACCTTGGCCGAGATCGCCGCGGTGAGGTCGTCGTCGCGGGTGCCCGGGCCACCCTCGGCGATCCGACGCGGCGTGGCGCACCAGCGCTGCCAGATCGCACGTGCCTGCGCCAGCGGGGTGGACTCATCGAGGGTGGCCCTGGCCAAACTCTCGAGGATCACCCGGTGGGCGGGCCGGGCCAGCCCGTAACCCTGACACGCGCGCCAGATCTCGAGTTGGGCCAGGTGCTCGGGATCCTCGACCGCCCGTCCCTCCCGGCCCGGTCGACGGGTCCGCAACTTGGCGGCGTCGCTGAAGTGCAGCCGGTAGCGGTCATACACGGATCGGTCGGTCCCGAGTTGCCAGGAGCGTTCCCCAGGAACGCCGATCATCGGAGGCCGCTCGTCGTGGCCGAGGCCAATGCGCGACGGCGGATGGGTGCGGATCGCCTCCTTCCCGTCCTGGTTCCACAGCCGCAGGTATGCCGTGTGGTGCCGTTGGAAGAACTCCTCCGCAGCCATCGGCTCGGGCCGATCGAGGTGGCGTTCGGCGAGCTTACGTGCGACGTCGGCCTCGTCCAGCGGCTGCCCGATCGAGGTCGCGTAGTGCTGCCCGACCCGGACCGAGCAGAACTCGCTGAGCACGGCGGCGGTGGTCGGCGCGCCCTTGTCGTCGAGGATCTCCAGGGTCGCGACCACAATCCGTTGATGGGCGTCCAGGGCCTCGGAGATGAGGGGAAGGACCCGATCGAGCGTCGCCCTGGCGGCGTCGGCCTGAGCGGTCGTCAGCGGTTCGCGCGGACGTGGCGGAGTCCCCGCGTGGGCCGGCCAGTTGGCCTGGACGAGTCGGGCGCCGAGGTGCAGAGCGACATGGCTCGCCTTGGCACCCCCGCCGCGGCGGATCCGATGGTCCCAGGCCGGGCCGACGACGGCAGCCCGGCACAGCTCGACGAGCGTCGGGCGGCCGGTCACCCCGGACTCCCGAGAACCTCGCGAGCATGCGCATCAACCCTCATCGGCAGCACGCCTCCCCTGGCCGGTCGTCACGCCGATGTGGCTCACGGCCGGATGAGCCCCCCTGCATGCTCACCCGACCGTGTTGATGTTCCGATGTCGGGTGCCGTGACCTCACCCGCCATGCCATCCCTGACGGACAGAAAGAAGGGGGGCGCTCCGGACAAACCGGTCGGCCGTCTACTCTCGCGAGGGTGAACCTCGCCGATCTCGCCGATCTCGCTGTCCGGGCGCGTGATCTCATGGCCCCAGGTCGCCGGGTCGTGCTCGGCATCGTCGGCCCACCGGGCGTGGGGAAGTCGACCCTCGCCCAAGCCCTCGCCCGCGAGGTCGGTGAGCGGGCGGCATACCTGCCGATGGATGGGTTCCACCTGCCCCAGGCGAGGTTGCGCGCCTTGGGCACACGCGACCGGATGGGGGCGCCTGAGACGTTCGATGCCGCGGGTTACGCGGACCTGGTCGACGCGGTGGTCGCCAGCCCCGGTATGCCGCTCACCGCCCCCGGTTTCGACCGCACCGTCGAGGAGCCGGTCGCCGACGGAGTGCGGATCGATGCCAGTGCGCGGCTGGTGGTGACCGAGGGAAACTACCTGCTGCTTCCCGGCGGCGACTGGGAGCGGGCCCGGGTGCGGATGGCGGCGGTCTGGCAGTTGCGACTGGCCGATGAGACTCGGCGGGAGCGGCTGCTGGCGCGGCACATCGCCTTCGGCAAGTCGCCCGCCGAGGCGCTGGAGTGGATGACGCGCGTCGACGAGCCGAACGCTCGGCTCGTGCAGTCGTATGCCGCCCGCGCCGACCTCATCATCGACGTCACCTGAGGGGTCCAGCCCCCTCGCAGATCAGGCTTGGTACGGATCAGGCCTGGGTACGGATCAGGGCGGCGTAGGAGTCGGGGCGGCGGGTGCGTAGGAAGGGGAACAGGTCCAACCAGTCTGAGCCTTGGTCGAGATCGAGGTCGGCGACCAGGACGGCCTCGCTGTCGCGGGGTGCTTGGACGAGGACCCGCCCATACGGATCGGCGATGAACGAACTCCCGTAGAAGGTGATGATCCCCTCGCTGCCGGTGCGGTTGGGCACGACGACGAACAACCCGTTGGCAATCGCGTGGGCGATGATCGTGTGCTGCCACAACGGCTGCGTGTCGAACTCGGGGTGATCGGGCTCTGACCCAATCGCCGTCGGGTAGGCGAGGACTTGGGCGCCGCCGAGTGCGTAGGCCCGCGCCACCTCCGGGAACCACTCGTCCCAGCAGGTCGGCATCCCCAGCCGGACGGCGGGATCCTCAAGCGCCACCACGGGATAGGCGTCATCTGCCGGTCCCGGCCGGAAGTACAGGTCCTCGTAGTAGCCGGCGGTGACGGGGATGTGGGTCTTGCGGGTGCGGGCCACCAACTCCCCGGACGGAGCAACGAGGACGGCAGTGTTGTAGCCACGGCCATCGCCGGCGTCGGCGCGTTCGTAGAGGCTCGCGTGGACGTACACGCCGTGCTCGCGGGCCAGCTCGGACGCGAACGTCACCGTCGGCCCGGACTCGAGGTCTTCGGCGTTCACGGCTGGTATGCCGCTCGGGCGGGTGTCGGCGGGGTAACGCGAGAGGGTCAGCTCGGGGAGGAAGACGATCCGTGCGCCCGCGCCCACCGCGAGGTGAACGCCAGCACTGAGCCTGGCGCGAAGGCGGTCCGCATCGGCATCCCACGCGTGCTGGACGAGGCCGACGCGAAGCAGTTCTTGGCTCGGAGAGTGAGCGCGGGCGGGAGAGACGGGGACCCCGTTGGCGACGATGAGTTGCATGGTGGACCTTTCGCAGGTGGGAAGTGTCGAGAGTGTTCGGCGGTTGCCGCGGTCAGGCCTCGTAGACGACTCGCCCGGCCGCGACCGTCATGACGACGCTGGCGTCGCTCACGCCTTGCAGAGAGTGCGGCGGGCCGCCGCCGATGGGCGCCCGGGTGCCGATGCGTAGATCCGTCCCGAAGAGGTCGGCGTCGAGGACGGCGAGATCGGCGCGGGCTCCGACGCGGATCGCCCCACCGTCATCGTCATGGTTGACCCACGCCGAACCGGCGGTGAAGGCATCCAGGGCCGCGTCGAGGGTGAGTCGCTCGTGTGGCAGGAAGGCGGCGAGCTCGCGGTCTGCGGGGTCTGATCGGGTGGTGGCCACCTCGATCTGGGCGAGCGGGTCGGCCGTCGTCACGGCCCAGTCGCTGCCCATCGCGAGCCGAGTGCCCGCGGCGGCGAGGCTGGCGAACGGATACTGCAGGGCCGTGCGATCCGGCCCAAGGAAGGGGGTCGTGAGCACCTCCATCTGAGGGTCGTTCTTGGCCCAGTAGGCCTGGGCGTTGGCCGTGACCCCCAACGCGCTGAACCGGGGGATATCGCTGCGCTGCAGCACCTGGAGGTGGGCGATGTGGTGGCGACGATCGTTGCGGCCGTTGGCCGTTCGCGCTGCGGCGATGGCGTCCAACGCAGTCCGGGCAGCCCGGTCGCCGATGGCGTGTTGGTGGACCTGGAAACCTGCCGCGTCGAGCGCGGTCACCGCCTCGGCGAGCAGTTCCGGGTCGACATAGAGCAGGCCCCGGTTGTCGGTGTGCCCGCCACATCCGTCGCAGTACGGCTCCAGCAGGGCTCCGGTGTAGGTCTCCAAGACCCCGTCAACCATGATCTTCACGCTCGTCGGGTGGAACCCTGGTACGCCTGAGTCGGCATGGTTCCCGGTGGCGGCCTCCCGCTGGCTGCAGAGGTCGGCGATCTGGTCCAGGCCGCGGTGGCGGTCCCACCACAGTGCCCCGACGACGCGCGCGGTGAGCCGACCGTCCGCCGCGAGGCTGCGGTATGCCGCGAGCGTCGAGGGCGTGACCCACGCGTCCTGCCATCCGGTGATGCCCAGCGCGTGCAGGTGCTCCTGCGCCGTCAGAATCGCCTCCTCCCACTCGAGGCGACTCGGGGGAGGGACCACGCGATCGTTGAACGTGTAGGCCGCGCCCTCGTGGAGCATGCCGGTCGGTTCCCCGGTCTGAGGGTCGCGCTCGATGCGCCCGTCGCTCGGATCAACGGTGTCCCTCGTGATGCCCCCGGCGAGCAGCGCCGCGCTGTTCACCCAGGCGGAGTGGACGTCACGGTTGAAGAGGAAGACCGGCCGGTCCGGGACGATCGCGTCGAGGTCCTCCTTGCGGGCCAGACCATTCGGGAAGTCCTCCATGGCCCAGCCGCCACCGACCACCCACGGCTCGTTCGGATGGTTGGCTGCAAACCGGGCGACGGCGTCGAGATAGGCCGGGCGGCCGGGCAGGTCGTTGAGCCAGACCCGAAGGAGATTGCGTCCGGCGAAGGGCGCGTGGACGTGGGCGTCCTGGAAGCCTGGCAGGACCGTGGCACCCCGCGCCTGCACGACTCGGGTCCGCGACCCCCGGAGGGCGAGGACGTCTGCGTCGTCCCCGACCGCGGTGATGCGGTCGCCGGTGACGGCGATCGCGGCGGCATACCGACCGGGGGCGAGGCGAGCACGCGCTCCCACGACGAGCAGGTCCGGTGCCGGGGTCGTGGTCATCTGTGGACCAGTCCCTCGGCTGCCACGACCTCGCGCTCGGCCGTGAGGTCGAGGCTGCGGCAGAGCACGAGGTAGATCACGGCGGCGACCGGCAGACCGACGAACATGGAGTAGTCGACGTTCCCCAGGGCGGCCGCGAAACTGCCGGTGAAGGGCGAGGTGACCATGAACGGGACCATGACGACCAGCGCGCCGAGGTATGCCGCCTGGCCGCGCCAGCCCCAGCGGCCATACATCCCGTGGGGGTTGAACATCTCCTGGATCGAGTAATTGCCCCGCCGGACGAAGAAGTAGTCGACCAGGTTGATCGAGGTCCACGGGGTGAAGGCGTAGGCCAGGAAGATGAGGACGTTGCCGTAGAAGCTGTTGAACCGCTCGATGCCGACGAACTGGGCGATGAGCCAGACGGTGACGAACATGATGCCGATGCCGATGACCCGGATGCGGCGGCTCGGCGCTACCGGCCTGATGGAGTCGCGGATCGAGATCATGGACATCATTCCGCCGTACTGGTTGATCGCCATGACCGACAGCAGGCCGAGGAGTAGCGCGAATACTGCGACCCAGCCGAAGCCGTTGATCAGGCTGTCGGCTGCCGACCGGAAGGCCTCGACGGGCGTCGCGTCCGGGCCGGCGGCGGCATACATGATGGACCCGAGCGCGAAGACCCACAGGCCTGAGACGGCGCTCGGGAGGTAGGTCCACCAGAAGGTGGAGCGGACGCCGACGCTCGCGGGCAGGTAGCGGGAGTAGTCGGACACGTAGGGCGCCCAGCCGAGTTGGAAGCCGGCGACGATGACGAAGACGGTCATGAACGGTGCTGGCTGGAAGTCGCCGAGCGCCCAGGTCTCTGCGGTGAGTCGACCATCCTTGAGGGCAGCGACCGAAAGGGTGACCATCAGGGCGATGAGTGGCCAGGTGAGGACCCGGTTGACCCGATGGATCCAGTGGTAACCGAACAGGGCGATGACCGCAGCAATCAAGGCAGCGATGAAGTACCCGACGTTGGTGTTGATGCCGAACAGTTCATGGAAGGCGTCTCCGGAGAGCAGCGCATCGGACGTGTTGTAGGCGATGTAGTTGATGAGGGCGAAGACCCACACGGTGACGGCGGCTCCGAGGTACCCGAATTGCGGGCGAGATTGGACCAACTGCGGAAGCCCCAGCTGTGGACCTTGCGCTGAGTGGAAGGCCATGAAGAAGGTGCCGAACAGCGACCCGAGGACCGTCGCGATGAGGGTCCAGACGAGGCCGGCGCCGATCGACAGTGCCGTGACGCCGGTGGCCATCGCGGTGAGGTTGATGTTGCTGACGAACCAGATGGCGCCGAGATGGGTGACCTTGCCATGCCGCTCGGTGCCGGGGACATAGTCGATCGAGTGCAGTTCGATCGATGCCGGCTGGCGGGGCTCGGCCAGTTCGTTGTCCAAGGAAGGTGACATGGGTTCCTCCGTCGCGGGGCCCTGGGCGCCAAGCGGGGCATCCCGCTGCGATGCGCCAAACTAACAACGTTAGTTTGGCGCAACGTACACCCGGGTGAGGTGCGCCACAAGAGGCAGCGACAGCAGGGGGCCCTGGGGCATGCGGCGACGGGAGGTACTGTCGGGCACGGCTGATCCCAGCCCGACCCGACGATCCCGTTCGGTGCTCGGCTATTCGGGGGGCCTTGATCGAGGAGGAAGCATGGGCGGCCGGCGTCCGCGGCTGAGCCGTGACGATATTGCGCTGACCGCCCTGGACATCCTGGACACCGAAGGGTTGTCCGCGCTGACCATGCGGCACCTGGCCGCACGCCTGGGCGTGCGAGCCGCGTCGCTCTACAACCATGTATCCGGCTACGACGAGATCATCGACCTCATCCAAGACTTGGTGAACCAAGAGATCGACCTGGACACCCTTCGTGCCGCCGAGTTTGCCGACGGGCTCATGGGCTTCGCTCGCAGCTACCGCGACGCCTTCCTGCGCCACCCGCATGCCCTGCCACACCTGGTCCGCCGCCAGATGGCTAGCCCGAATGCGTTGCGTACGTTCGATGCGCTGGCGGGCTTCCTCGCTCGGCACGGCGTACCCGAGGCCGACGTATTTGTCACCATGGGCATGATCGACGGCGCGATTCTCGGTGCGAGCCTGGACCTCTTCGAGGGTGGTTTCGGCCCCTCGGCCCGGTATGCCGCGTCGCACCCTTCGCTCGCCGCGGCCCTCGCCGCCGCTGACCGGGACCGGGTCAATGAGGCGGCCTTCGAGCTGGCCCTGCGCGGCATCGTCGCAGCGATCGAGGGCACCCTGAGTCGGTGACCGGCCCAGCCGGTCTGGGCCGCGTGGTCACGTGCGACGGCGGGGGTTCGACGGCGGGGTTTCGACGGCGGGTTGACTCACGCCGCGTACGCCTGCGCGCCGCCGCGCCGGCGACGCCGCCCACACCCACGGCCCTTCCCGCACGGGTGCGGCGGGGATACGCGCTCGGCGGCGTGGCAACCGGGTCCTTCGGGACCGTCCCCGGCCTGATGCTCCTGCCCTACCTCACCGAACGGCTCGGCGTCCCCGCGGCGCTCGCCGGTGTCATCGTCTTCGCCCCCAAAGCATGGGACGTCATCCTCAACCCGATCGCCGGCCGGATCAGCGATCACTCGACACATCCCGACGGCCCGCGCCGCCCGTTCCTGCTGCGCGCCGGCCTGGCTCTCGCGGTCGCCTTCGCCCTCCTCTTCGCCGGCCCGGCCTCACCGCAAGCCCTCGCCGCCGGATGGGTGGCCGTGCTCTTCCTCGCGTGCGCGACGGCATACGCCTTCTTCCAGGTGCCCTATGTCGCGATGCCCGCCGAGCTCACCGACTCCCCCCGCGAGCGGACCCGCATCATGAGCCTGCGGGTGGCGGTCCTCGCGCTCGCGATCCTCATCAGCGGCGGGCTCGCGCCGATGGTCCGCACGATGGTCGGCCCGGAGCGGGGGTATGCCGTGATGGGCCTGTTCGTCGCCGTCCTCATCGCGGTCGGTGCCCTCGGCGCGTGGTGGGGGACCCGTGGCGCGCCAGTGCGGGCCGTTGCGGCTGCGCCCGGCGGTCTGCGCAGCCAATTGGCGCTCGTCGCAGGCAATCCCAGCTTCCGGGCGCTGATCCTCACCTTCATCGTCCAGGCTCTCGCGACGGGGGCGATGCTCGCCGGAGTCGACTACGTCGCGCGTCACGTGCTGCGCGACCCGGGCGCCGGGTCGGTGCTGTTTGTGTGCTTCGTCGCCCCCGCCATCGTCTGCACGCCCCTTTGGGAGCGGCTCGCCGCCCGCCTCGGCAAGCGCCGCGCGTATGCCGCCGCGAGCCTCACCCTCGCCGCCGGGGCCGCCGCTCTGGTCGCGGCCCGGGTCATGCCGGCCGCGTTGGTCTATGTCGCGGTGGCCGTCGTCGGGGTCGGGTATGCCGGTGCCCAGATGCTTCCGCTGTCGATGTTGCCCGACGTGGCAGCCGCCGATGCCGCCGAGTCGGGGGAGAACCGGGTCGGCGTCTTCACCGGCGTGTGGACCGCCGGCGAGACCCTCGGGATGGCCCTCGGTCCCTTCGTCTTCGGCCTGGTCCTGGCCGCCGGAGGTTATGTGTCCTCCACCGACTCGACTGCGGCCCAGCCAGATTCGGCGGTCATGGCAATCGTGCTCGGCTTCTCGGTCCTGCCGGCGCTCCTCACCCTGGCCTCGCTCTTCTTCCTCCGGGGCTACTCTCCGCCGATGCCCCGCGGCTTCGCGACCTACGGCCCAGAATCCGAGGTGGATCGCCCATGACCCTCACTGCCGACGAGGTCCGCGCCCGACTGCTCACCCTGCGTGAGCATGACCTGCCGACCCACGGGGGCCGAACCCTCGCTTATGTCTACGACTCCGGCCGACCCGACGTCGACGCCGTCGCCCGCGAGGCGGTCGCGGCGTTCGCGGGGACGAACGGCCTCGACCCCTCGGTGTTTCCCTCTGTCGCAACGATGGAGCGCGGCGTCGTCGACTTCCTTGCCGGGCTACTGTCCGCACCCGAGGGGTATGCCGGCACCGTCACCTCCGGCGGCACCGAGTCGTGTCTGCTCGCCGTCCTCGCGGCCCGCGACTCCCGGCCCGACGTCACTCGCCCGCAGATCGTCGCCCCGACCACGGCGCATGCGGCGTTCCACAAGGCGGCCCATCTCTTCGGGCTCGAGCTGACGCTCGTCGACGTCGACCCGGTCACCTTCCGCGCCGATCCGGCAGCTATGGCGGCGGCCGTCACCGACCGGACCGTCCTCGTCGTCGTCAGCGCCCCGTCCTATGCCCACGGCGTCGTCGACCCCGTGGGGCCGATCGCCGCGATGGCGGCCGAGCGCGGCATCCGCTGCCATGTCGACGCCTGCATTGGCGGGTTCGTGCTGCCCTTCCTCGCCGACGAGTCCGCTCGCGGGGTCGCGCAGGGCCGCCCGGCGTGGTCGTTCGAGGTCCCCGGCGTGACGAGCATCTCGGCCGACCTGCACAAGTACGGCTACGCGCCCAAGGGCGTCTCGGCCCTCGTGCATCGCTCAATGGCGTTGCGGCACAGCCAGTTCTGGGCCACCGCCGACTGGCCCGGCTACGGCGTCGTCAACTCCACCCTGCAGTCGACCAAGTCCGCCGGCCCGCTCGCCGCCGCCTGGGCCACGATCCAACTCCTCGGCGAGCAGGGGTATGCCGCCCTCGCCCGGCAGGCGCGCGACGGTGCCCTCGCGCTCGCGGCGGAGGTGGGCGGCATACCGGGGCTGCGGGTGCTGGTGCCCCCGGACTCCTCGTTGCTCGCGGTCGTCACCGACGACTCGTGCGATCCCTACACGGTGTGCGACGAGTTGTTGGAGCGCGGATGGTTCGCCCAACCGCAACTGCCCTTCCGGGGCGGGCCCGCCAGCCTGCATCTGACGATCTCTGCAGCGACCACCCCGCAACTTCCGGAGTTCGTTGGCGCGCTGGCGGATTCGGTGGCAGCGGCCCAAGTGGCCGGTCCGGTGGCCGTCGACCCGGCGATGGTCGGCCTGCTGGCCACCCTCGATCCGGCGACGTTCGACGAGGCCACCCTCGGCGGGCTGCTCGCCGCCGCCGGGCTGACCGGCGCGGGTGGGGCGTTGCAGTTGCCTCGCCGGATGGCGCCGATCCAGGCCCTCCTGGCTGCGTGCCCCCCTGCGCTGCGCCGCGTCCTGCTCACGGCCGTGGTCGAACGGCTCTAGAGTTCATGGTGAGTTCACCTTGAGGCGTCGGCGCGCGGGGTCGTCGTTGCGTTCAGCGGACAACGGCGCCCGAGCCTGCGCCGGGTCCTCATCACCAGCACAGGCTCAGAGGCGAGCATGATGAACAGCGACTACGAGTTGGACACGACCCGCCGCGACGCGCCGCTGCGCATCTCGGCCCGCGGGCGCGCGGTGCTGGCCAACCCCATGACCAACCGCGGGACGGCCTTCACCGTCCAGGAGCGGCGCTACCTCGGCCTGGTCGGCCTCATGCCCAGTGAGGTGACCCCCATCGGCAACCAGGTGCGCCGGGTCTACCAGCAGTACCACTCGGCCCGGACCCCGTTCGCCAAGAACAACTACCTCGCCAGCCTCCGCGACCGCAACGAGGTGCTCTTCTACCGGCTGCTCGCCGACCACATCGAGGAGATGCTGCCGATCATCTACACGCCGACGATCGGCGAGGTCATCGAGCGGTTCTCCGTCGAATACCACCGTCCCCGTGGGGTGTTCATCTCCATCGACCGGCCGGAGGACATCGAGCAGTCGCTGCTCGACCACGGCCTGGCCGCCGGCGATGTCGACCTCATCGTCGCCACCGACTCCGAGGGCATCCTCGGCATCGGCGACCAGGGCATCGGCGGCATCGAGATCGCCATCGGCAAGCTCTCGGTCTACACCGCGGCGGCCGGGATCCACCCGCGCCGGGTCATGCCGGTCGTCCTCGACGTCGGCACCGACAACCTCGGCCTGCTCAACAGCGACCTCTACCTCGGCGAGCGGCACGCCCGGGTTCGCGGGGAGCGTTACGACGAGTTCATCGACACCTTCGTCAAGACCGCCACCCGGCTGTTCCCCCAGGCGATGCTGCACTGGGAGGACTTCGGCGCGGGCAACGCCCACCGCATCCTCGAGAAGTACCGGCATACCCACTGCACCTTCAACGACGACATCCAGGGGACGGCCGCGGTTGCTCTCGCCGCTGTCCTCGCGGGAGTGAACATCACCGGTATGCCGCTCGCGGACCACCGGATCGTCATCTTCGGTGGCGGGACGGCCGGGATCGGCATCGCCGACCTGCTGCGCGACGAACTCATCCGTGCCGGGGTGTCGAGCGAGGATGCGGTCGCCCAGTTCTATGCGCTCGGGAGCAAGGGGCTGTTCGTCGACGACATGCCGATGCTCCGGGAGTTCCAGCGGCCCTACGCCCGGTCTCGCGCCGAGGTCGAGCCCTGGAACCTGGTTGAGGGCTCCGCGCGCGGGATCCGGCTGGCCGACGTCGTCCGCAACGTCCGCCCGACGATCATGATCGGGACCTCGACGATGGGCGGGGCCTTCACCAAGGCCATCGTCAAGGACATGGCGGCGCACTGCGAACGGCCGATCATCATGCCGCTGTCCAACCCCACCTCCCGCGCCGAGGCCACGCCCGCCGACCTCGTCGAGTGGACCGACGGCCACGCCCTCATCGCCACCGGCAGCCCCTTCGACCCGGTCGACCACCGCGAGGTGCGCCACTTCATCGCCCAGGCGAACAACGCGCTCATCTTCCCTGGGCTGGGGCTCGGGGTCGCCGCGTGCCAGGCGACCCGGGTGACCGACCGGATGATCGCGGCTGCCGCGGAGGCGCTCGCCGCGCGGGTCAACACCTATCGCCCGGGTGCCGCGTTGCTGCCGTCGATGAGTGAGCTTCGGCCGGTCTCCTCGCACGTCGCGCTCGCCGTGGCCGCCGCTGCCGCCGAGGAGGGCGTCGCCCGCCAACCCCTCACCGACCCGATCAACGAGATCTACAGCCGCATGTGGCAGCCGGCCTACTCCCCGGTCGAGGTCGTCTGAGTTCGGCAGTCCGACGCGCCTCTAGAGCGCGTCCTCGTCGCGCTCGCCGGTGCGCACCCGCACGACGCTGTCGACGGGCACGACCCACACCTTGCCGTCGCCGATCCGGCCGGTGCGTGCGGCGCTGACGATGGTGCGGACGATGTCGTCCACGTCGTGGTCGTCGACGAGCACCTCGATGCGCACCTTCGGCACGAGCGTGACGTCATACTCCGCGCCGCGATAGACCTCGGTGTGGCCCTTCTGCCGGCCCGACCCGCTCACCTCCGACACGGTCATCCCGGCCACGCCGACGGTCTCGAGGGCGGCGCGCACCTCGTCCCACTTGTGCGGCTTGACCACCGCGGTGACGAGCTTCACGTCAGTCCTCCTCTGGATGGGACAGCGAGCGGAGTATGCCGTGTCCACCGGCGCGCCCGCCCGTCACGGTATGGAAGTCGTAGGCGGTCTCGCCATGGATGGCCAGGTCGATGCCGCTCACCTCGTGCTCGGGGATGAGCCGGAAGCCGATGAGGCGCTCCACGGCATACCCCAGGGCCGCGGAGACGACGAAGGCGTAGACGAGGACGACGGCGGCGCCGATCGCCTGCTTGCCCAGTTGGGTGACCCCGCCGCCGTAGAACAGCCCGTCGACGGCGGTGGGGGCGGCCGAGGTGCCGAGCAGGCCAATGCCCAGAGTGCCGATGAGGCCACCGACGAGGTGGACACCGACGACGTCGAGCGAGTCGTCGTAGCCGAAGCGGAACTTCAGCCCGACGGCCGCCGCGCAGACAACGCCGGCCACGCCGCCCATGAGGAGCGCGCCGATCGGGGTGAGGGAGCCACCCGACGGGGTGATCGCCACGAGCCCGGCGACCATGCCGGACGCGGCGCCGAGCGAGGTCGCCTTGCCGTCGCGGAAGCGTTCGAGCACCAGCCAGCCGAGGGTGCCCGCCGCTCCGGCCAGCAGCGTCGTCACGAACACGACGGCGGCCTTGTGGCCGGCCCCCAGCGCCGAGCCGGCGTTGAAGCCGAACCAGCCGAACCACAGCAGCCCGGCGCCGAGCATGACGAGGGTGAGGTTGTGCGGGCGCATCGGGTCGCGGCCGAAGCCGATCCGCTTGCCGAGCACGAGCGCGAGCGCCAATCCGGAAGCGCCCGAACAGATCTCGACTGCCGTGCCGCCGGCGAAGTCGATGACCCCGACCTGGTTGGCCAGCCAGCCGCCGACATGGTCCCCGGCCGAGAAGTCGAACACCCAATGGGCCACTGGCGCATAGACGAGCAGGGTCCAGGCGCCGATGAAGACCAGCCAGGCACCGAACCGGGCCCGGTCGGCGATCGCCCCGGAGACGAGGGCGCCGGTGATGACACAGAACAAGCCCTGGAAGACCGCGAAGAGGATCGCGGGGACGGTGCCCACGACGTCAGCCTCGGGGGAGAGCAGTTGGCCGAGACCGGCATACTGCAGCGGGTTGCCGAGCACCCCCCCACCGATGTCGTCCCCGAAGGCGAGTGAGTAGCCCACGAGCGTCCAGAGGACGAGGATGACCGCCAGCGCGCCGAAGGTCATCATCATCATGTTGAGGACGCTCTTGGAGCGCACCATCCCGCCGTAGAACAGGGCCAGACCCGGTGCCATGAGCAGCACGAGGGCGCTGGAGACCAGCAACCAGGCGGTGTCGCCGGTGTCGATCTCGGTGACGAGTGTGGTGAAGGCGGGCAACGTGCTCACGGCGGTCCCCCTTGCGGGCAGGGGCGGGTTGGGCGCGCCCACGGTAGCGCGCTCCAGGTATGCCGTTCAGTCCCGTCCGCGCCGGGCCCCCCCGGTCCGAATGTGGTTCGCCTGGACGGTCCCAGGCCTGGGGAGTGCGCCACGGAGTGCGATCGGCGGGGTGATCACCCCGTCCAACGCACTCCGTCGGGCCCTCGCTTAGCCCGGGCTGTGTGCCTGGCGCTGCGGATTCCCGAACAGCCGGTAGATGACGTACGCAGACAACGTCGGCAGCGACGCGGCATACCTGCGCCGTATGCCGCCATGCGGCAAAGGTGACCATAGTCGGGTTGCGTTTGGCTCCCCTGGGCGATGGACTGCCTTGGACACCTCGGACGAAAGGCCGCTCCCATGACCCTGTCGATCGCGACCGGCGAAACCGACCTCCCGCTCCTGCACGAGACGATCTCGGCCAACCTCGACGCCACGGCCGCCCGCTTCCCCGAACACGAGGCGTTGGTCGACTGCGCAACGGGCAAGCGCTGGACGTATGCCGCGTTCGCCGCCGACGTCGACACGTTGGCCCGCGGGTTCGCCGGCAGTGGGGTCGTCAAGGGCGACCGGGTCGGGATCTGGGCGCCCAACGGCGCCGAGTGGACGCTCGTGCAATACGCAACGGCCAAGGTCGGCGCGATCCTCGTCAACATCAACCCGGCCTATCGGACCCACGAGTTGCAGTACGTCCTCAACCAGGCGGCGATCAAGGTCCTCGTCGCGGCTCCGTCGTTCAAGACGAGCGACTATGCGGGGATGATCGAGGAGGTCCGCGACGAGGTGGCGACCCTCGAGCAGGTCGTCCTCATCGGGCGCGAGTCGTGGGACGAGTTGTGGGCGGCAGCCGAGCAGGTCAGCCAGGCGGAGTTGGAGGCGATCGCGGCGGGGCTCTCGCCCGACGACCCGATCAACATCCAATACACCTCGGGCACCACGGGATTCCCCAAGGGTGCGACGCTCAGCCACGTCAACATCCTCAACAACGGGTTCCACGTGGGCGAGGTCTGCCGCTACACCGAGGCCGACCGGATCTGCATTCCGGTGCCCTTCTATCACTGCTTCGGCATGGTCATGGGCAACCTCGCGGCGACCACCCATGGGGCGTGCATGGTCATCCCGGCGCCCGGCTTCGACCCGGCGCTCACCCTCGCCGCGGTGCGTGACGAGCGATGCACCAGCCTCTATGGCGTGCCGACGATGTTCGTCGCCGAATGGGCGCTCATCGAGGCCGGTGCCGCGAGCGAGAGCGACCTGGCGACCGTGCGCACCGGGATCATGGCGGGAGCGCCGTGCCCGGCCGAGTTGATGAAGAAGGTCATCGCCGCCGGTATCAACGAGATGACGATCTGCTACGGAATGACCGAGACCTCGCCGGTGTCGACCCAGACTCGCACCGACGACTCGTTCGAGCGCAAGGTGGGGACCGTCGGGCGGTGTATGCCGCACCTGCAGATCGGGATCATCGACCCGAGCGACGGGTCGTTCGTCGAGCGCGGCGGGTCCGGTGAGTTTGTCACCAAGGGCTATTCAGTGATGCTCGGCTATTGGAACCAGCCCGACAAGACCGCCGAGTCGATCGTCGACGGATGGATGCGCACGGGCGACCTGGCGGTGATGGACGAGGACGGCTATGTCCAGATCACCGGCCGGATCAAGGACATGGTCATCCGCGGCGGGGAGAACATCTACCCGCGCGAGATCGAGGAGTTCCTCTACACCCACCCGGACATCCTCGACGCTCAGGTCATCGGCGTGCCCGACCCGAAGTACGGCGAGGAGCTGTGCGCCTGGGTCCGGATGAAGCCCGGGACAACCCCGGTGTCGGCGGCGTCGATCCGCGAGTTCGCCACCGGGAAGCTTGCCCACTACAAGATCCCCCGCTACGTCGAGATCGTCGAGGACTTCCCGATGACGGTGACCGGCAAGGTCCGCAAGGTCGAGATGCGGGAACTCTCGGCCGCGCACCTGGGCCTCAACGCCCACTGAGCGCGAAATCGGGGGTGACGTGGCCACGCTGAAGGCACTGCGCGAGCGGTGGACGCCGGATCTGCTCACCGAGACCAACGCGCGCATCGAGCGGGAGGGTCGAACGTCCCGGGGCGAACCTTCGGACGGCGATGGCGCACGGTGCCACGTTCGTCCGGTGTGACTTCTCCGGAGCCGACCTGAGGATCACCCACCTCCACCGGGTGACGTTCGAGGAGTGCGCCTTCGAGGGAGCCAACCTCCTCCACGCGTCGATCGCCGGGTCGCGGCTGGTCGACTGCACGTTCGCGCCCGGCGCGTGGGATCGCTCCATCGTCGCTCACGTCCTGGTCAACGGTGCTCCCATGGCGGGGAGTGCGCCGTAGTCAGTTGGGGTTGGTTTACCTGCCCCGTACCTACGCCGCGAACGTGGGCATCGCCCTCGGCCCACGTCCGGTGAACATTCTGAAGACGAGACCGGTATGTTGCCGTCTGGGGATGCGTCAGGGCGCGTCCTCTCCTGACACCTGAAGGTGGAACCATGTTCAAGACCGCCGTGTGGGTCATTCTGGCCCTCCTCTTGCTGGCAGCCGCGCTGCTCATCTGGTGGGCGCTGAGCCGCGGGAAGAGTCAAGCCGCTCAGCGCGCCGACGAGCAGCAGGCTCGGGCCGACCTGGCCGCCGGATGGGGCGCCCCGACGACTCCCGCTGCCGCTCCCCCCCAGTTCGCGCCCCCACCGCCGCCCGTCGCGCCTGCTCCTCCCGTGGCGCCACCGCCCCCACCGCCCGTCGCGCCCGCTCCTCCCGTGGCGCCCCCGCCGCCGCCGCCGTCATGGCCGAGCGCAGCGGCAGGTGCCGCCGCGACGGCCGCTGGTGCGGCCGCGGGTTCGATCTTCGCGCGCCCCGAGGCACCGCAGGCTGAGCAGGCGCCCGAGGTCGCGCCGACCGCTGAGGCGGGGTCGATGGGGTATGCCGCGCCGGCGGCTCCCGCGGTCGAGGCCGTTGAGTTCGAGACTGTTGACGAGGTCGAGGACGGCGAGTTCGCAGAGGTCGTTGACGCTGACATCGAGGCTGACGTTGAGGTCGTTCCGGCCCCCGTGGGTGGCATCGACGACCTGTGGGGGACCGACCCGGTGGCCGAGGCTGAGGTCATCGAGCACGTGGCTGGCGACGATGTCGCCGGGGTCGAGTCTGGCGACGTCGACGTCGACGTCGACGTCGAAGCTGCTGCTGCTGCCGACGCTGACACCTTCGCTGAGGGTGAGGGTGGCGCCGCCTCGGATGCAGACGTCTGGACTCCGTCGGAAGGTCCTGCTCGCCCGTCGCCTGCCGACGAAGCCGCGGCCGCTGCCCGGGCCCGGATCGAAGGTGACGTTGCCGAGACCGAGGCTGAGGCTGTCGAGGCGGACGCCGAGGCGGTTGAGGTTGTCGAGGGCGACGCTGAGACTGAAGCCGCTGTCGAGGCCGACGCTGAGGCAGTCGAACCCGAGACTGAGGTCGGGGCGGTTGAGGTCGGGCGTCGAGGAGCCGACGCCAGGCGGGTGTCGAGGCCGAGGCCGAGGTTGAAGCCGAGCCGAGGCTGAGGTCGTGAAGCCGAGGGCTGAGCCGACGTCGAGGTCGATGCCCCGGAGATCGAGGTGGCCGTCGAAGCTGCCCCTGAAGCCGAGCCTGTGGTCGAGGACCTGTATGACGGCGACGAGGCTGCCTTGGCCGGGTCGGCGGACGTCGACGCCGCAGAGGCGGCCTATGGTGACGCGGAGTCAGAAGCAGCCGCGCTGGTGCCCGAGGTCGATGCCCCGGAGATCGAGGTGGCCGTCGAAGCTGCACCGGTCGCCGAGGTCGAGGTGGATGCCGAAACGGCTCCAGCCGCGGAGGTCACGGAGATCGATGTGGCTGCCGAGCAGGAGGCCACGGCGCAGACCCTTGAAGCCGACGAGATCGCCTTGGCCGGCGCGCCGGTGGTCGACGATGCGGAGGCCCGCTTCCAGGCGGCCTTGGACGCGATGACGGCCGAGCGGGACGCCCTGGCCGACGAGCCGACGGACCTGGTTGGTCCCGACGCCGACGTGCCAGCCAGCGAAGCCGGACGAGGGACACGCCGGGGCCGAGCCGCCAGGCGAAGCCGACGGCGAGCCAGGCGCGAAGCCTGCCGAAGCCGAAGCCGCGTCGGTCGAGGAGCACGGTGAGTCGACAGCCACCTCGGTGGGCGCCGCAGCCGCGCAGGCCCGCCGCCGCTGGGTGTCCGAATACGACGAGGTCGTCGACGGCGGCTATGGCTGGGGGTCAGCGGCGCCCGTGTGGGACGGCGCCATGCCCCTGGGCCACCCGGTCAAGGCCAACAAGCAGTGGATGAAGTTCCAGGAGCCCGCCGACGGCTGGTACGACAAGATGCACGCCGACGTGTGGTTCGTCGATGCAGACACCGCTCGCCGGTTTGGCTTCACGAAGGACTGATCCGGGGGCTGACGCCGCAGGCCCCTAGGACCAGTCACGCCGGTCGGTGATCGGCGCGGCATCCTCGGGGAGGTCGGCCACTGACGTGACCGCGCACGAGAACCGCAACCCGGAGCGGATCCGGTCGGCGACATCGGCGGCGACCGTCTCGTCGTCGGCACCCTCGGCGACGACGATCTCGCACCCCAGGTCGTCGCGGTGCTCGACCCGATCGATGACGAAGCGCCAACGCGCCACTCCAGGCACCCCGGCAAGCACGGCGGAGGCCTGCCGTGGGTGCAGGAACATCCCGCGCACCTTGACGGCTGCTCCGGAGCGGCCGAGGACCCCGACGAGGCGGGGCGACCCGTCCGGGCCGAGCCGCCAGGCCGACAGGTCGCCGGTGCCGAACCGCACCATCGGGTAGTCCGGACGCAGCAACGTCACGACCACCTGGCCCTCACCTTCGGTGATCGGCGCTCCGGTGTCGAGGTCGCACACCTGCACGAGCACGCCCGGAGCAGGCACCAACCCACCCCCCGGCTCGGTCTCGTAAGCGATCAGTCCGGTGTCGGCGGTTCCGTAGGCCATGAGGACGGTCGGCACCCGCTCGCGCAGCAGGGCGCGCAGCGAGTCGGGGAGGGGCTCGGCCGTGACCAGCGCGCGCTGCAGGCGCCACCGGTCGCGGGGCAGGCCCAAGTCGTCGTAGCGGTCGATGACCGCTTTGAGATAGCTGGGCAGGCCGGTGTATGCCGTCACCCCCAGGTCCGCGATCGCCCGCGCCTGCAGGTCCTGGTTGCCGATTCCTCCCGGCAGCACTCGGGCCCCGAGGGCGAGGGCAGCCTCCTCGAACATCGCACCGGCGGGGGACAGGTGATAGCCGAAGCAGTTGAGCACCAGGTCGTCGGCGCCCATCCCGGCGGCCTGCAGCGAGGGGCTCCACCGCCAGGGATCGGCACCGTCGAGCTGGGGTTCGTAGATCGGGCCGGGGGACTGGAAGACCCGCCGGACCGCAGCGGTGGCCGACAGAGCGCCGCCGAACGGCGGGTCGGCCTGCTGGAGGGCCAACACGTCGTCCTTGGACAGGATCGGCAACGTCGAGAGGTTCTCTCGCAGGCTCTCGTCGGTGGACAACCCATGATCGGCCAGGCGGCGGGCGAGCGAGGGCACCAACGCCCGCCCCGACGCGACGGCGGCAGCAACCTGCTCAGCCAGCCCCGCGGCATACCCCTCGACGGCAGCGTCCAGCGACCCGATCATGGCGTGCATCCCTTTCCCGGAGCGGTGGTGACCTGCGGCGGTCAGAGCCAGCGCTTGCGGCGCTTGTAGTGCTTCACATCGCGGAAGCTCTTGCGATTGCCGGAGTCGCCGAGGCCGAGGTAGAACTCCTTGACGTCGGGGTTCTCGCGCAACTCCTGAGCCGAGCCCTCCAACACGATCCGGCCCTGCTCCATGATGTAGCCGTGGTCGGCGACCTCCAGGGCGCGCCGGGCGTTCTGCTCGATGACCAGGACGGTCAACCCCAGCTCGTCATTGATCCGCTTGATGAAGCCGAAGATGTCCTTGACCAGCAACGGGGCCAGGCCGAGCGACGGCTCGTCGAGCATGAGCAGCCGCGGCTTGGCCATGAGCGCGCGACCGATCGCGAGCATCTGCTGCTCGCCGCCGGACAGGTAGCCGGCCACCCGGGCGGTCATGTCGGCAAGTTTGGGGAGCAGGTGATAGACCTGCTCGAGATCGCCGGGCTCGCCGCCACCGCGGAAGTAGGCCCCTGCGCGCAGGTTTTCCTCGACCGTGAGGTGCTCGAAGACGTGCCGGCCCTCCATGCACAACGCGAGGCCGAGCTTCACCCGGGCTGCAGCGTCGAGGTGGGTGATGTTCTGCCCGTCGAAGATGATCGAGCCATCGGTGACTTCGCCGTGCTCGGTCGGCAGCAGCCCGGAGATCGCCTTGAGGGTCGTCGACTTCCCGGCGCCGTTGGAGCCGAGCAACGCGACGATCTTGCCCTGCGGGACCGACAGTGACTGTCCGCGCAGCACGAGGATGACGTCGTCGTAGATGACCTCGATGTTGTTGAGCGTCAGCAGGTCAGCCGTTGCTGTCGCGGCCCCCGCTGCGGGGGCGGCCGGCGAACCGGCCACCCCCGACGCGTCCTGGGACGTGCTCACGGGACCTGGTTCGCCGCGATCTCGACGAACTTGCCGCCCTGGATCTTGTAGATGCCAGATCCGGTGGAGCCACGGTGGGAGTCGGCGCTGAACTTGATCTTGCCGGTGCCGACGACGCCGCCGGTGTCCACCGCGTCCATCGACTCGAGCGCGGCCTTGATCGACTCACCGGTGAGCTTGGCGCCGCCAGCGAGGGCCTTCTCGATGCCCTTGGCCATGACGTCCATCGTGTACCAGCCCTGGGCGTAGTGCAGGCCCTTGGCGTCGAGCGAGGACCCCTTGCTCTTGAGGTACTCCTCGATGGCCTTGCTGCCTTCCTTGTTCGCCGAGGCGGGCGCGAACGGCTGGACCATGACGTGGCCCTCGGCGTTCTCGGCGCCGGCGGTCTTGACGAACAACTCGTCAGCACACCAGTTGAGGCAGACGATCTTCATGTCGAGGTTGCCGGCCTTGATGTCCTTGGCGACCTGGGCGGCCGGGCTGGACACGTTCTGGATGACGATGTACTTCGCGCCCTGCGACTGGGCCTGCGACAGCAGCCCGACGAAGTTGGGCGTCTTGGGCATCGGGTAGGCCTTGAAGCCCAGCCCCAGGCTCTTCTCGGTGATCCACTTCTGGCCGTCGGCGACCGGGGCGGTGCCGAACGGGCTGTCGTTGTGGAAGACGGCGACCTCGGCCTTGCCGCCGGAGTCCTTGGCGATCCAGTTGAGCGCGACGCGCATCTGGTCGGAGTAGGTCGGGGCGACGACGAAGTTGTAGGCCGCCTGCTTGGGGTCGGTCAGCACCTCGGCGTAGGAGGCCGACATGAAGGGCAACTTGTCGGCAGAGACCTTGGTGCGCAGCGCCTCAGAGTCGCCGGTGCCCCAGCCCTGGATGACCACGGCGCCGTCCGAGACGTACTTCTTGTAGAGCTCCTCGGCCTTGGGCACCTGGTAGGCGTAGTCGTTGGACATCGCCTCGATCTTGCGGCCCTTGATGCCGCCCTTGGCGTTGAGCCAGTCGATGTAGGCCATCATGCCCTCGTTGTAGGGCTTGCCGACGTCGCCGGTCGCTCCCGTCAGGTCGGCGATGATGCCGACCTTGATCGGCGCGGTGTCCGTGGAGGCCGCGCTGCCGCCCCCGCCGCAGGCGGCGAGGCCAAGGAGCACGGCTGCAGAGGCGGCGAGCAAGGCCCGCCTGGGAATGTGCTTCATAGGTGTGACTCCATCTTCTGCGGGGTGCCGGGGAACCCGCGCGGGGGTGCGTCGGTTGCGGACTGGGGAGGGTGCGGAGGTGCGGGCACCCGGTATGCCGCGGGCGCGGCATACCGGATCGGGCTAGTAGCGGAAGGGCCAGAACCGGACGTAGTCCTTCATCCGGCTCCAGATCCGGTCTAGCCCTCGAGGCTCGATGAGCAGGAAGGTGATGATGGCGATGCCGAAGATGGCGTTCTTGATCGCTGGCAGTTGGTCGGTGATGAAGGGGATCGAGTCGCCGGCCTTCTGGCCCACCTCGGTGAGGAGCGCGGGCAGGAGCATCATGAAGATCGCGCCGTAGACCGACCCGGCGATGCTGCCCAGGCCTCCGACGATGATCATCGCGAGGTAGAGGACCGAGACGTCGAGGGTGAACCGCTCCCAGGTGACCGTCTCGGTGTAATAGGCGGACAGTGCGCCGGACAGGCCGACGAACCCGCTGGACAGGGCGAAGGCGGTCACCTTGGCCCGGGTGATGTTGACGCCGATGGCTTCGGCGGCGATGTCCTGGTCGCGGACGGCCATGAACGAGCGACCGAGTGACGTGCGGAAGACGTTGCGGGCCATGAGGACGGCCACGAACGTGATCGGCAGCAGGATCCAATACCACTGCAGTTCAAAGGTTTCCCGCTCGATGAACGGCAGGCGGGGCACCTCGATGTAGCCCTTGCCCTCGGTGAGGAAGCCCCACCGCCGGACGACGAACATGATGATCTCCTGGCTGGCCAGCGTGGCGATCGCCAGATAGAGACCCTTGAGCCGCAGCGCGGGCAGCCCGAACAGCGCGCCGATGAAGGCCGTGACGAGGATGGCCACGATGATCGCCAGCGGGACGGGGAGGCCGGCCCGGGTGGACAGGATCGCCGAGGTGTAGGCCCCGACGGCGAGGAAGCCGCCCTGGCCGAGGGAGATCTGGCCGGTGAAGCCCACGAGGATGTTGAGGCCGACCGCACCGACGACGGCGATGAGGATCGAGTTGGCGATCCCCAACCAGTAGGTGTTGAGGGCGTAGGGGACGACGAGGAGCAGCACGATCACCAGGGCGAGGCGGAACCATTCGGCCTTGGTATGCCGCAGGCGCAGCTCCGCGCGATAGGTGCGGTGGTGGATTCCGGTTGCGGTAGCCATGGGTCAGACCCTCTCGATCCGGGTCTCGCCGAAGATGCCGTAGGGACGCACCATGAGGATGGCGACGAGGACGACGTAGGGGATGACCTCGGCGAGGCCGGGATCGGCATACCCGGAGACGTATTGCTTGAGCAAGCCGATGGTGAGGCCGCCGACGATGGTGCCGGGCACCGAGTCGAGGCCGCCGAGGATGACGACTGGGAAGACGATGAGGCCGAACGACGCGATGTTCTGCTCGACGGCCGAGAGGTCGGCCAGCAGGACACCGGCCACCAGCGCGCTCACGGCGGCCAAGGCCCACGCGAGGGCGAAGATCTGCCGGACCGAGATGCCCATGGTGAGGGCGGCCTGCTGGTCGTCGGCGACGGCCCGCATCGCGATGCCGTGCCGGGAGCGGCGGAAGAAGATCGTGAAGGCCGCCAGGACCACCCCGGCGATGAGGATGACGAGCAGTCGGTTGACCGGCATCGTCGCGCCGAGGAACTCGATGCTGCCGGTGGGGAGGATCTTGGGCTGCTCGCGCACCGAGGTGCCGAAGAACATCTGCACCAAGGCCTTGAGCACCGACGAGAGCCCGATCGTCACCATGATGACGCTGATCGCGCTCTCGCCGACCAGCGGGCGCAGGACGAAGCGCTCGACGAGGACACCGAGGATGATCGCCCCGATGACCCCCACGACGCTGGCGAGGATCCACGGCAGACGCATGACGACGAACGCCGTGTAGAACATGTAGGCGCCGACGAGGAGGAACTCGCCTTGGGCGAAGTTGATGACTCGGGTCGCCTTGTAGATGAGGACGAAGCCCAGTGCGGCCAGCGCGAGGATCGCGCCGTCGGCCAAGCCGTAGACGGTGAGGAGGAGGAAGTTGCTCATCGGCGGCCACTCCACACGGGGCGTCGTCCGCGGCCCTCGGGCACGCGGTAGGTGGTCAGGTCGAAGATGCGCAGGTCGATCGTGCGGTCGACCTTGGTGCCGTCCTGGTAGGTGACGGTCGTCGTGATGCCGATGCGCTCGTCACCGCGGTTGAGGGCGTCGATGATGAGGCCGTAGCGGTCCTGGATGACGTTGCGCCGGACCTTGCGGGTCCGGGTGATCTCGTCGTCATCCGGGTCGAACTGCTTGTGCAGCAACACGAACCGCTGCACCCGGATGCTCTCGGGCAGGTCCTCGTTGGCGCGGTGGATTTCCTCGGCGACCAGGTCCTGGACCTCGGCCTTGGCGGCCAGGTCGGTGTAGGTCGTGTAGGACAGCCGCTCGTGCTCGGCCCAAGAACCGGTCGTCATCGGGTCGATGGTGATGATCGCCGTCATGCCGTTGTCGGCGGCGAAGGTGACCGCTTCTTCGACGTAGGGGGAGAACTTCAGCTTGTTCTCGATGAAGGCCGAGGAGAACCGGGTGCCGTCGGCCGTCGTGAGGACGTCCTTCTGCCGGTCGATGACGACAAGGTGGCCGTTGTCATCGAGATAGCCGGCGTCGCCGGTGTGCAACCACCCCTCGGGGTCGACGGCCTCGGCCGTTGCCGCCGGGTTGCGGTGGTAGCCCTTGAACACCGACGCCGAGCGCAGCAGGATCTCGCCGTTGTCGGCGATCTGGATCTCGGTGCCCGCGATGGGGGTGCCGACGGTGTTGAAGGCGATGTCGTCGTCGCGGTGAACGACGGCGATGCCGCAGATCTCGGTCTGGCCGTAGATCTGCTTGAGGTTGACGCCGATGGCGTGGAAGAACCGGAAGACGTCGGGCCCGAGTGGAGCGCCGCCGGTGTAGGCGTGCTGGTTGCGGGCCAGCCCGAGTTGGTCGCGGACGGGGCGCAGCGCGACCTGGTCGGCCAGCCAGTGCAGCGCGCCGAGCGCGCCCGCACCCTGGCCCTTGACCCGCCGGCCGGCGGCCTTGTCGCCGACGTCGTAGCCCCAGCCGAAGACCTTGCGCTTGAGCCAGCCGGCCTCGTCGATGCGGACCTGGACCTCCGAGAGCATCCCCTCCCAGATCCGGGGCGGGGAGAACATGACGTCCGGGCCGATCTCGCGCATGTCCGACTTCTGCGTCGCCGAGTCCTCCGGGAAGGACAGGGTCAGGCCGCGGGAGAGTCCGCAGGCGACGGCGAGCATCTGCTCGCCGATCCACGCGAACGGCAGGAACGACACGTAGCGGTCGTTGCTGTCGATCGGGTCGATCGCGGTGAGGTGATCGGCCATGGCCAGGAGGTTGTCGTGCGACAACTCAGCCAGCTTGGGACGGCTCGTCGTTCCGGAGGTCGTGCAGATGACGGCGATGTCCGAGGACGTGCCGCGGGCGACCTGCTCGTCGAGCCAGCCGGGGTGCGTGGCGCCCCACTCGCGGCCCAGTGCCTCAACGGCGGTGAAGTCGCGCAGGCACTCGTCGGTGTATTGCTCCAGGCCGTGCGGGTCGTAGAAGACGACGGTGTCGACCAGCAGCGGAGGCATGTCGGCGAACGGTGCCGAGGTGGCTGCGCTCGGGTCGACCGCCGCGGCGGCAGCCTCCGCGCGCAGCTTGAGCAGCTTGTCGACCTGCTCCTGGTCCTCGGCGACGACGACCTTGACCCGGGCCAGGGTGAGGATGTGCAGCAACTCCTCACCGATGCTCGTCGGGTAGATGCCGACGACGGCGGCGCCGATGCTCTGCGCGGCCAACTCGGCGATGAGCCATTCCGGGCGGTTGTCGCCGAGGACCGCGACGATCTGGCCGCGTTCGACCCCGAGCGCGGCCAGGCCATGCGCGAAGTCCTGGACGCGGGCGGCATACGTGCTCCACGTCATCGGCTGCCAGATGCCGTAGCGCTTCTCCTGCAAGGCGGTCTGGTCGGGGTTCTTGGTCGCCAACCCGCGCAACAACTTCGGGAAGGTCGCGTCACTCGCGCTCATCAGTGCTCCTCCGCCCCGAGATAGGCCTCGATGACCGCGGAGTTGGCCTTGACCTCGTCGGGCGTGCCGTCGGCGATGAGCCGGCCGAAGTCGAGCACCGAGACGCGGTCGGAGATGTCCATGACGACGGCCATGTCGTGCTCGATGAGGATGACCGTGACGCCGGCGAGCTCGTGGACGTCGAGGACATAGCGAGCCATGTCCTCCTTCTCCTCGGAGTTCATGCCGGCCATCGGTTCGTCGAGCAGCAGCAGCGACGGTTGCAGCACCAGCGCCCGGCCCAGCTCGACCCGCTTCTGGATGCCGTAGGCGAGCGACCCCACCGGCTTGTGGCGGAAGGGCTGCAGCGAGAGCAGGTCGATGACCTCCTCGACGATTCCGCGGTGAGAAAGCTCCTGGTTGCGAGCTGGCCCAAACCACAGCAGAGACTGCAGCACGCCGTGTTTCATGTGGGTATGCCGCCCCAACATGAGGTTCTCCAGCACCGTGAGGTGAGAGAACAGCTCGATGTTCTGGAACGAGCGGGCCACGCCCAGCCGGGCAATCCTGTGCGGCGGAAGCTTGGTCAGCTCGTGGGTGACCGCACCGTCACCGGTGTGCAGGACCGCCTTGCCCTTCTGCGGGTGGTAGAGGCCACTGACGCAGTTGAGCAGGCTGGACTTGCCGGCACCGTTGGGGCCGATCACCGCATGGATGTGGCCCTGAGTGACGGTGAACCCGACATCGTGCAGGGCCACGACCCCGCCGAACCGAAGTTCGATGTCGGAGATCTTGAGGATCGGGCTCCCCACGGGGACCGTGGAGGAGTTGAGCGAGTGCACATAGGCTCGGCCCAGCACCGCGACCTCCTTGTCGACGACGACGGGTGGTTCAAGCGGACTCTACTTTTCCACTATCTGGAAACGCAATGCTTCTTGTGGAAATCGTTACCTCGGCCTACAGTCGAGCACCGAGCCGGGCCTGACGTGCGGGACGCTCGGCACGGAAGGAGTTTGGTACCGGTGCCGCCTCTCAGCGACGCACTGCAAGAAGCACCTGGGTCATTGGGAACAGTTCGCAACGCCGCGCTCCTGCTGCAGTTGCTGGCCGAAGGGCCGGCCTTCCAACAGCTCACGGACCTCGCCGATCGCTCCGGACTCTCGCTGGCGACGGTCCACCGACTGCTGCGCAGCCTCGTCCTCGCCGACCTGGTCGAGCAGGATCCGCAGTCCTCGCGCTATGGCCTAGGCCCCGAGTTGACCCGCCTGTCCCACCGACGCCTGGCCCGCCTGCCGGTTCTCGGCGCCCTCGCGCCCTACCTCGGTCAGGTCCGCGACGCCGTGGGCGGCACCGTCCGGGTCGATGTCGTCGTGCGGACCGCAGTGGTGTCGATCGACCGGATCGACGGCTCGGGGGCCGGGGTCGGGCTCTACCGGGACCCGCACGGCCCGCGCCTGGCCCTGGACACGGTCGCCGGGAGGCTGTTGCTCTCCCGAGCCGACGACGAGCGGTGGAAGCAGGCCCTGGCCGAGGTCGACGAGCCCACTCGCGCGCTCGCCGAACACGAGCGCGACGACTGGGCGAAAGCGGCTTGGCTGCGCGCCGACGGGCCGTTCCCCGGCGCGCCCCCCGAGGTGGGCGTCCCTGTGATCAATGCCGCCGGTATGCCGCTCGCGACCCTCGTCGCCGACCTGCCCCTCACTGCCTCGCCGGAGCAGATCGAGGCGGCCGTCGCCCACCTGACCCGTGCCGTCGCGGCTGCCGTGCGGACGCTCGGCCATGGCTGACGGCATACCGGAGGTCGGCCGGCGAGCCAGCGCGGAGCCGGACGCTGCCGCGTGGGAGCCCGTCGTCGCGGCCCTGCCGTGGTCGCGGCCACCGGACCGACTCTGGGACGACGGCCCGCGGCACGGCACGTGGTTCCCCGGGGGCCGGATCAACGCGGCGACCGCCTGCATCAGTGACCACGCGCGACGCACCCCGGAGCACGTCGCGCTGCTCTGGGAAGGTGAGCCTGGAGACCGTCGCGAGCTCACGTATGCCGCCCTCGACGCCGACGTGACCGCCCTGGCCCGGGCGTTGCGCGGGCTCGGGCTCGGTGTGGGCGACGTCGTCGCCCTTCACCTCGGCTGGATGCCCGAGACGGTCGTGGCGATGTTCGCCTGCGCCCGGATCGGGGCCGTCTTCGCCGTCGTGCCGACGCCGCTACCCCCTGAAGCGTTGGCCGACCGACTGCGCGCCATCGGCGCCCGACTGCTCTTCACCCAGGACGGCGCCTGGCGGCGGGGGACCGTGCTGCCCCTGAAGGCGCGGGCCGACGAAGCGCTGTCGGCGCTCGGCGGGATCGAGCACACGATCGTCGTGCGACGCACGGGGATCGACGTCGGGTGGTACGAAGGCGACCGGTGGTACCACGACCTGCTCGTCGGGGTCCGTCCCGGTCTGCGCCGCGAACCGTCCGAGGCCGACACCCCGGCCGACCTGCCGGCCGACCACCCGCTGCAGGTGGTCAGCCTGGCCAACCGCCGCGGGCAGCCGTTGACGGTCGCGCTCGGCACGGGGCACACGCTGGCGATCGCCCGTGCCCTGCACCACGCGGGCATCGCCGACGGCTCCATCCTCTGGTGCGCCGGGGAGAACTCCTGGCTCGGCACCCAGGTTCACGGGGTCTACGGCCCCCTCGTCGCCGGCCATACCGCGGTCCTCTACGAGGGAACGGTCGACGTCCCGACCCACGCCCGCGCCTGGGAACTGATGCGCCGACATGGCGTGACCACCTTGGTCACGACACCGTCGGTGCTGCGGGCGATGCGGTCGTGGTCGTTCGAGTTGGCCATCGGCGATGAGCCGATCGGCGCGGTCCCTCAGTTGCGCCGGGTCGTCGCCTTCGGGGAGCCCATGGATGCCGAGGTCAGAGAGTGGGCGGCGACCGGCCTGGCCGGGCATCCGGTGTCGGTGGCCGACGGGTGGGGCCAGGTCGAGCTCGGCGGAATCGTGTTGCTGGACAACCCGATCGACGCGTCTGCGATGCCCGACCTCGGCCGGGTGCTCGTCGACCGCAGTGGCGAGGTGGCTCCCGACGGGATGCCCGGCGAGCTCGTCCTCACCCGTCCCTGGGCCGGCACACTCGTCGGGGTGTCCGGGCCGCGGGAGACCCTCGATGACGCCCACTGGTCTCGGCTGCCCGGGTCGTATACGACAGGCGACGTGGCGCGGTCCGAGCCCGATGGCGGCCTGGAGTTCCTCGGCCGCACCGACGAGGTCACCTCGGTGTCGGGGCAACTCGTCTCGCTCAGCGAGGTGCGGGATGTGTTGCTTGAGCACCCGTTCGTGGCCGCCGCCGACGTCGTCGAACGGCGCGATCAGCTCAGGGGTCGGGTCATCGCGGCGGCCGTCGTCCTCACCGCTGACGGGGTGTCCGCCGACCCGACGCTGGTCGCTCGGGATCTGGGCCGGAGCGTTCGCGAGTCGCTCGGCGGTTTGGCCCGACCCCGGGTGCTGCTCCTTGTCGACCGGTTCGGCGACGAGTTGCGAGGGGTCGAGCGGCGACGGGCTCTGGCCGGCATACCCGTGCCGGAAGGCCCCGAACCGCGGCGGGTCACCTGGGAGCAGTTGTTGGTCGCGGCCGACCACCTCACCTGAGCCGCGGGGCGCGCGGCGCAGGCGCAGACTGGCGCAGAGGGCAGGCGCCCGCGTCCGTCAGATGTTGCCGTCGAAGGCCGCCGTCGGGTCGTCGGCGACGAGGTGATCCTCGACCTGGTTGATGATGACGATGAGGGCCCAGGCCGCGATGAGCGTGGCCAGTTGCTGGACGCCGGTGCCGATGGTGCCCCAGATGAGCCACTTCAGCTCGAACTGCGGTTGCGCCAGGACCGTCATGACGGCCGTCGATCCCGAGCCGGCCAGGAGCCAGGCCGGCCACCACACGAAGAACACCGAGGGGACGGGCAACCGCGCGCCCACACCCCCCAGCCGGGCGGCGTCTGGGCGGGACGCGTGCCAGAGGTCCTTGACGGCCTGGGCCGGCCACCACAACTGGAGGACGGGGATGATCCAGGAGAAGATCGCCACGCCTGTCGAACGCCGCAGCACCCGGTGATCGACCCGGGTGTCGGTGTATCGAATGCCCAACCACACGAGGAACAGAATCCCGGTGATGGTGCGCAGCCCCAGATCTGCCCAGGTGGCCAAGGTCGACAGGAGGAGGAGTTTGTCGACCTCCTGCTCGGCGGCCGGCGTGGGCTGCAGCCGCCACACCGAGAGGGCGTTGAAGACCACGATCGTGTAAAGAAAGAGGGCTGCGGCCAAGAGGCCGCAAAGCGTCAACAGCCCCTGAACCACCCCGCCGAGCGCCCGCGAGCCGCTTCGTCCGCCCTCGGCCAACGCCTGCTGGGTCCGCGCATAGGTGCCGGGGCGCACCGACGGCCGAGTTTCGTCGGTCCAGTGCAGCCCGTCCCAGAATCGCTCGGTGTCGGCCAGGTTGGGGTCGGCGCGCCAGCCCTCCGGGGCACCGATCGGGAACGCGGCGGCCGGGTCGTAAGGAACCGTCGACATGCGCCCATCTTTGACGCGGTGGGCGGGGAGGTCGAGTCCTGGCCCGAAATCCACCCGTTCGGACGACCCACTAGCATCCCCGGTATGCCGCCCGCACCCGCTCCGCTCGGGACTCTCGACTGGCGTCCGCTCGCCGACCACCTCGACCTGGTCGCCGGTCCGGTTGCGGCTGCCGCGGGGCTCGTGCCCGATGCTTTGGTGGCGCCCATCGACGCGACGCTGGCCGACACCGCGGCGTTCTGCGCGGCATACCAGGTGCCGGCGGAGGCCTCCGCGAACTGTGTGGTGGTCGAGGGACGTCGGGCCGAGCGGGTGGTGCGCGCGGCCGTCATGGTGCTCGCCGTCGACCGGGCCGACGTCAACAAGGTGGTCCGCAAGCACCTCGACGTGCGCAAGCTCTCGTTCATGGGGTCCGAGGAGGCGCAGGAGGCCACCGGGATGATCCAGGGCGGGATCACGCCGGTGGGGCTGCCCTCCGACTGGCTGATCCTCGTCGACTCGGCGGTGGTCGCGGCAGGGCCGGTGGTCATCGGCGGCGGCGCGTGCGCGGCGCGAAGGCTGCCTGCTGCCGGCGGCGAACTGGCGGCCCTGCCGCGGCGCGCGTCGGGCAGGCCCGAGTCCCGCCGTCCCGACCTGCGCCGCGGGGAAAGCGGTTGTCCCGCGCCACTACCCTTGGGGGATGCCCTCCCCGCACGACACGCTCGCCCCTTTGGTCTCGGCCGCGATCGCGACCGCGTTCGGCGACGAGTTGCGCGGTGCCGACCCGGTGCTGCGCCCCAGCCAGTTCGCCGACCTGCAGGCCAATTTCGCGTTGCCGCTGGCCAAGCGCCTCGGTATGCCGCCGCGCGAGGTCGCGACGCGGGTGCTGGCCGCGCTCGACCTGACCGGAGTGTGCAGCGGTATCGAGGTGAGCGGCCCGGGGTTCGTCAACCTCACCCTCGACGACTCATGGATCGCGTCGTCGGTGCAGGCCGTCGGGGCCGACCCGATGCTCGGCGTCACGGGCGATGCGCCGCGGGTCGTCGTCATCGACTACTCGGCGCCCAACGTCGCCAAGGAGATGCACGTCGGGCACCTGCGCACGACCGTGGTGGGGGACGCGCTCGCCCGCACGCTGGAGCATCTCGGGCACCGGGTGATCCGGCAGAACCACGTCGGTGACTGGGGCACGCCGTTCGGCATGCTCGTCGAGCACCTGGTCGAGGTCGGTGAGGGCTCGTCCGAGGCGCTGGTCGTCGAGACCGACCCCAACGCCTTCTATCTCGCGGCCCGGACGAAGTTCGATGCCGAGGGGTCGTTTGCCGACCGGGCCCGGGCGCGCGTCGTGGCGCTGCAGGCCGGCGACCCCGAGACCCTGCGGCTCTGGGGGGAGCTCGTCGGGTTGTCCAAGAGCTATTTCAACCGGATCTACGCGGCGCTCGAGGTGACGCTCACCGACACCGATCTGGCCGGCGAGTCGACCTACAACGACGCGCTCGCGGGGATCTGCGAGGAGCTCGAGGCCAAGGGGATCGCGACGATCTCCGACGGCGCGTTGTGCGTGTTCCTCCCCGAGTTCACCGGCCGCGAAGGCAAGCCGGTGCCGCTCATCGTCCGCAAGTCGGACGGTGGATATGGTTACGGCACAACGGATCTCGCGACGATCAAGCATCGTGTGGAGGACCTCGGGGCCGACCGGGTCCTCTATGTCGTCGGCGCCCCGCAATCGCTGCACTTCCAAATGGTCTTTGCGACCGCCCGGCTGGCGGGGTGGTTGCCCGACACCGTCGAGGTCGTCCACGTCCAGATCGGCAACGTCCTTGGCGACGACCGCAAGATCCTGCGCACCCGCGAGGGCAAGGCCCTGCGCCTGGGGGCACTCATCGAGGAGTCGGTCGACGCCGCTCGGGCGGTCCTCGACGAGGCGCGGCCCGACCTCGACCCGGCGACACGGCATACCCTCGCGCGGGAGATCGGCGTCGGGGCGATCAAGTACGCCGACCTCTCGGTCGCCCACGACTCGGAGTACGTCTTCGATCTCGCCCGGATGGTCTCGCTCACCGGCAACACCGGCCCCTATCTGCAGTATGCCGCCGCCCGGGTCCGCTCGATCTTCCGCTCCGCGGGGGTCGAGATCGAGGTGCCGGTCGGGGGAGCGCAGCGGCGGATCGTCGTCACTGAGCCGGCCGAGCGGGCGTTGGCGCTGGCGCTGCTGGAGTTCGGCTCGGTGGTGCGGGGCGTCGGGGCCGAGTTGGAGCCGCACCGGTTGTGTGGCTACCTGTTCGACCTGGCCCAGACGTTCTCGGCGTTCTACGAGGCGTGCCCGGTGCTCAAGGCCCCCGACGCCGAGACGCGCGAGTCGCGGCTCGGGCTGTGCGCGACGACCTTCCGGGTGATGGAGCAGGGTTTGGCGCTCCTCGGAATGGCGACGCCCGCCCAGATGTGACGTCGGGGGGCGAGACGCGGCCGTGTGCGAGGGCTTGACGCGGCTGCGTGCGAGGCCGCGCCGCTTCAGCCGCGTGCGCCACGGAGTGCGATCATCGGGGTGATCACCCCACCAAGCGCACTCCGTCAGGCACTCACTCGCGGCCGTCAACGCCGGGCCCCATGGTTATGCAGGTGCCGAAGCTTCGAGCGTCACCTCGACCGGTTCGGGTGCCCGAGTGCCAGACACCGTGAGCAGGAGAACGCAATCGGTGAGGGCGTCCACGCCGTGCCGCTCGGGTGGGATCGCGGCATACCCTCCGGCGTCCAGGACCCACTCGCGACCAGTGGCCCAGAGCCGAGCCTGCCCGGACAGGCACTGCAGGGTGGCGGCGGGCGGGGCGTTGTGCTCGGCGAGCGCCGCGCCCTCCTTGAGCGCGATGACCACCGCGCGCAGTTGCGGGGCGGCGAACAGCGTCGAGGCCGCCCGACCGCTCTCGGCGTCGCGGGCCGTGGCCAGGAGGGAGTCGCCGAGCGCGGCGAGGTGTGTCACGGGTTCCATCCCCACACGGTATGCCGCCCAAGCAGCGCGCGGTCGTCAAGCCGCGAGCCAGTTGGACACGCGGGAGAGTTGCCGTAAATCGGGCACATAGGATATAGTTGAAATCAAAACTATCCTCGGTCCACGCACACCCTCAAAGGAGGGCCGCATGCCAGCCATCACCGTCCCGGACCTCAGCGTCCTGCCGTCGATCCCGGCCCCCGGCCCGGCCGCCACGCAGCGCCCGGTCGTCAGTCGCACGACGGCGCCGCACGGGCTCGAGGGTGAGGGCTTCCCGGTCAAGCGGGCGTTCGCGGGGGTCGACCTGAGCCTGCTCGACCCGTTCATCATGATGGACGAGATGGGCGAGGTCGACTACGGGCCGGGGGAGCCCAAGGGCACCCCGTGGCACCCGCATCGGGGCTTCGAGACGGTGACCTACATCATCGACGGCACGATGGATCACGCCGACTCCTACGGCGGCGGCGGGACGATCACCAACGGCGCGACGCAGTGGATGACCGCCGGGTCGGGGATCCTGCACATCGAGGCGCCGCCGGAGCAACTCGTCGCCAGCGGAGGTCTGTTCCACGGCCTTCAGTTGTGGGTCAACCTCCCGCGCACCGACAAACTGGCCACCCCGCGCTACCAAGACCTTGCGGCGACCGATGTCGCCCTGCTGTGCTCGCCCGACGGAGGTGCGCTCGTGCGGGTCATCGCGGGTGACCTCGCTGGCCACCGCGGGCCGGGGGACACCCACACGCCGATCACCATGGTCCACGCGACGCTCGCGCCGGGCGCACGCCTCGACCTGCCGTGGCGTCGGGACTTCAACGCCCTCGTCTATGTCATGGGCGGCGCCGGCACCGTGGGCCCGGCCGACGCGCCACTGCGGGCCGGGCAACTGGCCGTCCTTGGCACGGGGGACGCCCTCACCGTCAGCGCCGACCCCACCCAGGAGAGCCGGTATGCCGCGGGCCTGGACGTCGTCGTCCTCGGCGGTGCCCCGATCCGTGAACCGATCGCCTGGGCCGGGCCGTTCGTCATGAACACTCGCGCCGAGGTCGTCTCCGCCTTCGAGGACTACCAGGCCGGGCGGCTCGGCCACCCGCTTCCGCACGCCTGATCGCCGCCCTGGCCGCCCGGCGGGGTGGACGGCAGGGTGGTCGGGACGCGAAGGTGAGCGGGCGGCATACCCCATGGGTTGTGAGACCTCTCCCACTGACCTAGGTCCCTTTGTTCCCTCCGGGCCAACCCCATAGGTTTGTGACATCGCCGGGTCGACCCGGCATGCCGTAGTGCGCTCGCGCTGCGGGGACACACGCCGACGCAGGGAGAACACGTGCTCATCGGTGTCCCTCGGGAGTCGCGGCCGGGTGAGACCCGGGTCGCTGCCACCCCCAAGACCGTCGAACAACTTCTCAAACTCGGGTATCAGGTCGCTGTCGAAGCGGGGGCAGGTGCCGCGGCAAGTTTCGATGATGCCGCGTATGCCGCAGCCGGCGCCACGGTCGCCCATCCGGCCACCGTCTGGGGCGCCGACATCGTCACCAAGATCAACCCACCCTCCGACGAGGAGATCGCGCTGCTTCGCCAGGGCGCGATCCTCGTGAGCCTGGCCCAGCCGGCCCTCAACCCGGCACTGGTCGACAAGCTCGCGGCGGCGGGGGTCACGGCGATGGCCATGGACGCCGTGCCGCGCATCTCGCGCGCCCAGGCCCTCGACGTGCTCTCGTCGATGGCCAACATCGCCGGCTACCGCGCGGTGATCGAGGCGGCGCACGAGTTCGGGTCGTTCTTCACCGGGCAGGTGACGGCGGCGGGCAAGGTGCCCCCGGCCAAGGTCTTCGTCTCAGGCGCCGGCGTGGCCGGGCTCGCGGCGATCGGCACGGCCAACAGCCTCGGCGCGATCGTGCGGGCCACCGACGTGCGGCCCGAGGTCGGCGAGCAGGTCGAGTCGATGGGCGCCGAGTTCGTCAAGCCCGACGTGCCCGAGCAAGAGGTCAGCAGCGACGGCTACGCCAAGGAGGTCGGCGCGGACTACGCCGCGGCCGCCGCCGTGATGTATGCCGCGCAGGCCAAGGACTGCGACATCATCGTCACCACCGCGCTCATCCCCGGTCGACCGGCCCCTCGGCTGATCACCGAAGAGATGGTCGCCGCGATGAAGCCCGGGTCGGTCATCGTCGACATGGCGGCGTCCAACGGAGGCAACGTCGCCGGCTCGGTGGCCGACAAGATGGTCGTCACCGAGAACGGCGTGAAGATCATCGGTTACACCGACCTGCCGGGTCGGCTGCCGACGCAGGCCAGCCAGCTCTACGGCACCAACGTCGTCAACCTCATGAAGCTCATCACCCCCGGCAAGGACGGGGTCGCCGTCCTCGACTGGGACGACGTCATCGTCCGCGGGATGACGGTGGCCAAGGAGGGCGCGGTCACCTGGCCGCCACCACCGGTGCAGGTGTCGGCCGCCCCGGCCGCTGCCGTCGCCGCACCGGCGCCGGTGGTCAAGGAACCCAAGGCGCCGCCAGAGCCCCGGCAAGCGGTCGCCGTCATGGGCCTCGGCGCGCTGCTCTTCCTGCTCGTCGCGATGTTCTCCCCGGAGGCCTTCCTCGGACACTTCATGGTGTTCATGCTCGCCGTGGTCATCGGCTACTACGTCATCGGCAACGTCCACCACGCCCTGCACACCCCGCTGATGTCGGTGACCAACGCCATCTCGGGCATCATCGTCGTCGGGGCGCTGCTGCAGGTGGGTCTGGGCTCGCATAGCTGGGAGTTCACGGCCATCGCCGTCGCAGGGATCTTGTTGGCCAGCATCAACGTCTTCGGTGGCTTCACGGTCACCGCGCGGATGCTGCAGATGTTCCAGGAGGGGCTGACCCGATGAACCTTTCACCCTGCTCCAGGGCGCCTACATCGTCGCCGGGCTGCTCTTCATCCTGGCGCTGGCCGGGCTGTCCAAGCATGAGACGGCCAAGGCCGGCAACACCAACGGCGTCATCGGCATGGGCATCGCCCTCATCATCACGCTGTTCGCTGCTGTCTTCGGCGTGACCAGTGGCGGCCAGACCGTCCAGGAGGCGGGCGGCATACGGGCTCTGCTGTTGATCCTCGGCCCGATGGCGGTCGGCGCGGTCATCGGCGTGATCAAGGCCAAGAAGGTCGAGATGACCGGCATGCCCGAGCTCATCGCGATGCTGCACTCCTTCGTGGGTCTCGCGGCCGTCCTCGTCGGCTGGAACTCCTTCTACGCCGGGGCCGAAGGCGGTCACCACGGCATCCACATGGGGGAGGTCTTCGCCGGAGTGTTCATCGGTGCGGTGACCTTCACCGGGTCGATCGTCGCCTACCTCAAGCTGTCGGCGAAGATGAAGTCCGCCCCGCTCGTGCTGCCCGGCCGGCACATCGTCAACCTCGGCATCATCGTGGCGTTCTTCGTCATGCTGGTGATCTTCGCCCGGATGCCGCCGACCGGGCACGTGTCCTGCGGCAGCCTGCTGCTGGGCATCATGACCGTGCTGGCCCTCTTCCTCGGCTGGCACCTCGTGGCGTCGATCGGCGGCGGCGACATGCCGGTCGTCGTGTCGATGCTCAACAGCTACTCCGGATGGGCTGCGGCCGCGGCGGGCTTCATGCTCAACAACGACCTGCTCATCATCACCGGCGCGCTCGTCGGCTCCTCCGGTGCCTACCTGTCCTACATCATGTGCCGCGCGATGAACCGCTCGTTCATCTCGGTCATCGCCGGCGGGTTCGGCTCCGACGGTGGCGTCGTCGGCGAGGCCAAGGACTACGGCGAGCACCGCGAGACCAACGCGGTCGAGGTGGCCGACCTGCTCAAGAACGCCCACGAGGTCGTCATCACCCCTGGCTACGGGATGGCCACGGCGCAGGCGCAGTATGCGGTCGCCGACCTCACGAGCAAGTTGCGCGCTCGCGGCGTCAACGTGCGCTTCGGCATCCACCCGGTCGCCGGTCGCCTCCCCGGCCACATGAACGTCCTGCTCGCCGAGGCCAAGGTGCCCTACGACATCGTCCTGGAGATGGACGAGATCAACGACGACCTCCCCTCGACGGACGTCGTCCTGGTCATCGGCGCCAACGACACGGTCAACCCCGCCGCGCAGGACGACCCGTCCAGCCCCATCGCCGGGATGCCGGTCCTCGAGGTCTGGAAGGCCCACGAGGTCATCGTCTTCAAGCGCTCGATGAACACCGGGTATGCCGGCGTCCAGAACCCGCTGTTCTTCAAGGAGAATTCCGCGATGCTCTTCGGCGACGCCAAGGACCGCGTCGAAGACATCGTCAAGGCGCTCTAGCCCGGACTGACGGCGCCTGCCTCTCGGAGGGGTACGCAGGGTCCGTCCACCGGCCACGTCGGTTCGCCCAACGCAGGCCCGGTATGCCGTGCACACGGCATACCGGGCCTCGTGCGTTGCGGTGCGGCTGGGAGGTGAGGTGCGGGGGCCGTTGGCGGGGATCAGGGGAGCGGGGATGAAGCCGCCCATGAAGCCGCGCCTACTGGTGTGATCACGCCACCTGCGACGGCTTCATGCACGACTTCACGCCCGGGTCAGCGTCGGGCGTCGGGGCGGTGAGGCGTGGGGATGGCCGGGGGGACCAGGCAGCCGGGTCAGCCGAGTTAGTCGGGGTTGTTCGTCGGGTAGTACGGGATGGGGCCGGTCTTGGCCGCTCGGCGGCGCGCCTTGATGTCTTCGCTCTCGAAGAGGACTTCGGCGGGGGCCGCGGGCCGGTGCGTTGGTGCCGTTGAGTCGGGAGCCGAGGCCGCGGGTTGTGGCAGGACCTGGGGCGAGCCGGCGAAGGGAGGGCTATCGAAGGGAGGTCCATCGAAGGGCGGGTCGTCCCAGCCTTCGTTGGCCGAGTGGCCGCGCCGGCCGGCGGTGAGCCGGTCGAGGCGGCGTCGCCACGACTTGCTCCGGCGTCGCCCGCCACGCGCCTCGTGCTTGTCGCCGAAGATGACCTCGCACAGGCGCCGGTAGTTCTCGACGGGGTCGGGCAGATAGGTGACCTCGCGGATGGCCTGATCCTGGCCGGCGCTCTCGATGACGATCGTGCCGTAACCGAAGATCTCCCCGCAGACCGAGCGGGTGAACCGCATGTCGGTGACCTTGCTCATCCGCATCATCGGGACATCGGTGACGAAGATCCCTTGGTATTTGAGGATCCGCTTGTCAGTGGCCACGAACATGTCATGCCAACGCACGATGACCCGCCAGCCGAACCGCACCCAGACCAGCACGATCGCGGCAAGCAGGAAGACGGGGAGGTTACTGCCGATGCGGGCCGGGGCCTTGACGAGGATCAGCACGCTCACCACGGTGACGACGACCGCGAGCAGGAACGGCCGCACCAGGACGAACCAGTGCGCCCGCGCGGCCAGGCGGATCTCCTCACCCACGGTCAGGTGTTCGCGCAACCCGTCGTGGCGTTGCGCCCGCTCCAGCTCACGCTGAGCGTGGCCCACGGGGGTGCTACTTGGGTCCCAGGATGGAGTCGAAGACGCCGATGATCCCGCGGAAGGCATCCCCGATGATCTGGAAGAGCGTCTTCACGATGTCGGCTGCGGCGTCGGGCGACTTGACGATGGCATAGATGAAGTAGGCCAGCAGGAACCACCGGAAGATGTTCCAGAACTTCTTCACGGGTCCTACTCCTCATCGGGTTGAGTCGGGGCGCGCGCGATCGGCGCCTCGATGACGCTCCAGTGTGACGGATGAGCCGGACGTGACGCGTGAGGCGCGCCGACGTCAGGCGCTCGCTCGTCGCACCGATCCGGACGGGTGTCAGACGACGCCGTAGAGCCGGTCGCCCGCATCGCCGAGCCCAGGCACGATGTAGCCCTTCTCGTTGAGCCGCTCGTCCACCGCACCCGTGACCAGGGCGACCGGCACGGCCAGGTCGGCCAGCGACTGCTCGACGTGCAGGATCCCCTCGGGCGAGCTGATCAGCGTGATCGCCGTGATGTCATCGGCGCCCCGGTCCACGAGGTAGCGGATCGCGTCGATGAGCGTCCCGCCGGTCGCGAGCATCGGGTCGAGCACGTAGCACTGCCGCCCCGACAGGTCATCGGGCAGCCGGTTGGCGTAGGTGATCGCTTCGAGCGTCTCCTCGTTGCGCATCATCCCGAGGAAGCCCACCTCGGCCGACGGCAGCAACCGCATCATGCCTTCGAGCATCCCCAGTCCGGCGCGCAGGATCGGTACGACGAGCGGCTTGGGGTTGGCCAGCTTGATCCCAACGGTCGGCGCGACCGGGGTCTCGATGGAGAACGGCTCGACCCGCACGTCACGCGTCGCCTCGTAGGCAAGCAGCGTGACGAGCTCCTCGGCCAACCGCCGGAACGTCGGGCTGTCGGTGCGCTTGTCGCGCAGGTAGGTGAGCTTGTGCGAGATGAGCTGGTGGTCGGCGACGTGGACGCGCATGAGCGAAACTTACCGCGTGACCCCCCAACCCCACTCGCCCGTCACCCCTGCGGCGGGTCCGGTCCCGGATCCTCGGTATGCCGCGTGGCTGGCTCACGCACTCGACCTCGCCCGAGCGGCGGGTCAGGCCGGCGAGGTCCCGGTCGGTGCGGTGGTGCTGGACCGCGATGGCGGAGTGGTGGGGGTCGGCGCGAACGCCCGGGAAGAGTCTGGCGACCCGACCGCCCACGCGGAGATCCTCGCCCTGCGAGCGGCGGCACGGCATACCGGGTCGTGGCGGTTGCCGGAGAGCACGCTGGTGGTGACGTTGGAGCCCTGCGTCATGTGCGCGGGGGCGATCGTCGCCGCGCGGGTGCGGACCTTGGTGATCGGGGCGTGGGACCCCAAGGCGGGCGCGTGCGGATCGGTGTGGGACCTCGTGCGCGACACTCGGGCCAACCACTGGGTCGAGGTGGTCGGCGCGCTCGACGAAGAGGGGTGCGGCGAGGTGCTGCGAGCGTTCTTCCGGGAGCGGCGCGCGTGAGCGGTGGGGAGTGGGTGCTGCTCGGCGCTGCGGCCCTGTTGATCGGGATCTCCAAGACGTCGGTCGGGGGGTTGGCGGCGATCGCGGTGGCGGTGTTCGCGTCGGTCATGCCGGCCAAGGAGTCGACGGCCGCGGTGCTGCTGTTGTTGCTGACGGGCGACGTGGTCGCGGTGGCGCGGTATCGGCGAGGGGCCGACTGGGGGCTGTTGCGGCGGTTGTTGCCAAGCGTGGTGCCCGGGTTGGCGCTGGGGGCGGTGTTCCTGTGGTTCGTGTCGGACACCGTGGTGCGGCGCAGTATCGGCGGGTTGATCGCCGTCATGGTGATCGTCCAACTCTGGCAGCGTCGCCGGGGCGGCATGACCGCAGCTGCGGGCGGTGGGGGCAGCGGCGCTGATGCCGACAGCGCGAGTGGGGCGGGCGGCATACCTGAGGGTGGGGCGTCGGGCACGCGCGCGAGCCGCGCCGAGCACCCGCTGGCGGCGGTGGCTGCGGGCGTGCTGGCGGGGTTCGCGACGATGACCGCCAACGCCGCGGGGGCCGTGATGACGCTCTACCTGCTGGCGATGCGGGTGGAGAAGATGCGGTTCATCGGGACGAGCGCGTGGTTCTTCCTCATCGTCAACGTGTCGAAGCTGCCGTTCTCGGCGTCGCTGGGGCTGTTCCCGGCCGAGACCCTGCGGCTGTCCGCGCTGCTCGCGCCGGTGGTGTTGGTCGGGACGTGGCTGGGGATCCTGTTGCTGCGGCGGCTGAGCCAGCTGACCTTCGAGCGGGCCGCGCTCGCGGGGTCGGTCGTTGCGGCGGTCGCGCTGCTGGTGCGCTGACGGGCGGCGCAGGCTCCCGATTTCAGGGCGGGGTGTCCGCTCCGGTAACCTCGTCCGCGGTGGCGTGTCCGAGCGGCCTAAGGAGCACGCCTCGAAAGCGTGTGTGGGCGGAAGTCCACCCAGGGTTCGAATCCCTGCGCCACCGCCAGTGCTGGACCTGCAGCATCGCTAGCAGCCCGAACCCTCACCGGTTCGGGCTGTTGGTCGTTTCGGGGTGTGTGAGCGGCGACTTGGGGCTGTTGGCGCAGCAGCGATTCATGACGTCGCCCATGAAGTCGCCACCGCTGTCGTTGGGACAGCAGTGGAGGCGACTTCATCGGCGACTTCATCCGCCGGACTTTGCCACGTTCCCCGGGAACTCATCAGTCCCCTGCCAGGTCTCAGGCGACGGTGACGGGGCGCAGGCGCCGGACGGTCCAGGTGCGCTGGCGGTGGGCGGCATACATGGTCACCAGGAGCGACCCCACCAAGGTGAGGACGAGGGCGGTGATGTCCGTGCCGAGACCGTCGGTGGCTCCCGCGACGACCCGCCGGAGCGCATCGACCGCGTAGGTGAGCGGCAGGACGTCGTGCAGCCAGCCGAAGAAGCCCGGTGCGGTGGCGACCGGATAGGTGCCACCCGCCGACGCCAACTGCAGCCCGGCAAGGATCACCGCGACGAACCGACCGGGCGCACCGAGCAGGCCGACGAGGGCCTGGTTCATGGCCACGAAGGTCAGCCCGATGAGCATCCCGACCCCGATGAGCCCCCACGTCGAGGCGGCACCGATGCCGATCCAGAACTGCAGGACCAACGCCAGCGCAGCGCCCTGAGCGGCGCCGAGCAGCGCGCCCGGCAGATATCCGGCGAGCGCCACCAGCGGCGACGGGGCGCCCGAGGCGAGCGCCCGCGGCGACAGCGGACGCAGCAGCAGGTAGATGGCGAGCGAGCCGACCCACAGGGCCAAGGCCATGAAGTAGGGAGCCAGGCCGGCGCCGTTGTTCTTGACGGCATTGTCCCGAGCGACATCAGCCACGACCGGCGTCGCAGCGACCGCGGCGAGTTGCGCCCGCTCGGCCTCCGAATAGGTCGGGATCTTGCTCACGCCTTCGCCGAGCCCGGTGCTCAGATCGCTCGCACCGGTGCCCAACTTGGCGCTGCCGTCGGAGAGCGCCTGCAAACCGGACGTCAGCTCATCGGCCCCGGTAGCCGCGGTCGTCGCTCCCGACGCCAGTTGGTCGGCTCCGTCGGCCACCCCGCGCACGCCCGTCGCGAGCTGGGGGAGTTTGCTCGCCAAAGTCGCTGCCCCGGTGGCCGATTGGTGCAAACCCGCCGCCAATGCGGGCATTCCGTCGGCGAGTTGGTCGACGCCGCCGGCCAACTGCGTTGCCCCGGGAACCAATTGGCTGAGCCCACCGGACAACTGAGCGGTGCCACCGGACACCCCGGTCGCGCCGTCGCGCAGCCCGCCACCCTGTGCGGCGAGGCCCGACAGGTTCGCGCAGAAGGCAGGCGCAGCGCCCGAGGCAGCACACGTGGCGGCGAGCCCGTCAACCCCCGAGGTGTATGCCGTGAGGCCAGTCGCGAGTGCCGCCGCACCGGAAGCGGTCTGGCCCGCTCCGGACGACAGCCCCGTGAGTCCGGCCGACACCTGGGCTGCCCCGTCGGCCAGCGCCCGAGTGCCGGCGGGCATCGCCGCAACCTTCGAGTCGATCTGGGACAGGCCGCCTGCCAGCTGTCCCACCCCGGCCGCGGCCTGATCGGCACCGGTCGCCAGTTTGTCGGCCCCGGACGCGAGATCCCCTGCACCAGAAGCGATCTGGTCGACGCCAGACGCCAGCGACCCAGCGCCAACGGCGGCCTTGTCGGCTCCCGACGTCAGCTCGGTGACGCCGGAGGCCAGCTTGCCGGCCCCATCTGCGGCCGAGGAGAGTTGGTCGTGCAAGGTGCCGTAACCGGCATACATCGCCGAGAGGTAACCCTCGGTGACGGTGCGGGCGGCCTCGGCGCTGGTCGTCGTCGCGATGGCCTTCGCGATGGACCCATCGAGGTAGTTGACCGCGTCGTCGGTGCGTAACGACAGCCGCGCGGCCCGCGCGTCGGCCGGCGCTCCGTTGGTCGACGTCGCCGAGCGCGAGAAGTCGGCCGGGATCGTCAGCACCGCGCCGAACCTGCCTTCCTTGAGCCCGGATTCGGCCGTCGCGGCGTCAGTGAGGGTCCACGCGTAGTTCGACGAGGAGGCCGACGACGTCAGCTTGCCGACCACGACGCGCCCGAGCGGCACGATCTGGTCCTTGCCGTCGGCGCCCTTGAGCGTCACCGGCTCGTCGAGGTTGACGACGGCCGCGGCGATCTGGTCGACCCGCGTCGTCGGGCTCTCGTTGGCCCACGTGTAGAGCCCGCCATAGACGAGTGGGACGAGGACGAGCGCGAAGAGCGCGAGCAGGGCCCGGGGGCTTCCGGCGAACCGGCGCAGCTCGGCGGCAGGCAGGGCGGGGCGGGACATCAGTGCACCTTCTCGGAGAGCTCGTCGGCGGGGTCGGGGAAGCTGGCGGCCACGGGGTCGGTCCACGGGTCGCCGGTGTGTTCGGTGACGAAGGAGTCAGCCTCGGCGCTGCGGCTCGCGAGGGCCAACGACACGAGGGGTATGCCGCCCGCCCCGGCCAGCGCGTCGGTCGCCTCATGCAGGTCGCGGCAACTGACGACGACGGTGAGCGCCCGAGCCGGCTGGGTGCGAGCGGTGCGGCGGACCGGTGAGCCGGCCAGCGAGGCCAGCACGGCCCAGGCGGCGGCCCGGTCGTCGGAGCCGCGCAGGCCGTCGATGTCGTCGACGAGGAGGATCTCGGGGTCGTCGAGCAGGGCCAGGGTGACGCCCAGGACCCAGCGCTCCAGGGGGGCCAGGTCACGCACCCGCGTCGTGGAGGCGAGCGACGGGGAGGCGTGGGCGGCTGGGACGGCGGACACGGCATACCCGAGAAGGTCGGTGAGCAGCCCGGTGGCTCGGTCACGGGCGTGCGACCCGACCCAGGGCAGCCAGCCGCGGCCGGCGAGCCGCTCGGTGAGGTGGTCGCCGATGCTGAGGAGGGGGTCGAGGTCGTTGACGCCGGTGATCTCGGCGAGGGCCGTGGCCTTGCGCACCCCGTGGCGCTGGTCGGGCAGCAGCCGCCCGGCAACGTCGAGCGAGCCTGCGGTGAAGGCCATCCGGCCAGCGAGGGTGAGCAGCAGGGAGGTCTTGCCGCCTCCCGGCGCGCCATGAACGACGAGGATGCCGCCCTCCGGGACCCTCAGGTCGACGTCGGCGAAGACCGTCCCGACCGGGTCGGACACCCCCAGCCCGTGAGCCTCGATGACGGGGACCGGACCCTCGATAGCCGCCCGCGCCGTCCGAGTCTCGTCGGCAGCGATCCGCCGGTGCAGGCTCTCGCCCTCGACGTCGAGCACCGGCAACAGCCGGTCGAGCCACCGGGGCAGCCACCAGGCCGCTGGCCCAAGCAGCCGCATGACGGCCGGGACCAGGGTCATCCGCACGACGAACGCGTCGACGAACACGCCGACGGCCAGGCCGAGAGCGATCGGTTTGATGTAGAGCGCACCCTTGGGCACGAACGCCGCGAACACCGCAACCATGATGATCGCCGCGGCAGTGACGACCCGGGCGGCATCGACGAACCCATGGGACACCGCGTCCTTGGCGTCATCGCCGTGGACGTAGCGCGAGCGCATGCTCGAGACGAGGAAGACCTGGTAGTCCATCGCCAGCCCGAACAGCACCCCCATGACGATGATCGGCATGAACGCGATGACCGGCCCGGTCTGGCTCACTCCGAGCGGCGCGGCCAGCCAGCCCCAGTGGGCGACGGCACTCACCGCTCCGAAGGATGCCCCGAGCGAGAGCAGGTAGCCCACGGCCGCAGTGATCGGCACGAGCAGGGACCGGAAGACCAGCATGAGCAGCACGAGCGAGAGCCCGACGACGACGATCCCGAACGGCAGCAGAGCATCGGACAGCCGGCTGGCCACGTCGACCTGGGCAGCCGTATGGCCGGTAACCGCGAGCTCGACGCCGAACTGGCGCTCCACCTCGGGGGCCAGCGCCCGGACCGCCGTCAGCGCGTCCTTGGTCACCTGGCTCTCGGCGCTGCCCTCAGGAATCGCGACGATCACGCCAGTGTCGGCGCCGCGGTTCGGGGTGGCGACGCTCGTCGAGGCGATCCCGGGCGTGGCCAGAACCATCTTCTCGATGTCGGCGACGACTCCGAGTGGGTCGGTCGTCGCGACGATGTCGAGGGTGATGACGAGCGGCGCGTTGGCACCCGGCCCGAAGGCGCGCGCCACCGTGTCGAACGCCTCCCGCTGGGTCGACCCGGGGGCTGACGTCCCGTTGTTGGGCAGGGCGAGGGTGAGGTCGCGGGCCGGCAGCGCGGCCACGCCGAGACCGCCGATGACGAGGATCGCGGTCAGCGCGGGCACCTTCGTCACCAGCCGCACCCACGAGGCTGACCAACTAGTATGCCGCCGCGCATGGTGCGCGTCGGCGACCCGCTTGGGGGTGAGCCGGGTGCCCGCGGCGCCGATGAGCGCGGGGAGCAGGGTGAGGGCGACGACGACCGCACACCCGACACCGACCGCCGCAGCGATGCCCATGACCGACAGGAACGGGATCTGGGCGACGCCGAGGGCCAGCAGCGCGATGGCGACGGTGGCGCCCGCGAAGACAACGGCCGACCCCGCCGTGCCCGTGGCCTGGGCCGCTGCCTCCTCGACCTCCACGCCCTCGGCGAGCAGGTCTCGGTGCCGCGACAGGATGAACAGCGCATAGTCGATGCCGACGGCGAGGCCGATCATCAGCGCGAGGAACGGCGCGGTCGAGGTGATCGTCGTGAAGTGGGTCGCGATGAGGATGAACGACATCGACATCGCCACCCCGAGCAGGGAGGTGAGCAGCGGTATGCCGGCCGCGATCGCCGACCCGAGCGTGACCACGAGGACGATCAGCGCCACGACGACACCCAAGCCCTCGGTGATGCTCATCTCGGGGGCGGTCGGCGTGAACAGCGCCCCGCCGACCGACGTCGTCAGACCCGCCGCCGTGGCCTCGTGCGCCAGGGCGATGAGCGGCTCGCGGGTGGCATCGGTGACGTCGTCGGAGGCCAGGTCGAGTTGTACGGCGATGATCGCGGCCGAACCGTCCGGCGCCACGGTGCCCTTGACGAGTTCGTTGAACGGGCTCGTCGCGCCGCTGACGTGCGGGAGGGCGGCATACCTTGCGGTGAGGTCCTCGATGCGTGCGGTGACAGCGGGGTCGGTGACCTTGGAGCCCGCTGGGGCCGAGACGACGACCTGGCCACTGGCCCCGGCGAATTCGGGGAAGCGCGAGGAGAGGGCGTCCATGGCCTTCTGGGACTGGGTGCCCGGGATCTCGAAGGCGTCGGCCATCCCGCGCTGCAGCAGCCCCGCGCTGGCGCCGAGGATGACGATGAGGGCCACCCAGAGGGCGACGACGAGGCGGCGGCGGCGCACGGCCCAATGGCCGAGGGCGTAGAGCGCTGAGGACATCCGGACTCCCGAGAGCGACGACGGTTCAATACGGAAGTGTATTGGATGCGCCAACGTATTGGATACACTGATGTATCCGCTGTCGTTCAGCCCGATGCCGCCACTAGCCTGAAGAACGAGATGACCACCCCGTCGAACGCCCGTGTTGAGCCCGGCCTGTCCGCCGAAGCCAGCGGGCTCATGGTCCACTCCGACCACGCTGAGCACACCGACCACCCCAAACGCAGCCGCAGCGTGACCCGCGACCGGCTGCTCGATGCTGCCGGCGAGGTCTTCGCCGAGCGAGGCGTGGCGGGGGCGAGCGTCGAGGAGGTCTGCGAACGGGCGGGCTACACACGCGGAGCGTTCTATTCCAACTTCGCGACGAAGGACGAGCTCGTCGTGGCCCTTCTAGACCGCGAGGAAGGGCTGCTCCTCGAGCGGCTGAGCACCGCGCTGGGTGCTTCGCTGTCCGAGCCGGCCCCGTTGACCGCAATCGCCGGGCGCCTGTTCGACCTGCAGCCGTTCGGGGCGCAGAACTACGCACTACGCGCCGAGTTGTCGCTGCTCGCGGTCCGCGACCCTGAGCTTGCCGCTCCCTACCTCGCTGCGCAGCGGGCCTGCCGGGAGCGGTTCGTTCCGTTCCTCCTGGAAGGGTTGGCCCAAGCGGGGTTGGCGCTCACCGTGGCTCCGGACGACGCGCTGGACACCCTCGACGCCCTGTTCGAGACGAGCCTGCGCTCGGCGATCATCGCGGGCGATGCGAACTCCCGAAACAACCTCGTGGCCCGGATGCTGCCGGTGTTGCTCGGGGCGATGACCCGTCCCCTCGCCGACGCCGACTGAAGGTCAGCAGCCGGGGGGTGCGGTCGCCAGAGTCGCCGTGCCGGTCGAGGTCGCCATCTCCTTGTAACCCGACCCCAGCACCAGATCGACCGATGCGTCGGCTCGGGTGTCCTTGACCAGCGTGGCACCGGCGACGAGGGTCTGCACGAGGGCCGCGGCCCGCTCACCGGCGCTGCCGTAACGGACCTCGGCGGTGCCGGGGATCTGCTTCTTGGCCGGGTCATTCGACACGGTGCCCAGGACGAATCCCTTCGCCTTCACCAACCGGCCCACGGTGGCGGCCAACCCGGTGCGCGAGGTCGCGTTGTAGACGTTGACCGTGACCTGGCTCGGATAGACCGGGCCGCTCGGGCCCGCGGTGATCGTGCAGGCCGGAGCCGCCGCTTTGGTGGAGCCCTTCGACCAATAACTCGAGGCGTAGTAGAACGCACCGGCGAGCATGGCAATGACGACGAGCAGCGTGATCGCTGTTCGCTTGCGACGGCGCGCTCGCGCCACCGACGCTGATTCGACGGTGATGCTCACCGGCATACCTCCGCAGTGAAGTGCTGCGACCCCGACAGCCCAGACAGTGCCCTAGTCAAGCACGAGCACGCGCGCATGCAGAGTCCCACGCTGTTGAAGGGCCGCTCGCAGCGCCCGGTGGAGCCCCTGCTCGAGGTAGAGGACGCCGCGCCACTCGACGACATGGGCAAACAAGTCTCCGTAGAAGGTCGAGTCGTCGGCCAGCAACTGCGCCAAGTCGAGGGTGCGCTTGGTGGTCACGAGGTCCTGCAGGCGCACCTGGCGCGGCGCGACGTTGGCCCAATCGCGGGTCGTCACCAGCCCATGGTCGGGGTAGGGCCGGTGCTCGCCTATCCCCTTGAAGATCACGGGCGCCAGTCTAGGTGGTGGCCCGGTTGCGGCCTCCGGTATGCCGCGCGCCACCTCGCGTTCGTTGCGCGCGGGTACGTCTAGAGTGCGTTCCGTGACCGAGATGCCCGAGCAGATCCAGCAGATCAAGGCCGGCTACGAGTTCGCCGGTGGTGCCCTCGCCTTCGGCGCGGCCGTCCTGGATGGGGCCGCCTATCCCGAAGCCCAAGTCAAGATTCCGCTGGCCGTCATCAACCGGCACGGCCTCGTGGCGGGCGCGACGGGCACCGGAAAGACCAAAACCCTGCAGTTGATGGCCGAGCAGTTGTCCCAAGGCGGCGTGCCCGTGTTCCTCGCCGACGTCAAGGGTGACCTCTCCGGCATGGCGTCGCCCGGCGTCTCCAACGAGAAGGTGGCCGCCCGCGCAGCCGACATCGGCGAGGAGTGGGTGGGCACGGCATACCCGACGGAGTTCTATGCGCTGGGAGGCCAGGGCAAGGGCATCCCGATCCGCGCCGCGGTCTCCTCCTTCGGGCCGACGCTGCTGGCAAAGGTGCTGGGGCTCAACGAAACCCAGGAGTCGAGCCTCGGCCTGGTGTTCCACTACGCCGACTCCAAGGGGCTGTGGCTCGACGACATCAAGGACCTGCGCGCCGTCGTCCAGCACCTGACGAGCGAGGAGGGCAAGGCCGACCTCAAGAACCTCGGCGGGCTGTCGTCGGCGACGGCGGGCGTCATCCTGCGTGAGTTGATCACCTTCGCCGACCAGGGCGCGGACGTGTTCTTCGGGCTGCCGGAGTTCGACACCGCCGACCTGCTGCGCCTCGGTGCCGACGGACGCGGCATCGTGTCGATGCTCGAGTTGCCCGCGGTGCAGGACCGGCCGCAGTTGTTCTCGACGTTCCTCATGTGGCTGTTGGCTGACCTCTTCCACGACCTGCCCGAGGTCGGCGACCTCGACAAGCCCAAGCTCGTCTTCTTCTTCGACGAGGCGCATCTGCTGTTCGCCGACGCGTCGAAGGACTTCCTGCAGGCGATCACCCAGACGGTGCGGCTCATCCGCTCCAAGGGCGTCGGGGTCTTCTTCGTCACGCAGTCGCCCAAGGACGTCCCCGGCGACGTGCTCGCCCAGCTCGGCAACCGGGTCCAGCACGCGCTGCGCGCCTACACCCCCGACGACGCCAAGGCCCTCAAGGCGGCAGTGTCGACCTACCCCAAGAGCGCCTACGACCTGGAGGAGTTGCTCACCCAACTCGGCACCGGCGAGGCCGTCATCACGGTGCTGTCCGAGCGAGGTGCCCCGACGCCGGTCGCCTGGACCCGGATGCGCGCGCCGCAGTCGCTCATGGCTCCCTCCGCGGACGCGGTCATCGACCAGATCGTCGCGGCGTCGCCCGGCACCGGTCGGTATGCCGCCGCGCAGGATCGTGAGTCGGCCTTCGAGAAGCTCACGGCTGCCGCGTCGGCCGCCGATGCCGCCGCTGCCCAGGCCGCGGCGGCCGAAGCGCAGGCCAAGGCCGACGCAGAGGCTGCCAAGGCCGCAGAGGCGGCTGCCAAGGCAGAGGCCAAGGCCGACCGCCCGGCTGCTCGACCGGCTCGTGAGGAGCCGACGGTGGTCGAGCAGGTCGTCGGGTCGTCGGTGTTCAAGTCGATGCTGCGCTCGGCGGGCACCGTCATCGGGCGGGAGATCACCCGGTCGATCTTTGGCACGTCTCGCCGCCGCTGAGAGTTGCTCGGGGCGGGCTGCTGCGGGCGTGTGCTTGACGGAGTGCGATTGACGGGGTGATCACCCCGTCAATCGCACTCCGTCACACACTCGCTCAGGACTCAGCGCTCAGGGCTCAGGGCTCAGCTGCGAGAACTCAGCACTCAGCTGCGAGGAACGCCCCGGCGCTGCAGCCAGACCCGACCGAACACCCCAGCACCCACGACCAGCGCGCCGACGACCACCGAACCGATCGGCAGGGTCGCGGCCAGCACCAGACACCCGACGAGCCCGGCCGCCTGAACCCAGTGCGGCCAGCGACGGTGCTCGCCCGTCTGAGTCCAGGCCGACGCGTTGGCGATCGCGTAGTAGAGCAACACCCCGAACGACGAGAACCCGATGGCGTGCCGCAGATCGGTGAGCAGCACGAGCACAGCCACGGCGCCGGCCACCCAGAGTTGCGCGACAGCGGGCACCTTCGAGCCAGGGTCGACGGCCGCCAGCAGCCGAGGCAGGTCGCCGCGGCGCGCCATCGCCAAGACCGTGCGCCCGACGCCGGACAGCAGCCCGAGGAGGGCGCCGAGGGCGGCCACGGTCGCGCCGACCCGCACGAAGACCCCGGCCCAGGACACGTCGGCCGCCTGGGCCGCCGTCAACAACGGCAGCGCCGACGCCGCGATCCCGTCCGCGCCGATGGTGGCCAGGAGCAGGAGGGCGAGGACGGCATACAGGGCAATGACCAGGCCCAACGCGCGGGTGATGGCACGCGGGATGGTCACCGTCGGCGCGCGCACCTCCTCACCGAGGGTGGCGATCCGGGCATACCCCGCGAAGGCGAAGAACAGCAGCCCCGCAGACTGCAAGATCCCGTATGCCGTCGCGTCGCCCACGCCCGCCCAGGGCGCTGCCCACTCGCGGGTGAAGGCGGCGATGACGAGCACCGTGACGAGCAGGCAGGCGAGGGTGACGGTGAGCAGCACCCGGGCCAGGCGCGCGGTCTTGGTGATGCCCCGGGTGAGGACGACGGTGAGGGCACCGACGACAGCCAGCCCGACGACCTGCGCCGCCCGCGCCTCGCCGCCGAGCGCATAGGTCGCTGCGGTGATCGCCATGGCCGCACAGGAGGCCGTCTTGCCGACGACGAACGCCCATCCGGCAGCGAATCCCCAGCTCTCGCCGAGGCATTCGCGCCCATAGACATAGGTGCCACCCGACTCGGGGAACTGCGCGGCCAGTTGCGCCGACGAGGTCGCGTTGGCCCAGGCGACTGCTGCGGCAAGGGCCAACCCGACGAGCAGGCCCGATCCGGCTGCGGCTGCCGCTGGGGTGAAGGCGGCGAACACGCCCGCGCCGATCATCGACCCGAGCCCGATGACGACCGCGTCTCCCAGGCCCAGGCGCCGCGCCAACCGCGGATGGTCGCCGCCCGAGGGGTATGCCGCGCGCCCAGGGCTCATGCGCCTATCGTGCCAGGGGGCGCGATCAGTCTCCGAGCAGGCTTTCCATGTCGTCGCCGTAATCACCGTCGTCGTCGATATCGGCGAAGTAGCACACGACCTGGATCTCGGGGTCATCGACGGTGCTCATGACCAACTGCCGCAGGCTCACCAGGCGTCCGTCGGCCAGGCGGATCTGCTTGACCCCGTTGCGGGGGAGGTCGACGCCGCGGCGCTCCTCCCACCAGGTCCGCGCCTGTGGGGTGACGGCGAAGACGCGCTCCAAGAGGTCGTCGAAGCGCGGGTCGCCGGGCCACTTCTCGTAGTCCTCGCGGAAGTGACCGAGCTGGGCGATCGCCTCGGCCTCCCAATCGACGTAGAGGGCCCGGGCGCTCGGCTCGGCAAGGTAGTACCAGAGCATGTTGCGTTCGTGGTCGGGCCGGCTGGCGAAGTCGGCGAAGAGCAGATGAGCAGCCCGGTTGGCATGCAACACATCCCAGCGTGCGCCTGCGACATAGGCGGGGTTGGGCTCAAGGCTCTCGACAAGTTCGACGACGCCCTCATCGATGGCTTCGGGCTCCCGCGTGGTCATGTGGTCATGATGCCAGTCGGGCAACCTCGACCGCCGACCGCGCTCGTCGGGGGGTCAGGCCGCTTCGGCGCCCAAGCGGTAACCGACTCCAGGGACCGATCCGGCGATCCGAGGGCCACCGGCGGCCTCGATCTTGCGGCACGTTGGTCAACTCCCGGATCCGCTCGCTGTGCCCCCGCGACGGAACGCGTAACCGAGATCAACTCACCGGCCTGATGTAATTGCGCGGTGAAGGATCACGGGCCGGAACAGAGCGAGCCGGACGGCTCGGACCCGAGGGTCGCGGCATACCTGGCTCGCCTCGGTCGACGCGATCTGCTGGCCGCGCCCGCGGATCGCGCCACGCTCGTCGCGCTGCACCGCGCCCACGTCGAGCGGGTGCCTTACGAGACGCTGCAGATCGCCCTCGGTCACCCGACGCCCGTCGACGTCGCCGCGTCCGTCGCGTCGGTCCTGCGCGGGCACGGGGGCTACTGCTTCCATCTCAACGGCGCCTTCGCCTGGCTGCTCGAGCGCCTCGGGTATGCCGTGCAGCACCACCGCGCGGGCGTCCAGGGGGCGCGGGCTGCGACCCCGGTGGGGGCTGACGGCAATCACCTGGCGCTCACCGTCGACGTCGAGGGGCAGCCGTGGCTCGTCGATGTCGGTCTCGGCAGCGCTGTGCACGAGCCGCTGCCGTTGGCGCCCGGGCGTTATCGACAGGGGCCGTTCACTTACGGCATCCGGCCCTCCGAGGCCGTGCCGGGCGGGTGGCGGTTTGACCACGATCCGAGCGCCCAGTCGTTTGTCGGAATGGACCTCGACATCGCCCCGTGCACGCTCGCGGAGGCGACCACACGGCATACCGAGTTGTCGACCTCGCCGGAGTCGATGTTCGTCAAGGTGCTCGCGGTCCAGCGGCGCGACGCCCACGGCGTCGACCTGCTGCAGTCGGTGGCGTTGACGCGGATCGACACGGCTGGGCGGCGGAAGCGGGTTGTGGAGAGCGCCGCCGACTTCGAGGGCGTGCTGCGGGGCGTCTTCGGCCTGGACCTCACCGGTATGCCGCGCGAGCACCTCGCCGCGGTGTGGCGGCGGCAGGCGGACGGCTACGCGGCATACCAGGAAAAGAAGACCGCCCGCGCCTGAGGCGACGGGCGGTCCGCAGTGGCGGAGGATAGGGGATTTGAACCCCTGAGGGTGTTTAGCCCAACACGATTTCCAATCGTGCGCACTAGGCCGCTATGCGAATCCTCCGTGGGCGAGGGTACCGGAGCGGCCCGCCACGGCCGAAATCCGGTCGAGGGCTGTCGGTGGTCGGTGTCAGACTCGTGCCTCATGAGCGACCAGGCGAGCGACGGGGGGAGTGGCGCATCGCGGGATGGCGGGAGTGGCGGCACGCCGACCCGGCCGCGCCTTCGCGACTTCTGGACCGACCTGCCGCGCGAGGGCAAGTTTCTGCTCAGCACGATCATCATCGACTTCATCGGCACCGGCCTGGTGATGCCGTTCCTCGTCGTCTACCTGCACGAGGTGCGCGGGTTCCCGCTCGATCACGTGGGTGTGCTCGCCTCGATTCCCGCCGTGGTCAGCCTCATCGTCCTCGGCCCCACGGGTCACGTCATCGATCGACTCGGCGCGAGACGGGTCATCATCGCCTCGACCATCGCCTCGATCGTGGCCGACGTCTGGCTGGCCTTCGCGACCACCGAGCTGGCGGCGGCCGGGGCGTTGGTGGTCATGGGCTTCGCCGGCGGGGTGATCTGGCCCGCCATCCAGTCGTTCGTCAGCGCGATCATGCCGTCACACATCCGCCAGCGGTATTTCGGGATGAGCTTCACCCTGCTCAACCTCGGCATCGGGATCGGAGGCGTCATCGGGGGCACCGTGGTCGACGTCGCTCGCCCCGAGACCTTCGTGGTGATCTATCTCGTCAACGCGGCCACGTTCCTCGCCCCGCTGGCGATTTACCTCGGGCCGTTGCGGCATACCGACCCTCGGCCCCAGCACGCGCCGGTCGATGACGCTGCTCCGCGCGTCTCCTACTGGCGACTGCTGCGCGACCGGCGGGTGGCCGCGCTCTTCGCCCTGACGATGGTCTCGGCCTACGTCGGCTATGCCCAACTCGCCACGGGTGCAGTGGCCTTTGCTCGCGACGTGGGACAGGTGTCCACCCAGGCCATCGGCTACGGCTTCGCTGCCAACACGGTCGTCATCGTGGCCCTGCAACTGCCGGTCCTGCAGCGCATCGAGAACCGTCGTCGCACCCGGGTGCTGCTGGCCATGTGCGTGGTCTGGGCGGCCGCCTGGCTGGCGCTCGGGCTGACCGGGGTCGCGCCGGGCGGCGCCGCTGCCGCGGTGCTCTTCGCGGTGTGTTGTGCGGTGTTCGGCCTAGGCGAGACGCTTCTGCAGCCGACGATCCCGGCCATCACCAACGACCTGGCCAGTGACGCCGTCCGCGGGCGCTACAACGCGTTGATGTCGATGGGCTTCCAGGCCGCGGCCATCATCGCCCCCATTCAGGCGGCCTGGTTGATCGAGCACGGTCAAGGCGGCAGTTACATCGGCCTGCTCGTCGCGGGCTGCGTGGTCATGGCCGGCTTGGCGTTGCTCGTCGAACGCCGCATCCCGGCGTCGGCCAATGGGCTGGCTCGCCGCCCCGCCCCGCAGCGGTGAGGGGCGCGCGGGCCACGCCGCACGGCATACACTGGGCGACGGCACCCCGCGTGGTGGTACCTCACTGAACTCCCCCAGGGCAGGAATGCAGCAAGGGCAGGTGAGCTCTTCCAGGTACGTGGGGTGCTCTTGCGTCTGCGGATGTTCCCCAGGCATGGGCGAGCCCGCCGGCGGAGCTGCCGGCGGGCCCTCGCGAGGGCGACCACACGGCCGCCTCGCACTAGTGCTGTCGCTGCTCACCCGCAATGAGCGGTCATCCGTTGGCGCGCCAACCCGACAGTCGGCAACTCGGTATCCTGCGGCGAGCACACGGCATACTCGACTGGTCGGGGCCTACCCGAAGGCCGCGGGGGCGGTCGATCACCTAAGGCGATACATGGCGGACGAACCCACCCCACTCACCCGCAGGGAACTGCGCGAACAACGCGAGCGCGAGGAACATCAGCGGGCTGAGCGAGCCCCTGAGTCCCGTCGCCACGCCGACCCCGCGCGGGCCCGGCGCAGGCCCCTCGCTCTCGGCTGGATGCTCCACGGGTGGGGCATCGGCATCCTGTGGCTCGGCACCCATCTGCTGGTCGGCGCGGCGTTCCTCCTGCGCTTCGGGGCGAACCCCGACCGGTGGAACGCCCTCGTGGTGGGGGAGGTCTACACGCAGTTCGCCGGCGTGTCCCAACTCGGCCGGCTCCCCATCGAGAGGGTGCTCGCAGAGGTCCCCGCGCCCGCTGTTCGGCTGATGCAGGGCCTGTATGCCGTGACCGGCGAGGACCGCGGCCGGTTCTTCCTGGCCATCGTCGCCTTGGCGGTCGTCGCCGACCTCGTCATCCTCATCGCTCTTTGGCGGGCCAGTGCCGGTGGACCGATCGCGGGCGCCTACTGGGCGCTGGCGGTGCCGCTGCTCGGCCCGGTGACCTTCGCTCGACTTGACCTCGTGGTCGTCGCCGTCGTGGTGCTGGCCTGGCTTCTCGCCCCGCGACGTCCGCTCTGGGCCGGGGCGCTGCTCGCCGTCGCCACCGGCCTCGGGCTGTGGCCGGCGGCGGTCTTCTTGCCACTCCTCGCGCTCGTTCCCCGAGGCTCTCGACGCCTGGCCGTCGCTGGGTATGCCGTGATCAGCCTGGCGTTCATCGCCGTCGGTTTCCTGGGCGGCGGGTGGGACCGCCTGGCCTCGCCCATCACCCGGGCACTCACCCGTGGCTTGAGCCTGGAGTCGATCCCCGGCCTGCCGACCCTCGTCGACATGGCGCTGAGCCCTGGGCGGCATACCGCGTCGCTCGTCAACGGCGACATGGTGGTGCGCGGGCCCTGGGTCGAGGCTCTCGTGACCGGGTCCACCGCGCTGGTCGTGGTTCCGGTCGTCGTGGTGATCGCCCTGGGGGTCCTCGTCCTTCGGCGCAGGGAGGCACCCGCCAGCGGTGACGCCCGCGTCGGCCGGGCCAAGCGCCGGGCCGCGACCCAGCCGACTCCGGCCACCGCGCTGGTCGCGCTCGCCGGGCTGCTGACGTTGCTCGTCACGGCCCGGACGCTCAGCCCCGAAGCGCTGGTGTGGACGGTGCCCTTCCTCGCGGTCCTGGCCGCTCGACGGCCGGGACGCGGCCCCTGGTTGGCCTTGGTCGTGCTCCTGGTGACCCAGATCGACTACCCGTATCTCTTCCAGGGCCTCACCTATCCTGCGGCCGCAGCCTTCGACGTCGCAGCCGCCGCGATCCTCGTCCGCAACGTTGCGCTGCTGGCTCTACTTGTCTGGTCGCTGCTCGCCGCCGTGCGTGAACTGCGGTCTAGCGCGGGTGTCGCCCCGGGCCAGTAGGGTCGGACCGTGAGCACCGCCCTCTATCGCCGCTACCGGCCCGAGACGTTCGCCGACGTCATCGGGCAGGAGCACGTGACCGAGCCGCTCATGCAGGCACTGCGCACCGGCCGGGTCGGTCACGCCTACCTCTTCAGCGGCCCGCGGGGGTGTGGCAAGACGACCAGCGCCCGGATCCTCGCGCGCTGCCTCAACTGCGAGCAGGGTCCGACCCCGACGCCTTGCGGCACGTGCGACTCGTGCGTCGCACTCGCGCGGGGCGGCAGTGGGTCGGTCGACGTCATCGAGATCGACGCGGCCAGCCACGGCGGCGTCGACGACGCGCGCGATCTGCGCGAGCGGGCGTCCTACGGCCCGGCCCAGAGCCGGTTCAAGGTCTACATCATCGACGAGGCCCACATGGTCACGCCGCAGGGCTTCAACGCCCTGCTGAAGATCGTCGAGGAGCCGCCGGAGCACGTGAAGTTCGTCTTCGCGACGACCGAGCCCGAGAAGGTCATCGGCACGATCCGCTCCCGCACCCACCACTACCCGTTCCGGCTCGTCCCGCCGGCCAAGCTCACGGCATACCTCGAGCAGTTGTCCGCCCAGGAGGGTGTCGCCGTCGCCCCAGGAGTGTTGGGGTTCGTCACGCGCGCGGGCGGCGGGTCGGTGCGCGACTCGTTGTCGGTCCTCGACCAGCTGATCGCGGGCTCCGGCGACGAGGGCGTCACTTACGAAGGTGCGGCCGCGCTGCTGGGCTTCACGAGCGTGGAGTTGCTCGACGCCACCATCGACGCGCTGGCTGCGCGCGACGCCGGCGCCGTCTTCGCGCAGGTCGACAAGGTCATCGAGTCCGGCCAGGATCCGCGGCGGTTCGCCATGGACCTCCTCGAACGGCTGCGTGACCTCATCATCGTCGCGGCGGTCCCCGACGGGGCCGCCCAGGTGCTCCGCGGCGTCCCCGAGGACCAACTCGACCGGATGCGTGGCCAGCAGTCCCGGTTCGGGCCAGGAACCCTCTCGCGGGCCGCCGACATCGTCAACGCCGGCATCACGGAGATGACCGGTGCCACGAGCCCGCGCCTGCAACTCGAGTTGATCTGCGCGCGGATCCTCCTGCCCGGCGCGTCCGGCGAGAGTGGGTATGCCGCCCGCCTCGATCGCATCGAACGTCACCTCGACGCCGGGGGAGGGGTTCCCGCCGGGCCGCGGCCCTCGATGCCAGCACCTCCCGCCCAGGCTCCGGCTGCCCAAGCACCCCCTGCCCAGGCCCCGCCCGCTGCCCAAGCACCCCCGGCCCAGGCTCCGGCCGCTGCCGTCGTGCCCGAGGCGGCACCGGTACAAGCGCCAGTGCCAGCACAAGCAGCGGCGCCCGTTCCTGCAGCCCCAGCGGCGAATCCGGCGGCGCCACCCACCTCCGCGGGCGGCTTCGATGTCGACGCCATCCGACGGGTGTGGCCTGAGGTGCTGGGCCGCATCTTCACGATGCGCCGGGCGACGTGGACCTTCGTCTCAGAGCATGCGCAGGTCATCGACTACGACGGCCAGCGGCTTGTCCTCGGGATCTCGACGACCGGCCTGACCCAGACCTTCCGGGCGGGCAACCACGCCGAGTTGATCCGTCAGGCCCTCATCGACCAGATCGGCCTCGACGCCCGGGTCGAGGGCGTCCCCATGCCGGCCGGGGGCGGCATACCCAGTGGCTCGGGCGGCGAAGGTCCGAGCGCTGCCCCCCGCGGTTCGAGCCCGGCCCCGCCCCCGGCCTCGTCGCAGGCTGCCGCTCCACCCCCGACGGCGGCTCCGGCCGCCGCGCCGACGCCGACCCCGGTCGCCCAGGCGGCGCCGCAAGCATCGACGCCCGCGCCCGCCCCAGCGCCCACGTCTGCAGCGGCGCCCACACCCGCGCCGGAGCCCGACATCCCGTTGCCTCCGGAGCCGCCGGAGGCGGGGTTCGAGCCGCCGCCGGACCCGGCCGACCATCGGCCGCCGACCAACCATGCCGACCATGCCCACTCGGTGCGTGCCGAGCTCGCGCGCGCCAAGGAGGCCACCCGGCGCACCATGGACGAGCGCCATCATCGCTCCGACCCCGCGCCGGCTCCGCGCGCGACGTCGCCGCAGAGTGACCTGGGCGCAGCGAGCCTGGACGACGAGGTCGTGCAAGAGGGCGCCGAGATCGGGCAGGCCGTCATCGAGCGGATGCTCGGTGGCACGGTGCTCGGCGACACGCCGACCTGAGGTCGCGGTCCATCGATTGGCCTGGGGGCTGCGTGGCGAGCGTGCCCGCCACTACGGTTGGGCCCATGTTCTACCGAGTCGGTGCGACGCTGCTGCAACCGGTGTCGCGGCTGCTGTATCGGCCGACGATCACCGGCATCGAGAACGTCCCCCCCAAGGGCGGGGTCATCCTGGCCAGCAACCACCTGTCGTTCATCGACTCCTTCGCCATCCCGCTGGTGGCGCCGCGCAAGGTGAGTTTCCTGGCCAAGTCCGACTACTTCACCGGCTCGGGGCCTCGGGGTCTGCTCAGCCGCGGGTTCTTCAGCAGCGTCGGCGCCATTCCCGTCGACCGGAACTCCTCGCGAGCGGCTCAGGAGTCCCTCGACCTCGCGCTTGAGGTCCTGCAGGCTGGAGGCGCCTTCGGGATCTATCCCGAGGGCACCCGCTCGCGTGACGGTCGGCTCTATCGCGGGCGCACCGGTGTCGGCTGGTTGGCGCTGACCGCTGGCGTACCCGTCGTGCCCGTCGGCCTGCGCGGCACCGATCAGATCCAGCCGGTGGGGTCCAGGTGGCCGCGGCTGGCCAAGGTCTCGGTGGCCTTCGGGCCGCCGATCCATCCCGAGACCTACGCGGGGATGCCGGCCGGGCGAGCTCGACGCGAGCTCACCGACGACGTCATGGACGCCATCGCGCTCCTCAGCGGTCAGGAGCGCGCCGACACCTACAACGAGGTCCCCACCCTCGACCCCTCCTGAGCGACTGGCGGCGGCCTCGCCCGGGTCCATCGACCCGACCGACGGGACCACTGGGGTGTTAGGGGATCGAGGGACAATGCCTGGCATGACCACTGGCGACCGCCTGCGCGGCGGGATCTTCGGGCTTCTCGTCGGTGATGCGCTCGGAGTGCCCTACGAATTCCACCCAGCCACGCAGATCCCTGCCACCGACGAGATCGAGATGGTCCCGCCCGCCGGCTTCGCCCGGGCCCATGCCGGGATCGCCCCCGGCACCTGGTCGGACGACGGTGCCCAGGCCCTCGTCCTGCTCGAATCGCTCCTGCGGGTGGGTCACCTCGACGTGGACGACGTCGGCCGCGGACTGGTCGCGTGGGACGACGAGGGCCGGTATGCCGTCGACCGCCACGTCTTCGACATCGGCATCCAGACCGGGATCGCCATCAGATCCCTGCGTGCCGGGGTGCCCGCCGCGTCGTCCGGGCCCACCGACTCGCGGGCCAACGGCAACGGCTCGCTCATGCGGGTCCTGCCCCTCGCGCTCTGGCACCGCGGCTCCGACGCTGACCTGGCGGCCGATGCGATGGCGCAGTCGGCGGTCACCCACGGTCATCTGCGCAGCCAGGTCTGCTGCGTGCTCTACTGCCTGCTCGCTCGGCGCCTCCTGCAGGGTATGCCGCCCGCCCAGGCCTGGCCGGCCGCCCGGGCCGCCTTCGACGAGGTCTACCCCGCTGGCAGCCCCGAGCACGACGAACTGGTGACGCACGTCTTCCCCGACGGCGCGGCATACGAAATCCGCGGTGGTGGGTACGTCGTGGAGTCGATGCGTGCGGCGGTCGCGCTGCTGCTGGCCGACGATCCGCTGGACTACGAACGGGTCGTCAAGGCGGCGATCGCACTGGGCGAGGACACGGATACGACCGCGTGCATCGCCGGTGGGCTGGCGGGGATCGTGGCGGGGGAGGGCGGCATACCGCTGCGTTGGCGCACTGCCCTGCGCGGGCGTGACCTGGTCGAGCCGCTGGCCGATGCCCTCGTGTCCTGGCGCGGGAGCGCGTGATTGTCGCCGGTCGCACGTAGTCTGGCCGGGTGTACGAAGGCATCGTCCAGGACCTCATCGACGAGCTCGGACGGCTGCCCGGAATCGGCCCGAAGAGCGCTCAGCGCATCGCTTTTCACCTCGTCCAGGCCGATCCGGCCGATGTGGCGCGCCTCGTCCAGGTGCTGGCCGAGGTCAAGGACAAGATCCGCTTCTGCGAGTTGTGCGGCAACGTCGCCGAGGCGACCCTCTGCCGGATCTGTGGCGACTCCCGGCGCGACCAGACGGCGATCTGCGTCGTCGAGGAGCCCAAGGACGTCGCCGCCATCGAGCGCACCCGGGAGTTCCGCGGGCGCTACCACGTGCTCGGCGGCGCGATCAGCCCGATGGACGGCATCGGCCCGGAAGATCTGCGGATCCGCGAGTTGATGACCCGCCTCGCCGACGGGGGCATCGTCGAGGTCATCATTGCCACCGACCCCAACATCGCCGGTGAAGCGACCGCCACCTATCTCACCCGCACGCTCGCGCCGCTGGGGATCCGTGTGACTCGCCTCGCCTCGGGCCTGCCGGTGGGGGGCGACCTCGAATACGCTGACGAGGTGACCTTGGGACGCGCTTTCGAAGGACGGCGCACCGTCCATGCCTGACGCCGACCGATCGGGTATGCCGCCCGCCGCGCCGCCCGCAGAGCCGGACGCGGTGTCGGCCAGTGCTGAGCCGGGCTCCGAATTCGACGACTTCGCCGAGTTCGCCGGGCTTGCCGACGACTCGGCGGTGCAAGCGCGGGCCTACGTCACGGCGGTGACCGAGGTGGCCTCCGGGTCCTCGCCCGACATCGCGATCCCCTTGCTGTTGCTCGCGACCGCTCAGTTGCTCCTGGCCGGGTCCCGGCTCGGCGCAGTCCAGGACGTCGTCCTCGACGAGCGCTACGAGCCCGACCCCGGCCCAGACGCCGATGTCGAACCCTTGCGCGACAACCTCGCCAACCTCTTCGAGGGCATCGACGACTACGCCGACCTCGTCGACCCGGTCACGCAGGCCGAGCTCACCAAGGGGTCGCTGTCCAACGACATGACCGAGATCTGCCTGGCGTTGGCTCATGGCCTGAGCCACTACGACGCCGGCCGACGCGTCGAGGCCCTGTGGTGGTGGCAGTTCTCCTACCTGTCGACCTGGGGCGAGCGGGCTGCGGCATCGTTGCGGGTGCTCCAATCGATCATCGCCCACCTGCGCCTGGACGCCGACGAGGACGTCGTCGCGGACGCCGAGTTCGACGCTCTGCACCCCTGACCGCCAGCTGAGACAGCCGTCTCGCGATGCGGAGGGCGGGCTGTTGGCGTGCGCGCCCTGAGTAAACTCGGGCGGTCCACAGGTCCGTCTCCGGGAGCAGGTCAGTGAGCGTCATCGTCCAGAAGTACGGCGGGTCGTCGGTCGCCGACGCCGAGGGCGTCAAGCGGGTCGCCCGGCGGATCGTCGAGACCAAACAGGCCGGCCACGACGTGTGTGTCGTCGTCTCTGCCATGGGCGACTCCACTGACGAGCTCATCGACCTGGCCAACAAGGTCACCCCGAACCCTCCGGCTCGGGAGTTGGACATGCTCCTCACCGCCGGTGAGCGGATCTCGATGGCCGTTCTGGCCATGGCCATCGCCGACCTCGGCAGCGAGGCCCGGTCGTTCACGGGGTCGCAAGCCGGTGTCATCACCGACGCCGAGCACGGCAAGGCGCGGATCATCGACGTGACCCCTGGGCGGATCACCGAGGCGCTGGCCGCCGGGCACATCGCCATCGTCGCCGGCTTCCAGGGCGTCAGCCAGACGAGCAAGGACATCACGACCCTTGGCCGGGGTGGTTCGGACACGACCGCGGTGGCGCTCGCCGCCGCGCTCAAGGCCGACGTCTGCGAGATCTACACCGATGTCGACGGCGTCTTCACCGCCGATCCGCGGGTGCTCCCGACGGCGCGCAAACTGTCGGTCATCTCCAGCGAGGAGATGCTCGACCTGGCCGCCAACGGGTCCAAGATCCTGCACCTGCGCTGTGTCGAATATGCCCGTCGGCACGGCATCGCGATCCACGTCCGCTCGTCGTGGTCCGGCCACGAGGGCACCTGGATCCTCGAGAACCCCTACGGCGAAGGAAGCACCATGGAAGCCCCGATCATCGCCGGCGTCGCCCACGACCGCAGCGAGGCCAAGATCACCATCGTCGGGGTGCCCGACGAGGCCGGGAAGGCCGCCGACATCTTCACCGCGGTCGCCGACGCCGGAATCAACATCGACATGATCGTCCAGAACGTTTCGGCGGCCGCCACCGGGCGCACCGACATCTCGTTCACGCTCCCGTCCTCCGACGGGCCCAAGGCGGTTCAGACGCTGCAGTCCCTGCGCGCGGCGATCGGCTTCGACGAACTGCGGTTCGACGACCAGATCGGCAAGCTTTCCCTCGTCGGTGCCGGCATGCGCACCAACCCCGGCATCTCCGCGAAGCTCTTCCGGGCCCTCGCCCACGCCGGCATCAACATCGAGATGATCTCGACCTCCGAGATCCGCATCTCGGTCGTCACCCGCGCCGACCAGCTCGACGCGGCGGTCCGCGCCGCCCACACCGCCTTCGACCTCGACTCCGCGGAGGGCGAGGCCATCGTCTACGGAGGGACCGGCCGATGAGTATGCCGTCCGCTGCAGTCAACGTCGGAATCGTCGGGGCGACCGGCCAGGTCGGCGGGGTCGTCCTGCGGATCCTCGCCGAGCGCAACTTCCCGGTCGGTCAGTTGCGGCTGTTCGCCTCGTCCCGCTCGGCGGGCTCGACGATCACCTGGCAGGGCCGGGACATCGTCGTCGAGGACGCCTCGACCGCCGACCCGACGGGCCTGCACATCGCGATCTTCTCCGCCGGTGCCACGACCTCCAAGGCGCAGGCTCCGCGGTTCGCGGCGGCCGGCGTCACCGTCATCGACAACTCGTCGGCCTGGCGGATGGACCCCGAGGTGCCGTTGGTCGTCTCCGAGGTCAACCCGGCGGCGGCCAAGAACCCTCCGAAGGGGATCATCGCCAACCCCAACTGCACGACGATGGCCGCGATGCCGGTGCTCAAGCCGCTGGCCGACGAGGCCGGGCTCAAGCGCCTGATCGTCTCGACCTACCAGGCCGTCTCCGGCACCGGTCTCGCCGGGGTTCAGGAGTTGGCAACCCAGGTCCGCCGGGCGCTGGAGTCTGGGGACATCGAGGGGCTGGCCCACGACGGACGCGCGGTCGACCTGGGCGCCCCCGTGAAGTACCTCGCCCCCATCGCCTTCGACGTCGTCCCGGTCGCCGGCTCGGTGCTCGATGACGGCAGCGAGGAGACCGACGAGGAGCGCAAGCTGCGCAACGAGTCGCGCAAGATCCTCGATCTGCCTGACCTCCGGGTGTCCGGGACCTGCGTGCGGGTCCCCGTCTTCACCGGCCATTCGTTGTCGATCAACGCCGAGTTCGAGCGGCCCATCACGCCGGCGCGGGCTCGCGAGTTGCTGGCCAACGCTCCCGGTGTCGAGTTGGCCGACGTGCCCACCCCGCTGCAGGCGGCCGGCGCCGACCCGTCCTACGTCGGCCGGATCCGCGAGGACCAGTCGGTCGACGGTGGCCGAGGCCTGGCGCTGTTCGTCAGCAACGACAACCTGCGCAAGGGCGCCGCCCTCAACACCGTCCAGATCGCCGAGCTGTTGATCTCCTGATCGGCGGCGGCGGCGGCCAGCCAGCGACGCATGGTGTCGGATGTGACGGCGTTCCAGCCAACCCGTTCTCGCCTGGAGAACGAGTGAGGCGCGACGGGTGCCCCCACTGCCCGCCGTTTGACGGGCTGGTCGTATGCTCCACGCCGTCCACGACGGCTCGCTTGGCGTCGCGAGGGATGCGGTCCAATCCTGGCTACACGCTCGTCACCACGCGTCGGCACGTCGCAGACCTGAGCGGCCTCGACTGGTCGGAGCTCGTCGATCTGGCGTGGGTGACGAAGCGGGTGGCGGCGGGTCTGCGTTCTGCCCTTGGTGCCACCAAGGTGACCCTCCGCGCGAACTGGGGCCCGCCGGGCCAGCACACGCCGCACGTGCACCTTCACCTGGTCCCGCGCTTCCCGGGCGACGGGCACGATGGCTACCTGCCAGGTCCGCTTGAGGATATACCCCTACGCGAACTGACTCGGTTGGCCGACGAACTCATAGGGCGGATCACCTGCGAGCCGCATGAGTCCGCCGAACACCCCGGCCAGGGTCTGGCCCGCGTGGGTATTCATCCGCTCAACGACGAAATCCCTGGTCATCCATGCGCCTCGGTCGTGATCCCGCCCGACGGCTCGTACCCGCCCGGGCTCGCTCTCGCCTCGGCGTTGGCGGCTCTTTCCAGCGCAGCAAGGGACATCGTGGGAGCAGGGCGCGCTACCGGCCTAACGATCAGACTCGCCGCTGGGCCGCCTGAGCCGTCGCCTACTGATCACGAGCTCGTTGCCTACCCACGGTGGTCAGACGACGGCTTCGCCTGTGTCCCCAAGCACCTCCCCACTGCGCGCCAAGCGGTGGACGGCGTCGAGTAGTGGGTCATGGACTCGAGCCGCCGCCGGGCACGGTCGCGCGGATCGTCAACCCCCGGTAACGGATTGACCCGCGGGACAAGAACCTGCGCCGGGGCGCGGCCCTCAACACCGTCCAGATCGCCGAACTGCTGATCTCTTGATCGGTGATGGACGGGTCATCCCGGCACGAGCCAGCGGCGGGTCACCACCCCTGCGCGAATTTGTACACACTGCTTCGCACCTGCGCTGTTCCGGTAGTGCTGCAGTGGCGGACAGGGTTCGAAGTGACACAGGGTCATATGGCACGATCGGCCATATGCGTATCTCGGGTCTTTTTTCAGCTGCCGCCATCGTCGTTCTCATCAGTGGCTGCAGCCTCTTCGGAGCAGGCCCTGCTCCGACCGCGAGCGTGGGCGTCGGCACGGATGGCGGGCCGTCGGAAGGATTCATCCCTCGTCCCACAGATGAGCCCCCGGTCCAGCCTGCACTCGCACTTGAGGGCCCCACGATTGATGGGTCCGCTCACAATCTCACCGTGTGGTCGAGCCCGGCCGGGGACATCGTTTGCTCGGCGTCCAGGAAGTCTTCGAGCGCGCCATTCGAAATCCGTTGCGATGCGCTCGAGCAGGTCTGGACGGTGCCCGCGAAGCCCGACTCGTGCGCGTTCGACTGGGGGCACGGAACCTACCTCAATACCAAGGCTGGCCTGGCCTGCGTGAACGACTCGCTCGTCGGCTCCGAAGCAGTGGGGGCACCCGGTGCGTGGTGGAACGGGAAACCTGGCTCTCAGGTGATGACCCTGCCTGGGCGCAAGGCAGTCACCCTCGCCTATGGTGCGAACTTCACGTTCGGGCCGCTGGCTTGTTCGTCGCAGCTAGATGGCATGCATTGCACCAACTCTGAGACGAAGGCTGGCTTCGATATCAACCGTACGCAGTACACCTTGCGCTGAGGCCACCACCGCCTGGCGCGCCATTGATGACCTCACGACATTGTTGGTTGTCTGATCGACGTTTGAGGGTGTGCCAGGATCGATGCCGTGAGACGTCTCCCCGGGATCTTCCTCGCGCTGTGCGTTGCCGTCGCTCTGGCCAGCTGCGGCGTGTTCGGCGCCAGTTCGGCGGCACCGACCGCGACCGTCTTCGTCACCGTCCCTGAGCCGGAGCCGACCGCAGCCACGCCGAACGGCAGCCGGGCACCCGCCGCGACGACGACCGCCGTCGTCGGCCCGACCATCGACGCCGCGGGCCACGGGGTGACGACGTGGGACAGCCCTAGCGGCAACATCGTTTGCGCGGCCTTCCCCAACGACGGGGCGCCCGGCTTCGAGGTGCGGTGCGATGTCATGCAGCACACCTGGACGCTGCCGCCCAAGCCGGCCAGCTGCGAGTTCGACTGGGGCCACGGAACGTTCCTCACCACGAAGTCCGGCATCACCTGTGTCAGTGACGCCATCGCCGGGTCGGACGTCGTCGGCTCGGACGGCACGTGGTGGAACGGTCAGCCCGGCTCCCAGGTGGTGACTGTCGAGGGCCGCAAGGCGGTCGCCCTCGCCTACGGAGCGAGCCTGAAGTTCGGCGACATTCTCTGTACCTCCGCGACCGACGGCATGCATTGCACCAACACCACGACGAAGGCGGGCTTCGACATCAGCCGCGCGGCATACTCCCTGCGCTGAGGTCACCACTCGCGTGGCGCACCGTCGACGGGGGTATGCCGTGTCGCAAGCGCCACAGCCGGTTCCGGTAGCGAGCGGCCCCCGGCTTGGGCACAGTGGAGCCCATGACGAATGCGACCGAGAACTACCGGCAAGCGCGTGACCAGTTGCTCGCGCTGCGTGGTGACCATGCCCGCGCGGTGGCGGAGTTCCGCTGGCCCGATGTCGGCGACACCTTCAACTGGGCCTGCGACTGGTTCGACGTGGTGGCCCGCGGCAACGACAAGCCGGCCCTCATCCTGGTCGAGGAGGACGGGTCGAGCCAGACGCGCAGCTTCGACGAGATGGCCCGGCGCTCGGACCAGGTCGCTGCCTGGCTCGCCGCTCAGGGTGTGGGCAAGGGCGATCCGGTGCTGCTCATGCTCGGCAACCAGGTCGAGTTGTGGGACTGCATGCTGGCCGTGATGAAGCTCGGCGCGATCATCATGCCGACGACGACTGCCGCGGGATCGACCGACCTCATCGACCGGATCGCGCGGGGTGGGGCTCGCTTCGTGGTGACCAACCCCGACCAGACGGCCAAGCTCGACGAGGTGCCCGGCGACTACGGCCGGATCAGCATCGGTGAGGCGGCCGGCTGGGCGGATCTGCGGGCGGCATACCTCGCGCCTGCCGAGCCGACCCCCCACCCGGGGAGCGCGCCCGGTGACCCCGTGTTGCTCTACTTCACCTCCGGGACGACCAGTCGGCCCAAGTTGGTCGAGCACACCCAGGTGTCCTACCCGGTGGGGCATCTGGCGACGATGTTCTGGCTGGGGCTGCAGCCCGGCGACGTCCACCTCAACATCTCCTCGCCGGGATGGGCGAAGCACGCGTGGTCGTGCTTCTTCGCGCCGTGGATCGCCGAGGCGACGATCTTCGTCTACAACTACGCGCGCTTCGACGCCGCTGCGCTGCTCGGGCAGTTGCGGAGCACGAGGTGACGAGCTTCTGCGCGCCGCCGACGGTCTGGCGGATGCTCATCAACGCCGACCTGTCGGGTGGGCCGGGGGCGCTGCGGGAGGTCATCGGAGCGGGGGAGCCGCTCAACCCCGAGGTCATCGACCAGGTCGCCAAGGCCTGGGGGCTGTCCCTGCGGGACGGCTATGGCCAGACCGAAATGACTGCGGCAGTGGGAAATACGCCAGGCTCGGCAGTCAAGCCAGGGTCGATGGGTCGGCCGTTGCCGGGGCAGCCGGTCGTCCTCGTCGACCCGAACACAGGCGAGCGGGTCGAGGGTGCCGGAGCAGAAGGGGAGCTCTGCTTCGACCTGTCGGCCAGGCCGCTGTCGCTGATGACGGGCTATCAGGGCGACGAGGTCCGCAACGCGGAGGCGATGGAGGGCGGCTGGTACCACACGGGTGACGTCGCCAGCATCGACGCCGACGGTTACATCACCTATGTCGGCCGGACCGATGACGTGTTCAAGGCCAGCGACTTCAAGATCAGCCCGTTCGAGTTGGAGTCGGTCCTCATCGAGCACCCGGCGGTGGCGGAGGCGGCCGTCGTCCCCGCGCCCGACGAGGTCCGCCTCGCCGTCCCCAAGGCCTACCTCATGCTCGCGCCCGGGTATGCCGCCGACGAGGACACCGCGCGCTCGATCCTCAAATACGCCCGTGAGCACCTGCAGCCGTGGCAGCGGGTCCGACGCATCGAGTTCGCCGAGTTGCCCAAGACCATCTCGGGCAAGATCCGCCGCGTCGAGTTGCGCTCGCGGGAGGAGCAGGTGGCGGCCGGCGACATCAAGCCCAGCGGCACTGAGTGGCGCGACGACATGTTCCCGGAGCTCAAGGGGTAGATCTGGCCTTGAGCCAGGGGTGAGGTGCCGGGAGAATCCATCAGATCCAGGCAAGGTGACCGGCGGCGTCGGCGACGGCGAGACGTGGTGGGGGAGACTGGGCGGTGCGCGGTCACCTGGGAAGGTGGCTCCGTGCCGGACGCAGCCGTGCGACAATTCTCCGCGCCCATCCCAAGGCTCGGGGCGCACGGCACTGAAGGAAGCTATGAGGACGGTACTCCGGGAAACGCTGTGGTGGATCAGAAAGGCGCCCGTGACAACGGGAATCGTCCTGGTCGCGCTCGCTGTCGGCATCGCTATGAACGCACTGTGGGTGCCCGCCCCTTCGTCCGGCCTGGCGGATACCTACGGCTGGGGTCTGCCTGCCTTTGCCCGCGGTGAATGGTGGACGCTTCTGGTGGGGGCGTTCATCGCACCGGCGCCTTGGATGTACCTGCTGATCCTGCCGCTCATCGCCGTCGGCGGCGGCTTCCTTGAGTACAAGTACGGCGCCTGGCGGATGCTCGCCGCCCTCTTCGTCACGCACGTCGCCTCGGTGCTGATCGTCAGCCTGATCATCTACCTGCTGGCGCCCCTGGGTGTCGGGTGGGCGGTCAGGCTGGTGGACGTCCGAGACGGCGGGCTCTCCAACGCCGGCTTCGGGGCGATTGGTGCCATGACCGCGGCCCTCGCCCCGAGTTGGCGGCGACGTGCTCGCACCGGCCTGTTCCTGTACGCCCTGGTCATGGTGCTGTACGTCGGGTTCATCTGGGATCTGACCCACTTGGTTGCGTTGCTGGTCGGCTTCGCTGTCGGCCCGCTGGTGGTCAAACGCCCCTACGCGAGGTTCAGCTACGCGCTGACGACCCAGGAGAAGCGCGTCCTGGTCGCCCAGATCGTGGTCTTCAACATCATCACCCTGGTGGTCACGTACCTCGTGCCACAAGGTGGCCTGTTGGAGTCGAGCGACACGTACCAGCGGGACGCGGGCAGCACCGTCGTGGTGTTCGGTCTCTCGATTTTCCTGGGTCTGCTGGCCTACGGAACGTACGCGGGCCGCAAGATCGCGTGGCGGCTTCTGCTGACGCTGACGATTCTGCTCTTCCTCATCGACCTGATCCTTGCGGAGACTCCGGCGGGGGTTTTCGGCGTCTTCGTCAACGCAGTCCTCCTCGTTCTCCTCGTCGTCTTCCGGCGCGTCTTCACGATCAAGGGCGACCGGGTCGTCCGATCGGGCATCTACAAGCGTCTCGCGGCGCTCGCCCTCGGCCTGTTCATGCTTAACGCGGTGGCCATCTTCGCCATGCGTGCACAGTTCTCGCCCGAGCCGGACTTCGGCATGGCGGTCGTCGAGTCGATCTGGCTGATCTTCGGCGGCAGCTCTCTCGACTTCGTCCCACAGACGCCGGCCGCGAGCTTCCTGACCCAGGGCATCGGATATGTCTGGGGTTTCGCGCTGCTCGGAGGAATCGGAGCGCTGGTGTTCACCACCCTGCGCGACAGGGACGGGCGTGGCCAGTTCGCTGAGTACGACCGCCTTCTCCACGAGCATGGCAGCACCTCGATCGGCTGGATGGCGCGTTGGCCCGGCATGAGCTACTGGGTGGACCCAGCCAGGACCGCTGGCTTCGCCTACCGGTTGGAGAACAACATCGCGATCGTCCTGAGCGATCCCGTCGGCAGCCCGGACGCCGTGGCCACGAGCCTGGGCGGCTTCACCGAGATGTGTGACAGGCGCGGTTGGCGTCCGGTGTTCTACAGCGTGACCGAGTCCTTCCGCGCGCTGGCGGCGCAGCACGGCTACCAGGCGATCGTGGTCGGCGAGGACACCGTCATCGATCTGCCCGACCTGGCGTTCACCGGAAAGTCGTGGCAGAGCGTCCGGACGGCCGTGAATCAGGCGGGCAAGCTCGGGATCAGCATGCGTCCCATCAGGTACGCCGAGGCCACCGCCGGGATGCGCGTTCAGCTCCAGGCGATCGCCGCGAGTTGGTCCGACGACAAGTCGCTGCCCCCACTGGGCTTCACCCTGGGCACGCTGGCGGAGGCGTCCGATCCTGAGGTGATCATGCATGTCGCCGTCGACGCCGAGGGCACCGTGCACGGGATGACCAGCTGGATGCCCGTCTACGGCCAGGGCACAGTGGACGGCTGGACGCTCGACATCATGCAGCGCGGCCTGTTCGAGGACACGATGCGTGGCGTCGTCGAGTTCCTGATCGCCGAGAGCGCGATGGCGTTCAAGCAGGAGGGTTACCGGTTCATCAGCCTGTCGGCGTCGCCGCTGAGTCGGGGTGAGGGGCAGACCGGCCCGATCGAGGCGCTGCTCGACATGGTGGCCAAGCGGCTGGAGCCGCTCTACGGGTTCCAGAGCCTGCACAGCTTCAAAGCCAAGTTCAAGCCGCGGTTCGAGCCGATGTACCTGTGCTACCGGGACGAAGCCCAGCTTCCGGCTATCTCGATCGCCATCATCAAGGCCTACTTGCCCGACAACGCACTCCGCGGCGTCGTTGCCTCGAAGATCAAGTAGGACGGCAGCGCGCTCAGGAGGTGGGCGGCACCGCTGGGAGCCGGCTGCCGAGTCCTTCTGGTCCAGCTCGCGGTCGGTTAGCTCGAGGGCGTTTCGGTTGACCGCGGCCAGGCCACGACGGCGATCACGCCGGGTGCTGCCTCGGTCAGGGTGACGTCGGCGCCGTTGCGGCGCATCAACTCTCGCGCGATCGGCAGACCCAACCCGGTGCCGCCGCTGTCTCGATCGCGGGCTTCGTCAAGACGCGTGAACCTCTCGAAGACGCGCTCCCGGTCAGCCGGGGGTATGCCGTGCCCGTCGTCTGTCACGCGCAGCCAGGTCCCGCTCGGGTCGGCTCCAACCGAGAGGGTCACCGCCGTCGAGGCGTGGCGGACGGCGTTGTCGACAAGGTTGGTCACCACCCGCCGCAGGTCGGCCCGATTGCCGGGAACCTCGATGGCCGTGGCGCCCGGCGCGACATCGGTGAGGGTCACGGGGACTCGGGCGGCGGCATACCGGCTGACGATCTCGCGCAGCAGGGGGCGCAGGTCGACGGTTTCCAGGCTCGGCGAGGCCTCGCCGTTGCCGGAGCGCGCCAACACGAGCAGGTCGTCGACGAGCCGGCTCAACCGTTCGACGTCGGGCAGCAGGTCAGCCGGCAGCGAGCCACCGTCCCCGACGTGCTCGGCCACCTCCAGTTGCGTGCGCAGGGAGGCCAGCGGGCTGCGCAACTCGTGGGCCGCGTCGTCGAGGAAGGCCTGCTGGCGCTCGGCGAGCCCGTCCAGTCGATCAAGCATGCCGTTGAGAGTCGTTGCCAGAGAGTGGATCTCGTCATCAGCGACGGGGATCGGCAGGCGGTCGACCGTCGCACGGCGCCGACGGGGCCGAGCGTCGGCGCCGATCCGCTCGGCCCCGAGGCGCAGCGCCTCGACGGGGGCCAGGGCGGCACCGATGACCCGCCAGGCGACGGCGGCGAGCGCGAGCAGCAGCAAGGGCAGCCCGACGAAGAGCAGCGTTCGGACCAGGCCGAGGCTCACGTCGACCTCACCGGTCGGCACGCCGGCGATGACGGTCACCGGCGCAGACCCCGGGCCGGCCGACACCGCCGCGACATGCAGCCGCCCCGAGAGACCGGACCGCGAGCCAGGCACCGTCAGTTGCTCGCCGGCCAGAGCGCGCCGCACCTCGTCGGCGGTGAGCAACGGCGTGAGCCGGTCGGCGACCAGCGACCCGGCGATGACGCGCTGAGAGGAGTCCAACACCTGCACGACGAGCGCCCCTGACACGGGCACCGGGTCAGACAATCGGCCCTGCTCGACCAGGGTGGCGACCTCACGGGCCGCTGAATTCGCTTCCGCGCCAAGGGTGTTGGCGAGGGTGGCGGACAGCACGGCATACAGGAGACTGCCGGCGGCCACGAGCGCGACGGTGAGGCCGACGAGCCCGACGGTCATGAGCCGCCAGCGGATGGACAGCCGCTGGAACCAGCGCGGCCCGGCCGTCATGGCGCGATCCGATAGCCGACGCCGCGCACCGTCTCGATCCGCTCGCGCCCGAGTTTGCGGCGCAGGTAGCCGACGTAGACCTCGACGACGTTGATGCCCTCGGCCGCGTCGCCCCACACCGCGTCGAGCAGCTCCTCCTTGCTCACCACAGCCGGGGCGGCCGTCAACAGCCGCTCCAGCACGGCGAATTCGCGCAGCGCGAGCTCAACGGCCGCCCCGTCGACGGTCACCTCACGCGTCGCCGGATCCAGCCGTATGCCGTGCGCCGACACCGTGGGCGGGCGCGGCGTCGGATCCCGCCGGACCAAGGCCCGCAGCCGGGCGAGCAGGACGACGAAGGAGAACGGTTTGGTGAGGTAGTCGTCGGCGCCGTAGTCGAGGGCGTCGGCCTGGTCGTATTCGCCGTCTTTCGCCGACAGGACGATGACCGGAACCCAGTTGGCCTCCTCGCGCAGGGTCCGCACCACGGTGTAGCCCGACATGCCCGGCAGCATGAGGTCCAGCAGCACCGCGTCGTAGCCCCCGAACCGAGCGGCCTCCAGACCGGAGGGGCCGTCGCGGCATACATCGACGACGAAGCCCTCCGCGCTCAGGCCGCGGTGCAGCGCAGCGGCCATCCCGCGCTCGTCTTCGACCACCAACACCCGCACAAGGACACGATGACACGAGCGGAGCGACAGATCGTCGGCGCCGGGCCCGAGCCGCCGGTATGCCGTCTCAGGGTCCTCTCAGGTGGGGTGTTGCATCCTGGGGTCATGACCGCTTCCCCGTTGCGTTCCCGTTTCGGCCGTTGGCTCGTGCCCGCCGCCGCCGTCGTCCTCGTTGCCGGCGTCTCGCTGGCCGGTAGCCGGATGGCCTCGGCCGACAGCGACCTCGCCCCGCGCACCGCCGCCGAACTGCTCGCAGATCTGCAGCGGGCTCGCCTCGACCACCTGTCGGGGACCGTCGTGCAGACCGCCGACCTCGGGCTGCCGTCCCTGCCTGGGGTGAGCGGCATGTCGGGGAGCGTCGGTGCCGGTGCGTCCGAGCTGACCTCGATCATCAGCGGCAGCCACACCTGGAAGGTCTGGTACGGCGGCGAGAACCAGCAGCGCCTGGCCCTGGTCGGCACGCTGGGCGAGTCGGACATCATCCACAACGGCAGCGACGTGTGGATCTGGTCGAGCAAGGCCCAGACCGCCACGCACCTGGTCATCGACCCCGCGAAGGCCGCCGCAGCCAAGAGTGAGGCCGGGAAGACCGGCGGGCCGTTGATGACGGCCGGGCCGACGGGCACCGGGCTGCCCCCCACGCCTGAGGACGCCGCCAAGGCGGCGCTCGCGGCCATCGACCCGACGACCCGGGCCGAGGTCGGGCCCGCGGTGGTCGTCGCGGGGCGCACGGCATACGAGCTGGTGCTCACGCCCAAGGATTCGACCACTCTCGTCGCCCAGGTGCGCCTGGCCGTCGACGGCGAACGACACCTGCCCTTGCGGGTGCAGGTCTTCTCGACCAAGCAGTCCACGCCGGCTATCGAGGTCGGGTTCACGTCGATCGACTTCTCGGCGCCGGAGGCTCGGCAGTTCGAGTTCACCCCGCCGCCCGGGACGACGGTGACTGAAGGGATGCCGGAAGGCTTGGGAGACAAGGCTTTGGGAGACAAGGCTTTGGGAGACAAGGCTGCTGGTATGCCGACCGAGCCTGGCGCTGGCGCCGCCGCCGCCAAGGCCGCCGCACCGCGCGCGGTCGGCACCGGCTGGTCGCGGGTCGTCGTGGCCACGATGCCTGCCACCACGGACGCCGCACCGGGCGGGGGAACCGCCGCCGACGGTGGGCTGGGTCAACTGCAGAGCCTCCTGGGCGCGCTGCCGCAGGTCTCGGGTGCGTGGGGCAGTGGCCGGGTCCTCGAAGGGACGCTGTTCTCGCTCGTCCTCGCCGACGACGGCCGCGTCGCGCTCGGGGCTGTTGCCCCCGACGCCCTGTATGCCGCCCTCGCCGCGCCCGCGGCCGGCTGACGGCGCGCGGATGCTGGCAGTTCAGACGTGGGAGTTGACCAAACGGTTCGGCTCTCAGACGGTGGTCGACGGCATTGACCTCGCGGTGCCTGCCGGGTCGGTCTATGGGTTCCTCGGCCCCAACGGGTCGGGCAAGACGACGACGATCCGGATGCTGCTTGGGCTGATCGGCCCATCGGCTGGGCGCTCGGAGCTGCTTGGGCTGCCGGTGCCCGGCCAGGCCGAGGCGGCGTTGCACCGGGTCGGCGCCCTGGTCGAAGGGCCGGCCTTCCACCCCTACCTGTCCGGTCGGGCCAACCTGGCCCGCCTTGATGTCGCCGACCGCCGGGCCGACCCGCGCACGTCCCGTGCGCGGGTCGACGCGGCGCTCGATCGAGTCGGCCTGCTCGCCGCCGCAGAGAAGCGCTACCGGGCCTATTCGCTCGGCATGCGCCAGCGGCTGGCCATCGCGGGCGCCCTGCTCATGCCGCGCGAGCTGCTCGTCCTCGACGAACCCACCAACGGGCTGGACCCCCAAGGCACCCGTGAGGTGCGGGCCCTCATCGGGTCGCTCGGCAGCGAAGGTACGACGGTGCTCGTCTCCAGCCACCTGCTCTCAGAGGTCGCCCAGGTCTGCTCGCATCTCGGTGTGATGCGCGAAGGCCGGCTGGTCGCCCAAGGCCCGATCACCGAGTTGCAGGGCGCGGCCACCCGGGCGACGGTGCGGACCGACGACGGTGAGCAGGCGGCATACGTGCTGCGTGAGCTCGGCGCGACGGGGGTGAGCGTCGATGCGGAGCATGCTCAGGTGCGAGGTGAGCTCGGCGCGATCGCCCCGGAGAAGGCGGTAGCGGCGCTCGTCCACGCGGGGGTCGCGGTCCGCGGATTCTCCAGTGGGGCACCGGATCTCGAGGATTGGTTCGTTGGCCTGACAGGGGAGGGTTTTGATGTCAGCGGCTGAGGTGTCGACGGCTGGCGCGGTGACGGCTGGCGCGGTGACTGCTGGTGCGGTGACTGCTGGTGCGGTGACTGCTGGCGCTACGACGGCTGGCGTGCCGTCGCGGCCGGTGCCGGGCTGGGCCTGGCGGTTCTTCTGGTCGGAGGTGCGCCTTGTCGCGGGGCGTCGGCGCAATCAGGCGGGCCTGGCGGTGTTGGCCGCCGTCCCGGTCGTCGTGGCGTTCGCGGTGAAGGCCTCGGCACCCCGGCCGGGTCGTGGCCCGGACTTCCTGTCGAGCATCACCTCCAACGGACTGTTCGTCGCGCTCACGGCGTTGACCGCGGAGATCGCAATGTTCCTGCCGCTTGCGGTGGCGATGTTGTGCGGTGACGCCATCGCGGGCGAGGCCAACCAGGGGACATTGCGCTATCTGCTCACCGTGCCCGTCACGCGCACCCGGTTGCTGTTCGTCAAGTACGCCTCGCTCGTTTTCGGCGCGCTTTGGGGGGTCACTCTCGTGGCGGTCACCGGGGTGCTCGTGGGCGCGGCGCTGTTCGGGGTCGGGCCGCTGACGACCCTCTCGGGCAGCCAACTGGAGTTCGTCCCGGCTCTCGGTCGACTCGGGCTGGTCGTCCTCTATCTCACGGCCTGCCTCGCGTCGTTGGCGGCGCTGGGGCTGTTCGTGTCGACGCTCACCGAGCAGCCGATGGCCGCGACGATCACGGTGATGATCGTCGTCATCCTCTCGTGGGTCCTCGATGGTGTCCCGCAGGTGGCGTGGCTGCACCCGTGGTTGATCGTCCACGAATGGATGTCCTTCGGAGACCTGCTGCGCGATCCAGTCTCGCTCGACGGTGCCGGCCGCGGGCTCTGGGTCGCGCTCGGTTATGCCGTCGTCTTCCTCGCCGCTGCCTGGGCCCGGCTGTCGGGCAAGGACATCACCAGCTGAGCCAGTGCCGACACCGGCGGTGGGGAGGGGCCAGGGGGGCTGAGATTTCCCCGTACTTCAGGTACGCAGTGCGTACCTGAAGTACGTCGTTTGAATAGCCCCCCTGGGAGGTGGACAAGCGGGCTGGCGAGCAGACGGCCCGGTGCGCAGAGGGCCGAAGTGAGCACCCGGCATACCGGGAAGGCCTGAGGCAATCAGCCCAGGGTGGTGACCTCCATTCCGCCTTCGGCGTAACGAGCGCGCAAGACCTTCTTGTCGAACTTGCCGACGCTCGTCTTGGGCACCTCGTCGATGACGGCCCAGCGCTCGGGCACCTGCCAGCGCGGGATCTTGTCGCCGAGCCACTCGCGCAGGTCGGACACGGTCGTCGTGCTGCCCTCGGCGAGCACGACGCTGGCCAGCGGACGCTCACCCCACTTCTCATCGGGGACACCGACGACGGACGCCTCGCGGACATCGGGGTGGCCCATGAGGGCGTTCTCTAGGTCGACGGAGGAGATCCACTCGCCGCCGGACTTGATGACGTCCTTCGCGCGGTCGGTGAGGACGAGGAAGCCGTCGGCGGTCAGCGTGCCGACGTCGCCGGTGCGCAGCCAGCCGTCATGGAACTTCGACTCCATGTCGGCCTGTTCGGCCGGCGACTCGCTGCCATTGGCGTAATAGGAGCCGGTGATCCACGGACCGCGGACCTCGAGCTCGCCGACACTCTCGCCGTCCCACGGCTGCACCTCGTCGTCCGGCCCGAGCAGGCGGCCTTCGACGCCGGGCAGCAGGCGCCCTTGGGCATTGCGGTAGCGCCAGTAGGCCTCGGAGCCGACCTCGACCTCGACGGGCGGAACCGCCAGCGAGCCGACGGGCGACATCTCGGTCATGCCCCAGCCGTGGACGATGTCGATGTTGTGCTTGTCCTTGAACGAGCGAATGAGCGCCGGCGGGGCGGCGGATCCGCCGACCATGAGCATCGAGCACGACGAGACGTCGACGGGGTTCTTGTCGAGATACTGCAGCAGGTCGTTCCAGATCGTTGGGACGCCTGCGCCACCGGTGACCTTTTCGGCCTCGATCATCTTCGCCAGCGGCTCGGCCTGCAGGAACCGGTCGGGCATGACCAGCGTCGCGCCGGAGATCATCGCGAGGTAGGGGAACCCCCACGCATTGGCGTGGAAGAGCGGGACGACGACGAGCAGGTGGTCGCCCTGGCGGATCGAGAGCCCGTTCTGCACAGCCGTGGCGTGGAGGTAGTTGCAGCGGTGCGAATAGGCGACGCCCTTGGGGTTTCCGGTCGTTCCGGAGGTGTAACACATCGAGGACGCATCGTTCTCATCGATGTCTTCGGGCCAGTCGAAGCTGGTGGGCTGGTCGGCGATGAGGGCGTTGAAGTCGTGCACGCCCTCGATGTGCTCGGGGGCCTGCAGTGCCGCCCAGGTCTCGGCGTCGACTGGACCGTTGACGATGACGTGACGGAGGGTCTTGAGGTGGGGGAGCAGCCCGCTGAACGGTTTGGCCAGCGTGTTGTCGACGATGACCACTTTGTTGTCGGCATGCGTCGCGACATAAATGATCTGCGGCGGGAAGAGGCGAATGTTGAGCGCATGCAGGACAGCGCCCATCGAGGGGACCGCGAGATAGGCGATCAGGTGCTCGGCGTTGTTCCACATGAACGTCGCCACCCGCTGGTCGCCGGTGATGCCCAAGCCTCGCAGGGCGTGCGCGAGCTGCGCCGCCTTCGTGCCGACCTCGGCGAATGTCGTGGTGCGAGAACCCTCCCCCGTCCACGTGATGACCTTGGCGTTGGCGTGGACCGTGGAGCCGTAGCTCAGCATCGAGGAGATGAGCAGTGGCGTCGTCTGCATGGTGCTCTTCATGCCCCTCAGCCTGCCAGGGCGGCCTCTGTTTGACGAGGCCGCCTGGGGCCAGACACCTCACATCGGGCAACCGCGCCGAAGGCAGGTTTCCACGGATAGGGTGCCCTGGCTACGGCCTTCAGGGCGAGCGAACCTGCCCTTAAGGGCGCCCGATTTGTCCTTAGGGGCATCTTGAGCCTCGCTTAGCACAGGTTGGCCGAGTCACCTCTGATGACCGCATAGCCTTTCAGCCATGTCTTCACTTGCAACTGAATCCGGCATCTTTGACACCATCGCCGGGCTACCGGTGCACCCCCTCGTTGTCCACCTCACCGTCATCGTCTTGCCTGTGTCGGCGGTGGCCTTCATCGCGCTGGTTTTCGCTCGTCGGTTGCGCCCGGCCTATGCGTGGCTGGCGGCCGCGGGTCTGGTCGTGGGCGCCGTCGCGGCCCTGGTGGCGAAGGAATCCGGCGAGGCCCTGGCCGAGCGCGTCGGCACTCCGGCGCAACATGCGTCCTACGGCACGATCCTGCCCATCCTCGGCATCCTGTTGGCCATCGTCGCCGTCGCGTGGATCGTGGTGCAGCGCCGGTCGGCGGTCGCCAGCCGTGACTCCGGCGTGGTGACCGTGCTCGGCGGGTTGGGTTCGCTCCTTGCGGTCGGGGTCCTGGCGCTCACGGTGCTGGTTGGCCACAGCGGCGCCGAGGCCGTCTGGGGGAGCAAGATCGCGGCGACGAATGCATCGGCAACAAGTGTCAGCACGCCAGCAGTGACCTCAACCGCGAAGCCGACGGCCAAGGCGACCGCCACGGCGACCACCTCCACGTCCTCCGCGTCCACCACGAAGGCTGGGGCGACGGCATACACGATGGCGGACGTGGCCACCCACAACTCGGCGCAGTCGTGCTGGGCAGCCGTCAGCGGCGACGTTTACGACCTCACCACGTGGATCGGCAAGCACCCCGGTGGCAGCAGCGTCATCAAGGCCCTGTGTGGCACCGACGCGACCTCGGCCTTCCTCGGGGAGCACCGCGGGGAGCGCCGGCCGGCCTCGGAACTGGCAACCTTCAAAATCGGGACGCTCGCCGGCTGACGGCCAGGAGGTCCGCTGCCGCGTCGACGTCGCCCCGGATCCCGGCGGCGACGGCGTGGCGGCGGCATACCTCTGCGTGGTGGAGTGAGCCGGGTGTGGCGGCGGCATACCCCCTCGTGCTGGAGAGAGCCGGGCGTGAAGCCGTCGATGAAGCCGCGGTAGGTGTCGTGATCGCGCACCCTACGGCGGCTTCATACGCGGCCCCTTCCCCGGCCGGAGCGCCTGCTGAGCGGGCCTGAGCATCCGCGCCTCGTGACGGCGCCCATGAGGGCGTGGCTGCTGCTGTTCCAACGACAGTGGCGACGCCGTCATCCGCGCCGTCACGCGCCGCGGTGCCGATCTCCGTGTCGCGTCAGACGAGGCGGCGAGTGTGGACGTGGATCTGGACGGGGCCACCAGTCACGCGCAGGGCCCACGGGGAGGCCAGCAGCGCGGGCGGGCACAACTGCGTGAGGACGGTGTGTCCGCCGTCGATGAACACCTCAACCGAGCCGTGGTCGACGATGATCGAGAGCCGGTGTGAGTCGCCTGGGAGTGGCGTCGAGACCGCGCGGTCGAAGCCGGCAGGCCTCTCGGGCAGGCCGATTCGAGGGCAAACGGTGAGCGTGTCCGCCTCCCAGATGAACGTCAGGCCGATGGCGAGGTGAACCAGGCTCGCGCCGCCCCGCTCAATCTCGACCTCGACGAGGGCTGGGGCGGTCGCTGCAACCGCTGGGATGGTCAGGTCGCCAGCCAAAGAGCCGTCGAAACTGAAGGTTTCGGGCCCGGTCGGGAGCGGCGCCGGGGTCTGGATGAGTCGGCGTATGCCGCGCGACACCGATCCCGCGATGCTCAACTCTCGGGGCCACGCCATCTGCATCGCCCACGGCTGCGAGGGGAGGGCATTGGCGTACTCCCAGTTGTTCATCCAACCGATCATCACTCGGCGATCGTCCGGGGCATCGAAGAAGGACACCGCGGCGTAGTAGTCGCGGCCCTGGTCCAACCAGCCTTGCGCGCCCGGGTCGGCGGACGGTGTGAAGGTCACGCCGTCGAAATCGCCCAGGTAGTAACGCGTTCCGGACCCGCCGGTCAGGGCCTCGGGGTTGACGCTGAGGATGAGCACCCAGACCGCGGCCCCGCGGGCGTCGAGCAGCGGGAATAGGTCGGGACACTCCCACGTCGGCGCCGCGGCAGTCGGGTCCCGGAACTCGCTGAGCAACTCCCACTCGCGCAGGTCGTCCGAGGCGTAGAGGACCACCACGTTCTCGACGGCCTCGACAGCGACCATCAACCAGCGATCACCGTGGCGGAACACCTTCGGGTCGCGGAAGTCCGCGGAGTCGCGATCGAGCACCGGGTTGCCGGCGAACTTGTGGAACGTGAACCCCCCGTCAGTGCTCCACGCAAGAGCCTGGGTCTGATGGACGCCGACGTCGGGGGTGCCCCGGTGGGAGGTGTAGATCGCCACAAGGGCACCCGCACCGAAGCCTGCCGAGCCGGTCTCGTCGCACACCATCGATCCGGAGAAGATCTCTTCAGACTCGTCGAGCGAGATCGCCGTCTCGTGCTCGGTCCAATGCGCGAGGTCGGGTGAAGTCGCATGGCCCCACGACATGTTCCCCCAGGTGAGGCCCCGCGGGTTGGTCTGGTAGTAGAGGTGCCACAAGGAGTTGTGGAAGATCAGGCCGTTGGGATCGTTCAGCCAGGTTGCTGCCGGGCTGTAGTGGATCGCCGGTCGCACCGGTCCGCTCGGTCCCGCCCCACCCTGCATGCTGCCGCTCATCCTTTCCGGGGTGATCGTGGTCAGTTGCTCGGGCTAAGCATCCCATCTGTCACTCCACGGGCGTCTCGTTGCCCAACCCGTCACGCTCCTTGGCGTGAGAGCCCCCCGAGGCCCAGGTAGCGGTCGAGGTACTGAGTCAGCTTGTCTAGCACTCGCCGCTTGGTGTCAGCGTGCCCGGCGCCCGGCCCGGCGAAGCGCGATGCTGGCGGCAGGATCTTCGTAATTCCGGTACCGGTCGTGGGAACGGCGCCGTTGCGAAAGGCCATGTCCACAAAGGCCTGCGTCTCTGCCGGCTTCAGTGACTCGTCCGCGACGATCGCCGCGAGCTCTTCAGCGCGGCGGGCGGAGATGAACGCCTCCCACTCCTCGTCCACGCTTCCGGTAGCCGAGACGGACACCACGAATGCCTCGATGAGGTCCTTCTTGTTGCGCAGCGACGGGCTCGAGTCCACGGCCCGGGCGATGGCCGCGCGGATCTCCTTGTCCTCGCCGTCGCCCTTGGCCTGCCGGTACTGCTCTACGAGCATGAGGATGTAGTCGACGTTGATCTCGACCTGCTTGACCAGCTCGATCTCGAAGACGACGTCGTCGACGATCGACTCCTTGTCGGCCTTGGCGACCCGGCGGAAATCGGCATAGAGGTCGAGATAGACGCTGGTGTAGTCCTGCACCTGGCGGTCGGTGAGCCCCTCCTGGCCAGCGAAGTCGTCGAAGGAGGTGAGGATGTTGCGCAGCCGCAGGATGGCCCCGAACAGGGCGATGAAGGCCTTCTGCGCGCTCTCCCCGACGATGGGCGACCCAAGGGGGTATGCCGCGAGCAGCTCGCCGACGCGGGCGGCATACTCGGCGTAGTAGTCGGCGTACGGCCTGAGCAGGACGATGCCGTGCGCGTCCTTGTTGCCGAAGAGCGCGATGGCGTCGTTAGTCTCCTCGTCGAGGTCGCGGAAGCTGACGATGTTGCCGTAGGTCTTGACCGAGTTGAGGATCCGGTTCGTGCGCGAGTAGGCCTGGATGAGGCCATGGGCCCGCAGGTTCTTGTCGACCCAGAGCGTGTTGAGCGTCGTCGCGTCAAAGCCCGTGAGGAACATGTTGACGACGATGACGAGGTCGAGCTCGCGGTTCTTCAACCGTAGTGAGAGGTCCTTGTAGTAGTTCTGGAATTTCTCGGCCGACGTGTCGAAGCTCGTGCCGAACAGCTCGTTGTAGTCCTGGATCGCGTCCTCGAGGAACGAGCGGGCGTCCGCGGACAGCCCCTCGGTCTCGAAACCCTCGTCGTCGAGGAAGTCCTCGTCCGCGGCCTCGTTGGCGGCATACGAGTAGATGAGCCCGACCTTGAGGCGGCGGTCCTGCGGAAGGTCCTGCTGCTGGACGCCGAACTGGTTGTAGTAGACGCGGGCCGCCTGGATCGATGCGGTGGAGAAGATCGCGTTGAAGCCCCGTACGCGGGTCGCGCGACGTGTCTCCTCGACGCGGCCCCGGCCGAGCGCGACCTGCTCCACGTTGGTGATGACCGAGTGCTGGTAGCCGGAGGACCGCTTGGTCTTCTGGGCGAAGTGGTCGAGCATGTAGGCGACAATCTGCTTGATCCGCTCGGGTGCCAGCAGAGCCTTCTCGGTGTCGATGGCCGAGACCTGCTTGTCGGTCAGGTGCTCCGGAAGGTGGATCGTGTTGACGTAGTCGATGCGGAAGGGGAGCACGTTCTTGTCGGTGATGGCGTCGACGATCGTGTAGGTGTGCAGCTTGTCGCCGAAGGCCTGCTCCGTCGTGCGCAGGCGAGGGCTGCCTGCGGTGCCCGCGTTCGCCGCGAAGATCGGCGTCCCGGTGAAGCCGAACAGGTGGTAGCGCTTGAAGGCGCGGGTGATGGCGGTGTGCATATCGCCGAACTGGGAGCGGTGGCACTCGTCGAAGATGATGACGACATGCCCGTCGAAGATGGTGTGGCCCTTGTTGGCGGGCGAGTTGACGAAGGTCGCGAGCTTCTGGATCGTCGTGATGATGATGCGGGCCTCGGGGTCGCCCAACTGCTTCTTGAGCTTGGCGGTCGACGTATTCGAGTTGGCCGCGCCCTTCTCGAAGCGGTCGTACTCGCGCATCGTCTGGTAGTCGAGGTCCTTGCGGTCGACGACGAAGAGCACCTTGTCGATCCCGGTCATTCTCGACGCGAGCTGAGCCGCCTTGAAGCTCGTGAGGGTCTTGCCTGATCCGGTGGTGTGCCAGATGTAGCCGCCCGCACCGACGGTGCCCCACTTCTTGTAGGTCGAGGAGGTCTCGATCCGGCGCAGGATCTGCTCGGTCGCGGCGACTTGATAGGGCCGCATGACCAGGAGCATCCGATCGGCCGTGAGAACGCAGTAGCGGGTGAGCAGGTTGAGCAGGGTGTGTTTGGCGAAGAAGGTGCGGGTGAAGCCGGCGAGGTCCTGGATCGGGCGATTGCGCTCGTCGGCCCACCACGAGGTGAACTCGAAGGTGTTCGAGGTGGTGCGGGTGCGCCGGGACGCGGTCGCGCTGTCGACGTGCTGGCGGCGGGTGGTATTGGAGTAGTACTTGGTCAGCGTGCCGTTGCTGATGACGAAGAGCTGGACGTACTCGAAGAGGCCGGACCCGGACCAGAAACTGTCCCGCTGATAGCGGTCGATCTGGTTGAAGGCCTCGCGGATGTCGACGCCGCGGCGCTTGAGCTCGATGTGCACCATCGGCAGGCCGTTGACCAGCACCGTCACGTCGTAGCGGTTCGCGTAGCGACCCCCGCCGGGAGTATCGGGGCCGGGCACCTCGTACTGGTTGACGACCTGGAGGCGGTTGTTGTGGATGTGGACCTTGTCGATCAGCATGACGTTCTTGGTCGAGCCGTCGTCGCGAGCGAGCAGGAGGACGTGGTCCTCGTGGATGCGCACGGTCTTGTCGACGATGCTGGAGTTCGCGCTGGCGATCCGCTCGGCGAAGAAGCGCTGCCACTCGGCATTGGAGAACCGTATGCCGTTGAGCGCCTCGAGCTGGAGGCGCAGGTTGGCGACGAGCTGGCCCTCGGTGGTGATGGGGAGGTAGGCGTAGGCCTGCTCCTGCAGCTGTCGCAGGAGCGCCTCCTCAAGGTCGGCCTCCGACTGGTATGCCGTGTCGCTCGCCGGGCCGGGAACGAACTCGGCAACGACGGTGCTCTCGGCACTGACTGCGACCGGCTCGTAACGGACCGGACCGGTGGGGGTGGTGAGGTCGGTCACGGCTCGTCCTTGGGTGGTGTGGCTGCGCTCAGGAGGGCCAGGGCTGTGCGAGCCGCCTTGTCGGCGTCAGCTGTGGAGACTGGCCGTGCCTCGTAGTGCATCTGGTTGCGGGCTCGGCGCATCCGGTCGAAGTGGCGGGCGTCGGCGTCTTGTGGTGGGGTGTCCAGGACGATCCGGAGGAAGCGGGCCAGGGCCTCGTGCTGTCCGGGACCGCTCCGAGTGCGGTAGCCATAGCGAGCCAGCAGCGCCTCACCGACGGCGTGGGACGCGTCGTAGGCGAGGTTGTAGCGATTCTGGGGGAGCCTCACGTGGGCGACGTCGATCAGGGTGTCCTCGGCGAGGGTAAGGAAGGCGTTCGCCCGGACGTCGTCGACAGGGACCGGCTCCAGACGCCGGTCGACGATGAGGGCATCTATGGCCTTTCGCTGTTCGGCGCGCAGCCGTGGGGTCACCACGGCAGTTCACCGAGCAACAGGACGGTGGGGCTAGTGGCGACCTGGGCGACGAAGGCGGTGCGGCTCCGGGCCTCGTCGGGACGCAGGATGGTCGCGTTGACCGGTCTGCCGATCCGGTCCTGAACTGCGTCGCAGGCGTCATGGACCGCGTCGACGTCAGGGGAGCCGACGACCATGAGGTCCACGTCCTGCGGCGGAGGGCCGGGGACGCCGGTCATTCGCGCGGCGAAGGAGCCGTAGATGAGGGCTGAGGTGATGCCCTCGATAGGGCGCAGGGCTTCGCTGAGCAGGACGCTCGGGCCGGTGGTCACGAGGAGGATCTGTCGCAGCGGGTCGACGACTGGACTGTCGGGGTTGGCGCTGATCAGGCGGGATCGCCCGACCTGGCGTTCCCGAAGAATGCCGGCGTCGAGCAGCCGCTGAGTCTCACGATGCACAGTGGCGTAGGCGACGTCGATCCGCTCCGCCAGGTCGGTGAGGCTGAGCTCGTCGCCCGTGAGCAGGAGCTCAGCGAGCAGGCGCGCCTGGCCGTCCGATCGGAAGATCGGAGCCAGGAGAGGCGCCTCCGTTCTCATATAGTGGAGGTTATTATCCGTTGAAGCGATAGTCAACGTCAGATGTCACGATGCCACCGGGAACGTCAGCAGCCGGTCTCTGTAGTACTCGTACTGCTTCCGCCGCGCCGCGAGCTCGCCCGGTAGGCCAGTGCTGAGGTCGCTCACCAACTCATGGAACGCATCGAGCATGTCCACCACGCGGTCCTGTTCGCGCCGAGTCGGCAGTGGGATGGGCATCCGGCCCAGACCATCGCTAGAAAGCCGCTTGACCTTGGCCCGAGAAACGATGCTCACCTTGGCATCATTGAATTCCTTCGTCTGCATGTAGTACGTGACGAACTTCGGGTTCATGGGGCTCCGGAAGATGAAGCAGTCATCGTGAACAGCTACCCTGTGATCCCCTAGCCAGGCCAAGGCCTTACCTACGTCGAGAACGGTTTCACCGACGGCTGCAATCACCACGTCGCCGGGTTCGGCGAAGCGGAGCCGTTCTCGAAGATCGCTACGGACCTGGGTGATCGCCGTGTCAGCGGAGACGCCGTAGCGGGTGTAGATCTCGCCGTAATGAATGCTCGGGATGCCCGAGTCGATGACGTCGGCCTTGACGAACCGACGTCCCCGGATGAAGGTGCCGACCTCACCCATGGTCACCCATCTCTCTCTCTCTCTCTCTCTCTCTCTCTCTCTCGGAAGGTGAAGAGTTCGTCGCGGTAATGACGGTATTGCGCCCGGCGTGAGCGGAGCTCCGCTTCCAGCTCCGCTTCCAGCTTCGCGAATGTGTCCAAGATGTCGGCGATCGCGCGCTGGACGTCGAGAGGCGGTAGCGGGACCGAGATCTTTGTCAAGTTCGCGGCCGAGACGTCAATGACCTTTGTGCCCGTTGCCAGGCTGCGTTTCTGAAGGGCGAAATCGGGGGTCTGGAACCAGTACGCCAGGAACTTGGGGTCTTGGCTGTGCTTGAGAACAGAGGCGTGGCCTCCCGTCACGATCTGCTGCGGACCGAGCCAGGCCACGGCCTTGCCGACGTCGTTCAAGTTCTCGCTCGTGTTGGTGATGATGAGGTCGCCCGGATTGACCTTCGCAAGGCGAGCGGCGGTCTCGGCGGCTACATGAGAGATGGTTTGCGTCGTCCAGGTCCCGTAGTACGTGTAGATCTGACCGTAGTGAATGGCGCCGACGCCGGTCGTGGTGAAGTCTGTTTTCGGCATGCTGTGGCCCCGGACCAGATCCGCCCAATCGCCGATCGGCCGGCGTTCCACCCCTTCCGGGCAAAGGCGGTTGAGTAGGTCGTTGATGTGGCTCATGCGAAGAAGTCCTCGTCGACCTCGACCACGGCATACGTGTCCTTGACCTGGACGCCGACCTTGTAGCGGATCATCAGCGTCGCCAACTGCTGGCCGTCGACGAGGATGACGCGAGCCGGGACCCGGTCGGCCCATTCCACGGCGCCAGCTGTGAAAGTGCTGGTCGTGAAGAAGACCCCAGAGTCGGCCTTGCCGCTCAACGCACCAACGAAGCCTTGCAACTCCGGTCGCTGGACCGAGTTCCCTGGTGCGTAACGCTTCGCCTGCACGTAGACCTTGCTGAGCCCGAGCACATCCTGGTCGATAACCCCGTCGATCCCCCCGTCGTTGCTGCGGCTGGTCGTGAGCCCGCGACCGCCGACACCGCCGTAACCCATGGCCAGCAGAAGTTTGACGACTGCACTCTCGAAGAAGGTCGGGTCCTGAGCGCACAACCGAGTGAGAAGCTCGGCGGCGACGTCGGCGTGGATCCGGGAGATACCCTGCTCCACCTGCTCGGTCGGGTCCAGCGGGCTCCTGTCGGCCGTCGCAGCGGCGAGGGATGGTTGCTGACGCGTGGATGCGACGTACGGCTGGATCGCCGACGTCGGGTCGCTGCCGAGGCTGTCGAGCTGCTTCTCGGTGACCCCCTCCGGGAAGGCCGCGAGGACCTCTCGGCCGGCGTCCGTGATCCGGTAGTGCCCGCGGGAAGGCTTCGCGAGCGCTCCAACTCGTGCGAGCTGGGACAACGCCCAGCCGATGCGATTGGCGAATTGCGGCTGTCCTGACCCGAGCAAGACAGCGCGATTCTCGTTGGTGAGGCCGACAAGCGCCGCAACCTGCACGTTCATCTCGCGACGACTGCGTGTCGAGCTGTCGCTGAGGGCACTCAGGCAGGGGACCATGAACCCCTCCCAGGTCGGCATCTCAGTCATCCCTTGTCCCCTTCGAGGTCGGCGACGATGGCGTCGATCTTCGCCCGCAACTCGGATTGCCGTGCGACGATCCGCGCGATCTCGGCATTCAACGCCTCGATGTCGACTGCCTCTGTTGTGTCCTCGGTCTCGACATAGGAGGACACTGACACGTTATAGCTATTGTCGGCGAGTGCCGAATTCTCGACCAGGCTGGCGAAATAGGGGGCTGGCTCACGGCGTACGAAGGCGTCGAGGATCGCGGCCCGGTTGGCGTCGGTCAGTTTGTTCTTGTTGCCCACCCGGGCGAACTGGGCCGACCCGTCGATGAAAAGGACGTCGTTGCTGGCCTTGCTCTTCTTGAGCACGATGATGCAGGTCGCGATCGTCGTGCCGAAGAAGAGGTCGGGCGGCAGCTGGATGACGGCGTCGACGTAGTTGTTGTCGATGAGGTACTTGCGGATCTTCTGCTCCGCGCCCCCTCGATAGAGCACCCCGGGAAACTCGACGATAGCCGCGGTGCCGTTGACCGCTAGCCAGTGCAGCATGTGCATCGTGAAAGCGAGGTCGGCTTTGCTCTTGGGTGCGAGGACGCCGGCGGGGGCGAACCGGGGGTCGTTGATGAGCAGCTGGTCGTCCGCGCCTGCCCACCTCGTCGAATAGGGCGGGTTGGACACGATCGCCTCGAACGGCTCGTCGTCCCAGTGGGCTGGATCGATGAGGGTGTCGCCGTGGGCGATATCGAACTGCTCGAAGTTGACGTCGTGCAGGAACATGTTGATGCGGGCAAGGTTGTAGGTCGTCAGGTTGATCTCCTGACCGAAGAACCCCTGCCGCACGTTCTCCTTGCCGAGCACCTTGGCGAACTTCAGCAGGAGACTTCCCGAGCCACACGCCGGGTCGTAGACCTTGTTGACCGACGTCTTGCCGACGACCGTGATCCGGGCCAGCAGCTCGCTGACCTCCTGCGGGGTGAAGAACTCCCCGCCCGACTTGCCGGCGCTACCGGCATACATGGTCATGAGGTACTCGTAGGCGTCGCCGAAGGCGTCGATGGTGTTGTCGGCGAAGGTGCCCAGGGCGAGGTCGCCGATGGCGTTGAGGAGCTTGACGAGCTTCTCGTTGCGGCGGGCCACGGTGGGGCCGAGCTTGGCGCTGTTGACGTCGAGGTCGTCGAAGAGCCCCTTGAGGTCGCCCTCGCTGTCGGTACCGATGGCCGAGCCCTCGATGTTGGCGAAGACCCGCTCGAGCGTCTCGTTGAGATTCGGGTCGTGCGGCGCGCGCGCCCGCACGTTCGCGAAGAGCTCGCTGGGCAGGATGTAGTAACCCTTCTCTTCGACCGTGACCTCACGCCCGAACTCGGCCTGCTCGTCGGAGAAGTCGGCGTAGTCGAAGTCGCCGACGCTGGCAGCGCGCTCGAGGCCATTGATGTATGCCGTGAGGTGCTCGGAGATGAACCTGTAGAAGAGCAAGCCGAGGACGTAGCTCTTGAAGTCCCAGCCGTCGACACTCCCGCGAAGGTCGTTGGCGATCCGCCAGATCGTGCGGTGCAACTCGGCGCGCTGCTGCTCCTTGGTCATGGCGCGATCACATGGGTAGGTCGTGGAGGGCATGGCATGGGCTGATCCTGCCTCATCGGGCGGGCTCCGTTCGTGCGGCCTCGCCGTGTGCACCGACGCCGTGAAGTTCGTGCCGAATCCTCGCTTCGGACCCCGATGGGGTTACTTGCACACGGCCACCGAGCCCGGCGGCGACCGCCGACGCTCCCGGCCGCGACGTGCCCGGGATGGCTTACTATGCCCCAGTGATGCCCGGGAGCCAGGCAAGCAAAAGGCCCCTGACTGCGTTTCCGCAGGTCAGGGGCCCATTCTCGCTGTCGGGGTGACAGGATTTGAACCTGCGGCCTCTTCGTCCCGAACGAAGCGCGCTACCAAGCTGCGCCACACCCCGTGGCCCGCGCGACCCTGGTGGGGGTGTTACGGCACAAGGACAGAGGATAGCCGACCCGTGCGCCTGGCACCGAATCGGGTCGGTGGGCGGGCGGATCGCAGACCGGTGGGCGGGCGGCATACGGGATGACGGGCCAACCACGCGCTCCCTCGCGCCGACCACCGGTCGCCCGCCGAGAGGTGGGAATCAGCCGGTATGCCGTCCCGCGAGGCGGCAGAATGCCACCCTTCGCAGGGTGGGCACCGCCACAGGCCAAAACCCCTAGGAGTCGCGGGGGACCAGGGTGAGCAGGCTTGCTTCGGGGCGGCAGGCGAAGCGCACGGGCGCCATCGGCGAGGTCCCGAGGCCGGCCGACACCTCGAGGTATGCCGCCCCCTGCGGCGCCTGCGCGGACGGCGCCCCACCTGCGCCGGGCCACCACCGCGAAACGCCCTTGGCGCGCCGCGTGTCCAGGTCGCAGTTGGTCACGAGGGCGCCCCAGCCGGGCAGGCAGAGCTGCCCGCCGTGGGTGTGGCCGGCGATGACCAACCCGGCCCCGTCAGCAGTCATCGCATCGAGCACCCGCTGATAGGGCGCATGGGTCACGCCCACGGTCAGCGCGACATCGTCCGCCGCGGCCCCCGCAACAACGTCATACCGGTCGTAGTCCAGGTGCGGGTCGTCGACCCCCACGAACTCCAGGGGCACCCCAGACACCGCCAGGCGCGTCCGCCGGTTGGTCAGGTCGTCCCACCCACCCGCAGCCAGGCCTGCCACCAGACGCTCCGTCGGCAGCCGCGACGCCTCTCCCAGCCCCCGCCGGTGGTTGCCCGTGAGATACAGCGCCGGGTTCTTCATCCGTGGCGCGAAGTAGTCGTTGGACCCCAGGACGAACACCCCAGGCACCCCGAGCAGCGGCTCGAACGCCCGCAGCAACGGCTCGATCGACCCCGGGTTGGCGATGTTGTCGCCCGTGTTGACGACAAGGTCCGGCTCGAGCCCCGCCAGCGCTCGGACCCACTCGATCTTGCGCGCCTGGGCGGGCATGAGGTGCAAGTCGGTCAGGTGCAGCACCCGCAGACTCGCGCTCCCGGGCGGCAACACCGGCAGGGTATGCCGCCGCAAGACGAAGAGGTTGCGCTCCACCAGGCTCGCGTAGCCCACTCCCAGGACGCCCACGGCGGTGGCTCCCACAGCGGCACGAGCAAGCGGATGCATCCGACCAGTCTCCCACGGCAGCACCCACCGGGCCGAAACGGAAGCGACGGGGCGGCATACAGGCTGGGAGACTGGACCCATGAGCACCCTCAAGGAGACCCTGCACGCCGACCTCACCGAGGCGATCCGCAGCCGCAACGCGGTCGTCGCCGCGACCCTGCGGATGGCGTTGACGGCGATCTCCACCGCGGAGACGGCCGGCACGACCCACCGCGAGCTCAGCGACGACGAGGTCCTCAAGGTCCTGGTCAAGGAGGGCAAGAAACGGCGCGAGGCGTCCGCGGCATACACCGGCGCGGGGCGACCCGAGTTGGCGGCGCGCGAGGACGCGGAATTCGCGGTGCTTGAGGGCTACCTGCCGACGCAACTCACCGACGAGGAGATCGCGGCGCTCGTCGCCCAAGCGGTGGCTCAGACCGGAGCGACGGGTATGCCGCAACTCGGCATGGTCATGAAGGCTGTCCAGCCGCTCGTGGCCGGACGCGCGGACGGTGGTCGGGTCGCTGCTGCGGTCCGGGTGGCCCTGACGGCGGGCTAACCTGGCGGCGCTGGCTCCGGCGGTGCGGTCGGCGCCGGAGCCGGGCCCTGGGAGACGAGGATCTTGACGACCGATCCGCGCGTGGCCTGGTTCTTGGGAGTGGTTCCGACGACGGTGCCGACTCGGTAGTTCGAGTAGACCTTGACGACCGACGGCACGAAACCGGACTGCAGGAGCAGCGCCTTGGCGTCGTCGAGGGAGCGACGCGCGATGTCGGGGATGTCGACTTTCTCGCCGTTGACGATCTGGGTGCCCGGGCTGATGAACGGCACCTTGGGCTGGCCTTCGAGGGCCCGGTCCATGATCGACTTCCAGACCGGGGCGGCGATTGTCATACCGAACAGGGCGGCATACCGACCGGCCGAGCAGCCCTTCGTCTCGGTCATCTGGCGCATGCACAGGTCGGTGACGCGCCGGGCGTTGTTCTTGTCGTCCGGCGTCCCCACCCACACGGCCGTCGTCAGCTGCGGGGTGTAGCCAACGAACCATGTCTCGTTGTGGTTGTCCGTCGTTCCGGTCTTGCCGGCCGCCGGCCGCCCGCCCACCAGCCCCGCGTTGTCGGCCGTGCCGCCGTTGCGCAACACGCCTTCCAAGAGGCTGGTGACGCCGCGCGCGACCTCGGGATCGACGCGCTTTTCGCACGCGCTCCCCAAAGCGGGCAGCGGCAACGCCTTGCCGTCCTTGACGATCGACATCACCGGGATGGGAGGGCAGTAGACACCCTCGTTGGCGATGGTCTGATAGGTGCTGGCCATCGTCATGGGGGACGCCGACCAGGTGCCGAGGATGATCGCCGACGGGTAGGGAGGGATCTCCTTGCCGTTGCCCTGGTGCAGCCCCATCCGCCATCCGGTGTCGCGGATCTTGCACGGGTCGCCACCGAGTTGGATCGCCATCCCGACGAACGCGGTGTTGATCGACTTCGCGGTGGCCTCGGCCAGGCTGATGTCCCCTTCGGGGAAGTTGATGTCGTTACGGACGTTCCACCCGCCGCCGCCGAGGCCGCACGCTCCGTGGATCTCCTTGCTGGTGTAGTCGGCTCCCTTGCTCGGGCTGGCCGCCTTGGCAAACACGCTGCTGGTCGTGGGCCAGCCGGCTTCAAGGGCCGTCACGAGCGTGAAGATCTTGGCTGTCGACCCGAAGGAGAAGCCGATGCTGCCGCCGTAGCGGGAGTCGACCGACCAGTTGACCGCGGTCTCGCCCCGGTTGGCGGGTTTGACGCTGTAGGTCGTGTTTTGTCCGATGGCTTTCACGGCGCCGGTCTTGGTGTCGAGAATGGCAGCGGCAGACCCGATCTCCTCGTCGTTGCCGATGGGCACCTTGCGAGTGATTTCCTCGTTGGCTACGCGGGCCATCGCCGGATCGAGGGTGGTCTGGATGGTCAGACCCCCCCGGTAGATCGCCTGGACGCGCTGGGCCTCACCCCGCCCCAACACCGCGTCGAGGGAGGGGTCTTGTTTGAGCCAGGCCAGGACGTAGTCACAGAAGTAGGGGTAGTCGGAGGACTGGCAGGAGTTCTTGGCCGGGGTGACTTTGAGCATGGCCGCCAGGGGCACGGCGCGCGCGGCCTTCCACTCGGCGTCCTTGATGAGCCCGAGATCCTTCATCCGGTCCAGGACGACGTTGCGCCGAGCCAGGGACTTCTCGGGGAAGTTGACCGGGTCACTCGTGCCGGGGTTCTGAACGATCCCGGCGAGCAATGCCGCTTCCTGCAGGTTGAGGGTCTTGGCGCCGTGCCCGAAGTAGTGCTGGGAGGCCGCCTCGACGCCGTAGGCCCGGTCACCGTAGTAGACGAGGTTGAGGTAGCCCTCGAGGATCTGGTCCTTGGTGAGGGTCTTCTCCAACTGGATGGCGTACTTGAGTTCCTGGATCTTGCGGCCGTAGTTCCGCGCGGTGGCGGCCGCCGCCCCAGCCTTGTCGCCCGCTCGCAGGGCGTTCTCCTGCAGCGTGATCTTGACGTACTGCTGGGTGAGGGTCGACCCACCGCCGGTCAACTCACCGGTGGCCTGGTTGGAGATGAAGGCGCGCAGGATGCCTTGCAGGTCGGCGCCGCCGTGCTCGTAGAAGCGGTGGTCCTCGATGGCGACCTGGGCCGTCCGCATGACCGACGCGATCTCATTCAGCGGCACGATGACGCGGTTCTCGTCGTACGGAGTCGCGATCTTCGTGCCGTCGGCGGCGAGGATGACCGACTGTTCAGCCAGCGGCGAGGTTGTGAAGTTGTCCGGGAGAGAGTCGAAGAGGTCAACGACGGTGCGGACCGACCCCCCGATCGCACCGACCGCGGGCAAGAACAGCCCCGCCGACAGAAAGCCGGTGATGACTGCGGCCGCGAGGAACGCCCCGAGGAGGCTGACCACGCCGCCCACGTTCGTCGTTCGTCCAGACATGTCCGCAAGGGTAACGCCCCAGCCTGTATCAGGGGTCCGCGAGCGCTCTCCTTCAGGTATGCCGCGCGCCCGACGACTAGCGAATGTCGCCGGGCAGCGCGGCCCACGACCCTTCGGCGACGAGCCGTTGGTCCGGTCCTCGCTCCAGCGGAGGACTAGTCATTCTTCGAAGTCAACCATCCCAACGGGTCATGGTGGCCGAGTTGGAGCCTCCCCTAACGTGCCAACGAGGGACGAATCGGGGCGGTTTGTCCTCAACGGGCTGCGGGAAAGGTAGGAGGAATGTCCACTCCCATCCTTCGTGGCGCTTTGCGCCAGGACTGGGCGGGCCTCGGGGCGTGCGTGTCAGGGGACCCGGACGATCTTTTCGTCAAAGGTGCAGCGCAACAGCAGGCCAAAGAGGTCTGCCAGCGCTGCCCCGTCATCGCCGAATGCCTCGCTGAGGCACTCGACAACCGCACCGAGTTCGGTGTGTGGGGTGGGATGACCGAGCGAGAGCGACGCGCGCTGCTGCGACGCAACCCCACGGTGACCTCATGGTGGGCGATGTTCGCCCAGGCCGGTGCCGGCCGCGCCGACGTCGCCAGCTGACGGCCAGGTTCGCCGTCAGGGTGCCGTTCGCGCACTCACGGCAGTCGAGCACTCACGGTAGGCCGGCCAATCGGCGGCCGACCTCGCGTAGCCCGTCGGCATCGTGGACGTCTTGCGCCAACGATGCCACTTCGACCACCGGGATCGACGGGTGGCCGGCGGTGAACCGGCGCACCAGGTTGCGATGCCGCGCCGCCAACTCCGAGACCTCGGCATGCAGGCTCAAGGCAGCCGCTGCGGCCGGCCGGTCGGCCTCGGCCAACTGCTCGGCAGCGGCCCGAGCCCGAGCCGCGGTGAGCCCCGGTGCGGCAGAGGGCTGCATCCGGTTGACGACGACTCCGGCGAGCGGCATACCCTCCTGCTCCAGCCGGGCCACGAAGTAACTGGCCTCGCGCAGCGCGTCCCGCTCCGGGGCGGCGACGACGATGAACTCGGTCCCGCCCTCCTTGAGCAACGCGTAGGTGAGGTCGGCGCGCTCGCGGAACCCGCCGAACATCGTGTCGAGCGCGTTGACGAAGGTCTGCACGTCGCGCAGCATCTCCCCGCCGAGCACCGTCGTCAGCGTCTTGGACACCAGCCCGATGCCGACGTTGACCAGGCGCAACCCGGCCCGCCCGCCCATCTTCGCGGGCGCGGCGATGAGCCGGATGAAGCGCCCGTCGAGGAACGATCCGAGCCGCTTGGGGGCGTCGAGGAAGTCCAGCGCCGACCGGGACGGGGGAGTGTCGACGACGATGAGGTCCCACGTGCCCTCACGGTCGGCGCGGGCCCGCAGCTGCCCGAGCTTCTCCATCGCCATGTATTCCTGGGTGCCCGCGAACGACGAGGACACCGCCTGATAGAAGGGGTTGGCGAGGATCTGCTCCGCGGCCTCGCGGGTCGAATGGGCGAGCACGACCTCGTCGAAGGTCCGCTTCATGTCGAGCATCATCGCGTCGAGGCGCCCACCCGGCACCGCATCGTCGGCCAGCCCGCTGACCGGCCTCGGCACGTTGTCGAGCTCGGTGAGCCCGAGCGACTGGGCCAGCCGCCGCGCCGGGTCGATGGTGAGCACGACGACCTCGCGGCCCGCCTCGGCGGCGCGGAGGGCGAGCGCTGCCGCAGTCGTCGTCTTGCCGACACCGCCCGAACCACAACACACGACGATCCGGGTATGCCGGTCGGCCAGCATCGCGTCGATGTCCAGGACGGGGGTGCGGGCCATCAGGGCACCATCCCTTGCTCGGCGAGCAGGGCAGCGATCTCGGTCACCGCGTCGAGGTCGATCCCGTCGATGAGGAACGGCACGGTGACCAGCGGTTGGCCGAGTTGTTCGAGCACCGTGAGCTGCTCGACCTCGAGGGCGACCCGCTCGGTATGCCGGTGTACCTCGTCGAGCAGTCCCTCGACGGTGGCTCTGGGCAGGTCCAGCCCGACCGCCTCGAGGTCGGCGCTCAACTTGGCTGCCGCCGTCGGGTCGGAGTTCAGCGGCGCGTCGAGCCCGCCGAAAGCGCCAAGCGCGTCGAGGTCCTCGCGCGCCTGGGCTTGGTTGATGACGACCGCGCCGACCGGCATACCGAGCTCGCGCAACTCGGCCACGGCGTCGACGGTCTCTTGCACGGGCATCTCCTCCAGGAGGGTGACCACGTGCACGCGGGTCGCGTCGGAGTGCAGCAACTCGGTGATCGAGCCGGCCTGCGAGTGGATCGGGCCCATCCGCGCCAACCCGGCGACCTCGGCCCCGACGGAGAGGAACCGGGGGATCCGCCCGGTCGGGGGCGCGTCCAGGACGATGGCGTCGTAGGCGAGCTCCTCGGGCGGGCTGCCGCGGTGGTGCTTGGCGTCGTGACGGCGGCGGCTGGCTTCGTAGACCCGGCCGATGAGCAACAGGTCGCGCACCCCGGGGGCGATCGTCGTCGCGAAGTCGATGGCCCCGAAACGCTCCAGCACCCCACCGGCGCGACCGAGTTTGTAGAACAACTGCAGGTACTCCAGCAGCGCCGTCTTGGCGTCGACAGCCAGCCCGACGACCTCGCCGCCCTGCGCGCCGCCCGCGACGCGGACCTCGGTCGTCGGCAACGGCGGGACGTCGAAGGTCTGGCTGATGCCTTGGCGGCCCTCGACCTCGGCGAGCAGGACCCGCAGGCCCTCGTTGGCCAGCGCGACGGCCAGGGCCGCGGCGACCGTCGTCTTGCCGGTGCCGCCCTTGCCGGTGACCACGTGCAGCCGCACACCGGCAAAACCGTCGGCGCGCAACGGGTCGGGGGCGGGCGGCATACGGCCAAATGTATGCCGTCGCGCCGCTGCCCGGCTGCCGTCCTGCCCGCAGGCCGCCTGTGGGCGGTGCGCGCCGTTAGAGTGACCGGCATGACTTCGTGGGAGTACGCAACGGTGCCGCTCATCGTCCACGCGACGAAGGCGATCCTGGACAACTGGGGCCGCGACGGCTGGGAGCTCGTCCAGGTGGTGCCCGGGCCGGACGGCAATGGCCTGGTGGCCTACCTCAAGCGGCCGCTGGCTGGTGGCCAGGCATGAGCGCCGTCGAGGAGCGCCTTGCGGCGATGGGCTATTCGGTCCCTGACGTCGTGCCGCCGGTCGCGGCCTACGTCCCCGCGCTGCGCCAAGGCGACTGGGTGTTCGTGTCGGGGCAACTGCCGATGCGGGACGGCGCCATGCCCGCGACCGGGAAGGTCGGTGACGGTCCCGGACAGGTGAGCCCGGAAGCGGCCAAGCAGCTCGCGGCGTTCTGCGCGCTCAACGGCATCGCCGCGGTGAAGTCGGTCATCGGTGACCTCGACAAGGTCGTGCGGATCGTCAAGGTCGTCGGCTTCGTCGCCGCCGACCCGTCGTTCACCGGAGTGCCTGGAGTCGTCAACGGGGCGAGCGAGTTGCTCGGCGCTGTCTTCGGCGACGCCGGCGTCCATGCCCGATCGGCGGTGGGTGTGAGCGTGCTGCCGCTCGATGCCCCCGTCGAGGTCGAGCTCATCGTCGCCGTCCGCGACTGACGCGGGCGCCGGGCATGATCCGCGACTTCTCCACCAGCAACGCTCCCGCGTTGCACGCGACAGCCTTGGCGTGGCTGTCCGGTGAACACGGCGAGCCTGCGCCGCTGCGCCCGGCCGCCACCGTGATGATCGTCCGCGACGCCTCGGATGACGAGTCTGGCAGCTCTGGCGGCAGCCCCGTCGAGGTGTTCCTGCTGCGCCGGGTCGCGTCGATGGCCTTCGCCCCGAGCACGATCGTCTTCCCCGGCGGGGGAGTCGACCCCCGTGACAGCGCGGAGTTGCCGTGGGCCGGCCCCGGCGTCCTGGAATGGTCGGTCCGCCTCGGCGCCGACGAGGAGGCCACCCGCAAACTCGTGGTTGCCGCGGTGCGGGAAGTCTTCGAGGAGTGCGGGGTGCTGTTCGCCAGCGCCGACGAGGACGGGCCTCTGGTCGAGGTGTCCAGCCCGCAGTGGCAGCAGGTCCGCGCCGGCCTGGTCGCCCGCGAGTTGTCGTTGAGTGACGTGCTGCGTGAGCACGGGTTGTGTCTGCGCACCGATCTCCTGCGCGCCCACGCCCACTGGGTGACCCCAGTCTGCGAGCCGCGACGATTCGACACGCGGTTCTTCGTGGCGCTCATGCCGGCGGGCCGGGCCATCGACGGTGCGACGAGCGAGGCCGACCACGCCGGCTGGTTCGACCCGGCATCTGTCCTGGCCGACTATGCCGCCGGTTCCGCGGTGGTGCTGCCGCCGACTCTGGTCTGCCTGGAGGACCTCGCAGCCTCCCCGTCGGCTGCCGAGTTCTTCGCGCAGGAGCCGGTGATCCGCCGGATCATGCCTGAGTTGGTCGTCAACGACGCCGGCGAGGCCGTGATGCGCACCGATTTCGCGGGCACCAAGGCTCCGCGCGGGTGACCCTCACGCTCCCGCCAGTGCCACCCACCTGGGCATCCGGGCAGGTGACGGAGCGGGCCTACTGCGTCTTAGCTCCCAACCCCGGGGTGATGACCCTCGACGGCACCAACACATGGGTGCTGCGCGAGCCGGGAGCGCAAGAGTGCATCGTCGTCGACCCGGGCCCGCTGGACGAGGCCCATCTGACGCGGGTTCTCGACGTCGTCCGGCGCGACGGGGGCCGAGTCGGGCTGACCCTGCTCACCCACGACCACTCCGACCACGCCGATGCCGCCGAGCGCTTCGCCCACCTGTCCGGCGCGCCGGTGCGAGCCATCCGGGCCATCGGCACCGGCCACGACGATCTGGCCGACGGCGACTCGGTGAGCGTCGGCGGGCTGGACCTGGTCGTCGTCACCACGCCGGGGCATACGAGTGATTCGGTGAGCTTCCTCTTGCCGGCCGAGTGCGCCGTCCTCACGGGCGACACGATCCTCGGGCGCGGCACGACCGTCGTGGCCTGGCCCGATGGTGAGCTCGCGGCATACCTCGCCTCGCTGGAGCGGCTGGAAGCCCTCTGTGGGTCGGGCGCGGTGGCGCGGATCCTGCCCGGCCACGGCCCGCACCTGCCCGATGCGGGAGCGGTGCTGCGCTACTACCTCGAGCACCGCGCGCAGCGCCTGGAGCAGGTGCGTGGGGCGGTCGCCGCCGGTGCGCGCACTCCGTGGGAGGTCGTCGAGACGGTGTATGCCGATGTGCCCCGGGCCGTCTGGGGCGCTGCGGAATGGAGCGTGCGGGCTCAACTGGCCTATCTCGCCGAGCGCGGCGAGGAAGGCCAGCTGGGCTAGGGCAGGCCGATCGCCAGGGTGTGGCCCTCGACGAACGAGGCCTCGACCGCGGTGATCGTCAGCTTCTGGTCGTCGGTGTAACCCAAGGTCTCGCCGGGCATGAGCACCGCACCCGATTCGACGACGTAGCTGGCGATGTTGGCCAGCAGGTCCATGACGGCGCTCGGCGCCGCGGTGGACCCACGGACCTCGAGCTCCTCGTGCCCGAACACTCGCAGCCCCCGCGTGGAGCCGCAGGACACGCCCTCGCTCTCCCAGGCGGCCCAGGTGAACCAGGCCACCTCCCAGGGCAGGGCGTCCCCGGCGCCCGCGACCGCGTCGATGTAGAAGGCTGGCTCGTAGACCACGCCCTGGTCACCCAGGTAGACCCCGACGGTGGCCTCGTGCCCGAGCAGCGCGGCGACGAGGTGCGCGAAGGCGGCATACCGCTGGGTATGCCGTTCGCTCGGGTCCGCGCCGTCTGCGTCCCCGACGCCGTCGGCTCGCTGATCAGACACGCTGACGATGAGGTGTGCCCGGTGGCGGGCCACTGCAGCCGCGGCATCGGGCCAGAAGGCGTTGTTGGCGGCACTGGCCTCGGCCTCGCCGTCGGGGACGGGAGCGCTGATCTCCAGGACGAAGCCGGTCGTGCCGCCCAGGGTGATCTCGACCGGCCCGGAAGTCTCGGTGGGGTCGGTGGCCTCGGCGCTGGACGGCGAGTGCGCCATCGGCGTGGCGGATGCACCCGGGACGGTGGCGACGAGCGCCACGATCTCATCGACGCCAATCGTCCGCTCCAGAAGCACAAACGCGAGCAACTGAGCCGCGGGCTCGGGGTGGCGGAAACTGCGCCCAGGAATCGGCAACGAAGAACGGATCTTGTCGATCAAGCCCATGACAGGCCCCCTCCGCGTCGGGTGGCCGGGCAGCTGCCCGCCCGGCCGTTCGGGTCAGCGCGCGCGTCGCTTGAGTCGCTCGATATCCAGCAGCAGCACCGCGCGGGCTTCCAACTTGAGCCAACCACGCGTGGCGAAGTCGGCCAGCGCCTTGTTGACGGTCTCGCGGGATGCCCCGACGAGCTGGGCCAACTCCTCTTGGGTGAGGTCGTGGGCGACCATGATGCCGTCTTCGACCGGGCGACCGAACCGGTTGGCCAGGTCAAGCAGGGCCTTGGCGACCCGGCCGGGCACGTCGGTGAAGACGAGGTCCGCGAGGTGCTCGTTGGTGCGACGCAACCGCGCGGCGAGTGCGGCCATGAGGGCTTTGGCGACTTCGGGACGGCCGGTGAGCAGCTCCGTCAGTGAGTCGTTGCCGAGCCCCATGAGCTGGGTCTCGGCGACGGCGGTGGCCGTCATCGTCCGGGGCCCGGGGTCGAACAGGGACAGCTCGCCGAACATCTCGCCCGGCCCGAGGATCGCAATGAGGTTCTCGCGGCCGTCGGCGCTGGTGCGGCCGAGTTTGACCTTGCCCTCGCCGATGACATAGAGGGTGTCGCCTGGGTCGCCTTCCCGAAAGAGGATGTCGCCTCGTTCGAGCCGCGAAGAGTTCATCTGCGCGAGCAGCGCTTGACCGGCCTCGTCGTCGAGGGCCGCGAACAACGGCGCCCGGCGCACCACATCGTGATCCACGTCGCACAGTGTGCCATGCCGGGTCGTCAACTGTCCGGGAGGTTGGTCCCGTATGCCGCCCTCCGGACTCTGCTGTTCAGCGCGCCGGGATGATCGCTCTGCCCAGGCAGGCGGCATACCCTGTCCCTCGTGCCCGCAGACCGTGCTGCCCCCGCTTCCGAGACGCCCGTGGCACTGACCCGACGGGCTCGGCGGATCTATCGCGCGCTGCTGGAGCGGTATCCCTACGCCCACTGCGAGCTTGACTTCACGACGCCGCTGGAGTTGCTCGTCGCGACGATCCTCTCGGCGCAGACGACCGACGTGCGGGTCAACCAGGTGACCCCGATCCTGTTCGCGCGCTACCGGACGGCCGCCGAGTATGCCGCCGCCGACCGGGCGGACCTCGAAGCCCTCCTCGGGCCGCTGGGCTTCTTTCGGGCCAAGACCGAGTCGCTGCTCAAGCTGGGTGCGGCGCTCGTCGAACGCTTCGACGGGGAGGTCCCCGGCCGTCTCGATGACCTGGTGACCTTGCCGGGCGTGGGGCGCAAGACCGCAAACGTGGTGCTAGGCAACGCTTTTGGCGTCCCCGGGATCACCGTCGATACTCACTTTGGGCGGCTCGTGCGCCGCTTCGGGTGGACGACGGAGGAGGACCCGGTCAAGGTCGAGCACGCCGTCGGGGCGCTGTTCCCCCGCAAGGACTGGACGATGCTCAGCCACGTCGTCATCTTCCACGGCCGGCGCACCTGCCATGCTCGCAAGCCCGCGTGCGGGGCCTGCCCGGTCGCGCAGTGGTGTCCTGCCTACGGCACCGGCGAGACCGACCCCGAGAAGGCCGCCCGGCTGCTCACCTACGAGTTGGCGCCGACATCGTGAGCTCCGACGTCTCGCGGGTCGCCCACGGCACCCCCCTCGTCCCGCTGGTTCCCCTGGGCGCCGGTATGCCGCGTCCGCGGCCCGCGTGGGTCGACGGGATCCTCGAGGGGGCCCGCGCCGAGCCCGAGTGGTTCACCCGGTATCTGCCACCGGACGGTGACCAGCGTCAGTCGGCCGTCCTCATCCTCTTCGGGCCTGGCCCCCAGGGCGAGGACTCGCTGCTGTTCATCGAGCGGGCCCACACCTTGCGATCCCACGCCGCGCAGATCTCCTTCCCCGGCGGCGGAGTGGACCCCGAGGACGACAACGTGGTGGCTGCTGCCCTGCGGGAGTCGTTCGAGGAGGTCGGGCTGGACCCGACGGGTGTGGACATCGTTGGCACGTTGCCCGAGTTGTTCCTACCGGTCTCCGCCTACACCGTGCACCCGGTGCTGGCCTGGTGGAAAGACCCGTCGCCCGTTTACGTCGGACACCCCGACGAGGTGGCTCAGGTGCTCAGCGTCCCGGTGAGCTACCTCGCGGACCCGGCCAACCGGCATACCGTCTCGCACCCCTCGGGCTATCGCGGACCGGCGTGGGACCTCGGTGACGACCTGCTGCTGTGGGGGTTCACCGGGGGCATCGTCAACAAGATTCTCGAGTTGGCGGGCTTCGCCCGCGAGTGGGACAGCGATCACCTGGTGCCGTTGCCGGAGCGCTTCATGCGGAGGTCCTCGTGACCGGCGGGACGCTCCTCGACATCGTGCTGATCGTCCTGCTCGGGTCGTATGCCGTGTCCGGCTTCGGTCAGGGACTCGTCGTGTCGGTGTTGTCGCTCGTGGGGTTCCTCGGGGGCGGGGCGCTGGGCATGGCGGTGTTGCCCGGGTGGTTCGACGGGTGGGCCTGGGCCGGTGAACATCCCTTCGAATCGCGGGCCCTGCTCATCGGCGGGGTCTTCTTCCTCGCGGCGCTGGGTCAGGGCATCGCCGTTCACGTCGCGCGGCGGATGCGCCGACATCTGCATGCCGGACCGATCGTCGCGGCCGACGCGGTGCTGGGCGGCGTCGCGAGCCTGATCGCCGTCGCTGTCCTCGTGTGGTTCGTCGCGGCGGGCCTGCGCGGAAGCACGGCGTCGATCGTCGCTCGGACCATCGGCGAGTCCCGGGTGCTCGCGGTGGTCGATGCGCTCGTCCCGCCCCAGACGGGTGCGCTCTTCGCGGGGTTCCGCCAGGTGCTCGACCGAGGCGGCTTCCCACGGGTCTTCGAAGGTCTGACGACCGAGCCGATCATCGCCGTCGACCCCCGTCATCGGCCGTCCTCGGCGGCGCGGGAGTCGTGGCGGCCCAGGCCTCGCTGGTCAAGGTGACCGGAGTCGCCGCGGCCTGTCGGCGCGGCCAGGAGGGCAGCGGCTGGGTCCTTGCCCCGGGTCGGGTCGTCACCAACGCGCATGTCGTGGCGGGCATCGAGGACGTCACCGTCCGGGTCAGGGGAACCGGGCCGGCGCTGCATGGCTCGGTCGTCGTCTTCGACCCCCAGCGCGACCTCGCCGTCATCTCGGTGCCCGGCCTGAACGCGCCGGCGCTGCCGCTCGGCACCGATCTGGCTCGTGGGGCCGAAGCGGTCGTCGCCGGATTCCCGCTCGACGGGCCGTTGCGACTGGACGCCGCTCGGGTCCGGCAGGTCATCAATGCGACCGGTCAGGACATCTACGGACAGCCGGGGGTCACCCGCGAGATCTACTCGCTGCTGACTCGGGTCGAGCCGGGCAACAGCGGCGGCCCACTGCTGTCCAGCGCCGGTCAGGTCGTCGGCGTCGTCTTCGCCAAGTCGCTCGACGACGACCAGACCGGGTATGCGCTCACCCTCGCGGAAGCCGCGCCGGTGTTGACCGCGGCCGCGGGGGCGCAGGGCCGGGTCGACACGGGAGCCTGCTCCCTGGGGTGACCAGTTTCGGCCCGGCGGGGCGGGCCCGGTGGGTCCGGCAGGTTCGATGGGTCAGCCGGGAACAGGCAGGGACAGCTCAGGCCGGGACGGTGGCGAGCCAGTCGATGAGGGCCCGGTTGACCTGCGTCGGGGCTTCCTCGGGGAGGAAGTGGCCGGCGCCCTCGATGGCTTGATAGGTGTAGGGACCGCTGACGTAGCGCTGCGAGCCGCCCGTGGCGTCGGCCAGGACACAGCCGTCGGCCGAGCCCTGCACCTGCAACACCGGCACCTGGATGGGGCTACTCACCCGGCGTTGGAACAGCGGGCCGTCGCGGCGCACCTGGTTGCGTCCGAACCAGCGGTAGTACTCGGCGGCGGAGTGGGCGACGAACGGGAGCGCCAGCGCCGCGGCATACCTGCTGATCTCCTCCTCCGACGGGAAGGTGCCGCCCGGGGCGGCCCAAGAGGTGAGGTAGCGGCGGACCAGGGTGTCGTCGCGGATCAGGGTGCGCTCGGGGCGGAAGGGCCACTGCAGGTGACCGACGAAGCTCAGGGCCGAGCGTTGGGCGCGGTCGCGGCGGGCCGCCCGTTGCATGATCGCCGGATGAGCCATCGACACCGCGCCGATGCCGCGGGTGAACGCGGGTTGCAGGTTGGGCATGGCCCAGGCGGTCCAGCCGCCGAGCCCGGCGCCGACGACGACGGCGCGTTCTTCGCCGAGGCTGCGGATCACCGCAGCGGCATCGGCGGTCGCCGTGTAGGTGTCGTAGCCTCGCGGCGGCTTGTCTGAGGCGCCGAAACCGCGCAGGTCGACGGCTGCTGCTCGATATCCCGCGTCGGCTAGGGCGACGAGTTGGTGGCGCCAGGCCCACCAGAACTGCGGAAAGTCGTGCAGGAGCAGCACGAGCGGACCGTCGCCAGCGAGGGCCACGTGGAAACGGGCACCGTTGGCAGCGACGTACTCGTGCTCCCACGGGCCGTCCAGGAGGACCGAGGCGGCATCGGACATGTCATTCCTTGAGCGGTGCTGCAGGGGCACCGCGGGAGAGGTCAGGACTGGCCCTTGATCGTGGCGATCGTCTGCTGGGCTTCGGAGATGGCTCGCTTGGGGGTCGGGTCGGCGTGGGCCAGGGCCTTCTTACCCACGAGGGCCAGGACCGCCGCCCCGATGAACAGCAGGACCGCGACGATGAGGAAGGCCAACCACGTGGCCAGCCCCAGCGCGACCAGACCCCACGCGAGCGCCGTGAGCAGGAAGCCCAGGCCGAACAGGCCGAAGAACGCCGCCCCCGCGAACATCCCGGCGCCCTTGCCCGCAAACTTGGCGGCGCCGGTGATCTCGGTCTTGGCGAGCGCGATCTCGGAGCGCAGGATCGTCGAGACGTCCCGGGAGGCGGACGCGACGAGCTGGCCGAGCGTGGGCTCGGCGTCGCTGATGAGCGGTGGCGCGTCAGTAGCCATGGGTGTCCTCCTGGGGTGGTGCTCCTGGAGGCGAGCCTATCGCCGCATGTCCCACTGCGGTATGTCGCGCTACTGCAGCTGCCGGTAGTGGGCGTCGCGCCGACGCAGCACGATCGAGGCCAGCACGGCGGCGACGAGTGAGGCCAGGAGCACAGCGACGCGCACGTGGTCGTCGCGGGCGCTGCCCGAGCCGAACGCCAACTCCCCGATGAGCAGCGACACGGTGAACCCGAGTCCGGCCAGCAGCGACAGGCCGGCGATGTCGGCCCAGGCGAGGTCCTCGTCGAGTTGGGCGCGCGTGAATCGGGCCACCAACCAGGTGCCGCTGAAGACGCCCAGCGACTTGCCCGCGACCAGGCCGATGATGATGCCGATGGTGACTGGGTCGCGGAAGGCGGTGGCGAGCCCGTCGGACGTGATCTTCACCCCCGCCGCGAAGAACGCGAACAACGGCACGGCGAGGCCGGCGGAGTAGGGCCGCATCCCGTGCTCGAGTTGCTCGGAGAGCGAGTGGCCCTCCGTCGAGTCGTCGGCGTCGTTCGAACGGGCGACGGGCACGGTCAGGCCGAGCACGATGCCGGCCACCGTGGCGTGGACGCCGGCCTCGTGGACCAGGGCCCACGTGGCGACCGCCGGAACGGCCAGCAGCAGCGGATACGTCCACCCACGCCGAAGCAGCCACCCCCAGACCGCCAGCGGGATCAGGGCACCCGCGAGCATCAATGGCTGCACGTCGGACGAGAAGAACAGCGCGATGATGGTGATCGCGACGAGGTCGTCGACGACGGCCAGGGTGAGCAGGAACGCCCTCAGGGCTGGCGGCAGATGGGTCCCGACGACGGCCAGCACTGCGAGGGCGAAGGCGATGTCGGTCGCGGTCGGGATCGCCCAGCCGCGCATCGCGGTGCTGTCGCCGCCGAGCGCGAGGACGGTGACGGCATACAGGATCGCGGGGAGGGCCACCCCTGCGAGGGCGGCGGCGACGGGGACGATCGCCTTGGTGCGGTCGGCAAGGTCACCGCTGACGAACTCCCGTTTGAGCTCGATTCCCGCGACGAGGAAGAAGAGGGCGAGCAGGCCGTCGGCCGCCCACTGCCCGAGGGTGAGATCCAGGTGCAGGGGGGCGGAGGGACCGACGCGGGTGTCCCGCAGGCCGGTGTATGCCGTGTGCCACGGCGAGTTCGCCCAGGCCAGGGCCACGACGGTGGCACCGAGCAGGAGCATGCCGCCGACGGTCTCGGTGCGCAGGATGTCGCCGAGGTGTCGGGATTCCCGTTCGCTGGGCCGGCGTAGGAGGCGGCGGGCGACGTCGAAGGAAGGATGTGTCATGGCGCCTTTCGGGTGGTGCGGGACCCGATGAGCGGCGTCGAAGCGACGCGCGGTGCAGCCGAAGGCGTGCGACACCCGGGTCGCCGACCAGACTTCCCGGCACGCCAGAGCGACCAGTCTATCAGGAGGGTGTCGAGATTTAGTCATCACGACGATTAGGATCGGGTTGTGACGAACCCGGCGGATCCGGCGGCCTTGCCGCAGTGCGCAGTTGCAGTGGACCTGGTCGTCCTCACCGTGCGCGAAGGCCAGTTGTGCGTGCTGACGGTGCGACGCGGCATACCTCCGTTTCGGGGGAGGTTCGCGCTGCCGGGTGGTTTCGTCCTGCCCGACGAAGGGCTGGAGGCCGCGGCCTACCGGGAGTTGGCGGAGGAGGCCGGCTTGGCGCGGGAGGCGGTGACCTTGGAGCAGTTGCGGACGTTCGGAGAGCCCAAGCGTGACCCGCGAGGCCGGGTCGTCAGCGTCACCTATCTCGCGCTCGGCGCGGGGCTGCCCGACCCGCTGGGCGGCTCCGACGCATCATCCGCTCAGTTCGAGCCGGTGAGTGGCTATCTCGCGCACCCCGCGGGGCCGACGGCGCTCGCGTTCGACCACCCGATGATCCTCGCGGCCGGCGTCGAACGGGCCCGGGCCAAGCTCGAATACACCGGTTATGGGGTGGCGTTCTGTCCGCCGGAGTTCACCGTCGGCGAGTTGCGCGGGGTGTACGAGTCGGTGTGGGACCTGGCGATCGATCCGGCGAACTTCCACCGGAAGGTGACGAACGCGGCCGGCTTTCTCGTGCCGACCGGGGAGCGGACCAGCAGGGGAGGCGGCCGACCGGCAGCGCTCTATCGGGCCGACCCGGCAGCGGTGCTGCACCCACCGATCCTGCGGGGATAGGTCAGTTGGGGCGAGCGGCGGCGGCCAGGGCGGCATACATGCGGCGGGTGGCCCCGAGCAGCTCTGCGTCGGCGCGCACCGTGGCCTCCGGGCCCACTGCGCCGTCGAGGTGGTCGCGGTAGCGCAGCCCGACCCCGTCGACGAGCGTGGCCTTCACCCTGCTGAGCACGACGCTCAGCTGCGCGCTGGCCGAGGCGCCGCCGCTATGGCCGTAGGCGAAGAGCGCTATCGGCTTGCCCGCCCATTCGGCGTAGAGGTAGTCGATGGCGTTCTTCAGGGCGGCCGGATAGCCCGCGTTGTACTCCGGGGTGACCAGGACGATGGCGTCGGCCGCGTCGACGAGGCCCTTCCAGCGCAGGGTGTGCTCGTGGTGGTAGATGCCCGTCGAGGGCATCTCGACCTCGTCGAGCAGGGGCAGGTTGAGCTCGGCCAGGTCGATGACCTCGACGGCGAAGACGTCGAGCGGGGCCTGGTTGCGCACCCAGTCGGCGATGACCGGGCCGAGGCGGCGGGGCCGGGTGCTCGCGACGACGATCCGCAGCTCGATGAGTCCGGTGCGGGGCGCTTCGGGGGTGGGCATGACCGCATCCAAGCAGAACTCCGGCGAGTGTGAGGACCTGGGGTCGTTTGGGGGGTCGAGAGTCGGAATTCACCGGCGAGTGTGAGGATTTGGGGGAACAGCGGGGGTGTGCGGCTGGGCGGTGAAGACACGCCGGAGGGGGTATGCCGTGGGCGCGGCATACCCCCTCCGGGTGCGACAGGTGGTGCGGGGGGTCAGCCGTCCGAGCCGGAGGACAGGCCGGTCTTGATGAGGTCCATCACCGACGTGTCGGCCAGGGTCGTGGCATCGCCGACCTGACGACCCTCGGCCACGTCGCGCAGCAGGCGGCGCATGATCTTGCCGGAGCGGGTCTTGGGCAACTCGGGAACGATGAGGATGCGCTTGGGCTTGGCGATCGGGCCGATCTCCTTGGCCACGTGGTTGCGCAATTCCTCGACGATGCCGGTGTTGTCGTCCTCGGCGTGGCTGGAGCCGGCGCGCAGGATGACGAAGGCGACGACGGCCTGACCGGTCATCTCGTCGTTGGCGCCGACGACGGCGGCCTCGGCGACCTTCGGGTGGCTGACCAGGGCCGACTCGATCTCGGTCGTCGACAGGCGGTGGCCCGAGACGTTCATGACGTCGTCGACCCGGCCGAGGAGCCAGATGTTGCCCTCCTCGTCCTTCTTGGCCCCGTCGCCGGCGAAGTAGTACTGCGGCCAGCGCGACCAGTAGGTCTCGACGTAGCGGGCCGGGTCACCCCAGAGGCCGCGCAGCATGGCCGGCCAGGGCTTGGTGAGCACGAGGTAACCGCCGTGCCCGTCCGGCACCGGCTCGCCCATGTCGTCGACGACCTCGGCGCCGATGCCGGGGATGGGCCGCTGCGCCGACCCGGGCTTGAGGTTGGTCACGCCCGGCAGCGGGCTGATCATGATGCCGCCGGTCTCGGTCTGCCACCAGGTGTCGACGATCGGGGCGTGACCGCCACCGATGACGTTGCGGTACCACATCCACGCCTCGGGGTTGATCGGCTCACCGACCGAGCCGAGCATCCGGATCGAGGACAGGTCGAACTTCGCGGGGATGTCCGAGCCCCACTTCATGAAGGTCCGGATGGCCGTCGGGGCGGTGTAGAGGATGCTCACCTTGTACTGCTGGACGATCTCCCAGAACCGACCCTGGTGCGGGGTGTCCGGCGTGCCTTCGTAGAGCACCTGGGTGGCGCCGAGCGCCAGCGGCCCGTAGACGATGTAGGAGTGACCGGTCACCCAGCCGATGTCGGCGGTGCACCAGTAGACGTCGGTCTCCGGGTGCACGTCGTGCACGACGGCGTTGGTGTATGCCGCCTGGGTGAGGTAGCCGCCCGTGGTGTGGAAGATGCCCTTCGGCTTCCCCGTGGTGCCCGAGGTGTAGAGGATGAACAGCGGGTGCTCGGCCTCCATGCCCTGCGCGACGTGGACCGGGTTGGCCGCGGCCATCGCCTCGTGCCACCACAGGTCGCGGGCGTCGTTCCAGGCAATGTCCTGGCCGGTGCGGCGCACGACGAGGACCTTCTGCACGGAGGTGTCGGCGTGGTCCAGTGCGGCGTCGACGGCAGGCTTGAGGGCGCTGGGCGTCCCGCGCCGGTAGCCGCCGTCGGAGGTGATGACGACCTTGGCCTGCGCGTCGGCGATGCGGGTGTTGAGCGCCTCGGCGGAGAACCCACCGAAGACGACCGAGTGCGGGACACCGATCCGGGCGCAGGCGAGCATCGCGACGACGGCCTCGGGGATCATCGGCAGGTAGATGGCGACGGTGTCGCCCTTGCCCAAGCCGAGGTCGATCAGCGCGTTGGCGGCCTGCTGCACCTCACGGTGCAGGTCGGCATACGTGACGTCGCGGGTGTCCCCGGGCTCGCCGACCCAGTGCAGCGCGACCTTGTCCCCGCGCCCCTCCTCGACGTGGCGGTCCACGCAGTTGTATGCCGCGTTGAGCTCACCATCGGCGAACCACTTCGCGAACGGCGCGTTCGACCAGTCGAGCACCTCGGTGAACGGCTTGCTCCACGTGACGTAACGGCGGGCCTGATCGCCCCAGAACCCCTCGTAGTCGGCGTCAGCGGCGGCATACAGCTCCGCGGTGCCGTTCGCCTGAGCGGCGAAGGCGGGGTCTGGCGGGAAGCTGCGGTCCTCGTGGAGCAGGTTTGCGAGGGTCTCGTTCGACACGGAATTTCCTCCTGCGGCAGGCAACGTGTGACCTATGCAACTGCCAATGCCGGGTGGAGGCAAGTGAACTGCACGCGATGGGGGTCAGGCGGGCAGTTTGCGCGGCGAGCGGTTGCCGCGGTTTGTCAGGTGTGTGACGTCACCCGGTCACCGGCGCGACGCATCGCCTCGCGAACCCGGTAGACCTCGGCCTCGTCGGCCCCTTCGTACACCAGGGCCTGGACGACTCGACGGATGTCGTCGTCGGGCACCGGGTCGGCGACGGAGTGGCCCGCTCGCACCCGCAAGGCACCGACCACGGCGCTCGTCTCGGCCTCGGTGAGCTCGCAGCGCAGCAGCGCCGGGGCGAGGAGGTCCGCTCGAGCGACTCCGCGCGGGCGCCCTTCAACGAGCCACCCACGTAACGACTGCATCTTCAACCCGCCCACGGTGCCATCATCCGCCGGTCGGCGAAGGGCCGGGGCCCTGGCAGTCGAACTTCTCCCGACGACAACGCGAACACTCGGGGTTGCTCGCCCTGGGGGCGACTGTGCGCCCGCAGTTCTGGCCGTCGGCGCTGCCCGTGCACGCTGCCCATCGGCGCTGTCCGTCGGCGCTGTCCGTCAGAGAGATATGGCGGCCCGGCATCCGTCGCGGAGGTGGATTGCCGGGTCGTCCTCGGGATCCCGCTCCCGACCCCGCACGCGGCATACTGCGTGGGCTTGGTATGCCGCGTGCGCAGGTGAGCGGTCCCTGCCGGCCCCCGGTCAGTGCGCCGCGGGCAGCAGACCCATCCGGTCCTTGACCCGCGCGAGGGTGGCCGCCGAGACCGCGCCGGCCCGTTCGGCCCCGCGGGCAAGGACCCGGTCGAGCTCGGCTGGGTCGTCGAGCAACTCCGTCATCCGGCGCTGGAACGGCTCTGCGGCGGCCACGACCACCTCGGCGACCTGGGTCTTGAGCGCGCCATAGCCCTGCCCGGCATACCCCGCCTCGAGGGCCGGGATCGGCACCCCGGTGAGGGCCGACTGGATGACGAGCAGGTTGGAGACCCCGGGCTTGTGCTCGGGGTCGTAGCGGATCTCCATCTCGGCATCGGTGACGGCCGACTTGATCTTCTTCGTGATCCGTTTGGGGTCATCCGACAGAAGCACCACGCCGGCATCGGGAGAGTTGGTGCCCGACATCTTGCTCGTCGGGTCGGTCAACTCCATGATCTTGGCGGTCTGCTTGAGGATGTGCGGCTCGGGCACGACGAGGGTCTGGCCATAGCGCTGGTTGAAGCGCAGCGCCAGGTCACGGGTGATCTCCAGGTGTTGGCGCTGGTCCTCCCCGACGGGCACCTTGTCGGCGTCGTAGATGAGGATGTCGGCAGCCATGAGCATGGGGTAGGTGAACAGGCCGACGTTGCCCTGCTGCCCCTTGGCCGTCTTGTCCTTGAACTGCGTCATCCGGCTGGCCTCACCCATCGCGGTGAGACAGCTCATCACCCACCCGAGCTCGGCGTGCTGCGGCAGGTGGCTCTGGCAGAACACTGCTGAGCGCTCGGGGTCGACGCCGGCGGCGATGAACTGCGCGGCCGTCACCTGGGTGCGCCGGCGCAGCACGGCCGGGCCGGTCGGCACGGTGAGGGCATGCAGGTCGGCGACGAAGTAGAACGCGTCGTAGGTCTCCTGCAGCTCGACCCAGTTGACCAGCGCGCCGACGTAGTTGCCGATGTGCAGGCTGTCGCTCGTCGGTTGCATCCCCGAGAGGGATCGCGGCCGGGACCGCGGGGGTATGCCGCTTGGCTGGGTGGTCATCGTCTCTCCTTGGTGCGGTCCGTCCCCGGCACGACAAACGCCGCCCCAGGGGCGGCGTTTGGGTGGGGTTGCTTCGTCGGGCGCCGCCGCTATGCGGTGCGCCACCAGACCTTGAGGGTCAACGAAGTCACAAGGGAAGGATAGCGCCCACCTCGCGCAGGCGGCATACCGGCGGGGTCAGCGCGCGAAGGAGGTTGGACGCGGCATACCTGAAGGCGGGTGTGACCACCGCAACGGCAGGTATGCCGCGTCCGGTCTTAGGGCTGCCGCGGAGCCGGTGGCAGCGAGTCGCCGTCGCGCAGGGGTGCCAGCGGCCATCCGCCGGCGGCGAGCCGGGCCGAGACGCGGGCGACGGACTCGTCGTCGGCGTCCTCGTGGATCCGGTCCTCGATGAGGGCTCGGACGTCCTCGGCAGTGAGGGGTGGGCTGTCTGCCGCCTCGGCGGCAAGATCGCCCGCAAGTGCCTGGACCTCGGCAGTGGTGAGCCGCCGGTGCAGGATGCCCAGCAGGGCGATGTAGTCCCCGGACGGCACTCCCTCCGGATAACCCCCGCGAAGCCAGTCGAGGATGCGGGTCGCGATCGAGGGCGAACTTGTCATGCCATCACCTACTTCGAGACGAGCGTGGGGTAGAAGTTCTGGAACGACAGCGTCTTGCCGAAGCCGGTGGCGACGATGTAGGTGATGCCCAGCGCGATCCCGATGACGACGAGGGCGAAGCAGAGGATCGCCAGGACCTTGCCGATGGGGTGGCCGGCCTCGTGGTCGACCTCGGCGTCGCCTCCGGCGCCGTAGGCGAGTGCGCGAATGCCGAGGGCGAAGATCGCCGGTAGGCCGGCGCCGAGGAGGACCCCGGCGACGAGGACCTTCCACGCGCCGTCGAAGGCCAATCCGATGTTGTTCATGGGTCGGTCCTTTCAGATCCGGGCCGGGGAGGTGGCCAAGGTCTCGGAGAGTTTGCTCGCGTCGGTGTCCCACGCGTCGTTGACGTTGGTGTGGTCGACCGGGGCGCGCCGTGATCGGACCCACATGTAGGCGGCGAGTCCGACGAGGAGGGCGAAGACCACGACCGCTCCGAGGAGCCCTCCGAGGAGGTGGCCGATGAACCACATGGCCGCGCCGACGAGGGCGGCAGCCGGGAGGGTGATGGTCCAGGCGACGAGCATCCGCGCGGCAACGCCCCAGCGGACCTCGGCGCGGCGACCGAGGCCGGTGCCGAGGATGGAACCGGTGGCGACGTGGGTCGTCGAGAGGGCGAAGCCCATCTGGCTCGAGGCCAGAATGACCGCTGCCGAAGAACTCTCGGCGGCCATGCCCTGCGGGGAGGAGATCTCGACCAGGCCCTTGCCGAGCGTCCGGATGATCCGCCACCCGCCGAGGTAGGTCCCCAGGGCGATGGCGACGGCGCACGTGACCTTGACCCACAACGGCACGGCGGTGAGGTCGCTCCACTGGCCGGCGCCGATGAGGGCGAGGGTGATGACGCCCATCGTCTTCTGCGCGTCGTTCGTGCCGTGGGCGAGCGAGACGAGGGAGGCGGAGCCGATCTGGCCCCAGCGGAACCCGGCTTCCTGGAAGCGTTGGGCGACGCCTGCGGTGATCTTGTAGATGAGCCACGTGCCGATGGTCGACACCACCACCGCGATGACGGGGGAGAGGAGCGCGGGCATGATCACCTTGCCCACGACCCCGTCGAGTTTGCTGCCGTCGCCGACCCAGTTGACACCGGAGAGGCCCAGCCCGGCGATCGCCGAGCCGACGAGCCCGCCGAAGAGGGCGTGGGAGGACGACGAAGGCAGGCCGAGCAGCCAGGTCAGGAGGTTCCAGACGATGCCGCCGCAGAGGCCGGCCAAGACGATGAGCAGCAGCGCATAGCCGCCATCGGCGAGCAGGGCCGCGCTCGGCGCCCCGCTCTTGTCCTGGATCTTGACGACTGCGTTGGTCACGGTGAGCGCGACCTGGACGGAGAGGAAAGCGCCGACGAGGTTGAGCACGGCGCTGAGGAGGACGGCGGCTTTCGGGCGGAGGGCGCCCGTGGCGATCGAGGTCGCCATGGCGTTTCCGGTGTCGTGGAAACCGTTGGTGAAGTCGAAGGCCAGGGCTGTCGCGACGACGAGGCCGAGGATGACGGTTGCGGTGGTCACGCTTACATAGTGCGGATGCCTCTGCCCGAATTGTCGGGATTGGGCTCTCCGATGTCCAAGTCATCGGCCACTGTTCATGCCCCGTATGCGGGGCCTTTCAGACGAACGTCGTTTGAACAACACAGCGCCCCGAACCTTGTCGGCCCGGGGCGCTGCGGCTGGTGAGAGAGGTATGCCGCGCGGCTCACGACAGTGGGAGCCGCACGGCATACCTCGTGCTGTGGTGCGGTGGTGCTGGGTGAAGCCGGTCGTCAGTGGCTGACGGCCTTCTCCGCGCCGGCGCCGGTGAGGGAGCGGACCTCCATCTCGGCGTACTTCGCGGCGTTGTGCTCCTTCTCGGTGACCGAACCCAGCCAGCCGAGGAAGAAGGACAGGGGGACCGAGATGATGCCCGGGTTGTTGAGCGGGAACCACGCGAAGCTCGCCGTGGGGAACATCGATGTCGCCGAACCCGACACGACCGGGCTGAAGATGATGAGCAACAGCGAGCTGGCCAGGCCGCCGTACATCGACATGAGGGCGCCGCGGGTCGTGAAGTTCTTCCAGAACAGCGAGTAGAGGATCGTCGGCAGGTTGGCGCTCGCGGCAACCGCGAAGGCCAGGGCGACGAGGAACGCGATGTTCTGGCCGTTGGCGAAGATGCCACCGACGATGGCGAGGGCGCCGATGACGACCGCCGTGCGGCGGGCCACCTTGACCTCGTCGTCCGGGCTCACGGTGCCACGCTTGATGACCTGGGCGTAGATGTCGTGGGCGAAGGACGCCGATGCCGTGATGGTGAGCCCGGCCACGACCGCGAGGATCGTCGCGAAGGCGACCGCGGAGATGACGCCGAGGAGCAACTCACCGCCGAGGTGGTAGGCCAGCAGCGGAGCGGCCGAGTTGACGCCACCGGGCGCAGCCTTGATGGCGGCCGAGCCGACGAGTGCCTGCGCGCCGTAACCGAGGACGAGGGTGAACAGGTAGAACAGGCCGATGAGCCAGATGGCCCAGACGACCGAACGACGAGCTTCCTTCGAGGTCGGCACGGTGTAGAAGCGCATGAGCACGTGCGGCAGACCGGCGGTGCCGAGGACCAGGGCGATCGACAGCGAGATGAAGTCGATCTTGTTCTTGTACTGCAGGCCGGGGTTGAGGATGGCCGCGTTGCCGGCCTGCTTGATGGCGTCGTCGAAGAGCGCCGAGATGTTGAAGCCGTACTTCACGCCGACCCAGATCGTCATGATGCCGGCGCCGAGAATGAGCAGCGCGGCCTTGATGATCTGGACCCAGGTGGTGCCCTTCATCCCGCCGATGAGGACGTAGACGATCATCAGGGCGCCGACGATGGCGATGACGATGCTCTGACCCGTGCGGTCGGTGATGCCGAGCAGCAGGGCGACGAGGCCACCGGCGCCGGCCATCTGGGCCAGCAGGTAGAAGGCCGACACCGCGAGGGTGTTGACCGCGGCGGCGGTGCGGACCGGGCGCTGACGCAACCGGAACGACAGCACGTCGGCCATGGTGAAACGGCCGGTGTTACGCAGCAACTCGGCAACGAGCAGGAGCGCGACGAGCCAGGCGACGAGGAACCCGATCGAGTAGAGGAACCCGTCGTAGCCGTTGATGGCGATGGCGCCGGCGATGCCGAGGAAGGACGCTGCCGACAGGTAGTCGCCGGTGATGGCGATGCCGTTCTGGCGGCCCGAGAAGGCGCGGCCACCGGCGTAGTAGTCCGCGGCGGTCGTGTTCTGCTTGGACACCCGGATGACGATGCCCAGGGTGATGAGGACGAACAGGCCAAAGATGGCGATGTTCAGGGTCGTGTTGCCGACCTGGGTCGCGGCGGGCATAACCAGGGCGTTCACTGGAGGTTGCCCCTTTCCATGTGGTCGGCGAGCTTGGCGGCGGCGGGGTCAAGGACGCGGTCGGCCCAGCGGGCGTAGATCATCGTGATCGCGAACGTCGTCGCGAACTGCGCCAGGCCGAGGACCAGGCCGACGGTGATGTTGCCGAAGAGCTTCGTTGCCATGAAGTCGCTGGCGTAGGTCGCGAGGATGACGTAGAGGAAGTACCACGCGAGGAAGAGACCGGTCATGGGGAACACGAACTTGCGGAAGGTCTTCCGCAGCTCGGCGAACTCCTGCGAGTTCTGAACGGCGATGTACCTCGCCGCGCGTTCCTCGCTGATGTCGTTATGGCTGCTCAAGGTGTAAACCTCCGGTGGGCAGGCCTGCGAAAGGGCTCCGCAGTGTCGTGGGTCACACAATGAGGGCGAGTCACGACGGCTGACTAGACGTCACGCGCCCGGTGGGGTCCGCGCTCGCCCAGCGGTCGGGGGCACCCGCCCAGCGGTTGGCTGCTCAGCCCGCCGGAGGCCGCACCCGGGCGGTCACTTCTTCGGGGGCGTGCAGGCGGACCATCGCGCGAGCGGCGTTGACGGGCACCGAACGAGGGGTCGCCAGGGACACGAGAACCGCCGTCGTGAAGGCGATCGGCATCGACCACGCGGCCGGTTGGGCGAGCAGCACCGGTATCCACCCACCCGTTCCACGGCCGACGCCGAAGAGGGTCGCCACGGTGGCGCCCATCGCCAGGGTTCCGCCGACGATCAGCCCTGCCGCCGCGCCGGTGACCGACAACCGGCGCCACCACACGCCGAGGATGAGCAGGGGGCCGAGGGTGGAGGCCGCGATCGCGAAGGCCATGCCCACGGTGTCAGCGAGGGTCGCCCCGGGAGCGAGCCACGAGGCGGCATACGGGATGAGGATGGCGACCAGGGACGCGAGCCGGAAGCTGTGCGTGCGCGGGAGGTCCCCGCCGAGGCGACGGTTCATCGCGCCGGAGAGCAGGTCCTGGTCGATGACCCCCGCAACCGACACGGTCAGACCGCTCGCGGTCGACAGGAACGCCGCGAACGCGCCCCCGGCGAGGATGGCGCTGAGCAGGTCGCCGAGGGTTCCGGGGGTGACGGCGGAGGGCAGCAGCAGCACGACCGAGTCGGCGCGGGTGCCGGCGGGCAGGCTCGGCAGGTAGATGCGGCCGAGCATGCCGAGCACCGGGGGGAAGAGGTAGAACGCGCCGAGCAGCGCGATGACGATGACCGTCGTGCGCCGCGCGGCCGGCCCGTCGGGGTTGGTGTAGAAGCGCACCAGCACGTGTGGCAACCCCATGGTCCCGAAGCACAGGGCGAGGAGCGTCGAGTAGGTCGCGTAGAGGGGGTGTTCCCGCATGGGGTATGCCGGTAGCGCGCCGGCGAAGGGGCCGCCCGGGTCGGTGAGGGAGGGCAGCGGCTGACCGCCCCGGAACCACAACCAGGCCAGGACGAAGCACGGGATGGAGATGGCGGCGAGCTTGAGCCAGTACTGCATCGCCTGGACGAGGGTGATCGAGCGCATCCCGCCGGCCGCGACGCTGACGAGCACGACGACGGCGACGATGAGGCTGCCGACGGCGGGTGAGGCGCCCGTGACGGTCTGCAACGCCAGGCCGGCCCCTTGGAACTGGGGGAGCAGATAGAGCCAGCCGATGCCGACCACGAGGACGCTCGCGATCCGGCGGACGCGTCGCGAGGACAACCGCGCCTCGGCGAAGTCGGGGATCGTGTAGGCGCCCGATCGCCGCAACGGCGCCGCGACGAGGACGAGGAGGATGAGGTAGCCCAACGTGTATCCGACCGGCAGCCAGAGCATGTGGGTGCCGAGCGAGTAGACGATGCCGGCCACCCCGAGGAAGCTTGCGGCAGAAAGGTATTCGCCGCCGATGGCCGAGGCGTTCCACCCGGCGGTGACGACCCGTCCGGCGACGTAGAAGTCGCTCGTCGTCCGGGACATCCGCAGCCCGAGCGCACCGACGGCGACGGTCGCCACGCACACGAGGATGATCGCGAGGAGCCCCCAGCCGGAGGCGAGCGTGTTCATGGCCGGGTCGTCACCGGCCCGCCATCAGATCGGTGAAGTCGCGCTCGATCCGTTCGGCCATCCGCACGTGCAGGCGAGCCGCGAGCAGGACGATCGGATAGACGGCCACGCCGGCGACCAGCCAGATGACAGGGACGGGACCGAGCGTGGCTGCCGCGGCGCCGGGGACGAGGAGGAACAGCGCGGGCAGCCCGACGAGGATGCCGCCGACGGCGACGAGGATCGCCAGTGAGAGGCGCAGTTGGGCCCGCAACAGAGCGGTCAGGTAGATCTCGCCCAGCCCGGTCTGCTCGGTGAACTCGACCGCGTCGGGGCGCTTCTCCTTGCGCCGTCGGGCGTCCCGACGGGGTGAGACGACGCGCACCCGCTTGGGCGCCGGCCCCACCTCGGGGAGGCTCCGGTCCCCACGTGGGTCAGGCGGCCCAGCCGTGGGGGTCATGGGGTCACCGTGCGGCCGAGCGGATGAGCCGGTCGCGCAAGGCTCGGGTATGCCGCCTGCTCACCTCGAGCGCGATGTCGTCCCCGAGGCTCACCTTGCACCGCCCACTTTGCACGGTGACGGCGGTGATGTGGGCTGTCGAGACGAGGGTCGAGCGGTGGATGCGCACGAACCCGTGATCCCCCCAGCGCTCCTCCAGCGCGTTGAGCGAGATCCGGACGAGGTGGGAGCCCCGGTCGGTGTGCAGCCGCGCGTAGTCGCCCTGCGCCTGGGCGTAGAGGATCTGGCTGCGCTGGACGAACGTCGTCACCCCGCCGAGCTCGACGGGGATGGTTTCGTCGGCCGGTGCGTCAGGGACCGGGACGACGGTGACCCGTTTCTCGGCCCGTTGCGCGACGACGCGCCGCACTGCCTCGCCGAGGCGATCGGCGCGCACTGGCTTCATGACGTAGTCGGTCACCTCGAGCTCGAACGCCGTCACCGCATGCTCGTCGTATGCCGTGACGAAGACGACCTGGGGCCGGTCGGCGAAGCGGGCGAGCACCTTCGCCAGCGCGAGTCCGTCGAGGCCGGGCATGGAGATGTCGGTGAAGATGACGTCGACCGGGTGGTCGTCCAGGGCCTTGAGGGCCTCGGTGCCTGACCCGGCGGTGTAGATCTCGCCGATCCGTTCGTCCTGCCCGAGGAGCCAGGCGAGCTCGGCGAGGGTGGGCGCTTCGTCGTCGACGAGGAGCGCCCGCAGCGGCGGAGACGACGTCGTCGTGGTCATGGAGCCACAGGATAGGCCGCTGAGCCGACTGACGCCGCAGAACTTCTGCTTGGGGGATGGCGCGAGTCTCCTTTTCGTGTCACTATCAGTAACATGAAAAGGAGCTACCGCCAGAGCGAGCGGGCCCGGCAGGCGGAGGAGACCGGGGTGCGGATCCTGCAGGAGACGCGCCGCCTCTTCGAGGCGCAGGGGTATGCCGGTCTCACCCTGGCGTCGGTGGCGGAGGCCGCGGGGGTCACCACCCAGACGGTGATCCGGCGGTTCGGTGACAAGGAAGGGCTCACGGCCGCTGCCGGTCAGCGGGTGGCGCAGGAGATCTACGCCCAGCGTGACGAAGCACCGGCGGGTGACCTGGCCGCGATCGTGCGCAACCTCGTCGAGCACTACGAAACCCGCGGGCCCGTCTCGTTGCGGCTGCTGGCCGACGAGCACCTCAGCGAGGCGGTGGCCTCCTTCACCCGGGCCGGGCGCGACTTCCACCACGGGTGGTGCGAGCGGGTCTTCGCGCCGTGGCTGGCCGACCTAGACGGCTCGACGAGCCGGCGGCGGGTCGCGCAACTCGTCGCCGTCTGCGACGTTCGCACCTGGGAGTTGCTCCGGCACCGCGAAGGGCTCACCCCTGCCCAGACCCGCATGGCTCTGCTCGAACTTCTCCGCCCCCTCACCGAAGGAGCACGCCAATGACGGCCGTCCTGGCCTATACCTCGCCTGCGATGGGCCACCTCTACCCGATGATGCCGCTGCTGCTTGAACTTCGGGATCGCGGCCTCGACGTCCATGTCCGCACGCTCGACACCCTCGTCGACCAGGCCCGAGCCGCCGGGCTGAGCGCAGAGCGGATCGACGCGCGGCTGCGTCCAATCGCCGACAAGCACCCCGATTGGGCGGCCACCAATGCCAAGGCGGCCCTGGAGCGCAGCGCCACGATGTTCGCCGAGCGGGCGGTTCTCGACGGGCCGGACTTCCGCCGGGCCATCGAGGAGGTGGACCCCGATCTGCTCATCGTCGACACGAACGCCTGGGGCGCCCTCGTCGTGGCAGAGGCCCAACGCCGTCCGTGGCTGCACTTCAGCCCCTATCTCGTGCCCCTGCGCTCGACAGGGACGCCCCCGTTCGGCCCCGGGCTGCCACGGTGGGACAACCCCGTGGGCCGGGTGCGGGACGCGGTCGTCGGGCGCCTGGTCTTCGGGGCCGTCGAGCGCTCGATCATCCCGCGGATCAACGCGTTGCGAACCCCTGCCGGCCTGGCCCCCGTCCGCTCCTTCGACGACCTCGTGCTGGCTGCCCCACTCGTAGCGATCTGCAGCGCCACGCCTTTCGACTACCCACACCCCGACTGGCCCTCGCACGTCATCAGCATCGGCGCGATGACCTGGGAGCCGCCGACCGCCCCGCCGGCGTGGCTCGCCGACCTTCCCGATCCGCTCACCCTCGTGACGACCTCCTCGGAGTATCAGGCCGACGAAGCGCTCGCCCGGGTCGCCGTCGCCGCCCTGGCCTCCGAGCCGGGTTCGCTCGTCGTCACCATGCCCGCCGGTGTCCCTGACGACCTGCGCGACCTGCCCCCGAATGTCCGGGTCGAGCAGTTCGTGCCGCATGCCCCCCTGGTGGCCCGGGCCGCGGTCGCGGTGACCCACGGCGGGATGGGCGCGACCCAGAAGGCGCTGGCGGGCGGCATACCGGTGTGCGTTGTCCCCTATGGCCGCGACCAACTGGAGACGGCAGCGCGGGTCGTCCACGCCGATGCTGGCACCCAGCTGGCGCCGAAGAAGCTCACGCCGGCGGCCCTACGTGCGGCCGTGCGCGCTGCCGCCGGCAAGCGCGCGGGAGCGGCTGCGTGCGCGGACGGTTTCCGAGCGGCCGGCGGGGCACGCGCTGCCGCTGACGCCCTTCTGGCGCAGTTGGCGAGCCCCTCCCGCCGCTGACTGCTGCGGCAGGGGGCCGTCCGCGAGTCGCCGCACGCTTGTATGAGGCTCGTGACGCTTGTATGCCGTTACACCCTCATACAAGTGCCACCACCCTCATACAAGCGGCGCGTCTTCCGGCGCCCGCTCACCTCAGGGGCCGGAGTGGACTCCAGGCGCGAACTTGGGAACGCGGAAGGTGACCTTGGTGCCGGCGCCGGGGGCGGTCTCGACGACCAGGCCGTATTCATCCCCGAAGGCCTGCCGCAGCCGGGCGTCGACGTTGCCCAGGCCGACGCTGTCCCGCGAGCTCTCGCCGGCCAGCACAGCCCGGATCGTGTCGGGGTCGCTGCCGGCGCCGTCGTCCTCGATGGTGATCTCGGCGTTCGCGCCGACGTCGGACGCGGTGATGGTGACGTGGCCGATCCCGGCCTTGTGCTCGATGCCGTGCCGCACGGCGTTCTCGACGAGCGGCTGGATCGCCAGGAACGGCACCGACACCGCGAGCACCTCGGGCGCGATGGTGAGCGACACGACGAGGCGGTCACCGAACCGGGCGTTCTCCAGCGCGAGGTAGCGCTCGATGTTCTGCAACTCATCGCGCAGGGTCGTGTAGGCACCGCCGCGGCGCAACGCGTAGCGGGTGAAGTCGGCGAACTCCAGCAACAGCTCGCGGGCCCGATCAGGGTCGGTCCGGACGAAGGACGCGATCGCGCCAAGGCAGTTGTAGATGAAGTGCGGCGAAATCTGCGCGCGCAAGGCCCGCAGCTCGGCCTCCATCACCCGGGTGCGTTGGCGACCCAGCTCGGCGAGCTCGATCTGGGTGGAGATCCACCCAGCGAGCTCCTCGGTGGCCCGGACCAGCCCGGTCGAGGTGGTTCGTCCGTATGCCGCGAGCGCCGCCACCACGCGGTCGTCGGCGACGATCGGCGCGATGATCCCCGAGCGGATCGAGCAGTCGGGGTCCGAGCAGGTGATCTGGTCGGAGGTGAGCACGAGGGTGCGCCCCGAACTGAGCACCGGCTCGGCGTGGGCGCGGACATCGCCGCGGTGGTGGGACCCGGCGCCGTCCCAGGCGAGGGTGGTGGCCGTGTCGACGATCGCCACGGCGGTGGAGCCGAGCATCGAGCGCAGGTGCCGGGTGGCTCGGGTGGCTCCCTCGGGGGTGAGTCCGTCGCGAAGTGATCTCGTGGCCAGCGACGCCGTGTGGAGGGTTTCGTAAGTCGCCCGGTCGACAGGGTCGACGAACCGGCGCCTCCCGACCAGCCGCATGACGACGGCGCCGAGCAACAGGGCAGCGAGCAGCCCGACGGTGACGAGGGTGACCTCCCCGGGAGTGGGCAGCTCGGGCATGGCCTCACTCTAGGAGGCGCGCGGACGGCATACGCTGCGGTTCGTGTCCGATGCTCGCGCTGCTGTCCTGACCCTGCTGGATCTTGAGGGGGTCCGCGAGGCGGTCGACGCCGCGCGCGACGCCTGCACCCAACTGCGCTGGCACGAAGCGCTGCGCCGACGGATCCCCGAAGCGTCGGCCGAGTCGCGGGTTCGTGGCGCCCGGGCGAGCGCGTTCCTCGACGGGGCCGAGCTGCCCGTCGACCTGGTCCGAGACCTCGTGCGGGGCGCGCGCCCGTGGCCCGAGCACCTCGACCCGGTCGAGGAGGTGCTGCGCGGGGCGATCCAGGCGACCGCCGAGACCGAGCACATCAGGGGTCTGCTCGTGCGCTCACCATCGCAGGCGTTGGCTCGGCTGCATGTCGCCGCGGCCTCGGGGCTGCTGCCGGTCGAGCAGGTGGGGCGCCCGCGCCAGGGCGAGGAGACCTCCCGCGAGTTCGTCGATCTCGGTATGCCGCCCGCCCCCGCCGAACTCCCGGCTCGCCTGGCCGGGGTGGCCGAGTTGATCGGGCTGGCCGGCGAGGTCCCCGTCGTCCTGGCGGCAGCCCTCGTGCACGCCGAGTTGGCCGTGGTGCGACCGTTCGTCCGGGGCAACGGCCTGGTGGCGCGGGCTGCCGAACGGGCCCTCGTGGCGGCCGCCGGGCTCGACCCCACCGGAGTGGCCGTGCCTGAGGCGGGGTGGCTCGCGGGTGGTGGGACGGCCTACCTCGGGGCGCTCGCGGCATACGCCTCGGGGACTCCGCAGGGCGTGGCCCTGTGGTTGCGCCAGGCCGCGCAGGCGATGACCCAAGCGGCGGCCGAGGGCGCGCGGGTCGCCGACGCGGTTCGGGTCGGTCGGCTGACCTGAGCATGCGAGGCGGCCTTGGGCACTGTGTCGAGGCCGACACGCCAAGCGTGTGTTGCGAATGGGGTACCGTTTGCCTTTCCGGCTCGGAAGCCTGAGAATAGTCATGCTCCCCCTCGGGGTTGAGCAGGTGCGCACTGGCCCCTCCCCCCCGGTGCCAGCGCGCCAGACGGCCCCCGTTGTCCCCCCAGCGGGGGCCGTCGCACGTCCCCCGCTGCTCCGGCCAGGTGTGCGATGCCCTCTCGCTGCCGTCAGTGGGCTGAGGTGGCGTCCGCGGCAGCTTGCTGGCGGTGGGCCAAGGCGTGGGCGCGGCGGTGGGTGTCAGGATCACCCTCGGCGGGTCGCGCGCTTGCTGAGTTGTCCACATCCCCTTGGTCATCCGTCCCACCATCCACAGGGCCGCCGGTGGTGGGTGCGGGCCAGGACGGGCGCAGGCGAGGCTGGCCGGCATGGACGGATCTGCTGGCAGGAGCGCAAGGGGTGTCGTCCTCGCGGTCGTGGGTGCCTCGGGAGGCTGCGGGGCATCGACGCTCGCCGCAGCGTGTGCCCTGCACGCCGCAGAATCGGGCTGGTCGGTGGGCGTGGTCGACGGGGCTGCTGGCGGTGCCGGGATCGACGTGGTTCTCGGCATCGAGCACGTTCCGGGCGTGCGGTGGCCCGACCTCGCGGGGTGCCGCGGGCGGGTCGACGGGCTGGGGCTGCTCTCCCGTATGCCGCGCGCCGGCGCCGTCGCGGTGCTCGCCCACTGCCGCGACTCGCCGGCGCAGATCGGGGCGGACGCGGTCCGTGGGGTGTTCGCGGGTCTGGTGGAGGTTCTCGACCTGGTGGTCGTCGATGTGCCGCGCTCGTGGGCTCTGCAGGACTGGGCTCTGCGGGACTGGGTCCTGCGGGAGGCGGCTGTGCGGGAGGCGGCTCTGCTGGATTTCGCTCCGCGGGAGGCAGCGCTGCCGTCGCTGCGTGCGGTCGTCGTTGCGGGCGCGGGGATCGTTGAGCTGGCAGCGCTCGCGGCCACGGCTCCAAGAGTGGCGGCTCGCGTGCCCGAGACCTATCTCGTGCTGCGCGGTCGGCGGTTGTCCCGATCGCTCCTCGACGACGTTGGGGCAGCCCTCGACCTGCCGGTCCTTGGCGTGCTCGACGACGACCCGAGCGTCGGGCGGGACCTGGCGCGCGGCATACCCCCGGGTCGTAGCCGTGGGCCACTGGCGGATCTCGCGCGGGCGGTCGTGGAAGCGCTGGGCGGGGATCGGCGCGAGGCGGCCTCATGACCCTTGACCCGATGGTGTGGGAGCAGATCCGCGCCGGCCGAGCGCCCGACGCAGAGGTGGTCGAGCGGATCGCGAGATCCGAGTTGGCGGTGCTTGGGTCGGCGGGAGCGGCCGACGCTGGAGCACGGCTGTCCGCTTCCGTGTTGGGTGCGGGGCCGTTGGAGCGTTTGATGGAAGACCCGGCGATCACCGACATCGCGGTCAACGGCGACGGACGGGTCTGGGTGGACCGGGGCGCCGGGATGGAGCAGGTGGCGGTGTCGCTGGGGTCGGTGGCTGTCCGCCGGGCGATGGCGGTGCGGCTGGCGGCGCTGGCCGGGCGCCGCCTGGATGACACCGCGGCATACGTGGATGCGGTCCTGCCCACGGGGGTGCGGCTGCATGCGATCCTGCCGCCACTCGTCGGCGGTGGTCCCCACCTCACCCTGCGGGTGCCGGCGCGCGTCCCGTTGTCCTTCGAGGACCTCGTCGCTGCCGGGAGTGTGCCGGTTGGGTGGGGCCCGGTGCTTCGCGGGTTGGTGGAGCGACGGGTGTCGTTCCTTGTCAGCGGCGGCACCGGGGCCGGGAAGACGACGCTGCTCGGCGCGCTGTTGGGGCTGGCCGATCAGCGGGAACGGATCCTCGTGGTCGAGGACGTGCGCGAGTTGGCTGTCGAGCATCCGCATGTCGTCCATCTGGAGGGTCGTTCACCCAATGTCGAAGGGGTCGGCGAGGTGACGATGGTGACGTTGTTGCGTCAGGCCCTGCGGATGCGTCCGGATCGGATCGTCGTCGGAGAGGTGCGTGGTGCCGAGGTCCGTGAGTTGCTGTCGGCGCTCAACACCGGGCATGAAGGCGGCGCGGGCACGATCCACGCGAATGCCGCCTCCGATGTCGTCGCCCGCATCGAAGCGCTAGGTGCGCTTGCCGGGATGTCGTTGCCCGCGGTGCACGCGCAGGTGCTCAGTGCGTTGGCAGTCGTCGTTCAGGTCCGGCGTCACGGCCGCGAGCGGACGGTCGAGTCGATCGGCGTCGTGATGGGTGACCCGGGCGGGAGGCCGAGGGTGGTGCCGGTGCTGCATCGGGTGCGTGGCGAGGGAGGGAACCTTGCCGGCAGCGAGGGCAGCGGGGGCAGCGAGGGCAGCGGGAGCGGCGGGATTGGCGGGAGCGCCGAGGGGGATCCGGCGGGTTGGCTCGCTCTGCGGCAGGCTGCTCGGGAGCGGTTGATGGCCCTCGTCGGTGCGGAGGTGGTGCCGTGAGCGGGGTCGACGCGTCGCCGTGGATCGTGGCCGGCCTGCTGGCGCTGGCGACCTTCGCTTGGCGAGGGCCGCGAGCCGTGACATCTCGTCGCGCAGTGGGCTCGACGGATGGCATGGGGTCGACGGGTGTCATGGGGTCGGTCGGCGGTCCGCGCCGCTGGGCAGCGATCGTCCGCAGTTGGTGGTCGCGCCGTCCGAGCGCCCGGGAGCGGGCCCGATCAGCCCTGGTGGCGCAGACCTGCGAAGCCCTCGACCTGTGCGTGGCGGGGCTGCGCGCTGGACTGGATCTGCCGGCCGTTCTCGACTTCGCGGACGCCGAGATCGGTCTGAGCGCCGAGGTTCGTGATGCGCTACGCGCGCCCCCGGGTCGCCTTGCGAGTGGTCAGGTCTTCCGAGTGATCAGTCAGGCCCAGGAGTTGTCCAGCTCGGCGGGTGTCCCGCTGGCTGAGGCGTGGGAGAGCGCCGCAGCCCTGCTGCGGGAGCACGAGGGGCTTCGGCGCAAGATCGCCGTGGCCCTCGCCGGCCCGCGCGCGACGATGCGGGTGCTCACGCTGCTGCCCCTCGCCGGTCCGGTGGTGGGCATCGTGTTCGGCATCGACCCGTGGCGGCTCTATTCAGGGTCACCGATCACCGTCGCCTGTCTCGGACTCGGGCTGGGACTGCTGTTCCTCGGGCGATGGTGGTGCGCCCGCCTCGTCAGCCGCCTTGGCTTGGCTCAGGCGCTGGGATGACGGCTGGCGTGCCGGCATCAGTGGCCGAAGCCTTCGCCGGGGTGGAAGGCCTGGTGGCGCTCCTGCTGGCCGGCGCGGTCCTTGCCTGGCCGTGGCGGTCCACAGCCCTCCCCGCGGGCCTGGACTCAAGCGCCCGCCTGGCCGGGCCCGTGCCAGATGCCGCAAGGCCGAGGTCGGTGCGGGCAGTCGGGCGGCGGCACGGCATACCTGGTGCGCCTGCTGCCCCCGCGATAGCCGACGCCCTGGAGTTGGTGGCGCTCGTCCTCGGGGCCGGCGGCGGCCTCGTCGATGCGGTCGAGGCGGTCGCGCGGACGTCGAAGGGCGTGGTGTGCGAGCACCTCACCATCGTCGCCGCGGCCGTGCGGTGGGGTATGCCGTGGTCGGTCGCCTGGGGGGCCGTCGACGACGCGTGGGCACCGGCACGCCGAGCGATGGCGCTCGCCGACGCGGCGGGGGTTGCCCCGTCGGCGGCGTTACGTGCCGCCGCCGCCGACCTGCGCGCCACTCAGCTGCAAGAGATGGAGCTCGCGGCCGCCAGGCTGGGCGTGACAATCGTGCTGCCGCTGGGGTTGGCGTTCCTGCCGGCGTTCGTGCTGCTGACCGTGGTGCCGCTGGTCGTCGCGCTGGCCGGGGAGGTCTGGGGGTGAGTGACGAGTTGAGGTTTGGCGATCGCGAGCGTCGTGAAGCCGCCGGACACGTTGGCGCTGTCGATACCCGCGCCGGCCAGCGTGCGGTTGGCCAGGTAGGAGCGGAACCCCGACGCGCAGTGAACGACGATGGGCCGACCGGCCGCGGCCCGCCGGATCTCCTCGATCGACGCCGCGACGTCGGGCTGCGGCACGAGCATCGCGCCCTCGATGTGTCCGCGGTCCCATTCGCCGGGGTTCCGCACGTCGAGCACGAGCGTCGTCTCGGGGTCCAGCGGACCGACCGGGTCGTGCTGGGTGAGGCGGCCGGACAACACGTTGTCGGCGATCATCCCCAGCATCATCACCGGGTCCTTCGCCGCACCGAACGGCGGGGCATAGGACAGGTCGAGATCGACCAGATCGTCGACCCGCAACCCGCCCCGGGTGGCGGTGGCGATGACGTCGATGCGCTTGTCGACGCCCTCGCGGCCGACTCCCTGGGCTCCGAGGATGCGGCCCTCGCCGTCGAAGTGCAGCAGCAGGTGCATCGTCTCGGCACCGGGGTAGTAGCCGGCGTGGTGACCCGCGTGCACCCGGACGGTGTGGAAGGGCCGGTCTCCCAGGGAGCGCCGAGAGGCGCCCGTCATGGCGATGGTGAGGTCGAAGACCCGCACGGCGGCCGTGCCGAGGGGCCGGGGTGAGCGCCGCCCACCCCCCGCAATCGAGTCGGCGGCCACTCGGCCACTCCGGTTGGCGGGGGTGGCTAGGGCGACAGGAGCCACGGCCCCGGTGATCGCGTGCGTGCTGGCCGTGGCGTCGCCGACGGCCCAGATGTGTGGGTCGGAGGTGCGCTGGTCGTCATCGACAATGATCGCCCCCTGCTCGGTGAGGGCCAGGCCGGCGGCCGCGGCGAGCTCCGAGCGCGGCCTGACCCCGACCGACAGGATGACCAGGTCGGCGGGCAGGACCGTGCCGTCGGCGAGCTCGACGACCGGGGTGCCCTCGACGTCGAGGATGGCGCGAGCGGCGACTCCCTCGTGCACGTTGACCCCGTGGGTGCGCAGTTCATCGGTGACGTATGCCGCGAGCTCGGCATCGATGACTGGGAGCACGTGGGGGGCCGCTTCGACGATGCTCACGTCCAGGCCGGCGTGGCGCAGGGCCTCGGCGGCCTCCAGGCCGATGAACCCGGCGCCCAGGACGACGGCGCGTGCGGCGCCCTGCTGAACCCAGCCGCGGATCGTGTCCGCGTCGGGGACCGTCCGAAGGGTCCGCACCCGCGGGTGGTCGATGCCGGGGATCGGTGGGCGGACGGCATACGCCCCGGGGGCCAGGACGAGCGCGTCGTAGCCGATGCGCTCCTCGCGGCCTTCGGGACCGCGCACGGTGACCTCGCGGGCGGCCGGGTCGATCGCGGTGGCGAGGGTGTCGACGCGGACCTCGAGGCCGAGGGTGGCGGCGAGTGACCCCGGCGTGCGCAGGAGCAGGTCGCTGCGGTTGGCGATCTCGCCGCTGAGGAAGTAGGGGAGCCCGCAGTTGGCGAACGACACCTCCGAGCCCTGCTCGACGACGACGATGCGCGCGCTGGGGTCCAGTCGGCGCAGCCGCGCGGCGGCACTCATCCCCCCGGCGACTCCACCGATGACCACGACGGTTCTCACGACTGCCACGCTCCTTGACTCTTCAGTTCGGGTTGAAGCATACCCCTAGGGGTATGCCACGCGTGCGCGGGTCCGGGTTGTCCACACCCGCCTGGTCAGTTGTCCCATCATCCACAGGCCGGGCGGGAGGCGCTGACAACAGGTCGGGTCGGCGGTGAGGATCGAGGTATCGGTCTGCGACTGAAGGGACGTGTGATGATGGGAAAAGCCTTGAGGTGGAAGCTGATTGGCGGCTGGCGTGAGGCTCGCCGCCGCATGGACGCCGGCATGACGACGGCGGAGTATGCCGTGGGCACGCTGGCCGCGGTGGCGTTCGCCGCGGCGCTGATCGCGGTCGTGAAATCCGATGCGGTGCGTTCGGCCTTGGCTCGAATCATCCAGTCCGCGCTGAGCACGGGGTGAGGGTGCCCCGGTGAGGCGGCCGCGTGGTCGGAGCGAGCGCGGGATGGCGACGGCCGAGTTCGCGGTGGCGCTGCCTGCGGTGGTGCTCGTGTTGGTGGTGGCGCTGAGCGCTATCGGAGCCGGGATCGACCAGATCCGGTGTGTCGATGCCGCCCGGCTTGCAGCGCGGGCGTTGGCCAGGGGCGACTCCCAGGGCGCCGCGGCCGCGTTGGCGCGTGGCGCGGCTCCCTCGGGTGCATCAGTGACCCTGAGCGCCGGTGGCGACCTGGCGACAGCGATGGTCTCGGTGTCGCGCCGGGCGCCCGTGGTGGGCTTCTCCTGGGTCGTGGCGGCGTCGGCGACTGCTCCCCGTGAGGCGGTTCCGCCGTGAGCCGTGAGCGTGGTCAGAGCACCGTGGCAGTGCTCGGGGTCCTGGGCGCGCTGGTGGCGTCAACGGTCGGAGCGCTCGACCTGGCCAGAGCGGTCAACGCCGCCCACGTCGCGCGGGCTGCCGCCGATCTCGCCGCGCTGGCCGGTGCGGGCGCAGGGGTTCGCGGTGCTGGCGCGGGAGAGGCCTGCGCTCAGGCCTCCCGGTTGGCCGCGCTCAACCACGCGCAACTCGTGGCGTGTGCAGTGCCGGGCGAGGGTTCGGTCGAAGTCTCCGTCACGGCGACTTCGGGCGGGCCGTGGCCGAGGACGGCCCGAGCCTCCGCGCGGGCTGGCCCTGGCTGAGCCCGTCGGGACCTTAGAGACCGTCAGTGCTGCGCGGACCCGCGCCACCGGAGGCCGGGGGCGCGGTGCGCAACTCCTTGAGTTCCTTGCGCCGGGCGACCCGACGCTTGGTCCCGAGGGCCATGAATCGCACCCCGAGCCACAACAGCAACATCGACGCGGCACCGGCGACGAACAGCGTGATCGGCAGCACGGTCAACTGCAGCCCGGTCGCTCCCAGCGTCACCCCGGTCTCGCTCTGCAAGGCCAACCACGCGAGCCAGCCACCCGCGCCCACTCCGATGAGGAGCAGGATCAACCCGAATGCGACCACGTTGTCCTCCTGATGTCCCACCCACGTCGTCGACCGCGGACGGCGGTTCGACGGCTTCGGTGGCGACACTACTCAGGGCCGCAACGTTCCAGCAGGCTCACCACGTGGGCAAGGACCCGCACGGCGCCGGCTTTGTCCAGCGGATGGTTGCCGTTGCCACACTTGGGCGACTGGACGCACGACGGGCAGCCGTCCCGGCAGGCGCACCCCGCCACGACGTCACGGGTCGCCGCGAGCCAGTCGTGCAGGGCGGCATACCCGCGCTGCGCGAACCCGGCCCCGCCCGGGTAGCCGTCGTAGACGAGCACCGTCGGCAACCCCGTGTCCGGGTGCCGCGCGGTCGACACCCCGCCAATGTCCCAGCGGTCGGCGCTCGCCACGAGGGGCAGCATCCCGATCGCCGCGTGCTCGGCGGCGTGAAGGGCCCCCGGTATGCCGCTCGCGTCCACGCCCACGTCGAGCAGCGTCTCCTCGGGGAGGGTCCACCAGACGCCGGTCGTCGACAGGGTGCGGACCGGGAGGTCGAGTGGGTGCTCCCCGATGACCTCGCCGTCGGGCAGTCGGCGCAGGAAGGACATCACTTGGTGGTGCACGGTCACCTCGCCGAACGCGGCGGTCAACGGGCCGCTCGACACCTGCTCACGCACCTTCCCCAGGTTGAACTCGCTCACCGACCTCGCCTGCGTGCTCCAGCCCGGGTCGCCGGCGACGACGAGGGCCGAGCCTTCATCGAGGTCGAGCGCGGTGACGACGAAACTGCGCCCCTGGTGGACGTGGACGGCGCCTGGGTGGACCGCCGCGTCGGCGCGCGACTCGTCGACGAGGCCCACGACCCGGCCGGTCGAGCGCTCCACGACCCGCACGGTCTGCCCGATCCCGCGCAACGACACCGACGCAGCCGGTGGCTCGTCACGGGCCCAGTAGACGCCGGTGGGTCGGCGCCGCACGACACCGTCTGCCACCAACCGGTCAAGCAGCGGCCCGGCACCCGGCCCGAACAGGTCCGGCGCGAGGTCGGCGTCGGTCACCGGCAATTCGGCCGCCGCGCAGACGAGGTGGGGGGCCAAGACATGTGGGTTGTCCGGGTCGACGACCGCGACCTCGACAGGCCGGTCGAAGATGGCCTCCGGGTTGCGCACGAGGAAGCCGTCCAGCGGGTCGTCGGCGGCGACGAGCACCGCCAGCGACTCGCGGCCGGCCCGCCCGGCTCGGCCCACCTGTTGCCAGAACGACGACACCGTCCCCGGCCAACCCGCAAGGAGCACCGCGTCCAGGCCGCTGACATCGATGCCGAGTTCCAGCGCGGTCGTCGCTGCGAGGCCGCGCAGGTGACCGGAGCGCAACTGCCCCTCCAGGATCCGCCGTTCTTCGGGCAGATACCCGCCTCGGTATGCCGCGATCACCGCTCCCGACCCGACGGTTCCGTCACGATCGGCGGTGGTCTCGCCCCGGCTTCCGCCGGCCTCGTAGTGATCGGCGGCGGCCCCGCCTCGATCGGCCGAGCGGCGGGTGGCCGCCTGGGCAAGCACCTCCGCTCCGACCCGCGATCGGGCGAAGGCCACCGTCTGCACGCCCTCGTCCACCAGATCGGCCAACAGATCCGCAGCCTCGGCCACGGCCGAGCGCCGCCGCGCGGTCACCCCAGATTCGGCATCGGTCACCGGCCGGATCGACGGCTCCCACAACCCGATGGTCACCGCCGCGCGTGGCGAGCCGTCGAGCGTGACCGGGCGGACCGGCATACCGATCAGGCGAGCGGCGTGCCCACCCGGGTCGGCGACGGTCGCGGAGGCGAGGACGAAGGTGGGGTAGGAGCGGTAGCGGGCTGCGACCCGGCGCAACCGCCGCAGCACCAGCGCGAGGTGCGACCCGAAAACCCCTCGGTAGACGTGGCATTCGTCGATGACGACATAGCGCAAGGCGCGCAGGAACGGAGCCCACCGCTCGTGCCCGGGCAACAACGAGTGGTGGACGAGGTCGGGGTTGGTCAGCACATAGGCCCCGTGCTCGCGGATCCACCGCCGTTCCTCAGGAGGTGTGTCGCCGTCATAGGTCGCGACGCGCAGCCCCGGCAACGCGAGCCGGGTCACCCGGTCGAGTTGGTCGTGGGCCAGAGCCTTGGTCGGCGCGAGATACAGCGCAGTCGCGCCGCGCCCCGTGGGTGCCGATGCTCCATCAAGCACGTCCGAGAGCACCGGAACGAGGTAACCCAGGGACTTGCCCGAGGCCGTCCCCGTGGCGACGACGACGTGCTCGCCGCCATGCGCGGCCTCAGCTGTCTCGACCTGGTGGCTCCACAACGTGGCGATGCCCTCGCCGAGGAGCGCTCCCGCGAGGGACGGGGTCACCCAGGACGGCAGGTCGGCCGTGCGGGCCGCTCGCTCGGGGATCCGCCGGGTATGCCGCAGCCGCGCCTGACGATCGCCGCTCGCCAGGCGCGACAGCAACGCCGCGGGGTCGGCGCGGGCCGCCTCGGCCGGGTCAGGTCGCGTCTCTTGCGGAGTGGGCATTGTGCTCACCGTAGGCTGCCGAGGTAACGTTCAAAGAAAGGCAGTGAGCGGAAGGTTGTGATCGTGGATCTGGCGTTGTCGACCACGGCGCAGGGGGAGCGCACGATTGTGCACGTCGGTGGGGAGATCGACGTCTATACGGCACCTCAATTGCGACGGCGACTCGATGAGCCGATCCACGCCGGGTGCAAAGACCTGGTCGTTGACCTCGGCCGGGTCACTTTTCTGGATTCCACGGGTCTGGGCGTCCTGGTCGGGAGGCTGAAGATGGTGCGCTCCCAAGGTGGCCGGATGCGGATCGTCGGTGCAACCGACCGAGTCCTCAAGGTGTTCACGATCACGGGGCTCGACCGGGTCCTGGAGATGTTCCCGACCCTGGCGGACGTCCCCGACGACCTGGCCTGATCGGCCTCGACCCCGCCCGTGCCGACCGGCGGTGCCCCCGGTCGTGACCCACGTTCCCATTGGCTTGGGCTGCAAGCGTTTTCATCGGCGGCGTGAGCCGTTACACACCTCCTGAGCGGGCCAGCACTGTCGCCTCGCGACGGTTGCGGGCGATAGCCTCGCCCCGGAACACACGGATGTGCCTCCGCTGAACCCCCCGTTCGGCGCCGACCCCGTGCGCCGCCATGGGCGGCGTCTAGGAGGAAATGCATGCAAGCCCTGATACCTGCCGCGCCCGAGGTCGCCCTCGAAGGGCTCAACCTCACTCTTGTCCTCGTCGTCCTCGTCATCTCCCTCATCGCCCTGGCGATGGGTGCGATGTTCCGGCGTCAGGTTCTCGCCGCCGACCCGGGTACCGAACGGATGCAGGAGATCGGCGCTGCGGTCCAGGAAGGGGCGCAGGCCTATCTGCAGCGCCAGTTCAAGACGCTTGGCGGTTTCGTCGTCCTGGTCTTCCTGTTGCTCTTCCTCCTCCCCGCCGCGGACATGGGCGTCAAGGTGGGACGGTCGGTCTTCTTCGTCATCGGCGCTCTCTTCTCGGCGAGCATCGGCTACCTCGGCATGAACCTCGCGGTTCGCGCCAACGTCCGCGTGGCCTCGGCCGCTCGCCAGGGTGACCGTGAAGGCGGCATGCGGATCGCCTTCCGCACCGGCGGCACCGTCGGCATGGCGACCGTCGGCCTGGGCCTGCTCGGCGCCTCGATCGTCGTCCTGCTCTACAAGGGTGAGGCTCCGAAGGTCCTCGAGGGCTTCGGCTTCGGCGCGGCGCTGCTCGCGATGTTCATGCGTGTCGGCGGCGGCATCTTCACCAAGGCCGCCGATGTGGGTGCCGACCTCGTCGGCAAGGTCGAGGCGGGCATTCCCGAGGACGACCCGCGCAACGCGGCCACCATCGCCGACAACGTCGGTGACAACGTGGGCGACTGCGCCGGCATGGCGGCCGACCTCTTCGAGTCGTATGCCGTGACCCTCGTCGCCGCGCTCATCCTCGGTTCCGTGGCGCTCGGCGTCACCGGCCTGGTGTTCCCGCTCATCGTCCCGGCGATCGGTGCCATTACCGCCATCATCGGCGTCTTCATCACCAAGGTGAAGGGCAACGAGAACGGCCTGACGGCCATCAACCGCGGTTTCTACATCTCTGCGGTGATCTCCGCGGTGTTGTCGCTTATCGCCGCATTCGTCTACCTGCCGCAGTCGACCGACGCCGCCATTCTCGGGGTGCAGATCGACGGGCTCCGGATCCGCGCGACCATGGCCGTCTTCCTCGGCATCATTCTCGCGGGCATCATCCTCTGGCTGACGGGCTACTTCACGGGCACGACCTCCCGGCCGACCAACGACGTGGCTCGCACGTCCCTCACCGGCCCGGCCACCGTCGTCCTCTCGGGCATCGGTGTGGGCTTCGAGTCGGCCGTCTACACCGCGGTCATCATCGGGGCCGCCGTCTACGGCGCCTTCACGCTGGGCGCTGGGTCGACATTGTTGGCGCTCTTCTTCATCGCCCTCGCTGGGTGTGGGCTGTTGACGACCGTCGGCGTCATCGTGGCAATGGACACCTTCGGCCCCGTGTCGGACAACGCCCAAGGCATTGCCGAGATGTCCAAGGACATCGACGCCGCCGGGGCGCGCATCCTCACCGACCTCGACGCTGTTGGCAACACGACGAAGGCCATCACCAAGGGAATCGCGATCGCGACGGCCGTCCTGGCGGCGACCGCGCTCTTCGGATCGTTCACCGACGCCGTGCGCAGCACGCTCGACGAGATCGGCAGCGGCGCCAAGATCACCGCCGACATCGCGTCGTCGTTCAACCTTGAGATCGTGTCGCCCAACACCTTGGTCGGCGCGCTGCTCGGCGCCTCCGTTGTCTTCCTCTTCTCCGGTCTGGCGATCAACGCCGTCACCCGGGCCGCTGGAGCAATCATCTTCGAGGTGCGCCGCCAGATCCGCGAGATCCCCGGGATCATGGAGGGGACCGCCAAGCCCGAATACGGCAAGGTCGTCGACATCTGCACCCGCGACTCGCTGCGTGAATTGGCGACCCCGGGTCTGCTGGCGGCGCTCACGCCGATCATCGTCGGGTTCGGCCTCGGTATCGGTGCGCTTGCCGGCTTCCTCGCCGGGGCGATCACCTCGGGCTGCCTCATGGCCGTCTTCCTGGCCAACTCCGGCGGTGCCTGGGACAACGCCAAGAAGATCGTCGAGGACGGCGCTCACGGTGGCAAGGGCTCCGCTGCCCACGCCGCCACCGTCATCGGCGACACCGTCGGCGACCCGTTCAAGGACACTGCGGGCCCGGCCATCAACCCGCTCCTCAAGGTGATGAACCTCGTCTCGGTGCTCATCGCGCCCTCGATCGTGGGTCTGACCCTTGGCGCTGGGGCCAACGCCGGCATCCGGTACGCCATCGCCCTGCTGTGCCTGGCCGTCGTCATCGTGGCGGTCGTCGTCTCCAAGCGGCGCGACCTGGCCATCGCCGGCGACCCCTCACCGGTCGCAGACCGCGTCGCAAGCTGAGCACGCGGCATACCTGCTGCTCCTTCGAGCACACGAGAGGGTCGGCTTCCCGTTGGGGAGCCGACCCTCTCGCTGCGCCCAACCCCCTTGCTGGGTCGAGGTATTCGGCCGTCAGCGAACGATGGCGGAATACCTCGACCCGGCTGGGCGGGGGCGGGGTCGGGGGCGCGTCAGAGCGGCCTGCGGGCGCGGATCGACGCGCTGGCGAAGGCGCCTTCCAACGCCGTCACCGTGGCCTCGACGTCGAATCCGTCCGGGATCTGCGACGGCTCCAACATCGACGCGAGGTCCTCGAGGTCGATCCGGGAGTAGGTCCGGGTGACCTCGACCGACGCGTCAACGAACCCCGCCGCGCCGAGTTTCGCCACATAGTCGGAGTCCAGCAGGGCCCCCGACACGCACCCGGTCCACAGGCCCACGATGCCCGTGAGGTGCTCCGGGATCGGCCGCAGCAGCACGATGTCCGACACCGCGAACCGCCCCTCCGGGCGCAACACCCGGAACGCCTCGCGGAGCACCGCGTCCTTGTCGGGCGACAGGTTGATGACGCAGTTGGAGATGACGACGTCGACCGACGCGTCGCCCAGCGGCACCTCCTCAATCGTCCCGAGCAGGAACGTCGCGTTCTCGACCCCCGCCTCGGCCTGGTTGCGACGGGCCAGTTCCAGCATTTCCGGGGTCATATCGAGCCCGTATGCCGTCCCGCCGGGTGCCACTCGCCGCGCGGACAGCAGGACATCCAGTCCGCCACCGGAGCCGAGGTCGAGGACGCTCTGCCCGGGCTGCAGGTCGGCCAACAGGGTCGGGTTGCCACAGCCGAGGGAGGCGACGAGGGCGCCGGCCGACGGGACCTCGCCGGGCTCGTAGAGGTCGCGCGTGATCGGGTCGGCCCCGGTCGGTGCTGCGCAGCACGAGGACCCACAGCAGGGCGCGCCAGCCGTCTCGGTGTGTTTGATCGGGTCAGCCGCAGCGGGTTCCGCGCAGCACGAGGGGGCGCAACAGGATCCGGCGGCGGTCTCGGTGCCCTCGAGCAGGTCGAGGGTCGTGCGGGCGGCCGCCGCATAGCGCTCCTGGACGACCGAGCGGACTTGCTCCGCCGGGGTGTCGAGGCCCGCCGTCGAGGTGTGCGGGCCGGCAGGGCTGGATGACTGGCTCATGGTCTCTCCTTGTTTCGATGACTGTCGAAACACGATGCTGCATCTTGTTTCGATATCTGTCAAGATAGACCCATGACGACGACCCGGTTGGAGTTGGCGGCCCCCTGCTGCGCGCTCGGTGCGCCGCCCGTGTCGCCCGCCGACGCCGAGGCGATCGCCCCGATGTTCAAAGCGCTCGGCGACCCGGTGCGGCTGCGCCTCGTGTCGCTCATCGCCGCTCAACCCGAGGCCTGCGTCTGCGATCTCGTGGGCGCCTTCCCGTTGTCCGGGCCGACGATCTCCCACCACCTCAAGGTCCTTCGGGCCGCCGGGTTGGTCGACTGCGAGCGTCGGGGCACCTGGGTCTATTACTGGGTGAGGCCAGAGGCGTTGGCCCGGCTCAGTTCCCTGCTCGGGCGTCCCATCTCACCAGCCTGACCCCGCCTCGCCAGCCCGACCCCCAGCTGATTCGAGGTATTCCACCATCGCCGGGTAACGGCCGAATACCTCGACCCGGCAGGGGGCGGCATACCCTTGTCGCCGTGAGCCCGACGCCTGTGCCCGACCCTGATCTCCTGCCGCGCCTGCGCGCCGACTTGACTGCTGCGGCATACACGGTGGACGGGGTCGAGCACACGCTTGGCCCGGTGGCTGCAGGCGCCCTGCACCGCGAGCAGCGCCTTCCGGCCGACCTGGCCACCCGCCACCGACCCGAGCCCGCCGCGGTGCTCGTGCGGCTCTTCGCCCTGGGCTTCCCGGTCGCGTGGGACGACGCCGACCGCGCGCTGCCCACGCTGCGGGCCGACGGGGCCGTCCAACTCGGGCTGGCCCGCGCCGAGGGCGCCGACCTGCGCTCGACCTGCGACCTGCGCCCCTACGCCGACGAGTCGCACCAGTGGTGGGTCGCCTCCGACCTCTCGGAGATCGCGACCGGACGTCCACTGGCCGAGACCCACGTCTTGGGGATCGGGAACGCCTCGACCACCCTCGCTGAGTGGACCATCCGGCGGCAGGCACGTCGGGCGCTCGACCTGGGGGTCGGCAGCGCCGTCCAGTCGTTGCACCTGGCCACCCACGCTGAGGGCATCGTCGGCACCGACGTCTCCGAGCGCGCCCTGGCCTTCGCCCGGTTCAACGCTGATCTCAACGACCTGGCCATCGAACTGCGGCCCGGCAGTTTGCTGGATCCCGTTGCAGGAGAGCGCTTCGACCTCATCGTGAGCAACCCGCCCTTCGTCATCACGCCGCGCTCTGCGGGGGTCCCGCGCTATGAATACCGCGACGCAGGCCTGGTCGGCGACGGGGTCGTCGAGGCGCTCGTCCGCCGAGTGGGGGAGCACCTCGAGCCCGGTGGCGTCGCCCAGTTCCTCGGCAACTGGGAGATCCGTCGCGGCGCCGATTGGCGCGACCGCTGGCACGAGTGGCTCGACGGCACCGGCCTGGACGCCTGGGTCATCCAGCGTGACGTGCAGGACCCGGCGCAGTATGCCGAGTTGTGGGCTCGCGACGCCGGGGCCCGTTCCGGCGCACCGAATTTCGACGCGATGTATGCCGCGTGGCTGGCCGACTTCGCCGACCGCCACATCGAGGGCATCGGCTTCGGCATCATCACCCTGCAGCGGCCGCTCGGCGACCGCGAGCCGTGGCTCGACCTCGTCGAGGTCCCCGGACCAGTGGCTCCCGGGGTTGGCCATGCGGTCGACGCCGGCCTGCGAGCCCGGACCGCAATCGCCGAAGGCGGGACGGCATACCTGCTGGACACGCCGTGGAGCGCGGCGCCGGACGTCACCGAGGAGCGACACCTGCTGCCGGGCGCCGAGGACCCGTCGGTGATCCTCGCCCGTCAGGGCGGCGGCCTGTGCCGCACCGTCCAACTCGACACCGTGGCGGCCGGTCTCATCGGCGTCTGCGACGGGTCACTGACGCCGCGGGTGGCGCTGGCGGCGATCGCCAGTTTGTTGGAGCTTGACGACGCGCACGTCACCGAGGTCGCCGTTCCCACCCTCCGGGCCCTGGTCGCCGACGGGTTCCTCGTCGCCTGAGGCGTCCTGCGGATCTAGCGCACCGGCGCGAACATCGCGATGCCCATGGCGACCAGGGTGCCGATGGGCAACAGCCAGGCCGTGAGCAGCAGGAACCCGCGACCAGGGCGCGGCGTCGGTCCCAAGGGATCGACGATCACGTCCATATCGAGAGTCCTCATCTGCCAGATGCCCGACCCGATGAGGGCCCCGGCGGCGACGAGGGCGCTCGGCACAGTGGGGAGGGTCGCGACCGGCTGCTGGAGCAGCGCCGTGGCCGACACCGAGCCCCACATGCCCAGGCTCACGAGGATGAGGAACGGCACCGCGCGGCGGAAGGTCCGCGGCCAGACCAGGAAGACGGTCACCGTCGCCGCGATGACGAGCAGGGTGACCAGTCCGCCAAGCGGCAATTGCACGCTGCGTCCCGCTCGCCAGGCGTCGAACGTCGGCAGGGCAAGGGTGAGGCCGGCCAGACCGAGCGCCGACGGGGCGATCCGCGCGGCCCACGACGTGTGCGCGGCGGCGGTTGGCAGGTCGGTGAGCGAATCGGCATACGCCGCAGCCGGACCGAACGCCTCCAGAGGTGCCTGGCCGCTGTCTGCGCAGTAGGCCTCCGCCTCACGCAAGGCGTCGCCGATCGCCGCTCCGGTGACGTCCCGGGAGCGCAGTGCCATGGCGAATTCGCTCGCCCACTGCTTCGGGAGGGTCGTCTTCGTGGGGTCCAACATGGTGGTTCCTTTCCGGGGTGGGGAGATCAGCCCGCAGGCACGGTCGTGGCAGGGGAGGGTGCAGGTATGCCGGGTGCCTCCGCGCGCAGGAAGCTCGCCGTGGTCTCGGCGAACGCGCACCAGGAGGCGGCTGCTGACTCCAGGTGGGAGCGCCCGGAGTCGGTGATCGTGTAGTACTTGCGGCCCGGCCCGCCGTCGCCGGCCTCCCAACGGGTCTCGACGTGGGCGGCCTGCTCGAGGCGGGCGAGCAGGGGATAGAGCGTGCCGCCCTTGACGGTGCCCAACCCGTTGCGGTCCAACGCGACGGAGATGGCGTAACCGTAGGACGACGGCTCGTTGGCCAGCACCCGAAGGACCGCCATCTCCAGCACGCCCCGGAGCCAGTCTCCGGGCCAGTTCATCGTCGTGCTCATGACTAGATGGTATGGCGATCTAGTCAGTTTGTCTATCTACCCGAGAGGCAGCTTGTGAGTGAGCACTCACTCACTTATAGTTCCGCTGTGGTGAAGACCCTGCCGAAGCCGACCCGAGCCCCCGCATTGGCCCCCGAGGCCCGCCGGGCATCGCTCGTCGACGCAGCCGTGCCGCTCGTCCTCGAGCGCGGTTTCGACGTGACCACGAAGGATCTCGCTGCGGCCGCCGGGGTTGCCGAGGGGACCATCTTCCGGGTCTTCGAGAGCAAGGACGACCTCGTCCTCGCTGCTGCCAGAAGCGTTTTCGCCCGCACCGACCACCTCGATGAGCTCGAAGCCATCAGCCCCGACTGGCCGCTGGAGGCTCGGCTGGCGGCGGCCGTCCGGATCTCGCGGACGGTCGCCCGACGAATGGTGTCGGTGTTCGTCGCCTTCCACGGGGCCGGTGACCACCAGCGTCTCGGCAATCCGCACGACCTCGTCGACCCAACCATCGTCGCCCGCGCCGAGGCGATCATCGCCGCGCTGCTGGCCCCGGAGGCCGACCGGCTGCGGCGCCCCATCCCCGACATCGTGCGGATCATGGGCTCGCTCGTGCTGGCCAGCGTCCACCCGGTCGACGCGCTCAGCCCCGCCTCCACGCCTGAGGACCTCGTCGACCTCCTGCTGCACGGTGTCCTCGCCGACGCCCCGACGCCCCACGTCTCGGACCCCGACGAAACCCCCTTGACCGTCCCCCTACGTGAGGGCCCAGCATCGTGCTCGGCTCACGCGGCATACCTCGACCGATAGGAACCTGACCCGATGCTCTGGCGACTCATCCGCCCTCGCCTCGCGCCCCACAGCACCGCGATCATCATCATCGTCGTGCTGCAGTTGGCCAGCACCATCGCCAGCCTTTACCTGCCCAACCTCAACGGCGACATCATCGACCAGGGCATCGCCAAGGGCGACGCGGGCTACATCCTGCGCACGGGCGGCTGGATGCTCGGCATCAGCGTGCTCCAGATCGCGGCCAGTGTGTATGCCGTCTACCTCGCCGCCCGCACGTCGATGGCCTTCGGCCGGGACACCCGTGCGCAGGTGTTCCACGGCGTCGTCGACTTCGGCCCGAGAGGTCTCGCAATTCGGTGCCCCGACGCTCATCAGCCGCACGACCAACGACGTGCAGCAGGCCCAGATGGTCGTCTTCATGACCCTGTCGATGATGGTGGGGGCTCCGATCATGATGATCGGCGGCGTCATCATGGCGCTGCGCACCGATGTCGGGCTCTCCTGGTTGGTGGCCGTCTCGGTGCCGTTGCTGGCGCTGCTCGTCGGGCTGGTGCTGCGTCAGATGCTGCCGCGGTTCCGCGTCATGCAGGACTCGATCGACTCGGTGAACCGCATTCTGCGCGAACAGATCACGGGCATTCGTGTCGTGCGGGCCTTCGTCCGCGAGCCGCACGAGAAGGCGCGCTTCGCCGAGGCCAACGAAACGCTCACCGGCGCATCGCTCGGGGTCGGCAACCTGATGGCCCTCGTGTTCCCGCTCGTCATGCTCGTCTTCAACGCCTCGACCGTGGCGGTCCTGTGGTTCGGTGCCCAGCGCGTCGACGCCGGTGACATGCAGGTCGGCGCACTGACGGCGTTCATGTCCTACCTCATGCAGATCCTCATGAGCGTGATGATGGCGACGATGATGTCGATGATGATCCCCCGGGCCGCGGTGTCGGCCGAGCGGATCATGAAAGTCCTCGACACGGTCCCGTCGGTCCACCCGCCGGTCAACCCGGTGACCGACCTTGCGTCGCCTGCGGCGGTGGTCTTCGAGAGCGTCGAGTTCCGCTACCCCGGTGCGGAACACTCTGTGCTGCAAGACATCTCATTCGAGGCCCGACCGGGTGAGACGACCGCGATCATCGGGTCGACGGGTGCGGGCAAGACCACTCTCATCGGTCTCATTCCCCGCCTCGTGGACGTCACCGGCGGTCGGCTGCTCGTCGGCGGCGTCGATGTGCGCGCCGCCGATCCGGACACCCTGTGGTCACGCATCGGCCTGATCCCGCAGAAGCCGTACCTCTTCTCCGGCACCGTCGCCTCCACCCTGCGTTACGGCAACCCCGACGCCACCGACGAGGAGCTCTGGGAGGCCCTGCGCATCGCCCAGGCCGAAGACTTCGTCCGCGCCATGCCCGAAGGTTTGGACGCACCGATTGCCCAAGGCGGCACCAATGTCTCCGGCGGGCAGCGTCAGCGCCTGGCCATCGCCCGGGCCCTCGTGCGTCGTCCCGAGGTCTACCTCTTCGACGATGCCTTTTCGGCCCTTGACGTCGCGACCGACGCCCGGCTGCGGGCGGCCCTCGCGCCGGTGACGCGGGAAGCCACGGTCATCGTCGTCGCCCAGCGCGTGTCGACCATCATCGACGCCGAGCAGATCATCGTCCTTGAGGACGGGCTGGTCGTCGGGCGCGGGCGGCATACCGAATTGCTCGAGTCGTGTCCCACCTACCAGGAGATCGTCGTGTCCCAGCGCGCTGCCGAGGAGGTGGCGGCATGAGTGAGGGTGTGAAGACCGCCGAAGAGAAGGCGGCCGAGGCCCGGCGCGGGCCGCGCCACAGCGGTCCTCCGCACATGGCCATGGGTATGCCGGCCGAGAAGTCCATGTCGTTCGGCCCCTCCGCGCGTCGACTGTTGTCGTGGTTGGCGCCCGAGCGCATCAAGGTGGCCACCGTCATCGTCCTGGTCGTGCTGTCGGTGGTGCTCAGCTCGGTCGGCCCGAAGATCCTCGGCCGGGCGACCGACCTCATCTTCGCCGGGCTCGTCGGTCGGATGCTCGGCACCAACATCCCGGCCGGGACGTCCCGCGCGGACGTCATCGCGGCGATGCGTGCGCAGGGTCAGGACCGGATGGCCGACATGCTCCAAGGTGTCGACTTCATCCCAGGTCAAGGGATCGACTTCGCCGCCATCGGGCAGGTGCTGCTCGTCGTGCTGGCGATCTATGTCGTCGCCTCCGTGCTGTCCTGGCTGGGGACCCGGCTGCTGGTCGGCGTCGTCCAGCGCGCGATGCTTCGGATGCGTGAGCAGGTGCAGGCCAAGCTGGACCGTCTGCCCTTGGCCTACTTCGACAATCAGCCGCGTGGCGAGTTACTCAGCCGCGTGACCAACGACATCGACAACGTGTCAACGTCGTTGCAGCAGACCATGTCTCAGCTGCTCAACTCGCTGCTCACGGTGGTGGCGATGCTCGCCATGATGTTCTGGATCTCGTGGCTGCTGGCCCTCATCGCCCTGGTCACCATCCCCATCTCGATGGTCGTCGCTGCGGCGATCGGCAAGCGCTCGCAGAAGTTGTTCGTCAAGCAGTGGGCGGCGACTGGCCAACTCAACTCGATCATCGAGGAAACCTTCACCGGGCACCAGCTCGTCAAGGTGTTCGGTCGTCAGCGCGAGGTGCAGGAGCAGTTCGACGGCAAGAACGACGAGTTGTACGACTCGGCGTTCGGGGCCCAGTTCATCAGCGGGATCATCATGCCGGTGATGATGTTCGTCGGGAACCTCACCTATGTCGCCATCGCCGTCGTCGGCGGCCTCAAGGTCGCCAGCGGTCAGATGACCCTCGGTGATGTCCAGGCCTTCATCCAGTACTCCCGGCAGTTCACCCAGCCCCTGACCCAGGTGGCGTCGATGGCCAACCTCCTGCAGTCCGGCGTGGCCTCGGCCGAGCGGGTGTTCGAGGTCCTTGACGCCCCCGAGCAGGAGGCCGAGGCGGCATACCCGGCGACCATCGCCGAGCCCCACGGGGAGGTGCGGTTCGAGGATGTCTCGTTCGCCTCACACCGTGGACCGGCCGCTCATCGAGCACCTCGATCTCGACGTCAAACCGGGTCAGACGGTGGCCATCGTCGGCCCGACCGGTGCCGGCAAGACGACCCTGGTCAACCTCATCATGCGGTTCTACGAGCTCGACGGTGGTCGAATCACGTTGGACGGCGTGGATATTCGTGATCTGTCCCGCCAGGGGCTGCGCGAGCGGATCGGGATGGTGCTGCAGGACACCTGGCTGTTCGCCGGGACGATCCGCGACAACATCGCCTACGGTCGGCCGGGCGCGACCGAAGAAGAAGTGCTCGCGGCCTCGCGGGCGACCTTCGTCGACCGGTTCGTCCACTCGCTGCCGGACGGCTACGACACGGTGCTCGACGCGGAGGCATCCAACCTCTCCGCCGGCGAGCGGCAGTTGGTGACGATCGCGCGCGCGTTCCTCTCCGAGCCGTCGCTGCTCATCCTCGACGAGGCCACCTCGTCGGTCGACACGCGCACCGAGTTGCTCGTGCAGAAGGCGATGCGGGCGTTGCGTTCGGACCGGACGTCGTTCGTCATCGCCCACCGCCTGTCGACGATCCGCGACGCCGACGTCATCCTCGTCATGGAGGCAGGGCGCATCGTCGAGCAGGGGACGCACGAGGAGCTCCTCGCCCAGCACGGGGCCTACGCGAGGCTGTATGCCGCGCAGTTCTCCGGTGCTGCTGCCGAAGCCGCGGACGCCGCCGCCGAGGCCGCCGTCGGAGCTGACGACGGAGTCCGGATGTCGGAGTCCGGACGAGGGGCGAGCGGGGTTGTCTGGTCGGTCACTCCGGCGCACCAGGTCGCTCCACGGTGGCCGGATGTGCCACCGTGGAGTATGACCACCACAGCGCCCACGCTCGCCCTGTCCGGCGGCACCCGGATGCCGCAAATCGCCCTTGGCACCTGGCCGTTGGATGACGAGCAGGCCGAGAAGGCAATCCTGTCCGCCATCGAGGTCGGGTATCGGCACGTCGACACGGCCGAGAACTACCAGAACGAGCGCGGCGTCGGTCGCGCGCTCGCGGCATGCGGTATGCCGCGCGCTGACCTGTTCGTCACGACGAAGATCAACGCCGAGTGGCACGGCGTCGCGGAAGCCGCCGAGGGGCTCGAGCGCAACCTCGAACGACTCGGGCTGGACTACGTCGACCTGCTCTTGTTGCACTGGCCAAACCCGGCCCGCGACCGATACGTCCACGGGTGGGAGGGCCTCATCGCGCTGCGCGAGCAGGGCAGGGCCCGGGCGATCGGCGTCTCCAACTTCAAGCCTAAGCACCTGCAGCGGATCATGACCGAGACCTGGCGTGACCCCTGAGGTCAACCAGATCGAACGCCACCCGTATCTCATCCGGTCGGCCGCGGTGGCCTTCCATGCCCAGCACGGGATCGTCACCGAGGGGTGGAGCCCCCTCGGGCGGGACAACGGACTGTTCGAGGACCCCGTGGTGGCTGGCATCGCCGCGGAGGTCGGTCGCAGCGCCAGCCAGGTGCTGTTGCGCTGGGCGGTCCAGCAGGGCCACGCGGTCGCCGTCAAGTCCAAGAGCAGGGAGCGCCAGGCCGAGAACCTCGCGGTCTTCGACTTCTCGCTGACCTCAGGGCAGATCGCCGACCTCAACAGCCTCGACAGCGGTGAGCACAAGGCCGTCGACTCGGACGTCTTCGGTCACTGACCGTCGGCCCCTGAACTTCGGCCGCTGATCTTCGGCTCCTGATCTTCGACCGTTGAACTTCGGCCCCCGAACCGCGAACGGGGTCAGCTGAACTGCCAGGAGCGCTTCGACAGTCCGTACCAGAAGCCGTCGATGACGCTGCGGTTGGCCAGCGAGCCGCTGCCTGCGGCGGCGCCGAGCGCGACGTAGAGGGGCGCCCAGTGCTCGGTGCGCGGGTGGGCCTGGCGGGCCGCCGGGGCCTTGTCGAGCATGTCAAGCAGCGAGTCGACGTCCTGCGCCGCCATCGCCTCGTCGGCCCAGTGGTCGAACTCTCGGGACGGCGTGGGCGGTGCCCCGTCGGGCCCGGCGCCAGGGTTGAACCAGCTCAGGTTGTGGGTCGTGAAGCCCGACCCGACGATGAGCGTGCCCTCCTCGCGCAGCGGGGCCAGGCGCTCGCCGACCGCGAAGAGGGTGCGCGGGTTCAACGTCGGCAGGGACAACTGGACGACCGGGATGTCGGCCTCGGGGTACATCTCGACGAGCGGCACGTAGGCGCCGTGGTCCAGGCCGCGGCTCTCGTCGCGGGCCACGCTCAGCCCGGCGTCCGTGAGCAACCCCTCGGTGCGGTGGGCGAGGCCGGGAGCCGGCGGCGCGGCATACGTCACCTCGTAGTAGTGCTGCGGGAAGCCCCAGAAGTCGTAGAGCAGCGGTGCGCCGGTCGTGGACGAGAGGGCGACGGGTGCGGCTTCCCAGTGCGCCGACACCATGAGGATGTCCTTGGGGCGCTCGATCGTGGCGGACCAGTCGGCGAGCTCACGGGTCCAGCGGGCGTCGTCGGCCAGCGGCGGTGCTCCGTGGCTGAGATAGAGCACGGGAGCCGGCATCGCACACCTCACAAAAGTTGACAGTTCAAGCAAGTATGCCGTCCAACGCCCCCGCCGCGCGGCTATTCCACTCTCCCCGACCCGGAAGTCCTTGCCAATTCCTGACTCTTCCCGTAACCCGGCTTGGCGGGCGAAGTTGCATGATGTGTCTCAGTCGTCTGGGAACAAGGGGTGCTGGCGTGATCTCCGATCGCTCTGCAGGGGAATCGCCATCTGGGCGGCGTTTCGGAGAGTGGCAGTTCATGCCGTGGGGTGTGCGGGTGGGCCTGATGGCCGTGTCGCTGGCCTTCGTGGCAGTCATCGTTGCCGCCGCTATGACCAACCGCGGCGACGCGGCGGCATACGGCGTCCTGACGGTCGTCGGGGTGCTCCTACCCCTCGTCATCGCCCTGGTGCACAGCCGGATCGCCGTGGACGACTCCCAACTCGTCCTGAGCCTGTGGCCGGTGTGGACCAAGCGGATCCCCGTGACCGACGTCGCGGATGCCACCGAAGTCGTGGTGTCCCCCGTGCGGGACTTCGGGGGCGTGGGGCTGCGGTTCGCCGGACAGGGGCGCATCGCGCTGCTCATGCGTCGCGGCCCCGCTGTCGCTGTGCAGACGACATCCGGGCGGACCTATGTCCTCGGGACCGCAGATCCTGGCGGGCTGATCGAGGCGCTCGGCGTCGGCGGCGTGAGGGCGGGGTCAGGCGATGGGGGTGCGGGGGAGGCGGGCGACTCCGGGCAGGAGCGTGGCCACCTCGGCCCACGCGGCATCGAGCGACCCGCCGAGCCAACCGACCACGTCGGCGCGGGCCCCAGCATCCAGCGCCCGCACGGCGTCGAGATAGCCCACCGATCCGGCCTGCCCGACCAATCCGTCGACGACCCCCGCCGGAGGTGGGCCGACCGCGGAGGTGACCACACGGCATACCTCGTCGAGGTGTTCACGAGCGGTGGCGGCCGCCGCGTTCTCAGCGGGAGCCTTCGCCAACATCGCACGCAGCCGCGAAACCCGTTCTGCCCGAGCTGATTCCAGCATGGCCAACGCCCCGGCCCCGACCAGCGCTCCCAACTCCTGGGCCGCGAAGAACGGCGCCCGCACGTGGCGATGCCAGGCCTCCAGCGCCGCCAACTCGCCGAGGTAGCGCAGGTTCTTGGCGACCATCCGGTTGGCGCTGCGGTAGTCGGCCGGCGAGCGATCGACGGTCATCGCCGGCGGCGGACCCACGACGACCAGCTTCCCCGGCCCGACATCCGAACGCAGCACCGAGCCCGCGGCCACCACCGACCCGAACCCGACCGTCACCGGCCCGACCGCTCCGCCCTGGCCGCCAAGAAAGACCGCGGGCTGGTCGAGCAGCACCCCGTGCACCACGTCGCCGAACAGTGACGGCGTCGTCTTGTCCCCGTCGGGCGTGAAGTTGAAATGGATGTAGCTCGACCCCACCTCGGAGTGATCGCGCCGCGAGGTCCCGCCAGACATGAGGCAGTCGCAGAAGTTGATCAGGCTCCCCAACGTGACGTAGGGCAGCAGGATCGTCTGTTTGAGACCGACCGTGTGCGCGGTGCTCGCCTGCTCCTCCAAGAGCGTCCCCTCGCGGGCATGCGCTCCCGACCCGAGCGAGGCGCCTTCCAGGAGAACGGTTTTGGCGGCATACCCCGCGGCGATCGACGCCCCGGGTCCGAGCCGCACGTCGATCGCGGTGACCGGGCCCTCCGCCCCGAGCGTGACGCCGGCCGAGATGACCGTCTCGGAGCCTGACACGCGACACCCGGGATGGATGGTCACCCCGCGGCCACTCACGCGGTCGGGGTCGACCTCCGGCCCGACGTGGACGGTGTCCGGCAGGGGCATCTGGACGCCCTTGGCGAGCAGGGCGGCGACCCCCGGCGACAGCGTGCTCATGACCAGCCAGTATGCCGCCCGCCGAGGGGGCCGTTGGAATCCCCCCAGCCGGGTCCGCTACGGTGGCGCGGGCACTGACGTCCGAGCAGCGACGAATCCGCTGCACGTGGTGCTCAGGAAAAGCAAGGGGTATGCCGTGGCAGCAGGGAAGGGCCGCAAGCTCGTCATCGTCGAGTCGCCGGCCAAGGCCAAGAAGATCGCCGAGTACCTCGGCGGTGACTTCGAGGTCGAAGCATCCGTCGGTCACATCCGTGATCTGCCCAACCCGAGGGACCTCCCGCCGGACCTCAAGAAGGGGCCGTTCGGCAAGTTCGCCGTCGACGTCGACAACGGGTTCAAGCCGTACTACGTGGTCGACGCGGACAAGCGCAAGAAGGTCGCCGACCTCAAACGCCTGCTCAAGGAGTCCGCCGAGCTCTACCTCGCCACCGATGAGGACCGCGAAGGCGAGGCGATCGCCTGGCGCCTGCTGGATGAGCTGAAGCCGCGGATCCCCGTCAAGCGCATGGTGTTCCACGAGATCACCAAGGAAGCCATCCAGCGCGCCGTCATCGACACCCGGGAGCTGGACACCCGGCTGGTCGATGCGCAGGAGACCCGCCGCATCCTCGACCGCCTCTACGGCTACGAGGTCTCGCCGGTGCTGTGGCGCAAGGTCCGCCAGGGTCTGTCGGCCGGTCGCGTGCAGTCGGTCGCGACGCGGATGGTCGTCGAGCGCGAACGCGAGCGGATGGCCTTCGTCGCCGCGTCCTACTGGGATGTCGAGGCCGAGGTCACCCCGAGGCCAGCCGCGAAGCCGTTCACTGCCCGCCTCACCGGCGTCGACGGCCGCAAGGTGGCCACCGGCCGTGACTTCGGCGACGACGGCCGGCTCAAGAAGTGCCGCCGTCCACCTCGACCGAGGCCGCCGCCCACGCGATCGCCGGCCGGTTGCGCGAAGCCGACGTCACCGTCACCGACGTCGCCGAGAAGCCCTACACCCGTCGCCCGGCCGCGCCGTTCACCACCTCGACGCTGCAGCAGGAGGCCTCCCGCAAGCTGCGGATGTCGTCCAAGCACGCGATGCGCGTCGCCCAACGGCTCTACGAGAACGGCTACATCACCTATATGCGGACCGACTCGGTCACGCTCTCGGGTGCCGCGATCTCGGCCGCGCGACGCCAGGCCCGTGACCTCTACGGCGCCGACTACGTGCCCGCCTCGCCCCGTGTCTACTCGGCCAAGGTGAAGAACGCCCAGGAGGCCCACGAGGCCATCCGCCCCGCCGGGGACCACTTCCGCACCCCGGCGCAGGTCGCAGGAGAGTTGCGCGGCGAGGACTTCGCGCTCTACGAGTTGATCTGGAAGCGCACGATCGCCTCCCAGATGACCGACGCGCGCGGCTCCACCGCGACCGTCAAACTCGGCGCCTCCTTGAGGCTGCCTGCCGCCGGTGTCGTCGAACTGTCGGCGAGCGGGACGGTCATCACCTTCCGTGGCTTCCTCGCGGCATACGAGGAAGGCGTCGACGAGGACCGCCTGGCCCGCGCCCGCGAGGACGAGGCCGAGCGCCGCCTCCCGCAGTTGGCCGTGGGCGTGCCGATGGAGGTGCTCGACGCGCAGGCGGACGGTCACGAGACCACGCCGCCGCCGCGTTTCACCGAGGCCACCCTCGTGAAGGCGATGGAGGAGAAGGGGATTGGTCGACCGAGCACCTACGCCTCCACGGTCGGCACCATCCAGGACCGCGGCTATGTGCGCACGCGCGGCTCGGCCCTCATCCCCACGTGGTTGGCGTTCGCGGTGACCCGCCTGCTCGAAGAGCACTTCACCGAGTTGGTGGACTACGACTTCACCGCCTCGATGGAGGAGGACCTCGACCGCATCGCCAACGGTGACGAGCACCGGGCGGAATGGCTGCGGCGGTTCTACTTCGGTGACGAAGCCTCGTCGGGCCAGGGGCTGCGCGAGCTCGTCGAAGACCTCGGCGAGATCGATGCCCGCGAGATTTCTACGATCCACCTCGGCGACGGGATGGTCGTGCGGGTCGGGCGCTACGGCCCGTATGTCGAGGAGCTTCCCGTCGAGGGCTCGACGCCCCAGGGTGTGACCGAGATAGATCCGGCGACCCCTGCGGCCACGCCTCGACGAGCGACGATCACCGACGACATCGCCCCCGACGAGATGACGCCGGCCAAGGCCCGCGAGTTGCTCGACGCCGCCGGCGACGACGGCCGGGTGCTCGGGAACGACCCGCTGACCGGCCACGAGATCGTCGCCAAGGCGGGCCGATACGGCCCCTACGTCACCGAGGTCATCCCCGACCCGCTTGAGGCCGGCGCCGGGACCAAGCACGCCAAGAAGAACGCCAAGGGCGCCAAGGACGTCAAGCCGCGGACGGCGTCGCTGTTCAAAGACATGGAGCTCGCCACGATCGAGCTGGACGTCGCCCTCAAGCTGCTCTCCCTGCCTCGCGTCGTCGGTCTCGACGCCGAAGGGGTCGAGATCACCGCGCAGAACGGCCGCTACGGCCCCTATCTCAAGCGCGGCACCGACTCCCGGTCCTTGGTGACGGAGGCGCAACTCTTCGACGTCACCCTCGAGGAGGCGCTGGCGATCTACGCCCAGCCCAAGACGCGGGGAGGCCGCACTGCCGCCGCGCCGTTGCGCGAGTTCGGTCCCGACCCCGTCTCCGGCCGTCCGATCGTCCTCAAGGACGGTCGCTTCGGGCCTTACGTCACCGATGGCGAGACCAACGCCACGCTGCGCAAGGCCGACGATCCGGCGACGATGCCCACCGAGCGCGCCCACGAGCTCATCGCCGAGAAGCGGGCCCGTGGTCCGGTCACCCGTAAGCGGGCCGCTCCGGCGCGCAAGGCGACGACCAAGACCGCCGCCAAGGCCACGACAGCCAAGACGACGGCAGCCAAGACGACCGCGCGCAAGACCGCGGCGACCAAGACGACCGCGGCCAAGACGACAGCGCGCAAGACCGCGGCCACGAAGACGACCGCTCGGGTCGCCAAGTCCACGGCACCTCGCGTCGCAGACTGAGGTCGTCCGGGAGTATGCCGTCCGGCCACCTCCCGCCCGAATCTCGGCTTGCAGCAACAGGACTCGTCGTCCCGCGAGGCCATTTGCCGAACGTTAATCCACGGTTCAACGACCAGGGCTACCCGCGTGTGGGTTCGCGAGTAACCTGAGGAGGTTGGCCAGAGTCGCCCGATCGTTGACCGGACGGCATACGAGCGTTCGCACCTCCGTGAGGCGGTGGACCGAGCGCGAGTGAGGAGGAACCATGGCGCGTGATCTGCGACCGAAGGACCTGCGATCTCTGGACCCCCTGACCACTGATCAGGTCACCCAGGCCGCTCGGTTGCACGCCTGCCTGCAGGCCCACCACGGTGAGTGGGGCCACTGGGAGGGCGGCAAGGTCGGAGCCGACGGGGCGCAGACCCCTCATCGCGTCATCCTCACGCCGATTGCGCAGGAGACCTACGACTGGCTGCTGACCTCAGGGGTCATGCCGGACTTCAACTGGCTGGCGTGGCCGGCCAAGCGTGAGTTGGTCCAAGGCAACGTGTCGACGTTGGAGCCCGACGTCGCCCGGGCGTTGCTCACGGCCCTCATCGTGCAGGAGCACTCGTCCGACGGGTCGCTGCTGGGGATCTTCCGGCACGGGATCATCACCAACCTGCTCGGGGTCCTCGGCACCAGCCCGCACGACCCTGAGCCCGAGGCGACCCTAGACCCGGTTGACGACGGCCACCCGCTGGTCCTGGAACCCATCTGACCCAGCAGACGGCTGGGTGGCGGCATACCCCTGCGTGGGTACTACGACCAAAGCCCGATGGCGGCTGCCCGCGCTCCTGGCGCACCTTTAAGTCGTGGCCGGACCACCCCGGCCCACCACCTGAAGGGAACCCACCATGAAGCGCATCGTTATGGCGATCGCAGCAACGGCGGCAGTCGTGCCCGCAGCCCTGGGATTGCTCGGCAACGAATCGTTCGCCCAGTCGTTGCCCACCGCAGTCCCGGCCTCAGTGCAACTCGTCAGCAGCTCGTCGAGCACTCCAGCGGGGACCGCTGACGACAACGGCGGCGACCGGCCGCGCACCTCCACCTCATCGAGCACGAGCGCCTCGTCCTCGGCGGCGACCGGCCGCGCACCTCCACCTCGTCGTCGAGCACCTCGTCCTCGAGCACGACCGGATCGTCGTCGAGCACCTCGTCCCGGTCATCCTCGAGCGCCTCGACCAGCTCGTCCTCCTCCACCTCCGACGACTCGGACAACTTCGACGACAACTCGGGCTCCAGCTCGGACGACAACTCGGGCTCTGGCTCGGGCTCTGGCTCCGGCTCGGACGACAACTCGGGCTCGGGTTCGGGTTCCTCGGGCGGCGGCAGCGATGATGGTTCTGGCCACGACTCCGGTGACGACAGCGGCTCCGGTGGCCACGGCTCCGACGACTGAAAGGTGCGAACGCTGACCGCGTCATCGACACCATGGGTGGGCGCCGAGGGCACTTCGTCCCCGGCGCCCGCCGCGGGCTGGGTCACCCTCGCCGACGGACAACCCGGCGAGCGCGCCCAGGCCTTGCCCACCCCAGGACGCACGCTCGCCCAACTCGTCATCGCTGCGTTGATCGTGTTGGGCCTGGTCCTGGTCGGCACGTCCTTCGCGGCCAGCCGCCTGGCTGAGCGCGAGGCGGTCAACGACGCGGCGCACACCGCAAATCTGCTGGCGCAGGCGGTCATCCAGCCGGCCCTCACCGACGCCCTCGTGGCCGGCGACCCGGCCGCGTTCGCCGCCTTCGACCGAGTCGTCAGGGACAGCGTCCTGCCCAACAACATCGTCAGAGTCAAGCTGTGGCACCCGGACGGCACCATCGTCTATGCCGATGAGACCAGGCTGGTCGGTCAGAAGTTCACCCTCGACCCCGAGCAGCTCGAAGTCTTGACCGTCCCGCAGACCCGGGCCGAAGTCTCCGAGCTGGATCGGTCGGAGAACGAGTTCGAGCGTTACGGCGGCAAGCTGCTCGAGGTCTATCGGCCGGTCTGGACCCCGGGCGGTGAAGCGTTGCTCTTCGAGGTCTACGGCGCCTACGCCCCGGTCGCTGAACGGACAAACGACCTCTGGCGGGGGTTGGCCGGGCTGCTCGCCAGCAGCCTGCTGCTGCTGTTCGTGCTCATGACCCCGATCCTGTGGAAGGTCCTCGACCGGCTCGGACAGGCGCATGCCCACCGCGAAGACCTGCTGCGCCGCGCCGTTGACGCCTCCGACGAGGAGCGCCGCCGGATCGCTGCGACCCTGCACGACGGCCCGGTCCAGGAACTTGTCGCCAGCTCGCTCGTCGTGGCCGGAGCCGCCGAACAAGCCAGCTCGGCCGGCCAGGCCCAGCTCGCCGACGACATCCGTGAAGCCGGCGGGACGGTTCGAGGGAGCATCGCCAGCCTTCGCTCGCTGTTGGTCGACCTGTATCCGGACCGGCTCGCCGACGCGGGACTGGCCGCCGCCGTGGACGACCTCGGGGGTCCGCTGCGCTCGCGTGGCACCACGGTGACCATCGATCTGGACCCGGTCGCCGTGGCCCAGCTCGACGAGGAGTCGACCCGGTTGATCTACCGCGTGACCCGGGAGTGCCTGCGTAACGTCGCCAAGCACGCCGGTGCCTGCACCGTCTCGGTGACGCTCGCGCCTGCGGGGCAAGGGCGGCATACCGAGTTGCTCATCGTTGACAACGGCGTCGGGTTCGACGTCGCAGCAAGCCGCGCCCGACATGGCCACTTCGGCCTGCGGGTGCTCACCGACCTCGCCGAAGGCGCCGGAGCCGTGCTCCAGGTCGCCTCGGCCCCTGGAGCAGGCACACGTTGGCGCCTGCTCCTGCCCGACCAGCCTGGAGGTATGCCGTGATCGCCACTCCCGTCTCCCCGCCGAGCGCCGTACCCCCGACCGGTCGCCGCTCGACGACCAGCGCGCCCGCGCCCGCGTCAACGGCCGCGCCGACGACCGGAGGGACGACCGGCGGGGCGACCCGGGCGACAACCGTCGTCCTCGTCGATGACCACCGATTGGTCCGCGCTGGGTTGCGCGGCATCATCGACGCGGCCCCCGACCTGACTGTCGTCGGGGAGGCCGCCGACGGTGCGGAGGCCCTCGCCGTTGTGCGAGCCACCCAGCCCGACGTCGTCCTCATGGACCTGTCGATGCCGGGCATCGACGGGATCGAGGGGACCGCCCGCCTGCGGGACTCCGGTGAGGAGACCAGGGTTGTCGTGCTCACGTCGTTCGTCGAGCATGAGCGGGTGACCGCAGCGTTGGCGGCCGGGGCCGTCGGCTATCTGCTCAAGGACAGCGACCCTCGCGACGTCCTTGAAGCGATCCGCTCCGCCGCCGCCGGGTACGCCCCCCTGGATGCCCGAGTGACGCGGGCGCTGCTGCCGAGCGCCAAGCCGGTTGATCCGGCCGCGGCGCTGAGCGTGCGGGAGCGGGAGGTGTTGGTGCTCGTCGCCCAGGGCATGGCCAACAAGCAGGTCGCTCGAGCCCTGGGGATCTCCGAACGCACCGTGAAGGCCCACCTGGGCAACGTCTTCCGGCACATCGGCGTGGCCGATCGCACCAGCGCCGCGCTGTGGGCCCGCGACCACAACGTCGGCTAGCACGCCTGCGTGAGGCACCAAGGCGAGGCGGGCGGCATACAGTGCGGGGAACGGACTTGACCCTCACCCGACGTGAGCCGCGACGCTGGTTCGCATGACGACGAAGGCACCCACTGTGACGGGCGAACCCACCGAGACCACCTTCACGGTGGGCCAGGTGGCCGACCTGCTCGGGGTGACGGTGCGGACGCTGCACCACTACGACGGGATCGGGTTGGTCGTGCCGAGCGAGCGCTCGCGCGCGGGCTATCGGCTCTACACCACTGCTGACCTCACCCGCTTGCAGCACGTCGTCGTCTACCGCCGGTTGGAGTTCCCGCTCGAGCAGATCGCCACCTTGCTCGAGGAGGGCGCCACCGATCCGCGGGCCAGCGCCGAGCACTTGCGTCGGCAGCGGGCCGCGGTCCTGACGCGGCTGGACGAGTTGCGGGACCTCGTCACGGCCATCGACACCGCTCTGGAGGCAACGATGAACGACCGACCCGCAACCCGCGAGGAGATGAGAGACCTGTTCGGCGACGGGTTCTCCGACGACTACCAGGCCGAGGCGCAGGAACGGTGGGGTGAGACGGCGGCGTGGAAGCAGTCCGCGGCCCGGACCGCGCGCTACACCAAGGCCGACTGGGTCGAGGTCAAGGCAGAGATGGCGGCCGTCGGGGAGGGTTTCGCGGCGGCTATGGACGCCGGTATGCCGCCCACCAGCGAGGCTGCGATGGACGCCGCCGAGGCGCATCGGGCGTCGATCGAGCGCTTCTACGACTGTTCGTCGCTGATGCATCGAGGGCTGGCCGACATGTACCTCGCCGACCCCCGGTTCACCAAGACCTACGAAGACATCAGGGTGGGGATGGCGCAGTTTGTGCACGACGCCATCTACGCCAACTCCGCCCGCCGCGACGCGTGATGCCGGGTCGAGGTATTCGGCCGTCACCTGGCGATGGCGGAATACCTCGACCCGGCAAGATGTCGGATTGAGCATCTAGGCTCTGGCACGTGAGCCATCCCTCGACGACGACGCCCCGCCTGGGGCTGTTCGTCGCCTTCGAGGGGGGCGATGGGGCCGGGAAGTCCACCCAGGTGCGGCTGCTCGCGCAGGCCCTCAGCGACGCAGGCCGCGAAGTCGTCGTCACTCGCCAGCCCGGAGGCACGCCCCTGGGCAGCGCGATCCGCGACCTCGTCCTGCACGGCGGGCACGTCTCGCCGCGCGCCGAGGCCCTGCTGTATGCCGCCGACAAGGCTCACCATGTCGACGAACTCATCCGCCCGACCCTCGAACGCGGCGTCGATGTGCTCACCGACCGCTACACCGACTCCTCGATCGCCTATCAGGGTGCCGGGCGCGATCTGGGGCCCCAGGAGATCCACGAGCTGCTGGTCTGGGCGGTCGCCGGGCTGTTCCCCGACCTGACGATCGTCGTCGACGTGCCAGCAGCCGTGGGCCGAGCCCGCCGCGGATCCGTCCACGACCGCATCGAGTCCGAAGGCGACGATTTCCACGAGCGGGTCCGCCAGCACTTCCTGGACCTGGCCGCGGCCGCCCCGCAGCGCTACCTCGTGTTGGACGGCACCGCTGATCCGGCCGACCTGCATGCCCAGGTCGTCGCCCGCCTGCGCGCCGAGGGGGTCGCCCTGTGAGCGTCTGGGATGAGGTCGTCGGTCAGTCCCAAACCGTCCGGACGCTCAGCCACGCCGCCACGCACCCCGACGCGATGACCCACGCCTGGCTGCTCACCGGCCCACCCGGCTCCGGCCGATCGACCGCGGCCCGGGCCTTCGCGGCGGCGCTGCAGTGCCCCAACCATGGCTGCGGCACCTGCCGGGAGTGCCGCACCGCCGTCGAGGGCACCCACGCCGACGTGCGGATCGTCGCCACCGAGGGCCTGTCGATCAAGGTCGAGGACACCCGCGCCCTGGTCCAGGAGGCCGGGCTGCGCCCGTCGGTCGGGGCCTGGCGGGTCATCGTCATCGAGGACGCCGACCGCCTCACCGAACGCGCCGCCGACGCCCTCCTCAAGGCCCTCGAAGAGCCCACGCCCCGCACGGTCTGGATCCTCTGCGCCCCCTCCCTCGAAGACGTCATCGTCACGATCCGGTCGCGCTGCCGCCACGTCCGCCTGCGCACCCCGCCCGTCGCGGCGGTGGCCGAGTTGCTGACCCGGCGGGACGGCATACCGGAGCCGATGGCCAGGTATGCCGCTCGGGCGGCGCAGTGCCATGTGGGGAAGGCGCGCCGCCTGGCCCGCGACGAGGGGGCCCGTAACCGGCGCCACGAGATCATCAGCCTCCCGCTGCGCATCCGGGGGGTGGGCGACGCGGTCGGGGCCGCCGCCGACCTCGCGAGCATCGCCGACGCCGAGGCAGGAGCGTCGTCGGCCAGCCGGGACGCCGCCGAGCGCACCCGGCTGCTGGAGACCCTCGGGGCCGACCCGGAGGCACGCACCCAGCCGCCGCATGTCCGGGCCCAACTGGCGGCCCTGGAGAAGGAGCAGAAGGCCCGCGCGACCCGCTTCGGGCGCGACGTCGTCGACCGGTCGCTTGTCGACCTGCTGTCGATGTACCGCGACGCGCTCGTCGTCCGTGCGGGGGCGACCGTCGAACTCGTCAACGCCGAGGCTCTCGACCAGGTGCGAGCGCTGGCCGCCGCGATGAGCGCCGAGCGGCTGCTCGCCTGCATGGACGCGGTCGGCGAGGCGCGCGAACGGATCAACCTCAACGTCCCCCCGCTGCTCGCGCTGGAAGCCATGGCGGTCTCACTCCAGGTCCCGACCCCCTCCACCAGGTAACCTTCCGCCAAGACGGCATATGTCCGGGTCGGTTCGTTCCGGACGATTGGGTATGCCGCCCGCTTGAGTGGACGAGAAGGAGCACCACCGGTCATGAGACTCCCGACCGCACGGCCCCGCAGCACGAAGGTGGACCGCAGCCGGGTCGACCGGCGGCTGGCCCTCGTCGCGTCGGGCGTGGTGGCCGTGCTGTCGCTCTCGGCGTGCCTGGTGCTGCCGTTCCTGCCGAATGACCCGGCGACCCCGTCGGGCGGAAGCACGACCGTGCCCTTGTCGACAGCCGACGCGAGCGCGGTCCGGCAACCGCCTGCGGGGACGACCGGCCTCGACCGCTTCTATGCCCAGCAACTGGCGTGGAGCTCCTGTCAGGGCGGCGAGTGCGCGACCCTCGAGGTACCGATCGACTACGCCCAACCGCAGGGGGCGACGATCAAACTCGCGCTGCTGCGGGTCAAGGCCAAGTCCTCCAACGGGCGCCTCGGGTCGCTGGTCGTCAACCCTGGCGGGCCGGGCGGTTCCGGGGTGGAGTACGCCAGCTACGCCAACCAGATCGTCGGCGCGCCGGTGCGCGCGGCATACGACATTGTCGGTTTCGACCCGCGCGGGGTGGGCGATTCGGCTCCGATCGACTGCCTCGACGACGCGGGTCTGGACGCCTTCCTCGGGATGGACCCGACGCCGGACGACCTGGCCGAGGAGCAGGCTTTCGTCAAGGGGGCCAAGGCGCTCGCCGACGGGTGCAAGGCGCGCGGCGGCGCGCTGCTCGCGCACGTCTCGACGGTCGATGCGGCCAAGGACATGGACATCCTGCGGGCAACGCTCGGCGAGGCGAAGCTGCACTACCTCGGCAAGTCCTACGGCACCTTCCTTGGGTCGACGTATGCCGGGTTGTTCCCGGCCAAGGTTGGCCGCTTCGTCCTCGACGGCGTGGTGCCGCCGGACCTCACCTCCTCGGAGTTGTCCCAGGGCCAGGCCCGCGGCTTCGAGGAGGCGACCCGCGCGTATGTCGCCAACTGCATCAAGCGGAGCACCTGCCCGGTCGGATCGACCGTCGATGAGGGCATGCAGTGGTTGCGTGACTTCCTCAAGGGGCTGGATGGGCAGCCGATCCGGGTGACCACCGATGCGAAGATCACCGAGCTCAACGAGGCCTGGGCCGCCATCGGGCTGGCCAACGCGATGTACTCCCAGCAGGCCTGGCCCTCGCTCACGTCCGCCCTGGTCGCCGCCCAGAACGGTGACGGCGACGAACTCATGGACCTGGCCAACCAGTACGCCGATCGCACCTCGGGCGGGACCTACGCCGGGAACATCATGGAAGTCATCTACGCGGTCAACTGCCTGGACCGGCCCGACACCGCCGATCTGACGGTCGTCGAGAAGAACGCCGACGCCTTCGCCCAGATCGCGCCGACGTGGGGTCGGTTCTTGGCGTGGGGTTCGGTGCCCTGTGGCGTCTGGCCCATCCAGACCGGCAACACGCCGGCCAAGATCACCGCGGCGGGCAGCGGTCCGATCGTCATCGTCGGCACCACCCGGGACCCGGCGACGATCTACGAATGGTCGGTCCGGTTGCGCGGTGATCTCGCCAACTCGGTGCTGCTCACCTTCGACGGTGACGGGCACACGGCATACACCCGGTCCAACTCGTGCATCGACAAGCCGATCGACGACTACTACGTCAAGGGGATCGTGCCGACCGACGGCCTCAAGTGCTGAGGTATGCCGTTGCGGCCCGCTCGTGGGTCTGCACGCGCGGTCAGCGGCCGGCGATGACCAGGCCCTTGCCGTCGGCTCCCAGTTTGGTGAGAGCGGCGACGGCGCGGTCATAGAACGGCCGGTATGCCGCCTTGCGCGCCTCGCTCACGGCGGGGTCGGCCAGCAGGGTGGCCAGGTCGACGTACCGCAGGGGTTCGTTGAGGTTGCTCATCGCGGCCGGCCGGGCCTCGGCCCTGGTGACGGCCCAGCGCCCGTCGCTGCCTTGGGCGAAGGTGAACGAGGCCATCACCTCGTGCTGGGCCATGGTGAGCTTGGGGAGCCGGTGCTGGTGGGCGATCATGTTGCCCAAGCCGTAGGCCACCCAGGTGTCGCCGATCTTGTCGAACGGTTGCACGACGTGGGCGTGGTGGCCATAGATGAGGTCGATGTCCGGTGACGCCGCCAACGCGGTGGCGACGTCGCGCTGCTGGGCCGTGGGGAGGATCTGGTACTCCGTCCCGGCGTGCAGGGCGACCAAGACGATCTGGGCACCGGCCGCGCGGGCCGCACGAGCGTCGGCAAGGATCGTGGCGGTGTCGATGACATCGACGGCCCAGGTCTTGTCGGCGGGGAGTCGGAAACCGTTGAGGCCGTAAGCGTAGGCGAGCAGCGCGACCTTGACCCCGTGGGCGTCGAGCATCGTCGTGCCGGACTGCTCCTCGGCGCTGCGGTTACTGCCGGCGTGCTTGAGTCCAGCGGCATCCATCGCGTCCAGGGTGCGCTGGATGCCGGGGACGCCCTTGTCGACCGAGTGGTTGGACGCGGTCGTGCAGGCGTCGAACCCGGTGTCGACGAGCGCTGGGAGGATCTCCGGCGGGACCGAGAAGACGGGATAACTGGTGTAGGGACCACCCGGCGGTGCGACCGGCGTCTCGAGGTTGCAGATCGCCAGGTCGGCACCTTCGACGAACGGCTTGGCCCCGGCCAGCAGCGGCCGGTAGTCCAACCCGTGGCTGGCCTGGGCCGGGTTCGCCGCGCCGTCCCTGGCTGCCTGGTCGGTGACCCCTGAGTGCAGCAGGACGTCGCCGGTGAGGGCGATGGTCACGGTCGAGCCGTCCTTGGCCGGTGTGGCTGGCGCTGGTGCGGGCGTTGGAGTGGTTCCGCCCGATGTGGGGGCTGCCGGCGTGCCCGCGTTCGAGGCGGCCGGCTTCCCGACGACGGTCGCCGAGGCCGTGGGGGACCCTCCAGATAGGGTCGCCGGCGCTCCCGCTCCCGTGCAGGCGGAGAGGGTGAGGGACAGGCCGGCGGCGAGCGCCGTCCCGAGGGAGAGAGGGCCCCGTAAGGTCACGGATCGAGACTAAGCCACGCTCGCGGCATACCGGGGGCTTCCGGGTGTGACACGAACCGGGGGTGACGCGCCCCGCCAGAGGCCTGCCCCGGGAGGGGTATGCCGCGCGCCTCAGGCAACCGGTTTCGTGGGGTGGCGCCGGTGTCCGTATACTCGGTGCCCGCGCCTCGGCTGGGGCGCACGCCGCCTTAGCTCAGTCGGCAGAGCGATTCACTCGTAATGAATAGGTCTGGGGTTCGATTCCCCAAGGCGGCTCAGACAACGCCCTCCGGGCTCACCCCGGGGGGCGTTTCTGCTGCCCGCCCCGCTCGCCCCGGCTTGCGTCATGCCAACCGCGACGTATGCCGCGCGTCTGGCATGACGCAACTCGCTCGCCTCGCGGCCGGCTCACATGCCTGGAGGGCGGATCGCCGCGACGGGGATGAAGAGGGTGGTCGGGTCGCCGGGGAACGGCTGCAGACCGTGGTGGAGGTAGAACGCGACGGCCCCGTCATCGATCGCGTGGACAAGCATTGCCTTGACCCCGACGATGCTGGCCGTTGTCGCCACCCGGAGAGCGGCGTCGCGCAACAGCGAGGCGCCGACTCCGCGGCCAGCATGTCGCCGGGCGACCGCCAAACGGCCGAGGAGGATGACGGGGATCGGGTCGGGCATGTTGCGTCGCAGGCCGGCGGGGGCCCCAACCTGAGCAACGGAGGATGCGGCCAGGGCGTAGTAGCCCACGACGAGCCCGTCGCAGGTGGTGACGAAGGTTCGGGAGGCGCCGCTGTCCTGGTTACGCACGGCTCGACTGACCAGCCAGCGATTCAGTGCGTCATTCCCGCTGTCGAAGCCAGCCAGGTCGTGGGTTGGTCGCAGGGGCTCAGGCTGCGTGTAGCGACTCACTCGTCCCACACGGGCGGTCGGGCGATGAGGGCGGCGAAGCGATCTGAGGTCACCGGTTGGTCGAGCGCGTTGACGAACTCGCTCCAGACCTGCTCGTCGACCTCGAAGACCGCGCGCGAGCCAAGGACGTCCTCCGCCCGCGCCAGGATGGCGGCGACGCTGAACTCGGTGAGGGTGCTCCCGGTGGCGGTGGCCGCTGCTTCGAGTGCCTTGCGTTGCGAGCGGGTCAGGCGCAGGGCGAGGCGTTCGTCCTTGGCGGTGGTGCTCATGTCCCCAAGCGTACGCCTCTAAGGCGTACGGCCGAGTTCCCGGATTCCCCAACCTCAAGCGCGATATATTGCAGCACCAGACGCGCCCCTGGCCCCCGAAACGAGCGGTCGGTCGCTCCACTCCCGAGGAGTCGTCATGAAGCTGCACGAGTTCCCGCGCCACCCGCTCACGTTCGGTCCCAGCCCCGTGCACCCGCTGCGCCGACTCACCGCGCACCTCGGCGGCGCCCAGATCTGGGCCAAGCGCGAGGACGTCAGCAGCGGCCTGGCCTTCGGCGGCAACAAGGTCCGCAAACTCGAATACATCGTCCCCGACGTGCTGGCCACCGGCGCCGACACCCTCGTCTCGATCGGCGGCTACCAGTCCAACCACACCCGCCAGGTCGCGGCGGTCGCGGCATACCTCGGCCTGAAGTGCCGCCTCGTCCAGGAGAAGTGGGTCCCCTGGGACGACCCGGTGAACGACAAGGTCGGCAACATCCTGCTCTCGCGGATGATGGGCGCCGACTCGCGCCTGGACCCGCATGGCTTCGACATCGGCATCCGCGACTCGTGGAAGGACGCCCTCCGCGAGGTCGAGGCCAGCGGCGGCACGCCCTACCCGATCCCGGCCGGCGCCTCTGAACACCGGCTCGGCGGGCTCGGATTCGCCAACTGGGCCTTCGAGGTCGCCGAGCAGGAGAAGGCCCTGGGCGTCTTCTTCGACACGATCATCGTCTGCACGGTCACCGGCTCGACCCACGCCGGGATGATCGCCGGTTTCGCCGCGTTGGAGGACCTCACCGGCGTGCGGCGCCGCGTCATCGGCATCGACGCCTCGGCAACCCTCGAGCAGACCCGCGACCAGGTCGGCCGGATCGCGCGGCATACCTCCGAGCTCATCGAGCTGGGACGCGACCTGCGCGATGACGAGATCACCGTCCTGGAGGGGTGGGCGGGCGAGCTCTACGGCGTGCCGGTCGACTCGACGATGGAGGCGATCCGCCTGGGCGCCCAACTTGAGGCGATGATCACCGACCCGGTCTACGAGGGCAAGTCGCTCGCCGGCCTCATCGACCTGGTCCGCAGCGGCGACATCCCCGCGACCTCCACCGTGCTCTACGCCCACCTCGGCGGCCAGCCGGCGATCAACGCCTACCACCGCCTCTGGTCCTGAGCGTCCGGGGGCGCCGCCCCGCGGAACACACCGAATGCCATTGGTCTGGGGCGGGCGGCATACCCGTGCTCAGTCGCGGCGCGCGGCCCGACCATTGGTATGCCGTGTGCGCGCGGCACCCGCGGGTCGGGACTGAGGGCCCGTGAGACCTGTCGCCTCGTAGCTACTGTGGCCGATGTGATGGACACCGACCACCTCTGGCCGGAGCCGCTGCGTCGGATGCCCGACGGGACGGTCAAGCAGATCAACCCCTACTCGGGGACCTCGGTCTGGACCGTGCCGGGGCGCGGCAACCGGCCGATCGCCTCGGGGCTGCCTGCGCCTGGGCCGATCGACCCCGCGATGGAGGGGCGGCACTGCGCGTTCTGCGAGGGCCGCTACTTCGACACGCCGCCGGAGAAGTCACGGCTGGTCGCGGACCCCGATGGGTGGCACCTGCTGCGGGGGCTGACCGCCAACCGGATCGAGGACTCGGTCGCGCAATTCCGCCGGATCCCCAACCTGTTCGAGATCGTCGCCTATGACTACTGGCGGCTCAACTACGGGTTCGAGCCGGGCAGCGAGGCGCGCGAGCGGCACGACCACTACCTCTCGACCGACTTGGGGCGCAAGCACGTCGATCAGATGATCCGCACGCGAGCCATGGCGGGGGGCATGAGCGAGGCGCAATGGGCGGCGCTGACTCCCCAGGACAAGGCCCAGCGGGCGATGTCGTTCTTCGCCGGGACGCATGACGTCATCGTCGCGCGCCGTCACTTCGTCGACGGAGCGAGCACGACCGATCAACTCGCCGCCTCGGGGTCGCTCACCCCTGACGAGCACGCGGCATACCTGCGCTTCACGGTCGACGCGCTGCGCTCGCTCTACGACGCGAACCGCTATGCGCGCTACGTCGCGGTCTTCCAGAACTGGCTGCGGCCCGCGGGCGCGTCCTTCGACCACCTGCACAAGCAGTTGGTCGCGGTCGACGAGCGCAGCGTGCGGACCGAGCACGAGTTGCGCCGCCTGCGGGACAACCTCAACCTCTACAACGAGTTCGCGGTCGACTACGCGGCCCGGCAGAACCTCATCGTTGCGGAGAATCCGTATGCCGTGGCCTTCGCCGGCTTCGGCCACCGGTATCCGTCGCTGGAGGTCTACAGCAAGAGCGAGTTCGCGCGGCCGTGGGAGCAGCCCTCCGACGACCTGCGCGGCTTCTCCGACCTCCTGCACGCCTGCCATGCGGCGACGGGAGCGGCGGTGCCCAGCAACGAGGAGTGGCACTACCAGCCGCCGGATGTCGACCTGCCGATGCCCCTGCGGACGGTGCTCAAATGGCGGGTCTCGACGCTCGCGGGCTTCGAGGGCGGGACCAAGATCTATCTCAACACGATCGACCCCTGGCATCTGCGCGACCGGGTGGTCGGCGCCCTGTTCGAGTTGCGGGAGCAGGGAAGGATCGCCCCGGACATCCGGATCGCCACCGAGTGCGCCTGCCGGCCGAACTCCCTGAAGTACAACCCGCTGCTGCACTGAGGGCCCGGCCGGCGTCCGACCGGCCACGCACCCCGCCTTTCGTTACCATATCGTTATCTCATTCGAACAGGCGAGCGAATTCGCTCGATAACCTGCGAAAAAACAGCCGTGTGATTCGACCAATCACACGGCTGTCATTTTTGAATCACGGCGTGTCGCAACGGTATTGGAGTGATCGCTGTTTCGCGTGTGACGAATGGGTTCTACGCTCGGCAACGGCCTGGGGGAGAGGGTCGTAGGCAATTCGGGTGCTCGTCAACGGCAGCGAAGGAGCGTGTGGCGTGGCGAAGTCAGCGCGCGCGTCGCGACGCGGGCTGCGCTGGGCCATCGCTGGGAGCGTGGCTGTCGCTCTGGTCGCGAGCACCGCGACCGGAGCATCGGCAGACCCGACACCGGTCGTGCCGTCGGCTGAGCAGGTCTCGGCCGCCGCGGCCGCCGCTGGTTCGGCGGAGGCTCAGGTCGCCGCACTCGATGCTGAGTTGGCCGTCGCCCGAGCCACCCTGCAGGAGCAGCAAGAGCGGGCCGGAGCGGCCGCGGAGGACTACAACCGCGCCGCCGAAGAACTCGATGAGGCCACGTCGGCGCATACGACGGCCACCGCCAAGGCGACCGCCGCCGCCCAGGCCTCCGAGGAGGCGACCCTCGCCCTGTCCCGGTATGCCGCCGAGGTGTTCCAAAGCGGTGGCGGACTCGGCCAACTGGACGTCTTCTTCGGAGGGGGCGGGCCCGCTCAGACGCTCGACAGGGCCGCTGGCCTTGAAGCCGTCGGCGAAGAGCGCGCTCGGGTCATGCGCGACGCCGAATCCGCACGCCACCTGGCCCGCACGCTCGCGGAAGCCGCGGCCGAGGCGCAGCAGCGCCAGGAGCAGGCCGCGCTGACGGCCCACACGGCGCGCGACGTCGCCCAACGTGACAACGACGCGGCCGCGGCCGCAGCGGCGACCGCAGCCGCCCATCAGGAGCAGGCGCTGGGCCAACTAGCGACGCTGCGCAACACGTCCGTCGAGCTTGAACGCCAGCGTCAGGACGGCCTGCAGGCGATCGAGCAGGCGAGGATCGCCGAGGAGGCCCGACGCAAGGCCGAGGAAGCCGCCCGCCAGGCCGCAGCGCAGGCTGCTCGCCTCGCGGCGGCAGAGGCTGCCCGGCTGGCCGAGGCGGATCGCCAGGCCGCGGCAGCAGCGGCTGAGGCCGCCCGCAAGGCAGCGGAGGAGGCGGCCAAGAAGGCGACCTCGACCCCAAGCCCGACCCCGACGCCCAAGCCGTCGACGACCCCGACGCCCACGCCGACCCCGACGAAGTCCACCACGCTCCCGCCGACCCCGACGAAGTCCACCACGCCCCCGCCGACCCCGCCGCCGGCAACGAACGTGCCGGCGCCGAAGGCCGGCGTGGATGCCGTGATCGCCTTCGCCCGCGCACAACTCGGCGAGCCGTATGTCTGGGCTGCGGCAGGCCCCAATTCGTGGGACTGCTCAGGCCTGACGATGGTCGCCTGGGCGCAGGCGGGAGTGCGGCTCACGCACTACACCGGGAGCCAGTACAAGCAGACCGCCCGCGTGCCCGTCGACCAACTCAAGCCGGGTGACCTGGTCTTCTTCGGCCCCAGCGTCGCGGGCATCCATCATGTGGGGCTCTTCATCGGCAACGGCCAGATGATCCACGCGCCCTACACGGGGACCGTCGTCAAGATCTCCACGATCTGGCGCCCCGACTTGATCCCCTACGGCGGCCGTCCCTAACCGGGCCCTCCCGTAGCGAGGCCTCAGTGGCTCTCGGTGGGACGCCAGCGAGCAGTCGTGTGGCCGGCAGCCCGAGCCCGCTCAATCGCCTCGATGATGACCCGCTCCGCCACGACGCGACCGAACCAGCGCGAGGCGTCGACCGACTTCTCCGGCTCGAGGTCCTTGTACGTGTCGAAGAAGTGCCCGATCGCCGCGGTCTCGAACTTGTTGATCTGGTCGAGCTCGGTGATGTGCGCCTGGCGCGGGTCACCGGCCGGGATGCACAGGATCTTGTCGTCGCCGCCGGCCTCGTCGGTCATCTGGAAGACGCCGATCGCGCGGGCCCGCACGACACACCCGGGGAAGGTCGGCTCGTCGAGCAGGATCACCGCGTCGAGCGGGTCGCCGTCCTCGCCGAGGGTGTCCTCGATGTAGCCGTAGTCACCCGGGTAGGCCATCGAGGTGAACAGCATCCGGTCGAGCCGGATCCGGCCCGTCGCATGGTCGACCTCATACTTGTTGCGGTGTCCCTTGGGGATCTCGATGGTGACGTCAAACTCCACGTCCGTGCCCCTCTTCGCTGGTCTCGGGTGACCTACGCTTCGGTTGTCGTTGGTCAGTTCACAGACTAGGGGGTGAGACCTTGCGTCGCGTCACGGCGGTCGCCTTGGCCGGCCTCCTCGCCATCGGGGGCTACGGCACGGCCGATGTCCTGGACCTCGTGCCAGGCATCCTCACCCTTGCGCCGGAGGCCGCGGCATACCCGACCGCCCCCTCGCCGACCACCTCGGCGGGTGCCACGGCTCACCTCCCGCTGCCCTCGGCCGCCCCATCCGGTATGCCGGTCGCCCCCGTCGACACGACGGCGCCGCTGCCCAGCGTGGCGGGGATCAAGGCCGCCGTCGCACCCGCGCTGGCCGACCCGGACCTCAAGGGAGCCGCCGTCGTCGTGCGCGACGCGCTCACCGGCGCTGACCTGCTCGACGTGTCCGGCAGCGAGCCCCGGATCCCGGCGTCGACGCTCAAACTCATTGCCGCCCTAGCGGTCCAGCAGGTCTTCCCCGACGGGACGACACTCGTGACCCGCGTCGTCCAGGGCGCCAGCCCCGACACCGTGGTGCTCGTCGCCGGGGGAGACATGTTCCTGGCACCCGACAAGGGCGATCCGGCCGCGGTCGTGGGTCGGGCCGGGCTGGGTGACCTGGCCGACTCGGTGGCCACCGCGTTGCGCGCCAAGGCGATCACCCAGGTGACCGTTCAGGTGGACACCTCCTACGCGCCGGGTCCGCAGGTGGCGGTCGGCTGGCAACCGGCGTTCCGCACCCTCGGGATCGTCGGCCCGGTGGCGATGCTCGGCCTGTCGACCCAATGGGCCCAGAGCGGCAAGCCGGGCCCGGCCGATCCCGTTGCCGAGGTGGTCGCGGCCTTCGCTGCGCGGCTCACCGAACGAGGCATCACCGCCGTGGCCGGGGGGCCCGCGTCCGGGGCCGGGGTGTCGCTCGGCGAGGTCCGCTCCGCGCCCGTCACCGATGTCCTTGGCCTGGCCCTGGAGCGGAGCGACAACACCGTGACCGAGTCGCTCGCCCGTCAGGCTGCCTTCCGGGTGGGGCGGCCGAGCGACTTCGAGGGGACGGCGGCATACCTGCGCGAGGCCCTCACCCTCGCGGGGATCGATCCGCGCGGGATGAGCGTGCACGACGCGTCGGGGCTCAGCCGCACGAGTCACGTCCCGGCCAGGGTCCTGGCCGACGTCCTCGACCTCGGTGTGAAGGGCACCGTCCCGGGCTTCACCCAGGCGCTGCGCCACTTGCCGGTGGCGGGGCTGACGGGCACCTTGGGGACGCGCTTCACCGCGGCCCCCGAGGCCCCGGCCGCCGGCCTCGTTCGGGCCAAGACCGGCTCGCTCAACGGGGTGAACTCGCTCGCCGGAACGGTCGTCACCGCAGACGGCCGGATGCTCGTCTTTGCGATCATGCAGGAGGGGCCGGTGGGAACGACCGATGCACGGGCCGCGTTGGACCGGTTCGGAGCGGCGCTCGCGACCTGCGGGTGCCGTTGACCATGAAGGGATTCCCGCGGTGAGCGACCAGCCTGTCGACCGACCGTCCAACCACCCCGGTGACGCGCCGGGGCCATTCATCGACTGGGACTTCGCGCGAGTCACCGCGGCGCGCCTGGCTGCCCCCGGCCCCAAGGTCAACGCCGGCGAGGCCGCAGGAGTGGTTGCCGGCTTGCGCCAGGCGGCCCTGGCGGCCCATGACCCGGTCGCTGAGACGTCCCGACTGACCTCGCCCCCCGGGTCGGCGCCGGTCCTCATCGTCGACCGCGCCGGGTGGGCGTCGGCCAACATCGACTCGATGCGCGAGCTCATCGACCCCGTCGTGGCCAAGATGGCCGCCGGTATGCCGTCCCAGTCCGGTGAGGGAATGGCCGCCATGGGCGGCAAGATCACCGGAGCCGAGACCGGTGCGCTGCTGGCCTTCTTCTCCAGCAAGATCCTCGGCCAATACGATCTCGCCCCCTCGGGCCAGCCGCGGCTGCTCCTCGTCGCGCCCAACATCGTGTCGGCCGAGCGTGAGATGGGCGTCTCACCCCGCGATTTCCGCCTGTGGGTGGCGATGCACGAGGAGACCCACCGGGTCCAGTTCACCGCCGTCCCGTGGCTGCGCGAGCACATGATCGAGCGCTCCCGCACCCTGGCCCTCGAGTTGGCGCCGACGCCGAGCGAGTTCGCCGAGCGGGTCCAGCAGATTGCCCAGGGTCTGCCGGGAGCCTTCCGGCCAGGCAGCACCGGGCTGGCCGAGGTGTTCCTCACGCCTGAGCAGAAGGGCAAGATCGCCGAGATCACCGCCGTGATGTCGCTGCTCGAGGGGCACGCCGACGTGATCATGGACGACGTCGGCCCGTCGGTCATCCCCACGGTCGCCGAGATCCGTGAGAAGTTCACCCAACGCCGCGCCGGCCTCGGGCAACTCGACCGGCTGATCCGCCGGCTGCTTGGGTTGGAGGCCAAGATGCGCCAGTATGCCGATGGCGCCGTGTTCGTCCGGGCCGTCGTCGACCGCGTGGGCATCGATGGCTTCAACGCCGTCTGGACCTCCCCGCAGACGCTCCCGACCGCCGCCGAGATGGCCGACCCGCAGGCGTGGGTCGCGCGCGTCCACGGCTGAGCCGGGCGGCATACCTGTGCCTGGTCCCCCGGCAGCGGTGGCGGCGGTCCGCCTCGCGGTGCGGGGGGTCTTGGCCGACCTGCCGACCTGGTCAACGGTGCTCGTGGCCTGCTCGGGAGGTGCCGATTCGCTGGCCCTCGCGGCAGCGCTCGCCTTCGAAGCCCCCGGGGCCGGCCTGCGCGCCGGTGCCGTGATCGTCGACCACGGGTTGCAGGAGGGCTCCGCCGACGTCGCGGCGCAGGCGGCGCAGGCCTGTCGCGGGTTGGGTCTGGATCCGGTCGAGGTCGTGCGGGTCGCCGTGCCCGACTCACCGACCGGTCCCGAGGACGCCGCCCGGACGGCCCGGTATGCCGCGCTCGCGGACGCGGCCACGCGGCATACCGCGGCCTTGGTGTTGCTCGGCCATACCCGCGACGACCAGGCGGAGCAGGTGCTGCTCGGCCTCGCCCGCGGGTCCGGGGCCAGATCCCTCTCCGGTATGCCGCCCTCCCGCGGTCCCTATGCCCGCCCCCTCTTGGGGGTGACTCGAGCGCAGACCGAGGCCGCCTGCCGCGAGGCGGGCCTGGAGCCCTGGCGGGATCCGCACAACTCCGACCCGACCTATGCGCGGGTGCGCGCCCGGGCGGCCCTGGGGGAGTTGGACGCGGTGCTAGGCCCCGGGCTCGGGGCGGCGCTGGCCCGCTCGGCCGACCTGCTGCGTGATGACGCCGACCTGTTGGACGAGTTGGCCGCTCAGGCGCGCGCCGACGTGGACCTCGACCCGGCGGGGGAACGGGTCGTGGCTGCGCAGGCGGGCGCCGGGGACGTGCCGGCCGTTCGGGTAGCGGTGGCGGGCCTGGCCGCCCTGCCCCCCGCCTTGCGCCGGCGGGTCTGGCGGATCGTCGCCGCGGAGGCCGGGGCGCGGGCGCTGTCGGCCGCCCACGTCGCCCTGCTCGACGGTCTGGTCCTGCGGTGGCACGGGCAAGGGGCGATTGACCTGCCGGGTGGCGTGGTCGCGCTGCGGGTGGGTGGGACCATTCAGATGGGACCCCGCCCCGCAGACGTGGTGGCTCGTCCCGTTGCCCAGACATCGCAACCGGTTCGATAGGGTCGACTCGACCGCGACCGGACGGCCCACGAGGCCGGCTAACGCCAGGAGGACTACGTCGTGGACGCACCGAGCATGGGGTCGGGACTGACGAGGGTCCTCCTCACCGAGGAGCAGATCCTCACCCGGCTCGACGAGTTGGCCACGCAGATCTGGGCCGACTACGCGGGCAAGGACCTGTTGCTCGTCGGCGTGCTCAAGGGGGCCGTGCTCGTCATGGCCGACCTCATGCGGGCGATGCCCGGATCGGTCCGGATGGACTGGATGGCCATCTCGAGCTACGGCTCGGGCACGAAGTCCTCGGGTGTCGTGCGCATCATCAAGGACCTCGACACCGACATCACCAACAAGCATGTCCTCGTCGTCGAGGACATCATCGACTCCGGCCTGACCCTCTCGTGGATCATGGCCAACCTCAGCTCCCGCAAGCCGGCCTCGCTGGAGATCTGCACGCTGCTGCGCAAGCCCGAGGTTGCCAAGGTGAAGATCGACGTCAAGTACGTCGGCTTCGACATCCCCAACGAGTTCGTCGTCGGCTACGGGCTGGACTTCGCCGAGGATTACCGCAACCTGCGCTGCATCGGCACCCTGGCTCCTTCCGTCTACAGCTGATCGCGTGACAGTGATCGCGTGACGGCGGAACACGGGCGCACAGCCGGGCGTTGACCTGCGAGAATCCCTTTCGGCGAGCGTCCCTGTGGTGGCCGCAGCGCCGGTGAGCGACGCACGACGACCAGGAGGCTGGGGCAGCGCCCCGCACACGCATGACTACGAAACGCGCGATTCGCCCCCAGTGGCTGATCTTCATCCTGCTTGCCGTCGGTTTGACGGCCTTCCTGATGTTCTTCTCAGACTCGGGGGGTTATACGCGGGTCGACACGTCCGCCGCCCTGGATCTCATCGCCACGGACAAGGTCGACACCGCCCGCGTCGTCAACAACGAGCGGATCGAGCTCGCGCTCAAGGACGGCGTCACCTACTCCGACGGCGCCCGGGTCAAGGACGCGACGAAGGTCTACGCCTTCTACGTCGACGCCCGCGGTCCGCAGATCGTCAAGGCGCTCGATGACCACCCGCCGGCCAAGGGCTTCACCGACCAGATCGACACCCAGAACTGGTTTGCGTCGATGCTCAGCCTGGTCCTGCCGATGATCATCGTCCTCGGCCTGTTCTGGTTCCTCATGGGCCAGATGCAGGGTGGCGGCAACCGGGTGATGCAGTTCGGCAAGTCGCGCGCCAAGCTGGCCTCCAAGGACATGCCCAAGGTGACCTTCGCCGACGTGGCCGGTGCCGACGAGGCCGTCGAGGAGCTCCACGAGATCAAGGAGTTCCTCCAAGACCCGGCCCGCTTCCTCGCGGTCGGCGCCAAGATCCCCAAGGGCGTCCTGCTCTACGGCGCGCCCGGCACCGGCAAGACCCTCCTGGCCCGGGCCGTGGCCGGCGAGGCCGGCGTTCCGTTCTACTCGATCTCCGGCTCGGACTTCGTCGAGATGTTCGTCGGTGTCGGCGCCTCCCGCGTGCGGGACCTCTTCGAGCAGGCCAAGGCGAACGCCCCGGCCATCGTCTTCGTCGACGAGATCGACGCCGTCGGTCGCCACCGTGGTGCCGGCCTCGGTGGCGGGCACGACGAGCGTGAGCAGACCCTCAACCAGCTCCTGGTCGAGATGGACGGCTTCGACGTCAAGACCAACGTCATCCTCATCGCGGCGACCAACCGCCCCGACATCCTCGACCCGGCGTTGCTGCGTCCGGGCCGCTTCGACCGCCAGATCGCCGTCGAGGCCCCCGACATGATCGGTCGCCACCGCATCCTGCAGGTCCACTCGCAGGGCAAGCCGATGGCTCCCGACGTCGACCTGTTGGCCGTCGCCCGACGCACGCCCGGCTTCACCGGCGCCGACCTGGCCAACGTCCTCAACGAGGCCGCGCTGCTCACCGCCCGCACCAACAAGCGGGCGATCGACAACCAGGCCCTGGACGAAGCCATCGACCGGGTTATCGCCGGCCCGCAGAAGCGCACCCGGATCATGTCCGCCAAGGAACGCAAGATCACGGCATACCACGAGGGTGGTCACGCCATCGTGGCCGCGGCGATGAACCACACCGACCCCGTGACCAAGGTGACGATCCTGCCGCGCGGCCGGGCCCTCGGTTACACGATGGTCATGCCGATCGACGACAAGTACTCCACCACGCGCAACGAGATCCTCGACCAACTCGCCTACGCCCTCGGCGGCCGGGTCGCCGAGGAGATGGTCTTCCACGACCCGACCACCGGCGCGGCCAACGACATCGAGAAGGCCACCGGGATGGCCCGCAAGATGGTCACCGAGTTCGGGATGAGCGAGCGGATCGGCGCCATCAAGCTCGGTCAGAGCACGGGCGAGGTCTTCCTCGGCCGCGACATGGGCCACCAGCGTGACTACTCCGAGCAGGTTGCCGGCGTCGTCGACGAAGAGGTGCGCAAGCTCATCGAGAACGCGCACGACGAGGCCTGGCACGTCATCAACGACAACCGCGACATCCTCGACAAGCTCGTCCTGGACCTCCTCGAGAAGGAGACCCTGGGCACCAAGGAGCTCGCCGAGATCTTCGCGCCCCTCGTCAAGCGCCCGCTGCGCCCGACGTGGCTGTCCAGCGACGCCCGCGCCATCAGCGAGCGCCCGCCGGTGCTCACGCCCGCCGAGACGGCTGCGTCGAGCAACGGTCACGTGCCCTCGATGCCGCCGCCCGGAAGCGCACCGCAGGACCAGGGAGCGGCCGCGGCCGGTTACCCGCCGCCCGTTGGCGAGCCGACCAGTCCCTCGGGGCAGGCGGGTTCCGGCAGCACTGGCGGTCCCGCCCCACAGGGGCACTGAGCCGTATGCCGGTCGATCACCCGCGCGCGCAGGCCGCCGTGCGCGAGTTGCTCTGTGCCATCGGCGAGGACCCCGATCGGGAAGGCCTACGCGAGACACCGGCCAGGGTGGCTCGGGCTCTCGGCGAGTTCTTCGCGGGCCTTGACCAGCGTCCGGAGGACATCCTCTCGACGACCTTCGACATCGACCACGACGAGATGATCCTCGTGCGCGACATCGAGGTCTACAGCACGTGTGAGCACCACCTCGTGCCCTTCCACGGGGTCGCCCATGTGGGCTACATCCCCGCCAAGGACGGGAAGGTCACGGGGCTGAGCAAGATCGCCCGCCTCGTCGACGTGTTCGCCAAGCGTCCGCAGGTCCAGGAGCGGCTCACGACGCAGGTCGCCGATGCCCTCGTCGATCACCTCGGCGTCCAGGGCTGCATCGTCGTCCTCGAGTGCGAGCACCTGTGCATGTCCATGCGGGGGGTCAAGAAGCCCGGATCCCGCACGATCACCTCGGCGGTGCGCGGCCAGCTGCGCAACCCCGCCACCCGCGCGGAGGCCATGGCGCTGCTGCTCGGCGGGAAGCGGTGACCGCCCCCGCACCCTCGCAGTGGCTGGCCTCGGTGAGCGGGCGGCATACCCCTGGGCCGTTCTCCGACGGCGCCCGAACGTTGGTCATGGGCGTCGTCAACGTCACCCCCGACTCGTTCAGCGACGGCGGTCAGTGGTTCGAGCCCGACGCGGCGATCACGCACGCACGCGGCCTGCTCGCCGACGGGGCCGACCTGCTCGACATCGGGGGTGAGTCCACCCGGCCCGGGGCGTCGCGTCCCAGCGTCCACGAGGAGTTGAGTCGGGTGATTCCCGTCGTGTCGGCGCTGGCCGCCGAGGGTGCCCGAGTGTCGATTGACACGATGCGGGCGGAGGTCGCGGGCGCTGCGCTCGCCGCCGGGGCGGCGCTCGTCAACGATGTCAGCGGGGGGCTCGCCGACCCGCAGATGCTGCCGCTCGTCGCGGCGGCGCAGGTTCCGTTCGTCGTCATGCACTGGCGAGGGCACAGCGTCGACATGCAGGACCGCGCGGCATACGCCGACGTCGTCGCGGAGGTATGCCGCGAGCTCGCCTCCCGTCGCGACGCCGCTCTCGCCGCGGGGATCCGCGCCGACCGGCTCGTGCTCGACCCCGGGCTCGGCTTCGCCAAGCTCGCCGAGCACAACTGGGCGCTGCTCGCCGGCCTGCCGGCGCTGCGCGACCTCGGGCAACCGATCCTGCTCGGGGCCTCCCGAAAGGCCTTCCTCGGGAAGGTCGGGCGGCCCGAGCACGCGACCCCAAGGCCGGCCGCCGAGCGCGACGTCGCCACCGCGGCGACCACGGTGCTGGCGGGGCTCGCTGGCGTGTGGGCCGTGCGGGTGCACGACGTCCGCTCGACGAGGGACGCGTTGGATGTCCTCGAAGCGACCCAAGCCCACGGAGGCACCCCATGACCGACCGCATCGTCGTCGAAGGCATCCGGGGCCTGGGCTATCACGGGGTGTTCGAGCACGAGCGCCGCGACGGGCAACAGTTCCTCGTCGACGTTGCCATCGAGTTGGACCTGCGTCGGCCTGGGCGCTCGGACAACCTCGTCGACACGGTCCACTACGGCGAGGTTGCTGCTCAGGTGTTGGCCCGCATCGAGGGGGAGCCCTTCGACCTCATCGAGGCGCTCGCCGAGGTCATCGCCGCCGATGTCCTGAGCCTTCCTGGGGTTGAAGCCGTCGATGTCGTCGTCCACAAACCGCAGGCGCCGGTCGGGGTCCCGGTCACCGACGTCCGGGTCGAGATCCGTCGGGAGCGTGGCACTCGGGTGGTCATCGCGTTGGGCTCCAACGTGGGTGATCGGGTGGCGACCCTGACCGAGGCCGTCGAGGCGCTCGCCGAGGTGCCGCGGTTGGCCCTCATCGCGGTGTCGGACCTCGTCGAGTCGGACCCTTTCGGCGGACCGGACCAACCGGCATACCTCAATGGCGTGGTGCTCGCGAACTTTGCCGGCTCACCCGCCACCCTGCTGCGGGCCCTGCACGCGATCGAGCACCGCAACGGGCGCACGCGTGAGATCCGTTGGGGAGCAAGGACATTGGACCTCGATCTGGTTCAGTTCGGAGTGCCGGGGAGTGATGGCGAGCGGCTGTCGGACACGCCCGCTCTGCTGCTGCCGCACCCTCGGGCGCACGAGCGCAACTTCGTCCTGCGCCCGTGGGCGCACCTCGACCCCGAGGCAACCCTGCGGGTCGGGCCCACCGTCGCCCACCCCGTCCGCCTCGTGGCTGACGTCCTCGTCGAGTTGGGCCTGTCCGGCGTCCGGCCGGGCCCGGTCTGGAGCCCGGCATGGTGACCTCGGGAGGCGTGCGGCTGCGTCAGTTGGTCGTCGTCACGGTGGTCGTCGGCCTGCTCGGCCTGGTCGTGTTACGGCTGCTCGGTGGCACCGTCCCCAGCCCGGGGTGGCCGGGAGTGGTCCTCCTGCTGTTCATGGCTGTCGGCGTCTACTTCGCCGCCCTGCCGGTCAAGCGGCTGCGCGAGCGGCGCGTGCTCTCCCCGGGGAGTGCGCTGCGCGCCGCCCGATCCCTCGTCCTGGCGCAGGCGGCGGCTTTGACCGGGGCCGGCTTGCTCGGCTGGTATGCCGCGCAGGTAGTGGTCCTGCTGCCCAACGTGGACGTCGACTCTCAACGCGGCCGTATGTGGCTCCTCGTCGCTCACGCGGTGGCAGCGATCGTGCTCGTGGTGAGTGGCCTTCTCGCGCAACGGATTTGTCGGATCGACCCACCCGACGCCGGGGACCCCGGTGACCGGGCGACCAACCCTGGAGGCGTGGCGCCCGCCTAACGACCCGCCAGTCGACCCCGGCCGGTCGGTGCTCAGTCAGCGATCCCCTGGCGGCCCCTGAGACGTCTGCGCTCCCGGCGCCGACGCCGCTGCGCCCGCCAACCGTCCATCCCGTCGATGGCGAATCGCGCCTCACCGACCGGGTCGGCCGTGCGGAAGACCCGGACCTGACCCAAGATCATCGCGCCTACCACGCGGACCACCGCGGCCGACGGCGCTGGGGTGGTGGTCACTTCAGGCGGAACGTCCTTGAACTCACCGATGATCGCCGACCCGCTGCACTCGACCCGAATGGTGTCGGGGACGATGATCTTCACGTCGCCCATGAGACCTTGCACCTCGATGGTCGTCGTTGCCGCCGTGAACCGGGCCTGGCGAAGGTCGATGACGACGTCGCCCAGGGCGACGGGGAGCACCAGGCGCTCCGGCACGACCCAGTCACCGCGCCGTTTGGTGCTGCCGACGATCGTCCAGACCCGATCCGTGGCGCTCGCGTCTGGGCTCGCGTCCTGAAGGGCGCCCGGCTGGGGCACCGGAGAGTATGCCGCCCCGCCGACGTTCGCGGGATTCGGGGCGGGGGGCCAGGTGGGCGAATCCTGCGGCACATCGCTCGTCATGAAACACCATCCTGGGCGTTGGGTCGGTGCAGCGCCATGGGGTGGACCCCCGATCGCACCCCGAGAAGGGTCAGGGCTTGACCAGCAGGTGCGACCGGCGCCTGCGACCCGCCTGGTCGATCGGCCGGGGCGAACGGCTGGGGCGATCGGCCGGGGCGATCGGCCGGGGCGGGCTACTGCTTGAAGACGTCGCCCCCGACGCTCCCCATCGTCTTGTCCACCATCCCGCCGGCTACCCAGTGCCGGCCGGCCCGAACGTAGCGGGCGGTGGCCAGCGCGGCCTTGACGGCCCGGTACTTCGAGTCGGCATCATCGACGTACCAGAGGAAGAGGGCCTCCTCGGCCAGTTCACTGCGGCAGACCAGGGCCGGTGGCTTGTCTCCCGAGGCGGGGACGACGATCGGCTGGGGGACCTTGGGGCAGCCGAAGGCGGCGGGCAGATCAGCCAGCGAGGTGACGACGGCGGCATCGACGGGCGACGACGACGTGGACAGCACGGGTGGGAGGACGCCCAGGGTGCTGGTGCTCGCGGCGGTCGCCGTGGCCGTGGCGGTGGCCTTGGCTTTGGCCTTGGTCGTCACCACGGGTTGCGACGAGGTCGGCACCAGCGTGGCCAATGAGGAACTGGTGAAGTCGCTGGCCCCGCATCCGGACATGCCAAAACTGACAACGCCCGCGAGAAGCCCCGCCACGGTTCGGCGGGCGACTGACAAACGATGCAGATCAGCGAAAATGTGACTGGACGCGCTGAGGTGCCCCCTCGAGCCCCAGTGCGCCAGCACCCCGAGAGCTGGCGGCATACCCAACAGTCTGCCGCAGCGAAGGACCGAGCCGGTACCGTGACGCGCGTGAGGGCCCAGTCAGTGTCGCCGGACGCCCCCGACGTGGGGCACCTGCTCGACCTCACCGACCCCGACGTCGTCGCCGATCCGTATGCCGCCCTCGCCGCCTGCCGCGCGACCGCGCCGGTCGGGTGGCACGGGCCGTTGGGGATGTACGTCGCGACGAGCCATGCGGCGTGCAACGCGGTGCTACGGGACCGGGCGTTGGGGCGGATCTTCACGGCCGCGAACCCGCTGACGCGTGGGACACCTTCAACTGGCTGCATGCCGACTCGATCCTCGACAGCGAGCCGCCGAAGCACACGCGGCTGCGTCGGCTCATTGCCGGTGCCTTCGGGCGGGGCCACGTGCACCGGCTCGCTCCGCGCATCGAAGAACTCGCCGAGGGACTCGTGGCCGACTGCGCCGCAACGGTGTCCGAGGAGGGTGCGGTCGACGTCATCGAAGCGCTCGCCGAGCCGCTGCCGGTGCTGGTCATCGCTGAGTTGCTCGGGGTGCCGGAGCCTGACCGGCACCTGTTACGGCCCTGGTCGCAGGCCATCGTCCGGATGTATGAGGTGACTCGGACCCGCGAGGAGGACGAGGCGGCGCAGCGCGCCTGCGGCGAGTTCGCGGCATACGTCGAGGCGTTGGCTGCCGACCGGGCACGGCACCCGGGAGAGGACTTGCTCTCGGATCTCGTGGCCGCGCGCGACGGCACCGACCGGCTCTCGCCCCAGGAACTCGTGGCGACTGCGGTGCTCCTGCTCAACGCCGGGCACGAGGCGAGCGTCAACGGCTTCGGGAACGGGTTGGCGTCGTTGCTGGCGGCGGGCGGTGACTTCGGTGACCCGGTCAGGCTGGTCGAGGAGATGCTGCGACACGACTCGCCGCTGCATCTTTTCGAGCGCACGGCGACCCACGACACGGTGATCGAGGGGGTCCACATCCGGGCGGGTGAGAAGGTCGCGGCCCTGCTCGGCGCCGCGAATCGCGATCCTGCCGTCTTCGCCGAGCCGGACGCATTCCGGCCCGACCGGGATCCCAACCCGCACTTGGCCTTCGGCGCGGGCATCCACTTCTGTGTAGGCGCGCCCTTGGCTCGCCTGGAGTTGGCGACAGCTGCAGGGGTCCTGCTCGGACGGTGGCCGAGGCTGCGCGTGATGGACGCGGTGCGGCGCCCGACGTTCGTGCTGCGCGGCTACGAACGCTTGGTCATCGCGCCGGCCTGACGCACGACCACCCAACGGAAGGCACCGTGACCAGCCGGATCGGTGAGCGTCGCCGCCGAGGTCGCCCGAAGCAACCGACGTCGGTATGCCGTCTCGTCACATCGCGCCAGGGCCGGGTCGGGCATCGGCGCCCACACCCCGAACGACTCGAACGCCGTTGTCTGAGTGTGGATCTCGTCATGGTGAAGGGAGTCGACGGCGACCTGCGCGGAGAGGTCGCAACTGCCGTCCGGCACGGGTCGCACGGCCGAATCCTCCCGGTATGCCGCGAGCGTCCCGTTCCGGGGCCGCGCCGCCGCGACGTGACCGGAGTCGATCGCGATGGCGGCGCCGCGGCATACCCGAGAGAGCAGGTCAGCCCACGCGAGGTCACGGGAGAGACCGACCTCGACCCGGTCACCCTCCGTCAGCAACGGCCAATGCCGTTGCTGCCAGGCGAGTTCCGCGTCGGCCAGCGGATCGCCGAGGTCCTCGTCACCGCTGGTCGGGTCGACGAGCACCTCGCGGACGACACCGTCAGCGTCGAGTTGGCCGATGACGCAGGGGACGACGTCGAGCCATTCGTGGGCCACGACGAGGACATCGGTGAGGTCGCTCAACTCGTCGGGCAGCGGCGCGCCGCCAGGCCCACGCAACCAGCCCACCCCGTCTGGCAGGTCGGCCGGGCGTTCGACGACATCGACCCCGAGCAGGGGGCGGTCCGGCCGATGGGCGTGCAACGCCCCGATGAGCTCACCACGGCCGGCACCGATGTCAACGACGCCGGAGAGCTCGAGCAGGTCGGCGTAGTGCCAGATCGCCTCGGCGAGGACGGCGCCCAGAGGTGGATGGGTCGCGGTGGCGAAGTCTCGCGCCGGCACCTGCCCGCGGTAGAACCCGCGAGGGCCGTAGAGCGCCTCTTGCCATGCGAGGACCCAGCCGATCTTGCCCATAGTCGGAAACCTACTCGCGCACGCCCCCACTCCAGAGGAGGGTAGGTTCGGAGGATGAGCACGCCATCGGGGCCGACGGCCCGGCTTCGCGTCGGGGTCATTGGCGCCGGGCGCGCCGGCGTCGCCCTCGGAGCAGCCCTCGCCCGCGCCGGGCACCTACCCGTGGCTGTCGCCGCGGTCAGCGACGCCTCCCGCGAGCGGGCCGAGGCGGTTCTGCCCGGGGTGCCCATCCGTGAGGCGCTCGACGTGGTTGCCGAGGCTGATCTGGTGCTCTTGGCCGTCCCCGACGACGTGCTGCCCGGGTTGGTTGCCGGGCTGGCCGCGGCTGGTGCCTTTCACCCCGGACAGGTGCTCCTGCACACGAGCGCTCGGTATGGGATCGGCGTGCTCGAGCCCGCCGCGACCCACGACGTCCTGCCGGTGGCCATCCACCCGGCGGTCGCCCTCACCGGTGAGCTTGGTGACGGCGAACGCCTCGCCGCCGCGTTGTTCGCGGTGACCACGCTCAAGTCGCTGCGGCCCCTCGGGGAGGCGCTCGTCATGGAGATGGGCGGCGAGCCCGTCTGGGTCGAGGAAGAGGACCGACCGGCGTATGCCGCCGCGCTGGGTGCCGTCCGCGACGGTCTTGAGGGGGTGCTCGGGGCGGCCTCCCGCGTGCTGGCCGACTGCGGCATACCTCACCCTGCCCGTGCGCTCGCGCCGCTCGTCCTCACCGCGCTCGAGGACGCGCTGCGGACCGGTAGCGTTGCCCGCGATCCGGGGGTGTATGCCGCGCCGGTGGTGGATCGGCCCAGCGACGGGCCAGAGCCCTTGGAGGACGATCAGTGACGCCGATCCACATCCCGCGCTGGCTGCGGGCGCCCTCTCCGGGGTGGTCGACGTCGGCCGACGTCATCGTCGTCGGGTCGGGGATCGCGGGTCTCACCGCGGCACTGCGACTGCGCGCACGTGGTGCCACGGTGCTGCTGGTCACCAAGACCCTGCTCACCGAGGGGTCCACCGCGTGGGCCCAGGGCGGTATCGCGGCCGCGCTGGCCGACGACGACTCCCCAGGCGACCACCTGCATGACACGCTCGTCGCAGGCGTGGGGCTGTGCGACATCCCCGCTGTGACAGCTCTGGTCCACGAAGGGCCGACTCGGGTCCGCGAATTGGTTACTCTCGGTGCGGAGTTCGACCGGGGGAGCGACGGGGCGATCAGCCTGACCCGGGAAGGCGGCCACCATCGTGACCGCATCCTGCACGCCGGTGGCGATGCGACCGGCAAGGAGATCTCGCGGGCCCTCATCGAGGCCCTGCACCGCGTCACGGATGACCCGGGCATCGAGATCATCGAGCACGCCCTCGTCGTCGACCTGCTCCAGGACGCCGGAGGGCGGGTGTGCGGGGCGACGATCCACGTCATCGGCGAGGGGCAGATCGACGGGGTCGGTGCCGCGCAGGCCCGCGCCGTCGTCCTCGCGACGGGCGGCCTCGGCCAGATCTACTCCTCGACGACCAACCCGCCGGTGGCGACCGGTGACGGCATGGCGATCGCCTTGCGGGCCGGGGCGGTCATGGCCGACATGGAGTTCGTCCAGTTCCACCCCACGGTGCTCTTCCTCGGGGACGACTCGACCGGCCAGCAGCCGCTCATCTCCGAGGCGGTTCGCGGCGAGGGCGCCTTCCTCGTCGATGTCGACGGGGTGCGTTTCATGCAGGGCGTGCACCCGATGGCCGACCTTGCCCCGCGCGATGTCGTGTCCCGGGCGATCGTGCGGCAGATGGCTGCGACGGGCTCCGACCACGTCTTCCTCGATGCGCGTCACCTGGGTGCCGAGTTCCTCGAGCGACGCTTCCCGTCGATCGTTGCGTCGTGCCGCGAGCACGGCTTCGATCCGGCGACGACGCTGTTGCCGGTGGCTCCGGCGCAGCACTATGCCAGCGGCGGGATCCGCACCGACCTGGTCGGCCGGTCGTCGCTCGACGGGCTCTATGCCTGCGGCGAGTGCTCCTGCACCGGAGTTCACGGTGCCAACCGCCTCGCGTCCAACTCGCTCCTGGAGGGCCTGGTGTTCGCCCACCGGATCGCCGAGGACATCGCCGAGCGCTTCGCCCAGGGCGAGTTGCCGTCGGTCACGGCGACGGCCGCCGCCCCGCAGTCCGACGGCCCGGACGGTTCAGGCATCGGCGAGGGCCGGATGCGCGACACCGTGCTGCTGCGCTCGGTCCACCGCAAGGCCATCCAACGCGCGATGACCAGCGGTTCCGGGGTGGTGCGCTCGGCCTCGTCGTTGGAGAGCACCGCTTCGGCCCTGGCGACGCTGGCTGCGGAGGCCGATGGCGACGAAGGCGGCCCCAAGTCGTGGGAGACCACCAACTTGTTGCACCTGGGCCAACTCCTCACCCAGGTCGCCGCCCTGCGTGAGGAGACACGTGGGGGCCATGTCCGCAGCGACTTCGTCGACCGCGATGACGCGCACTTCCTCGGCCACGTCCGCGCGGTCCGGGCGGCGGACGGCATACTCGCGACCTCCTTCCACCCCACCGCGCCTCAGGATCTTTCGTGACCCCAGACCTCGCCTTCCCGGCTGCCGATGCCCGCGCCCTCGTGCGCCTCGCCCTCGATGAGGACCTCGGCCCGCGCCACGTCGATGTGACGACGCTGTCGACGATTCCCGCCGAGCAGGAGCGCACGGCCCACGTCGTGGCCCGCGCGGCCGGAGTGATCGCAGGCGTGCCGGTCGTCGCAGAGGTGTTCGGGGCGGTCGCCGACCTCATCGGGTGTGCCACCCCGGAGGTCGAGTTGCTCGTCGCGGATGGGACCGCGGTCGTGCGCGGGGACGTCGTGGCTCGGGTGTCCGGCCCGGTCCGAGCCATCCTCATCGGAGAGCGCACGATGCTCAACATCGTCTCTCGGCTCTCGGGGGTCGCCACCCACACCCGGCGCTGGGCCGATCGGCTCGATGGCACGGGGGCGATGGTCCTCGACACGCGCAAGACGACGCCGGGGATGCGTCACCTGGAGAAGTACGCCGTGCGCGCCGGCGGAGGCACCAACAAGCGGATGGGCCTCTACGACGTCGCGATGATCAAGGACAACCACAAGATCGCGGCGGGTGGGCTCGCGCCGGCGTATGCCGCGGTGCGCCGCACCTTCCCCGAGGTCGACATCCAGGTCGAGGTCACCACCGTCGCGGAGGCTCTCGAGGCGTATGCCGCGGGCGCCCGATTCATCATGTGCGACAACATGTCGGTCGCGCTGTTGGGTGAGACGGTGGCGGCCCTGCGGGCGCAGGATGAGCCGGTGGAGATCGAGGCGACCGGCGGGCTGACGCTGGAGATCGCCCGGGACTACGCCCTGACCGGGGTCGACTATCTGTCGGTCGGCGGGCTGACCCACTCGTCGCCGATCCTCGACGTGGCCCTCGACCTCGTCGACACGGGGGGGGGGGGGGGGGGGGGGGGGGGGGGGGGGGGGGGGGGGGGGGGGGGGGGGGGGGGGGGGGGGGGGGGGGGGGGGGGGGGGGGGGGGGGGGGGGGGGGGGGGGGGGGGGGGGGGATCTGAGCGACCGGGGTCAGTCGGGCAGAACGTGACGGAGGAACTGGCTGGGTGCTGCGAGGAACCGGCGGTAGTGGTCGACGACGGTCAACTCGTCCCAGGTCACCGGTCGAAACCCCTCCGCGTCGAGCTGGAGGATCTGGGCGCCGGGCAGGGCGGCAATGACCGGTGAGTGGGTGGCAACGAGCACCTGGGCGCCCCGCCGACGAGCCAGTTGGGCCAGTCGACCGACGAGGGTGAGTTGTGCCTCGAACGCGAGGCCCGCCTCGGGCTCGTCCATGACGAAGAAGCCTTCGCCGCGGAACCGGCTGGTCTGCATGAGGGCGAGGAAGGACTCCCCATGGCTGAACCGGTGGAACGTCGGATCGCGGGTGTAGGAGTCGACCGCCGTCGCATCGAGATAGCCCATCAGCGCGTGCATCGTCTCGGCGCGAACGAAGTATCCCCACCGGCTGCCGCCTGGCCCTCGGACGATCTGCAGCGCCTCGTGCAGGGGTGACTCGCTGTCGTAGCTGCGATGCCGAGCGCCGGTCGATCCGCCTTCGGGGGCCAGCCCGAAGGCCATCGCGATCCCTTCGATCAGCGTTGACTTCCCGCTGCCGTTGGCCCCGACGAGCACCGTCGCTGGGCCGAGGTCGAGCCCCTCGCGCAGCAGTTGGCTGATCGGCGCGAGGGTTGCCGGCCAGATGTCGGTCGGCAGGTCACTCCCGGCACGAAGCTCGACCCGCCGGACGGGCAGGGGTGGGAACGGATCGGCGGCGGACCCGCGGCGGTGAGCGGGCGGCATACCTGAGCGCTTGGCAACCACGCCCTCACGGTATGCCGCCCTGCCGACAGGCCCTGGCAGCCGGCGGTCAGGCTGTGGTCACGCGGCCCGATAGGTCGCCCACTGGGCCTGCATCCGCGAGCCTTGGCCCGGCGTGAACTGGAACATGCAGGCATCGTCGGTGTAGTCCATGAAGTTCGTGATGGGGTCGAGCCCCGGCTTGGTGCGGCAACTGTCACGCCCGGTGGGGCAGCCGAATGCGGCGGACTTCTCCGCAGCGGTATCGGCCACGTAGTCGCCCTTGCCATTACATCCACCCTGGAACGTGTGGTAGAGCCCGAGCCAGTGCCCGACTTCGTGGGTCGCCGTGTCGCCGAGGTTGTACGGCGCGGCCGTTCCACCGGGGAGGGATTCGTCGAGCACGACGACTCCGTCCATGACATCGAGCGTTGCCTTGGGGAAGGTCGCCCAGCCGAGCAGGCTGTTTCCGAGGTCGGCGGTGTAGATGTTGAGGGCAGCCTTACCGCCCTGGCGCAGGGCCGTCTTCATGTTCCGCTCGGCAGTCGAGCCGTTGGTGAGCCCGTTGTACCAGGCGGCATTGTTCGTCGAGTCGGTGCTGACCAGCGTGAAGGAGAAGCCCGCGCTGGCATAGGCCGCGTTGAGGACCGAGATCTGGTTGCTGATCTGGTTCGAGGCCATGACGCCATTGGTCCCATCGGTGATCTGGTGCCAATAGACGTTGATCGGGACTGTCGCCGCGGCGGCCGTGGCTTGCGGGAGCATGGATCGGGAAGACTTCGCCAGCACCCTGGCCTGGAAATCGCTCTCCCTCGCGGCCACCTCCGCGTCGGAGAGTTCCTGCGGATCCTTCCGGTTCCCCGGGGCACCGCTACGAGCGTCGTTGACCGAATCCGTGTGCTCGACACAGGCCTGGGCCGCGGCGCCGCTGGCGGCCGACCCTGGTGACACGGCAGCGGCCGAAGCCACCGACGCGGCCGGAACTCCGAGGGCGAGGAGTGTCACCGCGCCGAGGGCAGGAAGGGTCAGGAGGGCTTTACGCAAGATCATCGACGGACCGTCCTTCGACTGGGGAGAGGGCTCATCCGGCGGGTTGGGCCCGGGCGCGCCCAGGTGGGGGAGTGAGGAGACCGTATGCCGCCCGCCCACCGCGCGGGCCCTCCGAATGGTCAGAACTCGGTCAAGAAATAGTGTGCACCCGCAACCGCCCAATGCGAAGGGCCTTTGCCGAGAACCCGTTTCGAGGCGCCGAGGGGCGTCGGGGAGGCATCGTGGGACTCGGTACCCTGGACCGGTGACCAGCGTCCCCACCGACCAGACCGTGCCGACCGATCCCATCGGCCCGAGCGACGAGGTCGACGACCTCCCAGAACAGCTCCGGGTCCGCCGGGACAAGCGCGACCGGCTCATCGCCAGTGGGCACGCGGCATACCCCGTGTGGGTGGACCGGACCCACAGCCTCGGCGACCTGCGCCGGGACTGGGGGCACCTTGAGGCCGGGCAGGAGACCGAAGCGGTCGTGCGCACGGCCGGCCGGGTGATGTACATCCGCAACACGGGCAAGCTCTGCTTCGCGACCCTCCAGGAGGGGGCCGGGACGCGCCTGCAGGTCATGCTCAGCCTCGCCGAAGTGGGTGAGGCGGCCCTCGCCGACTGGAAGGCCCTGGTCGACCTCGGCGATCACGTCGCCGTCGAAGGGCGGGTCGTCAGCAGCAAGCGCGGCGAGTTGTCGGTCATGGCGACCTCCTGGCAGATGGCGTCCAAGGCGCTGCGGCCGATGCCGACCCTGCACAAGGACCTCTCCGAGGAGACGCGGGTGCGTCAGCGCTACGCCGACCTCGTCGTGCGCCAGGAGGCCCGCGACATGGTCCGGTTGCGGGCGAGGGCCACCCGCGCGATCCGCGAGGTGCTCGACACGCAGGGCTACCTCGAGATCGAGACGCCCGTCCTGCAACTCGTCCACGGCGGCGCCGCAGCGCGCCCCTTCCGCACGCATCTCAACGCCTTCGACCAGCAGATGACCCTGCGCATCGCCCTTGAACTCAACCTCAAGAAGGCGGTTGTCGGCGGCGTCGATCGGGTCTACGAGATGGGCCGCATCTTCCGCAACGAGGGCGTCGACGGCACCCATTCGCCCGAGTTCACCATGTTGGAGGCCTATCAGGCCTACGGCGACCAGACCACCATTGCCGGGCTCATCCGCGACCTCTACCTCGGCGTGGCCGACGCCCTCGGCACGCGGGTCGTGCAGACGCCCCGTGGCGAGGTCGACCTCGGCGGCGAGTGGCGTTGGCTGCCGGTTTACGACGCTGTCAGCGACGCCGTCGGCGAGGAGGTCACCCTCGCCACGCCCGTGGAGACGCTGCGCCGGTATGCCGCCGCGCACGACGTCCCGCTCGACCCCGCCTGGGGGGCGGACAAGGTCGTCCTGGAGTTGCTGTCCGAGTTGGTCGAGCCGAAGGTCCTCCAGCCGACCTTCTTCTGCGACTATCCGGCGATCGCCCAGCCGTTGGCGCGCCCCCACCGCTCAGTGCCGGGGCTCATCGAGGCCTGGGACCTCATCATCGCGGGGGTCGAGCGAGGCACCGGATTCTCCGAGCTCATCGACCCGGTGATCCAGCGCCAGGTCCTCGAAGCTCAGTCGCTGCTCGCCGCCGGGGGAGACCCGGAGGCCATGGCGCTCGATGAGGACTTCCTGCGGGCCCTGGAGTTCGGTGCCCCCCCGATGGGCGGTCTGGGGCTCGGAATCGACCGGCTCGTCATGCTCTTCACCGGCGCCTCGATCCGCGAAACCATCCTCTTCCCGCTCTTGAAGCCGGAGGACTGACCATGTGGGACGCGATCTACCCCTATCTCGCCGCCATCCTGCCGACGATCGGCCTGCTGGTGATCGCCTATGTCGTCTTCAAGACGATCTTCGAGGCCGACCGGCGCGAACGAAAAGCCGTTGCGGAATGGGAACGCAGCCACGGCGCGTCGCCGATCAGTTCTTCCGACGACGAGTCGCGACCGACGACTTAGTCGTCCGCGGCCGGCGCCGCGACCTTCGGACAATTCTGCCGGGAGGCCTCCGATGCATCGAGGTCACGACCCATTCACCGAGATCAAAGGGGGAGGGGCTACGGATCACCCCAGGCGATGAACCGGTGATCGACGCGCAACGACCATCGGGCGCCACGGACCCCCTTCCTGGAGTTTGTCGATTTCCGCGTGTTACGATCACCCGCGGTGATCGACGAAGTTTCGCGGGATTCTTCGCCAACCGCCAGGTAAGACGGCACGGAGGGTTAGCCTTGACCCACGGTCCGTAGAGTGACATTCAACAAAGCCGGGCAACCGGCGTTTTCCTCCGCAGCAGTTCCCTCATGAATGGAGCACCACCGTGGCCAAGCGTGTTCAGGTCGTCCTCGAAGACGACGTTGACGGCAGCCCCGCAGACGAGACCGTGTCTTTCGGTCTCGACGGCGTTTCTTACGAGATCGACCTTTCGGCCGAGAATGCCTCGGCCTTGCGTGACCAGCTCGCCAAATGGATCGGTGCCGCCCAGCGCACCGGTGGTCGGCGGGCCGCAGGGCGTCGCGCCGGGGGCTCGGCGCGACGGACTGACGTTTCAGCCGTTCGGGCGTGGGCACGGGCCAACGGCCACCAGATCAACGAGCGTGGCCGGGTGCCGGCGGCGGTCCAGGCGGCCTACGACAAGGCACATGCCTGATCGAGCGGTTCCGCACGGTCCGGACGGGTCGCACTCCTTGGGGAGGGCGGCCCGTCCGCTGTTTCACTGGGGCAGGACCGCCGCGGCAAGATCTCCGAGGCGCTCGACCCGATCGAGCACCTCAGTGGCCGTGACCTGAGCCAGGGCCCCGGGAGTCGCCGCGCCCTCCTGCACCTCGTCCCACGTGCGCGGAGCAGCGACGAACGGTGCCGGTCGGCCGCGCAATGAATAGGGCGAGATCGTCGTCTTGGCCGCGACATTCTGGCTCCAGTCGAAGAACACCTTGCCCGGTCGCAACGACGTCGTCATCTTCCAGACGACGAGGTCGGGGTGGGCGGCCGTCAATTCCTGGGCCAACGTCCGGGCGACCAGCGCAATGTCCGCCGACGCGTGGGAGCCCGGGAGGGCGGCATACAACTGCATGCCCTTGGACCCGCTGGTGACGGGGATCGGGTCCAACCCCAGGGCCCGAAGCCGCTCCCTTGCCAGCAGGGCGACGATTGAGCACTCCTGTAGCCCTGCTCCGGGGCCGGGATCGAGGTCGACGACGAGCCGATCGGGAAAGGCCGGCAGCCCGTCCGCGCCGATCTGCCATTGCGGCACGTGAAATTCCAGCGAGGCGAGGTTGGCCAGGTAGGTGAGCGCGTCCAGCCCCGTCACCATCGGATAGGTGATGGGCTCGCTGGTGTGCGTGAGGGTGACCCGGGGCAGCCATGCCGGCGCCCCCGACGGAAGGTTCTTCTCGAAGAAGTTGAGGCCCTCGACCCCCTCGGGGAACCGGACCCGAGTGACTGGACGGCCCGCGAGATGTGGCAGCAGCACTGGCGCGATCCGCGCGTAATAGTGCAACACCTCGCCCTTGGTCGTCTCGGTCGCCGGGTAGATGACTTTGTCGAGGTTCGATACGACAAGTCGCCGTCCACCGGCATCGACGGTCACCTTTGCGGGGTCGGTCGGCTCAGGCATCGGGCAACTCGGTCGGGTCGATGTCACCGGGCGTGAGGTCCGGACGCAATCCTCGGTATGCCGGTTGGCGCAGTCGGCGGCTATCGGTGAGTCCCAGCGCCTGGACGTCGCAGACAAGCACCGGATGGACCCAGGTGGTGCCTGAGGCGTCCTCTGGGGGCACCTCGTCGACGAACGGGCTCCCGGCGGAGGTCAGGGGCGCCAGGTCGGCGGCGAGCGCCCTGGCGGTCTTGCCGGCGATCCCCGACCCGACCCGCCCCAGGTAACGCAGCCCTCCAACCCCCGGCACGCCGACGAGGACGGCCCCGAGCCGGCCTACCTGGTCGGTCTCCGGTCGCCAGCCTCCGATGACGACCGATTGCGAGGTGCGGTGCGGCAGTTTGACCCAGTCCTCGGTGCGGGCGCCGGCGGCATACCGACCAGATCGGCGCTTGCTGACGATGCCTTCCAGGCCCTGCTCCCGGGTGGCCTCCCACAGCGCCTGCCCGTCGGTGAAGGTGGGCGGCACCGTCCAGTGCGGGCCCTGAAGTTCCAGCCGCTCGAGGGTTGCCCGGCGATCGGTCCACGACCGGCCGGTGAGGTCGACCCCGTAGAGGCGCAAGAGGTCGAAGACCATCAGGGTCACCGGCGCGCGGGCGGCCAGGGCCGCAGCCTTCGTCGGGCTGGTCACGTGGAACCGCTCGGCCAGAGCCGCAAACGAGGGTATGCCGTCGCGCAGCACCACCGCTTCGCCGTCGAGCAGCATGTCCTCGAATTCGTTTGCCAGACCTGCTAGTTCGGGGAAGGCGACGGTGACATCCCGTTCGGTCCGAGACGTGAGGCGCACCTGGCCGTCGTGGATGTCGGCGAGGATCCGCATCCCGTCCCACTTGACCTCATGGGCCCACTCGGGACCCGTCGGCACTCGACGGGTGGGCGTGGCGAGCATCGGGCGCATGCGGCTCAGAGGATGGCGACGAGAACGGCGGAGCTGGCCCGCGCCGCCCGCCGATAGAACTTGCGCAAGTCCTTGTAACGCGGTCGCAACCACGTGTGGAACACGTCCTGCTCGTCCCAGAACCCGGGGTAGATGTCGGCGCCCCGCATTGCCTCGAAGTCGACCCGGGCGGCGACCTCCGAGGCCGGGAGGGCGTCAAGCGCCGCACTGATCTTCTTGACCGTGCGCGGGTCGATGAGGTGGGCGGGACCGTGCCCCAGGTCCGTCCCCACTGCGTCCCCCCGAAAATCGCCTGGCCCGCGAGGGTCTCGGTGTCGTAGGCCGTGCCCGTCAGCAGCCAGTGGATTCCATGCCATGCGGTGTCGAGATCGACACCGCGCTTGGGATCAGGAGGTTCGTCCTCGATGAGGGTCGCGGCGGCCTTGCCATTGGAGCGCACGACCTCGTGCTCCTCCTCGGTCAGCGCACGCGCCGTCCACGTCATCACCACAGGGGCGATTATGCCGTCCTTGGGCAAACGGCAGCGTCCCGCCGGGTGATCGGGAGGTGGACGGGCGGCATACCCGATGGACGTCGGCGTTGTGGGGAGGCGAGCGGTGAGCCATGCTGGTGACGTACGTGGTCACTGGGAAGGGCGGGGCTCGATGCGGGCGATGTGGAAGGGCGCGGTGTCCTTCGGGCTGGTCAATGTGCCCGTCAAGCTCTACTCGGCGACCGAGAACCATGACATCTCCTTCCGCCAGGTCCACCGGGCCGATGGCGGGCAGATCCGCTACCAGCGCGTCTGCAGCGTCTGTGGTGACGTCGTGGCCTTTGACGACGTCGCCAAGGGCTACGAGACGCCCGACGGGCAGATGGTCGTGCTCACCGACGAGGACCTGGCCGCGCTGCCCAACCAGTCGAGCAAGGAGGTCGCGGTCGCCAAGTTCGTGCCGGCCGGTCAGATCGACCCGATGCTCTTCGACAAGCCGTATTACCTCGAGCCTGAGAAGGCCGCCACCAAGGCGTATGCGCTGTTGCGCGACGCGCTGCTGGCCGCCGACCGGGTGGCCCTGGTGACCGTGTCGATCCGTCAGCGGATGACCATGGCGGTGCTGCGGGTCCACGACGACGTCATCGTCCTGCAGACCCTCATGTGGCCCGACGAGATCCGGGCGGCCGACCAGGTCAACCTCGGCGACACCGGGCATGCCAGCGACAAGGAACTGGCGATGGCGAGCATGCTGGTGGACTCGCTGTCCGGCGACTACGACCCGGCCGAGTTCGAGGACGACTACGCCGGGGCGGTGGCCGCCCTGGTCGACTCCAAGGTGACAGGCGCCGCCGTGATCGAGGCCCCGGCGGCTGCTGCCGACACGGGCGAGGTCGTCGACCTCCTGGAAGCCCTACAGCGCAGCGTCGACCGAGCCAAGGCCGCTCGCGGCGAGCCGGTAACCCCGGCCGTTCCGGCCGCCTCGTCCGCCGCCTCGGCCGCCGCAGCGCCGGCGCAGAGGGCTGCGGCAGCCAAGACCACGCCAGCGAAGACCGCTGCCACCAAGGCGACGGCGGCCAAAACAGCGGCAGCCAAGACGACGGCAGCCAAGACGACGGCAGCCAAGACCGCTGCAACCAAGAAGACCGCGACCCGCAAGGCCGGCTGACCGGATGCCTGAAGGCCATACCCTGCACCGGCTGGCGGGGTCACTCAACGGTGCGTTCGCTGGCACTCTGCCCACGGCGTCGAGCCCGCAGGGACGCTTCGCCGAGGGAGCGGCATACCTCACCGGTCGCGAGTTGCACGAGGCGGCGGCGTGGGGGAAGCACCTGTTCGTCGAGTTCGAGGGCGCGGCCTACCTGCACGTGCATCTCGGTCTCATCGGCACCTTCGACGTGACCCCGTTCGGCTCGGGCGGGACGAGTCGGACGCCGCGCCGCCGCCGCCGGTGGGTGCGGTCCGGCTGCGATTGGCCACGCCGACCCATGTCGCGGACCTGCGCGGCGCAACCGTGTGCGAGCTGGCCACGCCCGATCAGGTCGACGCGGTCATCGCCCGGCTCGGGCCTGACCCGTTGCGCGCCGACGCTGACCCAGACCGGGCCTGGCGCCGGATCGCCAAGAGCCCGCGCAGCATCGCCGACCTGCTCATGGACCAGGCGGTCCTCGCCGGCGTGGGCAACGTCTATCGCAGCGAGATCCTCTTCCGGCATCGCGTCGACCCCCACCGGCCCGGCCGCGAGATCCGGCCGCAGACGTGGAAGGCCCTGTGGCGAGACCTGTTGCTGCTCATGCCCATCGGTGTCCAACTCGGGCAGATCGTCACGATGAGCGATCAGGTCGACGCGGTGCTGGCGGGAGACTTCGACCCGAGCGCGGTGCCGACCTCGCCCACCGGGGTGTCGGCTTGGCGTCCCAACCCGCACGGGGCGCTCGAGCGGCGCTACTACGTCTACAAGCGTCAGGGCGAGGCGTGTCGGGTCTGTGGCTCTCGGGTGCGGATGGCCGACGTGGCCGGTCGCAACCTCTACTGGTGTGGCCGCTGCCAACGCCGCCGCTGAGTCGTAATCGTCGCTGAGCCCGCGGGCGGCATACCTAGACTCGGCGACCATGGACGACTACCTGGACATCAACCGCGCGAACTGGGACGAGCGCGCTCCCGCACACGCGGTCTCCGAGGGGTATGCCGTGCGCCGGCTGGTCAGCGACCCGGCCGCCCTCTCCGGCGTGGTCGAGTTCGACCGCCCGCTGCTGGGCGACATCGCGGGTTTGCGCGGAGTCCACCTGCAGTGCCACATCGGCACCGACACGCTGTCCCTGCACCGACTCGGGGCCCGGATGAGCGGCTTGGACTTCTCACCCGCAGCCCTCCACGAGGCGAGGGCCCTGGCCGCCGAGGCGGGCGCCGAGATCGACTATGTCGAGTCGACGGTCGACGGGGCGGTGGCCGCGTTTGGCGCCGGAGGCTTCGACCTGGTCTATACCGGCATCGGGGCGCTGTGCTGGCTGCCGCGGATCCGCGACTGGGCCCAGACGGTGGCGACCCTGCTGCGCCCAGGCGGTCGGCTGTTCATCCGCGAGGGCCACCCGATGCTGTGGGCGATGGCCGACCCGACCGGGCCGGAGAGCCCCGTGGCGGTCGGTTACACCTACTTCGAGCAGCCCGACGCGGTGGTGTGGGACGAGCCCGGGACCTATGTCGAGACCGAGGTCGAGTTCAAGCACAACGTCACCCACTCGTGGAACCACGGGCTCGGCGAGATTGTCACGGCGCTGTTGGACGTCGGGATGGTGATCACCGGGCTCGTGGAGCACGACAGCGTTCCGTGGGAGGCGCTGCCCGGCCTCATGGTCCTCGACGAGCGCGGCGAGTGGCGGCTGCGGGAGAACCCCGAGCGTCTGGCCGCCAGTTACACGTTGCAGGCCGTCAAGGCACGCTGACGGAACAGCGGTGGGGTGGCGCCCCCGCAGGCACCACCCCACCTCGTCCATATGCCTACTTGTGGATCACAGCGACGGGGACGGGGGAGGCAGCCAGGGCCTTGAGGGCGTTGGAGCCGAGGAGCAGCCCGCCGAAGCCGCCGCGCCCACGGGCTCCGACGACGAGGAGGTCGGCCTCCTTGGCCTGCTCGACGAGCGCCGCGACGGGCTCGCCCTCGACCGACACCGCGGTGAAGGTCACCTTGGGGTGACGCTTCTGGGCAGCGGCGGCGATGTTACGGACCCCACGAGCGTGCCGAGCCCGGATCTTGTCCTCCTCGACCACGTCACCGCCGACGAGGGAGCCGCTCTCAGCCATGCTGAACCACCAGGCGTTGACGACGTTGACGTGGCCGTCCTTGCCGGCCAGGTCCGCGGCGGCGTCGATGGCCAGCGAGGAGTCACGCGAGCCGTCGACCCCGACGACGACATGCGCCGGCCCGGCCGCGTGGGCGGCGGACCGGTCGGGGTGAACGACGACGACCGGGCACTTGGCGTGCATCGCCGTGGTGGAGGCGGTGGTGCCGAGCGCGGCATACGCCCGCTTGTGTCTGCCGTGGCTTCCGAGCACGATCAGGGCGGCCGACTTGGAGGCCTTGATGAGGCGGCTGGCGGCCTGGCCCTCGGGGCGCACGGTGCTCACCTTGAGGCCCGGAACGGCGTCGCGTGCGGCCTGGGCGGCCAGGCGTGCCGTGACATCGGTGTCGGCGTCGGCGATCGCGGTGGCCTCATCGACCCCTGCTCCGAAGGGCAGGTCGTGGGTGTAGGCCTCCTGGATCGTCATGACCACCAAGCGGGTCTTGCGACGGCCAGCCTCCGCGGCCGCCCACAGCAGCGCGGCATGCGTGCTGTCGTGGCCATCCACGCCGACCACGACAGCATCGGAGAACGACTGGACTCTGGACTGTTTCTTCGTCATGCAGCCATTATCTGATTGTCAGTGATCTGAGTCCGCTCAGAGCGAACACGGGAGTGGCGATTGGGGGGAACAGGGCGGCATACCGGGGCGTTGCCAGAGGGGTCACCCCCGTAACGTGCCGTTCACCACGAAGGCCGCGAAGTGTGACACGGTTACCATCGAGGCAACTCGGAACGACGGCAGGAGTGTTCAACGATGTTCGAACGGTTCACGGACCGCGCCCGGCGAGTGGTCGTGCTCGCGCAGGAAGAGGCGCGCATGCTCAACCACAACTACATCGGCACCGAGCACATCCTCCTCGGTCTCATCCACGAGGGTGAGGGGCTGGCCGCCAAGGCGTTGGAGAACCTCGGGATCTCGCTCAACGCCGTGCGGGAGCAGGTCACCGAGATCATCGGCAAGGGCCAGCAGGCGCCGACGGGGCACATCCCGTTCACCCCGCGCGCCAAGAAGGTCCTGGAGTACTCCCTGCGCGAGGGGCTGCAGCTGGGCCACACCTACATCGGCACCGAGCACATCCTGCTCGGCCTCATCCGTGAGGGCGAGGGCGTGGCTGCCCAGGTGTTGGTCAAGCTCGGCGCCGACCTCAACAAGGTCCGCCAGCAGGTCATCCAGTTGCTCGCCGGCTACCAGTCCGGGCAGGGCGAGAAGGCCGCCGCGGGCGTCGGCCCGGCCTCTGGCCAGGCCGAGGGAACCCCGGCGGGGTCGCTCGTGCTCGACCAGTTCGGTCGCAACCTCACCCAGGCGGCCCGCGAGGGCAAGCTCGACCCGGTGATCGGGCGTGAGAAAGAGATCGAGCGGGTCATGCAGGTCCTTTCCCGACGCACGAAGAACAACCCGGTCCTCATCGGGGAGCCCGGCGTCGGCAAGACCGCCGTCGTCGAGGGGCTGGCCCAGGACATCGTCCGCGGCACCGTGCCCGAGACCCTCAAGGACAAGCACCTTTACACGCTGGACCTCGGAGCCCTGGTGGCCGGGTCACGCTACCGCGGTGACTTCGAGGAGCGGCTCAAGAAGGTCCTCAAGGAGATCCGCACCCGCGGGGACATCATCATCTTCATCGACGAGATCCACACGCTCGTCGGCGCGGGTGCCGCCGAAGGCGCCATCGACGCAGCCTCGATCCTCAAGCCGATGCTGGCCCGCGGCGAGCTGCAGACCATCGGGGCCACGACCCTCGACGAATACCGCAAGCACATCGAGAAGGACTCCGCGCTGGAGCGGCGCTTCCAGCCGATCCAGGTGGCCGAGCCGACCCTCGCGCACACCATCGAGATCCTCAAGGGCCTGCGGGACCGTTACGAGGCCCACCACCGCGTCTCGATCACCGACGGAGCGTTGGTCGCGGCCGCGACGATGGCCGACCGGTATGTCAACGACCGGTTCCTGCCCGACAAGGCGATCGACCTCATCGACGAGGCAGGGGCGCGCCTGCGCATCCGCCGGATGACCGCGCCGCCGGACCTGCGCGAATTCGACGAGAAGATCGCCGAGGTGCGTCGTCAGAAGGAAGCGGCCATCGATGGGCAGGACTTCGAGAAGGCCGCGCGGCTGCGCGACGACGAGAAGCAGCTGAGCCTGGCGCGCAACGAGCGCGAGGCCCAGTGGAAGTCCGGTGACATGGACGTTGTCGCCGAGGTCGACGAGGAGCTCATCGCCGAGGTGCTGGCCGCCTCGACGGGCATCCCGGTTTTCAAGCTGACCGAGGAGGAGTCCTCGCGGCTGCTCAACATGGAGGTCGAGCTGCACAAGCGGATCGTCGGCATGGACGACGCGATCAAGGCGCTGTCCCAGGCGATCCGACGCACCCGCGCCGGGCTCAAGGACCCGCGCCGCCCCGGTGGGTCGTTCATCTTCGCCGGTCCGACCGGTGTCGGTAAGACCGAGTTGGCCAAGACGCTGGCCGAGTTCCTCTTCGGCGACGAGGACGCGCTCATCCAGCTGGATATGTCGGAGTACTCCGAGAAGCACACTGTGTCGCGGCTGTTCGGCTCCCCTCCCGGCTACGTCGGCTACGAAGAGGGCGGTCAGCTCACCGAGAAGGTGCGCCGTCGGCCGTTCTCCGTCGTACTCTTCGACGAGGTCGAGAAGGCTCACCCGGACATCTTCAACAGCCTCCTGCAGGTGCTTGAGGACGGCCGTCTCACCGACAGCCAGGGCCGGATGGTCGACTTCAAGAACACCGTCATCATCATGACGACCAACCTCGGCACCCGGGACATCACCAAGGGGTCGCTCGGCTTCTCGGCCGGACCGGACACCCGCTCGGAATACGAGCGGATGAAGAACAAGGTCACCGACGAGCTGAAGAACCACTTCCGGCCCGAGTTCCTCAACCGTGTCGACGACGTCATCGTCTTCCCGCAGCTCACCCAGGACGAGATCGTCGCCATCGTTGACCTCGAGATCGCCAAGCTCGACAAGCGCTTGCGCGACAAGGACATGGGCCTCGAGTTGACCATGGCCGCCAAGGCCTTGCTGGCCAAGAAGGGCTACGACCCGGTGCTCGGTGCGCGGCCTCTGCGGCGCACGATCCAGCGTGAGATTGAGGACATGCTCTCCGAAAGGATTCTCTACGGAGAGCTCCGTAGCGGTGAGTTTGTCCTGGTCGATGCCACTGGCGACGAGAAGGACTCCACCTTCACGTTTACCGGGTCGCTGCGAAAGGATACGATTCCTGACATTCCGGACGTTCCCCCGATCGACGAGGTCGGTGGGCCGCAAGATGCGCAGGCCAGCGCTTCTGGAACCTGAAGCCGGAGAAGCACTCAGGAGGTCGGTGGGTGTCGTACCCTCAGGTCATGGCCGACGTGGGGCTTGAACCCCTCCTCCGCGAGGAGGGAGCGCATTATGTGCTGCCCCTCGTCGGGCGCGAGGTCGACCAGCTCTGTATCGACTACGCCGTGACGCTTGTCGTCGACGGCACCGACACCATCCGCCTGGAGAGCCCGTTCACGTTGCACGTGGACGGGACCACCCAGGTCGTCGACCCCGAGCGACTGGAAACGGTCGCCGCGGTGCTGCAGTTGTTCCGGGCTGTCGTCACGCGCGCCGAGGCGGGCAAGGACGGGTCGTTGACCATCGACTTCGACAGCGACCGCTGGTTGCGGGCCGAGGCCATCGAGGACGGCGAGGCCTGGGAGATCGGCGGCGGCCTTCCGCCGGTCACCCCGAGCTACTTCATCGCGGCCCAGTCCGGCGGAGGCGTCCGCCTGTCCTGAGCCGGACCCCTTACGATCGTCTGTCGTGACCGGCCTGAGCACCCGACCGGCTCGCACGAGCGACGTGCGGGCCATTCGCGAGATCGTTGCCCCCCTCGTGGCGAAGCGACGACTCGTGGCCAAGGACGCGGTCGCCTACTACGAGGGAATCCAGCAGTTCCGCGTCGTGCAGGACGGCGACACGGTGATCGGCTGCGGCGCCTTGCACGTCATGTGGGAGGACGTCGCCGAGGTCCGCACGCTCGCGGTGGCGGCGGCATACCTGGGCCGCGGAGCCGGCCACCTGCTGCTGGAGGCGCTCATTGAGGACGCGCGGACCTTGGGCGTGCAGCGGGTCTTCTGCCTCACCTTCGAGACGACGTTCTTCGCCGACCACGGCTTCCAGGTGATCGAGGGGCAGGCCGTCCCGCCCGATGTGTATGCCGAGGTAGTCCGGTCCTACGACGAGGGCGTGGCGGAGTTCCTCGATCTCGAGCGGGTCAAGCCCAACACCCTCGGCAACACCCGGATGCTGCTGACCCTCTGACCGGCACGTCCAGGCGCCCCGACGGTCAACTGGACGCGGAGTAGATCCGCCGGACGACGTCCTCGATGTCCGGCTCCTCGATGCTCAGGTCGCGCAGCGTCACCCGCTCGGAGACCGCGGCAAGGACGGCCGCCGCGGTCGTGTCGGCCGGGTCGAAGGCCAACCGCTGTCGCACGCCCTCACCTTCGGCGCCAAGCCACTGCGTGTGGGGTATGCCGTGCAGCGGCTCACTGGGCCGGTCCAGGTCGACGACGAGCACCCTCCTGGCCCCGACGGTGCCGGCCAGGCCAGCCAGCGTCCCGTCGAAGGCCAGCCGCCCATGGTCGACGACGAGCACCCGGTCGCAGAGGCGCTCGATGTCACCCATGTCGTGGGTCGTCAGCAGCAGGGTCGTGCCGTGCTCGCGGCGGGTCTGGATGAGGAACTCCCGCAGTCGGGCCTTGGACAGGACGTCCAGGCCGATGGTCGGCTCGTCGAGGATGACCAACTCCGGCTCGTGCAGCAGCGCAGCGGCAACCTCGGCGCGCATCCGTTGGCCCAGCGACAGCGACCGCACCGGTTGCGCCAGCGTCGGCCCGAGGTCGAGCAACTCGACGAGTTGGCCCGTCCGCCGGGTGGCGCGCAACCGGTCGAGCCGGTGGATCGCGGCGAGCAGGTCGAATGACTCCCGCAGAGGGAGGTCCCACCACAACTGAGAGCGCTGCCCGAACACGACCCCGACGCGCCGGGCCAACTCGCGGCGATCGCGCATCGGGTCGAGGCCGACGGTGCGCGCCGTGCCTGAGGTGGGCGCGAGGATCCCGGTGAGCATCTTGATGGTCGTGGACTTGCCAGCCCCATTGGCTCCGATATAGCCGACCGCCTCGCCAGGGGCGATCCGGAAGGTCATCGCGTCGACGGCGGTGAGCGCGGGAGCGCCGCGACGGCGGAACACCCTCGTGAGGCCCTCGACGGCCACGATCGGTGCCGACACCGGCCCTGATGCCGACACTGGCCGAACGGGTTCGACGCTCATGCTCATCCTCCTGCGCCTTGATAGTGCCGCACGCCGTGCCGCCAGGTCAGCAGCGCGACCCCCCAGACCCACGCGGTCGCGGCGGGCAGCCACCACGCCAGCGCCGGATCGGCGAAGTCGCCGCCCGGCTCCCCGAGGATCACCAGGGTCGGCAGGTATGCCGTGAACGCTGCGGGCACGACGAACGTGAAGAAGATCCGCACCGGATCGGGGAAGACCAGCGAACTCTGCTGCGCGGCATACGCGCCGCCGTAGGTGAACGCGTTGGCGAACTCGCGTCCGTCGACGAGCCAGAACTGCAACCCGGCCACGGCGACGAAGAGGCCGGCCATCAACGCGGTTCCGCAGACGATCGACAGGGCGAGCATCCCGACCGTCGTGGGGGTCGGCGCGACCTCGCCCCGGACCAGTGCGATGCCGAGCACGACGACGGCCACGGAGATCCGCCCGAGCCGACGCAGCGACACCTCGCTCGTCATCAACTGGCCGAGGATCGACAGGGGCCGCAGGTAGAAGACGTCGATCCGGCCTTCCCGCACGTAGGTGGGCAGCCGGTCGCAGTGCCCCACCAGGAGGTCGGCGGCAGCGAAGGTGAGGTTGGCCAGCGCGAAGACGAGCAGGGCCGCATCGAAGTCCAGGCCACCGAGGCGCGGGGTGTTGTGGAAGATGACGTAGACCTCGAGAAGCTCGGCCAATCCGGTGAGCACGGTGGCGAAGAGGTCAGTCGCGAACGACACGCGGTAGCCCTGCTGAGCGCGGACCCGCGAGCGCAGGATCGCTCGGTATGCCGTGAACCCGCTAGCCACCCTGGACCTCCAACCGGCGTCGTCCGGCCGCAGTGGCGAGCGCACCGGCGACGCCCAGCGCGAGCACCCAACCGACCTGCACGGCGACGGCGCGGACGGCCGCGGGCCCCGCGGCATACCCACTGAGGATGTCGATCGGGGTCTGGATGAGCGACGGGAAGGGGGTGGCGGCCGCCACGATGCGCAACCACTCGGGGAACCAGTGGACCGGCACGTAGAGGCCGGCCAGGAGCGTCGCCACGACCGAGTAGGCCATCAGCAGGCCGCGAATCTCCACCAGCCAGAAGGCGGCACAGTTGACGAGATAGTTGCCGAGGAACCCGACGGCGACGGCCAGCGCAACGGCGGTCAGCCCCAGCACCCACTCGACGGCGCCGGTGGCGAAGGTGATCCCTGAATAGAGGGCGCCGATCAGGAGCATCGGCGCCCCACGGGCGAGCAACGCCAGGGCGGCTCGGCCGAGGTCGACGGCGAGGTAGGTGAGGTAGGGGGGCACGGGCCGCAGGAAGTCGGCGGCGATGTCACCCGTCCGGACCCGGTCGGCGACCTCGCTCCACCCCCACATGGACACTGAGCCGAGAAGCACCTGACCCCACCAGGCGTAGGACGAGACGGCTAGGGCGTCGTAACCGGCCACGGCGGCGCCCGCGCCCGTCACCGCGCCGACGAGGATCGAGGCTCGGACGACCCCGAAGACCGAGTTGGTGAAGATCCCCGCGGCCAGCGCCATCCGATAGGTCGCCTGCCGACGGAACCCGGCTCTGGCCAACAGCCAGTAGGTCCGGAGGTAGGCGCGCACAAACTCGCGACCCTACGCCGGGGTATGCCGCGCGGCAAACGGACCGGCCGCCGCGATCCGCCGGGACCGGCCACCGCGACCGGCCCGACCCGCCGGATCGGCGTCGCTGAGATCAGGACCGGTTGAGGAGGGCGTCGACGAAGACGCCAGTGATCTGCTCGGGCGCCGTTGCGGTGTAGGACCGCCCGCCGGTGACCTCGGTGACGCGAGCCAAGGTGGCCGCGTCGGCGTCCGGACCAATGGCGACGGTGATGACGACGATGGGTTTGGCGGGGTCCTTGGCCGCAGCCAGCTTGGCCAGCAGGTCGTCCAGGGTGATCGAGTGGGGGTCCTCGTTCTTGCCGTCGGTCAGCAGCACGACCGAGTTGATCCGGGTGGGGTCGTAGCCAGCCTTGGCCTGCTTGTAGGCCGCCAGGATCGTGTCGAAGAGCCCGGTGCTGCCGCCCGGTCGCGCAGCGAGGCTGGCGAAGCCCTCGACGAGCAGGGCGCGCTGGTCCTTGCCCCCGACCACGTCGTTGAGGCCCCGCTGCGGCACCACCTCCTGCCAGTCCTGGGTGGGGCCGCCCAGGTGGTAGCCGAACCGCCACAGGCCGATGACCGACCCTGGCGGGAAGGCCGACAGGGCGACCAGCCCGGCCTGGTGGGCCAATGCCATCCGCGTGCTCGACCCCGCCGGGTCCTTCATCGAGCCCGACGTGTCGACGACTGCCAACATGCGCATCTCGGTGCCGACGGCGGCCCAGGACCGGGCCAGGGCAGTTGCGGCCTCGGGGGGCGGTTCGGGGAGGTAGGTCGGAGCCCCACCGATGAGACCGTCGACCTTGGGCGCGGCATCGGTGGGACCGCTGCGGAAGCCGGCCGCTGCGACGGCTGCTTTACCTGCCGGGCTCTGGAGCGCGGCCAGCAGGGCGTCGGCCCCGGCCTTCACCGAGGCTGACGGCGCGCCGACCGTGACAAACGGGTGGTCGAAGGCGCTGGTCCCATCGGCGGGGATCGCCGCGACCAGGCGCGTGCCGGCATTGGCGGCGTTGTATGCCGCGACCGCGGCTTCCTCGGCAGGGAAGGCGCTCGCCGGGGTGGCGCCTGCGGTCGCCTGGGCATAGAGAACGTCCTCGGAGGCGACCTTGGTCCGGCTCAGCCGGATCATCGCGGCTCCGAGGGCGATGCGGGCTTCGCTGCTGGTTCCGAGGGCGGCATACGCCGAGCGCAGGGCCAGCCGCGAACTGGCGCTGGCGGTGGGGTCGGCGAACTGGACGGGGAGGGTGAAGGCGACGAGTTGGGCCCACGTCGGAGCCGAGGTCACCGACGTGGCGAGGGCCTTGGGGATCGCCACGACGAGCGGCGACAGGGCCACGGACTGACCCGCGGTGACGGCATTCGGCACCTTGGCGGTGAGGTCGGCGACCCAGGCGGACGAGTCGGGGATCCAGACGTTGGGCCCCGTGCCCCCGGCGATGTTGGCGGCCGTGGCGGGCGCGGACTGGGCGGTCACGGCATACGTCGCGCAGGCCCCGGCGGTCGTGGCGAGGTCGGCGGCGGTGCGCACCGCGGGTAGCAGCGGCCCCGCAACGGCGACCTGGACCGCGACGCTGGACGTGCACGGGGTGGTCACCGCGGCGGCAGTGCCCCCGCTGGCGCTGCTCGCTGCCCCCGCTTCGGTGGACGGGCCTCCAGCGCGGGAGATCGCCCACCACGCGCCGCCTCCGCCCCCGACGGCCACGGCGAACGCGACCAGTGGAATCACCCATCGAGGCCGGACGGGCGGAGCGTCGGTCTGATGGCGACCCATGCGTGTGTGTCCTCCGAGCTGGGAGAGTGGGCAGAGGGGGAGAGCGTGAGCAACCGCGGGGCTCACGCTAGTTGTCCGGAGCACCTACCCGATAGTTGCCTGCCGATCCGGTGCGAGCGGTCAGCCTGGTAAGCGGAACCGCTGGCCGGCTAACGGCTCGACCAGGCCGTCCGCGACGAGTCCGTCCAGGCAGCGAGCCCGTTGGATCGGGTCGGGCCAGACCGCTTCCAGCGTCATCGAGCGAACGGTGCCGGGCGCGTCTCGCAGCGCCTGCAGGAGCGCGCCGCGGGCCTGCCTGTCGGTGCCGACCCAGGCCTGACCACGCCGGGCCGGGCCTGTGTCGGGTGGTGCCCCGGCGAGCTGCCAGGCGCACTCGGATCGGATCGGGCAGACCTCGCAGCGGGGGCCCCGTGCGGTGCAGACGAGGGCCCCCAACTCCATGACGGCGACGTTCCAGGTGAGGGCATCGTCGTGGTCGGCGGGGAGGGCCGCGACGGCCAGCGCGGTCTCGGCCGCCGTCAGGGTCGGCGCGGCGAGGGCGGTGCCGGTGATAGCGCGGGCGAGCACGCGCCGCACGTTGGTGTCGACGACAGCCTCGGGTATGCCGTGTGCGAAGCAGGCGACGGCGGCGGCGGTGTAGGCGCCCACACCGGGCAGGGCAAGCAGGTCGGTCAGCTGTTTCGGCACCTGACCGTCGTGCCGATCCACCATCACCCTGGCGGCGTCGTGCAGTCGCAGTGCGCGGCGCGGGTAGCCCAGCCGCCCCCAGGCCCGCACCGCATCACCGGGTGTCGCTGCGGCGAGGTCGGCGGGCGTGGGCCAGCGGGTCAGCCACTCACGCCAGACGGGCTCGACGCGGGCCACCGGGGTTTGCTGAGCCATGATCTCGCTGACGTAGACGCCCCAGGGGCTCGTCCCGGGAGCCCGCCAGGGCAGCGGTCTGGCGTGGACGGCATACCAACGAAGGACGTCGGCGTGCACCCGGGCGAGCCGGACGGGGGAGGGGTGCGGCACGCGGTCAGACGTAGCGCTCGAGGATGCTCGACTCGGCCATCCGGGACAGGCCCTCGCGGACCGCACGGGCCCTGCTCTCACCGACCCCTTCGACCGCCATGAGGTCCTCGATATTGGCCGCGAGCAAGCGTTGGAGCGAGTCGAAGTGCTCGACGAGCCGGTCGATGATCGCTCCCGGCAGACGCGGCACCCGGGTGAGCAGGCGATAACCGCGCGGCGAGACCGAGGTGTCCAGGCCGTCGGCCGGGCCGGCGAAGCCGACCGCGCGAGCCCCGGCGGCCAGGTCGAGCAGCTCGGTGGCCGACAGGCCGACGAGGTCGGCCATCGCGGCGTCGACGGTCTTGGCGCCCTTGCCCACGGGGAGGTAGTCGCGGATCACCAGCTCGCGGTCGTTGCCCAGGCCGCCGACGAGCTCCTCCAATTGCAGGCTGAGCAGGCGGCCGTCGGTGCCGAGCTCCACGGCATACCCATGGATCTCCTCGCTGATCCGGCGAACCATTTCCAGGCGCTGCAGGACGGCGGCGACATCGCGGACGGTGACGAGATCCTCGATCTCCAGGGCCGACAGGGTGCCGGTGACCTCGTCGAGGCGGCCCTTGTAGCGTTCGAGCGTCTGCAGGGCCTGGTTGGCGCGGGAGAGGATGCTCGCGGAGTTCTCGACGACGTGCCGTCGCCCGCCGATGTAGAGGGCGATCGTCTGCATCGACTTGCTCACCGAGATGACGGGCAGGCCGGTCTGCTTGGCCACCCGCTCGGCCGTGCGGTGCCGGGTGCCGGACTCGGAGGTCTCGATCCGGGAGTCGGGGACGAGTTGGGTGTTGGCGCGGATGATCTTGGCGACGTCCTTGTCGATGACGACGGCGCCGTCCATCTTGGTGAGCTCCCGCAGCCGGGTCGCCGAGAACTCGGCGTCGATCCGGAACCCGCCCGAGCAGATCGCCTCCACCGACTTGTCGCTGCCGATGACGATGAGCGCGCCGGTGCCGCTGCGCAGGATGCGCTCAAGCCCGTCGCGAAGCTCCGTGCCCGGCGCGACGGCAGCCAGCGTCGCGATGAGCAGATCGTCGTCGGTTCGTTCCACGGCTCGGAGTCTAGCTGTGGCTGGGTCGGGGGCGGGGTCGACGCAGGACACGGACGACACGGTCGGAGGCCGCCGCGTCTCAGCGCGATGAGGAGGACAGTGCCCGGCCCACCGCCTCCCACACCTGGCTCACTTCGATGATCCGTATGCCGTCCGGCATCGGCCCGCTGCCGGCCACTCCTCGGGGAACCCAGGCGCGGCGGAAGCCGAGCCTCGCGGCCTCGGCCAGGCGACGCGGCATACCCGCGACTGACCGGATCTCCCCCGCGAGGCCGATCTCGCCGAAGGCAATCCCGTCGGAGGGAAACGGCTCGTCCCGCAGCGCTGAGGCGACCGCGAGGGCGATCGCGAGGTCGGCCGCGGGCTCGGTGACCTTGACCCCGCCAACGGTCGCGACGTAGGCGTCCTTGCCGCCGATCTGGGCTCCTGCGCGCTGTTGCAGGACCGCGAGGATCATCGCGATCCGGGAGGCGTCCAGGCCGTGGGTCGCTCGGCGAGGGGTGGGCAGGGTGGAGGCGGTGACCAGGCCTTGGATCTCGGCGACGAGGGGGCGGCGGCCCTCGAGGGTGACGGTGACGCAGGTCCCCGAGACGGCTACCTCGCGGCTGGAGAGGAACAGCCCGCTCGGGTCAGGGAGCCCGACGATGCCGACGTCGGACAGGTCGAAACAGCCCACCTCGTCGGTCGGGCCGTAGCGGTTCTTGGCGGCTCGGACCAGGCGCAACCGGGAGTGCCGCTCGCCCTCGAACTGGACGACAACGTCGACGAGGTGCTCCAGCAGGCGCGGGCCGGCGATCGACCCGTCCTTGGTGACGTGCCCGACGAGCAGCACGGCGATGCCTCGGGTCTTGGCGACATGGATGAGGCTCGCGGCGACCTCGCGGACCTGGGCGACGTTGCCGGCGGCCCCCTCCACCTGGGCGCTGGCGATCGTCTGCACCGAGTCGACGATGACGAGGTCGGGTGTGACCGCCTCGATCTGGCCGAGGATCGTGGCGAGGTCGGTCTCGGCGGCGAGGAAGAGGGACGAGGCCATGGCCTCGATCCGCTCGGCGCGCAGCCGCACCTGGGCGGCAGACTCCTCACCGCTGACGTAGAGGACGTCTCGTCCGGATCGGGCCGCGCGGGCGGCGACATCGAGCAGCAGGGTCGACTTGCCGATCCCCGGCTCGCCGGCCACGAGCACGACCGCTCCCGGGACCAAACCGCCCCCGAGCACCCGATCGAACTCGCTGACCCCGGTCGGCCTGGCTACAGCGGCGGTGCGGTCCACCTCACCGATCCGCGCGGGTGGCGGCACCGCGCGGGCAGGGGCAGTCGTGCGTGGCCGACCATCGCCCGCCTCGCCCACCGTCCCCCAGGCCTGACATTCGCCGCAGCGGCCCACCCACTTGACCGTGCTCCAGCCGCACTCCGAGCATCGGTATGCCGTGCCTCGCTCGCGGGCTCGCACTGAGTTGTTGGTCGCCATGATCGTGACCCTAGGGCCAGGGTCCGACAGCGGGTCTGTCAGAAGCGGCGCCACCACAGGTTGACGGCGTAGTCCACCCCGGTCCGGTCGGGATCCTCGGCCAGAATCCGACCGGCATACGTGGGGGCGAACTCCAACCGCACGACCGCCTCGAAGTCTGAGCGCGTGCTCACTTCCCACGCGACCTCGAGCCGTTCCTGCACCCAGCCCTGCCGTCGCCAGAACCGCTCGACGGCAGCCGGGTCGTAGTCGGGCAGCGAGCCGCGGAACCAGGCGCCGAACGTCGATCGCGTCGCGTCCACGTCCACGAAGAACGCGAGGCCGCCGGGGCGCATGATCCGGGTCAGCTCGACCAGGCCTGGCTCGCACCCCGGCCCGAAGAAGTAGGCCCACCGAGCAGTCGCGACGTCGACGGACTCGCTCGGCAACCCGGTGGCCTGGGCCGAGGCCAGTCGCACGCTGACGTTGTCCAGGCCAGCGGTGCGGTCCTGTGCCAGCGCGACCAGCGGCGCGTGCGGCTCCACCCCGATGACTGCCTCGGCCGACTCGGCGAGCCGCGGCAGGTGAAAGCCGGCCCCGCAGCCGATGTCGAGCACCGTCGCTCCGGACCAGTCGGCGCGGCCGGCGAGGGCCAGCATCGTCGCGTCGATGAGTCCGGCCCGGTCGAGGGCGCGGTTCTCGAGCTCGTAGATCTCGGGGGAGTTCCAGATGTTGGGGCTGCGAATGGCGCCGTCAGCGTCCATCGTGTTGCCCTTGACCGTCAACGGTTTGCGCCGCAACCGCCGCCGGGACTTGGCCATCAACGTGGCCGGGTGCACCAGCAAGGGCAACAGCTCGCGCCCCGACCCCCGCCGCGCCGAGTTGACGCTGCGCAGGTATGCCGTGCACCTCACCACAAGTTGGTCGTAGGCGGCCTCGCCCATGAGCTCGACGAGCTCGTCGCGGTTGGACCGGAACACCGGTTCGAGGCCGACATGGGCGTCCGAGCTGCCGGAGCAGAACCAGTCGAGGTCGTGCCCCCCCGGGCCCCACCCACGACGATCGAACTCGGTGATCGAAATCTCGAGATAGCTCGTGCCGTCCTGCAGCTCCACCGTGCGGTAGGACCGGCGAATGGGCAGCTGCCAGCAGACCTCGGGCTTGACCTCGTGAGGTTTGGTCCCGTCCTTGACGGCGCGCTGGTGCAGGGCACAGCCGGGACCGGCCGCGAAGCCGGGCCGGTTGAGGAAGATGCAGGCGCCCTCGACGACCTTGGTCTTGCGGGCGTCGTCCTCCCGCTCGGTCCAGTTGCGTTGCGACAGTGACCCACCGGCATACGCGAGGTGTCGGAACTGCCACTCGTCGGCGGTGAGGGCGCTCGCAGCGTCGCGCACGCGCTGGTAGTCGGCCTTCTCCGTGAAGTGGGCCCCGAGGGTGCAGCAGCCGTCGTCGGGTCGGCCGGCATAGAGGCCCCGGCAGGCGGGTGTCCCGAAGACGCACGTCCAGCGGGAGGTGAGCCACGTGAGGTCGCACCGGAAGCGTTGGCGCGGGTTGTCAGGATCGGTGAACTCGACCCACGTTCGGGCCAGGTCCAGTGGAGCTTCAGGCACGGCGCACACTCTAACCGCGGTCGTCGCGGTCCGTGGCGCTCGGTAGCGTTCGGCTATGCGCCTCGGAGTGATCGACGTCGGTTCCAATACCGTCCACTTCCTCGTGGTCGACGCCTACTACGGAGGTCATCCGCTCCCGGCCTACTCGCACAAGGTCGAGCTCAAACTCAGCGAGAACCTCCTGCCGGACGGGACGATCGGGGCCGAGTTCGGCAGGGCACTGACCCAGTTCCTTACCGAGTGCCAGGAGATCGCCGAGGAGCAGGGCGTCATCGACCTCATGGCCTTTGCCACCTCGGCGATCCGCGACGCCCAAGGCGGTCAGGAGCTGATCGAGACCGTCTCGCGGGAGTCGGGTGTCGATCTGCAGGTGCTCAGCGGTCGGGACGAGGCCCGCCTCACCTATCTCGCGGTGCGTCGGTGGTTCGGGTGGTCCAGCGGCCGGCTGCTCGTCGTCGACATCGGTGGCGGATCGCTCGAGCTCGCCTCGGGTCTGGACGAGGAGCCTGATGCCGCGATCAGCCTGCCGCTGGGCGCGGGGCGGCTCACCCGGGACCTCCTGGCCGACGACCTGCCCAAACCCAAGGACATCAAGGCAGCCCGGGCCTACGTGCGCGCCGAGATCGGCGGCGCGGTCCGTGAGTTGCTGCGCTTCGGGCCACCCACCCGCGCCGTCGGCACGTCCAAGACGATCCGCTCGCTGGCCCGGATCGCAGGCGCGGCGCCGAGCGGTGAGGGCATCTACGTCACCCGGCGGCTGCGGCGCGAACACCTCGGCGACATCGTCAAGCGGCTCGGTCGGATGTCGGTCGCCGAACGCGCCGAATTGCCCGGCGTCTCGGCCACTCGAGCCCATCAGTTGCTCGCCGGCGCGCTCGTCGTCGAGGGCGCTATGGACCTGCTGCGCCTGGACCGACTGGACATTGCTCCCTGGGCGCTGCGGGAAGGCATCATCCTGCGGCGCCTGGATCACCTGGAAGCCGACGGGCCGCTGAGCTGACCCGGCGCACGCGGGCCAGCGGGACCGTTCACAATGAGGGCATGCACATCCGGGTGAGCCTGTCGACCGCTTCGGTCTACCCGGGCACGTGCGCGACGGCGTTCGAGTTGGCTTCCCGGCTGGGTTATGACGGCATCGAGGTCATGGTCTGGACCGACGTCGTCTCCCAGGAGGCGGGTGCCCTGCGCGCCCTGTCCCGGCACTACGGCATACCCGTGCTGTCGGTCCACGCACCCACGCTGCTCATCACGCAACGCGTCTGGGGGCCGGAGCCCTGGACCAAGATCGACCGGTCGATCGAGTTGGCCGCCGACCTGGACGCGCCAACGGTCGTGCTGCACCCGCCGTTCCGGTGGCAGAAGGAGTATGCCGCGGAGTTCGTCGACGGGGTCGCTGCACGCGAGGCCGAGTCGGGGGTGCGCCTGGCGGTGGAGAACATGTTCCCCTGGCGGGCCCGGGGCCGCGACCTGCAGGCCTACCTCCCGCATTGGGACCCGGTGCCGATGAGCTACGACCACGTCACGCTCGACCTCTCGCACACGGCGACCGCCGGCTCGGACGCCCTGGCGATGGCCGCCGACCTGGGGGAGCGCCTGACCCACGTCCACCTGGCCGACGGCTCGGGGTCGGTGCGCGACGAGCACCTCGTTCCGGGTCGGGGCGGGCAGCCGTGCGCGGAGTTCCTGCAGTTGCTCCCCGGCTCGGGGTTCGCGGGCGACGTCGTCGTCGAGGTGGGGACCCGCAAGCACACCGACAGCCAACGCGCCGAAGACTTGCGCGAGTCGCTCGACTTCGCGCGGGCTCACTTGGGGGAGTAAGCGACTGGCGGTGCGGCGGCCGGACCGTCGGGCCGTCAGCGGCTCAGCCGGTCACGTCCACTGGACCCGTTGGTCGGTGCGCCACCGGTCAAGGAAGGACCGCTCGCCCGTCTCGCCGATCTCGGTGATCTCGTCACCGCGGTTCCACAACCCGAGGTAGAGCGCCGCCGCAGTGCCTTCCCACACGACATCCGGTATGCCGTGCGCCTCCTCCTGCGCGCGGGTTCCGGTCGTGGTGATGACCGGGTCGGCAGACACCCGCAACGTCCAGGCCCGGTCGATGTCGGTGGCTCGGACCAACACCGTCAACGGCGGCTCGCCGGGAGCGGTGCGGAGCTTGCCGGACTTGCGCGGGACGAACCCGGTGAGCAACTCGTCGACCCCGTCGGCGGCCAACGCTGCCGTCACCCAGGTCTGGCTGGCGGTGGGAACCCGGCCCAGGCGGGCAGCCATGGCATCCACGCCGTGGATCGTCGTCTCGTGCGCCTGCCGCCTGGCCCAGGCCTCGCGTGGCCGTCCGGCGTCCTTGAGGAAGAAGAACGCCTTGAGGTCTGCGGGTGCGCTGGCCAGGACGTGCAGGAGGTGGGCCATGCCGTCGTCGAACCACTCCAGGACGTCGCCGCTGGCCAAACCCTCCGCGCGGCCCGACTTCTCGGTCGGCCAGCGGTCCTGCGGCACGCCCTCGATGATGGCGCTCGCCCACCGGTGGGCCGTGCCGAGGTGCAGGACCAGGTCGAGGACGGTCCACCCGGGGCAGGACGGGACGGGCGCAGTGAGGCCGGCGCTCACGGCGTTGGCTCGCACGACGGCCGAGGCGTTGCCGATCCCCTCCCCGTAGGCGGCGAAGGACAGGCTCGCAGGCATGAAGCAACTGTACGAGACCGACCCAGCGCCGTCACGGCCGCGCGTCGCCACCGCGCGTTGCCAGCGTGGGTTCCGCGAGCGCTTCGACACCCCACCACCCCCGCGGCGGTCGTAGAGTTGTCGCCGTGGAAGCCAGTGACCTCCTGCGCACTTCTCTCCTGCAGTTGGCCAAGATGCACCGGGTGCGCGACGTCGTCGAGCGGGCGCCGGTCAGCCGAGCGGTCGTGCGACGCTTCGTCGCCGGATCGGCGGTGGCCGACGCGGTCCGGGTGGCCGGCGAGCTCGCCGCGGTCGGCCGGTCGAGCACCATCGACTACCTCGGCGAGGACACCACCCAACTGGACCAGGCGCGGCATACCCGCGACACCTATCTCACCCTCCTGCGCGAGTTGTCCGCGCGGGGTCTGAGCCACGGTGGCAAGGCCGAGGTGTCGGTGAAGTTGACCGCCTTGGGCTTGCACCTGCCCGACGGCCCCGCGGTCGCGCTGGGCCACGCGAGGGAGATCGCCCAAGCGGCGGTCAATGCCGGGACGACGCTGACCGTCGACATGGAAGACCACACGACGACCGACTCGACGCTGCGCATCGTCGCGCAACTGCGTGAGGACTTCCCCTCCGTGGGGGCCGTGCTGCAGGCCTACCTGCACCGCACCGAGGCCGACTGCCGCGAGTTGGCGAACGCGGGCTCGCGGATCCGGTTGTGCAAGGGGGCCTACCAGGAGCCGGAAACGGTCGCCTACCAGGACGGGGCCGAGGTCGACCGGGCCTACGTGCGCTGCCTGAAGATCCTCATGGCCGGCGACGGATACCCCATGGTGGCCAGCCACGATCCTCGGCTCGTCGAGATCGCCGCGGCACTGGCTGGCCGGGCCGGGCGGGAGCCCAAGACCTTCGAGTACCAGATGCTCTACGGCATCCGCCCCGACGAGCAGCAGCGCATCGCCGACCGCGGCGACCAGATGCGCGTCTACATCCCCTTCGGCGAGGAGTGGTACGGCTACCTCATGCGCCGGATGGCCGAGCGCCCCGCCAACGTCGCGTTCTTCCTTCGCGGGGTGGCCACCAAGGGCTGAGGGTATGCCGCGCGCCGATAAAGCTCGGCAGGCAGACTCTCCCGGTCGGTAGGCTCGCGGCGCCGACGTGCGGCGGCAGAATCGTTGCGCGGGAACTCGGCGAGACCTCGACGGAAGTGACACATCATGGCGACGACGGCGATCTTCGGAGCGGGCGTGATGGGGGAGACCCTGCTGTCCGGGCTGCTGCGCTCGGGGCGTCCGGCCGATGACATCGTCATCACCGAGAAGCGGGGCGACCATGCCGCAACCTTGCGGGAGCGCTACGGCGTGCGGGTCCTGGACAACGCGCAGGCGGCCGAGGTGGCCGAGGTCCTCGTGCTCGTCGTCAAGCCGCAGGACATGGACGGCCTGCTCGGGGAGATCCGTGAGCACATCGCGCCGGGCAACCTGGTCGTGTCCCTGGCAGCCGGCATCCCCACGGCATACCTCGAGAGTCGGCTGCCCGAGGGCTCCTCGGTGGTTCGGGTCATGCCCAACACGCCTGCCCTTGTCGACCAGGGGATGGCGGCGATCTCCCCGGGACGCAACTGCACCGCGGACCACCTCGCCGAGGCGGAGGCGCTGCTGGCCTCCTGCGGCAAGGTCCTGCAGATCGCGGAGAAGCACCAGGACGCCGTCACGGCGATCTCCGGCAGCGGACCGGCATACATCTTCTATGTCGTCGAGTCGATGATCGAGGCGGGGGTGCTGCTGGGTCTGCCGCGCGCCACCTCGACCGAGCTCGTCGTGCAGACCCTTTACGGGGCGGCGACGATGCTGCGTGAAACGGGCGAGCACCCGACCGTCCTGCGCGAGCGGGTGTCCAGCCCCGGCGGCACGACGATGGCGGCGATCCGCCAGCTCGAGGACCACAAGGTGCGGGCGGCCTTCATGACCGCCATGGAGGCGGCCGCGGCGCGCTCGGCGGAGCTCGCTGCCGGACTGACATGACGGACGCGGTGTCGGCGGGTCTCCCGGTGGGTGTCCCGGCGGCGCTCTCGGTGGTCCGGCTGACCCCCGATGACTGGGAGGTCCATCGGGATCTGCGCCTGGAAGCTCTGGCGACCGACCCCGAAGCCTTCGGCGCGACCTACGCCGACAACGCGGCATACGACGAGGCGACCTGGCGCGCGCGGTTGGCGGCGGTGACCTATTGGCAGGTCCGCGAAGCGGGTATGCCGTTGGGCATGGTCGGTCTGTGGGACCCGCTCTCCGATGGTGTCGCCGATGAGGCTTGGGTGCAGGGTGATGCGGGGGAGGGTGCTGATGACGAGCGAGTGCCGTTCGTCATCGGGATGTTCGTCCGCGCCGCGGCGCGTGGGCGCGGCGTGGGCTCGGCCCTCATCGACCAGGCGATCGCCGAGGCGGGTGAGCGCGGCTGTGCGCGACTGGCCCTCGACGTCCACGCCGGCAACACCGCGGCCCGCGCCCTCTATGAACGGCACGGCTTCCAGGTGTTCGCTGATGCCGTGCTGAGCGAGGATCGCCGGGCGAGCGGCTGCGAGCTGACCATGGTGCGCCGCCTGCGATGAGAGCGCCCGCGGACAACCCCCTGCGCAGCCGTCCCGCCGTGAAAGGGTGAGCCCCATGAGCGAGAGCATCGATCCGATCACCGTGCGCCGGCTGAAGGACGCCGACTGGCCGGAATTCCGACGGGTGCGTCTGGCCGCCCTCGGTGAGTCGCCCGAGGCCTTCTCGGCGACTCTGGCGGAGGAGGAGGCCTCGGACGAGGCGTCCTGGCTGGAGCGGGTGCAGCGGTCCCCTCGCTTCCTCGCCGAGTCCGGCGGCGCCGTCGTGGGCATGGCCAGCCTCGGCCGCTACCAAGGCGCGGAGGGCGAATCGGAGAATTCGGGCGAGCTCTACGGGCTGTGGGTCACGCCCGCGTTGCGTGGCACGGGGGTGGCGACAGCCCTGGTCAACGCCGCCAGCCGTCAGGCAAGCGACGACGGACGGTCACACGTCGTCTATTGGGTGAGCACGTCGAACGGCCGAGCGGTCGCCTTCGCGTCGGGCTTGGGCTTCCGGCCCACCGACGACCGCCGTCCGATGCGTGGCGTTGGCCACGCTGACGAGGAGGAGATCGCCATGACCTTGCCGCTGGGGTTGGACCGCGGTTGACCGATCGCTCGGGTCTGCGTGCGCGCGCGACCACCTGGAAGAACGGCATACCGGATCGCGTTCCGCTGCGCGGCATCGGTGCCCGTGAGAGGTCTGTGTCGGCCGTCGTCGTGACCGCAACGGAGAAGGGGTAGCGTCGTCCTTATGCCTAGCCAGGCCCGGGTCGTCTGGGACCCGGATTTCACGAAGTACAACTTCGGGCCCTCGCACCCCATGCAGCCGGTCCGCCTGGCCCTGACCGCTCGGCTCTGTGAGGAGTTCGGCATCTTCACCACCGACGGCGACGTCGAGGTGCTGGCTCCTGACGTCGTCGACGACGCCTGGCTGCAGACGGTGCACGAGCCCTACTTCATCGATGCGGTGAAGGCCGCCTCGAACGACCCCGAGCACACCAACGAGCACCTGGGCATCGGCACCGACGACGTGCCGACGTTCGCAGGGATGCACGAGGTGAGCGCGCGCATCGTCGAGGGCACTCGGGCCGTGTGCGAGGCCGTCTGGACCGGTGAGACCGCCCACGGCGTCAACTTCTGCGGCGGCCTGCATCACGCCATGGCGGCCAATGCCTCGGGCTTCTGTGTCTACAACGATATTGCGGTCGGCATCCAGTGGCTGCTGGACCATGGGGCCGACCGGGTGGCGTACGTCGACGTCGACGTCCACCACGGCGACGGCGTCGAGTCGATCTTCTGGAATGACCCCCGGGTGCTCACCGTGTCGATCCACGAGACGGGGCGGGCGCTCTTCCCTGGCACCGGGTGGGCGACCGACATCGGCGGCGAGGCGGCCCTGGGCCATGCGGTCAACGTGTCGCTGCCGCCAGGGCTGTCCGACTCCGGATGGCTGCGCGCGTTGCACTCGGTGGCGATGCCGGTGGTTCGGGCCTTCCGCCCGCAGGTGCTCGTCACCCAGCACGGGGCGGACACGCACTTCCAGGACCCGTTGGCCCACTTCGCCCTCTCGCTGGATGCGCAGCGGGAAGCGATGGTCGCCCTGCACAGACTCAGCCACGAGGTGTGCGGTGGGAAGTGGGTGGCGTTGGGTGGCGGCGGTTACGAGGTCATCGACGTCGTCCCGCGCGCCTGGACGCATCTGACGGCGATCGCCGCGCATCGCCCGATCCTTCCGGGAACCGCCGTGCCGCAGGCCTGGCGGGACTACGTCGAGTCGTTGTTCGGTCGTCCGGGGCCCGCGCGGATGGGTGACCTTCCCGACGGGGAGCCGATCTGGTGGCGCTCCTGGGATCTGGGCTACGACCCCGGCAACGAGGTCGACCGAGCCGTCATGGCGACCCGACAGGCCGTCTTCCCGCTGCATGGTCTGGACGTCTGGTTCGACTGATCGGCGTGTCGGCTGGACTTTTCGTCACAAGCTGATCTCGCGACTTCCCTCCAGTCACACCAGCCCCTAGAGTTGCGACGCACGCGCAGACCGTTCGCCGGTGGGGAAGCCGGCGCTGCGCGTGTGCAATCGAGGAGTCCGATGCACACCGAGCGTCAGCTCTCTGAGGTCCGGTTTCTGACCGTGGCCGAGGTCGCCTCGATCATGCGCGTGTCGAAGATGACGGTTTACCGGCTCGTGCACGGCGGCGAGCTTCCGGCCGTCCGGGTGGGGCGGTCCTTCCGAGTTCCGGAGGACGCCGTCCACACCTACCTGAGCACGTCCTTCGTCGACACCGCCTGACGGCGCGAAAAGGCACGACCCGAACGGGGCAGGAGCGGCAGCAGGTATGCCGTTCCGGCCCCGTTCGCATGTCCCGGTCCGGTCGAGCGCGCCTCACCTGTCCCTATCGCGACAGGCCCGCGTCGTCCGTCTCAGGCTGGGCGTTGGCCCTGACCCGGCTGGCGATACGGCTGAGGCCGACGGGAGTGATACCCAGGTGCCGCGCCACGTCCTTCTGGGTGAGGTCATCCAGAAGGTGGGGGTAGTCGTGTACGAACTGGCGGTAGCGCTCCTCGGGGGTCATCGTCAGCAACTCCCGCTCCCGCTTCTCCTTGGCGAGGGTGTAGGAGAAGAGGGCAGCGAGGAGGGCGTTCGACCACTCGACGTACCGGCTGCACAGCCACTCGAGATGCCGGCCGTCCAGGCGGTCGAGCTCGGCATGGCGCAGCGCGGTCGCCTTGGTGGGGCTGGCCGCCATCGCCCGCAATGCCGGCACCCTGGGCACGTTGTTGAGGGAGCCGAGCCGACGCAGGCCGGACGGGGCGATTGAACTCATCGACGCGACGATGTCACCCGGCTCGCAGAAGTTGACGATCCACTCTCGACCCTGGCTGTCCGGAGCAGAGATGACGACGGTTCCGCGACGAACGACATAGAAATAGGGCACGTTGGCGCCGACGTCAAACAGGACGGTCCCCTTGCGCATCCTGACGACGTTGAGGTGTGGTGCGAGCGTGTCCCAGGCGGGCAGACTCCCGCCTGCAAGAGTCTCGAGGACCCCGCGAAGGGACGTGCCTGCCGCTGGCACTGACATCGGCATTACGTTGACCCCGAGCACGGTGACCCCTCCGCGTCCACCCTGGCAGCGCAGACAGCGCCGCTGGCTAGGCAACTTACCCCTGTGAACATTCATTGTGGGTTGAGAGATGATCCCGATCAAGTTGATCGTGCAAATCTTGATCTAGGTTAAGTCGCGTGGAGACAATTTGCCGGGGACCGGCTAGTCTGCGGCACGAAGCGGTTCCATAGCGTCAGCTGCGCGCCCGTCCCCGGGGGGGACACACCGGGTCTAGGCGGGCCCGACGCTAGCGGGGAAGTCTGGTTTGGGGGGGGGCCCAAGCCTACCGTCATACGGGATGTGGGACCCGACGGAGAGATAGGGACAACAATGAACGGTTCGATCTTTGCGATCGAGGCGCGGGGTTCTGGCGCGCACAGGGCGCCCTTGAGCCGAGCGGCCCGGGTCCGCCGATTCGCAGCGGGGGTCGTCATCTCGGCGCTCACGATGCTCGGCCTTCAGGCGTCGCCAGCGTGGGCCGCGGCGGCAGACATCAGCAAGGGTCTAGACCCCGTGCAAGGGCAGGGTTTCACGCCCGGCAACACCTTCGAAACCGGGTCGCTCGTCCGCTATCGACTGAGGATCCAATGTTCCAGCAATGACTCGGCCTGCGTAACCGGCACCGTGACGGACGTCCTGGACCCCAACTTGCAGTTCGTCCAGGTGATCGCACCCACCGTGAAGAACCAGGCTGGGGTGGCGGTGCCCATCACCACGACGACCTCAGGGCAGACCGTGACAGTCTCGGTCGGGACTGCCGCCGTGCCATTCGAAGGTGGCATGACCATGGAACTGGTGCTCGTCGCCCGCGTGGTATCGAGGCCGACGTCCGGGATCATCCCGAACCAGGCGAGCATCACCGTACCGGGAGGCACTCCAGTCCTCACCACGGTGGTAAACATCCAGGTCCCGCCGCCCTCGCCGAACTACAAGGTTGTCAAGTTCGTCACAAGTCCGTCCGAGGACGCCGGGCTCGGCGAACCGGTGACCTACCGCGTGGCGATGGACGGCTACCAGCTCGACAACGTCAACCTCGTCCTGCCGTTCACCATCACGGACACCTACCCAGCCAACGCCAACATCATCGACGCGGCCGGTGGAACGGTCAACACGACCAACCACACGATCACGTGGACGATCACAAGCATCAACCAGGTCACGAACCCGGTGGCGGGCCAGTGCTCGTACGAATTATGGTGCAACGTCTGGGCCAAGGACATCATCCTGTCCTACTCGGCACCGTTCTTCAGCGCCGGCACCACGGTCACCAACACCATTGCATCCGACCCAAACTACGTCAGTGGCGACCTCCCGCCCCTGACAGCCTCGGCGAACAAGGCGCTCGCTGCATCCGCGCCTGCAGGGGCGGCCTCGAAGTCCGGCCCGAGCCAAGCGAGCGCCGGCAATACCATCCAATACCGGGTCTCGGGATCCAACTCGGGTAACACCAGCCTGGCCAACTTCACGGTCACTGACACGATCCCCACTGGCGTGACCAACTACCAAATCGTCCGGACGTCGTACGAGCAGCCGGTCTATCCCCCGAGCCTTGGCCCGGTCACCTACGAGGCACTGGTCGGCGGCGTGTGGACCAACATCGGCGGTTACTCGACTCTTGGTGTCTCTACGCCATCGACGACGATCACCCTTCCCGCGGGTGCCACAGCCTGGCGGATGTCGATCGCCTCGCTGACGTCCGGTGGCTCCATGACGATCGACGCGCGGGCAACCATTCCCGCCGATGCCGCCGCTGGCTCCGTGTACACCAACTGCGCCGCAGTGTCGTCGACGAACCCCGGCACAACGCTCGGCGAACCGTCGTGTGTGAACACGACAGTCGTTGCGCCGTTCGTCGGCATCCAGCCCTATAAGGCGCACCTGTTCGAGGACCCCGCGCAGACCTCTGTCGCCCCTGGTGAGACCTTCCTGTGGGGCATCGGGGTCAAGCCGAGCGGGCCAAACCCGTTGACCAGCCTGGACTTCGCCGATCAGTTGCCGGCCCAGTTCGAATACGTCACCACGCGCTGCCTTGGCGGCTACAGCGACGGCAACGGCATTCAGAACTCTCTGGTGGGCGTCGCAGACGGGCGTCAGTACAGCGGGCCGGGGTGCAACAACGCGGGAGTTCCCCAGCCGACGACCAACGTCGTCAACGCCGACGGCTCAACTTCCCTGACGTGGCAGGACGTGCCGATCAACGCGGTTTACCAGCCCAATGTCCTCTGGGGGTCGGGCAACGTCTGGTGGATCGTCATCGAGGTGCGCGTCAAGCCCGGCACCGCAGTGTTGAACTACACCAACCAAATGGCGGTCGGCCCCGGTGGCACCTCGCTCGCCACGGCATGTGGGGGCGAGACCAGTGTCATCCCCTACTACGACGCGGTTCCGCCGCTGAACCCGGACTCGACCGACTGGGACAAGGACGGGAATACCACCGAGAAGCTGTGTCGCGCTAACGACCCGGTTCAGGTTCGGTTGGCGGCTGCCGCCGAAACGACCAAGTGGGACAAGGGTCCGCTGCCCAACGCTCTGCAGAGCAGTGGGGAGCCCGACGCCACCTGCCCGGACTGGGGCGGCTTCACGCGCTACCCCTGTGTCGCGCAGACGAATCCTGGCGGTTCCTTCGACTACAAGTTCAATATCCAGAACACCGGCAACATGACGCTCACTCAGTACGTGGCCTATGACATATTGCCGGTCGTCGGTGACACGGGTGTTGCCGAGATCCTCCGTAACTCCCCGCGGTCGACCGAGTGGACGCCTGTCCTGACAGGTCCTATCGCTACCCTGTCGGAGCCCGCGGCCGCTGACACCGAGATCTTGTACAACCTGACGAGCAACCCCTGTCGTCCGGAGGTGGCCCAGGGCGACGTCGACTGGGATTGGCAGGGAGGGGCCTGCGACAACACCTGGTACACGGCCACCCAAATCGCCGATGCCACCGTGGTGCCCGGCGGATGGTCTGCCGTGAAGTCGTTCAAGGTTCTGGCCTTCCAGGCGACGTCCCCGGCTGCGCAGTGGCTCGGGGGAGAGCAGATCATCCTCAACGCTCCGATGCTGGCCCCGCTGGACGCTCCTGACTCCACCAAGGCCGACCCGGCCAACGGCATAGCGCTCGACCTGTCGATCGCGTGGAACTCCATTGCTCACCGGGAGTTCAGCCTGAGCACGGACGGTTCAACCTCCCGGTTGCTCGCCTCAGAGCCGCTCAAGGTCGGCATCATCGTGCCGTTCAAGGGCGTGTCCGTCGGTGACTACGTCTGGTACGACGCCGACCGGGACGGCTTTCAGTCGCCTGATGAAGACGCCATCCCGAACGTTCGCGTCGAGTTGCTCGACGCCAACAACAACGTCGTTCAAGAGACCACGACCGACGCCAACGGGTACTACTCCTTCCAGTACCTGACGCCAGGGGCTCCTTACACGATCAAGTTCTACGCCCCAGCCGACCTCGCCGACCCGACCAAGCTCCTCGTCTTCACGACGGAGAACAAGTCGGGCAACACGAGCAACGACCCGGTGACCGACAACGGGACGGTTCCGCTCGACGGGACCACCGGTGGTGACTCCGACGCGATCCCGGCGGCCGATGGCCTCACCGGCTCGGTCACCTTCACCGCCCCCCTGTCTGGGAACAACGCGATCTCCAGCCCAACGGCGGGCACGGTTGCCGACAACCCCGGGCTGGACGCCGGCTTCAAGCGAGCCGTGGTCCCGGTCTCGATCGGTGACTACGTCTGGTACGACAACAACCGTGACGGTCTGCAGACCTCGGGCGAGCCGGCATACGTTGGCATGACCGTCAACCTGCTCGACTCGAACGGCGACCCGGTCCTGGTCGACGGCAACCCCGTCACCACGACGACGGACGCCAACGGCTACTACTCCTTCCTCAACCTCAACGCCGGTCAGACCTACATCGTCGAGTTCGTCAAGGCGGCCGACGAGTCGTTCACGACGCAGGACGTGACGGTCAACCCGGACGACGCCAAGGACTCCGACGCCGACCCGACGGGGCGCGCCACCGTGACCGCACCGATGTCGGGCGCCAATAAGGCGACTGACGGCGCCGGCGTTTGGGCCGACGAACCGACGATTGACGCCGGCATCGTCAAGTACAACCTCCTGCTGGACAAGGTTCTGACGACGGTCGCTCCTTACCGCCCGGGTCAGACCGTGACTTACACGCTGACGCCGACGAATGACGGTCCCGCGACGGCGCTGGAAGGTTGGTCGGTTACCGACCTGCTCCCGGACGGCTTGACTGTCACGAGCGTCGATGGCGGCGACAACTACTCGTGTTCAAACACCACCAGTACCGCTACCTGCACCAGCTCGGTTCGGTTGGTGCCCGGTGTGCCTGGTGACGTCATCACGGTGAAGGCAACCATCTCGGCCACGGCGACAGGCAGCCTGACGAACGTCGCCTATGTCGACAAGGCTCCTGATGATGTCACCGAGACGGTCCCGCTGGGGACGGTCCCGACGACGACCACCGACACGGCACGGTCTATAACCGACAACGACGACGAAGCGAAGCTGGACCTGGTCCCGTACGTCTCCGTCGGTGACTACGTCTGGTACGACGTGAACCGTGACGGCCTGCAGACCTCGGGTGAGCCGGCATACGTTGGCATGACCGTCAACCTGCTCGACTCGTTGGGCAACCCGGTCCTGGTCGACGGCAACCCCGTCACCACGACGACCGACGCTGATGGGTATTACTCCTTCACGGACCTGGACCCGAACACGGAGTACGTCATCCAGTTCGTCAAGCGGGCCGATGAGACCTTCACGAGCATCGACGCCGGTGGCGTGACCACCAACAGCGCGACCGGTGACTTGACCGACTCCGACGCCGCGGCGGACGGGACGGTGCGCTTCACGACGACGGCAACCGGGGCGAACCTGGCCAGCGCGTTGGCGGGTCCGCGGGCCGACAACCCCGGCATCGATGCCGGTGTCATCCGCTACAACCTGCTGCTGGAGAAGGCGTTGACGCCGACTGGCCCGTACTACGAGGGCTCGACTGTGACGTACACCTTGACCCCGAGCAATGCGGGTCCGGTTGACGCAATGGCCGGTTGGTCGGTGACGGACGTCCTTCCCGAGGGGCTGACCTTGGTCTCCATGGTCGGGGACGGCTATGACTGCACCACGACGCCCGGGACGTGCGTGAGCACCAAGACGCCGTTGGCTGCGGGGAAGTCGGGGAATGTCATCACGGTGAAGGCGACGATTGGCGCCGACGTCACGGGGTCGCTGAAGAACGTCGCTTATGTCGACAAGGCGCCCGAGGATGGCACTGAGACGATTCCTCTCATCGTCCCCGAGCTGGCTAAGGACACCGCCGACACCGACACGGACAACGACGCCGAGGCGTTGGTGACGGTGGCTTCGAAGGTGTCGATTGGTGACTACGTGTGGATCGACACGAACCGTGACGGTCTGCAGACATCGGGTGAGTCCGGTATCAAGGATGTGCTTGTGACGTTGACCGACGCCTCGGGCACTCCGCGCACGACGACGACGGATGCGTCCGGTTACTACTGGTTCGACGACCTCACACCTGGGGCGGCCTACACCCTGACGTTCACCAAGCCCAGCGGTTACACGTGGACGACTCAGGACGTCTCGGGTGACACGGCTGACACGGACGCCGGGGCTGACTCGGATGTGCTGCCGGCGGATGGGACGGTGTCGTTCACCGCGCCCGCGTCCGGCACCAACCTCACCGGCGCGCTCGTCACGGACAACCCGACGCTCGATGCTGGTCTTGTCGAGCTGGTGTCGGTCGGTGACTACACCTGGTTGGACGTCAACCGGGATGGCATCCAGGATGCGGGGGAGTCCCCGTTGGCCGGGGTGACTGTGAAGCTGTACGACGCCAGTGGGGCCTTGGTGGGGACCAAGGTCACGGACGCCACGGGGTACTACTGGTTCACGGATCTGTTGGCCGGGGCGACGTACACGATCGAGTTCGTGAAGCCTGCGGGCTACACGTATACACCGGTCGTCAATGCTGACCCGACGGCGAACAAGGACGGCGGGCTGGACTCTGATGCTCCGGTGGCTGATGGCAAGGTCACTTTTGTGGCCGAGTCCACGGGCGCCAATGCTCCTGGTGCGACTGCGACGGACAACCCGACCATCGATGCGGGCTTTGTTGAGCTCGTCTCGATTGGTGACTACGTCTGGTACGACCGCAACCGGGATGGCCTGCAAGGCGCCGTCGCGGACGAGCCGGTCGTGGCTGGCGTCACGGTGAACCTGCTGGATGCTGCCGGTAACCCGGCGGTCCTGCCTGGTGGTGCTCCGGTGACGACGACCACGGATGCCAACGGGTTCTACTCGTTCACGAACCTGCTGGCGGGTGAGACCTACGTGGTCGAGTTCGTCAAGCCGGTTGACACGGTGTTCACTCTGGTGAATGCCGAGGCTAACGCCGAGGACACGAAGGACTCTGACGCGAACACGTCAACTGGGCGCGTGACTGTGGTTGCTCCCTCAACGGGGGCGAACTCGGCGACCACTCCGGACAACCCGACCATCGACGCCGGGCTCATCGAGCTCGTCTCGATCGGTGACTACGTGTGGTATGACCGCAACCGCGACGGCCTTCAGAGTGCTGGCGAACCGGCGGTTCCTGGTGTCACGGTGAACCTTCTGGATGCTGCCGGTAACCCGGCGGTCCTGCCGGGTGGTGCTGCGGTGACGACGGTCACGGACGCGAACGGGTTCTACTCGTTCAACAACTTGATCGGCGGCGTCACCTATGTGGTCCAGTTCGTCAAGCCGGCGGACACCGTGTTCACGACGCAGGACGTCACGGTGAACCCGGACGACGCGAAGGACTCGGATGCCGATCTGGTGACTGGCAAGGTGACCGTGGTGGCCCCGGTGACGGGTCTCAACTCGAGGACCACTCCGGATGACCCGAAGATCGATGCCGGGCTGATCGAGCTCGTCTCGGTCGGTGACTACGTCTGGTGGGACACCAACCGTGACGGCTTGCAGGACTCCACGGACGTGCCGCTTGCGGGCGTTCGGGTTCACCTGCTCGACTCGACCGGCACTGAGGTCACCAGCGTTTCGACCGACGCCAACGGGTTCTACTCGTTCACCGGTCTGATCGGTGGCGCGTCCTACTCGGTGGTGTTCGACACGCCGGCGCAGTTCGTGCCGACGGCGACGAACGTCTCCGCTGACACCAGCAATTCGGCGACGACTGACCTGACTGACTCCGACCCGATCGCTGGCGTGGTGGCCTTCACCGCACCGGAGTCCGGGAACAACTCGGCGACCACCCCGGACAACCCGGGTCTGGACGCGGGCTTCATCAAGCTCGTGTCGGTCGGTGACTACGTCTGGTACGACGGGAACCGTGACGGCGTGCAGGACGAGGGCGAAGCCCCGGCGTCTGGCGTGGTGGTCAACCTCTACGACGCCAAGGGTGTCCTCGTGACCTCCACGACCACGGACGAGAACGGGTTCTACTCGTTCACCGACCTGCTCGCGGGTGCCACTTACACCATCGAGTTCGTCAAGCCGGCCGACACCGTGTTCACCCTGATCAATGTGGGCAACGACGCGGCTGACTCCGACGCCGACCTCGTGACCGGCAAGGTGACCTTCACCGCGCCGACCGACGGGTTCAACTCGGCGACCGCGCCGGATGACCCGAAGATCGATGCCGGGCTTATCGAGCTCGTCTCGATTGGTGACTACGTCTGGTACGACCGCAACCGGGATGGCCTGCAAGGTGCTGTCGCGGACGAGCCGGTCGTGGCTGGTGTCACGGTGAACCTGCTGGATGCTGCCGGTAACCCGGCGGTCCTGCCTGGTGGTGCTCCGGTGACGACGACCACGGATGCGAACGGGTTCTACTCGTTCACGAACCTGCTGGCGGGTGAGACCTACGTGGTCGAGTTCGTCAAGCCAGCTGACACCATCTTCACGATCCAGGACGTCACGGTGAACCCGGACGACGCTAAGGACTCGGATGCCAATGAGGTGACTGGCAAGGTGACCGTGGTGGCCCCGTCAACGGGTCTCAACTCGGCGACCACTCCGGATGACCCGAAGATCGATGCCGGGCTCATCGAGCTCGTCTCGATCGGTGACTACGTGTGGTGGGACACCAACCGCGACGGCCTCCAGACGGAAGGCGAGCTGCCCATCCCGGGCATCACCGTCAACCTTCTCGATGCCGAAGGCAACCCGGCGGTCCTGCCTGGTGGTGCTCCGGTGACGACGACGACCGATGCGAACGGGTTCTACTCGTTCAACAACCTCATCGGTGGGGTCGACTACGTCGTGCAGTTCGTCAAGCCCGACAACACCACGTTCACGTGGATGCTGTCAGGTGACAACAGCGCGATCGACTCCAACGCCGACGTCAACGGTCTGGCGCCGGTCACGGCGCCGCTCACCGGCGAAAACTCGCTTGAGACGCCTGACGACCCGAAGATCGACGCGGGCCTGGTCAAGCTGGTCTCGGTCGGTGACTACGTCTGGTACGACGTCAACCGTGACGGCATCCAGGGCGAGGGCGAAGCCCCCGTGCCTGGCGTGACGGTCAACCTGTACGACGACGAGACCGGCGAGTTGCTGGCCACGGCGGTGACCGACGAGAACGGGTTCTACTCGTTCACCGACCTCTGGGCGGGCGCGACCTACACGATCGAGTTCGTCAAGCCTTCCGGGACGTCGTTCACCTCGGTGGACTCCGGCGACGACGCGCTGGATTCCGATGCGGACCTCGTTACTGGCACGGTGACCTTCACCGCGCCGAGCGACGGGCGCAACTCGGCGGTGACGCCGGATGACCCGACCATCGACGCCGGCCTGATCAAGTTCAACCTGACGCTCACCAAGGTTCTGTCCACCACGGGTGTCATCTACCCGGGTGACACGGTGACCTTCACGTTGACCCCGCACAACGACGGGCCGGTCGACGCCCTCGTTGGTTGGTCGGTGACTGAGGTCGTGCCCGCTGGGCTGACCTTCGTCTCGATGACTGGTGACGGCTACACCTGCACCGGCACCACCTGTGTCGCCGAAGGCATCCTGGCTGCTGGAGCCGACGGGAACCCGATCACGGTCACCATGACCGCGGGCACCGCCGTCTCGAGCCGCAACATCGCCTTTGTCGACAAGGCTGGGACGGAGGGTCCTGAGACCAACCCGTTGGTGACCCCGACGACGGACACTGACACGACCACGTCCGAGACGGACAACGACAGCGAAGCCGCCGTCATCGTCTCGCCGTTCCTGCCCAACACGGGCACGGACGTGGCGCCGTTCCTCGCAGTCGCTCTCGGCCTGATGGCTGCCGGTGGCCTGCTGCTCGCAGCAACCCGCCGCCGCCGCCGCGCGACCGAGGAGTGAGCACCAGCCGGGGGTAACCCCGTCACGACTCGGCCCGGGCGACCCACATCGCCCGGGCCGAGTGCGTTCGGTCGAAGACCAGGTCCAGCCGCTTGGTCACGAGCCGGCCTTGACGATGATCTTGGTCAACGAGCATCACCTTACGTGTGGCGACCTACCAATTCTTTACTCCAGCTCGCTCAACAGGGCTAACTCGCCGGTGCCGGCGATCCCCTACTCCCCATAGGGTTTTGTCCGGGGGTCAGGTATCTGAAAGCACGGCGACTTGGCTCATCTCTGTCCAACGAGTGGGGGGTTCACGCCGTTATGCCATCATTCATCCCGCGGTCAAGGTTGGATCGCGGCAACGCGGCATACCGGGCGGCGTGGACGCGCCGCCCCGCCGCGACCGTTGGTCTCCTCGCGGTCATCGCCGCCTCGACGGTCGTCCCCATGCTCCTCGTCGCCCCGCCGGCGGCGGCCGCGCTAGCCCCGGTCGTCGCGCCAGCGGTCAGCCCCGAGACGTCAACATTGGTCGGGCTGGCTCCGGCCGCGGCCCCGGCCCCGGCGCCCGCCGTCAACGAGATCAACGGGGTCGTCTGGCTCGACATCGACGGCGACGGCATCAACGACGCCACCGAGACCGGGTTCACCGGTGCGGTCGTCACCCTGCGTGATGGCACTGGCACGGTCGTGGCCACCCGCACGACGACGAGCACCGGGCTCTACTCCTTCACCGGGCTCACCCCCGGCCAGGGCCCCTACTCGTTGAGCATCACCCGATCAACGACGACCTACCCCGATCCATCCAACTGGGTCATCTCTGCGCCTCCGGGACCCGACGCAACGCCCTATGTGGGCACGGACAACGACGCCACTGCCGGCGCGGACCCCCGGGTGGGCGCTATCTCGAACGCCACTCCCGGCACGTCGTACGACGTGGCCATCCGGCCTCGACCTGAGCTGGCGCTGGGCTTCTTCGGGCCCGGCATCATCGACGGCACCGGCCCCTTCAACACGCTCGGTGGCTGCTCGGGTGCAAGCGCGATGGGCCAGCCTGGCGACGACTGCGGCACCAGCAACGGCCAATTGCGCACCGGTGACACCTTGACGACCGTCTGGTCGATCACTGGCGACAACTTCGAGCCTGGGACGACCTCATGGGGCGACATGGTCTTCGAACAGACCATCGTCCCCACCGGCGGCGCGGTGGCGACCTTCACGAGTATCCCCGTCTCGTGTATCCCGCCGCCCAACGGCACGGGTGGGACGGGCAGCCCCTCGTCGGCGATCCTCACCAACTACCCGGTCGCAGGCCAGACGACCCTCCGGTGCAACCTCGGCCAGTTTGTCGAAGGCGGGCAAGAGTCGCTCACCACCGCGATCAAGCTCTCCGCGCTCAGCCCCAACGGCTCGTCTTTCACTACTACCGAAAAGGTGTATGCCGCGGCCACCGGCGACCGGGCGGTGCCCGCGATCGGCCCGACCGTCGGCCCGATCATCGCCTCGTCCAGACCGGCATACGACTTGGTCAAGCTAGGTTTCCGCAACCAGCGCTCCGAGGTGCGGTGCGTCGACACCGACTCCAACCCGGCCACTCCTTGCGAGAGTCTGCAGGGCTACACCTTGGACACGATCATCCGGGTCGCCGCTGCCCAGAAGGTGGGCATCGAGGCCGTCACCCAGCCGTTCAGCTTCACGGACACGGTGTCCGCCCAACTCAACGGCGGCGCGCCCTTCCCGGTCGAGTACTACATCCCCTATTGCTACGCCAACGACGCCGGCTGGGGAGATGTCGTTCTCGGGCGACCCTACGGGCGCACGCCGGCGAGCGATCCGACGTACTACCCGCGGACGCTCGACGAGTCTGGCACGTGCACAGCCAGTCGACCCACTGGCGCCGCAACAACGGATTCTTACACCGTGTCGATCAGTGGCGCGGACCTGGACGGGTCCCGGTTCCCGACCGCTACGTGGGGCGGCACCGACCTCTCGGCCGGTCCGTTCATCGAGGTCGAGCATCGGGTCGGCATCTTCATCCCGTTCCGCAGCATCGATGCCACCGACGGCACGGTCAACAACGCGGGCTCGCTCATGCTCTACAACCGCTACTCGGGGTTCGATCCCACGGGGGTCAGCGGCGTCTCCAACTACGGCACTGGGTTCGAACCGGGCTACTGCCCAGACACCACCGGGGCGTGCGACCCGACCAGCAGCACGGTGGCGACATCCAATGACGTCATCGGCCCCAACACCCTGCTGCTCTCGTCCGCTGGGAGCATGTCGAAATACCAGATGTACCGCGCCGACAACTGGGGCGGATATACCATCCAACCGGGTTCAGCGGCGGCCCATGACGGAGCCGGACTCACTGAGCCGGGCGACTACTCCGCGTCGTGGATCAACTTCACCAACACCGGATCGAATGACCTCATCAACCCTGGGGTCTGCGACATCTTCGACAACACGGTCTGGAAGCTGGCAACCGCCGACAAGGTGCAGACCAACACTCTGCAGCCACCGAACCCGACGACGACGTACGCGTTCGTCACGCAGTACAACCAGCTCAACACGACCTATAACTCTGCCTTCTCGGCAGCCTGGCCGTCCAACTTCCGGGTCGAATACGCGCACCTGCCGATCACGGGGGACAACCCGCTCTACAACCCAGCCCGTGTCCCCGTCAGCGGGGTCATCGACTCCGCCTTCGCCGGGGTGGACACCTACAACACCGCCACCGGCCGCTATGAAGGGGTCTGGGCCTCCCAGAAGGCCGCGCGCTGCACCGACGGCGCCGCTGTTGGCGGCTGGCAGACGGATCCGACCGCAGTCCCCGGGGGGATCGACGGCGTCAATGCGGTTCGGATCGTGTCCGTTGACCCCAACTTCGTCTTCCTGCCCACCGCCTACATTCGGGCGGTCGTCCCCATGCAGACCCGCTCGACGTTCAACGGGGGGCCGTATGCCGGCCAGGTCATCCCGGCGGGCACGGCCTTCGCCAACCTCGGGCTGGTCCGTGCCAACAACCTCAACTACGGTGGCGCGCTAGGCAACTGGCGACCTTCGGACTACCAGCCCTCACCAGAGACGACCCACGGCGACGGTGACCGCACGACACTGTCCCGGTTCAACTCGCTCCTGCAGAAGCACACGCTGACCCCGGCGACCAACGTCGGGGCCACGACGTCGACACTGGCCGGCAACCAGATCGTGTGGGAACTCATCCCGGCCGTCCAGACGAAATTGTCGCCGTCGGCCGAGATCGCCAAGAACGTCGTCATCACCGACGTCCTGCCGCCCTACACGACCTATAACGCCGCCTGCACCGCCGCGCTCAACAACTCGACGGCAACGTCAACGATCCTTCCAGTCAACGTCGAGCTCAACACGGGGATGACCGGCCCCCAGACCGGCTACACCCGGCTTACTTATCAACTGGGCGATCTTCCGGTCAATGTTGCCATCCCGCGGATCCGGATCTGCACCGACACCGACCCGTTAGCCCCTAACGGCACGTCGGTGACCAACCTTGCCCGGCTCACCGCCAACGACGACATCACGGCGTTGACTGCGCGGCAAGACGACCACACGATCATCCTCGAGCAGAACGGCTCGATGCAGATCGGCAAGACGGTCGACCGCCGGCTTGACCCGCTCAACGACACGCAGGTCTACACCGTCGAATACGCCAACTTCGCCGCGGCATTCACGATCAACCCGCCAACGATGATCGACGTTTTCCCGTGGAACGGCGATGCTCTCGGCTCGCTGTCCGAGCGGGACCCTGCCTCCAACTACCAGGGATCGCTCACCCTGACGGCTGCCCCGACGGTCACCTGGAAGAACGGGTCCGTGCCCACCGCTACTGACCCGTATGCCGCGATCGGCACCTTCTACTACACGAAGGATGCCCCGGCCACCGTCAATCACAACCCGGACGCCAACACCTCCAAGTGGTGTTCCACCACTGACGGCGGGACGACCTGGGCGCCGCAAGCGCCAGCCGGGGCGGCCGACTGCCCGACCTCTTTCGCGCAGGTCACGGCGTTCAAGTTCGTCTCCAGTTACCCTCTCGACGTCGACGGCAAGCCGCGTCAGGGCCAGAAGATCACCTTTACCCTCAAGGCGACGGACAACCAGCCTGCGGACCGGTATACCAACCGGGCGACGGTCGACACGACGTCGCTGCCGGCCAGCCAGTTCTTGCGGTCGAACAACGTCATCGTCCAGGTGCCGTCCTACAACCTCGGCGACCTCGTCTTCGGTGACCTCAACCGGAATGGCACCTACGAGGCAGCAGCCGACCTTCGCGCGCCGGCCGGCGTCGTCGTCGACCTCTACCAGGCCGGCCAGACTCCCGGCGTCGACGCGCCGTACCGGACGACAACGACCAACGCCAACGGCCGCTACCAGTTCACCCTCCTCGGCGACGGTGACTACTTCGTCGTCGTTCCGGCTAGCCAGTTCGCTGCCGGAGGCCCGCTCGCGGGGTGGCTGATCGACCCAGCTGGTCTGCAAGCCGACCCCAACACCAACGTCAACGACCCGGGCGACCACCACGCCATCGGACTCACGTCGGGGTCGGTGGCGGACGGCATACGATCCTCCGGCACGATCCGGCTGTCGGCGACGGTGCCCGCCAACCCGCTCATCGCACCCACCGGTGACGAACCGCTCGAAGACAACACCGGAAGCTTGCCATCCGCGATCAGCGATGACTTCACCAACTACACCCTCGACCTTGGGCTCATTCCGCCGTCGACGCCGTCGATGGCGCTGAAGAAGTTCACCAACGGGCAGGACGCCGACACAGCGACGGGGCCCGACATCGCGGTTGGCGGGGCGGTGGCTTGGCGATATGAAGTGCGCAATACGGGCGACCGTCCGATGGTCGGTGTGAGCATCACCGACGATGCCGGCACCGCATCCATCACCAGCGACGACTGGACCATGACCACGACCTCGGGCTATGTCTCGGGTGACGCCGACAACGACGGGGCGTTGGATCTCACCGAGGTCTGGATCTTCGAACACACCGGGGTCGCCGTGGAGGGGCAGTACGCCAACGTCGCGGCGGTGACGGCCCAGGCGGCCGACAACGCCAACCAACCCATCGCGGCGCTGGGCACCTTTACCGACGATGATCCTTCGCACTACTGGGGTTTGACCAGCGGCCTGACGATGAAGAAGTACACCAACGGCGTTGACGCCGACACGGCACCCGGTCCCCTCGTGGCCATCGGCTCGACGGTGACCTGGACGTACGTCGTCACGAACACCGGTAACACTCTGCTGGCTACGACCGTCGTCGACGACAAGATCGGCGATGACGCGGCAATCGACTGCGGCCAGGGCACGGCGAACCTCGTGGCTATTGCGCCGGGCGGTTCGGTCACCTGCACAGCCACCGGGACCGCGATCTCGGGACAATACGCGAACACGGGCACCGCTACGGCCACGGCACCGGCGACGTATGCCGCCGACGGAACCGTTGTGCCTGGAGTCTCGCTGACCGCCTCTGACCCCTCGCACTATTTCGGGTCAGACCCGAAGGTCCAGGTCGTCAAGAAGATCAATGGCGACGACGCGAATACGGCCCCTGGGGTTCGGGCGACGACTCCGGGCACGCTGACTGTCACCTTCGTGGTGACCAACACCGGAAACGTCACGCTTGACCCGGTGACGGTGACGGACTCGGACATCGCCGCTGACCAAATCGTCTGTCCGACCAAGGTCCTGGCCGCTGGAGCGAGCATGACGTGTCTGGCGACCTACCCGGCGCCGGCGGCGGGGGTGCAGCACTCCGACACCGCTACCGTCACCGGAACCCCGCCGCTCTTGACCGACGGCACCCGGCAGCCAGACGTGACCGACGCCAACGACGCCCACGCCTGGGGTGACCCGAAGCCGGGCATCACCATCGTCAAGTTCCTCAACGGACTCGACGCCAACACGGCCCCCGGCCCGCAGATCGTCACGGGTGACACGGTCAACGTCTCCTTCCTGGTGACGAACTCCGGAAACACCCGACTGGACTCCGTCGCCGTGACCGACTCGGTCCTGGCCGCGGCCGCGATCTCGTGCCCGCAGACCTCGCTCGCGATCGGCGAGTCGATGACCTGCACCGGGACCTTTGTCGCGCCGGCTCCGCTGACGCAGCACACCAACACCGGGAATGTGGTCGGGACGCCGGTGCTCTCCGATGGCACCCGGATGATCGACCTCGTCACTGGCAATCCGGTTCCGGTTGTCCGGGACACTGATCCGGCGTATGCCGCGGCGGTCCGGCCCGGCATGTACGTCGTGAAGAAGATCAACGGGCAGGACGCGAATACCGCACCCGGTGTGCTGGTGGTTCCTGGCTCGACGATGAACGTCACCTTCACGGTCTTCAACAACGGCTCGACGCGTTTAGAAAGCGTGACCGTCTCCGACGACATGATCCCTGGTCCGATCACCTGCACGCCGACCGCGCTTGAACCGGGGGAGTCCGCGTCCTGCTCCGCGACGTATGCCGCCCCAGATGTGGGTGTGCAGCACACGAACACGGCCACGGCAACGGCGACGCCCATCATCAATGGCTCGCCGATCACGCCGATCACCGACACTGACCCAGCGAACGCCGCGGCGGCCGACCCGAAGATCAACGTTGTGAAGAAGATCAACGGTCAGGACGCGAACGATTCCGCGACGGCTGTGTCGACCACGGCTGGTGCCACGATGAGCGTGACCTTCGAAGTCGAGAACATCGGAAATACGACGCTCATCGGTGTGACGGTCACCGACGATGTCATCCCCGCGGGAGCGATCTCGTGCCCCGACTCGGTGCTCGATGCCGGCGAGAAGATGACGTGTACCGCCGAGTGGGCTGCGCCGGCCGTCGGCGAGCCCCACACCAACGTGGTCACCGTCTCGGGGACGCCGACCCAGGTCGACGGTCAGCCGATCCTCGACCCGGCGACTGGTGACCCCATGGGCCCGGTCGACGATGACGACCCGGCCACGACCTGGACGCCTGCGCACCCCGCCGTGACGATCGTCAAGTTCATCAATGGCGACGATGCGAATGCAGCTCCAGGTCTGTCGGTCGCCGCTGGGTCGACGATGGCCGTCAGCGTCCTGGTCACAAACACTGGCGACGTGCGGTTGTCGCCGATCGTGGTCACCGACTCGGATGCCACGACGATGAGCTGCCCGGTGAGCTCCTTGGAGCCAGGTGGATCAACGACGTGCACGGCGTCGATTCCCGCGCCAGCCATCGGCGCCGGTCACGTAGACACCGCCAACGTCATCGGGAGCCCCGTCCAATCCGACGGCAGCCCGGCACTGGGAGCGGATGGTAAGCCGCTGCAAGACGTGTCTGCGTCCGACAGTGCGCATGCCTTCGTGGCGGCGCATCCGGACATCATGGTGGTCAAGACGATCAACAACGACGACGCCAACAGTGCCCCAGGAGTGTCGGTGGCCGCCGATGCACCTCTGGCCGTGAAGTTCGTCGTGACGAACACTGGCGACGTGCGCCTAGCGCCAGTGATCCTGACCGACGACCCGGTGGACGCTCTGAGCTGCCAGGTCAGCGAGTTGGCTCCCGGGGCATCGACGGAATGCACCGGAACGCTGTCCGGTCTCGCCGCGGGCGCGACCCATCTCGACACCGTGACGGCGACGGGAACACCCGTGGTTGCGGACGGAACTCCGGTCTTGGGGGTCGATGGACAGCCCATCCGCAGCGTCCAGGACAGCGACCCTGCGCATGCGTACGCGCCGGCGACGGCTGGTGTGAGCATCGTGAAGTCGATTAACGGTGATGATGCGAACACGGCTCCTGGTGTGTCGGTCTCTGCTGGTGCGCCGGTGACGGTGACGTTTGTGGTGTCGAACACGGGCTCCTCGTATTTGTCGACTGTGGCGGTGTCGGATTCGTTGGCGACGGGGATTGCCTGTGAGGGCGCGGATCCGGCGACGCCGAATGTCATCCCGCTGTTGGGTCCGGTGGGTTCGACGGGTTCGGATGGGCGGCCGTCGGCGGTTGCGACGTGTACGGGGACGGTTGCGGCGTTGGCCCCTGGTGCGACGCATGTGGATACCGGGTCGGTGACGGGGACTCCGGTGTTGGCGGATGGGTCGACTCCAGCGTTGGGTGCTGACGGTCAGCCGTTGGATCCGGAGGACAGCGATGATGCTCACGCCTACGCGCCGGCGACGGCTGGTGTGAGCATCGTGAAGTCGATCAACGGTGATGATGCGAACACGGCTCCTGGGGTGTCGGTGACCGCGGGTTCGCCGTTGTCGGTGTCGTTCGTGGTGTCGAACACGGGGACGTCGTATCTGTCGAACGTGACGGTCACGGATAGTGACGCGACGGGGATTAGTTGTTCGGGTGCGGATGAGGCGACGCCGAATGTGATCCCGCTGTTGGCTCCGGGGTCGGCGCCGGTCACGTGTACGGCGACGGTTGTGGCGTTGGCCCCTGGTGCGACGCATGTGGATACCGGGTCGGTGACGGGGACTCCGGTGTTGGCGGATGGGTCGACTCCGGCGGTGGGTGCTGACGGTCAAGCGTTGGTGCCGCCGACAGCCTCCGACCCTGCGCATGCGTACGCGCCGGCGACGGCTGGTGTGAGCATCGTGAAGTCGATTAACGGTGATGATGCGAACACGGCTCCTGGTGTGTCGGTGACCGCGGGTTCGCCGTTGTCGGTGTCGTTCGTGGTGTCGAACACGGGGACGTCGTATCTGTCGAACGTGACGGTCACGGATAGTGACGCGACGGGGATTAGTTGTTCGGGTGCGGATGAGGCGGCCCCGAATGTGATCCCGCTGTTGGCTCCGGGGTCGGCGCCGGTCACGTGTACGGCGACGGTTGTGGCGTTGGCCCCTGGTGCGACGCATGTGGATACCGGGTCGGTGACGGGGACTCCGGTGTTGGCGGATGGGAGCACTCCGGCGGTGGGTGCTGACGGTCAGCCGTTGGTGCCGCCGACAGCCTCCGACCCTGCGCATGCGTACGCGCCCGCTCACCCGGGGGTTAGCGTGGTCAAGCGGATCAATGGCGACGACGCAGCCACAGCTCCAGGAGTAGAGGTTTCAGCGGGCTCGCTCATGGCGATCACCTTCGAGGTGACCAACACGGGCGACGTCCGAATCGAGCCGGTCCAGGTCTCTGACTCCACGGTCACCGACATCCAGTGTCCCGGCACGGCCCTCGACCCAGGCGAGGTGATGACGTGTAGCGCGACCCTTGCGGCGCCGGCCTTGGGCGTGGAGCACACCAACACGGTTACCGTGACCGGCACCCCGGTGCTGGCCGACGGGACGCCCGCTCTCGGAGATGACGGACAGCCCGCCTCGGCGCCAACGGCGACCGACACGGCATACGCCGTCATCGTCGCGCCGTTCCTGCCCAACACGGGCACGGACGTGGCGCCGTTCCTGGCAATCGCTCTCGGCCTGATGGCTGCCGGTGGCCTGCTGCTCGCAGCAACTCGCCGCCGCCGCCGCCGCGCGACCGAGGAGTGAGCACCAGCCGGGGGTAGCCCCGTCACGACTCGGCCCGGGCGACCCACATCGCCCGGGCCGCGGTCGTCAACCCAGGCCTGGCAGTGAGCGGGTAGGCTGCAGGCCAGCCGACAATTTCGACTGAGTAGCCAAAGGACGACCTATGGGTTCTGTGATCAAGAAGCGCCGCAAGCGGATGGCCAAGAAGAAGCACCGCAAACTGCTGCGCAAGACGCGCCACCAGCGTCGCAACCGCAAGTAGTCGCACCGGCATACCCGCGGGCGGCCGCACCTCATCCAGGTGCGGCCGCCCGCAGCCGTTCGGTATGCCGCCGCGCGGCTCTCCGGGGCACCTCGGGACCGCGCCAGGGGCTACCGGTGCGTAGGATTGGCGGTGGTGGACAGGGTCGCCACCGGATCGACCGACGGAAGGGAGCACCGTGGCCAACGTCGTCCTCATCACGGGCGTATCCCGGTATCTCGGCGGGCGGTTCGCGAGTGCGCTGTCCAAGGACAGCAGCATCGAGCGGATCGTCGGGATCGATGTCGTGCCACCCCCTCACTCGATCGGGCGGGCCGAGTTCGTCAGGGCGGACATCCGTAACCCGATGATCGGCCGGATCATCACCCAGGCCAAGGTCGACACGGTCGTGCACATGAACGTCCTGGCCACGCCGACGGCGGCCGGAGGGCGGGTCTCCCAGAAGGAGATCAACGTCATCGGGACCATGCAGTTGCTCGCCGCCTGCCAGAAGGCCACCTCGGTCAAGCGACTGGTGGTCAAGTCGACCGCAGCGATCTACGGCAGTTCTCCACGCGACCCAGCGCTGTTCACCGAGGACACCGGGCCCAAGACCATGCCGACGAGCGGGTTTGGCAAGGACTCCGTCGAGGTCGAGGGCTACGTTCGTGGCTTCTCCCGTCGTCGCCCCGATGCCGAGATCACCCTGTTGCGCTTCGCCAACGTCATCGGCCCAGGCATCAAAACCGCGATGACCGACTACTTCTCGTTGCCGATCCTGCCGGTGCCCATGGGCTTCGACGCCCGGCTGCAGTTCGTCCACGAGGACGATGCGACGGCCGCCATGTTGTTGGCGGTCCGCGGGCCGGCGGTCCAGATCGTCAACATTGCCGGCGACGGGATCATCACGGTCACCCAGGCCGCCGCGATGGTGGGGCGGCCCGCCGTGCCCATCCCGTTCGGGGCGGCATACCTCGGGTCGCTCGTGCGCCGCGCCGGGCTCGCCGACTTCTCCACCGACCAACTGTCCTTCCTCTCCTACGGGCGCGGCCTGGACACGACGAGGATGCGCGAGGTCATGAAGTTCACCCCCCGTCACACCACTCGCGAGGCGTTCCTCGACTTCGCCGACCACGTTCCGCCGGTGCTTCCGGGCGCCGACACCGCCGCAAGCCTCCTGGGCCGGGCCGCCGGTAGCGCCCTGCAGTCGGCCGGCGGTCTGGCCGGCCGGATCCGTCAGGTGGCCGGCTGATGCCCGGCACGTCGCGGGACGCCTTCGCCGCGGGCGCCGCCCGGGCCGCCGGAGAGCGCCGCAAGCGCAGCAGCACCCCACTGGTCCCGGCCGACGGTATGCCGCCCCTGCCCACCGACGAGGCGCGCTCCGCGCCACACCGGCCCGTCCCCCAGGTGACTCCGACCGCATCGGCCAACGCGACGACGGTGGACGCGGTGGTTCGTGAACGCCGACCCCGTCCCGTCCTCGCCGGGCTGACGAACGTCGGCGAGGCTACCGTCACCCAACTCCCCACGACTCGAGGGTCCGATCGGGCGGCCGGGAGCACCCGGCTGACGCCGGCGCGTCGCACCGGTCGACGCACCCACCGCGAGGGCCTGCCGATCGCCGAGGGCGCCCTGACCTCGGCGGTGAGCGCGCCGGACACCTCGATCGCGCCGGAGCTGTCGAGCCTGGCTGCCGACCAGCCGACTGCGGCGACCAGGGTCATCGAGTCCGCTGCGACGGCCGAGGCGGCGGGGGCGTCGGCGGCGTCGACCGTTCAGGCGTCCACGCAGGCGTCCACGCAGGCGTCCACCCAGGCGTCCAGTCAATCGGCCCTGCAGGCGTCCCCGCGCGTGCGGGGGGACCGGACCGGCACGGCATACCGCTCCCGGGCGCGCACCCCGGACCAGGCGGAGATCTCTGAGTCGCTGCTCGCCTCGGCCCTCACCCAGCAGGAGCTGACGCCCGACATCGAGGACATCGTCGCGGCGATCATCGGCGTCCTGCGCACCGTCGCCGCTGCCTCCGGGCTCGGCGCCGACGAGGTCGAGCAGGCGGTCGCCCGCACCCTGGCCTTCCTGCGACGACGGCTGACCGGCGACTACTCGGTCGATGACTTCGGCCTCGACTCGGACTACATCGAGAACATCTTCCTGCCCCTCATGCGGGTGCTCTATCGGCAGTGGTTCCGCGTCGAAGTTCGCGGCATCGAGAACATCCCGGCCGAGGGCTCCGCGCTCATCGTCGCCAACCACTCGGGCACCATCGCCCTGGACTCGCACATGGTGCAGGTGGCCATCCACGACGAGCACCCTGCGGCGCGGCACCTGCGGCTGCTCGGGGCCGATCTGGTCTTCCGGACGCCGATCATGGGGTCACTGGCCCGCAAACAGGGCGCGACCCTGGCCGCCAACTCCGACGCCGAGCGACTGCTGTCGGCCGGCGAGGTGGTGGGGGTGTTCCCCGAGGGTTTCAAGGGGGTCGGCAAGCCGTTCAGCGAGCGCTACAAGCTCCAGCGCTTCGGTCGTGGCGGGTTCGTCAGCGCTGCGGTCCGCACCGGTGCACCGATCATCCCGTGCAGCATCATCGGGGCTGAGGAGACCTATCCGCTGCTGGGCGACGTCAAGGTGCTCGCCCGGCTCTTCGGCGCTCCCTACTTCCCGGTGACCCCCACCTGGCCGTGGCTGGGTCCGTTGGGGCTGTTGCCGCTGCCGTCGAAATGGATCATGGAGTTCGGTGAGCCGGTCGAGACGGCCCGCTACGGCGCGGCCGGCGCCGACGACCCGATGCTCGTTTTCGACCTCACCGACCAGGTCCGCGAGACCATCCAGCAGACCCTCTACTCGCTGCTCATGCAGCGTCGCTCGGTCTTCTCCTGACGGGTCGGCGACCTCGGTGTTCGGGCGGCGCAAGCAGTCGGTCCGGGATGCGGGCACCCCGCGCATCGTCCTGGTCGGACGGGTGGGCTGCCATCTGTGCGACGAGGCCGAGGCGATCATCTCCCGGGTCGCGGCCGAGACCGGGGCGACCTGGGTCAAGGTGTCGGTCGACGACGACTCGGCCCTGCTGGCCCGGTGGAGCGACCAGGTGCCCGTCACGCTCGTCGACGGCCGACCCCATGACTTCTATCGAGTGTCCGAGGCTCGCCTGCGCGCCGCCCTGAAGTCCTGATCGCGGACAAACCCGTTGGGAGGCAAGCGATTCCGGGGGGTGTTCTAGGTGACGTTCCGCACTTTGTGCATTTCTTCACAAACCCCTACATTGGAGGCCAGACCCGCGGCGTCGCGCCCTGCTGCGCCCGGAACGCTGCGCAGGAAGGAGTCGGTGGACTGTGGTCGGCACGCTCGCCCCTCGCCGCGACATCCCTTCAGCGACCGTGTCCCGCCTCCCGGTCTACCTGCGTGCTTTGCACGAGTTCGCCACCCGTGACGTCACCCGGGTTTCCAGTGAGGAACTTGCCGCTCAAGCGGGCGTGCGACCCACCCAACTGCGCAAAGACCTCAGCCACCTGGGCTCACACGGTGTCCGGGGGGTTGGCTACGACGTCGGACGGCTCACGGCTGAGTTGACCAATGCCCTTGGCCTCAACCGCTCCTGGCCGGTCGCCGTCGTGGGGATGGGCAACCTCGGCCGCGCCCTCGCGGCATACTCCGGGTTTGCCACCGAGGGCTTCCACGTCGAGGCGCTGTTCGACCACGACCCGTCGGTCATCGGTGACCTGGTCGGGCGTCACCGCATCGCCTCCATGGGCGAGTTGACGGATGTCGTCGCTCGCCTCGGGATCGCCATCGGCGTGATCGCCACGCCCGCCAACTCGGCCCAGGACGTGGCCGACGCCCTCGTCGGGGCGGGGGTGCGCGCGATCCTCAACTTCGCACCCGTGGCCCTCGCGCTGCCTGAGGGGGTGGCCTGCAGGTCCGTGGACCTGGCCACCGAATTGCATGTCTTGGCATTTCTGCGCCAGCCCGAGCGGGTCGGCGCCGACGTTGGGAGGGGCCAATGAAGGGACCCGATCTCGCCGGGTGGGGGCGTTCCAACGAGCCGAGGCTGGCTGGCCAAGCGCCAAACGGATCTGGATCCGCCTCTGCCGCAACGGCGCTGGCCGTGCCCGAGCCGGTTGCGACCCGGGTGACGCTGGGTCAGGCCCCGGTCGCTTGCGGCCGGGTCGCCTTCGTCGGTGCCGGGCCCGGGGACCCCGGCCTCATGACGGTGCGCTCGCGGGAGTTGCTCGGGATGGCCGATGTCGTCGTGCTCGACGACCTCGGCGAAGACTTCGTCCGCAACTTCACCTGCGCCGATGTGCGAGTGGTGCGGGTGTCGCGGCATACCGGCTCGACCTCAGGTGACGGCGCGACCGCGTCCGCCGACGGGCTCACCGACGAGTCCACCGACGATCTCGGCGAGCAGTTGGTCGCCGAGGCGCGCCGACTCGGGGCCGGAAGTCTCGTCGTCAGGCTGATGTACGGCGACCCCATGGCTTTCCACGGTTTGGCCGCCGAGGCCCTCTCGCTGCGCCGCGCGGGTGTCTCCTTTGACGTCGTCCCCGGGGTCAGCCCGCTGACCGCCGCTCCCGCTTATGCCGGCGTCCCGCTCACCTCCGGCTGCGCCACCTCGGTGCAGGTCGTCCACGCCGGCCGGGAGCCGATGTCATGGGGCCCTGCCGTCGAGGCCTCAGTGACCGTCGTCGTCGTCGGCTCGGGGCCGCGGATCGCCCACACCCTCGAGGGCCTGCTGACGGCCGGCCGTGACCCGCTCACCCCGGTCGCCGTCATCGAAGGCGGGACGACGACCCTGCAGGCCAGCCGGGTCACCACCTTGGCCAAGGCGTCAACCCTGTTGGCGGACAACGGCACCGGCTTCCCCGTCGTTGCGGTGGCCAGCCAGACCGTCGGCCTGCGCGAAGCGTTGTCGTGGTTTGAGACCAAGGCGTTGTTCGGCTGGGATGTCCTGCTGCCCCGCACCAAGGAAGCGACCGACTCGGTCGAAGAGCGGCTGTCGGCCTACGGGGCGCGCACCACCGTCGTTCCAACGATCGCCGTCGAGCTGCCTCGCACTCCGCAGCAGATGGAGCGCGCGGTCAAGGGCCTGGTGACGGGGCACTACGAGTGGGTGGCCTTCACGTCGGCCAACACGGTTCGCGCGGTGCGGACCAAGGTCGAAGAGTTCGGCCTGGACGCGCGCGCCTTCGCTGGCGTCCGGATCGCCGCCGTCGGCGGGCTCACGGTTGCGGCGCTGCGCGACTGGGGCATCACCGCCGATCTCGTCCCCAGCGGCGAGCAGTCGGCGGCCGGGCTGCTCGAGGACTGGCCCGAATTCGACGAGGACGTCGACCCGATGCGCTCGGTGCTCGTGCCGCGCGCCGACATCGCCACCGAGGCGCTCGCCTCCGGCCTGGCCGATCTGGGCTGGGAGGTCGACGACGTCACGGCCTTCCGGACGGTGCGGGCGGCTCCGCCGGCCGCCACCGTTCGCGAGGCGATCAAGGGCGGGGCGTTCGACGCGGTGATCTTCACGTCGAGCTCCACGGTGCGCAACCTCGTCGGCATCGCCGGCAAGCCCCACCCGCAAACCATCGTGGCCTGCGTCGGTCCGGCGACCGCAGCCACGGCCCGCGAGCACGGCCTGCGGGTCGATGTCGTTGCCGAGGTCCCGTCATCAGAGGCCCTCATCGACGCGCTCGCGGCGCACGGCACCATGCTCACCGTGCAGGCGCGGGAGGCCGGGTTGCCGCCTCGTCGGCCCAGCGAACCGCGCCCCGGGTCCCGGCGCCGCTCGCGCTGAGCCCCCACACGCGAACGCCCCGGTATGCCGCGTGGGCGGCATACCGGGGCGTGTGTGGTGAGCCCTGGGGTGGGTTCGACCGCGGTGGGTCAGCCCTTGAGCAGTTCGACCTCGAGCGTGATGGCGATCTTGTCGGACACCAGGACGCCGCCGCCCTCGATGGCCGCGTTCCAGGTCAGGCCCCAGTCGGACCGGTTGATCGCGGTCGTCGCGGTGAAGCCGGCCTTGGTGTTGCCCCACGGGTCGGCCTGGACACCGTCGAACTCGAGGTCGAAGGTGACCGAGCGGGTGACGCCCTTGATCGTCAGGTCACCGATCATCGAGTCGGAGGACACGGAGGTGGAGACGAAGGTGAGCTCGGGGTAGGTCTCGACGTCGAAGAAGTCGGCGCTGCGCAGGTGACCGTCACGGTCGGCCTGGTTGGTGGAGACCGACGCGGCAGAGGCGACGGCGCGCACCGAGGTCTCGGCGAGGGTCTCGCCGACCTCGACGGTGCCACTGACCTCAGTGAAGCGGCCGCGAACCTTGGCCACCATGAGGTGGCGGGCGACGAAACCCACCTCCGCGTGGGTGGGGTCGACGGTCCACGTGCCGGCGGTCAGTCCGGGGAAAGCAGTCATGATGGTCCTTTCGGGTGGGGGCCGGCGGGCGGCCGTTGATCAGGCAAATAAGATTGAACTCTCAACTATTCCCAGAAGCCTGCGATGTCTCACCATCTGGACCTGACCTGGTCGGACCCCGCGGAGTGACGTGCACGGCGTCTGTCCGACAGCTAGCCCGCGGGCCCTATGCTGTGCATACGGCGGGCCGGGGTCGCGACTCGGGGCCGCTGCAGGGATCCCGTCGATATGAATGCGCACTGATGGCCGCTCACAGCGAAACCAACTGGCTCACCGAGCCCGAACAACGGGCCTGGCGAGCCTACTTGCGCGGCGGTCGCATGCTCATCGAAGCCCTCGACCGGGGGCTGGCGGCGCACGGGCTGAGCCTGTCGGAATACGAAATCATCTCGATGCTGTCCGAGGAAGACACCCGGCAGATGCGGATGTCTGAGCTCGCCGACCTGGTCGTCCAGTCCCGCAGCCGGCTCACCCACACCGCGACCCGGTTGGAGAAGCGGGGCTGGGTCGTGCGCGAGCCGTGCCAGGGTGACCGACGGGGAGTGCTGCTCACGCTCACGCCCACCGGTGCCGCCAAGGTGGAGCAGATCGCTCCCGTCCACCTCGACCAGGTTCGAGCCCACCTGGTCGACCGATTGAGCGCCGAGCAGTTCGCGACATTGGGCGGAGCGATGGAGAACGTCATGTCGGGCCTGGACGGGTTTGCGGACAGCGACGGCCGGGCGCCCAACGACCGCTACTGATTGGTGGGCCGCTGCGGCCCACAGTGAGTGCTGGAAGAATGGGGCCATGTCCACTCCGGAGTCGACCGTTGTCCACCTCATGCGCCACGGCGAGGTTCACAACCCCGACGGGATTCTTTACGGCCGGCTGCCCGGCTTCCGGCTGTCCGAGTTGGGTCGGGCCATGGCGACGGAGGTTGCGCAACACCTGGCCGCCCACGACATCGTCCACGTCGTGTCCTCGCCGTTGGAGCGCGCGCTCGAGACCGCACGGCCGACGGCCGACAGTCACGGGCTGGGCATCCACGTCGATGGTCGCCTCATCGAGGCGGGCAACTTCTTCGAGGGCAAGGTCGTCGGGGTGGGTGACGGGGTGCTCAAGCACCCGGAGTACTGGTCGAAGCTGCGCGACCCCTTCACCCCCAGTTGGGGCGAGGCGTATGCCGCGATTGCTTCCCGGATGGTCGCTGCGGTCGCCGACGCCCGGGACGCGGCTCGTGGGCACGAAGCGCTGCTCGTCAGCCACCAGCTTCCCGTGTGGACGGCTCGCTCCCGCCTGGAAGGGCGCCGGCTATGGCACGACCCGCGCAAGCGCCAGTGCGCCCTCGCCTCGCTGACGTCGCTGCACTACCTCGGCAACGAGCTCGTCTCGGTCGTCTACAGCGAGCCCGCCGCCACCCTGGTGCGCGATGCTGCGAAGAAGGCTGGCGCGTGACCTCCACGCCGGTGCGGTGGGTCGCTGCGGGGCTTGCGTTGGGGGCCGCCCTCTCGCTGGCGGCCTGCCAGAGCGACCCCAACTCCCTCGCCGCCCAGGCTGGTTCGGGCAGCCGCGCGGGGTATGCCGCGGGCGACGGCTCGATCGAGCAACTGCCCCCGGCCTCGCGCGGGCAGGCTCTCGCGCTCTCCGGGACGACTGTCGACGGAGGCACCTGGTCGATGGACGTGCAGGGCGCTGGCAAGGTCGTCGTCATCAACGTCTGGGGGTCCTGGTGCCCACCGTGCGTGGCCGAGACGCCGGCCCTGCAAGGTGCGTGGGCGGCATACGAGAAGGCCGGTAAGCCGGTCGTCTTCGTGGGAATCGACACGATGGAGGCCCCAGAGACGGGGCTGGCCTTCCTGCGGGCCAAGGGCGTGACCTTCCCGTCGATCAACGACCAGGCCAACCAGGGTGCCCCCGTCCTCGCGTTGCAGGGCAAGGCGCCTGCCACGCCGACGACCCTCGTGCTCGACCGTCAGGGGCGGGTGGCCGCCCGGGTGCTCGGCCCGACCAGCGAGGTCACCGTCCGGGCGCTCGTCGACGCCGTGCTTGCCGAGGCGTGACCTCGCTCGTGCTCACCGACACCTCGACGATCATCTCCGGCGCGCTTCCGCTGGCGGTGCTCGTCGCGGTGGCGGCCGGGCTGGTGTCCTTCGCCTCGCCGTGCGTGCTGCCGCTGGTGCCGGGGTTCCTCGGCTATGTCACCGGCCTGTCCGACGTGGCCCTGGCCGACCGGCGGCGCTCGCGGATGATCCTCGGGGCTGCCTTGTTCGTCGCGGGGTTCAGCGTCGTCTTCATCATCGGAGCCCTGGCCGTGTCGGCCGCCGGGGCGGCCCTCGCGGCGCACCAGAGCCTGCTGACTCGCATCGGCGGGGCCATCGTCATCGTCCTGGCGTTGGTCTTCCTCGGCGTCGGTGCCGGCATGGGCAGCCAACGCGAGATGCGCACGCACTGGCGCCCGGCGGCCGGACTGGCGGGGGCACCGTTGCTCGGCGCCGCGTTCGCCGTCGGCTGGAGCCCGTGCACCGGCCCCACCCTCGGGGCGATCTACTCCCTCGCGGCGCCCCTGGCCGGTGACGCCCCAGTCGCGCGCGGAGCCCTGCTGGCGGCGGCATACAGCGTGGGTTTGGGGGTGCCCTTCGTCCTGGCTGCCGCGGGGTGGTCACGCGCAGCACGGGCCAACGACTGGCTGCGCCGCCACCAGCGCGGCGTGCAACTGGCCGGCGGCGGGCTGCTGCTCGCGCTGGGCCTGTTGATGGTCAGTGGCGCCTGGGAAGGCATCATGTCGTGGGTGCAGTCCCACCTGATCATCGGATTCGAGACCGTGCTGTGAGCGCTGACGACTCAACCGCAGGCAGCGCGACCACCGAGGCGACGACCGAGGCGACCACCGAGGCGATCCGGCAGCCGACCCTCGGTCCGCTGGGTTGGGCGCGGTGGACGTGGCGCAACCTCACCTCGATGCGCACGGCGCTCTTCCTGTTGTTGCTGCTGTCCGTCGCCGCCGTGCCCGGCTCGATCTTCCCGCAGCGCACCATCGACCCGGGGCGGGTCGGGGACTACCTCGTCGACAACCCGACCACCGGCCCCTGGCTCGACCGGCTGGGGTTCTTCAACGTCTACACCTCGCCGTGGTTCTCGGCCATCTACCTGCTGTTACTCGTGTCGCTCATCGGCTGCATCATCCCCCGGAGCCGGCTGCACTGGCACGCGATCCGCTCGCGGCCACCCCGCGCCCCCGCTCGCCTGGATCGCCTGGCGGCCCACACGACCTTCACGTATGCCGTCCCGCCCGCCGAGGCGCTCGCGGCGGCCTCGACCGCGTTGCGGCGCCGCCGCTACCGCGTCCACTCGCACGACGAGTCGTCGGTCAGCGCCGAGACCGGATATCTGCGCGAGACCGGCAACCTCGTCTTCCACCTGGCCCTCTGTTTGGTCATCGTCGGGGTCGCGGTTGGACACCTGTGGGGCTGGCGCGGCGACGTCATCGTCCCTGAGGGCCAGACCTTCACCTCGACGTTCCGCAGCTACCACACCTTCTCCGGTGGGGCCCTGGTCAACCCCCTCACCGTGCCGCCGTTCTCGGTGCGGATCGACCGGTTCGACGTGCGCTTCGAGGAGGAGGTCCGCGGCTCCCAGTTCGGCGCGCCGCGCGGCTTCACGGCATACACGACGACCTCGGAGGGCCCCGGAACGGCGACGAGCGAGCAGGTGCTCACCGTCAACGAACCCGTCTCGCTCGGGGGCGCCGATGTGTTCCTCCTCGGCAACGGGTATGCCCCCGTCGTCACGGTGCGCGACGCGGCGGGCACGGTCCTCTACCGCCAGGCGACGCCGTTCCTGGCGCAGGACAACTTCTACACCTCGGTCGGGGCGATCAAGGTGTCGGCGGCCTCCCCGAAGATGCTCGGCTTCTCGGGATTCTTCATGCCGACCGTCGACCCGACCTTCGCCAACGGGCCGGTGTCGGAGTTCCCCGCGCTCAAGAACCCCGAGCTCGCCCTGTCGGTGTGGGAGGGCAACCTCTTCCCGGGCGGGCGCTCGCAGTCGGTCTACACGCTCAACACCAGCGAGCTGACCGCGGTGCCCAAGGCCGATGGGCAGCCGCTGCTCATCCGGCTGGCTCCCGGCCAGACCTACACGCTCCCCGGTGATCGCGGGTCGATCAGCTTCGACTCGGTGAGCCGGTTCGCAGGCCTGTCGGTGCGCTCGGACCCCGGCAAGGGGTTGACCCTGGTCGCCGCGCTGCTGACGATCGCCGGCCTGGTCACGTCGCTGCTCGTGCGGCGGCGGCGGGTGTTCGTGCGCGCGGCGGCGGACCCCGCCGACCCAAGGACTACCCTCGTCACCATCGGCGCTCTGTCCAAGACCGCCGATCCGGGTCTCGCCGCAGCCCTGCAAGGGCTGGCCGACGAGATGGCCGGTCGTTCCTCCGGTGCCGCCCCCGCGGCCCGTCCCGAAAGGACGTGAGTATGCCGTTCTCCACGGCCCTGCCCGCCGTCGCGATCGTCGGTGCGGCACCGTCGCCGGAGTTGGCCAGCGCCGCCAACCTCGCGCTCTACTCGGCGATGGCCGTGTTCACCATCGCGATGCTGCTCTACACGGCATACCTCGCGGCGTTGGGGCCGGTGTCCCGGGCGGGCCAGGCCGGCGAGCGGGCCAAGGAGCTCGTGGCCGTCGGTGCCGACGCGACGGGCGCGTCCAGCGGCTCGGGCGGTTCGGGTGGTGTTGTCGGTGGTGCTGATGGCGCGGCAGCGGCGGTCGACGCGGACGATGCGGACGATGCCGCCGTGGCCGGGCCGTCGCTGCGGGCCCGGAAGTTGGCCGGCAGCGCCTACGGCATGACCTGCCTGGCCACCCTCGTGCTGGTGGGGTCGGTTGTCCTGCGCGGGCTGGCCGTCATGCGGCCGCCGTGGGGCAACATGTTTGAGTTTGCGACTGCCGGGGCGACCGCGGCCGCCGTCGCCTACTGTCTGCTGGCCCGACGCAACCGGTGGGAGTGGCTCGGCCTCTTCGTCGTCGGGCCGGTGCTGTTGACCCTCGGCACGGCGCTGCTGGCCTTCTACACCGAGGCGGCCGAGCTGATGCCGGCCCTCAAGAGCGTCTGGCTGATCATCCACGTCACCGTCGCCATCCTCGCGGTCGGGGTGTTCGTCCTCGGGTTTTCGGTGGGTGTCGTCTATCTGGTCAAGTCCCGCCGGGAAGCGACGACCCCGGACCGGCGCACCTTCTGGGAGACGCTGCCGTCGGCCGCGTCACTGGAGCGCACGGCATACGGGCTCAACATGGTGGGCTTCATCCTGTGGACCTTCACGCTCGTGGCCGGCGCGATCTGGGCGCAGAAGGCGTGGGGCTCCTACTGGACGTGGGACCCCAAGGAGGTCTGGACGTTCGTCGTGTGGGTGGTGTATGCCGCCTACATGCACGCCCGCGCGACCGCCGGTTGGGAGCCGCGCAAGGCGATGTGGATCGCCATCGCCGGCTTCGTCACCGTGGTGCTCAACTTCGCGGTCGTCAACGTCTATTTCGTCGGCCAGCACTCCTATTCGGGTCTGTGAGCCTGATCGCGCCGTGTCGAGAGGGTCGTCGTGCTGAAGTACACCGTGGTGCGCCTCGGATTGTTTGCCGTCTGCTTCGGGATCGTCTGGGCGGTGTGGTTGCGCGGGTTGGACAGCGATTTTGGATCGCTCATCCGCAGCTATCCGGATCAGATGTTCTGGGGGCTGGTCATCGCCGCAGTGTCCTCGATGGCGGTGTCCTTCTTCGCGCTGCGCCAGATGCGTGAAGACATCTCGACGGGCATCAACGAGCGGGTCAATCGGCGGTTGAGTGCCAAGGGCGCGGACACCGACTCGGCCAACCCCGCGAGCGCGCCGCGACGCCGCTCGGCTGCCGACGACGACGCCGATGCCGAGGACGCCGAAGCCGACTCCCAACCCTGATCGCCTCCCGCCCCCTCTGCCGGGTCGAGGTATTCCGGCATCGTCTGGTAACGGCGGAATACCTCGACCCGGCAGGGGTCAGCGGGGTCAGCGAGGGGTGAGGGCCAGGCCGAGAGCCAGCAGGACGGCATACCCCAATTGCAGGCGTCCGGTCGCGACCAGGACGGGCACGAGCGCCCGCCCAACCGCACCCGAGCGCAGCGTCCGCCACGGGCCCACCGCGAGCCCGACGGCCAGCAGCGCGACGAGCGACCCCACCCGCCAGAACGCGCACCCGACGGCGACCGCAAACGCGACGCCCACGAGCCCCGTCCACAGCCGACGCGTCCGGGCATCACCCAAGCGCACCGCGAGCGTGTGTTTGCCGGCCACCGTGTCGGAGGGGATGTCCCGCAGGTTGTTGGCGACGAGGATGGCCGACGCCAGGCACCCGATGCCGATCGCGCCGAGCAACCCGGCCCACGTGAGGCCGCCCGCCTGGGTGACCTGCGTCCCGAGGGTTGCGACCAACCCGAAGAAGACGAACACCATGACCTCGCCGAGCCCGCGATAGCCGTAGGGGTGATCGCCGCCGGTGTAGCGCCAGGCCGCGATGATGCAGGCGATGCCGATGGGGATGAAGATCCAGACCTGCGAGAGGGCGACGAGGGCCAGCCCGAAGAGCGCGGCCAGGAAGAACCCGAGGTATGCCGCGAGCTTCACTTCGCCGGGAACAGCCAGTCCCTGCCCGACCAGGCGCACCGGCCCGACCCGCTCGGCGTCGGTGCCGCGGACTCCGTCGGAATAGTCGTTGGCGTAGTTGACCGCTACCTGTAGGGACAACGCCACGGCCAGCGCGAGCACGGCGAGGCCGGCGTCACCCCGCCCAACGGCATACGCCGCGCCGGTGCCCACGAGGACGGGGGAGACGGCGGCGGGGAGTGTGCGCGGGCGGGCACCGGCGACCCATTGGGCGAGCGTGGCCATGACGGTGAGAAGTCCTTCGGAGCGTGAGGCGAGTGGGCGCTGAGCCTGCTAGGCCCGCGGCGTCGATGCGGCGGGTGGCGCAGTGTGCGCCTCCACCCTACGGGCGGCTCACGACGGCGCGAAGGAGGCGCTGATCGCGGCGCGGTCGGGTTTGCCTGGACCCTTGGCCGGGAAAGCGTCGACAACCTGCAACAGTCGGGGCAGGGCGGCGTCGGGGAGGATGCCACGCAAGGCCGCCCGGGCGTCCTCCACCGTGGGGACGCCAGCCGAGCGTGCACTTCCGGCCGAGGGCAGCAGGGTGACCGCGGCGGCGACGACCTGGCCCCACGTCGGATCGGGGACACCGACAACGACGGCATCGCGCACGCCCGGCAGGTAGCGCACGAGGGCGTCCTCGACCGGGCCCGGGGCGACCTTGACGCCACCCGTGTTGATGATCTCGTCGGCTCGACCGGTCACATGAAGTCGGCCGTTGTCGTCGAGATAGCCCAGGTCCTCGGCGCGGAACCACCGCACCCCATCGGCGTCGTCGGTGAAGTGGTCGGCGGTCATGCCGGGGTCACCGAGATAGCCGGCCGCGACCGTCGCGCCGCCGAGGACGACGTGGCGGTCGTTGTCGATATGGACCTCGCTGACCGGCAGCGGCTTCCCGTCATAGACGCAACCGCCCGAGGTCTCGGTCATCCCGAACGTCGTCACCAGGTGGATGCCGAGGTCGTGGGCGCGGGTGCGCACCGCAGCCGGGATCGCCGCAGCCCCGCAGAGGACGGCGTCGAAGGCGGCCAGGGTCTCGATGCCGGCTTCGTCGGCTAGCAACCGAGCCACCTGGGTCGGGACGAGCGACACGTAAGTCGGGTCGGAGGTGGGGGGCATCGCGAGCGCAGCGGCGACGAAACCCTCGACCGTGAAACCGTCGGTCAGATCCATCACGGCCGGTTCACCCGCGGACCCCAACGCGGCCCGGACGATGACTTGCAGGCCGGCGATGTGGTGGGCGGGCAGGGCCAGCAGCCATGAGCCAGGCCCGGACAGGACGTCGTGCGCCGCGCTGGCCGATGCGAGCAGGTTGTTGGCGGTGAGCATGGTCCGCTTGGGGATCCCCGTCGACCCCGACGTCGACACGACGAGCGCGAGGTCGTCGGGAAGGTCCGCGTCCGTCACCGGCGGCAGCACCGGGGGAGGTGAGCCCGCGGCATACGGGAGCAGCGGTGGCCCCGACCCGTCGAGGACGGCCGCGAGGGGGCCTACCGCAGCCAGGAGCGCGGGTCCGAAAGGCAGGGGGATCGGCTGCAATCGCATGAGGTATGCCGGGTCAGAAGTACCACGGGAAGGCGGACCAGTCGGGGTCGCGCTTTTGCAGGAAGGAGTCGCGGCCTTCGACGGCCTCGTCGGTCATGTAGGCCAGCCGGGTGGCCTCGCCGGCGAACACCTGCTGTCCCATGAGCCCGTCGTCGAGCAGGTTGAAGGCGAACTTGAGCATCCGCTGGGCGGTCGGCGACTTGCCGTTGATCTCGGCGGCGACCTGCAGCGCGACAGCCTCGACCTCGGCGTGGTCGGCGACCAGGTTGACCGCGCCCATCCGGTGCATGTCCTCGGCGGTATAGGCCCGACCGAGGAAGAAGATCTCGCGGGCGAACTTCTGGCCGACCATCTTGGCGAGGTAGGCCGAGCCGTAGCCGCCGTCGAACGACCCCACGTCGGCGTCGGTCTGCTTGAACCGGGCGTGCTCGCGGCTGGCGATCGTCAGATCGCAGACGACGTGCAGGCTGTGCCCGCCGCCGGCCGCCCAGCCGTTGACGACCGCGATGACGACCTTGGGCATGGTGCGGATGAGCCGCTGGACCTCGAGGATGTGCAGGCGCCCGCCCTCGGCGGCGACGCGTCGGGCGTCGATGCCCTGCGCGGTGGCGTCGCCGTCGGGGTCGGCGGCGTATTGGTAGCCGGAGCGGCCCCGGATGCGTTGGTCGCCGCCGGTGCAGAACGCCCAGCCCTCGGTGGTCGGCGAGGAGCCCTCGCGGGGGCTCGGGCCGTTGCCGGTGAGCAGGACGCAGCCGACGTCGGGGGTCATCCGCGCGTGGTCGAGCACCCGGTAGAGCTCGTCGACGGTGTGCGGCCGGAAGGCGTTGAGCACCTCGGGCCGGTCGAAGGCGATGCGGACGGTGCCGCGAGCCGGGCCGGGGAGCACGCACCGGTGGTAGGTGATGTCGGTGAGCTCGAAACCCGCAACCGGGGCCCACGCGTCGGCGGCGAAGGTCGCCGAGACGAAGGGGAGGGCGCCGGTGCTCACCCCCGAAGGATATGGCCTCGCTTGCACCCCCCGCCCGTCGAGTCCATCGCGGCGGCCTGGCCTCCCGTGGGGGAGGCGCGGGCTGGCACACTCGCAGGTATGCCGCCGCTCGCCAGCTCCGTCGGGTTGCCGCCGCTGGGCGAGCTGCTTGATGGTCTCGTCGTCGTCCGGATCTCCCTGCGAGTGCGCTTCCGCGGCGTCATTGAGCGTGAGGTGGCGCTACTTCGCGGACCCCGCGGGTGGGGTGAGTTCGGCCCGTTCCTGGAATACGGCCCGCGCGAATCCTCCCGTTGGCTGGCCTGCGCGATCGAGGCGGCGTATGCCGGGTGGCCGGCGCCCGTCCGCTCGGCGGTGCCGGTCAATGCGACGGTTCCGGCGGTGGCGGCCGACGCGGTGGCTGGGGTGTTGGCGCGATTCCCCGGGTGCACGACGGCCAAGGTCAAGGTGGCCGAGGCTGGCCAGGGGCTGGCCGACGATCTCGACCGGGTGGCGGCGGTGCGCGAGATCCTCGGGCCCGACGGCCGGATCCGGGTCGACGCGAATGGCGGGTGGGACGTGGCGTCCGCGCAGCGGGCGCTCGGTGCGCTCGCGGCATACCGGCTGGAGTATGCCGAGCAGCCGTGCGCGGAGGTCGCTGATCTCGTGGTGTTGCGGACTTCGTTGGCGCGCAACGGAATCGACGTGCCCATCGCCGCTGACGAGTCGATTCGCAAGGCGGCCGACCCGATGCGGGTGGCTCGTGAGGGGGCGGCGGATCTCATCGTCGTCAAGGTCGCGCCGTTGGGCGGGGTGCGTCGGGCGCTGGAGATCGTGGGTGATTGTGGGCTGCCCGCGGTGGTGTCGTCGGCGCTGGACACGTCGGTGGGCATGGCGGCCGGGGTGGCGCTGGCAGCGGCGTTGCCCGAACTGCCCTGGGCGTGTGGGCTGGGGACGCTGGCGTTGCTTGAGGGTGACGTCGTGGCTGATCCGGCGGTGCAGCACGGGGGAGTCTTGTCGGTGTCGGCCGAGCCGCCGCAGGTTGATGAAGCCCTGGTGGCGCGGTGGTCGGCCGAGCCGGAGCGGGTCGCGTGGTGGACCGAACGGGTGGCGGCGGCATACGCGCACCTGCTGGCCTGAGTCGGCTGGGTAGCGACGGGCTGGCTATCTCTCGCCAGCGAGTCGAGTGCGGGACGGTGTGCGTTTGATGGGGTGATCACCCCGTCGATCGCACTCCGTCGCGCCCTCAGCTGCGAGGGGCGGTCCCCGGTGGGTCAGTCGCCGGGGCGATGCCGGCCGGGGGGCCGATGATCGAGCCGGTTGACCAGGGGTGCAGCAACGACTGACACCTCGTCGACCCGCAGCAGGCGGGCCACCAACAGGTAGACGACGATGAAGGCGGTGCCTCCGATGAGGAGCGTCACGGCATACCCGAGGCGGCCCAACCCGCCCAGCGCCCGGGTGAGGACCATGACCAACCCCCAGGCCACATAGCCGCCACCCGCGCCGGCCAGGAGGATCCGCACCCAGGTGCGGACGACGCCCGCCAGAGCGACCGTCCCGATCCGGCGGCGGACGACCCAGACCCCGTATGCCGCGGCGAGGGTGTTGCCGAGCACGAGCCCGAGCGCCACCAGGGGCGTCGCCCACTCTGGCGCAGCGAACCCGGCCCCGACGCTGACGCCGATCGAGGTCAGTGCGAGCACGGCCGTCAGAGCCCCGGCCGACCAGTGCGCACCCACGGCTTCGCAGACGCGCCGGCCCAGCAGGGCGATGCCCATGGGGAACAGCGCCGGACCTAGGCAGGCCAGGACGGTGGATCCAGCGAGAACCTCCGCCGGGTCCTTCGACGTGAACAGCAGCCCCATGATCGGCAGGGCGAAGACCAGGAGGGCGATCGATCCGGGGATGGTGACGACCGCAGGCACTGCGAGACCCGAGGCGAAACGGCGGCCGGCGGCGGCCCGGTCGTCGGCCTGCAGTGCTGCGGCCACGCGCTGATGCACCGACCCGAGTGCCGGGCGGGTGAGCAGCGCATGCGGCAGCAGGACGACCACCAAGGCGTTGACGAGGATCGCCAGACCCGCCACAAAGGTCTGACCCGGCCCGCGGGAGACCTCGTCGTAGCCCGTGGCTCGCCACATGACCTGGGCTGCGACGGCGTAACTCGCCACGGTCACCAGGGCCGTCACCGAGCGCCCCCCGAACAGCCGCGACACGCTCCAGGCAGCCACGAGGGTGGCCGTGCCCGGCCCGCTGCGCCACACGGCGAACGCGAGCACCAACGCCTGCACGGCGATTCCCGCGGTGGCCGCACCCGCGAGCCACCACACCATCTCGGGGGTCCACTCCGCGGAGGAGACGTGCCCCTGGAAGAGTCGCATGAAGGCCAGCAGCCCGCCGATGCCGACGAGTTCGCCAATGGCGGGAGCCCAGCCCAACGCGCCGAGTCGCTGGCGGGCGACGAGCACCCGGCCGAAGACGGCGCAGACGCCGTAGAGGAAGACCTGGACCAGGGTGACCGCTGCGAACGAGGCGGTCAGATCGCCGAGGCTGCCGGTGAGCCCGCTGCCCAGTCCGCGCACGAGGGTGCTCGCCCCCACGATGCACACGATCGTCAGCAGCAGCAGCCCGACGAGGATGATCGCCAGCCCTCGGTCGATGTCCAGGCGGGTCCCCAGCCGTTGGACGAAGCGGAGGGAAGGCGCCGCGTCATTGGCACCACCGTTTGGTGCCGGGGCGGTCGAGCCGGCTTCGTCGACAGGCGCGACCTGGACGTCGTCGGTCTTGTCGTCGGTCTTGTCTGCGTCGCTAGCCGGGTCCTCCCGGTCGGACGTGACGAACTGCGGCAGGAGTTGGGGCAACAACGTCGAGCCGAGGATGCCGCCGGTGACGACCAGCGAGATGAGATAGGGCAGCAGGCTCGCCGTGGCGAACGCGTTGGCCACGAGGCCTTGCCCGATGGCCAGCGCCAGGAGTGAGAGGCGAAGGACGCCCAACGCCCGGGACACGACCGACCCGTCTGCCCCGACGAACCACAAGGGGCGGCTCACGGCATACCCCCTTGGTCGGGCGGCCACGACAACGGCAAGTCGGCAGCGAGTGCCCCGAGCGCGGCAGCGGTCTCGCGCCGGTCCGCGCGCCCCACCCGCGCCTCGATGACCAGGGGTCCGGTGGCAGGCTCGGTGAGCGCCTCCCGGAGCTCGGCGCGAGACTCGACCCGTCGGTATGCCGTGTGGCTGGCGCCCGCGAGCGCCTCCAGATCGGCGTGCACCGGCGTCGCGAACACCCGCTCGAAGGCGGCTGCGTAGTCAGGGGTGCCCTGCTCGAGCAGCGCGAAGATCGAGCCGCCGTCGTCGTTGACGACGACGATCGTCAGGTCGGGACGGGGTTCGTCCGGACCGATGAGCAGCCCCCCGCTGTCGTGTAGGAAGGTCAAGTCGCCCATGACGGCCAGGCTCCTGCCCGGTCGAGGTATTCCGCCATCGTCAGGCGATGGCGGAATACCTCGACCCGGCGGGGGAATGCGGCCGGCCCGGCCCAGCGCGACCCCGATGGCGGTCGAGACCGTGCCGTCGATGCCGGCCAGGCCCCGGTTGGCGACGACGAGCCGGTGCTCGCCTGGCCGATAAGGGGGGAGCATGAGGTCCAGGTCGCGGATCGGGTTGGACGAGCCGACGACGAGGCTCTGACCCGGCGACAGGGCCGCGGACACCTCGGCCGCCACGTGCAGGGCGTGCAGGTCGGGCAGGGCGTCGACGTGGGCGTCGACCCGTTCGGCCAACGCGGCATCGGCGGCCTGCCACGCAGCCAGCCACTTCGCGTCGGCGTCCGGGGCCAGTCCCGGGGTCTGTCCCAGAGGCAGCGCCGGCGTCAGTGCCGGTGGCACGTCGAGGATGATCGCGCGTCGGGCCGGGTCGGTGGCGACCCCCGTGCGGGTGCGGACGGCATACAGGGCGATGTCGGGCCGTGACAGCAGCGCGGTGACGGGGCGCGAGAGGGTCGGGTGTCCGATGACGATGACCCGCTCGATGGCGGCCCCGAGCGCGGTGCCGAGCAACAGTCGATAGGTGCGGATCGCGTGGTCGCCGGCCCGCGATCCGGAGGTCGGCTCGGCAAGCAGCGGCACCCCGGCGGATTCGGCGAGGACGCGAGCGGCCGACCCGGCATCGTCCCCGGCCAGCACGACGGTTCGCGGCCCGGCCGCCAACGTCACGGCCTCGGCGCCGAGGGGCACCTCCTCCAGCGATCCGCCTGAGGTGCGCGCCGACGACGAATCGACCAGGTCGGAAGGATCGAGAGGGTCGGACGCGTCGAGGAGGCCGGGCCACCACGGCATACCCGGATCAGGGAGCAGCGGCGCATCGAACTGGACGTTGAGGTGCGACGGCCCGAGCCGCAGCCCCGCCTGCGTGACCGCCTGCGACACGGCGTCGTGCGACGCGTCGACCGCGACATCGACCGTCGGCGCGAACACTCCGAAGATGCCGTCTTGCCAGGTCGTCTGGTTGGCCCCCGTGGCGCGCAACGACGCCGGGCGATCGGCCGACACGACGATGAGCGGCCGCCCCGCGTGGTGGGCCTCCATGACGGCGGGCAGCAGGTTGCCGACGGCCGTCCCCGAGGTCATGACCACCGCCACCGGTGACCGCGATCCGACCGCCAAACCCAGCGCGAGGAACCCGGCGGAGCGCTCGTCGAGCCGCACGTGCAGGCGCACATCGCCGGCTGCGTCGGCGGCATGCAGCGCGAGGGCGAGCGGCGCCGAGCGGGAGCCGGGAGAGAGGACGACCTCGCGCACCCCCGCGGCGAGAAGGCCTCGCAGCACGTGGATGGCGCGCGCCGCGCTCGTGATCGTCATCAGGACGAGTATGCCGCGCGCGGGCTAACGACCGCTGAGCGCGTCGCGCATGGGGACGAACTTGGCGTCGGCCTCGCTGACCTCGCCGTCCGGGTCGGACCCGGCGACGATGCCGCAGCCGGCGAAGATCCGCAGCGCTGCCGGGTCGCCGTCGACATAGCGACCCGAGCGCAGCGCGATGCCCCACTCGCCGTCGCCCTTGGCGTCCATCCACCCGACAGGCCCGGCGTACCGACCCCGGTCCATGTCCTCGAGCTCGGCGATCAACGCCACCGCGAGCGGGGTCGGGGTGCCGCCGACGGCGGCCGACGGGTGCAGCGACGCAGCCAGCGCCAGCGAGGACGCATCGTCGGTCGCGACCCCGGTGACGTCGGTGGCCAGGTGCATGACGTTGGGCAGGTGCAGGACGAACGGCGACTCGGGGACGTTCATCGACGAGCAGTGCGGGGCAAGGGCATCCGCCACCGAGCGCACGGCGTATTCGTGCTCCTCGAGGTCCTTGCTGGAGCGGGCCAGCGACGCGGCGAGCGAGAGATCCTTGGCGTCGTCACCCGTGCGTCGGATCGTCCCGGCGAGCACCCGCGAGGTGACCAGCCCGCGCTCGCGGCGCACCAGCAGTTCGGGGGTCGCACCGACCATGCCGGAGACCGAGAACACCCACGTGTTGTCGTAGCGATCGGCCAACGCCCGCAGCACCCACCGCGGGTCGATCGGCGCGTCGGCCTGCACGATGAGGTCACGGGCGAGGACGACCTTGTCGAGGTCGCCCGCGTTGATCCGCGCGACCGCTTCGGCCACGCGGGCAGCCCACGCGGTGCTCGACAGGGCACCGTCGGCGAAGGCCACGTTGCGGGGCGGCAGCGGGTCGTCGGTCGGGGCCGGCGTGACGGCAAGCGTCGGGACGTCGCCGACCGTGGTCACCCACCACCGGTTGCCCTTGTGGCCGACGCTGACCCGCGGGACGACGAAGCTGGCGCGGTCGGCGGAGTCGTCCGCGAACGGCAGGCTCCCGAAGCAGACGAGCCCGCTGGACGGCATACCCACCTCGTCGCGGACCACGGCGCGAGCAGCGGTATGCCGCCACCACCGGTCTGCGTCCGCGAAGCGCTCGGGTCCGGCCGTCGTGAACGTGGCGGCCTGCCCCCACCCGACGAGGCCCTCGCCGCGCCGGACCCACGACAACACGTCGCCCGGTTGCTCGGCGGGAGGGAGGAGGGCCAGCAGCGGCCCGGGGTCGTCGATCTCCACCGTGCGCACGACGAGCGGCGCGACGGTGCCGGAGGCGGCCCGGGCGGGCCCGTGGAGGGTGGACATCGAAGGTCAATGTTACGACTCGGTATGCCGCCCGCCCGCCGCCCACGCGCCGCCCGCCAGAGTGCGGGTGCAGGGGAGGGGTCGTGGAGGGTGGAAGGATGCCAGCCATGACCCGGGCCGATCTGGACAAGGCACCCCAGGACGTCGCGTCGATGTTCGACACGGTGGCCGAGCGTTACGACCTCACCAACGACGTCTTGTCGGCGGGACAGGACCGGCGCTGGCGGAAGGCCACGGTCGCGGCCGTCGGCGCCCAGCCGGGTCAGACGGTGCTCGATATCGCCGCCGGGACCGGGACCAGCTCCGAGCCGTTCGCCGACGCAGGGGTCCACGTCGTGCCGGCCGACTTCTCTCTGGGGATGCTGCGGGTCGGCCAGCGACGGCGCCCCGACCTGGCCTTCACTGCCGCCGACGCGACGCGGTTGCCCTTCGCTGACGCGTCCTTCGATGCCGTGACGATGTCGTTCGGGCTGCGCAACGTCGTCGACGTCGAGGCCGCGCTGCGGGAGTTCGCCCGGGTGACCAAGCCGGGGGGTCGGCTCGTCGTGTGCGAGTTCAGCCAGCCGGTGTGGGGGCCGGTGCGGGCGGCATACCTCAACTATCTGATGCGCGCCCTGCCGGCGATCGCGCGACGGACGTCCTCCAACCCGGAGTCCTACGTCTACCTCGCCGAGTCGATCCGCGCCTGGCCCGACCAGCGGGGACTCGCGGCGCGGATCACCGACGCCGGCTGGGCCGACGTGCAGTGGCGCAACCTCAGTGGAGGCATCGTCGCTCTCCACCGCGCGACCCGCCCCGCCCCCGGTGCCCCCTAGACTGGGCGGGTTCGTGCCATTCTTCACAAGCGGCGCCTTCACCGGCGCCCCACCGCACCGAGGGCGAGAGTGACCACCGGATCGGCTGACCAGGCGGGCGACACCGCCGACGTCATCGTCGTCGGAGCCGGGCCAGGAGGCTCGGCCACGGCGGCCTACCTGGCTACCCAGGGCGTCGACGTCATGCTCCTGGAGAAGGCGACGTTCCCACGGGACAAGATCTGCGGTGACGGCCTCACGCCCCGCGCCGTGCGCGAGTTGGTCCACCTGGGTGTCGACACGACCGGCTGGCAACGCACCCGCGGCCTGCGCATCCTCGGCGGCGGCCGCAACTTCACCCTCGACTGGCCCGAGAGCGCGACCTTCCCGTCCTACGGCATGGTCCGCACCCGCAAGCAGTTCGACCACGCGCTCGCGCAACACGCCGTCTCTCGGGGCGCCCGACTGCATGAAGGCGCCAGCGTCACCGCGCCCCTGCTCGATGGTCGTGGCCGGGTCACCGGCGTCACCGCCAAGGTGCTCGACGACGCGGGTCGCGCCACCGGCCAGACCGCGACCTACCGCGCCAAGGTCGTCGTCGCCGCCGACGGCGTCTCCTCGCGCCTGGCCACGGCGGTCGGCCGCCCCAAGCGCGAGGACCGCGTCATGGGCGTGGCGGTCCGCGCCTACTACACGACCCCCCGGCGCGACGACTACCTCGAGTCGCACCTCGAGCTGTGGACCACCGACGACAACGGTCAGCGGATGCTCATGCCGGGCTACGGCTGGCTCTTCCCGCTCGAGGACGGTCGCACCAACGTCGGCCTGGGCATCCTCGACACGAGCAGCGCGTTCGGCAAGACCGACTACAAGGACGTCCTGCGGCGCTGGGCGGACAGCCTCGGTGACCGGTGGGAGCTCGCGCACGACCCGGCCGGTGGCCCCATCCGCGGCGCCGCCCTGCCCATGGGCTTCAACCGCACCCCCCTGTATGCCGATGGCCTCCTTCTCGTCGGCGACGCCGCCGGCATGGTCAACCCGTTCAACGGCGAAGGCATCGACTACGCCCTCGAAGCGGCTCGGGTCGGTGCCGACGTCATCGGGCAAGCCCTCGCCCGCCCGAGTGACGCCGGACGCGAGCGGGTGCTCGCGGCATACCCGCGGATCATGAAGGCCGAGCTGGGTGGCTACTTCACGCTGGGTCGGTGGTTCGCCCACGCCATCGGCAACCCCGAGGTGATGCGGTTGGCGACGACCTACGGCCTGCCGCGCACGGCGCTCATGCGCTTCCTCCTCAAGGTGATGGCCAACCTCCCCGAGGAGCATGGTGGTCGCTTCGACGACCGCCTCGTCCACCTGATGTCGCGCATAGCCCCGGACGCCTGAGATGACGGGGACCAACGGCATGAACGACGCAGTTCCAGGCCCCCCTAGGATGGGGGACGGCCTGCATGCACCCACCCTGAAAGGGAGCGACGGATGACCGAGTCCTACGTTCCGCTGTTGTTCCTGCTGGGGCTCGGAGGAGCGTTCGCGCTGGTCTCCGTGGGCACCTCGCTCATCGTTGGCCCCAAGCGCTACAACCGGGCCAAGATGGAGGCGTACGAGTGCGGCATCCAGCCCACTCCGCACGCGTCCGGCGGCGGCCGAGTGCCGATCAAGTACTACTTGACCGCCATGCTGTTCATCATCTTCGACATCGAATCGGTGTTCCTGTACCCGTTCGCGGTGGCCTTCAACCAACTGGGCCTGTTCGCGCTCGTCGAGATGATCCTGTTCATCGTGACCGTCTTCGTCGCCTACGCCTATGTCTGGCGTCGTGGCGGCCTCGAGTGGGACTGAGGGAGGCATCGGAATGGGTGTGGAAGAGAAGCTCCCCTCGGGGATTCTGCTCACCACCGTCGAGCTGCTGGCCGGCTACATGCGCAAGGCCTCGATCTGGCCTGCGACATTCGGGTTGGCCTGCTGCGCGATCGAGATGATGGCGGTCGGCACGCCCGACTACGACATCGCTCGCTTCGGCATGGAGCGGTTCTCCGCAACGCCGCGTCAGGCCGACCTGATGATCGTCGCCGGTCGGGTGAGCCAGAAGATGGCTCCGATCGTGCGCCAGGTCTACGACCAGATGCCCGGCCCCAAGTGGGTCATCTCCATGGGCGTCTGCGCGAGCTCGGGCGGCATGTTCAACAACTACGCGATCGTCCAGGGCGTCGACCACATCGTCCCGGTCGACATCTACTTGCCGGGCTGTCCACCGCGCCCCGAGATGCTGCTGGACGCCATCATCAAGCTGCACGACAAGATCCAGTCGGCGCCGTTGGGCGCCAACCGGATCGCCGCTGAGCACGCCGCCGAGAAGGTCGCGCTCACTGCGATCCCGACCTCCCAGATGAAGGGGCTGCTGGCATGAGCGCCGATGACCTGGGCCAGGAGGTCGCCGCTGGGGCCACTTCCGGTGCTCGCACCGTCGCTCTCGGTATGCCGGTCGTCATCCGCGAGCGGCACGGGATGTTCGGTGCCACCGCCGGCCAAGACACCACCGGTTACGGCGGCCTGACCGTTCCGGTCGTCCTGCCGGGCGGGTCGGAGCGCCCCTACGGCGGCTGGTTCGACGCGTGCGTCGACGACCTGGCTCGGGCGCTCGACGAGCGCAACACGGCGTCCGACGAGGCGATCGATCGGGTCGTCGTCGACCGCGGCGAGTTGACCATCGTCGTCGCCCGCGAGCACCTGCCGGTCGTGGCGCAGGCACTGCGCGACGACGCTGCGCTCCGCTTCGAGTTGTGTCTCGGGGTGTCGGGGGTCCACTACCCCGGCGACACCGACAACGAGTTGCACGCCGTCTATCACTTCCAGTCGATCACCCACGGCAGCAAGCGGATTCGCGTCGAGGCCACCTGCCCCGACGCCGATCCGCACATCCCGTCGATCGTCGCGACCTACCCGGCGACGACGTGGCACGAGCGCGAGACCTTCGACATGTTCGGGATCATCTTCGACGGTCACCCGGCGCTCACCCGGATCCTCATGCCCGACGACTGGCCCGGTCACCCGCAGCGCAAGGACTATCCGCTGGGTGGCATTCCGGTCGAATACAAGGGCGCGACCGTGCCCCCGGCCGACGAGCGGAGGGCGTTCAACTGATGGCCGCCGACCTGGGACCTGACATGGCACAACAGAGTGCAGAGCACACCGCGACCGGCGGCGCCGAGGAGTTCCTCGACTCTCCGGCCTTCACCGTGAGCGGCTCCGGCGACTGGGACGACCTCGTCGACGAGGCGACCTCGCTGCACGAGGAGCGGATCGTCGTCAACATGGGTCCGCAGCACCCGTCGACCCACGGCGTCCTGCGGCTCATCCTCGAGCTCGACGGCGAGACGGTGACCGAGACCCGCGCGGGAATCGGCTACTTGCACACCGGTATCGAGAAGAACATGGAATACCGCACGTGGGTCCAGGGGGTGACCTTCTGCACCCGGATGGACTACCTCACCCCGATGTTCCAGGAGACGGCCTACTGCCTGGCCATCGAGAAGCTCCTCGGCATCACCGACGCCATCCCTGAGCGGGCCTCGGTCATCCGGGTCCTCATGATGGAGCTCACCCGGATCTCCTCGCACCTGGTCTGCATCGGCACCGGTGGCATGGAGATGGGTGCCACGACGGTCATGACGATCGGCTTCCGCGAGCGGGAGCGGGTCTTCCAGATCATCGAGATGATCACCGGCCTGCGGATGAACAACGCCTACATCCGCCCCGGTGGTGTCGCCCAGGACCTGCCTCCGGGCGCGATCGACAAGATCCGCGAGCTGGTGCCCGAGATCCGCCAGGGCATCCGCGAGTTGGAGTTGCTCGTCAACGAGAACCCCATCGTCAAGGGCCGCATGGTCGGCGTCGGTCACCTCGACCTGGCCGGCTGCATGGCCCTCGGCATCACCGGCCCGATGCTCCGCTCGGCGAGCCTGCCGCACGACCTGCGCAAGGCGACCCCCTACTGCGGTTACGAGACCTACGACTTCGACGTCATCACTCGCGACACCGCCGACTCCTACGGCCGGCTGCGGGTCCGCCTCGACGAGATGTACCAGTCGTTGCGGATCGTCCTGCAGTGCGCCGACCGGCTTGAGGCCAGCGTGGGTGACCCGGTCATGGTCGGTGACAAGAAGGTCGCCTGGCCCGCCCAGTTGGCCATCGGCACCGACGGCATGGGCAACAGCCTCGACCACATCCGCACGATCATGGGCGAGTCGATGGAAGACCTCATCCATCACTTCAAGCTCGTCACCGAGGGCTTCCGGGTCCCGGCCGGTCAGGTCTATGTCGCAGTCGAGAGCGCCAAGGGCGAGCTCGGCTGCCACCTGGTCTCCGACGGCGGCACCCGCCCCTATCGCGCGCACTTCCGCGATCCCTCGTTCAACAACCTGCAAGCGACGTCGATCATGTGCGAAGGCGGCCAGGTCGCCGACGTCATCGTCGCCGTCGCATCGATCGACCCCGTCATGGGAGGTGTGGACCGGTGAGCGGCCACGACGCATCAGGCCACCTGCACGTCAGCGCGGAGAGCAAGGCGCCGTATGCCGCGGACGTCCTGGCCACCCTCCGGCAGGACGCCGCCGCGGTGATCGCCCGATACCCGGTCAAGCGTTCGGCGCTGCTGCCGCTGCTGCACCTCGTGCAGTCGGTCGACGGCTACGTCACCGGCCGAGGGCATCGAGCTCTGCGCCGAGTTGCTCGACCTGAGCACCGCCGAGGTGAGCGGGGTCGCGACCTTCTACACGCAATACAAGCGCCACCCCAACGGCGACTACACGCTCGGCGTCTGCACCAACACGCTCTGCGCGATCATGGGCGGCGACGCCATCTGGGACGCCGTGTCCGAGCACCTCGGGGTGGGCCACGACGAGACCACGGCCGACGGCAAGGTCACCCTTGAGCGCATCGAGTGCAACGCGGCGTGCGACTACGCCCCGGTCGTCATGACCAACTGGGAGTTCTTCGACAACCAGACGCCCGACTCGGTGATCCGCCTCGCCGACGACCTGCGGGCCGGCAAGGACGTCCGCCCCACCCGCGGTCCCGACAAGGTGTGCACCTTCAAAGAGGTGTCCCGCGTGCTGGCGGGCTTCAGCGATGGCCGCGCAGACGAGGGCCCGGCCGCCGGGCCCGCGTCTTTGCTCGGCCTGAAGATCGCCCACGAACACGGATGGGCTGCGCCGCAGCCGCCGGCCGCCGACCCGGCACCGACCGCACCGGCTGCACCGGCTGCACCGACCAAGGGGGCCTCGAAGTGACCGACACCCTCACCCCGGTCCTCACGGCCCACTGGGACCAGCAGCGTTCCTGGACGCTCGCGGCATACGAGCAGACGGGTGGGTATGCCGCCCTCCGCAAGGCGATGAGCATGCCGGCCGCCGACGTGCTCGCCGTCGTCAAGGACTCCTCGATCCGCGGCCGCGGTGGCGCCGGCTTCCCGGCCGGCATGAAGTGGTCGTTCATGTCCCCGCCCGACGGCGGTCCGCGCTACCTCGTCGTCAACGCCGACGAGTCCGAGCCGGGCACCTGCAAGGACATCCCGCTCATGATGGCCAACCCGCACGCCCTCATCGAGGGCGCGGCGATCAGCCAGTATGCGATGGGGTCGAGCCACGCGTTCATCTATCTGCGCGGCGAGGTCGTCCACGTCTACCGGCGGCTGCTGCGGGCCATCGAGGAGGCGACGGCAGCCGGGTTACCTCGGGGCCAACGTCTTTGGCTCAGGCATCACCCTTCAGGTCACGGCCCACGCCGGTGCCGGCGCCTACATCTGTGGCGAAGAGACGGCCCTGCTTGACTCCCTTGAGGGTCGCCGCGGCCAACCGCGGCTCAAGCCCCCGTTCCCCGGCGCGGCGGGCCTCTACGCCCGCCCGACCTCGGTCAACAACGTCGAGACCATCGCCTCGGTGCCGGGCATCCTGCTCAACGGCGCGAGCTGGTTCAAGTCGATGGGCACCGAGAAGTCGACCGGCTTCGGCATCTTCAGCCTCTCCGGGCACGTCGCCAACCCCGGCCAGTTCGAGGCGCCGCTGGGCATCACCATGCGCCAGCTCATCGACCTCGCCGGCGGGATCCGCAAGGGCCACCAGCTGAAGTTCTGGACGCCGGGTGGGTCCTCGACGCCGATCTTCACCGAAGCTCACCTGGACATCCCGCTCGACTTCGACTCGGTGGCCGCCGCCGGGTCGATGCTCGGCACGCGGGCGCTGCAGGTGTTCGACGAGACCGTCTCGGTCGTCCGGGCAGTCGCCCGCTGGACCGACTTCTACGCCCACGAGTCCTGCGGCAAGTGCACGCCCTGCCGTGAGGGCACGTGGTGGATGCGCCAGATCATGGAGCGCCTCGAGCATGGCCAGGGTCTGCCCGGCGACATCGAGAAGCTCGACGACATCTGCGACAACATCTTGGGCCGCTCGTTCTGCGCGCTCGGCGACGCGGCCACCAGCCCGATCACCTCCGCGATCAAGCACTTCCGGGGAGAGTTCGAGGCCGGCATGCACACCCCGGCCGCCGAGCTGTTCCCGCCGGAGAAGTCGGTCCTGTTCCAGGTCAAGGAGGCCGCGAAGGCATGACCGTCCCGACCAGCCCCGCTTCTGCCGCCGGGCAGGCGCCGCCGCCCGACGCGGTGACCCTGACGATCGACGGCGTGACCGTGAGCGTGCCCAAGGGCACGCTCATCATCCGCGCCGCCGAACAGGCCGGCATCGAGATCCCGCGGTTCTGCGACCACCCGGGCCTGGACCCGGTGGGCGCCTGCCGCCAGTGCCTCGTCGACGTCGCGGCCCCGCGCCCCGACGGCACCCTGGCGCCGTTCCCCAAGCCGCAGGCCTCGTGCACCATGACGGTGAGCCCGGGCATGGTCGTCAACACCCAGCACACCTCGCCGGTCGCCGACAAGGCCCAGCACGGTGTCATGGAGTTCCTGCTCATCAACCACCCGCTGGACTGCCCCGTCTGCGACAAGGGCGGCGAGTGCCCCCTGCAGAACCAGGCGATGTCCAACGGCCGCGCCCAGACCCGGTTCGACGACGTCAAGCGCACCTTCACCAAGCCGATCAACATCTCCACCCAGGTGTTGCTCGACCGCGAGCGCTGCATCGTGTGTCAGCGCTGCACCCGCTTCTCCGACCAGGTCGCCGGTGACCCGTTCATCAACCTCGTCGAGCGCGGGGCGATGCAGCAGATCGGCATCTACGAGGAGCAGCCGTTCGAGTCCTACTTCTCCGGCAACACCGTCCAGATCTGCCCCGTCGGGGCCTTGACGGGCGCGGCATACCGGTTCCGCTCGCGGCCCTTCGACCTCGTGTCGACCCCGAGCACCTGCGAGCACTGCGCGTCGGGCTGTGCGATCCGCACCGACCACCGTCGCGGCGTCGTGCTGCGCCGGATGGCGATCGACGACCCCGAGGTCAACGGCGAGTGGTCCTGTGACAAGGGCCGCTGGGCGTTCCACTCGGCGACGCTCGGCGACCGGCTGGAGTTGCCGTTGCTGCGCCAGGCCGACGGCTCGATGCGTGCGGTCGGCTGGCCCGAGGCCCTCGAAGCGGCCGCTGCCGGCCTGAGCGCCGCCAAGGGTGCCGGGGTGCTCGTCGGGGGCCGGGTGTCCGCCGAGGACGCCTACGCCTACGGCAAGTTCGCCCGCGTGGTCCTGGGCACCAACGACGTCGACTTCCGGGCGCGTCCGCACTCTGCGGCCGAGACGGCCTTCCTGGCCGAGCACGTCGTCGCGACCGGCCCCGCCGGTGGCGCGGTGACCTACGCCGACCTCTCGGAGGCCAAGGCCGTCGTCCTCGTCGGGTTCGAGCCCGAAGAGGAGTCGCCGATCGTCTTCCTGCGGCTGCGGCGCGCGGTCCGCAAGGCCAGGACGGCCGTGTATGCCGTGGCCCCCTTCGCCTCGCACGGTCTGGAGAAGCTCTCCGGGACCCTCCTGCCGACCGTCCCCGGAGCCGAGGCGGCCGCGCTGGCCGACCCGAGTTTGGCTGCGGCTCTCGCGGGCGGGGGCATCATCCTCGTCGGCGAGCGGATGGCCACCTCGCCCGGCGCGCTGGCCGCTGCGGTCTCCCTGGCCGCCTCGACCGGAGCCCGACTGGCCTGGATCCCGCGTCGCGCCGGTGAGCGCGGTGCTCTTGAGGCTGGTGCGCTTGGCGCCCTGCTTCCTGGCGGTCGCCCGGTGACCGACGCCGCTGCTCGCGGTGAGGTTGCCGCGGTGTGGGAGGTCGACTCCCTGCCGAGTGCCCCTGGTCGCGACACCGCTGGGATCGTTGCTGCCGCCGCCAGCGGTGCCCTCGGAGCGTTGGTTGTCGGTGGTGTCGACCCGGCCGACCTCGCGCTGCCGCAGGTCACCGCCGCGTTGGCCAAGGCCTTCGTCATCAGCCTCGAGGTGCGCGAGTCCGCAGTGACCGCCGTCGCCGACGTGGTGCTGCCGGTGGCCCCGCACGCCGAGAAGTCCGGCAGTTTCGTCAACTGGGAGGGCCGGGTCCGGCCCTTCGAGGCAGCGCTGTCGACCAACGCGATGAGCGATCACCGCGTGCTGGACATGCTCGCCGCCGAGTTGGGCTTCTTCATGGAGACCCGCACCCACGAGCAGATCAACGACCAGTTCGAGGCCCTCGGTCCGTGGACCGGTGCCCGGGCCGCGGCGAACGCCGCAGCGGCCGGTAGCGGCGCGACGGCATACGGATCGGGCGACGGTGACGTCGTTCTGGCGACCTGGCCGCTGTTGCTCGACCGCGGCCGGATGCAGGACGGCGAGCCGTTCCTGGCTGGCACCGCGCATGCGAGCGTGGCTCGGGTCGGTGCCACCCTCGCGGCGCGCCTCGGTGTCGCCGACGGTGACGCGGTGACGGTCTCCAGCGGCAGTGGCGCGCTCAGCGTGCCCGTCGCGGTGACCGACGGCATGGTCGACGGCGTGGTCTGGCTGCCGACCAACTCCGCGGGCTGCGCGGTCCGCTCCACCCTCGGCGTCGATGCCGGCGCTCGAGTCACGGTGTCGAAGGGAGGTGCCCAGTGATCACGTCGACCCTCGTCCCGACGATCGAACGGCCTCTCGCCGATTTCAGCGACACGCCGCTGTGGCTGTCGCTGGTCAAGGCGCTGTTCATCTTCGTCTACCTGCTCATCTCGACACTGTTGGTCATCTGGTTCGAGCGGCGCATCATCGGCCGGATGCAGCAGCGTCCAGGCCCCAACCGCAACGGCCCGTTTGGTTTGTTGCAGACGCTCGCTGACGGTATGAAGTCGATGTTCAAGGAAGACAACGCGCCGGCGGCCGCCGACAAGTTCATCTTCACCTTGGCGCCGCTGATCGTCGCGACGATGTGTTTCGTCTCGTTCGGGATCATGCCCTTGGGTGGGGACGTCGTCATGTGGGGGCACCGCACCCCGCTGCAGTTGACCGACGCTCCCGCGGCCGTGCTGCTGGTGCTTGCCGTCGCGTCGGTGGGTGTCTACGGCATCGTCCTGGCCGGCTGGTCCTCCGGCTCGACCTACCCGCTGCTCGGTGGGCTGCGCTCGTCGGCCCAGGTCATCTCCTACGAGATCGCCATGGGCCTGTCGCTCGTCGCCGTCTTCATCATGAGCGGATCGATGTCGACCTCTGCCATCGTCGATGCCCAGAGCAGCACCGTGGTTCGTCATCTCGGCGATCCCGTCGTTCCTCGTCTATGTCGTGACGATGGTCGGCGAGACCAACCGGTTGCCCTTCGACCTGGCCGAAGGCGAAGGCGAGATCGTCGGTGGCTTCCACACCGAATACGGCTCGATGCGCTTCGCGATGTTCTTCCTCGCCGAGTACATCAACATGTTCACCGTGTCGGCCCTCGCCACGACGATGTTCCTCGGCGGCTGGCAAGCGCCGCCGTTCATCGCCGCGATCGGTGACGGCATGCTCAACGCCGGCTGGTGGGGCCTGCTCTGGTTCACCATCAAGGTCTGGTCGTTCATGTTCTTCTTCGTCTGGCTGCGTGGCTCGTTGCCCCGCGTGCGTTACGACCAGTTCATGCGGCTGGGCTGGAAGTTGCTCATCCCGCTCACCCTGGCGTGGGTCGTTCTCGTCGCGTTCATGCGCGCCGCCGCCCTCGGCTGGTTCGGCACCTCGACGGTGATCAGCCCCTTCGGTCGCGGGCTCTCGGCCGCCTCGCTGGTGCTCATCGGCCTGGTCCTCGTCGGGTTGTTCGCGATCGGCTTCCTGCTCGATCGGACATCCTCGTCGCACGCCGCCGCACCGGTCGAGCAACCCGATGAGATCGACCCGTTCGCGGGTGGTTTCCCTGTGCCACCGCTGCCGGGGCAGACCCTGCGCGAGCCCGAGCGCGGCATACCTGCCGTTGCCGCTTCGACCCTCACCGCGAAGGAGGAGAGCCGTGGCTGACAACCTGCCGGCGAAGCCGGACACCAGCGGCGCCAACCTGCCCTCGACCACGCATGCCGGCTCCGACGAGCCCACCCCCCGCGCGGGCTGGCTCGGCGAGGCGCTTCCGGCGTCGATCGGTGGCTTCGGGGTCACCTGGGCGACCATGTTCCGCAAGGTCCTCACCGAGGAGTACCCCGAGGAGAAGCGCCCCACGGCGCCTCGCTACCACGGTCGCCACCAGCTCAACCGGCACCCCGACGGGCTGGAGAAGTGCATCGGCTGCGAGCTGTGCGCCTGGGCCTGCCCGGCCGACGCGATCCTCGTCGAAGGCGGGAACAACGACGACACGCCGGCCGACGCGGGCGGCACCGGTCGGTTCTCACCCGGTGAGCGCTTCGGCCGCGTCTACCAGATCAACTATCTGCGGTGCATTTTCTGCGGGTTGTGCATCGAGGCGTGCCCGACGCGAGCGCTGACGATGACCAACGCCTATGAGTTGGCCGACAACAACCGGGCCGACCTCATCTTCACCAAGGAGCAACTGCTCGCTCCGCTCCAGCAGGGCATGCTCGCACCGCCGCACGCGATGGTCGACGGCATGGAAGAGCGCGACTACTACCTCGGCAAGGTCAACGGGTCCACGGAGGAGCAGCGCGTGTCGGCTGCTGCCCAGGCGGCTAACGCGGCCGACACTGCGATGACCTCCGAAGGAGGTGCCACGCGATGAGTTACGCGGAAGCCTGGTTGTTCTGGCTCATTGCACCGCTCATGGTCCTGGGGGCCCTCGGGCTGTTGTTCGCCCGCAAGGCGGTCCACGCCGCGTTGTGCATGGCCTTCGTCATGGTCAACCTCGGGGTGCTCTACCTCGCCTCGCAGGCGGAGTTCCTGGGCATCGTCCAGGTCTTCGTCTACACCGGCGCGGTGATGATGATCTTCCTGTTCGTCCTCATGCTTATCGGCGTCGACGCCTCTGACTCCCTCACCGAGACGATCCGGGGACACCGGGCCGCGTCGCTGGTGGTGGCTCTGGCCCTCGCCGCGGTCATGTTCCTTGCGGTTGGGTCCTTCACGCTGGCCGAGCCGGCCGGCCTCGACAAGGTCAACGTCGACCCGGGCAACGTCAGTGGGTTGGCCGACCTCATCTTCGGCAAGTACGTCTGGGTCTTCGAGATCACCTCGGCGCTGCTCATCACGGCTGCCGTGGGCGCCATGGTGCTGGCCCACCGCGAGCGACTCACGCCCAAGTCGACCCAGCGCCAGTTGGCGGCTCGGCGGGTCAAGGACAACGTGTTCGTCGCCGGTTTGCCGGCTCCCGGTGTCTACGCCCGGTCCAACTCGGTCGACACCCCCGCGTTGCTGCCCGACGGCACACCGAGCGAGTTGTCCGTCTCGCGGGTCCTCATCGCGCGTGAGCAGATCGTCGCCCCCGACGGGACCTCGACGGCCCATGCCAGTGCCGAGATCGAGGAGGGGAGGTCGCGGTGAACCTCATCAACTACATCTACCTGTCGATCCTGCTCTTCACGATCGGGGCGGCCACCGTCCTGGTGCGGCGCAACGCGATCATCATCTTCATGGGCATCGAGTTGATGCTCAACGCAGCCAACCTCGCCTTCGTGACCTTCTCACGCATCCACGGAACCCTCGACGGCCAGGTCATCGCGCTGTTCGTCATGGTCGTGGCCGCTGCTGAGGTCGTCGTCGGTCTGGCGATCATCATGGCCATCTTCCGTGCCCGCCGATCGGCCTCGGTCGACGACGCCAACCTGCTGAAGCTGTAAGGGAGAAACGAGTGAGCGTCTCTCTGACCACCATGGCAGGCCTGCCCGCAGGTATGCCGTTCGCGGGCGAAGCGTCCACGGTCCACGCGGCCACTGGCTTCGCGTCGGCCGCCTGGCTGCTCGTGGCGCTGCCCCTGCTGGGCGCTGCCGTCCTGCTGCTCGGCGGCCACCGCACCGACAAGTGGGGGCCGCTGTTCGCGACCGCCATGTCCTGGGCCGCGTTCGTCGTCGGGCTCGGCGTGTTCATCACGTTGCTGGGCTTGAGCTCGGAAGAGCGGGCCCTGACGGTGCACCTGTTCAACTGGGTGCCGGCCGGGCAGTTCCAGCTCGAGGCCGGGATGTTGCTCGACCCGCTCTCGATCGCCTTCGTGCTGCTGGTGACCTTCGTCGGGTCGCTCATCCACGTCTACTCGCTGGGTTACATGGAGCACGACCCCGACAAGCGACGGTTCTTCGCCTACCTCAACCTCTTCGTCGCCGCCATGCTCCTGCTGGTGCTGGCCAACTCCTACCTGCTGGTCTATGTCGGCTGGGAAGGCGTCGGTCTGGCGTCCTACCTGCTCATCGGCTTCTGGAACTGGAACCCGCCCTACGCGAGCGCCGCCAACAAGGCGTTCGTCGCCAACCGCGTCGGTGACGTCGGCATGGGCCTGGCCATCATGGCGATGTTCTGGCAGTTCGGGGCCGTCGACTTCCAGACCGTCAACGGTGCCGTGGCCGAGGCCAACGAGGGCGCCTTGACCGTCATCGGTCTCTTCCTGCTGCTGGCCGCCTGCGGCAAGTCGGCGCAGTTCCCCCTGCAGAGCTGGCTCGGCGATGCGATGGCCGGTCCGACCCCGGTGTCGGCGCTCATCCACGCCGCGACGATGGTCACCGCCGGTGTCTACCTCGTCGTGCGCAGCCACGCGATCTTCGACGGCGCACCCAACGCGCAGTTGGCCGTGGTCATCGTCGGTGCGATCACGCTCGTCTACGGGGCGATCGTCGGATGCGCCAAGGACGACATCAAGAAGGCCCTGGCCGCCTCGACGATGAGCCAGATCGGCTACATGATGCTGGCGGCCGGTCTCGGCCCCGTCGGCTACGCGTTCGCGATCTTCCACCTGCTCACCCACGGCTTCTTCAAGGCCGGGATGTTCCTCGGCGCCGGCTCGGTCATGCATGGCATGAACGACAAGGTCGACATGCGGGGCTTCGGCAACCTGTCGAGCGTCATGAAGATCACCTGGGTGACCTTCGGCTTGGGCTGGCTGGCCATCCTCGGTGTGCCGCCGTTCGCTGGCTTCTGGAGCAAGGACAAGATCATCGAGGCGGCCTTCGTCGGCGAGGGCTGGCGGCCGTGGGTGTTCGGCCTGGCTGCCCTCATCGGCGCCGGGATCACCGCGTTCTACATGTCCCGGTTGTTCTTCATGACCTTCCAGGGTGAGAAGCGTTGGCCCAAGGACGCTCACCCGCACGAGTCGCCTCGGACGATGACCATCCCCATGATGGTGCTGGCAGTGGGGTCGGCCTCTCTCGGCCTCATCCTCGGCCCGACCAACGGCATCCTGCACTGGCTTGAGCCGGTCGTCGGGGCCGCCGAGGAGGAGCACCCGGTGATCCCGGTCCCCGCCCTCATGGCGATCACGCTCCTCGTCGTCGCGGCCGGCGTCGCGCTGGCCTGGATGCGCTACTGGCGTGACAAGGTCCCGACAACGGCACCGGTGGGCAGCCTGCTCACCCGTGCGGCCCGAGCGGACCTCTACCAGGACCAGGTCAACGAGGGCGTCTTCATGCGCCCCGGCATCCACCTCACCCGCGCGCTCGTCTTCCTGGACAAGCGCGGGATCGATGGGGCGGCCGGAGGCCTCGCGGCCCTCATCGGCGGTACGTCCTCTCGTTTGCGTAGGGTCCAGAACGGCCTGGCCCGCTCCTATGCCCTGACGATGCTCATCGGCGTCGTCGTGATCCTCGGTGCCGTCTGGGTGGTGCAGTGATGAACCAGTTCCCCTGGCTGACCGTCATCGGCCTGATCCCGCTTGTCGGGGCCGTGGTCCTGTGGCTGCTGCCTGCCTCGCTGGCCGACCGGGCCAAGCACATCGCGCTCGGCGCGTCGTTGGTGACCCTCGTCTTTGCCGTCGCGGCTGCGTTGCAGTTCTCGACGTCGAGCACGAGCAAGTTCCAGCTCGTCGAGGAGCACTCGTGGATCCCGCAGTTCGGGGTCAGCTACGCCCTCGGTGTCGACGGAATCGCCCTGTCGCTCATCCTCATGTCGGTGATCCTCGTCCCGGTGTGCCTGCTGGCCGCCTGGAACGACCTGCCGGCCGAGGAAGCGCATCGGGAGCGCCACTACTTCGCCCTCATGCTCGTCCTCGAGACGTTCATGGTCGGTGTGTTCGCCGCGACCGACGTGTTCTTGTTCTACGTCTTCTTCGAGGCGATGCTCGTCCCGGTCTACTTCCTCATCGGGCAGTTCGGCGGGCCGCGTCGGCAGTATGCCGCCGTCAAGTTCCTGCTCTTCTCCCTGGCCGGCGGGCTCATCATGCTGGCCGCGGTCATCGGGCTGTATGTCCAGGGCCCCGGCGGAGCCGACGGCTTCCTGCTGAGCAAGCTGGCCGGCATACAACTGGCCCCCGGAACCGAGAAGTGGCTGTTCCTCGGGTTCTTCATCGCCTTCGCGGTCAAGGCCCCGATGGTGCCCGTGCACACGTGGCTGCCCGACGCCGCGGCGGAGAGCCGACCGGCCACCGCGACGCTGCTCGTCGGTGTCCTGGACAAGGTCGGCACCTACGGGATGATCCGCTTCTGCCTGGAGCTGTTCCCCGGTGCCAGCCAGTGGGCGACGCCCGTGGTCATCACGCTCGCCCTCGTGTCGATCCTCTACGGCGCGCTGTTGGCGATCGGGCAGACCGACCTCATGCGGCTCATCGCGTTCACGTCGATCAGCCACTTCGGCTTCATCGTCCTGGGCATCTTCGCGATGACCTCGACGAGTTGGGCCGGGTCGAGCTTCTACATGATCAACCACGGCTTCTCAACAGCGGGCCTCTTCCTCGTCGCAGGCATGTTCATCAGCCGCCGCGGCAGCAAGCGGATCCCCGACTTCGGTGGGTGGCAGCGTGTGACGCCGGCGCTGGCCGGTGTCTGGCTGCTCGTCGGCCTGTCTGGTCTCGCGCTGCCGGGCCTCGGCTCGTTCATCTCGGAGTTCCTCGTGCTGGCCGGGACGTTCCAGCGCTACCAGGTCGTCGGCGTCATCGCGACGACGAGCATCATCCTGGCCGCGCTCTACATCCTGCTCATGTACCAGCGCACGATGACCGGCCCGAAGCCCGAGAGTGCCGCCGGGACGCCTGACATCAGCTATCGGGAGAAGTGGGTCGTCGGCCCGCTCATCGCCTTGTTCCTCATCCTCGGCTTCTACCCGAAGCCGGTTCTGGACATGGTCACCCCGGCGGTCACGACGATCCTCACCTCGATCCACGTCACCGATCCGGCGCCCGCCGTCGGCGCGGCCGAAGGGAGCACCAAGTGACCACCGCGCTGTCTGCGGCCTTCACGCCGGCGACGCTCGACTACGTCGCCCTCCTTCCGGTTCTCATCATCTTCAGTGCGGCGATGCTCGGCGTCCTCGTCGAGGCGTTCGTGCCCCGCACGTCGCGCTACCTCGCCCAGGTGACCATCACGCTGGTCGGCATTGTGGCCGCCATGGCCGCGCTGGCCTTCGGGGCGGTCACCCACCGGGTAAGCACCGCAGGGATCGCTGGGTTCAACGGGACGGTCAAGGGTTCGGTCGTCATCGACGGGCCGGCCCTGTTCATCCAGGCCACCATCCTGTTGTTCGCCCTGCTGGCCGCGCTCAGCCTCGCCGAGCGGTTCGGCGGCGTCGGCGCCGACGCGTTCACCCCCATGGGGGCCGCGACGCCGGGATCGCCGCAGGAGGCGCAGGCCCGCAAGGTCGGCGCGATGACGGCAGAGGTCTTCCCGCTGTTCCTCTTCTCGGTCGCCGGCATGATGCTCTTCCCGGCCGCGGGTGACCTGCTGACGATGTTCGTCGCGCTTGAGGTCCTCTCGCTGCCGCTCTACCTGCTCTGCGGGTTGGCCCGGCGGCGTCGCCTCCTGTCGCAGGAGGCCTCGCTCAAGTACTTCCTGCTCGGCGCCTTCTCGTCGGCGTTCTTCCTCTTCGGGACCGCGCTGCTCTACGGTTTCGCCGGCTCGGTCTACCTGCCCGACATCTCCGCCGCGATCACGGCGCAGGGGTCCGCGTTCCAGGGCCTGCTGGTCCCGGGTGTGCTCCTCGTGCTCGTCGGCCTGCTCTTCAAGGTCGGCGCGGTGCCGTTCCACATGTGGACCCCCGACGTCTATCAGGGTGCCCCCACGCCGATCACCGGCTTCATGGCCGCCGGCACCAAGGCGGCCGCGTTCGGTGCGATCCTGCGCTTTGTCTATGTCGGGGTGGACCGGGCGCAGTGGGACTGGCGTCCCGCGGTCGTTGTCGTCGCCGCCCTGACGATGATCATCGGTGCGGTCCTCTCGGTCACCCAGACCGACATGAAGCGACTGCTGGCCTACTCCTCGATCGCCCACGCGGGCTTCATCCTGGTCGGCGTCCTCTCCATGGAGCGCGAGGGGGTGAGCGGCGTGATGTTCTACATCGCGGCATACGGTCTGACGACCATCGCGGCGTTCGCGATCGTGGGTCTGGTCCGCGAGGGCGGGTCGGAGGCGACCCACCTCTCGCAGTGGACCGGCCTGGGCAAGCGTCACCCGTGGACGGCGGGCGTGTTCGCCTTCCTGCTGCTGGCGTTCGCGGGCATCCCGCTCACGTCGGGGTTCACCGCCAAGTTCGCCGTCTTCAAGCCGGCGCTCGAAAGCGGCACGGCGGGCACGATCCTCGTGGTGTTGGGTCTGCTGTGCAGCGCGATCACCGTGTTCGTCTATGTCCGGATCATCGTGCTCATGTACTTCACCGACTCCACCGACGACTCCGTTGCCGTCATCGAGCCGTCGGTCTTCACGACCGTGACGGTCGCGACGGGCACGCTGTTCACGCTGGTCCTCGGCATCGCGCCGGCCTCGGTGCTCCAGCTCGCGGAGCGGGCGTCGCAGTTCATTCGGTGACCTCGGTCGCCACCGACACCAGGAAGCCGATGCGATGAGTGCACCCCAGGTGCTGTCCCTGCCGGGGGTGAGCCCGGAGTTGGCGGCTGCCCTGGCCGATGGGATGGGCCGCGTCGACGCGCTGCTGCGTTCGACCGTGGACCACGACGACCCCTACGTCGCCGCAGCCTCCGCCCACCTGCTCGCCGCAGGCGGGAAGCGGTTCCGTCCCACGTTGACGCTCCTTGCGGCGCAGGTATGCCGCGGCGTCACCGATGAGGTCATCGCGGCTGCCGTGGGCGTCGAGCTCACCCACCTGGCCTCGCTCTATCACGACGACGTGATGGACGAGGCGGCGGTGCGTCGGGCCGTCCCGAGCGTCAACGCGGCATACGACAACACCACGGCCATCCTCGTCGGTGACCTGCTGTTCGGGAAGGCGTCGGAGATCGTCGCCGGGCTGGGGGCCGAGGCCGTCCGCATCCAGGCGCAGACCTTCGTGCGGTTGTGTTTCGGGCAGATCCGTGACACCCGGGCCTGCCCGCCCGACGTCGACCCGATCGACTACTACCTCGGCGTTCTCGCCGACAAGACCGGTGCTTTGGTGGCGACGGCCGCCCGCTATGGCGCGATGTTCGGCGGTGGGTCACCGGAGATGGTCGAGGTGTTGCGGGTCTACGGCGAACGGCTGGGGATGGCGTTCCAGTTGGCCGACGACATCATCGACATCGCCTCGGACGGGGCGATGAGCGGCAAGACGCCGGGGACCGACCTGCGCGAGGGGGTCGACACGCTCGCCGTGTTGTTCGCGAAGGCGTCTGCTGACCCGGCCGATGCGCGGTTGCAGGAGTTGCTGGCCGCAGACCTCACCGACGACGTGCTTCATGCCGAAGCGCTGGCGCTGCTGCGGGCCAACCCGGCGTTGGAGCGGGCCCGAGCGCACACCCGCGAGGTCGGGGCGCAGGCTCGCGAGGCGTTGGCGGGGCTGCCCGACAGCGACGCGAAGGCTGCTCTGGTAGCGCTGGTTGACCAGGTCGTCGAGCGGGTCGGCTGAACCCCGCAACGTCACGAACGCGGGCGTGAAGCCGTCCGTGAAGCAGCGACAGCATGCGTGATCACACCACCTCCGGCGACTTCACGGACGGCTTCATCCCCGCCTGCCCCGCCCAACGTGCGTTGTCAGGCCGGCAGGGGGTTCCGATGGAGCGGCAATCCGGCCTCGCGCAGCAGCCTCCCCAACAGGGCGCAGGCAGCCATGAGGAACAACGCGACGGATTCGGCCGCCATGACGGCGAGCGTGAAGGTCGGACTCGACTGCGGCAACGCGCCGCCTAGGACGACCGCGGCCACCGCGATGTAGACCGCCAGCACGAGGAAGGCCACGCTGACCCGTCGGACCAACCGCGCACTGGCACCGGAGAACGCCTCACCGCGGTCCACGAGCGCGAGGAAGCGCCACATGGCCCCGGCCGCGACAACGAGTGGAACGAGGCCCACGACGGCAGCCCAGAACGCAGGCGCCCGCAGGTGGGCGACCTCGGGGTAGGTCTGCGCCACATCCAGGCTCAGCCAGTGCGCCATGAGGACGCCCACGGCGAGCCCCGCAGCGAAGACGACGAGCAGGACACGGAGCAACCGGGTGATCGTCATGTCCTGATTGTCCGATCCTCAGCGACTTCGGGCAACCTGCCGCAAAGAATCGACCGTCAGCACCCCCAGGGCCACCCAGACGATGACGAAACCCACCCACTGGGTCGGGGTGACGACCTCACCGAGCAACAGGCCGCACAGCAACTGCATGACCGGCGTGAGGAACTGCAACAACCCGATCGTCACGAGGGGCACCCGTCGAGCCGCGGCAGCGAACAGCAGCAACGGGATCGCCGTGATCGGTCCGGTGAGGATGAGCCCAGCCGCTTGACCGACCGAGCCGAACCCCGCATGGGTGCCGCCCAACCCCGACAACGGCCCGAGCAGCAGCAACGCGATCGGCAGCAGCACGGCGGTCTCGATCGTGAGCCCGTGCAGCGCCCCCAGGCTGGCGCCGATGCGCTTCTTGAGCAGCCCATAGAGCGCGAACGTCACCGCCAGCGTGAGAGCGATGACCGGCACCTGCCCGCCGGCCACCGTGAGAAAGACCGCCGCCACCAGGCCGATCGCGACGGCCATCCATTGCAGGCGGCGCAGGGGTTCGCGCAGCAGCACGACGCCGAGGGCCACGGTGATGAGTGGGTTGAGGAAGTAGCCGAGCGCAGCGTCCCGGGTGTGTCCGCTCAACACCGCAGCGACGTAGACCCCCCAGTTGATCGCGACGAGCAGGGCCGCGGCAGTCAACCCCGCGAGCAACCGCGGACGGGCGAACAGCGGCCGCACCCACGTCACGTCCCGACGCCAAGCCAGGATGATCAGGCAGAAGAACAGGCTCCACAGGATCCGGTGAGCCAGCACCTCAAGCGGCGTCGCCGGGGACAGCCCATGGAAGTAGAGGGGGAAGAACCCCCACAGCATGTATGCCGCGGTGCCGAAGAGTGCGCCGCGTCGAACCTCGGAGCCTGGGTTGAGGGCGGGGGTCACCCGCCGACGGTCCAGGTGTCCCGACCGGCGAGCAGCGCGGCGAGATCGGCGTCGGTCGCCGGGCCCCCGGCGGCCTCGACCGCAGCCGAGACCTGACCGCGGACCATGTCGTCGTAGGTCGGCCGCGACACGTCCCGGAACACACCCATGGGCACGTGCGCCAGCAGCCCGTCAGAGGTAAGGCGGGACAGCGCGAAGGCCGACGACGGGTGCTCGGTGTCGACGCTGTGCCGGACGATCCGCGTCGGGCTGGCCTCGGCCCGCGGGACCACCTGGATCGAGCCGTCGTCAGCGCGCACGGCCACGCGGTCGCCGGTGGCGACCTCCTCGCCGTCCTTGAGCCAAAGGATTCGGGCGGCCGCCTCGTCCTTGTCCTTGAGGACGTCGAAGGCCCCGTCGTTGAAGATCGGGCAGTTCTGATAGATCTCGACCAACGCCGCACCGCGGTGCGCGGCCGCCGCATGCAGGACCTCGGTGAGGTGCTTGCGCTCGGAGTCCATGGTCCGCGCGACGAAGGTCGCCTCGGCCCCGAGGGCCACGGAGACCGGCGTGAACGGCGCGTCCAGCGAGCCCAGCGGGGAGGACTTCGTGATGGTCCCGGCGCGCGACGTGGGGGAGTACTGCCCCTTGGTCAGCCCGTAGATCTCGTTGTTGAACAAGAGGATCTTGATGTTGACGTTGCGGCGCAGCGCGTGGATGAGGTGGTTGCCGCCGATCGACAGCGCGTCGCCGTCACCGGTGATGACCCACACCGACAGGTCCTCGCGCGCCGTCGCCAGCCCGGTCGCAAAGGTCGGCGCACGACCGTGGATCGAGTGCAACCCATAGGTGTCCAGGTAGTAAGGGAACCGCGAGGAGCACCCGATGCCGGAGATGAAGACGATGTTCTCCTTGCGCAGCCCGAGCTCAGGCAAGAAGCCCTGCATCGCCGCGAGGATCGCGTAGTCGCCGCAGCCCGGGCACCACCGGACGTCTTGGTCGGAGGTGTAGTCCTTGCGCCCCAGCGCCGGTGACCCCTCGGCAAGCTGCGGGACGAACGCGACCCCGCTGGACGGCATACCCAAGTCGATGCTCACTTCGTCGCCTCCAGTCCGTCGACGGCCGTGCGGATGATCTCGGCGAGTTCCGAGGCTTTGAACGGTAGCCCGCGGACCGCGGTGTGCGACTGCACGTCCACGAGGTATGCCGCGCGCAGCAGCATCGCGCATTGCCCGAGGTTCATCTCGGGCATGATGACCCGCTCATAGCGGCGCAGCACTTCGCCGGTGTTGAGCGGGAACGGGTTGAGGTGACGCAGGTGGGTCGTGGCGACCCGGTGCCCGGTGAGACGCGCCGAGCGGGCCGCCTGACGGATCGGACCGTAGGTCGAGCCCCACCCGATGACGAGCACGCGGGCGTCGCCGTCGGGGTCATCGACCTCCAGGCCGGGGATGGTGTCGGCGACCTTGGCGATCTTGCCGGCGCGCAGCTTGGTCATCAGCTCGTGGTTGTCGGGGTCGTAGGAGATGTTGCCGGTGACGTCGGCCTTCTCGATGCCGCCGATGCGGTGCTCCAGGCCAGGCGTCCCCGGGATCGCCCACGGGCGCGCGAGAGTCTCGGGGTCGCGCAGATAGGGCTGGAAGACCGGCATACCGTTGGCGTCGACCCCGTTGGGCTCGGTCGTGAAGGTCACGTCGAGGGCCGGCAGATCGGCCGGGACGGGGACCTTCCACGGCTCGGACCCGTTGGCGAGGTACCCATCGGACAGCAGGATGACCGGCGTCCGGTATGCCGTGGCGATCCGGCACGCCTCGATGGCCGCGTCGAAGCAGTCGGTCGGGGACTGCGGCGCGACGATCGCGACCGGCGACTCGCCGTTGCGGCCGAACATCGCCTGCAGGAGGTCGGCCTGCTCGGTCTTGGTGGGAAGGCCGGTCGAGGGCCCGCCGCGCTGGACGTTGACGACCACGAGGGGGAGCTCGAGCGAGACGGCCAGGCCGATCGCCTCGGCCTTGAGGGCCAACCCAGGACCCGACGTCGTCGTCACGCCAAGCGCCCCGCCGAAGGAGGCACCGATGGCGATCCCGACTCCGGCGATCTCGTCCTCGGCCTGCATCGTCGTCACGTCGAACCGCTTGAGACCCGACAGCGTGTGCAGGATGTCCGAGGCCGGGGTGATCGGGTAGGACCCGAGGACCAGACGCAGGCCGGCCTGGTGGGCGGCCGCGACGAGACCGTAGGACAGCGCGACGTTGCCGGTGATGTTGCGGTAGGTGCCGTCGGGCATCGAGGCCGCGGCCACCTGATAGGTGTGGGCGAAGTCCTCGGTCGTCTCGCCGAAGGCGAAGCCGGCCCGCAGGGCGGCCACGTTGGCAGCCAGCAGGTCGGGCTTCCTGGCGAACTTGCTGAGGATGAACCGCTCGGTCGTCGATGTCGGCCGGGTGTAGAGCCACGACAACAGACCCAGGGCGAACATGTTCTTCGCCCGTTCCTTGTCCTTGCGGGTCAACGGGTGCTCGGCGAGCGCGTCGACGGTGATCGAGGTGAGCGGCAGGGCGTGGACGTGGTAGCTCTCCAGGCTGCCGTCGTCCAGCGGCGACACGGCATACCCCACCTTGGCGAGGTTGCGCCGACTGAACTCGTCGGTGTCGACGATGATCGTCGCGCCGCGCGGCAGGTCGGCGAGGTTGGCCTTGAGCGCCGCCGGGTTCATCGCGACGAGCACGTCGGGCGCGTCACCGGGGGTGAGCACGTCGTGGTCGGCGATGTGCAGCTGGAAACTCGACACCCCGTGGATGGTGCCCTGGGGCGCCCGAATCTCCGCGGGGAAGTTGGGCAACGTCGACAGGTCATTGCCGTGGAACGCCGCGTCGGAGGTGAACCGGTCGCCGGTCAATTGCATCCCGTCGCCGGAATCACCGGCGAATCGGATCACGACGCGATCCAACTGCTGGACAGGCTTGCTCATGTGGTGGTCACCGGCCCTAGGACTCCCGATCGCCGTGTGGGCCACGGCGCCTCTCCTCATCGTAGGACGTTGATCAGGAATTGGCGTTCAGGCGACCACGGACGTGCTGCGAAGCGTCGCGATCCGCGCCGGGTGGTAGCCGACTTCGGCCAGGAGTTCGTCGGTGTGGGCACCCCTCGCCGGGGATGGCCGGGTCTGGGTCGGCGTCGCCGAGAAGCGCGGCGCGGGCACCGGCAACTCCGGCCCGTGCTCGCCACCCACCGGGAGGTATGCCGCCCGCGCACCCAGGTGCGGGTGCGTCGGCGCTTCCTCCAGCGAGAGCACCGGCGCGACGCACGCGTCAGAGCGCTCCAGAAATGCGCACCACTCGTCCCGGGTCCGGGTGCGGAAGAAGTCCTCCCACAAGGCCTTCGCCTCCGGCCAACGCCTCTGGTCGAGCCGGTTCAGCCGGTGGCGCGGGTCGTCGGGCCCGAGGTCGAGCCCGGCATGCTCGGCGAGCAGGCGCAGCAACTCGTCGTAGAACTGCGGCTCGAGGGCGCCGACGGCCAGGTGTCGCCCGTCCGCGCACTCGTAGACCTCGTAGAACGGGGCGCCCGTGTCGAGGATGTTGTTGCCCGGAGTGCCACCCCACATCCCTCCGAGGCGCAGCGCATGGGTGAAGGTGCTCAGATAGGACGCGCCGTCCATGATCGCCGCGTCGATCACCTGCCCGGTGCCCGTTGCGGCGGCCGAGTGCAGCGCGGCCAACAGTCCGGCGACGAGCAGCAGCGCCCCACCCGCGACGTCGCCCAGGTAGGGCCCCGGCAGGACCGGCCGCGGCATACTCCCGTCGTGCGGGTCCCGCACGAAACTGGACAGGATGCCCGAGGTGGCGGTGTAGGTGAGGTCGTGACCGGCATACGGCGATTGCGGTCCGTCCTGCCCCCATCCGGTCATCCGCGCATAGACCAGCCGCGGGTTGCGGGCCAGGACGGCGTCGGGGCCGAGCCCGAGCCGCTCCATGACACCCGGTCGGTAGGGCTCGATGAGTGCGTCGGCGCTCGCGACGAGATCGAGGATGACCTCGCGCCCTGCCTCACTCTTGAGGTCGACGGCGATTGACCGCCGGCCACGGCGCAGCACCGGCAGGTCGAAGGGGCCCGCGCCGCCGGGCCGGTCGACCCCGATCACGTCGGCCCCGAGATCGGCGAGCACCATCCCCGCGAACGGCCCGGGGCCGATCCCCGCGAACTCGATGATCTTCACGCCCGCGAGCGGGCCAAGGGCAGGCGCTGTGGTCACGCATCCACGGTATGCCGTGGGCCTGCCACTCGCGGATCTGGCTCCAGCGCTGATGGATCACACCACGGGCTTGCCTTCCGTTGCGGCGGTCAGGCGCGTACCGTCGCATTCATCCGTTTCGTCCGGTGTCAGGGGTGTGGCGATGAGCAGGATCCCGGTGAGCCGCAGACCTGGTGCGCGACTCCTCGTGGCGCTCGCGACGCTGATGGTCGTCAACGGGTGCGCATCGTCAACCCCCGGGCTGGTGGCAAACTCGGCCGGTTACCTCGCCCAGGGCAGTGGAGACGGCCGGATCACCTTCGGGATTCAGATCTGTGCGCCGCCGGGGGTGAACGTGTGGGTCACCGATATCCAACCGCTGGCGTGGGTCGGCAGCGGCTTCGACGTCCTCGGCTTCCGGTTGGCCAGTTACGACGCGCCCGGAGGTATCACTGTGGCGACCTCGGGGTTCCCGCCTGCTATCCCGACGCGCCCGGGGGAGCAGGTGTATGCCGTCGGCGATCACGTCGCGGTGCAGCCGTGCGAGAGTGCGCAGCGACTGAGCGAGGTCCAAGTCGGTCTGGCTCGTCGCGGTCCTTCGGGCGGCGGTCTGTCGAGCGTGCGAATCACTTACGGCGGCACTGTCTCCGGAGAGATCGTGACCGACGTCGGCATGCTCTTCTGCGGCCCGTCGACAACCGACTGCCCGGTGGACCGGTAGCAGGGATCTCTGATCGACCGCGGGCTCGGGAGAAGATCACGAAGGAACACTGAGGCGTTGGCCGCTTTGCGCGGCCAACGCCTCAGGTCCCTCCACCCGCTCCCAGTGGCTTAGAGCAACGCGGTCAAGTCCTCGTGGGCCATCGCGATCACGGCCTCCCGGGCATCGGCTGCGGTGCGGGCGTCCAGCGCTGCCGTGGCCATGCCATGGCAGGTCGCCAGGTCGTGCAGCGACAACGAGAACCGGACGATGCCGACCTTGGACGGAGCCATCGACAGGCTGCCGACACCGAGCCCGGCCAGCACGAGAGCCAGCAGCGGGTCGCCGCCGGCCTCGCCGCAGACACCCATCGGTTTGCCGGCGACCTTGGCTCCGTCGCAGGCGTGCCCGATGACCTTGAGGACGGCCGGCTGCCAGGGGTCAAGCAGGTCGGACAGCTCGCCCTCCATCCGGTCGGCAGCCATCGTGTATTGCGCGAGGTCGTTGGTGCCGAGCGAGCCGAAGTCGACCTCCGCGAGGACCTGCTTGGCCAACAGGGCCGCACCGGGGACCTCGATCATGACGCCGACACTGGGCAGGCCGTTCTCGCGGACCCGGCGGGCGAACCAGGCCGCCTCCTCGGGGGTGGCGACCATGGGGGCCATGACCTTGACCTCGGCACGGGTGACCTTCGCCGCCGCTCCGAGAGCCTCGAGTTGGGTGTCGAGCAGGTCGGGGCGCAGCGCCGACAAACGCAGTCCGCGCTTGCCCAGGGCCGGGTTCTCCTCCGGCCCGAGGTCGGCGAAGGCCAACGGCTTGTCGGCCCCGGCATCGAGGGTTCGCACGACGACCCGGCGGGTGCCGAACGGCTCGAAGACCTTGGTGTAGATCTCGGTCTGCTCGGCGAGCGTGGGTGCGGAGTCGCGGCTGAGGAAGACGAACTCGGTGCGGAACAGCCCGACCCCTTCAAGGTCCTGAGCCGCCGCGCTCACCGCGTCGTCCACGCCACCGATGTTGGCCAGCAGGGCGATCGGGTGTCCGTCACGGGTGCGCCCGGGGCCGGCTGAGCCGGCCAGGGCTGAACGGCGTCGCTCACGCTTGCCGACCAACTCCCGCTGGTAGTCCTCGCTCGGGTTCAGCGTCACCTCGCCGGAGTCGCCGTCGACGGCAACCACCGTGCCGGCCGGGATCGTGGTCGCACCGGCGAACTGCACGACCGCGGGGATACCCATCTGCGCGGCGAGGATCGCGGTGTGGCTGGTGCGCCCGCCGGCCTCGGTGACGATCGCGCGGACCATGCTCGGGTTGAGCGTCGCGGTCTCGGCCGGGGCCAGGTCGTGGGCGACGATGACGCTGGGGACGTCGAAGTCCGGGACACCCGGGTCCGCCTTGCCCAGCAGTCGCGCGACGGCCCGGTTACGGACGTCCTTGAGGTCGGTGACCCGCTCGGCGAAGTAGCCGCCGAGCGCTTCGAACTGCGCGGCATACTCCTCGACGGCGGCGGTGACCGCGGTGGCGGGGCCCTTGCCAGCGGCGAGGTGCTTGCCGATCGCCTTCTGCAAACCCTTGTCGCGGGCGATGAGGGCAGTGGCCGTGAGGATCTGCTGGGCGGTCTCGTCAGCGCCGCTGGCGCGCTCTTCAAGCGTCACGGCGACCGACTCGAAGACGGCCTTGACGCGCACGTGCTCAGCGGCGGGGTCGGCTGCGGCGGGCTCGGAGTCCGGCGGTCGGACGGGCGGTCGCACCTGGACCACCGGCCCGACGGCCGCCCCGGGGCTGACGCCGATGCCGCGGATGGCGTCGGTCACGTCGGTCACTCCGCGTCGAGGTCGCGGGAGAGCAGTTCGACGAGCGAGTCGAGGGCTTCCTCGGCGCCGTCGCCTTCGGCCGTGAGGATGACCTCCTCGCCGTGCTTGGCGCCCAGGGCCATGACGCCGAGGATGCTCGTGGCGTCGATGGCGTCCTCGCCGGCGCGGCCGATCTCGACGTCCAGACCAGTGGCGTTCACTGCCTGGACGAACAACGAGGCGGGTCGAGCGTGCAGGCCGACGGAGGAGGCGATGGTGACGGTGCGGGTGGCCATGAGGTGTCCTTTCCGGGGGTGGAACCACTGCGGGTGGGTATGCCGTGCGGCGCGGCTCGAGGCACGCGCCGCACGACATGCGTGTGGCTAGGGATGAACCTAGCGGTGGAGGGTCAGGCGTTCGCGGCGGCCAGGCTGTGGTCGCGTGACTTCAGCGCGATCACGATGGCGGCCATGACGACCACACCGACGATGAGGGCGATGAGGAACCCGAAGATGTTGCCGAACAGCAGCGACACCCAGATGCCACCGTGGGGAGCCGGCGAGGTCGCGCCGAAGGCCATGCAGAGCGCACCCGTGATGGACGAGCCGACGAGCGAGGCCGGGATGATGCGGGCCGGGTCGGAGGCGGCGAATGGGATGGCACCCTCGGAGATGAACGAGGCTCCCAACAACCAGGCAGCCTTGCCGTTCTCCTGCTCGGGCTCGGTGAAGAGCTTCGGGCGCAGTTGCGTGGCCAGGGCCAGAGCGAGCGGGGCGACCATTCCGGCGGCCATGACGGCGGCCATGATCTTGTACTGCACCGCGTCCGTGGCCAGACCGACCGTGGCGAGCCCGGTGGTAGCGAAGGTGTAGGCCACCTTGTTGACCGGGCCACCGAGGTCGAAGCCCATCATCGCGCCGAGGATGAGGCCGAGGATCACGAGGGAGCCGCCGCCGAGGCCGTTGAGGCCGTTGGTCAGGGCGTCCATGAGGGCCTTGATCGGCCGGCCGAGGACGACGATGAACAGGCCACCGACGATGAGGGTCGACAGCAGCGGGGTGACGACGACCGGCATGATGCCGCGGACGCCCTTGGCGACCTTCCAGCGCGAGATCCAGCGGGCGACGAGGCCGGCGAGGATGCCGGTGACGAGGCCACCGAGGAAGCCGGCGCCGGTCGTGCTGGCGATGGCGCCACCGACGAACCCGGGGACCAGGCCGGGGCGGTCGGCGATCGCGTAGGCGATGAAGCCGGACAGGGCCGGGACGAGGAAGCCGAAGGCCGCAACACCGACGCGGAAGAGCAGCGCCGCCCACCAGGTGAGGCTCAGCGGGTTGAAGCTGTCCATGATGCTGTGCGCGACATCCTTGGGCAGGTTGATGTCGTATGCCGTGATGAGGACAGGGCCGTCCTTGCCGAGGGCGAAGGTCGCGAGCATGAAGCCGAGGGCGATGAGGATGCCACCGGCGGCGACGAACGGGATCATGTAGGAGACACCGGTCATCAGCCACTGGCGGACCTGGGTGCCGAGGCTGGCCGACGAGTCGACCTTGGTCGCGAGGCCACCGGTCGGGGCCGCGGCGGCTGCGGCAGCGGCCTTGGCGGGGTTGGCCTTGAAGTCCGCTGCGGCAGCCGCGGCTTGGGCGATGAGGCCCGGGCCGTCGCTGATCGCGCGCTTGACGCCCACGTCGATGGTCGGCTTGCCGGCGAAGCGGGCAGCGTCCTTGACCGGGAGGTCGTGGGCGAAGACCACGGCGTCAGCGGCGTCGATGACCGACTGGGGGATCGGGTCAGATCCGGCCGAGCCTTGGGTCTCGACGATCATCTCGTGGCCGGCGTCCTTGGCTGCCTGCTCCAAGGACTCGGCGGCCATGTAGGTGTGTGCGATGCCCGTGGGGCACGAGGTCACTCCGACGAACTTCATGCGTTCACAACCTCTCGTTCGACGATCTCGACGACCTCGGCCGCGGTGGCTGCGTCGCTCAGGGACTGGCGGAAATCCTTACGCATGAGCTTGCGCGCGAGCTTGGCGAGGATGGCCAAGTGCGCATCCCCACCGCCATCGGGTGCAGCGATGAGGAAGATGAGGGTGGCCGGGCCGTCCTCGGCGCCCCAGTCGATGCCGTTGCGCGAGCGCCCGAAGACCAACGACGGGGTGGTGATCCCGCCTGAGCGGGCGTGCGGGATCCCGATGCCGCCGGGCAGCCCGGTCGCCATCTGCTCTTCACGCTTGCGGACGTCGGAGAGGAACAGATCGAGGTCGGTGCATCGGCCGTCGGCCACGAGGGTCTCGGCCAGGGCGCGCGTCGCCTGGTGCCGGTCGGGATAGTCCAGGTCGAGGATGACCTGGCTCTCGCTGATGAGGGACATGGTGAGGGACTCCTTAGATGTGAATCGTCGGGCTCGGCAAAACTGGGGTCAATCGGTGAGCGACAAGGTGAGGTCGGGAGTATCGGTGCTGGTCACCGTAATGGCGGCGATGTCGTCCGGGCCAGGCATCCGGCTGCCGGGAAGACTGACGGCAGCGGCGCCCCAGGCGACCCCGGTGGCGAGCGCTTCACGGGGGCCGGCGCCGCGGCATACCGCGTGGAGGTAGCCGGCCACGAGCGAGTCTCCAGCGCCGACGGTCGACACCGGGTGGGCGACGTGCGCGATCGCGTGGGCGACGGCGACGGCGTTGACCAGCAAAGCGCCGTGCTTACCGAGGCTGACGATGACCGTCTCGATGCCGCCGTCGACCAGCGTGCGCGCGGCCTCACCGACCTCGGCGAGGGTGTGCAGCGGGCGACCGACGAGCTCTTCGAGCTCCTCGTGGTTGGGCTTGATGAGGTCGGGGCCGGCGGGCACGGCGGCGGTGAACGGCGCCCCGGAGGAGTCGATGGCGACCTTGATGCCATGCGCGTGGCCGCGGCGGACGAGGTCGGCATAGATGCCTTCGGGCATGCCCGGGGTGAGGCTGCCGCAGCCGACGATCCAGCGCAGGTCGGGGTCGAGGTGGTTGTCGACCGTCGCGAGGAGGGCGTCGAACTCGTCGGCGGAGAGGGTCGGACCGGGCTCGTTGAGCTTGGTGGTCGTGCCGTCGGGTTCGATGACCGCGATGTTCATCCGGGTCGTCCCGGCGATGGGGACCGCGGTGTATGCCGTGCCCGACCGGCGCAGGAGGGCCTGCAGCAGGTGCCCCTCGGGTCCGCCGGAGGGAAGCACGGCGAGGGCCTCGGTGCCGTTGGTGGCCAGCGCGCGGGCGACGTTGATGCCCTTGCCGCCCGGGTCGATCCGGCTGTCGGACGCCCGGTTGACTTCGCCGTGCTCAAGAGCCGGCACCGAGACGGTGCGGTCGATGCTCGGGTTGGGGGTGAGGGTGACGATCATCCTGGCCTCCTGAGGGTGCGCAAGCGCTTGCACAAATATTCCCACACAAACAAAGCGATGTAAATAGTCTTGAGCCGGATTTTGTGTCCGAGTTGCTCGCCAGCGTGGTTGCTGAGGCGTGCCGGCGCCGTTCAAGCCCGGACCACGTCCGTCCCGCTGGCCTCGAGCCGCTCGGCGGTCTCCTCGTCCAGGCGGCGGTCGGTGATGAGCAGCGCGACATCGTCGAGCTCGGCGAACCGGTGGAAGTGGACGAGTTCGGCCTTGGACGAGTCGGCGAGCACGACACATCGCCGCCCGGCCGCGACCATGGCGCGCTTGGCCACGGCCTCGGCCTGGTCGGGAGTGGTCATCCCGCGCCGGACCGAGAAGCCATTGGTTCCGAGAATCGCGACGTCGACGCTGACGTCGGCGAGGGCCGTCGTGGCCCAGGACCCGACCGCCGCGCCCGTGCGCGTGCGGATCCGGCCTCCCAAGACATAGAGGTCCACCCCGTGATGGCCGTGCAGAGCCGAGGCAATGGCGATCGAGTTGGTGACGACCGTCAACTCGCGATCACGCGGAAACATCTCGGCGAGGGCCAGCGTCGTCGATCCCGAGTCGAGCAGGACGGTGCCTTCGCGCGGGAGCTCGTCCAGGGCGCGGGCGGCGATCCGCAGTTTCTCCTCGGCGAACTGGTCGCGTCGGGTGGCCAGCGTTGGTTCGACTTCGAGCCGTTCGACGGGCAGGGCTCCACCATGGACGCGGCGCAGAACGCCGAGACGCTCGAGCGCCGTGAGGTCGCGGCGCACGGTCTCGGGAGTGACCTTGAGGGTCTCGGCCAGGGCCGCGACCTCCACTCGGCCGTCGGCTCTCGCCGTGGCCAGGATGGCCTGTTGACGTTCTGGGGCATACAACGGGGCACGCTCCTCGTCTGGGCTCGGCGCCGTTGCCGGGCCTGGGGTCGGTGATCGGTCCTCCGGGCAAGCCATGTGTGGGATTCTGCCCGAACCGGCCCGTTCGGATCTACCGGGGATCTGCCTTCGTGGGGCCGACCCCCGGCCGTTCCGCGTCAGGGCTCGACCGTGACCTTGATCGCCTCGCCGCGAGCGACGATGTCGAAGGCACTCAGGACGTCGTCGAGGGCGACATGCCGGGTGATGAGGTCCTTGACGGGGACCTGGCCGGTCGAGATGTACTCCAGGGCCTTCTTGTTGTGGCTGGGGCCGAGCCGTTGGCGCCGTGGATGTGCAACTGGCGGTAGTGAACGAGGTTCGAGTCGCAGGTGATCGTCGGGTTGGTCTTGGGCAGCCCACCGAAGAACGAGATCCGCCCGTTGCGAGCAGCCATGGCGATCGCCTGCTCCTGGGTGATGTTGGCGGCCGTCGCCGTGATGATGACGTCTGCCCCGCGGCCGTTGGTCAGCTCCAACACGCGGGCCACGACATCGCCGTCGGCCGCGTTGATGACCTCGTCGGGGTGGACGGCGTCGGCCGACATGGCCAGGCGCTCGGCGTTGACATCGACGAGATAGACCGGCCCGCACTGGTGCACGCCGCGGGCGATCCGGATGTGCATGCAGCCGATCGGGCCGGCGCCGAAGACCACGACGGTGTCGCCGGGCTCGATGCCCAACTGCTCCTGGGCGTTGATCGCGCAGGCGAACGGCTCGGCGGCCGAGGCTTCGTCGAAGCCGACGTTGTCCGGGATCCGGTTGAGTCCGTCGACCTTGAGGACCTGGCGGGGGACGATCATGAACTCCGCGAAGCCGCCGTCGTACTGGTAGCCGACGGACGTCTGGTTCTGGCAGACCTCCATCCAACCCTTGGAACACTCGTAGCAGTCGCCGCACGGCACCGCGGCGATGACCTGGACCCGGTCGCCGACCTGCCACTGCGTGCCATAACTCGCGTTGACCTCGGCGCCGACCTCGACGATCTCGCCGGCGATCTCGTGACCGATGATGCGCGGCGGGGTGAGGTTCTGGTGCCCGTTGTGGCGGATCTTCACGTCCGTGCCACAGGTGGAGCAGTTGCGGACCCGCATCTTGACCTCGTCCGGGCCACACTCGGGCTCGGGGACGTCCTCCAGGCGCAGGTCGTCGGGGGCGTAGAAGCGCAGGGCCTTCATCGATGCTCCTCCATTGGGGCTAATCGGGCCGCTCCGCGACCCCAATCATGTGTGTTTGTGCCTGAATCATGGCATGGAACCTTGACACGGTCAAGAACGGGCCTATATAAAGGCAAACACAGACCCGCGGTATGTCGTGGGTCACAGCGAAGGGAGCTGGCAAGGTGTCGTCAACGCAGACCACCGAGGCCCAACGAACGTCGGCCCGTGTCCACGTTCAGAAGTTCGGGACGTTCCTGTCCAACATGGTCATGCCCAACATCGGTGCGTTCATCGCCTGGGGACTCATCACTGCGATATTCATCAAGTCCGGGTGGCTCAACTCCGGTGGCAGCGGCGGGCTCGCCGCCAACAGCTGGGTCGCCCAGATCGGCGGGTGGGGCGACTTCGACGGCAAGGGCATCGTCGGCCCGATGATCACCTACCTGTTGCCGATCCTCATCGGCTACACCGGCGGCAAGATCATCTACGACGTCCGCGGGGGCGTCGTCGGTGCCATCGCGACAATGGGTGTCATCGCCGGGACGAGCATCCCGATGTTCATGGGTGCCATGGTCATGGGTCCGCTCGGTGGCTGGTCGATCAAGAAGCTTGACGCCCTGTGGGACGGCAAGATCCGGCCGGGCTTCGAGATGCTCGTCAACAACTTCTCGGCGGGCATCTGGGGGATGGTCCTTGCGGTCTTCGGCTTCTTCGCCATGGGGCCGCTCATCATCACGCCGTTCGCGAACGCCGCAGGAAGCGTCGTGGGGTGGCTCGTTGACCGTGGCCTGCTGCCGTTGACGTCGCTGTTCATCGAGCCGGCCAAGGTGCTGTTCCTCAACAACGCGATCAACCATGGTGTCCTCACCCCGCTCGGCACCAACCAGAGCCTCGCCGAGGGACAGTCGATCCTCTTCCTCCTCGAAGCCAACCCTGGCGCGGGCCTCGGGCTACTGCTCGCCTACATGGTGTTCGGCAAGGGCATGGCCAAGGCCTCGGCCCCGGGCGCTGCCCTCATCCACTTCGTCGGCGGCATCCACGAGATCTACTTCCCCTACGTCCTGGCCAAGCCGAAGTTGATCATCGCGATGATCGCCGGTGGCATGACCCAGATCTTCGTCAACGTCCTCTTCCACTCCGGCCTGCGGGCGCCGGCCGCACCTGGCTCGATCCTCGCCGTCTACGCGCAGACCCCCGCCGCCAGCCTGATCGGTGTCACGCTCTCGTGGATCCTCGGCGCTGCGGCGACCTTCTTCGTCGCCGCGTTCATCCTGAAGACCGACAAGTCCGAGGACGAGGGTGACCTCAGCCGGGCGACGGCGGACATGGAGGCGATGAAGGGCAAGAAGTCGATCGCCTCGGCGACCCTCGCCAGTGGTGCGGGTGGCACGGCCGTGCTCACCAAGCCCATTCGCTCGATCGTCTTCGCCTGCGACGCGGGCATGGGCTCCTCGGCCATGGGTGCCTCGATCCTGCGGCGCAAGATCCAGGCAGCGGGCTTCGGTGATGTGACCGTCGTCAACAAGGCGATTGCGAACCTCACCGACGATGTCGACCTGGTGGTCAGCCACCAGGACCTCACCCCGCGGGCACGCCAGCGGACGGGCTCGGCGGTCCACGTGTCGGTCGACAACTTCATGGGGTCGCCGGCCTACGACGAGATCGTCGAGATGCTGGGTCGGACCAACGCGCCTGGGGCAGCGGCAGCCGTTGTGGATGCGGCCGTTGTCGAGGACGCCCCGGCCGACACCGCCGAGTTGCTCACCACTCGCTGCATCACCTTGTCGGGCACAGCCCGCACGCGTGACGAGGCGATCACCGAGGCCGGCCAGTTGCTGGTGGCCGCGGGGGCCGTCGACGCGGCATACGTCGCCTCCATGCACGACCGCGAGAAGTCCGTGTCCACCCACATGGGCAGCCGTCTGGCGATCCCGCACGGGACCAACGAGGCGAAGGCGTCGATCCGGCGCTCGGCAATCTCGTTCGTGCGTTACCCCGAGGGCATCGAGTGGAACGGCAAGCCGACGACCTTCGTCATCGGCATCGCCGGTGTCGGGGACGAGCACCTCTCGCTGCTGCAGCGGATCGCGCACGTGTTCCTCGACAAGTCCAAGGTGGCTGCACTTGAGGCCGCCACCACGCCGGAGCAGGTCCAGGCCATCCTCGCGGCTGGCTGATCGACCGACTCTGTGGGTCACGGTCCGCGCGCCCTTGGGGGGGCGCGCGGACCGTCCCCGTTTTTGGGGTCGCCGTCGGTGGGAACAACGGTGCGTCGCTGCCTCGTTGAGCCAGCTATGCACAACCACTACAACGGTCTCAAGACCGCTGCTCTCTTCGGCGCCATCTGGGCGCTGCTGCTCGGGCTCGGCGCAGTGGTGTCCGGGGGGCGCTACGTCTGGATCTTCGCGCTCATCGGCCTCGGCACGACGTTCTATGGGTATTGGAACAGCGACAAACTGGCGATCCGCGCGATGCGGGCCTACCCGGTGAGCGAGGCCCAGGCCCCGCAGATGTATCGGATCGTCCGCGAGTTGTCGACCAAGGCCGGCAAGCCGATGCCCCAGCTGTTCATCAGCCCGACCGATGCGCCCAATGCCTTTGCCACCGGCCGCAATCCGGATCATGCAGCCGTCTGCTGCACCGAGGGGATCCTGAACCTGCTCGACGAACGCGAGCTGCGCGGGGTGCTCGGGCACGAGCTCATGCACGTCTACAACCGCGACATCCTCACCTCGTCGGTGGCCGCCGCCATCGCCGGTGTCATCACCTCGGTCGCCCAGATGCTCATGTTCTTCGGCATGTTCGGTGGCGGAGGCAGCTCAGACGAGAACCGCCCCAACCCCCTCGCCATGCTCGGCTTCGCCCTGCTGGCTCCGATCGCCGCCTCGGTCATCCAGCTCGCGATCAGCCGGACCCGGGAGTTCGACGCCGACGAGGATGGCTCGAGCCTCACCGGTGATCCGCTCGCCCTCGCCTCAGCGCTGCGCAAGCTCGAGGTGGGTGTCGCTCGGGCGCCGCTCGCCCCGCAGCAGCAGGTCGTCAACGCCAGCCACATGATGATCGCCAACCCGTTCCGCGCCCAGGACGTCTCGCGGCTCTTCTCCACCCACCCGCCGATGCACGAGCGGGTCCGTCGCCTCGAGGCGATGGCCGGCGGGATCCAGGGACGCTGAACCCACCTGCCGCGCAACGGCATAAGCCCTCGGTATGCCGTGCGGCTGGGTCCGCGGTCAGGGTGCGAACTCCCTGGCTGCCGTGCCGATCGCGGCGGCTAGGTCGTCGTCGGTGCGGCTGCTGAGCGACCGGTCGCCTGAGGGCGGCTGCAGGTATCGGGCGGCTTGGCGATGGGCGGCCATGCGCGGCGTGAGGCTCAGCGCATGCCGGGAGGACAACTCGTCGGCAGCATCGAGCAGCGCCGCAGCCTGGGGGTGGCCAAGAGATGTCAACGCACACGCCGCCCCGACGCACTCTTCGGCCAAGAACAACCCTCGATGTGACCCTGAGTTCAGCGACCGCGCGAACCAGCTCAACGCCTCCGCTGGCCGGTCGATGCCCAGCGCGGCCCACCCCAGGTTGATCACGATGGTGAACGTGGGCCGCAGGCCTAGTCGGACGCTGACGTCCGTGGTGGCTCTGCTGAGGATGTCGTAGGCCCGTTGCGGTTGATCGGCGTCGACCAGTGCCAGGCCGATCTTCGGAACGACCGAGGCGAAATGAAGGGCCGTCGGTGAGGCCCCGATCAGGGCCCAGGCCTCGTCGGCCGAGGCGAGCGCCCCCTCCCGATCGCCAGCCGCCGCAACCATGACGGCAGTCGTGGCGAGAGCCTCAGGCAACACCCACCTGGCCCCCCTTCGCGCGACCGTGACCATCTGATCCGCTGCCGTGACGCTGCGCTCGACATCACCTGCCTGATAGGCCTGGATCGACTCCACCTGCCACGCCTGAGCGAGCCAATCGGGGTCGTTCGCCAGAGCCTCCTGGCACCTCGCGATGAGATGCCTGGAGTCGGCCCACGACGCGTGCAAGGTCAGGCCGACCCGCAGCACCTGCACGCGGGCCGTGTCCACCGGATCGAGCAGGTCAGCGGCCAACACCCGGTCAAACCACCGCACGCCGACTCCGGCAGCCTCGACGAAGGACCAGCGTCGGCCCAACGCGATCACCAGGTCGGCGACCGAGCAGGCGTCGCGGGCCGCCAGCCCCTGGCGCAGCGCTTCGAGGTAGTCGTCGTAACTCGCGCCCACCTCGGCAATCAGTTCGTCGTGCGGCGGCTGTCCGCGCCACCGTGCCGCGAACCACTCTCGATGGCGGCGCCGCACCTCCTGGGTCTCGCCGCTCTCGTCGAGCCCCTCAAGGGCGAGATCGCGGACGGTGCGCAGCAGCCGCAGTCGAGATCGCGGGCCGCGCCGATCGAGTTGGACGAGGGCTTCGCGCACGAGTGCGCGCAGGCCCGCATCGACCGTGAGCGGATCCAGCGAGCCACCGACGACGGACCGAGCGGCAGAAACGTCGAACGACCCCGCGAAGACGCCCAGGCGTCGCAGGACCAGGCGTTCGCTCGGGGTCAGCCGCTCGACGCTCCACAGCAGGGTGTCGCGCAGACTTCGGTGGCGTGGCCGGTGACCCACTTCGGGGCTGGCCACGTCCAGGGGTGCATCGACGAGGGGCAGCAACTCCGCGAGGGTCCGCGACGCGGCATACCCGGCGAGCAGTTCGAGCGCGAGGGGGAGCCCGTCGACGCGGCGAGCCAACCGCGCGAGGTCAGCGCCCTGCTCATCGCCGATGACGAGATCCGGCGCGTGGTCGCGCAGGCGATCCTCGAGGAGCCGGACGGCCGGGGCGCGCCGGGCCTCGGCGCCGGAGGCGTCCTCCGGAGGGCAGGCCAGCGGGGCGAGCAGCACCCGGCTCTCCCCGAGGACGTCCAGGGGGACGCGCGAGGTGACGACGAGCCGGACGCCCGGGCAGCCCGCGAGGATCTGGGAGGCCACTTCGGCGACCGCTGTCGAGGCCCACTCCGCCTCGTCGACGAGCGCGACGAGGCGGTCTGCGCACAGATGGTTGACCAGGCTGGAGATCGGGTCGTCGCGAGACACCGGGAGCCGGAAGCCCACCGCCACGGCGTCGGCGATGTCGGCGGCGTTCGTGGCGCCGAGGCCCGACAGGTCGACATAGACGACCTCCAGCGAGGGATCCGCGCTCAGCCGCCCGCCGACCTCGGCGAGCAGGCGACTCTTACCCACCCCGCCCGGCCCAAGGATCGTCACCAATCGACGCCCCTGCTCCAGCAGGGTGATCACCGTGGCGAGGTCCTCCTCCCTGCCCACCGTCGAGGTGAGCGGCGCCGGGAGCCGACCCATCTCCCGTTGGTCCGGCGGCCGCTCGCCCGTGACCTGCGGCTCTGGGCCGGTCCGCTGTTCGTGGGTCGGGCCAAGGTCGAGGGCGGGGTCGAGGGTGGGGTCCTGCGTGAGGATGCGTTGGTGCAACGCCGCAGTCGGTGGGCTCGGCTCGATCCCCAGCTCATCACGCAGCCGGGCCCGCAGGGCCCGATAGAGGTCCAGCGCCTCGGCTTGGCGGCCGCTGCGGACGGCCGCGAGCATGGCCGTCCGATGGCTCCCCTCGCGCAGGGGATGCTCCCGGGTCAGCGCCCTGGCCAGGGACCAGGCCTCGTCCAGGGCAGGGGCCGTTCCCGATTCCAACAGCGCGAGCGCGAGCTCGTCGAGGGTCTGGGCGTGGGCCTCGCCGAGCCGGGCTCGATCGGCCATGACCAGGTCGTCGCTGACCCCTTCGAAGGCCTGCGGTCCGCGCCACACGGCAACGGCATCCCGGTATGCCGTGACCGCCCCGGCCGCGTCGCCCGCCGCGGTGGCCTCGCGCGCGCGACGCAGGGCCGCGTCGAAGTCGTCCGAATCCAGCCGCACCTGCCGGCCGAGGCGGTAGCCGGCGTCGTGGGTCTCGATGACGTCACTGCCCAGGGCTCGCCGCAACCGGGCGACGACGGTATGGACCGTCGATGCCGTGAGCTCGACTGCGGCGTCGCCCCAGACCAGGTCGAGGAGCACGTCAGGCGTGACGACATGGCCGCGGCGCTGGAGCAGCACGGCGAGCACGTCCCGCGGCCGTTGGCCGCGGGGCGTGGTCTCACCGCCCGCTCCGTCGATGAGCAGCGGTCCCAGAACGCCGACACGCATCCGCCCATGCAATCACAGGACGGTTGCGTGTCGCGCCCGAATTGTCGGGACGTTGCTCAGCCCCAACGGATCTCGTGGAGGTGCCCGTCGGTGCCGCGGAAGGCCACCCGGCAGGTCGCCGACCCTGGCTCGACCCAACCGGTTACGTGCTCGGCGGCCGCCGGCGGGGCGAGGGCGCTGAGAGTGAGATCGGTCCAGGTCGGTGTCGCGGTCCCAGCCGGCCAGGCGAGGTCGTGGACGTGACCGTCGACACCGGCATACGAGATGTGCTTGGTGCCGTTTGCGGGGACGAACCAGCAGGCCGGGTCAGCCGCAGCAGGGGGTGCGCCGGCAGCTCCGACGACGTCCCACGCGCTCGCCGGTGCGGCGCCGGCCCAGCCGATCTCGTGGAGGTGCCCGTCCGCGGAGCGGTAGACGACCTGGTGGGAGTCCAGGTGGGGCAGGTGATAGCCGAACGGGTCACCCGCGGCGAGCGGCGATCCGCAATAGCCCGACAGGTTGTCGTGCCCCGTGGGGCCATCCGACCAGTAGAGCGAGTGGACGTGCCCGTCGACGCCCCGATAGAGGACGATGTTCTGGGCCGTCGTCGTCACCGGGTATCCCTGAGGATCTCCCGCGGCGAGGGGTTCGTCGCAATACCCGGTGATGTGGCCATGGCTGACGGCCTCGGCCCCCGGCCACCACAACTCCTCGATGTGCCCGTCGGCGGTGCGATAGAAGACGTGGGTGATGCCGGCCAGGACGTAGCCGCTGGGGTCGCCTTCGGCCTCGGATGCCTCGCACGACTGCGACAGCGCGTCGTGTCCGGCGCTCGCCGTCCCCGCCCAGTAGAGCGAGTGAATGTGGCGGTCGTCGCCGCGGAACAGCACGACCGCGGTCCCGTCGGGGCCGACGAATCCCGACGGCGAGCCGACCGCGGCAGGAGCGACGTCGCGCCCGGCGAGCCGCCCGGCCCCCGCGCTGCCCGGGACGTCCCACAACTCGACGAGGTATCCCTCACCGTCGCGATAGACCACGCTGTTCCCGCCCGCCGCTGGGGTGAGGACCAGGGGAGCGCTCGCGGCCGGCGGCGACCCGAACCGCCTGGTCCGCTCCCGGGTGAGCACCTGGTGGCGCGGCTCCGGGGCCGCCGCCTGCTCGAGCGACAACTCCCAGCGGTAGGCGTCCAAGCGCTCTCGGGGGAGGAAGTGCACCCGCTGGATGACGTCCCCGCGCACGCTGAGCAGCCGCAGCCCGCTGAAGCTCACCTGGTTGTTCTCCCACAGCCCGAGGGCACCGGTCTGCAGTTGCAGCGGCTTGTGCCGGTCCCACCACGCGCGCGGGTCGGCCGACGTCGCCAGCGGATCGGCATACGGCGGGACGAAGGTGACCCAGTCGTGGGTGGCGTCCCACGGCATCGGGTGCGGCTCGGCGTGGGCAATAGCGTCCTCGTCGACCTCGACATAGGTCTTGGTGGTCGGGAGGTCGAGGTGGCCGCCCGCCGCTTGGCGAACGTCCCCGACCCGCACGACCTTGTTGGGATACCAGGCGCGTGGGTTGGCCGTGTAGAAGTCGAGGAAGTAGCTGAGGCTGCCGTCATCGAGGACCCGGATCGAGATCTCGTTGTGGCGATGGGTGTGTCCGGCGAGCACGACGTCGGCCCGCCGCCGGGTCCCGACACCGGCGAGCGCTTGCAACAGGTCGTCGGTTCGTCCCCGCGAGACCCCTGCATCCAGGAGGTCCTGGGTGGTCCCGCGCTTGAGGTATGCCGGTTCGCCCTCACCGGGGCGCGCGAACCAGTCGGGGTGCTCGCTCATGAGGTCGGCCGAGGTCGCTCCGGTATGCCGTTGCACCCACCACGCTGCTTGCTGGGCGAGGGCGGGGCGCTGGGTCTCGCGCAGGAAAAAGGGCGTCTCCCCGTTCCATGGATTGATGAGGGGGGCGTGCAGCCCGAGGACGACGAGCCCGTCGTCCGGGGCCGACTCGATGGCGTCGACGGCGACGGCATACTCCTCGTCGTTGACCCCCTCGCAGTTGGGGGAGCCGCCGATGAGCGTCATGAAGTCTTCGTCGCCCGAGCCGTTCCACCACTCCTTGACGAGCTCCCACAGCGCGTCTGTGGCCGAGTCGGGCATGCCGACGTCGTGTGCGCTGTCGACGAGGACGACGCGGTGCTTGCCCAGTCGAGCGACGTGTGGGCCGGGGTCGGCCAATGCCTGGCGGAAGGCGCGCAGGGTCGGGTCGATCTCCACCATCGCCGTGGCGGCGGACTTGCCGAGGTTGGGCACCTCCGTTGCGCCGGGGAAGTAGAGCGTGTTGGTGAGGGCCATCGCCTCGCGCTCGAGCAGGGCGAGTTCGCTGAAGTTGCGCACCCGCTTGACGTCCTGCCCGCCGAGGTTCACGTCGAACACCAGGTGATACGGGTGGCGGCGGTAGTCGTGGTTGCCCGGAGTCATGAGGATCGGCACGCGCAACTCCTCGACGGTGGGCCAGTCCGGACCCGGCGCCCGACCCAGGATGAGGTCGCGCAGGAAGCCCGCGTTGCCCAAGCCCTCGCGGTCGTCGTCCGTTTCGTGGACGTAGTCGATGAGGTCGCCGGTGGCGACGATGACATCCAGCTCCCCGGCCGCGTGCAGCCGGTTGGCGAACGACACGAAGCCACGGAACTGGTCGTTCATGTTGCACATGCGGGCGGCCGCTTCGGTGAGCCCGAGGTCGCGCAGGGTGGGTCGGAAGGCGTCGATCCGCCGGGCGACGTGGGTGTCGGTGATGTGCGCGAGCCCGAAATCGGTCCACGTCGAGCGGTAGTAGACCGCGTGTGGGGCGACGACCTCCCAGCCGACCGTCCCAGCGCGCAGCGCCACGTCATAGAGCTGGCGCTCGGCTGGTCGGCCCAGCAGGGGGAAGCCGACGCCTCCGTCGACCGGGGTCGACGGCCCGAGCTCGAGCGGGATGACAGTGGTGGGGTCGCCGGAAGCCACGAGCGCGATCCGGTCGGCGAGGGCCGCGCGCACCAATTCCGCACTCTCCGAAGGGAGTCCGACGACTGTGACGGTCACCCTGTCGGGGCCGAGGACCATCACCGGGTCTGACCCGTTGCCGGCTTCGGGGAAGTGCGGCCGCCCCAGTTGCGGGAAGGCGAAGAAGGCGGCGAGGACGCCGGTGGATAGGCGCAGCTCCAGTCGGTCGCGGTGCAAGGCGGCGGCGACGCGTATGCCGCCCGCGATTCCTGGCTGCTGGTAGGTGATGTCGAACGATGAGACGGGGGCCTGCGTGGTCATGGGATCGGCTCCTTCGAGGCGATGTGGTCAGAAGGTCGATGGGTCAGAGCGTGGGGTTGAGTGAGGGGGCGGGCTGGGCCGCCGGTCAGAGGGGGAGAGCCTCACCCGGTCCGCGGCTTCGTGGACGGGCCGGGTGAGGCCGTAAGCACCTTGGTCCGTGGGGTCAGCGGACCGTTCCCGACATCGCCTCCCCAGCGGTGTTCGGGTGGTGCTCACCTCGGGCATCGCCCGCATTCCGACGGGAAGCGTCGGTGCCGGTTCGGGCGAGACCGAGGGGTCGTGGGAGACCTTCAGGTGCGGGCGCAATACGTTCGTGCAGTCGGACCAGTGGGGCGGGAGCCCACCAGTTCCACCGGCCCATGAGGCGCATGAGGGCCGGCACCAGGACGCCCCGCACGAGGGTCGCGTCGAGCAGGATGGCCAGGGCGCAGCCGAGTCCGAGCATCTGAATGAAGGACACCTTGCTCGTCGAGAAGGCGAGGAAGGTCACCGACATGAGGGCCGCAGCGGCGGTAACGATGCGGCCCGTGCTGCCGAGCCCGGAGGCAACTGCGGCCGTGTCGTCCAGTCCGCGGTCACGTGCCTCCTTGATCCGGCCGAGGAGGAAGACCTCGTAGTCCATCGACAGGCCGAAGGCCAGGCAGAACATCAGGGGCGGGATCGACACCGACAGGGGCGTCGGGGTGAAGCCGAGCAGGCCCGACCCGTGCCCCTCCTGGAAGACCCACACCATCACGCCGAGCACCGCCGCGATGGTGGCTGCGTTGGTCAGCAGCGCCTTGACGGGGAGCACGATGGATCCGGTGAAGAAGAAGATGACCAGGAAGGTCGTCAGGGCGATGAGGGCGCCGACCAGGGGCAGTCGGCTCGCGATCGAGGCGTTGACGTCGACGAACCGAGCCGTCGGGCCACCGACCAAGGGCGCGGCCGGGGCGCCTGCGCGACGGATCGCCGTGACGAGGTCCTGAGCGGCTTGGCTGTAGACCTCCACGTCAGGGATGACGAGAACGGCTGCGGCAGAGTCGGATAGCAAGTCCGGTCGGGGGCCGCTAACTCGGGCACCACGCACGTACGTGCCGACCGGAGTGTCCACTCGGCTCACCGAGGGCAGCACGGACAGGCTGGCGCCGTATGCCGCGAGGGTCGGACGGTCCGTGCGTTCCGGGGCTCCGTCGGGGAAGACGACGGTGATCGCCTCGCTCTCGCGGCTGGTGAAGTCGGCGCGCAGCACCTCGGCCACCGCCCGGCCCTGCGAGTGGCTCACCGGGATGGACCGATCGTCGGGCAGCCCGAACGACACGCCGGCCAGGGGCGCGGCGAGCACACCGAGCAGGACCACCACCGGGGCTGCGGTGAGGACTGGGCGACGCATGACGACGGTGGCAACGCGGCTCCACAGGCCGGCGGCGGCATACCTGGTGGGTTTGCCGAAGCGCCGGTATGCCGCGCGGTGACCGAGCAGTCGCAGTGCCGCGGGCAGGACGACGAGGGACGCGCCGGCCGTGAGCAGGGTGACGGCGATACCGGCATACGCGAAGGACCGGAGGAAGTACATCGGGAAGGCGAGCAACGCTCCGAGGGCGACCGCGACCGTGATCGCGGAGTAGGCGACGGTCCGTCCGGCGGTGTGCATCGTGGCTCGGAGCGCTCCCTCGACGTCGTCTCCGGATTGGAGTTCCTCGCGGAACCGGTTGACGACGAGCAGCGCGTAGTCGATGCCGAGCCCAAGCCCGAGAGCGGTGGTGAGGTTGAGCGAGAAGATGCTGACGTCGGTGACCGCGGTGAGGATGCGCAGGACGGCGAGGGTGCCGACCATGGCATAGGCGCCCACCAGCATGGGAAGCAATCCGGCGATGAACGACCCGAACACCACGACGAGCAGCAGCAGGGTGGCGGGGATGGCGAGGGCTTCGGCGAGGGCGAAGTCCTTCTTCACTTGCAGGGTGATGTCGGTGACGGTCTGGGCGGCGCCGCCGGTCTGGACCGTGACCCCCTCGGGAGAGGTCGTCGTGTAGGCCGGTTGGAGGGTGGCGATGCGTTCGCGGTAGTCGTCCTCGTCGCCGTCGATATGGGCCACCACGAGGGCAGTGCGCCCACCGGCGCCACGCAGCGCGGCCGCCGCACCCGCCGGTGCGCTCCAGAAGTCGGCGACGACGTCGACCCCTGGTTCAGCGTCGAGGCGACTGACGGCTGCTCGGCCGACATCCGCGACGACGGCGTCGTCGACCGTCGCGCCCGAGGGGGCCGTGACGAGAAGGAGGAAGTTGGCGGTTGGACGGCCGAGTTTCTCGGCCAGCGCCGTGGCTGCCTGGGCAGACTCGGCTGACGGATCGTCGAAGCCGCCCGACTGCAGCCGGCTGATGGCGCCGACTCCGAGCGCCGCGGCAGCGACGAGGATGACCAGGCTGGTGATGAGGATCGCGCGAGCCCGGCGCATGACGGTGGTGATGAAGGTGTCGATCATGGGGAGAGTCCTTCGTGGGTTTGATGCGGGGAAGCTGATGGCCCGGTCAGGCGGCCGGGTGGTGTCGGGGGATGTCGGGGGCGAGCGCGGCTGCTGCGATGCGGACCTGTTCGGGATCGTCCGGGTGAGGGGCGGCGCCGAGGGCCCGGGCCCAACCGCGCGCCGCCGTGTTGGCCGAGTCGATGTGCGCGACAAGGGTGTCGACCCCTGCGTGCACGGCCAGCCGGGCGGCCTCCGCGGCCAGCGCGGTGCCGATCCCCAGCCCATGGCAGCGGTCGATGACCTCGACCGCGAGCTCGGCCTCGGTCGGCCGGAGCGGGTCCCGCAGCCAGCGTCCGATGCCGACCGGTCGCCCACCGAAGGTGGCCACGACGGCGACGTGGCGTCCGGGGTCGACATCGGTGAGGTGGCGCAGCATCGCGGGTCGCAGGACCGACACGGGGGTGTGGTAGCGCAGCTGGCGCGATTTCGCGCTGAGCCCCTGGAAGACGGCCTGCAGCGGACCGGCCTCCAGGGGGGCCAGGGGTCGGATCGTCAGGTAGGGATGAGTGGCGGGGGAGAAGGCCGGAAGGGCCGGGGTGAGCCAGGGCATGGGGAGAGCTCCTTGTGAGTGCTGACGTTCGCTGATGGTGGGGTGAGGCCCTGCCGCGCCCCTGTCACCGGTCTGTCACGTCCCCGGCGGACCCGGATGTCGGGTGGCAGACTCGCGGGTATGCCGTCTCTCACCCGCGCCGAAGCGACACGTCGCGCTGCGCAGTTGGCCGTGCAGGGGTATGCCGTGGCGCTGGATCTCGACGTCGGCGACGAACGTTTCGCGTCACAGACGACGGTGACCTTCCAGGCTCTGGCCGACGGGGTGCAGACCTGGGTCGACGTCAAGGCGACCGACGTGCACGAGGTGCTGCTGGACGGCATACCTGTCGACCTTGCGGGGTGGCACGACGGGCGACTCGCGCTGCCCGCCTTGGCCGGGGGTGCCCACACGCTGAGCGTCGACGCGACGATGGCCTACCGGCGCGACGGGTCGGGGCTGCACCGGGCGGTCGACCCGGCCGACGGGGAGGCCTATGTCTATGTGCAGTCGTTCCTCGACTATGCGCCGGCGGTGTTCGCCTGCTTCGACCAGCCCGATCTCAAAGCGTCGATCAGCCTGCGGGTGCACGCTCCGACGCACTGGATCATCGTCGGCAACGGCGCTGCGACGCAGGTCGGTGACGGTGAGTGGGAGCTCGCGGCCACGGCGCCGATCTCGACCTATCTGTTCACCGTGTGTGGCGGTCCCTTCGTCTCCGTGCGGGATTCGCACGACGGGATCCCGCTGGGCCTGCACGCGCGGGCGTCGATGCGTGCCGAGTTGGAGCGCTGGGCGCCACAGATCTTCGAGGTGACCAAGCAGTCGTTCGACGCCTATCACGCGCTGTTCGGCATTCGGTATCCCTTTGGCGACTATCACCAGGTGTTCGTCCCGGACTTCAACGCGGTCGCCATGGAGAACCCGGGGTGCGTGACGTTGCGCGATGCGTTGCTCTATCGCGGGGCGGCCACGCCTGACGAGGTGCTGCGCCGCTCGCGGACCGTCTGTCACGAGATGGCCCACATGTGGTTCGGCGACCTGGTCACCATGAAGTGGTGGGACGACCTGTGGCTCAACGAGTCGTTCGCGGAATACCTCGCGCACCGGGTGCTCACCGGCGCAACCGAATTCGCCGACGCCTGGGTCGACTTCGGCATCCTTCGCAAGCCCTGGGGGTATGCCGCGGAGCGCGCACCGTCCGCCCACCCCGTCGCGGGGGCGCCGGCGCTGACGGCCGAGGACGCCCTGTCGGACTTCGACGGGATCTCGTATGCCAAGGGCGCCACCGCGTTGCGGCAACTCATCGCGTTCGTGGGAGACGAGGTCTTCGTTGGTGGTGTCTCGAACTACTTGCGGGACAAGGCTTTTGGCAACGGAACCTTCGCCGAGTTTCTGGCGGCGATCGAAGCGTCCGCGGGCCGTGACCTGGGCGACTGGGCCAGGGACTGGCTGCTGACGACGGGCCGGGACACCTTCGCGGTCGAAGCGCCGGCAGTGGGTGACGGCGAGGTTGTCTACTCGGCTGATGGCGACGGCCCGGTGCTCACGCGACGGGCGCCCGCGGCATACCCCGCCTCCCGCCCGCACGTGCTCGACGTCGGTGTGTATGCCGCGAGCGCTCCACCCGAGGTGACCCGCGTCCTGGCCGACCGGGAGCGAACGGCGTTGCCGGACCTGCGGGTTGCCCCGGGTGACCGGCTGGTCCTGCCGAACTGCAGCGACCTCACGTGGGCGTCGATCGACTTCGACGAGGCCACGCTGGCTGCCCTGCCGGCCCGGCTGGGGGAGTTGGCCGACCCGCTGGCCCGCTCGGTCTGCTGGCAGTCCTTGGATGACGGCGTGGCCCGGGGAGTCGTTGACCCACGGCTGTTCCTCGATGCGATCGCGCGGTCGTGGCCGCGGGAGACGCATCCTGCGCTGTTCGCCAACGTCGCCGACGACGCCTTGGTGGTCTTGTCGCGTTTCGTTCCTGATGACCTGCGACCGGGGCTGCGTGCGGAGCTGGCCGAGACCGCGAGGACCGTCATCGAGAGGGAGTCGGACGGGTCGCCGCGGGCGACGATCGCGGCCCGGCTCGTGGCCCGGGCGTCGACCCACGAGGGGCTGCTGCGGACCTGGCTGGACGCCGGGCCGTCGTGGTTGCAGGGCGACACCGACTTCCGGTGGCTCGTTGTCGGCAACCTCGCTGGCCTGGGACGCCTGCGCGAGGAGGAGTTGGCGGCCGCCGAAGCCGCCGACCCGACGGTGTCCGGGCGGCTGGCCGGGTTGTTGGCGCGGGCCTCGGTGCCGACGGTGGCCGCTAAGACCTGGGCCTTCGAGCAACTCGTCGATCCCGCGTCGGGTCACACCAACCATGCCCTCGTCGAGTTGGCGCGTGGCCTGTGGCGCTCGCCCGACCGAGGGCTCGTTCGACCGTTCGTCGAGCCGTTCCTCGACGCCATTCCGCGGATGACCGCATGGGTGGGGGACGACGCGCTGACGAAGGTGGTGCGCTTCGGCTTCCCGTTCGTCGTCGAGGCGCGCACCATCGAGCTCGTCGACGCCGCATTGGCCCGCAACGACCTGACCCCCGGCGTGCGTCGGGCCTTCGTCGAGTGGTCGTGGCCGGTGCGGGAGGCCCTGGCGTCGCGCAGCCGCTGGTTCCCCACCGGCTGACGCGAGGGCGGCGCGCCGCCAATCGGGGTGTGCGGCATACCCACTGGTAACTGCCCATGGCGGGCGCTGGAGAGCTAGCCTCGGATGGAGCCACCCGCCGGCGACGACGCGAGGAGGTGAAAGCGCGGTGGTGTCACCTGCGCAGCACGCAGCCGCCGTGCGCGCACTCTCCCTCAACTACGAGCACCTCGACCCGGACGTCCCCGTGCGGCTGGCCAAGCGGACGACCAACCTGTTCCGCCCGCGGGCGGCTGCGATGGGTCCGGGCCTGGATGTGTCGGCGCTGACCGGGGTGATCGACGTCGACCCGGTGGCCGGGACCGCGACGGTGCAGGGGATGGCCACCTACGAGAGCGTCGTCGACGCCACCCTCGCGGCCGGGGTCATGCCGCTCGTCGTGCCGCAGTTGCGCACCATCACCGTGGGCGGTGCCGTGACGGGCCTGGGGATCGAGGCGAGCAGTTTCCGGAACGGGCTGCCGCACGAATCGGTCCGCTCGATGGACATCCTCATCGGCACGGGCGAGATCGTCACCGCGGCGCCGACGGGCCCGCACGCTGACCTCTTTCGCACCTTCCCCAACTCCTACGGCTCCCTCGGGTATGCCGTGTCTCTCACCATCGACGTCGAGCCGGTGGCGCCGTTCGTCCGGCTGCGACACCTGCCGTTCGACTCGTTGCAGTCGCTGACCGAGGCGGTCGGGCAGATCGTCGCGACGCGGGCCTGGGACGGCGAGCCGGTCGACTTCCTGGACGGGGTCGTCTTCGCGAGGAACGCGGCATACCTCACGTTGGGGCGTTTCGAGCAGACTCTCGATGCCGCCGAAACGCCGAGCGACTATGCGGGACAACGGATCTTCTACCGCTCGATCCGCGAGCGGAGCACCGATGTGCTCACGGTGCGGGACTTCCTGTGGCGCTGGGACACCGACTGGTTCTGGTGCTCGCGGGCGTTCGGGGTGCAGCAACCTCTGGTGCGACGGCTGTGGCCGCGACGGCTCAAGCGCTCGGATGTCTATCAACGCATCGTCGGGCTGGAGAACCGCCATGGGGTGGCGGCGCGCGTCGATTCGTGGCGCGGCAGACCCGCGCGCGAGCGGGTGGTGCAGGACGTCGAGATCCCGCTGGAGCGGACCGCTGACTTCCTCGACTGGTTCCTGCGCGAGGTGCCGATCGAACCGATCTGGTTGTGCCCCGTGGCCCTTCGTGAGTCGGGCAGCGGCGCTGCGGATGACTCCGGGGCGCCCTGGCCGCTCTATCCGATGCGTCCCGGCGAGTGCTACGTCAACGTCGGCTTCTGGTCGAGCGTGCCGATCGGCCCCGGCCGGGCCGACGGCGACGTCAACCGGGAGATCGAGCGGGTCGTCTCGCAACTCGGTGGGCACAAGTCGCTCTACTCGGACGCCTACTACTCCCGAGAAGAGTTCGAATCCCGTTACGGCGGTTCGGTGTACGACGAAGTGAAGAAGCGCTACGACCCGGACGGGCGGTTCCCGGGGCTCTACGACAAGGCGGTGCGACGACGATGACCCTCACGGTGGCGCAAGCGGTGGAGCGCCTCTTCGACAACACGGGCCTGCGCATCAGCGCCTTCGACGGGTCGACGTCCGGCCCGGCGGACGGCTGGCCGACGCACATCGCCAGCGAACGTGGGCTCAACTACCTGTTGACTGCGCCGGGCTCGCTCGGGCTTGCTCGGGCCTACCTGCAGGATGAGGTGATCTTCGACGGCGTCAACGAAGGCGACCCCTACGACCTCCTCGTGACGCTGGAGCAGGGCCTCGTCTCGCGCGGACTGGACTGGCGCGGCATACCGGAGCTCGCTCGGTTCGTCGCTGCTCACCGGCCGCGCCTGCCTGAGCTTCCTCGCGAGGAAACCCCTTCTCAAATAAGGCGATTGGCGTCCGGGCTCGCCCATGGGCGCCGCCGTGACGCCGAAGCCATCGCCCACCACTACGACGTGTCCAACGCGTTCTACGCCATGGTGCTCGGGCCGTCGATGGCCTACACGTGCGCGGCATACCCCAGCCCGGAGGCCACCCTCGAAGTCGCTCAGGACGCGAAGTTCGACCTCGTCTGCCGCAAACTCGGGTTGGAGCCGGGGATGCGGCTGCTCGACGTCGGCTGCGGGTGGGGCGGGATGATCGTGCACGCGGTCAAGCACTACGGCGTCACCGCGCTCGGCGTCACGTTGTCCAAGCAGCAGGCGACGTATGCCGCGGCGCGCCTTGAGCGCGAGGGCCTCACCAGGCGCGCGCAGGTGCGTCATCAGGACTACCGCGACGTGTCGGAGGACGGCTTCGACGGCGTGAGCTCGATCGGACTGACCGAGCACATCGGGCCCCGCAACTACCCGGCATACTTCCGCTTCCTGCGCTCGAAACTGGTGGATGGCGGGCGGCTGCTCAACCACTGCATCACCCGGCCGGACAACGGTCACCGCGGTATGCCGGCCCGCGGGTTCATCAACCGGTACGTCTTCCCCGATGGTGGCCTCACCGGGTCGGGTGACATCGTCGTCGCCGCCGAGAATGCTGGGCTAGAAGTGCGCCATCACGAGAACCTGCGCGAGCACTACGCCATGACTCTGCGCGACTGGTGCGCGAACCTGTCGAAGAACTGGGACGAGTGCGTCGCCGACACCGGGCTGGGCACGGCGCGGGTGTGGGGGCTCTATATGGCCGGGTCGCGGCGGTCCTTCGAGATCAACCAGATCCAACTGCACCAGGTGTTGATGGCGCGGACGGCGGGGGACGGTGGGTCGGGCTTCGGGCTGGCGACGTTGTTCCCCGCGACGGCGGCGCGCACTGGGCTCGCCGGCTGAAACATCGTCGACCTTTCGCTGACGCCGCTTCCGTCCGGCCTCGGGCTGCTGAAACATTGTCGACCTTTCGCTGACTCGACGAAATATCGTCGACCTCGGCAAAGGTCGACGATCTTTACGGCCTGGCCCCTGAAAGGTCGACGATCTTTGCGGCGTCGGGGCCGATGTGCGTGAGGGCTTACCCTGTCAAGGGCTGCACAGGCTGCCAGTGGCTGTGGGCAGGTGTTGCGCGGCCAAGGATTCGACAGGAGACGATAGGCGTGGCCCTCACCGAGACGGTGACTGCTGACACGGCGGGCGAGCTGGCGGCGCACCCACGAGCAACGGCGGTTGGGCGGTTCGCGCGCGGCATACGGGTCGATGTGGGTCTGCTCGCGGCGGTCCTGTCGGCTGCCACCTTCGCCACGTCAGGGCCCTTCGCCAAGGCGCTCCTCGCCACGGGCTGGACCCCCGGCTCGGTGGTCACCGCCCGCGTCGGGCTCGCCGGGCTCGTGCTCCTCGGCCCTGCCCTGTATGCCGTGCGAGGACTACCCGGGGTCGTGCGCCGCAGCGTGTGGCTGATCCTCGGTTTCGGGGTTGTCGCGGTCGCCGGCTGCCAGGTCGCGTATTTCAATGCGGTGCAACGGATGCCGATCGGCGTGGCGTTGCTTCTGGAATACCTCGGGGTGGTGCTCGTCGTCCTGTTGGGTGTGGCTGCGCAGCCGCCGCTCGCCGGCACCCGCGACCCTCGTCGGCGTCGCCCTGTCGATCGCCGGGCTCGTCCTCGTGCTCGACCTCACCGGCTCGGTGCAGTTGGACCCGGTGGGGGTCCTCTGGGGGTTGCTGGCTGCGGTCGGGCTGGCTGTCTACTTCGTCGTGTCGGCGCATGGCGACACCGGCCTGCCGCCGGTCGCGCTCGCGTCGTTCGGGATGCTCGCCGGAGCCGAGGCGCTCATCGGGCTCGGGGCCGTCGGCGTGCTGCCGACAGGGGTCTCGACCGCTTCCGTGACGCTTGGCGGGCGTGAGCCTGCCCTGGTGGGCAGCGGTCGGTGAGTTGGCCGTGGTCGCGGCGGCGACGGCATACCTGCTGGGGACCATCGGCGCGCGGCGGCTCGGGTCGACGGTGGCGTCGTTCGTGGGGCTCACCGAGGTGCTGTTCGCCGTGCTGATCGCGTGGGCGCTCCTGGGCGAGCTGCCCACGCCCGTCCAGTTGGCCGGCGGGGTGCTCATCCTCGCGGGAGTCGGCGCCGTGCGCGTCGGCGAGTTGCGCGCCCGGACGGCCGCTGCCGCGCAGTGAGCGCGATCAGCGGACCTCGCGGCGCGGGGCCACGCTGAGGTATGCCGCTCGCCCCAGTTGCCAGGCGCCGTAAGGGACCGCGATCGCCCACGTGAGGACGGCGATGACGGCTGCGACGGGTGGGATGAGCCCGAGGGCAGCGGAGGCGAGGGGATACCCGACGAGGAAGACGAGGAGCCCGCGGTCGCGGTGCGGCGCTAGCGATGCGGGCTTCGGTGCTGGATCAGAGGTGGGCTCTGATGGGGGCTCTGCCGGGGGCTCGAGTTGCGACTCTGGCTGGAGTTCCGCGTGGGTGGCGGCCGGCCCTGACCGACGGCCGCGGCGGATCAGCCGGGCCAGGATCGCGATGAGCACGGCGTAGATCCCGGCGAGGACGAGGTGCGGCCCGGCCTGGTGGGGCAGACCTTCTGGGCGAATGAGGACACCACTCGCGACGTAGATGAGGCCGAGGAGCCCGGCGAGGACGATCGTCGCGCGGGAGCCCGGCAGCGTGTCGCGCAGAGTGGGCAGGGGGCGGGCGGCATACCGACGATGCCACCACCAGATGAGTGCCGCGACGACGAGCGTGTTGGCCAGGGCGCTCGCGCCGTGGACGAGGGGCCCGTCCGGCGGGGACGCATGGTGCGCGGCGAGAACGAACGCGAGCAGGGCTGCGGCCCAACCGCGCCCGCGCGGCGAGCCGAGAGCGGCGGCGAGGCGGGGCGGCATACCGGCGATGACACCGGACCGGCCGACCAGGTGGGCCTCCGCGATGACCAGGGGCGCGATGAAGGCGAGCACCGGGTGGGCGAAGAGCACGAGCACCGCGGTCTGGAAGACGTGCAGCCCGCCGACGACCGCACCGTCGGTCGACCCCCACGTGGGTGACCAGAGGACCTTGGTGACGTAGGCCTCGTACAGGCCGAGGAGGGCGCCGGCGACGTAGAGCATCGGGAGGCTCGGGCGCGGGGCCGCGAGGACGGCGCGGGCCAGCAGCACGACATGCAACCCGTAGAGCGGCAGGACGTAGAGCAGCCCGAACGGGTTGAAGAACAGCCACGGCGAGGAGGACGTGCCGTTCTCGATGAGCAGCCCACTGATCGCGGTGAGGACGACCCAGAAGCCGAGGCGGTCGGCGCGGGTCATGGCCGGCTGCGGCGTCGGGGCTGTCGTGGGCTGGTCGTGAAGTCGGCGCGGGTCAGCGGTAGTTGGTGAACTGCAGGGCGACCTCGATGTCATCGTGGCCGCGCAGGAGGTTCATGACCGACTGCAGGTCGTCCTTGGACTTGCTCGACACCCGCAACTCGTCGCCCTGGATCTGCGCCTTGACCGTCTTGGGGCCCTCGTCGCGGATGAGCTTGGTGAGCTTCTTGGCGACCTCCTGGCTGATGCCCTCCTTGAGGCCCACGTCCAGGCGGTATTCCTTGCCGGACAGGCGCGGCGTCTTGTCGGCGCCGTCGAGGTGCTTGAGCGAGACCTTGCGCTTGATCAGCCAGGTCTGCAGGACGTCGAGGATCGCCTTGACCCGGTCTTCGGAGTTGGCCTTCATGACGATGCTCTCGCCGGACAGCTCGATCGAGGCGCCGACGTTCTTGAAGTCGTAGCGGTTGGCGATCTCCTTGGCTGCCGTGTTGACGGCGTTGGCGATCTCCTGCTTGTCGTACTTGCTGACGACATCGAACGAGCTGTCGGCCATGGGTCGGTTCTCCTGTTGGTCGGGGCGCGGGCCGGGTGGGTTGGGGTCGGGCCGCGCCGGGTTGGTGGGTGGCTGGCAGGCAAGTTTCGTATGCCGCCGGGCTGGCTGCTATCCTCGCATGCGCACCACGGCAGGTTGCCCGAGCGGCCAATGGGAGCGGACTGTAAATCCGTCGCGAAAGCTTCCAAGGTTCGAATCCTTGACCTGCCACCACGTGCATCGCTGCAGGTCAGCGGCGTGAAGGCCCTCATAGCCCCCAAGGCTGTGGCCCGGGGGGGGGGGGGGGGGGGGGGGGGGGGGGGGGGGGGGGGGGGGGGGGGGGGGGGGGGGGGGGGGGGGGGGGGGGGGGGGGGGGGGGGGGGGGGGGGGGGGGGGGGGGGGGGGGGGGGGGGGGGGGGGGGGGGGGGGGGGGGGGGGGGGGGGGGGGGGGGGGGGGGGGGGGGGGGGGGGGGGGGGGGGGGGGGGGGGGGGGGGGGGGGGGGGGGGGGGGGGGGGGGGGGGGGGGGGGGGGGGGGGGGGGGGGGGGGGGGGGGGGGGGGGGGGGGGGGGGGGGGGGGGGGGGGGGGGGGGGGGGGGGGGGGGGGGGGGGGGGGGGGGGGGGGGGGGGGGGGGGGGGGGGGGGCCTTCTGCTACGTCTCCGCTAGCCAGGGCTTCCCAGGTGCCACCTCGTCGCTCGCTGGCCCGATCGAGGCCTGTTCGGTGTTCGGTATTGACCGAACACCGAACATGAGGACCTACGGGGCGGTGGTGCGGGGACGTGGTGAGCGGCACGGCATACCCTCGCGTTGTGAACCGCGCAGACCTGACGACCGCCGAGCAACGCGTCCTTGACGCTCTCGACACCGCCGAACTCGTCCACCACCTCGTCGACCTCGTCCGCGTTCCGAGCGTCACCGGCACCGACGCCGAGAGCGACCTGCAGCACCGCTCCGCGCGCGAGCTGACCGAGGCCGGGCTCGACGTCGACCTGTGGACCCTCGACCTCGACGATCTGCGCGCCGATCCCGACTTCCCCGGGACCGAGGCGGAGCGGCTCGAGGGGTATGGCCTGGTCGGCACGACCCCGGGCGACGGCATACCGGGGCTCGTCCTGCAGGGGCACGTCGACGTCGTGCCCGTCGGGGACCTCGCGAAATGGGCTGCAGGCGACCCGTATTCCGCGCGCATCGACGGTGACGTCCTGCATGGTCGGGGGGCCTGCGACATGAAGGCCGGCGTCGCCGTCAATCTCGCCGTCGCCCGCGCAATCCACCGCTCCGGGGTCCGGCTTGAGCGCCGGCTCGCGATCCACAGCGTCGTCAGCGAGGAGGACGGCGGGCTCGGGGCGTTCGCGACGCTGCGGCGGGGGCATGGCGGAGAGGTCGCCGTCATCACCGAGCCGACGAGCGGGAAGGTCATCACGGCGAATGCCGGCGCGCTCACCTTCCGGCTCGACGTGCCGGGGCGCGCGGCGCACGGGAGCACGCGGCTCGAGGGGGTGTCGGCGTTCGAGGCGTTCTGGCCGATCCACCTGGCGTTGCGGGCGCTTGAGGCGGAGCGGCACGTCGATGTGGATCCGCGGTTCGCCGGGCACGACCTGCCCTATGGGATCTCGATCGGGCGGGTGAGCGCGGGGGACTGGTCGAGTTCGGTGCCCGACCTGTTGACCGCCGAGGGGCGCTACGGCGTGCGGCTCGGCGAGGACCCCGCGCAGGCGCGGGCGGCGTTCGAGGAGCGGGTCGCGCAGGCGTGCGCCGCGGACCCATGGCTGCGCGAGAACCCGGTCGTCGTGACGTGGCCGGGTGGTCAGTTCGCTTCGGGGAGCCTTGCGCCCGGGCACCCGCTCATCGACGAGGTATGCCGCGCGGTCACCGACCTCGGCGGAGCGCTCCCGGTCGAAGCGGCCGCGCCCTACGGCTCGGACCTGCGGCTGTATGCCGGTGTGGGCGGCATACCGACGCTGCACTATGGGCCCGGGGACGTCCGGTTCGCCCACGCGCCGCGGGAGCAGGTGTCGCTGGCCGAGACGATCCAGGTCGCGAGGGCCATGGCCCTGCTCGCCGCCCGCCGCCTCGGCGCCCACTAATGTGCCGGGCGTCGTCCTAACACCGCGAACATGGTGACCGAGAAGAACGCGCGCCCGTGCTCGGCGGCGGCTTCGAGCCCGGATATGAGCCCGGCCAACTCCTCGGCCGTGACCGCGCCCGAGGCGATCGCCGCAGGCGCGCTCATCGCCATCATCCCTCCACCGCGGAAGGCTCCGTCGGGCAGGACCAGGGCGCTCGAGCCGATGTCGGGGTCGACCTCAAGGCCGGCGGCCAGCAACTGGCTGCGCAGGAGCCGTCCCGAGTGGGGGTTGGGCCACTGGGTGAGGCTGAACCTCTGGTAGCGCGAGACCACCTCAGGGTCGCCGGGGTGGATGACGCCCGTCGCCCAGTCGGAGTCGATCACGACGACCCGGCCGCCCGGCCGAAGCACGCGGGCGAATTCGCGCACGGCGGCATCTGCGTCGTCGAGGTGTTGCAGAACACGTTCGCAGGTCACGAGGTCGACGGACCCGTCAGCGAACGGCAGCGCGCCGGCGGCGCCGTCGAGGAATTCCGCCTGCACGCGAGCGGCGCTGGCTCGGTCGGCGGCTACGGCGCGCAGCGCGGGGTTCGGCTCGATGCCGATGGCCCGCCCCAGCTCACCCACGGCGCCGGCGAGGCGAATCACGGTCTCACCCGTGCCCGAGCCGACATCGACCGCGGTCTCGCCAGGGCGTGGCGCGAGCCGGTCGAACACCCAGTCGCGAAGCCGGATGACCGAGGGTTGGGCGGCCTGCACGTCGAGCATGCTCGTGAGGTGCTTGACCTGCTCCTCGCCCCCGACGCCGATCTCGCGGCGCTGGAAGCCAGCGGGCCGTGCGCCGGCCGCGGCGGTGATCGGCCCGGATGCAGTCCCGTCATCGCTGCTCATCTGTCGAGTATGAGCAGGCGCCGGAGCCCTGGCAACGGAGTTTGCGGGCATCGACTCCAGGGGGATCGAGGCGAGTTCACTGAACGCAGGTCGGTGACACTCCCGTTCGAGGCAGGAGTGCGAGTGGCTGGCGGTTCATGCGTCCGCGTGGTCGCGAGCCCAGTGCCGCCGGAACGACTGAAGCACAGCCAACCGTTCATTCTCGTCCAAGATCCCCGCGAAGGGGGAGTTGGCCCGCAGGTCCACCGCGTGGGGGCTCGGCTGACCAGGACTTCAGCAACGGCGTCCACCCCAGAGTCAAGCAGGGCCTCCCACTCGCTCAGCCACGCCTGGGTCATCCCGTCTGGGCGGTGCGCAACGCGCCAGCGGATGATGTTCGCTCGCGCTTGGGCCAGCACCTTGTCGGGGTCGCGCATAAGCGGCCCCAGCAGCGCTCGGTGCAGCCACAGTGAGCGCTCTTCTTCCCGGCGCAGCGCCCGGCCGGTGTCGATGAAGGACTCGAGGTCGGCTCGGGCGATCCGCCGATGCGAGCCGATCACTGAGCAGGGCAGCTTTCCGCTGTCGCAGAGGTCCACGACATGCTGGCGGGAACAGCCCAAGATCCGTGCTGCCTGCCCGCTGGTCAGTTGGTCCCTTGGCTCCATCACCTCAGCATGCGGGCTAAACACCAAAAACACAACGCAGTATGCCGTTCGGCTCGGGTCGGGAGGCCCGGTCGAAGGCGCGGCCCGTTACCTTGCTCCGGGCTGTTTCGGAGCCAGCTGAGAACACTGCGCCGTTACCCTTGGCTGCATGGGCACAGTCACGAGGCAGAGCGAGTCGCCGCGAGCGGCGATCGCGTGCCATCGCGATGCGCTCGATGCTATCTTGAGCTGCGCCATGAGGCAACGAACCCACGGATCTTCGGTTCCGTTGCGCGAGGATGCCACGCCTGGACAGTGACATCGACCTCATGGTTGACCTGCTACCCAGCAGGGGCAATGAACTGCTGCGAGTCTGCGGGATTGCGGAGGAGTTGAGCGAGGTGCTCGGCACCCGAGTCGATGTGGTCACGGCGTCATTGCTGCGCGGCGAGGTGTCCTCGACGGCTCTCGCGGATCTGGTGCGAGTGTGAGCCGGTCCGAGGAGGAGCGGTTCGCGGACATCCGGAGCGCGATCAGGCGATGCAACGACTACGCCCCATTTCTGCGGTCGGATGATCTCGCCTCCATGGCGTACGACGCACTCCTTCGCAACCTTGCCGTGATCGGCGAGGCAGTGCGGGCGCTGCCGAGCGAAACCCGGGAGTCGATGCCAGAGGTGCCCTGGGCGGCCATCGCCGGTCTACGCAACGTCGTCGTGCACGAGTACTTCCGCGTGAACCCTGACCTCATCCTCGACATCGTCGACCATGCGCTCGGCGAATTGGCCCGATCGATCGACAACCGCTGACCCACTCAGGCCTTCGTCATCTACGTAGGCAGCCAGCCGCCGGGTTGCGCCGACAACCGCCCGACAACACTCACCGGGTGATGACGACCTTGCCCTTGGCCTTGCCCTGCTCGACGTAAGCCATCGCCTCCAGGGTCTCGTCGAACGGGAAGGTCCGGTCCAGCACCGGCCGCAACGCGCCGTTGTCATAGAGCCCAGCCAGCGCCGCCAACTGGGCGCCGCTCGCGTTCATGAAGAGGAACGAATAGCGGACCCCGAGCTTCTTCGCCGCGCCGCGCACTTTGCGACTCATGACTGCCATCACCGGCTTGAGGAACGGCATACCCGAATTGGGCTGCGAACGCTGGGTCTGGCGGGCCGACGACGCTGATCGCGAGGCCACCTGGC
>JADJIB010000004.1 GCA_016707175.1 Candidatus Phosphoribacter hodrii
CGAGCACCGTGGCCGAGTTCTTCGCCGACTACGGCACCGTGCAGAACCCGCTTGACGTCACGGGTGCCGCCGTGATCGACCCGAGCATCTTCACCAAAGCGATCCAGGCGATGTCGGCTGACCCGTCGATCGGCATCGTGGGAGTCATCACCTCTCTGCCCTGGGAGGACACGGGCCAGCCCTATCAGGGCATGGGCATCGCCAAGGGGATCGGCGCAGGTATTGCCGCCGCGAGCGGAGCCCCGGTCGTCTTCGTCAACCAAGTGCTTCAGCCGACCACGGCCTACACGCGCTCGATCATGGCTGAGAGCGGGATTCCCCACGTGCTGCCTGGACTTCGGTCCGCGGTGACGGCCTTCGACGCGATCGGCAGGTGGTCCGAACGACTCGATGAGCTGCAGGCCCGCCCCACCGCGCCGTCTGCTTCGGTGCCCGTTCCCGCTCGTGGTGAGCGAAGCGGCTCGTGGTCAGAGGCGCAGGCCCGCAAGCTCCTGCAGGACGCCGGCATCCCGGTGGTGCCAGCAACGGTCGTGACGTCAGCGGACGACGCCGTCGCCGCGGCAGCCGAGGTCGGCGGAGCGGTTGCCATGAAGATCGTCTCTGCGCAGATCCTGCACAAGAGTGACATTGGCGGCGTCCGTCTCGGAGTCCTCGGCGACGTCGCCGTCCGTGAGGCGTATGCCGCCCTGGTCGCAGCTGCGGCGACCGTCCCCGGGGCTCAGGTCGACGGTGTTCTGGTCGCACCCATGCGACCGCCGGCCACCGAGCTCCTCGTTGGTGTCGTGCGAGACCCGCAGTGGGGACCGATCCTCGCGGTCGCGTTCGGCGGCATACTCGTCGAGGTCCTCGGCGACTCGGCACTCTCGCCGCTGCCCGTCAGCCCGGCACGAGTGGTGCAACTCCTCGGCCAACTCCGCGGGGCAGCCATCCTGGGCGGGGTGCGTGGCTCGGCGCCGGTGGATGTCGAAGCGCTCGCCGCGGTCATCGCCCGAATCGGTGACCTGGCCCTCGCCCTGGGGGATGACCTCGTTTCCCTCGAGGTGAACCCACTGCGCGTGGACGGCTCGCAGATCGAGGCGCTGGACGCCGTCATCGAGTGGAAGGGGCAGTCGTGAAGGACGCACTTGACCCCCGAACGCCCGTCATCGTGGGCGTGGGGCAGTTCTCCGAACGGGTCGAGGACGATGGTTACCAAGGGCTCTCGGTCGTTGACCTGGCCGCGCGTGCGGCTGCGGAGGCGTTGGCAGATACGGGCGTGGAGCCGGGAGCGCTGGCGCGACGCATCGACACCGTGGGCGGCATCCGTCAGTTCGAGATCTCGACCCCGAACGCGCCTGCGCCGCTTGGGCGTTCGACGAACTACCCACGCTCGGTTGCGAACCGGGTTGGTGCCGACCCGGCCCGAGCGATCCTCGAGATCGCGGGAGGTCAGGGGCCACAGCACCTCCTGACCGAGCTCGCCGCCAGCATCGCCTCGGGGCAGACGCAGGTGGCGTTGATCTTCGGGTCCGAGGCGATCTCCACCGTGCGACACCTGGCCGGATCGGAGGACCCGCCGGACTTCTCCGAGAACGTCGCGGGCAGCCTGGAGGACCGGGGCCTGGGGCTCAAAGGGCTGATCTCGATGCAGCTCGCGAACCATGGGTTGGTCGATGCCCCCAGCCAGTACGCGCTGTTCGAGAACGCTCGCCGCGCCCGCCTGGGTCTGGGCCGCGAGGAGTATGCCGCGCAGATGGGAGCGCTCTTCGCTCCCTTCACGCGGGTGGCAGCCCAGAACCCGCACGCTGCGGCGCCGGTCGCGCGCTCGGCGGAGGAACTCACGACTGTCAGTGAGCGCAACCGGCTCATCGCGCAGCCCTACCCCCGGTTCCTTGTCGCCCGCGACCAGGTCAACCAGGCGGCCGCGGTGTTGCTGATGTCGGTCGCCCAGGCGGAGGACCTTGGCATCGCGCCGGATCGGATGGTGTTCCTCCACGGCCACGCCGACACTCGCGAGCGTCCCCTGTTGGACCGCCCTGACTTGTCTCGGAGCGCCTCAGCTGTCGCGGCCGCTTCGACCGCCCTGGAGATGGCAGGCATCGGTGTCGATCAACTGGCGACGTTCGACCTCTACAGCTGCTTCCCCGTCGCCGTGTCCAACGTCGCGGATGGGCTGGGGTTGGGTGCTGACGACCCGCGTGGCCTCACCCTGACCGGGGGGCTTCCGTACTTCGGAGGTGCGGGCAACAACTACTCGATGCACGCCATCGTCGAGACGGTGCAGCGATGTCGGCAGCTGCCGGGCTCGTTCGGCTTCGTCGGGGCGAACGGGGGCACGCTGTCCAAGTACTCGGCGGGGGTGTATTCCACCACCCCTGTCCCGTGGTCGGACGATGTCAATGACGCCATTCAGTCCGAGCTTGACCGTGTCCCGCCGGTGCCGACCACGGACTATCCGGAGGGCTGGGCACACATCGAGACCTACACCGTCCGCCACGGCAAGGACGGCCGGCTCACGGCCATCGTCGTCGGCAGGCTGGACGAGTCCGGCGAGCGGTTCGTCGCCATGGGCCTGCCGAGGGACGAGGCCATCGTGGACCTGCTCACCGCCGGCGAGCCGGTCGGACAGCGCGTCTACGTCCGATCCTTCGGCTATGGCAACCGCGTCGCGGTCGACAAGAGATCGATGGATGCCCAGGCGCCGGTCACCGTGGCCGCTGTGCGGGCGGCATACGAGCATCTCCTCGTGCGCCGCGACGGGCACCTGCTCGAGGTCACCATTAACCGACCCGACAGCCGCAACGCCCTGCACCCACCAGCCCATGAGGAACTTGCCGAGGTGTTCGACGCCTTCTTCGACGACCCCGAGCTCTGGGTCGCGATCCTCACCGGCGCAGGAACCCGGGCATTCTGCGCCGGCAACGACCTGATCTATACCGCAACCGGCAAACCCATGTACGTGCCCCGCAGCGGCTTCGCCGGCCTGACCAGCCGTCGACACATGGCCAAGCCAGTGATCGCCGCGGTCAACGGCTTCGCGATGGGCGGAGGTCTGGAAACGGCTCTCGCCTGCCACCTGATGGTCGTCGACGAAGCGGTCCAACTTGCCCTCAGCGAGGTCCGGGTCGGGCTCATCGCCGGCGCGGGCGGGTTGATCCGCCTGCCTCGCCAGATCCCACGCAAGATCGCGACCGAGATGATCCTGACCGGCCGCCGGATGGGGGCAGCGGAAGCCCTCGAACGCGGGCTCGCCAACCGGGTCGTCCCGGTGGGGACCGCTCTGGAAGGGGCCCGGGCACTGGCCAACGAGATTCTTCAGGGCTCACCCACATCCGTGCGGCTCTCGCTGCAGGTCATGGCTGAGACGGAAGGGGTTGCCGACAGCACCGACGCGGTGCTCCGACGCACCGAAGCGATCGATGAACTCATCACCAGCGAGGACATGGCCGAAGGTCTGGCTGCCTTCGCGCAGAAGCGGGCCCCTCGCTGGCGCGGCAGGTGACACCGGCGAGGCGATGACCTGTGGCGCATCCGGGCCGAGGGCTGTCAGGGGGCCGTCCAACAGGGCGGCCAGGAGTCGGCGAGAGGGCGCCCCAGTCCGACGCGGCCAGTCCAGCGTGTGCGTCCGAGAACACGGCGTCGTCCTCACCACCCGTCGTCGAAGGTGCTGCAGGACCCCGTTCGCAGGTCACGAGGTCGAGCGCCAGGAACCCACCCGTCGGCGCAGGCCGGCAGCGCCGTCGGCCCGGACGAGGATCTCCTTATCTCCCGCGATCTGGGCGCTGGCCCGCAGCAGGTGCGCCAGTTGCTGACGGTTCATGCGTCCGCGTGGTCGCGAGCCCAGTGTCGCCGGAAAGACCGGTGCACTGCCTGCCGTTCGTTCTCGTCCAGGACCCCCGCGAAGGGGGAGTTGGTCCGCAGGTCCACCGCGTGGGGGGCTCGGCTGACCAGAACCTCAGCAACGGCGTCCACCCCAGAGTCAAGCAGGGCCTCCCACTCACTCAGCCAGGCCTGGGTCATCCCGTCGGGACGGTGAGCGCCGCGCCAGCGGATGATGTTCGCTCGCGCGTGGGCCAGCACCTTGTCGGGGTCGCGCAGGAGTGGCCCGACGAGCGCTCGGTGCAGCCACAGTGAGCGCTCTTCTTCCCGGCGCAGCGCCCGGCCGGTGTCGAGGAAGGACTTGAGGTCGGCTCGGGCGATCCGCCGATGCGAGCCGATCACTGAGCAGGGCAGCTTTCTGCTGTCGCAGAGGTCCACGACATGCTGGCGGGAACAGCCCAAGATCCGTGCCGCCTGCCCGCTGGTCAGTTGGTCCCTCGGCTCCATCGCCTCAGCATGTGGGCTAAACACCAAAAACACAACGTCGCAGGCCGTTTGGCTCGGGTGGGGAGGTCCGGTCGAAGGCGCGGCCCGATATATTGCCCCGGGCTGTTTCGGAGCCAGCTGAGAACACTGCGCCGTTACCCTTGGCTGCATGGGCACAGTCACGAGGCAGAGCGAGTCGCTGCGAGCGGCGATCGCGTGCCATCGCGACGCGCTCGATGCGATCTTGGCTCGCTACGCGGCAACGAACCCACGGATCTTCGGCTCCGTTGCGCGAGGGGATGCCACGCCTGACAGTGACATCGACCTCATGGTTGACCTGCTACCCAGTAGGGGCAATGAACTGCTGCGAGTCTGCGGGATTGCGGAGGAGTTGAGCGAGGTGCTCGGCACCCGAGTCGATGTGGTCACGGCGTCATTGCTGCGCTGCGAGGTGTCCTCGACGGCCCTCGCGGATCTGGTGCGAGTGTGAGCCGGTCCGAGGAGGAGCGGTTCGCGGACATCCGGAGCGCGATCAGGCGATGCAACGACTACGCCCCATTTCGGTCGGACTGCGCTCCATGGCGCACGACGCTCCTTCCCGCCCACCCACGGCCGACACCGCCCGACAACACTCACCGGGTGATGACGACCTTGCCCTTGGCCTTGCCCTGCTCGACGTACGCCATCGCGTCCACGGTCTCGTCGAACGGGAAGGTCCGGTCCAGGACCGGCCGCAACGTACCGTTGTCGTAAAGCCCTGCCAGTGTCGCCAACTGGGCGCCGCTCGCCTTCATGAACAGGAACGAATAGCGGACCCCGAGCTTCTTCGCTGCGCCGCGCACCTTGCGACTCATGACCGCCATCACCGGCTTGAGGAACGGCATACCCAATTGGGCTGCGAACGCTGGGTCCGGCGGGCCGACGACGCTGATCGCGAGGCCACCTGGCCGCAGCACCGTCAGCGATTTCTGCAGGCTCGCGAGCCCGAGCGAGTCGAGCACGACGTCATACCCGCTCAGCACATCCGCGAAGTCGGTGGTCGTGAAGTCGATGACCTCGTCGGCGCCGAGCGATCGGACCTTGTCGATGTCGCTCGTGCGCGCAGTCGTGGCGACGTAGGCACCCAGGTGCTTGGCCACCTGGATAACGGTCGACCCGAGGCCGCCAGCGCCGGCGTGGACGAGGACCTTCTGACCCGGCTGCACGCCGGCCACGTCGACGAGCGCTTGCCAGGCGGCGAGCGCCACGAGGGGCACGGCGGCGGCCTCCTCGAACGACAGCGAGGTGGGCTTGCGCGCCACGTCGCCCGCGTCGATGGCAATCGTCCCGGCGAACGCGCCGATCCGGCCGTCGCGCGGACGCGCATAGATCTCGTCGCCGACCGCGAAGCCGCGCACGTCGGAGCCCACGGCGGTGATCACGCCGGAGAGGTCGTGGCCGAGGGCGAACGGCGGCTTGTACTTGATGAGGTGCTTGAACTCCCCGTTGCGGATCATCTTGTCCAGCGGGTTGATGCTCGCCGCGCGGATGTCAACCAGCACGTCGCCCGGCCCGGCGGTGGGCGTGGCGACCTCGGCGGCTGCCAGCCCGTCGGGTCCGTAGTGGGTGACGACAAAGGCCTTCATGACGACTCCTGGGTGGGGGGTGCGACGGGCAGTGTGGAGGCGCCCGGCTGGACGCCCGCGAGGGACAAGGCATGGGTGTATGCCGTGGCAAGGATCTGTTGGGACAGCGCCGGATTCGTGACGGCGCGGGCCAACTGCAGGGAGCCGACGAGCAGTGTGAGCAAGCCGATCGCGCGCTCCTGCGCCCCTTGCGGATCGCCGTCGTCAAGGTGCCGCGCGACGGCCGCGATCATCGGCTCGACACCGACGGTGTATGCCGCGCGCGTCGCCTCGTCGCAACGGCCGATCTCGTCGAGCAGGGCGGCCGACGGGCAACCGCCGGCGCGGTCGTCGCGGTGTGCGGGGGAGAGGTACTGCCGCAGATAGGTCTGCATCGAGGCCGGGCCTACCGGCAACGCGTCGATGACCGCGGCCTGGTCCGTCAACTGCGCGGCCACGACAGTGGCGATCAGGTCGTCCTTGGACGCGAAGTGGTTGTAGAAGGCGCCGTTCGTGAGCCCCGCGTCGGCAACCAGCGTGGCGATGCCGGACCCGTCGATGCCGTCGCTCTTGAACCGACGACCGGCCGCCTCGATCAGCCTGCGCCGGGTCGCCTCCTTGTGCTCGGGGCGGTACCTCGTCATGCCGCGGAACTCCTTGATTGGGGGCCTGCCAAGAGCATAGCAGTACGATCATACTTCTATGGGTGCCACACGGCGCATTGACGCTGGTACCACGGCGGCTTGGTGACGACCGACCCCGTGAGCGTGTCGATCGGGCTCACATGCGCAGCTCGACGATGGGGGGTCCTGATGGCGGCCAGCCACTCTCGCGTTGGTGGTCCTGGAACGGCGCTTTTATAGCAAGCCCGTGCGGCGCCTCAACTGAAGTAGGGGTCACCCCAGACGGCGACTGCCTCCGTATTGCAGTTTGTGCGGCGGTTCTTGTCGATGCTTGTCTCGAGCCGCACGCGGCTCTTACTGCTCACCACTACTCTGAGTGTTGCGTGCTGCGCGACTTGGGCGGTGATCGGTTCGGCGCGCTGCCCATCAACCGTTACTTGGAATGTAACCCGAGAGTCTGGCTCAAGTGAGTCCCGGGTTACGCCGACCTCCGCGACTAGTTGAGTCGCTCCTCCGGGGACAAGGTAGTCGACGGGTCCTGTTTGGGAGCATCCCGACATGAGGTTGATAAGGGAGTTTGGGTAGGTGACGTCGGAAAAGTCCACGACCCGTTGTTCGAGAGATGAGTCGACGGGCTGAAGATCAACGAGGTACGTTCGGCCAGAATTGCCGGTGGCTGCAACGCCAGTCCCGGTGTTCGAGCCGATGGTAGGCGTCACCGTGCGGGTGACGGTCTCCGTCGTCGTGGATAGTGCCGTTTGCGTCACCGTGATGGTGGTGGTGGGAAGAGCCACTACGGAAGGCAGATTGCCCGAGCGCGCCGCCAGCAGTGTTGCGACAGCTCCGATCACTCCGGCAACAAGCGTTGCGCCCGCGTTGAGCCACCCCGTCCGCGCGGGATGACTACCGTGCCCGCCTGGATGTGCCACCGTCGCCTCCAAAGAATTCAACTGAGAATTATCGATTGGATGCTACGACATCGGGTCCCGCGCGGGGGTGGGTGACCTAACTCATGGCGAGAGCGTGCGGCCGAAGCGATCTCGGATGGGTGCTGCCGAGCGAGGCGTGTTGAGGTTGCACCTGACGCGGGGATGAACAAGGGTGTGTGGATAGGGGTGACCACTCCGGCCACGGCCTGCCCAAGATTGGCGAGGAGGGCTTTGGTGTCGACCGACTCGCTGGGCGAGGACCTCAGGGTGGGGGATCCGGGCAGCCATTCCGCCGTGTTGAGTGAGCCTGTTGGCGAACAATCGATGAAAGTCTTCGATGTGGAGTGACTCGTGATCGCCCTTGAAGTCCCCATCGTTGCCTTCGGCAAGAGCTTTGATCGCTCGCGGTTCACAAGTGGCAATGCTGACCTCGACGACTGGCTCAGGACCAAGGCCGGCCAGGGGGAACGCTCTGACAACACCCGGACGTTCCTTGCGCTCGACCCGGGTGGCGAACGGGTGATCGGCTACTACGCGACGACGACGTACCGCCTGGAACTCGACGAGGCGGCTCGGGCTCTGGGTGCGGGCAAGCGTCGATACCCGGTGCCGGCCGTCCTCCTGGCTCGGCTGGCGGTTGACGGCGAGTGGGCGGGCAGAGGAGTTGGGCGAACGCTCTTGGTGCATGCGCTGCGCCAGATCGCTGAGGCCAGCCGCTCGGTCGGGTTCGAAGTCGTCGTCGTCCACGCCGCGGACGAGAGTGCCGTGACCTTCTACGCGCGCTATGGCTTCACGGCCTTCGTCTCTCATCCCCGGCATCTGCTCATGCCCACGAAGCAGTTGCGGGCCACGTTTGAGGCGGAACGCTTAGGGCATCCGCGCTAGACGTGTTACCGTAGTGAGTACGGTATACGTACAAGGGGCGCACGAAACCCCTCCTGATCCAGGAGCGAGCATGTCCACCAAGACCGACCGACTCAACCTGCGTTGCTCATCGGCGACGCTCGCCACTCTGCGTGAGGCGGCCGAGGTTCAGGACCAAGATTTGACTTCTTTCATTCTCGGCGCGGCGTTGGACCGGGCTCGGACCGTGTTGGCCGAGGACCGCGTGTTGCGCCTTGACCCGCATGAAGTGCTGCAGTTGGAGCGGGCGCTGGACGCCGAGCCCGCGGCGATCCCTCAACTCGCTGCCCTGCTGCGCAGTGTTCGCGCCTCCGCATCGGCGCGGGTTTGACAGGCGCCCGACTCGACTCATCACGCATCGGCGGGCTTTACTGCATGAAGTGCTTCACTTCGGAAGTCAGGCGGTGCCTGGGGCGACGGTGACGGAGAGTTGGCGGAGGTAACGATCAAGAGCCGCACGGGCAGCGTCGGCGGGCAACAACTGGCGGGACGACGCTGCCTGTAGGCAGTGCCCGTCGATCCAGGCGTGAAGGTCGACGGCGGCATACTCGAGGGCGGCCGGCCAGTCGCTCGGTGAGGTGGGGTAGGGGTGGCCGCTGAGTTCGGCGACGACTAACCGACACAGTTGGCGCTCGCCGTCCAGCGCGACCTCGCGCAGTTCCGCCAGGCTAGGGCTCACCTCGGCCTTGACCAGGATCGCGAGCCAGGCGCGAACTTCACCGCGGCGAACGTCGTCGAGAGGGAGGAGTTGTTCGAGGGCCATTCGGCATCGCGGCAACCCCGCTGGCATCGTTTCAAGGACGGTCGCGATGCGCGCGGCGGCGCCGTCGATGAGCTCTCGCGCAGCAAACTCGACGAGCTCGTCCTGCGACGAGAAGTAGTGGCGCAGCGCGCCCAAAGACCAATTGCCTTCAGCGGCAACGGTTCGCGCGCTCGCCGCCTCGAATCCTCCTCGGGCGACGACCGACCACAACGCGCGTGCGATCTCGTGGCGCCGCTCGTCATGGTCCACGAGCTTGGGCACGGCTCACCCTCGCACGATCTCTCGCCGTTGGCAATACGAATGTGTTACAAAAGGGGCATGACGCCCGAACTTGCGGCCGCCCTCGTCGGTCTCGCGCTGGTCGATGCGACCAGTTTCGGGACGCTGGTCCTGCCCACGCTCATGCTGGTGCAGCCGCGGGTTCGCGCCAGCCGTGTGGTGCTCTACCTCGCCGCCATCTCGGCCTTCTACTTCGTCCTCGGCGTCGCCCTCCTGTTCGCGGCCGAACGCGTCCTGGCTCTGGTCGCAGCCACCGAGCGAAGCCGGGTCGTCGACATGGTGCAACTCGTGGTGGGTCTGGCCCTCTTGGCGGGAAGCTTCTGGCCCGACCTGCCATGGGTCAAGCAGCGCCGCCAAGAGCGCGACGCTGCGGGCGGCGGCCGGCGGCCCGGCTGGAGGGATCGAGTCCTCGGCCCGGAGGCCCGGTCTCGGACGGTCATCGCAGTCGCCGTCGGCGCGGGCCTGGTTGAGGCGGCCAGCATGCTGCCCTACCTCGGCGCCGTGGGGATGCTCACCTCCTCGGTCGCATCCACACCGGAGCGGCTGGCTGCGCTGGCCAGCTACGTCGTCGTCATGTGTCTGCCGGCGCTCATCCTGCTCGCGGCCAGACTGCTGCTGGGCGCACGGGTCGACGGCGCGCTTGGCAGGCTCGCCCGCTGGCTCGATCGACAGTCGAGGAACGCGATCTGGTGGGTCGTCGGCGTGGTCGGATTCCTCATCGCGAGAGACGCCGCCTCCCGACTCTGGCCGGGGTCTATGGGCTAACACCTCGGCCCCACCCATCGTGCGCGCAACGCGGCAGGCCAGCAGGTATGCCGCCCGCGCCGGGTGCGGCCAGCGACCGGCGGGCCCTGCGGTTGTAGGCGACGCAGCATACCCATTTGTCGGGGGACCACCGCGTCAGCGACACTGGGGGGTCCAGCCGGGCGCCCGTGGCGTCCGGTTCACTGCGTCTACGGAGTCTCTCGTGCTGTCCGCCTATGTCCCCCTGTTCCGCGTCCCAGGCGCCCTGCGATTCATCGCCGGGACGGCGCTGTCGCGCGTCGGCGGGTCGATGTTCGGGGTGGCGATCATCGTCATGCTCAGCGAGCGGCGGGGGAGTTTCGGTCTCGCGGGGGCGATCTCAGCGGTCGGAGTCGGCACGCTCGCCGTCGCGGGGCCGTTCATCGGGCGGCTCATCGACAAGCACGGACAACGTCGGATCGCCCTGCCCTTCATCGTGTCGTCCGCGATCTTCGGGACCTCGGCGGCGGTGCTGTCGATCGTCAACGCGCCGGTGTGGACGATCTTTGTGGCCTATGCCCTGTCTGCGGTGTTGCCCGAGCCCGGCCCGATGTCGAGGGCGCGCTGGGCGCACATCTATCGGGACGACGCGGACCAACTGCACACGGCGATGTCCTTCGAGCAGGTCGCCGACGAGGGGTCGTTCGTCATCGGGCCGGTCGTCGCCGTCCTCGTCTCGACGCTGTGGTTCCCGGAGGCCGGGCTGCTCATCGCCGAACTGCTCTTCACTGTGGGGATGGTCGCCTTCCTCACCGCGACCGCGACCGAGCCGCCAGTCGTCGCCCACGAAAACCGGCCCGCGGGCCTCGCGATCCGCTGGCCCGGTCTGATGCTCGTTGCGACCGCGTTGACGATGACGGGGGTCATCTTCGGGTCCAACGAGGTGATCGCCGTCGCCTTCGCCGATGCGCGTGGCAATACCGGTTTTTCGAGCGTCGTCCTCGGCGGGTTCGCCCTCGGGTCGACGCTCGCCGGCATCGTCTTCGGAAGCCGGAAGTTCAACTCGACGCTCTCCCGGAGGCTGTTGCTCGCAGCGGCCGGGATGTTTGTGCTTGAAGCGCCGGCCTTCTTCATGAGTGACCTCTGGCCGCTCGCTGTGGTCATGTTTGTCGCGGGGTCGGCGACCGCGCCGATGCTCATCACGAGCCTGTCCCTGGCCCAGGTGCTCGTGCCCAAGGCGATGGTGACCGAGGGGATGGCCGTCGCGATCACCGGCATCCTCATCGGCATCTCGGGCGGTGCGGCCGTGGGCGGCTGGGCGATCGAGGCGTGGGGTGCCCAGCGCGCGTATGCCGTGCCGATCCTCGCGGGGGCGGCCGCGCTCGCGATCATCGTGGCCAGGTTCCGGCACGTCCAGCGTGCCGAACTCGCCGCGTCCGCCGAGGCCTGACCTCGCCGCGCGAGAACGCCTAGACGGCGTTCCTCGCAGCGTGGTTGGCAGAGAACGCAACCCGGACGAACAGGCCGAGCATCACGACCAGACCGGTGGCTGAGACGACCGCTAACGCCAACTCTGCTTGCGGTGCGAGGAGCCAGGCCACGAGGACAGTGACGAGTGCGGCGGCTCCCGTCACGGCCGCAGTCATGAGGGCCGGCTGCGCTGCCACATGGCCCGCTTTCCATGCCGAATCCGAAGCAAGCGTCGCCGACGTCTTGATGCCGATCATGGCGTTGCGGTCGATCGAGCCGCTCTTGGTCAGCGCGAACTGCAGGAGAGCCGCCGCAGTGAGGGCAACGATGACTGCTGTTGAGACGACGATGACGGCGTTCATCCACAACTCCTTGAGAAGACGCGTTCCTCATGGGTGCCTTCCCCAAAAAGTCTCTCACGATGGGGCCTGCCTATCGAGGCGGACGGAGAAGGCTCTCGCGGTAGCCATTCGCCCCGTAGAAATCTGTACCTCAGGTACGGGCTGCGTGCTTGAGGTACGCCGTTCTCACAGCCCACTCCAGGGGACCTGCCGGACGGCATCGCCCCGATAAGGTCGCCCTGGCAGGCTACGCCCGGTCCGGGCCGGCCTGACCGACCTGACCGACCTGGGCGACCGCGAGGAAGAGCGGGAAGTCCTGCTCGACCCCGTCGACCGGTTTGCGCAGGTGGTAGACGGTGCGCAGGTGTGGGTCCACGAAGCCCCCCTCGATCAGCTGCGCGGCCAATGCCTCGCGGTCGAAGCCATGGTGCCCATGGAAGTGGCTGTGTCCCGCGTGGTAGGCGCCGCCATCGGCGTCGAGGTCGGCGATGCACAGATACCCACCCGGGCGCAGGGCCGCCTGGAGGGAGCGCAGGGCGGCCGGCACGTCGTCAACGTGATGCAGCGCCAGCATGCCGTAGGCCAGGTCGTATGCCGCCCCGCCGGGAATCGGGTCGACCCCAAGCTCCAACAGCAGCGGGGTGAGCTGGGTGTCGCCTTCGGCCGCGAGCCGTTGCGCGACCACCTCGAGCATGCCGCGGGAGGGGTCCGACACCGTGATCGGCCCGAGGTCCGGGGCCAGGGAGCGGCTGAGCAGCGCGGTGCCGGAACCGAACTCGAAGCCGGACATCTGGCGGGTGAGCGGGACGGAAGCCCGGATCGCGTCCGCGATCGCTGTGGCTCGTTCGGCTCGCTTCGGGTCGTCGTCCCAGGTGGCGGCAACCTCGTCGAAGAAGGTCGCGGCGTCGGGCTCGTGTCCATGACCATGGTCCTGGTCGTGCCCATGCCCGTGCCCATGCCCGTGCCCATGCCCGTGCTGCTCCTCGCGCTCGTGCTGCATCAAGCCCCGCCTTTGCGTGTTGTGTGTGTCGCGGGCGTGGTGCGTTGGTCACCCACGGCGAATCATGCCTGAACGCCCGGCGCTCAGGTGGGCGGCTGGGAGTCGGCGCGCGCCTCGCCGTAACCGAGGGTGAGGTGGGCCCGCGAAAGATCGAGCAGGCGGGGCAGGTCACCTTCGGCAGCGGCTGCCAGGATCGCGTCGTGCTCGTCGACCATGTGGGCAACGTTGGCGGCGTCGCGAAGGTAGGACTTGGTGATCCGCCGGCTGACCGGGAGGTCCCACAGTTGATCGAGCAGCCCGAGCAGGATCGCGTTGTTGCAGGGCTCGATGATCGTCTGGTGGAAGCGGCGGTTGAGCTCATATTGCGCGACCGCATCGGCGGGGTCGGTCGCGCGCATCTCCTCGATCAACGTGCGAGCCCGGGCCTGATGCAGCGCGGTGAGCCGTCCGGCTGACTGTTCGACGGCGAGCATCTCCAGTCGCTCGCGGACGACGAACACGTCGTTGATGTCCTGGTCGGTGAGGTCGATGACCTGATAGCCGCGGCCGAGCACTGCGCGGACGAGACCTTCGTGCGAGAGGCGGTTGAGCGCGTCGCGGACGGGGGTGCGCGAGACGCCCAACTCGGCCGCGAGTTGTTCCTGGACGAGTTGCTCGTCGGCGGCGATCCGGCCTTCGACGATGGCGTCGCGGATGGCCTCGTAGACCACGGCTCCCATGGGACGCCCCCGCCGGCCGAGATCGGCCGCCGAGGGGAGGGCGACGCGAGGACCGCCGGGGGAGCGGTCAGCGCTGACGGATCCCATTCCTGCCACCTGACCTTCCGGGGTTTGTGACTCGGGCCCGCTCCTGCGCGGTCGCCGGGTCAGCGTAGCAACCGCCCGAAGCCCGAGTGAGGTAAGCCTTGCCTTGCACTGTATCCAATGTATACAGTGCATCCAGTCCTGCTGGCTAGGCAGGGCGGTAGCCGAGCCGAAGGAGTCTCCGCATGCCGCACGTGCTCAACGCCTGGTATGTCGCCGCCTGGTCTCACGAAGTCACCCGGGACCCGGTCGCCAGGACGATCTGCCAGCAGCCAGTGGTCCTCTACCGCGCCAAGGACGGCTCCGCGGTCGCGTTGGCCGACCGCTGTGCCCACCGTGGCTACCCCCTCTCGGCCGGGCGACTGGTCGAGGACTCGATCGAATGCGGTTACCACGGCTTCGCGTTCGGCTGTGATGGCGTGTGCACCCGGGTGCCGGCCCAGTCGACGATCCCGTCGCGGTCCAAGGTCCGGGCCTACCCGCTGCACGAGAAGGACGGCTGGGTCTGGATCTGGACCGGTGAAGCGGAGCGCGCCGATGTGACCACCATCCCGGACACCCACTGGATGAACGACCCCGCATGGGCGACGGTCACCCACTCCTACCTGTTCAACTGCCGCGCCGATCTGGTCCACGACAACCTCCTGGACCTCACCCACGAGTCGTTCATCCACCGCACGACGGTCGGCGACGACTACATCTACGAGCACGGCATCACGGTGGAGGTCGATGGCACGACGGTGACGGTCGACCGACTCATGCCGGGCGTCGAGGCGCCCCCGCTCTACGCCTCGACGATGGGCGTCGAGGGGCTCTTCGACCGGTTCCACGCCACCGAGTTCGCGGTTCCGAGTCACCACACCCTGCACTCGGGGATCACCGGACGGGGTCGGCCGCGCGAAGAGGGCTACCTCATCAAGGTTCTCAACGGCATCACGCCGATCGACGAGCACACCTGCTGGTACTACTACGCCTTCTGCCGCAACTTCGGCATCGAGAACTCCGCGGCGACCGAGGACCTGAGGATCGGCTTGAGCACCGTGCTCGACGAGGACGCAGAGGCGCTGCGACTGCAGGAGTTGGCGCTGCAGACCCGCCCCAAGGGCGAGCACGACGTCCTCATCGCCCAGGACGCCGGGGTCGCCAAGGCGCGCCGCGTCATGTCGCAGTTGCTCGCCGCCGAGTCCGTCGCAGCCGCCGGCCCCGCGTCGGGCACCAGCGAGGCCAGGTATGCCGCGTCGCCGGCCGCCGCTGCTGCCGCCGCTCCGCCTGCGGCCTCGGCCACGGCCTCGGTCGGCTGACCTGTGTGGCTTCTCGTCCGCGACAACGCCATGACGCCCGCAGCCGATGGGTCGGTCACCCTCGCAGCGTGTCCTGACACGGCCGACCGCGGCGAGGACTGGCGTTGGCGGGTGTGGCGTGGCCCTCCGGCGGCGACGGACTCGGGTGGGGAGGTCTTCGTCGAGACCGATCCCGACAGTGTCCGGGCCACCACGTCGTTCGTTGATTCCGGGCCGGTCACCGTCAGCCGACGTGCCGGTGAGGAGGTCGTTGTCGTCCCACTCGTCGGCCACCACCTCGTCGCTGACTCGGCTGGTCCCTGGCAGCGCTGGCTGCACCCCGGGGATGCCTTCGTCCTCGAGGGCGAGGAGTCAGAGACCGTCAACCTCTCCAGTGCACCTGGACCGGCCCGAGTGGCCATCGTCCGCCTCAACACCCTGAACGACGCACCGCTGCGCTGGGTCCCCTGACCCAGCGGCCAACCTCCATCGAAAGGTACGACCCGATGCGCCCGCTCATGCTTGTCACGCTCCTTGCCACCTCATCCCTTGCCCTCGCCGCCTGCACGAACGCGGGTCAGGCGTCCACCAGCACCACGACAGCGCCCGCGGCCGGAGTGGCCGCCACATCGACCACGGCCGGTTCCGCGGCGGGCAAGGCTGCCCTCGACCCGGCGGTCGCCGCCCTCGTTCCGGCTGACATCAAGGCCAAGGGTCAGCTCAGCTTCGCCATGGACGCGTCCTACGCGCCGTTTGAGTACTTCGACACCGACAACAAGACGATCATCGGTTTCGACGCCGACCTGTCGCAGGCCATCGGCACGACGATGGGGATCAAGGTCAACGACGTCAACGCCGCGTTCGACTCAATCCTCATCGGGCTGACCAGCCAGAAGTACGACGTGGGCATGTCGGCCTTCTCGGCCAGCGCCGAGCGCGCCAAGGTCGTGGACTTCGTGACGTATGGCGCCGGTGGCAGCGGGATCGCCGTGCCGAAGGGAAACCCCAAGGCGCTGTCGATGGACCCGATGACCCTGTGCGGTCGCACGATCGCGGCTCAGAAGGGCACCATCCAGGGGCTGGACTACCTGCCGAAGTTCTCGGCGGATTGCACGGCCGCGGGTAAGGGCGCCATCACTGCGGACCTCTACCCCGCGCAGACCGATGCCAACCTCGCGGTGACCTCGGGTCGGGCTGACGCTGTCATGGCCGACAGCGTGTCCCTGGCGTTGCAGGCCAAGGCGACCGGCACCCTCGAACTCGCGGCCGGACCCGACTACAACCCCACCAACGTCGCGGTCGCCGTCCCCAACGACTCGCCGCTGGCCGCCCCGATCGGGGCCGCCCTCAAGGCCCTCGACAAGAACGGCACCCTCGCGGCGATCATGGCCAAGTGGGGCCTGCCGACCCAGTTCGCCACCCAGGCGAAGATCGGCGAGATCATCAAATGAGTGCCGTGCCGGTGCTGACGCCGGCCGAGGAGCTGACCGTCGTCCCGAAGCGTCACCCGGGGCGGTGGTTGGCCGCGGCGGTGATCCTCATCATCGTGGTCCGGATGGCTATCTCCGTCCTGGGCAATGAGCGGTTCGGCTGGGACACGGTCAACACCTACCTGCGGGACGTCTCCATCGGCAGCGGGCTCATGATGACGCTCGGTCTGACCGTGGCGTGCATGGTGGTCGGCGTCGTCCTCGGCGCGTTGCTCGCGGTCATGCGGCTGTCGGCCAACCCGGTCGTCAGCGGGGCCGCGTGGGCCTACGTCGCGGCCTTCCGAGGCACGCCTGTCCTCGTCCAGTTGCTCTTCTGGTACAACCTCGCAGCCCTGTATCCCGTGATCACTCTCGGGCTGCCGGGGGTCGCGCTCGACGCCAACCAGTTGATCTCGCCGACGGTGGCGGCGATCCTCGGGCTGGGACTCAACGAGGCGGCATACATGTCCGAGATCGTCCGCGCGGGAATCCTCTCGGTCGACCACGGACAGCAGGAGGCCGCGAGCGCTCTCGGTCTCACCCGGATGGAGACGATGCGGCGGATCATCCTTCCGCAGGCCATGCGAGTCATCGTCCCGCCGACGGGCAACGAAACGATCGGCATGCTCAAGACGACCTCGCTCGTCTCGGTCATGGCGGTGCACGATCTGCTCTACTCCGCGCAGATCATCTCGGCGCGCAACTACCAGATCATTCCGATGCTCATCGTCGCGAGCATCTGGTATCTCGTCGTGACCACCATCTTGACCATCGGCCAGTTCTACCTCGAACGCCGATTCGCCCGAGGTGAACGGACCCTGCCGGAGACCCCGATCCAACGGTTGCGGCGCCTGCTGCGCACGCATGCCCCAAGCGTCAGGGGAACCTCATGACCGCCGTACCGACCGACCGGCCAGCCGACCGGCCCGCCGACCCAACGGCCGCCCAGCCGACGGTCGGGTCGGCCAAGAGCCCCATGGTCATCGCCGAGAGGGTGCACAAGAAGTTCGGCCTCAACGAGGTCCTCAAAGGCGTGGACCTGACGATCGACCGAGGTGAGGTGGTCGTCATGATCGGCCCCTCGGGGTCGGGCAAGAGCACCTTCCTGCGCTGCATCAACCACCTCGAACGGGTCGACGCCGGCCGGATCTGGGTCGACGGGCAGGTTGTCGGCTATGAGCAGCGCGGCCACCACCTGCACGAGTTGAGCGAGCGGGCCATCGCCCGGCAGCGGGCACATATCGGGATGGTGTTCCAACACTTCAACCTGTTCCCGCACATGACAGTGCTCGACAACCTCATCGAGGCCCCTCGTCGGGTGTTCGGCGCCGACCGGGAGGAGGTCACTGCCCGAGCCGAGGTGCTCCTCGGCAAGGTCGGTCTGCGAGACAAGATCAAGGCCTACCCCAGGCACCTCTCCGGGGGGCAGCAGCAACGCGTCGCCATTGCCCGAGCGCTGTGCCTGCAGCCGAGCCTCATGCTCTTCGACGAGCCGACCTCGGCCCTGGACCCCGAGCTGGTCGGGGACGTCCTGGCCGTCATGAAGGACCTCGCAGCGAGCGGGATGACGATGGCCGTCGTCACCCACGAGATGGGGTTCGCCCGCGACGTCGCCGACCGGGTCGTGTTCTTCGACTCCGGTGTCATCGTCGAGTCGGGGCCACCGGACCAGGTCATCCTCGACCCGCAGCACGAGCGGACCCGCGTCTTCCTGCGCGCGGTTCGCTGAGTCCCAACCGTCAGAAGGAGCCGCCGTGCCCACCGCCGTCGAATCCGACCTCACCCTCCTGGTGCGCCAACTTCGTTGGGAGAGTGAGGGCGTCGTCTCCGTCGTCTTGGAGAACGCCGACGGGTCCGCGTTGCCCGCGTGGGAGCCTGGCGCGCACGTCGACCTGCACCTGCCCGGCTCGATCGTTCGGCAATACTCGCTGTGCGGGTCGCCGGACCGGTCCGGGCAATGGCGGGTCGGGGTGCTGCGCGAGGAGAGTGGGCGCGGCGGCTCCGCCGCGGTGCACGAGAAGGTGCGCCCCGGCACCGTCATCGCCGCCCGAGGGCCACGGAACAACTTCGTCCTGCGTCCGTCGGCGGCCTACGTCTTCATCGCCGGCGGGATCGGCATCACCCCGATCCTGTCGATGGTCGCGGCGGCAGACGCGGCCGGCGCCCAGTGGTCGCTGCTTTATGGCGGCCGAACCCGCCCGTCGATGGCGTTCATCGACGAGCTCGCGGCATACGGAGATCGCGTCCTGATCCACCCGCAGGACGAGCTGGGCCTGCTGCCCTTGGGTGAGGTGTTGCGCGATCCTCGACCGGGCACCCTGGTCTACTGCTGCGGACCCGAGCCGCTCCTGCGCGCGGCGGAGGAGGCGACAGCGGCCTGGCCGGCGGGGTCGCTTGTCGTGGAGCGTTTCGTCCCGCTGCCGGTCGACCCTGCGGTGAGCGCCAATGACACGATGTTCACCGTCGAGGCCGCAGCCTCGGGAGTGACGGTCGCGGTGCCGGCCGGAACGACGATCGTCAAGGCGCTCGAAGCGGTCGGCATCTTCCCGCCGGTGTCCTGTGAAGAGGGCATCTGCGGAACGTGCGAGACGACCGTGTTGGGCGGCATACCGGACCATCGCGACTCGCTGTTGTCCGAAGCGGAACAGGCCGAGGGGAAGACCATGATGATCTGCGTGGGCCGTTCTCGTGGCGACCGATTGGTGCTGGACCTGTGAGCGGCCACCCGGTGGTCGACCCAGGGCCGTGGTGGGAGGGCGTCGCGCCCCTGTTGTCGGACCTCATCCGGCTGGACACCCAGATCGGCGGTCCCGGTGAGCGCACGGCGGCCGAGTGGGTGGCCGGCCGGCTCACCGACGACGGGCTGTCGCCGGTGCTTATCGAGTCCGAGCCAGGGCGAAGCACCGTCGTTGCCAGGGTGCCCGGTGCCGACCCGACCCTCGACCCGTTGCTCATCCACATGCACCTCGACGTCGTCCCGGCGCAGGCCGCGAACTGGTCGGTGCCGCCCCTGTCCGGTGAGATCGCCGACGGCTGGGTCTGGGGCCGCGGCGCCGTCGACATGAAGAACATGGTCGCCACCGTGCTCACCGTCGTCCGGCGGCGGCTGCGGACCGGTCACCTGCCACGCCGTCCCCTGGTGCTGGCCTTCTTCGCCGACGAGGAGAACGCCGGTGTGCTGGGGGCCGAGTGGGCGGTGGCGACCCACCCGGAGCTCTTCGAGGGCTGCCGAACCGCGATCGGCGAAGGCGGCGGGTGGAGTGTGCCGCTCGCCGGCGGACAGCGGGTCTATCCGCTCCACGTCGCCGAAAAGGGTTGGGCCGCCATGTCGGTCACGGCAACCGCCCCGCCGGCGCACGCGTCGCGGGTCTACGACGACAACCCGCTTCGGGTGCTCAGCGAGGCGTTGGGGCGGCTCACCCACGACCGTTTTCCGATCCACCTCACCACCCAGATCGAGGGGCTGCTGCGGGTGGCCGCCGAGGCCGCCGGAACGACCTTCGACCCGGCCGATCCGGAAGCCTCACTGCACCTGCTCGGCACGGAGGCCGCCAATGGCGCTGCGGCGCTGCGGCATACGGCACATGCCACCCGGCTACGCGCGGGCGTCCAGAGCAACGTCATCCCGGGTGACGCCTGGGCCGAGTTGGACTGCCGCTATCTGCCGGGGAGGTGGGACGAGTTCCTCGGGGAGTTGCACGCGGCGCTCGGCGACCGGGTCCAGGTGCGCGAACTCGCCCGCACCGACGGCTTGACGCCGATGACGGCGGGGGCCGGGCCGGCCTTCTTCGCGGCGGCGACCCAGGCCCTGCGGTCACAGGACGCCATCGCCTCGGTCGCGCCGATCATGCTCTCCGGCGGCACCGACGCGACCCACCTGCAGCGGCTGGGCATCGAGTGCTTCGGCTTCAATCCCGTGCTGCTGCCGGAGGGGCTGGATTTCTGGTCGCTCTTCCACGGCGTCGACGAGCGGGTGCCGGTGTCGAGCCTGGAGTTCTCCGCGCGGGTGCTCGACGACTTCCTCGACCGCTTCTGAGCCGCGTGAGCATGCTCCTGTCGTGACGGGCCCAGGACCCCTGGAGAAATCCCGTGCCTCAGGTCCGGACTGCGTACCTGAGGCACCGGATTTTCCAGCCCTCCGTGCGCCTCGGGAGGCGGCGACGAGCGGCGAGCAGACCTCAGCTCGCCGCTGAACCCTCTGGCCGCTGACCTGCTCGCGTCAGCCCGCCGCGGCTCGCGCAGCGGCAGGCAGGGCCGCCTGCAGCACCGACAACTCGCGGTCGGAATGCGCGGTCGACACGAACCACGCCTCGTAGGCACTCGGCGGCAGCCACACCCCGCGGTCCAACAACTCGTGGAAGAACCGCCCGTAGGCCGCGGTGTCCTGGCGCTTGGCTGACTCATAGTCAGTCACCGGGTCGGCGGTGAAGAACACACTGAAGAGGTTCCCCGCCGCGTTGACCCGATGCGGGACCCCGGCCGCGGCCAGGTGGGTGCTCACCATCGCCGCCACCGTCGCGGCCGACTCGTCCAGGCGCCGGTATGCCGCGTCGTCCAGGAGGCTGAGCGTGGCCAGTCCCGCTGCTGACGCCGCAGGGTTCCCTGAGAGGGTGCCCGCCTGATAGACCGGTCCGGCCGGGGCGAGCAGGTCCATCAGGGCACCCGGCCCGGCCACTGCGGCGAGGGGCAGCCCACCACCGATGACCTTGCCGAACGTGAACAGGTCTGGTGCCCAACCCTGTTCGGCACCTTCGAGCCCCCAGCGACCGGCCGGTCCGACCCGGAACCCGGTCATCACCTCGTCGAGCACGAGCAGGGCGCCGTCGGCGCGGCATACCTGCGCCAGGGCCGCGTTGAAGCCGATCGGAGGGACGACGACCCCCATGTTGGCGGGGATCGCTTCGGTGAGCACGGCAGCGATCTGACCGGGGTGGGCGGCGAAGGCCGCGCGGACCGCGTGGAGGTCGCCATAAGGGACGACGATCGTGTCGGCAGCGACCGCCGGCGTGACGCCGGGGGAGTCGGGGAGGCCGAGCGTGGCCACCCCGGAGCCGGCGGCGACGAGGAAGGCGTCGGCGTGCCCGTGATAGCAGCCGGCGAACTTCAGCACGACGCGGCGTCCGGTGGCGGCCCGGGCGATGCGAATGGCCGTCATGACCGCCTCGGTCCCCGAGGACGTGAACCGGACCCGCTCGACAGGTGCAACCCGGGCGCAGATCGCCTCGGCGAGTTCGAGTTCCGGCAGACACGGCGCCCCAAAGGACGCCGAGCGCGCGACGGCCGCCTGAACGGCCTCGACAACCGCCGGATGGGCGTGGCCGACGATCGCCGGACCCCAGCCGCCGACGAGGTCGACATAGGTGCGCCCCTCGATGTCGGTGATCGTCCCTCCGGCGGCTGAGGCGACGAATCGCGGCGTCCCACCGACCGCCCCGAAGGCGCGCACCGGCGAGGACACCCCTCCGGGCATGACGGCTCGGGCCCGGGCGAACAACTCCTCCGAAGTGACGCCGTTGGTCACGTCAGCGCTCCGTTCCGTTGAGCCAGCCGGCCACCTCGGTCGCCCAGTAGGTCGCCACCAGATCGGCGCCGGCCCGATGCACCGACGTCAGCACCTCGACGATGGCCGAAGCGCGGTCGATCGCCCCCGCGGCCGCAGCCGCCTCCACCATCGCGAACTCCCCGGACACCAGGTATGCCGCGACCGGCACGTCCGAGATCGCGGCGACTCGTGAGATGACGTCGAGATAGGCCAGGGCTGGCTTGACCATGACGATGTCGGCGCCCTCGGCGAGGTCGAGCCGGACCTCCCGCAGCGCCTCGCGAGCGTTGCCTGGGTCCTGTTGGTAGGTCCGTCGGTCGCCCGTCAGGGTGGAGCCGACCGCCTCGCGGAACGGGCCGTAGAAGGCGGAGGCGTACTTCGCGGCATACGCGAGGAGGATCGTGTCGAGGTGTCCGGCGGCGTCGAGCACCTCGCGAACCGCACCGATCTGCCCGTCCATCATGCCGCTGGCCCCGAGGGCGTGCGCCCCGGCGTCGGCGAGGACGAGGGCCATGTCGCCGTAGGCCTGCAGCGTCGCGTCGTTGTCGACCCGGCCGTGGGTGTCGAGCACCCCGCAATGCCCGTGGTCGGTGAACTCATCGAGGCACAGGTCGGCGATGACGGGAATCCCGCCCCCCGCCTCGACCGCAGCGCGAACCCCCACGGTGAGGATCCCGTCCGGGTCGGTGGCGCCGGAGCCGGTCGCGTCGCGCTCTTCTGGGACGCCGAAGATCATCACCGCGCCCACCCCGGCAGCGGCCGCTTCGGCGACGGCGACGCGCAAGGACTCGACGCTGTGCTGCACGACCCCCGGCATGAGCGTGAGCGGGCGCGGCTCGGTGAGGCCTTCGGCGACGAACAACGGCTGGATGAGCCCGGCCGGATGCAAACGGGTCTCGGCGACGAGCCGCCGGATCGCAGGGGTCGTGCGCAGTCGGCGAGGTCGGGCGCTGGGGAACGAGGCGTTCGGACGCATGGGGTCAGCCTTCCATCTGCGCCGGGCTGGGGCAGCAGCGGTCGGAGCAGAAGGCCGGCTGCGCCGGGGCTGGGGCACGACCCTCAAGGTGGGCGGCGAGGAGGTCGGCCAACCCATCGAGGAAGGCCGGATGGGTCCCGATCGTCGGCACCCGGACGAAGCCGAGCCCGGCCGCCGCGGCGGCCTCGGCAGCCTCACGGTCGAGGTCCCAGAGCACCTCGGTGTGGTCGGTGAGGAAGCCCAACGGCACGACGACGATGGTCTGAGTCGTTGCGTCAGAAGCGATCTCGCGGATCGCATCGCAGACATCAGGCTCGAGCCAGGGCACGTGTGGTGACCCACTGCGGGACTGGAAGACCAGTCGCCAGGCGGGCGGACGCGGCATACCGGCGAGGGCCGTGGCCCGTGCGACAACCGCCGCCGCTGCATGCTCAAGGGCCGCGACGTACCCGCCTCCGTTCGGACCCGACGTGGCCGCCGAGGCGAGCGGCAGCGAGTGGGCCGTGACGAGAACGGTCGCCCCTGGCCCGGCCGACCGGAGCGCGCTCGCGAGCAGGTCGGCAGCGGCGTCGATGAGGCCGGGCAGTTCGGGGAAGGGCCCGAGCGCGCGAACGGCCAGACCCGGTGCGGCGGCCAACCCGGCGCCGAGGTTCTCGCGATACTGCCGACACCCCGAATAGGACGGGAAGGCGCTCGATGCGAGCGCGAGCACCCGGGTGTGCCCATCAGCGGCAACGCGCGCGAGCGTGTCCGGCACCGTCGGGCTGGAATTGCGATGCCCAAGGTATGCCGGCACCTCCAGACCGCGCGCCGCGAGCCGCTCGACGAGAGCGGCTAGCAGGGCTTCGGTCTGGGCGACGATGGGGCTGCTCCCGCCGAGCTCGAGGTAACGGGCGGCGACCTCGTCGAGCCGATCCTGGGGCACCGGGCGCCCCGCGGTCACCCGCCGCAGGAACGGCATGACGTCGTCCGGCCCGGCCGGACCCCCGAACCCGACGAGGACGAGCGCGTCGTAGGCGAGGCTCACCGCAGTGCGTCGACGGCTTCGGCGATGCCCACCAAGCGGCCGGTGTAGAACGGGACCTCGACCCGGACATGGCGTCGGGCTTCGGCCGCCCGGAGGTGCCGCATGAGGTCGACGATGTCGTGCAACGCGGGGCCTTCCAGGGCCAGCATCCACTCGTAGTCGCCGAGCGCGAACGCCGCGACCGTGTTGGTGAGCACCTGCGGCCACGCGCGGCCCATCATCCCGTGCTCGACGAGCATCGCCCGGCGCTCGGCCTCGGGCAGGAGGTACCACTCGAGGGAGCGGACGAACGGATAGACGACGAGATAGTCCTGCGCCGGAGCGCCGGTCATGAAGGCCGGCACATGCCCCTTGTTGAACTCGGCCGGGCGGTGCATCCCGACGCCTGACCAGACGAAGGTCGCCGCCGGTCCGAACCCCTGACGGCGGATGGCCCGCACCGCCGTCTGGATCGACTCCGGGGTTGGCCCGTGCAGCCACACCATGACGTCCGCGTCGGCGCGCATGGCGGACACGTCGTAGAACCCGCGGACGACGACGTCCGTCGCGGCGAGGCCGGCGACCACCTCGACGAGCCGCTCGGCGGTGCCTGCGTCGGGCTCTTCGGCGGCGGCGAACACGGCCCAGCAGGTGTAGCGGATCGTCTCGTTGATCTCCCGCGCCGTCACCTTGGTCGCGGGCGCCGTCGCTGGCGCCTGCCCGGCTGCCGGAGCGGCGGCGGGGGCAGACGTCTCGGTCGCGGTGGGCTGCTCCTGGGTGCTCATGCGGGTGTCCTCTCGGGCGTGGGCTGCCGTGCTGTGATCGTCGGGCTGGCGGTCGTGGGGGTGGCTGTGGTCGTCGGGCTGGCGGGGTCGCGGTCGCCCTGGGCGAACCACACACGCGGCTCACGGCGGCCCGTCCGTCGGCGATGCAATCGGGTATGCCGACCCCGCGCAGCGCCGACCCGGCGACGGTCCAACTCGGTTGTCCCGCAAGGCCGCCGTCGACGGCGGCGACCCGATCGAGGTGCCCGACGGTGTACTTCGGCATGACGCCGACCCAACGGGTGACCCGGGTGAGGGTCGGCGGTTGGTGGGCGCCGAGGATGCCGCTCACATGCCGGGTCACGGCGTCGAGGATCTCCCCGTCGCTTCCGCGCGCCAGACGGCCCACCCGGTCAGGCACGAACGCCCGAACGAGTACGACGCCAGCCGGGGCCCGCCCTGGCCACTTGGCCGACGAGATGGTCACGCCGCTCACCGGGGCGTCCCCGGCTTCCAGCCAGCCCTGCGAGGTCGGTGGGGTCGCGAAGGCCGACTCGGGCCAAGCCACAGTGACGACGGTCGTCGAGGCGTGCCGCACCTGGCGCAGCGCGGCGGCGGCGGACGCGGCATACGGCTCCACCAGGTCGGCCGAGGCGGCGGCGCCGGCGGCGAGGACGACCCCGTCGACGACGTGCTCGGTGCCGTCGGAGAGCCGCACCCGGGTCTGCTCACCCTCGGGGGTGAGGGCGTCGACGCGGGTATGCCGCCGCAGGTCGGCGCCGCGCTCAGTGAGGGCGTCGACGAGTCGGTCGGGCAGCGCGCCGAGCCCGGTGGCGAGGCTGCGGAAGGGCGAGGACGGTCCGCGGGTCGTCCCGCCGCTGCCGTTGGTGCTCTGAGCGGCCGCCCGCGCGGCGCGACCGGAGGCGAGGCTGGCGATGATGAGGCTGCGGTGGGTGCGCTCGTGCTCACGCAGGATCGGCAGGACGGCGTCGAGGCTGAGCTCATCGACGCTCGCTCCGTAGATTCCGCCGAGCATCGGGTCGGCGAACCGTTGCACGATGCCCTCGCCGAGCCGCGCGCGCAGCAGGTCGCCGATCGCGACGTCGCTCGCGCCGAGGCGTCGCGGCAGCACCAGGTCGAGCAGCGCTCGCGCCTTGTGCCGCAGCCGCAAGACCGGCGTGCGGACGAAAGGGCCGAGTTTGGTCGGCAGCACCAGGCCCATCCCGTCGGGGATCGGCTGCAGGCGTCCGTCGGTGCGCAGGTGCACCGTGCGGCCGCCACGGACCTCGACGACCTCGTCGCCCATCCCGAGCTCGCGCACGAGGGTCAGCGCCGCCGGCCGATAGGCGACGAACGAGTCCGGCCCGGCCTCGATGGCCAGGCCGTCGACGTGCTCCGTCCGCAGTTTGCCGCCGAAGCGGTCGCTCGCCTCGACAAGCAGGACCTCCGCGCCCTGGCCGGTCGCCTCCCACGCCGCGGCCAGCCCGGTGATCCCGCCGCCCACGACGAGCAACCGCAGCCCGGCGTATGCCGTCACGGCGCACCGTCGGGGTGGGGCAGCGAGCCGGGCGGGAGGTCGGGCGGGAGGTCGGGCAGGAGGTCTGGCACGGAGTGGACCAACTCGACGATCCGCGTGAGGACGTCGGGGTCCGTCGTCGGCGGGACGCCGTGGCCGAGGTTGACGACATGGCCCGTCGCGGTCGCGCCCCGGCGCAGGACGTCACGGATGTGGGCGTCGAGCTCGGCCCACGGCCCGTCGAGGAGCGCGGGGTCGATGTTGCCCTGGACGGGAGTGCGCCCACCGAGCAGTGCGACGGCCTCATCGAGCGGAGTCTGCGCGTCGACCCCCATGACATCTGCCCCGGCATCACGCATGGCCACGAGCAGGTGGCGGGTGCGCGTGCCGAAGTGGATGCGCGGCATACCGAGGTCGGCGACCTGGGCGAGGACGGCGGCGGAGTGCGGTTGCACGTGGGCGAGGTAGTCCTCGACGCTCAGCGTGCCGGCCCACGAATCGAACAGTTGCAGGGCACTGGCCCCGGCGAGGCCCTGCGCGCGAAGGAAGGCGCCGGTGGTGCGAGCGACCCAGGCCAACAGCGCATCCCACACGTCGGGGTGCTCGTGCATGAGCGCCTTGGTGATGGCGTGGTCCCTGCTGGGTCGCCCCTCGACGAGATAGGACGCGACGGTGAACGGCGCACCCGCGAACCCGATGAGAGGGGTGTCGCCGAGCAGTTCAACCGACCGAGCGACAGCCTCGGTGATGGGCGCGAGGGCCTGGGGGTCGAGCTCCGGCAGGGCGGCGACCGCGGCGGCCGAGCGGATCGGGTGGTCGATGACCGGGCCCACGCCGGGGACGATGTCGACGCCCACGCCAGCCAAACGCACCGGAATCACGATGTCGGAGAAGAAGATTCCCGCGTCGACGCGATGACGACGCACCGGCTGGCAGGTGATCTCGGCGGCCAGCTCGGGCGTGAGACAGGCATCGAGCATCGCCGTGTCGCCGCGGGCCGCGCGGTATTCGGGCAGCGAGCGACCGGCCTGGCGCATCATCCAGATCGGCCGGGTCGCGGTGCGTTCACCGCGATAGGCGCGCACGAGGATCGAGCCCGACGTGCGGCCCGTGACGAGCGGGTGCGTCGGAGGCAACACCGACGACTCGGCACCGACCGCCCGCTGTTGGTCGGTGCCGGGGGACTGCTCGGACGTCGGCATCACTGGCTCCTGGTGAGGGCGCGGAAGAGGGCGCGAGCAACGGCGCCCGAGTCTGGGCTGTCGGGGGTGACCGCCGACCACCCCTGCTCACGCACGGCCGAGGTCGTGGTCGGGCCGACGGCGACGATGGTGACGGAGGGGTCAGGCTGGACGAACCCCGCGACGGCGGCGACCGCACTCGGCGAACGCAGGACGAGCGCGGCAGCGGTGCCGGCGGCGAGCAGGTCGGCGCTCGCGGGCCGGGTCAGCACCGATCGCGTGTCATAGACCGCCGCCGTGCGGACCGCCCAGCCCGCTGCGGTGAGGCCGTCCGCAAGGGTCGGGCGAGCGATGGCACTTCCGGGCAGCAGCGCCAGCATCGGGTATGCCGTTGCGGCGAGGAGGTCGTCGAGCAGAGCCGAGGCGTCCGGGTTGGTGGCCGTGAGGGTGGGGCTCATCCCGTCGGGAAGGGTTGCTGCAGTAGCAGATCCGACGCAGGCCACCCGCAGGCCGCCCTCGTGGGCGGCGGCGAGCGCGGCATACAGGAGATGAGGGCCGACCAGCGCTGCCCAGTGCGCCATGGTGCGTGCAGAGGTGAGCACGAGCCAGGTGTCGCGGCCGGTGCGGCGTGGGTCGAGCACGTCGAGGAGGGCGAGGGCCGGTGCCGGGTCGTCGGCCGTGGTCACGCTCAGATAGGGCTCGACGAGCACAGTGAACCCAGCGTCACGCAGCGCAGCGGCATCCGCCTCGTTGCGGTCCGGCCGCACGAGAACGACGGGGCCAGGGAGGAGGTCCGCGCCGGTCGGGGTGGCCGTCACAAGAGCAGCCACTCCGCCACCTGGGCACCCAGGGCGGCGGCGCCGTCGAGATCGTGCTCATCGGCGAGGGTCCGGCTGTGTTCCGCGTGGGTATGGCTGCGGGTGCCGTCCTCGGTGAGTTCGGCCCTCAGCGTGAGCACCCCACTCTCCCAACGCGCCAGGGCGCCGATGGCGGTCGTGCAGGTGGCCTCGACGCCGGTGAGGACGGCGCGTTCGGCGGTCACTTCAAGCCGGGCGCGCGGGTCGTCGAGCACTGCGAGGTGGTCGGCGAGGGGATCGGCCGCCCGGCATTCCACGGCGAGGGCGCCTTGGGCGGGGGCGGGAAGCATCACCCGGGTGGGCAGCGGGGTCATCCGGTCGGTGAGGTGGCCGAGCCGTTCGAGCCCGGCCTGGGCCAGGACGACGGCGTCCACGGTCCCGGCAGCCACCGCCGCGACCCGGGTGTCGACGTTGCCGCGGATCGGCACGATCGTGAGGTCGGGGCGGACCCGCAGCAGCGCGGCAGCGCGTCGCGGGCTGCTCGTCCCGACCCTGGCACCCACGGCGAGGTCGGCGAGACCACCTCCGGTCGCCGTCACGAGCACGTCGGCCGGGGATCGGCGCGCGGGGATCGCGGGAATGACCAGGCCGGGCATCGGGGCGCTGGGCAGGTCCTTGAACGAGTGAACGACGAGGTCGACCTCGCCCGCCAGCAGGGCGTCGCGCAACGTGGCGACGAAGATCCCCGGCCGGCTGGGAGCGTGCAGCGGGATCCGGTGGTCGTCCCCCTCTGAGCGGATGATGACGAGTTCGGCGCGCAGGCCGGTCGCGGCATACAGGGCTTCCGCGACCTGGGTGGACTGAGTGCGGGCCAGGAGGCTGCCGCGCGTCCCCAGCCTCACCATGAGTCGGCCTCGACGACGATGCCGAACAACGTCGCCATCGCGTGCGTGTAGTCCTCGAGGTCGCCTGTGCGGGCGAGCTCCGCGGCGCGAACCGACGGGGCGTGCAGCAGCGCGCCGCTCACCCGGCGCAGGGAGCGATCGATGGCCTCGGCGACCTCGGGGGGATAGCGGCGGGCCGCGACCTCGGCCTCGCGGGCGATGATCGCGCTCACGTAGGCACGCATGGCGGTGATCGCCGGTGCCGCCGTGCGACCGCCTTCGACGTGCAGGTATGCCGCGACCGACCGGTTGACGACGTCCTGCGCGGCCAGAAGCGTGTCGACGTGCTCGGCCGGGGCGCTGCGGCCGATCTCGTCGAGGGTGAACACGTCGGCCTCATCGAGCTCGGCCACGCCGTCCCCGAGTTCGCCGCCCGTGGACAGGTCGAGGATCGGCAGGACCCGCGCGGCATACCTGCGCTGGGCCTTGACGAGGGCATCGGTGAGCGTCGGGCTGCTGGCGCCACTGCAGGTGACGACGAGGTCGGCCCGGGCGAGGGCGTCGAGGAGGCCGGGCTCGGGGACCGGCGTGACGGGGTGAGTGCGGGCGAAGGAGTCGGCGCGGCCGGTCCGGGAGTAGACCGCGATGTCGGTGCAGCCGCGCCGGGTGAGCTCGGCGACGACGACGCCGGCGTAGCTGCCCGTGCCCAGAACGAGCGCCTGCGACCCAGCGACGGGGGAGTGCTGGGCCTCGAGCAGGTCGAGGCCGACGGAGGCGATCGAGCGGCCGCGACCGCCGAGCTCGGTCGTCGAGGCCACCGTCTTGGCGGTTGCGAGGGCATCCTGGAACAGCCGGTGCAGCGCCGGGGTGGCGCGCTTGGCGGCATCGGCCTCGGCAAGCGCCTGGCGGACCTGGCCGACGACCTGGGCCTCGCCGACGACCATCGACTCCAGGCCGCAAGCGACCGAGAAGAGGTGCTCGACGGCGCTCTCGCCGGGGTGGACGTCCAGGGCTTCGATGATCGCCTGCGGGTCGGCCAGTGGGGTCGCGCGCAGGGCGGCGACCACGGCCTCGACGGCCGGATGGAACGCGGTGGCATCGAGATACGCCTCGAACCGATTGCACGTGGCGACCACGACGAGGCCCTCGACCGCAGTGGCGGACTCGATGGCTCGGGTGAGATCGGGCGCCAGCACCTCGAGCTCGGCGAGATGGTCCGAGCCGAGGTGGTGGTGGCTGACACCCACGGCGAGCAAGGTCACGGATTCGATGGTAACCACGCGCGGGGTGGGCTTTTACCACCGCCAGTGTCGAAAAACGGCTGGTGGGAAGGCGTTATCCGGCTTGGACAACCGGGTGTGGGCCGAGGCGGGAATGGTGGTCCTCCGGCGGCTCGCCGGGGCGGCACCACGAGTACGGGAATACGGGTGATGAAGTACGGTAAGCCGTATGAAAACGACGATCGAGATCCCGGATGCTCTCGCCGAAGACGCGAGGCAAGTGGCGCGGGCTGGGGGGACGACGCTGCGGGACTTGGTCGTCACCGGCCTGATGGCGGAGGTCGAGCGACGCAGGAACGCGCCACGGGTCGAGTTCACCTTCCCCACCGTCGGGGGGCGTGGCCTGGTGGTCGACCTCGCGCCGGGCGAGGTCATTGATCGGTCCTACGGATTCGCCTCAGCCCCGGGCTCATCGAGGTGATCGCTCTCGACACGAATCTGCTGGTCTACGCCCACCGCGAGGACTCGCCGCACCACGCGGCAGCGGCCGCGGCACTCCAGTCGGCGATCACCGCCCCCGGCGGGTGTGCGATCCCCTGGCCGTGTCTGCACGAGTTCCTCGCTGTCGTCACCCACCCGCGGATCTATGACCCTCCGACGCCAATGGGCACCGCAGTGGCAGCCGTCCGGGCCCTGGTCGATGCTCCGTCGGTTCATCTGCTGGGCGAGGGAGTGAGTCACCTCGACCGACTTGCCGCCCTGTTGGCTTCGGGCGCGGTCGTCGGTCCTCGCATCCACGACGCCCGGGTTGCCGCGATCTGCCTTGACCATGGCGTCGATGCCCTGTGGTCAGCCGACCGTGATTTCTCCTGGTTCCCGAGGCTCACGGTGGTGAATCCCTTGGTGGCCGGCTGAGTGGCCGGAGTGCGAGGGCGGCGACCTTCACACCGGGAGGGCGTGGGTGTCCTTGACCGCCTTCATGATGACGAGGCTGCGCAGCGACGCCACTCCGGGGAGTTCGCCGAGCCGCTTGGTGTAGAGCGCGTGATACGAGTCGAGGTCGCGCACCTGCACGGTCAGCAGATAGTCGGCGTCGCCGGCGATGAGGGAGCAGCGCAGGACGTCCTCGATGCCCTCGACGGCCGACTCGAACGCCGCCAGGGTCTGCTGCCGTTGATCGGTAAGGCGCACCATGACGACGACCTGCAGCGCCCGGCCGAGCAGCGCGGGGTCCAGCAGCGCGGCATACCCCTGGATGTAGCCGCGCTCCTCCAGTGACTTGACCCGCCGCAGGCAGGGCGAGGGGGACAACCCCACCCGACGCGCGAGGTCAACGTTGGTGAGTCGGCCGTCCTCTTGCAGCGCGTCGAGGATCGTTCGGTCCAGTCCGTCCAAGCCCGAGTATGCCGTGGGCTCAGCTTCGAAGGGCACGAGTCACTCCTAGAGTCGGTATGAGAAGCAGAACATGCCAAGAATAGGGCAGAGCGGGGTGTAGAAGGGCACCACATGCCAGAGCCCCGCGTCTAGAATTGCCGACGAGCCCGCGACGACGCGGCCGGCCCTGCGGGGCCTCGGACAGGACAGCGGCCCCGCGGGGTCGAGAAATGGTGACGACATGAAGGTTGGGATCCCCGCCGAGGTCAAGAACCACGAATACCGGGTCGCCATCACCCCGGTCGGCGTCCACGAACTCGTCGGCCACGGGCACGAGGTCATGATCCAGAAGGGCGCCGGGCTCGGCTCCTCGATCACTGACGACGACTACATCAGCCAGGGCGCACGGATCATCGACTCCGCCGACGACGTGTGGGGCGAGGCCGACATGGTCCTCAAGGTCAAGGAGCCCGTCGCCGAGGAGTACCACCGGCTGCGCGAGGGACTGACCCTCTTCACCTACCTGCACCTGGCCGCCGACAAGCCGCTCACCGAGGAGCTGATGGCCAAGAAGGTCACCGGCATCGCCTACGAGACGGTCCAGTTGCCCTCCGGGATGCTCCCGCTGCTCTACCCGATGTCTGAGGTCGCCGGCTGCCTGGCCCCCCAGGTCGGCGCACACGCGATGATGCGGGCCCAGGGTGGCCGCGGTGTCCTCATGGGAGGCGTCGGCGGCGTCGCCAACGCCAAGGTCGTCGTCCTCGGCGCGGGCGTCGCCGGCCAGAACGCGGCCAACATCGCCCTCGGCATGGGAGCCGATGTCACGCTGCTCGACACCGACCTCGACAAGTTGCGGATGAGCTTCTGGCGCTACGACAACCGCGTCCACCAGATCGCCTCCTCGAAGCTCTCCGTGCGTGAGCAGGTGCTCGGCGCCGACCTCGTCATCGGCACCGTTCTCATCCCCGGCGCCAAGGCCCCCAAACTCGTCACCGACGACATGGTTGCCGCGATGAAGCCCGGCTCGGTCCTCGTCGACGTCGCCATCGACCAGGGTGGATGCTTCGAGGGCAGCCGCCCGACGACGCACGCCGACCCGACCTTCGCGGTCCACGACGCCGTTTACTACTGCGTCGCGAACATGCCTGGGGCCGTCCCGAACACCTCCACCTGGGCGCTCACCAACGCGACCCTCTCGTATGCCGTGAAGCTCGCCGACAAGGGTTGGAAGGGTGCCATCGGCGCCGACCAGGCCCTGGCCCTCGGCCTGAACACTCACGACGGTTTCGTCACCTACAAGGCCGTGGCCGACGACCTCGACCTGCCTTACCGCTCCTTGGCAGACGTCCTGGCCTGATTCGGACGGGGGGTGCTCTCCCACCCCAATCCGAATCGTGTGGACGACCGAGCCCCGGGAGCCTGATCCGTCAGGCCCCGGGGCTCGCTGTTCCTCCGCCTCAGGACCACGCTGGTCCCAAGATCCTCACACCCGCCGACGTCTTGTTGGCTAGCGGGCCTTGATTGCCCCGATATCCCCACACCCGCCGGTGATCTGGGCGAGGGGTATGCCGGGTGGCCCCGGTTTCGGCACACCCGCCGGTGGTTTGTGACAGGCAGGTAGGTCGCTCGGTGTTTCTGGGGTCAGATGTGTGCGGCGATCCGATCCGAGAGTGCTGCCCGGTGCTCAGCGGTCGTTCGCCCATCGGACGACCCTGACCCATCGGACTCAGCGGACCCATCGGCCGACCCTGACACGGCAGCCCCGGACGAGCCCAGTGCTCGACCGAGCGCCAGGCCGAGGATGAAGGTGCTCACGGGCGCGAGCGGTCGAGCGAGGCCGTGGGCGACCTGTCGAGACAGGTCGTGGATCGCCTCGACGTCCACGAGTGACGAGGGGACCCCCAGGTCGGCACACACGGCGTCGATCCAGGTCTGCCACTGTGCCTGCTCGGCGGCCAGATCATGTGCCGTGCGTTCGGTCCTCACGATGTCCATCGTTGCAAGTCCTCCGGGGTGTCGATGTCGGCGGTGGCCCGCCACGGGGCAGGAACAGCGGTCAAGTGCAAGTCGCCGAGCAGCCGACCCATCGACCGGTCGCTCGGGTCGCCGAGCGCCTCGGCCGCTCGCTCCAATGCAGGCACGCGATAGAGCCCGAAGAGCCACTGCAGCCGGCCATCGGGCTCGGCCAGGCACCAGCCGTCGACCTCGGGCCGACCAACCGCACTCCCCGACGGACCCTCCTCGCCGGCACACGCAGCCATCAACAGCCCAACGCCCTCCGCCGCGCCAGGCACGTCGCATGCCAGGACGAGCACGCGAGGTGCGCGGGACGGCATACGCAAGGCGTGCAGCCCGGCGACCACGGCGGCGGCCGGCCCCCCGAAGGCAGGCTCTTCGCGCGCACTCAACACACCCTCGGGGACGGGACCATCGCCGACCACGACGACGCGCGCGGCCGAGCCGACCGCGTCGAGTGCGCGGTCGAGCAGGGTCCGCCCAGAGATGCGCACGGCCCCCTTGTCGACCCCGCCGAGCCGCGAGCCACGTCCGCCCGCGAGGATGATCGCGTCGAATGCCGGGTGGCCGGCGAACCCGTCAGGGCTACCGGTCACGAGCCCACTCGTTCCCAACCCCGCTTCGGTGCCCGGCTGCCCAGGCCTTGCTCAGACTGCGGATCACGTGAGCGATAGACGATGTAGGGACGGGTGAGGTAGCCCAGCGGCGCGGAGAAGACGTGGACGAGCCGGGTGAACGGCCACATTGCGAAGAGCACGAACGCGAGCAGTGCGTGGGCCTGGAAGCCCAAGGGGGCCGCCGCCATGAGCGCAGCCTTGGGCTGGAAGCCAAAGATGCTGCGGAAGTAGGGCGACACCCCGTCGCGGTAGTTGTAGTCGCCGCCGAACTGCAGCCACGACCCGGCGATGGTGTTCCAGATGCCCAACGCGATGACCGCGCCGAGGACGGCATACATGACCTTGTCGTTGACCGTCGTCGCGCTGAAGACCGGACCGGTCGTCCGTCGGCGGTAGACGAGGATGCACAGACCGACCACGGCGGCGATGCCTGCGGGGATGCCCGCGGCCAGCGCGATGACGTGATAGGTATGCCGGCTCAGCCCGAGCGCATCGGTCCACCCCTGAGGGATCACCAGACCGATGATGTGGCCGCCGAGCACCCCCAACATCCCGAAATGGAAGAGCGGCGAGCCGATCCGCAGCAGTCGGTCTTCATAGAGCTGGCTGGAGCGGGTGGTCCAGCCGAACTTGTCGTAGCGGTAGCGCCAGTAGTGCCCGACGACGAAGGTCGTGAGACACAGGTAGGGGAAGATGACCCACAGGAAGGTCGTCATCGGTCGGCTCCAACGGCGAGATAGTCGGGCAGGGGATTGAGCCGCGGGTCCACGGCGTAGGGCGCCAGGCCGACGTCCTCCGACGGGGGCCCTTGCTCGATGAGTTTGGCGATCGCCTCGGCGTCGTCACCGGCGAGTTCGGGGAGCGTCCGGCTGATGGCGACGACGGCGTCAGCCCAAGGAGAATTCCTCTCCTGCAACGAGATCCGCAGCACCTCGATGCTCGCGCGATAGTCGTTGAGGATCCGCCAGGCCGCCTCGATGTCGGCCGTCGCGCCGAACTCGAGCACGACCGCCAGGTGGTCGGGCAACTCGCCGCTGGTCAACTCGACCCCCGCCCGGCGATAGGCCTGCTTGAGCCGCACGAGGGCCACCCCACGCTTGCGGGTGTCACCGGTGGTGAAGTAGGTGAGGTAGAGGCAGCCGCGACGGGTGTGGTCGAAGGTCTCCACGAAGTCACGCTGCACCTGCCCCAAGGGCGTGCTTTCCAGGTGGTCCACCACGCGGCATACCGGCTCCGCGAGGTATGCCGGCAACTCGCCGGCCGCTCGCCGCGCGAGTTCCAACCGCGCGAGGAGCGCCTCGCTCGGGTAGTCGAGCAACAACGAGCAGACCTGCCACGCGATGCTCAACTGGTCGTCGGGCAGTCGGGTGGGAGCGGCCGTATGCCGTGAGCGCCGGAACATCAGCCGTCCTTCCGGTCGGGTGGGAAGAGGCCCTCGGGGATGCCCTTGCCGTCCCACGAGAGCAGGTTGACCCGGCCGCTCTTGCGCCCGCCGCCGACCAACTCTTCTCCGGAGGTGCCGGCGGCCGCGCGGGCCTTGAGCACTCGGAGGTTCTCGACGGCCACAGGGGTGAGGCGGCCGGAACCTTCGCCGACCGGCCCGCTGCCACCCATTCCCACGCCACCGTCGCTGTCGAGCGCGCACTCGGTGGCCAATTCCTCGAGGGCGTGGGCCTGTTCGGCGTGAGCGGTCGGGATGACATAGCGGTCGGCGTACTTCGCGATCGCCAGCAGTCGGAACATCTCGTAGAGGTCTTCCTCCGACATCCCCACGGCCTGGGCCATCGCTGGGCCGGGCTCGTTGCCCATGGTCCGCTCGCGCATGTAGGACCGCATGGCCGCGAGGCGACGCAGTGCCCTGTCGACCGGACCGGTGTCCCCGGCGGTGAAGAGGTTGGCGAGGTATTCAACAGGGATCCGCAGGGTGTCGATCGCCGCGAAGAGGTTGTCGGCATCCTCGGCGTCGTGCCCGGAGTCCCTGATGACATCAACCACCGGGGAGAGCGGCGGGATGTACCAGACCATCGGCATCGTGCGGTATTCCGGGTGCAGCGGCAGGGCCACTTCGTAGCGGCTGATCAACTTCCAGACGGGCGAGCGTTCGGCCGCCCGGACCCACTCCTGCGGGATCCCGGCGGCGCGGGCCGCCTGCTGGACCTGCGGGTCGCTGGGGTCGAGGAAGCAGGCGCGCTGCGCGGCATACAGGTCGGTGTCCTTCTCCACCGTGGCCGCTTGCAGGACCCGGTCGGCGTCGTAGAACACCAGGCCGATGTAGCGCAGCCGACCGACGCAGGTCTCGGCGCACACCGTCGGCAGACCGACCTCGATACGCGGGTAACAGAAGGTGCACTTCTCGGCCTTGCCGGTCCTGTGGTTGAAGTAGACCTTCTTGTAGGGGCAGCCCGAGATGCACATCCGCCAGCCGCGGCAGCGGTCCTGGTCGACGAGCACGATGCCGTCCTCGGAGCGCTTGTAGATCGCACCGGACGGGCACGACGCAGCGCACGCGGGGTTGAGGCAGTGCTCACAGATCCGCGGCAGGTAGAACATGAACGTCTTCTCGAACTCGAACTGGACCTTGTCCTCGATGCCCTTGAGCATGGGGTCCTTGACGGCGTGCAGGCGCGAGCCGCCGAGGTCGTCGTCCCAGTTGGCCGACCACGAGACGTTCATCGGCTTGCCCGTGATGAGCGAGAAGGGCCGTGCGACAGGGAAGTTCTTCTGGGCCGGGGCGTTGAGCACCGTGTCGTAGTCGTAGGTCCACGGCTCGTAGTAGTCGTGCAGCGACGGCAGTTTGGGGTTGGAGAAGATCGCGGCGAGCTTCTTGAACCGACCGCCGGAGCGCAACTTCAGCCGACCTGACGAGGTGCGTACCCAACCGCCCTGCCACTCGTCCTGGTTCTCGTAGCCGCGGGGATAGCCAAGGCCCGGCCGGGTCTCGACGTTGTTGAACCAGGCATATTCCACGCCCGCGCGGTTGGTCCACGCCTGCTTGCAGGTCACCGAGCAGGTGTGGCAGCCGATGCACTTGTCGAGGTTCATGACCATCGCTACCTGAGCCATGATCTTCATTCGTAGGTCACCTCCTGCGAGGAGCGACGGCGGATCATCGTCACTTCGTCGCGGTTGTTCCCGGTGGGGCCGATGTAGTTGAAGAAGTAGGCCAACTGGGCGTAGCCACCGATGATGTGCGTCGGCTTGATCATGATTCGGGTCAGCGAGTTGTGTATGCCGCCTCGCCTCTGGTTGGTCTCGGTGAGAGGCACGTCGACCAACCGGTCCTGCGCGTGCGGCATGTAGATCGTGCCTTCGGGCATCCGGTGGGTGACGATGGCACGGCACGCGACGACCCCGTTGCGGTTGACCAACTCGACCCAGTCGTTGTCGTTGATGCCGACCTTGTCGGCGTCGGCGTCGGACATCCAGATCGTCTGCCCGCCGCGGGAGAGCGAGAGCATGTAGAGGTTGTCCTGGTACTCGCTGTGGATCGACCACTTGTTGTGCGGCGTCAGGTAACGGACTGAGACGCTGCGTTGCCCGTGCGCCTCGGACTGCCCGCCGATGGGGGTCTCGCCGAACAGCGTCGTCATGTTAAGCGGCGGGCGGTGCACCGGCAGCGACTCGCCCATGCCGATGACCCAGTCGTGGTCGAGGTAGAACTGTTGTCGCCCGGTGAGGGTGTGGAAGGGCTTGAGCCGTTCGATGTTGATGGTGAACGGGCTGTAGCGACGTCCGCCGGACTCGGAGCCAGACCATTCCGGTGAGGTGATGACAGGGACCGGCGATACCTGGGTGTCGGCGAAGGTCACCTGCTTGCCCTCGTGCTCGGCGGCCAGGTCGTGCAGCATTGTGCCAGTGCGCTTTTCGACGTTCTTGAAGCCGTGCGTCGACAGGTGCCCGTTCGTCGTCGCCGACAGGTGCAGGATGGCATCGGCCATGTGCACGTCGGTCTTGAGGCGTGGCTGACCGGCGCCGACCCCCGAGCCGGCGACCCCATTGCGGCGCCGCAGGATCTTGATCTCGCGTTTGACGTCGTAGGGCACGCCCTTGGTGAGCATGCCGACCTTCTCCAGCAGCGGGCCGATGGAGGTCATCTTCTGGAAGGTCGCCGGGTAGTCCCGTTCGGCGATCGCGAGGACCGGCAGCGTCTTGCCCGGCACCGGCTCCACCTCTCCGGTGCGCCAGTCCTTGACGACTCCGTGAACGGTCGCCATCGCCTCGGGCGTGTCGTGCCACAGGGGCTTGGCGACGACATCGGTGCGGGTGCCGAGGTGGTCGACCGCGAGCGATGAGAACTTCTTGGCGATCGCCTTCCAGATGCCCCAGTCGGTGCGGGCCTCCCACGGCGGGTCGATCGCCGGGCTGAACGAGTGGACGAACGGATGCATGTCGGTGGTCGACAGGTCGTGCTTCTCGTACCACGTCGCGGCGGGCAGGACGATGTCGGAGAACATCGTCGAGCTCGTCATCCGGAAGTCGATCGTCATCAGCAGATCGAGCTTGGCCTCGGCGGCGTGCTCCGGCCACTCGATGCCGTCGGGTCGCTGATCGGGGGCGGCTTCGGCGGCGGTGACCGCGTGGTCGGTGCCGAGCAGGTGCTTGAGGAAGTACTCGTTGCCCTTCGCGCTGGAGCCCAGCAGGTTGGACCGCCACAGGCTGAGGACACGTGGGTGGTTCTCCGGCGCTTCCGGGTCCTCGACCGCGAACTTCAGTGCGCCCGTGCGCAGTTGCTCGACGACGTATGCCGCGGGCTCCTGTCCCGCTGCCTTCGCCTCGTCGGCGAGGGCCAGGCTGCTGCGGTTGAAGGTCGGATAACTCGGCGTCCAGCCCAGGCGCACCGACTGGGCCAGCAGGTCCATCACGCCCTTGCCCGCGAAGACTCCGGTGCCGGCGTCCAGGTCGTCGGCCGTGAAGGTGTCGTAGCGGTACTGGCTGGTGTTGACGTACCAATAGGCCGTCTGGTTCATGTGTCGCGGCGGCCGGTGCCAGTCGAGGGCGAAGGCCAGGTGCTGGAAGCCCATGATCGGGCGGACCTTCTCCTGGCCGACGTAGTGGGCCCACCCGCCACCGTTGCGCCCTTGGCACCCGGTGATCGTCGTGAGCAACAACATGGCCCGATAGATCTGATCGGAGTGGAACCAGTGGTTGGTGCCCGCACCCATGAGGATCATGCCGCGACCCTTGGTGTCGATCGCGTTCTGCGCCCATTCGCGTGCCAGTCGGGTGATCTGCTCGGCAGGCACGCCGGTGATCTCCGCGGCCCAGGCGGGGGTCGCGGGAACCGACGCATCGGCATACCCTGTCGGCCACTGGCCCGGCAGTCCGTCGCGCGCCACCCCGTAGTGCGCGAGCAGCAGGTCAAGGACGGTCGTGACGATGCGGCCATCGATCGTGCGCACCGGCACGCCTCGGGTCTCGTAGGCCACCAGGCCGCCCTCGGAGTCGAACCGCGGGAACCGCACCAGCGCCGTGTCATCGTGAGCGCCGAGCATGGAGAGTCGGGGCTCGATCTCGCCGAGGTCGAGGTTCCACTTGCCCAGACCTTCGTCGCCGTAACGGAACCCCACCGACCCGTGGGGCACCGCGACCTCGTCGGTCCGGGCGTCGAGGACGACGGGCTTCCACAGCGCGTTCTCGGAGTCCTTCTCGGGCACATCCAGGTCGCCAGCGACGACGAATTTGCCTGCGGTGTAACACGTCTCGTCGTGGCGGTCGAGTGACACGAGGAACGGCAGGTCGGTGTAACGACGGTTGTAGTCCTCGAAGAACTCGACCTGTCGGTCGGCGAAGAACTCCTTGAGCAGGACGTGACCCATGCCCATCGCCAGCGCGCCGTCGACGCCCGGTCGGCAGGGAACCCACTCGTCGGCGAACTTGACGTTCTCGGCGTAGTCCGGTGCCACGGCCACGACCTTCTGGCCCCGGTAGCGGGCCTCGGTCATCCAGTGCGCGTCGGGGGTGCGGGTCATGGGGACGTTCGAGCCCCACATGATGAGGTAGCCCGCGTCCCACCAGTCGCCCGATTCGGGGACGTCGGTCTGGTCGCCGAACATCTGCGGCGAGGCGTTGGGCAGATCGGCATACCAGTCGTAGAACGACAGCATCGGTGCGCCGATGAGCTCGAGGAACCGCGCGCCCGACGCGTAGGACACGGGGGACATCGCGGGGATCGGCGAGAAGCCCGCGATCCGGTCCGGTCCCCAACGCTTGACGGTGTAGACGTGCGCTGCGGCGACCATCTCGACGACTTCGTCCCAGCTCGCCCGCACCAGCCCGCCCTTGCCGCGCGCGCTGGTGTATGCCGCCCGCGTCGCCGGATCCTGCTGGATCGCCGCCCAGGCGACGACCGGATCGCCGACGACGGCCTTGGCGGCGCGGAACTGCTCGAGCAGGACGCCGCGGACGTAGGGGTAGCGAACCCGGGTGGGGGAGTAGGTGTACCAGGAGAAGGCCGCGCCACGAGGGCAGCCGCGCGGCTCGTATTCGGGGCGGTCCGGGCCGGCCGACGGGTAGTCGGTCTGCTGGGCCTCCCAGGTGATGATCCCGTCCTTGACGTAGACCTTCCACGAGCAGGACCCGGTGCAGTTGACGCCGTGGGTCGAGCGGACGACCTTGTCGTGGGCCCAGCGGTCCCGGTAGAAGCTGTCGCCCTCACGCCCCCCGATCTGGTGCAGGGTGCGGCCGTCGTCGGACACCGTGGCGCCTTTGGCCTTGGCGAAGAAGCGGCGCGTGCCGATGAGGGCGTCCGAGAGGGGGCCGTCCAGACCGGTCGGCTCGGGTGCGGGGGGACGCTCCACCTGGGTGGTCATCGACTCTCTCCTTCGGGAGCAGCGGTGGTGAATGGGGTCTCGGTGGTGACCTTGACCAAGCAGCGGGTCGGTCCGACGAAGGGCCGGACCTCGATGGCGACGTCGTGCTCGCCGACGTGGTCGAGCGCGCCGGTGATGAGGCCGTGATGGACGCCGCAGACGACGTCGGGACGCACCCGCGCCAGCGCGAGGAAGGGGCAGTTGCTCAACGTGATGGTGACGGCGCGACCACCGGCCGAGGTCGACAACTCCGGCGTGTAGCCCCAGTGCTCCAACTGGTCGACCATGTCGCCGACCTTGGCAAGCCACCGACCGGGGGTCACGGCGGCCTCAGTGGACGCGCGGCTCGGATCGGCGTGCCCGGAGGCCCACCGACGGCCAGCCTCCTCAGGGGTCACCTGATCGCCACCATCGACCGGCCAACTCTGGGCGAGCAGCCCGGCCAGCACCTGGTAGTGGCGTTGGGTCTCGGTCTCGGCCTCCGGGTCCAGGTGGGGGGCGGCATACAACTTGCGGGGGCGTCCCACCCGCGGAGTGCGCTCGAACGCGGTGACGAGGTAGCCGCCGGACACGAGTTGGTCGAGATGGAACCGGACCGTGGTGACGTGCAGCCCGAGGTATGCCGCGAGGTCGGCGGCGCTGCGCCCGGTCGGCGCTCCTGGGGGGGCTTGACCGGCCACGACGTTGAGGTGTTCGAGGATTCGTCGGCGCACGTCGGAGGACAGGACCGGGATCTGCTCGGGGCTCACGAGGCCTGGTCTCCTTAATTAAGAGGAATCCGGGTGCGTTCTTATCAAACCATACTCGGCTGGGTCGGCGAGCCTCAGTTCGTGCGTATCTGCCCTGCTCAGAGGTGTGACTAGCGTGACGTAGTTTGGAGGACCGGGGGAGTATTTGGAGGGTTGGCGCCGGGGGTAGCGTTTTTCTGAGTCGTTAACCGGACTGCTCGGCCTAATTTAGAGGAACCCCAAGGAAGTGATCGACGTGCAGCACCAGGGCGCTCTCGCGGGAGAGGCCGTAGCCCCCGTCCACGACACCGGTCGCGGTGCGACCCGAGTCTTGGTCATGTCCACGGCAGCCTTCACCGCGATGTTCGCGGTGTGGCTGATGTTCGGCATCCTCGGCCCCTCGATCCAGAAGGAGTTCGGCCTCACCGACGTCGAACTGTCCTGGATCACGGCGGTGGCCGTGCTCAACGGGTCGATGTGGCGCCTGCCGGCCGGGATGCTCACCGACCGCATCGGTGGCCGCAAGGTCACCGTCTTCATGCTCGCGGCGACCGCGATCCCGGCCTACTTCGTCTCGACGGCGAGCAGCTACGGCATGCTCCTTGTCCTGGCGTTCCTCGTCGGCTTCGCCGGCAACCTCTTCTCGGTCGGCATCGCGTGGAACGCCGCGTGGTACGGCCGGGAGCGGCAGGGCTTCGCGCTCGGCGTATTCGGGGCCGGCAACGTGGGGGCCTCCGTCACGAAGTTCATCGGCCCCCCGATCATCCTCGGGACCGCCGGTAGTTCCTTCGCGTTCGGGCTCCAGGGCGGGTGGCGGCTCGTGCCCGTCATCTACTCGGTGCTGTTGGTGGTGTTGGCCGTCCTCACCTACATTGTCGTCCCTCGACGCGACCGGATGCCCGGGGCCACCAAGCCTGTGCGCGAGATGCTCACGCCCCTCAAGCAGGTGCGGGTCTGGCGGTTCAGCCTCTACTACGTGGCCGTCTTCGGTGCCTACGTCGCCCTCTCGGCGTGGCTGCCGAAGTACTACATCGACAACTTCGGCGTCGAGATCTGGCCGGCGGCCCTGCTCACCGCGACGTTCATCTTCCCGGCTTCGCTCCTGAGGCCCCTCGGTGGCTGGGTGTCCGACCGGGTCGGCGCTCGCCGGGTGATGTATTGGACCTTCGGCGTCATGCTGGTGACCACAGGAATCCTCATGATGCCGAACGGCCACATCGTCGTCAGTCACCCTGACGGCAGCCAGACCACCCACCTGGGCTACCAGATCGGGCTGCCGACCTTCGCGATCCTCGTGTTCTTCCTCGGCGTGGCCATGGGGATCGGCAAGGCCGCGGTCTACAAGCACATCCCCGAGTACTTCCCCGACAACGTCGGCTCGGTCGGCGGTCTGGTGGGCATGCTTGGCGGACTCGGCGGGTTCTTCCTCCCGCCGATGTTCGCCTACACCAAGGCGTGGACCGGCTTCCCGTCGAGCACCTTCGCCTGCCTGTTCATCGTCACCGCCATCTGCGCGGTGTGGATGCACTGGACCGTCGTGCACATGTTGCACAGCGGCTCACCCGAGCTCGCCGACCACTTCGACACCGAGCACGTGAGCACCCGCGGCTGATGCCTGTGCTGCGAGACGTCACGCGGACGGCATACCCCCGCGAAACTCGTTATCTGCGAACTGAACTGGAGAACCGCTCATGAGCAGCACCCCGACCACCCCTCGCTCGGGGGAGTGGCTTGACGCTTGGGACCCAGAGAACGAAGCCACCTGGGACAAGGCGCTCGCCTGGAAGACCCTGTGGATCACGACCTTCACCCTCACCATGGCGTTCGTCGCGTGGTTCCTGCCGAGCGCGATCGTGCCCAAGCTCAACGCGTTGGGCTACACCTTCAGCAAGGAACAGCTCTACTGGCTGGCCGCCATCCCGGGCCTGTCCGGCGGCCTCATGCGCATCGTCTGGATGATCCTCCCGCCGATCATGGGCACCCGCAGGATGGTCGCGCTGACGACCGCGCTGCTCTTCTTCCCGGTCCTCGGCTGGGGCGTGCGGGTGCAGAGCCCGACCGCGCCCTACTGGGAGCTGCTCGTGCTCGCCTTCCTCGCGGGCATCGGCGGCGGGGCGTTCTCGGGCTTCATGCCCTCGACCTCCTACTTCTTCCCGCGGCGCCTGCAGGGGACGGCGCTCGGGTTGCAGGCGGGCATCGGCAACTTCGGTGTCTCGCTCGTGCAGTTGATGACGCCGTGGCTCATCGGCTTCGGGATGGTGGGGTTCCTCGGCGCGTCCCAGCAGATGAAGGTGCCCGGCAAGCCCGACGTGACCGTGTGGTACCAGAACGCCGCGTTCTTCTACATCCCCTTCATCATCGTCGGCACGATCATCGCCTGGACGATGCTCAAGTCGGTGCCGATCAAGGCCAACATCCGCCAGCAGTTCGACATCTTCCGCACCCCGGACACCTGGTGGATGACGCTGCTTTACATCATGACCTTCGGGACGTTCTCGGGGTTGTCGGCGCAGTTCGGCCTGCTCATGACCAACCTCTATGGGGCGGGCAATGCGGCCATCGTGTCCGGCTCGGGTTCGACCGCGACGCTGCTCGTCGCCGGGTATGCCGTGCCCGACGCCGTGAAGTACGTCTTCCTCGGCCCGCTCGTCGGCGCCGGCGCGCGGATCCTCTTCTCGCCGCTGACCGACCGGATGGGCGGGGCCCGCTGGACCCTCGTCTCCGGCATCGGTCTGGTGGGCTCGATCATCTACACGATCGGGGGGCTGGTGCCCGACACGTCTTCTGCGGAGGCGCTGCAGGCCGGCTTTGGCCGCTTCCTTTGGGGCATGCTCGCCATCTTCCTGTTCGCGGGCATCGGCAATGCGTCAACGTTCAAGCAGATGCCGATGATCTTCGAGCGGCGCCAAGCCGGTGGCGTCATCGGCTGGACCGGCGCCATTGCGGCGTTCGGGCCGTTCCTCTTCGGCGTCGGCCTGACCCTCATGTCGCCGACCGCCTTCTACTGGATCGGCGCTGCCTTCGCGGTGCTGTGCATCGGGATCACCTGGGTCCGGTACGCCAGGCCAGGCGCCCCCAAGGTGAGCTGACCGGTCGGGTTCGAGCCGTACGCCGGCTTGAGCATGAGGCCGAGTTGAGCTGAGGAGGTATGCCGCGCGTCCAGGGGGACGCGCGGCATACCTGCGTCTGGGGCTGCCGCGCCACCTCCGCGTGCCCCCACCCCCCACCACGGAGATAGCGCTCGCATGGTCATGTGTGGGGGTGTTGGAGGCTTGAATTGACGGAAAAGTGGCCATACGAGCGCTATCTCCGTGGTGGGGAGGCGTGGGGTGGGGCGGACCTTGATCGAATCTTCGTCAGACGTGCAGGGGGTCTTGACGAGGGTTCGAGAGGCTGACAGTTATGAGCACTCTCGACACCACATCCGCCACCACTCATCGCCGATCCGCCCTTCTCGCGCCCGTCGGCGTGCTCGCCGTCGTCGCTGGCGTCATCGGGTGGATGTTGCCCGATCGCACCGTCGGCACCGGCGCGATGGATGGCATGTCCATGACCCACTACATGGGGTTGCTTGCCGTCAACCAGCCCTGGAACCTCATCCTCTTCATGGCCATCCCGGTGATCCTGGCCGAAACCTTGGCCATCACGGAGTTGGTGTTGCTCTTCCGCAGCGACCCGCCCACGTGGGTGCGCTCGCTCAGCCGGTGGGCCGGACTGATCGCAGGACCGGTGATGGTCCTCGTGCTGGTGCACCTGTTGAAGAACGCCGTCGTCCCGCTCACGTCCGGTGGCGGCTGGCGCGGCGCGGCCGACGTCATCGCCGTTCTCACCTATCTGCTGGCCGGTCTGCCGCTCATCGGCATCACGCTCGTCGAGGTCGGTGCCATCGGGACGGACGCGCGGGATGCCCGCAAGTGGCACGCGGTCTTCGTCGGGGTGTTCCTCGTCCTGGCCCACGTCGCGATGATCTTCGGGATGCTCGATCCCACCGTCCTGGGCTGGGGCGCAACGCACGACATGCCTGGCGGCGGGACGATGCCGGGAATGAACCACTGACGGCGTTCGTTGCCGGGTGAACCACCGACGGCATACCCATGGGGGGTATGCTGGAGGGGTTCTCACAGAACCCCGTGAAGGAGACCCGAATGGCCACGCAGAGCTTCCAGGTGACCGGGATGACGTGCGGCCATTGCGCCGGTCACGTCACCGCCGAACTCAAGTCGGTCGCAGGCGTCAGCGACGTCACCGTCGACCTGGTCGCCGGGGGCACCTCGACGGTTCACGTCGACGCCGACCATGAGCTGACCGACGCCGAGGTCACCGCCGCGCTGGACGAAGCCGGCAACTACGCGCTGGCAGGCCGCTGAGCGCCAGTCGCTGACGTCCCGTCGGTGGGCGCGCCGACACCGGACGCGCCACCCGCGAGACGAAGGACAACCGAAGAGATGACCGCAGGACCGGACACCCAGGCACCCCCCTCCGAGCTGCAGCAGACCCAACTGGTCGTCGGCGGCATGACCTGTGCCTCGTGTTCGGCCCGGGTCGAGAAGAAGCTCGGCAAACTCACCGGGGTCACGGCGGCGGTCAACTACGCCACCGGCAAGGCGTTCGTCGTGCATCCGGGCGGCCTGGCCGTCGCCGATTTGGTGGCTGCCGTCGAGTCCGCCGGTTACACGGCAACCCCGGCGCCGCCGTCGATCCCGGGCTCCCAGCCCGGGCCGGGCGAGGGCGGGGAGCCGGATGCGGACGACGAGCACGCGGCATACCTGCGGCAGCGGCTGCTGGTCGCGCTGGGTCTGAGCGTTCCCGCCATTGCCATCTCGATGGTGCCGGCGCTGGCGTTCCCGGGATGGCCGTGGGTGGTGCTCGCGCTCACGCTGCCTGTCGTCACGTGGTGTGCGTGGCCGTTCCATCGGGCCGCCTGGGTCAACCTGCGACACGGCGCGACGACGATGGACACGCTTGTCTCCGGCGGCGTCCTCGCAGCGTTCGGGTGGTCGCTGTGGATGCTGCTGACCATGGGGGCGCACGGGCACTTCTACTTCGAGACCGCGGCGGCGATCACGACGTTCCTGCTGGCCGGCCGGTATGCCGAGGCGAAGGCCAAGCGGCGCTCGGGGGCGGCGTTGCGCGCGCTGCTGCATCTCGGGGCCAAGGATGTCGCGGTGCTCCGTGGCGACGTCGAAGTGCGAATCCCCTTGGGGGAGTTGCTTGTCGGTGACGAGTTCGTCGTCAGGCCTGGCGAGAAGGTCGCCACCGACGGGGTCATCGTCGACGGAGCCTCGGCGGTCGATGCCTCGCTGCTGACCGGAGAGTCGGTGCCGGTCGAGGTCGGCGTGGGTGATCCGGTGACCGGGGCGACGGTGAACACCTCGGGGCGCCTGCGCGTGCGGGCGACCCGCGTCGGCGGCGACACTCAACTGGCCCAGATGGCGCGCCTCGTCGAGTCGGCGCAGTCGGGCAAGGCCGCCGTGCAGCGGCTCGCTGATCGGGTGTCGGCCGTGTTCGTCCCGGTGGTGTTGGTGTTGGCGGCACTCACGCTCATCGGGTGGCTGGTGACCGGGCATTCCGCCGAGTCGGCCTTCACCGCGGCGGTGGCGGTGCTCGTCATCGCCTGCCCCTGCGCGCTCGGGCTCGCAACGCCGACCGCACTGCTCGTCGGCACGGGTCGCGGCGCGCAACTGGGCATCCTCATCAAGGGCCCCGAGGTCCTTGAGTCCACGCGTCGGGTCGACACCGTCGTCCTGGACAAGACGGGCACGGTCACCACCGGGCGGATGGCCGTCACGGGTGTGTATGCCGCTCCCGGCCAGTCCCCGGAGAGGGTGCTGGCGCTGGCCGGCGCGGTCGAGTCCGGGTCCGAACACCCCATCGCCCGCGCCGTCACCTCGGCCGCGTCTGCTCCTGGATTGCGGTTGAGCGAGTTCCGCAACCACGGCGGGCTCGGGGTGGAGGGCGTGGTCGACGGTATGCCGGTCCGCGTCGGCCGCTTGTCCTTCGTCACCTCCGCGCCCGCAACCGGGCAGGGGGTGGACGTGAGCCTGAGTGAGGCTGCCGAGGAGGCGATGGCCCAGGGCCAGACCCCGGTCTGGGTCGGCTGGGACGGAACGGCCCAGGGTGTGGTCGTCGTCGCCGACACCGTCAAGCCGTCATCAGCCCGCGCCGTCGAGCTCTTCCGAGGCCTGGGCCTGCAACCGGTGCTGCTCACCGGCGACAACGCGCGAGCGGCAGCCGCGGTGGCACGGCATACCGGGATCGCGCAGGAGGATGTGCGCGCGGAGGTGCTGCCGGCCGAGAAGGTGGCCGTCGTCGCGGCACTGCAGGCGCAGGGCAAGGTGGTCGCGATGGTCGGGGACGGCGTCAACGATGCGGCCGCGCTGGCTCAGGCCGACCTCGGGATCGCCATCGGCACCGGCAGCGATGTGGCCATCGAGGCGTCCGACCTCACGCTGGTCCGGGGCGACCTGGTCAGCGCCGTCGACGCGGTGCGGCTGGCCCGGGCGACCCTGCGGACGATCAAGGGGAACCTGTTCTGGGCGTTCGCCTACAACGTGGCTGCCATCCCGTTGGCCGCCTCCGGTCGGCTGACCCCCATGATCGCCGGCGCGGCGATGGCCTTCTCGTCGGTCTTCGTCGTCACCAACAGCCTTCGGCTGCGCCGCTTCAAGCCGTCTATCTCGGCCTAGGGTCTCCCGCCCGGGGCGGGCGAGGAATAGCCTCGATGCATGACGATCCCCTGCATCACCGTCGGTTCCGGCGAGCACCACGTCTTCGTCCTGCACGGCTGGTTCGGCTCGGCCGACGGGTGGGGTCTCTTCCCGACCTACCTCGACGGCGAGCGGTTCAGCTACCACTTCACCGACAACCGCGGCTATGGCGCCCGGATGGACGAGCGCGGCCACTACAGCCTCGACGAGGTCGCGGACGATGTCCTGGCGCTGGCGGATTCCCTTGATGCGCAGACGTTTTCGTTGATCGGGCATTCGATGGGTGGGGCTGAGGTCCTGCGCATCCTCGCGAAGGCGCCGGGGCGCGTGCGCAAGCTGGTCGGTCTGACCCCCGTCAGCGCCTCCCCGACCCCGTTCGACGAGGCCGGGCGCGACCTGTTCTGGGGCGCCGCGGAAGACCCGGGCAAGCGGTTCGGGATCATCGACTTCACGACCGGCAACCGCAACACGGCCACCTGGGTCCAGCAAGTCGTCGACCACTCGCTGAGCCACTCGACGACGGAGGGGTTCGCCGGGGCGCTCGAGGCATGGGCCGGACCGGATTTCCTCGCCGAGATCGCCGGCACCCAGACCCCGATGCTCGTCATCGCCGGCGAGCATGACCCGGCGCTCGGCGAGGCCACGGTCCGTCAGACCTGGGAGCCGCACTTCCCCCAGTGCGAGATCCACGTCATGGCCAATGCCGGCCACTACCCGATGTTCGAGACGCCGGTCCAACTCGCGACCGTCATCGAGCGCTTCCTCGCCGACTGACCCCGGCCCGCCGCAGGTGAGCACCGTCGATCGGTCAGCCGCCCGCGCGCGGGTGGACGCGGCATACGCGCGGCTCACCGAGGTCGAGCGGGGCTGGACGCGTGTCGTCCACGACCCCGCGACCTACACCCGAGACGTCCCGTATGCCGCCCTCGCGGGTCTGCGCGACCGACACGGTGTCGTCCCGGTCGCCGAGCCGGCCCTGCCCGGCTGGCCGGAAGGGACGGGCTACTGGCTGGTGCTGCGCCATGCCGACGTCGACCGGGTGCTCAAGGATCCGGCGACCTTCTCGTCGTCGCTCGGTGGCACCCAGATGCGCGATCCGCGGACCGAGGACGACCTGGCCTACGTGCGCCGGATGATGCTCAACATGGACCCGCCCGAGCACTCCCGGCTGCGGCGGCTGTTGGCAAAGTCGTTCACCCCCAAGGCGATCGGCGCGCTGGAGGCTCAGGTCCAGGGGCCACGTCGACGGGATTCTCGACCGGATGTTGGCCGACACCGACAGTGCCAACCACGGGGTGTGCGACTTCGCCAAGGACGTGTCGGCCGACCTGCCGCTGCTCACCCTGGCCGACGTCATGGGGGTGCCGGCGCCGGACCGCTGGCTGATGTTCGACTGGGCCAACCGGGTCATTGGCTGGCAGGACCCCGACTACCGCGTCTCGGCCGCCTTCGACCCGAGCGGGGCGACCGAACTTGGGCGGGCGGCATACGCGCTGCGACCCTCGCCCGGAGCGGACGGCCTCATGCCCGACCCCCGCACCCGTGAGGGCATGCCGGACCTCTATGCCTACGCGCACGCGCTCGGGACGCTGCGCCGCGAGCAGCCCGGCGAGGACGTCATGTCGATCCTCATGAGCCAACGCGACGACGCCGGCGGGTCGGTGTCGGTGGCCGAGTTCGAGAACCTCTTCTGGTTGTTCGCCGTCGCGGGCAACGAGACAACCCGCAACGGTATGCCGGGTGGCCTGCTTGGGCTGCTGGGCTCACCTCAGGCGCAGGAGGCGTTGCGGGCCCGGCCGGACGGCATACCGAATGCCGTTGAGGAGATGCTGCGGTGGTGGACGCCGGTGATGACCTTCCGGCGGACGGCGACGTGCGAGGTCGAGTTGTCCGGGGTCACGTTGCAGCGCGGCGACAAGGTCGTCGTGTCGTTTGCGGCGGCCAACCGGGACCCGGAGGTGTTCGCCGACCCCGACGTCTTCGACATCGAACGGGCCAGCGCGCGGCGGCACCTGGCCTTCGGCGCGGGACCGCACGTCTGCCTTGGGGCGTTCCTCGCCCGGTCGATGATGACGACGATGTTCACTCAGTTGTTGGGGCGCACCACCTGGCTGGAAGCGGCCGGGGAGCCGGTCTGGTTGCAGTCCAACTTCCAACGCGGGGTCAAGCGGTTGCCGATCACCTGGCGGATGTGACGGGCCTGACTGGGCTGGGCACCCGCTAGATGAGTGGACATCAGACTGGTCTGAGACTAGTCTGAACTACATGACGACGACCGTGGGTGCCTACGAGGCCAAGACCCATCTGCCGGCGCTGCTCGCGCAGGTCGAGCGGGGCGAGACCGTGACCATCACTCGGCACGGACGGCCGATCGCCAGGCTCGTCCCGATCGACGTCCACCGGCCGGTGGAGGAGATCATCCTTGAGCTTGACCGGCTTCGTCGGGGAGTGACCACCGGCGGCATGAGTATCCGGGAGATGATCGAGGAAGGCCGTCGCTGATGGCGTTCGTCCTCGACTCGTCGGTGGCGCTGTCGTGGTGCTTCGAGGACGAGGTGACTGAGGCCACGTTGCGGATTCGTGAGCGGCTATCGACCGAGCGGGCCGTCGTTCCGTCGCTGTGGCTCTTGGAGGTCGCCAACGTGCTACTTCTCGGCGCTCGCCGTGGTCGACTCACGGCTGAGGCGGCAGCAGAGTTTGCCGACCTGTTGGTGGGGTTGCCGATCGATGTGGTTGAACCGGAGCGCGACATCGCTGACCTGATGCAACTGGCGGCCGAGCACCGGCTCACGGCCTATGACGCGGCATACCTGCAGGTCGCGGCGGCTCGCCGACTGCCGCTGGCCACCCTGGACGCCACCCTGGCCGAGGCCGCCCGAGCAGCGGGCGTCGACCTGCTCGGCTGAGCAGAACCGCCGCCAGGACGTCGGAATCGCTCACGCGAGCCACAGATGGGCTGCGCCGCCCCGGCGCGGCATACAGTGTGTCGCCATGACCGACGTCACGACCGAGCCCGCCGCTCCCACCACCTTCCGTGTCCCCACCGACCAGGCGACGGTCCGCGCCAACGACCGCCAACACGTCTTCCACTCGTGGTCGGCCCAGGGCGCGATCACCCCGCTGCCGATCGCGCGGGCGCAGGGGAGTCGGTTCTGGGACTACGACGGCAAGGACTACCTGGACTTCTCCTCGGGCCTGGTCCACGCCAACATCGGCTACGGGCACCCCAAACTCGTTGCCGCAGTGCAGGAGCAGGCCGGGCGGATGGCCACCATCGCCCCTGGGTATGCCGTGGACGTCCGGTCCGAGGCCGCTCGCCTCATCGCGAGCAAGGCCCCCGACGGACTGGAGATGGTCTTCTTCACCAACGGCGGTGCCGAGGCCACTGAGAACGCCATCCGGATGGCTCGGCTGCACACCGGGCGGCACAAGGTCTTCGCGGCATACCGCTCCTATCACGGGGCCACCGCGGGAGCCCTGACGATGACCGGCGACCCGCGCCGCATCCCGAGTGAGCCGGGGCTGCCGGGGATCATCCACTTCTGGGGGCCTTACCCCTACCGCAGCGCGTTCCACTCGACCAGCCCCGAGCAGGAGACCGAGCGGGCGCTGGGGCATCTGCGCGACATGATCATGGTCGAGGGCCCCGCCGCGGTGGCCGCGATCATCCTCGAGACGGTCGTCGGCACCAACGGCGTGCTCGTGCCGCCGCCGGGTTATCTCGCCGGTGTGCGGGCGATCTGCGACGAGTTCGGCATCGTCATGATCGCCGACGAGGTGATGGCCGGGTTCGCGCGCTGCGGCGAGTGGTTCGCGATCCAGCACTGGGGCGTGACCCCCGACCTCATCACCTTCGCCAAGGGCGTCAACTCCGGCTACGTCCCGATCGGCGGGGTCATCATCAGCGAGGCCATCGCCGCCACGTTCCGCGACCGGGTCTACCCGGGCGGCCTGACCTACTCCGGCCACCCGCTCGCCTGCGCCTCGGCGGTCGCCTCGATCCAGATCTTCGAGGAGGAAGGCATCGTCGAGCACGCCCGGATGCTCGGCACCGACGTCATCGGCCCCGCCCTCACCGAGCTCGCCCAGCGGCACCCCAGCATCGGCGACGTTCGTGGGCTCGGCGCGATGTGGGCGGTCGAGTTGGTCCGCAACCGTGAGACCCGCGAGCCGCTCGTGCCCTACAACGCCACGGGGGCCGCGGCGGCGCCGATGACGGAGTTCGCGGCGGCCTGCAAGGCACGCGGGTTGTGGCCGTTCGTCCACTTCAACCGCACCCACGTCGTGCCGCCCTGCACGACGAGTGTCGAGGAGGTCCGCGAGGGCCTGGCGATCCTCGATGAGGCGTTGACGGTCGCGGACGGCTACGTCACGACCGACTGAGCCGGGCGCCCAGTCGGGCGCCAAATCGGGCGGGGCGTGCGGCATACCCTCGCCCCGTGCGGCAGGATGGGGCGGTGGCCAGCAGCTCGGGACGGCGCCCGGTGAGCGTCGAAGTGGTCGAGCCGCACATGGCCGACCGCGTTCGCCGCGCCTCCGACGTCTCCTGGTTCCTCGTGTATGCCGTCCTCGCGGCCCTGTCGATCACCCTCGGCAACCTCGCGGTCGGCACCGCGGGCGCCCTGGAACAGGACCTCGCGCTAGCGACGGGGGGCCTGCCCCGGCTACTGCTGCAACTGTTCTCGTGGGTCGCCGGCGTCGGCGTGCTCTTCCTCCCGATCGCCGTCGGCGTCGACATGCTGCTGCGCTCGCGCGGCTGGCAACTCGTGCAGGCGCTGCTCGCCGGTGGGTTGGCAGCCGGCATCGCCATGCTCATCAAGGCGGCGATTCTCGACGGTCAGTTCACCCAGGTCCTCGCGGCGCTCACTCGACCGCTGAACAGCAACGGGCGCACCAACCCCCTCGACGTCCTCGTCGTGACGTTGGTGGCGCTCGTCGTGGTCGCCAACATCAGCGGCCGACGATGGCTGGCCACCCTGGCGCCCCTCGTCATCGGCTCGCTGCTGGTCACCGGGTTCCTCGCCGGGTCGAACACCGCTCTCGCGCTCCTGTGCTCGTTCCTGCTGGGCGCCATGGTCGGCCACGCGGTCCGGTTCGCATTCGGCACCGCCTCGACCAGGGCGCCGGGCACGGCGATTGCCCGCGAGTTGGTCAATGCCGGGACGCCCCTGCAGACCCTTGAGTTGGTCGACGAGTACGAAGAGGGGGCCCGCCTCTATCGCGGCCTGACTCCCGCCGCCGAGATCGACGTTCATGTCTTCGACCGGGACACCTTCGGGCTCGCCTCCGGCCGCCGCCTGCTCAACCGGCTGCGGCTGCGGGGGGCCACGGCGAGAGCGCCGTCCTTCACCCTGCGCTCGGCCCTGGAGCACCGCAGTCTGCAGGCCTTGGCCTTGCGGTGGGCCGGGGTCTGGGCGCCGTTCCCCATCGCCGTGTGCGACGTTGAGGGAGCCACGGCGGTCCTGGCCCTGACCCGGGTCGAGGGGGTCTCGCTGCGGGTCCTCGGCGACAACCTCACCGACGCCCAGGCTCGCGCGGTCGTGCGGCTGCTTGTCGCTCTGCAGGAGCACCGCATCGCCTTCCGCGGGCTCACCCGGGACAACATCGTCATCCTTCCCGACGGGGCAGCAGGCCTGCTGTCGGTCGGCGAGGGCGATGTCGGCGGCGACGACATCGCCAGGCGAGCAGACGCCGCCCAGGTCATGGTCATGCTGGCCCTGGCGATCGGTCCGGAGCGCGCCGTCGCTCTCGCCGTCGACGAGGCCGGGTCGCGTACCGTCTCTCGCACCCTGCCGCTGCTGCAGGCCTTGGCGCTCGGACGGGAGTTGCGGGGCGAGCTCAAGGCTCGCAAGGGTCTGCTCGACGAGTTGCGTGAGCAGGTCCTCACCCTTGAGGACAGCCACAACCAGCCCGCGACCATCGAGTTGCGTCGGGTCACCGTCAAGGGACTGCTCACCCTCGTGGGTGGCGCGGTCGCGGCATACATCGTTCTGCCGCAGCTGGCCCAGGTGGATTTCGCCGAGGTGTTGTCCCGCGCCCAATGGCCGTGGGCGCTGGGGAGCGTTCTGGCGGCCGTCCTGACGTTCATCGGGGCCTCGCTCGTGCTCACCGGATCGGTGCCGACCAAACTGCGGTTCCGGCACACCTTCATGACCCAGCTGTCGGTGGCGTTCAGCGGCCTGGTGGCGCCCGCCGCGATCGGCAACCTGGCTCTCAACACCCGCTATCTGCAGCGTGCCGGCGTCCCGGCGGGGGCTGCCGGTGCCAGCGTCGGGTTGGCCCAGGTCTTCCAATTCACCAGCTACGTCACCCTGCTCGCCGTGACCGGCGTGGTCGCCGGAATCAGCCCGCAGGCGTCGTTCCAGCCGCCCGCCAAGGTCGTCGCGGCCATCCCCGTCGTTCTCGTCGTCGTCATTGGCCTCTTCGCCGTGCCGCGGGTGCGGCGGTTCTTCCGCGAGCGGCTCTGCCGCAACTGCGCCAGGTCCTGCCGCAGGTGCTGGCCGTGCTCCAGCGCCCGCGCAAGCTCGCCGAACTCCTCGGCGGGGCGCTGTTGCTCGACGTTTCCTTTGTCGCGGCCCTCTACTGCGCGACCTACGCTTTCGGCGCGGCGCCACCCCTGGCAGGCGTGGCCGTCGTCTACTTCGCCGGCGCGATCATCGGCTCGGCCGTCCCGACCCCCGGCGGCCTCGGCGGTATCGAAGCCGCGATGTCCTACGGCTTGACCACCCTCGGAGTCGACAGCGGCACGGCGGTGTCATCGGTCCTGCTCTACCGCCTGGCGACCTACTGGTTGCCCATCCCCTTCGGGTGGGCATCAATCAACCACCTGACAAAGATCGACGCGATCTAACACCGACCGGTGCTCACCCCGCGGCGGCGGCTGCCTTCTCCTCGTCGGTCGCCTCGCGCACGACGATCCGCGTCCAGGCCCCGACATAGATCCGATCGTCGTCGCCGAGCTCCTGCTTGGGCCCGACGTCGATTGGGTCGTCCGGAAGCGCGTCGCCGGCGTCGCCGACGAACGTGCCGTTCGAGGACCCGAGGTCTTCGACGAACCACCGCGTGCCATCAGTCGTCAACTGGGCGTGCCGACGGCTGACGCCGCTGTCACTCGTGCAGTCGATGTCCGGGACGATGTGCTTGCTCGCCGACACGCGGCCGATGAGCGCACTGCGCACGAGCAGCGGGACGACGACCGGCAGCCCGGCGGAGGGCATCGGCTCGTCGGCCTCCTGCACGGCATACCAGTCGGGGTCGATCCACACCTCGGCGACCCACTCCAGCGCGATGGCGGGAGGCACGCCCGCGCCAGTCGCGGTCGGCGCGGGTGCGGCTACCGCAGCAGGTATGCCGCCCGCCGCGGGCTCGCCCAATTGCTCCGATTCCCCGCCTGGGGCCGCCTCGCCCGCCGACTCCGACTCGCCCTCGGGCTCCGAGCCGCGGGGCATGGCGCCGGTCGTGAAGTCGTAACCGCAGGCCTCGCAGAACAGGCTCTCGGGGACGTTTTCGGTCGCGCAGTTGGGGCAGGCAAGGCTGGTGGGAGCAGCCGGCGCCGATGCTTCGGGCGTGGCCTCCTGGGCGGCCTCAGGCACCAGACCCTGGGCGGCGGCGTCGATCTTGGCCCCGCACGTGTCGCAGAAGTCCGCGGCGGTCGAGTCGTGGCCGTTGGGGCAGACGTAGCTCACTTCTTGATCCTCCTGGTCTTGGTGGAGGCGGTGTCCAGCGCCATTTCGTCGAGCTTCTCGACGCTCTTGCGCAGCCGCACGGTCCCAGCCTCCGCATTGTCGATCTCGACGACCTTCTTCAGCCGCGAGGTCATCTCCTCGTCGCCCGTGGCCGTCGCGATCTGCACCGCCCGGCCCAGTTTGCGGGTCGCGCCCGCGTCGTCGCCGGCGGCCTTCGCGGCCAGCCCGTCCTGGATCGCCGCTGCCAACTCGGCCTGACCGGTATAGCGCGCCACCTGGTCGTCGATCCGGGTCGTCAGCGCCTCGTCGTTGGACCAGGTCGCCTTGACCAGCGCCTGGGCCTGCACCTCGTCGCGGACGACCAACTGCACCCGCGAGGCGAGCTGTTCCTGGCCGAGGCTCTTGGCCGGCAGCCGCACGGCCACGTGATAGTCGCGGGTCTCGTCGGCCCACGCTCCGGTCGGGAACGCCGCCGTCAACGGGTTGACCTGCGAGCGCTTCGCGGTGATGTCCTCGAGGTTGGGGGCGACCTGCTTGACGAACAGCACCTGCGCGCCCTGAGGTGCCCAGACCCGCAGGTCGACCGAGGCGACCCCGCGAGCCATCGACGCCCGGATGAGCTTCTCGAACTCGTCGGCCATCCGCTCGGGCGACGGGATGAGGTCGACCGTCCCGAGCAGCGCCGACGCGATCCGGCGGGCCTCGTCGATCTGCCACCGGTCACCGAGCCCACGCACGTCGCACTGGAAGAAGCCGGTTGCGCCCTGGATGGCCCAGGTCAACTGGTCGGGGGTCTCGTGCTCGTTGGTGCCGTCGGTCAGCAGGATCGCGTGCCGCTGCACCACGTGGGGGACGGTGAGGAAGACCTCCTTGGCCTTGGTCAGCCAGGTCCCCATGGCGGTCCCGCCGTCGGCGCGGAACTGTTGGATCGAGGCAATCGCCTCCTGGCGGGTCCGCGGGTCCATCCGCACCATCTGGGTCGCCCCGAAGGCGGGATAGACCAGCGTTCCCACGTGGTTGCCCGCAATGATCGCGAACCACGTGCCGTCGGTGATCTCGTTGAGGGCGACGGTCGCGGCATACCGGCCCTGCATGATGCCGTTGGCGCCCATCGAGCCGGACGTGTCGACGATGAGGATCTCGGCCGCCTCGCCGCCGCCGGTGCCGCCACCGATGCCGGCCTTTCCGGCGCCGGAGCAGGTCACTCGCACGATGGCGTGGACGTCGGTGCCGCCGTCCGGCAGGAACTCGTTCTGGAAGACCTCAGTGGTGAACTGTGCCATCGGGGCTGTCCTCTCGGTCGGCACCGGTGCTCGATGCGGGTGCGGGTGCAGGTGCGGGCAAGGATGGGGGAGCGGGCTCGGCGGTCGGCGTGGCCGACGCGGTGACCGGCTCGCTTGCAGGGTATGCCGCGGGAGCCGGTTCCGCGTCCGGCGGCGGTTCCTGGGTGCTCGCCGGCGGGGCTGACTCGGGCGGCCCGGAGGTGGCACCGACCCGAGCCAGCGCCACGGTGATGTTGTCGATGCCCCCTTGGGCATTGGCGAAGTCGACGAGCGCCTGGGCCAGCGTCGGCGGGTGCAACCCCGCGCTGCCCAGCCCGGCGACGGTGGTGGCCACAAGGTCGCGCAACGCCGCCGCGTCCGAGCAGTAGTTCCACAACCCGTCCGAACAGAGCATCAGCCAGCCGTCCTCGACCAACTGCAGCGAGGCGGTGTGCGGGGTGAGGTCATCCGGTGAGTCGATGCCCAGCCAGCGGGTGATCGCGTGGGCGTTGGGGCCGGTCTCGGCGTCCTTGCGCGGCATACCCTCGCGCATCTGCTCGGCGGCGAACGAGTCGTCCTGGCTGAGCTGACGCGGCTGGGAGGCGGGAGCGTCGGGCAACCAATACGCCCGGCTGTCACCGACGTTGCCCACGACGGCCAGGCCCTCATCGATGAGCGCGGCCACGAAGGTGCACGACGGCGGGGTCTCGTCCGCCGGGTTGTGGGTCGCTTCGAGGACCGCTGCCCGGGCCGCGACGACGGCCTCGCCCAGCCGCTTGCTGATGGTCCCGACGACGGCCTCAGGCAGGCCCACGCCACGTGGCACCGGGTCGTCGAGGACCTCGCGGCCGGCGCGGGCAGCGGCGAGGCTGGCGATGTGCGAGTCGGTCGTGTTGGACACCCCGTCGCACACGACGAGCACGGCCTGCGTCAGCGGACGAGCCGACCCCATGAGGGCCATCGCGTCCTCGTTGCGCGAGTGGCGGCGCCCGATGTCGCACACCCCGCCGATCCAGGCGACCGGCTCTTCGGTGAAGTGGTCGCGCGGATCGGGTGCCTTGGCTCCGCACGTGTCGCAGTAGCCGTCGAGAAAGCTCCCCGTCCCACACTGGGCGCACCGCGGAGCCGCGGGTGGGTCGACCTCGGCCGCCGCGCCCCGGGACACCGGCCCGGTCCAGCCGAGGTCGAGGGGCGACTCCTCACCCGCGGCCGCGGTCTGGGCCCGCACCGGCGCGTGCCGGGTCTGCGACTCTCCGGTCGTGCCGACGGGGGCCGTAGCGGGTGTCGGGGTGTCGGCGCCGAAATCGTGCCCGCACTCCTCGCAGAAGGCCGCGTCGGCGGCCCGCTCGGCGCCGCAGGCCGGGCAGGTACCCGCTGCGGCCGGCGGTGCGGCGGGAGCGACGGGCGCGCTCACAGGACGCTCCACGGCCGGACGGCGTTGGCTTGGTCGACGAGGGCGGTCCGCGCCGCCGGGTCAGGGGTCACCTCGGCGAGTTGCCGGTATGCCGCCTCGAGTCCCTGCCGCACGCCGCTCACGCTCGCGGGGTGCCCGGCGAGGGTGATGCCGGGGTTCGGCCCGCCCTGCGGCGAGGTCACCCAGGTCAGGGCGTTCTCCAGGACCTGCACGGTGAGCCCGGCCTTGTCGCTCGCGTCGAGCGGCACGCCGTCGACGCTGCGCAGCGCCTCGGCGAGGGCGGGCAACCCCTGGCCGGAGTCGGCGAGCAACTGACCACGCTGATGGCGCGCCAAGGCATAGGCCCGTGACGTCACCGGGATGAGGTCGAGGGCTTCGACCGCAGCCGGTATGCCGCCCTCGGCCCGACGGATGCGGGCCATGCCGAACGCGCCGACCGGGGTGTAGTTGCTATCGGTCCGGGCGCACACGGCATACAGGGACTCGGCGATCGCCGCCTCCCCGCTGACCTCACAGGCGAAGGCGAGTGCGAGTTTGGGGGCGAGCTCCCCGGGGACCTGGCCGTAGACGGCGTTGAAGGCGGCCTGGGCGGCAGCAGTGTCGCGGCGGGCGAGAGCCGCCAAGCCTTGGATCCAGACGGCCCGCCACTCCCAGGGGTCTTCGTGCAGAAGGGTGTTGGTGGCCGCGTCGACGACTCCGGCGTCGCCGCGATCGAGCGCTGTCCGGGCCAACTCGAGCTGAACGTCGGGCGTGGCCGGGTCAGCGGCGCGCAAGGGCTCGAAGCGCTCATGCGGCTCGAGGGACCGGACGTCGCGGACGAGCGCGGCCTGGGCGTCGTGCGGGTCCGGGCGGAGCCTGGGAAGGGACCACCACTCGAGCCGGTCGGTCGAGATCGAGGGCTCCTCGAACAACAGCGACGTGGCCGAGGTCGTCGCCCTACCGACCTTGGCGTCCTGCGCGACGGCCTCCCGCAAGACCCCGAGCATCTGCACCCGCAACTCGTCGGCGCTGGCGAACCGGTCGTCGGGCGACTTGGCGCACGCCTTGAGCAGCAAGCGGTAGAACGAGTCGTAACGGGCGAAGACGGGGGTGTCCTCGACCGGTGGCAGCGAATCGACGTAGGTCGTCTGATAGCCCCGGAACTCGGTTGTCAGGACGACGAGGCTGCGCCCGATGGTGTAGATATCCGACGCCACCGAGACGCCCTGTTCAGCCACCTCGGGGGCCTGATAGCCCAGCGTGCCGAAGATCGCCGAGTCGTCGTCGTCCATCCGCCGGACCCCGCCGAGGTCAATGAGCTTGAGGTCGTCGCCGACCTGGATGACGTTGTCGGGCTTGAAGTCGCAGTAGGCCAGCCCCAGGTCATGGAGGTACTGGAAGGCGGGGAGGATCTCGAGGATGTAGGCCAACGCCTGGTCGACCGGGAGGGGGTCGTAGCGGCCCGTCTTGCGCATCCGCTGCTTGAGCAACGCCTTGAGGGAGGTCCCGCCGACGTACTCCATGACGATGTAGCCGGCGCCCTCGTGCATGACGAAGTTGTAGATCTCGACGATCCGGGGGTGCTCGACCTGGGCGAGGAAGCGCTGCTCGGCAATGGCGGCCGCCAGGGCGTCAGGGTCGCCGGTGTTGAGCAGGCCCTTGAGGACCACCCAGCGGTTGGAGACGTTGCGGTCGCGGGCGAGATAGATCCAGCCCAGACCACCGTGGGCGAGGCAGCCGGCGACGTCGTACTGCCCAGCCACGAGATCCCCGGGCTGGAGCTTGGGGTCGAAGGAGAAGGCCTGGCGACACTTGGGGCAGAAACCGGTCGTGCGGCCGGGGCGATCACCCTGGCTGCGCCCGACCTTGGTGCCGCAGTTGGAGCAGAACCGCTTGTCCTCGGGGACCACGGGATTCTGCATCACCGCCGTCGCCGCATCGATCGCCGGCATCGGCGGGATGACGGTCAGGCCAGCGCCCAGACGGGCCGAGCGCATCCGCTGGCTCGACGACCCGACTCGACGGGTGGCCTTGGTGCCGGTCTGGCGGGCCCGGGCCGAACCGATCGCCGTCGAGGACAACCGGTTACTCGCCACCGAACGGGTCGAGCCCATCGGGGACGGGTCGGCGGCCGACTCGGCAGGGTCGCTGTCGGCGGCCGTCCCGCAGACGTCGCAGTAGCCGTCGAGGATGTGTCCCTGGCAGCCCGGCTGGGCGCACGGAGTGCCGTTGGGGACGGCCGAGGCGACCTGAGCCTGGGGCCGGGCCGCGGGCGTGATCGGCTCTTCCTCGGCAGCAAGGGCCGCAGCTGCCGCTCCCGTGCCCGCCGCTTCTGGGCTGGCTACCCCGGTGCTGGCTGCCCCGGCGCTGGTCGCCCGTGGCGTGCCGCACACGTCGCAGTAACCATCGAGGATCGAGCCGGTGCAGCCGGGCTCCTGGCACTTCGCAGGGGTGGTCATCGCGGCGATGCTCCCTTCCGTCCAGAGGACGTGTCGGTGGTGCGCAGGGACATCGCGTAGGCCTGATAGGCGTCCCGCAACGCCCGCGCGCGGCGCAGGTCGGTGGGAGTGGTGTCGACGACGGTCTGAAGTCGCTCACGCAGGTGGTCCAGGTCGGGGTCGCTCACGCCCGTGGCACGGGCCTGCGCGGCCAGCGCACCGGCATACCCCGCGATCTCGTCGCGTTCCGCGAGCGGATCTCCGTATGCCGTGTGCACGACGGTGAGTGCGCGGCCCACCGCGTCGAGGCGTTTGAGGTAGGTGTCGACCGCGGCGCCGCCGGAGGGCACCGGCCCGAGGGCACGCACGTCGGGGACCGCCAGCCGAGGAGCGGGCGTGACCGCGGCGACGCATCGGTCGACGAGTTGCTGGACGGCGGCGCTGCGGGCGAGGAGCTCGTCGCGCACCTGGGCGGCCCGCTCGGCATCCCGCGCGGTCTCGACCCGACGTCCGGCGCCGACGATGAGGTCGCGTTCGGCGCCCGCAGCCTCCAACTCCAGGGGCGCGAGGAGTCCGCCCACCTCGGCTCCGCGCTTGGCCCGGTCGGTGACGTCGACGAGGCGCTGTTCGAGACGGGTCAGCAGCGCGCGGGCCGCCTCGCGGTCGACTCCGGCAGGGGCGATGGCGACCTGGTCGCGGATCCGTTCGATGGTGGCCCGGACGTCCTTGAGCCGGGTGCCGACCTCGGCGCCGGACGGCTCAAGAGACAGTCGCGCACGCAACGACGAGGTCATCGCGTCGCAGAGCCGGCACGCCTCGGGCAACGACAGGCCCAGGGCCCCGGCCGTGGTGGGGGAGATCGTCGCGGCCGCCGAGTCAGGCGCCACGTCGAGGCGACCCCAGATCAGGGTCGAGAGTCGAGCCGCCTCCGTGGGGCCGACCCGGCCAGAGTCGAACGTGACCGTCAGCAGGTCGTAACGGTCGGAGATGGCCTTCCACAACGCCATCGACACGAGCATGTCGCGGCTGAAGGAATCGCGGTCGGTGGAGGCCAACGCGGCGGCGTCGAGCGAGTCGAGCTCGGCCTTGCGCTTGTCCCGCCACACCCCGAGGTCGCGCAGGTAGGCGTAGGCCTCGTGGACCCCCAACGGGGTGCCGAGGCGCCCGGGAGCCTCCGGAGCCGCGGCACCGGGGAGCGCCCCGCCGGCAGCCGGCTGGGGAATCGGGTCAAGGGACAGGCTCACGGGGCGGTCACCGTCACTGACGCCCGTAGACCGCAGCTGGCGGCGTGGGGGCGTCACCGAGGGACGGGGCGAGCCACCGGTCGTAGCTGGCCTTCCACCGACCGTCGGCCTTCATGGTCTCCAGGAGCCGGTTGACGTATTGGACGAACACCTTGTCCTCGGAGTTGAAACCCACACCGTAGGGCTCGGCGGTGATCGCCGTCTGGGCCGGGACGACGGCATACGGGTCCTGGGTGGCGAGCCCCGCCAGGACGGTGTCGTCGCCGGTGATCGCGTCGACCTTGGCCTGCTGGAAGTGCAGGAGGCACCCGGTGTGGGTGTCGGCGGTGACCGGGACGACGCCCTTGGCCACGAACTCCTGCAGCTTGGCCAGGCTCGTCGTGCCGGTGGGAGCGCACACCTTCGCCTTGGCGGCGGCGAGATCGTCCAGGCTGGTCGCCGTGCTGCCCTTACGGACGAGCACCTTCTGACCGGAGTGGTAGTACTCCGCAGAGAAGGCGATCGGCCAGTCGAGCCACCGAGCGCAGTTCATCGTCATGTTGCGCACGACAATGTCGACCGTGCGATTGACGAGGAAGCTCTGTCGCTGCCCCGCCGTGATGACGACGAGCTGCACCTTGGCGGCGTCGCCGAGGATCGCCTTGGCGATCTCGTGGACGAGGTCGATGTCGAAGCCCTCGATCTGGCCGGTCAGTGGGTTGCGGGCGCCCATGAGCAGGGTGTCGGCCGACACTCCAGCGATGAGGTAGCCACGGGCCCGGATCTCCGCGAGCCGCCCGGTGAGAGCGCCAGAGGCGGGAAGCGAGGGCAACGGGTCGTAGGTCTGCAGCGGATTGAACCCCGCGGGCACCGGATTGCACTTTGAGGCAGCCGGGGTCGGGGCCGCGGTCGTCGGCGCGGCACTCGTGGTGGCGGCCGCGGTCGGCGTCGGGCTCAGCGGGGTCTGGGCATACCCACCGGCCCCGCAGGCGGCGAGCGAGAGCAGCAGGGTCGTCCCGGCCGCCCACAGCGGCAGGCGGGTGGGCGGCATACGGCTCATCGGTACTCCTCCACACGCTGGGCGATCCCTCGGGTCGAGAGCACCGCGGCAGCCAGGCCGGCGAGCAGCAGGACGAGAGCGGCGATGCGCGCCTTGGTGGTCGGTCCTTCGATGTCACCAGTGAGGGCGCTCTGGAACCCGTCGACGGCGGTGGCGCTCGCCGCTTGGAAGGCGTCGAAGGTGGTCCGGGGCGACTCCGTCGCGGTGGTCGCCTTGGCCACGGCTGCGTCCCAGCTGCCCCCGTCGTCCAGGGTGCGCACCTCGGCGTGCGCCTTCTCGTATGCCGACCAGGCGGTGCTCAGCGCGCTGGCGTTGGTGCCTGACCCGCCGTACCAACTGACCCGGCCCACGAGGGCCTTCAATCGGGCGGTCACCTCGGCGTCGCGGGCCTTCCACAGGGTTTCGAAGGGTCCTGCCTGGCCGCGGCGGATCAGCCCGAGGCTTTCGTTGGCCCGGGCGTCGAAGGCGGCGGTCCGGGCGCTGGTGAGGGCCAAGGTTCCGGCGAGCTGGTTGTCGGCCACGCGCTTGGCGTCCGAACCGATGCCGTTGAACACGACCAACCCGAAGATGAGCGCGACGAGAACGGCGACGGTCGCTCCGGCCAGCCCGGAGTTGAGATAGCGGTGGGTGCGCCGGGCCAGCCAGATGCTGACGAGCCCGAGGACGAGCACGGCGAGGACGCCGGCGACGAGGGTCGGCCAGGACGAGCTGGCTGCGCCAAGCTCACCGCGCGAGCGCTCGGTGTTGGCCTGCAGCAGGGCCTCCAGGATCGGCACGGCCGTGGTGCGCAACCCGGAGCTTGCCGAGGTCATGTAGGTCACGCCGATGGGCAGCCCCTGGCGGTTCTCCGCGCGGGCCCGTTCGACGAGAGCGGCGTAGTCCTGCAGGGCACTGTTGAGGGCCGCAAGCGCGACACCGTCGGCCGGCTGGGCGCTCGCCGCCGCGGTGATCGTCGTGGCAGCCCGCTTGATCGCCGCCTCGTAGTCGGCGCGTTGGGCCGGGTCCTCCAGGCCGCCGACGAGGAACGCGTTGCTCGCGTCGGCGTCAGCACGCAGCACGTCGGCATAGATCGACTGGACCCGCACGACCTGGTCGGTGGTTGCCCCGGCCCGCCCGAGCGCCTGGGCGCTGGACCACAGGTTCCAGGCCCCCGCCAGCCCGAAGACAATCGCGGCGATGGCGGCGAGCGCACCGAACAGGCGCATCCGGCCGGGAGTGCCGCTGGCCTTCCCACGCACCCACGTGCCCACGCGCGCCTTGGCCGGTGCCCCCGCCGAGTTCGCGTATGCCGGTCGCACGCCTCCCGCTGCCGGAGCGGGCATGGCGACGGCAGGAGCAACTGTCTCGGCGCCGGGGCCGCTCGCGGAAGGAGGTGGCGGTGCAACGGCGGCCGCTGCCGCGGCAGGCCCGCGGGATCGCGCCTGAGGGTTTTGGCTCATGAGGGGGTGGCTCCTTCGTCCGTGGAGTCCTCGGGTGGTTCGGAGCTCTCATCTGCGGGGTCGTCCCCGAAGGCGACGATGTCGGTCGTGGCCGGCTCGGGATCGACGTGTGGGCGGAAGTCCTCGACCCGCAGCTCGCGCAATTGGTCGGAGGTGAGGTCGGCGTCCTGGTGCAATCGCCAGGCCTGTCGTCCGATCGCTTCCTCCAAGGCGTTGCGGGCGAAGCGTCCGTTGCCGAACGCTTCGTTGCGCGCCGTCGCGGCCAGGACCGACCGGAAATGCCCTTCCGCCTCGGGCGTCACCGTGTAGTCGGCCGCAGTGGCGAGTTTGTGCAGGATCGCGACGATCTCGTCGTCGGTGTAGTCCTCGAACTCGATGACCGTCTTGAACCGGCTGGACAGCCCGGGGTTCTGGGCGATGAAGGCGACCATCGGGTCGGGATAGCCGGCGACGATGACGACGAGGTCATCGCGGTGGTCCTCCATCTCCTTGACGAGGGTGTTGACCGCCTCCTGGCCGTATTGGTCACCGGACAAGGCGTAGGCCTCGTCGATGAACAAGACGCCGCCATAGGCCTTGGCGCACGTCTCGGCGGTCTTGATCGCCGTCTGGCCGAGGTAGCCCGCAACCAACTCGGAGCGGTCGACCTCGACAAGCTGCCCCTTGGACAGCAGACCCAGGGATTGATAGATCCCGCCGACCATCCGGGCCACGGTCGTCTTGCCGGTGCCCGGGTTGCCGACGAACACCAGGTGGCGGGTGATGTCGGCGTTCTTCAGGCCGGCTTCGCGGCGCAGTTTGTCGACCTTGAGCATGGCGACCTGTTGGTGCACCTCGCGCTTGACCCGCTCGAGGCCGATCATCGCGTCGAGGTCCGCGAGAAGCTCCTCGAGGGTCTTGGTCGGCTTCGGCGGCTCGGGTTCGGCGGGCGGCGCCGCATCGACGGGGTCGCCGGCCACCTGGGCCTGGTCACCGCCCGAAGATGGCTGGCTAGGCGTCCCTGGTGTCACCGGTGTCCCTGGTATGCCGTTCGGCGTCGACCACGGGAAAGGCGTCAGCGTCGGGGTGGGCCAGATCCGGTCCCACTCGGAGGTGGGGGAGGGCGGCATACCGGGGACGCCTGGGGGCAGGCCCCGGGAGGTCGCGCCGGGGTCGGCCAGGCGGGCGGCCTCCAGTTGGGCGGCGGCGGCGACGGCGGCATTGCCCGTGACCCGCAACGTCGGTTCGCCGAGGGAGCAGGCCGCCGAGGCGACCTCGGTGAGCGCCTTGGCGTATGCCGTCGCGCGCCCGGGAGCGGTGGCGGCGAGCTCGCTGAGCAAGGCCGTCGGCGCACCGCGGGACTTGCGGCCGCGGCTGGCCGCGTCGAAGAAGGCGGCGTTGACCGCAGCCAACTCGGTCGGGGCGCCCTCGATGGCAGCGCACCAGTCCTGGGCCGCGCGGGGAGCCGCTTCGGCGATCGCGGCAGCGAAGACCATCGCCTCGTCGCGAGCCCGGTCGGGCGGCAGGCCCGCCTCGGTGGCGACGGCGACGAGGGCGTCGACCGCCTCACGCAGCTGGCTCATCTAGCCCTGCCTTCCGATGGGGGGTTGCAACCGGACTTGTGGGGTGCCGGTGGCGGGCATCTGCGTCGCAGGGGGCGTCGGTGCCGTGGGCGTCTGAGTCGCAGTGGGCGTCGGAGCCGGCGGCATGGTCGGCGTGGTGGGCATCGTCGGCAGCGGCGTCGCGGACCCGAGGGCCAGCTCGCCTCCGGTCGACGCGTGCCCGAACTTCTCCTGCAGGAAGCGGCCGTGGATGACCAAGGCCTCGGCGTCGGCGCGGTTGATGGCGTCGAAGACCCGGTCCATCGTCCGGCCGAGCAGGTCGAGCTGGTCGACGAGGATCATCAGCGGGGTCTTGCCGCGGTCGACCGGCCGGGAGTCGGCCCACTCGCGGGGCAGCCGGAGGTAGCCCCCGATCGCTTCGGGGAGGTAATCGGTCGCCGTCGCCATGACGTGATACGCCTGGGTGCTGCCCCCGCCCAGCCGGTCCATCCGGGGGATCGTCTCGCGGACCGTCTTGGTCACCCGGCGCAGCCGGGCCAGCACCTCAGGGCGGACCTTGCCGGCGACGGCCATGGCTTCGACACGGTCCACAGCCGCCAACAGGTCATCGGCCGTCGGCACACGCGGGATCGGCGTGACCGGCGCCTGCTCCTCGCGGCCCCCGAAGAGCCATTCGCCGATGCCCATGGTTGGTGATTGTCCCCTGTCCCGTCTGCTCTGTCTGTCGTGGACTTCCCTGGCCGAGCCCTGACCCGACCCTGACCCGCCTGGCCGCAGCGGTGAGCGTCAGCGGCCCAGGTCGAGCGAGCCCATCTGGACGTTGGGGTTGACCCGGTTGGCGCGCTCGAGATAGGTCCGCGACTTGGCGACCTCGGTCTCAAGCGTGCCGATCGTGGCCGCCATGTTGTCCAGGGCCTGCACCTTGAACGTGTCGATGGCGTCCATGGTCTGGTAGATGTTCGAGAACGCCGCCTGCAACTGCTCGATCCCGATCGTGGCGCTGGCCGCCTGCTCCTGGATGCGCACCGAGTTGTCACGCAACATCTCGGAGGTCGACTGGATGAGCCCCGAGGTCGTCGTGTTGAGGGCGGTGATCTGGTCGAGGACGAGCTTCTGGTTGCCGAGGGCCTGCGCCACGATGACGGCGGTGCGCAGCGCCGACACCGTCGTCGTGGAGGCCCGGTCGACGCCCTTGATGAGCTCGATGTTGTTCTTGATGGTGATGTCGATGGCGAGGTAGTTCTGGATCGACACGGCCAACTGGGTGAGCAGGTCCTGGTGCTTCTGGCGGACATAGAAGAGCACGTCCTGCTTGAGGGCGGTGGCCTTCTCGGGGTCGGTGACGTCCAAGGTGGCGATCTGGGCTGCCATCTTGGCGTCGAGGCGCTCGGCGATGTAGACGTACTGGTTGAGCCGGCCCATCGAGTCCCAGAGGTTCTGCTTTTCCAGGTTGAGCGCCACGTTGTCGCGCTGCAACTCGTCCTGGCCCTGGCGTAGGGCCTGCAGGATGCCGTCGAGGTGGCTCTGGGCCGACTGGTACTTGCGGAAGTAGTCGGTGACCTTGTCGCCGAATGGGATCATCCCGAGGACCTTCTTGACACCCGTCGCTTGGCTGGGGTCGAGATCCTCGACGGTGCGGCGCAGTTCCAGCAGGGTCTTGCCGACCTTGCCGCCCTCGGACAATCCGCCCTCCTGCAGCGCCTTGACCGGCGACCGGAGCAGTCGGTTGCTCGACTCGGCGGCCCGGCGGATGTCCTCGTCGCCCATGACGCGCACGTCGTTGGCCTTGGTCTCGAACTGCGGCGACTTCGGGGCCGCGGTCATCAACGCCTGCAAGTAGTTCTCGACCTTGGCGTCCAGGCCGGGCAGGGCCGCCTCAGGGACGGCCGGGGCCATCCGCGGCGCCGCGGTAGTCGAGATGGGTGCGGCGGCGGCCGGGGGAGCCTCCAGACGCAGCGAGTCGTTGGCCGCGGGCGGTGCCAGCGGCTGCACTGCCGCGGCGTTGCTGGCGGAGGCGTCCTGCGCGCCGTAGGTCGGCTGGCTCATCTGTCTCCCTGTCCTGGAGCGGGTATGCCGTGGTCCGGCTGGTCGATCGGGGGTCTTGGGGCGTTTCGGTCACCGCAGCAACAAGAGCGGTGCCGATAGTCCAGACGTGCGGCCAATCTACGCGGTTCCCCAGGGGTCGTGCAGGGGAGCCCGGAGCCGTCGCGCAGGCTTTCGGCCGGGCCACCGAAGCGCGATGGTCACCGGTGCGCGACGGCGGAACCGAGCATGTATGCCGCGACGAGGAACAAGAGCATCGCGAAGCCACGGCGCAGTGTCTCGGGCGACGCGCGGCGAGCTAGTCGTCCGCCGATGAGACCGCCGACGATGGCCCCGAGCGTGAAGGTCCCGACGAGCGGCCAATCCAGCGACACGCCCTGGATCACTCGGGCGCCGAGTGCGGTGGCGCTGTTGAGGGCGATGACCAGCAGCGACGTGCCGATGGCGGCGCGCATGGGATAGCCGAGAACGAGCGTGAGGGCCGGGACGATGGCGAACCCGCCGCCGACGCCGAAGAAGCCGGTGAGCAGCCCGACGCCGATCCCGACCGCGGCCACCGGGCCGAAGCGCCGAACCCGGTGTCCGCCGGCCCGGTCGTCAGCAGGGGGCGGTCGATGTCGGCCGCCCACCGCCCCGTCATCAGCCCCGTCGGCGACCCCCTCGGCCGCCCCATCGATGAGACTGCCGAGGTCCTCGATGACGGCGGAGGACTGGCGCAACATGAGCGCCCCCACGACGGCCAACAGGCTGGCCAGGAGGACGACGAGGACCGGCGCGGCCACCGCGGCTGAGGCGAGCGACCCGGCATACGTGCCGATCGTCCCGACGGCGGCGAGGATCACCGCCTCGGGCACTCGGGCGGTGCCGCCGCGGATATGGCTGATCGCCGTGGCGGCCGCGCTCACGCCGATGATGACCAGCGACGCGGTCGTCGCATCGTGCGGCGGCATACCGACGACGTAGATGAGGACGGGGATGGTGAGGATCGCGCCGCCCCCGCCGAGCGCCCCCATGACCGCGCCCGTGAGCAGGCCGAGTGGGACGGCGATCCAGAGCACCGGGCCACTCTAGAGCCAACCGATCGTTGACTCGTCAAGTGGGTGCCGGGGGGGGTCGTTGACCCGGTAGGCCGGGGGGGTGCTGGTGGTGGCGGGCTGGGCGGGGGCGTTCAGGGGGCGGTGGGGTGTCGGCGGGGCGGCGGGTTGACTTGGTGAGTCGGGGGCGGGGCGGGGGGGGGGGGGGGGGGGGTGGGGTCCTGGCAGGTTTGTGACTTTGGCGCGGGGTCTGTGGCGAGTTTGTGGGGGACGGTCCAGTCGGAGGGCCAGTCGTTAGGGAGTCGGGGTGTCGTGCGGTAGTGCGGGGGGACCGGCCAGTTCTTCTGTTCATGTGGGCTGGTCGTGCGTGGTGGCGCCGCGAAGGGATCTGACGGGGCACCAGGCAGGGTGGTGGTTGATGACGCCCGTGTCGTGTGGATGCCACAAGTGAGGGCCGGAGGGGGCAGGGGGTGCGGATGGGGGGGGGTGTGCCACGCCGCTGCTGGGAGGGGGCGGGGCAGCCTGGGGGGGGCCCACCCCGGGCGGGGGTGGGCGGCGACCCCCCCCACGGCCTGGATGATCAACTCGCCGATTTCTACTGTGGCCACGCGAGCGTGTACTCTCTGGACCGCACTCCTGGGGCCCCTTGGGCGGCCAGGGGCGCCCCAATAGCTCAGTCGGCAGAGCGTTTCCATGGTAAGGAAAAGGTCTAGGGTTCGATTCCCTATTGGGGCTCGGGATCAGGCGTCGCGCCGGATCGCCACGGCGGGATAGCTCAGTTGGTCAGAGCGCACGACTCATAATCGTGAGGTCGCGGGATCGAGCCCCGCTCCCGCTACTGCTTCCGATCGGGGCCGCCCAGCGTCCGGTCGGACCGCGGATTTCCCGGTTCGACGCCCGATCACGTACCCTTGAGCGTTGCGCGCGCGCAGCCGAGTGTTTGCGCCCGCGTCCGACAGACCAGCCCATCGACAGACCAGCAGCGAGGTAGCCACCGTGGCCAGCAAGACGAGCGATGTCCGGCCGAAGATCACCATGGCGTGCACCGAGTGCAAGGACCGCAACTACATCACCAAGAAGAACCGCCGCAACGACCCCGACCGGTTGGCGCTGGCCAAGTTCTGCCCCAAGTGCGGCAAGCACACGGAGCACCGCGAGACCCGCTAAGGCTCGCAGCCGGCATACGTCAAGGCCGCGTCTCCCCTGGGGAGCCGCGGCCTTTGTCGTGCCCGGGAGCGGGGGGACCGGCGCGGCCGACCGGGCGACGCCCCGACCCGGCGGCGCGGGTGCCCCAGATCACGGGACGTCGGCCCTTCCGTCGGAGGCGACACGCTGCTAATGTCTCCGGTTTGCTTCACCCAAGATGAACTGCTAACCTTACGAAGGTGAACAACGGGTGAACGGCCGGTGAGGTCTAAACCCCAGCGCACCACGAGCCGCCACCACGAGGGTGACGACGTGACATTCCCAAGGGGGGATTGACATGCGCAAACTCTTTTCTCTGTACCGCAGCGACTACAAGTCGACGCCGTGCATCGCGAGCCTGGCCGTGCTTCCGCTGAAGCCCGAGGCCTGAGCCGACTAATGGTCGAAGCCCCCGTCGCCTGGCGACGGGGGCTTCGCCGTTGTCAGGCTTGCGACGGCGCCGTCGCGTCGAGGGTGGCCTAGGCTTCCCCGTATGCCGGTCAATCCCGAGTTCGCGGGACGGGTCTACCCGCCCAGCGCCCCCTACGGCGTCAGCGCCGCCAAAATCAAGGAGTTCGCGGAGGCGGTGGGCTCGACCGATCCGGTGCACACGGATCGGGCTGTCGCCCAGGCCCGCGGCTACCGCGACGTCATCGCCCCGCCGACGTTTGCGGTGCTCATCGCGCAGCGCGCCGAGATGGAGTTCATCTTCGATCCCGAGGCTGGTGTCGACTTCAGCCGGGTCGTCCACGGCGAGGAGACCTTCGTTCATCACCGCCCCCTGACCGCCGGTGACGAGATCGTCGGGCAACTCACCGTCGACTCGGTCAAGGCGGCCGGTGGACACACGATGATCGTCACCCGCGCCGAGTTGTCGGCCGGAGACGAGCCCGTGTGCACGGCCCTGTCCACGATCGTTGTCAGGGGAGGCGAGTGATGTCCGCTGCCACCATGGGGGCCGGTTCGCGCCGGGAGTTCTCCGCCGTCTCGGTCGGCGAGGTCCTGCCCGCCAAGACCGTGCACATCGACCGGGCCCGGCTGGTGCAGTATGCCGGCGCCTCCCTCGACCGTAACCCGATCCACTGGGACGAGCGGTTCGCCGTCAAGGTCGGTCTGCCGAACGTCATCGCCCACGGAATGTTCACCATGGGCGCAGCGGTCACGGTCGTTACCGACTGGGCCGGAGATGCTGGAGCGGTCGTGCGTTACGGCACCCGGTTCACCAAGCCCGTCGTCGTGCCCTACGAGACCGGTGCAGACGTCGTGTTCTCGGCGACGGTCACCGCGCTGGACGAAGCGACCCGCCAAGCGACCGTCGAGATCTCCGCGCTGTGCGGGACCGACAAGGTGCTCGGTCGGGCCACGGCGCTCGTCCAACTCGCCTGACGTGCAGGAGGCTTTCGCAGCGCCGCTCGCGGCGTTGACCACCATGCGGGTGGGCGGGCCTGCTGATCGCCTCGTCACGGCCGAGTCGATCGACGACATCGTCGATGCCGTCCGCGAGGTCGACGACGCCGACGAGCCGCTGCTGCTGTTGTCCGGCGGCTCGAACCTCGTCGTGGCCGACGACGGCTTCCGCGGCACGGTGCTGCGGATCGCCAGTCGGGGCGTGCGGGTCGAGTCGCTCGACCGGTGCAGCGGCGCGACGGTGCGGGTCGCGGCGGGCGAGCCGTGGGACGACCTGGTCGTCCGGGCCGTCACCGAGGGCTGGTCGGGGATCGAGGCGCTGTCCGGGATCCCGGGGTGCGTCGGGTCGACGCCGGTACAGAACGTCGGGGCCTATGGCCAAGAGGTTGCCGACACCATCGCCCAGGTGCGCGTCTGGGACCGGGACCGTGAAGCGGTGCGGACCCTGACCGCCTCCGAGTGCGGGTTCGCCTATCGCGACTCGGTCTTCAAACACCGAGGCGCCCGGTTGGTCGTCCTCGATGTGGTCTTCCAACTGCGCCTGGCCGACCTGTCGGCGCCGGTGGGGTATGCCGATCTCGCGGCGGCGTTGGAGGTTGCCGAGGGCGAGCGGGTGCCGTTGGCCGATGCACGTGAGGCGGTTCTGGCCCAGCGGCGGCGCCGTGGCATGGTCCTCGACGCCGCTGACCACGACACCTGGAGTTGTGGGTCCTTCTTCACCAATCCGGTGCTCTCCGAGTCCGACTACCAGACCCTGGTCGATCGGGTCGCGGACCGGCTGGGACCGGCGGGGCCGGCGGTGCCGCGGTGGAGCGCCCCCGGAGGCGTGAAGACCAGTGCGGCCTGGCTGATTGAGCGGGCCGGCTTCGGGAAGGGCTTCGGTATGCCGGGCCCGGCTGCCCTGTCGACCAAGCACACTCTCGCGGTGACCAACCGCGGCAGCGCGACCGCCGCGGAGATCGTCGCCTTGGCGCGCACCGTCCGCGATGGGGTGCAGGACGCGTTCGGGGTGGCGCTGGTCAACGAGCCCGTGCTCGTCGGGCTCAGCCTCTGACTGCGCCGGTCACCCGACGATCTGCAGGCTGAAGACCTTCTTAGGGAATCTCGTCCTGCTCCCGGCGACCGAGATCTCCGGGCGGGTGTAGTCCAACCGGATCGACGTCGCAGCCTTGGGGTCGACCTTGAAGACGACCCACCCGGTGGCGTTCTGGCCAGCCGGGACCTCAGTCGGCAGCAGGGCCCACCCGGCGAGCGCCAGTTGTGCGTCGATGAGAGGGTCGGGCCGATTCGGGTACTGCGATCCGGTGATGAGGGCGAAGTCCAGTTCGCGCAGCGTCGCGGTGTACTTCGTGCCGGGTGTCAATCGCAGCTCCAACGCCAACAACTCGAACGCCGCAGACTGCCCCGAGGACCCCACCGGCCAGGGCAGGCCGCGAGCCATCCGCAGCACGGTGATCTCGTGGCCGAGCGAGTCGTCTTTGATCACTTGACCCATCGGCGTGAACTCGGTCGGCAGGGCGGCCGTGAGGGGAGGCGCGGTCGCGGTCGGTGCGGGTGGGGGAGTGGCTGTTCGTGCTGTCGGGACTGGGGCCGCCGGGTCGGTCGCCGTGCTCGTCGCGGTCGCCGTCGCAGCGCTCGAATCGGTCGAGGTGGCTGTCGCGCTCTCGGTGACGGTCGCCGTTGCGTTAGCGGTGGTGGCGGTGGTTGGCGCCGCTGTCGGTGACCCGGTCGAACAACCGCCGACGAGCAGGCCGACGGTCAGGACGGTCACCACGACGGGGGCGGCGGTGGTGGCTCGGCGGCGCGGCATACTCCTCACCTGCACCAGCCTAAACGGCTCCGGGAGTGCGCCCCGACGGGTCGGTCACCAGCGTGCCAGCCACGCATCGACGTCGCGCAACGCCGTAAGTCGCACCTGCTCAGGCGCGCGGCTGGCGCGCAGCGAGTCGCGGGCGAGGTCGGCCAGTTGCCGGTCCGAGCACCCCAGGGCGTCCCGGGCGAGGGTGTATTGATCGACCAGGCGCGACCCGAAGAGCAAGGGATCGTCGGCCCCCAGAGCCACGGGTATGCCGTGTCCCACCAACTCGAGCAGGGGCACCTCACGGGGCGTCGCGTAGACCCCCATCGCGAGGTTGCTCCCTGGGCAGACTTCCAGCGCGACCCCGGCCTCGGCGACCTCGTCCAGCACCCGAGGGTCCTCGACCGATCGCACCCCATGACCGAGTCGATCCGGTCGGAGTGCGCCGAGGGTCTCCTGGACGGACGTCGGACCCAGCAACTCTCCTCCGTGCGGCACCAGGGCCAGCCCCGCTCGCCGCGCGATGTCGAAGGCCGGTGCGAAATCCGCTGTTGCGCCGCGCCGTTCGTCATTGGACAGCCCGAACCCGACGACCGTCCCGGGGCCGTCGCCGGCATACCGGGCGGCGAGCCGGGCGAGGGTGCGGGCGTCGAGCGGATGGCGGATCCGGGAGGCCGCGACGACGATCCCGACGCCGATGCCGGAGTCGATCGACGCCTCGCGGGCCGCGTCAAGGACGATCTCCAAGGCGGGCGTGAGGCCCCCGACATGCGGGGCATAGGACGACGGCTCGACCTGCAGTTCCAGCCAGCGGGAGCCCTCGGCGGCGTCGTCCGCGGCGGCTTCGGCTACCACCCGACGCATCGCCTCCTCGCCCCGCACGCACGAGCGGGCCAGGTCATAGAGGCGTTGGAAGCGAAACCACCCGCGCTCGTCGGTGGCGTGCAGATGCGGGGGCCAGTTGTCGGTCAGCGCGTCGGGCAGCCGGACCCCGCGGGCGACCGCGAGGTCCAGAAGTGTGTCGATCCGCATCGATCCGGTGAAATGCAGGTGCAGATGAGCCTTGGGGAGGGTCGTCAGGGACCGGGGCCCGGAGGCTGGGTCGATGGTGCTCAGTCCTCGAGGTCCTCGTCACTGTCCAGGTCGATGATGTGCATCGCCGCTTCCTCGGCCGACGCGCCGCCGCCGTCGATCCCCACGTCTCCGGCGAACACGTCGTTCTCGAACTCCGTGTTGCCGTCTTCGGCGCTCGCAACGATGCGACCGCTACGGACCCGCCCGGCCTGTCCGACATAGTCCGCGTCGGCGTAGATCGAGTCGGGGTCGTCGCCGCCGATCTTCTCCTTGCGGCCCCGCTGCTCGCCCGACTCGTCATCGGGCGCGCCGTAGGCGGAATACGGGTCGGGCTCCTCTTGAAGGATGCGCTGGTCGATCGTTTCGTGGCCACGCTGCTCGGCCGCCGTCGTGCCGTAGGCATACGACCCGCGGGGGCGATCGGGAGGGGAGAAACCCTCGTCGAGAACGTCGTCGACGCCACGGTCGATGAGGGTGTCACCTTGCTGCAGCTGGTCCTCGTCGTCGACCGACCACACCTCCAGCCCATCGCCGATGGTGTCGTTGTCGAAGGCAGCCTCGTCGGTGCTCATACACACCACTCTGCCACTTCCCTGCGCATCAAGCGACGTGGTGAAGGCCTCAAGATCCCCACGGAGATCCTCCCCGCGTCAACGCCTCAATCGGCGAGGACGCGCACCGTCGCGAGGGTCGGGTCAGCGGCATACGCGATGCGCGTTCCGGCGGCACGTGCGGCCTGCAGCGCGGACATCGTCTCCTCGGTGATCAGCTCGCCCGGAGCCAGCACCGGTATGCCGGGTGGATAGGGCGCCACCAACTCACCACACGTCCGCCCGACGGCGCGAGCGGCCGCCACCGTCTCCTGGCGGGCGAAGAACGCCGCGCGTGGCGGGCAGACCTGTTGCGGGGCAACGCTCCATGCGATCGAGGCGGCCGTGGGCCGGGGCGTGCCGCGGTGGACCTCGACGAGCTCAACGAGGGCGTCCTCGAGCCGACGCAACGTTGTGGGGGTGTCGGCGAGGGTCACCATCGCAACGATGGTGTCGCGGTCGGCCAACTCGACCGGCATCCGCCGCGCGATGAGGTCCGCCTCGATCCGCGTGCCGTCGGCGCCGGTTCCGGACAGGACGAGGCACACCTTGACTGGGTCGACGCCTGGCCCGTCGAGCACCACCAACCCCGGCACCGCGCGCAGCCGAGCCCGGAGGTCCGCGACCTGCCCGAGGAGGTCGCCGAGTAGGGCCGGTCCATCGCGCTCCACCAGCGCACGGCTGGCGTCGATGCTGGCGAGGATCGCCCCGGAAGGGCTCGTCGTGGCGGTGGCGTCGACGGCGGCAGCGAGGCGGGCCGGGTCGATCCGCTCGGTCCGGGCCAGGACGAGCGCGCCCTGCGACCACGCAGGCAGCGTCTTGTGTGCGCTGGTCACCAATGCGTCGGCGCCGCGAGCCAGCGCGTGGCCGGGCAGGGCCGGGTGGAATCCGAAGTGCGCCCCCCAGGCGGCATCGACGACGAGGGGTATGCCGTCCGCCCCGCCCCGCGCCCGGCTGCCGCGGTGGGCGTGAGCCACGGCGGCCAGGCCCTCGATGTCGGTGAGGGTCCCGACATACGACGGATCCCCGATGAAGACGGCGACGGCGTCCGGTGTCAGGGCCAACGCGTCGGTGAGGGCCCGCGGAGGTATGCCGCGCGGCATACCCAGGTCGTCCACGTCGGGGCGCACCCAGACGGGGGTGAGGCCGGCGAGGACCAGCCCGAGCAGCAGCGAGCGGTGCAAGGTGCGGCTGACGATGACCCGGTCACCTGGTGCGCCGACCGCGAGGGCGAGGGCCTGGTTGCCGTGAGTGGACCCGCCGACGGAGAACCGACAGACGTCCGCGCCCCAGAGCCTGGCCGCCCGCGCCTCTGCAGCGGCCAGCACGCCGTGGGCCTGAGACATCGTGTCCAGACCCGCAAAGAGCGGGACATCGCCGGCGACGACATCGCCGACGAGGTCCAGGCGCTGCTTGTGCCCAGGGATGGTGAAGGGGGTCGGCGCGCCCCCCTGGAATGCCAGCCAGGCGTCCAGGGCGGGCGCATCACCCCGCAGCCCGCGAGGATCGCTCGGCATCGCGCCGCGCTCGCGTCGTCAGGCCGCCGGCCGAGCGGAGGTCAGTGCGCCTCGGCGAGCAACGACTGGATCCGGGTCACTCCCTCGACCAGGTCGTCGTCGCCCAGGGCATAGGACAGCCGGAGGTAGCCGCTGGGGCCGAACGCCTCACCCGGGACGACCGCGACCTCGACCTCGTCGAGGATCAGGGAGGCGAGCTCGGCGGAGGTCAGCGGGCGAGCGCCACGGATCGTCTGACCGAGGACACCCTTGACCGACGGGTAGACGTAGAACGCCCCCGAGGGGGTGGGGCAGGTGACACCGTCGATCTCGTTGAGCATGGCGACCATGGTCCGGCGGCGACGGTCGAAGGCGACCTTCATCGCGTCGACCGCCGCGAGGTCACCGCTGAGGGCGGTGATGGCGGCCCGCTGGGCGACGTTGTTGACGTTGCTCGTCAGGTGGCTCTGCAAGTTGGTGGCTGCAGCGATGACGTCCTTGGGGCCGATCATCCAGCCGACCCGCCACCCGGTCATCGCGTAGGTCTTGGCGACTCCGTTGAGGATGATGCACGTGTCAGCGAGCTCGGGGACCTCGACGACGATGCTCGCGGCGCGGACGCCGTCATAGGTGAGGTGTTCGTAGATCTCGTCGGTGATGACCCAGATGCCGTGATCGTGTGCCCACCGTCCGATCGCGCGGACTTGCTCGGGGGAGTAGACCGCTCCCGTGGGGTTGGACGGCGAGCAGAACAGCAGCGCCTTGGTGTTCTCGGTGCGGGCGGCCTCCAACTGCTCGACCGTGACCAGGTAGCCCTGGTCCTCACCGGCGAAGACCTCGACGGCGCGGCCGCCGGCCAGCGCAATGGCCTCCGGGTAGGTCGTCCAGTAAGGGGCGGGCAGCAGCACCTCGTCACCCGGGTCGACGATCGAGGCGAACGCCTGGTAGACGGCCTGCTTGCCGCCGTTGGTGACGAGCACGGCGGTGGCGGGCACGGCATACCCGCTGTCGCGCAACGTCTTGGCCGCGATCGCCTCGCGCAGCTCGGGGAGCCCGGCCGCGGGGGTGTAGCGATGGTTGGCGGGGTTGCGGGCCGCCGCGATGGCCGCCTCGACGATGTAGTCGGGCGTCGGGAAGTCCGGCTCGCCGGCACCGAAGCCGATGACCGGCCGGCCTTGGGCCTTGAGGGCTTTGGCCTTGGCGTCGACGGCGAGGGTGGCGCTCTCGGCGATGGCACCGATGCGCTGGGAAACACGGCGGGGGACGATGAGATCGTTCACGGGCGTCATGCTCCCACTCCTGGGCGCCTGTTCGGGAGCCTGGTCCGCACTGCGGGCGAATCCCGTGGAGTGTGCCCGCGGCGTATGCCGGTTCGCGCCGGGGCCCAGCCTCACGTATGCTTTCCCTTCGGTTGGCTTTCCAGACCATGCTCAGGCGTGCCCGCAGCAAGGCTTTCTTGACAGTCGATCGCCTCCGGATCTCCCCAGGTCCGGTGGAGGGCAATAGCTCAATTGGTAGAGCACCGGTCTCCAAAACCGGCGGTTGGGGGTTCGAGTCCCTCTTGCCCTGCGTCACGTAGTAAGACCTGATCGAGAAGAGGCCGAGTGAGCGAGTCGAGCACCGCGCGGACGGGCAGCCGTGCTGTCCGCCAGCGGCCCGGTGACGGTAACCCGTTCAGCCGGTTCTTCGCTGCGCTGACCCTGTTCATTCGTCAGATCCTCGACGAACTGCGCAAGGTCGTCCGCCCGACGGGGTCCGAGCTGCTCAACTACACCGTGGTCGTCATCCTCTTCGTCGTTGCCATCATGGGCATCGTGGCGGGGCTCGACGTCGTCCTGCAGCGCCTCGTCCTGTGGGTCTTCGCCGGCAGTTGACGGTGACGTTCCCGCTGTCGCGGGCAGGTCTCATTCGGGTGCTCCGGCGCCCCCCGACGCAAGGAAAGTAGGTCCAGGCCGTGGCCGACCAGGACGAAGTCCTCGACATCGAGGCGGACGAGACGCACCTCGATGACGTTGAGGTGGTCGAGGTCGACGGCGCTGACGCCGACCTGGTTGTCGACGAGGCTGACGCTGACGTCACGGCTGACGCCGACGACGCAGAATCGTCGGATGAGGCAGAGTCGTCGGAAGAGGCCGCTGAGGTCATCGACCCGGTCGCCGAGTTCAAGGCCACCCTGCGCGCCAAGCCGGGCGAGTGGTTCGTTGTGCACTCCTACGCGGGCTATGAGAACCGGGTCAAGGCCAACCTTGAGACCCGCATCATCAGCCTCAACATGGAGGACTACATCTTCGAGATCGACGTCCCCATGGAGGAGGTGACCGAGATCAAGAACGGCCAGAAGAAACTCGTCCGCCGCGTTCGGATGCCCGGTTACGTCCTCGTGCGGATGGATCTCACCGACGCCTCGTGGGGCGCCGTGCGGCATACCCCTGGTGTCACCGGCTTCGTCGGCAACGCGCACCAGCCGATCCCGCTGACCCTCGACGAGGTCTACCGCATGCTGGCCCCCGACCTGGCCCCCGCGGCCGGCCCGGCGGGCGCAGGCGCGGTGGGCACCGGCAGCAAGCCCAAGGAGGTCCGGGTCGTCGACTTCGAGATCGGCGAGTCCGTCACCGTCATGGAAGGTCCGTTCGAGACCCTTCCGGCGACGATCTCCGAGATCAACCCCGACACCCAGAAGCTCAAGGTGCTCGTCTCGATTTTCGGCCGGGAGACCCCGGTCGAGGTGTCCTTCGGTCAGGTCGCCAAGATCTGATCGAGTCCCGCCGATCGTGCATCAGCCGGTCGGCACTGCAACCGGGTCATCGCCCACGGCGTCGGCCTAAACATCAAGGAGAACAGCAATGCCCCCGAAGAAGAAGAAGATCACCGGCTTCATCAAGCTGCAGATCAACGCCGGTGCTGCCACCCCGGCCCCGCCCGTCGGCCCGGCCCTGGGTCAGCACGGCGTCAACATCATGGAGTTCGTCAAGGCCTACAACGCGGCCACCGAACACCAGCGCGGCAACGTCATCCCGGTCGAGATCACGGTCTACGAAGACCGCTCGTTCACCTTCGTCACCAAGACGCCGCCGGCCGCCGAGCTGATCAAGAAGGCCGCCGGGATCGCCAAGGGCTCCAGCGAGCCGCACAAGACCAAGGTCGCCAAGCTCACCGCCGACCAGGTCCGCGAGATCGCCCAGCAGAAGCTTGAAGACCTCAACGCCAACGACGTCGAGATGGCGGCCCGGATCATCGCCGGCACCGCTCGCTCGATGGGCGTCCAGACCGAGGGTTACTGACCCTCGGCCGGCGCCGACACGGCATACCACCTGGGTATGCCGTGTGTGGGAGAGCCGAGCGCGGCTCGCGAGACCACAACTCCAGTTGCACGACCACCGTTTTGAAGGAGCAGAAGTGAAGCGCAGCAAGGCCTACCGGGCCGCCGTTGACAAGATGACCCCGGGCAAGGTGTACGGCCCGCTTGAGGCCGTCCGTCTCGCGAAGGCGACGTCCGCGACGAAGTACGACGCGACCGTCGAGGTCGCCCTCCGCCTCGGGGTCGACCCCCGTAAGGCTGACCAGATGGTCCGTGGCACCGTCAACCTGCCGCACGGCACGGGCAAGACCGCCCGGGTCCTCGTCTTCGCCAACGCCGACAAGGCCGAGGCCGCCCGCGCCGCGGGTGCCGACTTCGTCGGCGCCGACGACCTGATCGAGAAGATCACCGGCGGCTGGCTGGACTTCGACGCCGTGGTCGCGACCCCCGACATGATGGGCAAGGTCGGTCGCCTCGGTAAGGTCCTCGGCCCGCGTGGCCTCATGCCCAACCCCAAGACCGGCACCGTGACCATGGACGTCGCCAAGGCCGTCACCGACATCAAGGGCGGCAAGATCGAGTTCCGCGTCGACAAGCACGGCAACCTGCACTTCATCATCGGCAAGACGTCGTTCGACGAGCGCGCCCTGGTGGAGAACTACTCGGCAGCCATCGACGAGGTCCTGCGACTCAAGCCGTCGGCCTCCAAGGGCCGTTACATCGAGAAGGCCACGATGGCCACGACGATGGGCCCCGGCATCCCGCTGGACTTCACCAGGACCCGCAACCTCCTGGCCGAGGACGAGGCCTGACCTCACTCGCCCCGATGGCGCCCGCGGACGGAACCTCGTCCCGGGCGCCTTCGTTTGGCCCCGTGGAGCAAGGGTCGGCCAGCGTTGTTAGGGTGGTGAGCGATCAGTTGTCGTCCCACATTCCTCAGGGGGTATGCCGTGAAGCCCGTTCTCATGTGCGCCACAGTTCTCGTGGCAGCAGTCTCGTTGGCCGGTTGTGGCGGAACCGCAGCACCCGCGGTGGCCACGGCGACCACGACCCCGGCGGCGAGCACCAGCGCCGCATCGACTGCGCCGACCACGAACGCCCCCCCAGCCGCCGATGGCATCGACGGCACTGGCATCGCCGCGAAGATGGTCATGGCCCTGGTCAAGGCCGGCAGCGGCAGGTACGACATGGTGTCGTCGGGCGCGGCCGGTGGCCAGCAGGTGACGATGACCGCCAAGAGCGAGTTCGTCGTCGTCAACGGCGCCATGGACTCGAAGGCGACGATGAGCGTCGCCGGTGGCTCGATGGAGGTCGTCAGCGTCGGCGGCGTGATGTACATGAAGGGCCTGATCAAGTCCAAGGACGGCAAGCCCTGGGTGAAGATCGACCCCAACGGGACCGATGAGTTCAGCAAGCGGATGGCGCCGCAACTCAAGTCGGCCGCTGACCTGCGCTCACAGGTCGAGGTCTACGAAGGGTCCAAGGCGACCCTGATCGGCACCGACGCCGGAGTCCGGCACTACCGCCTCACGGGCGTGTCGAGTGCGCCCGCCCAGCCGTTCGACATCTACCTCGACGCATCGGACTTGCCGGTCAAGGTGACGACGAAGTCGGACTCAATGGAGATGACGATCACCTACAGTGGCTTCGGCGATGCGGTCACGGTGACGGCGCCGCCGGCCGCGCAGGTGGGCCCGCCTCCGGCGATGTGATCGAGCCCCCGGGCACGGGGGATGGTCGCGAGCAAGGGCACCCTTCATTGATCGGGACGATGGGCAGCATAGGCACAGCCGATTGATGATGACTTGGGTCGAGACGTTAACTGATATAGATTGACTATCATCAGTTTTCCGTACCGAACCAGCGAGGTGTACCCACAGATGGCTCTCATCGGGTCCGAGATCAAGCCGTTCACCGCCACCGCCTTTAAGAGCGGTTCGTTCGTCGTCGTCAGCGAGCACGACCTCAAGGGCAAGTGGTCCGTGGTGTTCTTCTACCCGGCCGACTTCACCTTCGTGTGCCCGACCGAGCTCGGCGACATGGCCGACCACTACGCCGAGCTCCAGGCCATGGGTGTCGAGGTCTTCTCCGTGTCGACCGACACGCACTTCACCCACAAGGCCTGGCACGACTCGTCCGACACGATCGGCAAGATCGACTACTTCATGGTGGGCGACCCCACCGGCGAGATCACGACCAACTTCAAGGTCATGCGTGAGGGCCAGGGCCTGGCCGACCGCGGCACCTTCGTCGTCGACCCCGACGGGATCATCCAGGTCATGGAGGTCACCTGCGAGGGAGTCGGGCGCAACGCCGCCGAGCTCGTGCGCAAGGTCAAGGCCGCCCAGTACGTCCGCAACCACCCGGGCGAGGTCTGCCCGGCCAAGTGGGAAGAGGGCGCCGAGACCCTCGCTCCGTCGCTGGACCTCGTCGGCAAGATCTGAGCCTCGTCTCACCCGCGCGGGTTCACCCTCGCGCAGCCCCGGTATGCCGCGTGCGCACCTGTGCGCGCGGCATACCGGATGGCTTCTCCCGCACCTCCGACGTTCGCCCGACGCGCCCCGCTAGGAGCCGACCATGCTCGACCCGAACCTCACCGCCGCGCTGAAGTCCTACCTGGAGCGGCTCACCCTGCCGGTCGAGTTGGAGGCCAGCCTCGACGATTCCCGCGCGTCGGCCCAGACGCGTGAGTTGCTGGGGGAGATCGCGGCGTTGTCCGCGCTGGTCACGGTGACGTCCGGCGACGATGCCCGCAAGCCGTCCTTCGCCGTCAAGCGGGCCGGCACCGACATCCAGGTGCGCTTCGCCGGCGTGCCGCTCGGGCACGAGTTCACGTCGTTGGTCCTCGCCCTGCTGCAGGTTGGCGGCGTCGCCCCGAAGATCTCGGAGGAGACTGCGGCGGCGATCCGGGCGATCGAGGGGGAGCACCACTTCGAGACCTACATGTCCCTCACCTGCCAGAACTGCCCCGACGTCGTGCAGGCGCTCAACGCGATGAGCGTCCTCAACCCGCGGATCACCCACGTCACCATCGAGGGTGGGGCCTTCCAGGGCGAGATCGAGTCGCGCAAGGTGCTGGCGGTGCCGACCGTCTATCGGAACGGCGAGTTGTTCGGTCAGGGCCGGATGACCCTCGAGGAGATCGTCGGCAAGCTCGACAGCGGAGCGGCGGCTCGCGACGCGCAGCGGCTCGAGGCGATGGATCCCTTCGACGTCCTCGTCGTCGGTGGTGGCCCGGCTGGCGCGGCCGCGGCAATCTACGCCTCCCGCAAGGGAATTCGCACCGGCATCGTCGCGGAGCGGTTCGGTGGACAGGTCATGGACACCATGGCGATCGAGAACTTCATCTCCGTCACCCACACCGAAGGCCCCAAGCTGGCCGCGGCCCTCGAAGAGCACGTGCGCTCCTACGAGGTCGAGGTCATGGAGTTGCAGCGGGCCGCTGCACTCACCCCGGCCGCGGAGCCGGGCGGGCTCGCGCAGGTGCGCCTGGACAACGGCGCGGTGCTCTCGGCTCGCACCGTCATCCTCGCCACCGGTGCCCGCTGGCGGCACATGGGCGTCCCGGGCGAGGAGGACTACCGCAACAAGGGCGTCACCTTCTGCCCGCACTGCGACGGGCCGCTCTTCAAGGGCAAGCGGGTCGCTGTCATCGGCGGCGGCAACTCGGGCATCGAGGCCGCCATCGACCTGGCCGGCGTCGTCGGGCACGTCACCGTCCTGGAGTTCATGGACGAGTTGCGGGCCGACGCCGTCCTGCAGCGCAAGCTCTACAGCCTGCCCAACGTCGAGGTCATCCTCAGCGCCAAGACGACCGAGGTGCTCGGCAACGGTGAGCAGGTCACCGGCTTGGACTACGAGGACCGCACGACCGGGGCGTCGAGGCACCTGGATCTCGAGGGGATCTTCGTCCAGATCGGCTTGCTGCCCAACACCGAGTGGCTCGCCGATGCGCTCACCCTCACCCCGCGCAAGGAGATCGTCATCGACGACCGCGGTCAGACGTCAGCCACCGGGATCTTCGCCGCCGGCGACTGCACCACGACCCCCTACAAGCAGATCGTCATCAGCCTCGGCGCCGGGGCGACCGCTGCTCTCGGGGCCTTCGACCACCTCATCCGGTCAACGGCGCCGGAGGCCAGCCTCGTCGACGCCTGATGGCCGGAGGCGATCCGGCCGGCGGGCGGCATACTGAGGCGGTGCAGAGGCGGCCATGAACCTTCGTGACCTGCAATATCTCGTCGCCGTGGCCGACCACCGGCACTTCGGACGGGCGGCGACGGCGTGTGCGGTGAGCCAGCCGACGCTCTCGACCCAGTTGAAGAAGCTCGAAGTCGAGTTGGGGGTCCAGCTGGTCGAGCGGGGCGGCCGCGCCGTCATCCTCACCCCCGTCGGTGACCAGGTCGTCGCCCGGGCCCGAGCGGTGCTCGCCGAAGGCGAAGCGATCCGCCGGATCGCCCGCCAGGCCCAGGACCCGCGGGCCGGGCGACTGGCCCTCGGGGCGTTCCCCACGATCGCGCCCTACCTCTTCCCGCACGTCCTCGGTGAGCTGCGCAGGCAACTGCCCGACGTCGAGTTGCTGCTCGTCGAGGACAAGACGGCCGCCCTGCTCACCCAACTGCGCGAGGGGTCGCTCGACGCGGTCGTCGTCGCCCTGCCGGTGGACGAGGAGGGCTTGCACGCCGAACCGCTCTTCCGGGAGGCCCTGCTGCTGGCCGCGCCGGCGACGCACCCCCTCGGCCGGGACACCTCGCCGGTCGGGTTGGAGGACCTCGCGGGGGAGAGCGTGCTGCTGCTCAGTCGCGGCCACTGCCTGCGCGAGCAGGCCCTTGCCGTATGCCGCGCGGCCGGCGCCGTCGAGCGCCCCGGCTTCCGGGCGACCAGCCTGGACACCTTGCGGCACATGGTCGAGGCGGGCCTCGGCCTGACGATCCTGCCCCGCCTGTCGCTCCCGGAAGCGCGGGAGTTGCCGCCCGAGGTGGTCGTGCGCGAGTTCCGCGAGCCGACGCCCTATCGCGATCTGGCCCTGGTCTGGCGGCTGGGCAGCGTCCGGGACGCCCTGTTGCCGGAGGTGGCTCAACTGTTGCGCCGGCTGCCGACCGGGCTGGTGACGCCGCTCTAGCGGTAGCCGAGCTGCGCGTCCGGGAAGCTGGACAGCCGCGAGATCTTGACCGGTTCAAGATAACGGGGGATAGTGGCGCTATGCCCGCTCACACGGAGGTGGCCCGCGCGTTGCGCGATGCCGGGCTGCGGGTCACCCAACCGCGACTGGCCGTGTTGGCGGCTGTTCACGACCATCCGCACTCCGACACCGAGGGCTTGATCGTTGCCGCTCGGGCCGAGTTGGCGGGGGTGTCCCATCAGGCGGTCTACGACGTCCTGCGCGCGCTGACGGACGCCGGGCTGGTGCGCCGGATCCAACCCCCGGGGTCCATCGCCCGCTACGAGGCCCGCGTGGGCGACAACCACCACCATCTCGTCTGCCGGCACTGCGCCTCGATCGTCGATGTCGACTGTGCGGTGGGCGAGCGCCCCTGCCTCACCGCGTCTGACGACCACGGCTACGTCATCGACGAAGCCGAGGTCGTCTATTGGGGGACCTGCCCGGCGTGCCTCGCCGGGAGCCCCCCGCCCAGTTCCTCCGACACCCGCTCCACCCACCACCCCGAAGGAAGTGAGCCATGACCGATCACGACGCTGCTGTTGGCGACCCGACGTCCGACCTGAGCGAAGCCAGCTGCCCCGTGGCGCACGCCCGTCCGCAGCACCCCACCGAGGGGTCCGGCAACCGGACCTGGTGGCCCAACCAACTCAACCTTCGAATCCTCGCGACCAACCCGCCCGCCGGGAACCCCATGGCCGCAGGCTTCGACTACGCAGCGGCGTTCGGTGCGCTCGACCTGCCGAGCGTCAAGCGCGACATCGAGTCGGTGCTGACCACCTCGCAGCCGTGGTGGCCCGCCGACTACGGCCACTACGGGCCGTTGATGATCCGGATGGCCTGGCACAGCGCCGGGACCTATCGGGTCAGCGATGGTCGAGGGGGCGCCGGGGCCGGACAGCAGCGGTTCGCGCCGCTCAACAGTTGGCCGGACAACGCCAACCTCGACAAGGCCCGGCGGGTGCTGTGGCCGGTGAAGAAGAAGTACGGGCGCGCCCTGTCCTGGGCCGACCTGATGATCCTCGCCGGCAACGTCGCCCTCGAGTCGATGGGGTTCACCACCGCCGGGTTCGGCGGGGGCCGGGCCGACGTCTGGCAGGCGGACGAGGAGGTCTACTGGGGGCCCGAGGACACCTGGCTCGGAGACGAGCGCTACACCGGCGACCGCGACCTGGAGAACCCGCTGGCCGCCGTGCAGATGGGTCTGATCTACGTCAACCCCGAAGGCCCCAACGGCAATGCCGACCCGCTGGCCTCCGCCCGCGACATCCGTGAGACGTTCGCCCGGATGGCGATGAACGACGAGGAGACCGTCGCGCTCACTGCCGGCGGGCACACGTTCGGCAAGGCGCACGGCGCCGACGACCCGAACCGTTACGTCGGGCCGGAGCCGGAGGGTGCCGACCTCGCCGCGCAGGGTCTGGGCTGGCTCAACAGCAAGAACGCCGGCAACGGCGTCGACACGATCACCAGCGGCCTGGAAGGGGCCTGGACGCCCACTCCGACGACCTGGGACAACGGGTTCTTCGAGACGTTGTTCCGGTATGACTGGGAGTTGACCCGGAGCCCGGCAGGCGCCCAGCAGTGGCGGCCCAAGGGTGGTGCGGGCGCGTCGGATGTTCCCGATGCCCACGACCCGACCGTCCGGCATGCACCGATGATGACCACCGCCGACATGGCGATGCGCGTCGACCCGGTCTACGAGCAGATCTCCCGGCGCTTTCTTGAGCACCCGGACGAGTTCGCCGACGCCTTCGCTCGGGCGTGGTTCAAGCTGACCCACCGCGACATGGGGCCGATCGAGCGCTACGTCGGTTCCGAGGTGCCCGCCGAGCGGTTCATCTGGCAGGACCCGGTGCCGGCCGTCACCCACCCGTTGATCTCTGACGCCGACGCGGCAGACCTCAAGCGAACGATCCTCGCGTCCGGCCTGTCCGTCCCCGCCTTGGTCGGGACGGCGTGGGCGTCGGCGGCCACCTTCCGCGGCGGTGACAAGCGCGGCGGCACCAACGGGGCGCGAATCCGGCTGGAACCTCAAAACGGTTGGGACATCAACGAACCCGAGCGGCTGGCCTCCGTTCTGACCACCCTCGGTGGCATCCAGGAGACCTTCAACGCTGCCCACCCCGCGGGTCCGCACGTGTCGATGGCCGACCTCATCGTCCTCGGTGGCAATGCCGCGGTCGAGCAGGCCGCCCGCAATGCCGGCGTCGAGGTCACCGTGCCCTTCCGTGCGGGTCGCGGCGACGCGGTCCAGGAGATGACCGACGTCGAGTCCTTCGAGGTCCTCAAGCCCGCCGCCGACGGCTTCCGCAACTACGCCGGCAAGGGCCTGCGGCTCCCCGCCGAATACCACCTCATCGACCGGGCCAACCTGCTCACGCTCAGTGCCCCCGAGATGACGGTGCTCGTCGGCGGGCTGCGGGTGCTGGGTGCCAACTACCAGGGGTCCCGTCTCGGTGTCCTCACCGATCGCACCGACACCCTCTCGAACGACTTCTTCACCAACCTGCTCGACCTCGGCATCCACTGGACGCCGACCGACGAGGCCCAGGACACGTTCGAGGGCCGGGACCGGGCCACCGGCGAGGTCCGATGGACCGGCAGTCGGGTCGACCTGGTCTTCGGTTCCAACTCCGAGTTGCGAGCTCTTGCCGAGGTCTATGCGAGCGACGACGCCCAGGCGAGCTTCGTCCACGACTTCGTCGCTGCGTGGGACAAGGTGATGAACCTCGGGCGGTACGGCCGCGACTGAGCCTGTCGCCTGACGGACGGGCCCGGTGGTGGTTACGCCACCGGGCCCGTCCGCGCGTGCGTCCGTCCGTCTGGAGGCCGGCCGACCGGACGCCGTTCGGTAGCGGATTTGGCTGCCGGCCCGCGCCCGACTACCCTGAGCAACGACCAATGACCGCCGGTTGTCGTGCCGTCCGCCAGGAAACTGGAGGCCGGGATGACCGAAGGTCCCGCCACGAGGCGGGCGACCAGCGCAGGCCACGCAAGCGCCCGGCATACCTCTTGGTATGCCGCGAAGCCCCGTGCGCCTCGCGCCGGGGCTTTTCTCGTGGGGGACTTCGCAGCCCGAACCGGCGTCGCACCGCTAGGTAAAGGAGGCCCGATGGCCACCGCTGCCAAGTCAGCAGCCATCGCCGAGCTGACGGACGCGTTCCGTAGTTCGGGCGCGGCCGTGCTCACCGAGTACCGCGGTCTGACCGTGAAGCAGCTGACCCAGCTGCGCTCCTCGATGCGCGACCACGCCACCTACGCCGTGGTGAAGAACACCCTCACCGAGATCGCTGCGAAGGAGGCCGGAGTCACGGCCTTCGACGGGCAACTCGCGGGCCCGTCGGCTATCGCCTTCATCACCGGTGACCCGGTCGAAGCGGCCAAGACGTTGCGGGACTTCGCCAAGGCCAACCCCCTGCTCGTCATCAAGAGCGGCATGCTTGACGGCAAGCCGCTCACCGCCGACGACATCCGCAAGCTGGCCGACCTCGAGTCCCGTGAGGTGCTCCTGGCCAAGCTGGCAGGCGCCCTGCAGGCCTCGCTGTCCAAGGCCGTCTACCTGTTCGCGGCCCCGCTTTCGCAGGCCGCGCGCACCGTTGACGCCTTGCGCGCCAAGGTTGCCGAGTCCGCTCCGGTCGCTGACGCGCCCGCCGCGGCCGCGGCCCCGCAGGACGAGGTTCCGCAGGACGAAGTTCCCGCGGACGCTGCGCCGGCTGACGCCGACGCGGTCGCCGCTGTGCAGGACAGCTCCACCGACGACGCCTGAGTGGCGACGTCTTCCATCACCCGCCACTCACTGGCACCAAGAGAAAGGATCGCCACCATGGCGAAGCTCAGCACCGAGGAGCTCCTCGAGGCTTTCAAGGAAATGACCCTCATCGAGCTCTCCGAGTTCGTCAAGCAGTTCGAGGAGACCTTCGGGGTCACCGCTGCTGCTCCGGTTGCCGTCGGCGTTGCCGCGGTTGGCGGCGGCTCGGCTGACGCCCCGGCCGAGGAGGAGAAGGACGAGTTCGACGTCGTCCTCGTTGCCGCCGGCGACAAGAAGATCCAGGTCATCAAGGAGGTGCGCGCCCTCACCTCCCTCGGCCTGAAGGAGGCCAAGGACCTCGTCGACGGCGCCCCCAAGGCCGTCCTGGAGAAGGTCGACAAGGTTGCCGCCGAGAAGGCCAAGGAGCTCCTCGAGGGCGCCGGCGCCACCGTCGAGCTCAAGTGAGCTGACGCGGCATACGCCGTCTCACGCACTGCTGACGCGGGGCGGGTCCACTTCGGACCCGCCCCGCGTTGTCGTTGGCGCAGTAGCGTGCCCGCGCTCAGGCCAGTGCCCGCGCCCTTGCGCGTGTTCGTGGTCGGTGCGGCTAGCGGCGCGTCTCGGCGTGCCGGAGGCACGTCCGGGCCGCGGGGCGCGCCTCCAACCGGGCGAGCGGGATGGGTTCGCCACACACCTCGCACCTGCCATAGATCCCGTCGCTGACCCGCTCCAGGGCTGCTTCCACCTCGTCGAGCCGATCGCGGGTCTGGGCCGTGATCGCCGCGAGTTGGGAGCGCTCGTAAGCGATGGTCTGGCCTTCCGGGTCGTGTTCGTCATCGGCGTTGGAGTCGCGCGAGGCCTCGAACAGGGCATCCATGTCCGCGGAGAGTTCCGCAATCCTGGCCATGAGGGACTCGAGGTCCTCGCGCAGGAGGGCGACCACACCAGCAATCTCGGGCCGTGGATCGGGAGATGGGTCGTGACGCGGCATCGGCCATCCTCGTGTCTGGGAACTAGATGGATTGTGCCGCAAGGATATTCGAGGGGTAGACAGGTGCGGCGCAACCAGGCCGTCAGCGCAGGTGTGGGGGAGCCGCGCTGGAGGCTCCGGCGACACGCGGGGAGGACGTGAGGCGGCTTACCTTGACGTCTGGGTCGATACCAGTCATCCTCATGACTACCGAAGTCCCGTCACCGGGCGGTCGCTGAGCGAATCGCACGCCTGGGGCACTTGACTCGGCTGGACAGTCGTGCCTTCTTCCGGCTATGCTCATACTTTGCGCTGCCCATACCCTGACCCCCTACCGACCCTGAGCGCTGCTGTGTGCATTCGTCACGTTGCGGTCCGTCGGCATGGAGTCTGGGTGAGGGCGACGCGTCAACCACGAACAGCACGCCTGTGGAAGGACCCCCGTTGGCTGCCTCGCGCAACGCGTCCCAGAACGTCACAACCGCTCGGACGGCCTCAGGTCGACTGAGCTTCGCCCAGATCCACGAGCCTCTCGAGGTTCCAGATCTGTTGGCGCTGCAAACGGAGAGCTTCGACTGGCTGCTCGGCAACGAGCGCTGGCAGGCTCGCGTCGCGGCGGCCAAGGCATCCGGGCGCACTGACGTTCCCGACCGCTCCGGCCTCGAAGAGATCTTCGAGGAAATCTCCCCCATCGAGGACTTCTCGGGATCGATGTCGCTGTCTTTCCGCGACCACCGGTTCGAGGAGACCCGCAAGACCATCGAGTCCTGCAAGGAGCGCGACCAGACCTACGACGCGCCCTTGTTCGTGACCGCCGAGTTCATGAACACCAACACTGGCGAGATCAAGAGCCAGACGGTCTTCATGGGTGACTTCCCGCTCATGACCGAGCGCGGGACGTTCATCATCAACGGCACCGAGCGGGTCGTCGTCTCACAGTTGGTCCGGTCGCCCGGCGCCTACTTCGAGCGCACTGCCGACAAGACGTCCGACAAGGACATCTACACCGCGAAGCTCATCCCGAGCCGCGGCGCCTGGCTGGAGTTCGAGATCGACAAGCGCGACATGGTCGGCGTCCGCGTCGACCGCAAGCGCAAGCAGTCGGTCACCGTGCTGCTCAAGGCGCTCGGCTGGACCAACGACCAGATCCTCGAGAACTTCGGGGACTACGAGTCGATGCGTCTGACCCTGGAGAAGGACCACACCCAGGGCCAAGACGACGCGCTGCTGGACATCTACCGCAAGCTGCGCCCGGGCGAGCCGCCGACCAAGGAGGCCGCGCAGGCCCTGCTGGACAACCTCTACTTCAACCCCAAGCGGTATGACCTGGCCAAGGTTGGCCGGTACAAGCTGGGCAAGAAGCTCGGGGTCGAGGCGCCGCTGTCGGCCTCCACGCTGTCGATCGACGACATCGTCGCGACCATCCGCTACATCGTGGCCCTGCACGCCGGCGAGACGACCCTGCCCGGTCGTCGCCACGGCGAGGCGGTCGAGCTGCTCGTCGAGACCGACGACATCGACCACTTCGGCAACCGTCGTCTGCGCAGCGTCGGCGAGCTCATCCAGAACCAGGTCCGCACGGGCCTGTCCCGGATGGAGCGTGTGGTTCGCGAGCGGATGACCACCCAGGACGTCGAGGCGATCACGCCGCAGACCCTGATCAACATCCGTCCGGTCGTGGCCTCGATCCGCGAGTTCTTCGGCACCAGCCAGCTCTCGCAGTTCATGGACCAGAACAACCCGCTGTCCGGGCTGACCCACAAGCGTCGCCTCTCGGCCCTCGGCCCCGGCGGTCTCTCGCGGGACCGCGCCGGCATGGAGGTCCGTGACGTCCACTCCAGCCACTACGGCCGGATGTGCCCGATCGAGACGCCGGAAGGCCCCAACATCGGCCTCATCGGCTCGCTGGCCTCCTATGGCCGGATCAACGCGTTCGGGTTCGTCGAGACCCCCTACCGCAAGGTCGTCAACGGAGTCGTCACCGACGAGGTCCACTACTTGTCGGCCGATGAGGAAGACCTCTTCGTCAAGGCGCAGGCCAACGCTCCGCTCAACCCGGACGGGTCCTTCGCCGAGGAGCGGGTCCTGGTCCGCACCAAGGGTGGCGAGCCCGAATACATCCCGGGCGTCGACGTCGACTACATGGATGTCTCGGCGCGCCAGATGGTGTCCGCGGCGACCGCGCTCATTCCGTTCCTCGAGCACGACGACGCCAACCGCGCGCTCATGGGCTCCAACATGCAGCGCCAGGCGGTGCCGCTGGTCAAGTCCGAGGCGCCGCTGGTCGGCACCGGGATGGAATACCGCGCGGCCATCGACTCCGGTGACGTGGTTGTCGCCGAGGCCCCGGGTGTCGTCACCGAGGTGAGCGCCGACCTGGTCACGGTGGCTCAGGACGACGGCACGAACCGCACCTACCGCATCGCCAAGTTCGACCGGTCCAACCAGGGCAACTGCTACAACCAGGTCGTCCGTGTCGATGAGGGCGCGCGCCTCGAGAAGGGCTCGGTCATCGCTGACGGCCCCGCGACCGACGGCGGCGAGATGGCCCTCGGGCGCAACCTGCTCGTGGCGTTCATGCCGTGGGAAGGCCACAACTACGAGGACGCGATCATCCTCTCCCAGCGTCTGGTGCAGGACGACGTCCTCTCCTCGATCCACATCGAGGAGCACGAGGTCGATGCCCGCGACACCAAGCTGGGCCCGGAGGAGATCACCCGGGACATCCCCAACGTCTCCGAAGAGGTCCTCGCCGACCTCGACGAGCGCGGGATCATCCGCATCGGTGCCGAGGTCCGCGACGGCGACCTGCTCGTCGGCAAGGTCACGCCCAAGGGTGAGACCGAGCTGACCCCGGAGGAGCGCCTGCTGCGCGCGATCTTCGGCGAGAAGGCCCGCGAGGTTCGCGACACCTCCCTCAAGGTGCCCCACGGTGAGACCGGCACGGTCATCGGCGTCAAGGTCTTTGACAAGGACGACGGCGACGACCTGCCCCCCGGTGTCAACCAGCTCGTGCGGGTCTATGTCGCCAACAAGCGCAAGATCACCGACGGCGACAAGCTCGCCGGCCGCCACGGCAACAAGGGCGTCATCTCCAAGATCCTCCCGATCGAGGACATGCCCTTCCTTGAGGACGGCACGGCGGTCGACGTCGTGCTCAACCCGATGGGTGTTCCCGGCCGCATGAACGTCGGGCAGATCCTCGAGTTGCACCTGGGTTGGGCAGCTAGCCGCGGGTGGGAGATCGAGGGCACGCCCGACTGGGCGCGGGCCATCCCGGCCGACAACCACGTGGCCGAGCCCGGTGCCCGAGTGGCCAGCCCGGTGTTCGACGGCGCCCGCGAGGACGTCATCACCGGTCTGCTCGACTCGACGCGCAAGACTCGCGACGGCGTGCGGCTCATCGACGGCAGCGGGAAGACCCGGCTGTTCGACGGTCGGTCCGGCGAGCCGTTCCCCGAGCCGGTGTCGGTGGGCTACATGTACATCCTCAAGCTCCACCACCTGGTCGACGACAAGATCCACGCTCGTTCGACCGGCCCCTACTCGATGATCACGCAGCAGCCCCTGGGCGGTAAGGCCCAGTTCGGCGGCCAGCGGTTCGGCGAGATGGAGGTGTGGGCGCTGGAGGCCTACGGCGCGGCATACACGCTGCAGGAGCTGCTCACCATCAAGTCCGACGACGTTCCTGGCCGCGTGAAGGTCTACGAGGCCATCGTCAAGGGCGAGAACATCCCCGACTCCGGCATCCCCGAGTCGTTCAAGGTGCTCCTCAAGGAGATGCAGTCGCTGTGTCTCAACGTCGAGGTGCTGTCCAGTGATGGGCAGGCCATCGAGATGAAGGAGAGCGACGACGACGTCTTCCGGGCCGCCGAGGAGCTGGGTATCGACCTGAGTCGGCGTGAGCCGAGCAGCGTCGAAGAGGTCTAGCGACATCCGGTATGCCGCGTGGCCCAGGCCGCGACACCGCGCCGGCCACGCGGCATACACCCCCGAACTGACCAGACTGTAGGGACGAGAGAAGGAACCCCGTGCTGGACGTCAACTTCTTCGACGAGCTGCGCATCGGACTTGCTACCGCGGATGACATCCGCCAGTGGAGCCACGGCGAGGTCAAGAAGCCCGAGACCATCAACTACCGCACCCTCAAGCCGGAGAAGGAGGGGCTGTTCTGCGAGCGCATCTTCGGCCCCACCCGGGACTGGGAATGCTCTTGCGGGAAGTACAAGCGGGTCCGCTTCAAGGGCATCATCTGCGAGCGCTGTGGCGTCGAAGTCACCCGCGCCAAGGTGCGCCGTGAGCGGATGGGCCACATCGAGCTGGCCGCTCCCGTCACCCACATCTGGTACTTCAAGGGTGTCCCCAGCCGTTTGGGGTACCTGCTGGACCTGGCCCCGAAGGACCTCGAGAAGGTCATCTACTTCGCGGCCTACATGATCACCGCGGTCGACGTCGACCAGCGGCACGCCGACCTGCCCTCGCTCGAGGCCCAGATCCAGGTCGAGCGCAAGGAACTCGAGAACCGCCGCGACGTCGACATCGACGAGCGGGCCAAGAAGCTCGAAGCCGACCTGGCCGAGCTCGAGGCCGAGGGCGCCAAGGCCGACATCAAGCGCAAGGTCCGCGACGGTGCCGAGCGCGAGATGGGCTCGATCCGCCGTCGCGCCGACCAGCAGATCGAACGCCTTGAGCAGGTGTGGGACCGCTTCCGCAACCTCAAGGTCCAGGACCTTGAGGGCGACGAGATCCTCTACCGCGAGATGCGCGACCGGTTCGGGCTCTACTTCGAAGGCGGCATGGGCGCTGCGGCGATCCAGAAGCGCCTGGAGTCCTTCGACCTGGACGCTGAGGCCATCCTGCTGCGCGAGATCATCGACACCGGCAAGGGCCAGCGCAAGACGCGTGCCCTCAAGCGGCTCAAGGTGGTCAACGCCTTCCAGACGACGACCAACAGCGCCACGGCGATGGTCCTGGACTGCGTCCCGGTCATCCCGCCGGACCTGCGCCCCATGGTGCAGCTCGACGGTGGCCGGTTCGCCACGTCCGACCTCAACGACCTCTACCGCCGCGTGATTAACCGCAACAACCGTCTCAAGCGGCTGTTGGACCTCGGTGCGCCGGAGATCATCGTCAACAACGAGAAGCGCATGCTTCAGGAGGCTGTCGACAGCCTCTTCGACAACGGCCGCCGTGGGCGTCCGGTGACGGGCCCGGGCAACCGGCCGCTCAAGTCGCTGTCCGACATGCTCAAGGGCAAGCAGGGCCGCTTCCGCCAGAACCTCCTGGGCAAGCGTGTCGACTACTCCGGCCGTTCGGTCATCGTCGTCGGCCCGCAGCTCAAGCTGCACCAGTGCGGTCTGCCCAAGCAGATGGCTCTTGAGCTGTTCAAGCCGTTCGTGATGAAGCGACTGGTCGACCTCGACCACGCGCAGAACATCAAGTCGGCCAAGCGCATGGTCGAGCGCTCGCGCCCGGTCGTGTGGGACGTCCTCGAAGAGGTCATCACCGAGCACCCCGTGCTGCTCAACCGGGCACCCACGCTGCACCGTCTGGGCATCCAGGCCTTCGAACCGCAGTTGGTCGAAGGCAAGGCCATCCAGATCCACCCGCTGGTCTGCACCGCGTTCAACGCCGACTTCGACGGCGACCAGATGGCGGTCCACGTGCCGCTGTCGGCAGAGGCCCAGGCCGAGGCACGCATCCTCATGCTCTCGTCCAACAACATCCTCAAGCCGGCCGACGGTCGCCCGGTGACCATGCCCACCCAGGACATGATCATCGGCCTCTACCACCTCACCTGCGAGACGACCACGGTGTATGCCGCGGAGTCCGGTGAGGGGGCCGAGGCGCTGCGTTCGTTCAGCACGCCGGCCGAGGCCCGGATGGCGTTCGACAGCGGTCAGATCGAGCTGGGCTCGCTGGTGCGGATCCGGTTGTTCGACACCGTCCCGCCGGCCGGCTTCGTGCTGCCCGAAGGCGTCGAGGCTGGCGAGGATGGCCGCGTCCCGGTCATCACGCTCGAGACGACCCTGGGCCGGGCGCTGTTCAACGAGGCGCTGCCGATGAACTACCCGTTCGTCAACGAGCCGGTCGACAAGAAGCGTCTCTCGATGATCGTCAACGATCTGGCCGAGCGCTACTCCAAGGTCCAGGTCGCTGCGTCCCTCGACGCCCTCAAGGAGGCCGGTTTCCACTGGGCCACCCGCTCGGGCACGACGGTCGCCATCAGCGACGTCATCACCCCGCCGCGCAAGGCCGAGATCATCGAGGAGTACGAAGCCCGCGCCGCCAAGGTGCAGAAGCTCTACGACCGCGGTGCGATGACCGACAACGAGCGTCGCGAAGACCTCATCGAGATCTGGAACGAGGCGACCAACGAGGTCGCCAAGGAGATGATCGCGAACACGCCCCGGACCAACACCATCTTCCGGATGGTCAACTCCGGTGCGCGAGGCAACTGGATGCAGTTGCGCCAGATCGCCGGCATGAAGGGCCTGGTCTCCAACCCCAAGGGCGAGATCATCCCGCGGCCGATCAAGGCCAACTTCCGCGAGGGTCTGTCGGTGCTCGAGTTCTTCATCTCGACGCACGGCTCGCGTAAGGGTCTGGCCGACACCGCCCTGCGGACCGCCGACTCGGGTTACCTCACCCGGCGTCTGGTCGACGTGTCGCAGGACGTCATCATCCGCGAGGAGGACTGCGGGACCGAACGTGGTCTCAAGGTGCCGATCGCGACGATCGACCCGCAGGGCCGGCGCGTCGGGCACGAGGACGTCGAGACCTCGGTCTACGCCCGGACGCTCGCCGAGGACGTCGAGGTCGACGGCACGGTGCTGGCCACGGCTGGCATCGACCTGGGCGACGTCGTCATCGACCGACTCTTCGAGGCCGGCGTCGACGAGGTCCGGGTCCGTTCGGTCCTCACCTGCGACAGCAAGGTCGGCACCTGCGCGCTGTGCTACGGCCGTTCGTTGGCCGCGGGCAAGCTCGTCGACATCGGCGAGGCCGTCGGCATCATCGCGGCCCAGTCGATCGGCGAGCCCGGCACCCAGCTGACGATGCGTACCTTCCACATCGGTGGTGTGGCCGGTGACGACATCACCCAGGGTCTGCCGCGTGTCGTCGAGTTGTTCGAGGCCCGCACCCCCAAGGGTGTCGCGTCGATCGCTGAGGCGACCGGCCGGATCCGCATCGAAGACAGCGACAAGGCTCGCCGGATCGTGCTGATCCCGGACGACGGCGCGGAGGAGCACTCCTACCCCGTGAGCAAGCGGGCCCGGTTGCTCGTCGCTGACGGCGACCACATCGAGGTCGGTCACCAGCTCTTCCAGGGCGCGATCGACCCGAAGCAGGTGCTGCGTATCCTCGGCCCGCGGGCCGTGCAGATGCACCTCGTCGACGAGGTGCAGCACGTCTACCGCCAGCAGGGTGTGTCGATCCACGACAAGCACATCGAGGTCATCGTCCGCCAGATGCTGCGACGCGTCACGGTCATCGAGGCCGGCGAGGCCGACCTCATCCCGGGTGACCTGGTCGAGCGCGGTGCCTTCGAGGCCGAGAACCGTCGGGTCGTCACCGACGGTGGCAAGCCGGCCTCGGGTCGTCCCGAGCTCATGGGCATCACCAAGGCGTCGTTGGCCACCGAGTCGTGGCTGTCGGCGGCGTCCTTCCAGGAGACCACCCGGGTGCTCACCCAGGCGGCCATGGAGGCCAAGAGCGACCCGCTGCGCGGCCTCAAGGAGAACGTCATCCTCGGCAAGCTCATCCCCGCCGGCACGGGCCTGGCCCGCTACCGCAACATCGAGGTCGAGCCGACCGAGGAGGCGAAGGCGGCCATGTACTCCATGCCCAACTACGACTCCTACGACTACTCCCACTTCGGTGGGGGCACGGGCGAGGCGGTCCGTCTGGACGACCTCAACCTCGACGACTACGGGCGCCTGTAGGCCCCAGTCGCTGCCGGGTCACCGGCGCAGTCCTCGGTATGCCGTCCCCGCACCTGCGGGGGCGGCATACCGCGTTGTGGGGGGCGGCATACCGTGTTGTGGAGGCCCCTCGACGCGAAAGTCCTTATCTAGTCAGGGAATTGACGATCTGGGAGCGTCGCGGCTCCAACCCGGTGCCGCGCAAGCGCGTTCGCGACTCCACGGTGCCGTCAAGTCTGCGGGACCTTCGTCCCCCGGAGAGCCGCTTCGGAAGGCCCAAATGGGTCCAAGATGGGGTGAGTGCACTGCGGCACCCCCCGCCCCTTTTCCCCGGAAGGACGACCCATGACCACCCGCTACGTCTTCGACTTCTCCGAGGGTGATAAGGAACAGAAGGCGCTCCTGGGCGGGAAGGGGGCCAACCTTGCCGAGATGGTGAAGATCGGGCTGCCGGTGCCCCCCGGTTTCACCATCACGACCGAAGCCTGCAAGGCCTACCTCACCAAGGGCAAGGCGCCGGCGGAGTTGGCGGCCGAGGTCACCGCGCACCTCGCCACGGTGGAGCAGGCGATGGGACGCACTCTGGGCGACCCGATCAACCCCCTGCTGGTGTCGGTGCGTTCCGGCGCAGCGTTCTCGATGCCCGGCATGATGGAGACCGTTCTCAACATCGGGCTCAACGACGACTCGGTCCTCGGGCTGGCCGGAATGGCCGGCGAGCGGTTCGCCTGGGACTCCTACCGCCGACTGCTGCAGATGTTCGGCAAGACGGTCCTGGGGATCGACTCCGAGGTCTTCGAGGCGCGCATCGAGCAGGTCAAGCACGCCCGCCGGATCGTCGAGGACACCGAGTTGACCGCCGCCGACCTGGCCGCGCTGTGTGGCAGCTTCAAGACGGCGATCTTCAACGCCACGGGGGAGCGCTTCCCGCAGGACCCGCGCCAGCAGCTCGACGCGGCGGTCGAGGCCGTCTTCCGATCCTGGAGTGGTGACCGCGCCGTCCTCTACCGTCGCCAGGAGCGCATTCCGAACGACCTCGGCACGGCCGTCAACATCCAGACGATGGTCTTCGGCAACATGTCCGACGACTCGGGCACCGGGGTCTGCTTCACCCGCGACCCCTCCACGGGCGACGTGGGCGTCTACGGCGACTTCCTCATGAACGCCCAGGGCGAGGACGTCGTCGCCGGCATCCGCAACGCCCGCCCGCTGCACGAGCTCGAGGGCGAGTCGCCCGCGGCATACCGGCAATTGCTGGACAACATGAGCGCCCTGGAGGCGCACTACCACGACCTGTGCGACATCGAGTTCACCATCGAGCGCGGCACCCTGTGGATGTTGCAGACCCGAGTCGGCAAGCGGACCGCGGAGGCGGCCTTCCGGATCGCCGGCCAGCTCATCGATGAGGGCGTCATCACCGAGGAAGAAGCGCTCACCCGGGTGAACGGCGCCCAGCTGTCCCAGCTGATGTTCCCGCGGTTCGACGCGTCGGCGACCTCGGCCCTGCTCACCAGGGGCGTCGCGGCCAGCCCCGGCGCGGCGGTGGGCAAGATCGTCTTCAGCTCGATCGCCGCCAAGGAGTGGGCCGACCGTGGCGAGGACGTCATCCTCGTCCGCACCGAGACCAACCCTGACGACCTCGTGGGCATGATCGCCAGCAAGGGCATCCTCACCTCGCGGGGCGGCAAGACCTCGCACGCCGCTGTTGTGGCTCGTGGCATGGGCACGACCTGTGTCTGTGGCGCCGACGAGTTGGTGATCGACAGCACGCACAAGACGATCACCATCCGCGGTCGGGCTGGTGAGAACCTCAAGGAAGGCGACCTCATCTCGATCGACGGGGGCACCGGCCAGGTGTTCCGCGGCGCCGTGCCGGTCATGCCGAGCGCCATCGTCGAGTACTTCGAGGGCAACATCGACCCCGAGGCACCCGAAACGTCAGACACCGTCAAGGCGGTGCACCGCATCATGACGATCGCCGACAAGGTGCGCCGGCTGCGGGTGCGCGCCAACGCCGACACGCCCGAAGACGCAGCGCGCGCGGTCCGCTTCGGCGCCGAAGGCATCGGCCTATGCCGCACCGAGCACATGTTCCTCGGCGACCGGCGCGAGTTGGTCGAGCGACTCATCCTCGCCGAGACCGACGAGACCCGGGTGGCGGCCCTTGAAGCGCTGCGTCCGCTGCAGCGTCAAGACTTCCAGGAGATCTTCGCGGCGATGGGGGAGCGGCCGGTCACCGTGCGGCTCATCGACCCGCCGTTGCACGAGTTCCTGCCCAACATCGTCGAGATGGCGACCAAGGTCGCGATCGCCGAGGAGCGGGGCACGGCCACCGACGCCGACCGCACGATGCTCAAGGCCATCGAGCGGCTGCACGAGTCCAACCCGATGTTCGGGTTGCGCGGGGTGCGGCTGGGCATCGTCACCAAGGGCCTGTTCGAGATGCAGGTCCGGGCGATCCTCGAGGCCTTCCAACTGGCCCGCAAGAGTGGTTCGGTCGGGACGGCCGAGATCATGGTGCCGCTCATCGACACCTACCAGGAGCTCGAGTTGGTGCGCACCCAGGCGCTGAAGATCGCCCGCGAGAAGGGTGAGTTGGTCGGGCCGGGTGAGAACGTCATGATCGGCACGATGATGGAGTTGCCGCGGGCCTGCCTGACGGCCGGTCAGATCGCCGAGTCGGCTGACTTCTTCTCCTTCGGGACCAACGACCTCACCCAGACGACGTGGGGCTTCAGCCGGGACGACGTCGAGGGGTCGTTCTTCTCGACCTATCTCGAGAAGGGCATCTTCCCGGTGTCTCCCTTCGAGACCATCGATGAGGATGGCGTCGGGCGGTTGGTGACCTTCGCCGTTCAGCAGGGCCGGGAGACCAAGCCTGGGCTCAAGACGGGCGTCTGCGGTGAGCACGGCGGCGACCCCGAATCGGTGCACTTCTTCCACAAGGTGGGTCTGGACTACGTCTCCTGCTCGCCGTTCCGCGTGCCGGTGGCGCGTCTCGAGGCCGGGCGTGCGGCCGTCATGAATCGCTGACCGACTTCGCCAAGAACGGGCGTGAACCCCTGCGGGGTTCGCGCCCGTTCTCTGTGTATCGGGGACGATGACTCCCGCACTTCAGGCCCGAGTGGCCGCCGGTTGCTAGGGGGAAGCAATAGTGAACGGCTGTGAATACGTGCAAGCGCTTGAGGCGTCCTTGAGCAAGCACGCGTCGTGCTGGACAACGCGGGTATATCTGGGTTAACATTGACGCAGTTGGTCGGCGCTGTGGGGGCGCATCTACGGGAACAGTCTTGACGCCGTCCGGGGGGACGCGCAGGGGTCGCCCGGATGAGACGGCTGACTGCGGGATTCAAAACACGATGCGTTGGAGTCAGCCGTGCTGAGCCTTGCTCTGCCGTGCCTACGGCATACCCCCGAGGGTATGCCACTCTTCGACGTCCGCGTCCGACCCCGCCTGGTGTCTCATCGGTTGGGAGCAGCCGATGAGCCTCCGCTGAGGAGGGTTCCTGGGTGCCGTGAGGCAGCCGCCGGGCTCTCAACGAGGACGGGTGAAGGGACGAGGACTTCCAGAACCGGGCCACCCACGTGGTCGCTCTCGGAGGATGACGGGACAGGTCGCAGCCGCGAACTCCCTAGAACAACAACGGAAAACTCTCTTTGGAGGAGTGTCAAGGAATGCGCATGAAATCACTCAGAATGGCAGCGGCTGCCTTTGCGGCCGTGGCCCTGGCAGGGCTCGGGCTCATCGCCCCGACGTCGGCCATGGCGCTGCCAAGCCCGATCATCGACCCGACCGCCACGGTCACCCTGAACATCGCCAAGTTCCTCGACAACACGACGGGCCAGCCGAACAACGGCACCCAGCAGACGGTGTCGGGCACCCCGCTGGAGGGTGTCGACTTCGATGTCTACAAGTTCACCACCATCGACCTGACGACCAATGCCGGTTGGGCCGCCTCGATCGTGTTGCAGGACCACACCCTCACCGCAGGTGAGATCGCCGACGGTTTCGTCACGGTCAACAGCGTGAATTACCCGTTCACCCTGGTCACGACCGTGACCACTGACGCAGCGGGCCTGGCGACGTTCACGCAGGCCGCCGGCGCTGGCCTCTACCTGGTCAACGAGAACCTCGGGACGTCCACCACGACCCCTGACGCGTCGACCATCACCCCCTCGGCACCGTTCCTCGTCACGCTGCCGATGACCGACCCGGTCAACCTGACGAGCTGGATGTACGACGTCTACGTCTACCCGAAGAACCAGGCCGACTCGATCCTCAAGACGGTCACTGACGGCAACCTCGGAACGACGAACCAGAACGCCTACACCGTCGGTCAGAACCTCACCTACCACCTCGCCTCGACGATCCAGGCCACCGACAGCAACGGCGATGGCTCGATCAACGGTGCGGACCTGAGCTACTACTACGTCGGTGACAACCTGTCGACCTACGTGGACGCGCAGTCGGTGACCGTCTCCGTCGGAGGCACCCCGCTCATCGGTTGCGACGCGACGGCCGGGGCAGGCACCGACTGTGACTACTACTACTGGCTCGACTACGCCGCCGCCGCCGGCGACGAGGTCAAGATCATCATGTCGACCTCCGGCCTGGACAAGATCGTCGCGGCCAAGGTTTTCGACGCGGCGGCTGTCGTCACGACCGACATCGTTGCGACCGTCACCTCGGTCCCCTCGACGGGCATCATCCCCAACAAGGGCGAGTTCATCCCCAGCGAGGGCTGGTGGATCGGCCAGGGTGGGACCGACCTGACCACCCCGGGGACGACGACCCCGCCGACGACCGTGCCGCCGACGACCACGACTCCCGGCATCCCGTCGAACGAGGTCGTCTCGAAGTACGGCGACATGCAGTTCATCAAGTACGACGCCAAGACGTCGGCTCCGCTCACCGGTGCTGAGTTCACCGTCTACCGTGACCTCAACAACGACGACGCGTGCGCCCCGGCCGAGATGATTTTGGCCAACCAGATCGGGTCGCCGGTGACCACCGACGCGAGTGGTGCCGTGCTCTTCACCGACCTGCAGCTGTCGAACTTCTACAACAACGCCACCCAGACCGACCTGCACTACTACTGCTTGGTCGAGACGAAGGCGCCCGTCGGCTACAACCTCAACGCCCAGCCGATCCCCTTCACGGTGACGGTCGAGGGTGACGTGACGAACCTGGCCTACACGGTCGGAACCGCTGACGCTCAGGAGGTTCAGGTGGCCAACGAGCCGTCCAACCTCGGCAACAACCTCCCCCTCACCGGTGGTGCGGGCGTGGCTGCGGTGAGCATCGTCGGTCTCCTGCTCGTCGGTGGTGGCCTCGGCTACTACCTCGTCGGCGCCCGTCGCCGCGAGATCGAGCAGGACGTCTGACAGGTCTCCAACCTCGGTCCTCCCAGACCGGATTGGTGAGCTGAGAACCACGGTGTGAAAGCGCCGCCCGTTTGACAGCGGCATGCGAAGGAACCCCCCCTCGCCTTCCATGCCGCACCCATCAGGGTGGTGGGGAGGTCGTCAACCCCCTCCCCACCACCCGATCCAGGAGGAGACGAATGACCGCCACCCTGCAGGTGCAGCTCGACCCCGGAGCGACTGGGCCAACCCAGCGCCGTCGGGGCCGGCATCGCGCCCGCAGGGTGTGGGTCGACCGGCTCATCCCGGTGCTTCTGATGCTGATCGGAGCGGTCGTCCTGGCCTACCCGGTCGTCGCAACGTTCTACAACAACTACAAACAGTCCGAGTTCGCCCGTGAGTACGCCGCCAAGGTGGCAACGGCCGATCCGGCCGCGTTGAACGCGGAGTTCGCCGCGGCGACGCGCTACAACACGGCACTGAACCCGAAGCTCTTGAAGGACCCCTGGGACGAAGCGAGCAGCGCGCTCAACGCGGACTACCGCGACTACCTGAGCCAGCTCGATCTGCTCGAGGCGATGGGCAGGATTCGGATTCCGGCGCTGGACGTCGATCTTCCGGTCCTGCACGGCACCAGCGATGACACGCTGGCCAAGGGTGTCGGCCACCTGTTCGGCAGTTCGCTGCCTGTGGGCGGACCGAGCACACACGCCGTGCTCACCGGACACAGTTCTTTGGCGAACGCCACACTCTTTGACCACCTGCCCGACCTGCAGGTCGGTGACAAGTTCTACATCGATGTCCTGGGCCGAACCTTGGCCTACCAGGTCGACAAGACCAGCGTCGTGCTGCCCAATCAGCTCGACGACCTCGCCGTGACCAGCGGCGCGGACCAAGTGACCCTGGTCACCTGTACGCCATACGCCATCAACAGCCATCGGCTGCTGGTGCGAGGGGTTCGGGTGCCCTACACGCAAGCCGACGGCTCAGCGCCTGGGCAGGCGTCGGCCACGATGGACTGGAGTATCCAGTCGTGGATGTGGCCGCGGCTCATCGGCGCGGGGGTGGCCGTGCTCGTTCTGGTCGCCATGATCCTGGGATGGATCGCGGCGGACCGACGTCGGGCGGCACGGCGAGCAGCGAAGAAGAAGGAGAGGGAGAGGGAATGAGGGGGAACACGCGACCACACCCGCTGAGGCGATGGGTTGGCGCAGCCGTGCTCACGCTCGTCGCACTCATCGGAGGGACGGCTCCTGCGATGGCCAGCGTCGTCGCGGACGCCAGCCCGGCTCTCATCCCGCCGGATGCCACGGGATCACTAACCATCCACAAGCATCTCGGGCTCCCGGTTGACCAGACGGCATACCCTGCCAATGGCACCGCCCTCGTGCTGCCCACCAGCTCTGCGCCCCTTGCCGGGGTGGTCTTCACCGTGACGCGCGTCGCTGGCGTCGACCTCACCACCAACGCCGGTTGGTATGCCGCGCTCGCCTACCAGGACAACCTGGAGGGGGCCCGGGCCCAGGGCGGGACGGTTCACACGTCCACGCCGACGGGGGCCGACGGTTCGACCGTTGTCTCCGGGCTCCCGGTCGGCCTCTACCTCGTCCACGAGGCCAGCGTCCGGCTGCCCGACGGCTCCGAGGACCCGACGATCGTCAAGGGTGCCGACTTCCTGGTCACCATTCCGATGACCGATCCGGTCACCCGCAGTCGTTGGGTCTTCGACATCCACGTCTACCCCAAGAACGTCCGGACGCCCACGCCCACGCCGACCCCGACTCCCACGCCTACACCCACCCCGACGAAGCCGGGGACGTTGCCCTGGACCGGATCGGACACGGCATCGGCGCTGTTGGTCGCTGGGCTCTTGCTCGGCACCGGGGCGATCATGGCCGGGCTCGGCTACCGACGGCCACGAGAGCGACACGACGGACCATGAGCGACGACGCCTTGAGCGGGGCCGTTCCCAGCCGTCGTTCCGCCAGGAACGCCGGCCGGGGATCTCGGCCTGCCCGCTCGAGGCGCACCCGTCCCGACGCGTCGCGTCGTCCCCGTCATGCCGCACCCGGTCCGCCGCAGCGGGGCCTGCGTGATGCGCGTGGCTATCGTCCTCGGCACGGCGGGCCGATCGCCCAGCGCCGGGCTCGGCGCAGGCTGGGGCTGGCTCGCGCGCTGGTCTCGGTGCTCCTCGTCTTTGTCGGTATGGGCGTGCTCGTCTACCCCGTGGCAGCTACCCAGTTCAACAACACCAAGCAGCAGCAGTTCGCCGAGACATACAACCAACGGGTCGCGCAGGCCCCGACCGCGACGCTCGCTCAGCAACTTGAAGGTGCCCACGCCTACAACGCCGCGCTCAAGGGTGTGCAGGCGAAAGACCCCTGGGGCACGCTCCTGGCCAGCGGCCCGTCGTCGGCGGCCTATGCCGACTACCTGTCCCGGCTGTCCGGGCTCGGAGCGATGGCCCGGCTGCGGATTCCCTCGATCGGGGTCGACCTTCCCGTTTACCACAGCACCAGCGACGAGACGATCGCCAAGGGCATCGGTCACCTGTATGGCACCGCCCTGCCCGTGGGCGGTGTGGGGACACACTCCGTGCTCACCAGCCACACGGGGATGGCCAATGCCACGTTGCTGGACCATCTCATCGACGTCCGTGAGGGATCGGCCATCTACGTCGACGTCGCAGGTGAGACGTTGGCCTATCAGGTCGACCAGATCAAGGTCGTCCTCCCGACGGATATCGAGGACCTCGCGGTGGACCCCGCGACTGACCTTCTCACTGTCTTCACCTGCACTCCGTATGCCGTCAACACCCACCGCCTGCTCGTGCGCGGACACCGGATCGCCTTCGACCCCGTGGTCGCCGCCGCGGCCCAGCCGGTCCGGCCAGGCCTGGTCATGGAGCCGTGGATGTACTGGCTCATCGGCGCGGCCGCAGCGAGCTTCCTCTCCCTGGGCGTGGCCCTAGGCACTGCGGTTCGCGCCCGGTCACGTCGCCCGGCGCCGGCCCTCGGAGGGCGGGCGAGCGTGGTCCGCCAACGCCGACGTGGCAACCGATTTGGTCGGGGTATCGCGGGCCGGTAGATTGGTTAGCCGTGTCTGGGCTCGCTCCGGACACGAGAACCTGGGCGCGACCGGCATACCGGTGACGCCTGCGTTCGCCCCGCTCTCGCCGGGCAGCCCGACGGCCTCCACGTCACCCTCGCAAGGGGTGCCGGAGTGCGTCGGGACGTGCAGGTGAGGGCACCCGGCCATCGTCGCCCGATCGACCCGTTCGCGGGTCCGGGGTGGGGAAGCTGGAACGACCAAGGAGTCCGTCCGCACGCCAGACGGGTCTGACCACATCGAAAGACGGAGTTTAGGTTGCCTACGATCAACCAACTGGTGCGCAAGGGGCGCCAGGACAAGGTCGGCAAGACCAAGACCCCGGCGCTCAAGGGTTCGCCCCAGCGCCGCGGTGTGTGCACGCGTGTGTACACGACCACCCCCAAGAAGCCCAACTCGGCGCTGCGCAAGGTCGCCCGCGTCAAGTTGACCTCCCAGATCGAGGTCACGGCATACATCCCCGGAGTCGGGCACAACCTGCAGGAGCACTCGATCGTGCTCGTGCGTGGCGGTCGTGTGAAGGACCTCCCGGGTGTCCGCTACAAGATCATCCGCGGCACGCTCGACACCCAGGGTGTCAAGAACCGCAAGCAGGCGCGTAGCCGTTACGGCGCGAAGAAGGTGAAGGGCTAATGCCTCGTAAGGGACCCGCTCCGAAGCGGCCGCTCGTCGTCGACCCGGTCTACAGCAGCCCGCTGGTGACCCAGTTGGTCAACAAGATCCTCCTCGACGGCAAGAAGTCGATCGCCGAAACCATCGTCTACGGCGCCCTTGAGGGCTGCCGTCAGAAGACCGGCACCGACCCCGTCGTCACCCTCAAGCGCGCGCTGGACAACATCAAGCCGGCTGTCGAGGTCAAGTCCCGCCGTGTCGGTGGCGCGACCTACCAGGTGCCGATCGAGGTCAAGCCGGGCCGTTCCACCACGCTGGCGCTGCGCTGGCTCGTGGGCTACGCCCGTCAGCGGCGCGAGAAGACGATGACCGACCGACTCATGAACGAGTTGCTCGACGCGTCGAACGGTCTGGGTGCCGCGGTCAAGCGCCGCGAGGACACCCACAAGATGGCCGAGAGCAACCGCGCCTTCGCCCACTACCGCTGGTGACCACCGCGGCAGGGGTATGCCGCCCGCGCACCTGTGCGCGCGGCATACCCACTGCCTGCGGGGCCGCCGCACGAGCCGCCCGCGACCTGTACAACGATTCTGAGACGAGAGCACTGACGTGGCACAAGATGTCCTGACCGACCTCACGAAGGTCCGCAACATCGGCATCATGGCGCACATCGACGCCGGCAAGACGACGACGACCGAGCGCATCCTCTTCTACACCGGCATCACCTACAAGATCGGTGAGGTCCACGACGGCGCTGCCACGATGGACTGGATGGAGCAGGAGCAGGAGCGCGGCATCACGATCACGTCGGCCGCGACGACGACCTTCTGGAAAGACCACCAGATCAACATCATCGACACGCCGGGTCACGTCGACTTCACCGTCGAGGTCGAGCGCTCGCTGCGCGTGCTCGACGGCGCGTGTGCGGTCTTCGACGCCAAGGAAGGCGTCGAGCCGCAGTCCGAGACGGTGTGGCGTCAGGCCGACAAGTACGGCGTGCCGCGCATCTGCTTCGTCAACAAGATGGACAAGCTCGGCGCGGACTTCTACTTCACCGTCAAGACCATGGTGGACCGCCTCGGCGCGAAGCCGTTGGCGCTGCAGTTGCCGATCGGCCAGGAGAGCGACTTCACCGGTGTCGTCGACCTGCTGCGCATGAAGGCCCTGATGTGGCGCGGTGAGACCCAGAAGGGTGAGGACTACACGGTCGAGGACATCCCGGCCGACCTGCAGGAGGCCGCCGAGACCTACCGTCACGAGCTGGTTGAGCTGGTCGCCGAGTCCGACGACGCCCTGATGGAGAAGTACCTCGAGGGTGAGGAGCTCACCATCGAGGAGCTCAAGGCGGGCATCCGCAAGCTCACCATCGCCGGCGTCGTCAACCCGGTCATCTGTGGCACCGCCTTCAAGAACAAGGGCGTGCAGCCGATGCTCGACGCGGTTGTCGACTACCTGCCCTCCCCGCTGGACGTCCCCCCGATGATCGGCCACAAGCCGAGCGACGAGGAGGTCGAGATCATCCGCAAGCCCGACGCCACGGAGCCGTTCTCGGCGTTGGCGTTCAAGATCGCGGTGCACCCGTTCTTCGGCAAGCTCACCTATGTCCGGGTCTACTCCGGCGAGGTTCCGCAGGGCGCCCAGATCATCAACTCGACCAAGGGCAAGAAGGAGCGTGTCGGGAAGCTCTTCCAGATGCACTCCAACAAGGAGAACCCGGTCGACAAGGCGTCGGCGGGGCACATCTACGCCTTCATCGGTCTCAAGGACACGACGACCGGCGACACCCTGTGCGACCCGACCAACCAGGTCGTCCTGGAGTCGATGACGTTCCCGAACCCGGTCATCAGCGTGGCCATCGAGCCCAAGACCAAGGGTGACCAGGAGAAGCTCGGCGTCGCGATCCAGAAGCTCGCCGAGGAGGACCCGACCTTCCAGGTCGAGCAGGACCAGGAGACCGGCCAGACCATCATCAAGGGGATGGGCGAGCTGCACCTGGACATCCTGGTCGACCGGATGCGTCGTGAGTTCAAGGTCGAGGCCAACGTCGGCAAGCCGCAGGTGGCCTACCGCGAGACGATCCGCAAGTCGGTGCTCAAGTACGACTACACCCACAAGAAGCAGACCGGTGGGTCGGGTCAGTACGCCAAGGTGCAGGTCTCGATCGAGCCCTTGGACACCGCCGAAGGCACGATGTACGAGTTCGAGAATGCGGTGACCGGTGGGCGCGTGCCCCGGGAGTACATCCCGTCGGTCGACGCCGGTATCCAGGACGCCATGCAGTACGGCGTGCTCGCCGGCTACCCGCTCGTCGGGATCAAGGCCACCCTCGTCGACGGGGCGGCGCACGACGTCGACTCCTCGGAAATGGCCTTCAAGATTGCCGGGTCGATGGTCCTCAAGGAAGCGGTCCGCAAGGCCGACCCGGTCCTGCTGGAGCCGGTGATGGCCGTCGAGGTGCGTACTCCCGAGGACTACATGGGTGACGTCATCGGCGACATCAACTCTCGGCGTGGGCACATCCAGTCCATGGAGGACGCTGCGGGAGCGAAGGTCGTCCGGGCTCTGGTGCCTTTGTCGGAGATGTTCGGCTACGTCGGGGACCTCCGGTCCAAGACCCAGGGCCGAGCCAACTACTCGATGCAGTTCGACTCGTACGCCGAGGTTCCCCGGAACGTCGCGGACGAGATCATCAAGAAGACCCGTGGTGAGTGAGACGGGTAGACTCCCGTAGGCTTGCCAACAAATCCAAACAAGCAAGCGCCACGTCCTGCCCGTAGGTCGTAAGGCGTAACACCAAGAGAGTCCTAGGAGGACCCCAGTGGCGAAGGCAAAGTTCGAGCGGACCAAGCCGCACGTCAACATCGGCACCATCGGTCACATTGACCACGGGAAGACGACGCTGACTGCTGCTATCACCAAGGTTCTGCACGACAAGTACCCGGACCTGAACCCCTTCACGCCGTTCGACCAGATCGACAAGGCGCCTGAGGAGCGGCAGCGCGGTATCACGATCTCGATCGCGCACGTGGAGTACCAGACCGAATCGCGGCACTACGCGCACGTCGACTGCCCCGGGCACGCCGACTACATCAAGAACATGATCACCGGTGCGGCCCAGATGGACGGCGCCATCCTCGTCGTCGCGGCCACCGATGGCCCGATGCCGCAGACCAAGGAGCACGTCCTCCTGGCCCGCCAGGTCGGCGTTCCCTACGTGGTCGTCGCGCTCAACAAGACCGACATGGTCGACGACGAGGAGATCCTCGAGCTGGTCGAGATGGAGGTCCGCGAACTGCTGTCCTCCTACGACTTCCCGGGTGACGACCTTCCGGTCGTGCGGGTCTCGGCGCTCAAGGCTCTCGAGGGCGACCCCGAGTGGGCCAAGTCGGTCCAGGCCCTCATGGACGCCGTGGACGAGTACATCCCGGAGCCCGAGCGCGCCACCGACAAGCCGTTCCTCATGCCCATCGAGGATGTCTTCACCATCACCGGCCGTGGCACCGTTGTCACCGGTCGTGTCGAGCGTGGTGTCCTCAAGGTCAACGAGGAGGTCGAGATCGTCGGCATCCACGAGAAGTCGACCAAGTCGACCGTCACGGGCGTCGAGATGTTCCGCAAGCTGCTCGACGAGGCCCGCGCCGGTGAGAACGTCGGCCTGCTGCTTCGTGGCGTCAAGCGTGAGGACGTCGAGCGCGGCCAGGTCGTCATCAAGCCCGGCACGATGACCCCCCACACCGAGTTCGACGCACAGGTCTACATCCTGTCCAAGGACGAAGGTGGCCGTCACACGCCGTTCTACGACAACTACCGCCCCCAGTTCTACTTCCGCACCACGGACGTGACTGGCGTCGTGAAGCTGCCCGAGGGCACCGAGATGGTCATGCCCGGTGACAACACCGAGATGGCCGTGACCCTGATCCAGCCCATCGCCATGGACGACGGCCAGCCGTTCTCCATCCGCGAGGGTGGCCGCACCGTCGGCTCGGGCAAGGTCATCAAGGTCACCAAGTGATCTGACGTCGCCTCGCGACAGCGCACTTCGTTCGATGGGCCCCAGCCACTCGGCTGGGGCCCATCGGCGTCACATCGTGTGGGGTCCCGGGCCGCGTCCCCGGCCTCGGCTCAGCCCTCCGAGTTTGGCCGCCATGGCGCTCACATCGGCCGATGGCGGTGAGATCAGGCCGCCCTTCACGAGTTTGACCGCCATGGCGGCCAAACGCCGGACAGACCCAACGAGCTGCTGACCGGCAGCGCGGGTAAGGTCGATGGGTGAGCCTGCACACCGCCTTCGACCCCGACTCCACGGCACAGGGGTTGATCGACTTCGTCGATGCCTCCCCGACGCCCTTCCACGCGGTCGACTCCGCGATCCGGCTGCTCGCGGCTGAAGGCTTCACCGCGCTGGACGAGTCAGCGCCGTTCCCCAGCCAGCCAGGCCGCTACTACATCGCCCGCGGCGGCGCCCTCGTGGCCTGGATCGAGACAGGGGGTATGCCGCCCACCGCACCTTTCCGGGTCATTGGCACCCACACCGACTCGCCCAATCTGCGGGTCAAACCACGCCCCGACCTGGTCAAGGCCGGCTGGCAGATGGTGGCTGTCGAGCCCTATGGCGGGCTGCTGATCAACTCGTGGCTCGACCGCGACCTCGGGCTCGCCGGACGGGTCGCCGTGCGCGACGACTCGGCCGCCACCGGAGTGTCGACCCGGCTGTTCCACGACCGGGCCCCCCTCCTGCGGGTCGCCCAACTGGCGATCCATCTGGACCGCGGCGTCAACGAGCGGGGTCTGGTCCTCAACCCGCAACAACACCTGGTGCCCCTGTGGGGGGTGGGGGAGGCGCCGGCGAGCATCGCGGCATACCTCGGGGAGCAGGTGGGCGCCGACCCGGGTGACGTGCTCGCCTGGGACGCGATGCTCCACGACACCCAGCCGTCGGCCCGCATCGGCCGCGCCCAGGAGCTCATCGCCGCGCCGCGCTTGGACAACCTCGCGAGCTCGTATGCCGCCGTCCGCGCCCTGTTGGCGGTCGCTGCCTCCGGTGGCACGTCGGCCGACCAGGGGGCCGACGCGGCATACCGGCCGGTCATCGTGCTGTTTGACCACGAGGAGGTGGGCAGCCGCAGCGAGCGCGGCGCCGACTCACCGATGCTGCGCGGGATCCTCGAACGCATCGTCCTGGCCGCCGATGGGGGCCGCGACGACCTCTGGCGGGCGCTCGCCGGGACGATCGTCGCGTCGGCCGACATGGCCCACGCCACACACCCCAACTACGCGGAGCTGCACGAGCCCGGGCACCGGATCGAGATGAACGGCGGCCCCGTGCTCAAGGTCCAGACCGAGCTGCGCTACGCCACCGACGCGGTGGGCGCAGCGGCGTTGCACCTGGCGTGCGAACAGGCGGATGTGCCGTTGCAGGTGTTCGTCACCCGCAGCGACCTGCCCTGCGGCTCGACCATCGGCCCGATCACGGCTGGCCAGGTGGGTGTGACGACGGTCGACCTCGGTGCCCCGATGTTGTCGATGCACAGCATCCGCGAGCTCGCCGGCGTCGCCGACCAGGCGATGTATGCCGCGGCGCTCGCTGCCTTCCTCGCCCCGGTGCCCTGACCGAAGCCGCCTTGATCGCGGGTGCCGAAGCCGCCTTGATCGCGGGCGCCGGTGCGGGCGCCGGTGCCGCTGCCGCTGTCGGCGCCCCCGTCAGCGCGGGTGGGCGACGGCCACGGCGTCCATCGCCGAGGTGAGGACGTCGTGGACCCGGCGGATGGCCGGGCTCGGCGCCATCGTCCGGCGCCAGACCTGCAGGATGCGCCGGGTCACCGGGTCGTCGACCGGCACGGCGATGACGCCGGACGGCAGCGACTCCCGGCCCAACCGCGGCACCAGGGCGACGGCGTTCCCGTGTTCGACCAGGCCGATCTGTGAGGAGAATTCCATCGCCCAGTAGCGCACGTCGGGCCGCAGGCCATGGGCGTCGTGCAAGTGGACGAGCCAGCCGTGACACACGCTGCCGACCGGGGCGCAGGTCCACACCAACCCGTCCAGGTCCGCGGCAGTGATGACCGATCGAGCGGCCAAGGGATGGTCGCGGGGGACCAGCACATCCGCAGTGTCGATCCCGAGTTGGACGTCCTCGACATGCGCGGGAATCGGCAGCGGCAGGTCGCCCCAGTTGTGCACGAGCGCGGTGTCGACCTGGCCCCCGGCGACGAGGTCGAGCGCCTCGTGCGGGTCGCTCTCGACCACCCGGACGTCAAGCCCGGGATCGGTGTGGCGCAACGTCGCCAGGGCGGGGGCGACCAGCCCGCGCACCCCCGTGGAGAAGGCCGCGATCCGCACCTGACCGTGCAGGGGAGCACTCCCGTGGGCCGCCGCGAGCTGCGCCTCGATCGCCTCGAGGTCGCCGAGGACCCGGTTGCCGTCGTCGGCAAGGCGGCGGCCCAACTCGGTGAGCGCCACCCCGCGGCCGACCCGTTCGAGCAACTGCACTCCGGTATGCCGTTCGAGCCGCTTGATCTGCTGGGACACCGCCGAGGGGGTGTAGCCGAGCGCTGCGGCGGCCGCGACGACGGAGCCGTGCTCGCGGACGGCATCGAGCGTCCGCACTGCGGCGAGATCGATCATGTAGCGACACTACCGATACAGGTGCAGGAATATGCGCTTGTCCTGAAACGTCAGACACGACAGGGTGGACCCGTGACCCCCCGTGATCGTCTGCTCGCCCTCGCCGTCGTCACGGTCTGGGGGCTCAACTTCGTCGTCATCGACTGGGGTCTGCCCGGAGTGCCGCCGTTGGTCTTCGTGACGATGCGCTTCGTCCTCGTGCTGCTGCCGGCGATCTTCTTCGTTCCGCGCCCCGCAGGGCGGTGGCAGGACATCGCCCTCGTCGGGCTGCTGCTCAGCGTCGGACAGTTCGGGTTGCTCTACAGCGCGATGTCCGCGGGTATGCCGCCTGGGCTCGCCTCGCTGGTCCTGCAGATCCAAGCCGCCTTCACCGTCGTGTTCGCCGCGACGCTGTTGCGGGAGCGGCCCAGCCGTCGCCAGGTCATCGGGGTCGGGCTCGGGCTGCTGGGGTTGGGGATCGTTGCGTTGGGTCGCGGGGGATCGGTCCCGTTGGGAGCGCTCGGGTTGTGTGTGGCGGCCGCCGCGTCCTGGGCGGGCGGCAACATCGCCGTGCGCCGTCTGCCGGGCGTGGGCGGCCTATCGCTGACGGTGTGGTCGGGGCTGGTCGTCCCGATCCCGCTCTTCGCCCTCGCGTTGCTCGTCGAAGGACCCGAGACGGTCATGCACGCATTGACCCACCTGTCGGTGCCGAGCCTGCTGTCCACGGCATACACCGCGGTGTTGGCCTCGCTGTTCGGCTACGGCGTGTGGAACTCCCTCATGGGTCGGCACCGGGCCGCCGAGGTCGCGCCCTACTCGCTCCTGGTGCCCGTGGTCGGCATGACGGCCGCCCTGGTGTTCCGCGGCGAGCGGCCCGGTCTGCTGGCCCTCGTGGGCGGGGCGCTGCTCGTCGCGGGGGTCGCTGTGACGACCCTGCGGCGCCGACAGGTCGCGGGCGAACTCGTCAGTCGATGAGGCGAGTGACCGTGGATCCTCGGCGATTTGGCTGCTCACCACGCCATCTGGCACACTAGACCGGTTGCCTGACGCGCGGCGTCGTGCCCTGGGTGGAACCAGAGCCGATGCCGCCGCCTCTCGGCCGGACGCACGATCTACGGGTCTGCGGCGGCACGGACACCACTGGTGGCCCGAGGGAAGCGCAGGCGCCGGCTACGGCCGGACTGAAGACACCCGATCGTTCGGGGCACTTAGGTGCCCAGGCTCGGGCCGCGGAGCGGGCGCGACACGCCCGACCGCGGGGGTCGGAGGTTCGACCTGGCCGACCAAGGGCAGGTGTTGGCGAGAAGAGAGACGGTACGACGATGGCGGGACAGAAGATCCGCATCCGCTTGAAGTCCTACGACCACGAGGTCATCGACAGTTCGGCACGCAAGATCGTCGACACGGTGACCCGCGCGGGTGCGACGGTCGTCGGTCCGGTGCCGCTGCCGACGGAGAAGAACGTCTTCGTCGTGATCCGGTCGCCCCACAAATACAAGGACTCCCGCGAGCACTTCGAGATGCGCACGCACAAGCGCCTCATCGACATCATCGACCCGACGCCCAAGGCCGTCGACTCGCTGATGCGTCTCGATCTGCCGGCGGATGTCAATATCGAGATCAAGCTCTGAGGACATCACGATGAGCAACGCGACGACACGCACAGTGAAGGGTGTGCTGGGCGAGAAGCTCGGCATGACCCAGGTGTGGGACGCCGATAACCGGCTGGTTCCCGTGACCGTCATCAAGGTCGGTCCCAATGTGGTCACCCAGGTCCGCGGCGACGCGGACGGGTACCCCGCCGTTCAGATCGGCTACGGCGAGATCGACCCGCGCAAGGTCAACAAGCCGATGAAGGGCCACTTCGAGCGCGCCGGGGTCACCCCGCGCCGGCACCTGGTCGAGCTGCGCACCGCCGACGCCAGCGACTACGCCCTTGGGCAGGAGATCACGGTCTCCACCTTCGAGGCCGGTCAGCTGGTCGACGCCACCGCAACGACCAAGGGCAAGGGCTTCGCCGGTGTCATGAAGCGACACGGCTTCCACGGTGTCTCCTCCTCGCACGGTGCCCACCGCAACCACCGCAAGCCCGGTTCGATCGGCGCCTGCGCGACCCCCGGTCGCGTCTTCAAGGGCGTCCGGATGGCCGGCCGGATGGGCGGCGAGCGCCAGACCACCCAGAACCTCGCGATCCAGGCCGTCGACGCCGACAAGGGCCTGCTGCTCATCAAGGGTGCCGTTCCCGGCCCCCGGGGTGCGATCGTCCTCGTTCGCTCCGCGTCGAAGGGAGCCTGACAGCCATGGCGACCACCACTGCACTTCCGGCCGACATCTTCGATGTCCAGGTCAACGTCCCGCTGATCCACCAGGTCGTCGCGGCTCAGCTCGCGGCCGCCCGGCAGGGCACGCACTCCACCAAGACCCGGGGCCTGGTCTCCGGCGGTGGCAAGAAGCCCTACCGCCAGAAGGGCACCGGCCGCGCCCGTCAGGGTTCGACCCGTGCGCCGCAGTTCGCCGGCGGTGGCGTCGTCCACGGCCCGCAGCCGCGTGACTACTCGCAGCGGACCCCCAAGAAGATGAAGGCCGCCGCCCTGCGCGGGGCCCTCTCGGACCGGGCCCGCAACGGCCGGATCCACGTCATCGACGTGCTGGTCTCCGGTGACGCGCCCTCGACTTCGACCGCGGCGGCGGTGCTGGCCGGTCTGACCGACCGCACCAAGTTCCTCGTCGTGCTTGAGCGTGGCGACCAGGTCGGTCTCAAGAGCGTGCGCAACCTCGACTCGGTTCACGTCCTGGCTGTCGACCAGCTCAACACCTACGACGTGCTGTGCGCCGACGACGTGGTCTTCACGGCCGGTGCGCTCGCGACGCTGACTGCCTCGTCGAAGGCTGCGGCGGCCCCGGGGGGGGGGGGGGGGGGGGGGGGGGGCGGGAAGGCGAGAAGCCGGCCGGCGGGAAGGGTGGTCAGGCCGGGCCGGGGGGGGGGGGGGGGGGGGTTGGTCAGGGCAGGTCTCGGGCTGGTGAAGTGCGGGTTCTGGTTCAAGAGCGCTGCCGACGCCGAGGCCGCAGGCTTCAAGAAGGCCGGCAGCCGCGCCAAGAGCACGGCCAAGGATGGGGAGGACGCCAAGTGAGCATCCACGAGAAGAACCCGCGCGACATCCTGATCGCCCCGGTCGTCTCCGAGAAGTCCTACGGCCTGCTCGACGAGGGCAAGTACACCTTCGTCGTCGACCCCCGCGCCAACAAGACCGAGATCAAGATCGCCGTCGAGGCGGTGTTCGGCGTCAAGGTCGACAAGGTCCACACCCTCAACCGGCAGGGCAAGACGCGTCGTACCCGTTTCGGGGCCGGCAAGCGCAAGGACACCAAGCGAGCGATCGTCTCCCTCCGCGAGGGCTCGATCGACATCTTCGGCAGCGTCTCCTGACGCCGCGGTAGGGATCTGAGGAACACACATGGGTATCCGCAAGTTCAAGCCCACGACCCCCGGTCGCCGGGGTTCGTCGGTTGCCGACTTCGTCGAAGTGACGCGGTCGACGCCGGAGAAGTCGCTCGTTCGCCCGATCGCCAAGACCGGTGGCCGTAACAACGCCGGCCGGATCACCACCCGGCACATCGGTGGCGGTCACAAGCGCGCCTACCGGCTGATCGACTTCCGTCGTCACGACAAGGACGGCGTGCCGGCGAAGGTCGCGCACATCGAGTACGACCCCAACCGCACGGCCCGGATCGCGCTGCTGCACTACGCCGACGGCGAGAAGCGCTACATCCTCGCGCCGAACAAGCTCAAGCAGGGCGACGTCATCGAGAGCGGCCCCTCGGCCGACATCAAGCCGGGCAACGCGCTGCCGCTGCGCAACATCCCGACCGGTACGGTCATCCACGCCATCGAGATCAAGCCCGGTGGCGGGGCGAAGATCGCCCGCTCGGCCGGCGCGAAGGTCCAGCTCGTCGCCAAGGACGGTGCCTTCGCCCAGTTGCGTATGCCGTCCGGCGAGATCCGCAACGTCGACGCCCGCTGCCGCGCCACCATCGGTGAGGTCGGCAACGCCGAGCAGAGCAACATCAACTGGGGCAAGGCCGGCCGGATGCGCTGGAAGGGCAAGCGCCCGACCGTCCGTGGTGTGGCCATGAACCCGATCGACCACCCGCACGGTGGTGGCGAGGGCAAGACCTCCGGTGGGCGTCACCCGGTGAGCCCGTGGGGCCAGCAAGAAGGCCGCACGCGCAAGGCGCACAAGGAAAGCGACAAGCTCATCGTGCGTCGCCGTCGTTCTGGCAAGAAGCGCTGATAGGAGCCTGGAATGCCGCGTAGCCTCAAAAAGGGCCCCTTCATCGACGATCACCTTCAGAAGAAGGTGGACGTCCAGAACGAAGCAGGCACCAAGAACGTCATCAAGACCTGGTCTCGCCGGTCGGTTGTCAGCCCGGACATGCTCGGTCACACCTTCGCCGTTCACGACGGCCGCAAGCACATCCCGGTCTTCGTGACCGAGTCGATGGTCGGCCACAAGCTCGGCGAGTTCGCCCCGACGCGCACCTTCAAGGGTCACGTCAAGGACGACAAGAAGGGTCGTCGTCGCTGATGGCCGCCAACGAGAAGGACGTCAACACCGTGGAAGCCAAGGCCGTCGCCCGCCACGTGCGGGTCACGCCCATGAAGGCGCGCCGGGTCATCGACCTCATTCGTGGGAAGAACGCCACGGACGCCGTCGCGACCCTGATGTTCGCCCAGCAGGCCGCCTCCGAGCCGGTGCGCAAGGTGCTGCAGAGCGCCATGGCCAACGCTCGGGTCAAGGCCGACGCGGCCTCGGAGGCCTTCGACGAGCGTGCGCTCGTCGTCTCGGCGGCATACGTCGACGAAGGGGCCACGATGAAGCGGTTCCGGCCGCGTGCGCAGGGCCGCGCCTCGCGCATCAACAAGCGGACGAGCCACATCACGGTTGTGGTCACGCAGCCCGAGATCGCCACCAGGAAGGGAACCCGCTGATGGGACAGAAGGTCAACCCGCACGGCTTCCGCCTGGGCATCACGACCGAGCACAAGAGCCGTTGGTTCGCCGACTCGACCAAGACGGGTCAGCGCTACCGCGACTACGTCAAGGAAGACGTCGAGATCCGTCGCCTCATGGAAAAGGGCATGGAGCGCGCCGGCATCTCCCGCGTGGAGATCGAGCGCACCCGTGACCGCGTCCGTGTCGACATCCACACCGCGCGTCCGGGCATCGTCATCGGTCGCCGTGGCGCCGAGGCCGACCGCATCCGCGGCGAGCTGGAGAAGCTCACCGGCAAGCAGGTGCAGCTGAACATCCTCGAGGTCAAGAACCCCGAGATCGACGCGCAGCTGGTCGCCCAGGGCATCGCCGAGCAGCTCTCGGCCCGTGTCTCCTTCCGTCGCGCGATGCGCAAGGGCATGCAGTCCGCCCTGCGCGCGGGCGCCAAGGGCATCCGGGTGCAGTGCTCCGGCCGTCTGGCCGGCGCCGAGATGAGCCGCTCCGAGTTCTACCGCGAGGGTCGGGTCCCGCTGCACACGCTGCGTGCGCACATCGACTACGGCTTCTACGAGGCCAAGACGACCTTCGGTCGCATTGGCGTCAAGGTGTGGATCTACAAGGGCGACATGACCGCTCGCGAGCTGGCTCAGCAGCAGGCAACGGCTCCGCGCCCGCCGCGTGGCCCGCGTCGTGACAGCGGCGACCGTCCCGCCCGTCCGCGTCGCGGCGACCGTGAGGGTATGCCGTCCGCCGAGACCGCAGAGTCCGCCCCGGTGACCGAGGCCCCCGTCCTGGCCACCGCCGGCACCGAGAATGAGCAGGCCTGACCATGTTGATTCCGCGTCGCGTCAAGCACCGTAAGCAGCACCACCCGGACCGCCATGGCATGTCCAAGGGTGGCAACGAGATCTCCTTCGGCGAGTTCGGCATCCAGGCTCTGGAGCCGACCTACCTCACCAACCGGCAGATCGAAGCCGCTCGTATCGCCATGACCCGCTACATCAAGCGTGGCGGCAAGGTGTGGATCAACGTCTACCCCGACCGTCCGCTGACCAAGAAGCCGGCCGAGACCCGCATGGGTTCCGGTAAGGGTTCGCCGGAGTGGTGGGTCGTCAACGTCAAGCCCGGCCGCATGCTCTTCGAGCTGGCCGGTGTCCCGGAGCCGGTGGCTCGCGAGGCCATGCGCCTGGCGATGCACAAGCTCCCGATGAAGTGCCGCTTCGTTCGGCGTGAAGGTGGTGACATCTGATGGCAGTGGGGACCAAGGATCTGGCCTCCGATAACCTGCGAGGCTTCGGTGACGACCGTCTGGTCGAGGAGCTGCGCAAGGCGAAGGAAGAGCTGTTCAACCTGCGCTTCCAGTCCGCCACCGGACAGTTGGACAGCCACGGCCGGTTGCGCGCAGTGAAGCGCGACATTGCCCGGATCTACACCGAGATGCGCGAGCGCGAGCTCGGCATCCGCCGGCCCCCGACAAGGCCGAGAAGAAGGCGAAGGCATGAGCGAGCAGGAGAAGGTCGAGCAGGTCGCGGTTGACCGCAACGACCGTAAGACCCGTCAGGGCTACGTCGTCAGCGACAAGATGGACAAGACCGTCGTCGTCGAGGTCGAAGAGCGCGTCAAGCACCCGCTCTACGGCAAGGTCATGCGACGCAGCAGCAAGGTCAAGGCCCACGACGAGGCGAACTCGTGCGGCGTCGGTGACCGCGTGCTCATCATGGAGACCCGTCCGCTCTCGGCCACGAAGCACTGGCGTGTCGTGGAGATTCTGGAGAAGGCCAAGTGATCCAGCAAGAATCCCGCGTGCGGGTCGCGGACAACACCGGGGCCAAGGAGCTCCTGTGCATCCGCGTCCTCGGAGGTTCGGGGCGTCGGTACGCCGGCATCGGTGACACGATCGTCGCTGCCGTCAAGGACGCCATTCCCGGCGGCAACGTCAAGAAGGGCGACGTCGTCAAGGCCGTCATCGTGCGCACCGTCAAGGAGAAGCGCCGTCCGGACGGTTCCTACATCAAGTTCGACGAGAACGCCGCTGTCATTCTCAAGAATGACGGCGACCCGCGGGGGACCCGCATCTTCGGCCCGGTTGGGCGCGAGCTTCGCGACAAGAAGTTCATGAAGATCATCTCCCTTGCTCCGGAGGTGCTCTGAGCCCATGGCAAAGCTGAAGATCAAGAAGGGTGACCTCGTCCAGGTCATCTCGGGTCGCTCGCAGAAGAACGGCGGCGACCGCGGGAAGCAGGGCAAGGTCATCGCCGTCTACCCCGACACCGAGCGCGTGCTCGTCGAGGGCATCAACCGCGTGACCAAGCACGTCAAGGCCGGCACCACGAACCGTGGCACCCGGACCGGCGGTCTGGTGCACGCGGAGGCCCCGATCCACGTGAGCAACGTCGCGGTCGTCGACCCGGACCAGAACGTGCCGACGCGGGTGAAGACCCGGGTCGAGACCGTTGAGCGCGACGGTCGCCTCAAGACCGTCCGTACCCGTGTCGCCGTCCGCTCCGGCAAGGACCTGTGAGAGACCGATGACTGAAACCACCACTGAGCGCACCGCGCCGCGGCTGAAGGCCAAGTACCGCGCCGAGATCAAGTCGACGCTGCAGGAGCAGTTCTCCTACGGCAACGTCATGCAGGTCCCGGGCGTCGTCAAGGTCGTCGTCAACATGGGTGTCGGCGACGCCGCTCGTGACAGCAAGTTGATCGAGGGCGCGGTTCGCGACCTCACCGCCATCACCGGGCAGAAGCCGGTGGTCACCAAGGCGCGCAAGTCCATCGCCCAGTTCAAGCTGCGCGAGGGTATGCCGATCGGTTGCCACACGACGCTGCGCGGCGACCGGATGTGGGAGTTCCTCGACCGGCTGGTCACCGTGGCGCTGCCGCGTATCCGTGACTTCCGGGGCCTGTCGCCCAAGCAGTTCGACGGGCGCGGCAACTACACCTTCGGTCTGACCGAGCAGTCGATGTTCCACGAGATCGACCAGGACCGCATCGACCGGGTCCGCGGGATGGACATCACCGTCGTCACCACGGCGACCACCGACGACGAGGGGCGCGCGTTGCTCAAGGCCCTCGGCTTCCCGTTCAAGGAGAACTGACATGGCCAAGACCGCCCTGGTCAACAAAGCCAACGCGACCCCGAAGTTCAAGGTCCGTGCCTACACCCGGTGCCAGAAGTGCGGTCGTCCGCACTCGGTCTACCGCAAGTTCGGCCTCTGCCGTATCTGCCTTCGCGAGATGGCACACCGCGGTGAGCTCCCGGGCGTGACAAAGAGCTCCTGGTAGCCCGACCAGCAAGACCCCGCCACCGACTCGACACCGAAGGTCGCCCCGGCTGTATGCCGGCCGGGACGAAACCGCGGTGAGGAAGGGCACGAAGCCCGATGACGATGACCGACCCGATTGCGGACATGCTCACGCGTGTGCGCAATGCCAACTCGGCACACCACGACAGCGTCGCGATGCCGTATTCCAAGCTCAAGGCCAACATTGCCGAGATCCTCAAGCGTGAGGGTTACATCGGTAGCTGGGCCGTGAGCGACGCCGAGGTTGGCAAGACGCTGACCATCACGCTCAAGTACGGCCCCAACCGCGAGCGCTCTATCGCCGGCGTCCGCCGGGTGAGCAAGCCCGGTCTGCGGGTCTACGCCAAGTCGACCAACCTGCCGCGCGTGCTCGGCGGACTCGGCGTGGCGATCATTTCCACCTCGACCGGCTTGTTGACTGACAAGCAGGCTCACGAGAAGGGCGTCGGCGGGGAAGTCCTCGCCTACGTCTGGTAAGGGGAGCTACTCATGTCGCGAATTGGACGCCTCCCTGTCGTCGTTCCTGCCGGGGTTGACATCGCCATTGACGGCCAGGCCGTCACGGTCAAGGGCCCCAAGGGGCAGTTGGCCCTCGTTGTTGCCGAGCCCATCGCTGTCGCCAAGGGCGAGAGCGGTGCTGTCGAGGTCACCCGTCCCGACGACGAGCGCTTGTCGCGCTCGTTGCACGGGCTCACCCGCACCCTGATCGCCAACATGGTCCAGGGCGTCACCGCGGGTTACGAGAAGAAGATGGAAATCGTCGGCACCGGTTACCGGGTGCAGGCCAAGGGTGCCAACCTCGAGTTCGCCCTCGGCTACAGCCACTCGATCACGGTCGAGCCGCCGGCCGGCATCAGCTTCGTCGTCGAGGCCCCGACCCGTTTCTCGGTCCAGGGCATCGACAAGCAGCAGGTCGGCGAGGTCGCCGCCAACATCCGCAAGCTGCGCAAGCCCGACCCGTACAAGGCCAAGGGCATTCGATACGCGGGTGAGCAGATCCGTCGCAAGGTCGGAAAGGCCGGGAAGAAGTAAGCCATGGCAATGATCATCAAGCGCGGCAAGAGCAAGGCCGCCGCACGGATCCGCCGCCAGGTGCGCGGCCGCAAGAAGATCTCGGGAAGCCCCGAGCGTCCTCGCCTGGTCGTGTCTCGCTCGACCCGGCACCTGTTCGCCCAGATCGTCGACGACACCGCGGGCAAGACCCTCGCGTGCGCCTCGACGATGGAGAGCGACCTGCGTGCCTTCGACGGCGACAAGACCGCCAAGGCCAAGAAGGTCGGCGAGCTGATCGCCGAGCGGGCCAAGGCAGCCGGTGTCGAGGCCGTCGTCTTCGACCGTGGTGGCAACAAGTACCACGGCCGGATCGCGGCGATCGCCGACGGTGCGCGCGAGGGAGGGCTCTCGCTGTGAGCATCGTGACCCCGAACGGACTGACTGAGATGAGGAACCACTGATGCCCGGACCCCAGCGTCGAGGCACCGGAGCCGGTGCGGGTACCGCTGCCGGCGGCGAGAGCGGCGAGCGCCGCGGTCGCGGTGGTCGGGACGGCCGTGATGGTCGTCGTGACTCGCGCGAGCAGGAGAAGAGCCAGTATCTCGAGCGCGTCGTGACGATCAACCGGGTGGCCAAGGTCGTCAAGGGTGGCCGCCGGTTCAGCTTCACGGCTCTGGTCGTCGTCGGTGACGGTGACGGCACCGTGGGCGTGGGCTACGGCAAGGCCAAGGAGGTGCCCGCCGCGATCGCGAAGGGTGTCGAGGAGGCCAAGAAGGCGTTCTTCAAGGTTCCCCGCAACCAGGGCACGATCCCGCACCCGGTGCAGGGTGAGGCCGCTGCAGGCGTCGTCCTGCTGCGTCCGGCTGCTCCCGGTACTGGTGTTATCGCCGGTGGTCCGGTGCGCGCCGTTCTTGAGTGCGCCGGCATCCACGACGTGCTCTCCAAGAGCCTCGGGTCGTCCAACGCGATCAACATCGTCCACGCGACGGTGGCCGCGCTGCGTCAGCTCGAGCGCCCTGAGTCGGTCGCCGCGCGCCGTGGCAAGGCCGTCGAGGACGTCGCCCCCGCCGCGATGCTGCGTGCCCAGGCCGCTGCCGCCGCCAAGTCGGCCGCTGCCAAGGCAGACAAGGTCGGTGCATGATGGCTCGTCTCAAGGTGACCCAGACTCGTGGTCACGTCGGACAGAAGCGGTTCGCCCGCGAGACCCTGCGCTCGCTGGGCCTCAAGCGCATCGGCGACACCGTCGTCAAGGAGGACCGTCCCGAGATTCGGGGCATGGTTCGCGCGGTCACGCACCTCGTGGCCGTCGAGGAGGTTGACTGACCATGGCCAAGAGCACTGTGAGCACGTCCGACACGGCGTCGGGCACGACGCTCAAGGTTCACCACCTGCGCCCGGCCCCGGGTGCCAAGACGCCGAAGACCCGCGTGGGTCGTGGCGAGGGCTCCAAGGGTAAGACGGCCGGTCGTGGCACCAAGGGCACCAAGGCCCGCTACCAGGTGTCCGAGGCCTTCGAGGGTGGGCAGATGCCCATGCACATGCGCATGCCCAAGCTGCGTGGCTTCAAGAACCCGTTCCGCACCGTCTACCAGGTCGTCAACCTCGACCGGATCGGTGCGCTCTACCCCGAAGGCGGGGAGATCACGGTTGCCGACCTGGTCGCCAAGGGTGCCGTCCGTGACGGCCAGTTGGTCAAGGTCCTCGGAACCGGCGAGATTTCCGTCAAGGTCAACATCACCGCCGACGCGTTCTCCACGTCTGCCAAGGACAAGATCGAAGCCGCCGGCGGGAGTGTTTCGCAAGCCTGACCGCGGCCGCGCACGGCATACCACCTGGGTATGCCGACCGCGCACCCACGGCGCGCAAACGACGTGAGGTGACACCCCGGGCCAGGGCAAACCGCGCCCGGGGTGTTATCTTGCCAAGCGAACGCACCGACGATTATCGCGCTCCCGCGCGAGGCACCGAGGAGGACCCCGTGCTCACAGCAGTCTCGCGTGCGTTCCGCACGCCCGACCTGCGCAAGAAGCTGCTGTTCACGCTGCTCATCATGGCGATCTTCCGGCTGGGGTCGGCGATCCCGACCCCGGGCGTGAGCTACACCAAGGTGGCGCAGTGTCTGGCCGGGGCCGACCCGGCACAGGGCTTCATCGGTCTGGTCAACCTCTTCAGCGGTGGCGCGTTGCTGCAGTTGTCGATCTTCGCGCTGGGCATCATGCCCTACATCACCGCGACGATCATCGTCCAGCTCCTCACCGTCGTCATCCCTCGCTTCGAGGCGTTGAAGAAGGAGGGCCAGGCGGGGCAGACCAAGATGACGCAGTACAGCCGCTACCTGACCATCGGTCTGGCGATCCTGCAGTCGGCCACCCTCATCACCTTCGCGCGCAACCCGTCGCAGATCTTCGGCCCCAACTGCACCGAGATCCTCACCGACACCAACGTCTCGACCATCCTCATGATGGTCCTCACGCTGACCGCAGGAACCGGCCTGATCATGTGGCTGGGTGAGTTGATCACCGACCGCGGCATCGGCAACGGCATGTCGCTGCTCATCTTCACGTCCATCGCTGCGGGCTTCCCGTCCTCGCTCTGGGCCATCCAGCAGCAGGAAGGCCGCTGGGACGTCTTCATCGGCGTCATCCTCGTCGGCTTCTTCGTCATGGCGCTCGTCATCTTCGTCGAGCAGTCCCAACGCCGGATCCCCGTGCAGTACGCCAAGCGCCAGGTCGGCCGCCGGATGTATGGCGGCAGCTCGACCTACATCCCGCTCAAGGTCAACATGGCCGGCGTCATCCCGGTCATCTTCGCCTCGTCGCTGCTTGCCCTGCCGGCCTTGGTGGCCCAGTTCGCGACGCCCCAGGACGGCTCGCTACCTCCCGACTGGGTGATCTTCGTCCAGAGCAACCTGGTCCAGGGGGACAGCGCCCTCTACATGGCGGTCTATGTCGCCTTGATCCTCTTCTTCACGTTCTTCTACGTGTCGATCACCTTCAACCCGGTCGAGGTTGCCGACAACATGAAGCGCTACGGCGGCTTCATCCCCGGCATCCGGGCCGGTCGGCCCACCGCGGAGTACCTCGACTACGTCTTGACGCGCATCACGGTCCCTGGGGCGATCTACCTGGCCGCGATCTCCCTGATCCCGCTCATCGCACTGAAGTTGTTCAATGCGAACCAGAACTTCCCGTTCGGCGGCACGTCGATCCTCATCATTGTGGGCGTCGGCCTCGAGACGGTGAAGCAGATCCAGGCTCAGCTGCAGCAGCGCAACTACGAAGGGTTCCTCCGATGAGGTTGGTCATCATGGGCCCCCCCGGGGCAGGCAAGGGCACTCAGGCCGAGCGCATCGCCGAGCAGTTCGGCATCCCGGCCATCTCGACGGGCGCGATCTTCCGCGCCAACGTCAAGGGCCAAACCGAGCTGGGCAAGCAGGTCGAGGCGATCATGGCGACCGGCGGCTACGTCCCTGACGAGCTGACCAACGCGCTGGTCCGCGATCGGTTGGCCGAGGCCGACTGCGCTCCCGGCTTCCTGCTGGACGGCTACCCCCGCACGGTGGGTCAGCTGCACACTCTCGACGCGCACCTCGAAGAGACCGGCCGCCAGATCGACGCAGCTCTCGAGCTGGTCGTCGATGAGGACGCCATGGTGGCTCGCCTGCTCGCTCGGGCGGCCGACCAGGGCCGGGCCGACGACACCGAAGAGGTCATCCGCGAGCGGATGAGCATTTACCGGGCGGCCACCGCGCCGCTGACCGCCATCTACGGCGACCAGGGCAAGTTGCGCCAGGTCGACGGGATGGGCGACATCGACGAGATCACCGCGCGCATCGTCGCCGCGCTGGCCGACCTGCAGGGCTGATCGCTTGTCTGCTCGTCGCAAGACGCCCGGGCGCACCGACGACCAGTTGCTGCTCATGCGGGCCGCCGGCCTCTTGGTCGGACAGACCCTTGAGGTGGTCGCGGCTGCTGTCGCTGACGGCGTGACGACCCTCGAACTCGACCGTCTCGCCGAGGCTCACATCCGTGACCACGGCGGGCGACCGTCCTTCCCCGAGGTGCCGGGCTACCGGCATACCCTGTGCACGTCTGTCAACGAGCAGATCGTCCACGGCATCCCGGGGGAGCGTGCCCTGCGCGCCGGTGACCTCGTGTCCATCGACTGCGGGGCGATCGTCGCCGGCTGGCACGGCGATGCGGCCGTCACCGTCATCGTCGGCGGCGTCGAAGCGGCCCGCCCCGAGGACCTCGCGCTCTCCCGCGCGACCGAGGACTCGCTGTATGCCGGCATCGCCGCGCTGCGGGTCGGGGAGCGTCTGTATGCCGTCGGCGAGGCCGTCGAGGCCTGCATCGAGGCCGCCGCGGCGGCCAACGGGCAGACGTACGGCATCGTCGAGGACTACGTCGGCCACACCATCGGGACCGAGATGCACCAGGACCCGCAGATCTTCAACTACGCCGTGCGGACCCGCGGCCCCATGGTGCGCTCGGGCTACACCGGGGCCATCGAGCCGATGATCACCCTGGGTTCCGCCGAGAGCGACGTGCTGGCCGACGGCTGGACCGTCGTCACGTCCGACGGCTCGCGGGCGGCCCACTGGGAGCACACGGTCGCTGTCCGTGACGAGGGCCTGTGGGTCCTCACCGCGATTGACGGTGGCGCGGCCCGATTGGCGGCCCTGGGTGCTGCGTTCGCCCCGCTGAGCGACTAGGAGAGCGTCGATATGGGCATGGTCACCGACTACCTGGCCACCGTCGACGCTGCTCGACGCCCGGCCCTGGAGCGCGTCGTCGCCCGCGCGCACGACCTCGTGCCCGGGCTGGTCGAGGGCACGGCATACGGGATGCCCGTCCTGCTGCACCGCGGGAAGCCGCTGCTGTCTGCGGTGGAGGCCAAGGCGCACCTCGCGCTCTACCCCCACAGCGGCGTCATCGTCGACCTCGTGGCGGCCGACCTCGACGGGTTCAGCCTCTCCAAGGGCACGATCCGGTTCCAGACCGACCAGCCGATCCCCGACGCCGTCCTGGACCGGGTGATCACGCTGCGGCGCCAGCACATCGACGAGGCGCTGGACACCCCGCGCCCCAAGCGAGCCCGCGGGAACGCCTGACCGGCTCGGCCCACCCGGCGCCGGACGCACCCGCGATTTCTGGTATGCCGCGCGCTTGCCGTAGGATCGTCCGTTGGGTGTCGTGTGCTCGCGACTCCCGGGTGGAACGCGTCATTGTGGCGTGCCCACCTTCGACCCGGGCACACGGACAACGGAACGACGGAGGACATGGCCAAGAAAGACGGGGTCATCGAGATCGAAGGCACGATCGTCGAGGCACTACCGAACGCAACGTTCAGGGTGGAGCTCTCTAACGGTCACAAAGTGCTCGCTCACATCTCGGGCAAGATGCGCCAGCACTACATCCGGATCCTCCCCGAGGACCGGGTCGTGGTGGAACTCTCGCCGTATGACCTGTCCCGCGGGCGCATCGTCTTCCGCTACCGCTGACTGTTTCGCACCACCCGCCCTCGGCGTCCGCCGATGGCACTCCCGATCCCCTGCAACGGATCATGGGCAGGCCTGTGCCTGGCCGACCCGTTGCACCCGATCTGAAAGACACGAGGCAATGAAGGTCCAGCCGAGCGTCAAGAAGATCTGCGACAAGTGCAAGGTGATCCGCCGTAACGGTCGGGTCATGGTCATCTGCGAGAACCTGCGCCACAAGCAGCGCCAGGGCTGATCGCGGCCGACCGGCCAAGCACGACTCGCGGGCTTCCACAGCACGCAGCAAGTAGCACAACTGAACACGCACGCAGCACCCGGCCCCTGCCGGAAGCCTGACCTCAGCACCCTCGCGGGTGGCCAGGGCCAGGACCCCGACAGGACGTCACCCCCGGCACGGAGGCCGGGGACCGGACCAGCGCAGACCCGCGAGGGCGACGCGCACGGCATACCGGATCGGTGCTGCACCAGACCTCCGCAACCGATCAGGAGCACAGCACCAGATGGCACGTCTCATCGGCGTGGATCTCCCGCGTGACAAGCGCGTGGAGATCGGCCTGACCTACATCTTCGGAGTGGGTCGCACTACCGCGAGCAAGGCCCTCGTGGCGACCGGGATCAGCCCGGACACCCGGGTCAAGAACCTCACCGACGCAGACCTCGTCTCGTTGCGTGACTGGCTCGAGACCAACGTCAAGATGGAAGGTGACCTCCGCCGTGAGGTCGCCGCGGATATCCGTCGCAAAGTCGAGATCGGCTCCTACGAGGGAATTCGGCACCGTCGTGGCCTGCCTGTTCGCGGGCAGCGCACCAAGACCAACGCGCGTACCCGTAAGGGTCCCAAGCGCACCGTCGCCGGCAAGAAGAAGGCCGGCAAGTAACCCCGACGGGTTGCCAGCCCCCATACCTAAGGACGTAGGAGAACAATGCCTCCCAAGAGCAGGACTGCTCAGGGCGCCGCCAAGAAGGTTCGGCGCAAGGAGAAGAAGAACGTTGCCCACGGGCATGCTCACATCAAGAGCACGTTCAACAACACGATCATCTCGATCACTGACCCCACGGGCGCAGTGATCTCATGGGCCTCTGCCGGCCAGGTCGGCTTCAAGGGCTCGCGTAAGTCCACCCCGTTCGCGGCGCAGATGGCGGCCGAGGCCGCTGCCCGTCGTGCCATGGAGCACGGCATGCGCAAGGTCGACGTCTTCGTCAAGGGCCCCGGATCCGGTCGCGAGACCGCCATCCGTTCCCTGACCGCCACCGGCCTGGAGGTCGGTGCGATCAGCGACGTCACGCCCTCGCCGCACAACGGCGTCCGCCCGCCCAAGCGTCGTCGCGTCTGAGCGCCGGATCAGGACCAGGAGACAGATAGATCATGGCTCGCTATACCGGCCCCATCACCAAGAAGTCGCGTCGCCTCAAGGTCGACCTCGTCGGCGGCGACAAGAACTTCGAGATGCGTCCCTTCCCGCCCGGCCAGCACGGCCGTCGCCGGATCACGGAGAAGGAGTACCTCACTCAGCTGCAGGAGAAGCAGAAGGCCCGCTTCACCTACGGCGTCATGGAGAAGCAGTTCCGCCGTTACTACCAGGAGGCGGCCACCCGCCCCGGCAAGACCGGTGACAACCTGCTGCAGATCCTCGAATCCCGCCTGGACAACGTCATCTACCGGGCCGGCTTGGCGCGCACGCGTCGCCAGTCGCGCCAGTTGGTGTCGCACGGCCACTTCGAGGTCAACGGCCACCGCGTCGACGTCCCGTCCTACCGGGTCGAGCAGTTCGACATCATCACGGTGCGCAAGCAGTCGGTCGAGACGTTCCCGTTCGAGCTGGCTCGCCAGACCTTCGGTGACCGCACGCCCCCGGCGTGGATGCAGGTCGTCGACGGCTCGCTGACCGTGCTCATCCACCAGTTGCCCGTCCGTGAGCAGATCGACACGATCCTCACCGAGCAGCTGATCGTCGAGCTCTACTCCAAGAACTGACCCCCGCCACGAGGGGTTTCGGCCCCTCGTGGTTCCCTGGCGACGGTATGCCGGGTGGCTCGGACTCGCTCCGAGCCCACCACGGGCGCCCCTCACGGGCTCGCCCGCGGCATACCGGCCAGGGGCCTCACGGCATACAGACAGAGGTATGCCGTGCGCATACGTGAGCGTCAAATAGCGGTCGCTCGCGGGAAGGAAAGAACATGCTCATCGCACAGCGTCCTGTGCTCAGCGAAGAGACGGTGGCCGACAACCGGTCGCGCTTCGTCATCGAGCCGCTCGAGCCGGGTTTCGGGTACACCCTCGGCAACTCCATGCGCCGCACGCTCCTGTCGAGCATCCCCGGCGCGGCGGTCACCTCGATCCGCGTCGACGGTGTCCTGCACGAGTTCCAGACGATTCCGGGCTGCAAGGAAGACGTCACCGAGATCATCCTCAACATCAAGAGCCTCGTCGTTTCCTCGGAGCACGACGAGCCCGTCGTCATGTACCTGCGCAAGCAGGGCCCGGGCGCGGTCACGGCTGCCGACATCGCGCCGCCGGCCGGCGTCGAGGTCCACAACCCCGATCTGCACCTGGCCACGCTCAACGCCAAGGGCCGCATCGAGATGGAGCTGACGGTCGAGCGTGGCCGTGGCTACGTCTCGGCGCAGCAAAACAAGTCCGGTGACCAGGAGATCGGCCGCATCCCGGTCGACTCGATCTACTCGCCGGTGCTCGCCGTGACCTACAAGGTCGAGGCGACCCGTGTCGAGCAGCGCACCGACTTCGACCGGCTCATCGTCGACGTCGAGACCAAGTCCTCGATGACCCCGCGCGACGCCATGGCCTCGGCCGGCAAGACGCTCGTCGAGCTGTTCGGTCTGGCACGCGAGCTCAACGTCGAGGCCGAGGGCATCGACATGGGCCCGTCGCCCACCGACGCCGCGCTGGCTGCCGACCTGGCCCTGCCGATCGAGGACCTCGACCTCACGGTCCGGTCCTACAACTGCCTCAAGCGCGAGGGCATCCACACCGTGGGTGAGCTCGTTGGGCGCAGCGAGGCCGACCTGCTGGACATCCGCAACTTCGGTGCCAAGTCGATCGACGAGGTCAAGGCCAAGCTCGCCGGCATGGGTCTGACCCTCAAGGACAGCCCGCCCGGATTCGACCCGGCCTCGATCGCCGACACCTACGCCGACGACTACGACGACCTCGACGAAGGTCGCTCGCTGGCCGAGGACGAGCAGTTCTGACCCCCTAGCCGCAGACCGGGTGCCGGGAGCGCGGACCGCGCGACACGGCATACCGGACGCACAACCAAGGAGAAACAATGCCTACCCCTTCCAAGGGTCCCCGCCTCGGTGGCGGGCCGGCACACGAGCGGCTGCTGCTGGCGGGTCTGGCCACCGCACTGTTCGAGCACGACCGGATCACCACGACCGAGGCCAAGGCCAAGCGGCTGCGTCCCCTGGCCGAGCGCATGGTCACCTTCGCCAAGCGTGGCGACCTGCACGCGCGTCGTCGGGTCCTCACCGTCGTCCGTGACAAGGGCGTCGTGCACCGCCTCTTCACCGAGGTCGCGCCCGACATGGCCCAGCGCGAGGGCGGTTACACCCGGATCATCAAGATCGGGCCGCGCAAGGGCGACAACGCCCCCATGGCCGTGATCGAGTTGGTTCGCGAGCCGCTGTCGGCGAAGAAGGCCACCGTCAAGGAGGCCGAGGCCGCGACCAAGCGTGCCGCTGCCGACAAGAAGAAGGCCGCTGCCGCGACCGAGGCTGCCGTCGAAGCTCCGAAGGACCTCGAGATCGACGACGCGGTCGAGGCCGCGCCGGCGACCGAGGTTGCCGGTCTGGTCGACGCCCCCGAGGCTGCGGCCACGGAGGCTGCCGAGTTGCCGGCCGGTGCTGCGGCGCCGCTGGCGGACGGCTCGGCTCCCGAGGGCTACACGGTCAAGGGCAACGCCGACTCGGGTCTCTACCACGAGCCGGATGGCCGTTGGTTTGACGCGACCGTCGCGGAGTTCTGGTTCAAGACCGCCGCCGACGCTGAGGCTGCCGGCTTCAAGAAGGCCGGGTCCAAGAGCGAGGACTGATCTGGTCGCCGGGTGACCGGCTCCAGCAACGGCAAGGCCCCCGTCCACTCGGACGGGGGCCTTGCCATGTAGCGGCGGCGTGTTGCGGTGCGGGTGTTTGGGTGCGGGTGGGGGAGGGTCAGTCCTCGAGCAGCTCGATGGTTCCGACCGATCCGTTGACCCGGATCCGCTGCCCGGTCACTAGGCGAGTCGTGGCCGCGTCGACTCCAACGACAGCGGGTATGCCGTATTCGCGGGCGACGACCGACCCATGCGTCATCATGCCGCCCACCTCCGTGATCAGCCCGCCGGCCGTGAGGAACAGGGGGGTCCACGCCGGGTCGGTCCCTAGGCAGACGAGGATCTCGCCGGGCTGCAGGCCCGACGGCGCCGGATCGTGCACCACCCGGACCAGCCCCTCGACGACGCCGGGGGAGACCGGACTGCCAACGAGGGTGCCGGGAGGCAGATCGGCGAGGTCGGCTGTCCGAGCGACGCCCTCGTGGAACGCCCGTCCGTCACCGACGAGCACCCGCGGCACCCGGGCCCGTCGGATCTCGGTGCTCCACGCGGCCCGACGGGCCTCGACCGCGGGGCGGAGGCCACCAAGCGAGGCCTGGGTGAGACCGGTCAACTCGCTCAGGTGCAGGAAGAAGACATCGTCGGGCCGGTCGAGGACCCCGAGGGCGACGAGGTCGGCACCGCTGGCCAGCAGCCCCTCACGGATGACGCCCATGACCTGCACGACGGCGAACTTCGGCTGCTCGCGGCCGCCGGCCAGGGCTCGGATCCGCGAGGCGAGCCACCGCACGGTGCGCGCGCGGAGGTGACCACGCGGCATACCGGATGCCACGGCGGCCAGGCGCTCGACGGCGACCGCCGCCGCCTGCTCGCCCCGCCGGAAGACCGCGGGCGGAGCGGCGTCCTCGGGGAGGTCGAGGTAGACCGTCAGCGTCTGCAGGAGGTCGGTCGGGTCCTCACGCCAGCGCGGGCGCCCGAGGTCGATCTCGCCCACCCCGCGCATCCCGTATGCCGTGAGGAAGGCATCGAGGGCGGCCTGGGCGCCGTCGGGGAGGCGGCGGGCGGCATACCGAGCGGCGAGTTCGGTCGGGGTGAGCGCTTGGAAGGCGAAGGTTGCTTCGGGGTCGGCGCGGATCGCCTCGGCCACCGCCCACAGCGTGAGGTCCATCTCGGTCGTGGGGTTGCGGGGGATGGCCCGGGTGACTTCCATGGCCAGGGGCGACACCCCGTGCCCATCGGTCGTGGCATCGGTGAGTTCGGAGAGCACCCGCAGCATGACGACGGCCGGAGCCACGAGCGGCGCCGCGTCGGGCAACAGGGTCGGGAACGCACCCCGCAGGTCGGCTCGAAGGGCCCGGGCGCGGGCTGCCAGCCGGGCCACCGGCTCGGCCTGCGCCGCCGCATCGGCTTCGCGTTCGCGAGCGGTGGCGATCAGGTCGTCAATGTCATCGTCGAAGCGGTCGCGCGCCGGGAGCGGTCGAGCGAGGGCTCGCGCGATCCGCGGCACTGCCACTCGACCGAACCGGGCCAGGTCTCGCGCGGTCTGCGCGGCGACGCGCCGGGAGGTCGCTCGGGGCAGGGGGCGCAGCCAGTGCTCGCCAAGCAACGTGTCGGCGATTGCTGCGGCGCTGGGATCGACGAACCGCAGGAACTCCGGGGCGCCGCGTCGGCCGAGGGGGTTGCGCAGCAGCCGATCCAGCCGAATCCACAACCGCTCGCCCGCCACCCCGAGATAGGGGTTGGTCCGCTCGTCGACGGTGTGCCCGAAGACGCTCGCACCTCCGGAGAGGATGCACCGGATGGCGTCGCGACCGAGGGGAGTCATCGGGGCGAGCATGCCTTGGACGGCACCGAAGGACAGCCACACCGAGTCCGGTGGCGCCCCGTCCGGGACGGGGTAGAGCGAGGTGATCGCCCGGGTCTGCAGGAGATGGATCGTCCCGTCGTGGATGGCCCACTCGATGTCTTGGGGAGCGGCATACTCGGCCTGCACCCGGCGCCCGAGCGCGACGAGGGCGGCGACCTGGCTGTCGGTGACGGCGGATTCTCCGGAGGCCTGGCGGGTCTCGGTGGTGACACCACCGGTGGGCGAGACGACGGTGGCGACCGCCTTGGCGCCGACGGTGCGGCTGAGCACTCGCCCGCTGGCGGCATCGGCGACCACGTGGTCGGGCTCGACCTGGCCGGACACGAGCGCCTCGCCGAGGCCGAAGGTCGCGTCGAGAACCATCTGGCCGCGGTGCCCGGTGAGCGGGTTGGCGGTGAACAGGACGCCGGAGACGTCGGCGGGGACGAGTCGCTGGATGACGACCGCCAGGGCGGCGGCGGCATCGGGGACCAGGTTGCGGCGTCGATAGACGATGGCTCGCGGGGTCCACAGGCTGGACCAGCAGTCTCGAATGGCGTCGAGGACCGCGGCCTCGCCGACGATCCCGAGGTAGGTGTCCTGCTGACCGGCGAAGGACAGGTCCGGCAGATCCTCGGCCGTCGCGGAGGACCGCACCGCCACCGGCCCCTCATCGAGGGCGAGGTATGCCGCGCGCACCGCCTCGGCTACCTCCGCCGGGACAGGCGCGGCTCGGAACGCGGCCCGGATCGCGCGGGAGGCCGACTCGGCCGTCGCCGGGCCTGTGGGGTCGCCCTCGGCGAGGGCAGCGTCGATGAGGTCGGCCAGTCCGGTGGTCGCGGCCACCGCGTGGCGATAGGCGGTGGTGGTGACGACGAATCCGTCGGGCACCGGGAACCCTGACCGGGTCATCCGCCCGAGGTTGACGGCCTTGCCGCCGCCAGTGGGCAGATCCAGCCCCGGATCGCCGAATGCCATGGTCCAGGTGGGCATGGGTCCACGCTAGTCCGCGCACGGCATACGCGATGATGGTCCGCGTGTGTGCGTTGATCTGCCTGCGGCGGCCGGCCTCGGGACGTGGTGACCGATGAGCGTGCGAGTGCGCCTCGACCTGGGCTATGACGGGACCGACTTCGCGGGGTGGGCCGCCCAGCCTGGGCAGCGGACCGTCGAGGGTGAGTTGTCCAGGGCCCTGACCACCCTGCTGCGCGCACCCGAGCCGGTTCGGCTCACCGTTGCCGGTCGCACCGACGCGGGGGTTCACGCCCGCGGTCAGGTGGTGCACGCCGACGTGGACGAGGCGGCATACCTCGCCGTCGTCGGGCGCTCACGCCGGTCGCCGGAGGAGGCGGCGGTGGTGCGGCTGCGCGGGCTGCTCGGCTCCGACATCCTCGTTCATCGGGTATGCCGCGCACCCGCCGGTTTCGACGCTCGCTTCGCGGCGGTGTGGCGGCGCTACTCGTATCGGATCGCCGACTCGCTCTCGACGGCCGACCCGGTCCGGCGGCGTGACACGGTGTGGCTGCCCGATCCGGTCGACGTCGACGTGATGAACCAGGCGAGTGCTGGGCTGCTGGGGCTCAAGGACTTTGCGGCCTTCTGCAAACGCCGGGCCGGGGCCACCACGGTGCGGACCTTGCTGGACTTCTCCTGGGCTCGGGGAGCGGACGGTGTCGTCGAGGCCCGGGTCGTGGCGGACGCGTTCTGCCACTCCATGGTGCGCTCGCTGGTGGGGTCGGTCGTGCCGGTGGGGCTCGGTCGGGAGGACGCGGCTTGGCCGGGGCAGGTGCAGGCGGCGGCGGCCCGCAACGGCCGCGTCAAGGTCATGCCGGCGCACGGCCTCTGCCTGGAGGAAGTCGGCTATCCCGCCGATGCGGCCCTGGCCGACCGCGCTCGCGAGTCCCGGGCCCGACGCGACGGCGCCTAGGGGTGTCAGCGGCTGTCGTTAGGGTGTCCCGATGACTTCGGAAGTGTTGTTACCGCCCGGTGTGGAGCGCGGCCCGGCCACGGTGCGGGCGTTCCGGTTCGTCCTGCTCAACACCCTGATCGCCAACGTGACCACGTCCTACCTGTGGTTCGCCCTGACGTTCTGGGCTTATCTGGAGACCAGGTCGGTCCTCGCGACGTCGATCATCGGCGGGTCGTTCATGCTGCTCATCGCCGTGTTCGGGACGGTGTTCGGGAGCGTGGTCGACCGGCACGTCAAGAAGAACGTCATGATCGGCTCCAACCTCGTGACGCTCGTGACCTTCGTGGCGGCGGGCGGGTTGTTCCTCGCCTTCCCCACCGAGCGACTCATCGACTGGAACGGCCCGGTCTTCTGGGTCTTCGTCCTCGTCATCCTCGTCGGCGGGGTGGTCGAGAGCATGCGCAACATTGCGCTGTCGACGACGGTCACCCTGCTCATCCCGGCCGACGACCGCGACAAGGCCAACGGTCTCGTGGGCACGGTCCAAGGGCTGGCGTTCATGGTGACCAGCGTGTTCAGTGGCTTGTCGATCGGCCTGCTGGGCATGGGGTGGACGTTGGTCATCGCGATCGGGCTCACCGCCCTGTCCCTCGGGCACCTCCTGACAATCCCTATCCCTGAGGTTCCGCCGACCCGGCACGAGAGTGACTCAGCGGGGCACTTCGACGTCCGCAGCGCCCTCGAGGCGATCCGCGCCGTCCCCGGCTTGATGGCCCTCGTGCTGTTCGCGACGTTCAACAACCTCGTCGGCGGCGTGTTCATGGCACTGATGGACCCCTACGGGCTGACCCTGTTCTCCGTCGAGAGTTGGGGCATCGTGCTGGGGGTCACGAGCATCGGTTTCATCATCGGCGGCGCGTGGGTCGCCAAGTTCGGACTGGGCGCGACACCGCTGCGCTCGCTGATGCTGGCCAACGTCGTGGCCGCAGTCCTCGGGATGGCGTTCACCATCCGCGAGGTCTGGTGGCTCTATGCCGGCGGGATCCTGCTCTACATGTGCGTCATCCCGATCGCCGAAGCGGCTGAGCAGACGATCCTGCAGCGAGTCGTGCCCTATCGGACCCAGGGGCGGGTGTTCGGCTTCGCACAGAGTGTCGAGGCTGCGGCCAGCCCCGTCTCGGCCTTCCTCATCGGGCCGATCGCCCAGTTCTGGCTCATTCCCTACATGGCCTCCGATGCCGGGAAGGAACGATTCGGCTGGCTGCTCGGCGCGGGCGAGGCCCGCGGCATCGCCCTGGTGTTCCTGCTGGCCGGGGCGATCATGCTGGTCACCGTGCTGCTTGCCCTGGCGTCCCGGCCCTACCGGCAACTCTCTCGGGCCTACGCGTCGGCGCCGCCGAGTGAGGCGTCAGCCTGAGGGTCGGCCCCCCAACGCTGACGAAACCGAGATGACGGGGGCGGGCGGCATACGGGAGACTGCCGCGTTGTGGGACACGTCGACGTCAACCAGGTGAGCTTCGACCTTCCGGACGGAAGGCCGCTGCTGCGGGAAGTGAGCCTGCGCGTCGGCGAAGGCGCCCGGATCGCGCTGGTCGGTCCGAACGGCTCCGGGAAGACCACCCTGTCCCGGATCATCAGCGGCGACCTGGCGGCGCATTCCGGGGCCGTGACCCGCTCGGGCGGGCTGGGGGTGATGCGGCAGTTCATCGGCTCGGTGCGGGACGAGTCGACGGTGCGCGACCTGCTCCTCTCGGTCGCTTCCGACAAGGTGCGCGCCGCGGCCGCCGAGATCGACCGCACCGAGTTGGCGGTCATGGAGCACGACACCGAGCGGGACCAACTCGCCTACGCCCAGGCCCTTGTCGACTGGGGTGACGCAGGGGGTTACGAGGCCGAGACGCTGTGGGACACCTGCACGGTGGCGGCCCTCGGGGTGCCCTACGAGCGGGCCCAATGGCGGCCTGTTACAACACTGTCCGGCGGCGAGCAGAAGCGAGTGGTGCTCGAAGCGCTCCTGCGCGGCCCTGAGGAGGTGCTGCTGCTCGACGAGCCGGACAACTACCTCGACGTGCCCGGCAAACGGTGGCTCGAGGACGCGCTCATCGCCTCACCCAAGACGGTGCTGTTCATCTCGCACGACCGCGAGTTGCTCGCCCGGGTCGCGACGAGGGTCGCCACCCTGGAGCCGGGTGCCGCAGGCTCGACGTTGTGGGTGCATCCTGGCCCCTTCGGCACCTATGCCGCTGCTCGCGAGGATCGCAACTCGCGCTTGGAAGAGCTGCGACGGCGGTGGGACGAGGAGCACATCAAGCTCAAGGCGCTCGTCGTCATGTATCGCCAGAAGGCGGCCTACAACTCCGACATGGCGCCCAAGTTGCAGGCCGCCGAGACCCGGCTGCGTCGGTTCCTCGAGGCAGGGCCGCCCGAGGCGGTGCCGGTCACCCAGCGCCTGCGGATGCGGCTGACGGGGGGCCGGACCGCCAAGCGGGCGATCGTCTGCGAGCGGCTTGAGCTCACCGGGCTGATGCAGCCGTTTGACTCCGAGATCTGGTTCGGCGAGCGGTTGGCCGTGCTCGGCTCCAACGGCTCTGGCAAGTCGCACTTCCTGCGGTTGCTCGCCTGCGGTGGGTCTGACCCCGACGTGGAGCACCAGCCCGTGGGGGAGACACGACCGGAGCCGGTGCGGCATACCGGCTCGGCCCGGTTGGGCGCCCGGGTGCGGCCGGGCTGGTTCGCCCAGACCCACCACCAACCGGCGTTGCTGGGACGGACCCTCGCCGAGATCCTGCATCGCGGCGACGAACACCGCGACGGGCGCGGCCGCGAGGAGGCGGCCAAGGTGCTCGACCGTTACGGCCTGGCCAAGGCGGCGGAGCAGACCTTCGAGTCACTCTCGGGTGGGCAGCAGGCGCGGTTCCAGATCCTGCTGCTCGAGTTGTCCGGCGCCACCATGCTGCTGCTCGACGAGCCGACCGACAACCTCGACCTGGACTCGGCCGAGGCGCTTGAGGCCGCCCTGGACGCCTTCGAAGGGACCGTCGTGGCCGTGACCCACGACCGGTGGTTCGCTCGCGGCTTCGACCGGTTCCTCGTGTTCCGCGCCGACGGCCGGGTCATCGAGTCGGTCGACCCGGTCTGGGACGAAGGCCGCGTCGACCGGGCCCGCTGAACCACAAACGACCGACAGCACGATCGGCCGACAGCGTGATCGATCGGAGCGGTTCAGCCGGCGCGGTTTAGCCGGCGAACGTGCGGCGGTAGGCCGTTGGCGTCGTCCGCAGCACCCGGGTGAACTGCTGCCGTAGGGCGAGCGGTGTCCCGAAGCCCGTGCGGACGGCGATCTCGGCGACCGACAGGTCGCTCGACTCCAGCAGGCGACGAGCCGCCTCCAGTCTGCGCGCCAGCAGCCACTGCTTGGGTGAGACTCCGGTCTGCGCTCGGAAGTGCCGGGTAAACGTCCGCGGGCTCATCGCGGCCCGGCGAGCCAGGTCGGCCAGAGTGAGCGGCTCGGCGCACCGGACGGTCATAAAGTCCAACACCTCGGCGAGTCCGGTGCCTTCGTGCGTCGCGCTCAGTGCCTCGACGAACTGCGCCTGACCTCCTCGCCGGTGCGGCGGAACGACCATGTTCCTGGCCACGGCCGCCGCGCGATCGGCCCCCAGATCCCGGGCGACCAGGTGCAGGCACAGGTCGATCCCCGCCGCCAGACCCGCTGACGTGGCGATGGTCCCGTGATCGACATAGAGCACCGCCGGGTCCACCTCGACCGCAGGGAAAGAGCTCGCCAGCAGCCCCGCATAGCGCCAGTGCGTCGTTGCGCGTCGACCATCCAGAAGCCCGGCAGCCGCGAGCACGAAGGCACCGGTGCAGACGGAGATCACTCGGGCCCCCCGGGCGTGCGCGGCGCGCAGCCTGCGCAGCGCCGCAGCGGGGACCGGCCAGGCCTCGTCGCCGATTCCCGGGACGACGATCGTGTCGGCCTCGTCGAGCGCCGCCAGCCCGTGGTCGACGCGCACGGCCAGCCCGGTGGTGGTGGGCAGCCACCCACGACGCACTCCGCAAACACTCCAGGTGTACCCGTCGGTGCGCCCGAACACCTGGTCGGCGATGGCCAGGTCAAACATGACGACCTCACCGACAAGCAGGCCGACGACGCGGTGCCGCGCTGTCTGGACTGCAGTGTCAGCCATGGCTCAAAACTATCGCAGAATGTCTTTCCAGCCACTCCCGGGAGAGCATCGACCGGGCCGAGGATGGGGGCATGAACATCGAGATCCTGCTCTTTGACGGCTTCGACGAGTTTGATGCAATGGCGCCCTGGGAGGTGTTTGCCGGCCTGGCCCAGGTCACCGATCGGGTCCGTGCCTCGTTCGTCACGCTCGACGGCGCAGGCCCGGTGCGCGGCGATCACGGAGCCGTGGTCATGGCCCATGGCGCGCTGTCTGAGCGCCCGGATCTGCTGTGGGTTCCCGGTGGCGGCTGGCTTGATCGCTCGCCGACCGGGGCGTGGGGGCTCGTGCAGGCTGGCGAGGTGCCCCGAGCGATCGCCGCGGCCCACGCCGCGGGGACCGTTGTCGCCTCGGTCTGCACGGGAGCGCTGATCCTGGCCGCTGCGGGTGTGCTCGCCGGGCATCGGGCGACGACCAACCCCCACGCGCTCGATGACTTGCGGGCGTTCGCGGGGGTGACGGTTCTCGAGGCCCGCGTCGTCGATGATGGAGACGTCGTCACCGGCGGGGCCCCCGCGTGTGCCCTGGACGTCGCCCTCCACCTGGTCGGTCGATTCGTCGGCCCGGACATCGCGGCCGCCGCTGCCCGGGAACTGCAGTACGTCGTCCCGGCCGTCGACGCCTTCGTCGGCTGATCCGAGCCACGACGGGGCCGCCTCCTGACCCTCCCCCTCGGACAGCGTCGTTCCCTAGGGGGTCAGGGGCGGGGAGTCCAGATCCAGGGGCTGGCAGGAGGTGTAAACGGCAACCCGCTTCGCCTTGGGGTTGCCCTGCCCGACCCGGCGGTAGCGCGCCAGCACCCCGTCGAGCTCGGCTCGCAGATCGGCCAGTTGTGGCGCGGTGACCAGCACCATCCCGTCGCGCAGGCCGCAGGGGTCGGTCCAGCCCGCCGGCCACTCCGGGGCGGCGTCGAGCCAGAGCTCGGCCTTCTCGGCGAAGTGCCGCACGTAGTCGCGGTCGAGCCAGTCCAGGCTCGACTCGGTGTCAGGGTCGGCGCCGCGGGTCGACGCGATCGGTCCACTGGCACCCCCGCCCGACCCACCAACGCCTGCGTCGGCGCCGCCCGGCAGGGTATGCCGCCGCGCGCTCGCCTCCCAGCGCCGCTCCCGTCCGCGCCCGCCTCCCGCAGGTTGGACCAGCCCGTATGCCGCGAGCCGGCGTAGGTGATAACTCGTCGCTCCCGAGTTGGTGTCGAGCTCCTTGGCCAGGGTGGTGGCGGTCGCCGGGCCGCGCCGACGCAGCCGGTCGACCAAGCGGGAGCGCAGGGGATGGGCCAGGACCCGGATCTGGTCGGGGGTCAATGGAGCGAAACCGAGCATGCACACAAGTTTTGCACACTGTCTTTGCACACTCTGACGCCACGCCAGTCAGGGCGGCATCGTCGCAGGTCAGCGGCCCATCCACGCCGAATAGGGCCTGGCCCGTCCGCCCGGTAGACTTGAGGACTGTTGTGCCACGCGCGGCGGTATGCCGGGTGGGTGCCACACCGACCCGGACCACCCGCGAGGGGGAGCCGGCCGCGGTGCCAGGCACACGGCATACCCCGAAGCTGTGAACCCGAAACGGAAAGTGACGCACATGCGCACCTACACCCCCAAGCCCGGCGAGGTCACCCGCGCCTGGCTCGTCATCGACGCGACGGACGTCGTGCTCGGTCGTCTGGCCAGCCAGACCGCCGTGCTGCTGCGCGGCAAGCACAAGCCGACCTTCGCGCCGCACGTCGACACCGGCGACTTCGTCATCATCATCAACGCCGAGAAGGTCGCCCTCACCGGCAACAAGGCCCAGCTCAAGCGGGCCTACCGGCACTCGGGCTTCCCGGGTGGTCTGTCCTCGATGTCCTACGCCGAACTGCTCGACAAGGACCCCCGCCGGGCCATCGAGAAGGCCGTGCGCGGCATGCTCCCCAAGAACTCCCTCGCTCGCCAGCAGCTGACCAAGCTCAAGGTCTACACCGGCGACGTCCACCCCCACGCGGCACAGAAGCCCGTGCCCTTCGAGATCACCCAGGTGGCCCAGTAATGGCTGACAACACGACCGACGTCGCGCTCGACGTCGACGAGCCCGAGCTCTCGGAATACACGACCGAGACCCAGAACGCCCCGGTCGGCGCGGCTGCCCGCAAGCCGTCCGCCTCGGCTCCCGGTGCTGCCACCGGCCGTCGCAAGCAGGCCATCGCCCGGGTCCGGATCGTTCCCGGCACCGGCGAGTGGACCATCAACGGCCGCACGCTGGACTCCTACTTCCCCAACAAGGTCCACCAGCAGCTCGTCAACGAGCCGCTCAAGGTCCTTGAGCTCGACGGCGCCTACGACGTCCTCGTGCGGGTTCACGGCGGTGGCCCCTCCGGCCAGGCCGGCGCGGTCCGCCTCGGTGTCGCCCGCGCCCTCAACGGGGTCGACGAGGAGCTCAACCGCCCGACGCTGAAGAAGGCCGGCTTCCTCACCCGGGACGCTCGCGTTCCCGAGCGCAAGAAGGCCGGTCTCAAGAAGGCCCGCAAGGCGCCTCAGTACAGCAAGCGTTGATGTCACGCAGGTGACCGCCGACGGGCGGCTCGGGGCAACCCGGGCCGCCCGTCGTGCGTCTTGCTCACGTGGGGCAGGAGTAGGTTGCTTCGGGGTATGCCGCCCGCGCACCTCGCGACGCGGCATACGCGGCATACGGGATTGCTGGTGAAAGGAACACTCGTGGGACGTCTATTCGGGACCGATGGTGTGCGCGGCCTGGCCAACCAGGACATCACGGCCGAGTTGGCCCTGGACCTGGCGGTGGCTGCTGCGCACGTGCTCGGTGATGCCGGCGAGTTCGCGGGGCACCGTCCGTTCGCGGTCGTCGGGACGGATGGGCGCGCGTCGGGTGAGTTCCTCTCCGCCGCGGTGATGGCCGGTCTGGCGTCTGCCGGCGTCGACGTCATGGACGCAGGGCTGCTGCCCACCCCGGCGATCGCCTTCCTCACGGCTGACCTGGGCGCTGACCTGGGGGTCATGCTCTCGGCCTCGCACAACCCCATGCCGGACAACGGGATCAAGTTCTTCGCGCGCGGCGGCCAGAAGCTCGACGACGTCGTCGAGGACGCCATCGAGGCGCGGATGCAGGAGCCTTGGACGCGCCCGACCGGTGCTGCCGTGGGCCGGATCCGTCGGCTCGAGGACGGCGCCACGAGGTATGTCCGCCACCTGCTGACGACGCTCCCGCATCGCCTGGAGGGTCTGCACGTCGTCATCGACGCCGCCCATGGCGCCGCCTCCATGGTGTCGCCCTGGGCCTTCCGTGAGGCCGGGGCGTTCGTCACGGTCATCGGCGCGGAGCCCAACGGCGAGAACATCAACGCGGGCTATGGGTCGACCCATCTGGCCCGGTTGCAGCGGGCCGTCATCGAGAACGGCGCCCAGCTCGGGATCGCCCACGACGGCGACGCCGACCGATGCCTGGCAGTGGACGCGCGCGGCGAGGTCGTCGACGGCGACCAGATCATGTGCATCCTCGCGATGGCCATGCGCGAGCGCGGCACCCTGGCCCACGACACCCTGGTGGCCACCGTGATGAGCAACCTCGGCATGCTGCAGGCCATGACCCGTGAGGGAATCACGGTGCGGCAGACCGGAGTCGGCGACCGTTACGTCCTGGAGGACATGAAGGCCGGCGGCTACTCCCTCGGGGGTGAGCAGTCCGGCCACGTCATCTTCCTCGACCACGGGACGACCGGGGACGGCGTCCTCACCGGGCTGATGCTGGCCTCGCGGGTCGCCCAGACCGGGCACCCGCTGGCTGAGTTGGCGGCCGTGATGACCCGCCTGCCCCAAGTGCTCGTCAACGTCAAGAACGTCGACAAGGACGCGGTCGACGGTCACCCCACGGTGCAGTCGGCGGTGGCCGAGGCGCAGCGAGAGCTCGACGGGTCCGGCCGGGTGTTGCTGCGCAAGTCGGGCACCGAGCCGCTCGTGCGGGTCATGGTCGAGGCCGCCGATCACCATCAGGCCCAGGCGATCGCCGACCGCCTGGCCGACGTGGTCAAGTCGCAGTTGTCGTTGAGCGACGCCTGAGGCGGCTGCAGCGCTGAGGGGGCGAGGCGGCATACCCCTGCGGTATGCCGTGCGGCTCAGGTGACGTCGATCCCGATCGCGGTGACCACACCTGCTTGGCCGTCGCGCAGGTTGTAGGTCGCGCCGATGATCCCGAGCGTGCCGGCGGCGATGTGGTCGGCGATGAGGTGGGAGCGTTGCGCGACCAGGGCTGCGGTCTGGCGCACGTGCTCGGCCTCGATCTGGTCGATCCCGACCTCGCCGTGCTTGCTCGCGGCGAGCACGCTGGGCATGACGCGCTCGACGATGTCGCGCACGAAACCGCCAGGCAGATCGCCACTGGTCATGGCGTCGACGGCAGCGTTGACCGCGCCGCACGAGTCATGGCCAAGGATGACGATCAGCGGGATGCCGAGGACGCCGACCCCGAACTCCATCGACCCCAGGACGCTGGAGTCGACGGTGTGGCCCGCGGTGCGGACGACGAAGAGATCGCCTAGGCCGCGGTCAAAGATGATCTCGGCCGCGACCCGCGAGTCGGCGCATCCGAAGAAGATCGCGAAGGGCTGTTGCTTGCCGGCGAGGCGGTGCCGGATGGCCACATCCTGGTTGGGGTGCTCGCGCTCGCCAGCCATGAAGCGGGCGTTTCCGGCAGACAGGACTGCCCACGCCTCGGTCGGTGTTTCCGGTCGCGTGCCCGGCTGGGGTCGGTGTCGTGCCACACCCCGAGCGTATGCCGTTACAGCCCCGGGCGCTTTTCGATGGTGAAGGCGACGGGCTTGGTCACGGACGCGAAGAAGTCGTTGCCCTTGTCATCGACGACGACGAATGCCGGGAAGTCCTCGACCTCGATCTTCCAGACCGCTTCCATGCCCAACTCGGGGTACTCCAACACCTCGACGCTCTTGATGCAGTCCTGGGCCAGGCGCGCCGCGGGGCCGCCGATCGAGCCGAGATAGAAGCCGCCGTGGGCGGCGCAGGCGTCGGTGACCTGCTGGCTGCGGTTGCCTTTGGCGAGCATGACCATCGACCCACCGGCCGCCTGGAACTGATCGACGTAGGAGTCCATCCGGCCGGCCGTCGTCGGGCCGAACGACCCCGAGGCCATGCCGGCCGGGGTCTTGGCCGGGCCCGCGTAGTAGACCGGGTGGTCCTTGAGGTACTGCGGCATCCCCTCGCCGGCGTCGAGACGCTCCTTGATCTTGGCGTGAGCGATGTCACGGGCGACGACGAGCGTCCCGGTGAGCGACAACCGGGTCTTGACCGGCTGCCGGGTGAGCTCGGCGAGGATCTCGGACATCGGCCGGGACAGGTCGATGCGCACGACATCGTCGGCCGCGGCGTCGTCTCCGGCGAGTTGTTCGGCGGTCGGCTCGGGCAGGTAGTGACCGGGCTCGAACTCGAGTTGCTCGATGAAGACGCCCTCGGGGGTGATCTTGCCCAGGCACTGCCGGTCGGCCGAGCACGAGATGGCGACCGCGACCGGCAGGCTGGCGCCGTGCCGCGGCAGCCGGATGACGCGCACGTCGTGGCAGAAGTACTTGCCGCCGAACTGGGCGCCGATGCCGAACTGGCGGGTCAACTCGAGGACCTGCTCCTCAAGCGCGGTGTCGCGGAAGCCGTGGCCCGTCATGGACCCTTCGGTCGGCAGTGTGTCGAGGTACTTCGTCGACGCGTATTTGGCTGTCTTGAGCGCGAATTCAGCGGAGGTCCCGCCGATGACGATGGCCAGGTGGTAGGGCGGGCAGGCCGCCGTGCCGAGCGAACGCAGCTTCTCGTCGAGGAAGCGCATGAGGCCGGCGGGATTGAGGATCGCCTTGGTCTCTTGGTAGAGGTAGCTCTTGTTGGCCGACCCGCCGCCCTTGGCCATGAAGAGGAACTTGTATGCCGCCTCGTGTCCAGGAGCCGTGTCGGCATACAACTCGATCTGGGCCGGGAGGTTGGAGCCGGTGTTGCGCTCGTCCCACATCGTCAGCGGTGCCATCTGGCTGTAGCGCAGGTTGAGCCGGGTGTAGGCGTCGTAGACGCCCCGGCTGATCGCCCGCTCGTCGGTGCCGCCGGTGAGGACGTGCTGGCCGCGCTTGCCCATGACGATCGCGGTGCCGGTGTCCTGGCACATCGGCAGGACACCGCCGGCGGCGATGTTGGCGTTCTTCAGCAGGTCGAGCGCGACGAACTTGTCGTTGTTGCTGGCCTCGGGGTCATCGAGGATCTTGCGCAACTGAGCCAGGTGAGCCGGGCGCAGGTAGTGGGCGATGTCGTGCATCGCCGTCTCCGTGAGGGTGCGCATCGCCTCGTCGTCGACCTCGAGGAACTGCCGACCACCGGGTCCTTCGACCGTCCGGACACCCTCGGTCGTCAACAATCGCCAGGGTGTCTCGTCCGCGCCGATCGGCAGCAGATCCTCATAGGCGAACTCGACCATCATCACTCCCACGTCGTTAGGGGCAGTCCGTTGTGCACTTCACCCCCAGCATAGGAGGGGCGCTCAGATGCCTAGCTCGGCCCGGGTCGGTGCGTAGGCGCCGGCGTGGCCGACGGTCACGCCGCTGGTCGCGGTAGCCCGATCCACACAGGGGCGCAGGTCATCGATCCCGGCAGCGCGCAGCCGCTCTCGGGCATCCGGACCGCCGAGGTAGCCGGCGTCCAGCAGCCCGGACACCAGCCCGGCCATGAAGGAGTCACCGGCACCGACCGTGTCGATGACGGTCGTCGCCTTGGCGGGGACCGTGGTGACCTCAGCCGTCGTCGCCGAGCGCACGACATAGACGGCGCCCTGGCCGCCGCGGGTGATGACGGCGACCGCGGCACCCAACTCGCCCCAGAGGCGCAGCACGTCGGGCAGGAAGGCGCCCGGGTAGAGCCACTGGATGTCCTCGTCGCTGGCCTTGACGACGTCGGAGAGCGCGATGAGGTCCTCGACTCGGGCCCGGACCTCATCGGGGCTGCCCATGAGCGAGGGGCGCATGTTGGGGTCGTAGGAGACCGTGGCCTGAGCACGCAGGCGACGGATGACCTCAACGACCTGGCTGCCGCCGGGCTCGATGGTCGCGGCGATGCTTCCGGTGTGAACGTGGCCGATCTCGCTGGTGTCACCGAGCTCGGGGACGTCCCAGGTGAGGTCGAAGCGGTAGGTCGCCTGTCCGCGCGCGTCGATGGACGCGTAGGCGACGCTGGTGCGCTCTGCTCCGGTGCTGCCGGGAACGACGGTGACGCCCGCGTCGGCGCACCTCGCGAGGATGCGGTCACCGTGCTCGTCGTGGCCGATCCAGGTGGCTAGCGAGACGTCGTGACCGAGAGCGCCGACGCCGAACGCGACGTTGGCCGGACTGCCGCCGACATGCTCGCCGGTGATCTCGCCGCCCTTGACGACGGCGTCGATGAGGGCCTCGCCCACAACGAGAACGGCAGTGCGTTCGGCCACGGTTTCCTCCTGGGAGTAGCTGATAGCGCCTCAGCCTAGGGCTGCCCGCTCGCGACTCGGCACTGGTCCACATCCCGGTTTGGTTGCGGTCTGTCCGGTCGGGGACGATGGGGGAGTGACCACACCCTCGGTGCCCTCGTCAGGCGCGCAGCCGCGCAGCCGCTACAGCATGGGCAGCGGTGCCAACATGGCCCGATCGCTGCTGGTCGTGCTCGCCCTCGTGGCGGGGTTGATCGCGTTGGTGCCCCGTGTCGACTCGGTCCGCCAGCCGGCCGTCGATGCCGCATCGGTCGTCTCGTATGCCGTGAAGGACAGCGGCACGCCGTTCTCGTTCCCCGCCGGGCTCCCCTCGGGGTGGACGGCCACGAGCGCCCGCTTTGCAACCTCGACCGACTCGCGGCCGACCTGGCAGGCAGGTTGGACGACGCCGGCGGGGCAGTTCGTCGGGTTGCGCCAGACCGTCGATGCGACGCCGGCCTGGGTCACCACCGGCATCACGGGCGGCAAGGTCACCGGCAGCGCCGAGGTCGCGGGGCGCACCTGGGAGATCCGCACGGACGAGCGCAATCAGCTGTATGCCGTGTCAGTCTCGGCCGACAAGCTCACGACGGTGGTCAGCGCCACGGGCGGCATGGACGACATCCGCTACTTCATCGAACGGCTCGAGCCAGCCAAAGCCGCGAGCTGAGCGGCAGGCGGCGACGCACTCTTACTCGGCGGCGGAGCGCTCGTACGCGCGGTTCCGCGCGCTCACGCCTCGTCGTCGCGGATCCGCATGACGACGCCCGCATCGGCGATCTTGGACTGGGCATCGTCCAACCAGTGGGCGCAGTAGGCCGCAAGCGCCTCGCCGCGGTGCCACAGCGACATGCTCTGCTCCAGCGGCACCTGGCCCGACTCGAGCTGGGCCACGATCGTGATGAGCTCGTCGCGAGCCTGCTCGTAGGTCAGGTCAGCGAGGTCGGCCGGGTCGGCCTTGCTGGCCGGGTCGGTGGGCACAGGGTTGCCTCTCGTGCTCGGGATGGAGAGCGGGAACACCTTAGCCCGGTTGCAGACGATCCCGTGGTCCTCGGGGACAAACGTCAGCGCGCAGCGCGGCGGGGGGGGGGGGGGGGGGGCGGGCCGGGGGGGGGGCGGGGGGCGGCGCGCCCCCGCGGCGGGGGCGGGGCCCCCGGGGCCGCCGCGCGGGGGCGCGGGCGGGGGGGGCGGGGCCGGGGCCCGGGGCGGGCGGGGGGGGGGGGGGGGGGGGGGCGCGGGCGGCCCCGGCGCCGGCGGGGCGCGGGCCCGGGGGCGCGGGGCCGGGGGGGCGCCCCCCGGGGGGCCGCGGGCCGGGGGGCCGGGGGGGGGGGGGGGGGGGCGGCCCCGGGCGGGGGCCCCGGGCGGGGGCGGGCGGGGGGGGGCGGTGGGGGAGGGGGGGCCGGGGGGGGGGGGGGGGGGGGGGGGGGGGGGGGGGGGGGGGGGGGGGGGGGGGGGGGGGGGGGGGGGGGGGCGGGGGGGGGGGGGGGGGGGGGGGGGCCGGGGGGGGGGGGGGGGGGGGGGGGGGCGCTGGCGCCGTGACTACGACGGCGCCGCGTGCTTCGGCGGCGACTCGTGGCCGATGACACGGACCCCGAAGTCTCCGCGAGCCACCAAGACCCGGAGAAGCTCGTCCGGAGCGACGTCCTCCCGGTCGCGAACGACCCGCCCGTCGGGGTGGGTGACGACGGCATACCCCCGGTCGAGGGTCGACTGTGGCGAAAGGGCGCGCACCTGGGCGCGCAGGTGGCTGATCCGGTCGCCTTCGCGTTCCAACCGGGTGACCAGGCGGTCGGTCGCCCGCCCTCGCAGGGCCGCCAATTGGCTGCGATGCGGGGTGAGCAGGGCGAGCGGGTCCGTCATCACCGCGCGGGTGCGGTGGGCGATGAGCAGACGCCGCTCGACGTCGAGCCGATGGCGCACGGCGAGCCGGGCCCGACCGTGGAGGGCAGCGACCCGGTCGCGTTCAGCGGCCGCATCGGGGACGACCAATTTCGCGGCATCGGTCGGCGTGGACGCGCGCACGTCGGCGGCGAAGTCGAGCAGCGGGGTGTCGACGTCGTGACCGATCGCGGACACGACCGGGGTGGCTGCAGCGGCCACGGCGCGCAGCAGGGTCTCGTTGCTGAACGGCAGCAACTCCTCGACGGCGCCGCCGCCACGGGCGATGACGATGACGTCGACTCCCGCGATCCGGTCCAGCTCGGCGAGCGCGGCCGTCACCTCGGCGACCGCGGTGGTCCCCTGGACGGCGACCTCGCGGATCTCGAACTGCACTGCGGGCCAACGGCGTCGGGCGTTCTCGACGACGTCGCGCTCGGCCGCGCTGTCACGGCCAGTGATCAGCCCGACCCGGCGGGGCAGGAACGGCAGCCGGCGTTTGCGATCCCGATCGAACAGGCCCTCGGCGGCCAGGCGCGCTTTGAGGATCTCGAGCCGCGCGAGCAAGTCGCCGACGCCGACCGGCCGGATCTGCCGGCCGTCCAGTTGCAGGGTCCCGCGCCGCTCCCAGAACGTCGGCTTGGCCTGCAGAACGACGCGGGCACCTTCGAGGAGGGGGCTGCCCATGGCGTTGAGTGCGTTGACCGAGATGGTCGCGGACAGCGACATGTCGACCTCGGGGTCGCGCAGGGTGAGGTATGCCGTGTTGCCCCGTCGCTGCAACTGCACGACCTGGCCCTCGACCCACATCGCCGACATCTTGTCGACGTAGTCGCGGATCTTGAGGCTGAGCACCCGGACCGGCCAGGGCGCCTCGGCAGTCGTGTCGGCTGCCTTCTCCGGCAGCGCTGCCCGGGCGCCGGGCGCGCTCGCGGGCGCCGGTGAGCCCGACGCACGCGACGAGGATCGCGGGTCGGGGGCGGGAGGCATACTCACAACCGCGACTGTATTCCGCCTTCCCGACGAGCGCGCGGTCTGTCGTGGTGGTCGACCCGGCAACGGTTGGTGCGGGGGGAAAGAGCCTGGCCCGCGGCAGGGACGGGAGCCCTCGATGCGCACGTAGCATTGACGGTATGCCGCCCACCCCCGACCCCTCCTCTGCTGCGCCCTCCTCCAGCCCCACCAAGCGGGTCCTGCTGGCGGCGCCGCGCGGGTATTGCGCGGGCGTCGACCGCGCCGTCGTCACGGTCGAGAAGGCGCTGGAGCTCTATGGGCCGCCGGTCTACGTGCGCAAGGAGATCGTCCACAACAAGCACGTCGTGCAGACGTTGCGGGACCGTGGCGCGGTGTTCGTCGACGAGACCGACCAGGTGCCTGAGGGCGCCACGGTGATCTTCTCGGCGCACGGAGTGGCGCCGATCGTCCACGAGGAGGCGGCGGCGCGCTCCCTCAAGACGATCGATGCGACCTGCCCGTTGGTCACCAAGGTGCACCGCGAGGCCGTGCGCTTCGCCAACGAAGACTTCGACATCCTGCTCGTCGGCCACGAGGGGCACGAGGAGGTCGTCGGCACGTCGGGGGAGGCCCCGGAGCACATCGTGCTCGTCGACGGTCCGCATGCCGTCGCCGGGGTGACGGTCCGCGACCCCGAGAAGGTCGTCTGGCTCTCGCAGACCACGTTGTCGGTCGACGAGACGCTGGAGACGGTGGCCAAGCTGCGCGAGCGCTTCCCCAAGCTGCAGAACCCGCCGAGCGACGACATCTGTTATGCCACCCAGAACCGTCAGTTGGCCGTCAAGCAGATGGCTCGCGACGCCGACCTGATGATCGTCGTGGGCTCACGCAACTCCTCGAACTCGGTCCGCCTCGTCGAGGTCGCGCTGGAGCACGGTGCCGGGGCTGGGCATCTGGTCGACTACGCCGCTGAGATCGACCCGGCCTGGCTGGAGGGCGTCTCCACCGTCGGAGTGACTTCAGGGGCGAGCGTCCCGGAGATCCTCGTGCGCGACGTGTTGGCTTTCCTCGCCGAGCGCGGCTATGCCGATGTCCAGTCAGTCGTCGCGGCCGAGGAGTCGCTGCTCTTCGCCCTGCCCAACGAGTTGCGCCGCGACCTGAAGGCCCGCCCGGCGGCGACCCAGCACCGATCCGGCGCGATTCCAGCCCGCAGACGCCCGACCCCCTGCACTAACCCGTCGGCACTGAGCCTTTCTGCGTCCGTTCGTCCGGGCGACAGTGGTCAGCCGGCTGCAGTCTCGATCGACCCGGGGCCACGGCGCTCCACCGAATCGGCGTGGTCGACCAACATCGGGCGGGTGAGACCACCGCGCTCCAGGTCGGCGTCCAGCGCGCCCAAGAGCTCGGCAGCCGTCAGCGGCCGAGGTGCCACGGCGACCGGCTCGGGGGAGGGCACGCTGACCGACTCGCTGGCCAGCCCCAACTCGTGCATCCGCCGAGCCGTGACGAGCACCCGGCTCTCCATCGACCCGACAAAGACGTTGTAGGCCTCCACCGACTTGCGCAGGCTCGCGCCCAACGCCTCGGTATGCCGCCCCACCGCACCCAAGCGGGCATAAAGGTCCTGGCCGAGCGTCAGCAACTCGCGGGCTCCGTCGGCGAGAGCATCCTGTCGCCAGGCCAACGCCACCGAGCGCAACAAGGCCAGCAAGGTCGCCGGTGAGGCGAGCACGACCGAGCGGGCCATCGCGTGCTCGTGCAACTGCGGGTCGGCCGACAAAGCCGCGGCCAGCAGCGCCTCGCCCGGAACGAAGCAGACGACGATCTCCGGAGAGCCCTCGAACGCCGTCCAGTAGCCCTTGGATGCCAACGCGTCGACGTGACCGCGCAGCGACCTGGCGTGGGCCCGCAAAAACTTGGCCCGTTCGGCCGCCGTCAGGCCGTCGGCCTGGGCCGCGAGGAAGTCGGTCATCGGTGCCTTGGCGTCGACGGCGAGGTGTCGCTCGCTGGGCAGGTGCACCACGACATCGGGCCGCACCGCCGCGCCGGACATCGTCACCCCCGTCCACTGCTCGTCGAAGTCGCAGCGAGCCAACAGCCCCGACACCTCCAGCACCCGGCGCAGCGTGACCTCACCCCAGGCGCCCCGCACGTTGGCCGAGGCCAGCGACCCAACGAGAGACGCGGTCTGGTCACGCAACTCGCCCGTGCTGGACTGCACGCGGGCCAACTCGACGGCCACCCGGGCGAACTGCTCGCCCCGATCCCGCTCCAGCGTGTGCACCTGCTGGGCCACCCGATCGAGGCTCAACGCCAGTGGGGCCACCAGGGCAGCCGTCTCGGCCTCGGCCGACACCGTCGCCTCCAGGTCGAGCACCCGCTCGCGCAGCACGTCACGCTCAGTGACGGCGGACGCCAGGCGCGCGGCATACCACGACCGCAGTGCCAGCCACCCGAGAAGGCCACCGACGAGCGCCCCGATCACCAACTCACGAAACTCCATGCCTTGACCCTCCCATCGCCCACCGACAGGCCCCGGGATGAGCACTCACCCGTATGCTCGCCGACGTGTCCTGGCTGAGCCCCGTCGAACTGGTCGGCTACCTCGCGTCGGCCCTTGTCGTCGCGTCGTTGGCGATGACGAACGTCGTGCGCCTGCGCACCATCTCGCTCATCGGATCGGTGATCTTCGTCGTCTACGGGGCGCTGCTCGGGTCGATCCCGATCATCCTCACCAACGCGGCCGTGGCGGGTCTCAACGTGTGGTTCCTGCGCAAGGAACTCGGCGGCGGGCGCACCCTCGGCGCCGTTCCGATCGACGCGGAGGCGCCGTTCCTGCAGGACTTCCTGCGCACCCACCTGCCCGACATCCACAAGAGCCAGCCGGGCTTCGAGACCGTCCCGGCCGACGCCTATGCCCTGTTGCTCACCCGCGACGGCCTGCCAGCCGGCGCCCTCCTCGGGGAGCGGCGCGGCAGCGAGTTGCGGCTGACCCTCGACTACGTCATGGAGGCCTACCGCGACTCGCGGATCGGGCGGTGGCTCTACACCGGCGACGGGCAGAAGGTGTTGCGGGACGCCGGATTCCGCACGGTGGTGGCGACCCCGGCGACCGCGGTCCACCGGTCCTACCTGCAGGGGGTCGGGTTCGTCCCGGACGGCGACGCGCTCGCTCGCATCCTCGACTAGATCTCGCGCGATGACAGACTGACGCGATGAGCACGAGTGACTTCGAGTTTGACCGCGCGACCACCCTGGCGGCTGGGGCCGGGGCGGGGGAGTGGGTCGGGCAACTCGACGACCAGTGGCGGATCGGCAACGGCATCAACGGTGGTCTACTCATGGCGATCGGGGCCTCGGCCCTGCGCGCCGACCTCGACGAGGATGGCGCCCACCCCGATCCGTTGGCGTTCACGGCATACTTCCAGTCCCCGTCCGAGCCCGGTCCGGTGACCGTCCGCACGGAGGTGCTGCGGGTGGGCCGGTCGATGTCCACCGGGCAGGTCACGCTCGTGCAGGCCGACGCGGAGGGTATGCCGCACGAGCGGATGCGCGCGCTGGCCACCTTCGGGGACCTCACCGACCGGGAGGAACCCCGTCTGCGCAGCGCGCCGCCACCGACGATGCCGCCCCCGGAGCAGTGCATCGGCGGCGGCGACGAGACCCCTGACTTCCTCGCCCACTCGACGCTCCTGCAGCGGATGGACATGCGCTTGGACCCGGCCTCGTCCGGCTGGCTCGTCGGGAAGCCTTCGCACACAGGCGTGTTGGGCGGTTGGTTGCGGTTGGCCGATGGCCGCGATCCCGACGTCATGTCGGTCCTCTGGGCGCTGGACGCCCTGCCGCCGGTCGCCTTCGACCTCGGGCTGATGGGGTGGACGCCGACGCTGGAGTTCAGCGCGCACCTGCGCCGCCACCCCGCGCCGGGCTGGTTGCAAGTGCAGCTGACCACGGAGAACGTCGCGGGCGGGCTCATGGAGGAAGATGCCCGAATCTGGGACTCCGAGGGCAATCTCGTCGCCCTCTCCCGGCAGCTGTGCGGGTGGCGCGCCCCTCGCGGGTAGACTTCCCCGCTTGTGGCACTCACCATCGGCATCGTCGGCCTGCCCAACGTCGGCAAGTCCACCCTGTTCAACGCGCTGACCAAGAACAACGTCCTCGCGGCGAACTACCCCTTCGCGACGATCGAGCCCAACGTGGGCGTCGTTCCGCTGCCGGATCCGCGGCTGCGGCGGCTCGCCGAGATCTTCGGCTCGGAGAAGATCCTGCCCGCCACCGTGTCGTTCGTCGACATCGCGGGGATCGTCCGCGGAGCGTCGGTCGGGGAGGGCCTGGGCAACAAGTTCCTCGCCAACATCCGCGAGGCCGACGCGATCTGCCAGGTCGTGCGGGTCTTCGTCGACGACGACGTCACGCACGTCGAGGGCAAGGTCTCGCCGTCGGGCGACATCGAGACCATCGAGACCGAGCTCGTGCTCGCCGACCTGCAGACCATGGAGAAGGCGGTCCCGCGCCTGGAGAAGGAAGCGCGGATCGTCAAGGAGAAGCGGGCGGCATACGAGAACGCGCTCGCTGTCCAGAAGTGCCTGGAGGCAGGCGAGACCCTGTATGCCGGTCACGCGGCCTACGGGATCGACCTCGCCGAGGCGCGCTCGCTGCAACTGCTGACGGCCAAGCCGTTCATCTACGTGTTCAACCTCGACGAGGACCAGATCACCGACGCGGCGTTGCAGGCGTCGCTGCGCGAATCGGTCGCGCCGGCGGACAGCGTGTTCCTCTCGGCCAAGCTCGAAGCCGACCTGGCCGAGCTCGACGAGGCGGAGGCGCGCGAGCTGCTGGAGTCGGTCGGGGTGACTGAGCCGGGGCTGGACCAACTGGCCCACGTCGGCTTCCACACGCTGGGCTTGCAGACCTATCTGACCGCCGGGCCCAAGGAGTCGCGGGCCTGGACGATCCGGCAGGGTTGGACGGCGCCGCAGGCCGCGGGGGTCATCCACACCGACTTCCAGCGCGGGTTCATCAAGGCCGAGGTCGTGTCGTTCGCCGACCTGGATGCCGCCGGCTCGATGGTGGCGGCCAAGGCGGCCGGCAAGGTGCGCATCGAGGGCAAGGAATACGTGATGTCTGACGGCGACGTGGTCGAGTTCCGCTTCAACGTCTGAATCTGACTCAGTGGTTCCTGTTTCCGGGCCACGTGCGCTGCCGCCCGGAAAACGCCGATCCCCTCAAAACAGTCATAGGACTTTGGCGTTAGCGGGCAGATCGGCGAGCGCCTTCGGCCGTCGGAGGGGCCGAGCGCTTCTTCCAAGTGAGCATAGCGCCGCTGATCACGTTGTTGATCAGTCGTTCGATGAAGATGACGACCTCTTCCCGCCCCACGACGTACCCTGTTGGATGCCCGCATCGGTTGCGAGTCTTGAGCGCGTCATCCAGAATGGTCCGCGCATTCTTATTGAAAACGCCGGCGTCCTCACAGATAAGGAACAGGTTGGCATCATTGATGTAGAGGAGGTCGCCCTTCTTCCTCACTTTCCGATAGAAGTTCGCGTGCTGATATCGACTAAAGTTCTCGACTTCAAGCAATTTGAACCCAAGCGGGTGATCCTCTATGACCGAATAAATGTGTTCGATCGTCGCTGCCCAAATCATAAGAACGGCGCCGCGATACGCGCCTGTTTCGTAACAATCTACTGCCTCTTCGAGATACGGCCGATAGCTGGCAGGGGCGTTCCCGGTTGCGTCCCTCAGTGAGTGGAGGGCCTCTCTTGGTGCCTGCCGTGCGATATCCGTAACCGGAAGGCGGTAGGCCTCCTGAAACTCCCGGAGCTGGTCAAGTCTGGGGACCCAGCCGTCACTCGCCATCGTCTGCAATGGGCTTGTCGAGAACATAACGCGCCATGTTCTTGAAGATCTCGCGGACAGTGTCGGCAGTAGCGTCCGCTGCGATATGGATCTCAATGTTCACGTGGACGCTTGGGCTGGTGGAGACGGATACGCTCGGAGGGTGGGTAGTGGGGCGTTGCGGTGCGCTTTGGGCATCGGTACCCAGGGTTCCGATATTCGTAGCGGGCGAATCGATCGTCCCGTCCTCATCCCCTGACGCATCTGGTGCGATACCCGATCCGTCCGGCGACGAGTTGCCATTAATGAGCGCGTCGACGGCCGCCAGATCGAAGGTTGTGCGAGTCTCCTTGCCGCTACGGCCGACGAGGAACGTGCCCAACCCGGCGCCGTCGACCACCCGTCCGAACGTTACGGCTCCGGAACCCAGAGTTGTCCCGCTTAGCCCGCCAAGCGTGTCCCTATGCGAGGCCTCCCAGTACTGTCCTATCTCGGCAGCTGTTGTTTCCGCGCGCTTCCCATAGTGAACCCACTCAAGAGTCGATCGATATAGGTCGACACTGGCCAGCACCTCGCGCAGAGCTGCCTTCGGGTCGGTATTGAAAAGTTGGCCCCGCGGAGTCGCCCGCATGTTGCCCCCGTCGCGAAGGATCAGCCCAAACTCGACCATGGCTCCGGTCTTTCTGTCGTCCAACGCGCCGAGCGCCTTCTCGATTTTCGGCTGATCGACCCAACCGATTTGTTTCCCAAGATAGGCCAGGACTTTTTGGACATCCTCGATAGAGGTCTTTATTGGAACCACGTTTCCTCCTTGAACGAATCGTGCGGCAACCATATCGTCAAGTAGGCGTGACGATGCTGATTGGTGCCGCTGGGCCATGGCGCGTCGAGCTTGATCCGGCCAGCGGGGTGGCAGCTGCTGGCTTCTGCCATGAGGCAGCCAAGCTGTTGGCGCGGTCTCGTGCGCGGTTGCTGATGGACGTCGCGCCTGTTGTCAATGTCGCGGAAGTCCTCACTGGGCAGGTTGTTCTGTCACGTTGCACGGCTGAGTTCCGATTCAGCGTCTGACTTCCGTTCGGGCGCACTTCTGATAGGGCGGACGGCGCGGGGCGGGGCTCGCCCGTCTCTCTGTAGCACGCGGTGCTACAGTTGGGTCATGAGCGAGGTGATCAGCCAGAGGGAGCTGCGCAACGACAGCGGCCGCATCATGCGCGCGCTCGACGAGGGGCGCTCCTTCGTCCTGACCCGCAACTCGGTCCCCGTGGGTGAGTTGCGTCCGCTGCGCCGTCAACGGTTGGTGGATGTGCGTCTCGTCGCCGAGCTGTTCCACGACGCCCCGCGCGTCGACAGGACGCGCTTCCGCCGGGACCTCGACGATGTCGTCGATCAAGATGTCGAACCTCGTGCCTGAGCGACTCCCGGCCGGATTGTTGGACACGTCGGTCGTGATCGACCTCGACCTCGTCGATCCGGACCTCCTGCCGTTGACCGTCGGTGTCAGCGCGATCACGATGGCTGAGTTGGCAGCCGGTCCGGCCGCCACGCAAGACCTGGCCGAACGGGCCCGCCGACAGGATCGGCTGCAGCGGGCCGAGGCAGTCTTTGAGGCGATTCCCTTCGGCAGTGACGCCGCCCGTGCCTACGGGAGGGTCCACGCGGCGGTCGTCGCAGCAGGGCGCCAGCCGCGCCGAAGGTTCGCGGACCTGCTCATCGCTGCCGTCGCTGAGGCTGAGGGGCTGCCGCTGCTCACTCGTAACCCAGAAGACTTTGCTGGCCTGGAGGAACTCCTGCTCGTCGTCCCGGTCTGATCCTGCCCAGCCTGCCCGCTCCGCCGTCGGTGTGCGGCGAAGTCGGTGTGAGCCAACGCCTCCGCGACTCGGGTGCGCCTCTGGGTCTGGTCGACTGCGCCCGAAATGCCCGTTCCAAGGGGCCCTCGACCGCCAAGTGCGAGATTGGTCATGGTGGATACAGGCTCGTAATGCTATTGATTCAAGTTATTCAGGCATGGCTTGGGTTGCGCGCCGCGGTAGTGCGCCGGACACCGCTTCGGGGAAACGTCGCCTGTCAACAGGCCAGAACTGTAGGACATCACCATGAGGGAAAGCATGCTGGCCATCGCGGCGGCAGGCTCGATCTTCGCTCTGACGGCATCAGGTGCAACGGGCCTGAGTGACGCCAACCCACAGGCGAGCGTTCCAGTCCAGAACTCGGGGGAGCCTTCGCCATCACCGCCCCAGCCTGCAACGACACCTTCACCGTGACGTACAACGTCACACCTCGGCTCAGATCACCCAAGCCGTGACCAACGACACCTCGGGAACCCCGTCCAGCGCCTGCCTGTGCGTCCCCGTCGCACTCAGCATCGATGGCGGGGCCACGACGCTGTAGAGCGGGACGCTCAATGCGACGACAGGTGACGCCCTCTTGTCGGGCACCCCGGTCGAGGTCGCCAACTAGATGTCCATCACCACTCACCTGCTGATCGGCTGACTTGACCTGAACAACGGGTGAAAACAGATTGAAGTGAGTCTTGCCGTAACCGCGATGAACAGGTCGAAGCGCCATGACCGGGTGCGTTCGGTCATGTCCCTCGCGGTCACGCAGGCCCTTGTTGCCTGCTGGGTCGTGCTCTTTGCCCCAACCCAGTTGGCGGGACAGGCGACGTTTCTGTGGTCGACGGACACAGCATGGAGCCGCTGCTCCACCAGGGTGACCTAGTCATCGCTCGCCGGGCCCGCTCTTATGCCCTGGGTGACCTGGTGGTCACCCGCGTCGCGGCCAGCAAGGGGGTGCACAGCCACGTGATCCACCGTCTGGTGTCCGGCGACGCGGAGAGCGGATGGAAGACCCAAGGTGATTCGGACTCGTGGATCGATCCCTGGGTGGTTCCCCAGACAGCGATCACCGGGCGGTACTGGATCGCCGTGTCAGGCTCAGTTCCCTCCTCTCCTGGGTCGCCGGTGCGGGCAGAATCACGCTCGGCTGGAGTGACCGTGTTCTTGCACAATCGGCTCTACGACGGTCGCGGAATGCCTGAGCCGGTCAAATCGCAAATTGGCCCTGTTCGGTCGGCTGTACCGCATCGGTGAACTCCCCGAGGTCAATGACCCCCAGCCGGTGCGGTCAGCGGTCGCGTTGCGGACGATCGCCGAGAAGTACCGATTGCCCGTGCTCCACCGAGTCGATTCAGACACTGGCCAGCACGAGTTCCCCCTCATCACGGTCCAGCGCGGCGCGTTCTTTTGGTCCCCGAGCCTCACCTGCCCCGGTCTGGGCCAATCCGTCCGGCATACCGAATGCCATTGGTAGCCACCCTCACAGGCGGCTGAGCACGGTTACCCCCTCGCGCGCCGACCATTGGTATTCCGTCAGCCGCGAGCCTCACCTGACGCGGTCTGGCAGACTGCGCACGTCCACCCGAGCAGGGAGCGTGTCCATGTCGTATGCCGCGTCGCCGGCCGACAGCGCGCCCTCCGCACCCGCACCGCCCGGGTCCACCCCCCAGACGTCCGGGCCGCAGATGTCCGGGGCCGAGCGGGCCGTCTTCGCCCTCGGCGACGTCTTCGGGGGAGGGGCCGCGGCGACTCTCGCGGTCCTCTACCTGTTCTACCTCACCGACATCGTCGGGTTGCCCCCCGGCCTGGCCGGCACCACCGTCGTCGTCTCCAAGGTCTGGGACGCGATCAACCACCCGCTCATGGGCATCATCACCGACCGCACCCGCACCCGCTGGGGCCGGCGCCGCCCGTGGATCTTCGCCGGGGCGTTGTTGCTGCCGCCGGCCATGGCCGGCCTCTGGGCGCCGATCGGCGACTGGGACAGCCAGAGCGCCAAGGTGTGGTTCGTCATCCTCGCCCACCTGTTCTGGACCACCGTGGCGAGCATCGTCGCCGTTCCCTACGGATCGCTGTCGACCGAGATCACCACCGACCCGGACGAGCGCAGCCGGGTTAACGTCCTGCGCCTTGGCTGCGCCACCTTCTCGGCGGTCGGCTGCACCCTCGTGATGAACGCCCTCGTCAACGCGTTCACCGAGGGCCACTTGTCGATGACGACGCTCTACCTGTCGTTGTTCCTCGGCTTCGGCACCTTCTTCGCGGTGCCGCTTTTGTTCGTCGCCAGGTTCACCCACGAACGGGCACCGGTCGCGGAGCACCCCGACGCGTTCAATCTCAAGGTCGTCATCTCGCCGTTCCGGATCGCCTCCTTCCGGCGGCTCACCGCGATGTACCTCTGCCCGTCGATCACCATCGACATCGTCACCTCGGTGATCCTCTACTACGCCCTGTATGCCGTGCCGGAGTTCGCACCGTCCTCTTCGCCGGGATCTTCGCCGTGGTGACCCTCGTCATGCTCCCGGTGCTCCTGCGCCTCGTGGACCGGGTCGACAAGAACGTCATCTACTACACCGGGATCCCGCTCTCGATCCTCGCGATGATCGTCATCGCCTTCTACCCATCGGGCACCATCGTCTGGCCGGTCTACGTCTTGGCAGGGATCTTCGCCATCGGCTTGGCGGCGGCTCAGGTGATGATCTGGGTGATGTTCCCCGACGTCGTCGACGACGGTGAGATCGCTCAAGGGGCCCGCAACGCCGGATCGTTCAGCGGAGTGATGGTCCTCGTCCGCACCATGGCCTCGGCGCTCGCGACCTTCGCGGTCGGTTGGGTGCTGGAGTTCACGGGCTATCAGCATGCCCGGCACGGCGAGGCCCGGCTCGCCCAGCCCGAGAGTGCGCTCTGGGGGATCCGGTTGACCATGCTCATCACCGTGGTCGTCCTCATGGGCCTGGCCTGGTTCCTGGCTCGGGGTTACACCCTCAATCGGGCCCGGGTGCTGCAACTTAGCGTCGACCTGGAGCGGGCCAGGGCGGCACGGCATACCGTCGCTCCCGAACATGCCGCGCACCACGGTTCGCATGAGCCGGGGGAACACGAGGCCGGCGAGCACGAGCCTGACCAACCCCACATCTGAGGACGGGCCGAAGGTCCCTGCCCTCGCGGCAGCCGCTCATACAGTGGATTACGGCGAGTCCCACGGTCGGGGCGCCACGAGGGCATCCCGGCGCCGGTGTTCGACCCAGCCACGGAGCGCGTTATGACAAGCCCTGCCACGGTAGTCGTCCTCGGCGCAGCGGGTCGTGACTTCCACAACGTCAACGTCGTGTTTCGCGACGATCCGGCGTATCGCGTAGTCGCCTTCACCGCCACCCAGATCCCTGACATCGACGACCGGCGTTATCCCCCGGAGTTGGCCGGCCCGCTCTATCCCGACGGGATCCCGATCGTTCCCGAGACCGACGTCGTCGAGCTCATCGAGCGCGAAGGAATCGACCTGGCGGTCTTCGCCTACTCCGACGTCCCGCACAGCCGGGTCATGCATCTGGCGTCCCAGTGCCTGGCCGCGGGTGCCGACTTCACCATGCTCAGCGGTCGTCACACCATGCTCACCTCCAGCAAGCCGGTCGTCGCCGTGACCGCGGTGCGCACGGGGGTCGGCAAGAGCCAGACCACCCGCTATCTGGCGAAGTTGTTGCGCGAGAAGGGTTTGCGTGTCGTCGCCGTTCGCCACCCGATGCCCTATGGCGATCTGGCCGCGCAGGCCGTCCAGCGGTTCGCCGCCTATGCCGACCTCGACCGCTACGAGTGCACCATCGAGGAGCGCGAGGAGTACGAACCCCACATCGACGCGGGCTGCGTCGTCTATGCCGGCGTTGACTACGAGCGGATCCTGCGCCAGGCCGAGACGGAGGCCGACGTCATCCTCTGGGACGGCGGCAACAACGACCTCCCGTTCTACCGGCCGGACCTGCACGTCTGCCTCGTCGACCCACTGCGCCCTGGTGACGAGCGCCGCTACCACCCGGGCGAGGCCAACGTCCGCATGGCCGACCTGGTCATCGTCAACAAGTGCGACGCGGCTCGGCCCGAGGACATCGACGCCGTCGAGGCGTCGGTCCGCGAGATGAATCCGTTGGCCCAGATCCACCGGTGCGACAGCCCCGTCACCGTCGAGGGTGGCGCGGCCGTCGAAGGCAAGGACGTCATCGTCGTCGAGGACGGGCCGACCCTCACGCACGGCTCGATGACCTTCGGCGCCGGAGTGGTCGGGGCGAGCGCAGCCCGCGTCTCGCGCATCGTCGACCCCTCCCCGTATGCCGTCGGGAGCCTGGCCGCGACCTACGCGAAGTACCCCAACGCGTGCGGGGTCCTGCCCGCAATGGGCTACTCGTCCGAGCAGATTCGCGACCTTGAGGCCACCATCGAAGCAACGCCGGCGGACGCCATCGTCAGCGGCACGCCCATCGACCTCACCCGGGTCCTCACCGTCAGCAAGCCCATCGTCCGGGCCAGTTACGAGTTGCGCGAGCGTGAGCCCGGGCGACTGCGGGCGGCGTTGGACGCGGTGTTGGGCTGACCCGAGGCCGCCGAGTCGGCGTGGCGTGTCCGATGGGCGCGCCGGAGCGAGTGGCGCGTCCTACGCTGCGAATGTCAAGGTCACTCGTGAGTGGGAGGTTCACATGGCAGGCAAGTTCGAGGTCTACCAGGACAGTGCCGGGAAGTTCCGCTTCCGCCTCAAGGCCACCAACGGTCAGGTCATCGCCGTGGGTCAGGCCTACGAGACGAAGAAGAGCTGCCTCAACGGCATCGACTCGATCCGCAAGAACGCCCCGGATGCCAAGCTCGACGACCAGACGGCGGCTCCCGCTGCCAAGGCCTGACGTCCTGGACGGCTTCGTCTTCAGCATGAACCCGGCCCACCTGCAGGTGGACCGGGTTCATGCGTGGTTGTCGCAAGAGGCCTATTGGGCCCTCGGGCGCACGCGAGAGACCGTCGAGAAGGCGATCGCGGGGTCGCGCACCATGGGTGTCTACCGCGACCGCGGCGACGGTATGCCGGGTGAGCAGGTCGCGTTCGCCCGCGCCGTCACCGACGGGGCCACCTTCGCGTGGGTGTGCGACGTGTTCGTCGCCCCCGACGTGCGAGGGCTCGGGGTGGGCGACGCGATGGTGGGCCGGCTGGTGACGGCGCTGGAGGACCTAGGGATCGGACGGGTCTTGTTGGCCACCCGCGACGCTCACGAGGTCTACGCCCGGCTCGGTTTCGAGCCGCTGGCCAATCCGACGTTCTGGATGGAACGCGACCGTCGACCGCAGCGGTTCGTGCCAGGGACTGCCTCCGGTTGACCCGGTCCCGGCTGATCTACCCCGGCTGATCCACCCCGGGTGATCCACCTCGCGTGGGCAGCGACGCCGCGGTGGCGAGCGGACGGCATACGGTTGGCGCATGGCTGTGGACCTCACCAACCGGCACTTCGTCAAGGAGATCGACTTCACCCCCACCGAGTGGATGGGGCTCGTGGGGCTGACTCGCAGCCTCAAAGCTGCCCGCCGCGAAGGTCGCGAGGAGCGGATGCTCGTCGGCAAGACGATCGCGTTGATCTTCGAGAAGACCTCGACCCGGACCCGATGTGCCTTCGAGGTGGCGGCCTACCACCTGGGTGCCCAGCTCACCTACCTCGACCCGCACGGCAGCCAGATCGGGCACAAGGAGTCGTTCGCCGACACCGGTCGGGTGCTCGGCCGGCTCTACGACGCCATCGAGTTCCGAGGGTCACGGCACGAGGATTGCGAGACCCTGGCGAGGTATGCCGGTGTGCCCGTCTACAACGGGCTAACCGACATGTGGCACCCGACTCAGGCGCTGTGCGACATCGTCACCATGGTCGAGCACTCGCCCAAGCCGGCCGCCGAGATCTCCTACGCCTACGTCGGGGATGCCCGCTACAACATGGGGAACTCGTTGCTCGTCGCCGGCGCCATGTCGGGGATGGACGTGCGGATCGTCGCCCCCCGGCAGTTGTGGCCCAGCGTCGAGATCGTCGGGCACGCTCGGCGACTCGCCGAGACCACGGGTGCCCGGATCGCGTTGACGGAGGACCTCGACGAAGGCGTTGCCGGAGTCGACTTCGTGCACACCGACGTGTGGGTGTCGATGGGCGAGGGCGACGCGGTGTGGGGCGAGCGGATCGAACTCCTCACGCCCTACCAAGTGACCTCGACCGTCATGGCGTCCACCGGAAACCCGGCCACGAAGTTCATGCACTGCCTGCCCTCGTTCCACAACCGCGAGACGGCGGTGGGGGAGAAGATCTTCGCCGAGTTCGGTCTTGAGGCGATGGAGGTGACCGACGAGGTGTTCGAGTCGCCGGCGTCGATCGTCTTCGACCAGAGCGAGAACCGGATGCACACCATCAAGGCGGTCCTCGCCGCGACCCTGGTGGGTCACCAGCTCTGAGGCTGAAGTTCGAGGACGAGGGGCTGAATTTTCCACGTGCCTGAGGTACGCAGTGCGTGCCTGAGGTACGGGGAATTTCAAGGGGGTATGTCCCCTGGCTGTGGCAGCGCCGACGCCTTTCGGCCCCTGTGGATAGCGCCCGGCGTCTTCAGTGACAGTGCGCTTCGATAGGGGCATGGCGCGATTCAACTGGGAGGCCCTGCCCACCCGCTGGCAGCGAGCAGACCTCGACGACCCGCTCAACGTTGTCATCCTGCTTCGCCAGGCACTGTTGGGTGCCGAGCGCGCGGTTCACGAGGTGACTGACGGCCTCCTCCGCGAGGCCGTCGGCCCAGGCGACGAGATCGCCCTCCTCCACATCCTGCGCCGCGTCAGGGGTCGAGAAACCGTCGTCGCACAGTTGGCGGACTTCCTCCGCTGCACCCACCCGGTCATCAGCCGACGGGTCAAACGGTTGGAGGACGCGGGGCTGGTCCTGCGATCCGGTTCGTGGCGAGACGCCCGGTCGTCGTCCCTCACGCTGACAGCCGCCGGAAGCGAGCTCGTCGACGACTTGAACAGCGCGCTCGGGGAGCTGGCGCAGCTGTGGGGCGACGAGATCGAGACCGACAGGTGGGTCGTACTAATGAAGGCGCTGGACGCCTTGGCCGATGCGGCCTGAGATGACCAGTTCGACGGCGGTCGTGGCCGCAGCGATCGTGGACTCACTCGACTGCCCCTCCCGCCTGCTGGCCGCCAGGCGCACCTACCCGGTCGAGGTCGCCGGCCGATGGGAGCTTCCCGGCGGCAAAGTCGAGCCCGGTGAGACCGCGACCGACGCCCTGCATCGTGAACTCGCCGAAGAGCTCGGCATCCACCTCACGTTGGGCGGCCAAATCGTCGGCCCACTCGCAGGCGGCGCCTGGCCGCTCACCCCCGCTCACCACCTGCTCGTGTGGCTGGCGCAGGTGCGGGAGGGCGGCATACCGACGCCGTTGCAGGACCACGACGAGGTGCGCTGGCTGACCGCCGACACCCTGTATGCCGTGCCCTGGCTCCCCGGCGATCTCCCCGTTGTGGAGGCCCTGGCCCCCCTGATGGTCGGTGAGCCCCTGAATACCTGAGAGACTGATCCTTATGCCCACGCAGCACCGCGGCGACATCAGAAACGTCGCCATCGTCGCCCACGTCGACCACGGTAAGACCACGCTCGTCGACAAAATGCTCTGGCAGGGGGGCGCCTTCGGCGCCCACCAGCATGTCGAAGAGCGAGCGATGGACTCCGGTGACCTCGAACGCGAGAAGGGCATCACGATCCTCGCCAAGAACACGGCGATCCACTACAACGGGCCGTCGGCCGTTGCAGCGGGGCACGCGAAGGGCGTGACGATCAACATCATCGACACCCCTGGCCACGCCGATTTCGGCGGTGAGGTCGAGCGGGGCCTGTCGATGGTCGACGGTGTCGTCCTGCTCGTCGACGCCTCCGAGGGCCCCCTGCCGCAGACCCGGTTCGTCCTGCGCAAAGCGCTGACCGCTCACCTCCCGGTCGTCCTGTGCATTAACAAGGTGGACCGGCCTGACGCTCGGATCGCCGAGGTCGTCGACGAGGTCTACGAGCTGTTCATGGACCTGCTCGAGGGTTCCGACGACGAGCGTCACCACGACCACGCGCTGGAGTTCCCCATCGTCTATGCCTCGGCGAAGGCCGGCCGGGCCTCGTTGGAGCGCCCCACCGATGGCGGGCTGCCCGACGGCCCTGACCTCGAGCCGCTCTTCAAGACGATCATGGAGACGGTGCCCGCACCCGTCTACGACGACGAGGCACCGCTGCAGGCGCACGTCACCAACCTCGACTCGTCAAACTTCCTCGGCCGCCTGGCGCTGCTGCGGGTCCACAACGGCACGATGCGCAAGGGCCAGCAGGTTGCCTGGTGTCGCCGCGACGGCAGCGTCCAGCGGGTCAAGATCACCGAGTTGCTGATGACCGAGGGCCTGGAGCGCAAGCCGATGGACCCCGACACAGCGGCCGGTCCCGGCGACATCATCGCCATCGCCGGCATCGACGAGATCATGATCGGCGAAACCCTGGCCGACCTCGACGACCCGCGCCCGCTGCCCCTCATCACCGTCGATGAGCCGGCCATCTCGATGACCATCGGCACCAATAGCTCGCCCATGGCCGGGCGCGCCCGCGGCACCAAGGTCACCGCCAGGCTGGTCAAGGACCGCATCGATCGCGAGCTCGTCGGCAATGTCTCGATCCGGGTCCTCAACACCGACCGCCCGGACACCTGGGAGGTCCAGGGGCGTGGCGAGCTCGCCCTCGCCATCCTCGTCGAGCAGATGCGCCGCGAAGGCTTCGAGCTCACCGTTGGCAAGCCTCAGGTCGTCACCAAGCAGGTCGACGGCAAGGTTCACGAGCCGATGGAGCGCCTCACCATCGACACCCCCGAGGAGTTCCTCGGCGTGGTCACCCAGCTCATGGCCGCCCGCAAGGGCCAGATGGAGCACATGACCAACCACGGCACCGGCTGGGTGCGGATGGAGTTCCTCGTCCCCTCGCGTGGGCTCATCGGTTTCCGGACCGAGTTCCTCACCGAGACCCGTGGCACCGGCATCGCCCACCACGTGTTCGAGGGCTACGCGCCTTGGGCCGGCCCGATCACGACCCGGATCAACGGCTCGCTCGTCGCCGACCGCTCTGGTGCCGTCACGGCCTACGCGATGGTCAACCTGCAGGAGCGCGGGACGCTCTTCGTCGAGCCGACCACCGAGGTCTACGAAGGCATGATCGTCGGTGAGAACTCCCGCGCCGACGACATGGACGTCAACATCACGAAGGAAAAGAAGCTGACGAACATCCGGGCGTCCAGCTCGGACAACTTCGAGAAGATCGTCCCGGCCCGCAAGTTGAGCCTGGAGCAGTCCCTCGAGTTCTGCCGCGAGGACGAGTGCGTCGAGGTCACCCCCGATGCCGTCCGCATCCGCAAGGTCGTCCTCGACCAGGTCGAACGTGGCCGCACGGCCTCCCGTGCCCGTTCAGCCGCCAAGGCCGAAAACTAGCCCTCATGCGAGGGTCAGGCTCGCCCAGGTATGCCGCGCGCGCGGCATACCTGTTCCTTGCGTCTGTGCTTCTCACCGGTGCCTGCACGGGCTCGCCGAACTCGCCGTCCCCGACGGAGGCCGCGGGCGGCACGTTGCGACTGCTCTACGACCAGACGATCACCACGTGGGACCCGCAGCGGATGTACTCCGGTCCCGAGGGCGCCATCGCGGTGCGCCTGTTCAGCAGGACCCTGACGAGCTACCCGGCGGGTGGGGCCGGTGGAGTCGGTGGGCTCGTCGGCGACCTCGCGACCGACACCGGGACCCCGTCCGACGGCGGGAAGACGTGGACGTTCACCCTGCGCTCGGGGCCGGCGTGGGAGGACGGGAAACCCGTCACCTGCCAGGACGTCGCCTACGGCATCGCGCGGTCGTTCGCGCGCGAGCAACTGCCCGGCGGCGCCCCCTACCCGATGACGCTCCTCGACATCCCCAGCCGGGTGGACTCCGCCGGTCTCGAGGTGCCTGGCTATCCCGGTCCGTATGCCGTCACCGCACCGCCCGCTCCCACGGCGCAGGCCACCGCGACCGCCACGGATTCGGCCCTGCCCACGGCGACAGCGCCCTCGACGTCGACGTCGACGGCGACCGACATCGTCGAGTCCGGCAGCGGGTCGGCCGAATTCGACGCTGCAGTCTCCTGTCGGGGCGCGACCCTCACGATGCGCCTCAAGGTGCCGGTCCCTGACTTCCCCGTGATCGTCGCGTTGCCGGCGTTCGCGGCATACCGTCGGGACCACGACCGCGGCGGGGCAGGGACTTTCGACGTATTCTCCTGCGGCCCTTACCGATTGGACGGCGCGTGGGAGGCGGGGGCGGGCGGACGGTTCGTGCGCAACCCATCGTGGAACCGCGCGGGAGATGCGTTGCGCCAAGCGCTCCCCGACGTGGTCGACATCCGCGAGTCGATCCCCGTCAACACGCTGGTCCAGCGGCTCGTCGAGGACAAGGCTCCCGACCACACGGCGATCGGTATCACTGACATTCCGGCCGCCGGACACGCCGCGTTGCTCGCCGACCCAGCGGTGAAGGCCCGGCTCTCCAACCCCTTGTCGGGCACGGTGGAGTTGCTGCAGCCCAACGTCAAGAGCCCCGTGATGAGCAACGAGGGGGTCCGGCGGGCACTGGCCCTGGCGACCGACCGAGCCGCGTTCGTCGCGGCATACGGGAGCACGGTGATGACGCCCGCCTACTCTGCGCTCGCCAGTTCCATTCCGGGGCACCCGGCGACGCCCCCAGCCGCCGACGCCACGCCGACCGCCACGGCCTCTGCCACGGCGAACTCCACTGCTCCGCTCCCGACGGCGGCCGACCCCGATGCTGCGCGGGCTGCGCTCGTCGCTGCCGGCGTCACCCTGCCCGTGCACATCCGGGTCGCCTATCGCACGTCCCCTGCTGCGGATGCCGCGTATGCCGCGCTCAAGGCCGGGTGGGAGAAGGTGGGCTTCGAGGTCACGTTGGACGGGCTGGGGGAGGACTACTACCGGATCGTGTCGGGGATTGACGCCTCGGCCAACTACGACGTGTTCCGCAGGTCCTGGTTCGCCGACTACCCGGCCGGGGCAGCGGTCATTCCCGACCTTTTCGACGGGCGGATGAACCTCACCGACAGCGGGACCGGGCAGGACCTGGGGTCCTTCAACGACGAGGCGGTCAACACCGCCATCGCGGACGCCCAGGTCGAGGCCGACCCCGTGAAACGGGCCTTGGCGTGGGCCGCGATTGACGCGAAGATCGTCGCGGTCGTCGGGCAGATCCCGTTGGCCGAGCGACGCCGTTCGTTCCTGCGCGGGTCCGGGGTCGGGGGCTACGCGGAGAACCCCTACCTGGGCGGCTGGGTCGACCTGGCGGGGGTGTCCGTCGCCCACTGACGAACGATCGCGGTTCGGTCACGATCCGGAGAATCTCCGTTCAAGTTGTTCCTTTGTTGGGTTGGGCCCCGGCTAGGGTGTCCCAAACCTGAAGGATCACCGGCGGATGGCCGAACGCGACGGAAGGACGACCTGAGGATGACTGTGGCCCCGGGCGAACCCGAGAACCGTTCGGACGCGTCAGCGGTGCCCGTGGCTTCGGCCGTGGCCGTTGATCCCGGGTCCCCCGTCGCGCTCGACGGGGTGGACGGCGCAGTCGCTATCGCCGGGCGGACGCCCTGGCAGATCGTCATGCGCAGGTTGCGCCGTGACCGGGTGACCATGGTGGCGTTTGGCGCCTCCGTCTTCTTCGTCGCGCTCGCTGCGATCGCCCCGCTGCTCGCCAGGATCGGCATCCTCAACCCCGACCAGACCCACCCCGAGCTCGTCCAAGGCCTCGGCTCGATGCCCGAAGGCCTGATGGGCGGCGTGTCGTGGTCGCACTGGCTCGGAGTGGAACCCGGCACCGGGCGAGACCTGCTCTCGCGCATCGTCACCGGTATGACGACGTCGCTCACCGTGGCACTGCTCGCCACGCTCTTCTCGGTCGTCGTCGGAACGATCATCGGCATCATCTCCGGCTTCGCCGGAGGCCGCGTGGACTGGCTGCTCAGCCGGTCGATGGACCTCGTGCTGTCCTTCCCCAGCACCCTCATGCTGCTCTCGTTGCAGGCGGTGCTCGTCGACCGGATCGCCTCGATCATGGGTCAGCCGTCGAGCGCTCCACCACCGAAGATCGCGTTCATGGTGCTCGTCCTCGGCTTCTTCGGCTTCCCGTTCTTCGCGCGGATCATCCGCGGCCAGGTGCTGTCGTTGCGTGAACGCGAGTTCGTTGAGGCGGCCCGCTCGCTCGGGGCACGCCGCGGCCGGCTCTACTTCAAGGAGTTGCTCCCGCACCTGTGGGCCCCCCTGCTCGTCTACACCACGCTCGTCCTCCCGGCCAACATCTCGGCCGAAGCGGCCCTGGGCTTCCTCGGCGTCGGCCTCAACCCGCCGACTGCCTCGCTCGGCGCGATCCTCAATGACACGGTCTCTTATGCGCTGCCCGACCCGGCCTACTTCTTCTTCCCGGGGGTGACCGTGTTCCTCCTCGTGTTGTCCTTCAACCTTCTCGGCGACGGCCTCCGCGACGCGCTCGACCCCAAGGCGGGCCGTCAATGAGCCTGGGCCGACCGGCATACCCTCTGCGCGGTGCGCAGAGAACCCACGACTTATCGCTATCCCCCCGAGAGCGATAAGTGACGGTTCGCGACGCCCGTCGCGGACCGACGACCCGTCGTAGCACGTGCGACGGAAGTACGACAAGGAGATTGCATGATGCGCATGAAGAAGGGCGCGGCCGCCGTCGCCCTCGGCGCGGCGGTGGCAATGACAGCTGCAGCCTGCAGCTCGGGCTCGACGCCCAGCACCACAACCGCGTCGACGGCTGCGGCAGTCGCGAAGGGCGGGACGCTCTACATCCTGAACCTCGGCCCGCACAATGGCCTGGACGTTCAGCAGTCCTACGTCGGCGCGGACCTGCAGACCGCCAACCGGGTCTACATGCGCTACCTCACCAGCTACTCGACGGGAGCGAACCCCAAGCTGGTGCCTGACCTCGCCACCGACCTCGGCACGATGAGCGACGGCGGCAAGACGTGGAAGTTCACGATCGTCGACAACGCCAAGTGGCAGGACGGCGCCAAGGTCACCTGTGAGGACGTTAAGTACGGCGGCTCGCGTACCTTCGCCACCGACCTGATCTCCAACGGGCCGACCTACTCGCTGCAGTTCCTCGACATCCCGAACGACGCCGACGGCACGTCGTCCTACAAGGGCCCGTACAACGGCACCGGCCAGGCGCTCTATGACAAAGCCGTCACCTGTGACGGTCAGACGCTGACGCTGCACTTCAAGACCCCGTGGGCCGACTTCAACCAGGCCACGGCGGCGCTGGGCATCTTCGCTCCGTTCCCCAAGGCGCAGGACAAGGCTGACAAGAGCCTGTTCGCCCCCTGGTCCAACGGCCCGTACATGCTGGAAGGCACCTTCGACCCGGCCAAGGGTGGCACCTGGGTCCGCAACCCCAACTGGGACGCGGCGACCGACCCGATCCGCAAGGCGTACCCCGACAAGATCGTTGACGTCGAGGGCATCCAGGGCGAGACGGTCTACCAGCGACTGCTGGCCGACGGTGGCGACGACAAGACCGCCATCACCTTCGGTACGGCTCCGCCGTCGGTGCTGCCGACGATCGCCAGCACGCCGGGCGCCGACAAGCGCATGGCCAACGTTCCGGCTCCGTACGTCGACTACATCCAGCCGAACATGACGAGCACGGCGATGTCCAACCCCAAGGTCCGCCAGGCCTTCGCCATGGCGACCAACCGGGACGCCTACATCACCGCCAACGGTGGGCCGCAGGTCATGGTCCCCACCTACGCGATGTGCAACAAGGTGCTCGCGTGCTACAAGGACTTCAACCCCTTCGGTGCTCCGACCGCCGGTGACCCCGACGGCGCGAAGAAGGTTCTCACCGACGCTGGTGTCGCGATGCCGGTCAACATCACCGTCGTCTACCGCAAGACGCCCACCCGCGACAAGTCGTTCGCGGCGCTGAAGGAGACGTGGGACAAGGCAGGCTTCAACGTGACCCTCGAGGGGATCACCGACAAGTACTACCGCACCATCTCCGGGGCGGCCATGAAGACCAAGGATGCCTTCTACGCCAGCTGGGGCGCTGACTGGCCGTCGGGCTCGACGGACATCCCGCCGCTGTTCGATGGTCGGATCAACATCACGCCGACGAGCAGCAACCAGGACTACGGCTACTACAACAGCGACGCGGCCAACAAGGCCATGGACGCGGCATACCTGATCACCGACCCGGCCGCCCGTGAGAAGGCGTGGGGCGACATCGACGAGATGATCTCCAAGGACGGCGGCGTCATCCCGCTGGTCAACCAGAAGTTCACCTTCGTCTACGGTTCGGGCGTCAAGAACTTCGAGGTCAACACCCTGTTCGGCGGCTACGCCGACCTGGCGAACATCGCGGTTAAGTAAACCCAGACGTCGGTGCTGACACGGCTGGCACCGATGTCGCAGGACTACCGACTGTGCCGGATGGGGACATCCCCCGTCCGGCACAGTCGCCCCCCGGACCGAGAGGAAGGTGAGCGCACCCGCGAGGTGCCCTGACCCATGTTCTTCTACATCATCAGGCGGCTTATCTCGGTCGTCGTCATGCTCTTCATCATCAGCATGACCACATTCCTCGTGTTCTTCGCCTCGCCCGTCGATCCGGCGAGCCTCACCTGCGCGAAGAACTGCACGCCGGCGGTCATCGAGGGCAACCGCAAGCTCTTGGGCTTCGACAAGCCGATCACCGTGCAGTACGCCAACTTCGTCAAGGGCCTGTTCGTCGCCCGGGACTTCCCCGACGACCCCGAGCAGAAGGCCCGCGCCCCGCAGACCGTGTTCACCTGCGCCGCTCCGTGCCTCGGTTACTCGCAGCGCCAGGCCAAGTCGGTGACCGAGATCATCAAGGACGGTCTGCCGATCACGGCCTCCATCGCCCTGGGTGCCTTCGTCCTGTGGATCACGTCCGGTGTCTTCTTCGGGATCATCGCGGCCCTCAATCGAGGGCGCTGGATCGACCGACTGCTCGTCGGCGTGTCCCTCATCGGCTACTCCCTGCCGAGCTTCTTCATCGGCCAACTGCTGCTCGTCTTCATCGCCATCAAGTGGCAGCTCTGGCCCATCCCCAACTTCGTCCCACTCTCCGAGGGACTCTGGCCGTGGATGCAGAGCATCTTCCTGCCCTCACTCACCCTCGCCGCCATCTTCGGGGCGTCCTACGTCCGCCTCACCCGCGCCTACATGCTTGAGACGATGTCGGAGGACTACATCCGAACCGCCCGAGCCAAGGGCGTCAAGGAGTCGGTCGTCGTCCGGCGCCACGGGCTGCGCGCAGCGCTCACCCCGATCGTCACCGCTGCCGGTCTCGACCTGGGCGGTCTGCTCGGCGGGGCCATCATCAGCGAGCAGGTCTTCAGCTTCCGCGGACTGGGCTGGACGTCGATCCAGGCCATCACCAACACCGACCTTCCCGTCATCGTTGCGGTGGTCGTCGTGGCCTCGTTCTTCATAGTCATCGCCAACCTCGTCGTCGACGTCCTCTACGGCGTCATCGACCCGCGCGTGAGGATGAGCTGACCATGGCCGACACCTCTGGAGCCACCGTCACCACGTCGCCGTCCGCTAGAGCGGCCGGTGAGCGCACGGCATACCTCGATGTGCGCGACCTCAAGGTGCACTTCCCGACCGATGACGGTCTGGTCAAGGCCGTCGACGGGCTGAACTTCACGGTCGAGCGGGGCAAGACCATCGGCATCGTCGGTGAGTCCGGCTCGGGCAAATCGGTGACCAGCCAAGGGATCCTCGGCCTGCATCGGCGCACCCGAGCGCGGGCCTCCGGCCAGATCTGGCTCGACGGCGAGGACCTCATGACGGTCACCGACGAGCGGCTGCGTGAGTTGCGCGGCAACAAGATGGCGATGATCTTCCAAGACCCGCTCTCGGCGCTGCACCCCTATTACACGATCGGGTCGCAGATCGTCGAGGCGATCCGGGTGCACCACTCCGACACCTCGAAGTCCGCTGCCAAGGCCAAAGCGGTCGACCTGCTCGGTCTGGTCGGCATCCCCAACCCGGCCCGACGGGTCGACCAATACCCCCACGAGTTCTCCGGTGGGATGCGCCAGCGGGCCATGATCGCGATGGCTCTGGCCAACGACCCCAGCCTGCTCATCGCCGACGAGCCGACGACGGCGCTCGACGTGACGGTGCAGGCCCAGATCCTCGACCTCATGCGCAAACTGCAGGCTGAGTTCGGCTCGGCGATCATCATGATCACCCACGACCTCGGCGTGGTCGCCGAGATGGCCGACGACATCCTCGTCATGTATGGCGGCAAGGCCGTCGAACACGGCCCGGTCAACGACGTGTTCTACGAGCCCGAGCACCCCTACACGTGGGGTCTGCTGACGTCGATGCCTCGGTTGGACCGGGCCCGGCTCAGTCGCCTCAATCCCGTTCCGGGGAACCCGCCCTCGCTCATCAACGTGCCGTCGGGCTGCGCCTTCCACCCGCGCTGCGCCTTCACCGGTCAGGTGCCTGCCGATGCGTGTCGAGCGGCGGTCCCCGACCTGACGGCAGCCGGTCCGGGTCACCTGACCCGCTGCCATCTGGAGCCGGCCACACGCGCCGAGCTGTTCGCCAGCGAGATCAAGCCCAGGCTGTGAGGAGGGGCGCATGACCATTCAGACGAGCACCGGCGCCGCACCGTCGGCCACCCCGGCGGGTCGGCCACTGTTGCGGTTGACCAATCTCACCAAGCACTTCCCGCAGTTCCGCCAGACCCTCATCAAGCGACCGGACAACCCGGTGCGTGCCGTCGACGGGATCTCGTTCGACGTCGCGCCGGGGCAGACGGTCGGCCTGGTGGGGGAGTCCGGCTGTGGCAAGTCGACGGCGGGGCGGACCCTGCTGCGGCTGCTTGAGCCGACGGCCGGAACCATCGAGTTCGAGGGCCGCGACATCACCCACGCCAAGGGTGCCGAGTTGCGCACGCTGCGGCGCGAGATGCAGATGATCTTCCAGGACCCCTACGGCTCGCTCAACCCGCGCCAGACCATCGGCTCGATCATCGCGGCGCCCTACGACATCCAGAAGATCACCCCCGAGGGTGGTCGTCGGGCGGCCGTCCAGGGCCTCATGGAGCGGGTCGGGCTCAACCCCGAGCACTACAACCGTTACCCGCACGAGTTCTCCGGCGGGCAGCGCCAGCGCATCGGGGTGGCCCGGGCGATCGCGCTCAAGCCTAAGCTCATCGTCTGCGACGAACCCGTGTCGGCCCTCGACGTGTCGATCCAGGCACAGGTCGTCAACCTTCTGGAGGACATCCAGGAGGAGCAGGGTCTGGCCTACGTCTTCATCGCGCACGACCTGTCGGTGGTCCGCCACATCTCCGACCGGGTCATCGTCATGTACCTGGGCAAGATCATGGAAGAGGCCGACCGGGACGAGCTCTACGAGGCGCCCCTGCACCCTTACACCCATGCCCTGCTCTCGGCCGTGCCGGTGCCCGACCCCAAGCGGATCGAGCACAAGGAGCGGATCCTGCTCAAGGGCGACCTGCCCAGCCCGCAGAATCCGCCGAGCGGGTGCGTCTTCCGCACCCGTTGCCCGAAGGCCCAGGAGCGCTGCACCGTCGAGGTTCCCCTGCCCGTGGAGCTCAGCCCGGGTCACCGAGTGGCCTGCCACTTCCCCGAGGCACGTACTGTTCTGTAATGGCCCGTCTGCTCTTCGTCCACGCCCATCCCGACGACGAGACCCTTGCCACCGGCGTCGCCATCGCCCACTACGTCTCGCGCGGCCACGATGTCGAGGTCCTCACCGCGACCCTTGGTGAGGAGGGCGAGGTGATCCCGGCCGATGTGCGGCACCGCACGTCCGACCGGGACGACACCCTCGGAGAGTTCCGCGCGGGCGAGTTGGCCGGCGCGATGGCTCGCCTGGGTGCGCGGCATACCTTCCTCGGAGATGACGGGTCCGGTCCGCGGTGGCGCGACTCGGGCATGGCCGGTATGCCGTCCGCCGACCACCCGCGCGCCTTCGCCGGGGCCGACGTGGCCGAGGCCGCACGCCTGGTGGCGGCATACCTGCGCGAACGGCGTCCGGACGTCGTGGTGACCTATGACGTAGACGGTGGCTACGGCCACCCGGACCACATCCAGACCCGGCGGGTCGTGCAGGCCGCGATCACCGGGCTGCCCCCGGCCGAGCGGCCGGGACGGTTCTTCGAGACCCTGACACCGCGGTCGTGGGTGGTCACCGATCGGCAGTGGCTCGCCGAGCAGGTGCCCGCCGCGAGCGGACTGCACATCCCCACCCAGGACGAGCCGTATGCCGTGTCCGTCGTCGAGGACGCCATCGTCAGTCACGTGGTCGTCGACGAGATGGCCGGGAAACGGATGACCTGGGCGTTGGCTGCTCACCGGACCCAGGTGACGCTCTTCGACGGCTACTACAGCCTCTCCAACGACATCGCCGCCCGGTTGTCCGGCCGAGAGGCGTTCGCGCGCCTGGATCCGGCGACCGGTGAACGGCTGCCTCGGACGTCGGACACCTGGTTCGAGGGTCTGCTGGTGGACCTGCCGTGAACGCGGACGGTCTCGATCCGGTTGATCCGGGGCGGTTCCGGACCGCATTCGGGCGCTTTGCCACCGGAGTGAGCGTCGTCACCTGTCTCGTCGACGGCTCCGACCATGCGATGACGGCAAACTCCCTGACCTCGGTCTCTCTGGCCCCGCCCCTCGTCCTCGTTTGCGTCGAGCGCGAGACGCGGTTCCACGAGGCGATCCTCACGGCTGGGCACTGGGGCGTGAGCGTGCTCGGCGCCCAGGCGCGGGGCGCTGCCGCCTGGTTTGCCACGCGTGGTCGGCCGCTGGCCGGGCAGTTGGATCCCGTTGCGCACCATCGCAGTTCGCTGACCGGCGTGGCGTTGCTCGACGATGCCCTGGCGTGGTTCGAGGTGCGCACGACTGCGGTCTACGACGGCGGCGATCACAGCATCGTCGTCGGCGAGGTGGTCGCGCTCAGCCTGGCCGAAGAGCCTCCGGCAGCGCTGACCTTCTTCCGTGGGCAGTACGGACATCTCGACTGACTGCTGATCGATTCAACGGGGTGTCAGGTTCGTGGGCTACCGTGTGCGGACGTAGCGGGGGTCAACGTGGCAAGGAGAGTCGGCGTGCGTGAGTGGAGTCGGATCGTCGTCCGGTCCGTGGTGGCCGTCGCGATCCTCGTGGGGGCGTACGTCGCGGTCGCCTGGTGGACCGGTCGGCAGGTCCCTGCCGCGCTCGTCGTCGAGGGGGTCAGCGTCGGTGGCATGTCGACCGAGCAGGCCGCCGAGCGACTCACGACCGAGTTGGCAGGCAAGGCCAAGACTCCGATCCGGGTCGATCTGGCAGGGACCCAGTCATCGGTCAGCATCGATCCAGTCGCCTCGGGGTTGAGTTTCGACATCCCCGGAACCCTCGACGGGCTGACCGGCTTCACCCTCGATCCGACCGTCATCTGGGCCCGCCTCAGCGGGCGCACCGACCGGCCGATCCTCGTCAAGGCTGACGAGCCCCGTCTGTTGGCTGCGCTCACCGAGAAGGCGGCGACGGTCCAGACCACGGCCGTCGACGGGACGGTGTCTTTCGCTGGTGGGAAGGTCGCCACCACCCCGGCGGTCGACGGCGTGGCCCTGCAGCTGGACGATGCCGTCCGCAAGGTGGTCCAGGCCTGGCCGCGGGTCGAGTCGGTCACCGCTGCCGCGTCCATCACCGCACCGAAGGTCACCAAGGCCAAGGTCGATGCCGCGGTGACCTCGTTCGCGGCACCGGCGATGTCTGGCCCGGTGACGATCGTCGTGGGCGACAAGACCGCAGTCGTCACGCCCGAGCAGTATGCCGAGGCGCTCTCGATGGTCCCGGACGAGAGCGGCACGCTCAATCCGGTCGTCGACAAGGAGGCCCTGCGCGGTGTCGTCGCGTCGGCGACCAGCGCTGTCGTCGTGGCACCCAAGGACGCCACGATCGTCCTCGAAGGCGACAAGCCGGTCATCCGCCCCTCGGTCGACGGGGTGTCGGTCGACACCGCCTCGGCCGCAGACCTGTTGGTGAAGGCACTCACCGCCCCCGATCGGCGCGTCTCGCTGTCGACGGTCGCGGCCAAGGCGACGTTGACGACCGAAGGTGCCCAGGCCCTGGGGGTCCGCGAGGTCATCGCCAGCTTCGACTCGGCCTACCCCTACGACCCGCCCCGGACCAACAACATGACCCTCGGCGCGGCAGCCGTCAACGGCACGCTCATCAAGCCGGGTGAGGTGTTCAGCCTCAACAAGGTGATGGGGGAGCGCACGTCGGCCAAGGGCTACCAGGAGGCCGGCGTCATCTCCAACAACCGCCTGACCAAGAACGTTGGTGGCGGTGTCTCGCAGATCTCGACGGTGACCTACAACCTCGCCTGGTTCGCGGGCGTCGAGCTCACCGCGCACAAGGCGCACTCGTTCTACATCTCGCGCTACCCCGCGGGCCGCGAGGCCACCGTGAGTTGGCCCGACCTGGACAACAAGTGGACCAACAACAGCCCCTACGGCATCCTCGTGCAGATGTGGCTGTCCGGCGGCCAGGTTCACGGCCGGATGTGGAGCACGAAGGTCTACGACGTCACCGCCGTCGCCGGCCCCCGGACCAATATCAAGCACGGCAGGTCGATCACCGACAGCAGCCCGTCGTGCGTGCCGCACGCCTTCACGGACGGCTTCGACATCACCGTCCAGCGGGTCTTCTCCAAGGGCGGTTCCGTGGTCAAGCGCGAGTCCTACTCGACGACCTACGTTCCCGCCGACCAGATCATCTGCTCCGGCTAGCTGCGCCCGGCTAACTGTGCCCAAGGCCGTCGTCGGCCGGCGCGTAGTAGACGTGCCCGTGGTGGGCCCGGAAGCCCCAGCCGTCGTATGCCGCCGTGGCCACCGAGTTGCTGCGCTCCACCTGTAGGTAGACCCCCGGCAGACCACGCTCGGCTGCGAGGCGGGCCACCGCGGCGACGACCACTGTGGCCACCCCCTCACGCCGGTGCTCCGGCGCCACCCACATCGCGTGGATGCCCGCCCACTGCGGGTAGGTCGACATCCGCGCGATGGCGATCGGCGGGGCATCGGCGGAGCCCTCGCCGGGCACCGAGAGGAACAGTTGACCGTGCGAGCCGGCCAGGATCGCCTCGGCGACGCCCGGCACAAGGCGTCGGTATGCCGCGAACGCCGCCAGCCAGGCCGGCGTGACCTGGTCGTCGACGACCACGTCACGGGCACCCCTCGGCGGGCCCGGCAGGTCGGCGGTAAGGGCCGTCATGGTGTAGGTCGCCGAGCGGGACACGTAGCCCGACTGCGCCAAGCGCGTGGACACCGAGGGGTCGGCGGCTGACCCCGCCACGTCCGTGACCAGACAGAAGCGCGGGGGCAGGTCGCGGGCGGCATACCAACGCTCCACGGTGCTGACCGCGGCGGCGAGCGGCAGGCCGGGGTCGTCGATGACGAGCGCGGAGTTGCCCCGCTGGGTGAAGCCGTGGGACGCCCGCAGCAGCCAGTCGCCGAGCCAGACCTCCTCGAGGGCACGCCACCCGTCGGTCATCACATCTTCTAGTGCCCTGACGCCGATCCGCACGGCTATATCCTGCCTTCGTCGCCGGGGCGCAGGTGTGCAGCCCCCGTCGACTCGGCATACTAGGTGCGTCAACCCAGGCCCGTAGGAGGACCGCTCACCATGACCTACGTCATCGCCCTGCCATGCGTCGATCTCAAGGACAAGGCCTGCATCGAGGAATGTCCGGTCGACTGCATCTACGAGGGCGAGCGGATGCTCTACATCCACCCCGACGAGTGCGTCGACTGCGGCGCCTGCGAGCCGGTCTGCCCCGTTGAAGCGATCTACTACGAGGACGACGTCCCGGCGGAGTGGTCCGACTACTACAAGGCCAACGTGGAGTTCTTCGACGACCTGGGCAGCCCCGGCGGTGCCGCCAAGTTGGGCCTGATCCCCAAGGACCACGCCCTGGTCAGCGCGCTGCCGCCGCAGGCCTCCGAGCACTGAGCGATCGCCCTGCCACTCACGCCTCCGAGCCTTCCCGACTTTCCCTGGGACTCGCTCGTCCCGTTCCGTCGGATCGCTGCTGCGCATCCCGACGGAATCGTCGACCTGTCGGTCGGCACCCCGGTCGACCCGACCCCGCAGGCAATCCAGGCTGCCCTCGTGGCGGCGGCCGACTCGCCGGGCTACCCGACGACCGTCGGCACGCCCGCCCTGCGTGAGGCGGTTGTCGCGTGGTTCGAGCGTCGCCGCGGAGTGGTGGGTCTGTCGCCCGATGCGGTGCTCCCGACGATCGGGAGCAAGGAGTTGGTGGCCTGGCTGCCGACGTTGCTCGGGGTCGGAGCCGGCGACCTTGTCGGGATCCCTGCCGTCGCGTATCCGACCTACGACGTCGGGGCCCGGTTGGCCGGAGCCACGCCGATCGTCGTCGATGGGCTGGCCGCCCTCGGGCCGCTGACCCCGTCGACCACCCCCAAGGTGCTCTGGCTCAACAGCCCCGGCAACCCGACGGGCGCCGTCCTGCCGGTCGAACACCTGGCGAAGGTCGTGGCGTGGGCACGTCGCCACGGCGTCGTCGTCGCGGCGGACGAGTGCTATGCCGAGTTGGACTGGCGCCAGCCCGACCCCCGTCGCCCCGGGCCACGGCATACGACTCCGTCGCTGCTGGACCCTGCGGTGTGCGGCGGCAGCCATGAGGGGCTCCTCGCGGTCTACTCGCTGTCCAAGCAGTCCAACCTCGCCGGCTACCGGGCGGCGTTCGTGGCCGGTGACCCGGCCCTCATCGCCGGCCTCGTCGAGGTGCGCAGGCACGCCGGGATGATGGTGCCTGGCCCCGTCCAGGCAGCGATGACGGTGGCGCTGCGGGACGACGAGCATGTGGCTGACCAACGGCTGCGCTACGGCGTGCGGCGAGAGATCCTCATCGAGGCGCTTGAGGGCGTGGGTCTGCGGATCGAGCATTCAGAGGCGGGCCTCTACCTCTGGGCGACCCGCGACGAGGACTGCTGGGACACCGTGGGCTGGTTCGCCGAGCGTGGGATCCTCGTCGGCTCAGGCTCCTTCTATGGCGAGGCTGGTCGCCGACATGTGCGCGTGGCGCTCACCGCGACCGACGAGCGCATCGCCGCTGCCGCCGGTCGCCTGTCTGTAGGGTCACATCGCGAGGGCTGACGTGCTCAGGTAACGTCCGGTTGAGCCACCGGGATGAGCCATGTTCACCTGACGAAGGGATGGTCATGACCGACACCGAGACCGCGACCCACGCCTCGCTTCACGTCGGCGCTCGTGACGCGAGCCTGCAGATCGTGCCGTCCGCCCAGGGAGAACCCGGCCTCAACGTCGGCGCGCTGCTCAAAGACACCGGGTTCGTGACCTATGACGCGGGCTTCGTCAACACGGCAGCCTGCCGCAGCGCGATCACCTTCATCGACGGTGACGTCGGCATCCTGCGTTACCGCGGCTACCCCATCGAGCAGTTGGCCGAGAAGTCCAGCTATGTCGAGGCGGCCTTCCTGCTCATCTACGGTGAGCTGCCCACGCCGAGCCAACTCGCCGATTTCGACTCGCGGATCCGGCACCACACGATGTTGCACGAGGACCTGCGCAACTTCTTCTCCGGTTTCCCGCGCGATGCCCACCCGATGCCGGTCCTCTCCTCGGCCGTGAGCGCCCTGTCGACCTTCTACCAGGACTCCCTCGACCCGTTCGACCCGATGCAGGTCGAGATCTCGACGATCCGTCTGCTGGCCAAGTTGCCGACGATCGCCGCCTACGCCTACAAGAAGAGCATCGGTCAGCCGTTCCTCTACCCCGACAACAACCTGTCGCTGCCCGAGAACTTCCTGCGGATGACCTTCGGCACGCCCGCCGAGCCCTACGAGGTCGACCCGGTCCACGCGAAGGCCCTGGACCTCCTTCTGCTCCTGCACGCTGACCACGAGCAGAACTGCTCGACCTCGACAGTCCGGTTGGTCGGCTCGTCGCACGCCAACCTCTTCGCGTCGGTATCCGCCGGCATCAACGCGTTGTTCGGCCCGTTGCACGGCGGTGCCAACCAGGCCGTGCTTGAGATGCTCAACAGCCTTCGCGAGTCCGGGGAGTCACCCGAGGCGTTCATGCGTCGAGTGAAGAACAAGGAGGGCGGGGTCCGACTGATGGGCTTCGGCCACCGGGTCTACAAGAACTACGACCCCCGAGCCTCGTTGATCAAGAAGGCCGCTGACGACGTCCTGGCCAAACTCGGAGTGGACGACCCGCTGCTGGGCCTGGCCCAGGAGTTGGAGGCGATCGCCCTCGCGGACGACTACTTCGTCGAGCGCCGGCTTTACCCCAACGTCGACTTCTACACGGGGCTCATCTACAAGGCGATGGGCTTTCCGACCAAGATGTTCACGGTCCTGTTCGCTCTCGGGCGGCTGCCCGGCTGGATCGCCCAGTGGCGCGAGATGATGACTGACCCCGAGACCAAGATCGGGCGGCCGCGGCAGATCTACACCGGTGCCACCGAGCGGGACTACGTCGGGATCGACTACCGCTGACCACGCCGGGCCCTCGACCGGCGCACCAGGCCGGTCGAGTTCAGAGCGCCGTCACCAGGGTGATGGTGACCGTGTCCTGAGGGCCGCTCGGCGTCGACTGCCAGGTCTGCGGGTCGCTCCGTGACCAGGTCCGGCCGCCCACCTCGACGCGGCTCACCCCACGCGCATCGGCGTGGGCGACGGCCCACGACGCCAGCGCCCAGGCGGTGGCCCCCTCGGCGGCCACCGTGACCGTCCCGCCGGACCCCGCCGTCGGCGTGCCGAACTCGTTGGTGATCGCCGCCCTCAGGTCCTTCGCCGCAGGGACGGCGGACGGCGGGTCGAGGCGGCATACCAAGGTCGCAGGCGCCGCGCCCGTCAGTGCGGCGGCGAGAGCCTGTGCCTCGTCCTCGTGCTGGGCGTATGCCGCTGGCGCACCACTGCGCTGGACCTCCTGAGCCACCTCGGTGAGCGGCCGAGTGAGGTAGTCCTTGACCTTGACGAGCTTGTTGTAGAACGCGTTGGAGGCATAGACGGGGTCGAGGATCTGCTCCACGGTGCCCCAGCCCTGGCTCGGGCGCTGCTGGAAGAGGCCGACCGAATCGCGGTCGCCGTAGCGCAGGTTGCGAAGCTTCGACTCCTGCAGGGCGGTCGCGATGGCGATGGTGGCGGCGCGGCTGGACAGGCCGCGGGACACGGCGACGGCGGAGATGGTCGCGGCGTTGCCGGCCTGCTCGGGGGTGACCTCGACCCGGGCCGACGGCGACGTCGTCCAGCAAGCCTCCGGGCTCAGGCTCGCGAGGATCGTGCGCACCCCGACCCAGCCAGCAGCGGCCACGACGAGCACGAGGGCAGCGACGAACACGCGCACGACCCGGCGGCGACGAGGAGAGGGTGGACCTTGTTCGGCGAGGATCAGGCCCGCGGGGGTGCGCGGCATACGGGGTCGTCCGGTCAGTCGTTGGCGTGCAACGCGGCGTTGAGAGCGATCCCGTGACCGTCGCGCGACTTGACGACGACCGTGCCCGAGACCGAGTCACGCAGGAAGAGGAGGTTGTCCTGGCCGGACAACTCGCGCGCCTTGACGACCTGGCCGTCGGGCAGGGTGACCTTGGTGCCGGCCGTGACATAGAGGCCGGCCTCGACGACACAATCGTCGCCGAGCGCGATGCCCAGGCCGGACTCCGCGCCGAGCAGGCAGCGCCGCCCGATCCGGACCCGCTCGGTGCCGCCGCCGGACAGGGTGCCCATCGTCGACGCCCCGCCGCCGATGTCGGACCCGTCGCCGACGACGACGCCCTGGGAGATCCGGCCTTCGACCATCGAGGCGCCTAGCGTGCCGGCGTTGAAGTTGACGAAGCCTTCGTGCATGACCGTCGTGCCAGAGGCGAGGTGGGCACCCAGCCGGACCCGATCGGCGTCGGCGATCCGCACACCCGACGGAACGACGTAGTCGACCATCCGGGGGAACTTGTCGACGCCGAAGACCGTCACCGGCCCCTGGGCGCGCAGCCGCGCCCGGGTCTGCTCGAAGCCGTCGACCGCGCACGGCCCGTGGTTGGTCCAGACGACGTTGGGCAGGGCGGCGAAGATGCCGTCGAGGTTGATCGAGTTGGGTGCCACGAGCCGGTGGCTGAGCAGGTGCAGACGCAGATAGGCGTCGGCGGTGTCGGCAGGCGGCGAGTCAAGGTCGGCGATGACGAGCACCACGGCCTGCGTGACCTTGCGGACCTTGTCCTTGCCGGCGAGTTCGGCGATCGCGGTGGGCGCGGCGACATCGTCGGGCGGCGTGCCCAAGGACGGCTGTGGGAACCACGCGTCCAACACGTCACCGTGCTTGGTCACCGTGGCCAACCCGAATCCCCACGCCGTGCGCTCGCTCATGCGTCAAGCCTAGGCGAGTGGGCGGACGTCAGCCGCCACGCCCACACCAGCCGTCGCGGGTTGGAGCGGGCGAGCGGCATACCCCTAGCCTGAGGGGTATGCCGCTCACCTCGCCTTCGCTGGACCTTGCCGCCGACGTCGTCACCCTCACCGCTGCCATCTGCGACATCGAATCGGTTAGTGGCGACGAGGGCCCGTTGGCCGATGCCATCGAGGCGGCCCTGGGCGGGCTGGCCCACCTTGAGGTCGTCCGCGACGGTCACACCGTCATCGCCCGGACGGCGCTGGGGCGCCCGGAGCGGGTCGTCGTCGCCGGGCACATTGACACGGTGCCGCTCACGCGGCATACCCCCAACCTGCCGACCCGACGCGTGGGCGACGAGTTGGTCGGGCGTGGGACCGTCGACATGAAGGGCGGGGTGGCCGTCATGCTCAAGTTGGCGGCGGCTCTGACCGCGCCCAACCGCGACGTCACCTACTGCTTCTACGACTGCGAGGAGGTCGACTCGGAGCGCAACGGCCTGCGCCGGGTCGCCGAGCACCGACCCGAGTTGCTCGCCGCCGACTTCGCCGTGCTCATGGAGCCGACCGACGGCACCGTGGAGGGTGGGTGCAAGGGGACGTTGCGGGTCGAGGTGCGCACCAAGGGGATCGCCTCGCACTCGGCCCGGCCGTGGGTGGGACACAACGCGATCCACGATGCTGGCGAGGTGCTCGCGCGGCTGGTGGCGTATGAGGCGCGGGTTGTCGACGTCGAGGGGCTGACCTATCGCGAGGCGCTCCAGGCCGTGCTCATCTCGGGAGGGACGGCGTCCAACGTCATCCCCGACGCGTGCGCCGTGACGGTGAACTACCGCTACGCGCCCGACCGCTCCGAGGACGAGGCCGTCGCTCACGTGCGTGAGGTCTTCGCCGGGTTCGAGGTCGAGGTGACCGACAACGCTGGCGGGGCGCGTCCGGGGCTCGATCGGCCCGCCGCGCGTGCCTTCGTCGAGGCGTTGGGGGTCCCCGTCCAGGCCAAGGAGGGGTGGACCGACGTGGCGCGGTTCGCTGCGCTGGGTGTGCCGGCCGTCAACTTCGGGCCCGGCAACCCGCTGCTGGCGCACATGGACGACGAGCGGGCACCGGTCCAGCAATACGTCGACGCCGAGGCCGCGATGTTCCGGTGGCTTCAGTCCTGACCCACCCCGGCCGAGCATCATGAGCGTCATGCCGTCCGCCCGCCAGCCGCGGGGATGAAGCCGCCCGTGAAGCCGTCGCTGCATGCGTGATCACGCCACCGGTCGCGGCTTCATGCGCGGCCTCCCGCCCGCCGACCAACCGATGACGTATGCCGCGCGTTTGGCATGACGCAAACCCGGGTTCGCCTGATCGGCAGCCCCCGGATGGCCGTCGCTGCGCTGAGCACCCAGCCCGGTCGCGTAGCGTTGCCTCTCGTGAACGGCAAGGACCGGCGACGGTCGTACCAGAAGGGTCCGGTGACCCTGCGCGGCCAACGCGTGCCCGAGACGACCACCGACCAACGCCTGCTGGACAGCCGAGGCTCCACCGAGTGGCTGCACGCCGACCCGTGGCGGGTCATGCGCATCCAGTCCGAGTTCGTCGAAGGGTTCGGGGCGCTCGCGGAGCTCGGCCCGGCCGTCAGCGTCTTCGGGTCGGCGCGGCTGGGAGCCGGCCACCCGGCATACGAGCTCGGGGTCCAGGTGGGCCGCAGACTGGTCGAATCCGGGTATGCCGTCATCACCGGCGGCGGCCCCGGCCTCATGGAAGCGGCCAACAAGGGCGCCCTCGAAGCCGGCGGCACCTCGGTCGGGCTGGGCATCGAGTTGCCGTTCGAGACCGGCCTCAACGACTACGTCGACCTCGGCGTCAACTTCCGCTACTTCTTCGCCCGCAAGACGATGTTCGTCAAATACGCCCAAGGCTTCATCGTCCTGCCCGGCGGTATGGGAACCCTCGATGAGCTCTTCGAGGCGCTGACCCTCGTGCAGACCGGCAAGATCACAACCTTCCCCATCGTCCTCTTGGGGCGCGACTACTGGGCGGGGCTCATCGACTGGTTCCGCACGACCCTCGTCGCCGCGGGCACCATCTCGCCAGACGACGTCGAGCGCATCCTCGTCACCGACGACGTCGAGCAGGCCGTGCGCTTCGTCGTCGATCAGGATCACCTCCACACGGAGGTGCGCTGATGTGGATTGCGCTGGTCGTAGCCGTCGTCCTCGTCGGGTTGACGGTCGCTGCAATCTTCGGCCGGGTCGACGGGTCGCTCGTCGATCCGACGTCGTCGTTGTCCTACGCCCCGCTCCCGGACGGTCCGCTGTCTCCCGACGACGTCCAGGGCCTGCGGCTGGACACGGGCCTTCGGGGCTACCGGATGGAGCAGGTCGACGAGGTCATCGACCGGCTCACCGCCGAGATCACCGTCCTGCGCGATCAGATCGACGCCGCGACCACGGCCGCCTACCAGCCTGGCCCCGACGCCGACCCGGGTATGCCGCCCGCCTCGCCGTTCGTGCGCCCCTCCGAATGGGCGGAGTTCTCCGAACCGATCGCCCGCCCCGACTCGCAGGCCTGATCCATGACCGCAGTCACCATCCAGCGGGTCGTCCCGCGGCCGATCGAAGCCGTCTGGGCGGTCGTCAGCGACCTGGAATCGCATCCGGTGACGTTGACGCGGATCGACACCGACCCGGGACCACCCCGGGTGGGGTGGGCGTTCGTCGCGCTGACCGGGATCGGCCGGCTGCGCTTCGCCGACCGGATGGTCGTCACCCGTTGGTCGCCGCCGGCGGACGGGCGGGCCGAGTTCGCGATCGTCAAGACCGGCCGTTGGCTGGGGGGTTGGGCCACCATTCGGCTCGAGGCGCTCGACGGCACCCGGACGCGACTGACCTGGCGTGAGGAGATCGTGCCGCACCCGCATGCCATCGGTCGGCTGGCCGCACCTCTCACCGATCGGGCCGTCCGCTCGATTTTCACCCGCGCAGTGGCCGAGATGGCCGCCCGCGCATGAGTGCGACCGCCGTCGTCACGGGGCCGGACGGCATACCCCGCTGTGCGTGGGCTGCGTCCACCGCCGACTACGTGGCCTATCACGACGACGAGTGGGGCGTTCCGCTGCACGGCGAGCGTGAGTTGTTCGAGCGGCTCACCCTCGAGGCGTTCCAGTCCGGGTTGTCGTGGCTCACCATCCTGCGCAAGCGCGAGGGCTTCCGGGCCGCCTTCGCTGGCTTTGACCCCGATGTGGTGGCCGCCTTCGACGCCGACGATCGAGCCCGGCTGCTCGCCGACACCGGGATCGTCCGCAACGTCCGCAAGGTGGACGCGGCGATCCACAATGCCCAGGCGGTCGTGGACCTGCGCGATGACGGTGGCCTCGATGCGCTCGTCTGGGCCCACGCCCCCGCCCACCATGATCGCCCGCAGGGGATGGGTGATGTGCGGGCCACCTCGCCGGAGTCGGTCGCGCTCACCAAAGCGCTCAAGGCGCGTGGTTTCGTCTTCCTCGGCCCGACGACCATGTATGCCGCGATGCAGGCCTGCGGGCTCGTCGACGACCACCTGGCCGGGTGCCATCGGGCTGGCGGCCAACAGGCTCGCCCGGCTGCCCCCGAGCCCCGTTAGCATGACCCGAATGGGGGTCGCACGCGGGCGGGGGAGTGTCGGACGGCCGCTCGACTCCAGCCCCGCATCCGTAGCCGCAGCCGCAGCCGACTCTGCACCCGACTCCAAAGCCGCGTTGAGCGGGCCACCCTTCGCTCGCGCCGAGGCGGTGCTCGATCGGGTCTTCCGCGGCAACGCCGTGGTTCAGGTCGTCGTCCTCTACGCGATCACGCGCCTGCTCACGACCGTCATGCTGGCCCTCGTCGCGCCGTCCCAACTGCCGGCCGACATGACCGACCACCAGGCCGTCGACTATGTCGGTTTCACTCGACTCTGGGACGGCCAGTGGTACGAGCGGGTGGCGACGGGCGGATATCCCAACACGGTGCCCCGGGACCCTGCCGGGATCGCCATGCAGAACACCTGGGCCTTCTACCCGCTGTTCCCGTTCCTCGCCCGCGCCGTGATGGAGGTGACTGGCCTCTCGTTCGCGGCCGCCGCCTCGACCCTGGCCTTGGTCATCGGGTTCGGCGCGGCGGTGGCCATGGCGGCCCTCCTACGCCCCCGGATCGGTCGCGCGGGCGCGCTGCTCGTCGTCGGCCTGTATGCCGTCTTCCCCTCCTCTCCGGCGTTGCAGGTGGCCTACACCGAGTCGTTGGCCATGCTGCTGTTGTGCGGATACCTCCTCGCCCTGAGCCGGGAACGCTGGCTCGTTGCAGCGGGATTGGCTCTGTTGATCGGGGTCACCCGGCCGATCGCCCTGCCCTTGGGGGTCGTCACGCTTGTCGCGGTGTGGCTGCGCTGGCGGCGGCGAGCCGCAGAGCCCATGAGCCCCGGAGAGACCGGAGCGGCGCTGACCAGCCTCGTCGGGTGCGGAGTGGCCGGCCTGTTGTGGCCAGGGATCGCCTGGGTGGCCACCGGCCAGGCCTCGGCGTACTTCGACACCATGGGCGCCTGGTCGATGACCGGGCACGTCCAGATCCTCGAGCCGTGGTTCACGATCCCGCGGTACTACCTCGGCGACTGGGGGCCGCGGCTGTTCGCCGTGACCCTCGTGCTCCTGCTCGTCGGCATGGCCGGCCCGTGGGCTCGTCGACTGGGGCCGGAGCTGCGGGTCTGGCCGGTGATCTACGCGGCATACGTCATCGCGGTGCAGACCCCTGGGACGAGCACGGCGCGCTACCTGCTGCCGATGTTCCCCTACCTCGCGGTCCTGCTGGGGCTGGCCGGCGAACGGGGCCGGGCGCGCGGCATACCGACAACGGTCCGGGCGCTCGTCCTCGGAGCGGCCTTCCTCTGGTTGCAGTGGAAGTGGGTCTCGGTCGTGTGGCTGTTCACGCCACCGATCGACTTCGCGCCCTAACGGCCCGACCGGTTACCGACCCTCGAACACTGGCTTCTGCTTGGCCAGGAAGGCATCGACGGCGACCCGGTGGTCGGCGGTCTGGCCCGTGGAGTTCATCAGATCGCTCTCGAACGCCAACGACTCGGTGAGGGAGTGGGCCGCGCTGAAGGCGATCGCCTGACGCATCGCGCCGTAGGCCAGGGTCGGCCCGGCGGCGAGTTTGCCGGCCAGCGTGGCGACCTCGCCGGCGAAGGCGTCGGCCGGGACGACGCTGGTGACCAGGCCGAGGTCCAGGCACTCCTGCGCCGAGAGGGTCCGGGGGAGCAGGAGCAACTCCTTGGCCTTGGCGACACCGACGAGGCGCGGCAGCCAGAACGACGAACCCGTGTCGCAGGAGAGCGCGATCCCGGCGAACGCGAGGTTCATGCCCCCGCCTTCGACCATGATCCGGAAATCGGCGGCCATGGCGATCGAGGCACCCGCGCCGGCCGCGACGCCGTTGAGGGCGGCGATGACGGGCTTGTTCATCGTGGCGAGCATCTCGGCGATCGGGTTGTAGTGCTTGACGACGGTGACCCCGAGCCCCTCGTCGCCGGCCATCAGCCCGGCAATGTGCTCCTTGAGGTCCTGCCCGACGCAGAACGCCCGACCGCTTCCGGTAATGACGACGACGCGCACCGCCGGATCGTCCGCAACCTGGCGGATCGTCGGCACCAAGAGGTCCTTCGTCGCGAGGTCGAGGGAGTTCATCGCCTCGGGACGGTTGAGGGTCACGGTGGCGACCCCGCCCTCGACATGGAGCAGGACGGGCGCGGTCTGCGCGGCACGATCGTCGGTCATGGCCCCCATCGTGCCGCACGACGATTTCGTCCGAGCCCGGTAGACGCGTGATAATGGTCTCCGGTGCAGTCTGCGTCGTGAATCTGCCGACGCATCAGGCTGTGGCGCACGAGTTTCCGAGGAAGGGGAACCCATGGCGGCGATGAAGCCGAGGACCGGAGATGGTCCACTCGAGGTCACCAAAGAAGGCCGCGGGATCGTTCTGCGCATGCCTTTGGAGGGTGGCGGACGGCTGGTCGTCGAAATGACCCCCGACGAGGCTGCTGCATTGCGCGACGCAATTGCAGGCTGCGACGGCGTGTCCTGACGTACCACCCACACGCGAGGCCTCCGTTCCGACCAGGAACGGGGGCCCGTTGGTGTTTTCGGGCCTCGCCGTCAGCGCTTGACGGCGACCAGCAGCCCGTCTCCGACCGGCAGCAACGCCGAGGCGAACGCGTCGTCCTCCCGCAGGGCCTTCCCCAGGTCGCGCAGCGTCCGGGTGCGCTCGTCACGGGCCGTCGGGTCAGCCACCTGGTCGTGCCAGAACATGTTGTCCAGGGCCAGCACCCCACCAGGGCGCAGCAAGCGGGTCGCCTCGCGCACGTAGGCCGGATATTCGTCCTTGTCGCCGTCCACGAACGCGAGGTCGTATGCCGCGTCAGTCATCCGGGCGAGCACGTCCAGCGCCCGCCCCAGGATCACCCGGGTGCGTTGGTGAGCGATCCCCGCCTCAGCGAACGCCTCTTTGGCCGCTCGTTGGTGATCGGCGTCGACGTCGATCGTCGTGAGGACCCCGTCCGACGGCATACCGGCCAGCAGCCACAGCCCCGAGACGCCGGCCCCCGTCCCGATCTCGACGACGGCCTTGGCGGCCCCCGTGGCCGCGAGCATCCGCAGCGCGGCGCCGGTGGCGACGCCGACGGGCACGGCGCCCAGAGCCTGGCCCCGCTCGCGGGCAGCCTCCATCGTGGGGCCCTCAGCGATGAACTGCTCGGCATACGCCCAACTGGCGGCACGATTGGCGCTCATGGTCGAAACCCTAGCCCGCGAGAGTCCTCGACGCAGGGAGCACGCGGACCGTGCGGCGTCGAGACCTCAGGGGCGGATGGGTGGAATACCAGGGTCGACCCGGATGGTTGGCCAATACACAGGCAGGGCACAGTCGACTCGTGGGCATCGAGGGAACTCTTGAGGTGTCACGAACGTCAGAAGTCCAAGGCTGCGAAAGGCGCGAGGTAGTGAGCGACACCCTGATCCGTCCCCTGACCGGGAGCGACACCGTCCCCGACGAGGGTTCCGGTTGGACGCCTCCGACGTGGGAGGAGATCGTCACGCAGCACTCTGCCCGCGTCTACCGGCTTGCCTACCGCCTCACCGGCAACCCCCATGACGCCGAAGACCTCACCCACGACGTGTTCGTCCGGGTCTTCCGATCGCTCAACTCCTACACGCCCGGCACCTTCGAGGGCTGGCTGCACCGGATCACGACCAACGTGTTCCTCGACAAGATGCGCCGCAAGCAGCGGATCCGCTTCGACGCGCTGCCCGACGACGCCGCCAGCCGCATGGCCAGCCGCGAGCCGGGGCCCGAGCAGGTCTTCACCGACACCCATTTCGACGACGACGTCCAACGCGCGCTCGACGCCTTGGCGCCCGAGTTCCGTGCGGCCGTCGTCCTGTGTGACATCGAGGGCCTGTCCTACGAGGAGATCGCCGCCACCCTGGGGATCAAGCTCGGCACCGTCCGCTCCCGCATCCACCGCGGTCGCGCCGCGTTGCGTGAGTCCCTGGCGCACCGGGCGCCCGGCGCCGACACCGCGGCAGCGCGAGTGACCACCCCCGCTCCCGCCGCGTCCCGACCGGCCGCGCGTCACGGCATACCCCTTCCCAGCCGGCTGCGCCCGGCCGCCCGCGCAGGAGCGTGATGTCCCGACACCTCGGCGACCAAGTCAGCGCCTACGTCGATCGCCGGCTCCCGGGGTCGGCGTTGTCGGCGTGGGATCGGCACGTGGTCGTCTGCGCACACTGCCGGTATGCCGTCGACCAGGAGCGCAGCCTGCTCGCCTCCCTGCGCACCGCGCCGGCGCCGTGCGTGTCCGACAGCCTGCAGGCGTTGTTGCTGGGCATGGGCAACGCGTCACCGAACGCCCGATTCATCGCGGCTGCGGCCTCGACGGGGTCTCCCGTCGGAGCCCAGCCACCGGTCCCGGCCGCGCCGTTCCTCGTCCATGGGTTGCGTCTGCCGACGGTGTCCCCGGCCGGCCCGCCCCGGCATCGCTCGGCCCGCCGGGCTGCCCTCGTGGCTGGGCTGGCTGCTGGAGCCTCGGCCGCTGCTGCCTGGACCGTCGGGCTGGCTCCCGCAGCGGTCAGCGCTGCTCCGGCCGGTGCGCCGGTCCCGGCGCGAGTGGGCACCGCGAGTGGTCTCGGCGCGGCATACTCAGGGATGCTGTCCTTCCCCGTGAGCCAGGTGGGCTTCTCCACCGTGTGGCCCACCTCCACGACGAGCACGACGGAGATCTCCGGCAGATGAGCGAGCACCCCGACCGTCCGGCGTTCGACCCGGGCGCGGGTTCTGCCCCTGCCTCCTGGCCCGACCCGGCGTCCGACCCGCGCAGCGGCGTCCCGACCGCAGCCCTGCCGGCCTATCCGCCGGCCGCAGCCGCACCGCCGCCTTCCGGGTATCCGCCACCTTCCGTGTATCCGCCGCCTCCCAGCGCTGGCGTCTTCCCTCCCGCGTATGCCGTCCCCGCGCCGCCTGCACCGGCCTCCGCGGCCGCGGCGGTCCCTGCGGCTGCGGCGCGCCAGCCGGGCTCCCGGGTCGGCCTCATGGTGGCGCTCGCCGCCGTCGTGGGCCTGCTGGCCGGACTGCTCGGCGGGGGCGTCGGCAGCGTGCTCGTCAACCGTGGCGTGGCCGTCGTTCAAGGGCAGTCGGCCGTGCCCGCTCCGCTGCCCGGAGTGACGGCTCGGCCCGACGGCAGCATCGCCAAGATCGCCGCGACGGCCCTGCCCTCGGTGGTCACCGTCAAGATCCGCACGGCGAGCGCGTCCGGCAACGGGTCAGGCTTCGTCATCGATCGGGCCGGACACATCCTCACCAACAACCACGTCGTCTCGGGGGCCACCGGTCCCGGAGAGATCACCGTCGAGTTCGTTGACGGCACGTCGGTCGCGGCGCGGATCGTTGGGCGTGACTCGTCCTATGACCTGGCCGTGCTGGCGGTCGACAAGACAGACGTCACGCCCCTGGAATGGGGCCGCTCGTCCGATGTTGTCGTGGGCGACGGGGTCATCGCGGTGGGCGCGCCGTTGGGTCTGGAAGCGACCGTGACCAGCGGGATCGTCTCGGCCCTCAACCGTCCCGTGGTGGCCACGGGCGGCGACGACATGAGCTTCATCAACGCGATCCAGACCGACGCCGCGATCAACCCCGGCAACTCCGGCGGGCCGCTGCTGGACATGTCCGGCCGGGTCATCGGGATCAACTCAGCGATCGCCCGCGACCCCGGCTCGACATCGAGCAGCGGCGGCAGCATCGGCGTCGGATTCGCGATCCCCAGCGACCAGGCCGCCAAGACCGCCCAACAACTCATCACGACCGGTAAGGCCGAGCACCCGATCATCGGGGTCAAGCTCGACACTCAGTTCACGGGTGAGGGTGCCCGCATCGCCGACCCAGGGGGAGTGACCCCGGGCAGCGCAGCCGACACGGCCGGTCTGCGGGACGGAGACGTGATCGTCCGCTTCGAAGGCAAGAAGGTCCCCGGGTCGAACCAGTTGGTCGTGGCCATCCGGGCCAAGAGCGTCGGCGATACAGTGCATCTCACGGTCGAGCGGGCCGGGGCCCAGATGGACATCACCCTGACGTTGCGGGCATCCAACTAGGCGCACAACGACCCACGGCGGGCGGCGGAAGGGAGGCGCGGGCAGATGTTCGACATCAACGGCTGGGAACTCATCGTCCTGGCGATGGTCGCCGTCGTCGTCCTCGGCCCCGAACGCCTCCCGGTGTATGCCGCCAAGCTCGCCCGCGCAGTGCGCCAGGTGCGCACGCTGGCCGAAGGGGCCCGCAGTCAACTCAAGGAACAGCTCGGCCCCGACTTCGACGATGTCAACTGGCGGCAGTACGACCCTCGGCAGTACGACCCTCGGCGCATCGTCCGCGAGGCGCTCATGGACCCGGCTGAGCCGGCCGCCCAGGCGGAGGCCCGCGTCTGGGCACCGGAGGAGCAGCCCGGGAGGGCGGCATACGACCCGGGGAAGCCAACCCCCTGGGACTCTGAGGCGACCTGACCGGTCGGCCCCCGCGAGGAGGCCGCCGGGGCACGGCTGAGTCAGCGCTTGACCGGGCTGACGCCGAGTGAGCGACCTGACAACCCGCGGGAGCGCTGGGCCAGCCCCTTGGCGACCGCGCGCAGGACGACCGCGGCGGGGGAGTCGGGGTCACTGAGCACGATCGGGGTACCCGAGTCGCCGCCTTCGCGCAGACCGGCGTCGAGCGGCACCTGGCCGAGCAACGGCACCGGAGCGCCGATGAGGCGGGTGAGCGAGTCGGCGACGGTCTTGCCGCCGCCCGATCCGAAGATCTCCTGACGCGATCCGTCGGGAAGCTCCAACCACGACATGTTCTCGACGACCCCGACGACCCGCTGGTGGGTCTGCAAGGCGATCGAGCCGGCGCGCTCGGCGACCTCCGCCGCAGCCTGCTGCGGTGTGGTCACGACGAGGATCTCGGCGGTGGGGAGCAACTGCCCGATGGAGATGGCGATGTCACCCGTGCCCGGCGGCAGGTCGAGCAGGAGGATGTCCAGGTCACCCCAGAAGACGTCGCCCAGGAACTGCTGCAGCGCCCGGTGCAACATCGGGCCACGCCAGACCACCGGCTGGTTGCCGGGGACGAACATGCCGATGGAGATGACCTTCACCTCGTGCGAGATGGGCGGCAGGATCATGTCGTCGACCTGGGTGGGGAGCCCGGTGACACCGAGCATCCGCGGGATCGAGAAGCCGTGGACGTCGGCGTCGACCACGCCGACCTTGAGTCCCTCGGCGGCCAGGGCTGCGGCGAGGTTGACGGTGACCGACGACTTGCCGACGCCGCCCTTGCCGGAGGCCACGGCATACACCCGGGTGAGGGAGCCGCTCTTGGCGAAGGGAATCTCGCGTTCGGCGACCCCGCCGCGCAGTTGGGTGCGCAGGGCCGCGCGCTGCTCGTCGCTCATGACGTCGAGGGCGACGTCGACGGACACCACGCCCGGCACGCGCAGGAGGGCGGCGCTCGTGTCCTTGCGCAGGGTGTCCTTCATGGGGCAGCCGGCGACGGTCAGGAAGAGCTCGAGGGCCACATGCCCGGCGTCGTCGACCGACACCGACTTGACCATGCCCAACTCGGTGACCGGTCGGCGGATCTCGGGATCGTTGACCTTGGCGAGGGCAGCGAGGAGGGCATCCTGAGTGGGGAGAGCGACGAGCGACATGGGCTCCATCGTAGGTGGCTGATCGGGTCAGTCGGACCGACGTTCACCAGTGCCCGACGGCAGCCGCGGGCTGCTGGACGACGGCTCGGTGGTTGCCCGCTCGTCCACTGTGCGCTCGTCGACCGCGCGCTCGTCCACCGCGCGCTCGTCCAACTCCTGGAGGAGCGCGCGCAACTCCGAGCGCACGAAATCGCGGGTCGCGACCTCGCGCAGGGCCAATCGGAGCGCGGCCACCTCGCGGGTGAGGTACTCGGTGTCGGCGAGGTTACGTTCGTCACGGGCCCGGTCCTGCTCGACGGTCACCCGGTCACGGTCGGCCTGACGGTTCTGGGCGAGCAGGATGAGCGGCGCGGCATACGACGCCTGCAGCGACAGGAGCAAGGTGAGCAGCGTGTAGTTGAGCTCCCGCGGGTCGAACTGCCACGCCACCGGCGCCCAGGTGTTCCAGCCGATCCAGATGACGGCGAAGGCCGTGAGACCGATGAGGAACAGCGGCGTCCCCATGAACCGGGCGAACTGCTCGCTCCACACGCCGAAGGACTCCTGCGAGAACCCGGGGCCCGGCAGGAAGTCGCGCCGGCGGAACTCCCGAGGTTGGTCCAGCCGGGCGCCTCGACCGCGTCCCGGGGTGCGGTTGGGGCGCCGTCGGTCAGCCATGGGTGCCCTCCCGCCAGTCCTCGGGGAGGATGTGGTCCAGGACGTCATCGACCGTCACGGCGCCGACAAGACGGCCATGGCCGTCGACCACCGGCGCTGCCATGAGGTCGTAGGTCGCGAACATCCGATGCACGTGGTCGACGGTGCTGGCCGGATGCAGTGGCTTGACCTTGTCCAGGACCGAGCCGACCGCGGCATGCGGCGGCTCACGCAGCAGCTTCTGGAAGTGGACGATCCCCAGGTAACGACCGGTAGGCGTCTCCAACGGTGGGCGGCAGACGAAGACCGTCGTCGCGAGCGTCGTCGAGACCTCTTCGCGTCGGACGAGGGCCAGCGCCTCGGCGATCGTCGCCTCGGGCGGGAGGATGACCGGCTCGCTGGTCATCAGGCCGCCCGCGCTGTGCTCGTCGTAGGCCATCAGCCGTCGGACCGGCTCCGCCTCGTCTGGCTCCATCCTGGCCAGCAGCCCCTCGCGGTGGGCCGCCGGGAGCTCGGCGAGCAGGTCGGCGGCATCGTCGGGCTCCATCGCCTCCAGGACGTCGGCGGCCCGTTCGTCGTCCAGGCCGGCGAGGATCTCCACCTGGTCGTCCTCGGGGAGTTGCTCGAGGACGTCGGCCAGGCGATCGTCGTCCAGCGCGGTCGCGACCTGCCGCCGCCGGTCGCGGGCCAGATCGTGGATCGCATCGGCGAGGTCGGCGACGGCTCCGTCACGGTATGCCGCGAGCAGCGCTGCCGTGTCGCTCTCGCGCGGGTCGGTGTCCAGGCCCGAGACGTCGGCGATGTCGACCAGGAGCGTCTCGCCCCTGCGTCGGTTGAGGTGCAGCCCGCGTCTGGGCGCGTGGACGAGTTTGCGGACGTACACCTTCGTCACGGTCCATGCCTTGGGCCGGATGTCCACGGCGAGGTCCTCGACGGTGGCGTCGATGCTCGGGCGGGCGTCCGCGTCGCGGGTGTTGGTCGACTGGGTGTTGGTCGACTGGGCGGCTGTTGCCTCGGCGGTGCGGCTGCCTGGTGCGAGCCGGACGATCACCCGGCGTTCGCGCAGGCCGGCGATGGCCAACACCTCTCCGGCGCGGGGTTCGAACCGGCGCAGGTTGACCACGCCGGTCGTGATCACCTGGCTCTCCTCCAGCGAGGTCACCCGGGTCGTTGGGACGAATACCCGTTTGCGGCCAGGAACCTCGACGACCAGGCCGATGACCCGGGGCGTGGTCGGCGTCGCGGCATACCCGGTGGGGGTCGCGGCATACCCGGTGGGCATGGCCACGACGATGTCGTTCACCCGACCCACCTGGTCTCCCAGGGGGTCGAACACCGGCAGCCCGGCGAGTTGGGCAAGAAAAACCCGCTTGGGCAGACTCACAGCGTGAGCCTACGCGTGGCCGACGTCATAACGGTCGTGCGCGGTGCGCTGCTAGCGTCGGTTCTGGACGTGTTCACCGAAGAGCGGCCGGTCGCCGCTTCGTGAAGGAGTGTCATGCGCCACCCCAAGGACTTCTATGCACCGTTGGCTGTCGGCGCTCCGATGCCGATGCGCGCGGTGCCCGCTCGCCCGTCGCGGGTCATCCATTTCTTCGACCCGAGCAACGCCAAGATGGCGGCCAAGATCCCCGAGATGGTGGGGACCGTCGACGTGCTTCTCGGCAACCTCGAGGACGCCGTCAAGGCCGACAACAAAGAGGCAGCGCGGGCCGGGCTGGTCGCGATCGGCAAGTCCACGGATTTCGGTGACCTGACTCAGTTCTGGACCCGGATCAACTCGCTGGACAGCCCCTGGGCGCTCGATGACCTCACGACGCTCGTGAGCGAGATCGGCGACAAACTCGACGTCATCATGGTGCCCAAGGTTCAGGGCCCCGAGGACATCCACTACATCGACCGGCTGCTCGCCCAGCTTGAGGCCAAGGCCGGGCTCACCCGCCCAATCCTCGTGCACGCGATCCTCGAGACGGCCCGAGGCATGGCCAACGTCGAGGAGATCTGCTTCGCCTCGCCGCGGATGCAGGGGCTCTCGCTCGGCCCCGCCGACCTGGCCGCCGACCGGCGGATGAAGACGACCCGTGTCGGTGGCGGGCACCCGGGCTATCTCGTCCGCGAGGACCCGCCCGGCGGCGACATCAACGGCCCCCGCGCGATCTTCCAACAGGACCTGTGGCACTACACGATCGCCCGGATGGTCGACGCCTGCGCGATGGCCGGGATCTTCCCCTACTACGGCCCGTTCGGTGACATCAAGGACGTCGTCGCCTGTGAGGACCAGTTCCGCAACGCCTTCCTGCTGGGTTGTGTCGGCGCCTGGTCGCTGCACCCGGCTCAGATCGCCATCGGCAAGAAGGTCTTCAGCCCGTCGGCCGCCGACATCGCCCACGCTCGTCGGGTCGTCGCCGCCATGGGAGATGGCACCGGCGCCGTGATGCTCGACGGCAAGATGGAGGACGACGCGAGCCTCAAGCAGTGCCTGGTCATGATTGAGCTCGCGGAGCGCCTCGCCAAGACCGACCCCGAGCTAGCCAGCCTGTATGCCGCCGCCCCCGATCCGGCGGCCGCGCCGTCAGCCGGCTGACCGGCATACCTGCTCGGCGCCCATCGCACCACCCGCGCACCGCCACTCGAAACACCGCACCTGACCACTCGGCCACCCAAGGAGCCACCGATGTCCCCAGCCAAGAAGCACGGCACCCGTTACCGGCCGCGCCGCTCGGTCCTCTACATGCCGTCCTCCAACGAGCGGGCGCTGGAGAAGGCCAAGAGCCTCCCGTGTGACGCGTTGATTCTTGATCTTGAGGACGCGGTCGCGCCCGATGCCAAGGAGGCCGCTCGCGAGGCGGCGTGTGCCGCGGTGAAGTCGGGTGAGTATGGCCGCAAGGAACTCATCATCCGGGTCAACGCGCTCGGCACGGACTGGCACTACCCGGACATGATGGCCGCCTGCAAGGCCGGTCCTGCGGGCATCCTCGTGCCAAAGGTCAACTCCGCCAAGGAAGTTCACGACCTGGTGCGCGAGATGGAGCGTTACAAGACGCCGAAGCACACCAAACTCTGGGCGATGATCGAGACCCCACGGTCGGTCCTGGACGTCGGCCGGATCGCCGCGGCTTCCGACCGGTTGGCCGTGTTGGTCATGGGTACGAACGACCTGGTGAAGGAGTTGGATGCCCAGCACCTTCCCGGCCGGGTCCCGATCGTTCCGGCGCTCGCGCTCGCGGTGCTGTCGGCTAAGGCGTCCGGGCTGTTCATCATCGACGGCGTCTACAACGATGTGCGTGACCCCGAGGGTTTCGCTGTGGAGTGCGCCCAGGGGCGGTCGATGGGCTTCGACGGCAAGACCCTCATCCATCCCGACCAGGTCGGCCCCTGCAACGAGGCGTTCTCGCCCAGCGACGAGCAGGTCGCCGACGCGCGCGGGCTCATCGATGCGTTCGACGCCGCGGTGGCGGAGCAGAAGGCCGTGGCGACTTACAAGGGCAAGCTCGTGGAGCACTTGCACGTGACGATGGCCGAGAAGGTGCTGGCCACCCGAGAGGCCATCGACCTCCTCGGCTGAGCGCCGCGCCGATTGAGCCCGGCGTGAGCGACCTCAGACGAGGGCGTGCTCGTAGGCGAAGACGACGATCTGCACCCGATCGCGGAGGTCGAGTTTGCGCAGGATCGCCCCGACGTGGGTCTTGACCGTCGACTCGCTGACGAAGACCGTCGACGCGATCTCGGCGTTGGACAGCCCGCGGGCGACACCGGCGAAGACCTCGCGCTCGCGCTCGGTCAGCTGGGAGTATGCCGCGGGCGTGGCGCTGCGTCGCCGGAAGTCGCCCTCCAGAAGGCTGCCGAGGTCGGCGGGGGAGAGCACGGCGTTGCCGAGATGGACGGTGCGGATGGCTTCGCGCAGGACGTCGGGTGTGGCGTCCTTGAGGAGAAAACCGCTGGCGCCGTAGCGGATTGCCGTTGCTGCCCGGTCGTCGAGGTTGAAGGTCGTCAGGACGATGACTCGCACTGGGCGGGGGCGGCGGGCGGCCCGCTCCGGAGCGAAGATCTGCCGGGTCGCCTCCACTCCGTCGAGTTCGGGCATCCGGATATCCATGAGCACGACGTCCGGCTCCAACGCATCGACAAGCGCCACGGCTTCGCGGCCGTCGCTGGCTTCGCCCACGACGTCGATCCCCGGGTCGGCGCCAACGACGACCGCGACCCCTGCCCGGAAGAGTTCCTGGTCGTCGACGAGCAGCACGCGGATCGGCGCGGCCGCATCGGCGGAATCCGGGACGTCTGGGGACTCCGGGTCCAGTTGGTCCACGTGGTCCACCTCATTCGTCTCGTCCACCCGGGCCACCTCTGCGCTCATCCGCGGACCTCGACCGTCATCGCAGGACCGCCCGCACCGGCAGCGACGCGGTCGCGACGAACCAACCGTCGTGCAGGCGGGCGTCCAGGCTGCCGCCCACCGAGGCCAGCCGACGCACCATCCCGTCGACCCCCAGGCCGGGCCGCTGGGGCGGGGCGGCATCGGCAGCAACCGTATTGCGCACCTCCAGTCGCAGTTGACCCGCGCCGTCGCCGGAGTGTGTGCTCCAGACCTGCTCGACGTGGACCGGCTCACGGCGATCGCCGTGTCGCACCGCGTTGGTGAGCATCTCCTGGGCGACCCGGTAGGCGACCGTCTCGAGCTCAGGCGGTAGCGGTTGGGGGATGCCGATGACGGTCGACTCCACCCCGTGCCCGGCGTCGCGCAAGCCTGTCACGAGGGCGTCCAACGTCCCCGGGGGACGCTGGGCTCGGACGGCGGCACCCTCGACCTGGGTCGACTCCAGCACGGTCCGCACGTCCTGCAGCGACCGGCGCGCCGCGTCGGCGATCCGATCGACCGTCGCCCGGACCTCGTCGGGATCCTGCAGGTATGCCGCGGCCTGAGCCTGCGCGAGAATCACCGCCAGCGAGTGCCCGACGACATCGTGGACGTCCCTGGCCAGGCGGGCCTGGCCAGCGCGCAACTCGGCGATCTCCCGCTCCCGCTCGACCTGCTGGTGGGCCAGGGCGGCGTGATCCTCGGCGAGGTGCTGCAGGGCGCGAGACCGGCGTGCCTCGTCGATCGATCGCACCGCCAAGCCGAGCAGCCACGGCGGGCCGAAGCCGACGAGGGCGAGCCCCAGCGGAATGAGGGCGACCTGGGTCCCCACCCCGGGCGGATCCACCAGCACCCGCTTGAGCGTTGCGGCATCGACGAGCGGCACCAAAGGCAGGACGATGTCGAGCCGGGTGCCGACCAGCCAGACACCCAGCACACCGAGCGCAAGGATCGACAGGCCGCTGAACCAGACCGTGACGGTGCGTCCCCAGCGGGCCGCCCCATAGGCCACCAGCGCCGTCGTCACTTCGGTGATCAGCAGGGTGGACCCAGTGCGCAGGTGCGCGTAGAGCAGGACCCACAACAGCGCCGCGGCCGCCACCGGTGCGCGCCGGAACAGCCCGACCGCGACCGCGAGGACGGCGACGATCCACCAACGACCGATTGACCGCGCACTCATCTCGAAAGCACCCGCCGAAGCGACCAGGACGCCGAGGGCGGCGTCGGGCCACCAGCGCCGCACGTGGCGGGTCACTGGCCCAGCCGTGGCGGCGTGTCTGGGAATGGCACGGTGCCTAGTCAACACTGCGCCGCGACGGCCGGGACGCGGCCACGCTGGCGGCTCGCGACAGCGGTGGTGACGAGCAGGTCGAGCAGGTCGGGGTAGTCGAGCCCGGCCGCCGAGGCCATCCGGGGCAGTTGGGAATGCGGCGTGAGCCCCGGCATGGTGTTCACCTCGTTGAGGATCGGACCGGCCTCGGTGAGGAAGAAGTCCACACGGGCCAGGCCGCGGCAGCCGAGGGCGTCGACGACCTGCAGGGCGGCATCATTCAGAGCGTGTCGGTCCGCGTCGGCGAGTGCCGCCGGGACCCGGAAGTCGGCGCTGCCGTCGTACTTCGTCGTCGTGTCGAAGATGCCCGACCGGCCGATCTCCAACGGTGGCAGCACGGTCCAGGTGCCGTCGGGCTGTTCGATCACCCCGAGGTCGATCTCTCGACCGACGACGAACTGCTCGACGAGCACCGTTGTGTCGCAATGGAAAGCCGCTTTCACTGCCGCCCCGAGGTCACCCGGGCGCTCGACAAGGGTGACCCCATGACTGGACCCGGCCCGCAGTGGCTTGACGACGCAGGGTCCGGTCCACGGGATCGGCCCGTCGTCTGTCAGCAGGCGCCCCCGGGCGGTGGCCACGCCCACCGACTCGGCGACGAGTTGGGTTGCCCATTTGTGCATCCCAATCGCTCCCGCCCCGACCCCGCAACCGACGTAGGGGACCATCGCGACCTCGCACAGTGCCGCGAGGGTGCCGTCCTCACCGTGCGGCCCGTGGACCGCAGGGAACACGACGTCGCATTCCTGCACGGCGGCGACCGCGGCGGCCAGCGGCAGAGGCGTGTCCGCCAGCCAGGCACCGTCGCGCGTGATGGTCAGGCGCAGGACGTCGTATGCCGCCTGCTCCAGTCCGTCGGCCACTGCTGCGGCTGAGGCGAGCGACACCTCGTGCTCGCTGCTGCGGCCACCGCCGATGACGGCAACCCGGGTCATCGCTGGTCCCGTGAGACACCCGAATACCGCCGCGCCACGCGGCCGCCCAGGCCGGTGAGGATCTCGTGCGGCAGCGTCTGCGCCCATTCGGCCCACTCGACAAGGGTCGGCCCTTCGCCGCCGAGGACGACCACGGGCTCCCCGAGCTCGATCTCCAGTCGCCCGACGTCGATGACCGTCTGGTCCATGTTGACCCCACCGACGACCGGGCAGCGGTGGCCACCAACCGACACCTCCGCACGCCCGGCAGCACCGCGAGGTATGCCGTCCGCGTAGCCCACCGGAACGGTGACCAGTCGGGTGGCCCGCTTCGCCCGCCAGGTATGGCCGTAGCCGACGCCGGTGCCTGCCACGACATCCCGCACCGCGACGACCGGCGCTCTCAGCGTGACGACCTGAGCCAGCAGGGTCGTCGAGGAGGGGTCGACACCGACCAATCCGGCCCCGACCCGGCTCATCGTGTGCCTGGATCGGGGGTCGGTGAGGCAGGCGGCGGTGGTGGCGAGGTGGCGGTGCTCGGGAGCGAGGCCGTGCCCAGCCGCAGTCGTCACCGCCCAGTCAAAGACGGCCCGGCCGCGTTGGGAGGCTGCGTGCCGGGGCCGCCCGGCGTGCGACAACTGACCCATGACTCCGACGACGTCGACCAGTCCGGACTGCTGGGCCTGGCCGGCCCGGGCGCAGAGGGCGGGCCAGGCCAGCGGCGGCGACCCGTCGCGGGCCATGCCGCAGTCGACGGCCAGGTGGACGGACGCGACCCGACCGGTGCGGCGAGCGGCACGGCATACCGCGTCGAGGTGCTCGATCGAGCCGACGGCGAGGTGGACTCCGGCGGCGAGGCCGGCGGCGAAGTCCCCGTCCACGGGGTTGAGCCAACTGAGGATCGGTGCGGTGAGGCCGTCCGCGCGCAGCGCGAGTGCCTCGGCCAGCGAGGTCACGCCGAGGCCGATTGCCCCGTGGGACAGCGCGGTTCGCGCGATCTGCGTGGCACCCAGCCCGTAGCCGTCGGCCTTGACGACGGCGAGCAGCGCTGGCGTCAGCGCCGCGAAGCGCCGGGTGTTGGCGCCGACCGCCGACAGGTCAATGTCGAGGACGGCGCCCGCGGTGGGAGCGGCGGGACGGAGGGAAACGCTGACGGCCGCGCTCATGTCTCGGTGCCGACGGACGGGTGGGCGGGGGGAAGTGGCATGACCTCGACGCTAGGGACGTCCCCGGTCTCCGCACCTCCACCTGGAGTGCCGTCGGCCTGCCCCCAGGTGCCGACCTGCCCCCGCGCCCCACCGAGATAGCGCTCGCACGGTCATCTTTCGGCTGCCCACCCCGGGTTTGGGCCCGGAGATAGCGCTCGCATGGTCATGTTTCCGGCGCCCACCCCGGGTTTGGGCCCGGAGATAGCGCTCGCACGGTCATGTTTCCGGTGCCCGGCCGGGTTTGGGCCCGGAGATAGCGCTCGCACGGTCATGTTTCCTCAGGTGGGGGAGACCGCCGGGAGGTTTTGCGCGAACCACTCGAGCTGGCGTATGCCGTGTGCTCGCCAATAGGTGTCGTCGTGACCGCCTGCGTCGAAGGTGACGACCGCGTCAGGGACCAGCTTGGCGAAGGCGCGGTTGGCCGCGATGAACGGGTCGGAGGTGCCGCAGTCCAGGCGCAACGGCATACCGGCAAATGCTTTAGTGCGGGCGAAGACGTCGTGGGCGACGAAGTCCGCCCGGTCGTCGAAGGCCCCCGGCGCGCTCGCTCCGGGGGAGGTCCACAACGCCGAGCTCATGCAGCCCACAGCGCCGACCACGTCACGTCCGCAATGCGCGGCGAGCCAGAGGGCGCCGTAGCCGCCCATCGACCAGCCCAACAAGCCCACCGGAGCGGGTGAGACACCCTGGGTCCGCAGGACGGGCAGGAGGTCATCGATGACCATGGCCCCCACGTCGGAGCCGTCCCGGCGGGCGTGAAAGTAGGTCCCGCCGCAGTCGACGGCAGCCACCGCCACCCCGAGGCGGGAGACCTGGTCGAACAACCCGAGGAACGAGGCGTCCCCGACAGAACCGCCCTTCCCGTGGAGCGCGACGACCAGCCGCGGGCTCGGGACGACGGCCGGATCGGGCCGCACGAGTCGCCATCGGGGGCTCGCGCCCGGCCAGTGGGTGGAGGTGAGGGCGCCCTCGGAGCCGAGCGTCCCCGGTGAAGGCGTCGGCGCGGCAGTGCATCCGGCGAGGACGATCGCGCCGACGGCGCGCACCCCCACGCGCAGCGCCCCCCTGCGGGTCAACTCCATGCTCCGAGGGTATGCCGCCCCCTGGCCACGTGGGTCCTATCGACCGCCGCGCCCCGCGCTGTGCCCGTCGGTCTTATCGACGCCCCGAAAGATCGTCGAGGTTCGCGGTGCTCGACGATCTTTGCTCGACCTGACGAAGGATCGTCGACCTTTCAATGGCGCCGAGGACGGCTCGGGAGGCGGTCGCACCGACGGCGCGCACCCCCACGCGCAGCGCCCCCTGCGCGTCACCTCCATGCCCCGGTGGGTATGCCGCCCCGTCTGGCGCAGGTGGGTCACACAGGTGGTGAGTCTCGGGTTACTCTGGCAGAACCAACGAGCCCTTTCGGGAGGTGCGTTTGCTCAGGTTCCTGCCCGCCGTCGTCGAGCTTGCGCTGCTCGTCTACTGCCTCGTCGACTGCATCCAGACCGAACGATCCCGAGTTCGGACGCTGCCCAAGCTCGGATGGATCCTGCTCATCATCATTCTGCCCATCATCGGCGGAGTCGGCTGGCTCCTGGCCGGGCGTCCTCGACGGGATGGGACGGGCGACCACGGGGCTTTCGGGACGGCGATCCGCGGGCTGGGTGGCGGTCCTGACAGCAGCGCCCCCAGGCGGCCGCTGGCTCCGGAGGACGACCCGAACTTCATGCGGGGGCTGGATCACGGCAACCCGGAGAAGGAACGCCTCCTCGAGGAGTGGGAAGCCGAGCGCGCGCGCCGCGAGGCCCAGGAGCCTGTGGCACCGAAAGACGCCGAGGACGCACCTGGGGAGACCCCCGGGTCCCAAGAGCGCCCCACTGACGCCCCCGGCTGACCGCTCACCAGCGGGAGGTGGCCGCCCCTAAGAGCTGGGCGAAGAACTCGTCGGGGTCGACGGCATACCCGCGCCGGGTGAACCACGCGGCCATGGTGCGGGCATCGCGCTCGAGGAACTCGAAGCCGTGCGGGTTGCCGATGACGTCGACGATCTGCGGCCAGTCGATGAGGACGATCCGGTCGACGTCGAGCAGGACGTTGTAGGGGGAGAGGTCGCCGTGCGCCCACCCCATCTCCGCCAGGCTCAGCATCGCCTCGCGGACCTGGTCGAACAGCCCGGCGAGGGCCGTCTCCGGCGGCCGGCTGTCGGCCAGCCGCGGCGCCGCCAGGCCGTCGGCTCCGATGAACTCCATGAGGATCTCGGTGCCGTCGAACTGAACGGGGTAAGGGACGGGGAGGCCCGCGGTCCACAACGCGCCGAGCGTCTCGAACTCTGCGAAGGCCCAACGCCCCGAGATCATCTCCTTGCCAAAGTCGGTGCGCCGGGCCATCGCCCGGTTCTCCCGGGAGCGACGCACCCGCCGACCCTCCAGATAGCCGGCGTCGCGATGGAACATCCGATGCTTGCTGTTGCGGAAGCGCTTGGCCGCGAGGAAGACGTCGTGGGTCGGGTCGCCGGGGACCCAGCGTCGAACGACGTGGACGTCGGCCTCCTTGCCGGTCTTGAGCACACCGAGGTCGGCGTCGACGGCACCCAGGTCGGTGACGACCCACGAGGGTCGGGGTCCAGGCCCGTGGGCGGCTCCGTCCCACGTTGACCAGCGGTCACCGTCGGGGGGCGCGTCGGGGTGCGAGTCGACGGCGAACTCCGCTGGCTCATCTGACGATGGCGAATGTGACACGTGATGACTCCGTATGCCGGGTGGCTGACTCCCAGCCTCGCGGCATACCCCCGTGGTGGGCAACGGATTATCCGCCGGGGGTGAGCGCAGGAGTCAGGTGCGGTGTGCGCCGAACTTCCGCGGGACCGGATGTATCCAGATCCCTGGTCAAGCACTCCTCTCACGCGAGAAGGTGGGTCCTGTCGATCTCTCCCTCGACACAAAGGAACTGGCGTGCCTGACAAGAGCCTTGGCCGCGGCGGACTTCGCGTGAGCTATCCGAGCACCCACACCGTCGGAGTTCCGGTGCCCAGGAAGGACCGTGACCTCGGCGCCGTCGACACCCACGCGATCCTCCTGGAAGCGTTGCGGGACAACGATTTCGAGAAGGTCGACGAGTTCACGCTGACCCCTGAGGTGCGGCGCGATCGGGACCCGCTGCCGCGTGACCCCGGCAAACTCACCATGGAGCTCGACGTCGAGGGCGAGCAGGACGCCGTCGTCCTGGTCGAGAAGGACGGGTGCTATTCGTGGCATCTGCCGACGGGCGACAAGGCTCGCCGGCGCGGGCTGCCGGGGGAGAAGCGGGCGGTCCGTTTCGACATCGATCTGGCCGTGAGCGACGCGGCATACGCCAACCGACGCGTCGAGCGCGGGCTCGACGACGGACCACGAACCCGTGGTCTGTTCGGCGACCTCCTCGCCGGTGCGGTCCGGGTCGTCGTCATGAAGTTCGCCGCGCCGTTGCTGGTCGGTGCGGCCGTCGGCTTCCTGGAGCGACACGTCGAGCCGGGGATCGTCCACATCACTGCACCGGATCCCGCCACCTGGCAGCGCGTCGAGCGTCTGGATCAGCTGGGTCTGCCGACCGATCGGCCGGTGCGGATCCTGCTGTTCATCCACGGCACCTTCTCCTCGACGCTCAGCGCGTTCGGGTCAATGGCGGTGTCGGACAACGGTGCTCGATTCCTTGAGTCGGCGCTTAGGCAATACGACGCGGTGATCGGCTTCGATCACCCCACCCTGTCGGTCGACCCGATGGTCAACGCGACGGACCTGCTCACCCGGGTGTCGTCGGTGACCAACGGGGTCAGCTTCGACGTCATCACTCACAGCCGCGGCGGGCTGACGACGCGCAGTTTCGCGGAGTACGTCCTGCCCGGCTCGGGCTGGAACGGGCGGGTCGAGAAGGCGGTCTTCGTCGCCGCGACGAACAATGGCACTCACCTGGCCGACACCGACCGGTGGTACGACCTCATCGATATCGCAACGAACCTCACCATGGTGGGTGCGGGTGTGCTCGCGGCCATGCCGGGTGGCGCTCCGGTCGCGGCTGTGGTTGCCGGAGTCGTCAAAGGTCTCGGCGCGCTGGTCAAATACCTCGGGGCGTATGCCGTGGAGGAGGACGGAGTGCCGGGGTTGGCGGCGATGCGCCCCGGAGGGCCGTTCGTCACTGGGATCAACCAGACCCAGCCCGGGCAACCGACCCCGGGAACGCCGTGGTTCGTCGCCAAGAGCAACTTCCACGTCACCGTCGGTGACGACAGCCATCGACCGCCGGAATTCCCCAAGGAGTTGGCCGTCCGGCTCGCCGAGGGGCTGGTGGATCAGGTGTTCCGGGGCGACAACGACCTGGTCGTCGACTGCGAGTCGATGGGGTCGATCGACGCAGCTGTCGGCGGCGGGTTCGTCGCGGACACCTACGACTTCGAGTCGAACGACGTGGTCTACCACGGCAACTACTTCCTGCAGCCCGACTTCGTCCGGCGGATGACCGACTGGCTGTTGTGGCGAGTGGAGGCAGCGATGGCCGAGCCACCTGAGGCGGCAGCTGAACCGCCCGAGGAGGCAGCCGAACCGCCAGAGGTGGTTCGGGGCATCGACTTCGGCGAGCCGCCACCACCGGCGGCGCCTCCACCGCCGGTGCGTGGCGTTGACGTGCCTGCTGACCCTGGGGCGCCCCCGGCCGCCCCCAACGTCGCGGAAGCCACCCTCCTCGCGTCGATGACGGCCAAGCCCTCGGTCGGAGTGCCGACCGCCCTTCGAGTGGCGTTGTCCCGCAAGGAACTCCACGTCGCCGCTGGTGAGGTCGGCGCAGTTGGGGGTTTCGTCGCTCCCGCCGACCGCCCGCTGGCGGTCAATGTCGCCGCCTCGGCCAACGCCCGCGTCGGCCTGGCCCCCGACCAACTCGGTGAATTCGCGACCGACAGCTTCCAACTCCCCCCAGGAGGTGGCACCTCCGAGTTGGAGTTCTTCGTCGAAGCCCAAGCGGCTGGCCCGGTCACCGTGACCGTGGTCGTCCAGGACGGCGTCAAATGGCTCAAGTCTCTGGCCCTCACGGCAACGGCTGGCGCGCCGGTCGCGCCGGTCGCGGCGGCGGTTTTCGCCGCTCCCGGCCCGCTCCAACCCGAGGCGCTCGCGTCGGCTTCGACGCCGCTGCCGGCCAGCGCGGACCAGCCCGACTTCGAGGACTACTTCACCATCCAGGTCCAGGAAGCCCGGTTCGGAGCGGACACGAAGTTCCTCTACGTCGTCAGCTGCCCCCGACTCGGGATCAGCGAGCGGTTCGAGTCCCTGCCGCTGCGCGCCCGGAGCGACTACATCGCGGCCACTCTCGCCGACGTCAAACGGGCGTGGGACGACCACGGTGCGGGGGCGGCATACCTGGAGACGCTGCAGGACATCGGAGCCGACTTGTTCGGCACGTTGTTCCCCGAGGACCTGCGCGCGCTGCTGTGGGCCAACCGGTCCAAACTGGCCCCCATGGTCCTGCGGGCGGACGAGCCCGATGTCCCGTGGGAGTTGATCCATCTCAAACCGGCCAACGGCACTCGCCAGAAGGCTCCGGCGTTCCTCGGTCAACTGGGCATGCTGCGCTGGCCCTTCGACGGCTACCCGCAGGCGACCCTCCGGGCTCGGCCCGGGCGGGTCCGTGTCCTGTGCCCGGACAGGGCGGGTCCGGCTGCACCGGGCGCCGGTGTCCGGAAGGAGGCCGACTTCCTCGAGCAACGCCTCGGCGCGTCCTCGCTGCCCGGCACGGAAGCGGCGCTGCGGACCCTGTTGCGTGGCGGCGACTTCGACCTGCTGCACTTCTCCGGCCACGGAGTCGCCGACCCCAAGGACATCGGCTCGGCCAAACTCCTCCTCACCCAGGTGCTCGAAGGCGGGGGCGCGGTCAAGCTGCGCTACCTCACGGCGCGGGCGGTCGAACAGAACGCCCGGCTGCGTCGCGACGACGGATCGGGACCCCTCGTGGTGCTCAACGCGTGCCAATTGGGCCGTGGCGGTGACCAACTCACGGGTTCGGGGGGTTTCGCCAAGGCCTTCCTGTCCACCGGGGCGGCGGCCTACGTCGCGGCTCTCTGGTCCATCCACGACACTCCCGCTCACGACTTCGTCACGTCGTTCTATGACCGACTGCTCGCGGGCGACACGGTGGCTGAGTCAGCGGCCGCAGCCCGCGAGAAGGCCCGCGCGGCTGGGGACGCCACCTGGCTCTCCTACGTCATCTACGCCCGCCCGGACGCCCGACTCGTCACGCAGTGAGCGTCAACCACTCGCACCACCCGCACCACCCGTCCTGTCTCTCCCACCCCACTCCTCCCGTCCAGCCAGAGAAAGAGGTCCCAACCATGACCAACCGTGCGCTCTGCGTCGGCATCAACCAGTTCTCCAACCTGCCGATGGCCAGCTGGCTCAACGGCTGCGTCAACGACGCCAACGACATGGCGGCGATGTTGCGCAAGCGCGGTTTTGCGCCGCGATCGGTCACGGTGCTCACCGATGATCAGGCCACCAAGGCCAACGTGATGGCCGCGTTGACCAAGCTCGTCGAGACGGCCAAGGAGGGCGACCACATCGTCTTCAGCTTCAGCAGCCACGGGACCCAGGTCCCCGACACGGACGGCGACGACGGTCGGCCCGAGACCGACGGCGCGGACGAGGCGTTCGCCTGCTATGACATGGCGCAGAAGGGTGACCAGTGGGACCCCGACACCGTCATCATCGACGACGAGTTGCGGGTGCTCTTCGGCAAGCTCCCCAAGGGCGTGGTCATGGAGGCCTATCTCGACACCTGCCACTCCGGCGACGGCCTGCGTGCTGAGGACCTGCTCGCCGGTCGCCGCCCGCGCTTCGTCCCGCCGCCGACCCTCAAGGGGCTGCGGGTGATCGAGGCTGCGGCCACCAAGAGCACGACGACCGAGTTGGTCAAGGCCATCCCGGCCGGCGGCCGGCCGGTGCTCTACGCCGGGTGCCGCTCAGACCAGACTTCGGCCGACGCGACCTTCGACGGGCGTTCCAGCGGAGCCTTCACGTACTTCTTCCTCAAGGCCCTGGCCGCCAACCCTGCCGGCACCCGGGCGGAGATCCACAAGGCCCTCACCAAGGGTCTGGTGGACGCGTCGTTCAGCCAGCGGCCCACTCTCGAAGGCCCCCCGAAGGCCAAGAAGGCCGGCGTCGGCCAGGCTTGGTGACGAGTTCCCGTCGCCTGGTAGGGCGGCATACCCCTGGGGATCCGACTAGGGTCATTCGGGTATGCCGCCCACGGTCGAAGGAGCCCGCATGAGCCACGGCAAGGACGTTCTCGACGCGCTGCGCGACGAGACAGCAGCCCTGCGCGAAAAGATCCCCGGTGTTTACGAGGGCTTCGCGCACACCCACAAGGCCGCCCTCGGCGACGGCGCGCTCTCGACCAAGGCCAAGGAGCTCATCGCCTTCGGGATCGCGGTGAGCAAGCAGTGCGACGGGTGCATCGCCTCGCATGCGCGCGGCGCGGCTCGCGCCGGAGCCACGTTGGAGGAGGCGGCCGAGGCGATCGGCGTGGCCATCCTCATGAACGGTGGGCCGGCGACGGTCTATGGTCCGCGCGCGTATGCCGCGTTCAGCGAGTTCCACGCCCAGTTCGCTCGGTTGCGCGGCGCGCAGACGCCGGGCTGATCGAGGGGAGTCTGGGGGCGACGCAGGGTGCCGGGACTCACATGGCGGCGTCATCCTGCCAACGGTGACGGGCGGCATACTCGGCAGTAGTGTCCTGTGCTGTTCAGCAGTCTCCTGTCCGCACGCCTGAACCCGCGAGGTAGCCATGTCACGACTCCAGACGACCGACGGTCTCACCGACGACCAGAAGGAGCTGCTCAAGCTCGTCAAGGAGTTCGTCGATGAGCAGATCATCCCCGTGGCGACCGAGCTGGAGCACCGCGACGAATACCCGCAGGCCATCGTCGACGGGATGAAGGAGATGGGGATCTTCGGGCTGATGATCCCCGAGGAGTACGGCGGCCTCGGTGAATCGCTGCTCACCTACGCCCTGTGCGTCGAGGAGATCGCGCGCGGCTGGATGTCGGTCAGCGGCATTATCAACACGCATTTCATCGTTGCCTACATGTTGCTGCAGCACGGTACCGAGGAGCAGAAGCAGCGGTACCTCCCGCGAATGGCGACCGGCGAGGTGCGGGGTGCCTTCTCGATGAGCGAGCCGGCCCTCGGGTCGGATGTGTCGGCGATCAAGACCAAGGCCGTCAAGGACGAACACGGCGATGGCTGGACCATCAACGGGCAGAAGATGTGGCTCACCAACGGAGGGTCCAGCAACCTCGTCGCGGTCCTCGTGCGCACCGAGACCGGGGCCGACTCGGTCTATAAGAACATGACGACCTTCCTGGTCGAGAAGGAGAGCGGGTTCGGCGAGACCGCACCGGGGCTCACCGTGCCGGGCAAGATCGAGAAGATGGGCTACAAGGGCGTCGACACCACCGAACTGGTCTTCGAGGACTACCGCACGACCGACGCCCAGATCCTCGGCGGGGTGCCCGGCAAGGGCTTCTACCAGATGATGGACGGCGTCGAGGTCGGCCGGGTCAACGTCGCCGCTCGCGCCTGCGGCCTGTCGATGCGGGCCTTCGAGCTCGGCATCCGCTACTCCCAGCAGCGCGAGACCTTCGGCAAGAAGATCGCCGAACACCAGGGCATCCTCTTCCGGCTGGCCGACATGGCGGTCAAGGTCGAGGCGAGCCACCAGATGATGGTCAAGGCCGCCCGGCTCAAGGACGCCGGCAAGCGCAACGACCTCGAGGCCGGCATGGCCAAATACCTCGCCGCCGAGAACTGCGCCGACGTCGTCGAGCAGTCCTTCCGGATCCACGGCGGCTACGGCTACTCCAAGGAGTACGAGATCGAGCGCCTCTACCGCGAGGCGCCCATGCTGCTCATCGGTGAGGGCACGGCGGAGATCCAGAAGATGATCATCGGCCGACGCCTGTTGGAGGACTACGCCCTCAAGCGGTGATGGGCCGGCAGTCGGGGAGTGGTGATCGGCCGGCGTCACACGGGGACCGACCGACGGCCAGCCATGTGAGACTTGCGCTATGAGTTCTCAACCCGGTCGCGTTCCCTTCGGTGCCCTCACCCTCGACTACCCGCTGTCGATCGGGGTCTTCGGGACCTACTCCGAGGCCCAGCGAGCAGTCGATGCCCTGTCGGATGCCGGGTTCCCTGTGCAGAACTGTCTCATCGTCGGCACCGACCTGCGTCAACTCGAGCGGGTGACCGGTCGACTCACCTGGGGGCGGGTCCTGCTCGGCGGGGCACTCTCAGGCTTGTGGCTTGGGCTATTCGTCGGGTTGATCTTCTCGTTGTTCGTCACCACGCAGGGCGGGGTCCCGCCGGTCTTCTCGACGATGGTGTTCGGCGCGGTTTTCGGGGCGGTCTGGGCCGCCATCGGGTATGCCGCGACCCGCGGCCGACGCGACTTCACCTCCGTGAGCCGCATCGTTCCGAGCAGGTTCGAGGTGCTGGCCGAGCACAAGGTCGCGCAGCAGGCCCGGGAGTTGCTCGCGAAGGCGGGGATCGTCACGGCGGGGCCGCCCACGGTCTGAGCCGACCGGCATACCTGTCGACGCGTTGCCCACCACTGGCCGGGCAACGTTCATTCCGGTACACCGCGCGTTCCGTGCGGTACCCGGCTAGCCTGCCTCGGTAGTGGGCCGCCGATCGGCGGACCCTCGAAGGGAAGGACATCAATGACGTCACCACGCGTGCGCATCGCTGCGGCCGGGGCCCTGGTCCTCGCTGCCGCGCTGTCGATCCCCGCCGCGTCCGCCTCGGCCGATCCGAGGCACCCACACGGGCAGTCGGCCCGGGTGCCGATCCAGTTGCTGTCGTTCAACGACTACCACGGGCACCTGGAAGCCACCGATCCCGCTCTGCCGAGCAAGTGGGACCCTAGCCAATCGCCTACCGGCGGTGTGGAATACCTCTCGGCAACGATCAAGGCTCTTCGGGCCGAGGTCGGCGACTCCAACAGCCTCACCGTCGCTGCGGGCGACCTCATCGGCGGGTCGCCGTTCCTCTCCGGAATGTTCCACGACGAGCCGTCGGTGGAATCCCTGGAGACCCTTGGGCTGGACGTCAGCAGCGTCGGCAACCACGAGTTCGACGAAGGCTCGGCTGAATTGCTGCGCATGCAGCGCGGCGGCTGCCACCCGGTGGACGGGTGCTACTTCCCTGAGCAGCCCTATGACGGGGCGTCGTTCACGTGGCTCGCGGCCAACGTTGTGAAGAAGTCCAATGGCAAGCCGTTGCTGCCCCCTGTGGCGGTGCGCGCGGTCAAGGGTGTCAAGATCGGCTTCATCGGGATGACCCTCGAGGCCACGCCGACATTGGTCAACCCGGCAGGCGTGGCGTCGGTCGACTTCAAGGACGAGATCGAGACGGCCAACGCCCAGGCGGCCGCGCTGAAGAAGCGGGGCGTCAACACGATCGTCGTCCTCATCCACGAGGGCGGGGTCAACCCCAGCGGCATCAACTCGTGCACCGGCATCTCCAACCCGATCCTCGCCATCGCCCAGGGCATCACCCACGATGTCGACGCGATCATCACGGGGCACACCCACGAGCCCTACATCTGCCAGATCCCCGACGCCGGCGGTGTCCCGCGGCTGGTCACCAGCGCGGCCTCCTACGGCCAGGTCGTCACCGAGACGACGCTCGTCGTTGACAAGGCCACCGGTGAGGTCGACCGGTCTGCGTCGGTGGCGGAGAACCACCTCGTGCTGCGCTCGATCGGCAAGGACCCGGCGGAAACCGCGGTCATCGCCAAGTGGAACACCCTGGCCGCGCCGATGGCAGCCCGGATCGTCGGCTCGCACGTCGAGGACATCCTGGGCGACTCCAACGGCAACCGAGGCATCGAGACGCCGATGGCCGATCTGGTCGCCGACGCCTGGCTCTACGGCACTGCCTCGGCGGCCAACGGCGGCGCGCAGATCGCCTTCCAGAACGTCGGGGGCACCAGGGCGAGCTTCCGGGTCAACTCGACCCCGAACGGCGAGCAACCGGGGCAGATCACCTACGCCGAGGCGTATACCGTTGTGCCCTTCAGCAACGTCATGGTGACCATCGACCTCACGGGTGAGCAGCTGCGTCAGGCGTTGGAGCAACAATTTGTCCCCACGCGTAGTCGTCAGTGGCTCGCTCTCGGTGTGTCGGCGGGCTTCAGTTACGCCTGGGACGCCCTGGCACCGCAAGGCTCAAAGGTCGTGCCCGGATCGATGACCCTCAACGGGGTGCCCATGTCGCCGACGGCCACCTATCGGGTCGCATTGCCGAACTTCCTGGCCGACGGAGGCGACGACTTCCTGGCCTTCAAGGCGGGCACCAACCGGCTCGGCGGCGGCGAGGACCTCGCCATGCTGGTGAGCTACCTGCAGAGCCACCCGGGCCTCACCGCACCGGGGAGCCGGGTCGACGGCCTCTGACGGGACCGCTCGGCCAACTGACTGAGGGCCGCACCCCGATGGGGGTGCGGCCCTCGGTCGCTTGCGCAGGCTTCCGAAGCGGTCAGCGACCCTGGACCTGAGCGATCCACGCTTCGACGTCCTCGGCCCGCCGCGGCATACCAGCCGAGAGGTTCTCGTAGCCGGTCTCGGTGACGACGACGTCGTCCTCGATCCGCACGGCCTGGCCGCGGAAACGCTCCGGGGCGAGGAGATCATCGGCCTTGAAGTAGAGCCCCGGCTCGACGGTGAGGACCATTCCGGGGACCAACTCGGCGTCCATGTATTCCTCCCGAGTGGCCAGCGCACAGTCGTGCACGTCGATGCCCAGGTGGTGGCTGGTGCCGTGGACCATCCAGCGTCGGTGGTACTGACCGGTTTCGGTGTCCAGGGACGCCTCCACGTCGATCCCCTCGGGGAGCAGCCCCCACGCGTGGACATGCTGGGCGATGACCCGGATGGCCGCCGCGTGGATGTCGGAGAACTTCGCTCCCGGGCGGATCGCCGCCATGGCCGCTTCCTGCGCGGCATACACGGCGTCATAGATCTCGCGTTGCGCGTCGGTGAAGGTGCCGTCGACGGGCAGGGTGCGAGTGATGTCGGCGGTGTAGAGGCTGTCGACCTCGACCCCGGCATCGAGCAGGAGGAGCTCTCCCTCGTTGATCTCGCCGGTGTTCTTGATCCAGTGCAGGGTGTTGGCGTGGTCGCCGGCCGCGCAGATCGAGTCGTAGCCGACCCCGTTGCCCTGGTGGCGGGCGTGCAGCCCGAAGAGGCCCTCGACCCAGCGCTCGCCGCGCCCGCGCTCGACCGCCGAGCGCAGGTCGGCAATGACCGCCTCGAAGCCCACCTTCGTCGCCGCGACCGCGTCGCGCATCTGCTGGATCTCCCACTCGTCCTTGGTCATTCGCAAGTGCGAGAGGTATGCCGCGAGCGCCACGTCCGCCTCGGTGATCTCCTCGGTCACCTCGACACCGGCCTCGGTGCGAGCCTGGTCGACGAGGGCCGCGACGTCACTGTCGGCGTCACGGACGACCCGCAGGGTGACGGCGCCGGCGTCCTTGGCCAACGCGTCGGGCAGGTCGTCGATGTGGCGTGCCACGAGCCCGAACTCGGCTTCGATGTCGGCCAGGGTCGGCCGCGCACCAACCCAGAACTCGCCGTAACGGGCGTCGGCGAAGAACTCCTCGGTGTCGCGGCCGGCCATCGGACGGAAGTAGAGGACGGCGTCGTGCCCGCCGCCGTCGGCCTCACTGCGGGGGTGCAGCACCAGGACGGCATCTGGCTCGCGGTCGCCCCCGAAGCCGGTGAGGTGGGCGAACGCGGTGTGCGGCCGGAAGACGTAGTCGGTGTCGTTCGACCGGACCTTCAGGCCGCCGGCGGGGATGACCAGCCGTTCCCCGGGGTATGCCGCGCTGAGGGCCTCACGGCGCGCCGCGGCATACGGCGCCACCTCGGCCCGCGCGGGGAGCTCGGTGGAGCGTGGTGCCCACCCCTCGCGCACGAAGGCGCGGAACTGCTCGGTGGTCGGCCGCGGGCGGTTGTCGGTCTTGACCTGCTGTTCACTCGTCACCCGACCAATGCTCGCATGTCGGTGCCGAATGGGAACGCCGGTCGGGTCAGGTTGCCGGGTCCGGCGGGGGCGAGAGGTCTTCGGCGGCGAGGTCGGGGCTGACGTCGGGCTCGGGTGACCCGTCCTCCTCGGGCTCGGGCGCGCTCTCGTCCGATCCGACGGGCGTCTCCCGACGTCGGCGGGTCATCACCGCGACGGTGCCGAGCGCGCCCAGCACGGCGCCGATGACCATGCCGATCCATTGCCCAGCGTCGTTCTGGCCCAGGGTCAACACGCCTGGGTTGGGTGGGGCGACGGTGACGGTCACCGTCTTGGGCCCAGGCTGGTCGGCGGGAGTCGCGGCCGGCGGCGTAGGGATGATGGTCTCGGTGCGGATGGGCCGCCCGGTGGCGTCGGTGACAATGACGACGGTCGGGGTGATCGTCACGGTGACCTCGTCGGCGTGGGCCTGACCCTGCCCGCCTGCGCCCAGCAGGGTCAGGCCAGCGGCGAGGGCGAGGGCGGCCGCGATGCGCAGGCGCGTCATTGCCAGCCCTCCCAGAACAGCAGGCGGGCCGACTCGCCCTGAGGGATCGGGATCCCGATGTAGACGGGCCAGTAGAGCCACAGCCAGGCGATCGCGGCGGCCAGCAGGAGCAGGGCGGCCGGTTGGGCGAGCACGCGCCGATGGGCCTGGCTGCGCTGGAGTCGATAGAGGCACAGGACGATGGCAAGGATGACGAACGGGGCGATGGTCACCGTGTAGAACGCGTAGATCGTGCGGTTGGTGAGGAACCACCAGGGGAGATATCCAGCGGCGAAGAACGCCAGGATGAAGGCCGCGTCACGATCGCGGTGGCGGGCCAGCAGCCACCCCAGCCCGACGAGGGCCACGATGCCGACCCACCAGATCGGCACCGTTCCCAGCGAGGTGATGGTCTGGCTGCAGGTCCCTGTCGTGCCCTCGCAGGGAGCGGTGACGACGTAGAACATCGTCGGGCGCCACTGGATCAGCCAGGCCCAGGGGCCGGACTGCCAGTGGTGAGCAGAGCTGATCGCACCGCCGAGGGCGAGCATGTCGGTCTGGTTGTGGATCCAGTTCATCAGCAGGCCGTCGCTGCCGTCGCGACCGTGGCCATCGGGGGAGAGGAACCAGCCCGCCCAAGACAGGGTGTATGCCGCCGCGGCCGGGACGCTGATGGTCACCAGGGTGCGGGCGGCAACGCCGATCGATCTCGCCGCACTGAGGGGACGCCGGCGCACGTCCCAGGCGATCGCCAACAGGATGAACACCACGAGGAAGACCGCTCCGGAGAACTTCACTCCGGTCGCCAGCCCCAGGCATACGGCAGCGGCGAGTCGCCAGCGTCGGAACCGGCCAGGGGTGGGGTCGTCGCGGTCCATCAGCGCCGCGGCCGCTCCCGCAACGACGAAGAGGGTGAGGAAGGTGTCGAGGATGCCGGTGCGACCCTCGACGAGCGAGGTGCCCTCGACGGCGAGCAGAACGCCGCCGAACCCACCCCACCACGAGGATCGGGTGAGGTGGATGGCCATCGCGGCGACGAGCGCTGCAATGAGCGCCCCGGCCACCGCGGCCGAGATCCGCCACGTCCAGGGTTGGCTTGCTCCCGCGGTTTCCCCGAGGGCGATGAGCCATTTGCCGAGGGGCGGATGGACGGTGAAGTCACCGCCGGAGGTGAAGGCTCCCGCGAAGTCGCCGCTCACGAAGACCGACTGCCCGTCCTTGGCGAACTTGCGCTCGATGCCGTAGTTCAGCAGCGACCAGGCCTGCGGAACGTAGTAGGCCTCGTCGAACACCAGGGCCTTCACCCGCCCGAGATCGACCATCCGCAGGACGAGCGCCAACACGAAGGCCGCGCCCGGCGCGAGCCAGGCGCGGCCAACGCGGTGGATCATCACGGCACCAACGTAGATCAGCGGCGCGTCGAGCCTCGGTGGGAGGACGGCTGGCGGCGGTAGACCAGGGCCAGGATCGCCGAGCCGCCCAGGATGAACAGCAAGCCCAGCACGAGCGCCGGAGCGGAGTTCGAGCCGGTGTTGGCCAGGAGTGGGGCGGTCGTCGTCGGAGTCTCGGCGCTGGGCGTCGTCGTGGTTGTCGTCGGGCAGCCGGTCTCGACCGCCACGTAGCCGATCGGATGCACCGTGTCGGTCACCTGGTCGTAGACGGTGTTCGTCAACGTCACGGGTACGTCGGTCACCGTCGTGGTCGGAGTCTGAGTCGTCGTGATGATCGTGGTCATCGTCCAGGCGCCCCCCTCCTCGTTCGAGACCGTCACCGTCTCCCACGCGGTGTCGCCAGTGGCCAGTTCGGTGTAAACGGACGTCGTGGACCGAGTCTCCGTGACCGTCGACCGCAGGTCCTTCAGCGTGGTCGTCGAGGTGACGGCCGTCTGCGTCGGCGTGATGGTCGTCGTGTGCACGGACGTCGGGGTGACCACGACGGTGGGCACTGTGCCGCAGGCCACGGCGATCGTCTGGGTCTCGGTGGGCTTGCCGATCAGGATGTCGGTGGCGGTCCGGGTCTCGGCGGTGACAACTGGCACACCCGGCACGGTGACGGTCACGCCTGGTGCCGTGAAGAGGGCCGTTGCGGTCATGATGACGGGTTCGGCGTTGGCATCGACGGTCGTGGTCTGGGTCTGCGTGGCGTCGAGCCATGCCGTGCTGGTCGTCGTCACCGTGACCCACTCGGTCGTGCGCACCTCGCCCGACGTGGTCATCGTCTGGGTGTGGGTCACCGTCTGAGGGACCGGCCCGGCTACGGTCGTCGCCGTCAAAGTCTCGGTGCTGGAGAAGGTCTGGGTCACGATCGGCGCGGGGAGTGGAGCACCCGCCGCGTTGGGCAGGGTCGCCATCGTCGCCGCTAGGGACAGCGCTGCTGCTCCCACCAAGTGTCGTATGCGCATGGGTGCACTCCCGTGTCGTGTACTCCCAGTCCGCCCGCGACCCCCCGCGTGCGGACTCTTCTCCCGTGAGCGGATCGTACCGCACATCGACTAACCCATGTTAAGGAAGTCTCTCCAGGACCTGTTCGGAGGTCGGTGGAGGCGAAGTCCCGGGTGACGAGCCCGTGACATGCTGACGTGATGGTGACCTTCGACGCCGGGGAGACGCTCGCCGAACGGTTCCGTTCCCACATGGGTCACTCGTCGAGCCTCTACGGGTATGCGATGCGGGGCATGGCCGACGATTGGGAGGCAGGCGGCCCCACACGTGAGGCCTGTCGCGGCTGGGAGGACTCTCCGAACGGCACGATGGTGCAACTGCGCTTCCTGGCCGGCGTCTTCCGCCTGGTCCTGGCCGGTGCAGCCCCGGAGTTGGTGCCCTACTACCCGTGCCTGGGCGGGACCCTGCCGCCCGACGGGGTCTGGCCGGTCATGCGTCAGGTGGTGGGGCGGCATACCGAGCAGGTCCACGAGGCGCTGGCGATCGTCCCGCAGACCAACGAGCCGGGCCGTTCGACTGCCCTGCTCGTCGGCCTCTTCGACGCGGTGGAGGCCTGGGGGCTCGATCGGATCCGGCTCATTGAAGTGGGGGCGTCCGGTGGGCTCAACCTGCACGTCGACCGGTTCCGCTACGACGGGCCGGGGTGGTCGTGGGGACCGCCCGACTCTCCGCTGGTGCTGCACACCCAGGCGCCCGGAGTCACCCCCCGAGCGTTCGAGATCGTCGAGCGCCTGGGGTGCGACGTGGCCCCGGTCGACGCTGCCTCGCACGAGGGAGCGCTGCATCTGCGGTCCTTCGTCTGGCCGTGGCAACTCGAGCGCCACGAGCGACTCACCGGCGCGCTCGCGGTGGCGGCGGCATACCCGGTGGTGGTCGAACGGGCAGGAGCGGGGGAGTTCCTGCAGTGCGTGCTCGCCGATCCACCTGCTGACGGGGTGTTGACCGTCGTCTGGCAGTCGATCACCCGAATGTATTGGCCCGCAACAGAATCCGCGCGGGTCGCCGCACTCATCGAGGACGCCCGATCGCGTATGCCGCTCGCGCACGTGAGCATGGAACACGCCGACACCCCCGACGCGGCCGATGCCGAGTTGGCCGTCGACGGGCGGGTGCTCGGGGTGGTGCACCCGCACGGCATACCCCTGTGGGTGCGTCCGGGGACCCACGCGTAACGCGCGGGCGCCCTGCGGGTCAGCCCTGGCGGCGCGGGATGAGGACCGTGTAGTCGACGTCCAACACGACGTTGGGGAGGTACTTCCCGTCGTCGCCGCGGTAGGGGAACTCACCGCAGGCGAGGTCCTTGGTGGCGACCGTCCGCAACCGCAGCGCGCCCATGTCCGTGCGCCCCGGAAGCTCCAGTCGCTCCAGCACCTCCGACCAGGCGTAGACGGTGTCACCGGCGAAGGTCGGGTTGCTGTGCGTGCCGCCGTTGATCGCTGCGATCGACACCGCGTTGGCCAGTCCGTTGTAGGACAGTGCACGCGCGATGCTGATGATGTGGCCGCCATAGACGATCCGCCGGCCAAACCGGCCCTGCGCCTCGACGTGCTGGTTGAAGTGGACCTTGGCGGTGTTGTGGTAGAGCCGGGTCGCGAGCATGTGCTCGGACTCCTCGATGGTCATGCCGTCGACGTGGTCGATCCGCTCGCCGACCGCATAGTCATCCCAGAGGTAGGGGCTGCCGCCGAGCGCCGCGTCGTAGTGGCCGCCCCGCAGGTCCCAGGGGACGTCGAGGTCGCCGACCGGGACCGCGCTCGGCAGTTCAGGCAGGACGGTCTCGGGAGCCGGCGCCGACTCGTCGCGCTTGCGGACCATGACCCAGCGCACGTAGTCCAGGACCGTCGCGCCGTCCTGGTTGGTGCCGACCGAGTGAACATAGACGACGCCGGTCTTGCCGTCGCGGTTGGCCTTGAGCCCGATGACCTCCGACTCGGCGGTGATGGTGTCACCCGGGTAGACCGGCACGCCGAAGCGCCCCGCGGCATACCCGAGGTTGGCGACAGCGTTGAGCGAGACGTCCGGCACCGTCTTGCCGAAGACGACGTGGAACACGAGCATGCTGTCCAGCGGCATCCGCTCCAGCCCCATGGCGCGAGCCATCGTCACGCCCGAGGTCGGCGCGAACCGCGGCCCGTAGAGCGCGGTGTAGAGCGCGACATCGCCGTCGCTCACCGTGCGCGGCGTGGCATGGACCAGGCGCATGCCCAGCGTGAAGTCCTCGAAGAAGTTGCCGGTCGCCGTCTTCATCTCGCCTCTCCTGGGTGCTGCTGCGCACGCGGTGGTGCTCTGGTGGTGCTCCTTCAGCGATCCTCCCACTCGCTGTGCCGAGCGTGCGGCCGTCGACGGTGGCGTCGATCACGTCAGCCCAGCGTCGCGGCGACCGTCTCAAGGACGCGCACGTCACCGGCATACGGGCCGTCCGGGCGAGGCCAGTGAGTGATGACATCGGTGAAGCCGAGTTCGCCTGCGCGACCTACCATTTCGGCGTAGAGATCGGCAGATTCCAGGGCGAAACGCGGGGAGGCGTCCAGCGACAGGTAGCGCGCGAAACCCTCCGCGCGCCCGGTCGCCGCCAAGGCGTCGTCGAGTCGCGCCGTCAGCGCGGCCACACCCTGGAACCACGCGTCCAGATCGTCGCCTCCCGTGCCGGTCGTCACCCAGCCCTCCCCGTATGCCGCGGCGAGACGCAGCGCGCGCGGCCCGTTGGCAGCGACGACCAGGGGGACCGACGAGCGGACCGGGCCGGGCAGGGTCCGGGCATCGACCGTGGTGAACCATGGCCCCGAGTGGTCCACGTGATCGGCCCGCAGGAGCCGGTCGAGGACGGCGAGGTATTCGGCGAACCGGTCGACCCGCTCGCGAACGGTCAGCGTCTCGCCGAGGATGCCGGAGTCGAGGGTGCCTCCCGTGCCGACGCCGCAGATGAAGCGGCCCTCGGTGAGGTCGTGCAGGGTGAGGATGTCGCGGGCGTAGGTGTAGGGGTGGCGGTAGTTGGGGGAGCTGACGAAGGTGCCCAGGCCGATCCGTTCGGTGACCGTAGCGGCCGCTGCCAGGGTCGGCACGGCCGCAAACCAGGTCTGGTCGGGCAGGCCGCTCCAGACGAGGTGGTCGTAGGTCCAGGCGTGGTCGAAGCCGAGGTCCTCGGCGGCCCGCCACATGGGCGCGGCTTCGCGCCAAGGGTGTTCGGGAAGGATGGTCAGGCCGTGGCGCATCTGCTCAGTCTGCCCAAGGTTGAGGCTGCACTCGTCTGAGTCTGCACATGTTGGCGGGGCCGCATGGTCACGGTTCCGACTGCGACGTCGGCTCCGGGTGCGGCCCCACATCGACTGTAACCGAAACGTGACCGGAACGCGCGCGGTTGAAGATGAACGGAGGGTGACGTGGCTCAACCCACGCTTAACCCCGGTCGGGGGCCTGCAGGCGAGCCGCGTCGGCCGAGGCGTCGTCGGGCATCGTCTGGCTCATCCGCTCGGCCTCGACCCGTTGCCGGTAGTGCTCGACCTCTTCATCGACCGTCGCGGCGTCCCAGCCGAGGATCGGGGCGACGAGCTCGGCGGCCGGCCGTGAGGCGGTGATTGCGCGGTCGAACGACTCGATCGACAATCGCGTGCGGCGCCCGAGGATGTCGTCCAGGTGCAGCGCGCCCTCGTGCGACGCGGCATACACGATCTCCGCCTTGAGGTAGTCCTCCCCGCCGGGGAGCGGCTCGCCCAGCGATCGGTCGGCCGCGACGAGAGCGAGCACCTCGGTCGTCAGGACCCCGTGGCGCATGAGCATCTTCTCGATCCGCTCGACGTGCAGGCCCGACTCGTGGGCGAGCCGCGCGCGACGGTTCCACATGGCGCGGTAGCCGACCGCTCCGACGAGGGGGATGTCCTCGGTCGTCGACGGGGGGACCTCTCCGCCGAGGCCGCGGGCCGCCTCGTCGATGGCGTCGATGGCCATGACGCGGTAGGTCGTGTATTTGCCGCCGGCGACGACGACCAGCCCTGGCGTCGGGTGGGCGACGACGTGCTCGCGGGACAACTTGGAGGTCTGGTCGGACTCGCCGGCGAGCAACGGACGCAGCCCGGCGTAGACGCCTTCGACGTCGGCCTGGGTGAGCTCGGTGCGCAGGATCCGGTTGACGTGGCCGAGCAGGTAGTCGATGTCGGCCGAGGTCGCCGCCGGGTGGGCCTTGTCCAGCGCCCAATCGGTGTCGGTCGTCCCGATGATCCAGTGCCGTCCCCACGGGATGACGAAGAGGACCGACTTCTCGGTGCGCAGGATGATGCCGCTCTTGGAGTGGATACGGTCACGCGGGACGACGAGGTGCACGCCCTTGGATGCCCGCACGTGGAACTGGCCGCGCTCGCCGACCAGCGCTTGGGTGTCATCGGTCCACACGCCGGTCGCGTTGACGACCTGGCGGGCCAGGATGTCGAACTCGCGGCCGGTCACCTTGTCGAGCGCCCGAACCCCCGTGACCCGCTCGCCCTGACGCAAAAACCCTACTGCCGCAACGCGGGTCGCGACGTGGGCGCCGTAGGACGCTGCCGTGCGAGCGAGCTCCATGGTATGCCGCGCGTCGTCCACCTTCGCGTCGTAGTACTGCACGGCACCGACCAGCGCGGTCGACTTGAGGGCCGGCGCGATCTTGAGCGCCTGGCGCCTGGTGAGGTGCTTGTGCCAGGGCAGCCCGGCCGAGTGCCGCGACGCCCGGGCCATCGAGTCGTAGAGCGCCAGGCCGGCCTCGACGTAGGGCCGCTCGACCACCGGTTTGGTCAGCGGGTAGAGGAACGGCACCGGTCGCACCAGGTGAGGGGCGAGGCGGGTGAGCAGCAGCCCGCGCTCCTTGAGCGCCTCGGCGACGAGCCGGAAGTCGAACATCTCCAGGTAGCGCAGGCCGCCGTGGATGAGCTTGCTGCTGCGGCTGGACGTGCCCGAGGCGAAGTCGCGCTTCTCGATGAGCCCCGTGCGCAGGCCCCGGGTCACCGAGTCCAGGGCGCAGCCGGCGCCCGTCACCCCACCGCCGATGACGAGGATGTCGAGTTCCTCGCCCGAGGCGAGGCGGTCGATGGCGGCTGAACGATAAGCGGGGGACAGCGCGGTTGGAGTGCTCACCGTCCCATCCTCGCAAATCTCTACGCCGGCCGGACCGGTGCCCCGGGTCCCGTCAGCCGGAGACGGGCGCCCAGTCGAGGGTGCGGGAGACGGCCTTGCGCCACGCGGCATACCCGCTGGCGCGTTGCTCGTCCGTCCACTGCGGCGACCAGCGACGGTCCTCCTGCCAGTTGGCGCGCAACTCGTCGGTCGTGCGCCAGAAACCGACCGCCAGACCCGCGGCGTAGGCGGCCCCCAGCGCGGTCGTCTCGGCGACGACCGGCTTGCTCACCTGGACGCCGAGGATGTCGGCCTGGATCTGCATGCACAGGGCGTTGGCCGTGACGCCCCCGTCGACCTTGAGGGTGTCCAGGCGGACGCCGGAGTCGGCGAACATCGCGTCGGCGACGTCCTTGGTCTGGTAGCAGATCGCCTCGAGGGTCGCGCGGGCCAGGTGTGCGTTGGTGTTGAAGCGCGAGAGCCCGACGATCGCGCCGCGGGCGTCCGAGCGCCAGTAGGGAGCGAAGAGGCCGGAGAAGGCGGGGACGAAATAGACCCCGCCGTTGTCGGGCACCTGCGCGGCGAGGCGCTCGATGTCGGCGGCTCCGCTGATGATGCCGAGTTGGTCGCGCAGCCACTGCACGGCCGATCCGGTCACGGCGATGGAGCCTTCCAGCGCGTATGCCGCCTGCTCGCCAGCGAACTGGTAGGCCACGGTCGTCAGCAGTCCGGCTTTCGAGCGGACTGGCTCGGTGCCCGTGTTGAGGAGCATGAAATTGCCTGTGCCGTAAGTGTTTTTGGCCTCGCCGGGAGCGAAGCAGACTTGCCCGACGGTGGCGGCTTGTTGGTCGCCGAGGTCGCCCGCGATCTTGATGGGGCCGCCCCAGGCGTTGCTGCCGCCCGACGTCGCGGTGACGCCGTAGCGGTCGGCGTCGCCGCTGGGCAGGATCGCCGGCAGCATCGCCCGGGGGACTCCGAAGAAGCCGAGGAGCTCGTCGTCCCAGTCGAGGGTGCGCAGGTCCATGAGCATCGTGCGACTGGCGTTGGTGACGTCGGTGACATGGCGCCCGCCGTGCGGACCGCCGGTGAGGTTCCAGATGACCCAGGTGTCGGGGGTGCCGAAGAGGGCGTCGCCTCGCTCGGCCGCCGCCCGCAGGCCGTCGACGTGCTCCAGCAGCCACTGAAGTTTGCCGCCGGAGAAGTAGGTGGCCGGGGGGAGCCCGGCGCGCTCGCGGATCACCTCACCGCGCTCGTCGGCGTCGAGCGCCGCGGCGATGGCGTCGGTCCGCGTGTCCTGCCAGACGATCGCGTGGTGCCACGGGCGTCCGGTATGCCGGTCCCAGACGATCGTCGTCTCGCGCTGGTTGGTGACGCCCATGGCGGCCAGGTCGCTGGCGTGCAGGCCAGCTGTGGTGAGCGCCGAGCCGATGACGGCCTGGGTGCGCTCCCAGATCTCCAGGGGGTTGTGCTCGACCCACCCGGCCCGGGGCAGGATCTGCTCGTGTTCGAGTTGGTGCTTGCCCACCTCGCGCCCGGCATGGTCGAAGATCATGAACCGCGTGCTCGTCGTCCCTTGATCCAGGGCGCCCACGAAGTCAGCCATAGCCACAGATTGGCACACGCCCCCCGCCCCTGCACCCCCCTGGGCTTGCAGCCCCAGCACCCCCCCCACGGAGATAGCGCTCGCACGGTCATGTTTGGGGGTCTCACGGCCCAAAATCCGCCCACAAGTGACCATGCGAGCGCTATCTCCGTTTGAGTGGCCTGCCGACCCCCCTCTGCCGGAGATAGCGCTCGCACGGTCATGTTTGGGGGTCTCAGAGCCCAAAATCGCCTCACAAGTGACCATGCGAGCGCTATCTCCGTGGTGGGGAGGGGAAGGGGGGCGGGCGGCATACCCACGAGGAGGTATGCCGCCCGCGAACCGGCCGTGCGGGAAGGGCTACTCGTTCCAGCTGGAGGGGTAGGCGGGGTCCTCGACGGCGAGGGCGCCCTCGCCCATGAGCAGCGGCGCGAAGGTGTCGACCATGACGGCCGTCTCGTCGAACGACTCGATGCCGATCGAGCGCTCGTAGGCACCCGGCTGCGGGCCGTGGGCGTGACCCATCGGGTGCAACGAGATCGACCCGGCGGCGATGCCGGAGCCCCGACGCGCCTCGTAGTCACCCGCGGCGTAGAACATCACCTCGTCGGAGTCGACGTTGGAGTGGTAGTAGGGGACCGGGATCGCCAGCGGGTGGTAGTCGACCTTGCGCGGGACGAAGTTGCACATGATGACGTTGTGCGCCTCGAAGACCTGGTGGGTCGGCGGCGGCTGGTGGACGCGGCCGGTGAGGGGCTCGTAGTCGGAGATGTTGAAGGCATAGGGCCACAAGCAGCCGTCCCAGCCGACGACGTCGAACGGGTGATGGGGCTGGACGTGGATGGTGCCGGAGATGCCGTTGGCGCCTGCGCCGCGGTGCTTGATGTGCACCGGGATGTCGGTCTCCTCGACGACGTAGGGGTCGGTGGGCACCCGCAGATCGCGCTCGCAGTAGGGCGAGTGCTCAAGCAACTGCCCGAACCGCGAGAGGTAACGCTTCGGCGGCGTGATGTGGCTGTTCACCTCGATGGCGTAGATCCGCACCGGGGCGTCTCCGGTCGGGACGATTCGGTGGGTCGTCGCGCGGGGAACGATGACGTAGTCGCCTTCCCAGACATCCAGGTCGCCGAAGACCGTCTCGACCCGCGCCGTGCCGCCGTGCACATAGAGGCACTCGTCGCCAATCGCGTTGCGGTAGTAAGGGGACGGGTCCTTGGCGACGACATACGACAGTCGGACGTCGCCGTTGCCCAGCAGCAGGCGCCGGCCGTTGACCGCGTCGATGCCGGCCCCGTCACCCGGCAGGCTTTGGGTCTTGAAGTGCCGCGGGATCATCGGGTCGTTGGCGCGCAACGTCTGGTCAGGGAGCGTCCACGGGCGGACCTCGCGGATCGCCGCCGGGATGAAGCGGTGGTAGAGCAGCGAGGAGTCCGACGAGAACCCTTCCTCACCCATGAGCTCCTCGTAGTAGAGCTTCCCCTCGGGGTCCCGGTGCTGCACGTGCCGCTTGTGCGGGATGTTGCCTGCGCTGCGGTAGTAGGCCATGTCCTGGAGTCTCCTTGGTCGGTGCGGGTCGTCGGGTCGGTCAGCGCCAGATGGGCGGGTTGCCAGGTGGGCGGGTCGGCAGTCGGCAGGTCACACGGTCGCCGGGGCGGTCGCACCCACGGCGCGGTATGCCGCGGACGCGGCGTCGGTCGCGCTGGTCGCCACCGCCGCGATGTGGGCATCGGGCCGGAACACCCAGGCCTCGCCGGGGTGGGCACCCAATGCCTGGGCGACGGAACCGTCAGGGTCGACCTCCGCCAGAGGCAACACGAATGTCTGGCAGCGTAGCCCGGCCATCGCCTCGGCAACGGCCTCTGCGTCAAGGTCTGCGCCGACGAGGACCAGCAGGCCGCGGCGGGCCAGCGCCCGGATCCGGACCCGGTCGCCACCGGCCAGAGTGACCTCGACGTCCGGGGCGATGACGCCCGGAGCGGCGACCGGGTCCTCGCCCTTGGGCGGGCGTCCGGCGAAGGGGTGTTCGGCCGACGGGGTGGTCAGCGGGGAGTCGACGTACCAGAACGGCTCGGCCATCCGACCGGAGTTGACCTGGGCCCGCAGGTCGAGGTCGTCAGGGTGCGCTGCCGCGCCCTCGAGGATCTCGCGACGGCTCGCCCACTCCTGCTCGTTCTGCGGGACGAGGAAGCGCATGGTCGCGGCGGTGACGTCGAGGTTCTCGGCAGCCGCGGCGTGCCGTTCGTCGTGATAGGTCGAGATGAGCGACGGGTCGGCCCAGCCGTGCATGACGAAGGCGACCTTCCAGGCGGCGTTCTCGGCATCGGGGACACCGGAGTTGAGGCCGCGAGCACCGAAAGGCGCTACGAGGTGCGCGCCGTCACCGGCCATGAGAAGGCGACCGGCGACCATCTGGTCGACCTGGCGGGCGTGGAAGCGGTAGGCCGACTTCCAGACGATCTCGTAGTCGACGTCGCCGACGATCTGACGGATCCGGGTGTCCAGCGCTCCGGAGGCCTCCTCGGAGGCGAGGTCGTAGTTCGGCGGCACCTGCCAGTCGATCCGATAGGTCGAGTCGGGGCACGGGTGGATCAGGACCTGGCGGCCCGGGTTCCACTCGGGGTCGAAGTAGAAGCGCCGCTCCAACTCCCATCCCGGCAAGGTGGTGCGGATGTCACAGATGAGGAACTGGTCGTCGAACGTCGTGCCCTCGAAGGTCATCCCCACCATGTCGCGCACGAGGTGACCCTTGTTGCCGGGCGCCGCGATGACGTAGGCGCCGGTGATCCGCACGGTCTCGGTCGCGCCGTGGGTGCCGACGCGGCATACCACGGTGATGCTGTCGGCGTCCTGCTCGACGGACTCGACGGTGTGACCCCACTTCTCGGTGATGAGGGGGTTGGCGCGGATCTGCTCGTCGAGCAACTCCTCGGTGCGGTTCTGGCCGATGTTGACGAACGGCGGGAAGGGTGAGCGGCCGCGGTCGACGAAGCCTTGGGTGAAGAGCTCCTTGCCCTGGTAGAGCGTGACGGCCCGGGTCCAGGTGACGCCCTCGGCGGCGATCTGGCGGCCGGCACCGACGTGGTCCCACACGTCGAGCACGTCGCGCTGCTGGCACAGGGCTTTGGACCCGATCGGATCGCGCTCCGGGCGAGCGTCGAGCATCACGACGGGCACCCCCCAGGCGGCCAGGCACAACGCGGCGGTCTGGCCGACGGGGCCGCAACCGAGGACGATCGCGGGGACGTTCGGGTCAAGGGAACTGGTCATGGTGTCCTCCAGAAGTCACCGAGGCTCGGCTGGCACTCATGGTGAGGCGTTCAACAAGCGCTGAAAAGTTCAAGTTATGTGGGTTGTTCCGCAGTTCTGGAACGGTTATGCCCGCGCGCCCGGCCAGCCACCGACCCCGCGGACCCGACGACCCCCCTTAGCCGGCCTGCGCCGCGTGCCGGGCGACCAGTTGCACGAACGCCTGCGCCGCCCGCGACAGCCGGGCATCGCGGGGCCACGCGACGACGATCGGCACCGATGGCAGCAGCGGCTCGAGGACGTCCTTGGCGATCACCTGTCGGCCTTCGTAACTCACGTCCGTCGCCGTCCGCTGGACAAGCAGCGCCCAGCCCAGCCCCCGCCCGACCAACGCCCGGGCCGTCTCGAAGTTGCTCGTCCGCAGCGCCACCCGAGGCTCGAATCCGGCGCCGCGGCACATGTCCAGCACGTGCTCACGGCTCGGCGGCGCATCGAGCAGGATCATCGGGTCCTCGGCGAGGTCGAGCAGCCGCACTCCGTCTTGCTCCGCTAGGCGATGCCCAGCGGCGACATGCACCCGCGGGGCACTGGTCAGCCAGGCGGCGGTGCTCCAATGCCGGGGCAGGTCGATGTCGTAGGCGATCGTCACGTCGACATCACGCGCGTCCACCGCGGTGCGCAGTCGGTCGAGGGTGTCCTCGCGCAACTCGATCCGGGCCGCGGGGTAGCGCCGCCGGAAGGCGTCGAGCAGCGGCGGCAGGACGGTCGGCCCGAGCGTCGTATAGCACCCGACATGCAGCACCCCGGTGACTTGGCCCGGCTCGCCGCGGACGTCCAGCTCCAGATCGTTGGCCTCGTGCAGCACGACCCGCGCCTTGGCGAGGACCGCCTTTCCGCCCGAGGTCAGCTCGACGCCCTTGGCCCGATGGCGCACACACAGTTGCGCTCCGAGGGCCCGCTCCAGGTCGCCGAGTGAGGCCCGGACGGCAGAGGGGGACAACTGCAGTCGAACGGCCGCCGCGGCAATGGTCCCCGTGTCGGCGACGGCGACGAACGCGGCCAGTTGCTGCAGGGTGTATGCCGGCACGCCGGTGGCCTTGGCCATGGCGGCACTCTAGCGACTGCTCCCGCCCCTAGGCTCGCGTCAATGCGCATCGACCTGCACGCCCACACGACGTGTTCGGACGGGACCCAGTCACCGACCGAGCTCGTCGCGGCTGCCCGCGCCGCCGCCCTGGACGTCGTGGCCATCACCGACCACGACACGCTGACGGGCTGGGCCGAGGCGGGAGCCGCCGCGATCGAGCACGGCATCGCGCTCGTCCCCGGCGTGGAGATCTCCTGCGAGCGCGGGGGCCGGTCGGTCCACCTCCTCGGCTACCTCGTCGACCCGGCATACGACCCGCTCGCGGCCGAGCTCGCCAAGGCGCGCGACTCCCGCGTCACCCGGCTGGAACGCATGGTCGCGCTGTTGGCCGCGGACGGTATACCCCTGACGTATGCCGCGGTGCTCGCCCAAGTGCCGCCGGGCGCCACCCCGGGGCGTCCTCACATCGCCGACGCCCTCGTGGCCGCGGGGGTCGTCGCGTCACGGGACGAGGCGTTCGAGCGGTGGCTGCACGACGACAGTCCCTATTACGTCCACCACTACGCGCCCGACCCCCTGCGGGCCGTCGAGCTCGTCCGGGCCGCCGGGGGAGTCGCGGTGCTGGCTCACCCCTTCGCGGCGACGCGGGGCGCCGTCATCCTCGCGGACGAGGTGATCTCGCACTTGGCTGACGCTGGGCTCGGTGGCATCGAGGCCGACCACCCCGACCACGACGAGGCGGCGCGGGCCCGCGCCCGCGCGCTCGCAACCCGGTTGGGGCTGTTCGTCACCGGATCGAGCGACTACCACGGCTCCGGCAAGACCACCCGGCTCGGTGACAACCTCACCGATCCGGCCGTCCTCGCCGCGCTCGAACGCGCCGGGTCCGGCTCGGCGATCATCCGCCCGGCAAGCCACTGACACCCCGACCGGCTAGCGTGGCCAGCGTGTCGGACGCGCAACCACGGGCCGGGCAGGCCACCCAGGGCGAGTTCGCCGGCATGCCCACCCCGCTGTATGCCGCCAGCCCGTCCCGCCTGCTCGCCTGGCTGGACTGCCCGCGGCGCTACCGCTTCCAATACCTCGACAAGCCCCGCCCCGCGGTCCGCCCGCCGCGGGCCCACACCTCGATCGGCGTGGCGGCCCACAACGCCCTGCGCGACTGGTGGGACCAGTCCGACCGGACACCCGAGGCCGGCGCCAGGCTGGTTCGCGAGAGCTGGGTCGACCTCGGCTTCCGTGACGCCGCCCAGAGCGCGACCTGGCGGGAACGCACTCAGGGCGAGGTCACGGCATACCTCTCGGGGGTGGACCCGCGCCGCACCCCGGTGGGGATCGAGCGCACGGCCGCCTTCAAGACCGACGCGCTGGCGTTCTTTGGTCGGATCGACCGGCTCGATGACCGCGACGGCGAGTTGGTCGTCGTCGACTACAAGACCGGCCGACGCCCGCTCTCCGAGGAGGACGCGCGCACGTCGCTCCCGCTCGCGTTGTATGCCGCGGCCGTCTGGCGGATGTTCCGCCGCCGCTGCGTCCGGGTCGAGTTGCACCACGTGCCGACGGGAAAGGTCGCGGCCTACGAGCACTCGGACGAGTCCCTCGTGCGCAAGGTGCGCGAAGCCGAATCGATCGCTGCAGACCTGCGACGGGTCGACGCCGTGTATGCCGTCGACGGCACCGATGCGGCGTGCTTCCCGCCACGGCGCTCGCCGTTGTGTCAGTGGTGCGACTACCGTGCCCATTGTCGGGAAGGGCAGCAGGCCGGTCCCGAGAAGTCGTCCTGGGCCGCACTGGAGGAGAGCACGGATGACCGCGTCACCGACGAAGCGCACTTCGGCGGCACAGGGGAGGTCGACCTCGTCGTCGGCGTCCGGGAGCCCACAGGTCCAGCGTCGGACGGGCCGCAGCGCCCGGACGGGCCGATCGGCGGTTGAGGCCCGCACCGGGCCGTTCGTGCTCGCCGTCGCCAACCAGAAGGGTGGCGTGGCCAAGACGACGACCGTCGCGAGCCTGGGTGCGGCGTTCGCGGAGATGGGCAAGCGGGTGTTGCTCATCGACCTTGACGCGCAGGCCTGCCTCACCTTCTCCCTCGGGGTGGACCCCGACACCGTGGCCGTCTCCATCAACGAGGTGCTCATCGGTCAGGCAGGCATCCGCGAGGCCATCGTCGAGTGCGCCGACGGCGTCCACCTCGTGCCGTCGGTCATCGACCTGGCCGGGGCAGAGGCCCAACTGCTCGGTCGTCCCGGGCGGGAGTTCGTGTTGCGCACGATCCTGGAAGATGTGGCGGAGGACTACGACATCGTCCTGTTGGACTGCTCGCCGAGCCTGGGGGTGCTCACCCTCGCCGCGTTGACGGCGGCCCAGGGCCTGCTCATCCCCATGCCGTGCGAGATGCTCAGCCACCGAGGGGTCGGCCAATTGCTCGACACGGTGCGTGACGTCACCCGGCTGCTCAACCCCAAGCTCGAGGTCATCGGGGTCCTGCCGACGCTGTTCGACGGGCGCTCGGCGCACTCCCAGGCGGTGCTCGCCGATGTCGGGCAGCGCTACGGTCTGCCGGTCATCGAGCCGCCGATCCCCAAGACGATCCGGTTCGCCGAGGCCCCGGCCGTGGGGCGCTCGATCCTCACGACCTCCAAGTCGTCCAAGGGCGCCCGCGCCTATCGGGCGGCCGCGAAGTCCCTTGCTGGCCGAATCTGGGGCGCCTGAGTCACGGCGCGGCGTCAGTAGTGCTCGAGGGCGAGCCGGGCCAGCCCGCCCAGAACGGCAGCCCAGAGCAGGCTGGTGAAGCTGCCGATGATGAACCGCTCGGCAGCCCCGTCGGTCGTGCCGCGCAACTCGGCGAATCGGCCCAAGCCTTTGAGGGCGATGACGCCCACGAGGGCCTCGGGCCAGCCGGCCAGAATCCCGAGGAAGACGGCCGTGCGCTCAAGCAGGCCGATCGTCTGCCCACCGCGCAACACGACCGCGGCGGCGGAGATGCCAGCCACCGTCTGCCCAGGGGTTGCACCGGAGCGGCGCTCGACATGGGCAAAGACCCAGCCGGTGAGCGGGCTGCCGCCGAAGATCGCCAGCACGGCAGCCAGCAGGATGGCGCCGCCGAGCAGCGCTTGGGTCACGGTCACGGGTCAGTTCTACCGTCTGCCACCGACAGCAGGTGCTGGACGAGCTCGACGGCGCCGACCTGCTCGCTCCACCCGGAGCGCCGGACCCGCTGGCTGACCGCTGACGGGCTGACCCCCAAGCGGGCCGCCGCCTCCTTCTGGGTCAACCCGTCGGCCAAGAGGTCGGTCACCTCCCAGCCTTCGGCCGTCCGCCCGCGCAGCAGGCGCGCGAGGAGCAAGAGGGCTGACTCGGCATATCGGGTATGCCGCTCGCGCACCGCCCGTAGGTGAGGGTCCAGCTCCGGCGTCGCACCGAGGCGGACGGCCAGTTGGCCGGTCGCGGGGTGGGCTGCCGAAATCGCGGCTCGGGCGGCGATGAAGGCGGGCCCGCGGCCGGCTCGCGGCGACGCCGGCAGGGGCAGGTCGACCGGGCCGATGCCGATGCCGAGACGCCAACGATCGGCACGGATCAGGCTCGTGACGATGTCGAGCAGGTCGGCGGGATCATCGGTGACTCCCTGGATCTCGTCGCCGGCCGTGCGCTCGAAAGGGTTGGCTGCTCGCGGGCGTACCCCCGCGAGCAGGGTCAGCGCCTCAGGGACGCGGTCGGCCTCGCGGCGACTGTCCACCTGGTCTGCTGTGACGACGAACATGTCCATCCTTCATTCCGATAAATGAAGGATAACAACTTCACTCGCTGGTGTGAAGCCTCTTGCCTTACTTGGCGAGGCTCCCGGACACGTCCTCGGCGCTGGCGTCGATGCCGGTGATGGCCTCGTAGCTCCAGCCCGCGATGAGCGCACCGACGATCGGGGCCACCCAGAACAGCCACAACTGCCCGGGGGCGCCGGCTCCGTTGAAGAAGGCGACCGCCGTCGAGCGGGCCGGGTTGACCGACGTGTTGCTGATCGGGATCGAGATGAGGTGGATGAGCGTCAGGGTGAGACCGATGGCCAGCGGCCCGAAGCCGGCCGGCGCGTGCTTGGTGGTCACCCCGAGGATGACGAACAGGAAGAAGGCCGTGAGCAGGACCTCGGCGAGCAGCACCGCCCACATCGAGTAGCCGCCGGGCGAGTTGTCGCCGTAGCCGTTCGCGGCCATGTTGCCGACCATGCTTCCGGAGCCCTTCGCGCTCTTGGCCAATCCCCAGAGGCACGCTCCGGCCAGCAGGCCGCCGACGACCTGGGCGCCGATGTAGGCGAACAGGTCGCGGACGTTGTCGAAGCGGCGGGCCGCCCACAGGCCGATCGTCACCGCCGGGTTGAAGTGCCCTCCGGAGACGTGGCCCACGGCATACGCCATCGTGAGGACGGTGAGCCCGAAGGCGAGCGAGACGCCGAGATGGCCGATGCCGACCTCGGTGCCCTGTGCGTCGGCCACCCCGGCGGGGGCGTAGAACTTGGCGGCGAAGATGGCGCTGCCACACCCGCCGAATACGAGCCAGAACGTGCCGAGTAGTTCGGCGCCGAGCCGCTTGCTGAGTGCAGGCTGCATGGAAGGTCTCCCTTGTCGTTCTCCGATCGGGCGTTTGCCGCGGTCGTCGGCGTCTACGCTACCGGCTCGCCACCCGCCCGGCTGGGAGGTGGTGTGATCAACCCGACGAGAGGACGGGCCGAGCGCGGCATACCGAGGTATCTTGACGTCAAGCTATCCTGGGTCGCGACCCCTGTCCGGCCCGCTTCGAATCGACGGAGATGCGATGACCTCAGAAATTGTGTGGACCCAGATCGACGAGGCGCCGGCCCTGGCGACCTACTCCTTCCTGCCGATCGTCCAGGCGTTCACCAGGGGGACCGGGGTCGACGTCGTGACGAGCGACATCTCGCTCTCCGGGCGCATCCTGTCGGCCTTCCCCGAGCGGCTCGCGCCGGAGCAGCAGGTGCCCGACAACCTCGCCGCGCTGGGCGCGCTGACGCTGCGCCCCGAGGCAAACATCATCAAGCTCCCCAACATCTCCGCCTCCGTGCCGCAGCTCAAGGCCGCGATCAAGGAGTTGCAGGACAAGGGGTATGCCGTCCCCGACTATCCCGAGGCGCCGGCGACCGACGAGGAGAAGGCGGTGCACGCGGCATACGCCAAGGTTCTTGGCTCCGCGGTGAACCCCGTTCTGCGCGAAGGAAACTCCGACCGCCGCGCCCCCTTGTCGGTGAAGAACTTCGCCAAGAAGCACCCGCACCGCCTCGGTGCGTGGGACCCGGCGACCAAGGCTCGCGTCGAGACGATGACTGCCGGTGACTTCTACGGCAACGAGCAGTCCGTGGTTGTTGACGGCGGTGGCGACCTGCGGATCGAGCACGTCGGCGCTGATGGCTCGGTGACCGTCCTCAAGGACAAGGTGGCCACGCTGCCCGGCGAGATCGTCGACGGCACCTTCATGAGTGTGGCGGCGCTGCGGGACTTCTATGCCGCGCAGATCGATGCCGCGAAGGCCGACGGGCTGCTGCTGTCGCTGCACCTCAAGGCGACGATGATGAAGGTCTCCGACCCGGTGATGTTCGGTCACGCGGTGTCGGTGTTCTATGCCGATGTCTTCGCGAAGTACGCCGACACGTTGGCCGCGCTCGGGGTCGACCCGAACATGGGCATGGGCGACCTGGAGGTCAAGATTGCCGGCCTGCCGGCGACGGAGCGCGCGGCGATCGCCGCCGACATCGCTGCGGTGTATGCCGCGCGGCCGGCCATCGCGATGGTCAACTCCGACAAGGGCATCACCAACCTGCACGTCTCCAGCGACACGATCGTCGACGCGTCGATGCCGGTCGTCATCCGCGACTCCGGCCAGATGTGGAACTGGGACGGCAAGCTCCAGGCGACCCTCGCCATGGTGCCCGACCGCTCCTACGGCCTCATGTATGCCGCGGTGTTCGAGGACTGCCGCGTCAACGGCGCCCTCGACCCGGCGACCATGGGCTCGGTGCCCAACGTCGGGCTCATGGCCCAGAAGGCCGAGGAGTACGGCTCGCACCCGACGACGTTCATCGTGCCTGCTGCCGGGACCGTGCGCGTGCTCGGGCCTGATGGCGCCCTGCTCATGTCGCACGAGGTCGGTGCCGGGGACATCTGGCGGATGTCGCGCGTGCGGGACATCCCGATCCAGGACTGGGTCAAGCTCGCGGTGACGCGCGCTCGGATCACTGGCGCCCCGGCGTGCTTCTACCTCGACTCCGCGCGGGCGCACGACCGCAACGTCATCGCCAAGGTCGAGCGTTACTTGGGTGACCACGACCTGACGGGCGTGGAATATCGCATCCTGGCTCCCGTCGAGGCGATCCAGTGGTGCCTCGCGCGGATCCGCGAGGGCAAGGACACCATCTCGGTGACCGGCAACGTCCTGCGTGACTACCTCACCGACCTCTTCCCGATCCTTGAGTTGGGGACCTCGGCCAAGATGCTCTCGGTCGTGCCGCTGCTCGCCGGTGGTGGGCTCTTCGAGACCGGTGCCGGTGGGTCGGCCCCCAAGCACGTGCAGCAGTTCGTCGCCGAGGACTACCTGCGCTGGGACTCGCTCGGTGAGTTCTCGGCGTTGGGTGCCTCGCTCGAGCACCTGGCCCAGACCCAGGGCAACGCCAAGGCTCAGGTGCTTGCGGTCGCGCTCGACAAGGCGATCGCGACCTTCCTCGACGAGAACAAGTCGCCGGCCCGCAAGGTCGGTCAGATCGACAACCGCGGCTCGCACTTCTACCTCGCGCTGTTCTGGGCCGAGGAGTTGGCGGCGCAGTCGGATGACGCCGAGTTGGCGGCGCGGTTCGCTCCGGTGGCGGCCGCGCTGCGGTCGAACGAGTCGACGATCAACGAGGAGTTGCTCGCCGTGCAGGGCAAGCCGGTCGACATGGGCGGCTACTACCGCCCCGACACCGCCAAGACCGGTGCGGCCATGCGCCCGAGCGCAACGCTGAACGCCATTATCGACGCGCTGTAGTCCGCACCCGCTGTCTTGGTATGCCGCCCGCGCACCTCGCGCGGGCGGCATACCTGCGTCTGAGTTTCCATCCCGGGGTTTGGCCCGGAGATAGCGCTCGCACGGTCATCTTTGGGGCCCCGACCCTGGGTTTTGGTCCGGTGATAGCGCTCGCACGGTCATCTTTGGGGGTCTGGCGGGCGATTTGACCCGGATAGCGCTCGCATGGTCATCTTTGCGGCGGTGACCCCGGGGTTTGGCCCGGAGATAGCGCTCGCATGGTCATCTTTGCGGCGGTGACCCCGGGTTTTGGTCCGGTGATAGCGCTCGCACGGTCATCTTTGCCGGGGACAAGGCTCCCAACCGTCGTCGGTCGCGATCAAAGGGACCCAGCCAAGCGGCATCGCTGCCTGTGGATAACCTCGGGGGGCGAATCTTGAGCCGTGCCAGGCTTCATTCCATGACAGCGGGACGCACCGGCGATCGCCCACGAGTGGGCGATGTCGCGGTGCCCGTCGACGTCACCCGCCCGTTCACTCGACGTGCGGGGTTAGCGACGGGACTCACCGACGAACAGTTGCAGAGCACGGCATACCGGCGGATCTTCCGCGGCGTCTATGCCGACGCAGCGACCCTCATCACCGCGCCTGCCCGGCTCGAGGCGGCTCGGCTCATCGGACCGGCGGACGCCTTCGCGACGCACCACACGGCCGCCCGTTTGCTGGGTGGGATTGTGCCCGACACCCCGGTGACGCATCTGGGGACCACCAGCCAGCGCCGCGGCCGCGTGACTGACCTCCGCGTGCATCGGTATGCCGCCCTCCCGCCGCTCGTGCAGGTCGCCGGCCAGCCGGTGACCGCGCCGACGCAAACCTTTCTCGACCTGGCGGGGTCGCTGGATCTCGTCGATCTCGTCGTGCTCGGCGACAGCCTGGTGAATGCCGGGCAGATCGTCCCCGAGGACCTTCGAGCCGCGAGCGCCGCCTCTCACACGAGGTGGGCGCGGTCGGCACGACGCGCGGCGGCATACGTGCGTCGGGGAGCGGAGTCGGCGCCTGAGACTCGGCTGCGGATGCTCGTCGTGTTGGCGGGGTTGCCTGAGCCGCAGACGCAAGTGCCGGTGCTCGGCAGCCACGGGCGGGTGCTCTATCGCCTCGACATGGGGTGGGAGGAGGTCAAAGTTGCCCTTGAATATGACGGTCGACACCACATCGAACGCCAGGAGAAATGGCATGCGGACCTGCTGCGCCGTGAAGACTGCGAGTCGCGCGAGTGGAGGTTTGTGGTCGCCACGTCGCCGGACCTCTACGTCGGTCCTCACCAGACTCTGGGGCGGGTGAGGACCACGTTGAGCGACCGAGGCTTCGTCCTCCCTCGCCTGCGGGACGACTGGCGGGTGCACTTTCCGAGCCGGGAAACACTGACCGGATGACCGACTGATCAGGCAGACTCTTGCGGTGACGATCGTCGTGAGGCCGTGCGAGTCCTTGGCCGATGTCGCGGCCATCGAGGCTTCCGTGCCCACTGGGCACTCGGCCTATCACGCGCAGCGCTTTCACCGGAACGCCGAAGGGGCCGTGTACCTGCTGGCCTGGCGTGATGATCTGGCCGTGGGCCACGTGTTGGTCACTCCGGTGTCGAAGTACGAGCTGGTTCGGGCTCGGCTCGGAACGTTTCCGGAGGTGAACGCGCTCGGCGTGGCCGCGGCATACCGGCGTTGTGGAGTTGCCCGCACACTCATGGAGGCGGCGGCAGGGCTGGCGGTGTCCATGGGCGGCACCCGGTTGGGGCTCGCCGTTGAACCTGAGAACCAGCCCGCACTGGCCCTGTATCGGGCTCTCGGTTTCCGGCGGCATCCGGACGTCGATCCGGTCGACGTGTGGGCGTGGATCGATGAAGCCGGCGTGGAGCATGAAGAGCGAGACCGCTGTTCCTATTGGTCCCAGCCCTGCGCCGGACGTGGAGTGGGGTAACTCGGCCGGCAAAGATGACCGTGCGAGCGCTATCTCCGGGTCAACAGGCCGGGGTGTGGTGGACAGAGGCGCGGGAAGTCAGGCGGACAGGCCAGATGCTCGGCGGACGAATGACGCCAAGTCGGCGGACTGGGCTAGGCGGCTGGGCTCGTGGACGTACATCATGTGCCCGGCCGGATAGGTCCGGTGCTCAATCCGCCCACGAGCCTCCTCGGTCAGCCGCATCACAGCGAACACGTCATCAGCCGCCGCCGGGGGAGTGGCCCCGTCATAGATCCCATAGGCCACATGCACCTGCAGGTGCGGGTTGGCCCGCATCGCCCGCTCCAACCGTGGCGAGACATCGATCGGCCGACCCTCGAAATCCTTGTAGGACCACGGGTTCACCCGCTCGGAGATCTGCTCGTAGTGCAGGTCGCTGCCGAACTCCAGCTCAGCGCGCACGTAGTGGTTCATCGCCGCGGCATACGGCCCGACGATCGCGTCGAAGGACGGGTCCGCGTCCATCTCTTCGGCAATGCTGCTGGCCGCCGGCCCGGTGAACCGCGAGTCCAACCGCCCGACCGTCAGCCGCTCGTCCCGCAACAACTCCCCGAAGAACCGCCAGTGCTCGATCCGCAGCTCGGCGCGATCGACGTAGTCGGCCGACACCCCCGCGAGCCGCGCTACCGTCGCCGCGACCTCCGCACGTTCGTCGGCGCGAAGCCGAGCCCCACGCGCCAGCGCCCACGGGTAGTCGCGGGCGGCATACTCGCTCGCCTCGGCGACCACCTCGTCGAGGGAACGGCCGGGATGCTTGCCGTGATAGTGGGCGACGGCGGCATACAAGGGGAGGTATGCCGCGTGCGCCCGGTCGTTGCGCTGCTCCGCGAAGTCGATCGACGACAGGTCCAAGACCGACGAGATGAGGATGACGCCGTTGAGGTACATGCCGTAGCGGGTCTGCAGGTGGTCGGCGAGTGCCGCCGCGCGCAGGGTGCCGTAGGACTCGCCGGCGAGGAACTTGGGCGACATCCAGCGGCCGTTGCGCGAGGTCCACAGGCGGATGACCTCGGCGACGCTCTCAAGGTCGCCCTGATAGCCGTGGTAGACACCGGGTTTCCCGCCCTTGACCGCCCGCGAGTAGCCGGTCGACACCGGGTCGATGAACACCAGGTCGCTCTCGGCGAGCAGCGTCTCGGCGTTGTCGGCCAGGGCATACGGCGGCGGCAGCAGGGCACCGACATCGCCCATGACCACCCGCCGCGGCCCGAGCAGGCCCAGGTGCAGCCACACCGACGACGACCCTGGCCCGCCGTTGAACGCGAACGTCACGGGCCGCGCCGCCCGCTCCCGCCCGGAGAGACCTTCGCGGACGTAGGACGTGATCGACACCTGCGCCTTGGCCGGGTGGCCGCCGAACACGCCGTCCTCGTAGACCTCCTCGCGCAACACCAGTCGCCCGGTCGTCGCGCTGTAGTCCAGGACCTGCCCATCGGAGAGCGTCACGGTATGCCGTGTCGTCACCAACTCGTCGGTCGGCTCGGGCTCGGCAGCCTTGCCGTCCGGTGCAGCCCCGGCTGGGTTGGCGCTCGTGGCCGAGGGAGTCTGGGTGGGTGCCGAAGAGGCGGGCTGCGGCGCCGCGGACTCGGGCGTCGCGGACGAGGTCGCGTCGGTCATCACCTCACCCTAGCCGTGGCCGCTTCACCTCGGCCCGTCCCGCCGGGTTGCCGGTCAGGCCGTCCCGCCGCATTACTGGTCGCGCCCGGCTCCATCGGCCGGCGTGACAAGGAAGGGAACCGGGCTAGACCACCCGGCCCCGGCGAACGCCGCCAGCACCGCCGCCTCGACGGAGCTCGCGGAGGCGGCATCGACCAGCGCGATCGCGCACCCGCCGAACCCGCCGCCTGTCATCCGTGCCCCCCACGCCCCGGCAGCCATCGCCGTCTTGACGACGAGATCGAGCTCCTGACAACTCACCTCGTAGTCGTCGCGGAGGGACTCGTGCGAGGCCACCATGAGCGTCCCCGCGAGCCGCCAGTCAGCGGCTTCCACGGCGTCGGCGAACCGGCCGACGCGGTCGATCTCGGTGACGACGTGACGGACTCGACGGCGGGTCACGTCGTCGGGGAGCCGTGCGAGCGTGTGGGCGAGGTAAGGAAGCCCGACCTCACGCAGGCTGCTCACCCCGAGCGCCGTGGCGGCTTCCTGGCAGGTATGCCGTCGCGCGGCATACTGCCCGTCCACGAGGGCGTGCGGGGCGCGCGTGTCGACGACGAGCAACGCCAACCCGTGAGCGGCCAGGTCGAAAGGAACCGCCTGGGTCGACCCGTCACGGCAGTCCAACAGCAGGGCGTGTCCGGCCGTGCCGAGCATCGACGCCAGTTGGTCCATGCCGCCGGTGGGTGCCCCGGCGATGTCGTTCTCGGCCCGCTGGCAGACCGTGGCCAGCCGACGACGTCCGTCGAGGTCGGCGAGCAGGCCGAGGTCGGTCAGGTCGGACAGCGCGGCGCCGACCGAACACTCCACGGCCGCCGACGAGGACAGGCCGGCTCCCACGGGCACCGAACTGGACAGAGCCACATCGGCGCCGGGCACGGCATACCCCGCGTCACGAAGGGCCCAGAAGACTCCGGCGACGTAGGCCGCCCACCCGCCGGGGGAGCCGGGGCCCACCTCGGTGAGCGGCACGCTGACGGGGCCACCCGGCATACCGTCGCTGACGACCCGCAGGACGCCGTCGGGGCGCACGCGGACGGCCGCGTAGGTGCGTTGCGGGAGCGCGATGGGCAGCGCCAGGCCGCCGTTGTAGTCGGTGTGCTCACCGATGAGGTTGACCCGACCGGGTGCCGACCAGACCCCGGCGGGCTCGCCGCCGAACGCTTGCTGGAAGAGTCGCAGCGCTCGATCGATCGGTGCCATCGCCATGTCGGGAAGCGTAGCGATGACGAACGGGCCCAACGAAGTCGATACGCTGACACCCATGTCCGCCGACCTGAGGTCTCGAGACGCCGTCACGATGGGGCCTGGTGCGGACTGGTCCGCGGACGCGCAGGATCACCGCCAGACCATCGGCGTGGCCATCCGCGTCCCCGCTCCGTTCGGTCCGTTGTTGCAGGCCAAGCGGGCCGAGTTCAAGGACCCGCTCGCCGATCTCATCCCGGCCCACGTCACGCTCCTGGGCCCGACCGTCATCCACCAGGTGGCGCGTCCGGCTCTGGTCGAGCACCTGGAGCAGGTGAGCCGCGAGGTGGGCCCGTTCCCGATGGCGTTACGCGGGACGGGCACGTTCCGGCCGGTCTCGGATGTCGTGTTCGTCCAGGTGGCCCGAGGCATCTCCGGATGCGAGCGGCTTGAGCAGCGCATCCGCAGCGGGGAGTATGCCGCGGAGCTCACCTTCCCCTACCACCCGCACGTCACGGTCGCCCACGACGTTGCCGAAGCCGACCTCGACCGGGCCTTCGACGACCTCGCCGATTTCCGTGCCGACTTCGACGTCGAGGAGATCTGGCTCTTCGAGCAGGATGCTGCGGGACAGTGGCGGGCGGTGCGATCGTTCCGGCTCACCGGTGAGGAGCAGACCCGATGACCGCGGCTGAAGCCAGTCGTGCGGAGCCTGAAGCCGGTCGCGCGGAAGCAGGTCGCGCCGAGCTCAGCGCGATCCGCCGGCTATGGGCCCGGGCGCAGCGCACCGAAGCCTGGCGGGCCTGGCAGCGCTATGGGGTGGCCCAGGGGGGCCTGCTGGCCGCCGGGATCGGCTACTTCTCGTTCTTCTCGCTCTTTCCTGCCGTGGCACTGGCAGCAGTGGTCTTCGGCTTCATCCTGCAGGGCCGGCCCGACCTGCTCGCGGCCATCGGCGATGCCCTCAACGCCGCGCTCCCGGGCTTCGTCAAGACCGACGCCAACCCGAGCGGGCTGGTGGCGTTGACCGCTCCCGAAACCGCCACCCTCAGCTGGACGGGAGCGGTCGCGATCGTCACCCTCGTGGCCGGTGGTCTCGGCTGGATCGGCTCGCTAGGCGAAGGGTTGCGGGCGATGTTCGGGGTGCGCAAACATCCCGGCAACATCGTCGTCGCCAAAGTGCGCGACCTCGTCGTCCTGGGCCTGTTGGGGGTGGCCCTTCTCGTGTCGGCCACCCTCACCTCGGCCGTCGGTGCGGCCGGAGCGTGGAGCGCCCAGCACCTCGGGCTGGGCGAGCATCCATGGCTGGTCGGCATCGCCGGGGTCCTCGTCTCGCTGCTCGTCGACATGGCGATCATGGTCGTCCTGCTGCGCGTGCTCACCGGTCTGAAACTGCCCTGGCCGGTCGTCCGGGCCGGCGCCCTGATCGGCGGCGGCGCCATGACGCTGCTCAAACTCGTTGGGGCACAACTCGTGACGCGGGCCACGAGCAACCCGGTCTTCGGGTCGCTCGTCGTTGTCGTTGGGCTGTTGTTCTGGCTCAACCTGATGGCCAAGGTCGTGCTCCTCTCGGCAGCGTGGGCGGCCGGTGACCTCGACGACTCAGGTATGCCGTCCACCCGCGCTGCCGCAGCCGCCTCGACCCAGGCGGCCGGCCGAGACATGGCGGGGCCTGATGACGCCGACGGGGCGCTCGATGGGGCCAGCGGCGGGATCGATGCCGGCGACCCGCGGGCCCGAGCGGTGAACGGCATACCCAACCTGGGAGTCCGGAGCAAGGACCGGGTCACGCTCGCTGCGGGCGCCGTGCTGGGCGCCAGCGCCGCGATCGCGGGCGGCGCAGTTCGCCGCCTGGCGCGCCCTCGTCAGCGCTGATAGACCCCTCGGGCGCGTCGGCGCCAACGCCGGACACCCAGCCAGGCTGTAGCGGCGAGCGTCAACGCCAGTGCCCCGAGCAGGCCCCAACGGGCAGCCTCGGGGAGCCCTCCCCACCACTGAGACAGCGCAGCGCCCACGACGCGTTCGATCGGGTTTGCGGCTGCTGCGGTGGCGCCGGCCCTCGCGGCGGCATCCGGAGAGCTCGCCCCCGTCCCCGTCCAAGGCTCGGCCGACGTGGTCGACGGCGACGCTGACGCCGTCGCTCCGCCCAACTCCGGAGGCTGAGGTGTGGATCCGTCGGCCACGAGGGTGCCGATGGGGTGCAGTTGCGCGGCATACGCGAAGCCCCAGTCGAGCAACGCGACAGCCGACGGAGCCTGCGGCTCGGGGCTGCCCATCGTCGTGATGAGCAAGGTGCGCCCATTGAGGCGGACGGCTCCGATGTAGGTGTTCCGCGCCTTGCTCGTGTAGCCGTTCTTGACGCCGATCACGCCGGGATAGACCCCGAGGAGTTGGTTGTGGTTGTCGATCTGGAAGGGCGGCCCGCTGGTCAGGCTGGCGGTGGGGGCCACGACCTTGCCCCCGGCCTTCGTGGTCGGCGATGCCGGGACCAGCCCTCCGGGGAACATCGCAACGGGCAGCGACGCCCGGGAGGCGTAGCCCGGCAGGCTCATGACCGCTCGGGCGATGAGCGCCAGGTCGTAGGCGCTGGAATGCTGTCCCGGGGCGTCCAGTCCCGAGGGATCGGCGGCCACGGTGTCCCACGCACCGAGGCTTCCGGCTCGGGCGTTCATGGCCGCAAGCAGGGCGGGGCGCCCGCCGTAGGTGCGAGCCAGGGCGTATGCCGCGTCGTTGCCGCTGCTGAGGATGAGCCCGTTGAGCAGGTCGCCCACGGTGTAGGTGCCACCCACCGTGATGCCCACTCGGGAGCCGTCGGCCGCGGTGTCCTCCTCCTCGCCGATGACGACCCGGTCGGGGTCCAGCGCCGGGATGACGACCAGTGCGGTGAGGGTCTTGAGCGTGCTCGCCGGAAGCAGCCAGGCGTGCGGGTTCTTGGCGGCGAGGATCTCACCGGTGTCTAGGTCGGCCAGGACATACGAAACATGGGCCGTGTCCGGTGGCGCCGGAACTCCGGCCGGTCGATCGCTCACCACTTCCGTGGTGGCCAGGCGAGGACCTCCGACGACGTGCTCGGCGGCGACCGTCGGCGCGGCCAGCGGCACGGGGCTCTCCGGCAGGCAGGTGAAGCGGTCGCTGCTGCCGTCGGCCCTGGTGGTGGCCGTCCCACCCGCTCGCACGGCTCGCGCATTGGCCGTCGCCAGGGAGGGCACGGGCGCGGTGATGAGGTGGCTCGGGGTCAGTCCCACCGCACACGGCCCGGTCGCGGTCGGTTTCGGGGTGCCCGCGGCATCGGCCGTAGGCACCGGGCCCACCGTGCCGGCGAGCAGGCCAGAAACGAGCGCAGCGCACGCCAAGGCGAGGGTGATCGGGGCGCGACGAGGAGAGGTCATGGCGCCAGGAAGCCTAGCTCCCCACCCCTCACGCAGCAGACCCGGTATGCCGCGTGCGCGGCATACCGGGTCCGTTGCAGTCTGCTGACCGGCCGAGGCGACCGGCAGGAGGGCGAACCCTCAGCGGCCTTGACGCAGGGCGCCCAACAGGTCGCGGTTGAGCGTGTTGATGACGTCCAGCGGGATCTCCTTGGGGCACGCATCGGCGCAGGCACCGGTGTTGGTGCAGCCGCCGAAACCCTCGTGGTCGTGCTGAGCGACCATCTTGACGACGCGGGCGTAGCGCTCGGGCTGCCCCTGCGGGAGCTCGCCGAGGTGGGTGACCTTGGCGCCCATGAAGAGCATCGCCGACGCGTTGGGGCAGGCGGCCACGCAGGCGCCGCAGCCGATGCAGGCCGCGGCCTCGAAGGCCCGGTCGGCCTTGCGCTTCTCGACCGGCACCGAGTGGGCCTCGGGGGCCGAGCCGGTGTTGGCCGAGATGAAACCGCCGGACTGGATGATCCGGTCGAAGGACGACCGGTCGACGACGAGGTCCTTGATGACGGGGAACGCCTCGGCCCGCCAGGGCTCGATGCTGATCGTGTCGCCGTCGCGGAACTCCCGCATGTGCAGCTGACAGGTGGTGGTGCGCACGGGGCCGTGCGCCTTGCCACTGATCATCAGGCCGCACATGCCGCAGATACCTTCGCGGCAGTCGCTGTCGAAGGCGATCGGCTCGTCGCCCTTGGCGACGAGTGACTCGTTGAGGACGTCGAGCATCTCCAGGAAGGACATGTCGCCCGAGACGTCGGCCAACTGGTAGGTGACCATCCGGCCGGCCGTTTCCGGCCCGTCCTGCCGCCAGATGTTGAGGGTGAGGTTCACTTGTAGCTCCGCTCCTTCAACGCGATGGCGTCGTAGACGAGGTCTTCCTTGTGCAGGACTGGCGTGCCGGTGTCGCCACCGTCGGGGCTGCCGCCGAACTCCCATGCCGCGACGTAACGGAAGTTCGCGTCGTCGCGCTTGGCTTCGCCGTCGTCGGTCTGGCTCTCGGCCCGGAAGTGACCGCCGCAGGACTCGCGACGGTGCAGGGCGTCGATGCACATGAGCTCGCCCAACTCGAGGAAGTCGGCCACCCGGCCGGCCTTCTCGAGGCTCTGGTTGAGGGTGTCGGCCGCGCCGAGGACGCGGACGTTGCGCCAGAACTCGGCACGCAGCCCACGGATGAGCTCGATGCCCTTGCGCAGGCCCTCCTCCGAGCGCTCCATGCCGCAGTACTCCCACATGATGTGGCCGAGTTCCTTGTGGAAGGAGTCGACGGTGCGGTCGCCGTTGATCGCCAGCAGCGTGTCGACGCGCTCCTGGACCGCTGCGCGAGCGGCCACCACTTCGGGGTGGTCCGGAGACACCGTCGGGTAGGGCGCGTGCGACAGGTAGTCGCGGATGGTGTTGGGCAGCACGAAGTAGCCGTCGGCCAGACCCTGCATGAGGGCCGAGGCGCCGAGCCGGTTGGCCCCGTGGTCGGAGAAGTTGGCCTCTCCGGCGACGAACAGGCCGGGGAGGTTGGACTGCAGGTCGTAGTCGACCCAGAGGCCACCCATCGTGTAGTGGACCGCCGGGTAGATGCGCATCGGCACCTCGTAGGGGTTGTCCCCGGTGATGCGCTGATACATGTCCAGCAGGTTGCCGTACTTCTCGGCGACGGCCTCGGCGCTCATCCGCTGGAGGGCGTCGGTGAAGTCGAGGTAGACACCGCGGCGGAAGTCTCCGACCTTCGGGCCGACGCCGCGACCCTCGTCGCAGACGTTCTTGGCCTGGCGGCTGGCGATGTCGCGGGGGACCAGGTTGCCGAACGAGGGGTAGATCCGCTCCAGGTAGTAGTCGCGGTCCTCCTCGGGGATCTGGCGCGGGTCCTTCTCGCAGTCCTCGGCACGCTTGGGCACCCAGATCCGGCCGTCGTTACGCAGCGACTCGCTCATCAGGGTGAGCTTGGACTGGTGATCCCCCGACACGGGGATGCACGTGGGGTGGATCTGCGTGTAGCAGGGGTTGGCGAAGTAGGCGCCCTTGCGGTGGGCCCGCCACGTGGCCGTGACGTTGGATCCCATGGCGTTGGTCGACAGGAAGAACACGTTGCCGTAGCCACCGGAGGCGAGGACGACGACGTCGGCGAGGTGGGTCTCGATCTCGCCGGTCACCATGTCGCGCGCGATGATCCCGCGAGCGCGCCCGTCGACGACGATGAGCTCGAGCATCTCGTGCCGGGTGTATGCCGTGACCGTCCCGGCCGCGACCTGGCGCTCAAGGGCCTGGTAGGCACCGATGAGCAACTGCTGGCCGGTCTGGCCGCGGGCGTAGAACGTGCGGGACACCTGGACGCCACCGAAGGACCGGTTGTCCAGCAGACCGCCGTATTCGCGAGCGAACGGCACGCCCTGGGCGACGCACTGGTCGATGATGTTCGCGCTGACCTCGGCCAGGCGGTAGACGTTGGTCTCGCGGGCGCGGTAGTCGCCACCCTTGACCGTGTCGTAGAAGAGACGGTAGGTCGAGTCGCCGTCCTCCTTGTAGTTCTTCGCCGCGTTGATGCCGCCCTGGGCGGCGATCGAGTGGGCGCGCCGCGGGGAGTCTTGGTAGCAGAAGGACTTCACGTGGTAGCCGGCCTCGCCGAGGGTGGCGGCAGCCGCGCCGCCGGCCAGGCCGGTGCCGACGATGATCACCGAGAGCTTGCGCCGGTTGGCCGGGTTGACCAAGTGGGCATCGAACTTCCGGGTGGTCCACTTCTTGTCGATCGGCCCTGCGGGGGCGCTGGTGTCCTCGACCGGGTCGCCGACCCGGTAGAGGCCCGCGACGATCGACCCGTCGCCCGCGACGGTGGGGATGGTTTCGCTCATGGTCGTCAGTTCCTCACTTCACGAGCCGGAAGAAGATGGCCAACGGCGGCACCAGGAAGCCGAGGGCGACGACGGCGGCGACGACGTGGGCCGTCGCGTAGGCCAGGCGCCGGCTCCCGGCCGAGTTGGTCCAGCCCAGGGTCTGCGCGGCACTCCACACCCCGTGGAACAGGTGCATGGCCAACGCGCCCATGGCGATGATGTAGATGAGCGTGACCCACCACAACTGGAAGCTCGCGATGACGAGCTCGCCCGTGGACCCGTGGAGTTGGGCCGCGCTGAAGTTGCCGTTGAAGTTCACCTTGACGATGGTGAACTGGATGAGGTGGAAGGCGATGAACGCCAGCAGCGCGACACCTCCCCAGCGCATCATCTTGGACCTGACCGCACCCTTGGCGGCGCTCTTGACGGCATACCGCTGGGGGCGAGCCCCGTTGGCCCGGCTCCACAGCGTGAACGCGGCATACGCGTGCACGAGCAGGGCGAGGACAAGCACCGCGCGGAACAGCCAGAGGAATCCGGAGTACGGCAGGATCGGCGTGAGGAGGGTGCGCAGGTGTTCGGCGTATTCGTCGAAGGCCTCCGTCCCCCACAGGATCTTGAGGTTGCCGTACATGTGCATGAGGACGAAGAGGACGAAGAGCGCACCGGTAACCGCCATGAGGAACTTCATGAAGACGGAGGTGCGGCGCGCCGTCGACTCGCCCTGAAGGAGCGTCGTAGTGGCCACGGGGTCCACCGTATCGTCTGCTCACGGGCCACCGGCGCCTCGCTACGCACGCTGCTGTGAGATGCCTCTCTTAGTCGCTGGACGTTAGCGTTGCGCCATGAGTGGTCCGACGCAGCTACCAGGTTTTTGGGCCATCGTCCCCGCCGGTGGTGCCGGCACGCGGTTGTGGCCGTTGTCCCGCAAGGGTTCCCCGAAGTTCCTCCACGACCTCACCGGGTCGGGCCGGACGTTGCTGCAGCAGACGTGGGACCGGTTGACCCCGCTGGCGCCCGACCGGGTCGTCGTGGTCACCGGTCGCGTTCACGCGCCCGAGGTGGCGCGGCAACTTCCGGGGCTGCCCGCGGCATACCTCCTGGCTGAGCCGAGCCCCCGTGACTCGATGCCGGCGATCGCCTGGGCGGCTGCGGTCATCGCGGCGCGCGACCCGGAGGCCGTCATCGGATCGTTCGCGGCCGACCACGTGATCTCGGCCGTCGAGGGATTCCACGCGGCGGTGGGGGAGGCGGTCGCGCTCGCGCGCACGGGCCGTCTCGTCACCCTGGGGATCACCCCGACGTATGCCGCCACCGGCTTCGGTTACATCCGCGAGGGTATGCCGCTCGGTGTCGAGGGCGCGCCGTCCGGTCGGGCGGTGGTGGAGTTCGTCGAGAAGCCCGATGCCGAGCGTGCCGCGGCCTATCTCGCCTCAGGTGAGTTCCGTTGGAACGCGGGGATGTTCGTCGTCAGGGCGAGCGTGCTGCTGGAGTTGCTGGAGCAGTGGCATCCGACGATGGTCGAGGGCGTGCGGGCGCTGGCCGCCGACCCGGAGCGACTGGACGAGGTCTGGCCGACCCTGACGAAGATCGCCATCGACCACGCGGTCGCCGAGCCCGCTGCTGCGGCGGGGCGGGTGGCGGTGGTGCCGGCGACGTTCGGATGGGATGACATCGGCGATTTCGACTCGCTGGCCGGGCTGCTCGCCAGTGACGACGGTGATGCCAGTGACGACGGTGACGCGAGTGTCGGCGGGCTCTCGATCGTCGGGGAGTCGGGGGACGTCCTCGCGTTGGACTCGACCGGGTTGGTCGTCGCCCGCTCGGGTCGGCTGGTGGCCCTGATCGGTGTCGAGGACCTCGTTGTCGTCGACACCCCGGACGCACTCCTTGTCGTGCCGAGGGCTCGGGCTCAGGAGGTCAAGGGCATCGTCGACCGACTGGCCGACCTCGGCCGCGAACACCTGCGCTGAGCCACGGGTGCCCTGAGCTCCTCAGCCGATGTCGCGGCGGCGGAATCCGAGGACGCCGACGATGCACAACCCGGCTGCGACCGCTGTCAGCGCGATCGTGGGGGGCCACGCGAACGCCTCGACGGGCATCCGCGGAACGTGGGTGAACGGCGCGAGATCCATCAGCCACTGCGGCATCCCGAACACGCCACCGAACTCGCCGACGACGAGGAAGAAGGCCAGCGCCCCCCACCCGATCGCCGCCGTCCATCGGGGAAACCACCCGATGGCCGCAACCGCGACGCCCACGCACCCCCAGACCGCAGGGAGCCGGATCAGCGCAGCGGGCAGGACCCGACCGGCTCCACCGAGGGTCCCGCCGCCGGACGCATCGGCCAAGACGGTGCCGAGGCCGAGCGCGAAGACCAGGGCGGCGGTGCCGAGCAGGGCGACCAGCAGGTGGCTCGCGGCATACCGAGTGCGCGAGTCGGCCGTGGCGAGGACGAGCTCGGTGTGCCCCTGCGTCTCCTCCGCGCGCCAGCGCAGCACGGTCGTGACGCCGTATGCCGCGGCGATGATCGCGATGAAGCCCAACTCCGTGGACAGATAGACATCGGACAACAGGCCGACGCCGCCACCCATCTTGCGCAACAGGTCGGCGATCGCCGGGTCGGCGAACATGTCCATCGCACTCTTGGCGAGCGACCCGATGACCAGGCCGCCGACGAGCATCCCCACCGTCCAGCCGATCGTCGAGCTGCGACCGAGCCGCCAGGCCAACCCGACCGGCCCGGCGAGGGTGGCGCCGGCGTTGGCTCGACCCCGCCGCGCAGGCAGCAGACCCGCGCCGAGGTCGCGTCGTTGCAGCAACGCGAAGGCGGCCAGCAGGCAGACGGCCAGCAGGCCCACGCCGAGGAGCACGACCCAGGAACGGTCCGCCCCGAAGGCTTCGGCCTTGCTCGTCCACCCGACCGGCGAGACCCAGCCCAACCAGCCCGGGACCCCCGTGCCGGCGTCGGCGATGGCGCGCAGCAGGAACAACACGCCGAGGGCGCCCATCGTCAGACCGGCGCAGCCGCGAGCGGTGGAGGCGAGTTGGGCGGCGACGGCTGCGAGGCCGACGAACGCCAATCCCGTTGCCGCCCAGCCAGCTGCGGCCGCGAGTGAGCCGGCCACGTCCATGCCGATGGCGGCATACCCGAGGCCGGTGAGCAGGCACGTGGCCAGGACTGCGGCGGTCGCCACGGCCACCGCGGCGGTGAGCGGAGCCCGGCGCCCGACCACACCCGCACCGACGAGCTCGAAGCGGCCGTCCTCCTCCTCGGAGCGGGTGTGGCGACGCACGACGGCATACCCGAAGATCGCGAGGAGCACTGCCCCGAACATCGTCGTCTTGACGACGGCGAGGGCGTCGGGGTCGGTCGGGTCGGAGATTGGGCCATAGAGCGCCACGGCCGACGGGCTGGCGAAGATCGTCTTGATGCCGGCGTCCATCGACGCGACGGTCGGGTAGAGCGCGAGGGTCGCCTTGGCACTGCTCACCGCGAAGATCGTGATCCCGAGGATGCCGACGGGCAGCAGCACCCGGTCGCGTCGCACGGCCAGGCGGGCGAGCGTCCCCGTGCCGACCAGGCTCGCGGTCATGACGCGTAGCTCCTCATGAACAGTTCCTCGAGCGTGGGCGGCTGGCTGATCAGGGTCTGTATGCCGTGTGCCCCGAGCGCGCTCAGCACCGCGCCGATGTGGTCGGTATCGGCCGAGAGGGTCACCCTCGACCCGTCGAGCACGACATCGTGCACGCCTGTCAGCGCGGCCAATTCGGCTGCGCTGGGCGGGTGTTCGAGAGTTGCCGTCACTGAGGTCCGGGTGAGATGGCGCAACTGAGCGAGGCTGCCGGACTCGACGGTGCGTCCGGCCCGGATGATGCTCACCCGGTCACAGAGCGCCTCGACCTCGGAGAGGATGTGGCTGGAGAGCAGGACCGTGCGCCCCTCGGTGCGCACCTCGTCGACGTGGTCGCGGAAGACGCGGTCCATCAGCGGGTCGAGCCCCGCCGTCGGCTCGTCGAACAACAGCAACTCGGCGTCTGAGGACAGTGCTGCGACAAGGGCGACCTTCTGCCGGTTGCCCTTGGAGTAGGCACGACACTTCTTGGTCGGGTCGAGGTCGAAGCGGGCGAGCAGGTCGTCCCGCCTGGCCGCGTTGAGGCCCCCGCGCAGTCGGGCGAGCAGGTCGATGACCTCGCCGCCGGTGAGGTTGGGCCAGAGGGCGACATCGCCGGGGACGTAGGCGATCCGTCGGTGCAACTGCGCCACGTCGGTCCACGGGTCGCCGCCCAGCAATCGGGCCTGGCCACCGTCGGCGCGCAACAACCCGAGCAGGACCCGGATCGTCGTCGACTTGCCCGCGCCGTTGGGTCCGAGGAAACCGTGGATCTCGCCCTGCGCGACGGTGAGGTCCAGGCCATCAAGGGCGACGGTGGTGCCGAAGGACTTTCGCAGCCCGCTGATCTCGATCGGAGCGCTCATAGTTCCATGGTTACACCACGACCGCCGGCCTGCCCCGACTGCCCTCGGTGTTCGCCGCGGCCGTCGGCACACGGCATACGAGAGTGACATCAGTCCCATGACCGCGGTGGTGAGCCGCCACTAGGCTGAAACGCATGGCTGACGCGCGCTCCGAGTCCGACCTTCCGATCAAGCCGATGTATGCCGCGACTGACCTCGCGGCATTCGACGCAGCGACCCAGTTGGGTGACGCAGGCAAGTACCCGTTCACCCGTGGCGTCTACCCGTCGATGTATACCGGCCGGCCGTGGACGATGCGTCAGTACGCCGGGTTCGGGACGGCCAAGGAGTCCAACGAGCGCTACCACCAACTCGTCGCGGCGGGCACCGGCGGGCTGTCGGTGGCCTTCGACCTGCCGACCCAGATGGGCTATGACTCCGACGAGTCGATCTCCTCCGGCGAGGTCGGCAAGGTCGGTGTGGCCATCGACTCGATCGACGACATGCGGGTGCTGTTCGACGGGCTGCCGCTGGACAAGATCTCGACGTCGATGACGATCAACGCGCCCGGCTCGACGCTGCTGCTGCTCTACCAGCTGGTCGCGGAGGAGCAGGGCATCTCGGGCGACCAACTCACCGGGACGATCCAGAACGACGTGCTCAAGGAGTACATCGCTCGCGGCACCTACATCTACCCGCCGAAGGAGTCGCTGCGCCTGATCGCCGACATCTTCGCCTACTGCCAGGCCGAGATGCCGCGGTGGAACACCATCTCCATCTCGGGCTATCACATGGCCGAGGCGGGGGCGACGCCCGCGCAGGAGATCGCCTTCACGCTGGCCAACGCCAAGGAGTATGTCCGGGCCGCGCAGAAGGCCGGCCTGGACGTCGATGACTTCGCGCCCCGACTGTCCTTCTTCTTCGTGGCTCGCACGACGTTGCTGGAGGAGATCGCGAAGTTCCGTGCCGCCAGGCGGATCTGGGCCAAGATCATGCGCGACGAGTTCGGCGCCAAGAACCCCAAGAGCCAGATGCTGCGCTTCCACACCCAGACCGCTGGCGTGCAGCTGACGGCACAGCAGCCCGAGGTCAACCTCATCCGGGTGGCGCTGCAAGGGCTGGGCGCCGTCCTCGGCGGGACCCAGTCGCTGCACACGAACTCCTACGACGAGGCGATCGCGCTGCCGACCCAGAAGGCCGCGCGGCTGGCCCTGCGGACGCAGCAGGTCATCGCCTACGAGACCGACGTGTGCAAGACCGTCGACCCGTTCGCCGGCTCCTATGCCATCGAGGCGATGACCGACGAGCTCGAGGTCGCCATCGAGGACCTCATCCAGCAGGTCGAGGACCGTGGCGGTGCCGTGCGGGCCATCGAGCAGGGCTTCCAGAAGGGCGAGATCGAGAGCTCGGCCTACCGGGTCGCCCTCGAGATCGACAGCGGCGAGCGCACGGTCATCGGTGTCAACAAGTTCACCGTCGACGTCGAGGAGGAGTACGAGCCCCTGCGCGTCAACCCGGCGATTGAGTCTGAGCAGCGCGACCGGCTGGCCAAGCTCCGCGCCGAGCGTGACAACGACGCAGTGACGGCGGCCCTCGAGGCGCTCAAGGAAGCGGCTCGCGGCACCGACAACATCCTCTACCCGATGCGCGAGGCGCTGCGGGCCCGGGCCACCGGCGGCGAGGTCGCTCACGCGCTGCGCGAGGTCTGGGGGACCTATATCCCCACCGACTCGTTCTGATCCGACGGGCTCACTGGGCCAGTTGGGCGGGCTACTCGGCGATCTGATCGCCGCGGGCCCGACCGGTGATGACGGCCGTCCCGGCGCAGACTCCGGCAGCCAACGCGGCAGCTGGATCCGCGCCGGCGACCCACGCCGCCAACAGCCCGGCGTCGAAGGCGTCGCCGGCGCCGGTCGTGTCCGGTGCCGCTACGGGCTCGGCCGCGACCTCCCAGACCTCGCCGCCTGCCCCGAACCAGCGCGCCCCCGCTGCGCCGTCGGTCACCGCGACGGCGTGCACGTTGGCCAGGATCGTCGGCACGCCTCCGAGGGCGTCGGCCTCGTTGGCGTTGGGCAGCAGCAGGTCGACACCGCGGACCCATTCGAGGAACACCGCCGCACCCACCTCGCTCACCAAGGCTGCGGCCTGCGGGTCGACTGATGTGCTCCACCCACGCCGCTGCGCCTCGCCGATCGCTGCGAGGCCCGCCGCGCGTGACCCCGGATCGAGCAGGACGTACCCCGAGAGGTGCAGGTGCGGCATACCCCCGGGGAAGGCGGCCACGACGTCGAGGGCACCGGTGACGTCGGTGGAGCGCAAGGCCGCGTTGGCGCCGCGCGAGGGCAGCATGGTGCGCTCACCTGACGCGTCGACGAGGACGACGACCAGGCCGGTGGGCAGGTCGCGGTCGACGGCCCAGACGCAGCGGACTCCGGCGCGTTCGAGCTCGGCCCGAGCCGTGCGCCCGGCGGAGTCGTCACCCACGCGCGCGATGAGAGTGACGTCTGCTCCGGCGGCGCCGAGCCAGGCGGCCGTGTTGGCCCCCGCCCCGGCTCGCCGCATGCTCACCTGCGCGGGCGTGTCCGTCCCGTAGCGGATCGGACCGCTCGGCACCGCAACGACATCCATGCCGACGTCACCGATGACGACGATCGGCCGCGCACCTGCCGTCGTGCTCACGACGCCCATCCGGTATGCCGCCCGCTCACCGCTGACCCGTCACGATCCGGTGCGCAGCGCGGCGAGCTCGACGGCGACCTCAGCGGCCAGCCGGGCGTTGGCGAGCACCAATTCGACGTTGGCGCGCAGGGATTCGCCATCGGAGTGCTCGTGGAAATAGGCGAGCAAGGCCGGGGTGACGTCCTTGCCGTGAATGCCTTCGGCGGCCAGCATCTCCAGGCCGTCGGCGACGAGCCGGTCGTGCAGTTGGGGGTCGACCTGTCGGTCGAGCGGGAGGGGGTTGGCCAGGACCACGCCAGCTTCCTCGCCGCCGAGGAGCTCCCGGGCCCGGACGATGGCCGCGGCCTGGGTGGGGGAGTCGACGCGCCAGGGGGCGGCATACCCGGAGTCGGAGAGGTAGAACCCCGGAAAGGCGTCGGTGCGGTAGCCGAGCACGGGGACCGACAGGGTCTCGAGGTATTCCAGGGTGCCGGGCACGTCGAGGATCGACTTGACCCCGGCGCAGACGACGAGGACCGGCGTGCGGGCGATCACCCCGAGGTCGGCCGACACGTCGAAGGTCTCTGCCGCGCCACGGTGCACGCCTCCGAGCCCGCCGGTGGCGAAGACCGAGATCCCGGCGCGGTGGGCGAGCGCGCTCGTCGAGGCGACGGTGGTGGCGCCGTCTCGGTGCAGGGCCAGAGCAACGCCGACGTCGCGGACGCTGAGCTTGAGGATGTCGGCGGCGGGGTCACACAGTCGTTCCAGTCCGGCGTCGTCGAGTCCGACGCGGACCTGGCCGTCGAGGACGGCGATGGTCGCGGGTACGGCTCCTGCCGCGCGCACGACGGCCTCGATCTCGCGCCCGACGCGCAGGTTGTCGCCCGGCGGCAGGCCGTGGGCGAGGATCGTGCTCTCGAGGGCGACGACCGCCCGTCCGGTGGCGAGGGCATCGACGACTTCGGGGTGCAAGGTCAGGACCGACATGGCGGCAGCGTAGACGTGTTGGCGCGGCGGCATACCTGACCGTGGCGCGCCAGCTGCGGTCGGGGGGTGAGGCGGGGCGCGCAAAGATGACCGTGCGAGCGCTATCTCCGGGGGTCACAGGCTGTGAGGCGCGCAAAGATGACCGTGCGAGCGCTATCTCCGGGGGTCACAGGCTGTGAGGCCCGCAAAGATGACCGTGCGAGCGCTATCTCTGGGTCTAAACCTGGCGTGGGCCCGCAAAGATGACCGTGCGAGCGCTATCTCCGGGGGTCGGTTAGGGTCGTGGGCGTTGGTCAGGTGGCGCGTCAAGGTAAGACAGGGGAACCCCATGGGACGGCTTGCTCGGGCATACATCGTCGCTGCAGTGGCAGCGACCGTCTCGCTTGCTGGGTGCAGCTCAACGCCGGAGCCGACGTTGCCGAGCTTCGGTCCCACCCCCACGGCAACAGCGTCGTCACCCCAGACTCCGGCGGCGACTGCCAGCCCGACGGCGACCGCCACCGCGACAGCAGTCGGCGCGATGAACTTCCTTGAGATGCCAGCCGGCTTCACCGCTGAGCAACGAGCCGTCGGGCTGGCGTATCAGGAGTATTGGAAGCTCGCCTCGCGGGCGTACCAAACCCCGCGTGAACCGCACCCCGACCTCGGCAAGGCCATCACCGGCGAGGCCCTCGTCGGGCTCAACGGCTACGTCAACAAACTGGTGAGCACCGGACGCCACCTTGAGGGGCCCGCGGAGTTCAAGGTCGTCACGGTCTCGGTTTCAGGAGCGACTGCCAAGGCATGCGGCTCGATGCTCGACTCTTCGCATGAGATCGATGACGTCACAGGTGAGTCGAAGGAAGCGATCGATCCCATCATCCGCCTCTACTCGGCAACGTTCACCCAGTCGGGCGGTGTGTGGCGGGTCGCTACGCTCAAGCGAGGCTGCTGATCGCCTCGCTGGCGCCCAATCGCGACGACGGTACCGTCGGGTAAAGTGCCGAGTCGTGAGGTCCCGACTCACAGGTCGACAGGGGAACGCGCATGAGACTGGTCAGATCGGCACTCATCTGTGCCCTGGCAGTGTTGGGCCTGACCGCGCTGCCCGCGAATGCTTGGGCAAACAATGGGGGTGGAGGGGAAGCCTCGGGCGGCGGCTACGGCGTCGCGGTCCGCTTCTCCGGGGATGGCGCCCCGAGCGGCGGGGGATCCACGGTCGTGCGGATGCCCGCATCGTGCTGGTGGGAGTCAGTGAAGTACGACTACGGAGGATTCCAGCAGGACAATCCCTCGTCGTGGGTTGCCTGGTACGACGATCTCACCAATCCGCTGGCCAGTCATTCGTACGCGTCCGACGGCAACTACACGTGGGGCCCTCGCTCGATGTACCAGGCGGCTGCGGCCAGTCCCAACGCGAACGCCTTGGACCTGTACAGCATCAACTGTCGGGACAATGCAACTTACTGTTCCGGCATCCTCATGTCGTATGCCGGAACTCCGCAGGTCTACGACCCGGGGAGTTGCCCGGTCCCGGTCACCTTCCGCTTCTTCGCTGGTGCCCCTCCTCAGCCGCTGGTCGACCCGCAGGATCTCGCCCAGGTTGCTCGGGACTACATGGTCATCCCCGATCCCGTTGCTGAACGCAACCCGAAACTGGACCTCACCGGCGGCGGGACCCTGGTCTCCCTGCCGACGTGGTTCTGGGTCACCAACCCCGACGCTGTCGGGGCGGCCACGGGCGGCACGCGGACGATCCGGGCTCAGGTCGGGCCGGTGTGGGCCGAGGTCGTCGCGCGCACCAGCGGGCTGAGCATCAATTCGCCGGCGGGTGGGACGAGTTGCTCGCCGGATCGTGCGGTCCGTGTCTATGCCCCAGGGGCCGACGACTCGACGGGCTGCACGGTCGCGTTCGATGCGGCGTCGGTCCGGTATGCCGATGGGTATCCCGTCGATCTATCGACGTCGTGGTCGGCGACGTGGACCGGGTCCGGTGGCACTGGAGGTGCCTTGCCCGGCCTCTCGCGGACCGTCACGACCAACGTCCCCGTTGCCGAGTCGCAGGCCCTGGTCTACTCCTACCGATGACCGTGCGAGCGCTATCTCCGGGGTGGGTGGCGTGGGGCTGGTCCGTTAGGGTCTGGGGCGTTGGTCAGGTCGGCGCGTCAAGGCAGGGGAGCACCATGGCACGGCTTGCACGAGCACATATCGCTGCAGTGGCAGCCGTCGTCGCCCTCGTTGGGTGCACCTCATCGCCGGAGCCGACCCTGCCGAGTTTCGGTACCACGCCCACGGCAACCGCGTCGTCACCTTCGACTCCGACGGCCGTGGCGACATCCACGGCCTCAGCCGCCGCGACTGCCGTCGACAAGATCGACTTCCCGGACCTGCCAAGCGGTCTCTCCGCCGAGCAGGAGGCCGTGGGCCGGGCCTGGCAGGCCTACTGGAGGCTGGCCTGGACGGTGTTCAGGACTCCGAAGGAACCAAACTCCGACTTGGGCAAGGTCATGACTGGGCGGGCGTTGGGTCTCTTCAACGGTTACGTCGACAAACTCAAGCTCGAAGGGCGCCATCTGGAGGGCTCGACAACCTTCTGGGTTGACTCGATCTCCGTCTCGGACGGCACCGCCACCGGGTGCGGTCGGCTGGTCGACTTTTCCCATGAAGTCGACGACGTCACCGGCGAATCGAAGGAACCGATCAACCCCCGGGTGCGCGTCATGTCCGCCACATTCGTCAAGTCTGGCGATCTCTGGCGGATCTCGTCGAGCACCAAGGGCGGCTGTTGAGCCCAACCGGGTCGAAGCTCCTAGGCCCGGTTCTCATGAGGCTGGTAAAATGCGCGAACGTCTCGGCACAGGGGAGCTAGCATGCGACAGATCAGGGCGGCGCTTATCTGCGCCGTAGCGGCAATCTCGTTGCTGGTCTCACCGGGAACGGCCCAGGCGGGCATAGAGGACGCGTCAGACGGCGCGGGCTTCGGCGTTCGAGTCGGTTTCTCCGGAGATGGCGCACCCAGCGGCGGTGGGTCCACGGTCGTGCGGATGCCGGCGTCATGCTGGTGGACTCCCATCAACTACATGGGCTTCCAACAGGACAACCCCTCGTCGTGGGTTGAGTGGTACGACACCGTCGTCCGGGAGCTGCGCGATCATGCGCACGCTGCGATTGCCTACTTCCAGATGGGCCCTCGCTCGATGTACGAGGCGGCTGCGGCCAGCCCGAACGCGAACGCCTTGGACCTGTACGGCATCGACTGTCGGGACGATGCCACCTATTGCTCCGGCATCCTCATGTCGTATGCCGGAACTCCGCAGGTCTACGATCCGGGCGGTTGCCCAGTCCCGGTGACGCACCGCTTCTTCGCGGGCGCAACTCCACAGCCGCTCGTTGACCCCGAGGACCTTGCCCAGGTGGCCCGCGACTACATGGCGATTCCCGATCCTGTTGCTGAACGCAACCCGAAACTGGACATCGCCGGGGGCAGCACCCTGGTCTCCCTGCCGACGTGGTTCTGGGTGACTAACCCCGACGCCGTGGGGGCGGCCACCGGCGGGACGCGGACGATCCGGGCTCAGGCCGGGCCGGTGTGGGCCGAGGTCGTCGCACAGACCAGTGGGCTGAGCATCAGTTCGCCGGCGGGTGGGACGAGTTGTCCCCCAGATCGTGCGGTCCGCGTCTATGCCCCTGGTGCCGACGACTCGACCGGCTGCACGGTCGCGTTCGAGGCGGCGTCGGTGCGGTATGCCGATGGGTATCCCGTCGATCTATCGACGTCGTGGTCGGCGACGTGGACCGGGTCCGGTGGCACCGGCGGGGTCTTGCCCGGCCTCTCGCGGACCGTCACGACCAACGTCCCCGTTGCCGAGTCGCAGGCGTTGGTCTACTCCTACCGATGACCGTGTCTGCTGACCGTGTCTAGTGCGCGCTCGCGCGCTCACTAGACTGCCCCCTCGTGACCGCCCCGGTGCTCGACCTCGCGCTTGCGCGCCTCGCCGCGATCGAGGACATGCTCCTTGACTTCCGGCGCGACGTCCATCGCCACCCTGAGTTGTCCTTCGCCGAACACCGCACGACCGCGAACGTGGCCGATGCGCTGACCGATGCCGGTGTCAAGGTCACCTTGCTGCCCGGGTCGGGGCTGGTCGCCGACCTGGGAGCCGAGCACGCGGCATACCGGATCGCCTTGCGGGCCGACCTCGATGCGTTGGCGCTGCCGGAGCGGACGCACCTGCCCTACGCCTCGGTGGTGCCCGGGGTGGCCCACGCGTGCGGTCACGACGTCCACGTCACGGTCTGCCTGGGCGCGGCTCTGGCCCTCGTCTCGGTCCAGGAACACTTGGTCAGCAGCGGGCTGGGCGTTCGGGTGATCTTCCAACCCGCCGAGGAAGTCATCCCCGGTGGTGCGCTGCCGATCTGCGAGTCGGAATGGCTCGACGACGTCGACGAGATCTATGCCGTCCACTGTGACCCCACCCTCGACGTCGGGAGCATCGGCCTGCGCGTCGGCCCGCTGACCGCTGCGGCCGACCGGGTGACCGTTCGGCTCTCCGGCTCCGGTGGTCACACGTCGCGGCCCCAACTCACTCAGGACCTGGTCTTCGCGCTCGGCAAGGTCATCACCGAAGTCCCTGCCGCGCTCGGCCGACGGGTTGACCCGCGCTCGTCCGCGAGCCTGGTGTGGGGGACGGTCGAAGCCGGGCACGCGGCCAACGTCATCCCCGAGAGCGGCAGCGTGTCGGGGACCCTCCGGGTGCTGGACGCAGGTGCGTGGGACAACGCCGGTGCCCTGGTCGAGGAACTCGTCTCATCCGCGGTCGCGCCGTACGGCGTGCAGATGGCCATCGAACACATCCGCGGCGTCCCGCCGGTCGTCAATGCCCCCGAAGCGGTAGACCTGCTCACGGATGCGGCCAAGCGCGTCGGCGTCGACCCGGTCCCGACGGAGCAGTCGATGGGGGGCGAGGACTTCGCCTGGTACCTCACCAAGGTGCCCGGTGCGATGGCCCGACTGGGCACGCGTATGCCGGGTGGTCCGACCTTCGACCTGCACCAAGGGGACCTTGTGGTGGACGAGGCCAGCGTGACCCATGGGGCGCGTGTGCTCACTGCGGCGGTGCTGTCGCGACGGCTTCCGGGAGGCGTCGCCGTGGGCGACGTTCCCAGTCGGTAACGAACGTTCCGAGTCGGTAACAAACCCGCACGGTGTAGGGCAGTCCTCGCCGGTGCCTGTAGGCGTGGCGCTACGCTCGCGATATCCGCGCGCCGGCAACCCCGGCGCCTTCGGTCATGGAGGAGATACCTTTGCGTCACTCAATCAAGGCTGCAGCGCTGCTCACTGTCGCTGCGCTCGGACTCGCAGCCTGCAGCAGCAGCGCGAGCACCACGACAACCACGACAGCCGCCTCGACGGCAGGGGCCCCTGCGGCGGGCGCCCTCAAGGTCGGCATGGCCTTCGACACCGGTGGGCGCGGCGACGGCACCTTCAACGACCTCGCGGTCAAGGGTCTTGAGCGCGCAGCCAAGGAGCTTGGTGCCACCGCCAAGGAACTGAGCCCCAACGCCGACGGCACCAACCGGGCAGACCTGTTGCGCCAGCTGGCCGATGGCGGCTACAGCCCGATCTTCGGCGTTGGCTACAACTACGGCGAGCCCATGGACCAGGTGGCCAAGGAATACCCGAAGGTCCAGTTCGTCCGCATCGACGGAGCCCCGTCAACGGTGGCGAACGTGGCGGTGATGGACTTCGCTGAGCAGGAGGGTTCCTTCCTCGTCGGTGTGGCTGCGGCCCTGAAGTCCAAGACGCACCACGTCGGCTTCATCGGCGGCAACGAATCCGTCGTCATCAACCGCTTCGGTGCGGGCTTCGCACAGGGCGCCAAGGCCGCCGACCCCACGATCGTCGTCGATGACAAGCGTCTCGCCGCGGCCGACTCGGGTGCCGGTTTCGGCGACGTCCCGGGAGCCAAGGTCGCTGCTGCGGCCATGTACCAGAACGGTGCCGACATCGTCTTCACCGCCGCTGGCGGCTCGTTCGCAGGGTCGTTCCCTGCGGCCAAGGACGCCGGCAAACTCGTTATCGGCGTCGACAGCGACCAGTTCAACACCGTGTCCGACGCGGCGCTGAAGCCGCTCATCCTCACCTCGATGATCAAGCGCGTCGACAACGCCGTCTTCCTCAGCGTCCAGGCCTTCAAGACCACCGGGAAGCTCACGTCGCACAGCTACAACCTCAAGGACGAAGGGGTCGCCTACTCGACCTCTGGTGGCTTCGTCGACGACATCAAGTCCAAGCTCGAGGACTACAAGGCCAAGATCATCGCGGGCACGATCGTCGTCAACACCAAGTAGTTCGCTGTCGATCGGACAAGGACGTCCGCCTGACACGTACCCACGTGGGGGGCCCGGCACCTGCCGGGCCCCCCACGGCTATGGAAGGATGCGCGCATGCCCACCGAGGTGCACCCGACGCCCCCGTCTGCCCAGTCCTCGCCGGCCGCAGCGATCATCGAGCTGCGAGGCATCACCAAGCGATTCCCCGGCGTCGTCGCGAACCGGGACATCGACCTGGTCGTGCGCGCCGGAGAGGTCCACGCGCTCGTCGGGGAGAACGGCGCCGGTAAGTCGACGCTGATGAAGGTCCTTTACGGGATGTACCACCCGGAGGAAGGGCAGATCCTCGTCAACGGCACTCCGACACCGTTCCGCGGGCCCAACGACGCCATTGCCGCAGGGGTCGGCATGGTGCATCAACACTTCATGCTGGCCGACAACTTCACCGTCCTGGAGAACATCATCCTGGGCAGCGAACCCCAATCCCGGGGGCGGCTGGACATCGACGCTGCCCGCAGCAGGATTGACCAGATCTCGCGGGACTACGGCCTGGATCTTGACCCGGACGCACTCGTCGAGAATCTCACCGTGGCCGACCGGCAACGCGTCGAAATCGCCAAGGTGCTCTTCCGCGGTGCGCGAGTCCTCATCCTCGACGAGCCCACCGCCGTCCTCGTGCCGCAAGAGGTCGACGAGCTCTTCGAGCATCTTCAGGAGATGACGGCTGAGGGCCTGGCGATCGTCTTCATCTCGCACAAACTCGACGAGGTGCTCAAGGTGGCCGACGTCATCACTGTCATTCGGCGTGGGACGACGGTCGCCAGCGTCGATCCCGGGTCAGTGACGGCCCGTCAGCTCGCCGAGCTCATGGTCGGCTCCGAACTGCCCAAACCGGATACCCGCGAGTCCACCGTGACCGACCACGAGCAACTGCACGTCACCGGGCTCGCGCTTGCCGCGCCGTCGGGTAAGCCGATCCTCGACGACATCTCATTCGTCGTCCATCGCGGAGAGGTCGCCGGGTTTGCCGGTGTCGAGGGGAACGGCCAGAGCGAGCTCGTCGCCGCCCTACTCGGGCTCGTCAAGCCCGACAGCGGAACGATCTCGGTCGACGGTCGCGACATCAGTAACGAGACGACGATGGGGCGACGCAACGCCGGCATCGCGGTCGTTCCCGAGGACCGCCACCGTCAGGCGCTCCTTCTCGCCTCGCCGCTGTGGGAGAACCGGCTCCTCGGGCACACGCACGACCCGCGCTTGTTCACCTCGTGGGGCTGGCTCAAGAAGGGCGCCACCGTCTCTGACACGGTCAGGATCATGGCGGACTACGACGTGCGGGCACCCGGGCCGGAGACTCTCGTCGGATCGCTCTCCGGCGGCAACCAGCAGAAGCTCATCATCGGTCGCGAGCTTGAGTCCGACCCGTCCATCCTCATCGCAGCCCACCCCACCCGCGGCGTCGACGTCGGGGCCCAGGCGGCGATCTGGGATCGCATCAGGGCGGCGCGAGCCAAAGGCCTGGCCACGGTTCTCATCAGCGCCGACCTTGAGGAGCTCATCGGCCTGTCCGACGTCCTCTACGTCATCTACAAGGGAAGGCTCGTCGCCAAGCTAGACCCGGCTGACGTGACACCCCAGATCCTCGGCACCTATATGACCGGGGCTGCGAACAAGGAGGCCTCGGCATGACCCGCTTGCGCCGGGTAGTGCTCACCGGAGTCCTCCCCGCCACCCTGGCGTTGCTCGTGGCGGTCCTCGTGCTGGCCGTCGTGCTCCTGGTGCTCGGCGTCGACCCAGTGAAGTCGTTGGTGGCCCTGTTCGACTTCGGCGAGACTCCGCAAGCTCAGGCCAACCAGATGCGCGCTTGGGTGGAGGGCGTCGTGCCGCTCTTCCTCTCGGGCCTCGCGGTGAGCCTCGGCTTCCGCATGGGGCTGTTCAACATCGGCGTCGAAGGGCAGTACCGCATTGCTGCGCTGGTGGCGGCGTGGTTCGCTGCGACCGTCCCACTCCCCGGCGCTCTCGCCATCATCCTGACGATCATCGTCGCCATGCTCGCCGGCGCGCTCTATGCCCTGATCCCTGCGGTGCTCAAGGTGACGCGGGGAGTCAACGAGGTCATCACGACGATCATGCTCAACAGCATCGTCGGAGGCCTCATCGGCTATCTGCTGCGCGGCCCGTTCCGCGACCCGAAGCTCGGCGAAACGGGGACCGGACGAACCGCCGACATCCGGACCGACGCCTGGTTCCCCGGTTTCGAGGACCCGTTCGGGTGGCTCGGCATGCTGACCCCGAGCCGACCGCTCGGCGGCTTCATCGTCGTGGCGCTCATCGTGGGCGTCGCAGTGGCCCTCGGCCTCAACCGCACCCGCTTCGGATTCAACCTGCGGGCGTCTGGAAGCAACCCCGAGGCGGCCGCCACGAGCGGCGTCCAGTCGTCCCGGATGATCGTGCAGGCCATGCTCCTGTCCGGTGGCATAGCCGGGCTGGTGGGACTGCCCCAGATCCTCGGCGATGTCCACGCCTACGGTGCCGACAGCTTCTTCCTCGGGTTCGGCTTCTCCGGTATCGCCGTGGCGCTCCTCGGCCGCAACAACCCTCTGGGCATCGGCTTGGCGGCCATTCTTTTCGCCTTTCTCAACCGGTCCGGGCCTTCCCTTCAGAATGTCGAGGTCCCCCCATCGGTGGTGTCGATCGCCCAGGGCGTCATCGTCCTGTCGGTCGTCATCGTCAACGAGGTCCTTCGTCGCAGGTTGCTGCGCATGGAGGACCGCAAGGCTGCCGCGCAGACCCCCGCAACTCCCGCGGCCCCCACCACCTCGGTGAGCGGCACCCCCGGACCGGCAACCGCAGGAGCGTCGGCATGAGCACTTCCACCGCATCAGCGCCCACTGCCACGACCGTCGCCCGGCGCGCTCGACGCAACCGCCTGCTGCTCCTCGCCGGCCTCGGATTGGTCGCCCTCTCGATCACCCGGGTCATCTCGGGTGAGGGCGTCCTCACCGCGTCGGGCACCATCAATGCGATGGTGTGGCTCACCCTTCCCGTCGCCCTGGCCGGCCTCGGCGGCCTGATCAGCGAGCGGGCCGGCGTCGTCAACATCGGCCTCGAGGGCATGATGATGCTCGGTGTCTGGGGGGCTGGCTTCGCCGGGTGGCGCTGGGGACCACTGGCCGCGCTCGTGGCCGCTCTCATCGGCGGTGCCCTCGGCGGCCTGCTGCATGCCCTGGCGACCGTCACCTTCGGTGTCGACCACATCGTCAGCGGTGTTGCCATCAACCTTCTTGCCGCAGGCACGGTTCGCTTCCTCTCCGAGCTCACCTTCACCCCAAGCACGGGCGGTGGGCCGACCCAGTCGCCCCCCATGTCCGGCAACATTCCGACCTTCGACATCCCCGTCCTCGCATCCGGGCCCGACGTGCTGGGCAGTGTGGAACGGACCGGCATACCCGTGCTCGCCGATGCCGCGGGCGTCCTGCGCGGGCTGATGGTCGGCATCACCCCCTACGAGCTCCTCGGCCTGGCGATGTTCCCGCTCACGGCATACCTGCTCTGGCGGACCGCGCTGGGTCTGCGGCTGCGCTCCGCAGGTGAGAACCCGTGGGCTGCGGAGTCCCTCGGTGTCAACGTCGTCCGGGTCAAGTACCTCGCCGTTGTCTGGGGCGGCGCGCTCGCGGGCCTCGGTGGCCTCTTCCTCGTCATGTTCACGGGCAGTTACCGCGAGGGCATGACCAACGGTCGCGGTTACATCGGCCTCGCGGCGATGATCTTCGGCAACTGGCGGCCCGGCGGGCTCGCCGCAGGCGCCACCCTCTTCGGGTATGCCGATGCCGTCCGCCTTCGTTCGCAGAACTCCCTTGCGGTGCTCGCGCTGTTCATCTTCGCCGGCATCGTCGTCATCGCGTTGGGTGTCCTGTGGTTGCGCCGCGGACGCCGACTGCCCGGTGCGATCTTCATCGGCATCGGCGTGACCTTCCTGCTGGGCTACCTCGGCCTGGATTCCCTTCCGAACGAGGTCACCACCCTGACCCCGTACATCGTCACCTTGGTCGTCCTATCGGTCTCCTCGCAGAACCTGCGCATGCCCAAGGCCGACGGCATGGTCTATCGCAAGGGCGAAGGCCATTGACCCAGCCGCCCCCGCCTGACCGCGCGGACGCGGCATACCCCTCGGGTATGCCGTCGCCGGACTGGGTCGCGCTGCAACGAGCGGCCATCGAGGTGCGCGACACGGCATACGCGCCGTATTCGGGGTTCCCGGTCGGCGTGGCGGGCCTGGTCGACGACGGCCGGGTCGTCGTGGGCTGCAATGTGGAGAACGCGAGTTACGGCGTGGGGCTGTGCGCCGAGTGCGGGATGGTGTCGGCCCTGGTGGCTGGCGGGGGCGGTCGGCTGGTGGCCGTGTCGTGCGTCGGGCCCGAAGGCGACACGCTCATGCCGTGCGGCCGCTGCCGACAACTGCTCTGGGAACACGGCGGGCCCGACTGCCTCGTCGCGACGTCGACCGGGCCGAGGCCGATGTCCGAATTGCTTCCCGACGCGTTCGGTCCCGCCAACCTCGGACGCTGACTGCGCCAGCAGGTCCGTCGGTTAGGGTGGGCGTCATGCCAAGGATCTTCAGGGGGGTCCTCGTCGCGCTGGCGACCGTCGTGGTCGGCGTTTCGGGATGCACGACGACTCCCAGCGGACCGCCGCAGACGACCATCACCTGGCCACAGGAGACGTCCGACGCGTTGCGGCTGTTGCTCGTCGGGTCCGGTTCCACCCTGTATGCCGTGTGGGGCGACCGTTCAGTGGTCATCGCTGGACCTCAAGGCACCCCTACCCCCACCCGGTTGCCGAAGGATGACCAGCAACCGGGCAGCGAGACTCCGCAACAGATCGCGGTCGACCCATCCGGACAGGTCTGGTTGATCCGGTCCAATCAGCAAGTGACCACCTTCCTGGGGGTCGACCATCCAGCGTCCGCTGCGGTCTCGGAGCTGGGCCGAGGCTCGATCACCCTTCCGACCGGCCGGGTGGTTCCAGATCGCCTGGTGTCAGAGGACGGACTAGCGATTCTCGACGGGACGACGCTGCTGGCCTCGACGTACACCGGCGGGCGGACATTGAACCCTGACCAGGACGTCCTCATCAATCGGGTCACTGCGTCCGGCCACGACGAGGTTGCCGGGAGGTGGCGGACCAACCCGCCAGACCCCTTGTCCGGCGTCCCAGAGGGGACGTCCGTGCCTGCAGGCTCCGTCGATCTCGGTGTCGTCCGAAGGGTTGCGGCACTCGCCCCTGATCGGATCGCGTTCGTCGTCGGGACCGTCTCGGGCACGATCAAACGGGACTCACGACTGTCCTTGGCCGTGCTCGAGGCCGGGACGGTGCGTCGCGTCCCCATTCCAGGGCTTTGTCCCTCGGATTACGACGCAACGCTGGTCCGGCTATCCGATCGGGTCGTCCTGCTCGGTGCTCCCGCGCCGAGGGACAACGGCGAGTGCCGGAGCGTGTCCGCGGCACGGACCTGGCTGCGCGTCGACGTGGTGGACGGGACCAGCCAGGTGCTGGCCACTGACACGGAGACCCTGGCAGTCGTCGGGGATCGCATCGTCACCGCCACCACGACGCACGTCGTGGACACCTGGACGACCAGGATCACCTGGGGATCGTGACGGCGTGCGCGTTACCTCCCGGCTGCCAACCCGGCGGCCACCTTCAGCGCGTCGATTCGGGTGCCGAGGAAGTTCTGGACAGCAGGGTCGAGGAGCCAGTTGAGGTAGGCCTGCCGCTGATAGGGGTTCATCTGCGAGATGTTCAGCACGCCGGTCGCCTTTCCCGCTGAGTCACGGGCGAGGAAGTCGTCGGTAATCGGGTGAGCCGGGTCTCCCGGGACATAGATGCTCACGTGGCCGACATAGGCCGTTGGATCCCCGTTGTGGGACGTGGGCGTCGGATGGCCATCGGCGCCGCCCGCGGTGACGACCGTGGTCGGCCCGCGATCGGTACCCAGATCGACGACGAGTTGCGTGGCAATCATGTTGATGTCTGTCCAGACCGAGGGCTTCACGATCGGGGAGTCAAGGCTGCTGGATAGAGATTGGATCCGGGCTTCGTACTGGGCCTCAATGTCCTTGGTCGTTGGGAAGGTCCAGTCGACCGCCTTGTCGATGGCGAAGTCCACGAGTTTGTCTGTGACGTCAGAGACGATCAACTTGGGATCCCGTGCCCAGTCCACGAGCTGACCGAGGATCTGTTTGGCCTGCTCCTTGTCCTTACCGAGTTGGGCAAGCTCGGCCTCTAGGGCCTTCTGCAATCCGTCGAGGTCCGCCTGCAGGTTCGTGCCGAGGAAGTGCCGGGCCGCCTCCGCCTGGAACAACTGCACTGACGTGATTCCGGTGTTGGGGAGGTCGAATATCCCTGTCGCGGGGTTGTAGAGGTAGCCCATGTGCTGCGCTTGTTTGCTCTGCCCGTCGATGAACGTCCCGAACGCCGCGATGACGGCAGCTGCCGTCTTGGGCTGCAGCATGGCTTCTTGATGTAACGCGGCCCAGAGGGACGTGGCCATGAAGGGCCCAGCCGACGGATCTGCCCAGTTCGTGTGCACGCCCGACAACCCGGCTTGGTTGTCGCCGAACGGGTTGGTCACCGACATAAGGGCGCCGTTCATCATCCGCGGGTCGGTGATGACGGTCCCCAAGGCAATCTGGACCGGTGAGAGCAGGTGCCCGCCGGCGTGCTTGGCGAGGTAGTCCGCGACCGCGAACAGCGCCGCATCGGCCAGACCCGGGCTGGTCTGCTGGTAACCGATCGTCGCCTGGGTGAGCAACGTCCCCAACGACCCACCCAGCCAGTCGTGGACACCCTCGCTGTTGTACAGCTCGTCGCTGCCGCTCATCAGTCCCAGCAGCGCATTGCGGTGAGCCAGGAAGACTGCGTTGGAACTCGATGCGTAGTCGCCTGCCCGGTCGAGCGCCACATGCAGCAGATCCATCCGGAACGGGTTGCTAGCGTCACCTTCCACGTAGGCCAGCAACCGCATGGGGTCGAGGCTGTCGTTTCCCCGATAGAGGGACCACCGTAGGTCCTTCATCGGGTCTTTGGAGTACGCCTCGTAGTCCTTCATCGCCTGGTCGGCGATCAGCCTGGAGAACTCCTCCGAGAGGGCACCTTCTCGTTGGAGGAACGGCAACAACAAGTCTGGTCGGTATCCCGTCGCGAAAGCCGATTGGCCGTTCATGCTCAAGGCGAAGCGCCACCGTTCACCGAGCCCGCTCGCCTCGTTGGGGTTGAAGTGCTTGAGCCACTCCTCGTCCAGCAATGCCCGCGTGCCGCCGCCGGGGGAGTCGACGATGACCTTGCTCGCCGTGCCATAGACAGTCGTCAGCGCATCGAACAGTGCCTTGCCGCGCGCCTGGCCGTCCTTGTCGTACGGGTTCTCGAAAGTCGCGCGAACGCGCCAACTGAGCAGCGCCGCGCCCCCCGGGCCGAGCGAGGTCATCAAGGCCTCGACGAAGTCCGGGTCGTCGCCCATTCCTTGAAGGGCGGCCAGCACCTCAGCGGACACGGGGACGGGGAGATCGTCGCGACCGGCGTCGGCCGCCAACTCGTCGGCGATCGCCTTGCCATAGTCGCGGGCAGCAGCGCGATGGGCGAACGACTGATCTCCTAGCGCCTTGGTGGCCAGTGCCGTCCGCATGCCCGGAGGGATAGATCCGCCGCGGACGGCCGCCCATTCGGCGTCGCTGAAGGCGATCGGCATCGCCGACCGCAGTCCGGCCCCGAGGGCGGTAGCGGCCCGCTGCAGTTCGCCGACGAGTCCCTGGAACTCAGAATCCAGCCGCTCCTGGGCACGGAAGTGCGAGCCCGCAGCCGAGGAGATCGCCTGGTCACGGGTGCGTTGGGCCGAAGTCCGGGCGGCCGTGCGCTCGTCCTCGGGCAGCAGGCGGATGTCGCTGACGGCGACCGAATAGGTCGACCGCGCCTTCGAGGCCGCCGATTCGTATGCCGTGTTCGCCGAGTCCCAGCGCCGGTTCAGGTCGGGCAGGGTCGTCTGGATCGCTGTGTCCGCGACCCGTTTGAAGGCATCGATGGCCTCCCCGGCAGCACCGGCCTTGCCGCTCGCCAGGATCATGGCGTCGGCCAGTCGCGTCATCTCGCCGAAGCACGCCGTCGCGGCTCGGCCGGTCCAGGAGCCCTTGTTGCCGCTGAGACGTTTGAGTTTGCCGCCCTCGTCACCGGCGCCGAGCCCGGTCTCCAGCCGGCCGATCGCCCGGGACGCTGCACCCAGCTCGGACGGGTTGAGGGTCAAGGTGTAGTGGCTCACGGGAACCCCTTCAGCTCAGAGTCACGGTGAGGTCGCTACCGGCCGCGTCGAGGGCCGAGAAGTCGATCGCGGCCTGCCCAATGCTGGAGCCGAGGATCGAGGCGTCATCGCCCGCCGTGTCCAGCCACAGCCGCCAGGAGGCGGTGAACTGGTCGAGTGCATCGCCCAACTGGGAGAGGAACTGCCCGACGCCAGCCGTCGTCGCCGTCCGGGTCGGAGTGATGCTCGCGCCGTCGGCGTTGTCGAACGCCGAGGCGAGGTTGAGCACTTGTCCTTTGAGATCCGCAAGGTCGGTGTAGGTCACCTTGATCGGGTCGTTCGACATTCGATTCCACAGCCCCTGGTCGTGTAGGTCCCCTGAGCCCCCGACAATAGCGACGCTCGGACAAGCGCCTTATCCGCACGCGTACTCAGGTGGACGGCATACCTCCGCGTCCGTGACCCCGTCCGCACGGGGGCTGCGGGACGTGCGGGCGCGACTCCGGTACGGTCCAGGGGTCGGCCCAGCGGTGGCGGCGTCAGGGAGGTATGCCGTGCGGTTCAGTGTGGTGGTGCGGGACAGGAGCGCCGGCACGGAAGCCGTCGTGCTCGTCGACGCCGACCCGGACGCCACCGTCGCGGCGTTGCTGCCGGCGTTGTTGGGCGCGGTCGGCAGCGCCATCCACCCCGGCTTCGCCAGCAAGGTCCCCGTGTGGGTCGACGGTCGCCCCGTCCAGCCGGAGGACACGGCGCGGGAGTCGGGCCTGGCGGCCGGCTCGGTCGTGTGTCTTCACGAGAACGATGCGACGCCATCGACCCTCCCGACCGGCATCGTCGAGGTCCGCGTCGTCTCGGGGCCGGGCGCGGGGCGGATCCATCGGGCTCGCCTCGGGGAGACGGTCATCGGGTGCGGGGCGAACGGGTTGTCCCTGCCCGATCCGCTGCTGCCGGCCGACGCGCTGACCCTCACGGTGGCCCGCGACGGCACCGCGACCGTGCAACCGGCCGACGGGATCGCCGCGACCCTCGATGGCACTGACCTCGAAGGCGCCACGCAGTGGCCTCCCGGAGCGACGTTGAGCGCCGGCCAGACCCTGCTCACACTTGAGGCGCCCTGGCAGCCCGATGCCCTGACCGTGGCAGCCGACGGCCGCCTGGGTCGCGACGTCAACCGGCCGCCGCGCCTGCTCCCGGCACCGTGGATCCGGGAGTTCACCCTGCCGCACAAACCCGAAAAGCCCACGCGGATGGGGATCCCGTGGCTCATGGTGCTCTCGCCGATGCTCATGGCCGTGCCGATGGTGTGGCTCATGGGCAGTTGGCGGTTTGCCGCGTTCGCCCTCCTCTCGCCGATCATGGCGATCTTCAACCTCATCCAGGGGCGGCGTTCTGGTGCCGCCGACTACAAACGCAAGCTCGCGGCATACGAGAGCACCCTGGTGAAAGTCCGCGAACGGGCGGCCGAGGCGTTGGCGCGGGAGCGCACCGAGCGGCGCGCGGCCCTGCCCGACCCGGCCCAAGTGCTCCTGCAGGCGGTCGGTCCCGGCGCTCGGCTGTGGGAGCGCCGCCGCACCGACCCCGACTACCTCGTGCTGCGCGTGGGCACAGCAACCCGCGCCAGCCAGGTCCGCGTCGAGGATCCCAACGTCGACCGCAACGCCGAGGACGTGGCCCCGGCGACAGTGGCCGACGTGCCAGTCCCCGTGGCGCTTCGCGACTTCGGCGTGCTCGGAGTGACCGGAGCCGCCGACCAGGTGGACGCGACGGCTCGGTGGCTCATCGGCCAGGCAGCGGTCCTGCACAGTCCCCGCGACCTCCGCCTGGTGGTGCTCACCGATCAACGCGGCGAGGACCGCCTCGGCTGGGTGCGCTGGCTGCCGCACACGCGCACCGACGACGAGACGCTTCCGGCGTTCGTCGGCAACGAGCAGCAGTCGATCGGGGCCCGGGTCGGCGAGTTGACCCGGTTGGTCACCGATCGGGTCGCCGCCGCCGAGGAGGGCTTCGGCGCGGGGGCCAAGGAAATGACCGGCCCGGACTACCTCGTCGTCCTCGACGGTGCCCGGCTGTTGCGGGCGCTGCCGGGCGTCGTGACCATCCTGCGCCAAGGCCCGGCGGTCGGAGTTCGGGTGATCTGCCTCGACCCCGATCGGCGGTCGCTGCCCGAGGAGTGCCGGGTCGTGCTGGAGTGCTCGGACGACGAATCGCTGGTCACCGCAACAGGGGTCGCGGACGTTCCCGAGGTGCGACTTGACCTCGTCGAGACGGCCTGGGCGGCGCGGGTCGCGCAGGCCTTGGCTCCCTTGCGAGACATCACGCCGTCGCTGGAGGATGCCGGCCTGCCGCGGTCGGCCCGGTTGTTGGAGTGTGTCGGGCTGACCGATCCGACTCCCGATGCCGTGGTGGCCGGATGGGGGCAGCTGCAGACCGACGTCGTCATCGGTGCGGGCTTCGACGGAATGTTCCGGATCGACCTGCGCCGCGATGGGCCGCACGCGCTGGTGGCCGGGACGACGGGCTCGGGCAAGTCAGAGTTGCTTCAGACCATCGTCGCTTCGCTCGCCCTGGCCAATCGCCCCGATCAGTTGACCTTCGTGCTCGTGGACTACAAGGGCGGGTCGGCGTTCAAGGAGTGCAACAAGCTTCCGCACACCGTCGGCATGGTCACCGACCTCGACACGCACCTCGTCGGCCGGGCGCTGACCTCCCTTGGTGCCGAGTTGCGTCGGCGCGAGCACCTGCTCAGTGTGCCGGGGGCCAAGGACCTCGAGGACTACTGGGCGTTGTGCCGCACTGACCCGACCCTGCCGACGATCCCGCGCCTGGTCCTGGTCATCGACGAGTTCGCCAGCCTCAAGGCCGAGTTGCCCGACTTCGTCACCGGGCTCGTCACCATCGCCCAACGCGGCCGATCACTGGGGATCCACCTCATCCTCGCCACCCAGCGCCCCAGCGGTGTCGTGTCGGCAGACATCCGGGCCAACACCAACCTGCGGATCGCCCTGCGGGTCACCGACGAGAGCGAGAGCCGCGACGTCATCGACGCACCGGAGGCCGGGCGGATCCTCGCCTCGACCCCCGGGCGCGGCTACGCCCGGCTCGGTCCGTCGGGCGTCCTGCCCTTCCAGGCCGGCCGAGTCGGCGGGCGGCGACCCGACGCCCCGAGTGAGACCCGCACCATCCCGACGCCGCTCGCATGGGGGATTCCGTGGTCACGCACCGGCATACCGGCGCCGGGTCGGCCCACCACGGCGGCCAGCGACACCGACGAAGGGGAGACCGACCTGTCGGTCCTCGTCACCGCCGTCCGTGGGGCCGTCGACCACCTGGGTATGCCGCCCCAGCACAGTCCGTGGCTGCCCGCCCTGCCCGGGTTCGTCACCCTCGACGAACTCCGTGCGCGGTTGGTGGAGAGGGATCCGGCCGCCGCGGCCGATCCCTTCACCGTCGGTTGGGCGCTGGAAGACCGGCCTGAGGATCAGGCCCAGGTGCCGGCGACCTTCACCCTGGGGACGTCGGGACATCTTTTCCTCGTCGGCGGGCCCCGCTCAGGACGATCCACCGCGTTGCGCACGTTGGTCGGCGCGCTGGCCGAGAAGGTGGCGGCCAGAGACCTGCACGTCTACGGCCTGGACTGCGGCAACGGTGCCCTGTTGCCCCTCACCGCGTTGGCCCACACGGGGGCGGTCGTGCGCCGAACCGAGGTGGAGCGCGCCAGCCGGTTGATCCGGCGATTGACCGAAGAGGTCGCCCGGCGGCAGAGCGTGCTCGGAGCCCACGGCTTTGCCGACATCCAGGAACTGCGCAGTGCCGCAGCGCCGGACGATCGGTTGCCCTATGTGCTGCTCGTGCTCGACCGGTGGGAAGGCTTCATGTCCGACCTCGCCGACGTCGATGTGGGCAGCCTCCTGGACGGCATGGTCACGCTGCTGCGCGAGGGCGCATCGGTCGGCATCCAGGTCGTCGTGACGGGCGATCGGACGCTCAACTCGGCCCGGGTCGCCTCGCTGGTCGAGGCCAAACTGGCCCTGCGGCTGCCTGATCGGCAGGACTATGCCAGCCTCGGCCTCAAGGTGCGAGAGCTGCCCGAGGAGTTCCCCGAGGGTCGTGGCGTCTGGGGCGAACGCTCCATCGAAGCCCAGATCGCCGTCCTCGGCGCGGACGCGAGCGGCCAGGGTCAGGGAACCAGCCTGCGCGAGCTCGCGGCGGCAACGGCCGAGCGCGACCGCGACCTGCCACGCGCCCTGCGTCCCATGGCGTTGGGCGCGCTGCCGGACCAAGTCGCCTGGGCCGACGTGGCCGCGGACTTCGACCCCGGCGCGCGGCCGCCGTCCTGGCTCCCGTTCGGGATCGGCGGCGACCTGGTCGAGCCCATCGGCCTTGATCTGGATCGGTCGCCGGTCGCGCTTGTGGCGGGGGAGTCTCGCACCGGCAAGACCGCGACGCTGTGCTTCCTCGCGGCATACGCGCGGCGGTCCGGGCGTGCCGTCCTCGGCTTCGTACCCCGCGACAACGACCTGTCCGCAGACCTGGGTGAGGGCGCCTGCATCGTCGGTCAGGAGGACCCGAACGCGGCAGTGGCCCGGCTCCGAGACCTCCCCGAGGGGGCCCTCGTCCTCGTCGACGACGTCGAGGCCTACAAGGACGCACCCCTGACGCCGCTGATGAACGCGCTGGTGCGCCAGGCCGCCGACCGGGGCTTCACTGTCGTGCTCTCCGGGCGATCCGCCGACCTGGGGGCCGGCTACAGCGGCTGGATGTTCGAGGCCAGGCGGGGTCGGCATGGGCTGGTCCTGTCCCCGTCGGAGGCGATCGACGGGGAATTGTTCGGGTCACGGGTGGCGCGGACGGCGTTGCGGTCGCGTCCGCACGCCGGGCGCGGCGTGCTCTTCGACTCCACGGGAGCGCAGACGACGGTCCAGGTGCCGCTGGTCGAGCGGGGCTGACGCACGAACGCCCCGGCCGGTCGGCCGGGGCGTTCGACGTGCGGAGGTGAGGCGTTCGCTCAGCCCTTGAGGCTGAAGGCAGCGTCGACCTCGGCGAAGGCCTTGGAGGTCTTCCCCAGGTGCTGGCCGAACTGCTCCATCAGCTGCAGCGTCGTGGTGATCGAGGTCGTCCACTTGGCGTACTCCTCGGTGAACGAGGATCCCGACAGACCCTGGAAGGCGCCGCTCTCGTTGAGCGAGACGACCTGGGCCTGCGCGCGCTTGAAGTTCTCTTCGAGCTCGTTCTTCATGGCGGCGAGCGCAGTGGCCTGCTGCTCGATGTCACCGTGATTGATCTTGACGTAGTCTCCAACAGCCATGAGTGTTCCCTTTCGAGTTGGTATGTCGGGAACAGCCAAACCCCCTGAGGGCGTCGGCAACGTCGCCGACCAGCTGAGGTTCCCTTTCGTCGAGGGGATGCCTCGACGACGACGACACCATGACACGGGTCCGGCGCATGGTCAATGCGTGCTCCTACGGATGTACAAAGTCGTCGGGACTAGGTAGACCTGGCTTGCTGAGTAGGTACACCTGCTCGCTGAGTAGGTACTCCTGCCTAGTGCGTAGGGGCATGGGCTGAGCGCCTAAACTGTGCGGTCGGTAGCCAAAGACCGGCGGTCATGACCGCCACGAATCAGGGGGCAGCACCATCGACGACGTCAGCACCTCACGCACGCGGGTCGCGGCGGGAGCGGCCGGGGCGGCTCGCGCCGTGCCACGACCGGTGTCCGCCGCTCGCCGGCGCCGCCCAGCCATGATCGGGTTGGCGGTCCTGCTCATCGTCGGTTCCGCAGCGATCGCGGGCCTGCTCGCGATGCGGATCGACAGCCGGGTCCCGGTGCTCGTCGCCGCTCATGAGATCCCTGTCGGGGCGCAGATCACCCTCGCCGACCTGGCGACCCAGCGGGTCGCCAGCGATGGCCTGGAAGTCCTCCCCGCTACTGCCGCAGACCAACTCGTCGGCAAGTACGCCGCGGGCACCATCCCGGCGGGACGGCTGCTCGACCAGGCGATGTTCGCCCAGACCGGCTTCCTGCGGGACGGCGCGGTCGCCGTGGGTGTCTCGCTCGCGCCCGGTCGGATGCCGGCCAGCGGCCTGCGCGCCGGAGACCGGGTCCAGGTCGTCGACGTCAAGGACGGGGTCGGCGTGGTCCTCGTCGAGAACGCCACAGTGTCCTCGGCCCCTGACACCACGTCCTCCTCAGGGGCGTTCGGGGGGGGCTCGACCGGAGGGTCCGGCAGCGTCGTCGCGACGCTGATCGTCCCGCCGTCCTCGGCACCCGGGGTCGCCGCCTCGTCTGCGGCCAACCGCATCGCCGTGGTCCTGCTGCGCCGCGGGGCCTGACCCATGGCCCTGTATGCCGTGTGCTCGGCCAAGGGGTCACCGGGCGTGACCACCCTCGTCGCCGCGATGGCGATGGCCTGGGACCGTCCCGTCGTCATGGCCGATCTGGATGCCGGCGGGGGAGACCTGGCGCTGCGCTACCGCGACGAGCGAGGGCGTCCCCTCGATCAGGATCTCGGGCTTGTCTCGCTGGCCGCGTTGTCGAGGCGCTCGACCACGACGACGCCGATCGGCCCGCACCTGCAGGTGCCGCTCGGAGGCCCGCCGATTCTTGTCGGCGTCGCCCGCCCTGAGCAGGTCGGTGCCCTGGGCCCGGCGTGGGGCCCGCTGGCCCAGTCGTTGGCGGCATACGAAGGCGACGTCCTGGCCGACTGCGGTCGGGTCACGGCCGGCGCGGCCGTCACCCCGGTCCTCGCCGCCGCGGACGCGCTGCTCTTCGTCGTGCGTCCGACGATGGAGGAGCTCTACCACCTGCGTGAGCGCCTCGGCGGTCTGGCCGAACAGTTGGGCTCGCGGGACATCCACGGTCGACGGATCGCCGTCGCTGTCGTCGGCTCCGACCGCAACCGCACCGGCGCTTCCGACGTCCAGCGGCTGCTGGACGCGTCGGGGTCCGGAGCGACTGTTGTCGGGGTGTTCGTCGAGGACGCCAAGGGAGCCCTCCGCCTGCGCTACGACCTGGCCGGGGTTCCTGCCCGGTCGGTGGTCCTGCGCTCGGCAGGCGTCGTGGGCGCTCGCGTGCGCGAGCTGGCCGGCCACGATCTGACCGCAGCGATGGGGGTCTGATCGTGACCGATCAACTCCTGCTCCGGCGGCTGCGCGAGGACGTCGCCGACATCGTCTCCCGGCAACGGCGTGAAGACGCCGCCAACGGCGTGCCGCCGATGTCCAGCGAGGACGAGCGTCAGTTCGGCCGAGCCGTCATCTCGCGGGTGCTCGAAACCCACGCCCGCACCGAGATGGCCGGTGGTCGCACCCCTCCCACGATGGAGGAAGAGGCCGAGCTCGCCGACGGCATCCATGCGGCCCTCTTCGGCGTCGGGCGGCTGCAGCCGCTGCTGGATGACCCCATGGTCGAGAACGTCGACATCAACGGCTGCGATCGAGTCTTCGTCGGCTATGCCGACGGGCGCGAGGAGATGGTCGCGCCGATCGCCGAGTCCGACGACGAGCTCATCGAGCTGGTCCAGGTCCTTGCGGTCTACTCCGGCCTGACCAGCCGGCCCTTTGATACGGCCAACCCGCAACTGGACCTGCGCCTGCCGGACGGAAGCCGGCTCTCGGCCGTCATGGGCGTCACGGCCCGACCGTCGCTGTCGATCCGTCGCGCCCGCCTCTCGCGGGTCTTCCTCGACGATCTCGTCGTCAACGGGTCGATGAGCAGCGAGATTGCCGAGTTCCTGTCGGCGGCCGTCCGGGCCCGCAAGAACATCATGATCGCGGGGGCCACCAACGCCGGAAAGACCACGCTGCTGCGGGCCTTGGCCAACGAGATCCCCCGCAACGAACGCCTCATCACCGTTGAACGCGCGATGGAGCTCGGGCTGGGTCAGTTCCAGGATCTGCACCCCAACGTCGTCGCCTTCGAGGAGCGGTTGCCCAACTCCGAGGGCCAGGGTCACATCGGCATGGCCGAGTTGGTGCGTCGGTCGCTGCGTATGAACCCCAGCCGGGTCATCGTCGGGGAGGTCCTCGGCGACGAGATCGTCACGATGCTCAACGCCATGAGCCAGGGCAACGACGGGTCGCTCTCGACGATCCACGCCAACAGTTCGCTCGAGGTGTTCAACCGGATCTGCACGTATGCGATCCAGTCCGTGGAGCGCCTGCCGGCCGACGCGACGATGATGCTCATCGCCGGCGCGATCGACTTCGTCGTCTTCGTCGAGCGACGTAACGAGTTCCACTCCGGCGGTGGGATGCGACGAATCATCACCTCGATCCGCGAGGTCAACGGTGTCGATGGCCGGGTGCTCTCGAGCGAGGTCTTCGCCGAGGGATCCGACGGTGTCGCCGTCCCGGCCGCGGCGATCAGTTGCATCGATGACCTGCTCGCCGCGGGTTACTCGGGCATGAGCCGATGACGGCGGGCCGACGCCGATGAACGGCGTGTTCGCACAACTCCTGGTCCCGCTCGTCGTGCTGTTCGGCGGGCTCTGCGGCGTGGGGATCCTGCTGCTCGTCAAGGGGTTGACGCCCACCGAGGTCTCGCTGCGACCGCGCAGCACCCTCGCGGCCGACCTGCGTCGGATGTCGATCATGGCCGGCCGCAAGGTCCCGGTCGCGGTCGGGGCCGGGCTGTTCACCCTTGTGATCACCCGCTGGATCGTGCTGGCCGTGAGCGTCGGGCTGGTCGTCTTCTTCTGGGGCGCCCTGTTCGGGGGAGCGGCAGCCGAGCGCGCGGCATACGAGCGCCTGGAGGGCCTCGCGGCGTGGACCGAGTCGTTGCGCGACACCATTGCGGGCGCGGTCGGGCTGGAGCAAGCGATCCCGGCCACCGCCAATGCGGCGTCGCCGCCCATCGCTCGGGCGATCAACGACCTGTCCGATCGACTGCGGGTTCGTGTGCCGATGACGACCGCCCTCATGCGCTTCGCCGACGACCTGGACGACTCGACGGCAGACCTCGTCGTCGCGGCGTTGATCCTCAACGCCAAACTGCGCGGGCCAGGTCTGCGGGACGTGCTCTCGTCGCTGGCGTCCAGTGTGCGTAGCGAGGTGGAGATGCGCGGCCGGATCAGCGCCGGTCGGCGCGGCACCCGCAAGAGCGTGCAGATCGTCGTCGCCATCACCGGGTTGTTCGTCATCGGTCTGCGGGTGCTCAACCCCGACTATGTCGAGCCTTATGGCACCCCCCTCGGCCAGCTCGTGCTGCTGCTCGTCGCAGGGATCTTCGCGCTCGGGTTCTACTGGCTGCGCCGGTTGGCCACCTTCCAGATGCCCGCTCGCTTCCTGCAGACTGCGCCCACCGACCTGACGTCGGGAGCCCCCCGATGACCCTGACCTTCGTGCTCATCGCCGGAGCCATCTGCGGCGTCGGCATCCTCGCGCTCGTGCTCCTGCTGGACGTCCGACCGGCCCGGGGACCGGCTGCTCTGGCCCGCCTCGATCTGGACCGGCGCCGGTTCCGGCGAGAGGCCGTCCTCGAGGTCGACGCCCTGCACGCCTACGAATCGATGCGGCTACGGCGCGTCGGTGCGGCCCTACGCGAGAGCCTCGAAGCCCGTGGCATCCGGTTGCCGGCTGGCCTGCAGGCTGACCTGGCCATCACCGGACGTTCGGTCGAGAACCACCTGGCGATCTCGCTGGCCTCGGGGCTCGCCGGACTGATGCTGCCCCTGCTGCTCGTCGCCCCGTTCGCGGCCTTCTTCGGGCTTGGAATGGGCCTGGTGCCGCTGTGGATCGCCCTGCTCCTCGGAGCCCTCGGCGCGATCCTGCCCAGCCTGAGCGTGCAGTCCCGGGCAGCCGACCTGCGGCGGGACTTCCGGCACGTCGTCAGCAGCTTCTTGGATCTGGTCGCGATGAACCTCAGCGGCGGGCGCGGAGTCCCCGAGGCCCTCGAGGTCGCGAGTTCGGTGTCCACCTATTGGGGGATGTCCCGGATCCGGGAGAAGCTGCGTAACGCGCGGCTCCAGGGCGTCACCCCGTGGTCGGCCCTGGGTGAGCTCGGCCAGGAGTTGGCGATCGACGAACTGCGCGATCTGGCGTCCGCGCTGACCCTCGTGGCCGAGGACGGCGCCAAGGTGCGTGACTCGCTGTTCGCCCGCGCGTCCTCGATGCGCCAGCGCGAGTTGGCCGATGCCGAGGGGCGCGCCGCCGCCCGCTCGCAATCGATGGTGGTGGCGCAGATGCTGTTGGCGATCGGCTTCCTCACCTTCCTCATCTTTCCCGCCGTCGCACGACTGCTCAGCAGTTGAGTGCCGGGGGAAGACGGGCTCACCGAGCCCGTCAAGTGCCGCCAGGGCGCCAGCGCTCGAAGCGGTTTCGCAAGGTCACACTGATTCGGGGTAACCTGAGGCGTTCGGTCACGCCGCAGGTCATTCTCGGCAACTGCTGAAAGGGGACGGCATGTACGTCAAGAGTGTCGGAGCTGCGCACTATCTGGAGGCCGCCCTGCGTGCCCGGCTGGGGCACGCTCGGGCCGACCGGGGTGCCTCGGTCATCGAGTGGGTGATCATCAGCGCTGTGTTGGTGATCCTCGTCGGGGTCGTCGGAGGCATCCTCTATACGAAGATCAACTCGGCAGCGAATGCGGTCAACCTCGCTCCGGCCGTCGGTGGCCCCTGACCGTCGGCGCGGGGACGCGCAGCCACACGGGGGGCGTCGCGAGCGAGGGTCCAGCGTCATCGAGCTGACCCTCTATATGCCCATCCTCATGCTGGTCGTCTTCGTTGCCGTCCAGTTCTCGCTGACTTACCTGGGCAACCAGGTGGTGTCGTCGGTGGCTCGAGAGACCGCGCGCGCGGTGCGACAAGGTGCCGACACCGGTCAGGCGAACGCGGTCGCGGTGGACTACGCCCAGAAGATCGGTTCCGGGGTGATCTCCAACCTGTCCGTGACGGTCACGCACCCCGACGCCGACACGGTCCGTGTCCGGGTCGCCGCTGACACGCTGCACCTGGTGAGCATCTCTTCGCTGAGCCGGGTGAGCGCGGAGGTCCAGGGGCCGATGGAGACCTTCCGCCCGGACACAGGGCCCTGACGTGCGCGCGCGTCGTGGTCGGGAGCGCGGGTCGATGGCCATCGAGGTCATCATTCTCGTGCCGATCCTCTTCTCAATGATCATGCTCATCGTTGCGGGCGGGCGCCTCGTCCAACGCCAGGGCCAGGTGGATTCCGCGGCGCGAGATGCCGTTCGGGCGGCGTCGATGGAGCGGTCCATCGACGCGGCGAGGACGGCAGCCAGCCAGACGGCCAACGTCACCCTGGGCGGCCAACCGTGCCAGACGGCCGACCTCTCGGGCTCAGACTTTCGGGCCGGTGGGCTCGTGCGGGTGCGTCTGACCTGCACCGTCTCCTACGCCGATCTGGGCCTGGTCGGACTGCCGGGCCAGACGACCGTGACCTCGGTGAGCACCGCCCCCCTCGACATCTTCCGGAGGGCCGGGTGACCCGCGCAGCCCGGCGACAACCGGCCTTCTCCGCTCAGCCGCGGCTGCGGCTGCGGCTGCGGCTGCTGCTGCGCGGTCGACGTGCCACCGAGCGCGGCGCCTCGACGATCTTCGTCATCGGCATGGTTGCCGTCCTCTTCGCCGTGGCGGGGTTGGCGATCGATGGTGGCCGCGTGCTCAACGGCAAGGACCGGGCCTACGACGTCGCCGAGCAGGCTGCTCGCGCCGGGGCTAACCAACTCGACATCGCCGCAGTGCGCTCCGCGGGCGGCGGCCAAGTGCGCCTCGACGAAACGGCCGCCCGCAACGCCGCTGCCGCCTTCGTGGCCTCCGTCCCCGGCTATTCGGTCGAAGGGATCGCGACCTCGCCGACCCAGGTGACCGTGCGCGTCCGAGGGACGGTCAACAGCGTGCTGTTGAGCCTGGCTGGGTTCAGCACCTTCACCGTTCGGGGAGACGCAACCGCGTCACCCGTCACCGGCATCACCTCGGGAGCAATTCCATGAGTGGACAGAGCGAACGCGGCCTGTTGGAGCGGACCACGACCACCACGCCACCGAGCGGACCGGAGCGGTTCCGCCCGGCTCCCGCCCCCGCCCAGCGGGCTCCGCTAGGCGTGCGGTTGCTGAGCGCGCTTGGCCTGCTCGCATTGGTCATCGGGGTCCCGGCCCTGCTGTTCTGGCTGTCCGGACCGCCGCCGATCCCCACGCGGTTGCCCACCCGTGAAGACATCACGGGGCAGATCGGCATCGAGCAGGTCGTGACGATCCTCGTCGCCATCGTCTGGCTCGCGTGGTTGCAGTTCGTCGCCTGTGTCATCGTCGAGGCGTTCGCGGCGGTGCGCGATGGCGGCATACCCAAGGCGTTGCCCTTCTCCGGGCCCAGCCAGCGGTTGGCGCGGGTCTTGGTCGGGGCCCTGCTGCTGTCGGGAGTCGTCGCCGGACAGGTGTCCGCCGTCGTCTCGGCCGTCTCTGCGGAGAACCTCCGCGCGACCTCGTCGATCTCGCAGTCGGTCGCGACCTCAAGCGCCGTTGCCCCCACGACCGAAGCCCCGGCGACAGCAACCGCGGCCACCCAGCTGCCCTCGACAGCGGTCGGTGCCCACCCCGACGGCCCGAAGGTCTACACCGTCGCCCCACCGGTCGGTCGCCATCACGACTCCCTGTGGGACATCGCCGAACGCCATCTGGGTGACGGTCGCCGCTACAACGAGATCTTCGCCCTCAACGAGGGCCGCGCGCAGCCCGACGGTCGGGCCCTGCACCTGGCCCGGCTGATCCAGCCGGGTTGGCAACTGGTGATGCCCGAAGATGCGATCGGCGTGGAGCGCATGCACCTGGAGTCGGCCCCCGTGCCGTCGTCCGCTGCGAGCGAGTCTGCGGCCACGCGTGCCGTCCCCGGCACCGAACGGGCCGAGGCCGGCACCGCCGGAGACCTCGCCCAAGGGGCCGGCTCCGTCGGCGCTGTCAGCACCGCAGCAGCCAGCACCGCGGCCGCGAGCACCTCGGCCGTCAGTGACGCGTCCTCGGTCGACCAGGGTGGCACCGGCGGCATCCTCGACGTGAGCAGCCCGGCTGCCCCGGTCAACCCGCTGGTGGCGGCGTTCGCCATGAGCGGCACCTTCGCCGCGTGCCTGCTGGCCGCGGTCCTGCGTCACCGCCGCCGCAGCGGTGGTGGGGGGCAGGCTGGCGACGACGCTCTCGACGTCGAGGTCGGCCTGCGCGCCGGCGCCGACCCCCGCCGCCTGGCCTTCGTCGACGGCGCCCTGCGGGCCTTGGCCACCGACTGCTCCGCCACCGGGCTGCCCGTGCCCCAGATCTACGCTGCTCGCGCCGATGACGAGACCTTCACCGTGCTGCTGTCCCCTTCCCGCGCCGATGCGCCCGACCGGTGGTCGGTGCACGACGACGGCGCGCGTTGGGAGATGCAGCGCTCGATGCTCGGTCGAGGAGCGGCAACCGGCCCCGCGGCATACCCGGCGCTGGTGTCCTTGGGTCGCGACCGTCAGGGGCGCGACGTGTTCGTCGATCTCGAGGCAGCCGGAGGGCCCATCCAGGTCAGCGGTGACGGGGTGGTCGCCGGTCAGGTCATCACGGCCCTGGCCGTCCAACTGGCCACGGTGCCGTGGACGGACGGCGTCACGGTGAGCGCCTTCGGGTTGCCCAAGCACGTGCGGGCCATCGCTGCGGACCGGATTCGCGTCGTCGACAACCCGCAGGACGTCGTCCGCCGGTTCGGCGAGCGCTCCGGCGTCCAGGGCCAGGACGTGCTCACCGGCCGGGTCGTTCGGCCCGTGGACGTGCTGCCGGAGTATCTCTTGGCGGCGACCCCGCTCGAGGCCGATGTGGCGCTCGCGCTGGCGTCGGTCACGTCGGGAGGTCGGCACCCGTTCGGTTTCGTCGGCGCCGGTCAGGTGCCCGGCGCCGCGTGGGTCGCCCATGTCGATGAGGCCGGGACCCTGACGTTGCCCCTGCTGGACATCGAGGTCAGCGCCCACCGGGTGGTGCCGCGGACGCTCGACGCGTTGGCGGAGTTGTTCATGGCTGCCTCGCAGCCCCAGGCCGGTCCGCCCGCGGGCGCTGCGGCCGCGCCGGGGGCTCCCGCCGTGGCACTCGCGCCCCCTCCTGCCGTGGTGCAGGACGACGCCCTGCTGCGCACCGCCGCCGCGTCGGTCAGCCTGCTCGGCCCGCTCACGTTGTCTGCACCTGGCCGGATCGACCCGAGCCAGATCCCGTTGGCCGAGGAGATCGTCGCCTACCTCGCCGTGAATCCCGGTGGGGTCCACAGCGGGGTCCTGGCGGCAGCCATCTGGCCCCGCGGGGTCGGCCAGGCGGTCGCGTCGGCAACGATCGACCGCGTGCGCGACTGGCTGGGCACCGACGCGGACGGCAACTATCGGCTCATGCTCGACCCGTCCGGGCGGCTGCGGCTCTCGGACGCCGTCGGCGTCGACTGGTTTGCGTTCTGCACCCTCACGCAGCGGGCCGGTGCGGCTCGATCCCCGCAAGAGGAATCCGAGTTGCTGCGTCGGGCGCTGCGCCTGGTCCGCGGCCAGATGCTCGAAGCGAGCGCACCGGGGCGGTTCTCGTGGCTGGCCCGCACGACGCTCACCCGCACCGTGGAGCAGTCCGTCGTCTCGGTGGCGCACCGGCTTGTTGTCCTGGCCGAGCGCGAGCCCGACCCCGAGGGAGCGGCCGTCGCGGCTGCGCTCGGGTTGCGGATGGCGCCGCTGTCCCAACTGCTGTGGCGTGACCTGATCGCCGCCCAGCACGCCGGGCACGGCACCGAGGCCATGAAGGGCGCGGTTGCCGAGATGGCCCGGGTCTTGGACGGTGCGGACGTCCCGATGGAGGGCGAGACCGAGGCCCTCATCGCCCACCTCTCCGGGCCTGGGTCGGCCGCGCAGGCCTGACCGCGCGCGTCCGCTCACGGCATACCGGCTAGGCCTCGTATGCCGCGTGATGGTGAGCCATGATGGGCGCCATGACGACCCCCGCCAGCGCAGCCCCCGAGCCGTTCGACGCCGTCGATGTCATCGTCACCAAACGCAACAAGGGCGACTTGAGCGACGGGCAGATCGACTGGGTCATCGACGCTTACACGCGGGGCGTTGTCGCCGACGAGCAGATGTCCTCGCTCGCGATGGCGATCCTGCTCAACGGGATGACCCGCCGCGAGATCGCCCGGTGGACGGGGGCGATGATCGCCTCAGGCGAGCGGATGGACTTCTCGTCGCTGTCGCGTCCCACTGCGGACAAGCACTCCACCGGCGGGGTCGGCGACATGATCACGCTGCCCCTGGCACCCCTCGTCGCGGCGTGCGGAGTGGCCGTGCCGCAACTGTCCGGCCGCGGTCTCGGCCACACCGGTGGCACCCTCGACAAGCTTGAGTCCATCCCGGGGTGGCGCGCCTCGGTGAGCAACGAGCAGATGCTGCGCCAACTCGAGGAGGTCGGCGCGGTCATCTGCGCGGCGGGCGCCGGCCTCGCACCGGCCGACAAGAAGCTCTATGCCCTCCGCGATGTCACGGGCACCGTCGAGGCGATCCCGCTCATCGCCAGCTCGATCATGAGCAAGAAGATCGCCGAGGGGACCGGGGCGCTCGTGCTCGACGTCAAGGTCGGCTCCGGTGCCTTCATGAAGGACGTAGCCCAGGCCCAGGAACTGGCCCGGACCATGGTGGCGCTGGGGACCGACGCTGGGGTCAAGACGGTTGCGATGCTCACCAACATGCAGACCCCGCTGGGCCTCACCGCGGGCAACGCCCTTGAGGTGCGTCAGTCGGTCGAGGTGCTCGCCGGCGGTGGTCCTCCGGACGTCGTCGACCTGACCCTCACGCTGGCCCGGGAGATGCTGGCAGCCGCCGGCCGCGAGGAGATCGACCCGGCCGACGCGTTGGCGGACGGGCGCGCGATGGACGTGTGGCACCGGATGATCCAAGCGCAGGGCGGCGACTCGCACGCGCTGCTGCCGTGGGCGCGGGAGACCCATGAGGTGCGGGCGCCCGGCACGGGGGTGCTGACCCAACTCGACGCCCTCAAGGTCGGGGTGGCCGCCTGGCGGCTCGGTGCTGGCCGGGCTCGCAAGGAAGACCCGGTGCAGGCCGGGGCCGGTGTCGTCATGCACGCCAAACCGGGTGCCTACGTCCGGGCCGGCGACCCGCTGCTCACCCTGCACACCGACACCCCCGAACGCTTCGAGCGCGCGCTGGAGGCGTTGGAGGGTGCGTGGTTCATCGCGCCCGAAGGGTCCCGTCCCGACCTGCTGCCCCTCGTCATCGACCGGATCAGCTGACCCGCGGACCGGCCGCACGGCATACGCGGGGGCTCGCGAACCCTCTAGGCTGCGAGGATGCCGCACGTCACCACCGCGCCGACGCGGATCCCGGTCCCTGGGGGCAAGGTCATCGACGAACACGTGGGAGCCGCATCGACCGGCACCGACGCCGTGTCAGTCGCTCACATGGTCGCCCCGCCCGGGTGGGAAGAGCCTTACCAGACACCACAATTCGACGAAATCACCGTCGTCGTCAGGGGCTCGATCCACGTGGACTGCGACGGCGTCCGTCACGAGGTCCACGCCGGACAGTCGATCGTCACGACCGCAGGCGAACGCATCCGGTATGCCGCCGGCCCCGACGGCGCAGAGTATGTCGCCGTCTGCCTGCCCGCCTTCACCCCCGACCGCGTCCACCGAGAGGACTGACCGTGAGCCCGCGGCCTGACCCGAGCCCGAGCCCGCGCTCCGGTCCTGATCTCGCGACGATCATCGCGGCCCCGAAGGTGCTCCTGCACGACCACCTCGACGGGGGAGTGCGCCCCCAGACGGTCATCGAGATCGCCGAACAGATCGGGTATGCCGACCTGCCGAGCACCGACGTCGCCGAGTTGGACCAGTGGTTCCGCGACAGCGCCGACTCGGGCTCGCTCGTGCGCTATCTGCAGACCTTCGACCAGACGGTGGCGGTCATGCAGACCGAGGAGGGGCTGCACCGGATCGCCAAGGAGTGCGTCCTCGACCTTGCCACCGACGGCGTCGTCTATGCCGAGAGTCGCTATGCCCCCGAGCAGCACCTGGCCGAGGGCCTGACCCTCGAGCAGGTCGTCGAGTCGGTCAACGCCGGCTTCCGGGACGGCGAGCGCGAGGCTGCGGCAGCCGGTCACCCGATCCAGGTCACGGCGCTGCTCACGGCGATGCGCCATGCGGCCAAGAGCTCGGAGATCGCCCGGTTGGCCGTGCGTTACCGCGACGACGGGGTGGCCGGATTCGACATCGCCGGGGCCGAGGACGGTCACCCGCCGACCCGCCACCTGGACGCGTTCGAATACCTGCAGCGCGAGAACGCCCACTTCACCATCCACGCGGGCGAAGCCTTCGGATTGCCGAGCATCTGGGAGGCCATCCAGTACTGCTCGGCTGATCGGCTCGGCCACGGGGTGCGGATCGTCGACGACATCACCATCGACGGGGTGCCCGTGCCCCTCTGGGTGGCTCAGGCGCACGCCGCGCACGTCAACACCTACGACGAGGTCGACCTGTCGACGGTGCGGCTCGGGAGGCTCGCGGCATACATCCGCGACTCCCGGATCCCCCTGGAGATGTGCCCGAGCAGCAACCTGCAGACCGGCGCCGCGCGGAGCATCGGCCTGCACCCGATCTCCCTGTTGTTGCGCCTGCGGTTCCGGGTCACGCTCAACACCGACAACCGGTTGATGAGCGGCACCTCGATGTCACGCGAGGCTGCGCTGCTCGTCGAGCACGCCGGGTGGACGTTGGGCGATCTCCGCTGGGTGACGATCAACGCGATGAAGTCGGCGTTCCTGCCGTTCGACGAGCGGCTCGCGTTCATCGACGACACGATCAAGCCGGGGTATGCCGCCCTCGGCGCCTCTGCGTCGGCCCCTCGGTAGCGTCGGCCCCTCGGTAGGAGCGGCCCTCGGTTGGGGCCGGCCCGCGGGTCGAACGGGTCAGCGCGGCATACCTGATGGTGGGGTGACCAGCGGGTCCGGCGGGATGAGTCGGTCGCGCAGGGTGGCGTCGCGCATCAGCCGGCCGAGGTCGCGGCGGCGGCGGTCGGCGACCACGGCCGCGAGGATGTATTCCGGGTGGTTGCCTGGCGGCGGCAGGGGCGAGACGAACTCCATGACCTCGGCGAGCAGCGCGCGGCCCAACTCCTCCCGAGCGTTCGGGTCCATCCCGAACGCCGCCGGAAGGAAGGTCCGCACGTCAGCGGCGAGCCGGTCGGGCAGTTGGGCGATGTCGGCCGACGCGGCCCACACGGCCAGGTGCGGCGGCATGGGGACCGGAGGCGGAAGGCTCGCCCGGGTGCGCTCACGCACGACGTAGGTGCCGGCAGCCATGTCACCCAAACGCTTGCCGCGCGGGTTGATGATGGACGCGATGACGGCGGGGACCCCGTAGAAGGCGAACACCTCGATGACGCCGACGAGGCTGCGGGTTAACGCGTGACGGAAGGTGATCGGTCCCGCGTCGTCACGCACCACCCGCAGGCCGGCGGCCAGTTTGCCCACCGTCTTGCCCCGCGTCAGGGTGAGCATGGCCGTCGGGTAGCCGACGAGGCAGGCCACCGTGAGCAGCACGAGGATCGAGGCACCGAGGGCACCGTCGAGTTGGTTGGACAACAGGGCGCCGGCGACGAAGACGACATAGGTCAGGACCTGGACGATGATCAGGTCGAGCACTCCGGCGAGGATCCGCAGCCCGACCGAGGCCGGGGGCAGGTCGAGGGCGACCGCCTCACCGGTGACGAGGTCGTCCTCGGTGACACCGATCGTCGCGATCATTGGCTGGCTCACACGGCATACAGTAACCGTGTGGACCTGGATGCCTACGTGGCCGCGCACACTCATGAGTGGTCGCGGCTCGAGCAACTGGTCGGGCAACGAGGCAAACTCCAGGGCGCACAGGCCGACGAATTGCTCGACCTCTACCAGCGCACGGCCACCCACCTGTCCGAGATCCGCTCCACCGCGCCGGAACCCTCCGTCGTCGCCTACCTGTCCTCGATGCTCGCCCGCGCCCGGTCCCGAGCCGTCGGGACCCGCTCGACGTCGTGGAGCGACTTCGGGCGATTCTTCGTCGTGACCTTCCCGGCGGCCCTCTATCGCACCCGCCGCTGGTGGCTGACGACGATGGCGATCAACGTCGTCGTCGGCTTCGCCATCGGGTGGTGGTTCGTCGTCAACCCGCAGTTCGAGTCAGCCCTCGCCTCCCCGGCGGAGATCCAGCAACTCGTCACCCATGACTTCGCCGACTACTACAGCGAGTATGCCGCCGGCTCCTTCGCGTTGAAGGTGTGGACGAACAACGCCTGGGTCACCGCCCTGTGCATCTCGTTCGGCGTCTTGGGGCTGCCGGTCCTCTGGCTGCTGTGGAACAACATCCTCAACGTCTCCGTCATCGGCGCGATCATGTGGCGCTACGACCGGGCTGACCTGTTCTTCGGCCTGATCCTGCCGCACGGCCTGCTCGAGCTCACCGCGGTGTTCGTCGCGGCGGGCGTTGGGCTGCGCATGTTCTGGGCCTGGATCGAGCCGGGGCCGCAGACCCGGATGACGGCCATCGCCCGCGAAGGTCGAGCGGCCATGTCCGTCGCGCTCGGCTTGGTCGTCGTGTTGTTCATCTCCGGCGTCATCGAGGCGTTCGTCACCCCCTCGCCGTTGCCGACCTGGGCCCGGATCGGCATCGGCATCCTCGCGGAGGCGGTGTTCCTCACCTACGTCTTCACCCTCGGCCGGTATGCCGTCCGCCGCGGTGAGACGGGCGACGTCGCCGCGGTGGACCAGGGCGACACGGCACCCGTCGTCGGCTGAGATCCGGGCTCACTCGCCCTGAGCGCGACCGGGGACCGTCGCCGTCGCGATCGGGACCGTCTAGAGCAGGCCCTGCGCCTTGAGCATGAGGTAGTGGTCGGCGAGTTTGGGCGGCAACTCGGCCGGGCTGGCGTCGATGACGGCCACGCCCATTCTGCGTAGCACGGCTGCGGTGCGGTCCTGCAGCGCCATGGTGCGTTCGGCAGCGGCCGCGGCATACGCGTCCTTGGTGGTCTCTCGGGTCTCGGCGAGCGCGGCGATGGCCGGGTCGGCGACCGACGCGATGACGACCCGATGGTGGCGCGTGAGGGCCGGGAGGCTGGGCAGCAGTGACTCCTGGATCGCCGCCGGCTCGAGGGGGGTGAGGAGCACGACGAGGGCCCGGCGACGACTGGTGTCGGCGATGGCGCTGGCCAGGGTGGGCCACGAGGCTTCCAGGAGAGCGGGATCCAGCGGCGCCATCGCCTGAACGAGGTCGTTGAGCAGGGTCGTGCGGTTGGCGGCCGCTGCGACGCGGGCCCGCAGCCACCGGTCCCCGGCGAGGAAGTCGACCCGGTCGCCGGCCCGGGAAGCCAGCGCGGCGAGCAGCAGCGCGGCATCCATCGCGGCGTCCAGACGGGGCTGGTCGCCGACCCGGCCGGCCGAGGTCCGGGAGGTGTCCAAGACGATGATGACCCGCCGGTCGCGCTCGGGTTGCCAGGTGCGCACGACGACATTGCGCCGCCGCGCGGTGGCGCGCCAGTCGATCGAGCGCACGTCGTCGCCCTCGACGTAGTCGCGCAGTGAGTCGAACTCCGTCCCCTGTCCTCGGGTCCGAACCGCCGAGCGCCCATCCAACTGGCGCAACGAGGCCAGGCGGGAGGGCAGGTGTTTGCGCGACTCGAACGGGGGCAACGCCCGGATCGTCCCGGCGACGTCGAACGATCGCTGCCTGGCGGCCAGCCGCAGCGGCCCGAACGAGCGGACCGTCACCCGGTCGGCGTGCCGGTCGCCCCGGCGGGTCGGGTGCAGCGTCGTCGTGAACCGACGGCGCTCGCCCCCCTTGATCCGCGCGGTATGCCGCTCGCCCCGGGCCCCGGCCGAGGGCACCCAGGCGTCGCGCAGGTGCCCATGCAGGGTGCGTCGGGTGGGGTTGGTGACGAGGACCCCAGAGTGGGCCGACTCGCCGAGCCGCACCGAGGGAACAGGTTCGCGTTCGATGACCAACCGGGTCGGTGACAGGGCCAGCAGGACGTCCAGAAGCACGAGCGCGAGGCAGACGAGCGACCAGAGGAGCACGGTGCGCCGAGTCGGCTCCAGCACGACGGCGACCGCCCCGAGCACTACGAGGATCGGTAGTCGTCCGCTGACGGTCATGGTTGGCCCTTCGCGCCGGTCAGCGGGGGACCGGGACCGAGGCGATCGCCGTCGCGAGGACCGCCGCGACGCCGACGCCTTCGAGCTCGGCCTCCGGGCGCAGGGTGAGCCGGTGGGCGAGGGTGGCGTGGGCGAGCGCCTTGACGTCGTCGGGGGTGACGAAGGTGCGCCCGTTCATCCAGGCCCAGGCCCGGGACGTGGCCAGCAGCGCGGTCGCGCCACGCGGGGACACTCCGAGGGAGAGCGAGGGCGACTGGCGGGTCGCACGGCCGATGTCGACGATGTATGCCGCGACCTCCGGCGCGATCCGCACCTGACGCACCTCGGCGGCCCCGGCAGCCAGGTCGGCGGCCGACGCCACCGCCCGGATCCCCGCGGCAACGAGGTCACGCGGGTCAAACCCGGCGGCATGGCGGGTGACGATCTCTATTTCCTGCTCTCGCGGCGGCACGGGAAGGACCACCTTGAGCAGGAACCGGTCCAACTGGGCCTCGGGCAGCGGGTAGGTGCCTTCGTACTCCACGGGGTTCTGGGTCGCGGCGACGAGGAAGGGCACCGGCAGTTTGCGGGGGTGCCCGTCGACGGACACCTGCCGCTCCTCCATCGCTTCCAGGAGCGAAGCCTGGGTCTTGGGGGGCGTTCGGTTGATCTCGTCCGCGAGCAGGAGGTTGGTGAAGACCGGACCCTCGCGGAAGGAGAACTCGCTGGTGGCGTTGTCGTAGATCAACGACCCGGTGATATCGCCGGGCATGAGGTCGGGCGTGAACTGCACCCGCGTGGTCTCCACCGACAGCGCCTGGGCGACCGCGCGCACGAGCAGTGTCTTGGCCACGCCAGGGACGCCTTCGAGCAACACGTGGCCCCGAGACAGCAGGGCGATGAGGATGCCCGTCACGGCGGCGTCCTGCCCGACGACCGCTTTGCCGACCTCGCCGCGCACCGCGAGCAGTGCCGCACGGGCGCCACCGGGCGACGCGGCGACCGACGTGGGGGCTGGCGGGTTCGAGGGGCCGGCTGCGGGCGGGGCGGGCGGGGCGGGCGGCGTGGCGCTCCAGGGCTGCTCAGTCATGAGCGACGGATCTCCTTCTCCAGGGCCGCCAGTCGCGCGGCGAGGTCCAACAGGTCGGTGTCGGTGGTGACCGGCGGCCCACCCAGGAGCCATCGGGTCTGATCGAGGGGTTGGCCGGTTGCCGCGGACACGGCTTGGGCGACTAGGTCGGCGGGGGTGCCGGGCGCCAGGCCGAGGTATGCCGCGAGCCGCCGCCCGCTGGCATCGCGCAGGACCGCTCCGGCGCGTTCGCTGTCGCGAGCCTTGTGATACATCCGGCCGCGGCTCTCGGTGGTCTCGACCGCGCGGACGACGACCGGCAGGGGTTCGGTGACCAGGCGCCCGAACCGTCGTCCGCGCCACCAGAACACGGCCAGCATGGTGAACGCCAGCAGCCCCAGCATGGGGCCCCACCACACGGGCGTGAAGGACTCGGTCTGCTCGGCCGCTGTCGGCGGCACGTCGCGCAGGTCGGGGACGTACCAGACCAGGCGGGAGGAGTGGCCCAACGCCCGCAGGGCCAGCGCTCCGTTTTCGACCTCGGCGGTGCGATCGTTGGTGATCGGGTCGGTGCTCCCGATGAGGACCACCTCGCGCAGCCCGGGGCCGGACGTGACGAGATAGACGGCCTGCCCGTCGTTGACGTAGCAACTCGCGGTCGCCCTGGTGTCGCGGTACTGCGATTGCGAGCGGCTCAGCCGCTCACCGGGGTGCACGTCGGGGGTGTCGCACGTGCTGACCAGCGCGTTCTGTGAGTGGGCGACTTCCGCCATGCTCACGCCAGGAGTGAGGGCGCGCACCACCCGGCGTTCGGGATGGATCAACACGAGGCGCTCGGCCGGGCGGGCCGCGGTCGCTAGCGCCTGCAACGTGACCTCGCGCAGGTCGGACGACTTGCTGACGACGATGGTGGTGTCACCGTCGATCGGCGCACGCTGAAGCGCGGCCTGGCCCTCGGCGACGATCACCGTGACGCCGTGTGCGGCCAAGACCCGGGCGACCGCTTGGGCGCCTTTCGCCGACGGGTTCTCCGGGTGGTATGCCGCGTCGCTGCCGGGCTGCCCGCCCCGGCCGAGCAGGTATGCCGCCCCGATGACGACCGCGACCAGGACGGCGATTCGCCACCAGCGTCGGCCCGGCCGGCCTTCGGTCGGAGCGTCGGTGCGCCACAAGGTCGTTGTCACGATGGCCTCGTCACGATGTTGTCGTCCGCGACGGGGAGGGTGGAGTGCCCGGCCAGGACCGGGCGGGCCTTGCGCAGGGTCTCGTCATGCGCCTGCGTTGCACGGGCGTCGGCCTCGGTCGCGGCATACCGGCCGTAACGGACCGAGTCGAAGAGGTCCATCGTGCGGGCGGTCGCCTCTGCGTGCTCGGGGAAGACGGGGGCGAGTTGGGCGCCGATCTCGTGGGCGGTGAGCGAGGGGGCGTCGGACAGCAGGGTGCGGTCGGCCGCCTCGCGGGCGATGGCTCTGGTGAAGTCGATGACCGCGTCGTTCCACCGGCCTTCGCGGATCGCGGCGCGGCCGCGGTCGCGGAACTCGACCACGCTGAGGTTGAGGTCGCCGAGGACCGCGTCGCTGCTGGTCACCGTGCGTCGTTCGCGGCGGAGTCTGCTGAGCAAGAGGGCCAGGCCGGCGAGGAGCACCACGACCACGAGGGCGACGACGATGGGCGGGGCCCCGCCACCGGAGACGCCAGTGACCCGGAAGCCGGACAACAGGTCGGTGATGACATCGACGAGCCACTCGATGATGCGCGTCAGCAACGGACGACCGTCGCGATATTCGTCGTTGGCCAACTCGTCGGCCAGCCACTGCCGGGCTTCGGAGCCGTCGGGATTGAGGTCCTGGCCCAGGCCGGTGAGCCAGGCTGAGGCGGTGGCAAGGACGCTCACGACCGAGCCTCCATGTCGGCTGTGGCGGCGCGCTGCAGCGCGAGGTCGAAGCCTTCTTTACGAATCCGGGCGTCCAGATAATGCAGCGCCACCGAGGTGGCGACGAACGGCGTGACGAGGATCGCGGCGCCCAGGTTGGCCAAGGCAAAGTTGAAATTACCGATCGAGTCGGCCGCCGGACCGGTGATCTCGAGAAAGCCGGTCAGCAGGCCGTAGATACCCAACTGGGGCAACTCCACCACCCAGTAGACGATGAAGGCCAGCCCGACGACGACGCAGAGGACCCCGACGAGGGACCAGGCGCGCCCGCGGGACAAGGACCACGAGCGGGCAATGGAACGTCGTAGGGACAGCCCTTCCAGGACGGCCGCCGGGCCGCTGTAGAGCAGGCGTGGCAGGAGGAAGGCGTTGGCCGCGATGGCGAGCAGCCCGAACCCGAGCCCGACGAGCAGGATGACCCAGACTGAGTCTTGCCCGGCGATCGAGAGCATCCCGACAAGCAGGGCCCAGGGCAGGGCGGCCGCGAGGACGACGAGCGCCTGGCTTCCGAGCACCGTCCAGATCCGGGAGCGGACGGCGGCCCAGATCTCGCCGAGGCGACGGCGTCGACCCAAGGCGGCCTCGGCGGCGGCATACGAGAGCACTGCGGTGAGCACGAGCGTGGCGTAGATCGTGCCCACGAGGTTGAGCGCCGCCCCCACGGCCCACGCGTCCATGATCGTCGACACTCGGGTCGCGCGCAGCCACGAGCCCGCGAAGGCCGCGGTGACCAGGACGAGGACCGGCAGGACGCTGAAGGCGTTGGCCAGGGCGGAGACGCCGAGCACGGGGCCGGGGTTGCGCCGGATGTGTTTGACCGACCCGTCGAGCAGGTCGCCCAAGCGCAACGGGGCCAAGGGGATGATCCCCGGCTTGGCGCCGCGGGTGAGGGCATAGCGACCGCGATTCGCCGCGACGCTCGCTCCCGGGCGAGCACCCAGGCCGCCCGGCGGCAGATAACTGGCCCGCCGCACGTGGACCGGCGCCTCGGGCGGCCCGGGTGGCGGGCCGAAGCCGCTCACCACGTCACCCTGGGCGACGAACGTGCTCCCACGGCTCTGGTCCCCTGTCCGACGGTCGTGTGGTTTCGCCCGACGCTATCAGGCGGGTCTGGATCTCTTTGAGCACCGAGGCCGGGGACCCGCACGACGCGCCGAGACTCGCGGCACGCGAGACGATCCGCGGTTCCCGCCGCCACAATTCGATCCCGCGTCGGAGCAGGACGAGCGGCGGCTTGCGCCCCTCCCGCAGGTCGCGGACGAAGCGCAACACGGCGTTGGGGGTCCGGCCGTGGGTGATGCAGAAGGCGCCCGCGAGGCGGCCGCGTTCCACCAACGCCGGGACGATCTCGGCGGCGAAGATCCCCTCGGCGAGCACGAGGTCGGTGGCCGCGGCGGTGGCCTGGCTGTGGCCGATGGCGCGGGACGTCGCGATGTCGTAGGTCGGGACGCGGGTCGTGCCGGTGTCGAGGAGTTCCTCGAGCGCGGCGATGGCCGCCGGGGCGTTCCAGGATCGCGGGTCGTCCCAGTCCGGCAGGTCGTGCCCGCCGAGGGTGACCAATGGAAGGTCGGGGTCGTCGCCGTCGCGATAGAAGTCGTCCAGGCGGACGATCGGCCAGCCGTATGCCGCGTGCAGCCTGGCCGCCAGCCGGGACTTCCCGGCCCCCGAGGGTCCGGTGAGCACAACGACCCGGGCCCGACGCGCAGACTGTTCCACGGAGCACAGAGCCTAGCTTCGGGCGGCCCGGCCGACTAGCGGCCCTTGGGGTGCCAGACGGTCTTGGTCTCGAGGAACGCAGTCATCCGGGACAGATCCGGCGTCGGTGCCCAGTCGGGTTCCACCGCTGCTGCGCCGGACCCGGCCGGTCGCAGGACCCGCTTGAGGTTGTCGGCGGCGGCTCGCTCCAGATCGCCCCAGGTCACTGCCTTGCCGTCAGCGGTGCCGGCTGTGTTGGCGTTGTCAGTGGCGCCGGCCAGGTCGATGGCGTTGACGTCCCGGTGCGAGGCCAGCCATGGCGCGATCTCGGCGGTGCGACCGGTGATGACGTTGACGACACCGCCGGGCACGTCGGAGGTGGCCAGGCATTCGGTGAGGGTCACGGCGGGCAGCGGCCGGTCCTGGCTGGCGACGAGCACCGCGGTGTTGCCCGAGACGATCACCGGGGCGAGCACCGAGACGAGCCCGAGCAGCGAGGACGCCTGCGGGGCCAGCACGGCGACGACGCCGGTCGGCTCGGGGGCCGAGATGTCGAAGTAGGGCCCGGCGACCGGGTTGAGCCCGCCGAGGACCTGGGCGAGCTTGTCGGACCACCCGGCATACCAAACCCAGCGGTCGATGGCGGCCTCGACGGTGGCGCGCGCTCGGGCGGCGGTGAGGCCCTCGGCGGCGGCGACCTCCTGCTCGAACTGCGCGGCGCGCCCCTGCATCACCTCGGCGACCCGATAGAGCACCTGACCCCTGTTGTATGCCGTCGCGCCGGCCCACTTGGGGAAGGCGCCCCGGGCCGCGACGACGGCATCACGGGCGTCCTTGCGCGAGCCCGCGGCGGCGTTGGCGAGGAAGGCCCCGGGACGGCCGCTGCGGCTGGGAGCCGCGTGGACGGCATACGAGCGACCGCTCTCACTGCGCGGGAACTTGCCGCCGATGTAGAGCTTGTAGGTCTTGCGGACCTCGACGTGCGTGCTCATGCCGCACCCCCCGTCCGGACGTAGGCTTCCAGGCCGTGGCGGCCGCCCTCGCGGCCGTAGCCGGACTCCTTGTAGCCGCCGAACGGCGAGGTCGGGTCGAACTGGTTGAACGTGTTGGCCCACACGACGCCGGCCCGGAGTTGGTCGGCCATCCAGAGGATCCGCGAGCCCTTCTCGGTCCAGACGCCCGCGGACAGGCCGTAGGGCGTGTTGTTGGCCTTGGCGACCGCCTCGGCCGGGGTGCGGAAGGTGAGCACCGACAGCACCGGCCCGAAGATCTCCTCCTGGGCGATCCGGTGGCTCTGGCTGACCCCGGTGAAGACGGTCGGGCGGAACCAGAAACCGTTCTTGGGCAGCGGGCAGTCGGTGTCCCACCGGATCGCGCCCTCGGCCTCACCGGCGGCGCTCAGCTCGGTGATCCGGTCGAGTTGGCGGCGGCTGTTGATGGCGCCGACGTCGGTGTTCTTGTCCATCGGGTCACCGACCCGCAGCGTGGCCAGGCGGCGCTTGAGGCGGCGTTCGACGTCGTCGGCGATCGACTCCTGGACGAGCAATCGGCTTCCGGCGCAACAGACTTGGCCCTGGTTGAAGAAGATCCCGTTGACGATGCCCTCGATGGTCTGGTCCAGCGGCGCGTCGTCGAAGACGATGTTGGCGGCCTTGCCGCCGAGCTCGAGGGTGGCGCGTTTGCGAGTGCCGGCGATCTCGCGGGCGATCATCTTGCCGACCCTCGTCGAGCCGGTGAAGGCGATCTTGTCGATGCCGGGGTGGTCGACGATCGCCTGGCCGGTGGCGCCGGCGCCGGTGACGATGTTGATGACGCCCGGCGGCAGGTCGGCCTGCTGGCAGATCTGCGCGAACAGCAGCGCCGTCAGGGGAGTGGTCTCGGCGGGCTTGAGGACGACGGTGTTGCCGCAGGCGAGGGCCGGGGCGATCTTCCACGCGAGCATGAGCAGCGGGAAGTTCCACGGGATGACCTGCCCGACCACACCCAACGGGCGCGGGTCCGGACCCAACGCGGCATACCCGAGTTTGTCCGCCCACCCCGCGTGGTAGAAGAAGTGCGCCGCCGCCAGCGGGACGTCGACGTCGCGGCTCTCCTTGATCGGCTTGCCGTTGTCGAGGGTCTCCAGGACGGCCAACTCGCGGGAGCGCTCCTGCATGATGCGGGCGATCCGGAAGAGGTACTTCCCGCGGTCGGCACCCGACATGCGACCCCACACCCCGCGGTATGCCGCCCGCGCGGCTTTGACGGCGCGGTCCACGTCGTCGGCGCTCGCCTCCGCGACCTCGGCGAGGGTCTCCTCGGTGGCCGGGTTGATCGTCTTGAACGCCTCGCCGGAGCCGTCGACGAACTCGCCGCCGATGAACAGGCCATAGGAGGGCTGCAGGTCGACGACGGCCCGTGACTCGGGGGCCGGTGCGTAGTCGAAGGTCGCCATGTCAGGTCCTCAGGGTCAGTAGATGCCGGGGGAGTCGTCCGGGACGTAGTCGGCCCCGGAGTAGGCGCCGATGGCCAGCCGTTGCCGCTGCAGGATGAGGTCGCCCAACAGGCTCGACGCCCCGAAGCGGAACCAGTGGTTGTCCAACCAGTCCGGCCCGGCGACCTCGTTCACCGCCACGAGGAACTTGATCGCGTCCTTACTCGTGCGGATGCCCCCGGCGGGCTTCACGCCGAGTTGTTGGCCGGTGGCCTCCCGCCAGTCGCGGACGGCCTCAAGCATGATGAGGGTGACGGGGAGGGTCGCGGCGGGGGAGATCTTGCCGGTGCTCGTCTTGATGAAGTCGCCTCCGGCGAGCATCGACAGCCATGAGGCCCGGCGGACGTTGTCATAGGTGACCAGTTCACCGGTCTCCATGATGACCTTGAGCCGGGCGCTCGTTCCGTCGGGTCGGCGGCAGGCCTCCTTGACCGCGACGATCTGGTCGAACACCTGCCGGTAGTGCCCGGCGAGGAAGGCACCGCGGTCGATGACCATGTCGATCTCGTCGGCACCGTTGGCGACCGCGTCGCGCGTGTCGGCGAGCTTGACCGGCATACTTGCGCGGCCGGAAGGGAACGCGGTGGCGACGGCGGCGATGCGAACTGTGCTGCCCTGCAACACTTCCCGCGCAAAGGGGACCATGTCGCCGTAGACGCACACCGCGGCCGGGCTGGGGGTGCTGGGGTCGGCGGGGTCGGGGTTGAGCGCGCGGGCAGCCAAGCCGCGGACCTTGCCGGGGGTGTCGGCGCCTTCGAGGGTGGTGAGGTCGATCATCGAGATCGCCAGGTCGATCGCCCAAGCCTTGGATGCCGCCTTGATCGAGCGTGTCCCCAGCGATGCCGCGCGGGCCTCGGCCCCGACCTGGTCGACCCCGGGGAGGGCGTGCAGCCAGCGGGTGAGGGCGGTGTCGGAGAGGCGGGAGACGCCGAGCAGGTCCCGCGCCCGGGCCAAGGGATCCGGGGTCGCGTCGACGGCGGGGTCGAGGCGAGTGCCAACAACGGTGTCGGGGACGCTCACCGAAGCGAGTCTAGGCCCACCGTCAACGGCGCGCGCCGTGTCATGATGGCGCGGATGAGCGCCTCCACTCCTGCCCCCGGCGGCCCGCCCCACGAGTCTCCCGGCGGTTCTGACTCCGGCCACCTGGTTCACGTCCTGCGGCCACGGGGTTCTGTCTTCCTCGGGATCGTGGCCATCGTCGCTGCCTCGGTCATGCTGGCCTTCTCCGGCGGCGCGGGACTGGGCTTCATCGGTGCGATGGCACTGCTGGCGACGTGGTCGTTCGTCTTGCTCGTGCGGCCGCACGTGCGGGTGTCCATCGAGGGGGTTGCGGTCCACAACCCGTTCCGGCGCACCTTCATCCCGTGGCGGCTGCTGGAGGACGCCGGGTCGCGCTGGAACCTCGAGTTGTATGCCGCGGAGCGCGTTATCCGCGTCTGGGCGATCTCTAACCCGATGATCCGCCCGCGTGTCGGCGTCTCGCTGGGGTTCAGTGGGCTTGGGGCACCGCGATCCCCGGGCGATACCGAGGCTTCTGCGGACCCGTTCGCGAAGGCGAAGGCCGAGGGAGCGCAGCGACATGGGGCGACCTCCGCGCCGGCCGCGGCCCGTCTCATCGAGGCGGCGCGTGAGGATTGGTTGGAGGCGGTCGACGAGGGGATCGTTGCCGAGCCGGCCAACCCTCGGATCGTCGCTCGCTGGGACCTCTGGGACATCGCCCTGGTCTTCGTGCCCGCGATCGTCGTGCTCATGGCGCTGCTGCCTTAGATGGTTTGGGATGTCAGCGCCGACGCCGCCCTGGTGCCTTGTCCCAAGTCGGCCACCTCCTGCGAGGGTCCCCAGAGTGCATGGGCCGCTTAGAGTGGCCCGTCGCTGCCTGGGGTGTCGCCGTGTCTGAATCAGTTGGAAGTGACCAGGGTGCTTTGAGTGTAGGTAGGCCAGGATGCCTGTAGGGATACCTCGCATTGGACCGGGGCCGGCGGGTTGATGCCCGTGACCTGGAAGTTGCGCTGCGCCGGGGTGGTCTGCTCGTAGAACTGGGTGGTACTCCACGACCCATCAATTGTGTAGGTTATTACTCCCCGCACCTCTCCGAACTGTGAGAAATCCGCAAAAACCTGAACCGAATCCTGTGAACGAATACAGCGAACATCGGTAAGATATAAGGCGGGCTGCGGATAGTCCGTTTCGGGAGGTGGAGAAATGCGGTTCAACGGCGTCGTCGTTGTTGTTGTTGTTTTCTCCGCCGTTGGTTTAGGGATGGGGCGGGGCGAAGTTCTGGTCAGGGGCCCTTGAGCCCTCGCCGTTGGTTCCTGCGCAGGCGTGGCTGGTGGCGAGGAGGCTAGCGCAGACGCATCGCCCACGGTCAACTGGGTTGGCCCAGCCGAAAACGAGGGCCCGCCGGCCGCCTGAGAGCTTTGCGGAGCGGTCATTCCTTCCGAGAGGTGCACTGCCCAGCTTGAGCCGAAGGCGATCACGCCAACGGCAGCCAGCAAGGCCCGAGCGGCCCTTGGGAATCCGGTCGTGAGTGCAGCTGAGGTGGTTCCCACTCCAAAGGCGACAAGTGCCGCAGGTCCGGCGCTCATGGAGTACGCAAGATATGCCCCGCCCCCAGCAACGCCGCCAAGCAGCAGCCCAAGGATGACTGGGAGGGTGATCTGGGTGGGCTTCCTGTCATCCACGGAATACCCTAGCTTGGAATCAGGCAACTCCACCCCATCTGTGGTGAGCCCCTAAGCTTCACGGCCACTAAACAGACCCTTGGACAACAGGCGCACTGCGGGATATTGCTCGCCGTCATATCTGGGTCAGTGCCTCGAAGGCGCCGCGGATCGCGGCCAGGCGGGTTCCGGCCCGCTGTCGGGCCGCCGCTAGGTCGTCCCGACCATCGACAGGCTCGATGGCCTCCAGATAGACCTTCACCTTCGGCTCGGTCCCTGACGGCCGCACGATCACCCGAGACCTGTCAGCCAGAAAGAACCGCAACCCGTCGGTCGGCGGCAGCCCACCATCACCGCGAGCCAAGTCGTCCAACTGCGCCACCGCCACCCCGGCCACCTCCGTAGGCGGCGCTGAGCGCAGCCGCTCCATCAACGCCGGCATCAGCGCCAAATCGCTCACCCGCACCGAGAACGCGTCCGTGGCATAAACGCCATGCTCCACGGCCAGGTCATCGAGCACGTCCAGCAGGCTTCGCCCAGCCGCCGCCAACTCAGCCGCCTGCTCGGCCACCAGCAGCGCCGCAGACACCCCGTCCTTGTCGCGCACCACCTCGGGCGCCACGCAATAGCCCAGCGCCTCCTCATAGCCGAACGCGAGCCCTGGCACCCGGGCGATCCACTTGAACCCGGTCAACGTCTCCTCGTGCGCCACCCCTGCCGCAGCCGCCATCGCCGCCAACAACCGTGACGACACAATCGAGTTCGCAAACACACCACCGGCCGCCACCCCACGCGACAAGAGGTGCGCCCCCAGCAACGCCCCCACCTCGTCCCCACGCAACATCCGCCAACCGCCCCCACCGGCAGCCGCCGGGTCCGGCACCGCGATCGCGCACCGGTCCGCGTCCGGGTCGTTTGCCACGACAAGATCAGGCCCGACCTCGCGCGCCAACTCCAACGCAGCGTCGATCGCCCCGGCCTCCTCGGGGTTGGGAAACACGACCGTCGGGAACTCGGGGTCGGGCTGGGACTGGCTGGCCACGGCATACGGGGGAGGGAAACCGGCCCGCGCGAAGGCCTCGACGACGGTGTCGTTCCCGACTCCGTGCAGCGACGTGTGCACGACCCGCACCGCGCGCGGCGCGTCCGGCCGCACCAGTCCCGACACCGCGTCGAGATAAGCGTCAAGCACGTCCGGCCCCAGCGTCTCCCACCCGTCGGTCGCGAGCGGCACCTGCGCCACCGACTCCACAGCCGCGATCCGTGCCGCGATGAGCGCGTCGGCCGGCGGCACGATCTGCGAGCCGTCGCCGAGATAGACCTTGTAGCCGTTGTCCTCCCGCGGGTTGTGGCTCGCGGTCACCATGACCCCCGCGTCGGCGCCGAGGTAGCGAATCGCGAACGCCAGCACCGGAGTTGGCAGCACGTGCGGCAGCACGACGGCTCGTCCACCCGCGGCGGTCACCACGGCGGCCGTGTCCCGCGCGAACTCGTCGGACTTGTGCCGCGCGTCGTAACCCACCACGACGAAGGGTTCCGTCTGCGGGTGGTCGGCATCGTGCTTCAGGTATGCCGTGAGCCCGGCTGCCGCGCGAATGACCACCGCGCGGTTCATCCGGTTCGGACCGGCGCCCAGGCGCCCACGCAGGCCGGCCGTGCCGAACTGCAACATCCCCGCAAACCGGTCGGCTAGATCAGCGACCGCAGCCGCGCCGCCTCATCGCCAGCACCACCATCCCCGACCGCGCCGCTTCCAACACCGCTGCAAGCTCCGCGCGGGTCGAGGCGTCCGGGTCATCGGCCAACCAGGCCTCCGCCGCCGCGAACAACGTCGGGTCGGCTTCGGGCACAGTCGAATCGGCGGTCACGGGACTCAGCTCCCTTGAGCGATCTTGGTGACCACCTTGGCCAGCAGCGCGCCGCATCGCGATGCCGCCGCGCGCCCCGCCTCAAGGACCTCCTCGTGGGACAGCGGCGACTCGGAAATCCCAGCAGCCAGATTGGTGACCAGCGAGATCCCGAGAACCTCCAACCCCGCCTGCCGGGCGGCAATGGCTTCCAACGTGGTCGACATACCGACCAGATCGCCGCCGAGGATCCGAGCCATCTGCACCTCGGCCGGCGTCCGTAGTGGGGCCTCGGAACTGCACGTAGACGCCCTCATCGAGCCCAGGGTCGACCTGCTTGGCCAACTCGCAGCCGCCCGGAATACAGGTCGGTGAGGTCGACGAAGTTCGCGCCCTCGATGGGGAGGCAGCGGTGAGGTTGAGGTGGTCGCGGATGAGCACCGGTGTGCCAGGCCCCCATTCGGGTTGAGCCCGCCGCAGCCGTTGGTCAGCACGATCGACGTACACCGCGGCGCGCCGTGCGCACGGCGTGGACGACCGCCCGCACCCCGTGGCCCTCGTAGAAGTGGGTCCGGGTGCCAAAGACCAAGGCCCGCTTCCCGGTGTCGCCGATGGCAACCGAGCGCATCGACCCGGAGTGCCCCTCGACCGCGGCCTTGCGGAACCCCGGCACGTCGGCGTTGTCGATCGTCACCAGGGTCTGACCGATGAGGTCACCGGTGCGCCCCCAGCCCGATCCGAGGACGAGCGCCACGTCATGCCGCTCGGCGCCGGTCCGCTCGGCGATCACCGCGGCTGCAGCGGCGGCCACCTCGAAGGGATCGGTGTTCGGGTCGGCGAGGTCCAGGGAGGCGGTCATCCCGGCACTCTAGCGAGGGCCCAACTCCCGCAACAGGTATGCCGCGCGCACCGGACCGCCGCCCAGACACCCCATCGCGGGGGTCCGGGTGAACGGGCCCCGGCGGCTCAGATGGTTTGATGGGCGGGTGAAATCGCGCACGTGGTCGGTCGTCATCGTCGGCGGTGGTCCCGGCGGCTACGAGGCCGCTCTCGTCGCCGCACGGTTGGGGGCCTCCGTGACGGTCGTCGACCGCGACGGGGTCGGCGGGTCCTGCGTCCTCACCGACTGCGTCCCGAGCAAGAGCCTCATCTCGACCGCGCATGTCCTGCGCCGGATGGGTGCCGCGCGCGAGCACGGGATCGACCTGCCCCAGCGCCCCCGGGCCACCGACCTGCGCCCGGTCAATGCGCGCATCCTCGACCTCGCGGCCGCCCAGAGCGCCGACATCCACGCGCGGTTGGAAGCCGACGGCGTGCGGGTATGCCGTGGCACCGGCCGGCTCCTCGCGGCTGATCGGGTCCTGGTGTCGTTGGTCGACGGCGGCACCGAAGAGTTGGTCGCCGATGTCGTCCTCATCGCCACCGGAGCGACGCCGCGGGTCATGCCGACGGCGCTGCCCGACGGCGATCGCATCCTCACGTGGGCGCAGATCTGGGGCCTCACCGAGATCCCTGAACGGCTCATCGTCGTCGGATCGGGTGTCACTGGAGCCGAGCTCGCGCAGGCTTACCTGGGTCTCGGCAGCGCCGTGACGCTGGTGTCGTCCCGCCACCAGGTCCTCCCTGGTGAGGACAGCGACGCCGCCGCCGTCATCGAGGAGGTCTTCCGCCGCGAGGGCATGGAGGTCCTCGGCCGATCCCGGATGAGCTCCGTCGAGCGCACGGCCGACGGTGTCATCGTGCGCCTCGAAGACGGTCGCACCGTCGAAGGCAGCCACGCCCTGCTGGCCGTCGGGTCCGTCCCGCAGACCGCGGGGCTCGGCCTCGAGGACGTCGGTGTGGAGGTCGCTCCGGGCGGGCACGTCCTCGTCGACGGGGTCTCGCGCACGTCAGTTCGCGGGGGTGTATGCCGCGGGCGACTGCACCGGGGTGCTGCCCCTCGCGTCCGTGGCCGCGATGCAAGGCCGGATCGCCATGTGGCACGCGCTCGGCGACGCCGTCGCTCCGCTGCGGCTGGACGTCGTGTCGGCCAACGTGTTCACCGACCCCGAGATCGCGACGGTCGGGGTGTCTCAACAGGACGTCGACGCGGGGAAGGTGGACGCGATCGTCATCACGCTGCCGTTGACGACCAACGCTCGGGCCAAGATGGACAGCTTCCACGACGGGTTCGTCAAAATCTTCGCCCGGTCCGGACACGGCACGGTGCTCGGCGGGGTGGTCGTCGCACCGCGAGCGTCGGAGTTGATCTACCCCCTGACGATCGCCGTCGAGAACGGCCTGACCGCCGACCAACTGTCCAACGCCTTCACCGTCTATCCCTCGATGACCGGCTCGATCGGCGAAGCCGCGCGACGGCTGCATGTCGCGGCCCGGATGAGCTGAGCTCAGCGCTCGTGACGGTGTCCTGGCCGCAACTGCTGCCGGCGGTCCTGGTGGCTGTCGCGGTGTTCTTCGTCCCCGGAGCCGTTCTGCTGCGTTCGGTCGGCATCGGTTGGCTCACCGCGGTGCTCGCTGCTCCGGCCGTCAGCGTTGCCGTGATCATCGCTGCCGGGCTCGGGGTGCGTGCCGTCGGCGTCGGCTGGTCGGCCGTCACGGGGTTGATTGCGGTCGTGCTCGTCGTCGCACTGGGCCTGGTCGCAGCCCGGGCCGTCCGATCGCGGTGGCCCGGCTCGGTGCCCCGGTCGTCGGACGCGGCGCCCCTGCGCGCGGTCCTGGCGGTGGGCGCGGTGAGTCTCGCGGCGGCATACCTCGTCCTGGCTGGGGGAGCAGCCTCGCCGATGGCGATCCCGCAGATGCCCGACGTCATCTTCCACCTCGGCGCGGTCGAATGGATGGTGCGGCACGGGTCGGCCTCCGCTCTCGACACCTATCAGTACGCCCAACTCGACAGCCCGCTGACCTACCCAGGGGCCTTCCACGCGGTCACCGCCGCGACGGTCGCGTGGACCGGGTTGCCCGTCACGGCGACCTGGCACGCGCTGCTCATCGTGGTCGTCGGCCTCGTCTGGCCGTTCGGCGTCATGCTCCTGGCCCGAGTCGTGCTCGGCCGCGGCACTGGCATCCTCGTCGCGGCTGGGCTGCTCACGCTGGTCTTCACGTCGTTCCCGACACGCTTCCTCGCCTGGGGGCCGTTGTGGTCGAACCTGCTCGCCAACGCGCTCCTGCCCGCCGTCCTCGCCGGCGCTTTGTGTGCGGTGGCCCCGAGCGCGATGCTCGCCGAGCGCGCCTTCGCGTCGGGTCGGGTCCGTGCCGTCGGGTATGCCGCCCTTGGCCTTCTCGTGCTGCTGGGGACCCAGCCCAACGCCGTCGCCTCGGGCGTCGTCATCGGCCTCACCGTCGTCGCTGCAGCGCTTCCGCAGTGGCGCCATGCGTTGGGCGGCCGTTGGGGGGCCCGATTCGTGCGACTGCCGTGGTTCCTCCTCATGGTTGCCGCAGCGGTCATGGCCTCAACCCGGTTCATCCCGACGAAGATGTATGTCATCAACTCTCATGTGCGTGCCACGTGGGCGTTGGCGGGCAGCCAGGCCGCGACCCTCTTCGATGGCTCCTGGCTCGAGTCCGGCTCGGTGCTCGTGCTGGTCCTCGTCGGCGCGGTCTGGCTTGCCCGAGACCGGAACCGCCGCTGGCTGGTCGTCTCGCTCGCCCTTTTCATCGCCATCTTCCTGTTGCTGTACGCCGTCAACGGCCCGGTGGTCCGACAGCTCACCTGGCTCTGGTGGAACGACCACTACCGGGTCCGAGCCGCCCTGGTGCTGCCCGCAGTCCTCTGCGCGACGGCCGGTGCGGTGGTGATCGGCGGATGGGTGGCCCGACGACGACCAGATCCGCCCCGCGTGCGTCAGGGGCTGATCGCCCTCGCCGCCGTCGCAGTCGTCGCCGCATTGGGTTGCGGCATACCGGTGCATCGTGAGGTCGTGGAGGCCACCTACGAGGAGGACTCCGCGGACTATTCGTGGGTGCTCCCGCGGGAGTATGCCGCCCTGTCCCAGCTGGCGGCCTTTGTCCCGAGCGGTTCGGTGGTCGCCGCCAACCCCTATCGCGGCGGGATGTTCTTCTACGTCGCGGGGGGCACCGAGGTGCTCTATCCGACCGAGAACTCCCTCCAACTGCCCGATCGGCGACTGCTTGGAACGTCGCTCCAAGCAGTCACAAGCATGCCCGACGTCTGTGCCGCATCACGTCGTCAAAGGGTCGACTACGTGCTGACGGGTGGAGACATGCACATCTGGGGGGTGCTGGACCACACCCCGAGTACTCCGGGGTCGACTCGGCGGCGTACGACCCAGACTTCAAAGTCGTTGCTCAGGCCGGTCCATACGCATTGCGCCGGGTGCCCGATTGTTCGACAGCCGCCCCGGGCAGCGGTTTCATCGGCCCTGTGACCATCCCCTGAGGCTTCGGCGGTGAATCAGGCACCCGGCGGGTGGTCCTGGCCGGGGTCCTGATTCTCGACCGCTGCGCGGTAGTCAGCCTCCTCCTGCGCCCAGCGCTCGCGACGACGTGCAGACACGGCGCCGCGCAGGTGCCGATAGCCGGGCACAACGATCAGCGCGACCACCGCGAGGATGGCCAGGTTGACGAAGGAGAAGCCCTCCGTGGGCATCAGCCTTCGGCGTCCTTGATCTCGGCGAGCACCGTGCCGCTGGCGACGGTCTCGCCGACGGTGGCCTTTGAGCGAGGTGATGACGCCGGCCTTGTGAGCGTTGATCGGCTGCTCCATCTTCATCGCCTCGAGGACGATGATGAGTTCGCCAGCGGCGACCGTCTGACCTTCTTCGACTGCGACCTTGACGATCGTGCCTTGCATGGGGGCGGTCACCGAGTCACCGGATGCTGCGCCGCCGGACTTGGCTGCGCCGCTGCGCGCGGCGCCGCCTTCCTCGTCGCCTGCCGCCACTGCCGCCGGTTCCACCGCCGAGCGACAGGCCTCCCGGAAGGCTGACTTCAATCCGCTTGCCGCCGACCTCGACGACGAGCTTCTGGCGCTCCTCGGCCTCGGGCAGCGACGCCGGCCCACCGGCATACGCAGGGATGGTGTTGTTGAACTCGGTCTCGATCCAGCGGGTGTGGATGGAGAACGCCTCGTGAGGGTCGGCCGGGGCGAAGGCAGGGTCGGCGACGACCGCACGGTGGAACGGGATGACCGTGGGCATCCCCTCGACCTCGAACTCAGCCAGGGCACGGCGGGACCGTTCCAGGGCCTGCTGGCGGTCGCGGCCGGTGACGATGAGCTTGGCAAGCATCGAGTCGAAGGCCCCACCGATGGTGTCGCCTTCGACGAGCCCGGAGTCGACGCGGACGCCGGGCCGGACGGGGTCTTGTAGACCGTGACGGTGCCGGGTGCCGGGAGGAAGCCGCGACCGGCGTCCTCACCGTTGATCCGGAACTCGATCGAGTGGGCGTGCGGCACCGGGTCGGGGTAGTCCAACGACTGGCCCTCGGCGATGCGGAACTGCTCACGCACCAGGTCGATGCCGGTGACCTCCTCGCTCACCGGGTGCTCGACCTGCAGGCGGGTGTTGACCTCGAGGAAGGAGATGTCACCGGCCGGGCCGACGAGGAACTCGCAGGTGCCTGCGCCGACGTAGCCGGCCTCCTTGAGGATGGCCTTGGAGGCCCGGACGAGCTCGTCGTGCTGAGCCTCGGTGAGGAACGGCGCGGGCGCCTCCTCGACGAGCTTCTGGTTGCGCCGCTGCAGCGAGCAGTCGCGGGTCGACACGACGACGACGTTGCCGTGCTGGTCGGCGAGGCACTGGGTCTCGACGTGCCGCGGGTGGTCGAGGAAGCGCTCGACGAAGCACTCGCCGCGCCCGAAGGCCGTGACCGCCTCGCGGACCGCCGACTCGTACAGCTCGGGGATCGACTCGAGGTCGCGGGCCACCTTGAGCCCGCGGCCGCCGCCGCCATATGCGGCCTTGATCGCCACGGGCAGCCCGTGCGCCTTGGCGAACTCCACGACCTCGTCGGGCCCGGTCACCGGGTCGGACGTGCCCGGCACCAGGGGGGCGCTGGCCTTGAGGGCGATGTGGCGGGCCTTGACCTTGTCGCCGAGCGCCTCGATGGCGGCCGGGGGCGGCCCGATCCAGGTGAGTCCGGCATCGATCACGGCCTGGGCGAAGCCGGCGTTCTCGGCGAGGAAGCCGTAGCCGGGGTGGACGGCGTCGGCCCCGGCCTCCTTGGCGATGGCCAGCAACTTCTCCTGCACGAGGTAACTGTCACCGGGTGTGGAGCCGTTGAGCGCATACGCCTCGTCGGCCACCTTGACGTGCAGGGCGTCGCGATCGGGATCGGCGTAAACCGCCACGGATCCGATGCCAGCGTCCTTGCATGCCCGGGCGATGCGCACGGCGATTTCGCCGCGGTTTGCGATCAGCACCTTTGAGATCTTCGCCATGGGGGAGCCTGCGCTCGGATCGTGCCGCACCACCGAGCGGCAGTGGAGGATGGCTCACGTTGCGCCGGGTGTCCGTTGGCCCTACAGCCGGCGGTTGTCCTGACAGCGGGCCGGGTCACGAGCCGCTCGTCAGCGTGGCGATCACCTGATCGGCCCGATCGTGCTGTCCGGTGGCCCGCAACACGTCGATGAGGTTGCTGGCCGCCCGGGCCCGGTTGGCGGCGTCGCGGGCGATCGTGAGCCCCTCGTAGGCCGACTCGAGCGAAAGGACCGCCCCGTCGATGTCGCCGTCCTCACGCAGGATCTGGCCGGCGAGCCAGAAGGCCTGTGCTGCCGACCCGATCCGGCCGACCTGGGCGAACAACTCGCCGGCGCGGGTGGCCGCGTCGGCGGCATCGCGGGCCGACTGCCCCGCGACCTGCCCGTCGATCTGCCCGTCGACCCCCGGACTGCGCGACGCGACAACGCGCGCCCACGTCTCCCAGCAGCGAGGCCTGGAGGTTCTCGGACTGACGGCGCTGACGCTCCTCCAGGTCGCTGTCGAGGAGGGCTTCGTGGGAACCGTCGGACGACAGGAGGGTGTCGAGGTGGGTCATGAGGGCGTCGGTGTCGCCGAGCCCGGCGGCCACGGGCGCCCACGCAGCGAGGATCTGCGCCATCGCGCCGGGGTCGCCGTCGGCCGCGCGCAGCAGGGGGAGTGCGGCGGCATACCTGGCATGGGCGGTCACCTCGTCACCCACCTGGGCGGCGCACTGCGCAGACTCCGCCCACGCCATCCCCGCGTGTTCGAGCAGCCCCGCCGCAGTGGCCACCTCGGCGGCCCGCAGGTATGCCGCGGCCGCCTCGGGGTAGGAGCGTGCCCGTGCGTGGCGCTCGGCGATTGTCAGCGCGGCGGCCACGCCGTCTGCCCCGAGGGCCGCCGGGGCGGGGTCGGCGTCGGGCTGGTGCGTCGGGTCGCCGGCCCCCGGCTGCGGGCCGAGGGACGCCATGGCCGAGATGTCGAAGTCCAAGGGCACCGGCGTGCGGGTGGCGGCCAACGAACGGTCCAGCAGCCGGGCGTAGTAGTCGCTCCCGCCGCGAGCGTCGAAGCGACCGGCCAACTCAGCGGTCTGCTCGTGAACCCAAGCGTGCAACTGCCCGAGGGTCGGGGCGTCGGGGGAGCGCAGCCCGGTCGGCAGGTCGCTGTGGTCGAGGTTGGCCGAGAGCCCGGCGAGCACGCCCAACAGGAACCGCAACCGGAACAGGGGCGTCGATGCGCCTTCGAGCAACTCGGGGTGGTCCTCACGCAGGAAGCGCAGGGCCCGCTCGACGTGACCGCCCCGCGCCACCATCTCGAAGCCCTGTCCGCGGGCCGGCGCGTAGTCGCTGTCGGAGGTGTCCAGCGTGGCAAGGGCCCTACGGTATGCCGCGAGCGCCGGCCCGTCCGCGCCGACGTTGAGGTGGGCCAGGGCCAGAGCGTGCAGGGTTCGGGTGGGCTCCAGGTTGCAGCTCGAGTGCTGGGTCAGGCCCAGCTCGATCGCCTCCTCGAAGCGCCCGGTCTCGGTCAGGTAGTCGACCTGGTGCCCGATCCGGCACGCGGCGCAACTGTCCATGTCGTCCTTGGGCAGCGCCAGCCACGCCAGCCGCGCCGCCTCCATGCTCGGGTCGCCACTGTGCCAGGCCCAGCGGAACCGCGACCCCAGCACCGACCCACTGCCCTTGCCGGCGAGGTCGAAGCGGCGTCTCATGTCGGCGAGGAAGGCGTCGGCCTGCTCGCGGGTGATCTCGGGGAAGTCGGGCAGGTCGCCGGCGACCCATTTGAATTCCCAGAACAGGTTGTGCTCGTCGGACTCGTCAAACACTTCGGGTTGGCTGTCCCAGAGCCGCAACAACCGGGCGAAGGCGACGAACGACCGGTGCCCCTGACCGGTGAAGCTGTAGGCCTCGACGAGATCCAGCAACGCCTCGGCCAGACGCTCCTGAGGGCCTTCGGCATCGATGCGCCGGACGATGACCTCCGCGGCGGCGGTGCGGGCGCTGCCGTAGGGCATGGCCCGGATCTCGCGGAGTTCGCGCCGGACCTCGGCGTCGCTTGGTGCCATCTGAGGTGTCCTCTCGGGCGTGGTCAGTGCAGACGTGGTCAGGGCAGACGTGGTCAGTGCAGACGTGGTCAGTGCGGCGGGGTGCAGGTCAGTCGTGGTCGAGGGATCGGGCCAGCAGCACGCTCAGCGCGTCGTGCAGGGCGGCCACCTCGCTCGATCGAAGGCCTTCGCCGGCGAGCATGACGGCCGAGAGATAGAGCGAGCGCAGTCCCGCAGCGAACACGGTGGTCTCTGGTGCCGCTAGCAGTTGCCGCACGACAGTGGCCGAGTCGTTGAGCACGAGGCTGCGCGTCCGCGTCGAAGTGTCGGTCTCGAAGGAGTCGAGGAGCCCGCCCCAGAGGCCCGGCGTGGCCTCCCGCTCACGGGCCAGGGCCCGTCGATGCTCGCCGTCAGGGTCGCGCAGCAGCACGGCGGGCAGCGAATCGGGGTCGAACGTGCGCACGAGGACGTGGCAGTCCTCGTCTTCGAGGACCTTTTCGGCCATCGACAAGGCCTGGGCGAGTTGCCCGGCGCGGTCGGGTGCCACCGGTGTCAGAACCTGGGTGACGTCCTCGCTCGACAACTCGCGGACCGCCCAGCCTGGGCGCCGCCCGAGTCGGGTCAGCAGGTCGCTGTCGTAGACGTAGCCCGCGTTGACGACGACCAGGCCCTGGGCGCGGGCGACCGCAGCGACCCGTCGGAACGCCTCGGTCGTTGACGTGAACACGATCTCGCCGTCCTCCGCGACGTCGCGCAAGGTTCGTGCGCCATCGGTGGTCTCGAACGGCAGGACCCGGGCGGCGAGGTCGAGCATCTCGTCGTCGGTCAGGGCGAGCGAGCGCAGGGCCAGATGGTGGGTCTCGACGAACCGCCGCGACAGGGTCGAGGGCGTCGTCAGAGTGGCGGTGGCCCACTCCTTGAGTTGCGCGCCCAAGGCGTCACGGGTCGCCAGAAGGATCTCGTCGTCGTGGATCTGTTCGCGGGAGGCGGTGGGCGAGAGCGCGTCCGAGTCGAGGACCGCCCGGGTGAAGAAGGCCCAGTCGGGCAGGACGCCATCGACGCGCGCCCCGACGAGCATTCGCTTGCTGTAGACGCGGTGCCGTCCCGAGCCCGGCGTGACGGCTTGGGGGAGGATGAACGCCACCCCGGACACGCCGGCGAGGGGGACGCTCAGGTCGATGTGTCCCAGCGGGGTGAAGCCCAGGACGCGTTCGCAGTATGCCGTCAGCGCCCGCGAGCGGGCCTCCGCCGACGGGTGGCGGGCCTGCCACGGGAGGACCGGGTCGGTGATCCGCCGCCACGTCGGTTCCGAGCCCTCCACCGGGACGCAGACGGCGACGTCGAAGGGCAGCAGCGAGCCGTAGTCCGTGGCCAGAGCGACGACGGTGGAGGTTTCGAGCCAATGCTCGCTGCCGCGTCGAGCCCACAGCCGGACGGTGGTGCCTACTGCCGTCGCGTCCGCGGACGGCCCCGGCGGCAGGTCCGACACCTCGAAGGTGCCGTCGCTGCGCCCCACCCAGACGGTGGGGACGGTGCCGGGTCGGGCCGACCGGGACGTGACCTCGATGCGGTCGGCGACCATGAACGCCGCGAGCATGCCGATCCCGAACTGGCCGAGGTAGTGCGCCACCCCCAGGCCGTGCGGATCCCGTTTCGAAGAGCGGCCGATCGTCGCGAGCAACTCGGTGGCTTCGTCGGAGGTGAGGCCGACCCCGCTGTCCGTGACCACGAGAACGGTCGCTCCGTCGGCCTCGGTGCCCGAGGTCAGCCGGATCGTTGCCGGCGCTGCAGGATCCTCGGCCAACCTCGCGGTCACGGCGTCGACGGCGTTCTGCAGCAACTCCCTCAGGTAGACGTGCGGACCCGAGTAAAGGTGGTGGGACAGCAGGTCGACCATGCCACCCAGGTCGACCCGGAAGCGCTGCGACATCAGGCTCCGTGCGCCGCAGCGCCGGAGCGGGCGGCTATCGGCGTCATTCCGCAGCGGCAGCCGCAGCCGCCTCGGGGAAGGCCTCGTTGAGCCGCTCCCAGAGCTGACAGCTCGTGGCGATCCCCGTGTTGACGTGCAGGTTGAGCTGCTCGTCGGTCAGCCCGTGCTCGTAGTCCAAGGTGTGCTCAGAGATCACACGGAGCTGGCCCTCGTCGTTGATCCGGGCATAGACCTTGGGGAACAGCCGGTCGCAGTTCCATTCGTTGACGACGTCGAGGGCCTGCGGCAGGTCGTCCGGGCTGAGCTTGCCGTCCCAGATCCCTCGAACCTGCAGGATCTCGGCCTGGTTGCCGTAGGTGAAGAACCAGATGACCCCGTGATCCCAGCCGCTGCCGATGTCACCGTCGGAGTCGACGTGATACGACCAACTGCTGGCTTCGAGGGTTGCTTTGATGCGCTCCTTGGTCAATGGCGCCAGTTCTGGTGTCGGTTCAAGTTTGGCGTTGTTGAAGAAGCCCATCGATGTGCCCTTTCCTGCCCCCGAGTGTGCCGCGCGGATGCCCCGCCGGAGAGACCACCCTTCCGCGCGCTCCTTCCGGTTGTCAACCGGGTGCGGCAGCCGCGGCGCCGCCCTCGCTGGCCTTCAGCTGAGCCGGTCGAGATCGGCCTGGCACGACGCCTCGAACGCGCCCAATTCGGCTAGCGATTCGTCGATGTCCCGACGGCGTTCCTCAAGGTCGACCCGCCGTTTGCGCGCCTGGGTGATGGCGTATTCCAACTGGCTGGTCTTGCCGCGCGGCGCATCGTAGAGGTCGATGATCGTGCGAATCTCCTCGAGCGGGAAGCCCAGCCGCTTGCCGCGCAGGATGAGCGCCAGCCGGGTCCGGTCGCGGCGGCGGAAGACCCGCCGGGTGCCATGTCGCTCGGGGGCGATGAGGCCGATGTCCTCGTAGTGCCGCACCGTCCGATGGGTGACCCCGAACTCGGCCGCCACCTGTGCGATAGACCACGTCCGCTCGCCGTCCCGTCCGCTTGCCATGGGGGTCAGCATGCTTTACGTTGACGTTAACGTCAACTAGGGATGGCGGTATGCCGCGTCCCCGCCAACGCCACGCCCGTCACCGACGCTGCGGGTTGCGGCACGGAAGTGAGGCAGCCATGTTCGAGCTGAGCGCCGACCACGAGGAGTTCCGGGCTCTAGTGCGGGAGTTCGCCGAGGCCGAGATCGAGCCCCGGGTCGCCCAGTGGGACAAGGACTCGCACTTCCCCGCTGAGCTCATCCCCAAACTCGGTGAGCTCGGCCTGTTCGGCCTGGTGGTGCCGGAGGAGTTCGGCGGCACCCGCCGCCCCGAGGGCGCCGGCCCCGAGGTCAGCGGCGGCGACTTCACCATGCTGTGCGTCGCGATCGAGGAACTCGGCCGGGTCGATCAAGCCATCGGCATCACCCTCGAAGCCGGGGTCGGGCTCGGCATCAACCCGATCCTCAACTACGGCACCCCTGAGCAGAAGGCCCACTGGTTGCCCGACCTTGCCGCCGGACGGGCCCTCGCCGGGTTCGGCCTCACCGAGCCGGACGCCGGCTCGGACGCGGGCGGCACGAAGACCAAGGCGACCCTCGCCGACGGCATCTGGACCGTTAACGGGGCCAAGTCGTTCATCACCAACTCCGGCTCGCCGATCACTTCGGTCGTCAGCGTCACGGCCCGCACCGGCACCCGCAACGACGGGACGCCCGAGATCAGCGCGATCATGATCCCTTCCGGCACAAAGGGATTCGATATCGCTCCGCCCTACCACAAGCTTGGGTGGCACATCTCCGACACCCACGGCCTGTCCTTCCAGGACGTGCAGGTGCCCGAGGCCAACCTGCTCGGTCAGCGGGGCAAGGGCTTCGCGCAGTTCCTCGCCACCCTCGATGACGGACGGATCGCCATCGCCGCCCTCGCGACGGGGTGCACGCAGCGGATGCTCGAGGAGGCCACGGCATACAGCAAGACGCGGTTGGCCTTCGGCAAGCCGATCGCGACCTACCAGGGCGTGGCCTTCCAGGTCTCCGACCTCGCGGTCCTGGCCGAGACGAGCCGCCTGCTGACCTACAAGGCGGCCTGGCTCAAAGACGAGATGGACGCCGGGCGACGCACCATGCAAGAGGTCAAGCAGGCCGCGTCCATCGCGAAGCTCTACACCAGCGAGGCGGCGGTCACCGCGACTCGGATCGCCACACAGGTGTTCGGCGGCAACGGCTTCATGGAGGAATACCCGGTGGCGCGGTTCTATCGCGACGCCAAGATCCTTGAGATCGGCGAGGGCACCTCGGAGGTCCAGCGGATGCTCATCGCCCGAGGCCTCGGTCTGCCCGCCTGAGGATCAGCGCACGTCACGTCACCGACGCGTTCCCCCTGGGAGAGGATGAGGTATGCCGCCGAGCACCGACCCGACAGAAGCCCCCTTCGCCGGTCCGTCCGCGTCCGAGGGTGGCGACCCTCGGGTCGACAGCGTCCGGGAGCGGTTCGCGGCGGCATACCTGGCGACCTCCGCCCCCCTCACCGAGAGCCTCGGGGCCAAGCTCGTACAACAGAACAAGCTCTACGTCCGCGACCGGATCGCGCTGCTGTTCGATGACGGGTCCTTCGTCGAGGACGGGCGCTATGCCAACGCCCTCGCCGGCGACCTACCTGCCGACGGCGTCGTCACTGGTCGGGGGACGGTCGACGGGCGCCCCGCGATCGTCATCGCCAACGACCCGACCGTCAAGGCCGGCTCGTGGGGAGCCCGGACCGTCGAGAAGATCGTCCGCGCCACCGAGATGGCGATGCGCGAGGAGTTGCCGGTCTTCTGGTTCGTCGACTCGGCCGGTGCCCGGATCACCGACCAGGTCGAGATGTTCCCCGGGCGGCGCGGCGCCGGCCGGATCTTCCACAACCAGGTGGCGCTGTCCGGCAAGGTGCCCCAGATCTGCTGCCTGTTCGGCCCCTCAGCCGCGGGTGGGGCCTACATCCCGAGCTTCTGCGACCTCATCATCATGGTCGAGGGCAACGCCTCGATGTATCTCGGCAGCCCTCGGATGGCCGAGATGGTCGTCGGTGAGAAGGTCACCCTCGAGGAGATGGGCGGCGCGCGGATGCACTGCACCGTCTCGGGCGTGGGCGATCTGCTGGCACACGACGACCAGGAGGCCATCGAGCTGGCCAAGCTCTACTTCTCCTACGTCCCCGGCTGTTGGCGCGAACGCCCGCCCACCTACACCCCGGAGGAGCCCTCGGAGCCGCTCACGCGGCATACCGTGCCTGAGCGGGAGAGCCAGCCGTTCGACATCCACACGGTCATCGACGGGCTCGTCGACGCCGACTCGTTCTACCCGATCAAGCCGCTCTTCGCTGCCGAGCTGGTGGTCGGCTTCGGTCGGATGAACGGCGAGACCGTCGGCATCGTGGCCAACAACTCCGCCGTCAAGGGCGGCGTGCTGTTCACCGACAGCGCCGACAAGGCCACCCGGTTCATCTGGTTGTGCGACGCCTTCAACGTGCCGCTCCTCTATCTCGCCGACGTCCCAGGCTTCATGATCGGCTCCGAGGTCGAGCGCGGCGGGATCATCCGTCACGGCGCCAAGATGGTGTCGGCCGTCTCCGAGGCGACGGTGCCGCAGTTCTGCATCGTCGTCCGAAAGGCTTATGGCGCAGGGCTTTACGCCATGGGCGGGCCTGGTTTCGCCCCCGATGCCACCCTTGCATTGCCCACAGCCAAGATCGCCGTCATGGGGCCGGAGGCGGCCGTCAACGCCGTCTACGCCAACAAGATCGCCAGCATCGCCGACCCCGACGAGCGGGCCGCCTACATCGCGGAGCGACGGGCCGAATACGAGGAGGACGTCGACCTCGAACGCCTGGCCGCCGACCTCGTCGTCGACGGGGTCATCGAGGCCGATGCCCTGCGCGAGGAGTTGCTCCACCGGCTGCGCTACGCCTCCCGACGGGATCGGCACTTCAGCGAACGCCGCCGTTCCGTCCCGCCTGTCTGAGGTCGGTCGCCCGGGCGGTGACCGGCGGCGGCATACCCCTCTACCATTGCCCACCATGGGACCAGGGTGGGGCGCGCGAGTGGCTGGCGCCTTCACGGCACCGATCCCGCCCGAGGAGGCCGTGCCGCGCACCGCGGACGCTCCCGGGACGCCGTGGTGGCGCCGGTTCCCCCTGTGGTTCCCACTCGGGGTGTATGCCGTGACCCGGCTCATCGACGCCGTCTACTTCGCGATCATGCAGCGCTCGCAGATCCCGATGGTGCCGGGCAACGGCGCCGCGCGGGTCATCTTCCCCACGCCTGCCGCGCCGGGGTACTGGCCGCTCATGGCCAACTGGGACGGGCAGTGGTACCACGAGATCGCCGAGTTGGGGTATCCCGACCCGATCCCCACCGATCCGGTCACCGGCAAGGTCGTGCAGAACCCGTGGGCCTTCTACCCGATGTTCCCCATGCTCTCCCGGCTCGTCATGCGGGCGACCGGGGCGAACTTCTACGTCGCTGGCGCCCTGTTGTCGACGGTCGTCGGCGCGATCGCCGTCGTGCTGATGTTCCGTCTCGTCGACCGTGCCGCGGGCCGTTGGTCGGCGATCGTCGCGACCGTCGCGACGTCGACCTGGGTGGCGGCCCCGGTCCTGCAGACCGACTACTCCGAGGCCTGCGCTCTGCTGGTCATCGTCCTGCTGCTCACGGCCTTGCGCGGTCGGCGCTACTGGTGGGTGCTCGTCCTGCTCGTGGCGCTGGCGCTCACCCGCAACCTCGTCCTCATCTCGGCGCCTCCGCTCATCGCTCATACGGCGGTGCGTTGGCAGCGGCGCGACGCCGACCCGTTCCCGTGCGGCAACGCGTCGGGCTTGTTGTGCTCACCCTGCTCTCGGGTGCCCTGACCTTCCTCTGGCCCACGATCGTCCGCCTCGTCACCGGTGACAAGGACGGCTACGCCAAGACGATGGGCGCCTGGGGGGTCGACGCGTTCGAGATCAAGCTGCACACCTGGGTCGACTACATCTACTACGACTACGGCTACCTCGGGTGGGCCGCGTGCCTTGCGGGCATCGGGTGGTTCGCGTGGAAGATGCTCTCGGTCGACACCGCGCGGTGGGGCCCCGAGCTGTGGGGCTGGGCGGGGGCCTACCCGGCATACATGGTGTTGGTCACCGGGATCGGGCCGTCCCGGATCCGCTACGCGCTGTTGGCCTGGCCGGTGTTCCTCCTGCTTGCCTGGATCCTCAACCGCCCGCGGCTGCGGCCACGGCGGGCGTGGTGGCCGCGGGGAGAGCGGCGCGCGGGTCCAGCGTCAGCGCTGGTGGACGGTGACGACGTCGAACCAGTTGACCCCGATGTCGATGAGCAACTCGCGCAGCAGCGGCAGCGAGATCCCGACGACGTTGTGGTGGTCACCCTCCAGACCGGTGACGAACGGGCCGCCGAGCCCGTCGATGGTGAAGGCTCCGGCCACCCGCAGCGGCTCGCCCGTGGCGACGTAGGCGTCGATCTCCTCGTCGGTGAGTTTCGCGAAGTAGACCTTGGTCGATGCGGTCGCCCCCAGGGTGGCTTGGCTGCCGCCCCGCTCGACGGGACGCTGGTCAACGAGCCAATGACCGGTGTGCAGCACACCGTGCCGCCCACGCATCCGGCGCCACCTGGCCCTCGCCTCGTCGGCATCGGCGGGTTTGCCGTGCATTTGTCCGTCGAATTCGAGGACCGAGTCGCATCCCAGCACGAGGTCACCCACGCGCTCACCGAAGGCGACCGCCTCGGCCTTGGCGCGGGCAAGGACGAGCGCGACCTGCGCGGGCTCCAAGGGGCCGTAGCGCTCGAGCGCCTCGGCCACAGCGGCGTCCTCGTCGACGTCACTCACGACGACGGTCGGCTCCACACCCGCATGTTGCAGGGTGTTCAACCGGGCGGGGGAGGCGGACGCGAGCACGAGTCGAAAGCGGGCTGTGGTCACCACGTCAATGTATGCCGCGGGCTAGGCCCGTGGGACGGACGCGCGGTGGGGGGCGGGGGGGGGGCGGGGGCGCCGGGGGGCCCGGGGCGTCCCGGGGGGCCCCCGCCCCCGGGGGCCCCCCCCGCCCCCCGCGGGGGGGGGGGGGGGGGGGGGGGGGGCGCGGGGGGGGGGGGGCCCCCCCCCCGCGGGGCCCGGCCCCGCCCCCCCGCCACGACGTTCAGCCGAGCAGTTCGTCGATGTAGCACCAGCGCCAGCCCTCGCCGGGCTCAATGCTGCGCATGACGGGGTGAGCGGTGGCGTGATGGTGCGACGTGGCGTGCCGACCCGTCGAGGAGTCGCAGCAGCCGACGTTGCCGCAGGTCAGGCACAGCCGCAGGTGGACCCAGGTGGTGCCGTCGCGCAGGCAGTCAGCGCAGCCGTCCGGCGTGACTGGCTCGATGCCGACGGGGGCCTCCCGCAGGTGCAGGCAGTCGCCCTTGCTCGACTCGGGAGTGAGCACGAGCCGCTCCCGCAGGGCGCCCTGTCGCTCGGAGACGGACGTGACGACCGACTCCTCGACGTCGAGGCTGGCCAGCACCGCTGCGAGTACCTCATGGTCGATGGTGCCGAGGTCGCGCAGGCGGAGGACCTCGGTGCGCTCAGCCTGCAACATGGCTGTCCGCGCCCGCCGGTAGCTCTCGCTGGGAGTCTCGACCATGGCGCCACCCGAGCCGTCGGGACGTTCTGTCCCGGACGGCGCACCCAACTGCTCCCAGACGGCATGCACCCGGCGCTCGGCCATCGTGCGTAACTGGTCGACCAACCCGTCGGGAAGCGGCGGCTCGGTCGGGGCGGCCAGCCGGTCCAACTCGCGCAGCCCAGCAGTGACTGCGCTGCGCATCACCGTGGCGGTCTGCAGGACGTCCTCACGGGGGTCCGGGCCGTGGACGTCGAGGCGACGAGCCACCCAGGGCAACGACGACCCTTGGACGAGGAGGGTTCCTGCGACCACCACGAGGGCGGCCAGCACGAAGGCGTCCCGGTCGGGCACCCCCACGGGCAGGGTGAAGGCGGCCGCGAGGGTCACGACGCCGCGCATGCCCGCCCACGACACGATCACCGATGAGCGGAGCTGATCGCGGCGGTCCTGCGGATCACCCATCAGAAAGCGCAGCGGGATCACCCAGAGCGGTCGCAGCACCACCACCGCAGCCAGGACGACGAGCGACATGAGCAGGGCGCGGCTCACCCCAGCAGGTGTCGCCGTGATCCGTTCGATGATCCCCTTGGCCTGCAGCCCGATGAGCAGGAAGACGCCGTTCTCCAGGATGAACTGGGCTGTCGCCCAATTGATCCGGTCGGCCACCCGCGAGGTGGCCGACTGGATGACGGGGGCCCGGTGGCCGAGGAGCACACCGGCGACGACCACGGCCAGCACGCCGGACGCGTGCAACTCCTCGGCGGGGAGATAGGCCAGCCACGGTGCGAGGAAGGAGATCGCCGTTCCACTGATCGGGTCAGTGACCCGGCGGCGCACCCAGGTGAGCACCTGCGCGACGACGAGCCCGATCCCCACGCCAGCGATGCTGGTCCAGGCGACTTGCCCGACCACCGCACCGACGCTCAACGCGCTGCCGAGTGCCAGGATCCCGAGTCGCACGAGGACCAGCGCCGTCGCGTCGTTGAAGAGCGACTCGCCCTCAAGGACGGTGACGATCCGCCGCGGCAGCCCGATCCGGCGGCCCACAGCCGTTGCCGCCACCGCGTCCGGGGGCGCGACGACCCCGCCGACGGCAATGCCGAGCGGCAGCGGCACATCGAACAGCCACCAAAGGGCCAGCCCCACGCCGATGGCGGTGAAGGCCACGAGGCCGACCGAGAGCATCCCGATGTTGCGCTTGTTCGCTCCGAGGTCAACCAGTGAGGTCTTGACGGACGCGGCATACAACAGCGGGGGCAGCAACCCCACGAGGACCAGCTCCGGCGACACGACGAGCGGAGGGACAAACGGAAGGAAGCTCGCGCCGACGCCGACAATCGTCAGCAGTAGGGGTGCTGACACGTCTAGGCGCCGCGCGAGCTCTGTCACCGTGAGCACGGTGGCGACCAACGCGACCACAGCGATGGCAAGGGTCACGGGGCGAATCCTTCAGACACTCGGGTATGCCGCCCGGTCGGCGGCGGGGGTCAGCCTAGGTTGCCCAGGACCGCGTCACGCAACGTGTCGAGGCTGACGCCGCCCAGGTCGAGGGCTTTGCGGTGGAAGGCCTTGACGTCGAAGTCCGCACCGTCGCGCTCGCGCACCTGCTCGCGCAGCGACAGCCACAGTCGCTCACCGATCTTGTAGGACGGCGCCTGCCCCGGCCAGCCGAGGTAACGGTCCAACTCGAAACGCAGTTTGCCCTCGGACTCGTGGGCGTGGGCGGTGAGGAAGGCCCAGGCCTTGTCATAGGTCCATTCGCCGCCGCCGACCTCCGCGGGTGCCTCGAAGCCGCAGTGCACGCCGATGTCGATGACGACCCGCGCCGCACGCAGCGACTGCGCGTCCAGCCACCCCATCCGGTTGCCGGGGTCGTCGAGGTAGCCGAGCTCAGACATGAGCCGCTCGGCATACAGGGCCCAACCTTCGCCGTGCCCCGAGGTCCACGACGCGAGGCGTCGCCAGGTGTTGAGCAACTCGCGGCGGAAGACCGTCTGGGCGACCTGCAGGTGATGCCCGGGAACGCCCTCGTGGTAGACGGTCGTCAGCTCGCTCCACGTGTAGAACCTCGACTCGCCCTTGGGCACCGACCACCACATCCGCCCGGGACGGGTGAAGTCGTCCGAGGGCCCCGTGTAGTAGATGCCGCCGGTCTGGGTCGGCGCGATGCGGCACTCGATCGTGCGCACCGGGCCGGGGATGTCGAAGTGGACGTCCGCGAGGTTGGTGATGACCTCGTCGGCCTTCCCCTGCATCCAGGTGCGCAGCGCGTCGGTGCCTTCGAGGAGGTAGGCGGGGTCGGCGCTGAGGACCTCGATGGCCTCCTCGATGGAGGCACCGGGCTTGATCTGCTCGGCGACCTCCTGCATCTGAGCCGTGATCCGGGCCAACTCCTCCTGGCCCCACCGGTAGGTCTCCTCGAGGTCGACGACCGCCCCGACAAAGTCGCGCGAGTGCAGCGCATAGCGCTCGCGCCCACAGGCATCGGCTGCCGGGGCGACCGGAGCCAGTTCGGTCTCGAGGAAGTCGGCGATCTGCACGTATGCCGCCCGCGCGGCCTCCGCCGCCGCGGCCAGGTCGCTGGCGACCTCCGGGTCGAGGGCCGTGTCTCCCGCCTTGGCCTCGGCGACCAGGGTGACGAAGTAGCCGTCGTCCGCGGTGAGGTCGCGGGCCTGGACGATGCAGGCATCGACTTGGCGGCGCGGCGCGACATCGCCGCGGCTGCGAGCCAACGTGAGCGACTCGGCATACTGCGCCATCGCTGTGGGGACCTTCGCCATCCTGATCGCGACCGTGCGCCAGTGCTCGTCGGTGTCCTGCGGCATGAGGTCGAAGGCGTCGCGGACGTTCTGCAGCGGCGAGGCGATGACGTTGAGGCTCATCTCGTCCATGCCGGCGGCGTACTTCTCCTCGGCCACCCCGAGCCGGTCGCGCATCGAGGCGATGGTGACCAGATCGATGTCGTCGACGGCCACCGCATCGGCGAGGCTTGCGAGGGTCTCGCGGCGCAGCGCGGACATCGCCGCATAGCCCGCGGGGGAGAGGTCGTCCAGGTCTTCGTCGTGGCCGGGCAGCCCGAGGTAGGTGGCCTCGATGGGGCTCAACGCGGCATACCGGGCGAGGTAGTTCTCGGCGATGGCGTCGACGGCGGTGGGGGTGCGGGTGGGCGCCGGGGTGGTGGCGCTGGAAGGAGACGTCATGGGCTCGAACCTACCTGCTCCGGTATGCCGTGTGGCGGCAATTGCGCGCCGTTGTGTTTGGGGCGCTGGGGGCCTTTGACGAGGGTGGGGGAGCGGTGAGGAAGGTGGGACGCGTGTGACGAAAGATGTTGGCGGACAATCTAATTGGCGCGAATGATGGTTGACGTACGAACGGGTGTTCGATAGAATGGGGGCATGTTCGAAGGGCTGCCGTGGGAGGCCGGCCAGGACCAGTTGGAGGTCCTGGCCGGCCGATCCCTGCGCGATGTCAGCCCGTTGCTGGCCGCCGATGCGCTCCTTGGCGTCGACCCGCTGGCCCTGCTCGACCTCGACCAGAGCGTCGCGGAAGAGGTCGTCGCGCAGTTGCAGGTGGCGCTCAACCAGGTGGCCGCCTTGCAGGCGATCGTCATCGAGACGGTGGCCCGCCGGGTCGAGCATGACGTCGAGCTTGCCAAGGACGGCGACCGGCTGGCCGGGCACTTCCCGGCGGGGTGGGGCACCGGCGATGACTACACGCCATCGGTGCTGGCGCCGTTGCTGCATCTGCCGCCGCGGACGATGGCCGGGCGGTTGGGCGAGGCGCGCGTCCTGGTCAACGAGTTGCCGCGCACCCTGCGGGCGGCGCTCGACGGCGACTTGGAGCCGTGGCGGGTGGGGGCCGTGGTCGCGGGCTCGTTCGGGGTGGCCTCGGAGCGGATGCCCGACTTTGAGGTGGCGCTGTTCGGCGAGGGTGGCTTGGGCGACGCGACCGCCGGCGTCCTGCGCAAGCGGGCCGAGCGGGTTGCCGCCAAGGTCGACGCCGGGGTGTTGGAGCAGCGGGTCGCCGAGGGCAAGCGCTCGCGGTGCGTGCGGGTCGCGCCAGGGGTCCTGCCGGGGACCACGGAGTGGACCGCGATCGCGGCCGCCGACCGGTCCCAACTGGCGTGGAGTGCGGTGTGCGACCTGGCCGATGAATACCTGCGCGGCAAGCCCGGTCTCACCCCCGGCCAGGCCCGTGCCGATGCGTTCCTCGACCTGCTCTTGCGCAACGTCGACGTCCAGACCGTCGTCACGATCGGCGTCACCGATGCCACGATCGTGGCCTTGCTGGAAGCGAATGAGCAGGTTCAAGGGTCTGGGCAGCGGGGGTCCGGGCAGCAGGGGTCCGGGCAGCGGGGGTCCGGGCAGCAGGGGTCGGGGCAGCAGGGGCAGGCGTTCAGGCAGCCTCAGTTCGTCGGGGTTGGTGCGGCGTCGATCCCGTCGCCCGCGCTGCCCTACCTGCCGCCCGACGTGCACCCGCCCTTCACTCGCACCGCACTCACCACTCGCCTGTTCAGCGAGCCTGCCGATCAGGCGGCTGGCACCCGAGTTGACGACTCGCTGGCCGGCTCCGCGCAAGCCGGCCTCGCCGCCCCGGCCACCGTCGTTTCCGGCGGTGCCCAGCCTGCCGCCGGGTCGGGTGTCGTCGACGCGGGGGCATGTGGGTGGCTCCTGGGCGATCAAGTCGCGGCGATCCTGCGCCACCCCGACACGCTGGTCCGCCTGGCCAAGCTCGACCCGCGGACCGGCGCCACGGCATACCTCTCCTCGGAGAGTTATCGACCGGGAGCCGCGCTGGCCCGCCTGGTCCGCGAGCGGGACGGCACCTGCCGGTTCCCGGGGTGCCGGGTGGCCGCCGCGCGCTGCGATCTCGACCACGCGGTGCCGTTCCCGCAGGGGCCGACCGATGCCCGCAACCTGCACGCGCTGTGCCGGCGACATCACGGCTTCAAACATCACGCCGGGTGGTCGGTCGATCTCGCCTGGGACGGCACGCTGACCTGGACCTCGCCGACCGGGCGGCAGTACGTCACGCTGCCGCATGACCGCCGCGAGTCCGCAGCCTGAGCCTCACCTCACGCCTGCCTCGCCCTGCCGCAGCGGCATCTCGCCTCCTAGGCTGGGGGCCATGCTCGCTGTGTATGCCGCCTCCCAGGACCGCGCCAACCCCCTCTCCGGCCTCGTTGTCGGTGACCGACCCGCCCCCGAGGCGCGACCGGGTTGGTCGGTGGTCACCTTGCGCACCGCCGGCCTCAACCACCACGACGTGTGGTCGCTTATGGGCGTGGGGCTGTCGGCCGACAAACTGCCGATGATCCTCGGCTGCGACGGAGCGGGAGTCGACGAGTCGGGTCGTGAGGTCATCGTCCACTCGGTCGTCGCGAGCGACGGCTGGTCCGGCGACGAGACCCTCGACCCGGGGCGGACGCTGTTGTCTGAGTTGCACCCAGGGACGCTCGCCGAGCAGGTCGCCGTCCCCACCCGCAACCTGGTCGCCAAGCCGGAGGGTATGCCGTGGGAGACCGCCGCGTGCCTCTCGACGGCGTGGCTCACGGCATACCGAATGCTGTTCGTCAACGGCGGATTGACGCCTGGGGCAACGGTTCTCGTGCAGGGTGCCGGTGGCGGGGTGGCGACGGCGCTGATCCAACTGGGGTCCGCGGCCGGCTTGCGGATGTGGGTGACGTCGCGGGACGAGGCCAAGGGTGCGCGGGCGCTTGAGATCGGTGCGGATCGGGCGTTCGGGTCGGGCGAGCGGCTGCCGGACCGGGTCGATGCGGTGATGGAGACGGTGGGGGCGGCGACCTGGTCGCACTCGGTCAACTCGCTCAAGCCGGGTGGGGCGATCGTCATCTCGGGGGCGACCTCGGGTGACGCGCCGGCCAAGGCGGAGTTGACGAAGATCTTCTTCAAGCAGTTGCGGGTCATCGGCTCGACGATGGGGACCAAGGCCGAGTTGGAGCGGCTGGCGGCGTTCGTTCAGGGCAAGGGCATCACGCCGGTCATCGACTCGGTGCGGCCGCTCGCGGAGGCTCGGGAGGGCTTCGAGCACATGGCCAACGGTGACGTCTTTGGCAAGGTCATCTTCACGGTCTCCTAAGAGCCAGCGAGCGGATGGGAGTCGGCCCCTCACGGCTCCCGTCTGCCGGTTGACGATCGCACTTGTAATTTGCAAGTATCGCCCACATGGGCCTCTTCATCACCTGCCCGGTCGAGAGCGTCGAGCGCGCGACTGCCTTCTACACCGCCCTCGGGTGGACCCTCAACGCCGAGATGTCCGATCACAACGTGTCGTGCTTCGCGATCGCGCCCGAGCAGTACGTCATGCTCGGCAGCCGCGAGATGTATGCGAGCGTCGGCGGGGTCGAGGAGTTGATCGGTGGGCCGGACACGCCCTCGAAGGTCACGGTCTCCTTCGACCTGGCCAGCCGCGAGGCGGTCGACGAGATTGTCGACCGGGCCGCTGCCGCTGGTGGGCGGATCGGTGACACCGACGACTACCCCTTCATGTATCAGCGCCAGTTCGATGACCCCGACGGCTATCACTACTCGCCGTTCTGGATGAAGCCGGACGCTGATCCGACGGCGTGAGCGACCTGGCCGCCGCTCTTGAGGTCGTCGGGGCACGGTGGGCTCTGCTGATCGTGGAGCGGCTGCTCGACGGGCCGGCGCGCTACGGCGATCTGCAGCGCGACCTCGGCGTGCCGACGAACATCCTCGCGACCCGGCTGCGCGAACTCGAAGCGGCCGGTGTGCTGTCCCGGTTGCCACTGCGGCACAACACCCGGGCCTACGCGTTGACCGATCGCGGGCTTGCCCTGCGCGAGGCGATCGTCGCTCTGGGGAATTGGGGCGCCGAGGACCCCACGGGTGGCTCGGCGGAGTGATACCCACACGGGAGTGTCGGTAACGCTCCTCAAAGGCGGCCTGCTCGGCCCGCGCGACCGGACCCGACGGCATACCCGCGTGGGGTGTCAGGTCAGCGTTGGCGGAGGAGGCGCGCAACCTCGTTCTGGCCGCGTTGCTCCGCGTGCTGCAGCGCCGTCACGCCGGCGCGATCGGCGATGTCCCGGTCGGCGCCCGCCGCCAGCAGGATCTGGACGACTTCCTGCTGGCCGGGGCTGCCGTCGGGGGGGGGGGTTTTTTTTTTTTTTTTTTTTTTTTTTTTTTTTTTTTTTTTTTTTTTTTTTTTTTTTTTTTTTTTTTTTTTTTTTTTTTTTTTTTTTTTTTTTTTTTTTTTTTTTTTTTTTTTTTTTTTTTTTTTTTTTTTTTTTTTTTTTTTTTTTTTTTTTTTTTTTTTTTTTTTTTTTTTTTTTTTTTTTTTTTTTTTTTTTTTTTTTTTTTTTTTTTTTTTTTTTTTTTTTTTTTTTTTTTTTTTTTTTTTTTTTTTTTTTTTTTTTTTTTTTTTTTTTTTTTTTTTTTTTTTTTTTTTTTTTTTTTTTTTTTTTTTTTTTTTTTTTTTTTTTTTTTTTTTTTTTTTTTTTTTTTTTTTTTTTTTTTTTTTTTTTTTTTTTTTTTTTTTTTTTTTTTTTTTTTTTTTTTTTTTTTTTTTTTTTTTTTTTTTTTTTTTTTTTTTTTTTTTTTTTTTTTTTTTTTTTTTTTTTTTTTTTTTTTTTTTTTTTTTTTTTTTTTTTTTTTTTTTTTTTTTTTTTTTTTTTTTTTTTTTTTTTTTTTTTTTTTTTTTTTTTTTTTTTTTTTTTTTTTTTTTTTTTTTTTTTTTTTTTTTTTTTTTTTTTTTTTTTTTTTTTTTTTTTTTTTTTTTTTTTTTTTTTTTTTTTTTTTTTTTTTTTTTTTTTTTTTTTTTTTTTTTTTTTTTTTTTTTTTTTTTTTTTTTTTTTTTTTTTTTTTGGGGGGGCCGTCGTGCCGGCCTGCGCGCCAAGTGAGCTCTTTGTGTCGGAGGCGATGGCCGGCGTCGCACTTGTCGCATGCATTTACCAATCTGGCTGTCGATACTCCGCGTCTGCGCTGTCGCCGCGGGGGGGGGGGGGGGGGGGGGGGGGGGGGGGGGGGGGGGGGGGGGGGGGGGGGGGGGGGGGGGGGGGGGGGGGGGGGGGGGGGGGGGGGGGGGGGGGGGGGGGGGGGGGGGGGGGGGGGGGGGGGGGGGGGGGGGGGGGGGGGGGGGGGGGGGGGGGGGGGGGGGGGGGGGGGGGGGGGGGGGGGGGGGGGGGGGGGGGGGGGGGGGGGGGGGGGGGGGGGGGGGGGGGGGGGGGGGGGGGGGGGGGGGGGGGGGGGGGGGGGGGGGGGGGGGGGGGGGGGGGGGGGGGGGGGGGGGGGGGGGGGGGGGGGGGGGGGGGGGGGGGGGGGGGGGGGGGGGGGGGGGGGGGGGGGGGGGGGGGGGGGGGGGGGGGGGGGGGGGGGGGGGGGGGGGGGGGGGGGGGGGGGGGGGGGGGGGGGGGGGGGGGGGGGGGGGGGGGGGGGGGGGGGGGGGGGGGGGGGGGGGGGGGGGGGGGGGGGGGGGGGGGGGGGGGGGGGGGGGGGGGGGGGGGGGGGGGGGGGGGGGGGGGGGGGGGGGGGGGGGGGGGGGGGGGGGGGGGGGGGGGGGGGGGGGGGGGGGGGGGGGGGGGGGGGGGGGGGGGGGGGGGGGGGGGGGGGGGGGGGGGGGGGGGGGGGGGGGGGGGGGGGGGGGGGGGGGGGGGGGGGGGGGGGGGGGGGGGGGGGGGGGGGGGGGGGGGGGGGGGGGGGGGGGGGGGGGGGGGGGGGGGGGGGGGGGGGGGGGGGGGGGGGGGGGGGGGGGGGGGGGGGGGGGGGGGGGGGGGGGGGGGGGGGGGGGGGGGGGGGGGGGGGGGGGGGGGGGGGGGGGGGGGGGGGGGGGGGGGGGGGGGGGGGGGGGGGGGGGGGGGGGGGGGGGGGGGGGGGGGGGGGGGGGGGGGGGGGGGGGGGGGGGGGGGGGGGGGGGGGGGGGGGGGGGGGGGGGGGGGGGGGGGGGGGGGGGGGGGGGGGGGGGGGGGGGGGGGGGGGGGGGGGGGGGGGGGGGGGGGGGGGGGGGGGGGGGGGGGAGCCATCGAACGCCGCATCATCCGCGCCTGACCCCAGCGCTGCAGGGCGTGCTCTGTGGAGCTCTCAGGCTGTAGCCACCTGGATCGGGGTGACTCGGCCGGCTCGGACGAGGTGGGCCCGGCCGGGATGGTCCTCCTCCCATAGGGTGCCGCGCAGTCCGAGGGTGGCTTCGTCGCCCGGTGCGTTCTTGCCGAGCAGGAGCCCGACTCCGGCGCCCGCGACCTGGGCGGCGAGAGATCGAGGGTTGCGAAGGACATCGGTGACGGTGCTCGCGACGACGACCAGGCCGCCGTCCTCGTCCACCAGCCGAACGATCTCTCGCAGCACAGCGTCGAGTTTGGTGTCGGCCACTCGCTCGGCGTCATCGACCAACACGGCGAGATCGGGGTGGGCCTGCCGCAGTGCGACGAGGGCGTCGACGTCGTCGATGCCGAAGGTGGTTGGGCCTGCGTCGCGGCCCGGTCCCGAGGCGATCAGGGCGACTAGATGTCCGGTGTGGATCAGCCCCGCCGCGAGGGTCTGCAGCGCCGTCGTTCGACCACTGCTGCGGCTGCCGAGAACGGCGATCCGACGCTCGCCTCCGGCAAGGTCGAAACCCGTTGCTTCGCGGCCGTCGCTGCCGACGACCAGCAACCCTGGCGGGCGTTGGAGTGCACTGAGGCTCACCGCTTCCGGCAGGGTGGGCACGGTGGGCGGGGGCGAATCGCCCTCGCGCGCAGGCAGATTCCGGGCCAGCTCCTCCAGGTATGCCGTGCACCTCGCCGCCGTGGGTTCGGCCACGACGCTGGCGAGTTGGACCTCACTGCCGTCGGCCAGGTCAATGCCACGCCCAGGGGTCGGGTGTTGTGGCACGGCCTTGGCCGACAGCCCGGCCATCGCCAGATCGACCGGCTCGGCAGGCAGGAGCAGGAGCCGACGCGGCACGAGTTGCCCGATCGACCCGGACAGTGAGGCCCGCCCTCCGGTGAGGCAGAGGGCCAGGCGCTCCCGCGGGCCGCGACGCAGCAGCGCGGTCAACCGGTCGCGCAGCACCCCGGCTCGAGCCCGGTCCAACTCCTCGCACACCCGGTCCCAGTCGTCCACGAGCAGAACGCGCATCGTCTCGGTGGCGCTGGGGGCGGCGCTGGAACTGGCGCTGGGGTCGGTGAGGATCGTCAGGAGTTGTGCCAGCCGGGGCAACTCGTCGCACCGGACCGATGCGCCGACATGTGGGAGTGCACTGAGATGGCCGAGGGAGCCGGCGTGCACGGCATACAGGTGAATCTCGTCGGGGGAGAAGCGGGCGGCGAGTTGTCCGGCGACGGTGAGCAGGGCCGTGGTGCGGCCGGTCCGCGGCGCGCCGACAATGCCCAGGTGACCTTCGTGCAGGGGGTCCCAGGTCCAGTCGCTCTGACGCTGGTGAAGGGGAACATCTCTGCGCCCCAACGGAACCGGCCATCCTGAACCTCCGGCGAGGCTCGCGACGGTCAAGTCACCCGACAGCGGAGGCAACCAGGGCGACCCGGGCAGGGGAATCGACAGCTCCAACACCGCGCGACGGCTGGCTGCGACGAGGTCGTCCACCTGCGTCGGGCCGTCAAGCGCCCGGACTGACTGTGGAACGGCCAGCCCATCGATGGACACAACCCGCACGGGCGGCTCGACCGCTCGGCGGCTCGGGCCGGTCGCGAGCGCGGTCTGCACCTCGACGAGCCGGGTGGCTGCGCTGGTGAGGATCGCTCGCCCTGGGGTGCTCTCGGCGATCGAGGCGGCGACGGGCGATTCGACGACGTCGAGCGAGTCCACGATGTCGCGGACCCGCAACGCGATGCGCAGCCCCAGGTTGGCGCGCATGTCGGCGGTGACGACTCCGCCCGGGCGCTGCGTGGCGATGACGAGGTGCACGCCGAGGGATCGGCCAAGCGAGGCCACGCGTACCAAACCGGTGACAAAGTCCGGCAATTCCTCGGCAAGACTGCGGAATTCGTCGACGACGATGACCAGGCGTCCCACGGTGGGGTCGCCGGGGCGGCATACCCCTTGGTAGGCGGCGAGATCCGCGACGCCATGCTCGCCGAAGACCCGCTCGCGTCGTTTGAGCTCAGCATCGAGGCTGACCAAGGCCCGCTCGGTCAGCTGATGGTCGAGGTCGGTGACCAGGCCGACGACGTGAGGGAGGTCCCGACAGGCGCCGAAGGCGGCACCCCCCTTGTAGTCGACAAGCACGAAGCTCAGCTCATCGGGGCGATTCGCGGCCGCGAGCCCGGCCACGAGGCTGACGAGCAACTCCGACTTGCCAGACCCCGTCGTCCCTCCGACCAACGCGTGGGGGCCGTCGCGGACGAGGTCGATCGGCAGCGGCCCCGAGGCGGTGGCCCCGATGGGAGTGAGCGTCGACCGAGGACTCTCACGCCAACGGGCAGTGAGGTCGGGTATGCCGTCTCGCTCGGGAATCTCGAGGACGTCCAACAAGGTTGTGCGAGAGGGAATCACGCCCTTGTGAGGGGTCGCTGCCGCGTCGCGCAGCGGCCCCAGCCGCTGGGCGAGCAGGAGGGCCCAGGCCCGCGGGACCCCATCGGGTTCGAGGCCAGTGACAGGCTGCTGCGCCCACGTCAGGCTCGGGGTGCCGGCGCGCAGGTCGACGATCTGAGTGCAGGCGCTCGGCAGGTCGGCAGCGTCGGCCGCCACGGCCAGGACATGCACGTTCTCAGTCGGTGCCGGCGCTGGGGTTGCGTCGACAACGATCACCCGCGACCCCGACCCGCGTCGCGCTCCGCCTCGGCCTGGGAGTGGGGCAGTTTGGCGACCCACGACCACTCCTGCTCCGACTCCGGCGCGAGCAAGCCGATGCTGAAGTCGGCAGGCGAATAGCGCAGGGAGAGTTGGCCAATCATCCAGCGGGCCAACCGCAGGGCCTCCTCGCGTGGCCCGATGATGCCGGTGGCAGCACCGCCGTCGAGCCGGACGACAACGGGCACCTCGTCCACCGTGGGCGGATGGGGACTCCCTGCCACTGACTGGGTTGCGCCGACCGTCCCCAGCCCGATCCGCACCCGAAGCGCAGGGTCGCCGGTCCGGTCCCACAAGCCGGTCAGCGGGCCCCTGGCGAGGCCGGCGAGCCACGCCGGGTCGGGGTCCTCGGCCAACCGCACGTCCCGTTCGGCGGCCAAGGCTGCGGCCAGGAGGGCCTGCGCGGTGGCGAGCGCGGCGGCATACCGGCGCTGTTCTGCTCTGGTGACCCGCTTCCCGTTGCGACGATCTGACCACCAGGAGCCCAGGAGCAGCAGGGGCCCCATGAGGCCGAAGAGCAGCATCATGGGGGACTGCATCACCACTGCCAGCACCGCGGAGAAGACGAGCGGGAGGGTGGCGGCGGCGATCGGAAGTCGCTGTCCCGCAGGTGGGTTCGGTTCCTCGGGGAAGGGGATCGGTGCGGCCGGCCCGGGGAGCGGCAGGCGTGGGCTCCGGCTGACCAGCAGGTGTCCTTCATGGTCAGGGCGTGTTGCCGCGGAAACCGTTGCCGGAGTGCGCAACTGCCACCGAGAATCGCCCGTCTGCAAGGTTGCCCCGGCCGCGAGGGTGATGGGTTCACCCCCCACGGGTATGCCGTTCACCCAGGTCCCGTTTGTTGACTCCAGGTCGCGGACGGTGATGGATCGACCGGCGACGGTGATCTCGGCATGCAGGCGAGACAAGCTCGAATCACCCACGCGGATAGGAGTATTCGCTCCGCGTCCGAGCACGTGTCGCCCCGGAGGGAGGTCGTGGACCAGGCCGCTGTCAGGCCCGCCGACGGCATGGAGTTGCAGCAGGCCCGAGGCGGTCGAGGCGGTCGAGGTGTCGGGGGAGGTCGGCCCTGCGGGACGGATCATCAGTCGGGCTCCGTCGAGCAACGGCGGCAGACCGAGGGTCGCAGTGGGGGGAACACCGACCGAATCAACCGACCACGTGCGGCTGGTGTCGGTGAGCGCGTGCGCGGCGTCGAGCGCGTCGAGCAACTCTGCGAAGGTCGCCCCGCGGCGGGCCGCGACCCGCACGTCGAAGGCGCGACCGGCCATCGGGTTCACCACAGTCAACCGAAGGTGCACGGAATTTCCCCCTGATGTGGATGCACGGCATACCGGATGTGTAGTCGACCTGAGCCGACGGGCGCAGAAGTTATCCACAGGGACGTACCGGTACGAGATGCGCGAATGCCGCGAATCACTATGTTTGCCTCAAGAAGGCTCAGGGGAACGGAGGCGTGATGGCCGACGCAGTGCGTCAGGTCGAGGGTGAGGTTCGTGAACTCATCCGTCGATCCGGGCTCGATCCGGCCCGTCATCCCATGGAGATCGACCGGCTGGTGCGGGACGCGGTCACCGACTACGACGAGCGCTCCATGCGCAGCGGTATGCCGCCCTTGGCCGATCTCGCCGGAGCGGCCAAATCCATCCTCGACACGGTCGCCGGATATGGGCCGTTGCAGCGCTACTTCGATGACCCCAAGGTCGAGGAGATCTGGGTCAACAGTCCCGATCGGGTATTCATCGCCCGCGCGGGGCAGTCCGAGTTGACCAACACCATCCTCACCGCTGATGAGGTGCGTGACCTGGTCGAGCGGATGTTGCGGTCCTCCGGGCGACGGGTCGATCTGAGCTCGCCGTTCGTCGATGCGACGTTGCCGGACGGCAGCCGATTGCACGTCGTCATCCCCGACATCACCCGCGACCACTGGCACATCAATGTGCGGAAGTTCGTCGTGCGGGCCGACCACCTGGACGACCTGGTCCGCCTCGGGACCCTCACCCGCCCGGCCGCCACGTTCTTGGAAGCGGCGGTCGTCTCCGGGCTGAACATCCTGGTCGCCGGAGGCACGCAAGCGGGGAAGACCACCCTCCTGGGGTGCCTGGCCTCCGCCATTCCGGCGCGGGAACGCGTGGTCACGTGTGAAGAGGTCTTCGAGCTCAAGATCCCGTTGCGGGACGTCGCGGGAATGCAATGTCGACAGCCGAGCCTGGAGGGCACCGGCGCTGTTCCGTTGCGCCGCTTGGTGACTGAGGCGTTGCGAATGCGCCCGTCGCGGATCATTGTCGGCGAGGTTCGTCAGGCCGAAAGCCTTGACCTGCTGATCGCCCTCAACTCAGGGCTACCCGGGATGTGCACCTTGCACGCCAACTCGGCGCGGGAAGCAATCACCAAGATGTGCACGCTGCCGCTGCTCGCCGGTGAGAACGTCAGCCCCCGGTTCGTCGTGCCCACGGTGGCTAGTTCGGTCGACCTCGTCGTGCACATCGCCCTTGAAGGTGACGGGACCCGCCGAGTGCGGGAGATCGTCGCCGTGCCCGGCCGGGTCGAGGGCGACGTGGTCGAGGTGGCCGACATCTTCACCACCCGCGGTGGCGTCCTCAAGCGCGCCGATGGCTTCCCGCCCCATGTCGACCGATTCGAGCGGGCCGGCTACCGACTGACTGCCCTGTTGGCGCAGGAGGCCTGATGTCGGCTCTTGCGATCGGCCTGCTGCTCGGCGCCGGGGTCTTCTGCATCTTCTGGTCGACCTGGCCGCAAACCGAGCGTTCGGCTCCCGCGCGTCGGGCCAGCCTGGCTGATCGGGTGCGGGACCAACTCGTCCAGGCCGGGTTCGACACCATCTCGCCCGGCCAGTTGCTCGCCGCCTGCATGGTGGTCTTCGTCATCGTCTTCCTCGGTGCCTACTCGATGACCCGGGTGGTGCCTATCGCGATCTGCTTCGCAGCGATGGCGGGGTACGGCCCGCGGGCGTTGGTGACCATGCGAGCCCGCAAACGACGGGGGCAACTTCGTGACCTGTGGCCCGACGCGGTCGACAACATCGCCTCCGCGGTCCGGGCGGGACTTGCCCTTCCCGAGGCGCTGAGCCAGCTCGCCGTCCGCGGACCTGAGGAACTGCGCCCGGCGTTCGCCGCGTTCGCGGAGGACTACCGCACGACGGGGCGCTTCCACGACTGCCTCAACCGGCTCAAGGACCGGCTCGCCGACCCGGTCGCCGACCGCCTCGTGGAATCACTGCGGATCGCCCGGGAGGTCGGTGGATCTGACCTCGGGCGGGTGCTGCGCACGCTGTCGGCCTTCCTGCGTGAAGACGCCCGCACCCGCGCCGAGTTGGAGACCCGTCAGGGGTGGACGGTCAACGCCGCTCGCCTGGCAGCAGGTGCCCCCTGGGTTGTCCTGGCGATGATGTCGATCCAGCAGGACTCGCTACGTGCTTACAGCAGTGCCGCGGGCACGGCGGTCCTCGCCGTCGGCGCAGCGATCACGGTGGTCGCCTATCGCTTGATGGTGCGGATCGGGCGACTTCCCGAGGACGAGCGGGTGCTGCGATGAGTGGCGTGGGCGGGTGGTCGATGGCCGGGGCGGCGGCGGGTGCGCTCTTCTCGGTCGGCGTCATCCTCATCGTCCGTGGGGTGCCGGTCAACCGACGCCCGGGTCTGGATGCCCGGCTCGCTCCCTACCTGCGCGACACGATCGCTCCGTCCCGACTCCTGGCGAGTATGCCGCGCAACCAGACTCGCCTCTCGACGTTGCTCGCCCCGCTGATGGGGGATCTGGCCCGCCGGGTCGACCGGATCATGGGCGGCTCGGCCTCGGTGAGACGGCGCCTGCAGCGGGCTGGGCTGCCTCCCGACGTCGAGGGCTTCCGTGGTGAGCAGGTGGTGTGGGGCGCGCTCGGCGGAGCGGTCGGTTCGGCGCTCGGGCTGCTCGCGATCCTTGCCCGCGGGGCGTCGGTGATGCCTGTTGTCCTTCTCGTCGTGGCGAGTGTCCTGCTGGGCGTCATCGGTCGCGATCAGTGGCTGTCCCGCCAGGCTCGGCTGCGTGAGCAGCTCATGCTGGCCGAGTTCCCCACGGTGGCAGAGCTGCTCGCGCTCGCGGTCAGTGCCGGTGAGGGGGCAACCGGCGCCTTGGATCGGGTCTGTCGTCTCTCGCGTGGTGAGCTCTCGATCGAGCTCGGGCGGTGTCTGGCCGATGCGCGCGCCGGCGCCAACCTTCCCACCGCGTTGCAGGGATTGGCCGACCGGACCGGCCTGGTCAGCCTGACCCGCTTCGTCGACGGCATGGTCATCGCTGCCGAGCGAGGAACGCCCTTGGCTGAGGTGCTTCGCGCCCAGGCGCAAGACGTTCGGGAAGCCGGTCGTCGCGCGGTGATGGAGGCCGGGGGCCGCAAGGAGATCGCGATGATGATCCCGGTCGTCTTCCTCGTCCTGCCGGTGACGGTGCTCTTCGCCGTATTCCCGGGCTTCGCCTTCCTTCGATTGACCATGTGAGGCCGCCGATGACGAGGCGTCCCACCCTGATCCCCGCCAACCGCTTGGCGGTCGAACCACCAACCAGTCCCATCCACCACGTCACCACGGGGGCCCTGCAATGACACCTGTCCACACGGCATACCTTCGGACTGCGAGCGGCTTGGGCGCGCTCTGGTCAGCCGCCAACCGCGCCGCTCGGCGCGCCAGGCGGGACCGGGGCGACGTCCCCGGCTGGGTCCTCATCACCGTCATGACAGCGGGATTGGTCTCGGGGCTCTGGATCGTCGCCGGCCCTGCGCTGGTCGACCTGTTCCAGAGTTCCCTGTCGAGTGTCACCGGCAAGAAGTAGCCCGATGGCCGCGGTGGCGGCGACCCGGCCGGGTGAGCGTGGCTCGGCGGTCGCCGAGTTCGTCATGGTCTCTACGCTCGTCCTGGTCCTCGGCATGGGGGTCTTCCAACTGGGCCTCGTCCTGCACGTGCGCAACACCCTCATCGCCTGCGCCGCCGAAGGAGCCCGGCTCGGCGCTCGGGCCGACGTGCCCACGTCGGACGCCAGTGAGCGAACTGGCGCGCTCGTGACCGACACCCTGTCGGCGGCATACGCCCAGGACATCTCGACGCGGCGGACGGTGACCGACGCGGGAGTCCGAGTCGTCGAGGTCACCGTCGTTGCCCCCCTGCCCGTGATCGGCCTGATCGGGCCGGGCGGGTCGATGACGGTGGTCGGGCGGGCGTTCGACGAGCGCCAGGTGATCGAGCCATGACCAGGCCCACGGGGCTCGTTCGGTGGGTGCGGCTGCGGGTCGGTCGCCCCGACCAGGGGCGAGCAATCGTCGAGTTCGTCTTCCTCGGGGTGCTGTTGCTGGTGCCGCTGATCTACCTCGTCATGAGCCTGGCGGTGCTGCAGGCGGCGGCATACTCAGCGACAACGGCGGCTCGCGAGGCGGGTCGCGCCTTCACGACGGCCCCGGCGGAGAGCCAAGGTATGCCGCGCGCCCGGGCCGCGGCCCAGGTCGCCTTCGAAGACTTCGGGTTCCTGCCCGAGGAGACTTCGGTGGCGATCACGTGCGACGGCTCTCCCTGTCTGCGCCCGGACGCGCGGGTCAGCGTGACGACGTCGATCCGGGTGCGGCTGCCCTACCTTCCGGCGTTCCTCGGCGATGCCGTCCCCGCCGCGATTCCCGTGTCGGCCACGCATGTGGCCACCGTCGGTCGGTTCGGTGGGTCATGAGCGGGCCGAGGCGGGTCAGTGCGGCGGTGCGGCGGTTCAGGGCCGCGGTGCGGCGGCGCCGGGCCGAGTCGGGGCAGGTGTCGGTGCTCATCCTCGGCATGGTCATGCTCGCGATGCTGCTGATCGTCGGGGGAGTGGATGTCACTGCCGCGCAACTGGCTCGGGTGCGGTTGGTCGATGCGGCCGACGCAGCGGCGTTGGATGCGGCTGACGCGTTGGACGAGGCGACGGCATACCGCAGCGGGTTGTCGGACGCGGTGGTGTTGAGTTCGGCGACGGTGAAGGAGGCTGCGGCGGCATACCTCTCGGTGCGGCCCAAGCCCGAGGGGGTGCGGGCGTGGGGGATCGCGCCGGGGACGGGCGCTCAGGGAGGCGACACCGCGGTCGTCGTCCTGGATGCGACCGTCGAGTTGCCGATGACCGGCGGACTGCTCGCGGCGCTCGGCAAGGAGATCGCGGTGCACGTCGAGGCCAAGGCCCGCGCCCCGCTCCTGCCTGTGCCCTAGATACGACGTGCGCCGCGGCGCCCGAGGCCGGTCAACCGGCGCTTTGCGGAGTGAAGGCGACCCTCTGGTGTGGCCAACACTCCGCACAGGCCACCTCAGGGGCGGCATACCTCAACCAGGCTCAGCGCAGCAGGTCGGCGACCTCGGCGGAGGCGTAGAAGGGCTCAAGCTGGGCACGGAGCAGCCGTTCGAGGTCTCCGCTGGCGCGCAGGGTGTCGACCACGAACGAAGCCAGCGGCACGAGGTGGGCGATGACCTCGTCGCGCGGCCATTCGAGTTGGTCGAGCAGCTCAGCCAGGGTGTAGCCCCCGAACCACTCGAAGAGGGCGTCGACCACCAGCGTGGCGACGCGGGCGGCGTGCTCGGTGCCGAGGGCGGTCACGGCGAGTTCGTGGGCGGCGTCGACCACGCCGGAGACCTCCGCGTGCGCGGCATACGCTCCGAGTCCGATGACCCGCTCGCCGGAGGTCTGGTCCCAGACCTGCAGGATCGCCTCGCGGGTCGTGGGGTCGCGCAGGGTCTCGACGAAGATCCGGTTGAGGCGCCGGACCGCGAAGGTGCCGCCCTTGCCGACGGCGTCGCCGATCAGCCCTTCGAACTGCCGGTCCGCAGCACCCCGCAGCCGCGATGCCGTGCTCGTCCCGAAGGACACCAGCGGCCCTAGCCCAGGCACCTTGGATGCGACAGCCTGGTTGGCCTGGATCACCTCGCTGGCGATCCGGCCCATGAACCGCGACGCGACCACGCCCACCAACGGGCTTCCGGTGAGCCGCTCCAGAGCCCGTTCCAGCACCGGGGTCAACTCCAGCACGGAGGTCACGAGGACCTCCACCTGCTCCCGGTCGACCGTCTCGCCGACGGGGAAGGGTTGCCACGGACCGTCGTGAGCGACCTGGGTGCCCATCTCGACGATGCCGCTGACGGCCGCGCTGCCCGGCACGTTCGCCATGGCCCGCACCACGACGGCGGCGACGGCTTCCCGGTCGATCAGGTCGGCGAGTTGGTGCGGCCCGGCGCTGTCCAGGAGGCTCTCGACGAGCCCAGCAACCGTGGACTCGAGCCGGTCGCCGGTGAACCGATCGAGGTGGTAGGCCACCTGGGCGTCGAGCAGCCGCTGGGCGAGGGTGTCTGCTCGCGACGCACGGGGAGGCATAGCCCCACGCTAGACCGCGCCCGCGGCGAGCACACGGCATACCAATGGTCGGGTGGGATGCGGCACCTGAGCACGGGCCGCGCCCGCCTCGCCGACCAATGGCCTTCGGTGTGCGCAGGGGTATGCCGGTCGCCCGCCTCCCAGCCCCGGTGCGGCGCGGGTGCGGCTCCGACGTGGGGCACGATCGGTGAGCGGCGCGGCAGACAGGGGGCCTCGCGTAGGCTTGACCCTCGTGGCTGTCGACTTCGGAGAAGAGATCAAGCACCTGCGCGCGACGATGGATTCCGTGCGCGAGGTGACCAACCTCGATGCTCTGACGACCGAGATCGCGCGGCTGGAGGCGGAGGCGTCGGTCCCCAACCTCTGGGACGACCCCGACCGGGCGCAGCAGGTGACCTCTGCGCTGTCCCGCGCCAACTCCGAGCGCGAACGGGTGACCGGGATGGACAGCCGGGTCGAAGACCTCGAGGTGCTCGTCGAGATGGGCACCGAGGAGGGCGACGCCGACACCCTCGCCGAGGCCGAGCGCGATCTGGCCAAGCTTAAGAAGGACGTCGGTGAGCTTGAGGTCCGCACCCTCCTCAACGGTGAGTGGGACGCCCGCGAGGCCGTCGTCACCATCCGCTCGGGCGCTGGGGGAGTGGACGCGGCCGACTTCGCCGAGATGCTCATGCGGATGTACCTGCGCTGGGCCGAGCGGCACAACTACCCGACAACGGTGCTGGACACCTCCTACGCCGAGGAGGCTGGCCTCAAGTCGGCGACCTTCGAGGTCAAGGTGCCCTATGCCTTCGGCAACCTCTCGGTCGAGGCGGGCACCCACCGGCTGGTGCGGATCAGCCCGTTCGACAACCAGGGGCGCCGGCAGACGTCGTTCGCAGCGGTCGAGGTGGTCCCGCTCATCGAGCAGACCGACCACATCGACATCCCCGAGAACGAGCTCAAGATCGACGTGTTCCGCTCGTCCGGCCCCGGCGGGCAGAGCGTCAACACCACCGACTCGGCGGTCCGGATGACCCACATCCCCACGGGCATCGTCGTCTCGATGCAGAACGAGAAGTCCCAGATCCAGAACCGCGCCGCCGCCCTGCGCGTCCTGCAGTCACGCCTGCTGCTGCAGAAGAAGGCCGAGGAGGCCGCCACCCGCAAGGAGATGGCCGGCGACGTCAAGGCCAGCTGGGGTGACCAGATGCGTTCCTACGTCCTGCAGCCCTACCAGATGGTCAAAGACCTGCGCACCGACCACGAGGTCGGCAACCCGTCGGCGGTCTTCGACGGCGACATCGACGACTTCATCGAGGCCGGCATCCGCTGGAAGCGCAACCTGGAGAAGGGCAACGGCTGACCGCGGCCGTAAGTCTCAGCCTCCGCTCGCCGATCAGCCCGCACGCACCACTCAGCCCGAGTGGGTCGTCACTCCGTATGCCGTGCGGTTGGCCAGCGCCCAGCGCCCCAGCGCCTGCGCGGCGACACCAGAGACCAGGACGATCAGGCCCATCGCGACCCACCCCAGGCGGCCGCCCTGGATGCACAGCAGCGTGACCACCGGCGGCCCGACGACGTTCATCAACGAGAAGCCCAGGCTCGCGAACCCCTGATATTGCCCCTGCCGTTCGTGCGGGGCCAGCCCCATCTGCAACGCCCACTGGCCGCCTGAGCCGATCATCTCGCCGACGACGTGGACGCAAGCGCCGGCGAGCAGCACGGCCACCGCCACCCATGCCGAGCTGCCGTCGGCCAGCCCGATGAGGGCGAACCCGACCGCGATGAGCGCGCCGCCGCGCACCAACGCCCGCCCTCCAGTGGCGACGGAGTCGGCGGAGGTGGACAGGCGGACCTGCAGCGAGGCGACCGCGACCGTATTGACCAGCAGGAGCACTGCGACCATCACTTGGGGCGCCTGGGTCCGCTGCGACACGAACAGGGCCAGACCCAACTCGGCGGCGACGAAGTGCACGGAGAACATCGACGTGCTCAGCACGACTGCGACGAACGGCAGGTCGCGCAGCACCCCGAGCCGCGGCTCACCGTCCGGTCGGCGGTAGGGCGGCAGGTGGGTCAGCCGGGTGGTGTTCCACGCAGCGAAGCCGCACAGCACGCCGGCCATCACGAAGACGCTCACGTATGCCGCGCGGGTGTCCACGACGAGCGCCGCCCCGCCCACGACCGAGCCCAGCGCGATGCCGCTGTTGGTCACGGCACGCAGATAGGCCTTGAACTGCACGCCTCGCCCGCCGATCGCCACCTGGGCGGTGAGGCCATTGCGGACCGCGTTGGCGGCGGAGGCCAGGGCGGCCTCGACCGCCAGCAGCAGGGTGAGCACCCACGGCGAGGTTGCCAGCACGGGCAACGGCGTCGCGACCGCGAGGGCGAGCATGATCACGTTGAGCACCTCGCGGGGGCCGCGGGTGTCGCCCAGATGCCCAGCGGGAAGGGCCGCGATCATCGCGGCCGCGGCTGCCACCGAGACGGCCAGCGCCACCTCCCCGACAGTGAAACCCAGGTGGCGAGTGAAGTAGATGGCCGAGGTCGTCATCACCGCACCGCTGCCGAAGCGGGTCGCGAACGCTCCGATGGCCAGGACGCGCAGTTGGGGATCGAGGGGTATGCCGCGTCGCGTCAGCGCCTCACCCTCGCCTGCGGCGGCCATCGGGTTCCCCCTCCAAGTATCTTGACATCAAGATACTTCCCTACGCCCGACGAGTGCAAACCGGGCGCAATCGGGTACAACCCGGCCGCGGCCAGAGGGGGAGGGCGCGAGTCGGGGCCTTGCGGCATACCCCTCGCGCCACGCCAGCCACGTGCATAACTGTGGTTTCTCCAGTCACTCAACTACCCTCGGACCACACCAGGGCTCGCGCAGGCCCTGGCCCCAGGCTGCCCTGACCGGAGAAACCGACGCATGATCCTGTTTGACGCCGTGACCAAGACCTACCCCAAGGCCACCCGCCCGGCCTTGTCCGAGGTCTCCCTTGAGGTCGAGCGAGGTGAGTTCGTCTTCATCGTCGGGAGTTCCGGCTCGGGCAAGTCGACGTTGTTGCGCCTGGCCATTCGCGAGGAACGGGCGACGTCGGGCGCCGTCCTCGTCGCTGGCCGCGAGCTGCGCACGCTGCCCGATCGTCGGGTGCCGATGCTGCGCCGCGAGATCGGGACGGTCTTCCAGGACTTCCGGCTGCTGCCCAACAAGAGCGTCTTCCAGAACGTCGCCTTCGCCCTGCAGGTCATCGGCAAGTCGCGCGCCCTCATCCGCCAGACCGTTCCCGAGACGCTGCGCGTCGTTGGGCTTGAGGGCAAGGAGAAGCGGTTGCCCCACCAGCTCTCTGGTGGTGAGCAGCAGCGGGTGGCCATTGCTCGGGCCATCGTCAACAAGCCGACAATCCTGTTGGCCGACGAGCCGACCGGCAACCTCGACCCGGCCACCAGTCGCGCGATCGTCGAGTTGCTCGACCGGATCAACCGCTCCGGCACCACGGTCGTCGTGGCTACCCACGACCACGAGATGGTTAACGAGTTCCGCCGCCGGGTCATCGAGCTCGACGCCGGGAAGTTGGTGCGCGACGAGGCCGACGGCGACTACGGCAAGACGACCTCGGCAATCCCCGTCGTTCGAATCGATGAGGGCGACTCGGACGCCGAGGATGGGACCCCCGATGCCGGGTCGGCCGGAGGGGAGCGCTGATGCGGGCCGGATTCGTCCTCGGTGAATTGGGCACCGGGCTGCGTCGGAATCTGTCGATGGCCGTGTCGGTCATCCTCGTCACGATGATCTCGATGTACCTGCTCGGACTCGGGCTCCTGGCCCAGCGCCAGGTCGACACCATGAAGGACTACTGGTACGACCGCGTGCAGGTCTCGATCTTCCTGTGCGTGGAGGGCTCGCAGTATGCCGCGTGCAGCGGTAAGGCGACCACCCCCACCCAGCGTGAGCAGATCAAGGCCCAGCTCGAGCAGATGAAGCCTCCGGTCAAGGAGATCTTCTACGAAAGCCAGGCCGACGCGTTCAAGCGGTTCAAGGAGCAGTTCAAGAACTCCCCGTTGGCCGAGCAGGCGACCGAACGGGCCTTCGCCGACTCCTTCCGGGTGTCGTTGACCGACGCAGGGAAATACGACGTCATCGTGTCGTCGTTCTCCGGTGCCCCAGGAGTCGGGCGGGTCCAGGACCAGAAGCAGTTGCTCGACCGATTCTTCGCGTTCATGAACGCCGTGTCGTGGGGGGCGATCGCCCTCTCGGCGCTCATGGTCCTGTGCGCCGTCCTGCTCATGGCCACGACCATTCGCCAGACGGCATTTTCGCGGCGGCGAGAGACCGGGATCATGCGGCTGGTCGGTGCGTCCAACGCGACGATCCAACTGCCCTTCGTGCTCGAGACGCTCGTCTCGGCCCTCGTCGGAGCCTCGTTGGCGATGGGCCTGTTGTGGGCGACCGTTAGTTATGGCATCGGGGGATACCTCAGCAAGGCGTTGATGGACACTGCGTTCATCGGGATGACGGATGTCTTCGCCGTGGCTCCTTGGGTGGTCGGCGGGGTGGCGATCGTCGCGGTTCTGACGTCATGGTTCACCCTCAGGCGCTACCTTCGAGTGTGACGGGGGTCGGGGGATGCAAGGTCGATTGGTCAGGTTTCACAGGTGAGCCCGCTCATCTGTGCCGACCGAGTGTGGTACCAAAGGGACTGATGATTCTCCAGAGATTGATGCGACGGGTGTTGACTTCACCCCCCGGCCGCCGCCCAGGCTTGCGGGCTGGCGCCGCCGGTCTCGTCGTGCTGTCCTTCTCTGCCGTGCTTCTGGCCCCTCCGTCGGCTGCTGATACCGGGGATGAGAAGCGTGCCGCCGACGCCCAGGTCGCCGACCTGGAGGAGCAACTGAGCGAGACCTCCGCCGAGTTGGCGCAGGCCTATACGGCGCTCACTCAGACTCAGGCGCAGTTGCCCGCCGCCCGGGCTCGGTTGGCCTCGGCGCAGTCCGCGGCGAGAGCAGCGGCCAAACACAACGCAGAGGTGGCGGCAGCCCTGGCGGTGGCGCAGGCGAATGCCGCGCGCGCCGAGGAAGCGGTGGCCCGCAACACGGCCACCCGCGATCAAACTCAACGCACGTTGGATGCCTTCGCCGCAGACCTGTTCCAGGGCGGCTCGGTGGGCCAGCTGTCCGTGGCTCTGGGCGCCACCAGCGCCGACGACTTCGCCACGCGACTCGTCCTGGCCGACACGGTGACGGCGATGACCAACCAGGCTCTCAACGACCTCGCCGCAGCTAAGGCCGACGGGGACGCCAACGGCGCCTACCTGGCTGCGGTGCAGGTCGAGGTCACCGACCTCAAGCGGCAGGCGGAGAACGCCTTGGCCGCCGCGGAAGCCTCGCGAAACGAGGCGCAGGCAGCAAGTTCGGCCCTCGACGCGCTCGTCGCCCAACAGAGTGGGTATGCCGCCTCCGTCGAGGCCCAGCGCGCCAACGAGGCGAGCCAATTGGCCGAGGCGCAGGCCGAACAACAGCGCCTGCAAGCCCTGCTCATCGAGCAGGCCCGGATCGCGCGGGAGCGTGAGGCGGCCCGCAAGGCCGCGGAAGCTGCTGCCCAGAAGGCCGCCGAGGAAGCCGCTCGCAAGAACGGCACGGCGGTCCCGCCGCCTCCCGTCGCGCAACCCGACCAGGCCTCCGGCTTCCTCAGCCGGCCGATCACCGGTGGTCGCACCAGCTCGGAGTTCGGCATGCGTTTCCACCCGATCTTCCAGGTCTGGCGGTTGCACACCGGCCTCGATTTCGCCAACGGCTGCAGTTCGCCCGTGTATGCCGCCGCGCCCGGCACGATCATCAGGGCCGGGTGGGCCGGTGGGCGAGGCAACCAGATCGTCATCGACCACGGGATCCGCCGGGGTGTCGACCTGGCCACGACCTACAACCACCTCACGTCCTTCGTCCAGCGCAGCGGCACCGTGTCGCGCGGTCAGCTCATTGGCTATACGGGGACGACCGGGAACTCCACCGGCTGCCACCTGCACTTCGAGACGTTGGAAGACGGCCAGTTCGTCAATCCGCGCTCTTGGTTGTAGGCGTGCTTAAAGCCTTCCCGGCCGCAGGTGCCGACGGGGTAGCGTTGGCTCTCCGGTAGGTGACAGGGAGGACCCACTCACGTGGTCAAGGAAAGTGGCCGAAAGGTCGTCGCGAGCAACCGCAAGGCCCGCCACGACTACCACATCGAGGACACCTTCGAGGCGGGCATCTCCCTCATGGGCACCGAGGTGAAGGCGTTGCGTGCCGGGCGCTGCTCACTGGTCGACGGCTTCGCCCAGTTCACCGGCGACGAGTTGTGGCTCGAGGGTGTCCACATCCCCGAATACAGCCAAGGCACCTGGACCAACCACGCCCCTCGGCGCCGCCGAAAGCTCCTCCTGCACCGCGAGGAACTCACCAAGATCGAGTCGAAGATCCGCGAGAAGGGCCGCACGATCGTCCCCCTCGCCGTCTACTTCAAGGACGGCCGCGCCAAGGTCGAGATCGCCCTGGCCACCGGCAAGCGGCAATACGACAAACGCCAGGCCCTTCGCGAACGCCAGGACAAGCGCGAAGCCGACCGCGCCATGCACTCCCGGAGCGAGCGGTGAGCCACCCGGCTCGCTCGCATCGACACCGTCGGGGGTATGCCGCGCGGCTCGCCCTGCTGGTGGGCGCCGCGCTCACTCTGCTCGGCGTCGCGGCAGCCCCAGCCGCCTTGGCCCAGACACCGGCTCAGAGTTCAACGACGGCCGCGGTCGCACCCTGGTCCGATCTTTCGGCCGCTCCTGCGCAGGCCGCCCTGGCGACGGCCGATCGGATGCCCGCTTTCGACTCGGCGTTCGTCGTCGACAAGGACGGCGGGATCACGGTCACCGAAACGATCCAATACAGTTTCGACTCCTCCGGCGGCGTCCGGCACGGCATCTACCGGGCGATCACTGTGCGGCAGGGGGTCGACGGGCGCACCGACGTCTATCGCTACCTCAGCATGACGGGGGTCAGCGTCTCCAGCCCGACGGGCGCCGACGCCACGGTCCAGTTGGTCGACAACGGCCCCGATGTGACGATCCGGATCGGCTCCGCCTCCAAGACGGTGAGCGGCACCCAGACCTACGTCGTGCGCTATCACCTGGCCAACGTGCTCAACCCGTTCACCGACACCCAGACGGCCGAGTTCTACTACAACGTCATCAAGGACGACACGGTCGCCAAGGGTGCGGTCACCGTGTCGGTGACGGCTCCGGTCGCCGCGACCGACGTGCGGTGCACTCGCGGGGTCGGCGCAGCCTGCGACTCGGCCACCGGTGGCGCCACGGCACGCTTCGCCGTGGGCAGCCTGGGGGCGGGGGAGAACCTCACCATCGACACGCGCTATCCCCTGTCCGGTTTCTCGAAGATCGCGCCGGACATCCGCACCGGCACCGCCGGGGCTCCCGGCTCGGGCCTGGATGAGGGTGTCGCGAAGGTCGCCTCGCTCGCGTCGGTGGCCGGTGGCGTCCTCGCCCCCATCGTCGCGCTCGTCGTCATGGGGATGCTCGTCGCCACCCGTGGCCGGGACGAGTGGTATGCCGGGCTGACCCCAGGTCTGACGCCGGGCCTCGGGCAGGGGCCGATCGCGGACGGCATACCCCCTGGGGGGTCCGCGCCCACGGTGCGAGGGAAGACTCCGACGATCGCGGTGCAGTTCAACCCGCCGCCGGGAGTGCAACCGGGCCTGGTCGGGACGGTGATCGACGAGTCTGCCGACACGCTCGATGTGTCGGCGACGGTCATCGACCTCGCGGTCCGGGGCTACCTGCGCATCGAGGAGGTCGAGGGCGGGGGGATGTTCGCCCGCACCGACTGGCGGTTGACGGCCCTGTCCCCGACGACGGCGCATGAGTTGCGCCCCTACGAGCAGAGCGTGCTCGTCGGGTTGTTCCAGCAGGGCAGCCCGGTGCTGTTGTCGGACCTGAAGAACCACTTCGCGAAGACGCTGGCCGCGACCAAGGACCTGATGTACGACGAGGTGCTTTCGCGCGGTTGGTTCCGCAAGTCACCGCAGAGCCAGCGGACGGCCTGGCGTGGTTTCGGCTTCTTCGTCATGGGCGCCGGGATCGTCACGATCTTCGCCTACGGCTCGATCTCGCGGGCCATCGACATCTCCAGCGGGCTGCCCCTGCCGATTCCCTCGGGTTGGGTGCTGGGCGCCGGGTTGCTGTTGGCGGGCTTCGTCATCCAGTTGCTGGGTGCCCGGATGGCCGCCAAGACCGCCGCCGGGTCGGCCGTGCTCGCCCAATCGCTGGGGTTCCGCCAATACCTCGTGACCGCCGAGGCGAACCAGATCAGGTGGGAGGAGGCACAAGACGTCTTCTCGCGCTACCTGCCCTTCGCCATCGTCTTCGGGGTCGCCGACCGTTGGGCCAAGACGTTCCAGGAGGTCGCGGCCGCTGCTGCGGCTGCCGGCCAGGTCGTCATCATGCCCGACTGGTACATCTACCACGGCACGTTGTTCCCCGATTTCGGGAGCATCGTCGACGGGGTCGACTCGTTCTCGACGACCGCCAGTGGGACGTTCCAGTCGACGCCCGGCTCGTCCGGCGGGTCCGGGTTCGGCAGTTCGGGCGGGTCGTTCTCCGGTGGCGGGGTCGGCGGCTCGTCCTCCGGCTCGTGGTGAGCCGGAGGACCTGACCCGACGCCGGCGGGCTAGCCCGCCGAGGCCTCGATCTCGGGAGCCTTGGGTGCGGGCGGTTGACCGACCTGGACGACGAGGATGAGGTCTCCGCCGTCGACCTGGGTGTGTCCGCCGATGGCCAGCCGCTCGACGACGCCGCCGACCGGCGTGGTGATCGAGGCCTCCATCTTCATGGCCTCGATGGTGGCCACGACCGAGCCGGCTGCGACGGTGTCGCCCTCGCGGACCGCAGGCGTCACCATGCCGGCGAAGGGCGCAGCGATGTGGCCCTTGATCGCCGGGTCGGCGCGCTCGGCCTGGCGGACGTCGACCTTGACCGACGTGTCGCGGATCTGCACGGGCCGCAGTTGGCCGTTGAGGGTGCACATCACCGTCCGGAAACCTCGCTCGTCGGGCTCGGACACCGCCTGCAGCGAGACGATGATCCGCTTGCCGGGCTCGATGTCGATGCTGTGTTCCTCGCCGGGCACGAGGCCGTGCAGGAACTCGACCGTCCCGACGATCGACAGGTCGGAGTAGGCCTCGCGGGAGGCGAGGAACTCCTTGGTCGGCCCAGGGAACAGCAGCCGGTTGAGGGTGGCCCGCGGGCTCACGGCGAGCGCCGCCAGGTCGTCGGGTGCCAACTCGGTCTCGGCCCGCTTGATCGTGCGCCCGGCCAGCGCCTTGGTCCGGAACGGCTCGGGCCAGCCACCGGGCGGGTCACCCAGCTCGCCGCCGAGGAAGCCGATGACCGAATCGGGGATGTCGTATGCCGTGGGGTCGGCTTCGAAGGCGGCCGGGTCGGCACCCGCTCCGACGAGGGCCAGGGCGAGGTCACCGACCACCTTGGAGGACGGCGTCACCTTGACGATGTTGCCGAGGATCTTGTTGGCCGCGGCATACATGTCCTCGATGGCCTCGAAGCGGTCGCCGAGCCCGAGGGCGATCGCCTGCTGGCGCAGGTTGGACAGCTGACCGCCGGGGATCTCGTGGGTGTAGACCCGACCGGTGGGGGAGGGCAGGCCCGACTCGAAAGGCCGGTAGAGCGTGCGCATCGCCTCCCAATAGGGCTCGAGCGAACAGACGGCCGCAAGATCGAGCCCGGTCGCCCGCTCGGTCGCATTGGTCGCGGCGACCAGGGCCGACATCGGCGGCTGGCTCGTCGTGCCGGCCATCGACGACGAGGCGACGTCGACGGCGTCGACACCGGCATCGATCGCCGCGAGGAGGGTCGCGAGTTGACCGCCGGCCGTGTCGTGCGTGTGCAGGTGGACCGGCAGGTCGAACCGCTCGCGCAGCGCCGTCACCAGGCGACGGGCCGCGGGGGCGCGCAGCAGCCCGGCCATGTCCTTGATGGCGATGATGTGCGCCCCGGCGGCGACGATCGCCTCGGCCAGGTGCAGGTAGTAGTCCAGCGTGTAGAGCCGCTCGCCGGGGTCGTTGAGGTCGGAGGTGTAGCACAGGGCGACCTCGGCGACGGCGGTGCCGGTGGCACGCACCGCGTCGATGGCCGGACGCATCTGGGACACATCGTTGAGTGAGTCGAAGATCCGGAAGATGTCGATGCCGGTCGCTGCCGCCTCGGCGACGAACGCGTCGGTCACCGTCGTCGGGTAGGGCGTGTAGCCGACGGTGTTGCGGCCGCGCAGCAACATCTGCAATGGCAGGTTGGGCATGGCGGCACGCAATGCGGCCAGGCGATCCCACGGGTCTTCGGCGAGGAAGCGCAGGGCCACGTCGTAGGTCGCGCCGCCCCAGGCCTCCACCGAGAGCAACTGCGGGGTCAACGCCGCGACGTGCGGTGCGACGTGCAGCAGGTCGCGGGTGCGCACCCGGGTCGCGAACAGCGACTGGTGGGCATCGCGGAAGGTCGTGTCGGTGACCGCCACGGGCACCTGGGCCCGCAACGCGGCGGCGAACCGCTCGGGGCCCAACTCCAGCAGTCGGTCGCGCGCACCGGCGGGCGGGGCGGCATACCGATCGAGCGTGGGGAGTTTCGCGCGCGGTGAGATGCGGGTCGCGGCGGGGCCGTGCGGCTGGTTGACCGTCACATCGGCGAGGTAGGTGAGCAACTTCGTGCCGCGGTCGTGCGGCGTCCGAGCGGTGCGCAGGTGCGGCCGCTCGTCGATGAACGAGGTGGTCGCGCGGCCGGCGACGAAGTCGGGCTCCTCGAGAACCCCTTGCAGGAAGGGGATATTGGTGGAAACCCCACGGATGCGGAACTCGGCCAACGCCCGTCGGGCGCGGGTCACCGCGGTCGCGAAATCGCGCCCGCGGCAGGTGAGCTTGACGAGCATCGAGTCGAAGTGCGGGCTCACCTGAGCGCCGACGAAGACCGTGCCACCGTCCAGTCGCACGCCGGAGCCACCCGCGCTGCGGTATGCCGTGATCTCGCCGGTGTCGGGGCGGAACTCGTTCGCCGGGTCCTCGGTCGTAATGCGGCACTGCAGGGCGGCCCCGCGCAGGGTGATCGTGTCCTGGCTGATCCCGAGGTCGGGGAGGGTCTCGCCCGAGGCGATCCGCAGTTGCGAGGCCACCAGGTCGATGTCGGTTACTTCCTCGGTGACCGTGTGCTCGACCTGGATGCGCGGGTTCATCTCGATGAAGACGTAGCGGCCGTTCTCGGCGAGGAGGAACTCCACCGTGCCGGCGTTGACGTAACCGATCTCGCGGGCGAACGCGACGGCGTCGGCACACATCTGGTCGCGCAACGCCGGGTCGAGGTTGGGCGCAGGAGCGACCTCGACGACCTTCTGGTGGCGGCGTTGGACCGAACAGTCGCGCTCGAAGAGGTGCACGACGTTGCCGACCGCATCGGCGAGGATCTGCACCTCGATGTGGCGGGGGCGGATCACCGCCTCCTCGATGAAGACCGTCGGGTCGCCGAAGGCCGACTCGGCTTCGCGCATCGCCGCGGCCAGCGCGCCGCGCAGGTCTGCGGGAGCGTCGACCCGACGCATGCCGCGGCCGCCGCCACCGGCGACCGCCTTGACGAACACGGGGAACCCGATCTCCTCGGCGCCCGCGACGAGGGCCTCGACATCGGTGCCGGGCGGGCAACCGCGCAGCGTCGGCAGGCCGGCGCGCCGAGCCGCCTCGATGGCCCGCGACTTGTTGCCGGTGAGGTGCAGGACCGCAGCAGGCGGACCGACGAAGACCACGCCGGAGCTCTCGCACGCCTCGGCGAGGTCGGGGTTCTCGGACAGGAAGCCGTATCCGGGATAGACCGCCTGGGCGCCGCACGCGACGGCCACCTCGACGATGGCCCGCGGATTGAGGTAGGCACGGACGGGATGGCCCGGCTCACCGATCTCGTAGGCCTCGTCGGCCTTGAGCCGATGCTCGCTGGACCGGTCCTCATGGGGGAACACCGCGACCGTCTTCGCGCCCAACTCGGTCGCTGCCCGGAACGCGCGGACCGCGATCTCTCCGCGGTTGGCCACCAAGACCTTGCCGAACATGTCAGCCTCCGATTCCTCGTGCCAGTTGCGGCAGCGTAGCCATCAGCCGCGAAGCCCCGCCGTGCGGTTCGCCTGTCAGACTCTTGCGAGTGACCTCGACCCTCTCGACGCGTGCGGCTGTGCAGCGACGGACCATCGCGACCTTGCTGTCCACCCAAGTGCTCGGTGGCCTCGGGGTCGGTGCTGCGATCTCCGTCAACGCCATGCTGGCCAAGGATGTGTCCGGTGTCGAGTCGTTGGCGGGTTTGGCCCAGACCGCGGCCGTCCTCGGGACCGCTCTGGTCACGCTCCTGATCGCGCGGGTGATGGACGACCACGGCCGACGCATCGGGCTGACGCTCGGCTATGCGCTGGGGTTCATCGGCACGGCGCTGTCCATCGTGGCCGGCGTCACCCGGGTGTTCCCGCTGCTCCTCATCGGGGCGGTGTTCCTCGGCGCGACCACGGCGGCCAACAACCAGAGCCGGTATGCCGCGACCGACCTTTCGCTCCCGGCCCACCGCGGGCGGGACCTCTCGCTCGTGGTGTGGGCCACGACGGTGGGCTCGGTCCTGGGCCCCAACCTGTCCGGGCCGGGCAAGGTCGTCGCCGCGGCCGTCGGGCTGCCCCCACTGACGGGGGCCTACTTGTTCTCCGGCGTCGGCATGCTCGCCGCGATGGCGGTCATGTTCTTCCGGTTGCGCCCCGACCCGCTCGTGCTGGCCAGGGCCGAACACCTCAAGGAACTCCCTGCCGGGACGGCGCCCACGGCCCGGGCCTCCGGACGAGCCCTGCTGCGGGAGAACCGACTGCTGCGTCTCGCGGCGATCGGCATGAGCCTGAGCCACGCGGTCATGGTCTCGGTCATGGTGATGACCCCGATCCACATGGACCACGGCCACGCCTCGTTGGAGATCATCGGCCTGGTCATCAGCATCCACATCCTCGGGATGTTCGTCTTCTCGCCCGCCGTCGGCATGGCCGTCGACAGGTGGGGGAGCGCCCCGATCCTCGCCGCGGGCGGTGTCGTGCTCCTCGTGGCGCTCGTGCTGGCCGGCTCGTCCCACGCCGGTGCCTCCTGGACGCTCGGGCTCGGCTTGTTCCTCCTCGGGGTCGGCTGGTCCCTCGGCACGATCGCCTGCTCGACCCTGGTCACCGCGGCGTCGACGCCGCACACGCGCCCCGCGATCCAGGGCGTCACCGACCTGCTCACCAGCCTGGCGGGCGCGTTGGGCGGGGCGATCGCTGGGCTCGTCGTGGGGCTGGCGGGATACTCGGCCCTCAACATCGGCGCGGCCGTCCTCGCCGTGGGCGTCGTCACGACGGCGGTCGCCGTGGGGCGGCAGACCGAATCTGCCGACTAAGGTAGGGACGATCCCCACGACCGCCACGACGAGTGGAGCGCGATGCCCTCCTCCCCGGGTCACGACCGCGCCCACGTCGCGCCCGCCGGCTGGACGGGGCGAATCCGGCGGGAGTTCGACGATCTCCGTTACGCCTGGGGCGACCCGGTCACCCGGTGGGGGGCGCTGGGCAGCCTGCTCATCCTCATCGGTGCCTACGGCCCGTCGACGATGCCGAACTCGAACTTCTGGCGGGACCTGCCCGTCATCGGCCTCATGCAGACGACGCTCCCCGGCCGGATCCTGGCGACTGGCTCCATGCTCATCGGGGTCGTCATCCTGCTGGACGCGTGGTTGCGGCTGCGGCCGTCCAAGGGACACCGCCCGCTGACCCGCGGCACGGTGTGGTGGTGGTCGCTGCCGCTGCTCCTCTCGCCACCGCTGCTGTCCTTCGACGCATTCTCGTATGCCGCCCAGGGCGAGCTCGTCTCGCGTGGCTTCGACCCCTACAAGGTCGGCCCGGGGGTGCTGGGCGACGCCTTCACCAGCCAGGTCGACCAGATGTGGCGGGACACCCCGGCCCCCTACGGCCCGCTGTCGCTGCAACTGCAGCACCTCATCGTCGTCGTCACCGGCCACCAGCCCTACCTGTCGGCGCTGCTCGTGCGGATCCCCGCGTTCATCGGGGTGCTGTTGCTCGCGGTCTATCTGCCGCGGCTGGCCCGCCGGATCGGTTACGACCGAGAGACGACGATCTGGTTGGCCGTGCTCAACCCCTTGGTCCTGCTGCACCTCGTCGGCGGAGCCCACAACGACGCTCTCATGATCGGCCTCATGATGTGGGGGCTCTGGGTGGCCGCTAAGACGCACTGGGTGCCCGCAGCGGTGATCATTGCGGCGGCAGCGTCGGTGAAACAGCCCGCGGCCGCAGCCGTGCTCGCCGTCGCCGCCTTGCACGCTTGGCGGGTCGGGGGCTGGCGCGAGCAACCGAGCAACGCCACAGTCGCCCGGTATGCCGTCGGCGTCGTCGGCGTGTTCCTCGCGGCCTTCGTGGCCATTGGGCTGCTGACCGGGCTCGGCTTCGGCTGGATCACCGCCCTGGGCGTGCCCAATGCCGTGCGCAGCTTCCTCTCGCCCGTCACGACCATCGCTCAAGGACTGGACTGGGTCCTCGTCAGCCTCGGGGTCATCCCCGACGCCGACCTCGTCGTCCCGATCGCGCAGCGGGTCGGTCAGGTCGTCGGCCTGCTCGTCGTCATCTGGATGGTGTTCAAGTTCAAGGCGCGGCACCCGGTCCGCACCCTCGGGTGGATCCTGCTCGTCCTGGTCTTCACCGGCCCCGTCGTCCACCCTTGGTACATCCTCTGGGGCGGCCTGCTCTTCGCCATGACCGAGTCCGGCCAACTGGCCCGACGGATCGTCGTCTGGGCGACCTGTGGTCTGGCGATGTACTCCGTCGTCGACGCTGCCTGGCGCAGTTCAGTCGTCGCCGTCGGGGTCACCGCAGCGCTGGCCCTGGTGTGGATCACCACCGGCCATGACCGGGACCTCATCCGCGACAAGGACTTCGCCAAGTCGCGTCGGACCCCGGCCTGAGCTTGCGATCTGGCCCCGCCCGGGAATGGAGTCGACCCCGGTAGCCGTTGCACGGCATACTGAAGGTTCTTGACAACTGCACAGCGTGACGTGGACACCCCTCACGGGGGTGATCGGTTTCGACGGTGATCGTCGTCACAGGAGAAGCGGGCCGAGGACGCACGGTTATCTCGTTAACGATCCGCGCAAACCAATAGGTGCCAACTCAAAGCGCACCGACTTCGCCCTCGCCGCCTGAGCGAGCCTCGAAGTCCGTCAGCCTGAGCTAGTTTCCGACTCAGTGCCTGGCGTCAGCTAGGAAACTCACCGCGCCGTCATGTCGGGGGGCGGCGTGGGACATCTACTCGACTGGGCCTGTCAGGGAACGCGTGCGCGCGAGCCCTGGGGCCGAGAAACTCCATAGCGCACTGCGCCCGGAGAAGTCCTGGGATCACGTCATCGGACGCGGGTTCGATTCCCGCCACCTCCACTACTCGGCATCGGTCAGCAGCCCGTATGCCGTGTGGACACGTCACGCTGGACAGCGCGAAAGGCGCCCCCCGGGCTTTCCGGGTGGGCGCCTTTCGTGTTGCGGCGAGTGCTGGGGCAGGTCAGCTGGTGCGCGTCAGACGCTGAAGGAGCGCTGCGGGCCGGGACCCCACGGGGTCGCCTTGCCGAGGTCGTCGATCCGGACGATGTCCTTGCCCATCGGCACCAGCGACACCGGGATGAGCTTGACGTTGGCCACCGCCAGCGGGATGCCGATGATGGTCACGGCCTGCGCGATGGCGGTCGTGAGGTGTCCGAGGGCCAGCCACCAGCCGAAGCAGACGATCCAGACGATGTTGCCGATCGTCGAAGCCGGCCCGGCGTCGGGCTTGTCGACGATGGTGCGCCCGAACGGCCACAGGGCGTAGTTGGCCATCCGGAACGACGCGATCCCCCACGGGATGGTGACGATCAGCAGACAGGCCAGAACGCCGGCGGCGAGGTAGGTCAGCCAGAGCCAGAAGCCGGCGAAGACGACCCAGATGATGTTGAGGATGGTGCGCACGGGCGCTTCTTTCCGGTGGTGCGAGGTGTTGCTCTGGTATGCCGTGAACGTTGCTCAGGCCTGGGAGGTTCCGGGCGCCTGCGGCTCGGCCGCGCCGTCGTGCCCAGCCTCATGACCAGCCTCATGGCCGGCCTCGTGCTCGGCGATCTGGCGACGCACGTCGGTCATGTCCAAGGCCTTGACCTGGCCGACGAGGTCCTCGAAGACCGGGGCCGAGAGGGCGCCGGGCTGCGAGAACACGAGGATGCCCTCGCGGAAGGCCATGATCGTCGGGATCGACGTGATCTCCAGGGCTCCGGCCAAGGCCTGCTCGGCCTCGGTGTCGACCTTGCCGAAGACGGCGTCGGGGTGCTCCGCGGAGGTCTTCTCGAAGACCGGCCCGAACTGACGGCACGGGCCACACCAGGAGGCCCAGAAGTCGACGAAGACGATGTCGTTGTCCAGGATGGTCCGCTCGAAGGTGTCGGCGGTGAGTTCGGTTGTTGCCATGGCTGTGCCAACTGCGCCCGCCCGGAAGCTATTCCAGACTCAACCCGTCCAGCCACAGACGGCTTCGGTCATTCGGGGACGAGTTCCCAGGCGACCCGAACGGTGGCGCCCACCGAGTGCTCGCCGGCCTCCACCGGCATCCCTCCCGCGGAGGCCTTCATCGACATCATCGCGTCGCGTCGCCCCGCCATCGGCTCGAAACCGGGGACGCCGCCTCCCTCGACCACGGCGAGGACCCGCCCGAGGCGGGCGCCGGCGAGGGCGGCATACTGCTGCGCTTTGTCCTGCGCGTCATCGAAGGCGGCCTCGCGCGCATGCTCTGCAAGCGGCCCGCGCTCGGCGAGGTCGAGGGTGATCCCGTCGATGACCAGGGCGTTGCCCGCGGCGTCGGCAACGGCGTCGACGAGATCGTTGAGGGACGGCAGCGACCGCACGAGCAGGGTGAGCTGGTGGTATGCCGTGTAGCCCGCCACCGCGCTGCCGTCGTTGTTCCACCGCGGCTGGACGGAGGCGCTGGTCGAGGCGATGTCGCGGTCGGCCAGGCCATGGGCCCGGGCGGCCGCGCTGACCTGACGGACGGTGTCAGCCGCGGCCGAGAGCGCAGCGGCCACGCCTTCGGAGTCGCAGCGGATGCCCAGGGCGACGCGGACGACGTCGGGGGTGGCACTGGCGGTGCCGGTGCCGGTCACTTCGACGCGAGCGGGTCGGGGACCACGGTGTTCGGACGGCATACTCATGGCTCACCTTACGACGGCAGCCGGGCGGCCGCAGCGGCGCTGGTAGACTAGGTGGGTTCGCCGGGCATGACCCGGCGATTTCCTGGCGCACCGCGCGCCTGAGGCACGTCTTATCCGGTCACCTTGGCGGTGGCTCGAGACGCGTCTACTCGAGTCACCGGAAGTAGCTGATCCACGTCATGCCCACCCCCAAACGTTCTGGCGCGCCCAAGAAGGCCCGCTGGACCACCGCCCAGAAGACTGCCTCCAAGTCCGGCCCCAAGAAGCCGCACCGCGGACAGGCCCCCACCGAGAGCAAGCCGCCGCGCGCCGAGCGCGCCCCGCGGCACGTCGCCCGCACCGGTTCGGGCGACGCTCCCACCTCCCGGTATGCCGCCCGCTCCCGCGACGAGCGCCCCGCACGTTTCGAGCGCGACGAGCGCCCGAGCCGTCCGGCCCGGTTCGTCCGCGACGATCGCCCCGAGCGTCCGACCCGCTTCGACCGCACCGATCGCCCGGCTCGGTTTGAGCGCGATGACCGTCCGGCCCGGTTCGAGCGGGATGACCGCTCGGCACGCCCGGCCCGGGTCGACCGGGATGGCAACCCCACACGTCCGGCGCGCTTCGAGCGTGATGACCGCCCGCGCCGTTTCGACCGCGACGACCGCCCGGCGCGCTTCGAGCGTGATGACCGCCCGCGCCGTTTCGACCGCGACGACCGCCCGGCGCGCTTCGAGCGGGACGACCGGCCACGGCGTTTCGACCGCGACGACCGCCCGGCCCGTCCGGCGCGTGATGACCGTCCCGCTCGGTTCGAGAGGGACGACCGCCCCTCGCGTCCGGCCCGTGATGACCGTCCCGCTCGTGATGACCGTGCGGCTCGGTTCGAGCGGGATGACCGGCCGCGCCGCTTCGACCGGGACGACCGCCCGGCCCGTGACAGCCGTCCGGCCCGTGATGACCGACCCGCCCGCGACGACCGGGCTCCTCGGTTCGAGCGGGACAACCGCCTGGCTCGTCCGGGTCGCTTCGACCGCGATGACCGTCCGGCCCGTCCGGGTCGCTTCGACCGCGACGGCGGACCCTCGCGTCCGACCCGGTTCGAGCGGGATGACCGGCCGCGCCGCTTCGACCGTGACGACCGACCCGCGCGCCGCGATGGTGAGCGGGCGGCATACCGTGAGCCGTTCGTCGACCCGGAGAGCGAGCGCCTCGAAGCCGACTCCTGGACCTCGTCGGCCCGCACGCCGGTCTCGACCAACCCGGTGACGGTGGCCGAGGACAACGGTTTCGCCTCCCTCGGCCTGCCCGAGCGGCTCGTCGAGCGGCTCGCCCGCGACGGCATCACCACGCCGTTCCCGATCCAGGACGCGACCATCCCCGACGCGCTCGCCGGCCGCGACGTCCTTGGGCGTGGCCAGACCGGCTCCGGAAAGACCCTGGCGTTCGGCCTGCCCATGCTCGCTCGGCTGCTCGCCGACGGGTCCGGTCGGGTCCCGCGTCGGCCGCGCGCGCTGGTGCTCGTGCCGACCCGTGAGCTCGCGATGCAGGTGTCCGACGCCCTTGAGCCGCTCGTGCACGTCGTCGGCATGCGCCACAAGTTGGTCGCCGGCGGACTGTCCTACACGACCCAGATCAGCGCGCTCGAGCGTGGCATCGACCTGCTCATCGCCACCCCCGGCCGCCTCATCGACCTCATGGACCGCGGCGCGGTCGAGCTCGGCTCGGTCCAGGTCGCCGTCCTCGACGAGGCCGACCACATGGCCGAGATGGGCTTCCTGCCCGAGGTGACCCGGATCCTCGACGAGGTTCCCGACGGTGGCCAGCGGCTGCTGTTCTCGGCGACCCTCGACAACGGGGTCGACCAACTCGTTTCGCGCTACCTCACTGACGCCGTGACCCACTCGACCGACGATGCCACTGCCTCGGTGACGACGATGCGCCACTTCCCGTTCCTCATTGACCCGCAGCACAAGAAGCCGCTCACCGCTGAGTTGGCCAACCGTGAGGGTCGCACGATCGTGTTCGTGCGCACCAAACTCGGCGCCGACCGGGTCGCTGCTCAGCTGCGCGAGTGCGGCGTTGTCGCGGCGGCTCTGCACGGCGGGCTGTCGCAGGGTGTCCGCAACCGCGTCCTCGGCGCGTTCCGCCTGGGGACCTTGCGGGTGCTCGTCGCCACCGACGTCGCCGCTCGCGGCATCCACGTCGACGACGTGTCTCTCGTCCTGCAGGTCGACCCGCCGGCCGACCACAAGGACTACCTGCACCGCTCCGGGCGCACGGCTCGCGCGGGGGAGGAGGGCAGCGTCGTCACGCTCGTCCTGCCCCACCAGCGCAAGCAGACTGAGCGGCTGTTGCGCGAAGCCGGTCTCGAGGAGGTCCCCACGCGGGTCAGCCCCGGCGACTCGCTTGTCGCGGCCGCCGGTGGCAGCGCACCGACCGGGGAGCCGGTCACCGATGAGGCCATGCGCCGGCTGCTCGAGCCCGAGCGGCGCAGCCCGGCGGGCGCGCGCGGTCCGCGGCACGGCAGCCATGGCGGCTTCCGTCCGCACCACGGTGGCGCACCTCGGCGCGAGGACCGTCGGTTCGACACTCGTGACGATCGTCGGCCGACATCCCGTGACGCGCGTCGGTCGGTGCGAGACTAGGGGCGTGGGCTCGGAGTCGACCGAGCCGTCGGGTCCGCCGACGGCATACCTCGCGGGGAAGTTGCTCGTCGCAACCCCGTCGGTCGAGGGTGACGTCTTTCGCCGATCGGTCGTCCTCATGCTCCACCACGACGCCGACGGCGCCCAGGGAGTCGTTCTCAACCAGCCGCTCGAAGCGGGCGTCGATGCCGTGCTGCCCGGGTGGCAGGCCGTCACGACGGCGCCGCAGACGCTCTTCCGGGGCGGTCCAGTGGGCACCGACTCGGCGATCGGCATCGTCAGCGTTCCGGGCGAGGGTGAGGCGACGCTGGGGGTCCAACGCCTCTTCGGAGGCATCGGGGTCGTCGACCTCGACGCGCCCCCACTCCTCGTGGCCCCGGAGGTTGCCGGGTTGCGGATCTTCGCCGGGTATGCCGGGTGGTCCGAAGGGCAACTTGAGGGCGAGATCGCGCGGGGGGACTGGTACGTCCTGGACGCCGAGCCGCGGGACGCCTTCACCGACGACCCGGAAACCTTGTGGGCCAGCGTGTTACGACGCCAACGCGACAGCCTGGCCCTCGTGGCGTTCTATCCCGACGACCCGTCGATGAACTGACTGCGCTGCTCCTCGCGGATCGGATGGAAACGCCGCAGGTCGAAGCGTGGAAGCGCGGGGCTGACCAACGGCCGTGATCGTTACCCTGTCTGCCATGACCTACGCCGGTGACATCTCTCCGACCGACACCTTCGCCGCCCTGCAGGCTGACCCGCAGGCCGTCCTCGTCGACGTCCGCACCAGCGCGGAGTGGGCCTATGTCGGCGTGCCCGACCTCGCGCGGGTCGGCAGGGACGCCATCCTCATCGAGTGGGTGACCTATCCCGGTGGCGCGCGCAACGACAACTTCGTCGACCAACTGCGCGAGGCCGGGATCGCCGAAGGCCAGTCCGTCTACTTCCTCTGCCGCTCGGGGGTGCGCTCCAAGCACGCGGCGGACGCGGCGACCGAGGCCGGTCTCGGACCGGCATACAACATCGTGGACGGGTTCGAGGGGCAACTGGACGCGACCCACCACCGGGGTGTCGGCGGGTGGAAGACCGCTGGCCTGCCGTGGCGGCAGGGGTGAGCGTCGGCGACGAGGTGCGCCGGTGGCGACCTGACACGTATGCCGTGCGCGGTGGCCTCACCCGTAGCGAGTTTGACGAGACCTCCGAAGCGGTCTTCCTCACGTCGGGGTTCGTCTACGACTCGGCACAACAGGCCGAGGCGGCCTTCAAGGACGAGATCGACAAGTTCATTTACAGCCGGTACGGCAACCCGACGGTCGCGATGTTCGAGGAGCGGTTGCGGCTGATCGAGGGTGCCGAGGCATGCTTCGGCACCTCGTCGGGCATGTCGGCCGTCTTCGTCGCCCTGGCCGCCCTCTGCGGTGCGGGTGACCGGATCGTCGCCTCGCGCGCGTTGTTCGGCTCCTGCTTCGTCATCATCGACGAGATCCTGCCGCGGTGGGGCGTCGAGCGGGTGCTCGTCGACGGGGCCGACCTCGACCAGTGGCGGGCAGCCCTCGACCGACCTACGGCTGCAGTGTTTTTCGAGACACCCAGCAACCCCATGCAGGAACTCGTCGACATCCGTGCGGTGTCCGACCTCGCGCATGCAGTGGGGGCCAAGGTCGTCGTCGACAACGTCTTCGGCACGCCGGTCTACTCCAAGCCCCTGGAGCATGGCGCCGACATCGTCGTCTACTCGGCGACCAAGCACATCGACGGTCAAGGCCGGGCACTCGGCGGGGCGATCCTCGGCCCGGCCGACTACATCGGTGGCCCGGTGAAGAACCTCATGCGCCACACCGGTCCGGCGCTCTCGCCCTTCAACGCCTGGGTGATGCTCAAGGGTCTGGAGACCATGTCGCTGCGGGTCAACCGACAGCACGACAATGCGCTCGCGGTGGCGGCCTTCCTTGCCGAGCACCCGCGGGTCACGCGGGTCCTGCACCCCTGGCGCGAGGACCACCCGCAGCACGACCTGGCGCGTCGACAGATGCTCGGTGGCGGGACAGTCATCACCTTCGCCATCGACGGGGGCAAGGACGATGCCTTCGCGGTCATGAACGCGCTGCAGGTCGTCGACATCTCGAACAACCTCGGCGACGCCAAGTCGCTCGTCACCCATCCGGCGACGACGACGCATCGGCGGCTGACCCCCGAGGCGCGCGCTGCGGTGGGGATCACCGATGGGACGATCCGGCTCTCGGTGGGTCTGGAAGACCCCGCCGACCTCATCGACGACCTGGCTGCGGCCCTGGACGCCCTCGGCTGAGCGCCCTCGGGCTCAGCGCACGAGGTCTCCCGGGCACACGGTGACCGGGAACGGCAGGTCGGCCGTGAGCGAGTCGGCGGCCGCGGCATACCCCGTCTGCTCGAAGGTGCCCCCGCGCAGTGTCCACGTCGTGATGGACGGGACTTGGGGATCGAGCACCCAGTAGGCGGCGGCCCCCGCCTCGGCGTAGAGGTCCCGCTTGAGCGTCAGGTCCAGGCGGCGGGTGCTCGGTGAGAGGATCTCGACGGCGAGCAGCGGAGCTCGCGGCAGGTCCTCCTCGGTGAAGTCGCCGCTGCGAGCCACGATGAGGTCGGGCACGACGACGGTGCGCGGCGAGAGGACCACGTCGAAGGGCGCCGTCAGGACTTCCAAACCCTCGGGGCAGGCACCCAACAGCAGGACGGCCAGACGCAACGACATCCGCTGATGCCGATAGCCGGGCGACGGGGTCATGACGATCGACCCGTCGAGAAGCTCGTGGCGGTGCCCGTCGTCGGGCATGGCGTCGAGATCCTCACGGGTGAACTCCCCGGTCCGGGCCAGGACGGTCATGAGACCCATGGTGCCTCCTTACGGTCATAGGCGCGAGTCTCCTGGATCTCGCCGACACCCCTCGGGCGATTTCCACAGGGGCGCCTGGCGTCGTGGTTCGGTTACGGTTGTCGGTATGCCGCGTGCCTCCTCGATGCCGCCCGACCCGTTCGAGCCCCAACCGATGCCGTCCGAGCCGGGCACCGGCACGCGCACCAGCGTGCTGGAGCGCGAGGAGACCGTCGTTGAGCCCCAGGTGCAGGAGCCGGGGGACCACGAGCGGTTCAGCCACTACGCCCACAAGGACAAGATCATGGAAGCCATGGTCATGGGCACGCCCTGCGTCGCGCTGTGCGGCAAGGTCTGGATCCCCAGCCGCGACCCCAAGAAGTTCCCGGTGTGCCCGACGTGCAAGGCGATCTTCGAGGACGACAGCGCCGGCTGGGTCCCCGAGGACGAATAGCCCACGTCGCCCCCTCGCCGCAGCCTTCTCCTGCTTAAAGTGGGAGAGGTCGGAAGGGGACGACATGTCGATCATCGAGGGCACCAAGCAGGCCGCGACGGATCGCCTGCGCGTCATCGCCGGGCCGGCCTACCGGCGGGTCAAGCGAGAGATCCAGTGGCGTCGGTGCGGCGCCGACCTGGCCTTGGAGCGGGGGCCTGTCTCAGGGTTCCCCTGGGTCGTGATGGCGCACGAGACCCCGCTCATCCGGCCCCTGTCCGGGCTTGAGCACCGACTGCAGGTCAACAAGGTGACTAACCTGCGCCTGGCCATCGAACCCCTCGATGGGCGAGTGCTGCAGCCGGGCCAGCGGCTCTCGGTCTGGTGGTTTGTGCGGGCGCCGACGGCCCGCCGAGGCTTCCTCGAAGGACTGGTGCTCAGCCAGGGACGACTCACCGCAGGGGTCGGCGGCGGCCTGTGCCAACTCACCAACCTCATCCATTGGATGACAATTCACACCCCGCTGACAGTGGTGGAGCGATGGCGGCATACCTATGACGTCTTCCCGGACGCCGGGCGGACCCAGCCGTTCGCCAGCGGCGCGACCTGCTCATGGCCGTCGCTTGACCTGCAGATCGAGAACCGGACGGACACGGCATACCGGCTGGGGTTGCGGCTGACCGACACGCACCTGGTCGGGGAGTGGCGGGCAGCGGTGGAACCCACCAGAAGCTACGAGGTCTACGAGGCGGCCCACGAGATCGCGACCGAACTGCCCGGGCGGTTCGTCCGGCGAAACCTGCTGCGGCGCAAGGTGTTCGACATGGTGGGGGAGCAGATCGACGACGAGTTCGTCGCCGAGAACCATGCGCTGATGATGTATCCACCGTTCCTCAGCGACCGGCCGACCACGCCACCGGGGCCATCGCCCGAATGACCGGCCCCCGGCTCACCCGAGTGGGGCGAACTCCGCGGTGAAGTGCCGCAACTGCGGCGGTTCGACAACGATCTGGTAGCCGGGCAACGAGTCCTTGACCGCCATGACCCGCTCGGCCACTTCGATGACGTAGTCCATGTGACTCTGGGTGTAGGTGCGCCGGGGGATCGCCAAGCGGACCAACTCCATCGCCGCCGGCGACTCGGAGCCGTCGGGGTGGCGACCGAACATCGCCGACCCGATCTCGCAGGTCCGGATGCCACCGTGTTCATAGAGCGCGACGGCCAGCGCCTGGCCGGGGAACTGCAGCGGCGGGATGTGGGGGAGCAGGGCCTTGGCGTCGATGTAGACCGCATGCCCGCCCGCGGGCTTGATGCACGGCATACCCAATGCCTCCAGGGCATCCGCGACGTAAGCGGTCGAGCGGATCCGGTAGCGCAGGAAGTCGTGCGAGACGACCTCCTTGAGCCCCTGCGCGAGCGCCTCCAGGTCGCGGCCGGCCAGACCGCCGTAGGTCGGGAAGCCTTCGGTGAGGATGAGCAGGTTGCGGCACTTGCCGGCGATCTCGTCGTCGTTGAGCGCGAGCCAACCGCCGATGTTGCCCATCGGGTCCTTCTTGGCCGACATCGTCATGCCGTCGGCGCAGGCCGCGATGTCGCGGATGATGTCGCGCACGTCGCGCTCACCCTGACCGGGCTCGCGCTCGTGGATGAACCAGGCGTTCTCGGCGAACCTGGCCGCGTCGAGGAAGAGCGGCTTGCCGTGTCGATGGGCGATCTCGGCGGCGGCCCGCAGGTTGGCCAGCGAGACCGGTTGGCCTCCGCCGGAGTTGTTGGTGATCGTCATCATCACGCAGGGGATGTCCGAACCGCGTTCGCGCAGAATGGTTTCCAGGGCGTCGAGATCGATGTTGCCCTTGAAGGGATGCAGCGCTGCGGGGTCGCGGCCCTCGGCGATCACCAGGTCGACGGCTTCGGCGCCGGTGTATTCGATGTTGGCGCGGGTCGTGTCGAAGTGGGTGTTCGACGGGATGACCTTGCCGGGCCCGGCCAGCGCCTGGAAGAGGATCCGCTCGGCGGCGCGCCCCTGGTGCGTGGGGATGACGTGCGCGTAGGGGAACAGTTCCTGGACCGCGTCACGGAAGATGAAGTAGGACGGCGAGCCGGCGTAGGACTCGTCGCCGTGCTGGATCGCGGCCCACTGGTCGCGGCTCATCGCCCCGGTCCCCGAGTCGGTCAGCAGGTCGATGAGGACGTCATCGGCATGCAGTTGGAACAGGTTGTATGCCGCCTCCCGCACCTTCCCTCGGCGATAGTCGGCGGTGGTCATCCGCAATGGCTCCACCGAGTGGATGCGGAAGGGCTCGAACACGGTCCGGAACGGGGCTTCAGTCACGAACGAGACTGTATGCCGCCGAAATCGTCCTTCGTCAGTCCCGACGCCGAATTTTCTTTCGCCAGGCTCGGTTCAGCGCACGAACACGCGCCAACCCCAGGCCGCCAGATCGATCCTCATCCCCTCGCGGCCCCGCAGGGGTGAGCCGTCGATGGCGTCGACCCAGGGGCCGTCCTGGGGGCCCCGACCCAGCATCACGCTGCGGTGCACTCCCGTGAAGTTGAACACCGCGAAGACGCTGTCCTCGCCCTGAGTGCGCACGAAGGTCAGCACCGAGGTCTCCATGTCGTTGGGGACCTTGACCATGCGGCCACCTGCGGCACCGTTCCACAGCGCCGGGTGAGCCTTCTTGAGGGCAAACAGCGTGCGGTACAACTCGCCCTGGGGGTCCTCCCGCCAGATGATCTCGTCCTTGTCGAAGAAGGCCAGGCGCTTGTCGAAGCCGGCCTCCTGACCGTTGTAGATGAGCGGCATACCTTCGCCGATGACCGACAACACAATGGCGGACTCGCGCATCGGCCCGAACTGCTCGAACTCGGTGCCCTCCCAGGCGTTCTTGTCGTGGTTGGAGACGAACATCATCCGGATGGCGTCGCGCGGCCAGGACGACTCGTTCCAGGCGTAGAAGATGTGCAGGGCGGTGACGTCCGATCGGCCCACGGCGATGTGATGCATCGTTTCGTTCCAGGACCAGCCGTAGGTCATGTCGAAGGCGGCCTCGTGGAGGTCTCGGGCTTCCCATTCGGCGAGCATGAAGACGGGCTTGATCGCGTCGAGCTCGGCGCGTGCCTGCTCCCAGAAGTCGAGCGGGACGAAACCGGCTACGTCGCAGCGGAATCCGTCGACGTCGGCTTCCCGCACCCAGTAGCACATCGACTCGGTCATGTAGCGGCGCAGCCCCGCATGTGAGTAGTCGAGATCGATGACGTCGTCCCAGTCCCACCACGGAGTCGGCCGGAAGTCGCCCTTCCAGTCCCGCGCGTACCACTCGGGGTGCTCCGCGACCAGCACGTTGTCCCATGACGTGTGGTTGGCCACCCAGTCGAGGATGACCTTCATCCCCAAGGCGTGCGCTGCCGCGACGAAGGAGCGCAGATCGCGCAGCGAGCCGAACTCGGGGTTGACCGCGCGGTAGTCGCGCACGGCATACGGACTGCCCAGGCCCCCCTTGCGCCGTTCCTCGCCGATGGGGTTGACCGGCATCAGCCAGATGATGTCCACGCCCAACCGGCGCAGCCGGGGGAGGTGTTCGCGAGCCGCCTGGAAGGTGCCCTCGTGGGTGAACTGCCGTTGGTTGAGTTGGTAGATGGTGGCCGCGCGAGCCCACTGCGGATGCGCGATCCGCGTCTGCGGCCGCGGGGCATACGTGGACTTTTCGGCGTGGTCGGTCACGGGCCCTAAGCGTATGCCGCTCGCGACGGGTCCCGCCTACCCGCTCACGGCCGCCCGGCTGGGGCCCTCCGCCACCAGGCCCTGACGGACCCGGGACACGATGCGGCTCATCGCCACCGGGGTCACGCCGATGTAGCGCGCGAGGTCCTTCTGCGGCACGAGGCTGACCAATTCGGGCCGCTCCTGGACAAGGAGCCGGTAGCGCTCCTCCGCGTTGAGGGTGAGCAACTCGCGCTCGCGCCTCTCCTGAAGGGCGGTCGAGGCGATCGAGGCGATGAGGGCCAACTGTTGCCATTCGCGATAGCGGTTCGACAGCGCCCAGAAGGTCGAGATGTCGACGTACCTCGCACGGACCCGGGTGATGCCGCGGGCGCTGTAGTGCATGTACGCCGACGGACCGAAGTCCGCACTGTCGGGGTCCAGGCCGACGAAGGCCGCCGCCGCGCGGGGGAGCGGGTGGGCCAACGCGGGCACCGAAGAGAGCAACTCGCCCGGCCCGACGAACCGACGGATCCAGTCTCGGCCCGGGCGATCGGAGGTCGCCAGGCTGACGATGCCGTCGACGATGAAGAAGAAGCGTCGGTCCGTCGTGCCTGCGTCGAAGAGCAACTCACGGGGCTCGATCACCGCCCAGGACATCGCCCGCTGGAAGTGGTGGAAGTCCGGCAGCGGGGCCCCCGCGACTCGCTCCAGGTGAGCCTGGAAGGCTTCCGGACTATGCGAGGTGGGCACCGCGCGACTCTCCTTTGATGACTGTCTGAACGGAACCCGAGCCGCGCAGAGCATGGCCAAGTGGCCGGTACACGTGTCCCCTTCGATCCCGCTGACGATCCCCCGGGGGCGAGTCTACGACGGGCGCTGCCCGTTTGGGAGGAAAGGGACCAACAACATCCTCGGATACTCGGGAGTTCACGGTGGGTTCGGGGACCGGGTGGACGGGACGAGCGGCTCGGCGTGCGAAGGTAGGGGCATGACGCAGCCTTCCGGGTGGTACGACGACCCGTCGGATCACAGCCGTTTGCGCTATTGGGACGGCATCCTCTGGACGGATCGGACCGTGCCGAAGCAATCTCCGACGGCCGCCGACTCGACGATCGGGCGGGCGGTCGACCCGTATGCCGCGTCGAGCCACCACGCACCCACCGGTCCCGGTCCCGGCCCCTACTCACCGGCGGCTCCGACCTACGGGCAGCCACCAACTCCCTACGGCCAGGCTCCGACTCCGTACGGCCAGCCGCCGGCGGGTCGCGACTACGGAGCAGCGCCGACGTATCAATGGCGCCCGTCCGGTCCGACGACCCCCGACGGGGTGCCCCTGGCCCAGTGGTGGCAGCGACTGGTGGCCGCCGTGATCGACAACATCATCGTGCAGCTCGCGAGTCTCGTGCTGGCGTTCCCCTGGTGGCGTGACTTCCTGGTGTGGTACCTCGACTTCCTGCAGACGGCGACCGTGTCATCAGGGTCGGTCGACCCGCTGACACTATTCGGCGAGATCAACACCGAAATGGCTCGCTATATCGTCCCGATCGTCCTGATCCAGTCAGCGGTGACGTTCGTCTATCACGTGCTCTTCCTCCACCGGAACGGCGCCAGCGTCGGCAAGCTGGCCCTGGGTATCCGGGTCCGACGGTTCGATCGACCTGGGCCGCTCACCCTGCTCGAAGCGTCCCGTCGTCAGGCCCTGCAGTTGGTGTTTGGCCTGGTCGGCCTGGTTCCGTTCATCGGCATGGTGACGGGCGTTGTTGGCTACGTCGACGTGGCCTGGCTGCTGTGGGATCAGCGTCGCCAGTGCCTGCACGACAAGATTGCCGACACCCTCGTGGAGCAGAAGCCGCCCACCCGGCGGGTGTGACGGACCGTCGCCCAGGCACGGTTAGTTCGTCGCGATTGGACCCGGCGCGGGGAGGCTGTGCCGTCCCTCGTGCGTGCGGAAGATGAGCGACGTCTGGACGTGGACGACGCCAGGATGCCCTGACAGGTGGTCAAGGACCACTCCGCGCAGGGTGTCTGGTGACTGCGCGACGAGATGGACGAGGAAGTCGTCGGCGCCGCTGACGTTGTATGCCGCCAGCACGCCAGGTAGCCGCGACACGTGCTCGCCGAACTCGTCGACCCGGCGACGGTCGGTGCCGGCCAGGCGCACGGCGACCATCGCTTCGATGGGGTAGCCGAGTTTCCCGCGGTCCACCCGAGCGGTGAAGCCACGCAGGATGCCCCGCGCCAGCAGTGACCGGACGCGACCGATGCAGGTCGACTCCGCCAGCCCGACGGCCCTCGAGAGTTGGACATTGGGGACCCGGGCATCGGCGACGAGGGCATCCACGATCGCTCGGTCGACATCGTCGACGGGCGCCGGCGTGCGGGGCGCTGGCCCTGGAGGCAACGCGCGTGGGTTGTTCGGCACAGGGCCACTGTAAGCGTCCGTGGCCGAGGAATCTGCGGCATCGCGGCCTAAGAAGGCGAGGATCCACGGGTCTATGGAGCTTGATCCGTGGATTGTCGACACTGGAGGTATGCGCGCAGACACCTCCGCCGTCCACGCCGGTCGCGAAGACCTGGTCGCCCTCGGCGTGCACGTCCCGCCTATCGACCTGTCGAGCACCTACCCGATCGGCGACCTCGACGCCGGCGGCGCGGCATACGAGACGCTCGCCATGGGTGGACGCGGTGAAGCCGCGGCGACCCTCGTCTATCAGCGGCTCTGGAACCCCAACGTCGACCGGTTCGAGCGGGCCTTGGCGCAGTTGGAAGGCACCGAGGAGGCCGTCGCCTTCGCCTCCGGGATGGCAGCGCTGACCGCCACCCTCATCGCCTGCGTCGCCGCCGGCACGCCGCACATCGTCGCGGTGCGCCCGCTCTACGGCGGGTCAGATCACGTCCTGGCCACTGGCCTGCTCGGCACCCAGGTCACCTGGGCCACGGCCGCGACCGTCGGTGAGGCGATCACCGATCGGACCGGGTTGGTGCTGTTGGAGACCCCTGCCAACCCGACCCTCGACCTGGTGGATATCGCTGCCGTCGTCGCCCAAGCCGGTCGTGTGCCGGTCATGGTCGACAACACCTTCGCAACGCCCGTCCTGCAGCAACCGCGTCGCCAGCGCGCGACCCTCGTGCTGCACTCGGCGACGAAGTTCATCGGGGGGCACGGTGACCTGCTCGGTGGCGTCATCGCGGCCAGCCCCGAATGGGCCGTGCGCCTTCGGCAAGTGCGCGCGTTGACCGGCGCGCTGCTGTATCCGCTCGCGGCATACGACCTGCACCGCGGCCTGCAGACCCTCCCCGTGCGGGTGCGCGCCCAACAGGACAACGCCATCGCCCTCGCTGGCTGGCTCGCAGGTCACCCGGCCGTCGAGCGCGTCCACTACCCGGGTATGCCGGGTGCGGACCCCGAGGGCCTGCTGGGTCGGCAGTTGGCCGGCCCCGGAGCCGTGTTGGCGATCGCGCTGCGCGGTGGCTTCGACGCGGCTGCCGACCTCGTCACGCGGACTCGGCTGGTGACCCACGCCGTGAGCCTCGGCGGAGTCGACAGCCTGCTGCAGCACCCCGCCAGCCTCACCCATCGCCCGGTCGCCGCCGAGGCCAAGCCGCACCCCAACGTCGTGCGGATCTCGGTCGGCTTGGAGGACGTCCGTGACGTCATCGCCGACTTCGACCAGGCCCTGCGCGGGGTCGGGGAGCGTCGGTTGGTCGACGTTCTCAGCGGGGCGGACGCACTCGCCCGCTGACGTCACCGAGGTCGATCCGGGTGCCGTCCGGCCCCGGTGCCCAGGCGGTGATGGCGACCTCGTCACCGTCCTGCAGGTAGCTGCGCGACGACCCGTCGGCCAACTCGAAAGGCTCCTGGCCACCCCAGGACAGCTCAAGGAAGGACCCGCGCTGCCCCTTCTCGGGGCCGCTGATCGTGCCCGAGCCGAACAGGTCGCCGTCGCCCACGCTGGCACCGTTGACGGTCATGTGGGCGAGCATCTGGGCGGGGGACCAATACATGTCGCGGTACTCCGGCCGGCTGACCACCTCGCCGTTGAGGCGCACCTCGAGGTGCACGTCCAACCCGAAGGCGGCGCCACCCGAGCCCTGCACGCCGGTGCCGGTGCCGCGCAGGTAGGGCAGGACCTCGGGATCGGCCTCGTCCCGCGGCAGGTCGACCCGGGCGGACTGCAGGGCCGCCATCGGGGTCACCCACGCCGAGATCGACGTGCAGAAGCTCTTGCCGAGGTAGGGGCCGAGCGGGACGTACTCCCACGCCTGGATGTCGCGGGCCGACCAGTCGTTGAGCAGGACGACCCCGAAGAGGTGCTCGCCGGCTTCGTCGACGCTGATCCGCTCGCCCATGCTGGTCGCCCCGCCGACGACGTAACCGAGCTCGGCCTCGATGTCGAGCCGGACGCTTGGGCCATAGACGGGCACCGGGTCCTGAGGCCCCTTGCGTTGGCCGCAGGGACGGTGGAAGGGGGTGCCGGACACGACCACCGTGCCGGAGCGGCCGTGGTAGCCGATGGGCAGGTGCTTCCAGTTGACCGGAAGGGCCGGTGAGTCGGGTCGGAAGATCATGCCGACGTTGCGCGCATGGTGGGCGCTGGCGTAGTAGTCGACGTAGTCACCGACGGTGATCGGCAGGTGCAGGGTCACCGCGTCCAGCGGGAGCAGGTGTGGCTGCACAGCGTGCTGGTAGGCCGCATCGTTGAGCACCTGAGTCAGCCAGGCGCGCCCCGCGGCCCACGCCGTCGTGCCCTGCCCGAGGAACGCGTTGAGCGAGGGCGTCGCCCAAGCGGCTCCCGCGGCATACCCCGTCGCGGCCGCGGCGCGCGCGGCGTCCAGGACGAGGTCGCCGATGCGGACCCCGACGCGCGGGGCTGGGTCAGCGACCGTGGAGAAGACTCCGTAGGGGAGGTGGGCAAGCCCGAAGGGGTGGTCGGCGGGGAGGTCCAGCCAGGTCATTGGTGCTCCTTGTCGATGAGACGCAACGCCGCAAGCTCGCCGAGCGGGTCCGCGACGGTGCAGCATCCGTATGCCGTGAACGCGCACCGCACGCGACTGGCCGCGTCGGTGCCGAGTGCGGTGAGCAGGTCGACAAGCGGGGCAGCGTCGCGCTCGCCCAGCAACTCGGCTACCTCGGGTTCGGGCACGCCCTCGGCGGTCGCGTGCACCGCTGCGAGCACGTTGAGCAGGCCGTGCTGGGGGCCGCCATCGGGGCCCGGGTGGTCGGCTCGCAGCACGTGGTGCAGGCCGCCGGTGAGCTTGAACGGCAGGTCGCGCTCACGGCAGGCGGCAAAGAAGCGGGCCAACTCGACCTCGTCGGGCCAGGCCCAGACCTCGGTGGCACCCGTGCGGAACTTCGCCTGGACCAACGGTTCGCGACCGGTCCGCAGGGCAACAGCGGCGACGGCGTCGATCGCGGCGGTGAACCCGTCGCGAGGGATCTCGACCGTGAGCGCTACCCCGAGGTCCAGCAGGCTCTCCCACTCGGCCCCGGCTCCGACCTCGACGCCGGCGACCTCGACGGTGCTGCCGGCAAGGGCGGCGGCTGCGGCGCGGACCGGCTCGACCGGCATACCGGGGCGGGCGATCAGGCCGACGCGAAGGTGCGCTCCGCCAGCGAGCGCGAGGACCTCCGCAGCCGCTGTCGCGGGGACGAGCAACGGCCCCACGAACTCGCGGTATGCCGTGCGCGCCAGATGCTCAGCGACGGCGCGCGGGAGGGGAGCCAGGCCGGGCGGGAAGACCGCGGCGTCGTCGACCAGCCGCTCGATCAGTGCTCGCGGCAGCCGGGATCCCATGTTTGGCAGGCTAGCCCACCAGGCCGGGCCGACAGCGGCCCGCGGGTCGCTGCCAACCACGGGAAACCTGCGCAGGTTGCGCACCCCCGAGTCCGCCGGCTCGGGGAGATAGCGTCACCTGTCGTGATGAACTCCACCGGCATGTTCGGCCCCGACAGCCCCCGAGGTGCACGCCTGGGCTGGTCGGGCGTGATCGGCGCCGTGACCTTCGCCGTCGCGTCGGCGCGGCTGGGTCCCGCGGTCGCCGCCGTCCTCGGCTGGATCCTCGGTGCTGGAGCGTTCGTCCTCTGGACCCTCGTGGTCGTTGGGCGTCTGGATGGGCCCGGCGCCGAGTCCCACGCCACCCGTGAGGACTCGACCCGTGTCGTCAGTGACCTCATCCTCATCGGGGGAAGCATCGCCAGTCTCGGCGGTGTCGGCGTCCTGCTCGCCACGCACCGCGGGGAGGGCGGGGCGCCCTGGCAGGCGGTGCTCGGGGTGCTGTGCGTCGCGGTGTCCTGGGTGCTCGTCCACACGGTCTACCTGCTGAGGTATGCCGCGCTGTACTACGCCCAGACGCCTCGAGGGATCGACTTCAACCAGACCGAGCCGCCGGACTATCACGACTTCGCCTACCTCGCCTTCACCCTCGGCATGACGTATCAGGTGTCCGATACCGCGATCAGCAGCTCCGTCTTCCGGCGGACCGTGCTGCGCCACACCCTGCTGTCCTACGTCTTCGGCTCGGTGATCCTCGCCACCACCATCAACCTCGTCGTCCAATTGGCCAGTCCGACAGGGTGATTCGAGGCGTCTGTGGGGCGCCAAAATGGGGCATTCCCGGCGTCCCCCCGTGCGCCTACACTGTCACCCGTGTCAACGGCACCAGTCAAAGAACCCGAGGTGATCTCGCTTGAGGCCTCGGAGTTGGCGCTTCCCTGGATCACGCTGGTCTGGAACGACCCGGTCAACCTCATGTCGTACGTGGTCTACGTCTTCGAGACCTATTTCGGCTACCCGCGGGCCAAGGCCGAGAGGCTGATGATGGACGTGCACACCTTGGGGAAGGCGGTCGTCTCCCTGGGCACGCGCGAGGCGATGGAGACCGACTGCATGGCCATGCAGGGCTTCGGCCTCTGGGCGACCTTCGAAAAGAACCAGTAATGGCCCGCGCGTTTCGGCGCCGCGGCGCCCGCATGGTCGCCCGGCTGGATCGCAACGAGCGCGAGGTCATTGCGAGCCTCATGGAGCAGACCCGGTCGCTGCTGGCTCCCGACGTTCCCTCGACCGGAGACGCCTTCACCGACCTGATGGCGTCCTTGGAGTCGGGGGCGACCGCCCCGGAGGGCCTGCCTCGGGGGACCGACCCGGGCGATCGAGACCCCGCGCTGGCCAGGTTATTGCCCGATGCACATCGGGGGGACCCTGCGGTGGCAGCGGAGTTTCGCCGGCTCACCGAGCAGGACCTTCGGCGGCGCAAGAGCGACGCGCTGACAGCATCGATCGACGCCTTGCGTGCCGAGGCGGATCGCGACCGGCTGAGCCTGGAGCCCGCGACCGCACAGTCGTTCCTCATCGCTCTCACCGACACCAGACTGCTCATGGGCGAGCGACTGGGGCTGCGCACCGAGGAGGACGTCGACGCGTGGGAGGCACGGGTCGAGGCCGACCCGGATGATCCGTTGGCTTATGCGGCAGCCCTCTACGACTTCCTCACCTGGCTTCAGGACGGACTCGTCGGAGCCCTCATGGGCCGCCGGGCCTTCCCCGATGCGTGACCGACAAGTGACCGACGCATGAAGGGAACGTGACGGAGGCCTGAACGTGGACGGCACCGAGGTGGAGGACGATGTGACCGAGGTGACCGACCCACGATTGTGGGACAGGCGGCATACCTCCTTATCCTGAGTGCCGTGGGCGATGCGCCAATCGGGATCTTCGACTCGGGTTACGGCGGATTGACCGTTGCCCGAGCGGTCCTGGACCAACTGCCGCACGAGTCCATCGTCTACTTCGGTGACACGGCCCGCACGCCCTACGGCCCGCGGCCGATCGGGCAGGTGCGCGAGTTCGCGTTGGAGTGCCTCGACCACCTTGTTGACCGTGGGGTCAAGGCCTTGGTCATCGCGTGCAACACCGCCAGCGCCGCGATGCTGCACGATGCTCGCGAGCGCTATGACGTGCCGGTCATCGAGGTGATCCGGCCGGCGGTCCGCCGGGCGGCCGCAGCGACTCGCACCAACCGGGTGGGTGTCATCTCGACCATGGGAACCCATGCCAGCCGCGCCTACCCCGACACTTTCGCGGCCGCGCCGCACATCGAGGTGACGTCGCAGCCGTGTCCGCGGTTCGTCGAGTTCGTTGAGAATGGCGTGACCGGTGGCGATGAATTGTTAGCCGTCGCAAGGGAATACCTAGCGCCGTTGCAGGAAGCCGAGGTCGACACCCTCATCCTCGGGTGCACCCACTACCCCCTGCTCACCGGCGTGATCTCCTACGTCATGGGCGATCTGGTCACGCTCGTTTCGTCGGCCGAGGAGACGGCCAAGGATGTTTACCGAGTGCTGGCCGACGGCGGCGCGCTGCGCCCCGACGGGTTGCCAGCGCCGCGACACGAGTTCGTCACGACGGGTGATCCGCAGACCTTCAGCCGACTGGCCCGGCGGTTCCTTGGACCGGAGGCGGCGATCGAGTCGCGCCGGGAGGCGGTCGCGCCGGGATGAGCGCAGAGACCTCACCACGGATGCGCGTCACGATCGTCGGGTGCTCGGGGTCCTTCCCCGGGCCGCAGTCGCCGGCCTCGTGCTACCTCGTCCAGGCCGAGCACGAAGGCCGGACATGGAGCATGGTGCTCGACCTGGGCAGTGGGGCCCTCGGGCCGTTGCAGCGTTACCTCGACCCCACGACCCTGGATGCCGTCGTCCTCAGCCACCTGCACGCCGACCACTTCCTGGACCTGTGTGGGCTCTATGTCATGCAGCGCTACCACCCGCGAGGCTTCCGCGGACCCGTGCCGGTGTGGGGTCCGGCCGGTACGCCACAACGGGTCGGGCTCGCCTATTACGGGCATGACGGCACCGAGGTGTCGGAGTTCTCCTTCACCCGCGTCGTCGACCGAGCGACCTTCCGTATCGGCCCGTTCTCGGTCACGGCACGTCAGGTCAACCACCCCGTCGAGGCCTACGGCTATCGGGTCGAGTGCGCAGGCCAGGTGCTGGTGTTCAGTGGCGACACCGACATGTGCGACGCGCTGATCGAACTCGCCGCCGATGCCGACCTGCTCCTTGCCGATACCGCCTTCGTTGACGGCCGCGATGATGAGCGCAACATCCACATGACCGGCTCACGAGTCGCGCAGGTCGCCCTCGCCGCCGGAGGCGTCAAGCGGATCATGCTCACGCACCTGCCGTCCTGGAACGACCCGGAGGTATGCCGCGCCCAGGCCGCCGCGGTGTGGCCCGGACAGGTCGAGGTCGCTGCCCCCGGCCTGGTCATCGACCTCTGACGGTCGACGCGCCCACTCGATCACCGGTCGGGACGCGCGGCGGGGGAGCACGGCATACCTGCGTAGTCTGTCCGCCGTGAGCAACGCAACCCGCCATGACGGCCGCGCCCAGGACCAGACCCGCGAGGTGCGCATCACGCGCAACTGGCTCGACCACGCCGAGGGGTCGGTGCTCGTCGAGTTCGGACGGACCCGCGTGCTGTGCGCGGCGTCGTTCACCGAAGGGGTTCCGCGCTGGCTCAAGGGGCAGGGCAAGGGCTGGGTGACGGCGGAGTACGCCATGCTGCCGCGCTCGACCAACACCCGTTCGGACCGGGAGTCGGTCAAGGGCAAGATCGGTGGCCGCACCCACGAGATCAGCCGGCTCGTCGGCCGCTCGCTGCGCGCCGTCATCGACATGAAGGCCTTGGGCGAGAACACGATCGTGCTCGACTGCGACGTCTTGCAGGCCGACGGCGGCACCCGCACTGCCGCGATCACCGGGGCCTGGGTGGCCTTGGCCGACGCGGTCGCCGATGCCAAGGCTCGGGGGCTCATCAAGCCTGACGCCGCGCCCCTCACCGGATCGGTGGCCGCGGTGTCCGTCGGTGTCGTCGGCGGCCTCCCGGTGATCGACCTGGACTACCCCGAGGACTCCACGGCCGAGACCGACATGAACGTCGTCATGACCGGCGACGGGCGCTTCGTCGAGGTCCAGGGGACCGCCGAGGGGGAGCCCTTCGACCGGGCGTTGCTGGGGCAACTGCTCGACCTCGCGACCAAGGGCTGTGCCGACCTCACGGCCGCGCAACACGCGGCGCTCGCCGCCGACCCGCGCTCGCGCGCCTGAACCCGACCAGGGGTATGCCGTGACCCGCCGCCTCGTCCTGGCCACCCGCAACGCCCACAAGGTTGGTGAACTTCGCGAGATCCTCGCCGACGTGCTCGCCGACCTCGACCTGCAGATCGTCGGGCTCGCCGATTTCCCGGAAGTTGCCGACGTCGTCGAGGACGGCGTGACCTTCGCCGAGAACGCCCTGCTCAAGGCCCGCGCTGTCGCTGCGGCCACCGGCCTGCCCGCGCTGGCCGACGACTCCGGTCTGGCCGTCGACGTCCTCGGGGGTGCTCCGGGCATTTTCTCGGCGCGGTGGTCGGGACGGCACGGCGACGATCTGGCCAACCTGGAGTTGCTGCTGGCCCAGGTGTCCGACGTCCGGGACGAGCACCGCGGCGCGGGCTTCGTCTGTGCGGCGGCGATCGCGCTGCCGGACGGCCGGGCGCACGTCGAGGAGGGCGTCTTCCGGGGGACGTTGACCCGAGAACCCCGCGGCAGCAATGGCTTCGGCTATGACCCGATCCTGCTCGTCGAGGGTGACGTGCGGACGTCGGCCGAGCTTTCGCCCGCTGAGAAGAACGCGATGTCACACCGCGGTAAGGCTTTTCGGGCTCTGGCGGAGCATCTGGGAGGGATGCTGGAGGCGTGACCTCCGAACAGCCCGGCCAAAGCGGGCCTCAGGGCGTGCTGCCAGTGCCCGCCTGGGACGCCCCCGACCCGTCCGAGCCGCCCGGCGACCCGTTCGGTCCGGGTGGGTGGGCGGTCGGCAACCTGGGGTATGCCGTCGACGGCCTGGTCGCCGGAGCGACCGGGCTGCTCGTCGCTGAGGCGCTCGATGTCGCGTTCACCCTCGGGGGGTGGGTGAGCGGAAACTCCTCGGGACGGTCCCCGATCCTGGCCGTGGGCGCCGCGTTCGTCGACCTCACGCCCGCGTGGCTCAAGGAGTGGGCCGTCGCCAGTTTCGGCACTGGCGACAAGGCCGTCCTGTTCGCCGGCATGGCGATCGTCCTGGCCGTCCTCTTCGTGGCCATCGGGCTGGTCGCGCGCACGCGGCATACCCTCGCGACCGCCCTCGTCGGGGTGCTGGGCGTGCTGGCCCTGGTCGCCCAACTCACGCGCGCCGGAGCCTCGCCCACCGACCCGATCCCGCTGGTCGGCGGCTTGGCCGTGACCCTCTGGATGTTGCCGCGGTTGGTTGCCCGCACCGCGATTGAGGGGCCCAGCCGCAGAGAGGCCCTCGGCCTGGCCGGCGCCGCAGCCGGTGTCGCGCTGGCGACCGCGGTGCGCGGGTCCGGCGGTGTCATCGCCGCCAACGCGAGCGCGTCACGAGCGGCCGCCGTCCCCGTGCCCTCCGGTCTGCCGATTCCGGCGGCTGCGGGGGCCGAGATCGGGGTCGGTGGGGTCGGCCCGTGGGCGGTGTCGAACGCCGACTTCTACCGGATCGACACCGCGTTGACCGTCCCGCGGTTGACGGCCGAAGCCTGGTCGTTGCGGGTCTGGGGTGAGGTTGAGCGTGAGGTGACGCTGACCTGGGCGCAACTGGTGGGCAAGCCGCTCATCCAGCGCTACGTCACCCTCGCGTGCGTCTCGAACGAGGTCGGTGGCCATCTCGTCGGCAATGCCCTCTGGACCGGGTGGCCGGTGCGCGAACTGCTGCGCGAGGCCGGCGCCAAGGCGGGCGCCGACATGGTCCTCTCGCGCAGTATCGACGGCTGGACCGCCGGGACACCGCTGTCGGCGCTCACCGATGACCGCGACGCTCTGCTCGCCGTCGCGATGAATGGAGTGGCGCTGCCGTTCGAGCACGGCTTCCCCGTGCGTCTGGTCGTCCCGGGCCTCTATGGCTACGTGTCGGCCACCAAGTGGGTGACCGACCTCAAAGTCACCCGGTTCGCCGACGACATGGGCTACTGGACGCCGCGAGGCTGGTCTGCCCTCGGGCCAGTCAAGACCGCCTCGCGCATCGACGTCCCGCGCTCGGGGGCTCGCCTGCCTGCCGGTCGGGTCGCGGTGGCTGGCGTCGCGTGGGCCATGCATCGCGGCATCCAGGCGGTGCAGGTGCAGGTCGACGGCGGCCCGTGGGCCGACGCGCGACTGGCCACCGAACCGACCGTCGACTCATGGCGGCAGTGGGTGTTCGAGTGGGACGCCGGGCCCGGATCGCATGTCCTCACGGTCCGAGCCCGCGACGGGGCGGGGGAGTGGCAGACCGCCGTGCAGACCACATCCGACCCGGACGGAGCGACCGGCCACCACTCGGTGACGGTGGCGGTGGCGGGCTGAGACGAGCGCGGGCTTGGCTAGAGTTGGCGCCGCGCGCGCGTGGCGGAATTGGCAGACGCGCCAGATTTAGGTTCTGGTGCCTTCGGGTGTGCGGGTTCGAGTCCCGCCGCGCGCACTCTCTCTCGGGCGCCTCGGCGCCTCGGCGTCGCCTCGTCGGACGCGAGTCAGCGGGTCGCGGCGGGGTCGAAGCCGAAGGGCAACTCGAGCCGGTGCGCCGCCATGAGTGCGCTGTTGGCCAGCACCTCTCGGGTCGGGGCGTCGGCGACGATCCGGCCCTGCGCGAGGATGACCGACCGCTCGCACAGCTGCAGGGCGTAAGGCAGGTCGTGCGTCACCATGAGGACGGTCACGTCGAGCCCGAGGATGATCTCGGCCAACTCGCGGCGGCTGGCGGGGTCGAGGTTGGAGGACGGCTCGTCGAGGACGAGGATCTCCGGGCGCATCGCCAGGACCGTCGCCACCGCGACGCGGCGGCGTTGCCCGAAGGACAGGTGGTGTGGCGGCCGATCGGCGTATGCCGCCATCCCCACCGCCGCGAGCGCTTCAGCGACACGAGCCTCCAACTCGGCTCCGCGCAGCCCGAGGTTGGCCGGACCGAACGCCACATCGTCGCGGACGGTCGGCATGAACAACTGGTCGTCGGGGTCTTGGAAGACGATCCCGACGCGGCGCCTGATCTCCGGGAGCGTGTCCTTGCCGACCGGCATACCGGACACCTCGACGGTGCCGCCCCCGGAGCCCGCGTCGCCCCCGAGAATGCCGTTGAGGTGCAGGACGAGGGTGGTTTTGCCCGCGCCGTTGGGGCCAAGCAGCGCCACCCGCTCGCCACGATGGACGTGCAGGTCCGCCCCGTCGAGGGCGCGGGTGCCGTCCGGGTAGACGTAGTAGAGGCCCTGGACGTCGAGCACGGGGGTCGTCATCGGGTCAGCACCGCCGCGCCCATCCCGACTGCGGCCATCGTCGGCAGAGCGGCCGCCACCACCAGGTCTCCCACGCGCAGCGGGGCCGCGTCGAGGACCGGAAGCGAGCCGGCATACCCGCGCGAGAGCATCGCCAGGTGGACCCGCTCGCCCCGCTCGTAGGACCGCACGAAGAGCGCTCCGAGGCAGGTGGCGAGCACCGGCCACTGCCGCGGCGAGCGGGCATCGAACCCGCGGGAGGCCAGGGCGATCGACATCCGCCGCAGGTCGCCGGTGACGACCTCGACGTAACGAACCATGAAGCCCATGATCTCGACGAGTTGACGGGGCAGGCGCAGCCGGGTGAGGCCGGTGAGCAGGTCGCGTGGCTCGGTGGTCGCTGCGAGCAGGAGGGCGGCGAGCACGCCGAGGGTTCCCTTCGCCAACAGCGCCCACGCCGCGACCAGGCCCGGTTCCGAGACCGAGAGACCCAGCACGCTGATGCGTGGCCCCGTCGCGACGAACGGCAGGACCACGGCGAACACGACGAAGGGCACCTCCACGACGAGCCGCGTGGCGAGGTATGCCGCGGGCACCCGCGCCGTCCGAGCGACCAGCATGAGGGCGGCGAGGTGGACGGCATAGGGCCAGGTGGCCTCGCGGGGTGTGGCGACGACGAGGAGGACGAAGGCGAGGGTCGAGACGATCTTGAGGTGCGCCGGCAACCGGTGAACGGTCGACTGACCGGGCAGGTGCAGGCCGTGCGTGTGCTCAGCGCCCACGCGGTGACCTTGCCGAACGACGGCGCAGGACCGCGGTGAGCCCGAGCCCGACGGCGAGGACCAGGGCGACTCCCACCACCCCACCGAGGCCGTCATAGGACAAGAGGCCGGACCGTTCGACGGCCTGGCCGGAGATGCCCTGATCTGCGGCCACCCGCTCGAGCCCGTCCGGAGCGGTCGACGCGAAGCGGCTCAAGACCCCGGCCACCAGCAGCGTCACCAGCACGCCGAGCGCCCACCACCGGCGACCGTGACCGCTCATGCCCGGTGTCCGGACGACGGAGCCGGGGCGGCAGCCTGGATCGACGCGGCTCGGATGCGGCGGGCGCCGTGAACGAGGTCGGGGCGAACGGCGACCACGCTGCCGACGACCAGCGCGGTGAGGACTCCTTCGCCGACACCGATGAGGGTGTGGACACTGGCCATCGCTGCCACCAACGAGCCGGCGTCCAGGGGCGCCGTCCCGCCGACCATGAACAGTCCGGCGAAGGTGAGGGCGGCCATCGGCACCGAGGCGAAGCCACCGATCCCGGCGGCCAATGGCACCGAGCCGATCCGCCGGGGGAGGACAGCCAGCGCGAGGCGGAACACGGCATACCCGGTCCACACCCCAACCACGCCCATGAGAGTGATGTTCGTCCCGAGCGCACTGAGCCCACCGTCGGCGAAGAGCAGACCCTGCACGAGCAGGACGACGGTCAGGCACAACGTCGCCGTCCACGGTCCGACGAGGACCGCGGCGAGCGCGCCGCCGATGAGGTGACCCGACGTGCCGGCGGCCACGGGGAAGTTGATCATCTGGGCGGCGAAGACGAAGGTGGCGACGAGACCGGCCAGCGGGGCGGCTCGATCGTCGAGCTCGCGGCGTGCGCCGCGCAGGGAAAGTGCGACAGCGCTCGCGGCGACGGCCGCGGTGGCCAGGGAGGTCGGCAGATCGAGGAAGCCGTCAGGGACGTGCACGGCGGCCTCCTTGCGGCTTGGCGGATCGGGCGGGGCGGCTGCTGTCGGCGGGGCGGGGTACGGTGTCCGACAGGGCGACCCGAGCGGGTCGAATCCCAGCCATCCTCAGATCTTATTGCAAATCATTCGCAATAGTCGACCGTGGGAGTCACCGTGACGACACGCTTGCAGGCGGGCGACATCGCCCCCGAGTTCACCCTCAGCGACGACACCGACCAGTCGGTCTCGCTGGCCGACTTCCGCGGGCAGCGGGTCATCGTCTACTTCTACCCGGCGGCCCTCACTCCCGGGTGCACCACCCAGGCGTGCGACTTCTCCGACTCCCTCGACGCGCTCGCCGCGCAGGGGTATGCCGTGCTCGGCATCTCGCCGGATGCCCCGGCCAAGCTCGCGAAGTTCCGCGCCAAGGAGGGGCTGACGATCACGCTGTTGTCCGACCCCGACAAGTCGACGCTCACGGCCTACGGCGCCTTCGGCGAGAAGAAGCTCTACGGCAAGACCGTCGTCGGAGTCATCCGTTCGACGTTCGTCGTGGACGCCGACGGGGTCATCGCCGACGCTCGATACAACGTCAAGGCCACCGGTCACGTCGCCAAGCTCCGGCACGACCTCGGCCTCTGAGCGCCCGCCCATTAGGCTTTGCCCCAGGACGAAGGGAGCGCTCGATGAGCGAGCAGGGACAATCGGTCGAACAGCTCCAAGCGGAGATCGAGGCGGCTCGCTCCCGGCTGTCCCGAACCATCGACGAGTTGACCTATCGAGCGCAGCCGCAGCAGATCGTCGCCCGCCAGACCGAGGCCGCGAAGGCATCCCTCATGGCGGCGACCCACGACGACGACGGCGGTTTGCGCACCGAGCGCATCGCGGCCGTCCTCGCGGTCGTCGCGGCCTTGGCCATCGGGCTGGGCCTGCTGCGCCGGCGCCGGGGCTAGTCCACCGCCGAGATGCCACCTAGTGCCGCACCGGCGGCCAGCACTTCTGACCGGTTGCCCATCCGAATGCTCTTCGATCGGGTTCTGGTCTCCATCGACTCCGAGAAGGGCGAGCGCACCTCCGGAGGCGGCATCCTCATCCCCGCTACGGCGTCGGTCGGCAAACGACTGGCCTGGGCGATCGTCGTGGCCACCGGCGGCAATGTCCGGCAGGTGCAGTCGGGTGACCGGGTGCTCTACGACCCCGAGGACCGGCACGAGGTCGAGTTGCAGTCCAAGGGCTACATCTTGTTGCGCGAGAAGGACATTCACGCGGTAGCTGCCTCGCGCGTCGATGACGGCAACACGGGCCTCTACCTCTGAAGGCTGCTCGCGAGGGTGCTTCGACAGCCAGGTGACCCCCAGGTATGCCGCGAGGGCGGCTCCCGTAGGAACCGCCCTCGTGTGGTGCGCCGCCAGGGATTCGAACCCCGAACCCAGTGATTAAGAGTCACTTGCTCTGCCATTGAGCTAGCGGCGCTGGGCCGAGCCGAAACTCTACACGCTGGGTCGGGCGTGGTGGAAATCGGTTCCTGCCGTACCCTCCTGCGAGCGTGGCGAACGACGCTGCGCCTGGGTCAACGACGCTTGCGGCGGCTTTCCCAGACGCCCGTGAGGCCGGCCAGAGCCAGCAGGGCGCCGCCGATGTAGAGCCAGGTCATACCGTCCTGGCGTTGCGATCCGGTCGTTGGTGTCGCGCTGGTCATGCTGTCGGTCGTCGCTGCGCCTGAGCCGGCGCTGGGGTTGCTGGAAGCGCTCGTCGTGCTCGGGGCGCTGGCTGCGGCGGTCGGGGTGGGTCCGGTGCTGGTCGGCGTCCGGGTGGGGCCCGTGACGGTGAAACTCGTCTCGCCGGAGATGGGGTGTCCGTCGGCGCTGACGACGCGGTAGGCGATCCGGTAGGTCCCGGGGCCCGGGTCGGCCAAGGTGGCGCGCAGCACCGTGCCGGTAGCGGTTGCCGGGTTGAGCGCGACGACATCGCCCGAGCGACTGAGGGCCAGCTGGGCGAAGCGGGGGTTGATCTCCTCGTTGAAGGTCAGCACCAACTCGGTCGGCCCCGACGCCAGCACCGCTTGGTCGGCGGGGACGGCGCTCACGAGGGCGCTGTGCGCGGGCGCTGCGGCATACGGCATCGGGGTGGCCACGGCGCTGGGAGGCGAGGTGAGTGAGCCGAGGGTCACGGCAAGCCCTGCCACCGCGACGGCCACGAACCGTCCAACCACCATCGGGTCGCCCCTTCGACGAACGATGTCGACCTGAACAGTCGTTCGAACATCGCGACGCTCGAAACGCGCGACGCTCAAACGCATGGGGTGAGTGACGGGGCTTGAACCCGCGACCCCCGGGACCACAACCCGGTGCTCTACCAGCTGAGCTACACCCACCATGGACATGACCCGAAAGCCACGCACAGCCGCCTATCGTACCGGGTCGGCAACAGTGCTGTTGACCGCCGGGTGAACGACGACGTGCCGCTCGCCGAGAGCCCGCGCCGTTGCGGAGTCCGGCCCCGGCTGGGGCACGAAGACCGCCTCACGGTAGTAGCGCAACTCCGCGATCGACTCGCGGATGTCGGCCAGGGCTCGGTGCCCCCCAGACTTCGAGGGGGAGTTGTGATACGCCCGGGGGTACCAGCGACGGGATAGTTCCTTGATCGACGAGACATCGATGACCCGGTAGTGCAGCCACCCCTCCAGCTCGGGCATGTCCCGGGCGAGGAAGGTGCGGTCCGTGCCGACGGTGTTCCCCGCCAACACCGCCTTGCGGGGCTCAGGCACCCACTCCCGGACGTAGGCGAGCACCCGCTCCTCGGCCTCCCGAAGCGAGACGCCCGTAGGGAGTTCGGCAAGCAGGCCCGAGGTCGTGTGCATGTCGACGACGAAAGGATCCATCTGGGCCACCGACTCCGGCGGGGGACAGATGACCACGTCGACGCCTTCGCCCAGGACGGTGAGCTCGTAGTCGGTGACCAGCGCGGCGACCTCGACCAGCGCGTCGGCCTGCAGTGACAGGCCGGTCATCTCGCAGTCGATCCAGACGATCCGATCGGCGAGGGCTCGGTCGCCGCCGGAGGAACCGGCGGTCGGCGAGGAGGTGGGGGTGGTCGACGCGTTGGTGCTCATGCTCACGGCACCAGGTTAGAGGCCCCGGGGGCTGCGCTGCGCTGGACTAGTCTGTCGGCCATGTCGACGGGGGGATCTGGGGTGCCGGGCTGGGACTCGGGGACGGCGGCATACCCGATGCCGGGTCCTGGCGTCCCCAACCCGACGAGGCGCCCGGAACGGCGCGGCTGGGTGACGACCGGCGTGATCATCTCGGTCTTCCTCATCTCGCTCGCTATGTTGTCGGTGTTCTTCGGGATCGACATCGGGATCGGCAACTCTCTGGTGGCGGCTGCGGTCTCCGCGGTTCCGCTCCTGGTGGTCGTGCCGGTCTTCCTCTGGGTCGACCGGATGGAGGCCGAGCCGGTCCGCTACCTGATCTTCGCCTTCCTCTGGGGAGCGCTGTGCGCGGCCGTCGGCGCGATCATCCTCAACACCGGGATCCACCTGATCTTCCTTGCGGCCCACACCGACAACGCCGACGCGGTGACTGCCGTCGTCAGCGCTCCGTTGGTCGAGGAGACGCTCAAGGGCGCCGCGATCCTCTTCATTGCGTGGCGACGGCGACGCGAGTTCGACGGGGTGATCGACGGAATCGTCTATGCCGGGATGGCCGGAGCGGGGTTCGCGTTCAGCGAGAACATCCTCTATCTGGGGCGTGCCTTCGCCGAGGCGGGGACGTCAGGTCTGACCGAGGTGTTCTTCCTGCGGTGCCTCATGGGGCCGTTCGCGCACCCGCTGTTCACGGCGTGCACGGGGATCGGGATCGGCCTGGCCGCGACGGTGGCGCGATCCGCGGCCGCTCGGATCGCCTACGGGACTGCGGGGTTGGTGGCCGCGATGGGCCTGCACGCGATCTGGAACCTCAGCGCGTCGGTGGGCGCCTACCTGCAGGTCTACCTCGCCTTCCAGATGCCGATCTTCGCCGTCTTCCTTGTCGGGTTGGTCCTGCTGCGCCAGCGCGAAGCGGGGTTGGTGCGGCGCTACCTGTCGCAGTACGCCGATGCTGGTTGGTTCACCAGAGCCGAGGTCGAGATGTTGTCCTCGATGGGGCAACGCCGGTCGGCGCGCGCGTGGGCCCGCGGTTTGGGGGGACGTGCGGCCGTGCGGTCGATGCGCGCCTTCCAGGACAGTGCCAGTGACCTCGCCCTGCTGCGGGCGCGGATCGTGCGGGGTTCAGCCGAGCCCGGCGCCGGTGCCCATGAGCGCGATCTGTTGGACGCCGTGACGGCCAACCGCGGGGTCGTCGTCGGCCAGGTCAGCCCCCGCGACCGCTGAGTGCGTGGGTGGGCGCCTTGTGCCCGGGGTATGCCGTCCGGCCGGCTTCGGAGGTTCGTCGCGGCGCGGGGGAGCACGCCACATAGACTGGGGCGCCGGACCGTCGGCTGCTCCGTCGGCCCAACTGCCCCCGTAGCACAACGGATAGTGCAGCGGCCTTCTAATCCGCAGGTTGCAGGTTCGAGTCCTGCCGGGGGCGCGCCAGCGCCCACGGCAGAAGGCAACAGGGGCTCGAACGACGTGAGAGCCCCGACGGGGGCGCGCCAGCGCCCACGGCAGAAGGCAACAGGGGCTCGAACGACGTGAGAGCCCCGACGGGGGCGCGCCAGCGCCCACGGCAGAAGGCAACAGGGGACATGAACCTCTGTGCGAACGTGCGACACACCCGGCCCGGGGCGTGTCGGGGCTGCATGTGTTGAGACGGGCCGATGGACTTGGAAGGATGCGCCTGTGACCGGAGCGAGCCCAGCGCCCGGTGAGCTGTCAATGCTGCTCGCCGCGGTCAACGGGCTGCGCGACCAGGTGGAGGCCTCGCGTCTGCCGCTCGCGCTCCCGGATGCCCCGGCGGCCGGCAAGGTCCGGCTGGAGTTGTTGCAGCAACTGGACGACTACGTCATCCCGCGGCTCAGCTCCCTCGACGCGCCCCTGTTGGCGGTCGTCGGAGGATCGACCGGTGCCGGTAAGTCGACCCTCGTCAACTCGATTGTCGGGATGCAGGTGACCAGGCCGGGGGTGTTGCGTCCGACGACGCGGTCACCGGTCCTCGTCCACCACCCGTCCGACGAGCATTGGTTCGTCGACACGCGCGTGCTTCCGGGCCTGGCCCGGGTCCGTGGCGGTGATCTCGCGGAAGACCAGTCCGCGGTGCGTCTGGTCGCCAACGACGCACTACCAGCCGGGTTGGCGCTGCTGGATGCGCCTGACATCGACTCGGTGGTGGCGAGCAACCGTGACCTCGCCGCGCAGTTGCTCTCGGCGGCCGACCTCTGGCTGTTCGTCACGACTGCCGCACGCTATGCCGACGCCGTGCCGTGGACGCTGTTGCGTCAGGCATCCGAGCGCGGGACGTCGGTGGCGATCATCCTCGACCGGGTGCCGCCGGAGGCAGTCGGCGAGATCCGTGACCACCTCACGGCGATGCTCAAGGAGCAGGGTTTGGCACTGGCGCCGTTGTTCCCCATCCCCGAGGTGCCGCTAGGCGCCGACGGACTCTTGGGTGACGCCGAGGTCGGCCGTCTCAAGGGCTGGCTGAGCGCACTCGCCAACGACGCCCGCGCGCGGGCCCTCGTGGTGCGGCATACCCTCAGCGGCGCCTTGGACTCGATTGACTCGCGAATCGCCGTCCTCGCGGAGGCGACCGGCGAGCAGCAGGCGGCGACGAACGCGCTCGCGCGGGTCGCGGACGCGGCATACGCCGAGGCAGCCGACGGGGTGCGCAAGGGGATGCTCGACGGGACCCTCCTGCGCGGCGAGGTGCTGTCGCGCTGGCAGGAGTTCGTGGGCACGGGGGAGTTCTTCAAGCAGGTGGAGTCCGCGGTCTCGCGGATGCGCGATCGGATCACGGCCGCGGTCAAGGGGCAGCCCGCTCCTGGTCAGCAACTCGGCGAGGCGCTGCAGACGGGTGTCGCTGCGCTCGTCACGGCCGAGGGCTCGGCGGCGGCCTCGCAGGTGGCTCGCTCCTGGCGGGGTATGCCGGGTGGTCAGCTTCTGCTCGACGCGACCCCCGCGTTGGCGGTGCCGTCCGCGGACCTGACGACCCAGATCGAAACCCTGGTGCGCGAGTGGCAGGACGACGTGCTCGACCTCGTCCGCAACGAGGGCCGCGATCGCCGAACGACGGCCAAGGTCGCGGCCTATGGCGTGAACGGTCTTGGCGTCGTCCTCATGCTCGTCACCTTCGCCCACACCGCCGGGTTGACCGGCGCGGAGGCCGGCATCGCTGGCGGGACGGCGGTCCTCGGCCAGAAGTTGCTCGAGGCGATCTTCGGTGACCAAGCCGTTCGGTCGCTCGCGGCCAAGGCGAGGGCGGCGTTGCTGGATCGGGTCGAGGACCTGTATGCCGCCGAGTCGGGACGTTTCCACGCCGCCATCGACGCGGTGTCGGTCGAGCGTGACCAGGGCCGCAAGCTGTCTGCCGCCGCCCTCAACGTCAGAGCCGCCCGATGAGCCCCTTGCGGATGGGAAGTGCCACGGTGACGGTCGTGACTGCTGCGGAGTTGGCCGACCGGGCCGCCGCGCTGTCGCAGGCCTGCACCGAGGGCGCCCGCGAGCTCGAGCCGGCCCAGGTCGACCAAGCCGTCAACCTCGTCGACAAGGTGCGGGAACGGACGTCGATCGCCGGCGGCCACACCGTGGTGGCCCTGGCGGGTGCGACCGGAAGCGGCAAGTCGTCCCTGTTCAACGCCATCGTCGGTGAGCAGGTAGCCCGGATCGGCGCCCGTCGCCCGACGACCTCCGTGCCGTCCGCGGCGGTGTGGGGCACGACGTCGGCCACCGAACTGCTCGACTGGCTCTCGGTGTCCTCGCGCCACCAGGTCGATGGCGCCACGCGGATGGACGACTCCGATGCGGCGGGTTCGGACGGGGTGGGTTCAGACGGGGTGGCGGTAACCGGCCCGGCCGGAAGCCTGGACGGTCTGGTGCTGCTCGACCTGCCCGACTTCGACTCGCGGGTCGACGCGCACCGCATTGAGGCGCAGCGGGTCTTGGAGCTCGTCGACATCTTCGTCTGGGTCACCGACCCGCAGAAGTATGCCGACGCCCTGCTCCACGAGGACTACGTCCGTGCGCTCGCCACCCACGACGCCGTGACCGTCGTCGTGTTGAACCAGATCGACCGACTCACTCCCGAGGCGGTGTCCGCCTGCCGCGACGACCTGCGGCGCCTCCTGGTCGCCGACGGCCTGGCCCAGGCCCGCGTCTTCGCGACCTCGGCACGCACCGGCGCCGGGGTGCCCGAGTTGGTCCAGCAGTTGGCCAACGCCGTGTCCGGCGCCAACGCGACCCGCCACCGGTTGTCCGCAGACGTCGTGTCGGTCGCAGGGAAGTTGCGCGCTGGGGTGGCGGACAACGAAATCGACCTCGACGGACGAGCCGACCCGGGGCTGGTCGAGGCGCTCTCCCGGGCCGCGGGCGTCCCCATCGTGCTGGATGCCGTCGCGGCCGACTATCGCCGCGAGTCACGCCAGGCAGGTGGGTGGTTGTTCACCCGCTGGCTCTCCAACATCAAGGCCGACCCCCTCGCCCGACTGCGCTTGGACAAGACGGTCGTGCCGATGAAGTCGGTGGGGGAGGCCGACGTACGGGCCGTGCTGGGTCGGTCGTCGATCCCGCCGCCGTCCCCCGCAGCCCGAGCTGCCGTCTCGCTCGCGACCCGGCAATTGGCCGACCGGGCCTCGGAAGGCCTTCCCGTGCGCTGGGCCCATGCCGTCGCTGACGCGTCGGCGACCGGTGACGCGCTGACCGACTCGCTCGACCAGGCGATCCTGCACACGCCGCTGCGTGCCCGGCCGCCCCGCTGGTGGACGCTCGTCGGCACGCTGCAATGGATCTTCGGCGCCGCTGCGATCACCGGCGCCCTGTGGTTGACCGCGCTCGCCGTGGTCGCCTGGCTGCAACTCCCGGACCTGCCGACGCCGACGGTATGGGCGGTGCCCTGGCCGTTCCTGCTGTTGGCGGCAGGCGTGGTTCTCGGGTTGGTGACCGCCGGGCTGTCCCGCCTGGCAGCCCGGGTCGGCGCTCGACGACGGGCCGCGAAAGCCCGCAAACGGCTGCACGATGCGATCTCCGCCGTGGCCCTGGATCGGATCGTCGGGCCGATCGCTGCCGTGTTGGCTCGACATGCCCGGGTCCGAGAGTTCCTCGATCGGGCCGCCGCGCGCTGACCCGAGGGTCGCGCGACGTCGGGCTCGTGCGGTGGGTGTTGTCCACACCCCCGTGGTCGTTCGTCCCATCGTCCACAGGCTGGCGATGGGGTATGCCGCGTCGCCGCCTTCCCCGGAGAGGCTGTGCCTAGCCCGTTCGCAATGGACGGGGCGGCATACCCCCTCCAGGTAGAGGACACCCACATGTACGAGAGCTACGTGACCGTCGTCGGCAATCTGACCGCCGACCCGGTGTTGCGCACCACCAAGGCCGGCAAGCCTTTCGCGACCTTCCGCATGGCGTCGACCCCGCGCCGGTGGGACGGCCGCGAGCGAGCCTATGTCGATGGCGGCACCAACTTCGTGTCGGTGGTGACCTTCAACTCGTTGGCCGCCAACGTCGTGGCGAGCATGGCCAAGGGGCAGCCCGTCATCGTCTACGGGCGGCTGCGGGTCAACATGTGGAGCACCGCCGAGGGCCACTCCAACACGTCGGTGGAGATCGACGCCTACCACGTCGGGCATGACCTCATGTGGGGCCAGTCGCTGTTCACCAAGTCGCCGCGGGCCCAGTTCGACACGACCGACCGACTCTCCGAGCCGGAGATCCAGCAGGCGTTGGCGGAGGACGTGGACGGACCGTCCGACATCGAGGATGAGGACCGTGAGCCGGACTGGTCCCCGATCAACATCGACTTCACCGCGGACGCCGCGGACCCGGTCGTCATCGAGGGCGCGCCCCTGACGGGCGCTTCGTCGTGGTCCGGTGCCAATCCCGAGACCGACGCCTACGTCGTCGCGCACGCCCGCTGACGGCATACCCACCAGGCAGCCGGTCGGGTCGTGACAACCTTCGCGATCCACCCCCGCGGCCCGACCGGCGATTGGGTGCGGCAGGTGCGTGACGGATAGCCTTCGGGAATGGCCGAGTTCATCTACACCATGACCAAGGCGCGCAAGGCGGTGGGCGACAAGCTCATCCTCGATGACGTGACGATGTCGTTCTTCCCGACCGCCAAGATCGGCGTCGTCGGGCCTAACGGCGCGGGAAAATCGACGATCCTGCGGATCATGGCGGGGCTCGACCAACCGTCCAACGGCGAGGCTCGGCTCTCTCCTGGCTACACCGTGGGGATCCTCCTGCAGGAGCCGCCGCTCAACGAGTCCAAGACGGTGCTGGGCAACGTCGAGGAGGGCGCGGGCGAGATCAAGGCCAAGCTCGACCGCTACAACGCCATCGCCCTGGAGATGGGTGAGCCGGACGCCGACTACGAGGTGCTTGGCGACGAGATGGCCAAGCTCCAGGACGAGATCGACCATGCCAACGCGTGGGACCTGGACAGTCAGCTTGAGCAGGCCATGGATGCGCTTCGGTGCCCGCCGGGCGACGCTGACGTGACCGTGCTCTCCGGTGGTGAGCGGCGTCGGGTCGCCCTCTGCAAGTTGTTGCTGCAGAAGCCTGACCTGCTGTTGCTTGATGAGCCGACCAACCACCTGGACGCCGAGTCGGTGCAGTGGCTGGAGCAGCATCTCGCGCAATACCCCGGTGCGGTGTTGGCGGTCACCCACGACCGGTACTTCCTCGACAACGTCGCGCAGTGGATCGCCGAGGTCGACCGCGGCCGGCTGTATCCCTATGAGGGCAACTACTCGACCTACCTGGAGAAGAAGGCCGAGCGCCTGCAGATCCAGGGCCGCAAGGACGTCAAGCTCGCCAAGCGGCTGCGCGACGAGCTGGAGTGGGTCCGCTCCAACGCCAAGGGTCGCCAGACCAAGAGCAAGGCCCGACTGGCTCGATACGAGGAGATGGCGGCCGAGGCCGACCGGACCCGCAAGCTGGACTTCGAGGAGCTTGCCATCCCGCCGGGCCCGCGCCTGGGGTCGCAGGTCATCGAGGTCCGCAAACTTCGCAAGGGTTTCGGCGACCGCGTGCTCATCGACAACCTGTCGTTTACGTTGCCCCGCAACGGAATTGTCGGCGTCATCGGCCCCAACGGCGTCGGCAAGACGACGTTGTTCAAGACCATCGTCGGTCTGGAGGCGCCGGACTCTGGCGAGGTCAAGGTTGGCGAGACGGTGCAGATCTCCTATGTCGACCAGGGCCGCTCCGGCCTCGACCCGGCCAAGACCCTCTGGGAGGTCGTCTCCGACGGGCTGGACTTCATCAAGGTCGGCCAGGTCGAGATCCCGTCGCGGGCCTATGTCTCGCAGTTCGGGTTCAAGGGCCCCGACCAGCAGAAGCCTGCCGGGGTGTTGTCCGGTGGCGAGCGCAACCGGCTCAACCTCGCGCTCACCCTCAAGCAGGGCGGCAACCTCCTGCTCCTCGACGAGCCGTCCAACGACCTCGACGTCGAGACGTTGGGCTCGCTGGAGAACGCCCTGCTCGAATTCCCCGGCTGCGCCGTCGTCATCAGCCACGACCGGTGGTTCCTCGACCGGGTCGCGACCCACATCCTGGCCTATGAAGGCGACGAGGAAGACCCGGCCAAGTGGTATTGGTTCGAGGGGAACTTCGAGGCCTACGAAGCCAACAAGGTCGAGCGACTGGGCATCGAGGCGACGCGTCCCCACCGGGTCACCTACCGCAAGCTCACCCGCGACTGACGAGTCGGCAGCCCTGCGCGTCGGGTGCGGTCAGCGCCCGAACGGGAACACTGCCAGGGTCTGACACCGGCCCGCTTCGTACCAGGACACGTGCAGTCGATCGGCGCGCACCCGCAGCGGCAGCCGGTCGGCGACCCACCCTCGAACGACGGCTTCGGTGACTCCCGCGCCCACGGCGTCGAGCGTGAGGTGCGGCTGCACCACGCCGAACTGACCGGCATACGGGGGGTATGCCGGGAACTCGCGATACACAGCGGCGGTGAGCGCGGCGAACGGTTCGGCTGGCTCGGGAACGAGGTGGATGATCCCGTTCGGGAACGTGTCCACGTGCGCGAAGTCGATGTCGAATCCCCTTGTCGCCGAAGCGATGTCGCGGACTGCGGTGAGCGCCGCGTTCGCCCGGACCGGGTCGGCCAGGTCGGCCTGGGTCAGCCAGGGGCCGAGGATCGTCACGTGGGCATGCGCGAAGGTCGGATCAGCCGAGACGTAGTCGCGGTCGTAGTGCGCGTGCCGGGCCGCCACGAGTGTTTCCAGTGCAGGAATGGGCACGACGAGCACGCTGTGTCCGGCCGTGGTGGGCGGTCCGGTGGGGGAGACCGGGCCAGTCATGGCCTCGGCTCTCCTGCCGGGGAGGTGCCAGCCACCTCCCCGATCGCGGCCAGCACCCGCTCGTATGCCGCGTGCCTCGGGTCGATGATCCCGAAGTGGTCGCAGGCCGGGACGAGCTCCAACCGGCAAGGGGCATCCAGGGGACCCCGGGAGCGCAGGTAGGACGCCGAGACCTCCGAGGGGACCAGGTCGTCGCTGCGCCCGTGCAGGAGGACCGCTGGGACGTGCAGGCGGGCGGCCATCGGATCGGCCTCGACCCACGCCTGCGGGCACTCAGTGGGCTCCCCACCCAGCAAGGCCCGGACCGCACCAGAGCCGAGATCGTCGGTGTCGGCCAGGCGCAGGTCGAGCACCCCGGCAAGCGACACCACACCGGTCAGGGCAGGGCAACGGCCATTGCTCGCCGCCCACACCGCGAGGTGGCCGCCAGCCGAATGTCCCACCGCGACAAGCCGGTCGGGCAGCTCGGGGTCAGCAGCGACGGCGTCGATGGCGGCCAGGACGGACTCGGCCGTGCCCGGCCAGCCGCCGCGCGGCATACCGACGCGGGTGTATTCCACGGAGGCGACGGGCCATCCGTCCCGCGCCAGCGCCGCTCCCAGCGGGCGCAGGTGAGCTCGGTCGTATGCCGCCTGCCAGAGGCCGCCGTGGACCAGGACGACCGTCACGTCACCGCGCGAGGTGACCGGGGTCCAGGCGTCGTAGACCTCCCACTCCTGCTCCCCGAAACGGCCGGTTCGGCGGCGGGCGGGAGGCTGGGCCGCGGGAGGCGGGGTCGCAGTGGTGGACACGCCACCATCCCACCATCCTTTCCCCGTGCCTCTTTCCCCGTGACCTAAGGGGCCGGCCGGTCTTCGGGCAACCCGTTATGCGCGCCTGCCGGTTACCCGCAGACTGTCCCCATGCGCCTTGGCACCCAGATCTCCTACTTCACCTGGCCCGACGCCCCGGCGTCGATCGGCCCCACCTTCGGCCGGATCGCGCGGGACGCCGATGCCGCGGGGATGGACTCGCTGTGGGTGATGGACCACTTCTTCCAGATCTCGATGATCGGGCCGGCCGAGCTCGACATGCTCGAGGGCTACACCGCGCTCGCGTTCGCGGCCGGTCAAACCCAGCGGATCCAGCTCGGCACGATGGTCACCGGCGTGACCTATCGCTACCCCGGCGTGCTCGCCAAGACCGTCACGACGCTGGACGTGCTCTCCGGAGGGCGCGCGTGGCTGGGCATCGGCGCGGCCTGGAACGAGGAGGAACACCTCGGCCTCGGCGTCCCGTATCCGGCGCTCGCCGAGCGCTTCGAAAGGCTTGAGGAGACCCTGCAGATCGCCCTGCAGATGTGGCGAGGTGACGAGAGCCCGTATGCCGGTCAGCACTATCAACTCACCCGGCCCCTCAACGTCCCGCAGTCGCTGACCCGACCGCACCCGCCGATCCTCATCGGCGGCGGCGGCGAGAAGAAGACGTTGCGACTGGTCGCGCAGTACGCCGACGCCTGCAACATCTTCGACATGGGCCCGGCGGCGATTACCGCGAAGTACGACGTGCTGCGCGGACACTGCGACGCGCTCGGACGCAATTACTCCGACATCGAGAAGACCGTGCTCAGCCGGCTGACCCTCGGGGACGGTTCGCCGGATGCCACCGGGACGCCGACGGTGTCGGTCGCCGAGGGGGTCGAGCGGATGGGCCGACTCGCCGAGATCGGTACCGACCACGTCATCCTCGGGTTCGCCAACGTCGCCACACCTGGGGCGTTCGACCAGGTGGCCGAGCTCGTCCGGCAGGTGGCCCCGATCGTCCCGGCGGGCCGCTGACTCAATAGCCTGGCCGGGATGCTTTCGGTCCTGGCCATCACCATCCCGATCTATGCCTGTGTCGCGGTCGGGCACGTGGCCGTGCGGCGGGGTCTGCTGAGCCGCTCGGACATGCGAGTCCTTACGACGTTCGTCATCTCGATCTCGTTGCCGTGCATGCTGTTCCTCGCCGTCGGGACCCGCCCGGTCAGAGACATCCTCAATCCGACGTACCTCGCGGCATACGCGCTGGGATCGGTCCTGGCCTACGCCGTGGGCTACGGGTATGGGCGGCTGCGCGGTGCCGGTCCGGCGGGGAGGGCCTTCGACGGGCTGGGCATGTCCGGGAGCAACAGCGGTTTCGTGGGCTATCCGCTGCTGCTTCTCACGCTGCCCGACGTCGCTGGGCTGGTCCTGGGGTTGAGCATGATCGTCGAGAACCTCCTCGTGCTGCCGCTGATGTTTCTGCTCGCCGAAGGGCGCGCCCAGGGACACGATTCCCGAGCCAAGGTGTTGGCCACTTACGCGACCCGATTGACCCGCAACCCGTTGCTCATCGGCCTGGTCGCCGGGCTGATCGTCTCGCTCTCCGGGGTGCACCTGCCTGAGGCGGTCCTGCGCACGGCTGACCTGTTCTCCAGGGCTGGAACGGCCGTCGCGCTGTTCGCCATCGGAGGGCTGTTGGCGACCTTCCCGCGGGGCGCCGAACTTCGTCGGGTGCTCGCACTGAGCCTGGGCAAACTCCTCCTGCATCCGCTGCTCGTGGCGGGGGCCCTGCTCGTTCTCGTGGGTTTGGGACTGCCGGCGCTCGACCCGGCCCTGCGCATCGGGTTGCTCGTCACCGGGGCGCTTCCGATCATGTCGACCATGCCGGTGCTGGCCCACCCGTACGGCGAGAGCGAACCCATCGCCGGGGTGCTGCTGGTGACGACCGGCGTGTCCTTCCTCACCCTCAGTGGATTGCTCGGGATCCTGACTGGTTGATCTGGCCGCCGCGGTAGCCGACCAGGCGCAGCCCGAGGGCGGCGTTCGTCGCACCGATCTGAGCCGAGGTTCGGTGCAACGCGGGGGTGTACCACCGGGCGACGTCGACGATGATCGACAGGAGCGCGAGGGCCGTGTCGGGGATGTCGTCCAACAGGAAGTCGCCGGACTGCTTGCCTGCCGCGAGAACGTCGCGCACGGCCTGGTCGATCCGCTTGCGCAGGGCCAGGACCTCGGCTCGGTGGGCGTCGGACAGGTGCGGGAACTCGTGCTGAACGACGCGGGCGATCGCGTAGTTCTCGGCGTGCCAGGCGCTGAAGCGGGACATCGTCGCGGCGAGCGCCTCGGCGGGGGAGTCGGCGCCAGCAACCGCCTCGGTGACCAGCGCGAGGGCTTCCTCGTGGCCATCTCGGGAGAGGTGGAAGAGGAGATCTTCCTTGGACGCGAAGTGCACGTAGACCCCGGCGGGTGACAAACCGGCGCGGGAGGCAATGTCGCGGGTCGTGGTGGCGTGGAAGCCCTTGGCGGCGAAGGCTTCCGCCGCAGCGGAGAACAGTCGCTGCACGGTCTCGCTGGCTGGGGTCACCGCCGCAGGAGTGGTCGACACAGTGGACAGCATGCCCCACCTATGTCATGCTAAGCAAGCGCTTACTTACGTCCATCGTCGGACCCGCATCTGGAGGTCACTCATGCCGCGCAACCTGTATTCCGAGGAGCACGAGGACTTCCGGGCCAGCGTCCGGGAGTTCGTGGAGCGCTCGCTCAAGCCCCGCGTCGAGGAAATGATCAGCCTCAAGTCGATTCCCCGCGACATCTGGCTCGAGGCCGGCAAGCAGGGCTTCTTCGGCATGGATATCCCTGAGGAGTTCGGTGGGGCCGGCGCCGGTGACTACCGCTTCAACGCCGTGCTCGCCGAGGAGTGGGCCCACTTCAACGCGGCCACGGCCGCGTGCTTCGGCATCCACGCCGATGTCTGCCCGCCCTACATCGTCGACCTGGGCACCGAGGAGCAGAAGCAGCGCTGGCTCCCCGGCATCGCGTCCGGCGAGAAGATCATCGCCATCGGCATGACTGAGCCGTCCGGCGGGTCGGATCTCGCCGCACTTAAGACGACGGCGGTGAGGGCCGACGACGGCTCCGGCGACTGGATCATCAACGGCTCCAAGACCTTCATCACCAACGGCTACCAGTGTGACCTGTGCATCGTCGCGGCCCGCACCGACCCGACCAAGGGCCCGAAGGGCATCACGTTGTTCATGGTCGAGCGCGGCATGGACGGCTTCGTCAACGGCCGCAAGCTCGACAAGGTCGGCCAGGACGAGTCCGACACGGCTGAGTTGTTCTTCGAGAACGTCCGGGTGTCCGACGCCAACCGGCTCGGGCCCGAAAACGGCGGCTTCATCGCGATGATGCAGCGCCTGCCTCAGGAGCGGGTCGGCGCCGCGGTCTCCAACGTGGCTCACGCGTTCCAGATCTTCCGCGAGACCCTCGTCTACACCAAGGAGCGCAAGGCGTTCGGCCAGTCCATCGGGGCGTTCCAGCACAACAAGTTCAAGCTCGCCGAGATGCTGACCAAGCTCGAAGTCACCCAGGCCTTTGTCGACGACTGCGTCGACGCCCACGCCCGGCACGAGTTGTCGTCGGTCGATGCGTCCAAGGCCAAGTGGTGGTCCGCCCAGGTGCAGAACGACGTCCTCGACGAGTGCGTCCAGTTGCACGGCGGCTACGGCTTCATGAACGAGTACCGGGCCGGCCGGGCGTGGCGCGATGCCCGAGTCACCATGATCTGGGCCGGCTCCAACGAGATCATGAAGGAACTCATCGGCCGTGACCTCGGCCTCTGAGTCGGCGTCCGACCCACCGTCGAACGTTCCTGTCATGGGTTCTCACACGGGAGCAGTCGCCATCGTCACCGGCGCCAGCCGGGGCATCGGGTTCGGGATCGCGCAACGGTTGGTCACCGAGGGCGCCCGCGTCGTCATCACGGCTCGCAAACCCGAACCCCTCGCCGAGGCGGTGGCTGCCTTGGGCGGTTCCGAGTATGCCGTCGGGCTGGCCGGGAACGCCGCGGACGAGGCTCACCAGGACGAGGCGATCGCGTTGGCTCGCGCTGCGTTCGGGGGGCTGGACTACCTCGTCAACAACACCGGCATCAACCCGGTCTACGGCCCGATCCTCGATGTCGATGTCGACGTGGTCCGCAAGGTGCTCGACGTCAACGTCGTTGCCGCCTTCTCGTGGATCAAGAAGGCCGTTGCAACCGGGTTGGGCTCGCCCGACCACCCAGGGTCAGTCGTCAACATCGCCTCGATCGCCGGGCTTCGGGCCAGCGGGACCATCGGGTGGTACGGCGTCTCCAAGGCTGCACTCATCCACCTGACGATGGAGTTGGGCCATCAACTCGGTCCGGACGTTCGGGTCAACGCGGTCGCGCCCGCAGTCGTCAAGACCCAGTTCGCTCAGGCGCTCTATGTCGGCCGCGAGGAGAAGGTGGCCGCGGCATACCCCCTGAAGCGGCTCGGCGTCCCGGAGGACATCGCGGGAGCGGTGAGTTTCCTGCTGTCCCGCGATGCGGCGTGGATGACCGGCCAGACCCTCGTGGTCGACGGCGGCGTCACCCTCGGCGGCGCTCTCTAGCCATTGGCCTCCGGCACTTGGCCGCGGTCTGATGGCGCACCTGACCCCCTGACGCGCACCGGGGCCGACTGGGCACACGAAGCGGTCCCGAGACCCCTGGACTCGGGACCGCTTCGCGCCCCAGGCGGCGCCGTCTGTTCCGGGCGCGCACCCGGCCGATGCGGCGCGCATCGATGGCCTGGCACCTTCCCGAAGCCCTACACCGTGCAAGAGCACCGTCGCGCGGCCCTGATACATCGGGGCCGTCGGTGCGCAGACCTAGGATCGACGGGAGCCGGGTGACCGGCATACCGTCGCAGCGAGGGAGGAACCGCCGTGGGTGAGGCGAGCTCCCGAGCCGACGACATCCTGGCCGCCCTCGACCCCGAACAGCGTGAGGTGGCCGCCAGCCCAGTCGGCCCGATGTGTGTGCTGGCCGGCGCGGGCACCGGCAAGACCCGGGCCATCACCCACCGGATCGCTTATGGCGTCCACTCGGGGGCCTATGTGCCGCAACGGGTTCTCGCCGTGACGTTCACCGCGCGGGCGGCGGGGGAGATGCGCACCCGACTTCGCGAGCTCGGCGTCGGGGGAGTGCCGGCGCGCACCTTCCACGCCGCGGCGTTGCGCCAACTGCACTTCTTCTGGCCGCAGGCGGTCGGCGGCGCGGCCCCGGAGGTGCTTGCCAGCAAGGCGCCCGTTGTCGCTGAGTCCGTGTCGCGGTTGCGGATGCAGTTCGACCGCACCGCCATCCGCGACCTCGCGGCCGAGATCGAGTGGGGCAAGGTCTCGCTGCTGACCCCGCAGTCGTATGCCGCGGGCGCCCGGCGGGCGGGCCGCGAAGCGCCGGGCATCGACCACACGGCGATGGCCCGGGTGTGGGAAAGCTACGAGGAGCGCAAGACCGAGCGCGGGGTCATCGACTTCGAGGATGTCCTGCTGCTCATGGCCGGCATCCTCGACGAGCGGATGGACATCGCGCGCACCGTCCGCGATCAATATCGACACTTCGTCGTCGACGAATATCAGGACGTCAACGCCCTGCAGCAGCGGCTGCTGGACCTGTGGCTGGGCGGTCGCGACGAGTTGTGCGTCGTCGGCGACCCGGCCCAGACGATCTACACCTTCACGGGAGCCACCCCGGAGCACCTGCTGACCTTCCGCAGCCGCTACCCGCAGGCTCGGCTCGTCCGGCTGGTGCGCAACTACCGCAGCACCCCCCAGATCCTCGGCCTGGCCAACCTCGTCGTCCGCTCGGCCCGGCCGTCGCTGCGCCGCCCGGGTGTCGGAGGGTCCGCGGCGGCCCGAGCGCTGCCCGATCACGTCGACCTCCAGGCCCAAGGTGAGCCGGGCCCGCAACCCAGGCTCACGGCATACCCGGACGATCCGGCCGAGGCGGCGGGTGTGGCGGGCGCGATCAAGGCTCTGGTCGACGGGGGGCGACCGCCGGGCGAGATCGCGGTGCTGTTCCGGACCAACGCGCAGTCCGAGGGGTTGGAGTCCGCACTCGCCGCGCTGGATGTGCCGTATCTCGTCCGCGGTGGCGAGCGGTTCTTCGCCCGACAGGAGGTGCGCGGGGCCATCGTGCTGCTGCGTGGCGCGGTGCGCGGTGACGACGGGTCCAGACCGCTCCCTGAGCTGGTTCGCGACGTGCTCACCGGCGTGGGGTGGGCCGCGACCCCGCCGACGTCGGGGGGAGCGCAGCGCGAGCGCTGGGAGTCCCTCATGGCCCTGGCCGGGCTCGCCGACGACCTCGTGGCAGCCAGCCCCGGCGCGCGGATGGGCGACCTCGTCCGCGAGCTTGACGAGCGGGCCGCGGCGCAGCACGCTCCCGCCGTCGCCGGGGTGACCCTCGCGTCGCTGCACGCGGCCAAGGGCCTGGAGTGGGACACCGTCTTCATCGTCGGCTGCTCCGACGGCTTCCTGCCCATCGTCATGGCCGAGGGTGAGGTGGCCATCGAGGAGGAACGCCGGCTCTTCTACGTCGGGCTGACCCGCGCGCGGCGCGACCTGCAGTTGAGTTGGTCCGGGGCGCGGACCCCGGGGGCGCGGGCCACCCGGCGCCCGTCACGGTTCCTCGACCCGGCCGCGTCGATCCTCGGGGAGGGGGCGCGCTCGGCCCCGCGGCGCTCGGGGGTGGTCGGCGGGTCCGGGTCGTCGCCCAGCGCGCCTCGCCAGCCTCGACTGCCTTCGGTATGCCGCGGCTGCGGCACCGAGCTGACCACTGCGGCCACCCGCAAGGTCGGCAGGTGCGAGGACTGCCCACCGACCTACGACGAGGCGACCTTCGAGGCCTTGCGGGTGTGGCGGGGCGAGGTGGCCAAGACCATGAAGGTGCCGGCCTACGTCGTCTTCACCGATGCCACGCTCACCGCGCTCGCCGAGACCGCGCCCACCGACCTGCGCGGGGTCGCCGGGGTCTCCGGCGTCGGGGCCATGAAACTCGACCGCTACGGCGGCGCCGTCCTCGACGTGTTGGCCGGCGGCGATCCCCATATGGCTGCCGAAAAGACTACTGCGGCAATGGGTTCCGACAACTCGTGACGGTCGCTCCGAATGCGTCCAAACTTTTTTCATTAATTCGTTTGTCCCCGGCCGCCGCCGAGGGTTACCCTCGTGAACGCACAACCTGCGGGGCCCGAAGGGCCCAGGCAGGACGACGAGAGCAAGGAAGGAGGGCGGCTTTGATGGAGATCAACACCATGATCACGCGCACGACGGCGCGACTGGGCGACAGCGGAATCGGGTCTGACCACCTCCTGCTGCCCACCGTCCCGGCCGTTCAAGGGGGCACTCTGCCCACCCCGCGTCGCGTTGTCATCGCCGGCCCGGCCGCTGTCGCCAGCAATGGCGAGGGTGTGGCCTTTGCCGCCGCTTACGCCGCCAGCCCCAAGACCGATGTCCACCGTTCCGCCACCGGGAGCCCACCCGTCTAGGCCCACCTAGACCGGACTCACCTCCAGGCCGCGGAACCCGACAAGGGATCCGCGGCCTTCGTGTTTGTCACGGGGGCCGACACCCCGAAGGCCACTGAGATGAACACCCTGAGATCGCGCCAGACCGCCAGACCGCCAGACGAACAACGTGCCCGGGTCCCTCACCAGGGATCGCCCGGACAACAGGACAGAACGGCCCCCGCCACCGCGGACGGCCGACAGGAGGAGGAGGTGACACCGATGCAGCTGAGCACCCTCATCGACACCCAGACGGCAGCGATGTCCGTCGGCGTCGGCATCCCGTGCCGTGACTACGACGCGGAGCTCTGGTTCGCGGAGCGCCCGGCGGACGTCGAGTTCGCCAAGTCGCTGTGCGGCACCTGCCCGGCGCGCACCGCGTGCCTCGCCGGGGCCCTTGAGCGGGGCGAGCCGTGGGGCGTCTGGGGCGGGCAATTGCTCGTCCAAGGCACCATCGTCGCCCGTAAGCGTCCTCGGGGCCGTCCGCGCAAGAACGACGTCGCGGCGTGAGGCAGGGGGCGGGCGCTCCCGATCGCATCCCGGGAGCGCCCGCAAGGCGCCCGACCGTCCTCTCGCTCGTCCCACCCGCTCCACCAGTCATACCCAGACCTCGTCCTGAAGGGGACCACCGCCATGTATCAACCAGTCCACGAGCAGCTGGCTCGTGTGCGACATGCCGAACGCGAGGCCCGAACCGGCCAGGTCGGCATCCGGCGCAGCGCCCGGCTGATCTCCATCCAGATCCGGCGCCAACGCCGGACACCGCACGCCTGAGCAGGCCTGCGGACCGTCGAAGAGGGCGGGGGGGCCCGCCGGCCGGGCCCCCCCCCGTGTGGGGGGGGGGGGGGGGGGGGGGGGGGGGGGGGGGGGGTTGTGGAGTGTTGCCCACAGTGGACTGTGGCCAACACTCCGCGAAGGGGGACTGGCCGCCCCGCGAGGCGACACTCCCGCGGGTGGTGGCACGCGGCATACAGTGACCTCCGTGCAGGCCAACTTGACCATCGCCCAGGACCCCGAGGCCGATGCCCTCATCTCCAGGGACCCGTTCGCCCTTCTGATCGCCATGCTGCTCGATCAGCAATTCCCTATGGAAAGGGCGTTCGCCGGGCCGGCCAAACTGCTGGCTCGCTTCGGCACCCTCGACCCCGTTCGTGTCGCGGAGGCTGACCCCGAGGCTTTCGCCGACCTGGCCGCCACCCCGCCGGCGATCCACCGGTACGGCCGGGCCATGGCCGGACGGATCCAGCAGGTGGCCGCACATGTGGTCGAGCACTACGACGGGGACGCCGAGGCCATCTGGACCACGGCCAAAGGCCCCGACGAGCTCATCCGTCGCCTCGTCGCCCTCCCCGGCTTCGGGGAGCAGAAGGCCCGCATCTTCGCTGCCCTGCTGGGCAAACAATTGGGCGTGCGCCCCCGCGGGTGGCGCGAGGCCATTGGCCCGTATGCCGCGCCCGGCACCTTCCGCTCGGTGGCGGACGTCGTGGACGCCGAGTCCCTGGCCAAGGTGCGAGCGTTCAAGCAGGCGGCCAAGGCGGCAGCCAAGGCGAGTGCCCAATGAGCGAGGCGCCGGCTCTTGGCGTGGTCTTCCCTGTCGAGGGCGACGGCCGAAGCACGAGTGCCACCGGGCGTGCCGTCATCGCGGATGCGCTTGAGGTCGTCGACCCGGTGGGAGCGCGGGCGGCTCGTGACGAAGCCAACTGGCGCACCGGCTATCCACTGCACTTCCGGCGCCTCGTTGAAGCCGGGCTGGGCACCACCGCCGATGCGGTCGGAATCGCCGATGGCGGACTGACTTCCGTCCACAGCCGGATGCGATGGAGCCGTCCAGAGGGCACCGAGGTCGCTCTGGGCGAGGCGCTCTCGGGCGACCTGCGACCGCTGGAGACCGATCGGCTGGCCGGGTCGGGTGAGCCGGAGGCGGCCTTCTCCCTGCCGTATCGCGGGGCTCGGCTGTCCGGCGACGCGGCGGTCGCCCAGGTCCACGACTGGGTGTCGCGAGGGATCATCGAGCCGTCCTGCGGCGACGCCGTGGAGCAGGTCATCGCCCATCCCGAATGGCTCGACCTCTCGGACTTCACCTTCGTCGTGCTGGGCGCGGCCGCGGAGATGGGACCGCTGCGCGCGTTGCTGCGCTGGGGCGCCGAGGTGGTCGCGGTCGATTTGGCCCGACCAGACCTCTGGCGGGGCCTGTTGTCCGACACCCGCCGGTTCGGTGGCACCCTGCGTATCCCCGTGGCGGCCGGGTCCGCGCCCGTCGAGGAGCGCGCCGGTGTCGATCTGGTCACCGAGTGGCCCAGCCTGTCTGCATGGTTGGTGGAGCAGCCGGGCACCCTCGTCCTGGGCAACTACGTCTATGCCGACGGCGCCGACAACGTGCGGGTCAGCGTGGCCGTCGACGCCCTCTCGATGAACCTGCGCGCCCAGCGACCCGACACGGCGCTTGCCTTCCTCGCGACTCCGACGGACGTGTTTGCTGTCCCGCCGGCCGACGTTGAGCGGGCGACCGCGGCATACGCGAATGCCCGCGTGAGCAAAGCGCTGCGGGGGCCGCTGCGTGGGTTGTCGGGTGGGCGGCTGCTCAGCCGCAACTACGCACCGCAAGCCAACCCTGGGATCGCTGACGCGATCGTGCCCCAGCAGGGCCCCAATTACCTTCTCGCCAAACGGATCCAGCGATGGCGGGCGACTACTGCACGCGCGGAGGGCGCGACCGTGTCGATGACCGTCGCCCCGCCGACGCGGACCCGGTCGGTCGTCAAGAACCGGGCCCTCGCCGCCGCCTACGCCGGTGCTCATCGGTTCGGCATCGAGGTGTTCGACCCGGCGACGGCCAACACCCTGATGGCGGCTGTGCTCGTCCATGACCTGCGAACCGGGACGAAGACCTTGGGTCATCCGTGGTTGGACGAGGCGCACCAAGCCGCACACGGCGGGCTGTGGACGGCGGCATACTCGGCGCGAAGTGCGTTGGGGCTGGCGGCCGTGCTCGGTCTGGGCTCCCGGTCGTGACCGTGGCCGAGGACCGGATCGTCTGCATCAGTTGCGGCAGTATGCCGTCCCCTGACGACGAGGGGACCGCACGGGTCGAGTGGGTGCGGGGCGTCGAGAACGGGCGTCCGGTGTGGACCTGCCCCGAATGCAGCCGACGCAACCTGCGCAGCATGGAAGGCAAACTCGACTCCGCGTGGTGGTGAGTCGTTGCTCCCTGGCCCGGACCGTCACTGACCGTCGCGGTCGCGGTCAACCCGGCGTCGACCCGCGGTCAGATCAGCCCGTCGCGCAGTTGGGAGATGATCCGCGGCCAGTAGGTGTTGCGTTTCAACGCATCCGGGTCCGCAGCCTTGAAGGTGTCCCGCAACTCGTCGATGGCCTTCTTGCGGTTGATCCGGGGTTTGGGCTCGGCCTTGGGCTTCGGCCGCGGCTTCAGGGTGCCTTCATGCAACTGGCGGATCATTTCCGCGGCCTCCTCAGGGCCGATGATCCGGAACGAGCTCTCCGCGGGTTTGAGGGCGTCGGAGACGGGTCGGTAGTGCTCGAGGAAGGTGATGAAGGTCTGGACGCTGGAGTTGATGAAGGCGTTGTCGGCGGGTTCGGGGCCGTAGCCGACGACGGCGAGGGTGTCCAGGTCGATGCCGACGCGGAGGTGCTCGGGCTCCCATTGTTCGTAGCCGATATCGAGGAGCCGTGGCCAACGCTTGGTGCTGGCGGCGCTGGGGGTGGGGGTGACGCGGAAGGGGTGTTGGAAGGTGACCCCGAGGGTTTCCCCGTCGAGAACGGGCAGGCCGGTGGTGGTCAGCCAGTCGTGCAGGGTGGGAGGCAGGTCCAGGGCGGCCGCCTCGTCGGGTGTCAGGCGGATGCGATCCGGGCCGGCGCGGTCCGCGGTCCCGGATGTGGGCGGCATACCCATGTCAGGGTCGCCTCGTTGCGGTCCGGTGGTGGCCCCCCGAGGGCCTGTTCGGCCGAGTGCTTTGCATGGGCGGGCACGCTATCAGGGGCCCTGACGCGAAGCCATGGCCCGCTCGTCGCGCTGCGGCGGCTGGAGCCCGCTCACTCCTCATCGACCGGCGGCAGGTCAGCACCGGGGATGTGGGCCGCAACCTTCGCTCGACCAGGAACCGTCGCACCGAGTTGGCACAGCACGCCGATCCCGCCGAGCCAGACCCGGTGGATGAGGAGATATTCGGCGGGCAGGTTGAGCCGCATCCCCACGGCGTAGTTGGGTTTGCGCGGGTCGTTGATGTGGGCAAAGACATCCCGGATCCAGTCGCGGGAAAAGTGGAAAGTGTCCGTGCGTAAGGGATCGATGAACGGCTGAAGGTAGTCCAGCAGGCGCTGGGCGTCGACATCGATCCCGTCACGGACGAACCCGATCTCGCGTAAACCCGCGAGGGTGGCCCCTGCGTCGTCGTCCAGGGCCAACGTGAGCAGTCGTCCCATGTCGTCGGGCAGGCCGCCGGGCAGGTGCTTGACGGCGCCGAAGTCCAGCACCCCCAGTCGGCCGTCCTCGAGCAGCCGGAAGTTGCCCGGGTGCGGGTCGGCATGGAGCAAGCCGCAACGCCCAGGAGCGTCGAGGAGGAACTCGATGTAGTGCGTCCCGGCGAGGTCACGCTGTTCCTGGGTCCCGTCGGCGATGATGCTCGACAGGGGTATGCCGTCCATCCACTCGGTCACTAGGACGCGCTCGGTGCCGTCGATGACACCGGGGACGGCCACGTTCGGGTCGCCCTCGAAACCCTTGGCGAAGGCCTTCTGGGCCGAGGCTTCGAGCCGGTAGTCCAACTCCTCGGACATCCGCCCCCGCAACTCCTCGAGGATCGGGCCGATGTCGATCCCGGGGATCCACGAGGTGGCCAACCGGGCCACTTTGGACACGTTAGACAGGTCGGACAGCAGCGCCTTTCCGGCCCCCGGGTATTGAATCTTCACCGCGACGTCACGTCCGTCACGCCAAGTGGCCCGATGGACCTGACCGATCGAGGCGGCCGCGACGGCCGTTTCGTCGAAGTCGAGGAATCTCCGGCGCCAACGCGGACCGAATTCGGCGGCCATCACTTCCTTGACCCGAGCCGGAGGCATGGCTGGTGCGCTGTCCTGCAGTTTGGTGAGCATGGCCCGGTAGGGAGCGGCAGCCTCCTCGGGCCACGCGGCCTCGAAGATCGACAGCGCCTGGCCGAATTTCATTGCGCCACCCTTGAGTTCGCCGAGCACGGTGAACAGTTGAGTGGCGGCCCGAGCCTGCATCTCGGCGGCAACGGCCTCGGCCGGCTTGCCCCCGACCCGTTTGCCGAGACCGAGAGCGGCGCGACCGGCATACCCCAGGGGGAGCGTCGCGAGCTTGGCGGCGCGGGTCACTGCCGCCCTGGGGAGATCGGTCACGCGCTCATTGTCTCCCGGCGGCTGCGGCGCTGCCGACCACCGCCCCGATGGTGGGCGTCGGCGCGACAGCCCTCCGATGGTGGGGGCACTGAGGATGGCGGGGCCACTTGCGGTGGTCCAACCGCGGCCACGGGGAGGTGAGCTCGACCGTCACCCCATCGGGGAGGCAGTCCCCGCCGAGGTATGCCGCGACCACCAGCGCCGCGACCGCGGCCGCCGCGGACAGCAGGGCTGGCTCCATCGGGGTGGGGCGGACCGGGCCCCCTGGGCCGAGTAGTGCCGTCAGACCGTCGGTCCACTGTCGTGGATCGGCAAGGGCTGCGGGCGGCCGGCTTGTCTGGGCCAACACGGATGCCCGCCCCGAGTCGCGGTCGCAGCGGTGCAGTTCCAGGCATTGGATACACGTCGTGTCCCCGCGTGGCGGCGGCACGACGAGTGGACCGACGACGACCCGGTCGCCCTCGGTCGTGAAGGCCAGGTGAGCGATGCCATGCCTAGCCCAGGGCGCCGCCTCCGCGGGGTCGAGTCCGTCAAAGGAACTCAGCAGGACCAGATCGGGTGGGCGCTGCCGGCCCGCGACGGTGTGCTCGCGGTCGCGCAGGGCAAGCTCGGCCTGATCCAGGGCCAACGGCCCCACCCGAACCCCCTCGAGGCCCGCCTGCCGCAGCGCGCGGGCCAGGCGATCGGTGAGCGCGTCCGGACCGCCGACAAGCACCCGAGGTTCGCTCCCGAGTCGAGCCGCCAGGAGATCGACGCGCTCGGACCGCGGATCGGCCATCGCGCCCAGCCGACCCAGCAGGGTGAGCAACTCGTCGACGACGTGTGGTGGGTCACCGAAATCGGCTGCGACATCATGAAGTTGGGCGAGCGACCGGGACCCGTCCAGGCGCTCGAGAACGGCGACCTGACCTTCCGACAGCCCGCGCAACACGAGGGCTTGGGGGCCGACCCCCAACTGCACCTCGTCGACGCCGCGACGCAGCGGAGGGCGACGCGGATGCAGCCGGGGCTGGCTGGCACGCGCCGATCGATCCGGTCGGGGACCTCGCTGCGACATGCTGCGAATCTGCCACAGCAGGGGCCAGGTCCGTCAGCGTCATCCACAGGCCCGCGAATGCCGGAGTGTGCGTGCCGGGAGGTGCCGGACGGGCGACCCGGTCAGAATGCACGGAGGGCAACCCGCGTTGCGGGTCGCCCTCCGTGTCCTGTCGAGCTGCGGATCAGGCCTTGCCCAGGATCCGGTTGAGGTTGGTGCCGCAGACCGGGCACTTCGCCTTCGCCATGCGGCGGCCGTTCTCGCTGACAACGACCTTGCCCTCAGCGGTCCTCTTCTCCTTGCACTTCACGCAGTAGAACTCGCCCGCGTAGGTCTCGTCGTTGGCCATGTGTGGTCCTCCTGGTCGGGGTGTGGGGCTCGTGACTCCGCCCATCGGCGGGTGGCATCCCGGACAACCCTAGACCAGCGAACCGGGTGGAACGTGAATTGAGCCCTTCCCGCACGTCGGCCCGTCGTGCCTGCCGCAGGCGGGCTGGTTGGCAGCATGGCCAGAAGTGTGGGCCACAGCCCGGCCACGTTCAGCCCTCCTCTGTCGGTGGCGCATCGTATCGTGGGCGGTATGGACCTGGACGTGGCGCTGCCGTTCGAGGTCGATGCTGGGCACTCGCCATCCCCGGAGGACACTCCTGCTGTGCCGACCAGAGGGCGGCGGGCGACGAGCCAGGAGCAGCCGCTCGTCGAGGTGCGGCGCAGCACCCGACGCCGTCGCACCGTGAGCGCCTACCGCGATGGCGACCGGGTCGTCGTCCTCGTCCCCGCCCGGTTCACCCGGGCCGAGGAGACGCGATGGGTCCAGACGATGACGGAGCGGCTGGCGGCCAGCGAGGCCAAACGTCGTCCAAGCGACACGGATCTGGCGGCCCGGGCCGAGGCGTTGTCCGAGCGGTTCCTCGACGGACGGGCCAGGCCCGCATCAATCCGGTGGGTGGCGAACCAACGCGGTCGCTGGGGGTCCTGCACACCGTCCGAGCGCACGATCCGGATTTCCTCTCGCGTCCAAGGCATGCCTGGCTACGTGTTGGACTACGTCATCCTCCACGAGCTCGGCCACCTATTGGTCGCCGGTCACGGGCCCGACTTCTGGGCCGTGCTGTCGAGCTACCCACGGCTCGAGCGGGCCCGTGGTTACCTCGACGGGGTCGCTGCCGCTTCCGGGCTGGCCTTGAGCGACGATTGATCCCGTGATGGCTCGCACGGCCGCTTCATCGCCGGCCCGCCCCGGTCGCCGCAGACGTTCGCCCGGCTGGGTTCCGACCCAACACGGAGCCTGGGCGATGCTCGTCAGCCCGTTGCTCCTCGGCGCCCTTGCTTCGGGCCCGGGCTGGATCCACCTGCTGCTGGCGGCGTTTTGGTTCGCGGGCTACTTCGCCTTCAACGCCACGAGCCTCTGGCTCAAGTCGGGCCGCAAGGTCAGATACCTGCGTCCGGTCCAGGTGTATGCCGCCCTCGCCGCTGCTCTCGGGCTGGCCACGGCGCTGGCCGATCCCGGCTTGCTGCGTTGGGCGCCCCTCTTCGTGCTGCCCTTGGGGGTCGGCGTCTGGGCAGCCGCCCACCGCCGGGAGCGTGACCTGTTGGCCGGGGTCACCACGGTCATCGGGTCGGCGCTCATGACGGTCGTGGCCTATGACGCGGGTGGTGGTCCTGATCTGCGCCGGGCCGCGGTGCTGGCGGCCGGGCAGTTCCTCTACTTCGCGGGCACCGTCTTCTACGTCAAGTCGATGATCCGCGAACGTGACAACCCGGCATACCTGCGGCTGTCGGTGGGCTTCCACGTGGTCGCGGCGCTCGCGTTGGCGCCGTGGGCTCCATGGGTGGCGGCGCTGTTCGTGGTGCTGGCACTGCGGGCTTGGTGGGTGCCGCGCCTGGGGTGGACGCCCAAACAGATCGGGATCGCCGAGATCGCCGGGACCACCGCGGTCGCGCTCGTGTCGCTCTTCACGGTCTGAGCCCGCACTAACCTGGGGACTGAACACCCGTCAAGAGAGGTCGACCATGCCGCAGCTGCGTTCCCGGACAACCACCCACGGTCGCAACATGGCCGGGGCCAGGGCCCTGTGGCGCGCGACCGGCCTCACCGACGACGACTTCGGCAAACCCATGGTGGCGATCGCCAACAGCTATACGCAGTTCGTCCCGGGACATGTGCACCTCAAGGACCTCGGTGACCTCGTGGCCGGGGCCGTTCGTGAGGCGGGGGGAGTGGCTCGGGAGTTCAACACGATCGCCGTCGACGACGGCATCGCCATGGGCCACCACGGGATGCTCTACAGCCTGCCCAGCCGCGAGATCATCGCCGACTCGGTCGAATACATGGTCAACGCGCACGCCGCCGACGCGCTCGTCTGCATCAGCAACTGCGACAAGATCACGCCGGGCATGCTGCTGGCGGCCCTGCGGCTGAACATCCCCACCGTGTTCGTCAGCGGTGGCCCGATGGAGGCCGGCACGGCGGTCATCGGCGAGGACGGCACCGCGACCACGAGGCTGGACCTCATCGATGCGATGACCAAGGCGGTCGACGACCACGTCTCCGATGCCGACATCGCGACGATCGAGCGCTCCGCCTGCCCGACCTGTGGCTCCTGCTCGGGCATGTTCACGGCGAACTCGATGAACTGCCTCCTCGAGGTCGTCGGCCTGGCCCTGCCGGGCAACGGCTCGACCCTGGCCACGGCCGCCCCTCGCAAGGGCCTCTTCGAGAGCGCCGGTCGCCTCGTCGTCGAGCTGGCCAAGCGCTGGTATGCCGTGGACGGCACCGAGGACGCGAGCGTCCTGCCGCGCTCGATCGTCACCCGCGAAGCGCTGTCCAACGCGATGCGCGTGGACATTGCCATGGGCGGATCGACCAACACGATCCTGCACCTGCTCGCGGCTGCTCAGGAGGCCGACATCGCCTTCGACCAACACGACATCGACGCCCTCTCCAGGGTGACTCCGTGCCTGTGCAAGGTCGCCCCGAACACCAACCGCTACTACATGGAGGACGTCCACCGGGCCGGTGGCATCGTCGCGATCATGGGCGAGTTGAACCGGGCCGGGATGCTTGACGACTCGGTGCATGCCGTCCATGCTCCGTCGCTGCAGGCCTGGCTCGATGAGTGGGACATCCGCGGGGGGAAGACGAGCGACGCGGCATACGAGCTCTTCCACGCGGCCCCCGGCGGAGTGCGCACGACCGAGGCGTTCTCCTCGACCAACCGCTGGGCGACCCTCGACACCGACGCACGCGAAGGCTGCATTCGCTCGGTGGAGCACGCCTACACCGTCGATGGCGGTTTGGCCGTGCTGACTGGAAACCTCGCCCCGGACGGCTGCATCGTCAAGACGGCCGGTGTGCCCGAACACCAGTGGACCTTCCGTGGGCCGGCCAAGGTGGCCGAGAGCCAGGATGCTGCCGTCGAGATGATCCTCGCCGGGAACGTGGTCGCCGGGGACGTCGTCGTCGTCCGCTACGAAGGCCCCAAGGGTGGGCCCGGGATGCAGGAGATGCTCTACCCGACGTCCTACCTCAAGGGCGTCGGCCTGGGGCCGAAGTGCGCGCTGATCACCGACGGGCGGTTCTCGGGCGGCTCGTCGGGGTTGTCGGTGGGTCACGTGTCACCGGAGGCGGCCTCCCGTGGAGCCATCGGGCTGGTCCGTGACGGCGATGAGATCGAGTTCTCCATCCCCGAGCGCCGGGTCACGCTGCACGTGTCGGACGACGAACTCGACCGTCGACGGGTGGAGCAGGACGCCGCAGGGTGGCAGCCGGTGGCCCGGGAGCGGGAGGTCTCGGCAGCCCTGCGCCTGTTCGCGCTCTTTGCCCAGTCCGCCGACAAGGGAGCCGCCCGCAAGGTCCCGTGAGGTCTGCCCGCCTGGTCGAGGGCAAACTTGACGAGGTGCTGGAGTTGTTGCGGTCTCGCTGAGCACCCGCCGAGATACCGGGCGCCGCGCGAGCTCCACGGCAGAATGCCCGCATGCTCCGTCGCCTTGCTCTCGTCCGTCAGCCGTCCCCGCGCCTGGCCGACGGCATCGTCACTCATATCGACCGCGAGAGCGTCGACCCGGTCCTCGCCCGCGACCAGTGGGAGGCCTACGTCGGTGCCTTGCGGGCCAACGGCTGGGACATAGTCCAGGCGCCGGCGGCCCCGGACTGTCCCGACGGGGTGTTCATCGAGGACCAGGTCCTCGTCTACGGCGACCTGGCGCTCCTGTGCCGCAGCGGCGCTCCGGAACGCCGGGCCGAACAGGACGGCCTGGCCGGTCTCCTGACCGACGTGGGCTACCGGGTGGCTCGCATCGAGGCGCCCGGCCTGCTCGACGGAGGTGACGTCCTCAAACACGACGGTCGAGTCTGGGTCGGCGACGCGGGATCGACGGGCAGGTCCAACCGGGCCGGCGTCGAGCAGGTGGCCGACCTGCTTGCCCCGCTGGGTGCCCGCGTCGAAGCGGTGCCGTTGTCCGGGGTCCTGCACCTGAAATCGGCCGTGACTGCGCTGCCCGACGGCCGCATCCTTGCCGGCCCCAGCCTGAGCGCCGTCACCGCAGAATGGCCCGGCTGGGGCACCAGCTCGAGGGGTGCCTCCCGCCTCCTGGCAGTTCCGGAGGAGTCCGGAGCTCATGTCGTCATCCTCGACGCCGACACCGTGCTGCTGGCGGCCTCGGCGCCGCAGACCGCCGAGGTGTTGACCGGCCAGGGCTTGCGGGTCGTCACCGTCGACATCAGCGAGTTCGAGAAGCTTGAGGGCTGCGTCACCTGCCTGTCGGTGCGCCTGCGCCGCTGACCCAACTCGCAGGTGCCCGGCGTGAACTCCGTGGCTCGGATGGTGAGACGAGGCCCGTCCGCGGTTGACACGGCATACCCCCGCAAAGGACCGTGGTCTTGTGACCCAGGTCCTCGTACTCAACAGGCGCGTGTGACGCCTCTGTAGTCACGCGCGCGCCCTTCCGTCCTGCCGGTGGACTGAAGGGCTTTTTCGTGGGACGAGAACCCCACCGGCATCAGTTCGCACGTCCGACGCAACGAAGAAGTGGTGAACACCGTGACCGACAGCCTGACGTCCACGAAGGCGTCCCCGGCCGACCTCGCTGCCCAGAACCGGCAGCGCCCGAGCGCCCCGGCGGCCCCTGCGGTTCCGGCCGTTCCGGAGCCCTGCACGGGTGCCCAGTCGCTGGTCAAGTCGCTCGAGGCCATCGGCGTCGACACCGTCTTCGGGCTGCCCGGCGGCGCGATCCTCCCCGCCTACGACCCCCTGATGGACTCCACCAAGGTCCGTCACATCCTCGTGCGGCACGAGCAGGGCGCGGGTCACGCAGCCGAGGGGTATGCCGTGGCGTCCGGCCGGATCGGCGTGTGCATGGCGACCTCCGGCCCGGGAGCGACCAACCTGGTCACCCCGATCGCCGACGCCTACATGGACTCGGTCCCGATGGTCGCCATCACCGGCCAGGTGAACAGCGCCGCCATCGGCACGGATGCCTTCCAGGAGGCCGACATCCGCGGCATCACGATGCCGATCACCAAGCACAACTACCTCGTGACCAACCCCGACGAGATCCCTCGGGCGATCGCCGAGGCTTTCCACATCGCCGGGACGGGCCGTCCGGGTCCGGTCCTCGTCGACATCAGCAAGGACGCCCTCACCGGGTCGACGACGTTCAGCTGGCCGCCGGTCATCGACCTGCCGGGCTACCGTCCGGTGGCCCGTCCGCACGGCAAGCAGATCCGTGAGGCGGCTCGCTACATCGCCGCTGCCCGTCAGCCGCTGTTCTACATCGGCGGCGGCGTGATCCGGGCTCGCGCCTCGGAGGTCCTGCGGACCCTCGTCGACCTCACCCAGATCCCGGTCGTCACCACGCTCATGGCCCGCGGCGCGGTCCCCGACAGCCACCCTCTGCACCTGGGTATGCCGGGTATGCACGGCTCCGTGGCCGCCGTCACCGCCCTGCAGAAGACCGACCTCATCATCGCCCTCGGCACGCGGTTCGACGACCGGGTCACCGGCCAGTTGTCCACCTTCGCGCCGAACGCCAAGGTCATCCACGCCGACATCGACCCGGCCGAGATCTCCAAGAACCGCACCGCCGACGTGCCGATCGTGGGCGACTGCAAGGACGTCATCACCGATCTCATCGAGGCGATCACCGCCGAGCAGGCCGCCCACGGCGCCGCCGAGTACGAGGCCTGGCAGGCGACGGTGGCCGAGTGGAAGGAGACCTACCCGGTCGGCTACACCACGACCCCGGACGGTCTGTCGCCGCAGTACGTCATCGAGCGGCTCGGTGCGCTGTCCGGGCCCGAGGCGACCTATGTCGCGGGTGTGGGTCAGCACCAGATGTGGGCAGCGCAGTTCGTGCAGTACTCCCGGCCGAATTCGTGGATCAACTCCGGGGGCCTGGGCACCATGGGCTTCGCCGTTCCGGCAGCCATGGGCGCCAAGGTCGCCGAGCCGCACCGCACGGTGTGGGCCATCGACGGTGATGGGTGCTTCCAGATGACCAACCAGGAGTTGGCCACCTGCGTCATCAACGACATCCCCATCAAGGTCGCGGTCATCAACAACTCGAGCCTGGGCATGGTCCGGCAGTGGCAGACGCTCTTCTACAACGAGCGCTACTCCAACACCGACCTGCACACGAGCCACAACCAGCAGCGCATCCCGGACTTCGTCAAACTCGGCGACGCCTACGGCTGCGCGAGCTGGCGGGTCGAGCGGCCCGAAGAGGTCGACGAGGCGATCATCAAGGCCTTGGAGATCAACGACCGACCCGTCGTCATCGACTTCGTCGTCCACCGGGACGCCATGGTGTGGCCAATGGTGCCGGCCGGCGTGAGCAACGACAAGATCCTCATCGCCCGCGGGGGAGCCCCCCTGTGGGAGCGCGAAGCCTGAGCCGTCCGCAGACCGCCCCCACCAGCCTCCCCAGCCGCAGCAGCACAGAGAGACGCCGAAATGCCTAAGAACACCTTGTCCGTCCTCGTCGAGAACAAGCCCGGTGTGCTCGCCCGGATCGCCGCCCTGTTCTCCCGTCGGGGGTTCAACATCGACAGCCTGGCCGTCGGCCCGACCGAGCACCCGGACGTGTCCCGGATGACCGTCGTCGTCGACGTCGATGAGCTGCCGCTGGAGCAGGTGACCAAGCAGCTCAACAAACTCGTCGAGGTCCTCAAGGTCGTCGAGCTCGAGCCGCAGTCGTCGGTCCAGCGCCAGATCGTCCTGGTCAAGGTGCGTGCCGACGCCTCGAACCGGTCGCACATCGTCGAGACCGCTGAGCTCTTCCGGGCCAAGGTCGTCGACGTGGCGTCCGACAGCCTGACGATCGAGGCGACCGGCAAGGTCGAGAAGATCCAAGCGCTGCTCGGTGTCCTGGAGCCCTTCGGCATCCGTGAACTCGTCCAGTCGGGCGTCGTCGCGGTCGGCCGCGGGCCCCGATCCATCACCGACCGAGCCCTGCGTAGCGCCTGACGCAGCCTCACTCGAGGTGACCGCCCGCTGGCCGAGCGGCCCGCGGGGTGAGCGCACGGCATACCCTCTAGTCCCAACTGCACCACCCACCGACCGCACGAACCAGCTAAGGAGTGGCCCTCTGATGGCCGACATGATCTACGACGACGACGCCGACCTGAGCATCATCCAAGGGATGAAGGTGGCCGTCATCGGCTACGGCAGCCAGGGCCACGCCCACGCGCTCAACCTGCGTGACTCCGGGGTCGACGTGCGCGTCGGCCTCGCCGAGGGCAGCAAGAGCCGGGCCAAGGCCGAGGCGGAGGGCCTGCCGGTCAAGTCGGTGGCCGAGGCGACCAAGGAGGCCGACCTCGTCGTCATCCTCACCCCCGACCAGGTGCAGCGCCACGTCTACTCCGACGAGATCAAGCCCAACCTCAAGGAGGGCGCGGGCCTGCTGTTTGGACACGGTTTCAACATCCGGTTCGGTTACATCACGCCCGAGCCGGGCTCCGACGTCGTCATGGTCGCCCCCAAGGGCCCCGGCCACCTCGTGCGCCGCGAGTTCAACGACGGCCGTGGCGTCCCGGTCCTCGTCTGCGTCGAGCAGGATGCCTCCGGTCGGGCCTGGGACATCGCCAAGTCCTATGCCAAGGCGATCGGTGGCCTGCGCGCCGGCGGCATCAAGACGACCTTCACCGAGGAGTGCGAGACCGACCTGTTCGGCGAGCAGTCCGTGCTGTGCGGTGGCGCGTCGCAGTTGGTGATGTACGGGTTCGAGACCCTCGTCGAGGCCGGCTACCAGCCGGAGGTCGCCTACTTCGAGTGCCTGCACGAGCTCAAGCTCATCGTCGACCTCATGGTCGAGGGCGGCATCGCCAAGCAGCGTTGGTCGGTGTCCGACACGGCCGAGTACGGCGACTACGTCTCCGGGCCCCGGGTCATCGACCCGAGCGTCAAGGACAACATGCGCGCGGTGCTCACCGACATCCAGAGCGGTGCCTTCGCCCGTCGGTTCATCGCCGACCAGGACGCTGGGGCTCCGGAGTTCAAGGCGCTGCGCGCCAAGGGTGCTCAGCACCCGATCGAGGCGACCGGCCGCGATCTGCGCAAGCTGATGAGCTGGATCAAGGAGACGGACTCCGACTACACCGAGGGCTCCGCTGCTCGGTGACCCTTCAGTCACCTTCCGTGACCTTTCAATCACGGGCCTCAGGTGGGCTAGCCTGACCCGATGATCTTTCCCAGCGAGGTATGCCGCGTGCGCGAGATGCGCCGCGGCATACCCGTTCGGTGACGTGGTGTTCGACGGCCTGCCCTTCCCGCTGGTCTATGCGGTGTTCTTCCTCGGCGCCATGATTCGGGCCAACGCGACCTACTGGCTGGGGCGCGGCGCCCGCAAGGGCGGGGAGACCACCCGCGCGGCGCGACGGCTGCACAGCCCGGCCATTCGGCGAGCCGAGACGGTAATTTCGCGGTTCGGGGCCCCGGCCGTGGCGCTGTCCTTCCTCACGGTCGGAGTCCAGACAGCGCTCAACTTCGCCGCCGGCGTGCTGCGAATGCCGTTGTGGCGCTACGAGGTCGGCGTCGTCATCGGCGCCCTGATGTGGGCCGGCATCTACTCCACGATCGGGTTCGCGGTCTTCGAGGCGTGGGTGAGCCAGTCGCCCTGGCTCTGGCTCGGCGCCGCGATAGGCCTGATCGCCCTCGTCGTGGGCGCCACCCGACTGACCAACCGACGGCTCGAGTCGACGCCTCCCTATGCCTCGTTCCCGGACGTGGCGGACTCCGGTGGGAGGGACTGACCCACCGCTGCGCGTGGCTGGCTACCGCCGGGTAGGGTGCTGACAAGCATTCTTATCTGCAGAACGAGGCACATGATGGGCAGCCAGACCCCGGCTTCGGACGTGCCGGGCGCCGAGTTCCGAGCCCGAGCGGTGCGCACGACCCAGGAACGACGGCCCGATGTCGACCCGCGAGCCATCGCTCTGAGCCTCACCTTGGCCAGGATCGCAGCCACCCATCAGCACCAATCCGAGCGGCTCGTGCACCGTGAGCGGGGGTGGAGCTACAGCGGCTTCCGGGTGCTCTACATGATCTGGCTCACCGAGCCGGTCGAGGCACGCGACCTGGCCCGCTTCGCCGGGGTGAGTCGCCAGACCACCTCGACGGTGCTTTCGACCCTCGAGGCGGCCCGATTGGTCGTGCGTCGGCAGACCTCCAAGACCGACCGCCGCCTGGTCTCGGTGCGGCTGACGCCTCGGGGTCGAGCCGCGGTCGACGAGGCGATCGGCGCCCAGAACGCGCTCGAGAGTGATTGGTTCTCGGTGCTCAACAGTGCCGAGCAGGCGCAGTTGCAGGACATGCTCGAACGCGTGTTGACCCGCATCGACCGCCCGGCCGAGACTCCCGCCGCCGACTGAGCCCGGTCACGCTGGGGGGCGGGGGGAGCCTGGCGTACCGCACTGTGGAATTTCCTTGCTTCGCTATTCCTGGCCACACCCGCGCCCAGTAACCTGTCAAATCACTGACAGTCCAAGCGTAGACTCATTGTGGTTACCAACGACTGTCTGCGACCGTCATGCCCGTCCCTACGTCCGGAGGTTCCGTGCAGCAACTGACCGCCCTCGATGTGATGTTCTCCTCGCTGGACACCGAAACGACCAATGGTGTCCTGGGCGGGCTGGTGCTTCACGAGCCGGCAGCCGACGGCCGCCCGGCCGCCGACGCGGCGTTCATGCGTCAACGGTTCGCCGAGCGGTTGCCCTTCCTGCCGCCGCTGCACCGAGAGGTGGTCAAGGTGCCGATCGGCATCGACCACGACTACCTTGGCCAGCCCGATCGGATCGACCTGCTCGAGCACATCCGCTCCATCTCGCTCCCAGCGCCGGGCACCCACGACCAGCTGGCCGCCGAGGTCTCGCGGATCATGAGCACGTCGCTGCCGACAGGGCGCCCGCTGTGGGACTACACCGTCATCGACGGGCTGGCCGACGGCAGCGTCGCCCACCTGCTGCGGATCCACCACTTGGTCATCGACGGAGGGTCGATGCCGACGCTGTGGGATGCGCTGTCCGACGAGCCGGCTGCGCCGTTGGAGGCATGGGCCGAGAGCACGCGCCCGCAGCCGCGCTTCGGCAAGGGCGAGATGCTCGCCCGCGAGCTGGGCGGAGTGGTCGCCAAGCCGGTGCAGTTCGCCGCCTTCCAGGCCAAGTTCCTCGCCTGGGTCGCTGGCCAGACCAAGGAGAAGGGACCCTTGGCGCCGCTCGCCCTGCCGTTCCGGGTCAGCCTGCCGGGCGGCCTCGCCCAGCCGGCCCAGGCCCTGTTCAACTCGGCGCTGAGCAAGCGGGGGATCGCGGAGATCCAGCCCTACATCCCCACCCTGCGTACGCCCACGACGCCGTTCAACAACCGGGTGACCGCCCAACGCACCTTCGTCTTCGCCGACCTGCCGTTGGCGCAGTTCCGCGACACCGGCAAGGCCCTCGGCGGCACGATCAACGACGTCGTCCTCGGAGTGTGTGCCGGTGCCTTGCGTCGCTACCTCGTGGAGAACGGCATACCCACGGACGACCCGCTCATCGTGTGCGTGCCCGTCTCGATCCGCACCGGCGCCGAGACGACGAAGTGGGCCAACTACGTCCACATGATCTTCGCGCCGCTGCCCACGCACCTCGATGACCCGCTGGCCCGGGTGCGGGCTGCCGGCGCCGCGGTCAAGGCCGCCAAGGGCAACTTCGACGCGCTGCCGGTCGGGTTGATCCGCGAGGCGAGCCGGTTCATCCCCTCGGCGATGTTCAACGTCATGACGCGGGCCATGGTCAAGATGCCCGACAAGGTGTCCAAGGGCCCGTGGAACGTCGTCGTTTCCAACGTCCGCGGACCCAGCACCGCGGCATACATGGACGGGGTCAAGATCAAGGGCTACTGGCCCGCGTCGTTCCTGTCCGTCGGTGGCGGGATCAACATCACCCTGCAGAGCTACAGCGACCGGATCTGCTTCGGCTTCATGGGCGCCCCCGAACAGGTCGGCGACCTGCGGCCGCTGATCGGCTACATGACCGACGCGTTGGCCGAGACGGTCGCGGCTGCCGGTGACTCCTCGGCGAAGGCTGCTCCTGCCGAGGCCAAGGCGGCCCGCAAGCGCACGCCGCATCGGGCCGGGCCAGGATCGGCCCGACTGGCCGCCGTCGCGCCGGCTGCGGTCGGCGACGCGACCTGACCGGAGGCCGCAGATGCTCGGGGAGCCGCACGATCGCCCGCGCCCGGCCGCGAGTGACTTCGTCGACACGGTCGCCGACCTCACTCAACGCCGGGCCGAGGGCGCCGACCCCGAGACGACGGCGCTCGTCGTGGCGCTGTTGCGGGCGGGTGGTCGCCATCGTGGACTGTTCGAGCGGCGCGCTCACGACCAGGGCGGGCGGCACCTGCGCGCGTTCAGCGTGCTCTACCTCGTGTGGCTCTACGGCCGGCTGAGGGCGCGCGACCTCGCCCGGCTGCTCGGGATGAGTCGACAGACCACGTCCGCGGTCTTGGCGTCGCTCGAGTCGGGTGGTTTGGTATGCCGCGAGCGCGGCGAGGGAAGGGATCGGCGCCTGGTGGAGGTCCGCCTCACCGACGACGGGCGGCGCACGGTCGAGCGGGAGTTCCAGGCCCAGCACGACCTGGACGGGCAGTGGCTGGCGGTCCTCTCACCGGCCGAGCAACGCACCTTGCGCCATCTCCTGGAACGCCTGGCCACGCAACATCCAGGGGACAACACCCTGGTGGGTTGATTGATTACCGATGCACAAGGGAGTGCTGCATATGTCGATGCCTGACATCACCGTCGGTGCGTGGTTCGCCGCCCGCGCCGCTCGTTCGCCCCAACGCCGGGCGCTCATCTTCGAAGGCACGAGCTGGACGTTCGCGGAGTTGGCCGACCGGATCGAACGCCTCGCCGCGGTCCTGAGGGCCGGCGGCGTCAAGCACGGTGACCGGGTCTCGTTCGTCGGCTTCAACCAGCCGGCCGCGCTGGAGACCTGGTTCGCCTGCTCGCGGCTCGGGGCGATCTATGTGCCGCTCAACTTCCGGTTGGCCGGCCCCGAGTTGGCCTTCATCGTCGGGGACGCCGGGGTTCACACCCTCATCGCAGGGGCGGACCAACGGCCGGGCATCGACGCGATCCGGGCCGAGCTGGGAGTCCGGCGTTACCTCGTGACCGAGGCGGACGGCATACCGGAGGGGTGGGAGTCCTATGAGCAGGCGGTGACTGCGGCGCACCCGTTGCCGACACCCGACCCGGTTCGCCCGGACGAGTTGTCGATCATCATGTACACGTCGGGGACCACCGGCACCCCCAAGGGCGTCATGCTCAGCCACGAGAACCTCTGGTGGAGCGACATCGCCCTCATGAGCTGGATCGACATCCACGCCGACGACGTGACGCTGGCCTTCTCGCCGCTGTTCCACATCGCCGGGCTCAACTTCATGATCGGCATCACGTGGATGCGCGGGGGAGAGGTCATCCTGCACCGGTCTTTCGACGCCCAACGGACCCTCGAGGACATCGCCCGCTACCGGGTCAACACCCTCTTCGGGGTGCCCGCGATGTTCATCGCGATCAGCCAGTTGCCGGGCTTCCAGGCCGCCGACCTGTCGACGGTGCGGATGGCTGTCTGCGGCGGGGCGCCCGCCCCGGAGCCGCTGCTGCGGACCTTCGCCGATCGGGGGATCGGCGTGCTGCAGGGGTATGGCCTCACCGAGACCTCGCCTGCAGCGATCTTCCTCGTCGCCGAATACGCCCTGTCCAAACTCGGTGCCGCCGGGCAGCCGCCGCTCTACATCGAGACCAAGCTCGTGGGCTCGGGCGGGGTCACGGTGAGCGAGCCGGGAGTGCGCGGCGAGGTGTGCATGCGCGGCCCGAACGTCACCCGGGGTTACTGGAACCGGCCGGAGGCGACGGCCGCCGCCTTCGACGAGGCTGGGTGGTTCCACACCGGCGATGTCGGACAGTTCGACGAGGACGGCATCATCTCCATCGTCGACCGGGTCAAGGACATGGTCATCAGCGGCGGCGAGAACGTCTATCCCGCCGAGGTCGAGAGCGTGTTGTTCGGCCACCCGTCGGTTGCCGAGGTCGCCGTCATCGGCCTGCCCGATGCCCGTTGGGGCGAGGCGGTCACCGCTGTCGTCGCCGCCAAACCCGGCCAGAGCGTCACGTTGGAAGACCTGCGCGAGTATGCCGCCTCCCACCTGGCCCGCTTCAAGCTGCCCCAACGGCTGCATCTCGTCGAGGTGTTGCCACGCAATCCCACGGGCAAGGTTCTCAAGTACCAGTTGCGTGAGGACCTCGGGGCGAAGTAGGCCGCACGCACTGAGACCCGCTCGCGACGTTCGGTGGGTGGGCACCCCGCGAGTCGCCAGGCGGGTCGTCCTAGACTTTCGGGGGCACGCCGCCGTGCCTCGGAACACCACCCCACCGGCGTCGCCGTGCGCCGGGCCCCACGAAGGAAACCCCCGTGACCAAGCCCGTGGTCCTCATCGCCGAAGAACTGTCGCCCGCCACCCTGGATGCCCTCGGTCCTGACTTCGAGATCCGTTCGTGTGACGGTGCCGACCGAGCCGTGCTGCTGCCGGCCCTGGCCGACGTCGACGCCGTGCTCATCCGATCGGCGACCAAGATGGATGCCGAGGCGATCTCCGCCGCCAAGCGGCTCAAGGTCATCGCCCGGGCCGGGGTCGGTCTGGACAACGTCGATGTCCCCGCCGCCACCCAGGCCGGCGTGATGGTCGTGAACGCACCGACCTCCAACATCACCTCCGCCGCCGAGCTCGCCGTGGGCCTGTTGCTCGCCTCGGCCCGCAACATCGCCCCCGCCAACCAGGCGCTTAAGGCCGGGGCGTGGAAGCGCAGCAAGTACGGCGGCGTCGAACTGCTGGACAAGACCGTGGGCATCGTCGGGTTGGGTCGGATCGGCGCCCTCGTGGCCGAGCGGCTCAAGGGCTTCGGCATGCAGGTGCTGGCCTACGACCCCTACACGACCCCCGCCAAGGCCGGTCAGCTCGGGGCCCGTCTGGTCGAGTTGGACGAGTTGCTCGCCCAGGCCGACTTCATCACGGTGCACCTGCCCAAGACCAAGGAGACGCTCGGCCTCATCGGCGTCGACGCCTTGAGCAAGGTCAAGCCGACGGTCCACATCGTCAACGCCGCCCGCGGCGGGATCGTCGACGAAGTGGCCCTGGCCGACGCCATCCGCGAGGGCCGGGTCGCCGGCGCCGGGATCGACGTCTTCGTCAAGGAGCCCTGCACCGACTCGCCGCTGTTCGCGTTCGAGCAGGTCGTCGTCACGCCGCACCTCGGTGCCTCCACCGAGGAAGCCCAGGAGAAGGCCGGCATCGCCGTCGCCAAGTCGGTGCGCCTCGCGCTCGGCGGCGAGATCGTCCCCGACGCGGTCAACGTCTCCGGTGGCGTCATCGTCGAGGAGGTCCGTCCCGGGATCGCCCTGGTCGAGAAGCTCGGGCGGGTCTTCACGGCCGTCGCCGGTGCGGTGCCGCTGCACCTGGACCTCGACGTGTGCGGCGAGATCACCGAGCACGACGTGAGCATCTGGAAGCTCGCGGCCCTCAAGGGCCTGTTCACCGATGTCGTCGAGGACCAGGTGTCCTACGTCAACGCGCCGGTGATCGCCGAGGCGCGCGGCGTCGGCGTCACGCTGACGACCGACTCGGCCAGCGGCGACTTCCGCAACGTCACCACCTTGCGCGGCACGCTCAAGGACGGCACCGAGGTGTCGGTCGCGGGGACGCTCACCGGGCCGCGGATGATCGAGAAGCTCGTCGGGATCAACGGCTTCGACCTCGAGGTCCCGCTCAGCGACCACCTCGCCGCCTTCACGTATGCCGACCGCCCAGGGATCATCGGCCAGGTCGGCGGCATCCTCGGCGACTCGGCGATCAACGTCGGTGGCATGCAGGTGGCCCGTTCGGAGAAGCGCGACACCGCCCTCATGGTGCTTAGCGTCGACTCCGAGTTGCCGGCCGAGGTCGCCGCCCGGATCGCCGAGGGCATCGGGGCCGTGCACTTCGCCGTCGTCAACCTCTGATCTGCCCGCGGCCGATCCGTGCCACGGTCGGTTCGAGATCTGAGACGTAGGTCCCAGCCGGCAAGACGGCTCCTAGGCTGGGACCATGGTCGACACCAGCGTGACAACGCCTGAGCCCACCTCTCTCAACCTCGCCGTCATCGGTGGCGACGGCATCGGCCCCGAGGTCGTGGGTGAGGGTCTCAAGGTCCTGGCCGCGGTGACCGGGGGAGCGGTGTCCATCTCGACGACGGAGTACGACCTCGGCGCCCGCCGGTGGCACGCGACCGGTGAGACGCTGCCGGACTCGGTCCTGGCCGAGTTGCGCGGGCACGACGCGATCCTGCTCGGAGCGATCGGCGACCCGACCGTGCCCAGCGGTGTCCTCGAGCGCGGCGTGCTGCTGCCGATCCGGTTCGCGCTCGACCACTTTGTCAACCTGCGTCCGGCCAAGCTCTACCCCGGGGTCGCCAGCCCGTTGGACATCGCGCGTGTCGCCCCCGACGGGATCGACTTCGTCGTCGTTCGCGAGGGCACCGAGGGCCCCTATGTCGGCAACGGTGGCCTCCTGCGCGCCGGCACCCCGCACGAGGTGGCGACCGAGGTCAGCGTCAACACCAGGTTCGGCGTCGAGCGGGTCGTTCGCGACGCGTTCGCCCGCGCGCAGGGCCGCCCCCGCAAGCACCTCACGCTCGTGCACAAGCACAACGTCCTCACCTTCGCCGGCCACCTGTGGCGGCGCACCGTCGAGGATGTCGCGAAGGAGTTCCCGGAGGTGCAGACGGCCTACCAGCACGTCGACGCCGCAACGATCTTCCTCGCCACCGACCCGGGTCGGTTCGACGTCATCGTCACCGACAACCTCTTCGGCGACATCATCACCGACATCGCTGCGGCCATCGCCGGCGGCATCGGCCTGGCCGCCAGCGGCAACATCAACCCGACCCGCAGCACCCCGAGCATGTTCGAGCCGGTGCACGGGTCAGCGCCGGACATCGCCGGCCAGGGGAAGGCCGACCCCACGGCAGCGATCCTCTCGGTGGCGATGATGCTGGACCACGTCGGTCTGGCCGACGCCGCTGCCCGGGTCGAAGCGGCAGTGGCCGCCGACCTCGTCGAGCGCGGGAACCAGGTGCGTTCGACCGTGGCCATCGGCGACGCGATCGCCGCCCGGCTGGCCTGAGCCAGCACCCGGCCGAAGCCGTCGTCGAGCTCCCTCGAGGGAGCGTCAGGGCGACGCCGGATCCGTAGCCGTGGGCGACGACTGAACCGGGTCCGAGGTGGGAGTCGCGGTCGGTGCCGAGGGCTCGGATGTCGGGCTGGTCGGATCACTCGTCAGGCTCGGGGGATCGGTCGCCGTGCTGGTCGGGTCCGAGGTGGGAGATGGCCCCACCGTGGACGTGGGCACGTCGGTAGGACTCGTCGTCGCCGTCTCGGTGGGGCTGGCGGTGGCGGTCGGCACCACGGTCTCGGTCGGCACCGCAGTCTCGGTCGGGGTGAGGGTGGGGGGGGTCACCGGCGGGGTCGTCGTCAACGTCGGTGCTGGCGCCAGGATGACATCGGAGCGGGCGGGGACGGCTGCCGGAATGACCACCTTGGGTGCCGGCGCCAGGTCGAGATACGGCGCCGGGTCGACGAACGCGCCGCCGACCATGACCTCGAAGTGCAGATGACATCCGGTTGACATGCCGGTCGACCCGACGTAACCGATGATCTGTCCCTGCTGGACCTTCAAGCCGGCAGCCGCGGCATACGAGCGCAGGTGGTTGTAGGTGGTGACCAGGCCGGATCCGTGGTCGATGACGACCCGGTTGCCGTACCCGGTGAACCCGCCGGTGAGTGTCACCTGGCCGGCTTTGACGGCCTTGACCGGTGTGCCGCATGAGGTCGCCAGGTCGGTTCCCGAGTGCAACTTCCAGACGTGCAGGATCGGGTGGAACCGGACGCCGAACGGCGAGGAGGCCACGCCGTCGACCGGTTTGACGAAGCCCGAGGCGAGGACCTGTGCCGCGTCGACCACGGCGGTCGGCACAGAGCCGGCGTCGGGCGCCGCGTCGAGCTCGGCCAGGGCGGCGGCCTGGGCGGCGGCGGCGTTCGCGGCGGCGGCCGTCATGGCGTTGACCGCGTTGAAGTGGGGCACCTCGGATTCCGGGCGCTTGGTCAGGCCGGACTCGCCGCCCGCAGTCGTGCTGGAGGTTGCCGAGGGCCGCCCAGCGGCCACGGTCGAGCCGACCGCGCTGGATGACACGTCGGCGTGGCTCGAGGCTGAGAACAGGAGCACCGCGATCACTCCGGCCGTCCCGAGGGCACCTCCGGCGATGAGCGGGCGCGCAGCCAGTGGTGCCGATGCGGCATACCGACCATGGTTGCCTCGCAGCGCGCGGACCGCACGGTTCACGCTTCGTCCCTCCCTCAACGGCATGAGCCCCCCTGGCTCTGCACCAACCTTAGGGCCCGAGATTCACCTACGCAGGTGAACCGGGAGAGTGGGTACCCTGACTGACAGCATAACGTTTCCGTCCCACCGACACGTTCCGAGGAGAGCCACGCAGATGACCGGCCAGGACCGCCCAGCTGAGCTGCACTTCGAGCTCACTCCGAACGACCACCCGAGGTCTGACGAGGAGCGCGCCGCGCTGTTGGCCAACCCGGGGTTCGGCAAGGTATTCACCGATCACATGGCCCTGGCCACCTGGACGACCGAGGCCGGCTGGCACGACGCGCAGGTGCGCGCCTACGGCCCCCTCTCGCTCATGCCGGCCGCCGCGGTCCTGCACTACGCCCAGGAGGTCTTCGAGGGGCTCAAGGCCTACCGGCACGCGGATGGGTCGATCTGGAGCTTCCGCCCGGAGGCCAACGCCCAGCGGCTGCAGCGCAGTTGCCGGCGCCTGGCGCTGCCCGAGCTGGCTGTCGATGACTTCGTGGGGTCACTCAAGGCCCTCGTCGAGGTCGACAAGGCGTGGGTCCCTGCGGTCGGCACCGGCGAGACCAGCCTCTACCTGCGGCCGTTCATGTTTGCCTCAGAGGCGTTCCTCGGCGTGCGCCCGGCCGCCGCGGTGACGTATGCCGTGATCGCCTCGCCCGCCGGTGCCTACTTCAGCGGCGGGCTCAAGCCGGTGACCCTCTGGATCTCGCAGGACTACGCCCGCGCCGGAGCGGGGGGCACGGGCGCAGCCAAGTGCGGCGGCAACTACGCCTCGAGCCTGGCCGGGCAGTTGGAGGGCATCGAACACGGGTGTGACCAGGCGGTCTTCCTCGACTCCGGGACGCACACCTACATCGAAGAGCTCGGCGGGATGAACCTCTTCTTCGTCACCTCCGACGGCAAGCTCGTCACGCCTGAGCTCACCGGGACCATCCTCGAGGGGATCACCCGCAGCTCCATCCTCGAGTTGGCCAAGGAGTTGGGCCTGGAGCCCGAGGAGCGGCGCATCCCCATCGAGGAGTGGAAGGACGCGGCCCGCAGCAAGAAGATCACCGAGATCTTCGCGTGCGGCACGGCAGCGGTCGTCACGCCGGTGGGCGAGTTGCGCTGGGAGGGCGGCTCGGTCGATCACCGCGGCGACGGCCCCGCGATCGGTGAGGTGACCATGACGATCCGCGAGCGGCTGCTGGACATCCAGTACGGCCGCGTCGAGGACACCAACGGCTGGCTCACTCGCCTGGCGTGAGCCGCCTGCGCGGATCCGGTATGCCGCCCGCTCCCGTTTCCGAGGACGCGGTGCGACCCCGTTTGGTCGCCTCCGATCTGGACGGAACGCTGTTGCGCCCGGACGGCAGCGTGTCGGACCGGACCAGGCGGGCCGTGTGGGGTCTGGCCGACCAGGGCATCGCGTTCGTCATCGTCACCGCCCGGCCGCCGCGCTGGCTGCACGAGTTGGCCGACCTCGTTGGTCCGCACGGAGCGGCGGTCTGTGCCAACGGCGCTTTCGTCTACGACGTCGCGGCCCGGACGGTCCGGGAGGTGCACGGCATACCCGATGGGCTTGTCACCGACCTCGTCGGTGAGTTGCGCGCGGCCGTTCCCGGGGTGCGGTTCGGGGCCGAGCGGGCCAGCGGGGCGATGGTGGAGCCGGGATATCCGGGAGCGGGCCTCGACCGAGGGGCCGAGGCGGTCCAGGTGGCCCCGATTCAGGATCGCGGCGGCGAGCCGGTGGGCAAACTGCTTGCGGTGGCGCCGCACTGGGACGAGGCCGACTTCCTCGAGCGGGTCGCGTCGGTCGTGGGCAATCGGGCGCACCTGGCCTACTCGGGAGCTCACGGGTTGGCCGAGATCACCGGCCCCGGCGTGACCAAAGCGGCCGGGCTGGCCCGCTGGGCGGGTGACCTCGGGGTCGGGCCGACGGACGTCTGGGCCTTCGGCGACATGCCCAACGACCTGCCGATGCTGCGGTGGGCCGGTCGCTCGTATGCCGTGGCCAACGCTCATCCGGACGTGCTCGCTGCGGCGAGCCACCGGTGCCCGGCGAACTCGCAGGACGGGGTCGCCTGGGCGCTGGAATCGCTCGTCAGGTGACGTCCAGCTGAACGCTGGGCTGACAATGGTCGTTCAACATGCCTTTTAGGTCCGTTCTGCGCAGATCCTGAGAGCGCTTTCCCTCCCACTCATCCCGCTAAAGGTCTGGACGCACACCTTCTTCGCTACTAGCATCGCCTCACTTCGACCGTGTGAGGAGCGTCACATATGGCTGACCTTCGATTGGACGACGACGAGCGCAAGCTCGCCGAGCTGGGCTACAAGCAGGAGTTGTCCCGATCCTGGTCGGGCTTCTCGAACTTCGCGATCTCTTTCTCGATCATCTCGATCCTCGCCGGGTGCTTCACGACCTTCGGCCAGGCCTGGAACAACGGCGGCCCCGTCGCGATCTCGATCGGCTGGCCGCTCATCTCGATCTTCATCCTCGTCATCGGCTTGTGCATGAGCGAGCTGGTGTCGGCCTATCCCACCTCCGGGGGCATCTACTGGTGGGCGGCCAAACTCGGCGGGGCCAAGGCGGGTTACTACACCGGCTGGCTCAACCTCATCGGCCTCATCGCGGTCGATGCCTCGGTCGCCTACGGGTGTGCGACCTTCTTCGACCTCACCTTCAGCACCTTCAGTGAGTCCTGGGCCGAGGGCTACTCGCTGGCCCGGGTGTTCTGGATGTTCCTCGTCATCCTCATCCTCGTGGCCGTGGTCAACATCTTCAGCGGCCACCTCATGGCGGTGATGAACAACGTCTCGGTCTGGTGGCACGTCTTCGGGGCCCTGGCCGTCATCCTCATCCTCGTCTTCCTGCCCAAGTCCCACATGAGCGTTGCCGACGTGTTCACGATGCGGGTGAACAACAGCGGTGGTCTGGCCGGCGGTTCGACCGACGGGTTGGGTTACTGGTTCTACGTGCTGCCGCTGGGCTTCCTGCTCACGCAGTACACGATCACCGGCTTCGACGCCTCGGCGCACCTGTCCGAGGAGACCCAGGGGGCCTCGCACGGTGCCGCACGCGGCATCTGGCAGTCGATCTTCTACTCGGCGATCGGTGGCTGGATCCTCCTGTTGGCCTTCCTCTTCGCCGTCCAGGACGCCGAGGAGGTGACCGCCGGAGGTGGCGGCGTGGCCGTCATCTTCAACCAGGCCCTCACCTCGGGATGGGCCGGCATCGTCCTGCTCATCGCCAGCATCGGGCAGTTCTTCTGCACGACCGCCTGCATGACCTCCACCAGTCGGATGCTCTTCGCGTTCAGTCGCGACGGCGCGGTTCCGGGAGCGTCGCTCTGGGCCAAACTCAACTCGAGCAAGGTCCCGGCCAACGCCGTTCTCGCCTCCACCGTGGTCGCCGCGCTCATCACGATCCCGGCGCTCAAGGAGGTCAACATCGGGACCGAGGACGCTCCGATCATCGTTCCGACCGCGTTCTACGCCGTCGTGTCGGTCGCGGTGATCGGCCTCTACCTCGCGTTCCTCATCCCGATCTACCTGCGGTGGCGCGCCGGAGACAAGTTCAAGCAGGGCCCGTGGAACCTCGGGACGAAGTGGAAGTGGATGGCCCCGATCGCCTGCCTGGAGATCGTCGTCATCTCGGTCTACTTCATCCTCCCCTTCACCCCGGCCGCCTGGCTGGGCAACGAGGCCTTCGACTGGAAGTTCGTCAACTACGCGCCGATCCTCACCGGCGGGACGCTCATCCTGCTCTGGATCGGGTGGCACGCGTCGGCGAAGAAGTGGTTCACCGGTCCCAAGACGACGATCGACCTGCCCGCGGGAGTCTCCTCAGCCGAGGAGATCGCCATGGAGCATCACGGCAAGTCGGCCCACCCGGCGCAGGACGCCGACGGCAAGAGGCCGTCGTCCTGATCGTCGACTCGACTCTCGCGCGGCTGCTCGACGAGATCCCCTGTCTCTCAGGGCAGCCGCGCGAGGTGACCGAACTCCCGGGTGGTCTCACCAACCACAACTACCGGGTTCGCACGGCCACCGCGGACGTCGTCGTCCGGGTGTCCCCACCCGGCACGGACCTGCTCGCCGTGGACCGCGAGGTGGAACACCACAACTCGGCGGCCGCCGCCGCGGCGGGGGTCGGTGCCCCCGTCATCGACTACCTGCCAGGCCGCGGCGTGCTCGTCGTGGGGTTCCTGACCGCTCGCACCTACTCGGAGGACGATGTGGCTGCCAACCTGCCGCGCATCGCCGCGGCGCTGCGCCGGTTGCACGCCGGCCCGCCGTTCGTCGGTCGGCTGGACATGTTCGCGCTGCAGCGGCGTTACCTCGCGCTCGCTCACGAACGAGGGATGTGTATGCCGTCCGGCTACGACTCGCTCGCGCCGGTGGTCGCGCGTGCGGAAGCCGCGCTCGCGGCATACCCGGAGCCGCTCGTCCCGTGCCACAACGATCTGCTGGCCGCGAACTTCCTCGATGACGGCCAGGACGTGCGGATCATCGATTACGAATACAGCGGGCTCAATGAGCCGGCCTTCGAGTTGGGCAACATCGCTCAGGAGTCGGGTCTGAGCGACGCCGCCCTCGTCGGCCTCGTCGAGGCGTACTACCCGCACGCCGACGCGAGGCTGCTCGCGCGGGCGCGCACCTGGCGGGCGATCTCGGGTTACGGCTGGACCCTCTGGGGGGTCATCCAGCACCACGTCAGTGGGATCGATGCCGACTTCTGGGGCTGGGCCACGCACAAGTACGACACGGCGGCGACGCTGCTGCGGGACTCGGCCTTCGTCGACACCCTCTCGGTCGCCGCAGCCGCACCGGCCCCGACACCTCGGGCACCGGCATGAGCCCCACCGACACCCTGCCCAGCCGCGCCCGCGTCGTCATCATCGGAGGCGGCGTCATCGGAGCGAGCGTCGCCTACCACCTCACCGCCCTGGGCTGGACCGACGTGGTGCTCCTGGAGCAGGGCACCCTCTCGTGCGGCACCACCTGGCACGCGGCCGGGCTTGTCGGTCAACTGCGCGCCTCGGAGGCAGGCACCCGCCTGGTGCAGTACTCCTGCGAGCTCTACGACCGGATCGAGGCCGAGACCGGGCTGTCGGCGGGCTACCGCCGCTGCGGGGGCCTCACCGTGGCGCGCACCCCCGAGCGGATGGTCACCCTGCGCCGGACGGCGGCCAGCGCAGCGGCATACGGGCTGGACTGCGACTTGCTCACCCCGGATCAGGCGGGGGAGCGCTACCCGCTGATCCGCACCGACGACCTCGTCGGAGCGATCTGGCTGCCGGCCGACGGGCGAGCCAACCCGACCGACCTCACCCAGGCCCTCGCCAAGGGCGCCAAACAGCGTGGCGCGACGATCTTCGAGCGCACCCGGGTCCTGGACATCCACACCGGTCCCGCCACCCGCGGGGTGCGGGTCACCGGGGTGAGCACCGACCGCGGCGACATCGAGGCGGAGATTGTCGTCAACTGCGCCGGCCAGTGGGCCAAGGCCGTCGGCGAACTCGTCGGTGCCACCGTGCCCCTGCACTCGGCCGAGCACTTCTACGTCGTCACCGAGCAGATCGAGGGAGTCCACCGCGACCTGCCGATCCTGCGCGACCCCGACGGCTATACCTACGTCAAGGAAGAGGTCGGCGGGCTGCTCGTCGGCGGGTTCGAACCGGTCGCCAAGCCGTGGGTCGCGCCCGACCAGATCCCCTACCCGTTTGAGTTCCAACTGCTCGACGAGGACTGGGAACACTTCGAGATCCTCATGAGCAGCGCGGTCCACCGGCTCCCGGTGCTGGCCGAGACCGGGGTGCGCAAGTTCTACAACGGGCCCGAGAGCTTCACGCCGGACAACCAGTTCCTCCTCGGCGAGGTGCCTGGGGTCGCCGGGTTCTTCGTCGGCGCCGGTTTCAACTCGGTCGGCATCGCCTCGGCCGGGGGAGCGGGGCGAGCGCTGGCCGAGTGGATCGTCGAGGGCGAGCCGACGAGCGACCTCACTGCCGTCGACATCCGCCGGTTCGCGCCCTTCAACGCCAACAACGACTGGCTGCGCGACCGCGTCGGCGAGGTCCTCGGGCTGCACTACTCGATCCCGTGGCCCAACCGTGAGTTGGAGACCGCGCGGCCGTTCCGGCGCTCACCGGTCCACGACCGGCTCGTAGGCGCGGGTGCCGTGCTCGGTAGCAAGATGGGCTGGGAACGGGCCAACGTCTTCGCCCCTCGGGGGGTCGAGCCGGTCCTGGACTACTCCTGGGAAGCCCCCACGTGGCTGCCCTGGTCGCGGGCCGAGCAGGCGGCGACGCGGCATACCGTCAGCATCTTCGACCAGACCTCGTTCGCGAAGTACCTTGTCACCGGCCCCGACTCGGCGGCGACGTTGCAGTGGCTGTGCACCGCGGACGTCGACGTGCCGATCGGTCGCGCGGTCTACACGGGGATGCTCAACTCCGCCGGCGGCTACGAAGCCGACGTCACGGTCACCCGACTCGCCCCGACGCAGTTCCTCGTCGTCAGCGGCGCCGCCTCGGCCGTGCGCGACGTCGACTGGATCCGCCGCAAGGCGCCCGACGGCCACCGCACCGAGGTCGTCGACGTCACCGCGATGTATGCCGTGTTCGGCGTGATGGGGCCCGCCTCACGGGAGTTGCTCACGCGGCTCTCCGGCGCCGACCTCACCGATGCGGCCTTCCCGTTCGCCACCAGCCGCGAACTGCGACTTGGCTATGCGACCGCCCGCGCTACCCGGATCACCTATGTCGGCGAGTTGGGGTGGGAGCTCTATGTCCCCGTCGAGTTCGCTGCCGGCGTCTACGACGAATTGTTCAACGCGGGCCATTTACTCGGTGCCGCTCCCGCGGGCTACTACACGATTGACGCAATGCGCCTGGAGAAGGGCTACCGCGCGTTCGGCCGCGAGCTCGTGCCGGATGCCACCCCGATCGAGGCTGGGCTGAGCTTCACCTGCAAGCTCGCCTCCGGGATCGACTTCCTCGGTCGATCGGCGGTCGAGCGGGTCAAGACCGCCGGGCCGTCGCGTCGGATCGTCTCGATCGTCGTTGGTGACCCCACTGCCGAACCCCTGGCAGGCGACCCCGCGGCATACCTCTGGGGTGGGGAGTTGCTCCTGCGCGACGGCGAGCCGGTCGGCCAGGTGACCAGCGCCGGATGGGGGCATGCCCTGGGAGCCCCCGTGGGGCTGGCCTGGGCGGGCTCGCGGCAGACTGGGCCGGTGACTTCCGAATGGTTGCGCACCGGAGGATACGAGGTGGACGTCGCCGGTCGACGCGTGCCGGTGACCGTCTCGCTGCGTCCCCCCTTCGACCCCGACGGGGTCCGGCTGGGCAGGGGGCCGGCGTGATCATCCCCCTGCACAACGACCTGTCCGAGCATGTCCTGCGGCCCAGTTCCGGCAACGCCTTCGAGCTCACCGTCGAGCAGTTGGCGACCGCGATCCGCCTCGGCGCGTTCCGCGACGGCGACCTGCTCCCACCCGAACGCGAGCTCGCCGAACGCCTTGCTGTGTCGCGCAGCACCCTGCGCGAGGCGATCGCCGCCCTGCGCGACTCGGGCTTGGTGACCACGCGCCGCGGCCGCGGTGGCGGCACCATGGTGACGTATGCCGGTGAGGCGCCGGGGTCGGTCCCCTTGCCCCAGCCGCAGCGCACCGCAACCGCGATCGCCGACGTCTTGGACTTCCGCCGGGTCGTCGAGCCGGGGGCGGCCGCGCTGGCCGCGACGCGAACCCTCGCCGCCGATCAGCGGGCCTGGCTGCTGGCCTGCGCCGCCCAGGTGCGCGAGGCCCCCGATTCAGCCACTCACCGACTCAACGACTCCCGGCTGCACCTGGCCCTGGCCACCCTCTCGAGTTCGCCGATGCTCGTCGAGGCCGTGACCCGCGCCCAGGCCGCCTTGCATGAGTTGCTGCGCGGCATACCCGTCATCTCGCGCAACATCGCCCACTCCCACGACCAGCACGACGCCATCGTCGCGGCTGTGCTCGCTGGCGACCCCGAGACCGCCCGCGCGGTCATGGAGGAACACTGCGACGCCACGTCGCTGCTGCTCCGTGCCCTGTTGCGTCCCCGCCCATGACCCGTCCCCCCTCACCGAAGGATCGACGATGACCCGACCCGAGCTCACCCTCGACCAATTGCGTGCCGAGATCGCCGACGGGACCATCGACACCGTCGTGGTCGCCTTCACCGACATGCAAGGCCGATTGCAGGGCAAGCGGATCCACGGTCAGTGGTTCGTCGACACCGTCCTGGGCCACGGCACCGAGGGCTGCAACTACCTGCTGGCCGTCGACGTCGAGATGAACACCGTTGATGGCTATGCCATCAGCTCGTGGGAGACCGGCTACGGCGACATGATGTTCGACCTCGACCTCACGACGTTGCGACGGACCCCGGGGCAGAACTATTCGGCGACGGTCCAGTGCGACCTCGCCTGGCTCGACGGCAGGGGGCTGGTGCGCCAGTCGCCGCGCTCGGTGCTGCGCGCGCAGGTGGATGCTGCCGCGGCGCTGGGTTTCACCGCCCTCGCCGGCACCGAGTTGGAGTTCATCGTCTTCGAGCAGTCGTATGCCGCCGCGTGGGACGCGCGCTACGTCGGCCTCACGGGGGTCAACCGCTATAACGTCGACTACTCCATCCAGGGCGGCACCGTCGTCGAACCGCTGCTGCGCGAGATCCGCAACGAGATGTATGCCGCGGGCCTCAAGGTCGAGTCGGCCAAGGGGGAGTGCAACCTCGGCCAGCATGAGATCGCCTTCCGTTACGAGGATGTCCTGCGCACCTGCGACAACCACGTCATCTACAAGAACGCCGCCAAGGAGATCGCCGCGAAGCACGGGCAATCGCTGACCTTCATGGCGAAGTACGACGAACGCGAGGGCAACTCCTGCCACATCCACCTGTCGCTGCGCGGCACCGACGGCAGCACCGTCTTCGCCGACGATGGGCGCGAGGGTGGGCACAGCGACGTCTTCGACCACTTCCTCGCCGGTGTCCAGGCCACCCTGCGTGAGCTGACCTACTTCTACGCACCAAACATCAACTCCTACAAGCGATTCCAACCCGGCAGCTTCGCCCCGACCGCGATCGCCTGGGGCCGGGACAACCGGACCTGTGCGCTGCGCGTCGTCGGCCACGGCTCTGGCCTGCGGGTGGAGAACCGGGTGCCCGGCGGCGATGTCAATCCCTACCTCGCGGTGGCGGCGATGCTCGCGGGCGGGTTGCACGGCATACGCGAGGGGTTGGCGTTGGAGCCGCGGTTCGACGGCAACGCCTACGCCTCCGACAAGGCCCGCGTGCCGACCACGTTGGTGGAGGCCCGCGAGTTGCTCCTAGGCTCGGCCGTGGCGCGGGCGGCGTTCGGGGACGAGGTTGTCGAGCACTACGCCCACGCGGCCCAGGTGGAGGTCGACGCGTTCAACCGGGCCGTCACTGACTGGGAACTCATCCGCGGATTCGAAAGGCTGTGAGCACCACGTGAACACCAGACTGAGCACGACGGTGTCGAGCACGCACGAGGTCATCAACCCGTCGACCGAACAGGTCGTCGCGACCGTCCCGTCGCTGTCGGTCGAGGAGACCGATGCCGCGATCGCGCGGGCCGAGGCCGCCTTCCCGGCGTGGCGGGCCGTCAGCCCGGCCGATCGTGGCCGACTGCTGCGGCGGTTCTCCGAGGTGGTCGACGCCCACATCGACGAACTCGCCCAACTCGAGGTCACCGGCTCTGGGCACACCATCGGCAACGCCCGCTGGGAGGCCGGCAACGTCCGCGACGTGCTCGCCTACTACGCGGCCGCACCCGAGCGGTTGTTCGGCAAGCAGATCCCCGTCGCCGGCGGTCTGGACGTCACCTTCAAGGAGCCCTTCGGCGTCGTCTCGGTGATCGTCCCCTGGAACTTCCCCATGCCGATCGCCGGCTGGGGCTTCGCTCCTGCGCTCGCCGCCGGCAACGTCGTCGTCCTCAAGCCCGCCGAGCTCACCCCGCTCACGGCCATCCGCCTGGGGGAGTTGGCCCTGGAGGCGGGGCTGCCCGAAGGGGTGTTCACCGTCCTGCCCGGCAAGGGATCGATTGTCGGCGAACGGTTCGTCACCCACCCGGCCGTGCGCAAGGTCTGTTTCACCGGCTCGACCGAGGTCGGCCAGCGGATCATGCGTGGCGCGGCCGAGCAGATCAAGCGGGTCACCCTTGAGTTGGGTGGCAAGAGCGCCAACATCGTCTTCGCCGACTCCGACCTGGAGAAGGCAGCGGCCAGCGCACCGATGTCGGTCTTCGACAACTCCGGGCAGGACTGTTGCGCGCGCAGCCGGATCCTCGTGCAGGCCAGCGTCTATGACCGGTTCATGGAGTTGTTCGAGACCGCAGTCAAGGGGGTCGTCGTCACCGACCCGGCCGACGAGGCCGCCCAGATGGGTCCGCTGATCAGCGCCGACCACCGCGCGCACGTCCGCGGCTTCGTCGAGGGCAGCGCCGACTCGGTCGATGTCGCCTTCCGCGGCACCGCCCCGACGGGGGCCGGCTGGTGGTATCCGCCGACCGTCGTCATTCCCCGCTCGACGCAGGACACGGTCTGGCAGGAGGAGATCTTCGGCCCGGTGGTTGCCGTGTTGCCGTTCGACGACGAAGCCGACGCGATTGCCAAAGCAAACGACACGGCATACGGGCTGTCGGGGTCGATCTGGACCCGCGACGTGGGGCGCGCGATCCGCGTCGCCCGTGGGGTCGAGGCCGGCAACCTGTCGGTCAACAGCCACAGCAGCGTCCGCTACGCCACCCCGTTCGGCGGGTTCAAGCAGTCCGGGCTCGGGCGCGAGCTCGGCCCGGACGCCCTCGACGCTTTCACCGAGGTGAAGAACGTCTTCTTCGCCACCGACGACTGACCGGATCGAGCGCTCGCGCCAGTCGGTTCACGACCCCGAAGGAAGGACACACATGTCTGGCAGGTTGGACGGCAAGGTCGCCGTGATCACCGGAGGCTGCTCGGGCATCGGCCTGGCGACCGTGCGGCGATTCGTCGCCGAGGGTGCCAAGGTCGTGGTCGGCGACCTCAACGACGAGGCCGGTGCAGCGTTGGCCGACGAGCTCGGCATCCTCTATGTCCGCTGCGACGTGACGAGCAAAGAGGCCGTCGACGCGATGTTCGCGGCTGCCAAGGAGCACTTCGGCAGCGTCGACATCGCCTTCAACAACGCCGGCATCTCGCCGCCGGACGACGACTCGATCCTCGACACCGATCTCGACGCGTGGCGCCGGGTGCAGGAGGTCAACCTCACCTCCGTCTACCTGTGCTGCAAGGCGGCGCTGCCCTACATGATCGAGCAGGGCAAGGGCTCGATCATCAACACGGCGTCCTTCGTCGCGGTCATGGGGGCGGCCACCTCGCAGATCTCCTACTCCGCCTCCAAGGGCGGTGTGCTGACGATGACCCGTGAGTTGGGCGTGCAGTTCGCCCGGCAGGGCATCCGGGTCAACGCGCTGTGCCCGGGCCCGGTCAACACCCCGTTGCTGCAGGAGTTGTTCGCCAAGGACGCCGAGCGCGCTGCCCGGCGCTTGGTGCACATCCCCATGGGCCGGTTCGGTGAGCCCGAGGAGATGGCCAGCGCGGTGCTGTTCCTCGCCTCCGACGAGTCCAGCTTCATGACCGCCTCGACGTTCTTGGTCGACGGTGGCATCTCGGCCGCTTACGTCACGCCCCTCTGAAGCGACTGAGTAGGCGATCGAACCATGGGTCAGCCGCGCCGCCCGGTCATTGGGATCACCTGTTACGTCGAGTCGATCGACCGACCGCCGTGGGTGTCCCAACCCAGTGCCGTGCTGCCCCGCATGTATCTCGAGCACGTCGCCCGGGCCGGGGGGATCCCCGTGATCCTCCCGCCCGGCGACGAGCACCTCACCGACGCCGAGGCCGACGCGCAGGCCCGCGAGGTGCTTGACCGGGTCGACGGGCTGATCATCGCCGGGGGAGCGGACGTTCAGGCCAGCAGGTATGCCGCCCTCCCGCACCCCACGTCGCAGGCGCCTCGCCCGGACCGCGACGCGTGGGAGTTGGCGTTGGCCCGGGTCTCGGCGGAGACCGGCATACCGATCCTGGGGGTCTGCCGGGGGATGCAGATCATGGCGGTGGCCAACGGGGGCACCCTCGACCAACACCTGCCTGACACGGTGGGGACCGACGTGCATCTGCAGACGGCGGGCGTCTTCACGCGGCATACCGTGCGGGTGGCGGATGGCTCGCACCTGGCCGGCGTGCTGGGAGCGGAGACGGTGGAGGTGCCCACCTACCACCACCAGGGGGTGGCGACCCATCCCGGCTACGCCGCGACGGCGTGGACCGCCGATGGCGTCGTGGAGGCGTTCGAGGACCCGCAGGCCCGCTTCCGCCTGGCCGTCCAGTGGCACCCCGAGGCGGCCGAGGACTCCTCGCTGTTCCGAAGTCTTTGGTCGCTGCGGCGACGACGTGGTCCGCATCGCGAGACACCTTGTCCGGAAGCGGTCCGGAGTGACACCCTGTACAACGTGACCCACACCACCCTCGCCGCTGCGCGCAACATGCCAGCTGCCCTCGTTATTACCTGAGCGCGACGAGAACACTCGTCGCGCAGACCTCCCGCACCCGGGGGGTCTTTTTGTTGGTCCAGGCACCACCCCCGCCGGCCAGCAGCGACGAGAACCGACCGATACGAAAGTGATTCCATGTCCACGGCCAGTCCCGAGTTGCACGTCTACGACACGACCTTGCGCGATGGCGCCCAGCAGGAGGGTCTGAACCTTTCGGTCGTAGACAAGCTCGCCATTGCTCGTCAGCTTGACGAGCTCGGGGTCGGTTACATCGAAGGCGGCTGGCCGGGCGCCAACCCCAAGGACACGGAGTTCTTCGCGCGGGCGCAGCAGGAGTTGGATCTGCGCAACGCCACTCTTGCGGCGTTCGGCGCTACCCGCCGAGCGGGGTCGACGGCTGCCGCCGACCCGCTCGTCCGGGCCCTGCTTGACTCGGGTGCCTCGGTCGTCACCCTGGTCGCCAAGTCGCATGCCCGCCACGTCGAGCTGGCGTTGCGGACCACTCTCGCCGAGAACCTCGAGATGATCCGCGACACGGTGACCTTCCTGCGCGGTGAAGGCCGCCGGGTGTTCCTTGACGCTGAGCACTTCTTCGACGGTTACCGACTCGACCGGGCCTACGCCCTGGAGTGCGTCCGGACCGCGGCCGAGGCCGGCGCCGAGGTCGCTGCGCTCTGCGACACCAACGGTGGGATGCTGCCCGCACAGATCGCCGATGTCGTCCGCGACGTCCTCGACTCCACGGGTGCGCGCGTGGGCATCCACTGCCACAACGACACCGGATGCGCCGTCGCGAACTCGATGGCTGCGGTGGCTGCCGGGGCGACCCACGTCCAGGGGACGGTCAACGGCTACGGCGAGCGCACTGGCAACGCCAACATCCTCACCCTCGTCTCCAACCTGCAGATCAAGCAGGGTATGCCGTTGCTCGAGCCGCAGCGGCTGCGTGAGGCCACCCGGATCTCGCACGCCATCAGCGAGGTCACCAACGTCCCGCCCTACAGCCGCCAGCCGTACGTCGGCTCGAGCGCTTTCGCTCACAAGGCCGGCCTGCACGCCAGCGCTCTCAAGGTCGACCCCGACCTCTACCAGCACACCGACCCCGCGCTCGTCGGCAACGCGATGCGAACGCTCGTGTCGGATATGGCCGGCCGCGCGAGCATCGAGCTCAAGGCCAAGGAGATGGGCGTCGACCTCACCGATCAGTCCGAGCTCGTCGCCGCGGTTCTCGCCGAGGTCAAGGAGCTCGAGCTGCGTGGTTGGACCTTCGACGCGGCCGACGCGTCGTTCGAGTTGTTGCTGCGCAAGCACCTTGGCCAGGCGGTGACCTACTTCGACGTCGAGTCATGGCGGGTCATCACCGACGCCCGGGAAGCCGGCGAGGCCGTCTCTGAGGCGACCGTCAAGCTCACCGCGGGCGGATCGCGCCAGGTGGCCACCGGCGAGGGCAACGGCCCCGTCAACGCCCTGGACCACGCGTTGCGGGTGGCGCTCATGGGTGTCTACCCCGAGCTGGCCCGGCTCGAGCTCGTCGACTTCCGGGTGCGCATCCTCGACGCCTCCCACGGCACCGACGCGATCACCCGGGTGCTCATCGAGACGTCCGACGGGACGACGACCTGGCAGACCGTAGGGGTGGCCCCCAATATCGTCGAGGCCTCCTGGCGAGCCCTCGTCGACGGCATCACCTACGGCCTGAGCCGCCAGGGGGTGTCGGCGCGATGAGCATCGACCACGCGGCCCCGCCGCAGACGGCGCACGCCACGCGGCATACCGCGCCTGCGGCCGGAGTGGGGCTGGTCCTGCGGCCCGCCCGAGCCGACGAAGCGCCGTTGCTCTCCGAGCTCGCGTTGCGCAGCAAGGGCTGGTGGGGTCACAGCGCGTCCTTCCTGCGGGCCTGTGAGGCCGAGTTGACCCTCTCGCCCGAGCAGGCGGCCAAGGCGGTCCTCGTTGAGGTCGACGGGGTCGTCGCTGGCTTCCACCTGCTGGCCCCGTCGTCGGTCGGCAGTGATGTCGGTGAGCTGGACATGCTCTTCGTCGACCCCCCGTTCATCGGGTCGGGGATCGGGCGGATCCTCTTCGAGGACGCTCGGCGCTCGGCTGCGGGTCGCGGGTGGACCCGGGTGCAGATCGAGGCCGACCCTCAGGCGCGCCCGTTCTACGAGCGGCTCGGCGCCGTGCAGGTCGGCGAGCGGCTGAGCCGTTCGGTGCCCGGCCGCAGCTTGCCGTTGTTCGAGTTGACCCTGCGAGGCGGCGGCAGCTCGCGCCCCATCGGTCGCGCGACCTACTGGCGCTGACTCTCGGCGCGACCGCGGTGGGTTTGCCTGGGCCGATCCCTGGGTAGTGCCCAGGGATCGGGGTGTCTTTAGGCTGCTACGGGGCTACCTGTAGGTCGAGTTGGGCTGCAGCAGAAGGCAATCGGGCGGCCCCGAGGGCCGCGATCGGCACGTCTGACGACAGCATCGAGAAGCGACCGGGCTGCGTCAACTCGTCCAGCAGCGGGGCCTGCGCGGCCCGCTGGGCCAAGACCTCGGCGATCCCAAGAGACAGCGGTTCGCCCAAGCCGGTGAGGCCGCCGCCGATGACGATGTGCTCGACCCCGCCGACGAGGACGAGGGCTTGGATGGCCATGGCGATGCCACCGCAGAGGTGGCGCACCGCCTCTGCGGCCTGGGCGTCGCCGGCTGCGGCGGCGGCGAACGGGTCGGCAAGGTGCCGCGCGGGGGGCCACATCCGGGTGAGCCCCGAGCCGGATGCGCTGGTCTCCAGACACCCGGTCTGGCCGCAGCGGCAGGGCACTGGCGCGGCCAAAGGCAGGTGACCGATCTCCCCGGCGATCCCTCCCGGCCCGCGGACGATCTGGCCGTTGATCACCAAGGCGGCGGCCAGCCCGGTACCGATGTTGAGGTAGCCGAAGGCCGTGTCCGGGTCCCCGCCATGCAACTGGAAGGCACCCCAGCCGGCGGCCTTCACGTCGTTGTCGATGACGACAGGCCGGCTCAAGGCGTCGCTCAACGCTGGGCCGAGCGGCAGAGCGTCGACGCCGAGGTTGAGCGCGTGCGTGACCAGGCCGGAGCGCGGATCGACCAGACCCGGCATACAAGCACCGACCGAGGCGATCTGGGTCCAGCCGCCCACCGCGTCGGCGCACTCGTGGGCCACGGCCAACGCCACGGCAACGACCCCGTCGGGGCCGTGCCCAGAGGGCGCTCGACGCTCGGCAACGACGCTGCCGTCGGGGCCTAACGCCACGACGGCAGTCTTGGTCCCACCGATATCGATGCCCATCAACATGGCTGCACCAGTGCCTCCCGTGGCGAAGTGGTGAGAAGTTCGACCAACGCCGCCGCGACGGACAATGACCCGGAGTAGGTTGCCACATCGACGTCGACGTCGCCGAACGGCCACCCGCACTCTACGAGAACGACGGGGTGACCGGAGGCACCGTATGCCGCGGCAGCGGCTCGGGCGGGATGGTCGACGCCGATCCCGCGGCCGACGACCGCCACGCGAGCGTCTGTAGGAACCTGCCCTGGGTCAATGGTCGCGCCGAGTGCCGCCGGACCCCAGTTGGTCGGGCCGACAGCCAGATTGGCGCGGGTGTCAACCTGGACGATCGCCACTGGACCGGTGCCGGCCCGCCACGCAGCGAGGCTGGGGCTGACGGAGAACGTTCCGGCGATCGTGGCGCTTGCCACATCCGCTCGGGCGGTGGGGGAGGGCAGTGCTCCGGCCGCGGGCTGGCTGTCGCCGACCGCGAGTGAGTGGACGTCGGCCAACGCGGCCACCCGGACCGCTGCATCCTTTAGCCGTCGAGGGTCCAAGACGCCCGCGTCGACGGCGGCCACGATGGCGTCCAGCACTGCGGCATACCCCTCGGGGGTGGTGTCCGACCCGAGGCAGAGCAGATCGGCTCCGGCGGCCAGTGCGCGCACCGCAGCGGTCGGGATGCCTTGCGTCGCACTGGCGCCCGCCATGTCGAGGGCATCGGTGACGACCACGCCGGTGAATCCGAGTTCCTCGCGCAGGACCCCCTGCAGGATGGGCTCGGAGAACGTCGCCGGGGCGCTGGGGTCGAGTGCGGGGACGAGGATGTGCGAGGTCATCACGGTTGCCACGCCCGCCTCGATCGCCGCCCGGAACGGCACCAGCTCGCGCCGATGCAGGGTGTCGAGGTCGGCGAGGACGACCGGCTGATCGAGGTGCGAGTCGGTGTGAGTGTCGCCGTGACCGGGGAAGTGCTTGGCGCAGGCGGCCACGGACTGGGTCGCCAGGCCCTCGACATAGGCCACGGTGTGGCGAGCGACGACCTCGGGGTCGGCGCCGAAGCTGCGCGTCCCGATGACGGGGTTGTCGTCCGCCGAGTTGACGTCAACCACAGGCGCAAGATCCAGACCGATCCCGTATGCCGCGAGGTCTGCACCGATGCGGGCCGCGCTGCGCCGCGTGGACGCGACGTCGTCCAGCCGTCCGAGGACGGCGTTGCCCGGCTCGGGGGAGCCGCTGGGGAAGTGCAGGCGGGTGACGTCGCCGCCCTCCTCGTCCACGGCGATGAGCAGGGACGTCGAGATGCCTCGCAGGCTTCGACACAGGCGATGGGTCTGCGCTCGGTCGGTGATGTTGCTCCCGTAGAGGCAGACGGTGCGCAACCCACCGTCAACGGCTTCGTCGATCCATGCAGGCACCGTCGTCCCGACAAAGCCGGGCATGAGGGTGCTCGCAGCGAGGGCGCGTAACTGGGTAGGTGCCACGTCAGCCCTTGACGGCTCCGCCGACCAGGCCACTGCTCATTCGGGACTGGACCAGCAGGAAGAAGATGATCACCGGCACGGCGACAACGGTCGACGCCGCCATCACCTGACCCCAGTCGGTCTCCCGGCTCGCGCTGGCCTGGACGAAGCCGCGCAGCCAAAGCGGCAGGGTGCGGGATTGCTCGTCGGTCATGATGACCAGCGCGATGGTGAACTCGTTCCACGCCTGGAGGAAGGCGAACACGCCCGAGGCCACGAGGCCAGGAGCCAACAGGGGGAAGGTGATCCGGAGGAAGGCTTGGGTGCGGGTCAGGCCGTCGACCATGCCCGCCTCCTCAAGGTCGACCGGCACGCCGGCGACGAATCCGCGCAGCATCCACACCGTGAACGGCACGACGGCAGCGGTGTAGAGGATCGTCAGACCGAGGACGCTGTTGAGCATTCCGATCCCCGACATCATCTTGTACTGCGCGATGAACAGCCCCTCGGCCGGCAGCATCTGGATGAGCAGCAGAGCCAAGATGAACGACTTGCGGCCCCGGAATCGGAACCGACTGATCGCGAGTGCGCCGAGGAAGGCGATGAACAGCGAGGCGGCAACGGTGCCCAAGGTGACCGCGAGCGACACGCCGAGGGCCTGCAGGAACCCGGGGTCGCTGAACACGGCGGCGAAGTTGTCGAAGGACCCGCCGAACGGCAGGAACGTCGGGGTCGTCGACTGGAGGGTGACGTTGGACAGCATCGAGGAGTTGACCATCCAGTACACCGGGAACGCCCAGACCAGGGCCAGGAGCAGGGTGAGGACCGTCAACAGGGCGCGGCCGATTCTCCTGAGGGTCATCAGGATTCCTCCTTCATCAGGTTGCGCACGTAGCGCCAGCTGATGGCGATGGTCAGTAACAACATGAGGATGCTGACGGCGCTGGCGGAGCCGAAATCGCCCTTGCCCGTGCCGAGTTGGTAGATGTAGGTGCCCAGCAGATGGGTCTCGTTCGCCACGCCGCCGGCGTCCTGCAAGATCTTGACCTGGGTGAAAACGCGCAGGTTCCAGATGAACTGCAGCAGCAGGACGATGGACAACACCGGAGCGATGAGGGGCACGATGATGTGCCGAAGGCGCTGTATGCCGCTCGCGCCGTCGATCTTGGCGGCCTCCAACACCTCGGGGGAGACCTGGGTGAGTCCGGCGTAGATGCTCAAGGTGACGAAGGGGACGCTCATCCAGGTGACGATGATGGCAGCGATGATGAGGAACGAGGTCGGGTCGGCTAGCCAGTTGTGTCCCTGAGCGTCCACGCCGAGGCGGACGAGGGCCCAGTTGAGCAGGCCGCGGCGCCAGTCGACCAACCAGATCCAGACGGTCATGGAGGCGACGGCAGGCATGGCCCAGGCGAGCAGAAGGGCGACCTGGAGGGTGAGCCGGGCGGCCTTGTGAACCGAGTTCATCAACCCGGCGAGCGCCCCTCCGATGAGCACGGTGGCGAACGAGACGACGAGGCAGAAGACCAGGGAACGAAGGACGATGGCCCACAGCGCGGGGTCGCTGACGATCTCTACGTAGTTGGCCAGACCGACCCAGTCGGCCGGAACGCCGAACTGCTGGCGCAGGCCGAATTCCTTGAAGCTGGTGATGATCTGCCACGCGACCGGGTAGCCGAGCGCGGCGATCAACACGATGATCGTCGGAGTGATGAGAATGTGAGGGAGCCGAGATCGGCGCCGCACGGGCATGTTCCGGCCTTCCGCGCAGGAGCGTGAGGGTGTGAGGGTGGTCCGGGCGGGTGTGGGGGTCTGCCCCGCCCGGACCACCGTTCGCTCGATCTCAGTGACAATCGAGCGGTCTGTGGATCAGGCGATGCTCACTTGAGGTTGAGCATCGGCGTGATCTTGGCGTCGTACTCCTTCGCCAGCGCGGTGAGGTCCGCCGCGTCGCGGATCTTGCCGAAGAACTCCTCCATGACCTTGGCCGACTCAACGGCGGCCCAGCCCGGCGCGGCCGGGGTCAGCTTGGAGTTGCTGGCCGACTGGATCGTCGCTGTGGCGAAGGCGTCGGTGCCGAGCGAGGAGACGTAGTCGGCGTTGGCCGGGCCCAGGCCCGCCCCACCGAGCTTCTTCTGGAAGTCAGCGCTGAAGATGATGCGCATGAGTTCCTTGGCCAGGTCCTTGTTCTTGCTGGTGTTGGAGATGGCGATGTTCGAACCACCGGCGAAGACCGGGGCTGGCTTGCCGTCGTTGCCCGGCAGGACGAAGACGCCGAAGGTGGCGTCATTCCACTGACGAGTTGGTTTGCCGTCCTTGGTTGCCAGGTCACCGATCGACCAGTGCGCCCAACCCGGAGCCATGATCGTGGCCGCGGCAAGCGACGTCGTGCCGGTGACGGCCTTGGTGTCGTCGAGGATCTGGTCAGTGTCGTTGATGTAGAGCCACGGCGAGGCATCCTTGGCGTCAGCCGGCGCCTTGGAGGCGTTGCGGTAGATGTCTTGCAACTGGGTCAGGCCCTTGATGGTGTTGGGGTCCGACAGGGTCGACACCCACTGGCCACTTTCCTTCTTGGCCAGGTCGCCGCCGTTGGCGAAGACCCACGAGATGCCGTTGCGCCAGTCCTGGCCACCGATGAAGAAGCCGGAGAAGTTGGCGATCTTGCGGGGGTTGGCGGTGGTGATGGTCTTCACCGCGGTGTTGAACTCGTCCAGGGTCTTGGGCGTCGCGACGCCCGCCTGGGTCCAGACGTCCTTGCGCTGGAACAGGTACCGGGAACCGAAGTAGTACGGCAGGGCGAACTGCTTGCCGTCCACGCTTCCGGCCTCGACGAACGAGGGGAGCAGCTTGGTGCCGCCGAGTTCGTTGTACATGTCACTGATGTCCAGGAAGGCGCCGACGTTGGTGAACGTCGGGGACTGAGTGTTGCCCAGCTCGACGACGTCAGGGGTGTTGTTGGCGTCCGGGAGGGCGGTGGTCAACTTGGTGGTGAGGTCGCCCCAGGACTGCTCCTGGATCTTCAGCGTGGCACCGGTCTTGGCCTTGAACGTGTCGGCCAGGTAGGTGCGCAATTCGGCGGGGGTGTCGCCACCGGCCAGCCACAGGGTGATCGACTTGCTGGCGTTGGCGGCCGTGTTGGTCGCGGTCGGGGCCGACCCCGTGCTGCCGCCACTACAGGCCGTGAGCAGCAACGTCGCTGCCGTCCCGACCACGAGGGCGGCCTGGAGGTTCTTCTTCATGGGTTTCCTTTCCCGGTGGGTGGGCCCCTGTGGGGGCCGGTTCCCTGGTTCGGTCCTACTGTTCTTTCCTCGGATGAATCGCCGACATCGGTGAGGGGTACGACGTCAGGCACGTGCCGATCGGGCTGGCTAGCTCACCCCCAGTTGGTCCAGCAGGACCAGGGCGGCAGCACCCCGCACGACGATGTCGTTGGGGTCCTCGACCACGCGAACCCGAAGGGTCGCGTTCTCGACGGTGAAGAGGCGGGCGCGCAGCGTGCGCTCGACCGACTCGACCAAGGCCGGCACGATGACGTGGGCGGGACCACACAGCACCACGTCGGCCAGGTCGAGGGCTGCGACGACCGGTGCCAGGGCGATCGCCAGACGCTCGCCCGCCGCGGTCACCGCATCAGGGACGTCATCGGCGTGGGGAGCGGCGTCAGCAGGGTCGGGTGTCGACGCGGCGATGGCCTGCTCGAGGCGGGGTGCGGACACCCACGTCTCCAAGCAACCGACCTTGCCGCACCGGCACCGGCGTCCACCGTCGGTCCCGACGACGACGTGCCCGATCTCACCGGCCGCCGAGTGCGCGCCGCGGACGCGGCGGCCGCCGACGATGAGCCCGCAGCCCACACCGCGACCGATCTTGACGAGCACGAGGTCGTCACCGCCGTCGCCGAGGGTGTGGTCGGCATGGGCCGCCGCGTCGGCGTCGTTGCACAGGGAGACGGGCAGGTTGGTGGCCGAGGCCACGATGTCGCGCAGGGGAACGTCGCGCCAGTCGAGGTTGGGGGCGGTCTTGACCACGCCGTCGCTGCCCACGATGCCGGGGGTGCCGATGCCGATCCCCAGGATCGGCGCGGTCGCCAGCGCCAGACACTCGGCGACAAGTTCCAGCACGAGGTCGACTGCGCGCTCTCCGCCGAGCGGGCCCGCGGGATAATCCGGCCCAGCCGTGCTGCCGTCCCCGATCACGGAGTCGTCGGTCAGGACAGGCCGTTGGGCACGAGCGACGACGGTGCCGTCGAGATCCAGGACGGCGCCGTGCAGCGCGCGGTGGTCGGAGAGGTCGAGGCCGATCATCTGCAGGCCGGTGCGGTTGACGTCGACCAGGATCGAGGGCTTGCCCATCCGTCCGGGGGTGCTCCGCCCGACCTCGATGGCGTGGCCGCGGTCGAGGAGGGCGGTGACCAACTCGGAGACGGTCACCTTGGTCAAGCCCAATGAGCGAGCGAGGTCGGCGCGGCTCATCGGGCCGCTGGAGTAGAGGGCCTGCAGGGCAAGCGAGAGGTTCTGGCGGCGCGCGTGACTGGGCTGCACGGGCGCTGACGGCCGGACTCGCTGTGGCCTCACTGAACTCATGTTAGTTAGTAAACACTACTAACGAAGTAAGAACAAGTCCCAGGGGTGAGAGGTGGGTCTCGTAGCCCTGGCGGCTAGTCGATGGAGGCGCGCTCGGCCAGGACGCTCGCGCAGGCCGACAGCAGGCGCATCCGCAGCGCTTGGCCGCGCGCGGCATACCGGCGTTGTTCGCCGGCGTAGGTGGCCTTGCCCTCGGGAGTCTCGACGGCGATCGGCTCGATGCCCAGGTCGCGCAGGTCGTAGGGGGAGGCGCGCATGTCCAGGACGCGCAGGTCCAGCGCGAGCTCCAAGGTGTCGGCGACCAGCTCGCTGGGGATGGCGGGCGCGAGTTTCATCGCCCACTTGTAGAGGTCCATCGTCGCGTGCAGGCAGCCGGGCTGGTCGAGATCGGCTTGGCTCGCCCGGGTCGGAGTGAGCGAGTTGAGAGGACGGGCCGGCTCGGTGAAGAAGCGGAAGGCGTCGAAATGACTGCACCGCAACGGGTTCGCTTCGACAACGGCGTCCGTTCCTGCCCTCCCGAGACGCAACGGCCACCGGGAGTGGCGCACCTCGTCGGGGCGCTGGCGGTAGACCATCGCCCACTCGTGCAGACCGAAACACCCGAGCTGGGGCGGCCGGTCGGCGGTGCGGGTGAGCAGGTCGCGTACGAAGGTCAGCGTGTCGCCGCGGGCCGCGAGGTATGCCGCGACATCGAGTTCCACGCCGTCATCGACGATCCGGTAGTGCCGCCACTGGGCACGCGGGTCAGCGGCCGCGCCAGCGAGCCGCACACCCAGCCCGGGGTGCCACCGCCGGATCGCCGACGGCGTGAACGGGTAGTAGGTGAAGACGAAGTCCTCCACCGGATGAGGTATGCCGCGTGCTCGCCTTTCGCGATGACCGGCAGTGAGCGCGTCGACCCGATCAGCATGAGCCGCCGCGGCCGCCCGCCACTCCTGCTCTGCCAGCACCTGCGTCACGGCACGGCAGCCTAGTCGCCGTGAGCGGACGGCAGTCGTTCTAGAGTGGCCCGGTGCGGATCGCGAGATACACCACAGGTGAGGACCCGGCATACGGGATCGTCGACGGCGAGCGCGGCGCGGAGGTGATCCACCCCCTCAAAGGCGACCCCCTCTATGTCGGGATCGTGCCCGCTGGGCTCGAGCCGATCGCGTTGGAGGAGGTGCGCCTGCTCGCTCCGGTCATCCCGCGCAGCAAGGTCATCGGCATCGGGCGCAACTACGCCGACCACGCCAAGGAGTTCGGCAACGAGGTGCCTGCCGAGCCGATGATGTTCCTCGTCCCCAACACGGCCGTCATCGGCCCGGGCGACCCGGTCGTCATCCCGCGGGGGAGTGCGACCGTCGACTACGAGGGCGAGTTGGCCCTGGTCATCGGCAAGATCTGCAAGGACGTGCGGCCCGAGCAAGCGATGGAGTGCGTCTGGGGCTACACCTGCGCCAACGACGTGTCGGAGCGGACCTGGCAGCGTGGCGACGGGCAATGGTCTCGCGCCAAGGGCTTCGACACCTCAAAGCCGTTGGGGCCGTGGATCGTCACCGACCTGGACCCGTCGGCACTGCGGCTCGTCACCCGTCGCGACGGAGAGGTTGTCCAGGACGGGACGACCGCAGACCTCGTCCATGACGTCGCGACGCTGGTGTCTTACGCGTCGACTTACTTCACCTTGCTGCCCGGCGATGTCATCCTCACGGGCACGCCTGCGGGTGTCGGGCCCGTGCAAGCGGGGCAGCGGGTCTCAGTCGAGATCGAGGGGATCGGGACGCTCGACAACCCCTTCGTACGTCGCTGACCGTCGCCACCCCAGCCGGCGGCCGAGCACGTCAGTGGGCCGCGTTGGCCGCATCCTTCTTGCGGGGGATCAGGTGCATGATCAGCACGACGACGGCGCCGACGATGAGCCCGGCGATGGCCGAGCCCAGCGTGTTGGTGAGCCAGGCAAGGGCGCCGCTTCCGACCGACACGGCAGCTGCCACAGCCTCCTCCGCGTGATGGACCAGGGCGTAGGGGCCGTGCCAGCCGAGGGTGTCGGCTCCGACGAGCAGGATGTGGCCACCGACCCACAACATGGCGACGGTCCCGATGATGGCCAGCCAGCGCAGTAGGACGGGCATGGCGGCAACGAGGCCACGGCCGATCGCTCGCGCTGCGCCGGACTGCCGCTCGCTCAGGTGCAGACCGATGTCGTCCATCTTGACGATGAGGGCGACGAAGCCGTAGACCCCGACCGTGATGCCGAGGGCGACGACGATGAGGATGATCAGTCGCGAGAGGAAGGGCTCCGTGGCGACCTCGTTGAGGGCGATGACCATGATCTCGGCGGAGAGGATGAAGTCGGTGCGGATCGCTCCGGCGACCATCGTCTTCTCGTGGTCCTCGCCCTGCACGATGGCGGGGGCTTCTTCCCCGGCGTCGTGGCCGCTGACCTTCTCCCAGATCTTCTCGGCGCCCTCGAAGCACAGATAGGTGCCGCCGACCATGAGGAGGGGGGTGAGCGCCCACGGCAGGAACTGCGAGAGCAGCATGATCGCCGGAAGGATGAACACCAGTTTGTTGCGGATCGACCCGATGGTGATCCGCTTGATGATCGGCAACTCGCGGTCAGGAGTGAATCCCTGGACATAGCGAGGGGTGACGGCCGTGTCGTCGACGACGACGCCCGCAGCCTTGACGCTGGCCCGCCCCGCAGCCGCTCCGACGTCGTCGATCGAGGCTGCCGCCAGTTTGGCGATGGCCGCGATGTCGTCGAGAAGCGCGGCCAGCCCACCGCTCATCGGTGTGCCCCGCGGCCGTGCTGCGCTGGCGTTCCGTGCTGATTCACACGGACAGACTAGTTGGCTCGCCGCGCGGCTAGGCTGACGTCCACCATGAGTGAGAAGCAGCTACCGGGCGCGGTTCGTCTGCGCGTCGCCCCGTCGCCCACCGGCGATCCCCACGTCGGCACGGCATACATGTCGATGTTCGATCTCGCGTTCGCGCGCCAACAGGACGGGCGTTTCCTCCTGCGGATCGAAGACACCGACCGTGCGCGGTTGCAGGAGGACAGCGAGCGGCAGATCTACGACACCCTGCACTGGCTGGGGCTGACGTGGGACGAGGGGCCCGACATTGGCGGCCCGTGCGCGCCCTACCGACAGTCCGAGCGGTTGGAGACCTACCGGCCGTTCGTGGAGCGACTGCTCGAGGCGGGCCACGCCTATCTATGTTGGTGCTCCGCCGAGCGGCTCACCGCGATGCGTGAGGACCAACAACGACGCAAGGTGCCGACCGGCTATGACCGGCTCTGCCTGGGCAAGACCCGTGAGGAACGCGCAGCCCTCCCCGGCTTCTCCGAGACGCCCGTCGTGCGGATGCAGGTCCCCGACGACGTCCAGACCTCCTTCGACGACCTCATTGCCGGGCGGATCGACGCGCCGGTCCCTGACGACCAAGTGATCCTCAAGGCCGACGGCTTCCCGACCTACCACCTGGCCGTCGTCGTCGACGATCACCTCATGGGGATCACCCACGTCGTGCGCGGCCAGGAGTGGATCTCCTCGACGCCCAAGCACCTGTTGCTCTATCGGTGGCTGGGAATCGATCCGCCGGCTTTCGCTCACATGCCGTTGCTGCGCGACGAGCGCAAGGCGAAGATCTCCAAGCGCAAGAGCCCCTGGGCCCGGCTGACGTGGTTCCGGGAGCAGGGCTACCTCCCCGAGGCCCTTGTCAACTTCCTTGCCCTGCAGGGCTACCCGCCGATCGTCGAGGCGGATGGGACCGAGCGCGAGGTCTTCACCTTCGACGAGTTTGCGGCGCGCTTCGAGTGGTCGAAGGTCAACCCTGCGGGGTCGATCTTCAACCTCGACAAACTCGACTGGCTCAACGGCGTGTGGATCCGCGAGTTGCCGGTGGGGGAGTTCGCCTCCCGGTTGCTGCCGTTCCTCGAGGCCGACGGGATCCTGTCGGACAACCCGTCGCTGGGCGAGTTGGCCCGGTTGCGGTCCATCGCGGCGCTCATCCAGACCCGGATGGTCAAGTTGACCGAGGCCAGCGCCCTCGTGGCGCCCTTCTTCATGGGCGATGACGTCATCGCCATCGCCGACGACGCGCGCGCCCAACTCGATGCCCAGTCCCCGGCGGTCCTGGACGCCGCGATGCACGCCCTCGGCGACATCGACGACCATCAGCGGGGCGTGCTCGGGTCGGAGTCCGATTGGAGCGCCGCTCGGATCGAGGCTGCCCTGCGTTCGGCGATCGTCGAAGGTCTCGGGGTCAAGCCCAAGGTGGCCTTCGGGCCGCTGCGCACCGCGGTTTCGGGTCAGCGCATCTCGCCGCCCCTGTTCGAGTCGATGGAGATCCTCGGGAAGACCTCCACCCTGGCCCGGTTGCAGGCGTTGCGAGACACCGTCTGACCGGGGATTTGGGCGAGGCTCTGCTGGGCCGGTAGTATCGCTCTTCGGTTCACTTCCCGATCGCTTCCGGGCGAACGGGAGGTATACCCCATGGGGTATGGTGTAATTGGCAACACGTCGGATTCTGGTTCCGCAATTCTAGGTTCGAGTCCTGGTACCCCAGCTTCGGCCGCCCAGTGGGCGGCCGATTCGGTGGAAGCCCCCGGTCACCGGTAAGGTTTCCACCTGTGTCCGACGAGGAGACCCCTCGGACGACATCGCTAGGGCCCCGTTGTGTAGCGGCCTAGCACGCCGCCCTCTCAAGGCGGTAGCGCGGGTTCGAATCCCGTCGGGGCTACGCGCGAGAACGGCCCCTGACCGACACATCGGTCAGGGGCCGTTCTGCATGTCCGGGGCAGGTGGGTGCGGGCCGCCCAGTGGGTATGCCGGTCAGCCCAGTTCGCGCAGCCGCGGCAGGACCGCCTCCGCGAAGGTCGTCAGGAACCGGTGCTGGTCGTGCCCGGGAGCGTGGAAGACCAGGTGATCGAAGCCCCAGCCGACGTAGGGGCGGACCGCCTCCACGACCTCGTCGGGGTCGTTGCTGATGATCCAGCGCCGAGCCACCTGCTCGTCGCTGAGCTCGTCGGCCAGCCGCTCCATCTCGATCGGGTCGGTCGTGCCGTGCTTCTGCTCGGCGGTCAGCGACAGCGGCGCCCAGAACCGGCAGTTGGCCACCGCGGCCGCGCGATCGGGGTCCCAGGAGAGCTTGACCTCGATCATCCGGTCGTAGCCGACCCCGTCGCGACCGGCCTTCGTGAGGCCTTCGTCGACGGCCGGCAGTAGTTGGTCGCGGTAGAGCTCCTCGCCCTTCCCGGAGGTGCAGATGAACCCGTCACCCGCGCGACCGGCATATCGGGCGACCAGTGGCCCGCCCGCGGCGATGTAGACGGGGACGGGGACCTCGGGCCGGTCGTAGATCGTCGCGTCGGTGGTGCGGTAGTAGTCACCTTCGAAGGTCACCCGGTCCTCGGTCCAGAGGGTGCGGATGAGCGCGATCGCCTCGCGCAGCCGGGCGAAGCGCTCCTTGAACTCCGGCCACTCGGCAACCGCGCCCGTCGCGAACTCGTTGAGCGCCTCGCCGGTGCCGACGCCGAGGGCGATCCGGCCGGGGTTGAGGACACCAAGGGTGGCGAACGCCTGAGCCAGCACAGCGGGGTTGTAGCGGAAGGTCGGGGTGAGCACCGAGGTCCCCAACTGGACTCGGGAGGTGCGCTCGCCCGCCGCGGCTAGCCAGGCCAGCGAGAAGGGTGCGTGCCCGCCCACGTGACGCCAGGGCTGAACGTGGTCGGAGACCCAGACCGAGTCCAGCCCGACCTGCTCGGCCAGCACGGCGAGCTCGACGAGCTCACGCGGACCGAACTGCTCTGCCGACGCCTTGTAGCCGATCCGCATGCCAACTCCCGGGGTGACGTGGCGGTGGAGGCCGCCGCACGGCATACCCCTGCGGTATGCCGTGAGCGCACCTTACCGGCGGCCGCGCCGGTGTCAGCGGTAGACGACGACGAGATCCCCGACGCGCGCTTCGTTGAACAGCCAGGCCATCTTCGCCTTGTCGCGGGTGTTGACGCACCCGTGCGAGCCCACGCCGGAGTAGCCGATGGAGGCGAACTCGGGGGAGTAGTGGACGGCCTCGCCACCGTTGAAGAAGAGCGCGTAGGGCATGGGCGCGTCGTACTTCTTGGAGTAGTGGTCGATCGACTTCCAGTAGATGTGGAAGGCGCCGTCATTCGTCGGCAACTCCGCCCGCCCGAACCGCGCGTCCATCTGCATGACGGGAACGCCATCGACGACCCAGACGACCTTGCGCGTCGACTTGGACGCGCAGATCACTCGGCCGACCAGGCAGCGCGGGTCGAGCCCGGCGGTGGTCAGCCCGGCACCCGGCGCGGGCTTGACGTTGTTGAGCTCGTTGCTCGTGGGCTTGCGGGTCTGCCCCCAGATGCGGTCCATCGTGCGTTGGTCAACCTCGCCCGTCACCGGAAGGCCGCGCTTGGTCTGGTAGCCCTTGACTGCGCTAACCGTCTTGGTGCCGTAGGAGTCGGTGACATCGCCGGTCCACCGGCCGAGCTGCTTGAGCCGGGCCTGCAACTCCCGGACCTTGGCTCCGGAGGACCCGGACGCGAGGATGGCCGGCCCGGCGATGAGATGCCCGGCCAGGTCCTCGGCCGAAGGAGCCTTGGTCGTCGCTAGGAGAGTCGACCAGGTGGTCTCATCGACCGATCCGGACGCCGGGAGTTTGAGGGCCGTCTGGAAAGCCTGCACCGCGCCCGTGGTCTCGGCGTCATAGACACCGTCGACGGTGGACGTGAAGTTCTTGAGCTGCTTGAGCCGGGCCTGGAGCTCGCGCACCTGGTCGCCGTCGGCACCTTCGGCCAGCAGCGGAGGGACGGCGGTCGGCGTGGCGGTGGCTGTCGGGGTCGCCGAAGGGGTCGGCGTGACGGACGTCTGCGCCGCCACGGGGGTGACGACGGCGGTCGCCGGTGCTGCGGCGGGCGTCGGGGCTGCGGTGCAGGCGGAGGCGACGAGCACGCCCGCCAGCGAGATGATCCCCACTCGCGCGGCTCTGCCGATACGTCGTGTCACTCTTCGTCTCCTGCCAAGCGTGCCGAACTGCTGCTCTCATGACGCCCCAGGTCTCCGACAGGTTGATCCGGTTAGGGTGATCAACCGGAGCGACGAGCGGTCTGCCAGGGCGGCATACCTCAACTCAGACTAGCTCGGTGTGCTCTGGTGCGCCCGGCGCAACACTTCGGTGAGTTTGTTCGCGCCGGCGACCACGGTCGCCGCGTGCAAGCGCCCCGGCTGCCGGGAGAGCCGCTCGATCGGCCCCGAGATCGACACCGCGGCCACCACCCGACCGGACGGACCGCGGACCGGCGCCGAGACCGATGCCACCCCAGGCTCGCGCTCACCGACGCTCTGCGCCCAGCCGCGACGGCGGACGGCCGACAGTGCGGTGGCGTTGAAACGCGCACCCTGCAGCCCGCGATGCAAGCGGTCGGGCTCCTCCCACGCGAGGAGGATCTGGGCGCCGGAGCCGGCGAGCATGGACAGGCTCGCCCCGACCGGGATGGTGTCGCGCAGCCCCATCGGACGCTCGGCGGCCGCGACGCAGATGCGCAGGTCGCCCTGACGGCGGAAGAGTTGGGCACTCTCGTTGGTGTGGTCGCGCAAGGCACCCAGCACCGGGCCCGCAGCGGCGAGCAGGCGGTCCTCGCCGGCGGCCGACGCCAGCTCGGCCAGCCTCGGGCCGAGGACGAAACGCCCCTGCATGTCGCGCGTCACGAGGCGGTGGTGCTCGAGCGCCACCGCGAGCCGGTGGGCGGTCGGTCGAGCCAGCCCAGTCGCCCCGACGAGTTGGGCGAGAGTGGCCGGACCCGCTTCCAACGCCGACAAGACAGTGGCAGCCTTGTCCAGAACGCCGACCCCGCTTGAGTTGTCCATGCACTGATATTGCCGTCTCAGGGCGTGAGACGCAAATCCACCGTGCGGAACGGTGTCGGATGCTGGCATCGACAGGCGTATGAAGATGGCTTGGGAAGGTGGCGGGATGGCCGGGACGCTGGCTGAGAAGGTCTGGGAGGCGCATGTTGTGCGCCGCGCTGAAGGCGAGCCGGACCTGCTCTACATCGACCTGCACCTCCTGCACGAGGTGACCAGCCCGCAGGCGTTCGACGGCCTTCGGCTTGAGGGCCGCACCGTGCGCCGGACCGACCTCACCCTGGCGACGGAGGACCACAACGTCCCGACGACGCCGGGCCCGATCACCGATCTGATCAGCCTCACCCAGGTCGAGACCCTGCGGCGCAACTGTGCCGAGTTCGGGGTGCCGCTCTATCCGATGGGCGACGTCGAGCAGGGCATCGTCCACGTCGTCGGCCCGCAGTTGGGGCTTACCCAGCCGGGGATGACCATCGTCTGCGGTGACAGCCACACCTCGACCCATGGTGCCTTCGGCGCCCTTGCCTTCGGGATCGGCACCTCGGAGGTTGAGCATGTGCTCGCCACCCAGACCCTGCCGCTCAAGCCGTTCCGCACGATGGCAGTCAATGTCCGCGGCGCCCTCCCCGACGGAGTGACCGCGAAGGACGTCGTCCTGGCGGTCATCGCCAAGATCGGCACCGGCGGTGGGCAAGGATACGTCCTGGAATACCGCGGCGACGCCATCGAGTCGTTGTCGATGGAAGCCCGGATGACGGTCTGCAACATGTCGATCGAGGCTGGGGCTCGCGCCGGGATGATCGCGCCCGATGACACCACCTTCGACTACCTCAAGGGCCGCGACCGCGCGCCGGTGGGTGCCGATTGGGACGCCGCCGTCGAGGCGTGGCGCCAGTTGCGCAGCGACGACGACGCCGTGTTCGACGCCGAGGTCGACCTGGACGCCACCACCCTGAGCCCGTTCGTCACCTGGGGCACCAACCCCGGGCAGGGCCTGCCCCTGTCGGCGAGCGTTCCCGACCCGGACCGGATCGTCGATGAAACCGAGCGCGCCGACACCGAGCGCGCCCTGGCCTACATGGGCCTCGAGCCGGGGACGCCGCTGCGCGAGATCCCCGTCGACACCGTCTTCGTCGGGTCGTGCACCAACGGCCGGATCGAGGACCTGCGGGCGGCAGCCGACGTGCTTCGCGGCCGCCGGGTCGCCGAGGGGGTCCGGATGCTTGTCGTCCCGGGATCGGCGCGGGTGCGGGTGCAGGCCGAGGCCGAGGGTCTGCACTCGGTCTTCGAGGCCGCTGGCGCCGAGTGGCGTCTGCCCGGCTGCTCGATGTGTTTGGCCATGAACCCCGACAAACTCGCCGCCGGCGAGCGCAGCGCGTCGACCTCGAACCGCAACTTCGAAGGTCGCCAGGGCCCCGGTGGTCGCACCCACCTGGTGAGCCCCCTCGTGGCCGCAGCCACCGCCGTTCGCGGCACCCTCTCCTCGCCGGCCGACCTGGACAAGGACTGAGCGCATGGACGCCTTCACGACGCACACCGGCATCGGCGTCCCGCTGCGGCGCAGCAACGTCGACACCGACCAGATCATCCCTGCGGTCTACCTCAAGCGAGTGACGCGCGACGGGTTCGAGGACGGCCTCTTCGCCGCCTGGCGCACCGACGAGTCGTTCGTCCTCAACAACCCGCGGTATGCCGCGGGGTCGGTCCTCGTCGCGGGTCCCGACTTCGGCACCGGGTCCTCCCGCGAACACGCCGTGTGGGCCCTGATGAACTACGGCTTCCGAGCCGTGCTGTCCTCGCGGTTCGCCGACATCTTCCGCGGCAACTCGGGCAAGCAGGGACTGCTCACGGCTCAGGTGGCCCAGGACGACATCGAGCTCATCTGGAAGTACCTCGAGCAGGAGCCGGGTGCCCAGGTGACCGTCGACCTCGCGGCCCGGACGGTGACGGCCGGTGACATCGTCGCGCCCTTCAGCGTCGATGACTACACCCGCTGGCGGCTCATGGAGGGGCTGGACGACATCGGCCTCACCCTGCGCCACGACGACCTCATCGCGCAGTTCGAAGCCGACCGACCGGCATACCTCCCCGTCACGAGCTGAGGCGCTGCGGTCTCTCGGACGAACCGGGCGAAGCGTGCGACACGCCGAGTCGGCGTGTCGCACTGGGAGATACGCCACACGCCTGCGTGATCCACGCAATGGCCCCGTGCGGGGTGGCGACGCCTTCGCTTCCGCTGAGATCTGCTGATCGGGTGCCCAAAAGCGTTGCTGGACAACCTCTTTGGGGGAAGCGCGGCGTCGTGGGGTGGCCAAAGCGAGTTCACAACTTGTGAGCACGCGTCGAAAACTCCGCTTCGTGAGAGCAAATACCTTGCGCGGCAACGGGAATCGCAACCCGAGATGGTGGACTCCAGGCCTGGACGGGAATACCGTCGTCCAAGGCGGACGACCCGTCCGCGATATCGACACCCGGCTGGATCCGGGGCGTTCATCTGGAGGGGAAGCGTGAACAAGGCAGAGCTCGTCGTAGCACTCGAAGACAAGCTCGGCGGCAAGAAGGCCGCCAGCGATGCACTCGACGCGGTGCTGGACGCAATCATTCGTGAGGTCGCCAAGGGCGGCAAGGTTGCCATCACCGGGTTCGGTACGTTCCAGAAGGTGGCGCGGGCCGCTCGCACTGGGCGCAACCCCCGCACGGGTGACGCCGTCCGGATCAAGAAGACGACCGTCCCGCGGTTCCGCCCGGGCACCTCGTTCAAGGGCTACGTCGCCGACCCGCGCTCGCTGCCCAAGGCCGCTCCGGCCACCGGCCGGGCCCCGGCCGGCTCGGTTGCCAAGGCTGCCCCGGCCGCTGCGCCGGTGAAGAAGGCCGCACCGGCCAAGGCCGCCGTCAAGGCTGCGCCCGCGGCCAAGAAGGCCGCCCCGGCCAAGGCTGCTCCGGCCAAGGCCGCTCCCGTGAAGTCGGTCGCGACGAAGGCCGCTCCGGCCAAGGCTGCGCCGGCTGCCAAGAAGGCCGCCCCGGCCAAGGCTGCTCCCGCCAAGGCCGCTCCGGCTGCCAAGAAGGCTGCTCCCGCCAAGGCGGCGAAGAAGGCCTGAACCGCCGAGCCTCGACCGGGCCGGTCTCTCCTGCGGGAGGGACCGGCCCGTGCTCGTGTCAGCCCGTGGCCGCGTGGTGCAGGGCGGCTGTCGTATGCCGTCCCACCCCCAACGACAGCGCCGCCCGCAGGGAGGTCGTGTCGTCCACGTCGGTCCGCAGCCGCGGCAGGTCGAGGTCGAGGCGTTGCTGCCCGCCCGCGGCGTGTCGGGCCGCCGAGTCGAGGCCGAACGCCGGCTCGGGGACAGCCCCGCCTGTCGCCGTGATGAGCACCGAACCGGTTCCGTCGATGTCCGGCACGACGGCCCGCTCGACACCGGCGGCAGCGCCCAACGCCACGCTCAGGGAGTCGGCGGTCAGCGCGGGAAGATCGGCCAACAGCACGGCCAACCCGACGCGCACCGGTGCTTCGGCCGCAGCGTGCGCCAGGCCCGCGCGGATGGCCGCATTGAGCCCGCCGCCGGGGTCAGGGACCACGACGGCACCCAGCGCCTCCAGGAGGGCGACGAGCGGGCCGGGTCCGGTGACGGCATACACCCGCCCTGTGCCGACCGCAGCGAGTGCCGCGGCGACGGTGTCCAGCGCGAAGGCCGCCGCGAGGGTATGCCGCTGCGTCCCCCGCGGTGCGGTGAGGCGGGACTTCGCCTTGTCGCCGCCCTTGACGGGCACGACGACCACCCAGCCGTCGGCGCGGAGGTCCACGTCATTCACGAGCGACATCGTCTCCCCTCCGGTGGTGCATGCTCGACACTGGGACCCCGGGCCGCAAGGATACGGGCGTCGAGAAGGAGTTGGGTGTGAGGTCGTCCACGTCCGTGCTGGCGCGAATGCGGCGGCTGCCGGCGGCATACCAGGTCATCGTCGTGCTGCTGCGACCGATGCTGCGTGTGCTGCTCCGTCGGGACTGGCGGGGCATGGAGCACCTTCCCGAGGGCGGATGCGTCATCGCCCCGAACCATCTGTCCTATGTCGACCCGTTGGCCATTGCGCTCTATCTCTTCGACAACGACCGGCCGCCCTACTACCTCGGCAAGGAAGCCGTCTTCCGGATCCCGGTCCTGGGCAAGTTGGTCGGTTGGGCCGACCAGATCCCGGTCTATCGCGGGACGGGGCAGGCAGCCGACGCCATGCGGGCCGCGGTGGCGGCGGTGCAGGAGGGCAAGACCGTCGTCGTCTACCCGGAGGGGACGCTGACCCGCGACCCGGGTGGCTGGCCGATGAAGGGCAAGACCGGCGCCGCACGGATCGCCCTGACCACCCGCTGCCCGGTCATCCCCATCGCTATGTGGGGTCCCCAGGAAGTCCTCGGGACCTACCAGAAGGACCTGCACCTCTTCCCTCGTAAGACGATGCACATCCTGGCCGGCCCGCCAGTGGACCTGAGCGACCTCTACGGCAAGCCGCAGGATGTCGCCTTGCTCGCCATGGCCACCGACCGGATCATGGACGCCATCACGGCCCAACTGGAAGTCCTTCGGGGCGAGCAGGCCCCCGCTGTGCGGTTCGACTCGCGGGCCAAGGGTGTCCCCGAGACCGGCAACCCCAACAAGGAGCGTCCATGAGCACCACCGCCGCGGTCATGGGAACAGGTAGCTGGGGGACCGCGTTCGCCGCGGCATTGGCCGACGCCGGCACGAGCGTCACCATGTGGGGCCGGCGGGCCGACTCGGTGGCGCAGATCAACGCCGGCTGCAACGAGGACTACCTCCCCGGAATCCTTCTGCCGGAGGGCATCCGGGCCAGCACCGACCCGCAGGAGGCGTTGGCCGGGGCCGACATCGTCGTCCTCGCGGTCCCTTCCCAGACGCTGCGCGCCAACCTCAGCGGCTGGACGCTGCCCGCCACGGCCGCCGTCGTCTCGCTGATGAAAGGCGTGGAGCTCGGCACGACCAAGCGGATGAGCGAGGTCATCATGGAGGTCGGGGGGGTCGACGTCGAGCGTGTCGTCGTCGTTTCCGGGCCCAACCTGGCCAAGGAGATTGCCCGCAAACAACCTGCCGCGAGCGTCGTGGCCTGTTGTGACCAGGCGACCGCGGAGCGCGTGGCCGCTGCCTGCGCGACCGGCTACTTCCGGCCTTACTTCAACCATGACGTCGTCGGGACCGAGCTCGGCGGGGCGGTGAAGAACGTCGTTGCTCTCGCTGTCGGCATGGCCGAAGGCATGGGGATGGGCGACAACACCAAGGCGTCGATCATCACCCGCGGCTTGGCCGAGACGGCGCGGCTCGGTGTGCGCTTGGGGGCGGACCCGTCGACCTTCATGGGTTTGGCTGGCGTGGGCGACCTCATCGCCACCTGCATGTCTCCCCTCTCCCGCAACCGCACCTTCGGCGAGAACCTCGGCAAGGGGATGTCGGTCGCCGAAGTCATCGAGGTGACTCGCCAGACTGCCGAAGGCGTCAAGTCGTGTCACTCGGTGCTCGACCTGGCCAGGAACGCCGGCGTGGAGATGCCGATCGCCGAGGCGGTCACCTCGGTCATCGACGGGCAGCGAACGCCCGAGGAACTCGTCGACCTGCTCATGTCGCGCACCCGCAAGCACGAGCGAATCTGACCCGCTGTGCTGATCGGCCGGTGACCCGCTTGGGTCAGGCGCGCAGTGCGTGGTCGAGGTCCCGCCAGAGGTCCTCGACGTCCTCGATGCCCACGGACAACCGCAACAGGCTCTCTGGGACGAGCACGGACTCGCCGGGGTAGCGGCGACGCCGCTCGATGAGCGACTCGACCCCACCGAGGCTGGTGGCTCCCAACCAGACCTGGCACGCGCTCGCCACCCGCTCGGCGTCCAGGGCGCTCCCGGCCACCTCGATCGCCAGCATGGCCCCCCAACCGGGGTAGCGCACCCGGCTCACGCTGGGGTGCTCGCCGAGGCGCCGCGCCAACTCGGCGGCGTTGGCGCAGGCCCGCTCGTGGCGCACATGCAGGGTGCGTATGCCGCGCAGCGCGAGCCAGGCCTCGAACGGGCCGGCGATCGCCCCGTGCCGGGTGCGGTGGGCGAGCAGCGCGGCATACCAACGGTCGGGGGCAGCGTCGGGAGTGCCCGCGCGGGTGACCGTGACCCCCATGAGCAGGTCGGAGTGCCCGGAGAGGTACTTCGTCGCCGAGTGGACGACGATGTCGGCGCCGAGGGCCAGCGGTTGCTGCACCAGGGGAGTGGCGAAGGTGTTGTCGACGACGACGACGACCCCGCGCGCAGCGGCTTCGGCGATGATGACCGGCAGGTCGGCTACTTGCATGAGGGGGTTGGTCGGCGACTCCAGCCAGATCGCGCGGGCACCGTGCAGCGCCGCGATGACCGCTACGGTGTCCTCGACGTCGACCCGGCGGATCTCGCGGCCCGCGGCCTCCACCTCCCCGATGAGCGCACCGGAGGTGTTGTAGGGCGTCAGGGGAGCAACCAGCGGGCCGTCCGCCGGGAGGACGGTGAGGGCGGCCGAGATCGCCGCCATGCCGGAGGCGAAACACAGCGCGTCGCCACCTTCGAGGGTCCCGACGGCCGCTTCGAAAGCCGCCCAGGTGGCGTTCGATGCCCGGCCGTAGCCGAGGTTCAGGGCCACCCCGTCGGGGCCGGTGGCGGGGTGGGCGGCATACGTGCTGGACAACTCGATCGGCGGATTGATCGGTGCACCGGGGCTGCGTGGGGGGCGCCCCGCGGCGACGACGACGGTGGCGGGGGCCAGGTCCGGGGGCAGGTCGGTCATCCGGCCAGCCTAGGCGGACACGGCATACCGGGGCAGTAGGGTCGTTGCCGATGAGCACTGTCCCGCCCCGTAAACCGCGCGTCGCCGTCGTCTTCGGCGGACGGTCCTCCGAGCACGCCGTGTCGTGCAGCAGCGCGGCGTCGGTGCTGCGGGCCATCGACCGTGACGTCTATGACGTCCTGCCCATCGGCATCACCAAGGACGGACGCTGGGTGTTGGCCGCCGACGACCCGGCCGCCCTCGAACTGGCTCCCGGGCACATCCCGGAGGTCGACGGGTCGGGCGCGGGGGTGCTCGTGCCGCTATCGACGACCGATCGGGCCCTCCAGGTGCTCACGCCGGGCGAGGTGCCGGTCGTCCTCGGTGACGTCGACGTCGTCTTCCCCGTGCTCCACGGCCCGTGGGGGGAGGACGGCACGATTCAGGGGATGCTCGATCTGGCCGACGTGCGCTACGTCGGTTCCGGCGTATTCGCCTCTGCCGCAGGCATGGACAAGCACTACATGAAGGTCGTCTTCGCCGGTCACGGCCTCCCCGTCGGCCCGTATGCCGTCATCACCGACCGCGCTTGGCGAGCCGACCGCGGCGCGGCCCTCGACGCCGCCTCGTCGATGGGCTTCCCGGTCTTCGTCAAGCCTTCTCGGGCCGGGTCGAGCATGGGGATCACCCGGGTGGCTTCACCCGCCGGACTCAAGGCGGCCATCGAGGCGGCCCGCGAGCACGACCCGAAGGTGCTCGTCGAGGCGGCGATCTTCGGCCGCGAGTTGGAATGCGCCGTCCTCGAGGGCCGGGGCGTGCAGCCGCCGCGGACGTCGCACGTCGGCGAGATCCGGGTCGTCACCGGCCACGACTTCTATGACTTCGAGGCGAAGTACCTCTCCGAGAGCGACGTGGAGCTGGTCTGCCCGGCCGACATCCCCGACGACATCGCCGCCGAGGTGCGGCGCCTGGCGGCGGCGGCCTTCGAATCCCTGGGCTGCGAGGGGCTGGCCCGGGTGGACTGCTTCTACACCGAGGATCGTCGGGTGATCATCAACGAGATCAACACGATGCCAGGCTTCACCCCGCACTCGATGTACCCGCGGATGTGGGCCGAGACCGGCGTCCCCTACGACGAACTCGTCGACGAACTCATCACCCTGGCGTTGGAGCGCCGCGTCGGCCTTCGTTAAGGCTGCGCGGGCACCTCGGGAGCTACTGACAGTGGCGACCGGTCTCGGGCAGGGACCGGGCCGCCGCCCCGAAGGCGGGCAGCAACAACGGCTCAGGGGCGTATGCCGCGGGCACCAGGACGTCCATCGCCGGGCTGCGGCCGTAGGTGGTGAACTGCACTCCATCGGACCGTCGTTGGACCAGCCAGTCGACGCCGTCGACGGACAGGCACTCCAAGGTCGACGGTGCGGGGGCGTCGTAACCACAGATGGCGATGACCGCCGGGTTACCCCACGCCCGGGCCGCCGGCGACTGCACGCTCACGGCTCGCGCGGGCTGCGACGACACCAGGCTCGGCCAGAGGGCCGTCAAGGCCTGGCAGGGGGCGCTGTCCGCTCCTGCCGGCAGGGCCACGACCACCGCTGCGCTCACCGGGTTGGAACAGGCGCCAACGGCGCCGAGGAGGCCGAGCGGGACAGCGAGCAGGGCGGCATACCGGCCGATGCCGGTCTGCCGCCCTGGTGACCGCAGCGAGCGACCGCTCAGATGTGCACCACAGTGCAGGTGAGCGTCCGGGTGATGCCCGGGACGTCCTGGATGCGGGCGATGACGAGTTTGCCGAGCTCATCGACCGTGTTGGCCTCGACCCGGGCGATGACGTCGTAGGGGCCGGTGACGTCCTCGGCGGATGCGACGCCCGCAACCCCGCGGATCGCCTCGGCGACCGACGCCGACTTGCCGACCTCGGTCTGGATCAGGATGTATGCCTGGACCACAGAGCAACCTCACTTGTCGGGGGTCTGGCGGGCAGTGCCCGCGCGCGGGTCGTCCTCGACCCGTCCCCCAGACGCTACCGTGCTGGGCGGGGTTTCGTCGTCTTGAGCAGGAGGAGAAGGTCGTGCCAGGTAGGCGTGCACGGGGCAAGGCGGCGGGGATGACGCTCGCCGATCTGACCGAGGAGCAACTCCTCGCCCGCATCACTCCCCGGCTGCCCGGCGGTCCGGGTGTCCTCGTCGGGCCGGGTGACGATACGGCCGTGCTCCGGTGCGACGCCGCAACGATCATCACGACCGACGCTGCCGTCCGCGGCCGGGACTGGCGCGACGACTGGTCGACGCCAGGTGACGTCGGAGCGAAGATCGTCGCCCAGAACCTCGCCGACGTGGCCGCGATGGGAGGACGGCCGCTCGGGCTGGTCGTCACCCTGCTGGCCGACCCGGCGACGACGGTCGCCTGGGTCGAGGGGTTCGCCGATGGACTGGGTGAGGCCGCGCGCACGGCCGGAGCCGCCGTCCTGGGCGGCGACCTGTCCTCGGCTCCGCCGGGGACGCTGGCCGTCTCGGTCACGGCGCTCGGAACGCTCGACGGTCAGGCACCTGTGCTGCGCTCCGGGGCCTGCGCGGGCGACCAGGTCGCGGTGGCGGGCACGCTGGGCCGCTCGGCTGCCGGTCTCCTGCTGCTCGAGCGGGGCCGACCCGAGCTCGACGAGGAGTTGGTCGCGACCCACCGCCGACCGCAACCGCCGCTGGCCGAAGGGCCTCGGGCTGGCGCAGCCGGGGCTGCGGGGATGCTCGACATCTCCGACGGGCTGCTTCGCGACGGCGCCCGGATCGCCTCCGCCAGCGGGGTCGCTCTCGACCTGTCGCGCGAGGCCCTCGCACCGTATGCCGCGCGGTTGGCTCCCGCTGTCGGTGCCGACGACGCCTGGGAGTGCGTGCTGGGGGGCGGTGAGGAGCACTCGCTGTTGGCGTGCTTCGCGGGCCCGGTGCCTGCGGGGTGGACGGTGATCGGCATGGTCCGGACCGGGGCTGGGGTGCTGCTGGACGGCATACCCCAGGCTCCTCGTGGGTGGGACCACTTCCGCCGCTGACGCCCTTCCTTCCGCCGGGTCGAGGTATTCCACCATCGTCTAGTGACGGCCGAATACCTCGCTGGACCCGGCACAGCAGAAGGCCGGCTCCCGATGGGGGAGCCGGCCTTCTGCAACCGATGGGTCAGGCGCTCAGCGCGCGACCTTCCCGGCCTTGAGGCACGAGGTGCACACGTTGAGGCGCTTGGGGGTCACACCGTTGACGATGGCCTTGACCCGCTGGATGTTCGGGTTCCAGCGACGCTTGGTGCGCCGGTGCGAGTGCGAGATGTTGTGACCGAAGCCCGGTCCCTTGCCGCAAACGTCGCAAGTGGCTGCCACGGGTCTCTCCTGATGCTCTGATGCGGGGTCGAACCCGCGGTCTGGAAGGTCGGGGGCCCCGCGCCGGTATGCCGCGTGCCCAGCGGGCACGCCCAGACCGAACAGGGCAACTTGCCAAGAATAGCCGAGCGGGCGCGCCGGGGCCAAAACGACGACCGACCGCTGACTAGGCTGGCCGTGTCTCGCGGCCCCGGTTCGCGTCAAGGAGGTCCGATGCCCGACCAAGCCCCGCCTCCGGCGGACCGCCCCCGGCGGGTGCTGAGCACCCTCGACGCCGGGGGATTCCTTCGATGGGCAGCCGTCGCCCGGTCGTCGTTCGCGTCCGCGCGTGCCGAGATCGACGCCCTCAACGTCTTCCCGGTGCCCGACGGTGACACGGGCACCAACCTCTACCTCACCCTCGACTCAGCCCTGGACGCCTCACGCAATGCGATTTCGCGAGACATCCCCGTCGGATCGGTGACGATCCCCGGACTGCAAGCGATGTGCCGTGAGATGTCGCGCGCCATGTTGCTCACGGCCCGCGGCAACTCGGGTGTCATCCTCAGCCAACTGTTCCGGGGCGTCGCCGAGCACGTCGTCGAGACGGGCAGCGAGGCCCTGAACGGCGCGGGCCTGGCCGGGGCACTAGCCAGCGCCGACCGGCTGGCCTGGCGGGCCGTCACCGAGCCCAAGGAAGGCACCATCCTGTCGGTGTCCCGGGCCGTGTCCGACCGGCTCCGCGATGCGGTCGACCGCGACCCCACCGTGCCTCTGGCCGAGGTCATCACACTTGCCGTGGACACCGGTACCGACGCCTTGGAACGCACGCCGTCCCAGCTGCCTGCCCTGGCTCGCGCCGGGGTCGTCGACGCTGGTGGCGCCGGCTATCTCCTGCTCATCGAGGCCCTGGCCCGGGTGATCCACGGCCAGCCGCCGCAGGCGGACGACGACCCGATGCGACGACACCTGGGGTGGTCACGGCCGGTGCTCCCGGCCCGGGCCCACGCTGAGTCGAGCGGTGACGACGGCGGTGAGGGACCGGCATACGAGGTCATGTATCTGTTGACCGACAGCGACGAGGAGCGGGTTGCTGCCCTGCGGACCCGCCTGTCAGCGCTGGGTGATTCCCTGCTGGTCGTCGGCGCCGAGGGCACGTGGAACGTCCACGTCCATGTCGATGACCCCGGAGCCGCCATCGAGGCGGGCATCGAGGCCGGCCGTCCGCACCGGATCGTCGTCACGCACTTCGGCGACCAGATCAAGCACGCGCTCGACCCCTCGGCGCTCGCAGTCGTCGCCTGTGCCGCAGGCGAGGGGATCGCCGAAGTGTTCCGCGCCGCGGGCGCCTCGGTCGTCCTCAGTGGCCCCGGGCGACGGGCCTCGGCCGGCCAGATCCTTGAGGCGATCCGCACCAGCGGCGCGGGCCAGGTCCTCGTGCTGCCCAACGACGGTGACACCGAGCTGGCGGCGCAGGCCGCCGCACGCGCCGCGGCGGAGGAAGGCCAGTCGGTCCAGGTGGTTCGGTCGCGCACCGCCGTCCAGGGGATCGCCGCGCTTGCCGTCTTCGACCACGGCACCGATCTGGCCGCCAACGCGCAGGCGATGGCCGATGCTGCGGCCGCGACCCGCCACGGCGCTGTGACCATCGCCCGCAAGGAGGCCCTCACTGCGGCCGGGGTCTGTCATGTCGGCGACGTGCTCGGCGTGGTCCAAGGGGAGTTCGCGATCATCGGGTCTGACCTCTACGACGTTGCCGGCCAGGTCGTCCAGGCGCTCGTGGGTGACGACGGCGAGCTGCTCACCGTGATCTCCGGCGACGACGCTCCCGCCGACCTGGCCTCCGCCGTGGTCGCCGCTGCTCGCATCCGCCGCCGCGACCTCGAAGTGACCCACATCCACGGCATGCAGCCGCTCTACCCGCTGCTGCTCGGCGTCGAGTGAGCCGATGCTCGCGGCATACACCGAGGACACCCCGCTGCGACGGGTCGTCAAACCCGCTCAGGCCGAGGCGCTGGCCAAGAACAAGGGCCTGCACACGGTCGGCGACCTGTTGGAGTTCGTCCCGCGCGGTTACCTCCCGCCCAACCAACTGACCGACCTCGGTGAGTTGCGCGACGGCGAGGAGGTCATGGTCGTCGCCGAGGTCGCCCAGGTGTCGGTGGTCCCGATGCGCCAACGTCGGGGCTTCCGGTGCACCGCGATCGTCACCGACGGTCGCGCTGAGCTCGACCTGACCTTCTTCAGCCGGCACAGATACGACTTTGGGCTGCGGCCGGGCATCTGGGGTGTCTTCGCCGGCACGGTCACCCGTTACGGAACCCGCCGTCAACTCACCCATCCCGAGATGGAGTTGCTCGACGAGAGCATGTCGGCCGAACGCGCCGACTACCTGCGCACCCATCAGGTGCCCGTCTATTCGGCGACCGGCAAGGTCACCTCGTTCGTGCTGCGTCAGACGACCTCGCTGGTCCTGGACTGTGTGGAGGAGGTCCGCGAGCCGCTCCCGCGCGCGGTCCGGGAGCGCCGCGGACTGCTGGCCCGAGGCGACGCGCTCGAGCTCATCCACCGGCCCCGCCTGCAGGACGACGTCCGGCCGGGGATGCGCCGCTTGCGCTACGACGAGGCCTTCGTCCTGCAGACGATCCTCGGCCAGCGCCGCCGCGCCGCGCAGGCGCTGCACACCAGCGCCCGTATGCCGCGTGCTGACGGTCTCCTCGCGGCCTTCGACGCCCGGCTGCCGTTCGAGTTGACCGCGGGCCAGCGCGAGGTCGGCGACACGATCGCCGCCGAGTTGGCCGCCGACCGCCCGATGCACCGGCTGTTGCAGGGCGAGGTCGGCTCGGGCAAGACCGTGGTCGCTCTGCGGGCCATGCTGGCCGTCGTCGATGCCGGCGGGCAGGCCGCCCTGCTCGCGCCGACCGAGGTTCTGGCCGCGCAGCATCACCGCTCGATCAGCGCCCTGCTCGGCGATCTCGCGATGGGCGGGATGCTCGGCGGGTCCGACCTCGGCACCAAGGTGGCCCTGCTCACCGGGAGCCAATCGACGCCGACCCGTCGCTCGGCCCTCAACGACGCGGTGACCGGAGACGCTGGGATCGTCGTCGGCACTCACGCGCTGATCCAGAAGCACGTGACGTTCTTCGACCTGGCCCTCGTCGTCGTCGACGAGCAGCACCGTTTCGGAGTCGAGCAACGAGATGCGTTGCGCGAGAAGGGCAAAACCCCTCCGCACCTGCTCGTCATGACGGCCACGCCGATCCCTCGCACGGTCGCCATGACGGTGTTCGGCGACATGGAGACCGCGACCCTCACCGAGTTGCCGGCTGGTCGCCAGCCGATCACGACGCACGTCGTCGACGAGGCCAAGCCGGGTTGGGTCGAGCGCACCTGGGCGCGGGTGGCTGAGGAGGTCGGCCGCGGGCATCAGGCCTATGTCGTCTGCCCCAAGATCGGCGATCCGACCGACGGCACGACGCTCACCGCCGACACGTCCGACGAGGACGACGGCTGGGACGGGGCGGGCGACGAGGCGGGGGAGGGCGGCATACCCGCCGGTCCGCAGCCACGCCCCCTCGCCGGGGTGTATGCCGTGCACGACCGGTTGCGCTCCGAGCCCGCCCTCGCGGGGCTGCGGACCGCGGTCCTGCACGGACGGCTCGATGCTGACGCCAAGGATCGGGTGATGACGGCGTTCGCCCGCGGCGAGGTCGACGTCCTCATCGCCACGACCGTCATCGAGGTCGGGGTGGACGTCCCCAACGCCACCGTCATGGTCGTCATGGATGCCCAGCAGTTCGGCATCTCGCAGTTGCACCAGTTGCGGGGGCGGATCGGGCGAGGGAGCGCCCCTGGCCTGTGTCTGCTGATGACGACCGCGCCGACCCCCACCGCGGCGGCCCGTTTGGACGCCGTCGCGGCGACGACGGACGGCTTCGAACTCTCGCGCCTGGACCTCGCCTCGCGCCGGGAGGGCGACGTGCTGGGCTCACGTCAGAGCGGGCGCGGCTCCTCGGTGCGGTTCCTGAGGATGGGCAACCGGGACGACGAAGAACTCATCGCGGCCGCCCGCGAGGACGCGTTCGCTGTGCTCGCGGACGACCCCGACCTGGCGGAGCACCCCATCCTGCGCGCTCGGGTGGCAGCGCGTTTGGACGACGAACAAGCCGCCTATCTGGAGCGTGGGTGATGACCCGCATCATCAGTGGGCTCGTCGGTGGACGCCGATTGGCTACTCCCGCAGGGGTGTCGACGCGCCCGACCTCCGACAGGGTCCGCGAGGCCCTCTTCTCGCGCCTGGAACACCAGGAGGTCCTCCAGGGGGCTCGGGTGCTCGACCTGTATGCCGGTTCCGGCGCCCTCGGGTTGGAGGCGTTGAGCAGGGGGGCCGCCCGGGCGACCCTCATCGACTCGGACAAGGGTGCTGCCAAGGTCGCGCGGCTCAATGCCCAGGCGCTGGGCTTCGGCGACGTGGTGACGGTGCGGGCCGAGCCGGTCGAGCGGGCCCTTCTCACCGGCCCTGACCTGGCTGACGGTCGCGCCGATCTGGCCTTCCTCGACCCGCCCTACGACCTGGCTGAGGACCGACTGGGCGACGTCCTCGCCCTGCTGGTGCACCAGCGGTGGCTGGCGCCCGATGCGCTCGTTGTCGTCGAACGATCAGCCCGCTCGCCGCAGCCGCGCTGGCCGAGCGGGCTCAGCGCCGCGGGTGAGCGTCGTTACGGCGAGACGAAGGTCTGGTTCGCCGATGCCTCCGGACCCGACGAGTTGGCCTGAGCGGCTGCTAGCCTCCCGAACGTGGCGACGATCTGTGTGTGCCCCGGGTCTTATGACCCCGTGACCAACGGTCACCTCGACGTCATCGAGCGTGCCTCGACCCTCTTCGACGAGGTCGTCGTCGCGGTCCTCTACAACCCCGCCAAGACCGGCACGTTCCCGGTCGCGCGTCGGATCGAGTTGATCCAGCAGGCCCTCGGCTCACGACCTCGGGTGCGGGTCGAGTCGTTCGCGGGTCGGCTGCTCGTCGATGTCTGCCAGGACCTCGGCGCCGGGGCGATCGTCAAGGGGCTGCGCGGCAGCACCGACTTCGCGTTCGAGCTTCCGATGGCGCTGATGAACCGCCACCTCACCGGGGTCGAGACGGTCTTCCTCCCGGGCAACCCGGCATACGAACATGTGTCGTCCTCCCTCATCAAGGAGGTGCACGCGCTCGGCGGCGACATCACCGGGCTGGTCCCCGACGTCGTGCTGGCCGCCCTGCGCGAGGCGTTGCCGCAGCGCGATTAGCGTCGTTCGACGCCGTTCCGGTAACCTAGTTCTTCGGTCTACGTCCGTCCGGGGCGTGGATCGAACCCTCAACCAGTCGGAAGTCATGTCTCGCCTCGATTCTCGCGCGCCCCTCGTGTTCGACACGAGGGAGCTTCGTCGCCAGCCGGGGTCGATGCAGGAGTACACCCGCCGGGTAGAGGTCCCTGAGGAGATGGGCACCGACATCGTCGCCGTGCCGGCCGGTTCGCCGGTCGACATCGAGCTGCGGTTGGAGTCGGTCTCCGAAGGGGTCCTCGTGAGCGGTTCGGTCCAAGCCACGGCAACCGGCGCATGCGTGCGGTGCCTGGATCCCGTGAGCCTCCCAGTCGAGGTGAGCTTCCAGGAGCTGTTCGTGTATGCCGATCGGGCGGCGCACCACCATGAGGTGGACGCCGACTCGGACGAAGCCGAGGTGTACGAGTTGGTGGACGACCTGGTCGATCTGCAGCCCGTGCTCCGGGATGCGGTGGTGCCTGCACTGCCGTTCCAACCGGTGTGCCGTGTCGACTGCCCAGGGTTGTGCTCCGAGTGCGGAGTCGCCCTTGCGCTTGACCCGGACCACCATCACGACGTGCTCGACCCGAGATGGGCGGCGCTCGGCACGATGCTGAGCGACGACCCCGAAGAGAACAGGACCTGACGTGGCCGTCCCCAAGCGGAAGACCTCGCGCTCCAACACCCGCTCGCGGCGGGCCAACTGGAAGGCCACTGCGGCCGTCCTGACGACCTGCCCGCGCTGCTCGCAGCCCACCCCGCCGCACCAGGCGTGCCCGTCGTGCGGCACCTACAAGGGTCGGCACGTCGCGGCGGCCGAGCGCTCCGAACACCAGGGCTGATAGCCCACCGTCATGGGACAGACCGGGGGAGGACCGGCACCGTCCCTGACGACCCTGCGCGACTACCTCAATGGGGTCATCGGGACACCAGTCGACGACGAGGTGCTTGAACGAGCCCTCACACACCGTTCTTACGCGTACGAGAACGGTGGGCTGCCCAACAACGAACGCCTGGAGTTCCTCGGCGACGCTGTTCTCGGGTTGGTCATCACCGACACCTTGTATGCCGCGCACCCGGATCTGCCCGAGGGGCAACTGGCCAAGTTGCGGGCGTCCGTCGTCAACATGCGGGCGTTGGCCGATGTCGGCCGCACCATCGACGTCGGTGGCTACGTGCGTTTGGGGCGCGGCGAGGAGACGACCGGAGGACGCGACAAGGCGTCGATCCTTGCCGACACGATGGAAGCCATCATCGGCACGATCTATCTCTCCGGCGGCCTTCGGGCGGCTGCTGAGTTCGTGCATCACCTCTTCGACCCGCTGCTGGCCACTGCGGCCGGGTTGGGCGCGGGTCTGGACTGGAAGACCAGCCTGCAGGAGCTGTGCTCCGCAGGCTCCCTCGGTGCGCCGGACTATCGACTCGTCGAGTCGGGGCCGGACCACGAGAAGAGCTTCGTCGCGGCAGTCCTCGTCGCCCACGAGGTCCTTGGCGAAGGGGCGGGGCGCAGCAAGAAGGAAGCCGAACAGGCCGCCGCAGAGCAGGCCTGGGTCGAGTTGGCCGCCCGCCGTGACCGCGCGGAGGCCGAAGCGCGGTCCGACAGCGAGGACGAGGTGGACGGCGTCGTCGAGGCTTCCGCCGCCGGCGACCTCGCGGACTAGGCCTTATGCCTGAACTGCCCGAGGTCGAGGTGGTTCGCCAAGGCCTGGCGGCCCACGTCGTCGGCCGGACGGTGTCTGACGTCCAACTGACCGGCGCCCGGGTCGCCCGCCGCCACGCCGCCGGCCCCGACGACCTCGCCGCGCGGGTGCGGCATACCCAGGTCGTCGATGCCCGCCGCCGCGGGAAGTACCTCTGGCTGGTCCTTGCGGGCCCCGCCGGTGACCGCAGCGCGTTGCTGCTGCACCTGGGGATGAGTGGGCAGTTGCTTGTCCAGCCGGCCGACGCCCCCGACGAGCGTCACCTGCATGCGCGGTTCGACTTCGCCGACGACGGGCCGCAGTTGCGCTTCGTGGATCAGCGGACCTTCGGCGGGATGGCTTTGGCAGAGCTCGACGCCGACGGGATCCCCGACTCGATCTCGCACATCGCGCCCGACCCGTTCGAGCCCGTCTATGACCGGCGAGCTGTCATCGAACGGCTCAAGGCCCGACACAGTGCCGTCAAGCGCGGTCTGCTCGACCAAGGCGTCGTCTCGGGCGTGGGCAACATCTATGCCGACGAGGCCCTCTGGCGGGCGCAGGTCCATGGCGGGCGGGCCTCGGACTCGCTGACCCGGCCGGTCCTGGGCCGCGTCCTCGACCACGCCCGCGAGGTCATGGGGGAGGCGCTGGTCCAGGGGGGCACGAGCTTCGACGCGCTCTATGTCAACGTCAACGGAGCCTCGGGCTACTTCGACCGCTCGCTCGCGGCCTACGGCCAGGAGGGGCGGCCCTGCCCGCGGTGCGGGACGCCGATCCGGCGGGAGGCCTTCATGAACCGCTCGTCGTTCTCATGCCCCCGCTGCCAGCCACCAACACGGGCACCGAAGCTCTGACGCGAGCTCGCCGCCCCAATCAGCGGTCACATTTGTCAGCTAAGACTCATCATGTTTGTACAGTTGCCCCGACCAGGCTTGGTAGTCCTGCATGGGTTCGCTGCCGAGGCAGGTGGCTCGGTTCTCGACCTGGACGACGTCGCGGTGCGCGAGGCAGTCGTGGGTAACGTGACGTCGATCGTCAGCGGCCACGCTCCGGTCTGCGTCGAGCCACTCTGACCGATTTCGGCCACCTGCTGGAGACCTTCGTGGTGGGAGAGCTCCGTAAACGAGCATCCTGGCTGGAACAACCGGTCACTCTGGGCGACTGGCGCACGAGCGACGGTGTCGAGGTCGACTTGGTCATCGAAGGCGATGACGGGCAGCCCTCGCTTTGAGGTCAAGGCCAGCGAGCGAGCGCTCGGCTCAGACTTTCGCGGTCTGTGCAGCTCCGCGAAACTCTGGGACAGAGGTTTGTCGCGGGATCATCCTCGCCACAGGCACGCGCTCGTACACCTACGACGACCGCCTCCACGTCTTGCCCATCGACCGACTGTGGACGCCAGCACTCACCGCCACCGAACAGTGACAAGCCGGTCAGCATCCCATTGGACGTCGTGGGCCTGGGGTGTGACGGACCTGACGTAGTCGGCAACGTGCACGTCGCATTCCGACGAAGTTGGGCTACGTCGACCGTTCGCTCGCGACATACGGACAGGAGGGCGGCCCTGCCCCCGCTGCGGCACCCCGATCCGCCGCGAACCCTTCATGAACCGCTCGTCGTTCAGCTGTCCGAGCTGCCAGCGGCCCCCCACGGGGGAGCGGTCGGCGCCAGTTTTCAGCGCCCGGCCGCTCGCCCGAGCGACCTGTAGGTCGTCGGGCGCGTCATCTTGAACGCCCGGGTCAACTGCGACACCGTCTATCCGGCCTCTGTGGCGTCCTTGACCAGATAACGCGGGACGACCGTGAGGTGGTCGTGACGGGGCTCCCACCTATTGTCGGTACTACCTGAAAGACTGATTTCCGAACCAGCTGAGCGCACCCGGCGCAAGGCGAGACGGCTCTGAAGGGCGGGCCCCGCAGTGAGCGACAGCAGCGCGGCCTTCAGGTTCGTGGACTTGTTCGCGGGCCTAGGGGGCTTCCACCGAGCGCTGGAGGGACTCCATGGAGAGGCCGTCTTCGCCGCCGAGTGGGAGCCCAAGCTGAACGTCCTCTACGAGCACAACTACGGCCTGCGTCCCTGGTCGGACATCAATGACCTCGATTCTGACGAGAAGATCGCAAGGGAGGTCCCCGACCATGAAGTCTTGGCTGCAGGTTTTCCGTGTCAACCGTTCTCGAAGGCGGGTGACCAACTCGGATTCGCCGACTCCGGCCAAGGTCAACTGTTCTTCAAGGTCCTGCAAATCCTCAAGGTGAAGAAGCCCTGCCGTTTTATCCTGGAGAACGTTCCGAACATTCTGCGCCACAACCAGGGCCAGACCGAGCGCACGATCGTCCGCAATCTGGAGGAACTCGGATACGAGGTCCAGGTCAACCACTATTCACCACACGAACTGGGCATCCCGCAGGTGCGCGATCGCGCCTACTTCATCGGCTCCCTGGACGGCCTCGACCATTACATGTGGCCCAACAAGCACGTGGATTCCACCGACATCTCCGACTGCCTCCTCGACGACGTGGAGATCTCCCGGCCGATCCCTGAGCTCACCGCGCGCGCGATCGACATGTGGGGCGACTTCCTGGCCAGGACGCCTCCCGAACTCAAACTGCCGTCATTCCCCATCTGGTCGATGGAGTTCGGCGCGACCTACCCGTACGAGGACGACACCCCGCCCGCAGTCTGGGATCGGCGCCCCGTCTGGGGCCTGCGGAACATGGGAGGCCTCAGGGGCAGCTTCGGCTACCTGCTCGACGGGCTGAAGGTCGAGCAGCAGCGTGAACACATCCCTAGCCACGCCGGCCGTGACGGCGACTTCGATTTCCCCAGATGGAAGCGCAGCTACATCCGACAGAACCGCGAGTTCTACCTGCAGAACCGCGCGTGGATCGACCCCTGGATGCAGCAGTGGAGTCCACAGGACTTCCCGTCCAGCTTCCAGAAGCTGGAGTGGAACGCGCAAGGCGAGGTTCGAGACATCGACAACTTCGTCCTGCAGATCCGAGCCTCCGGTGTCCGCGTCAAGCGACCCTCAACTGCCCCGAGCCTGATCGCGTTCACTGGGACGCAGGTGCCCATCCTGGGCGCCAACGTCGCCGGCCAGCGCCGCTACATGACGCCCCAGGAGTGCGCCAACCTGCAGAGCCTCGGTGACATCCGGCTCCCCGAGTTTGACACCGACGCCTATCGCGCGCTCGGCAACGCTGTGAATGCCAAGGTCGTGGAAGCCATCGCCGGACCCCTGGTCGACGGTGTCCACCAGCCGACCCCGCCCGGGCTGGCGGCTTGGGTCGGCGACCTGTCCGACCCTCCGACACCGAGCCACGCGCCCTCTGCACGCTCTCCAGCGCCGCCGTGGACTTCGGTTCCGACGCCTGGGCGAACAGCTGGCTGACATCAAGGGTGGCTCAGCTTCGCGACGAGCCTCCCACCTCCGGGCGACTTCCCACGGCCCGCGAACTCGGGCTGCCCCCGGCGGACGCGTTCGATCCCTCCGTCCAGCCCGGCCTCACCGCCCGGGCCCTGGAACGTCTCAACGAGCGCCTGGATGCCGCCGTCCGGCTGCAAGGCGACTTCCTGCAGGAACTAGAGACCAAGGGCACCAGCCTCGACGCGGCGACGCAGGCGTGGGCCGATGCATGGGCCGAGTTCTTCGGAGACGGTGACGCGGTCAGCCCCGAGCCGGTGGCCGCGAAGGCCGACGTGTGGCCCATCTACCAACTCACGAAGAAGTCCCCAAACCTCACCCCGTCCTATCAGCGCGGCGACGTCTGGAAGATCTCCGAGCGACAGTCGCTCATCGAGTCGATCCTGCGGGGCGTGCCACTCCCGTCGGTCATCCTGCTGCGGACCGGCCCATCGAGCGCCCACGAGGTGGTCGATGGCAAGCAGCGCCTGACCGCAATCCTTCGGTTCGTGGGGCAAGCCCCTGGCCCTGCGCAGGATCGACGAGGCCGAGGAACTCGGCTACCCCAACGTCCCGGGTGGTCAATGGCAAGAAGCAAGGGGTGCCCAGGACGCTGCGTCAGCTGTTCGATGAGGACTACCCCCTTTCCGGCGCGCCTGGAAGCGCTGCGAAGAGAACCTGACCGCAAGGGTCGAGGACGACAACTACTTCCCGTTCAAGCTCCGCACCAGCGGCGAGGGGACTGGTCGGCCCCCACGCCCGGAGTCCCTGAGGCGCAAGTACTACACGCAGATCAAGAATCACGAGATCCGTGTCGCAAGCCAGAACATGACTGTCGAGGAGTTGTTCGAGGACCCTGTGGATTACAAGATCCCGGTTATCGAGTACACACAGGCCACGCAGCGCCAAATCCATGAGGTCTTCCGGCTCTACAACAAGCAGGGGGTACACCTCAACGCTGAGGAGATCCGCAACGCGGTTTACCACGAGGTCGAACTCACGCGGGCGACGCTGGTGGCCGCAGGCGACGCGGACCCCAACGTCGACGTTACCCGCATCGCGCCGTCGCTGATCGGCGTCCCGGACTTCGACCGCCTCGGCATCACGCTGAAGGACTACGGCTTCGGCGACTCCCGCTACAAGCGGACGAAGGTGCTGTCCTGGGTGATCTCGGTTCTGCTGCACGACACGGGGGACAAGGATCTGGCCTCGACGGCAACCAACATCAGCCAGTTCCTGGAGAGCATCCAGAAGGCCCCTTCGCACCCGCTGGCCGAGACGAGCACGCTCACCCGCCTGTTCGACACCCTCAATCAGGCCGTCGAGATCCACGCAGCCCACACTGAGCTGTGGTCCCAGCAGTTCAAGAACAGCTCCAAGGGCGACAGGTGGCAGGAACTCCAGCTATTAGGCTCGCTAGTCGGCATCACCATGGCCTACGTGGCGTCGCCGGACGACCTTGAGGACCGGATCGAAGCCAACGCCGAAGCCATCAACGCAGCCACCATCAACGACTGGGTGCGGCCGTCGAAGACACAGACCCGCACCCAGTGGATGTTCATCGCCAAGGTCGCGAAGGAACTCGTCGAGTTGCTAGGGCTGGACCCGGAGGCCGCGGCCCAGTCGGTCGCCGACCAGTTCGGCTCGTCCGGCTACGCGTCGCTGCAGCGGATGGCATCTCGCAAGAGCTGATGACATGCCCACCGCACCTCGCCTCGAGCACGTCTACTACGACCCACCCACTCCCGTACCCGCCGAGCCGTGGTGGACCAGGTATGCGGCGCAGTTGGTGACCCTGAGCCAGACGGCACGTCTGGCCCTGGAGGCCGACTGTCGCTTCATCCTTGAGCGCGGAGTGCTCCAGGCCGACGCCCAGGACTCGACCCCGTGGCCGTCAAGCCGCGTCCGCACCGGCCTGGTCATGGGTTCCGTTCAGTCGGGCAAAACGGCCTCCATGCTCGGCGTCTGCGCCTTGTCCATCGACCACGGAATCGACGTAGTCGTCGTGCTCGCCGGTACCCGCCTGTCCCTGTGGCGCCAGACCTACGAGCGCCTGGTCGCGCAACTGGACCCCGGCGAGGAGGACGTCGCCAAGATCAACCGGCGGCTGCTGTGCCCGGCCCCTCGCGTGGGGTTGGCCGATGAACCTGTCACTCTAAGCGATACCTACCGCATCTCTCCGCCCGAACTGCGGCGCAAGCTCAAGCGGGGCAAGCCGCTGATCGTGGTGGCCATGAAGCAGGCCGACCACCTGCACGCGCTCGGACTCAGCCTCAGGAACAACGCCTTCGACGCCGTCGCCCAGTTCGACCGCCCCGTCCACATGCTCGTGCTCGACGATGAGGCCGACGACGGCTCCATCCTCGACGCCGTGGTAGAGGCCTCCGGGGCGGTGTTCGGCAACCTCAGGCAGATCCGCGCGCCTTGCCAATCTTTGGGATCCCCGCAGGGCTCACCGAGCAACCTCCACCACCATCGCCTACACGGCCACCCCGCAGGCCACCTGCTGCAGGAGGGCACAACCCGCTTGCACCCCGGGACTTCCTGGTGTGCCTGCGCACCCCCCTCGACATCGGCCACATGATCGACGCCGCGAACCCCGGCAACCTGAAGGCGCCCCGATCATCCACCTATCCCGAGCCCGCCGGCCTGCCCACCTTCTACACCGGCGGCGAGGTCTTCTACCGCCGAGGTGTCCCCGCCCGCCTGTGCCGCCCGCTCGGACCCGGCCCCGGAGACGACCGCGCGGACGCCGTCAGGGCCTTCCTAGTCGCCGGTGCGATTCGCCTGCTCCGCTCGGGCCGCGTGGGCCCGGCCACCGCGACCGCCATGGCCTTCGGCTCCGCCCGCGAGGCTGAGAGGACGGTCACCGCGCCGCACTCGATGCTCTACCACCCCTCGGCCAGCATCCAGGACCACTTCACGTCCGCCGAGGACCTCCTGATGTGGGCCGGCGTCCCCGACCGGCAGGCCGCGCGGCAGCTGCTAGCCTCCGGCAACGCGACCCTGCCAGATGCCCTGGCCAAGGCCGTCGTCACCCACCCGGCTCCCTGGGCGGCATGGCTGGACCGCTACCAAGCCTCGGCGCGGGTGATCGAGACCGAGTTCAATGTCGTCCACCCCAGCACCTTCCCTGATTGGCCCACGCTGCAGATCCTGCTGACCGAGGAGATCATTCCCGGGACCCGCGTGTCGGTCGTGAACAGCGACCCGGCCGCCGACGACCGTCCCAGCTACCGCGCCGTCCTTGACCCGGCGTCGGGGTCGTGGAGGGCCCCGCGCGACCTGTGCACCATCTTCGTGTCCGGCAACGTGATGGCCCGCGGCCTCACGTTGGAAGGCATGACCACCGCACTGTTCCAGCGTTCCAGCAATGCGCCGCTGGCCGACACGCAGATGCAGATGCAGCGCTGGTTCGGCTACCGCGGCTCCTACATCGAGCTGTGCCGCGTCTTCGCCTCGGCAGACCAGTTGGCGCTCTTCAGCGCCTACCACGACATCGACGAGGCCATCCGCAGCGCGATCATCGAACGCATGACCGGCGGAGCGCCCGAGCCGGCCGTCTTGCAGGGCACGGACTTCATCGCGACGGGCAAAATCGCCAACATCGGCAACTACCCGCTGTCGCCCGGTGGGCGCTCGTTCGTGAGACTGGTCAACGACGGCGCGAGCCCCGACTCCAACCTCGCGGTCGTCGCCGACCTGTTCGGTTCCCGCCCGTCCACGGCAGTTGCAGAAGGCTCCCGGCAGCTCGGCCGCATCCTGACCGAGCCGCTAACACTCTTGGAAGCCGCGGACTGGCTCGACAAGTTTCGCTACGCCGACTACGCCCCGGGCGACCAAGGCGACCTCGCCAAGCACTGGGCGCAGGTCGAAACTCGGCTTTCCGCCGAGGCGCCCTTGGCTGAGCCCGGCCTGTACCGGCCCCCCGTACGCGGCGCCGCGGGCGACCCGGCACGCCGGATCTCGCCCTACTCGATTGCCGCGTACCTGCGCCTGTGGGCGGCCTGCCTGGAGCGCCCAGTCAGGGGCCTGTTCGTCACGGGTGAGCCGGGACGCCTGTGGAGCATGTCCGACCTGCAGGCCAAGCTGGTGTCCCAGCCGCGCTTCTGGGTGGGCATCCGCTTCGGCAAGGGCCACGTGATTCAGCTAGGGGACCCCGCGTTCGACGTGATGACCACCGTGAAGACCATCGCGGACGGCGAGTTGACCACCGACTGGGGCACGAGCACACCCACCGCAGGCCCCGGGCAGTACCGAGCCGACATCTACTTCGACTACTACCACCGCAACGAACCGACGCCGGTCGCGCCGGGGGACTCCACATGGCGTCCGGCAGGCCCGCCGTTGCCGTGGGGTGTGCCTCCCGGCAGGCGGACCCGAGCAGTTCGCCGCCACCCGAGCGACCGTGACCCTGCCCTGAGAGTCGAGACGCATCATGACTACCTACGAACAGCTCCTCGCACTCATCGCCACCATCCCCAACGGCATCGAGGGGCGGGATCGCTCCATCCAGTGGCTGACCTCCGCCGAGGTCGTCGGCGCCGCCCGCGACCACCTCGGCCACGTCGAGCTGTTCCTCGCCGGTCCCGCTCTGCGCCCCAGGACCAAGACGCTGAGATCGGCCATCCAGCACCACTCCTGGCACCGCACCGACGGCGGGGCTTTGCGGGCCAACAGGTTGCTCTTCCCGCCTTTCGGCCACTTCGACCAGATCGCTGCCCTGATCGCCACCGAGCTGTTGCGAGAACAGGCGGACCTCGATCTTCGCCGGGCGTTTGCCGTCACGGAGCCCATCCTCGAGCTCGCCATCAAGCGGCTGGAACTCTCCGAGGCAGCCCTCCTCGGGCTGGCGGGCGAACTCCTCCTGCTGGAAGCCCTTGTGCGTCGCACCGACGACGCATTCGTCGGCCAACTCGTCGCCGCTTGGGACGGGTGGCGGCGTTCGGCGCGCGACCTCACCTGGGACGGCACCGGCGTCGAGGTCAAGACCACGACGCGCCCCACGTCCAGCCACATTGTGCAGGGCACCGACCAGGTGGAACCCGCGCTGGGTGACGACACCACGCCAGGCGAGGACCGTCTCCTGCTGTTGAGCGTTGGACTCCAACTCTCGACCCCGAGCCAGAACTCCTTCACTGTGCCGCAACTCACCGGGCGCATTGCCGAGCGACTAGAAGCCACCGGCAATTCCGGTCAGGTCAACGACTTTCTGGCCCACGTCGCCGAGTACGGCGCCGAGTCCGGCCTCGGCTACCGTCACGCCACTATGGCCGCGGACGCACCCTTCCAGGCAGAGTTCACCCCCGCCTTCGTCCGGGGATACGACATGGGCGATCCCGCCGTTCAGGTGATCCGCCGGAACGATGTCGTCACCCACCAGCACGTCGACGCAGGGTCGCTGTCCTTCCGCATTGACCTGCCGGCGACCGTCAGCCTCGGCAACCCCGTAGACGGCCTCCAACGCATCGCCGACGTTATTCTGGGCGAGCAGCCGTAGCTCCCGGGCGAGGCCGCCGAGGCACCGGGGACCCCGGCAGATTCGCCACGAAAGGACCCGCCATGACTGCGGAGCACCTCGCCTCACCCCAGGGATCGAACCGCCTTGGCCACCTGCTCGAAGATTCGTCCTGTGTGAACTCCGGCAGGCCCCCTTCTAGACCTGCGACGCCAAGCTCATCAGCCGCAGCCGCAACGCGAGAAACTCGCCTCGTTGCCAATCGCAATGAACTCTGTGACCGTGGCGGGTGTGCACCCGACCGGTCGCTGGCGGCATACGCGCGAGCCGGACGCCCGCGAACACCATGGTGGGTAGAGACCACGTGCGACGTCGGTGCGGTGACATAGGCTCCAGCGGTGACCGCTGCTCAGGCATCCGCGCCCCTTGCCCTGCCCACCGCCGCTTCGGCCCACGACTGGCTCTCCGATCGGGCCGCAACCGGCCTCGCGAAGGCCCGCAGCCTCGTCGCTGACCTCAAGGCGGCCCCGCCCGCAGACGCACTGGCGACCTTGAAGGCATGGAACGACGTCGATCAGGCCCTGGGGTCGGTCTCCTCACCCGCGTCCCTCTTCGCCGAGGTCCACCCCGATGAGGCGGTTCGCGAGCGGGCCGACGTGGCCGGCCAGGAGGTCCAGAAGCTCGCCACCGAGCTCGGCCTGGACCGCGCGTTGTTCGAGGTCTTCGCCGCGCTCGACCCGGCTGGCCTGGACGCCGACGCGGCCCGGTTCCTCGACAAGACGCTGCGCGACTTCCGCCGCTCCGGTGTCGACCGCGACGAGCCGACCCGCGAGCGGATCCGTGCGATCAACGAGCGGCTCACGGTGCTCGGCCAGGAGTTCTCCAAGAACATCCGCAACGGGGTCCGCTCGATCGAGGTCACCCCGGACCGGTTGGAGGGTATGCCGCAGGACTGGCTCGACGCCCACCCCGCCGACGAGCGGGGTCTGGTCACGGTGACGACCGACTACCCCGACGTGGTGCCGCTGCGCACGTTCTGCGCCGACGCCCAAGCCCGACGTGACCTGACGATGGAGTTCCTCACCGTCGGCTGGCCGGCCAACGACGCACTGCTGCACGAGCTGTTCGACCTGCGCCACGAGTTGGCCCAGTTGCTCGGCTACGAGACGTGGGCCGACTACGACGCCGAGGTCAAGATGATCAAAGAGGGCGGGGCGATCCCCGTCTTCATCGAGAAGATCGCCGACGCCGCCCTCGAGTCCGGTGTGCGTGACCGAGAGGTCGTCCTGGCCCGGATGCGCGCCGACGTCCCGGACGCCACCGCGATCGACTCGGCCGACCTCGCCTACTACGCCAACCTCGTCAGCAAGGAGCAGTTGGAGGTCGACGCCCAGTTGGTGCGGACCTACCTCGACTTCACCAAGGTCCGGGCCGGTCTCTTGGAGGTGACCGGTCGCCTCTTCGGCCTGCGCTACGAGCCGGCCGCCGACGCCGTCGTCTGGGACGAGGCGGTCGCGGCATACGACGTCTATCGCGCCGACGGGGACGAGCCGCTCGGGCGGATCTACCTCGACCTGCACCCGCGCGAGGGGAAGTACAAGCACGCCGCGCAGTTCGACCTCGTCACCGGGGTCGCGGGCCGCCAGCTGCCCGAGGGCGTTCTCGTCTGCAACTTCTCCCGCGGGCTGATGGAGCACGACCACGTCGTGACGCTCTTCCACGAGTTCGGCCACCTCGTGCACCACGTCCTCGCCGGGCACCAGGAGTGGTTCCGCTTCTCCGGCGTCGCGACCGAGTGGGACTTCGTCGAGGCACCCAGCCAGATGCTCGAGGAGTGGGCCTGGGACGCCGACATCCTGCAGACCTTCGCCACCAACGAGGCCGGCGAGCCGATCCCGGCCGACCTCGTCCGGCGGATGCGTCGGGCCGACGACTTCGGCAAGGGCTACCTCGCGCGCACCCAGATGTTCTATGCCGCGCTGTCCTACTGGTTCCACACCGAACGCCCGGCCGACCTCACCGCGCGCACGCGTGAGTTGCAGGCGCAGTACTCGCTGTTCCCCTACATCGAGGGCACCCACTTCACCTGCGCGTTCGGGCACCTGGAGGGCTACTCCAGCGCCTACTACACCTATATGTGGAGCCTGGTCATCGCCAAGGACCTGTTCTCGGCCTTCGACCGCTCGAACATGTTCGACGCGGAGGTGGCCGGCCGTTACCGCGACCGCGTGCTCGCCCCCGGGGGCAGCAAGGACGCCGCCGACCTGGTCGCCGACTTCCTCGGTCGCCCCTACACCTTCGACGCGTATGCCGCCTGGCTGGCGGAGTAGCAGCCAGGCACGTGAGCAGTCATGCCTGACGAGCGGGTGACGGTTTTCGTGCGGGGGCACGTCCAAGGGGTCGGGTTCCGCTGGTGGGCGCGCGCCCGCGCGCTGGAACTCGGACTGGTCGGCTACGCCCGCAACCTCGATGACGGCCGGGTCGAAGTGCTCGCCCAGGGGCCAACCGAGGCCATCGACGCGATGGTGCGCCTGCTGTCGGAGCAGCCGTCGTCCGTCCGACGACCCGGTCGGGTCGCCGGTGTGGTCGCGCAATACGCCCAGCCCATCGCCGGTCTCGTGGGTTTCAAGGAACGCTGACCCGGTATGCCGTCCCGGCGCGCCGCGGCGGCCCGGCCGCTGGCGCCCAGCACGTGGGCACCGGATCCCGCGGAGGCGACCACACGGCATACCCTCACCTGGTGAGCACCACCCCCGAGATCCCGGCCGAGCTGACCCGACTGCGCGCGAGCATCGACAACCTCGACGCGGCCCTGGTCCACCTGCTGGCTGAGCGCTTCCGCTGCACGCAGCAGGTGGGGGTCCTCAAGGCGACCGTGGGGCTGCCGCCGTCCGACCCGGCTCGCGAGGAGCAGCAGATGTCGCGGCTGCGCGAGCTCGCGGCCGAGGCGGGCCTGGACCCGGTCTTCGCCGAGAAGTTCCTGGGGTTCATCATCGCCGAGGTCATTCGCAACCACGGCACGATCGCTCAGCGGGCCACCATTCCTGATGCGTAGGCCCGTCGTGCCGGGAATCCGGCCGCACCTGCCGCTGCGGGACGCCGAGGGAGCCGACCGGTTCCAGGCGTTCCTCGTCAGCGCGGTCGCGTCGATCGCCGTGACCCGCGCCTTCCTCGTCCTCACGGGCTACCCGCAGTTGGGCGGCGGGTCGATCGACGGCGGTCTGCACCTCGCCCACCTGTTGTGGGGTGGCCTCGGCATGGTGATCGCCATCCTCGTGACGATGCTGTTCATCAGTCGCACGGCGCGCACGGTGGCTGCCGTCATCGGTGGGGTCGGGTTCGGGTTGTTCATCGATGAGGTCGGCAAGTTCGTCACGGGGGACAACGACTACTTCTTCGAGCCGGTCGCGGCGATCATCTATGCGACGTTCGTCGTCATCGTCCTCATCGTGCGCCTCGTCGTCAGCCGGACCCCGCTCACGCCCCGCGAACAACTCATCAACGCCGTGGAACTGCTTAAGGACTCAGCCGCTCACGACCTCGACGACGTCGAGCGAGCCCGCTTGGTCGCTCTGCTGCGCGCCGCGGATCCCGCCGACCTGCTGGTCGCGCCACTGCTGGCGCTGGTTGACGGCCTGCCCCCTCAGCGCCCGTCGCGGTCCTGGATCGCCCAGGGGTATGCCGCCGCGCGGCGCCTGGTCATGTCCGCGCCACGCCTGGAAGTGGTCAAGCGGACCTCGGTGTGGGCCTTCACCGCCTTTTGCGGTCTCGCGCTGGCCGATGCGCTGTGGGCGGCCGGGCACGACCCATCGCTGCAGAACCGCGTCTACGTCGCCGTGGCCGCCGGCTCAGCGCTCGTGGCTGTGGTGGCCCTCGTCGGGTGGCTCCGCGGGCCCCGGGGCCGCGCCCTGCAGCTGTTCGAGGTCGCGCTCTTGGCGCAGGTCCTTGGCGTGCAGTTCTTCCGGCTGCTCGCTGCCTCCTTCCAGGGCTACCTCACGGCCTTCGTGTCGCTGGCCCTCATCGGGCTGTGCCGAGCGATGCTCTTCGAGCACCGGACCCGGCATGCCCACGACGGCGGGTAGCCTGGGCGGGATCATTCGCCAGATCCGACCTCGCCAGACCAGTAGCAGGAAGCCACCGTCACCTTGTACGTCAAGAGCGTGACCCTCAAGGGGTTCAAGTCGTTCGCCTCCGCGACGACCTTGCGCCTCGAGCCAGGCATCACCTGCATCGTCGGTCCCAACGGGTCGGGCAAGTCCAACGTCGTCGACGCCCTCGCCTGGGTCATGGGGGAGCAGGGCGCCAAGAGCCTGCGCGGCGGCAAGATGGAAGACGTCATCTTCGCCGGCACCGCCGGGCGGGCACCGCTGGGCCGCGCCGAGGTCGCCCTCACCATCGACAACACCGACGGCGCGCTGCCGATCGACTACTCCGAGGTGACGATCAGCCGGACGATGTTCCGCAACGGCGGGTCCGACTACGCCATCAACGGCACGTCTTGCCGGCTGCTGGACATCCAGGAGTTGCTCTCCGACAGCGGCATCGGCCGGGAGATGCACGTCATCGTCGGCCAGGGCCAGCTCGACGCGGTCCTGCGGGCGACCCCCGAGGAGCGCCGCGGCTTCATCGAGGAGGCCGCCGGGGTCCTCAAGCACCGCAAGCGCAAGGAACGCGCGCTGCGCAAACTCGAGACGATGGAGGCCAACCTCACCCGGGTCCAGGACCTCACGACCGAGATCCGCCGTCAGCTCGGCCCGCTGGGCCGCCAGGCCGAGACCGCTCGCAAGGCCGGCGTCATCCAGGCCGACGTGCGGGACGCGCGGCTTCGGCTCATCGCCGACGACCTGGTCCAACTCACCGCGACCCTCGAGCAGGAGGTCGCCGACGAGACGGCACTCATCGCCCGGCGCACCGAGGTCGAGACCGCGCTGGCCTCGCTCGGAGCCCGCCTCACCGCGCTTGAGGTCGAGGCCGACGAGACCCGCCCCCAACTGGCCGCCGCTCAGCAACGCTGGTTCGCCCTCACCCGGCTCGTCGAACGGTTCACGTCGACCGCCACGCTGGCAGGGGAGCGCGTTCGCCTGCTTGCCGAGGACGAAGCCGACAACGCCGGCCCTGCGTCCGGGCCTGCCATCCCTCGCGACCCCGACGCGCTGCGCGCCCAGGCGGCCGCCCTGCGCACTGAGCACGAGGAACTCCTCGCCGAGATCACCGCCGCGACAGCAGCCCTCACGGCCGCCGTCACCGCGCGCACCGAGTCCGAACGCCGGTATGCCGCTGAGCAGCAACGCCTCGCGGCCCTCGTCCGCGCGGCTGCAGACCGCCGCGAAGGCCTGGCCAAACTCGCCGGTCAGGTCGCGGCGAAGGCGTCCCGGGTCGAAGCGGGCGAGGCCGAGGTCGGGCGCCTGCAGGCCGGCGTCGGCCAGATCCTCGCTCGATCACTCGAGGCCGAGCGCGAGTTCGCCCGGCTCGAGGCGTCGATCGCCGTCGACGAGGAGGGCGAGGAGGGTCTCGACGCGGCATACGAGAAGGCCAATGCTGAGCTGACGGCGTTGCAGGCCGAGCAGGAGCGGTTGCGCGAGCAGGAACGCACCGCCGACCGTGACCGGCAGTCCGCGACGGCGCGCGCCGAGGCGCTGGCCCTGTCCCTCACCCGACGGGACGGCGCGGCCACCCTTCTCGGCTCAGACGGCAACCCGCGCGAGGGCGTCCTCGGTGCGGTGTCGTCGCTCATCGAGGTCGTCGACGGTCATGAGGCAGCGATCGCCGCCGCCCTGGGGTGGGCGGCCGATGCGGTCGCCGTGGCGTCGATCGATGCCGCAGTGGCGGGCGTGGCGGCTTTGCGCGCAGCCGAGAGCGGGCGGGCCGGGATGCTCGTCGGTGCGACCGCGCGACCCGGTGCGTCCGGGAGCCGGGCCGCGCTGCCGGCCGGGGCGCGGTGGGCCGCCGATGTCGTCAGCGCGCCGGATGCCATTGCGCCGGCCGTGCACCAATTGCTCGACGGGGTGGCCCTGGTCGCCGATGTCGCAGCCGCCCGAGCGCTCGTCACCGAGGGGATCACTGCGGTGACTCCCGACGGCGACGTCTATGCGCCCGGCTTCGTCGTCGGTGGTGACCGCGGCGCGCCGAGCCTGTTGGAGATGGAGTCCGCGTTGGAGGCGGCTCGCGCCGCTGCTGCCGCGGCCGGACGCCTGGTCGAGCAGGCCAAGTTCGCGCTGGCGGGCGTGCGGGATCGCATCGCCGACGTGCAGGAGCGGGTCGAGGCCAGCCTGGAGCGGCTGCACGAGTCCGATGCCCGGATGAGCGCCGTCGGCGAGCAGTTGGGTCACCTCGGCTCCGTCGTCCGCGGCGCCAAGGGCGAGGCCGAGCGCACCGAACGCGCCATCGCCGCCGCGGTCGCTGCTCTCGACGCCGACCGAGCCGCGCACGCCGAGTTGGCGCAGCGACTGGCTGCGGCGTCGGAGGAGGTCCCTGTCGACGCCGAGCCCGACCCGAGCGTGCGGGACGCCCTGGAGGCCGAGGCCAGCAGTGCCCGCACCCAGGAGACCGAAGCCCGGTTGACCCTGCGCACCCGCGAAGAGCGCGCCCGCGCCGTTGCCGAACGCGCCGAGACCCTCGAAGCCGCAGCCGTCGCCGAGCTCGCCGCGCGTGAGCGCCAGGCCGCTCGTCGGGAGCGTCGGGCCAGGGAGTCACGGGTGGCGACCGCGGTCCGGTCGGGGGCGGCATACGCTGCGGCCCGGTTGCGGGAGAGCGCCGAACGCGCGGGGGAGGCGGCTCGCGCGGGGGAGGCGGCCCGCGCCGAGCGCGACGCCGAACGCTCCCGGCTGCGCCGCGAGATGGGTGGCTTCCAGGACGAGTTGCGCGAGCTCACCGACTCGGTGCACCGCGACGAGGTCGCCCGCGCTCAGCAACGGCTGCGGATCGAGACCCTCACGGGGCGCGCGATGGAGGAATACGGCGTCGACGCCGAGGTGCTCGTCGAGGAGTTCGGCCCGCACCAACTCGTCCCGGTCATCCCCGACCCCAACGACCCCGACACCGACCCTGACGCGTTGCCCGAGCCGACCCCCTTCATCCGGGAGGCCCAGGAGAAGCGGCTGCGGTCGGCCGAGCGCAAGCTCGCCGCTCTCGGGCGGGTCAACCCCCTCGCGCTGGAGGAGTATGCCGCCCTCGAAGAGCGGCACGCGTTCCTCACCACCCAACTCGAAGACCTCAAGGCCTCCAAGCGCGACCTGTTGGACATCGTCCGGGAGATCGACGAGCGGGTCGAGCAGGCCTTCGTGTCGGCGTTCCACGACACGGCCGCGCAGTTCGAGGGGGTCTTCTCGCGGTTGTTCCCCGGAGGCGAGGGGCGGCTGCTGCTCACCGACCCCGACAACATGCTCACGACCGGTCTCGAGGTCGAAGCGCGCCCGCCCGGCAAGAAGATCAAGCGGTTGTCGTTGCTGTCCGGTGGGGAGCGGTCGCTGGTGGCGGTGGCCCTGCTCGTGGCGATCTTCAAGGCCCGGCCGAGCCCGTTCTACATCATGGACGAGGTCGAGGCGGCCCTCGACGATGCCAACCTCGGGCGATTGCTGACGCTCTTCGAGGAGTTGCGCGATTCCAGCCAACTCATTGTTATTACCCACCAGAAGAAGACGATGGAGATCGCCGACGCCCTTTATGGCGTGACCATGCGCGGGGACGGCGTGACCACCGTGGTGAGTCAGCGGATGCGCGACGTCGCGCTCGCGACCCCCTGATCTTGACAGCCGCATCCCGAATCGTGAGATCGGGGGCGCCCGGCCCGTTCAGGTATGCCGTGATCCATGTCACGTCATAGGCGCGCCGAGGCCCCGCTTCGGCCGGTGATTTGGGACACTTGGTCCCATGGCTGCACTCGTCCTCACGATGGTTGTGTGCCTCCTACTCGGGTTGGCTGTGGTTCTTGCTGTCGCTGTTCCGGCCCGTCGGGAGGGAAAGGATCTGCTCACCCCCCGGGGTGAGGAGGTCGTTGCGCGCGTTCGCGAGCGCACTGAGCACGTCGCCTCGGCGACGAAGGAACGCACGGAAGAGGTCCTGGCCACGGCCAAGGACAAGGTCGGCGAGGTCCTGCCCAGCCGCTGACCTGTCAGCGATCGTGCTGGGCCTTCAGAGGTCCAGGCCGAGCGCCAGGGCGTGTGCCATCACGCGATCGGCCACACCCGACACGTTGCCGCTTCCGGCGAAGACAACGGCGATGGCCGCACGGCATACCCCTGAGGCGTCGATGACCGGTGCCGCGACCGCGCGGAAGCCTTCGATCACCTCGCTGGTGCTCGTCGCCCAGCCCAGACTCCGTGCCTGCGTGACCGCGGGCCGCTCGTCGGCGTGCGGGGGTTCGCCCGCCAAGAGGGCGATTCCGGGCGCGCCGGTGGTGATCGGGTGACGCAGGCCGGGTCGGTAGCTCACGTGGGCCGCGGCCGCCGGGGGCTCGACGACCTCGATGGTGACCGCCTCGTCGCCATGTCGCACGACGAGGAACGCCGTCTTCTCGGTGGCCACCGCGAGTTTGAGCAGGTGCCGACCGGCGACGGCGCGCAGGGCCGGGGTGAACCGCCCGGCGAGGACCGCCAGCCCGGCACCGGCTTGGAAGCGGCCAAGCTCATCGCGCGCGATCAGTCCGTGATCCTCCAACGTCCGCAGCATGCGGTAGGTGATCGAACGGTGCATCCCCACGTCGCGCGCGACCTCGGCCACGGTGAGGGGAGTGAGTGACTCGGTGATGTGCTCCAGCACCCGCAGCCCGCGGTCAAGCGTCTGGGATGCCGGTCGCAGGTCTGAATCGACCGTTGGCCGCGTCACATTTCGCGTGCGCGGAACACCCGTTGCCATCGTCACCCCGGTCGTCTAGAGTTTGACCATTCCCATATCGAACAGCGCTGTCCGATTATAGAATGCCTAGGCGGCGGTGCGGTAGAGCTCGGGACACAGCAACACAGCAGTTTTCCGACACACAGCTGACGGCGGGGATTCCCGCCCTGGTTCAGGAGGCAACATGCAGCGCAGCATGCGTTGGCTTTCGATGGGTCTGGCAATCGGGTTGGCGGGTTCCCTCGCCGCCTGTTCCGAGAGCAAGTCCACCGGCGCCGCGACCGGCACCGATGCCGGCGGCGAGATCAAGGTCGGCGTCGTCCTCGACATCACTGGCGCGGGAGCCAGCCTCGGTGTCCCGGAGCGCCAGACCGTCGAATTGTTGGCTGAGCAGGTCAACGCTGCGGGCGGGATCAACGGCCGCAAACTCAAGCTGATCATCGAGGACAACCAGTCCACCGAAGACGGCGCCGCCAAGGTCACCAGCAAGCTGCTCAACACCGAGAAGGTCGACATCCTCCTCGGCGCCTCGCGGACCGGGCCTAGCCTGGCCATGCGGCCGCTGGCCGAGAAGGCCGAGAAGCCGATGATCTCCTTCGCGGCCAACGCCAAGATCGTCGAAGGCTCCAAGTGGGTCTTCAAGACCGCCCAGAACGACCGCGTCGTCCTGGAGAAGATGGTCGACGACATGAAGGCCAAGAACATCACCAAGGTCGCCGTCGCTCGTGACGCCTCCGGCTTCGGCGAAGGCATCCCGGAGATGCTCACCGAGATCGGTAAGTCCGCCGGCATCACGGTGACGACGGTGCAGAAGTTCGCCCCGGACGCCACCGACTTCACGTCGCAGATGCTCGGCTTGCGTGACTCGAACCCGCAAGCCGTCCTCATCTGGGGCATCCCGCCGGCAGCCGGCCTGGCCCAGAAGGCCTACAAGCAGCTGGCCCTCAACGTGCCGGTCTACCAGTCGCACGGCATCGGCAACCAGGCCTTCCTGGACACCGCTGGTGACAGCGCCAACGGCCTGCTCGCCCCCATGGGCCGCATGCTCGTCGCCGACCAGCTCAAGGCCGACGACCCGCAGAAGGCCGTCGTCACGAAGTTCATCGCCGACTTCAAGGCCAAGTACAACGCCAACCCGTCGACCTTCGCCGGGCACGCCTACGACGGCTTCATGATCGCCGTCGAGTCCCTCAAGAAGGCCGGCACCGATGCCGTCAAGTTGCGTGACGCCATCGAGGCGACGAGCAAGTGGCCGGGTATCAGCGGCGTCTTCACGATGACTCCGACGGACCACTCGGGTCTGACCAAGGACGCGCTCATGATCGTCACGGTCGACAACAAGGCCTGGAAGGTCGCAGGCTAAGCACTCATGACCGACCTTCTCCAGCTGGTTTTCTCCGGGCTGGCGCAGGGAACGATCTACGGGCTGGTGGCACTCGGTTTCGTCGCAATCTTCGCGGTACGTGAGATCGTCAACCTGGTCCAGGGCGAGTATGCCGCCCTGGCCGGGTTGGCCGCGATCAGTGCGGTCGGAGCCGGGTTGCCCCTGCTCGTAGCCATCGTCTGCGTCATTCCCCTCGTCGTCGGTGTCGCCGTTCTTCTGGAACGGATGACCATCGCGCCCGTCAAGAAGATGACCCCGCTCACCTCGATCATCCTCACCCTGGGCGTATCGACAGCGGTGAAGGCGGTCATGCTTCTCATCTGGGGGCCCGAAGCCAAGGGCCTGCCGAACTTCCCCGGCTCCGACATGACCCTTGGCGGGGTGAGCATCCGCAGCCAGGAGTTGTGGGTGCTCGGCATCGGGGCGCTCGTGGCCTATGCCGTCATCTGGTTCTACGAGCACACCGTGCGGGGTAAGTCCCTGCGCGCGTGCGCCGAGCAACCGATTGCTGCCCGGCTCGTCGGCATCTCGCCCCGGACGGCCACCGTCGTCGCGTTCGCGGTCGCCGGCTTCACCGGGGCTGTCGCCGGCATCGTCGGCAGCCCGATCTACCTCAGCTCGTGGCAGAGCGGCCTGAGCCTGGGTCTCAAGGGCTTCGTCGCAGCCACCCTCGGCGGTCTGACGTCGCTGCGGGTCGCCATGATCGGCGGCATGGCGCTCGGCGTCCTGGAGAACCTCGTCGCCGGTTACCTGTCCTCGGGTTACCGCGATGCGGTGGCCTTCGTCGTCCTCGTCCTGGTGCTGCTCTTCCGGCCCAACGGTTTGGCCGGCAAGACCTCGGCGGTCCGCGTATGAACCCGCTGTTCAAGCGCCAGATCCCCTTCATTGCCCTGTTGGTCGGGCTGCTCGTGTTCGGAGCCGCCGCGCCGCAACAGATGGTCGATGTCGGGATCTGGGCGCTCATCTATGGGTTCGCGGCCATCGGGCTCTCGCTGCTCATGGGCCTGGCCGGTCAGGTCAGCCTCGGGCACGCCGCCTTCATCGCCGTCGGTGCCTATACGCAGGCGTTGCTCGTGGCCAAGGCCAACCTCAACCCGCTGCTCGCGGCGCCGATCTCGGTCGTCGCAGCCATGCTCGTCGCCCTCCTCGTGGGGTTGCCGTTGCTGCGGTTGCGCGGCCACTTCCTCGCGCTGGCCACCCTCGGCCTGGGCATCATCGTCGGGGTGTTCGTCACCGAGCAGGAGTTCACCGGTGGCACGTCCGGCATCTTTGGTCTGCCCAACATCTCGTTCGGCGGCCGGGTTTACGACACATCCCAGGAGTACTTCCTCCTGCTGACCCCCGTTGTCGTCATCGGGCTCTGGCTGGCCAGCAACCTCGTCCACAGCCGCACCGGGCGCGCACTCAGCGCGGTCAACGACTCCGAGGTCGCGGCCGAGTGCCTCGGCGTGGACACGTTCGCCCTGCGGCTTCGCGTGTTCGTCGTCAGCGCCGGGTATGCCGGTCTGGCCGGTGTGTTTTACACACACTGGTTGACCATCGTCAACCCGTCGGTGTCGCACTTCGAGCTGTCGGTGAAGATCCTGCTGATGGTCGTGCTCGGCGGCCTCGGCACCGTGTGGGGCGCCCTCATCGGTGCTGTCGCGGTGCAGTTGCTCGACGACGGGCTGCGGGGGCTCATTCCCATCCTCATCCCCGATGCCAAGGGCGAGATCCAGCTCATCGGCTTCGGCGTCGTCCTCGTGCTCGTCATCATCCTCATGCCCGGTGGACTGGCTCAACTCTGGGCGCGGCTCATGAGCGCGGTCCGCCAGCGCAAGCACCCCATCGTTCGCGGGGAGCACGAAACCCCCGTTTCGCAGGAGGAGCAGCGGGCGCTGCTCGAGGAGTCGCTCAAACTGCTCGCCAGAGCCGAGCACATGCCGGCGGGGCAGACCATCCTCGCCATCCGCGGCCTCACCAAGCGCTACGGCGGGGTGACGGCGCTGGACAACCTCGACCTGGACGTCAAGGCCGGCGAGATCATGGCGCTCATCGGTCCCAACGGTGCCGGCAAGACGACGGCGTTCAACATGATCACCGGCGTCATGGTGCCCACCGAGGGTTCGGTGCTGCTGCAAGGCACCGAGGTCGCCGGAAAGCGGCCGCATATCGCGGCTGAGATCGGCGCCACCCGCACCTTCCAAAACCTGCAGACCTTCAAGAGCACGACTGTGATCGGTAACGTCAAGGTCGCCCGCCACCTGCGCAGTAAGGCCGGGCTCGTGCGCGGCATGCTGATGTTGGACCGGACCGAGGAGCGCCTCATCGACCAGGCGTCCCAGGCGGCCATCGACGCGATGGGGCTGACCAGCCTGGCAGACAAGCAGATCGCCGACCTGGCCTTCGGCAAGCAACGCCAGGTCGAGGTGGCCCGCGCCCTCGCGCTCGAGCCGTCGGTCCTGCTGTTGGACGAGCCGATGGCCGGCCTGTCCGGTCCGGAGCGCGACAGCCTCAGTTGGCTGCTGCGTCGGGTCAAGGCCAGCGGGGTCACCGTCCTGCTCGTCGAACACGACGTGGCGGCGGTCATGGCGTTGGCCGACCGAGTGGCTGTGCTCGATGACGGCAAGCTGATCTCGCTGGGAACTCCTGCCCACGTGACCAGCGATCCGAAGGTCATCGCGGCATACCTTGGTGAGGAAGACGACCAGAGCGGCGGTCCCGCCACGGGAGCACCCACCGCGACATCCGGGGCGGCAGCGGGAGGCCTGGCATGACGACCGACCACATTCCGCGCATCGGGCTGCGGGTCGAGGCGATCGACGCGGCCTACGACCGGCTCCAGGTCCTCTGGGACGTCAGCCTGCACGTCGAGCCGGGGGAGTTGCTCGCCCTCGTCGGATCCAACGGCGCGGGCAAGACGACGGTCCTGCGGTCGGTCTCGGGTCTGCTCAAGCCGGTCCGGGGTCGCGTGCTGCTTGGTGACACCGACATCACGTCCACCAGCGCCGAGAAGATCGCCGAGCTGGGGCTGGCTCACGTCCCGGAGAACCGACTGGTGTTCCCGTCGCTCACGGTCGAGGACAACCTCGTCCTCGGTGGTTACGTCCGCCGACGCGACGGCCGGTATGCCGTCCGGCGCGACGAGGCGCTGCATCTGTTCCCGCGGTTGCGCGACCGGATCAACCTGCTGGCCGGCGCGCTGTCCGGTGGCGAGCAGCAGATGCTCGCGATGGCGCGCGCATTGATGTCCGATCCGTCGGTCATCATCCTCGACGAGCCGAGCCTGGGCCTGGCGCCCAAGGTCGTCACCGAGATCATGAGCGCGCTCGGCCACCTGCGCGATGAGAAGGGGCTAGCGGTGCTGCTCGTCGAGCAGAACGTCCGGGCCGCTTTCAAGATCGCCGACCGGGTCCTGGTCATGGACCGTGGCCGGGTCGTGGCCGAGGGCACGCCCGCGGAGCTGGCCTCCGACGAGCGGGTCCGCGCGGCATACCTCGGCGGGTCGTCGACCTCATCGAGCGGCGTCGCCGCCCCCGTCACCCGCTCAGGCGGCACGTCTGCCTGAGCCCTGTCCCGCACGAACTCGACTAGTCGCTCGACGAAGGAAGTCCTGCCATGAGCAAGCCGTTCGCCTCTTCCACCGACCTGGCCGCTAAGACGGAGACCCTCGAGGTTCTCGCCGACGGCGTCTACGCCCTCACCGCCGAGGGTGACCCGAACGTCGGGGCGATCGAGGGGGAGGACTTCCTCGTCGGGTTCGAGGCGAGGGCGACCCCTGCGGCCGCGCGCGACTGGATCGCCAAGCTGCGTGAGCACACGGACAAGCCCTTCCGTTACCTCGTGCTCTCGCACTACCACGCGGTGCGGGTGCTGGGCGCGGAGGCGTTCGAGGCCGACGAGATCATCGCCCACGAGCGCACCCGGTTCCTCGTCCAGGAGCGCGGCATGCAGGACTGGGCGAGTGAATACGGCCGGATGCCAAGGCTGTTCAAGGAGCCCGAGGGCATCAAGGGTCTCACCTGGCCGACGCTGACCTTCTCGGACGAGATGACCATCCCGCTGGGTGGCGACCGCGGTGACCTGGTCCTGAAGTACCTCGGGCGAGGTCACACCGAGGGCGACATCGTGGCCTGGCTGCCCAAGCACAAGATCATGTTCGCCGGCGACCTCGTCGAGGCCAAGGCCGCGCTCTACACCGGCGACGCGTTCCACCAGGAGTGGGCCTCGACCACGCTCGACGCGGTCAAGGCGATGGGTGCCGAGGCCATCGTCGGTGGGCGCGGCGAAATCCCGCGCGGCGAGGCGGCCGTCAACGCGGCCATCGAGCAGTCCCGTGGCTTCATCACGTCGATCATCGACAACGTCCGGGCCACCCAGGCCGCCGGGGGCACCCTCAAGCAGGCCTTCGACGCGTGCCACGCCGCGCTGTCGCCGACCTACGGTCACTGGCCGATCTTCGAGCACACCCTGCCCTTCGACGTGGCCCGCACGTGGGAAGAGCTGCAGGGCGTCGAGCGGCCGACGATCTGGACCGCCGAGCGCGATCAGGAGATTTGGGCCCAACTGCAGGGCTAGCGTGTGGGCTAGCCTCCGACGATCGGTTACTCCACTCCCGGCAGGAGCGACATGTCGCAGGATCACGGCACCGAGGGGCGCGGGCGCGTCCTCGTCATCGGTAACGGCCCGGTCGGTCAGACCGCGGCCCTGTGTCTGGCCCGATGGGGGATCCCCGTCCTCGTGCTGGACTCACGCCCGGAGCGGGACCCCATCGGGAGCAAGGCGTTGTGTCAGCAGCGCGATGTCCTGGATCTGTGGGACGCCTGCGGGGCGGGTGCTGTCGCGACCGAAGGGCTGACCTGGTCGCGGGCGCGCACCTTCTACAAGGACAAGGAACTCTTCTGCTGGGAGATCCCCGACCCGGGGCGCTCCCCGCTGCCGCCCTTCGTCAACATCTCCCAGGCCCGGTCCGAGGCGATCCTCGACGAGGCGATCGCTGCCCAACCGCTCATCGAGGTGTGGTGGGGGACCGAGGTCGTGGGGGTCGCTGGGGGCAAGAGCGACAGTGACGGCTTGGCAACGGTGGTGTGCCGCAGCGGTTTCGGTGAGTTCGAGGTCGCGGGGGAGTATGCCGTCGTCTGCGCCGGATCCAAGGGTGGCCCCTTGCGGGAGGCGCTCGGGGTGACCTTCCCGGGGCGCACCTTCGACGACTCGTTCCTCATCTGCGACATCGAGACCACCTTGAAGGGGTGGGAGAACGAGCGCCGGTTCTACTTCGACCCCGAGTGGAACCCGGGGCGTCAGGTGCTCATCCACCCGTGCCCGAACAGCATCTTCCGGATCGACTGGCAGGTCGACACCGACTTCGACCTGGCGGCCGCGCAGGCCGACGGGTCGCTGGACAAGCGGATCCGTAAGGTCATCGGCAAGAAGCGTGACTATCGGATCGACTGGGTGTCGGTCTATCGCTTCCATGCGCGCAGCGCAGACCGCTTCCGGGTTGGACGGTTCCTCCTCGCGGGCGATGTCGCCCACCTAGTGGCGCCGTTCGGGGCTCGGGGCCTCAACAGCGGCGTGCCGGATGTCGAGAACGCCGCCTGGAAGATCGCCTTCGCCATGAAGGGGTGGGCTGGTCCTGGGCTCGTCGGCAGCTACGAGAGCGAGCGACAGGCCGCTGCTCGCGAGAACCTCGCGGTGACGGCCGCGACGATGGACTTCCTTGTCCCGCAGACGAAGAAGGCCAAGCATCGCCGCAAGGAGATCCTCAAGCGGGCTCGCAAGGACAAGAAGGTCATCCCGCTGGTCGACTCCGGCCGACTGGCCGAGGCCTTCTGGTACGTCGACAGCCCCTTGACCACGCCCGATCCGAGCCGTTTCTGGCCGGGTCGCCCGCCTCGCGGGCAGGCGCCGACCCCCGTGCCGGGCGTCATCCTCCCCGATGCCGTGACGGCTTCCGCCGGGCATGGCAAGAGCCGGGTGCGCGAGTTGGCCCGGGAGGGGCTGCTCATCCTCGTGGGCGAGGCAGTCAACACCCACGAGGTCGAGGGGCTGTTGTCTGGGGTCGTGCCGGCCGGTCTGCCGGTGCGGGTGCTGCACTTCTCGGACCTCGGTGACGAGGACGTCGTGGCCACCGGCTTGCAGGCGGTGGCCGAGGAGTTGTGGCTGATCCGGCCCGACGCCCACACCGCGGCGTGCGTCCGCACCCCTGAAGCCCTGGCCGACGCCGTCCACACCCTCCTCGGCCACTGACCGCCTCCTGCCCCTCTCTGCCGGGTCGAGGTATTCGGCCGTCACCTGGCGATGGTGGAATACCTCGACCCGGCAGGGGTTGTCGGTCGGGTGTGATGGGATGACTGGCATGACGTCCGGAATCATTCGCGCGAACCTCGACCTGTCGATCCGACCCCAGGACGACCTGTTCGGCTACACCAACGGCACGTGGTTCGCACAGACCGAGATCCCCGCCGATCGAGGTCGCTACGGCACCTTCGACCACCTGCGCGAGCAGGCCGAGCATGACCTGCGCGAGATCCTCGACGAGGCCGTGGCGTCGGGCGCCGCACCCGATACGTCGATGGGCCGGGTCGCCCTGCTCTATGGCGCGTTCCTCGATGAGGCGGCCGTGCAGGCCGCCGGGCTCGGAGCCGTGGCGGGCCTGCTGGCTGAAGTCGATGGGGTGACCAACGCCGACGACCTCGTGGCCCTGCTCGCCCGGCTCGACCGGATCGGCATCGGCGGTGCCTTCCACCACTACGTCAACACCGATGACCGCGCCTCGGATCGCTACATCGGCTACCTCCACCAGGGCGGTCTCGGCCTGCCCGACGAGTCCTACTACCGCGAGGAGAGCTACGCCGAGACGCGGGCGGCATACCTGCGCCATGTGACCGCGATGCTGACCCTCGCCGGGCGCCCGGAGCCCGAGGCGGCCGCGGTGCGCGTCCTGAGCCTGGAGACCCGGCTGGCCGCGGGTCATCTCGACAAGGTCGCCGACCGCGACCCGGTCGCCACCTACAACCTGCTCACCGCCGCCGCGCTCGCCGACCTCGCGCCGCACGTCGATTGGGCGGGGTATGCCGCTGCGCTGGGTTCGCCCGACGCCCTCACCGAAGTGGTCGTGCGCCAGCCGGACTACCTGCGTGCCCTGTCCGACGCGCTGGCCGAGGTGTCGATCGGGACGTGGCAGGACTGGCTGGCCTGGCAGATCCTCCACTCTCGGGCGCCGTTCCTCCCGCAGGAGTTCGTCGAGGAGAACTTCGACTTCTACGGCCGCACCCTCGCCGGCACGCCGCAACTGCGCGAGCGCTGGAAACGCGGTGTTGAGTTGATCGACCGCACGCTGGGCGAGGCCCTGGGCGAGCTCTATGTCGCCCGGCATTTCCCGCCGGCTGCCAAGGCCCGGATGAGCGAGCTCGTCAGCAACCTCGTCGAGGCGTTCCGGCGCTCGTTCGCCGACCGGCAGTGGATGGGCGAGGACACCAAGGCCCAGGCCCTCGCCAAACTCGAGCAGTTCACGCCGAAGATCGGCTACCCCGAGACGTGGCGCGATTACAGCGCCCTCGTGCTCACCGGCGACCTGCTGGCTGACGTGGCCGCGGCGAACGCCTTCGAGAGCGACCGCAGCCTCGCCAAGCTTGGCCGGCCCGTCGATCGTGGCGAGTGGTTCATGAGCCCGCAGACGGTCAACGCCTACTACAACCCGGGCATGAACGAGATCGTCTTCCCCGCCGCGATCCTGCAGCCCCCCTTCTTCGACGTCGAGGCCGACGACGCGGTGAACTATGGCGGCATCGGCGGAGTCATCGGGCACGAGGTCGGGCACGGGTTCGACGACCAGGGCAGCCAATACGACGGCTCGGGCAACCTGCGCAACTGGTGGACCGACGATGATCGGGAGGCCTTCGACGCCCTCGGTGCCAAGCTCGTCGAGCAGTTCAACCGGCTTGAGCCCCGCGCCGCCCCGGGGCGGACCGTCAACGGAGCACTCACGCTGGGCGAGAACCTCGGTGACCTGGCCGGGCTGGGAGTGGGGCACGCGGCATACCGGATCGCCTGCGGCGAGCAGGAGCCGCCTGTGCTGGACGGGCTGACTGGCGACCAGCGGTTCTTCGTCGGCTGGGCACAGGTGTGGTGCGGCAAGGCACGCGAGGAGACCGCCGTCATGCTTCTCGCGGTCGACCCGCACTCGCCGGCCGAGCACCGCGCCAACGTCGTGCGCAACATCGACGCCTTCCACGAGGCGTTCGGCGTGGGGGAGGGCGACGGCATGTGGCTCGACCCCGCCGACCGGGTGTCCGTCTTCTGATGCGGGCCAACGCGGCTCCCGTTCTGCGGGTCCGAGATGCCCGGGTGGCGATCGCGTGGTGGGCCCGGCTGGGGTTCCAGGTCGAGTTCGAGCACCGCTTCGAGCCGCACTTGCCGCTCTATGTCGGGCTGCGACGCGACGACGCGATCGTCCACCTCTCTGAACACGCGGGCGACGCCCGCGCGCCGGGCCTCGTCTATGTCTACGTGCCCGACATCGATCGGATCGCGGCGGAGTTCGGGGTGAGCGTGAACGAGGCGCCGTGGGCACGCGAGGTGCAACTGGTCGACCCTGACCACAATCGGGTGCGCTGCGGGTGCGTCCCGCCAGCCTCGGATGCGCCGCAACCACAGTTGCGCGTCTCCACGGTCAACCTCTCGGCCGCCGATGTCCCGGGTCTCTCGCGCTTCTACGCCCAACTGCTCGGGTATGCCGTGGACGAGGACAATCCCGACTGGCACTATCTGGCCGCCTCGGACGGCTCGGTGGCGCTGTCCGTGCAACACGAGCCCACCCATTTGCCGCCGGTCTGGCCGCAGTCCGCCGAAGCCCAACAGATGCAGGCGCATCTGGAGATCCGGGTAGATGGCGACCTTGGAACGGCGGTCGACCGGGCGATCGCGCTGGGAGCCACGCTCGCGGCATACCAGCCGCAGGACGATGTGCGCGTGCTGCTCGACCCGGCGGGACATCCGTTCTGCCTATGGGTGCCGAGCTAACGGCGGTCATGCCCGGGGCGGTGGGCCCGCACTCGCCACCACGTCGAGGTTCTGGGAGGGGTTTCCCCATGGTCCGCCGGGCGATCGGTGTCGAGCAGTGGATCGTGCTCGGACATTCGTGGGGCTCGGATCTCGCCGTTCGATACGCGCTCGATCACCCTGATCACGTCCGCGGGGTGGTGGGCATCGCCGGACATGGCCTGCACCGCGACCAGGAGTGGTCAGCGGCCTACGAGGCGGGAAATGCGCGTCAAATCCCCATGCCGATCGAGTGGGTGCCAGAGGTGTATTCCGCCCTCCGGGCGTCGTTCACGGAATGGATCCACGAGCCTGAGTTGTGGCGGCAGCTGGCCGACAGCCCGGTGCCGATGACCTTTATCGCGCCAGGGGATGACTTCCGACCGACGTGGCCGCTGCAGCAATTGGCGGCGTTGGTTCCCCGGGGCGCCTTCGAGGTGGTGCCAGGCACGGGTCATGATTTCTGGTCCACGGACCCCCACCTGTGGCGCGCCGTGTGCACGGCCGCTTGTTCGGCCTTGAAGTAGGCGGACTCGGTTCGGCTCGCCGCACCGTCGACAGCGGACGTGCCGAACTGACGGGCCTCGCCCGGCGCATGTGAGGATGTGACCATGCTCGATCAGCTCTGGCAGGTCATCGCTCTTGTTGTCGTCATCGCCGTCATCGGCGTTGGCCTGGTCGTCGGGCTGCTCCGTGGCCGGCGCGGCAAGGCGCCCTCGCTCCCGCCCACGACGCGGCCCAGCGATCAGCCGGGCGTCGGCCGCCCGGGGGTCGGCAGCCCCGATGGCGGCGGCGTCGCCACGAAGCCCGGCCCGCCGGTCACGACCTCTCCCGCCGTCGAGGCACCGGAGCTGCCGGCGCTGGCCGAACCGGAGACACCGGCATACGAGAGGCCGGAAAGCGCTCGTGGGCGGCTCGCGCGGTTGCGCGCTCGGCTTGCTCGCAGCAACTCGGCCATCGGCAAGGGGCTGCTCGCCCTGCTGTCCCGCGGCGGTCTCGACGAGGCCGCGTGGGAGGACGTCGAGGACACGCTGCTGACCGCAGACCTCGGGGTCGAGGCCACGATGGAGCTCGTCGAATCGCTTAAGACCAAGGTCAAGGTCGAGGGCACCACCGACGAATCGGTGGTGCGGGACTGGCTGCGCGAAGACCTCCTGCGCCTCGTCGACCCGACGATGGACCGCCGCGTCGCTTCCTCGCGGGTCGGGGACCGGCCTGCGGTGATCCTTGTCGTCGGCGTCAACGGCACCGGCAAGACGACAACGGTCGGCAAGCTCGCTCGGGTGCTCGTCGCCGAGGATCGCGATGTCGTTCTCGGTGCGGCCGACACCTTCCGCGCCGCCGCTGCCGACCAGCTGGCCACCTGGGGAGACCGGGTGGGCGTGCCGACGATCCGCTCCGACCGGGAGGGCGCCGACCCCGCGGCCGTGGCTTTCGACGCGGTCAAGGCGGCGGCCGAGATGGAGGCCGATGTCGTCCTCATCGACACCGCGGGGCGCCTGCACAACAAAACCAACCTCATGGACGAGCTCGGCAAGGTCAAGCGCGTCATCGAGAAGCGCAGCCCGATCGACGAGGTGCTGCTCGTACTGGATGCCACGACTGGTCAGAACGGCCTTGAGCAAGCGCGTGTGTTTGCCGACGTCGTCGATGTCACCGGCATCGTCCTCACCAAGCTCGATGGCACGGCCAAGGGCGGCATCGTCGTGGCCGTTCAGCGCAAGCTGGGCGTCCCGGTCAAGCTCGTCGGGCTCGGCGAAGGACCGGACGACTTGGCGCCCTTCGACCCCGCCGCGTTCGTCGACGCGCTGTTGGACTGAGCGCGGCGCTCGTCGCGCCGCACGGTGGGTGGGGCGCGACGCGGCATACCGCTGCGGTATGCCGCGTCGCCCCCGAAACGTGATCCTTACCTGGCGTCGGCGTCGATAACACGCCCGAAACAATCCTGGGCGTCCCCGGAAACCCGGGCGCTCCATCGTTACCGCATGAGCACACCACTGATGCCATTGGCAGACGCCACGGCGACTATCGACTATGCGGCGACGACCTTCGTCATCCTGTGCGCGTCGCTCGTCCTTCTCATGACGGTTCCTGCGCTGGCCCTCTTCTACGGAGGCATGACCCGCTCGAAATCCGTCCTCAACATGATGATGATGTCCTTCGGAGCTGCGGGGCTCGTCGGCGTCCTCTACGTCCTCTACGGCTACTCGATGTCCTTCGGGACCGAGAACATCGCCGGGATCATCGCCAACCCGTTCGAGAAGTTCGGGCTGGCCGGGACCGACGGGTTGGTCAACCCGTTCGGCTACGAGGGCTACGGGAACATCCCCGAACTCGCCCTCGTCGCCTTCCAGTTGACCTTCGCCGTCATCACGGTGGCCCTCATCAGCGGTGCGATCGCCGACCGGGTGAAGTTCTCGACCTGGATGGTGTTCGCGGGCCTGTGGGTCACGCTGGCCTACTTCCCGATGGCGCACATGGTCTGGGGCGGCGGCCTGCTGTCGGCCGCCGACGGTGGCCTGTCGGCCGCGATCTTCGGGTCGACCGACGGCAAGGCGGACGTCGTCCCGATCGACTTCGCTGGTGGGACGGTCGTCCACATCAACGCCGGTATGGCCGGCCTGGTCCTGGCCCTCCTGGTCGGACTGCGCCTCGGCTTCGGCAAGGTCGCGATGCGGCCGCACAACGTCCCGCTGACGATGATTGGCGCCGGGCTGCTGTGGTTCGGCTGGTTCGGGTTCAACGCCGGCTCGGAGTTGGCTGCCGACGGAACCGCCGCCCTCGCGTGGGTCAACACGACCGCCGCGACCGCGGCTGCGATGCTCGGCTGGCTCCTGGTGGAGAAGGTGCGGGACGGGCACGCGACGTCGGTCGGCGCGGCCTCCGGGATCGTCGCCGGACTCGTCGCGATCACGCCCGCCTGTGGGGCCCTCAACCCGCTCGGCTCGCTCATCCTCGGTGCTATCGCCGGTGGGCTGTGCGCGCTGGCCGTGGGCCTGAAGTACAAGTTCCGCTACGACGACAGCCTTGACGTCGTCGGTGTCCACCTCGTGGCCGGCCTCTGGGGGACGGTGGGCGCGGGCCTGCTCTCCACCACCACCGGTCTGTTCTACGGTGGCGGTATTCGCCAGACCCTCCTGCAGATCGTTATCGCTCTCGTGACCGTCGTCTTCTCCGGAGTCGTCACCCTCGTCCTCGGTCTCATCCTCAAGGCCACGATGGGATGGCGGATCGACAAGGACGCCGAGACCTCGGGCATCGACCAGGACGTGCACGCCGAGTCCGCCTACGACCTCACCGCCAGCAGCGGTGGCCGGTTCGGCGGGGCCTTCGCCGACGCCGGAATTCACCAAGTCGTCCACGCCCGCCCCGCCCGCCTCGATCACGGAAGGAGCGAGCGCATGAAGCTCGTCACCGCCATCATCAAGCCCCACCAGCTCGACACCGTCAAGGAGGCCCTCGAGGCCTACGGCATCTCGGGCATGACGATCAGCGAGGCCTCTGGCTTCGGCCGCCAGAAGGGCCACAGCGAGGTCTACCGAGGCGCCGAGTACACCGTCGACTTCGTGCCGAAGGTGCGTCTGGAGGTTCTGTCCGACGACGTCGACACCGCAGGTGTCATCGACGTCATCCTCAAGGCCGCCCAGACCGGACGGATCGGGGATGGCAAGATCTGGTCGGTTCCCGTGCATGATCTGGTGCGTGTCCGCACCGGCGAGCGCGGCGTCGACGCCATTTGACGTCACCTGCACGCCGGTGGTGTCCGAGCACTGACGACAAGGAAGTTCGGATCCCATGACCGACGTTTCGCAACGACGGCTCGACGTGGCCGGCACCCGCAGCTTCGCTGCTGCGGGTGCCGGTCCGGCGCGTCGGGCCGCGCTCGCCGAATTCGCCCGCACCTGGCTGGTGGATCGCTGGGCCGACGCCGCGCAGGGCCGCCCGACGCCGGGCCTGGCCCTAGCGGCTGTGGGAAGCATCGCCCGGGGCGACGCCGGACCACTGAGTGATTACGACCTCGTCCTGCTCCATGAGGGCCGGGCAATGAGCCAGAAGGACATCGACCGCTTCGCCGACCGGCTCTGGTATCCCATGTGGGACTCCGGGATCAAGATCGACCATTCGGTCCGGACCCTGGGCCAGTGCCGCCAGGTGGCCGGCGCCGACCTGTCCGCGGCGGTCGGACTGCTCGACCTCAGCCACATTGCGGGGGAGGAGAACCTCGTCGCCGCGGCCCGCTCGGCGGTCGCCCAGGACTGGCGCGCCAATGCCCGGCGGCGCCTGCCGGAGGTGCTCGACGCGGTGACTGCACGGCATACCCGGATGGGGGACTGCGCCCACCTCATCGAGCCGGACCTCAAGGAGGCCCGCGGTGGACTGCGCGACATGACTGTCCTGCGGGCCCTGACGGCGGCATGGCTCGCCGACCGCCCGCACGGTGAGGTCGACGCGGCATACCTGCGCATCCTCGACGTGCGCGATGCCGTCCACATGGTCACCGGCCGGGCCCGCGACCGACTCGGTCGCGAGGACCACGACGGGGTCGCTGCCCTGCTCGGTTATGACGACACCGACCTCATGCTCACTGACCTGTCGCAGGCTGCGCGCATCGTGGGCTACGCGCTCGACGGAACGCTCCGGCGCGCCTCGCAATCCCAACGGGCCCGGGTGCTGCGGGTCGGGCCGCGTCGCCCGAGCCTGGAAGCCCTCGGTTACGGCCTGTTCCTGCACGACGGCGAAGCGGTCCTCGGGCCGGGCGTCGACCCCCACGCCAACCCCACGTTGGCGCTGCGGGCGGCCGGGATCGCTGCACGTGCAGGGGTGTCACTGGCCCCGGCCACCCTGGCGAACCTCGCGGCGGGCTGCCCGCCGCTGCCGCAGCCCTGGCCGGCTGACGCGCTGGCTCTCTTCACCGACCTGCTCGCTGCCGGTCCGGGCCTGGTCGGGGTCTGGGAGGGCTTGGACCTGGCCGGCATCATCGAGCAGTGGATCCCGGAATGGCGCGAGGTCCGCAGCCGGCCGCAGCACAACGCGGTCCACCGGCACACCGTCGACCGACACTCGATCGAGGCGGTCGTCGTGGCCGGCGGGTTGGTGCGCGATGTCCAGCGCCCCGACCTCTTGCTGCTGGCCGCGCTGCTGCACGACATCGGCAAGGTCGCCGGCGCCGCCGATCACGCGGAGGTCGGTGCCCCGGTCGCCGATCGGATCCTCGGTCGACTGGGGGTTGCGGACGCCGATCGGGCGCTCGTTGTGCGGCTCGTGCGCGAACACCTGACCCTCGTCGAGTTGGCCACCCGGCGCGACCCGCACGACCCGGCGACCGTCGCCTCCCTTTCGGCGGCCGTCGACGGCTCGTTGGAGACGCTGGCGCTGTTGCGAGCCCTCACCGAGGCCGACGCCTGCGCGGCGGGTCCGGCAGCGTGGACGGATTGGCGGGCTCAACTCGTCGCCCGGCTCACCGCGGTCGGCGCGCGGGCCCTGCGCGAGCGGCCCGAGCGGCCCGAGCGGTCCGGTGCGGAGGCGGTCGGCGGGATCGGCGATGGCGGGCTGGGTGACGACGGGCCGGGTGCCACGGCTGCCGAGATTGCTGAGGTGGCCGCCGGGCGACCGGTCGTGCGAGTCGACCGGCTCGGCACCGCGCACCGCCTGCACATCGTCGACAACGACCGGACGGGCCTGTTCGCCGACACCACGGGGCTGCTCGCGGCCACCGGCTTCATCGTGCGTTCGGCGCTGCTGCGGACCGTCGACGGCATCGCCGTCAACGAGTGGCACGTCGACTCTCCGTCGGGGGATGCCCCGGATGGGGGCATGCTCTCCCGCGGGTTGGGTCGCTTGGCGATGGGCGACCGATCACCGTTGGCGCCACTGGCTCGACGGCGGCGGGCCCTTGAGGTGACAGCGCATGCGTCGCTCGGCCGACCCGGGATGACGCGGGCCATGGTGCTGCCCGAGGCCTCCCGCCAGTCGACGGTCATCGAGGTGCGCGCCACCGACCGCCGCGGGCTCCTGCACGACCTCGGGTCCGCGATCACCGACGCCGGGCTCTCCGTCCGCAGCGCCCACATCGCGACGTATGCCGGTCAGGCGCTGGACACCTTCTACCTCACCCGCGCCGACGGCTCACCGCTGGCGCCTGCGGAGGTGGGGCGCACCATCGCCCTGCTCATCGACACCAGCGACGGTCGGGCCGCGAGTTGACGGGCGCCTGAGCCGAACGTTCTCGCGAAGGGGCGCGGGCGGCATACCGGCAGGCTCGTATGCCGCGCGAAAGGTAAGGTTCTGGGGTGTTCAACAACCTGTCCGACCGGCTGACCGCGACCTTCCGCAACCTGCGCGGCAAGGGGCGCCTCACCGAGCACGACATCAACGCGACCCTGCGCGACATCCGGATGGCGCTGCTCGACGCCGATGTCGCCCTGCCCGTCGTCAAGGCGTTCGTCGCGGCGATCCGCGAGCGAGCGCTGGGCGCCGAGGTGAGTCAGGCCCTCAACCCGGGCCAGCAGGTCGTCAAGATCGTCAACGAGGAGCTCGTCACCATCCTCGGCGGGCAGACCCGCCCGCTCAATCTGGCCAAGAACCCGCCCACGGTCATCATGCTGGCCGGTCTCCAAGGGTCTGGAAAGACCACCCTCGCAGGCAAACTGGGCTACTGGCTCAAGGAGCAGGGGCACACGCCGATGCTCGTGGCCGCCGACCTGCAGCGGCCCAATGCCGTCACCCAGCTCGAAGTGGTCGGGCAGCGCGCCGGAGTGCCGGTCTATGCCCCTGAGCGCGGCAACGTCGCCGGGCACGACGCGGTCGGCGGCGCCGGTGAGGGCACCCGGTCCTACGGCGACCCGGTCAAGGTCGCCGACGACGGCATCCAGTACGCCATCGCCCGGCAGCACGACGTCGTCATTGTCGACACCGCTGGCCGGCTCGCGGTCGACGCCGACCTCATGGCGCAGGCCAAGGACATCCGGGCGGCGATCAGTCCCGACGAGGTCCTCTTCGTCATCGACGCGATGATCGGTCAGGCGGCGGTCGAAACCGCGCAGGCCTTCCAAGAGGGCGTCGGCTTCACCGGCGTCGTGCTGTCCAAGCTCGACGGCGACGCTCGCGGTGGTGCCGCGCTCTCGATCGCGCACGTCACTGGCCGCCCGATCCTGTTCTCCTCGATCGGCGAGGGCGTCAAGGATTTCGAGGTCTTCCACCCCGACCGGATGGCGTCGCGGATCCTCGACTTGGGTGACGTCCTCACCCTCATCGAGCAGGCCGAGCGGGCGTTCGACAAGCAGCACGCCGACGAGATGGCCCGCAAGTTCCTCGCCGAAGAGGACTTCACCTTCGACGACTTCCTCGAGCAGATGGCCGCGATCAAGCGGATGGGCAACTTCAAGTCGATGCTCGGGATGCTGCCGGGCATGCAGCAGATGCGGGCGCAGTTGGACGCGTTCGACGAGAAGGAGTTCGACCGGGTCGAGGCCATGGTGCGCTCGATGACGCCGTTCGAGCGAAGCCACCCCAAGACCATCAACGGCTCCCGGCGTCAGCGCATCGCCCGCGGGTCGGGCATGCAGGTGTCCGATGTCAACCAGTTGCTGGAGCGCTTCACCCAGGCTCAGAAGATGATGAAGTCTTTGGCTCGGGGCGGCGGTCCGGGTCTGCCGGGGATGCCCGGGATGCCTGGCATGCGCAAGGGCAAGGCCGCGCCCCCGCCGCGCAAGAAGGCCAAGAGCGGCAACCCGGCCAAGCGCGCGGCTGAGGAGCGCGCGCTGGCTGATCGCGCGACGACGGGTCGTCAGGAGGCGGCTGGACGAGCGTTCGGTATGCCGCCCGGCGCAGGCGGCGCTTCGGGTGCCCCGGGCGCTGCGGATCTCGACCCCAGCAAGCTCCCTCCGGGCTTCGAGAAGTTCCTCGGCCGCTGAGCCGGCTAAGTGCCTGCCGGCTGGGCCGCTGAGGTGCTGATCCGTTGAGGCCGTGAGCCGTTGAGGTCTTGAGGCCTCAAGGCCTTGAGCCGTTGAGGGCGTGACGGAGTGCGTTTGCTGTGGTGATCACCCCCTCAATCGCACACCGTCGGGCACTCGGCAGGCCGGGCTCTATCGGACTGGCGAAGGGAGCGGCGAGGACCGTGACGCTGGCTGAGGTGGACGGGGATCCGCGCGTTATCCACAACCCTGGCAATGCTGGTCACGCCATCCACAGGTTCAACGGCCCGGGTGGGCAAGGGCAGGGCTGGACGTCACGCTGGCGGCATGACGCTGGAGCAGGAAGTCGCAACCGGGCAGTGGGGCATCGTCTCGCGCGCCCAATTGTCGGCTGCCGGGATGAGTCCCGAAGCGATCCGGTGGCGAGCTGCCCGGCAATGGCGATCACTTCTCCCCGGGGTTTACGCGATCGAGCCGGGCCGTCTTGGCGTGCACCAGGCGGCCATGGCTGCGCAGCTCTATGTCGGCCCATCTGGGCTGCTCGGAGGCTCCTCGGCTGCTCGACTACATGGGGTTGAGAGCGTGCGTCTCACCGGGCTCATCGACGTCGTTGTCCCGATGAACGGGCGCACCCGCACGATCGGCCACGTCAGGATCCCCCGCACCAGGTTCAGCGAGCCGGTGCCGCACCACCACGGAAGCCTGCGCCTCATGTCGCCGGCTAGGGCTGTGGCCGAAGCGCTGCGTCGGATGCCGACCGATGAGGTCGCCGCCGAGGTCGCCATCGAGGCCGTGCAACGACGGATCGCTGCGCTCGACGACCTTCGCCATTGGACGTCGCTCCTCGGGCGCGCAGGATCTGCCCGGGCTGAACGGGCCCTGTCGGTTGTCGCGTCTGGCGCTTGGTCGGTCCCCGAGCACCGACTCGCCCATGCGGTCACTGGGGTCAAAGGGCTGCCGGGCCTATGGCTGAACCCCACCCTGAGGGACGAACACGGCGCGCCGCTCATCAGCCCTGATCTGTGGTTCGACGAGGTTGCCTTGGCGGTGATGGTTCACTCGCGCCGCTATCACTCGACCGGCGACCAATGGGACGCCACAGTCACCTCGGATGCCGAGCTGAGTGCCGCTGGTGTGGTCGTCGTGGGCGTCACTCCACACCAGATCAGCAGAGCGATGCCGGAGGTGCTGGCCCGGATCGCCCGTGCGTATGCCGCCGCGTCTCGCCGACCCCGGCCGGGCGTCAAGGCGGTCCCGCGTGGGCGCGACGGAGTGCGTCTGGTGGGGTGATCACCCCGTCGATCGCACTCCGTCGGGCACACAAACCACGCCCCCCGGGCGAGTTAGGCTCGTCGGCATGACGGCGGCAACCAGCAGGCGGCTGCACACCCTCGCGGCGGGCACATCCGGCCCGCGAATCGCCTTCCTGCACGGGCTCTTCGGCCAAGGTCGCAACTGGAGCCAGATCGCCAAGGCGCTCTCGGGCCCAGACGGTGACCAGGCACAGTGCCTGCTCGTTGACCTGCCTGATCACGGCCACTCACCGTGGAGTGACCACTTCTCCCTCCAGGCGTATGCCGCGTCAGTCGCGGCCACGCTGCGTGCGACCGCCCCGGGCGAACGCTGGACCCTCGTCGGTCACTCCCTCGGCGGCAAGGTAGCCATGATCGTCGCCCTGTCGCAGCCCGACCTGATCGAGCGGCTTGCGGTCATCGACATCGCGCCCAGGCACTACCGCTCCCACCAGTGGTTCGTCGACTACGTCAACGTCATGCGAGCCCTGCCGCTTGACACGCTGCCCGACCGGGCATCGGCCAATGCTGCGCTGGCGCAACACATCCCAGACCCGGCGGTCCGCGCCTTCCTCCTGCAGAACCTGCGCCGCCACGGCACCGCATGGAGCTGGCAGATCAATTTCGACGTCCTCGCCCGACCGGGCACCGGGCCAGCGGGGGTGGCGGGCTGGCCGACCGCTGACGCGACGGCATACCCGCCCTTCCGGGGGCCGGTCGCCTGGGTGGCGGGTGCGGAGTCGACCTACATCACCGACCGCGACGCCGAGCCCATGCGGGCACTGTTTCCTCGGGTGACGCAGGTGACGGTCAAGGACGCCGGGCACTGGGTGCACTCCGACCAACCCGAGGTCGTCACGCAGATCTTGCGCCGCTTCGCCCTGTCGACGGCTCGCAGGCACTGACCGCTGGATACAGTCGCCCCATGGCGACGGTGCTGCACATCGTGGGGGAGATCCTGGTCGGACCCGCGGACACGAGGCCGGAGTGCTGGGTGCTCGACGGGCGGGTGACGTATGCCGCTCCGACCGGTCCCGGTCACGACGTCCAGACCGTGCGGGGCTGGGCGTTACCCGGCCTCGTCGACGCTCACTGTCACGTCGGCCTGGACCACCACGGCCCGGTCGAGCCCGACGTTGCCGAGCAGCAGGCCACGGCCGACCGGGATGCTGGCACCCTGCTCATCCGTGACTCGGGCAGCCCGGCCGACACCCGGTGGATCGACGACCGGGACGACCTGCCACGAATCGTCCGGGCCGGCAAACACATCGCCCGGACCCGGCGCTACATCCGCAACTACGCCCACGAGATCGAGCCCGACGAACTCGTCGCGCACGTCCGGATGGAGGCGCGCCGGGGCGATGGCTGGGTCAAGCTCGTGGGTGACTGGATCGATCGGGAGACCGGCGACTTGGCGCCCTGCTGGCCGCGCGAGGCGGTCATCGCCGCGGTCGCAGCCGCCCACGAGGAGGGCGCCCGCACCACCGCTCACTGCTTCGCCGAGGAGTCCCTGCACGACTTCGCCGCGGCGGGCACGGACTGCATCGAGCACGCCAGCGGCCTGGACGAGGAGTCCACCAAAGCCTTTGCGGCACAAGGGATCGCCATCGTTCCGACGCTGATCAACATCGCGAACTTCCCCGAGTTGGCGGCACCGGCAGCAGAGAAGTTCCCGCGTTATCACGCCCACATGCTCGACCTGCACGCCCGACGGTTCGAGACGATCGCGCGGGCGCACGAGGCCGGCATACCCATCTATGTCGGAACCGACGCGGGCGGGGTGTTGCCGCACGGCCTCGCCGCTGCGGAGGCCCTGGAGTTGGCCAAGGCGGGGTTGTCGACGCTCGACGTCCTCGGCGCCGGATCGTGGAAAGCCCGCGAGTGGCTCGGCCACGAAGGGATCGAGGAGGGGGCCTCGGCCGACTTCGTTGTCTATCCCGCGGACCCGCGCGCCGACCTCGCCGTCCTCGGAGCCCCCGACGCAATCATCCTGCGCGGCAACCGAGTTCGATGATCCACGCGTGGGAGCGGCGGACTGACAAGGTGCGCGTCGCACCTCTGACGGCCGACGGCCTCCCTGGGCTTCGCCGCGCCATGGCTCTCTCGCAGGGTCGCGTGGGGGTCTGGGGACCAACGGGATTGGACTCCGTCGATGACCTCCTCGCAGTCCAGGGCCGCAGCAAACGCACCTTCATCGTCCACGCCCTTGCCCCGGACTCCAGCGCAGGCCACGGCATCGCTGCTCTCATCAACGTCAACGACATCGTCATGGGACGGTTCGCCTCGGCAACGCTCGGTTACGACGCCTACGACCCGTATGCCGGCCGCGGCCTCACTCGGGACGGCCTGGCGCTCGTGCTCGACGTGTGTTTCGGGCCGCCGCCGGACGGCCTCGGACTGCATCGCGTCGAGGCGTCCGTGCAACCCGCCAACGTCCGCTCCGCCGGGCTGCTGCGGTCTCTTGGCTTCCTGCGCGAAGGCTTCTCACGCCGACTGCTGCGACTGCCGTCGCTAGGCGACGACGAGGTCGACTGGCGGGACCACGACCGCTACGCACTGCTCTCCGAGGACTGGCCGGGCGCCGCCGCGAGCGCCCGCGTCGCCTACCGGGCTGCCCCGCATCGACCCGTCGTGTGCGTGGTCAACGGGCTACCGGGCTCAGGGAAGAGCACCCTGGCACCCCGTCTCGCTGTCGAGCTCGGAGTTCCCCTCTTGGGCAAGGACCTCATCAAGGAGGCCGTGGCCGACGCTCTCGACGAGAGCGACCAAGGTCGGTTGAGTAAGGAGCTCGGCTCCGGAGCGAGCCGGGCGCTCTGGGCATTGCTCGCAGCCTCGCCCGCGGGAGGGGTCGTCGAGACCTGGTTGCCGCCGACGCGCGACACGGCATACCTCGTGGACGGCCTGCGCGCTGCGGGACTCGACCCGACGGCGGTCCCCGAGGTGTTCTGCGACGTCCCACCGGAGGTGGCTCGTGAGCGCGATCTCCTGCGCGCCGCGAAGGGAGAGCGGCACCCGTGCACCGTGGTCCGGTCGGTGAAGGGGAGTGGCGCGAGTCGGTCGCGCCCGCGGCATACCCGGTGGGAGTTGGGCCGGTGTTGCGGGTCGACACCTCCCAGTCGGTGACCGACGCGCAGGTATGCCGCCTCGCCCTCGCCATCCGAGCCGCCGGCACCCCAACTGGGTCGAGGTATTCCGCCGTTATCTGACGATGGCGGAATACCTCGACCCGGCAGGGGGTCCGGCAGGGGGTGGCGCGGCATACCTGCCAGGTCTGGCAGAATGGGCGGCTGTACTCGCCGCACCCACCAGGGAGCGTGCATCTACACGCCGAGTGACGGCACCCCGGAGCGACTTGCCCCGGTCTCGCCGTGCTCACGATACGAAGCAGGAGACCACTACCGTGGCCGTCAAGATTCGCCTCAAGCGGATGGGCAAGATCCGCACCCCGTTCTACCGTGTCGTCGTCATGGACAGCCGCACCAAGCGTGACGGCCGGGCGATCGAGGAGATCGGCAAGTACCACCCCACCGAGGAGCCCTCGGTCATCGACATCGACTCCGCTCGCGCCGCCTACTGGCTGGCCCAGGGCGCTCAGCCCACCGAGGCCGTCGAGGCGCTGCTCAAGGTGACCGGTGACTGGCAGAAGTTCAAGGGCATCGACGGCACCGAAGGCACCCTTCGCGTCGCCGCCCCGAAGACCAGCAAGAAGGACCTCTACGAGGCCGCCATCGCTGCCGCGGGCAAGTCGCTCGAGCTCAAGGGCTCGGCCACCACGGTTCGCCGCAAGCCGGCCAAGGCCGAGGCTGCCGTCGCCGAGATCACCGAGGCGCTCGCCGAGGCCGACAAGCCGGCCGAGGCCGCTGCCGAGGGCGAAGAGGCCTGACCGTGCTCGAAGAGGCCCTGGAACACCTGGTCAAGGGCATCGTCGACCACGCCGACGAGGTCGTCGTGCGCCGCAAGGAGCTCCGTCGAGGCGAGTTGCTTGAGGTGCGCGTGCACCCCGAGGACCTCGGCCGAGTCATCGGCCGCTCGGGTCGCACGGCCAGCGCGCTGCGCACGGTCATGTCGGCCCTGTCCGGCGGCTCGAACATTCGCGTCGACATCGTCGACACCGACCGGCGCTGAGGCTCAGCCCTCTCGTGGCGCACGTCGTCGCCCGGATCGGCAAGCCGCACGGCATCCGCGGGGAAGTCACGGTGCAACTGCACACGGACGACCCCGCGGGCCGGTTCGCCGTCGGCACCGTCCTGCCCACCAAAGCACCCAAGGGCAGCGGTGTCCCGCTTGAACTCACCATCGCGTCCTCGCGGGACCACAACGGCGTCTGGCTGCTGGGGTTCGAGGAGATCCCCGACCGCACCGGCGCCGAAGGCCTGCGCGGCACCCGCCTGCTGACCCCCGAGGGCACCGAGGAATTGCTCGAGCCCGACCAGGGCGGAGACGCCTGGTACGAAGAGCAACTCGTCGGCCTCGCCGTCGTGCTCAAGGACGGGTCGGCGGTCGGCACGGTGGCCGGCCTGGACATCGGCCCAGGTCAGGACCGGTTGCGCGTGGCCCGCGATGGTGGGCGGACGGCATACATCCCGTTTGTGTCCGCGCTGGTCCCGGTCGTCGACGTGGTCGGTGGACGGGTGGTCATCGACCCGCCCCCGGGGCTGCTGGAGCTCTGAGCCCGTCATGCGGATCGACGTCGTGACGATCTTCCCGGACTACCTCGCGCCGCTGGAGCTCTCGCTCATCGGCAAGGCGCGCGAGCAGGGGTTGCTCGACGTGCGCGTCCACGACCTGCGCGAGCACGCCCACGACCGCCACCGGACCGTGGACGACTCGCCCTATGGCGGGGGAGCCGGCATGGTCATGCGCCCCGAGCCGTGGGGCGAGGCCCTCGACGCGCTGGTCGCTTCCGCGCCCGACGCCGCCCCGCCGCGCCTGCTCGTCCCCACCCCATCCGGTATGCCGTTCACCCAGGCCATGGCGCGCGACCTCGCCGCCGAGCCGTGGCTGGCGTTCGCGTGCGGCCGTTACGAGGGCATCGACGAGCGGGTCATGGAGTATGCCGCGCAGCGCATGCCCGTGACGCTCGTGTCGCTCGGGGACTACGTCCTCAACGGGGGAGAGGTGGCCGTGCTGGCCATCGTCGAGGCCGTCGCGCGCCTGCTGCCCGGCGTCATCGGCAACGCCGAGTCGCTCGTCGAGGAGTCGCACGAGGACGGGCTGCTGGAATACCCCGTCTATACCAAGCCGGCCTCTTGGCGCGGTCTGGACGTGCCCGACGTGCTGCTCTCGGGACACCACGGCGCGATCGCGGCCTGGCGGCAGGCGCAGCGCGTCGAGCGCACCGCCACCCGCCGCCCCGACCTGCTGCCTCCCGACCTGCTTCCCCCTGACTAGGGGCCCTCAGAGTTCTTCGGCGATGTCCAAGCGGTTGCCGTCGGGGTCGGCGACGACGAAGGCTCGCAGCCCGAAGTCGTGATCGCGCAGCCCTTTGACGATCCGCGCCCCATGCTCGACCAGCCGGTCATGCACCGCCGCCGCGTCGCTCACCATGAGGTGGGCGACGTTGTGCGTCCCGGCTCGGTGCGTCGGCACCAGCGTGAGGTGCAGCTCGGCGGCGTCGCGCTCAAGGATGACGAAACCGACGGGGTCACCATTGGTGAAGGTCACCGTCATCCCGAGGGCGTCCCGATAGAACGCGAGGGCCTGCTCGATGTCGCGGACAGGGATGCCGGGAGCGGTGCGCCCGAAGCGGATCGGCGTGCTTCTGGTCGGGGGAGTAACGGACATGGCGGTCTCCATACTTTCGAGTCGCCGACTCGGGAGCCCTGGCTGAGGCGGTGCCCAACCAGGCGAGCGGCGGGAGACGGGGCGGTGCCCGCGATGACGGGGCGATCCTAGCCATGATTTCCCGGTATGCCGCGTGGTCTGGCACACTTGGGCAGTTGCCTTCCAGCATCTGACGAGCCCCTGCCACAGGGGGAGCGATCCGGACCACCCGATCTTCGGGAGGGCCGTCGCGCGGCCAGCCGGACGGCATACCGAAAGCTCTGAACCAGCCACCCCCCGAGGCGACCTGTGGCGCCGCGAGAAAGCAGATGATCCCATGCACCAGCTTGATGACGTCAACGCCGCAACTCTGCGCGACGACGTTCCCGCCTTCCGCGCCGGTGACACCCTCAAGGTGCACGTCAAGGTCATCGAAGGCACCCGTTCCCGCATCCAGGTCTTCCAGGGCGTTGTCATCCGTCGCCATGGCGCGGGCGTAGGCGAGACGTTCACCGTGCGCAAGGTGTCCTTCGGCGTCGGGGTCGAGCGAACCTTCCCGGTGCACACCCCGATCATCGAGAAGATCGAGGTCGTCACTCGTGGTGACGTGCGCCGCGCGAAGCTCTACTACCTGCGCGATCTGCGCGGCAAGGCCGCCAAGATCAAGGAGAAGCGCGACACCCACGGCAAGTTCGAGGCCAAGAACGGCGCCTGAGGCGAGTGGACGAGGCCTCGGGGGGCCTGCCGCGTGAGCCTGATGGTGGCAACGCGCGGCCGTTGACACGCCGCGAGGTGCGTGAAGGGCGGGCACGCAGCAAGCGTGCTGCTGGCGACCGCATCCCCGAGTCGGTCAAGATCGGCGTGATCGCGATCGCCGTCATGCTCCTCGTCCGCGCGCTGGTCGTCCAGACCTTCTCCGTCCCCTCAGGCTCGATGCAAGAGACTCTCGAGCCGGGCGACCGGATCCTCGTCAGTCGGCTGCAGCGAGGGCCGTCGATCGAGCGCGGCGACGTCGTCGTCTTCGACGGGACCGACACGTGGGGCAAGCCTGCCGGGTCCGACACTGCCTCGGGGCCCCGTCAACTGCTGACCTCGATCTTGGCCATCGTGTCGCTGAGTTCGGGCGCTGACTACGTCAAGCGGGTCGTCGGCGTGCCGGGTGACCACGTTGTGTGCTGCGACGTTGACGGTCGGCTGACCATCAACGGGGTGGCCGTCGATGAGCCCTACCTCTACCCCGGAAACCCGCCGAGCACCACCAGGTTCGACGTCACGGTGCCGGCCGGGAAGATCTGGGTGATGGGCGACCACCGCAGTGCGTCGGCCGATTCGCGATCACAGATGGGCAAACCGGGCGGCGGCATGGTTCCCCTCGACGATGTTGTCGGACGTGCGTGGGTTCGCTACTGGCCGCTCGATCGACTGGGTAGCCTGACTCCTGCCCCCACACTGCACAATCTCCCACTGCCCACCGGAGCGGCGCCTTCATGACCGACGAATCTCCGCCCGCCGCACCAGGCTCCGACCTGGCGCAGCGCGGCTTCTGGCGCAGTGTCTGGGTGGGTGTTCGCGAGGTCGTCATCGTGGTGTCCCTCGCGATGGCCCTCTCGCTTGTCGTCAAGACCTTCCTGGTGCAGCCCTTCCACATCCCCTCCGGGTCGATGGAGGACACCCTCATCAAGGACGATCGGGTCCTGGTCAGCAAGCTGACGCCCGGGCCGTTCGAACTGAGCCGAGGGGACATCGTCGTCTTCACTGACCCCGGCCATTGGCTCGGCGAGATCCCCGAGGTTCACCGCACCCCGGTGCAATCGGCGCTGATCTTCCTCGGATTGGCCCCCGACGACTCGCACGAACACCTCATCAAGCGCGTCATCGGGCTGCCGGGTGACCATGTCGTCTGCTGCACCGTGGGTGGGCAACTCACCGTGAACGGCGTCGCCATCACCGAGCCTTACCTCAAGCCCGGCGACAACGCGGCAGGCGGCCGGGGTTCCTTCGACATCATCGTCCCTGCCGGCAAGGTCTGGGTCATGGGGGATCACCGGTCCGACTCGGCCGACTCCCGATTCCACGATGACGGCACCGGCTCCACGGGGTCGGTCCCGATCGCCGACATCCGCGGCAAGGCGGTGCTCGTCGTCTGGCCGATCGATCGGTGGGCCGGGCTGTCAGAGTTCGGCGACGTGTTCGCGACCGTGCCCGATCCGGGCAAGGCGGCGCCGGGAGACAGCGTCGTCACTCCCAGCAGCAGCCCCGACTCAAGCAGTTCCAGGGACTCAAGCAGTTCCAGGGACTCCGCCGGTCCCGCCGCGTCCTGAGCCCCCACATGTCGGCCGCACGCACGTCCTCTCCACGCACGACCTCCCCACGCCCGACGTCACGGTCGCGCACGCCCTCACTGCGCGTCGAGCGAGGCCTGCAGCGTCAGGGCTACCGGTTGTTGGCCGGGATGGACGAGGTGGGTCGAGGCGCCCTGGCCGGCCCGGTGAGTGTGGGCGTGGTCGTCATTGACGAGGTATGCCGCTCCGCCCCCGCCGGGGTTCGCGACTCCAAGCTCCTCTCCGCCCCGGCCCGCGAACGCATGGTCGCCCCGATCCGTCGGTGGGCCCACGCGCACGCGGTGGGGCATGCCTCGCCCGTAGAGATCGACCAGATCGGGATCATCGCGGCGTTGCGGCTGGCCGGCGTCCGCGCGCTCGCGGCGCTGCCAGTGACCCCCGACCTGGTCATCCTCGACGGCAACCATGACTGGCTGACTGCACCCGAGCAGGTCGGGTTGCTGGGCTTCGTGCAGGACGACGAGTCCGAAGCCACCCGGACGCCGCCGGTGACGACGATGATCAAGGCCGACCTGCGCTGCTCCTCAGTGGCCGCCGCGTCGGTGCTGGCGAAGGTGGAACGCGACGGTCTGATGGTGGCGCTGGGAGGCGAGCACCCGGCATACCGGTGGGAGATCAACAAGGGGTATGCCGCGCCCGAACACCTCGCCGCGCTCGACCTGCTCGGGCCCTGCGACCTGCACCGGCGCAGTTGGCGGCTGCGTGGACCTGGCTCCGAGGTGGTAGAACGGACCGACCCGACCGATAGCGCGCCGATGAGGACCCGATGAGCTCCGAGGACCTGGAGAAGTACGAGACCGAGCAGGAACTCTCGCTCTACCGCGAGTACCGCGACGTCGTGTCGCTGTTCTCCCACGTGGTCGAGACCGAGCGGCGCTTCTACCTGTGCAACTCGGTCGACATGAAGGTGCGCTCCGACGGGGGCGAGGTGTTCTTCGACATCACGATGAACGATGCGTGGGTGTGGGACATCTATCGGCCAGCGCGGTTCGTCAAGTCGGTGCGGGTGGTGACGTTCAAGGACGTCAACATCGAGGAACTGCCCAAGTCTGAGTTGGAGATGCCCTCCTAGCGATCGGCCCGGCTGTCCACATGGGGTCGTACGTTCGTCCCACTGTCCACAGGGCAGGAGGTGGGGGTGGGCGGCATACCCGCGGGGCTGTTTCGCTTCGGGCATGCAGACATCGGAGGGTATGCCGCACCGGGTCGCCGCCGCGGTCGGTGACTATGGCGAGCGGATGGCCGAGCGCTATTTGCGCGATCAGGGTTTGGAGATCCTGGCCCGCAACTGGCGCTGTGCCTTGGGCGAGATCGACATCGTGGCGCGCGACGGGGGTTGCCTGGTCGTGTGCGAGGTCAAGACCCGCCGTGGGGTGGCGTTCGGTGGCCCGATCCAGGCGGTGACATTGCGCAAGCTCGCCCGGCTGCGCCGATTGGCTGCCGCGTGGCTGCACGAGCGCGAGGGCGATGCGGCCGGGTCGCACTTCCCTGACGTGCGGGTTGATGTCGTCGGGGTGGCCCGACCGCGCAGCGGCCCCTGCGTGATCGAGCACCTCGTGGGGGTGGCCTGAGATGGGGTTGGGGCGGACGAGATCTGTGGGGCTGCGAGGCGTCGAGGGGTTCCTCGTCGAGGTCGAGTCCGACGTCGCGTTGGGGCTGCCGGCGTTCACCGTGAGTGGACGGGCTGACGCGGCCTGTGCCCAGGCACCCGATCGGGTGCGGGCGGCGGCCTCCAACAGTCGGCACCCGGTCCCGCAACGACGGATCACCGTCAACCTGTCGCCGGCGTCGGTGCTCAAGGTGGGCAGTGGGTTCGATCTGGCGATCGTCGTCGCGACCTTGGCCGCCGCCGGAGAGATCCCCGCCGGCGTCGTCGAGGAGGTCGTGCACATCGGTGAGCTGGGTCTGGACGGGTCGGTCCGACCGGTCCGAGGGTTGGTCCCGTTGGTCGTGGCTGCCGCCAAGGCCGGTGCGCGGCACGTGGTCGTCCCCGTGGGCAACGCCAAGGAGGCGCGGCTCGTCGCCGGGGTGCAGGTCCACCCGGTGGCCTGGCTCGAGGAGCTCGTCGCGAGATATCGGACGCTGGCGCACGGTGGGCCGGTGTCCGACGTGCCCGAGCCGGACGCCCTGTCGGAGCCCGAGCGTCCAGCACCTGACCTTGCCGACGTCGTCGGCCAGGCCGAAGGGCGCCTCGCCGTCGAGATCGCCGCCGCGGGTGCGCACCACCTTTACCTCGTGGGTCCGCCGGGCGCGGGCAAGTCGATGCTCGCCGAGCGACTGCCGGGCCTGCTTCCGGAGTTGGACGACCACCAGGCGATGGAAGTCACCGCCATCGCCTCCATCCTCGGCACCCTCGCAAGCTTCGACGGCCTGTGCCGACGCCCGCCGTTCGTCGCGCCGCACCACGGCGCGTCGATGCCGGCGATTATCGGTGGAGGGTCCGGGCATGTGTTGCCCGGAGCGGTGACCGCGGCTCATCACGGCGTGCTCTTCCTCGATGAGGCACCCGAGTTCCGTCCCGGGGTGATGCAGGCCCTGCGCCAACCCATCGAGTCCGGCCACGTGGTGGTGGCCCGGGCGATCGGCAACATCCGGTTCCCCTGCGAGTTCCAACTCGTCCTCGCGGCCAACCCCTGCCCGTGCGGAATGGGGTCGGGAAAGGCCTCCTCGTGTTCGTGCACGCCGATCCAACAGCGTCGCTATTCGGGTCGGTTGTCCGGCCCCATCCTCGACCGGATCGACATCCAGGTCCACGTCCCGGCGCCCTCGCGGGCGGCCTTGTTGGGTGAGCCGGGGGAGTCCAGCGAGGTGGTGCGAGCCCGGGTCTTCCAGGCCCGCGCGACTGCGTCGTGCGGTGGGATGCCCGCCCGTATGCCGTCAACGGTCGGGTCCCCGGTCCCGTCCTGCGATCGGGCCCCTTCCGGCTCGGCCCGACACGGACCGTCGATCTCGACCGCGCGATTGACCGTGGCCTGCTGTCGTTGCGGGGCTATGACCGTTGCCTTCGACTGGCGTGGACGATCGCCGACCTGGCCGGGCGCACCTCGCCGACCCGCGACGACGTGGGTCTGGCCCTGTCGCTGCGCCACCAACCCGCCCTCGCCGCATGACCGCCCGGCACTGTCAGGGGGCCTCATGAGTGTCTTGCCGACCTCCTTGACCCAAGACCGGTGGGCTAGGGCGGCCTGGTCCCGGGTCGCCGAGCCGGGAGATCGTCGGGCCGTTGGCCTCGTCGAGACACTCGGCGCCGTGGACGCGTTGGCCGCCGTCGTCGAGAACCGTCCGTGGGCTCCCGAGGCGCTGCGGACCAGGGTGGCTGGGCTCGACCTCGACGAGGTGGTGCAGTTCGCCCGCCGCCAGGGGTGGCGGATGGTCGTGCCGGGCGACGCCGAATGGCCGAGCGGTCTCGATGCTCTCGGCGCTCCACCGATCGGCCTGTGGGTCGACGGCCCGGCTGACCTCGGGGGCGTGTGCATCGGGTCGGTGGCGATCGTCGGGGCCCGGGCGTGCACGGCATACGGGATGGGGGTCGCCTCCGAGCTGGGGGCCGGCCTTCCCGACGCGGGGTATGCCGTGGTGTCCGGTGCCGCGTTCGGCATCGACCGCGCCGCCCACGCGGGCACGCTGTCGGTGCGCGGGACCACGGTTGCCGTGCTCGCAGGGGGCCTGGATCGGCCCTACCCGGTCAGTAACTCCGAGTTGATCGCCAAGATCCGCGCGACCGGGGCTCTGGTGTCCGAGGTGGCTCCGGGCGGGGCACCGACCCGATCGCGCTTCCTGCAGCGCAACCGGCTCATCGCCACGATGACCGTCGGGACGATCGTCGTCGAAGCCGGATTGCGGTCGGGGTCGCTGCACACCGCCGGGCAGGCAGCCGACCACGGAAGACCGGTCGGCGTGGTGCCGGGGCCGGTGACCTCGCGGGTGTCTGCGGGCTGCCATCAGTGGATCCGCGACGGGAAGGGAGTGCTCGTCACCGACGTAGCGGAGGTGCTCGATCTCGTGGGGCGGCTGGGCGTCGACGCCGCGCCCCACCGCTCCGGCCCCGTTCGCCCGGAGGACGAGTTGCCTCCCCAAGACCGGTTGGTGTTGGCTGCGCTTCCGGTTCGAGCACCGGCAGCGATCCCCACGGTCGCTGCCCACGCGGGCCTCGACGTCGGTCAGACGCTGGCCTCCCTGGGGCGGCTGGAGTTGGCTGGGGTCGCGGTGCGCGTCGGCGACCGGTGGAAGCAGACCCCCGGACGGCTGACGCAGAGCCCCGATGCTGAGGCTGTGGCGGACGTCGGCGGCCGGGAGGTGGACGCGCCAGCAACCCCCGGGTGAGGCATGCCGTGGCCAGAGATGTGCGACGGTTGGGACGTGCATGAGGACGAGGTGGGCCCCCAGAGCGACGCACCGGCTCAGGCTGGGCTCGAGGGTGCCGCATGGGCGGGCACCGTGCTCGTCGACTACGCGCGCTACCTCGACGCCGAGCGCGGGCTGTCCGTGCACACTTGCCGCGCCTATCTCGGCGACATTCGGGCCTTGCTGGGCTACCTCGGCCGGTCGCGGGGAGTGACGGCGCTGAGCGAGATCGAGTTGGGGGATCTGCGGGGCTGGCTGGCTGCGATGTCCCGGGAGTCCAGCGCGGCTCGCACCAGCGTCGCGCGTCGGGCCGCCAGCGCGCGGACCTTCTTCCGGTGGGCGACCCGCACCGGACGGATCTCCGTCGACCCGTCGCTGCGGTTGGTGGCGCCACGTCGCACGGGGCACCTGCCCGGGGTGTTGCGACAGTCGGAGGCCACCGAGCTCATGGCGGTCGCCGGAGTCGCAGCTGACGACGGCGATCCGATCTCGGCACGCGACCGGGCGATGGTGGAGTTGCTCTACGCCAGCGGCCTGCGCGTGAGCGAGCTGGCAGGCGTAGACGTGGCCGATGTCGACTTCACGGTGGGGGTCGTCCGCGTGCTGGGCAAGGGTGGCAAGGAGCGCGTCGTGCCCTTCGGGTTGCCTGCCGCGAGAGCCCTTCGGGAGTGGGCGGCATACCGGCCGCTGCTGGCAACCGAGCGCAGTGGTGCCGCACTGTTCCTCGGCCGACGTGGCCGGCGCGTCGATCCGCGCCAGGTGCGTGAGGCGGTGCACCGGCTCGTCGCTCATGTGCCGGGCGCCCCCGACCTGGCGCCGCACGGGCTGCGACACAGCGCTGCGACCCACCTGTTGGAGGGTGGGGCCGACCTGAGGACCGTCCAGGAGTTGCTGGGCCACGCGAGCCTGGCGACGACGCAGATCTACACGCATGTGTCGGCCGAACGGCTACGCAAGTCCTACGAGCAGGCTCATCCGAGGGCCTGAGCCGGGAGGCGTCCCACCGGCGTGCCCGAGCCGCTCGCGATCCACCGATCTGGGACGATGGTGCCTCCCGGGTGCTGACAGGCGGCCCGGTGGTTCCCTCTCTCGACCTTCAGAAGGTGGCGTGGCCCCGACCGAGACGGCCCTGCGACGTGCCGATCTGCGCGCCGCCGGTTCGACCACGCCCGCGTCGGACGTGACGACAACTCGACGGGCCGCCAATCGGCGGCGCTCGGCTCGGCGCCGTCGGATGCACCGACTGCGGCGCACGGCGACGTTGGCTTTGGGGTTGCTCTTCGTCGGCACGGTCGTAGCCCGGGGAGCACAGGACCCGGCGGTGGCGCTCCCGCGCGGCGTGCAGTCCGCGAGTTCGTCGACGGCGCTACCGGGAACGCTCGGATCAGCGGCCGACGTCGCCCGAGCCGGCACCGCGCCTGCGGCCGACAAAGCAGTCCCCCCGACGGCGTCCACCGGCACAGCGTCCGAGCCCGCCCCGTCCGAGTCGATGGGTGAGGTCGAGGAAGGCGCCCCCGAACCGACCGCCGCCCCGGGTGCCGCGCTCGCCCCGGTGCAGGCCTCCGCCAAGGGGACCATGCACCCGATCGCCATTCCCGACGCGCCCTGGGCGAGCGCGGGGCGTGCGGTCCGGTTGAGCATCGAGGTCGAAGACGGCCTGAGCATCGACGAGGCGCTCTTCGCCGCGACGGTCGCCGGGATCCTCAGTGATCCTCAGGGATGGCAGACAGCCGATGGAGTGCGCTTCGTGCCCGTGTCTCCGGCGCAGATCGCGGCGGGCGCCGGCGTGGATGTGCGCGTCACCCTCGCCACCCCCACCCTGACCGGCAAGTTGTGTGGGCCGCTGAACGTCACCGCAGCCAATGTGTCGTGTTGGTGGGGCGGTCGCGCCGTGCTCAACCTCCATCGTTGGGTCCGCGGCTCGGCGACCTACGGGACCGACCTCACGTCCTACCGCACCTACCTCGTCAACCATGAGGTCGGCCATGGGCTGGGTCACCGACACGTCTCTTGTCCTGCCCCTGGTCGACCGGCGCCGATCATGGTGCAACAGACCCTCGGGCTCGAAGGCTGCCGGGCCTGGCCCTGGCCCACCCAGCAGTAACCCGCGCCCTATCGCATCGGCAGCAGGATCACCCGTCCGGCGAGCAGGGCGAGCGGATCGAGGTAGGTGGCGCCGCGCAACACCCCCCAATGCAGGCAACTGGCCGGCGCGCAATGCCCTGGGTATGCCGCGACCGTCCCGACCGCCTCGCCGCGGCGCACCAGTTGACCCACGGCGGCCGTCGTCGACACCGGCTCGAAGGTCGACCGAAGCCCGCCGGCATGGGTGAGGACGAGCACTGGACGCCCGGCGACCATGCCGACGAAGCTCACCTGTCCGTCGGTCGGCGCGAGGACGCTGGTCCCGACCGCCGCAGCGATGTCGACGCCTCGGTGTCCGCTGCTCCACCGGGTCGCGGGCGGGTCGAAACCGTGCACGACGACGTGGTTCGGCTCGATCGGCCAGACCCACCGGCTCACCGCAGTCCCCGGCGCCAGGGCCGTCCCCGGCGTCACCGCAGTCACGGCGGTCACCGCGGTCCCCTGCGTGCCCGCGGTGGGCGGACGCGGCTGGATCACCGCCGCGGGCGTGTTCGCCGCGGCGGCACCCACCCCCAACGCCAGCACCAGGCCGACCGATGCGAACCATTGCATGCCTCGACCCTGCGACATCCGGTCGGGCCCGTCCAACCGTCACTCCCAGCGTGTGGATGACGGGACAACCCGACGACGGGGTGTGGATAAACCGGGCGCCCTGAGGCCCGGGCTCAGCCGACCCGGAGGCCAGCCAGTCGCCGCACCGCCTCGGTGAGAACCTCGTCGCGCTTGCAGAAGGCGAAACGCACCAAGGTCCGAGCCGCGTCGGGGTCGTCGTGGAAGACCGATACCGGCACCCCGACCACCCCGGCGGCTTCGGGCAGCCAGTGACAGAACTCCAACGCATCGGTGGCGCCCAACGCCGCAGCATCAGCCACGACGAAGTAGGTCCCGGCCGGCCGCGACACGGGCAGCCCGGCAGCAGCCAACCCGTCGCAGAGGATGTCGCGCTTGCGCGCCAGGGAGCCGGCGAGACCGGCATACACCTCGTCGGGCAGACCGAGCCCGGTGGCGACGGCGGGCTGGAACGGCCCGGACCCGACGTAGGTGAGGAACTGTTTGACCGCGCGCACGGCGGCCACCGCCTCGGCCGGCCCGGACACCCACCCGACCTTCCACCCGGTCGTCGAGAAGGTCTTGCCTGCCGACGAGATGGTGAGCGTCCGATCCCACATCCCCGGCAGCGTCGACACCGCGATGTGCTCGACGCCGTCGAAGATGAGGTGCTCGTAGACCTCGTCGGTCACCACCCACGCGTCGTGTTCACGCGCGAGGGCACACACAAGGTCGAGCTCGGCGCGGGTGAAGACCTTCCCCGTCGGGTTGTGCGGGGTGTTGAGTAGCACCATCCGCGTGCGTGCCGAGAACGCCGCGCGCAACGACGCCTCGTCAACCGCGAAGTCGGGGAAGCGCAGCACCGACGTCCGCCGCACCCCGCCGGCGAGGGCGATCGACGCGGCATACGAGTCGTAGTAGGGCTCGAAGGTGACCACCTCGTCGCCGGGCTGCACGAGCGCGAGGATCGTCGCGGCGATCGCCTCGGTCGCCCCGACCGTCACGAGAATCTCCCGCGAGGGGTCCAACTCGATGCCGTAGAAGCGCCGTTGGTGCGCCGCGATCGCGGTGAGCAGTTCGGGCGTCCCCGGTCCCGGCGGGTATTGGTTGCGGCCCCCGCGGATGGCCGCCACCGCGGCATCGAGCACCTCCTGTGGGCCGTCGGAGTCGGGGAAGCCCTGGCCGAGGTTGATCGCCCCGTGTCGCAGCGCGAGCGCTGACATCGTGGCGAAGATCGTGGTGCCGAAGGGCGCGAGTGCCGGGTTTCCGACGGGACGGCTCATGCCCTCACCGTATGCCGCTCGCGCGGCTAGCGTGTCCCCATGACTCGTGCGTCGACGCCTGATGCGCCCGTAACACCCGTCGCGGTCCAGGACTCCTACCCACCGGACGTTGCGGTCTGTTACGGCTGTGGCCGGCTCAACGACGACGGCCTGCACATCCGGACCTTCTGGGACGGCACCGAGGGCACGGCGACCTTCCAGCCGAAACCGTTTCACACGGCCATCACCGGCGTCGTCTATGGCGGTCTGCTCGCGTCGCTCATCGACTGCCACGCGGTCGGCACGGCAGCCGCCGCCCGGTATGCCGCGGATGACCGAGAGGTCGGCAGCGAGCCGGTGCTGCGCTATGTCACGGGCCTGCTGCAGGTGAGCTTCAAGGCTCCGACCCCCATGGGTGGCCCGCTCACGCTTCGGGCCTGGCCGGTCGAGGTGGGGGAACGCAAGGTCATCGTCGATGCCGAGGTGATCGCCGACGGCCAGGTCACGGTCACTGGCCATGTCATCGCCGTTCGGCTGCGCCACGACAGCACCGGCTCCGTTGCCCCATGACTGACGCCCAACTTCGGGCCACCACCGCGGTCGAGACGGCTGACGCGGTCCGCAGCGGGCGGCATACTGCGAGGTTTGCCGTGGAGCGAGCTCTCGAACGGATCGCCGCTCGCGACAACGAGATTCGTGCGTTCACGGTGGTGCGAGCCGAAGCCGCGCTTGCTGAAGCCGACGCCCTCGATGCGGGCGGCCCGGGCCACGACGGCCCGCTCGCGGGAGTCCCGGTAGCGGTCAAGGAGGAGCACGACGTCACCGGTCACGTCACCACACTCGGAGGTCGGGGCAACTCGACCCCGGTCAGGGCCGACTCCGAGGTGATCCGCCGGCTGCGGGCCGCGGGAGCGGTCATCGTCGGCAAGACGGCGATGCCGGAGTTCGGGCAGTTCCCGCACACCGAGAGCCTGGCCCACGGGCGGACCCACAACCCGTGGGACCTCAGCCGCTCGCCGGGCGGGTCGTCGGGTGGCTCAGCGGCGGCGGTCGCCGCGGGGATGGTGCCGGTGGCCATGGGCGCGGACGGTGGTGGCTCGATCCGGATCCCCGCCTCCTGTTGCGGGCTGGTCGGCCTCAAGCCCAGCCGCGGCCGGGTGAGCGTCGCGCCGTTGACCGAGCATTGGTTCGCCTTGGTCTGTCTCGGCGCGCTCACTCGCACGGCGGCCGACTCCGCGCTCGTCCTCGACGTCATCTCCGGAGCAACGCCGACCGATCGCTGGCGCCTGGCACCCCCGGGTATGCCGTTCGCCCAGGCCGCAGCCACTCCGCCAGGTCGGTTGCGGGTCGGGTGGACCACCACCCCCGTGCTGCCCGGCGGGAAGGTGGACCCTCAGGTCGTGTCGGCCGTGGCCGCGCTGGCTGACCGGTTGGCCGGGCTCGGGCACGACGTCCAGCACATCTCGCCGCGATGGCCGGCGCCGACCACCGCGTTCCTCCCGCAGTTCTATGCCGGGATGCGGGTGGAGGCAGGTCAGGTTGAACACCCGGAATTGCTTGAGCCGCGGACCAAAGCCACCGTGCGCCTGTCGGGCTGGGCCACCGACCGCGTCGTGGCGCGCGCTCTCAGGGCGGGGGAGCGAGTGACCGCGGCGCTGGACACGATGTTTGCCGACTGGGACGTCCTGCTCACTCCGACCCTGCCCGTCCCCCCGCCGCCGCTGGGCCAGCTGGATGGCCAAGGAACGCTGCGGTCGCAGATCGTCTCGACACCGCTGGTGGGTTTCACCACCATCTTCAACGTCAGCGGGCACCCGGCGGCCTCGGTCCCGGCCGGACTCACCCGCGAAGGGTGGCCGGTCGGCGCCCAACTCGTCGCCGGGATGGGTCAGGAAGGCCGCCTCCTGGCCCTTGCCGCCCAACTCGAGGCTGCTCCGTAGGTCCCCCCAGCCGCGGGGTCGAGGTATTCCACCATCACCCGACGATGGCGGAATACCTCGACCCGGCTGGGGGAGCGGACACAATGGCGGGGTGTCGCCCCGCCTCTCACACCTGTCGCGCCTTCGCTCAGTCGCGCCCGAGGTGTTCGACCCGTATGCCGCCGCCGACCCCGCGGTCGTCGCGGCGTCCCTCGCCGACGCCGTTCCCGAGGTCTATTGGACCGATCCGGCCCAGCGCCCGATGCGCCCGGACCCCCGACCCGTCCTGCACGGCACCTCACATCGGGCCGACCTGGTCGTCATCGGCGGTGGCTTCACCGGCCTCTGGGCCGCCTTGCAGGCCTTGGAGGACGACCCCAGCGCCACCGTCGTCGTTCTGGAAGCTGGTCGCCTGGGGACAGGGGCGTCCGGTCGCAACGGCGGCTTCGTCTCCGCGTCGCTCACGCACGGCCTGGCCCAAGGCGTCGCCCTCTGGCCCGACGAACTGCCCACCCTCGAGCGGCTCGGCACCGACAACATCGCCGGGCTGGAAGCCAGCCTCACGGGATACGGGATCGACGCAGACTTCCACCGACCCGGCGAGCTGACCCTGTCGCTCACCCCCAACCAGGACGGGGCGATCACCGAGGGCTATGAGTTGCACCGTGCCCACGGCCTGGCCGGGGAGGTCCTGGATGCCGACGCGGCCCGCGCTCGGGTCAACTCACCGCTCTACCGGGGCGGCTGGTTCGACCCGTCGGTGGCCCTCGTCGACCCGGCCCGCCTCGTATGGGGGCTGGCGGCGGCGGTCGAGTCGCTCGGCGGCACGATCCACGAGGGCAGCCCGGCGACCTCGCTCGACGTGGACGGCGCCGGAGTCCGGGTGACGACCACCTCCGGTGCCATCGCGGCCCGCCGGGTGGTCGTCGGGACCAACGCCTACCCGGGCGTGCTCAAGCGACTGCGCCCCTTCATCCTCCCCGTCTACGACCACGTCCTCATGACCGAGCCGCTCACCGCCGCCCACCTCGCGGCCATCGGGTGGCAGGGCCGCGAAGGCCTCACCGACGCGGGCAACCAGTTCCACTACTACCGGCGCACCCTGGACGACCGCGTCCTCTTCGGCGGCTTCGACGCCAACTACCACTTCCGCGGCCGGATCGACCCGGCCCTGGAGCAGTCCGCCTCTCACGACCTGCTCGCCAGGCACTTCTTCGCGATCTTCCCCCAACTGGCCGGGCTGCGGTTCACCCATCGGTGGGCCGGCGTCATCGACACGACGTCGCGGTTCACCCCGTTCTTCGGCCGCACCCACGGCGGCCGGGTCGCCTATGCCGTCGGCTACACCGGTCTCGGGGTCGGCTCCTCGCGCTTCGGTGCCCGGGTCGCGCTGGATCTGCTCAGAGGGCGCGACACCGAGCGCACCCGGCTGGCGATGGTCCGGCGCAAGCCCGTGCCGTTCCCGCCCGAGCCGATCCGGTATGCCGCGGTCCGCGCCACGCGCGCATCCCTCGCCGCCGAAGATCGCACCGGACAGCGCAACTTCTGGCTGCGCACCCTCGACCGGCTTGGCGTCGGCTTCGACAGTTGATCGCCTAGAGGTGGCTCGACAACAACACGGAGCGACCGGCGTCGGCCTGGCTCCTCAGGAATTGACGCAGCCAGCAACTCGCTTCAGGCCGTTGGTCGGGGAGGAGGGCTCAGCTACGGCCTGGGCCCCTCAGGATGGCCGCGATCACTGCCCCGCCGGCAGCAGCGGCGACGAGGGCGGAGACCACGAGGACGGTTGGCGAAACCTCCGCCTTGGCTGCGGCGAACCCGATCGCCACCACGAACAGGGCCAATCCGATGGCCGCCAATGCGAGCAGGTGGTTCCTGGAAAGCGCAGACACAACTCCTCCTCGGGCCCGAAGCGCCGCTACCCACAAGGACGCTATGGGCGGGTCGGAGATTGACAAAGGGGGAACGGCTGACACCTTGGTGCCATGGCAGGTTGATGCCCTACGACGAGTGTGTCACCCGGTGTACGGCGCGCCCAGCCACGACCGGCGCGGGTCGGGTTCGACAGCTGAGCCGCACGGCGTCGATATACGGGGGTGCGGGGCGGCGATTACCGGCGGACCCGGCCCAGGACGTAGACTGGCCGATGGCCTTCGGGCCACGGCACCATCGCAGCACCATTTCGCGCGTCCCTCGTCGGCGGTCCCATGACCACCGAAGGCGCACCACGGCAGTCCGGTCGGCCACACGGCATACCGGCGGGGTGAGTCAGGACGCCAGGCAGGTATGCCGCACCCGCGCCTCGCGCGCGGACCCCGCGGCCTACCGACGTAACTGACAACGACACATAGGAGAACACGGCATGGCCGTCGTCACCATGCGCCAGCTCCTCGAGAGCGGCGTCCACTTCGGGCACCAGACCCGCCGGTGGAACCCCAAGATGAAGCGCTTCATCATGACCGAGCGCAACGGCATCTACATCATCGACCTGCAGCAGTCGCTGACCCACATCAACGACGCCTACGAGTTCGTCCGCGAGACGGTTGCCCACGGCGGGTCGATCCTGTTCGTCGGCACGAAGAAGCAGGCCCAGGAGCCCGTGGCCGAGCAGGCCACCCGGGTCGGGATGCCCTACGTCAACCACCGCTGGCTCGGCGGCATGCTCACCAACTTCACGACGATCTCCAAGCGGCTGCAGCGCCTCAAGGAGCTCGAGGACATCGACTTCGACGACGTGGCCGGTTCGGGCCACACGAAGAAGGAACTGCTCATCCTCAAGCGCGAGAAGGACAAGCTCGAGAAGACCCTCGGCGGCATCCGCACGATGGCTCGGGTCCCTTCGGCCGTGTGGATCGTCGACACGAAGAAGGAGCACCTGGCTGTCGACGAGGCTCGCAAGCTCGGGCTGCCGGTCATCGCGATCCTCGACACCAACTGTGACCCCGACGAGGTCGACTACAAGATCCCGGGTAACGACGACGCCATCCGCTCGGTGGCTCTGCTGACCCGGGTCATCGCCGACGCCGTCGCCGACGGTCTCGTGGCGCGCTCGAGCGTCCGCACCGGCGAGTCCGCCGAGGGTGTCGCCGCTGACGAGCCGCTGGCCGAGTGGGAGCGCGAGCTCTACGCCGAGGCTGACGCCGCTGCTGCCGCTCCTGTTGAGGCTCCTGCTGTCGAGGCCGTCGTGGCCGAGGCTGCTGTCGAGGCTGTCGAAGCCCCCGTCGCCGAGGTTGTCGAGGCACCCGTCGTCGAGGCACCCGTTGCCGAGGTCGCCGACGTCGTCGTGGCCGAAGAGGCCTCGGCCGCTGAGGTTGCCGAGGTCGCGGAGGCCGTGAGGCTGTCGAGGCCGCTGCCGACGAGCCGCAGGCCTGAGCCGCGCGGCATACCCATTCCTGACCGAAACCGCAGAGAGAGTAACGATGGCGAATTTCACCGCCGCTGACATCAAGGCGCTGCGCGAGCAGACCGCCGCCGGAATGATGGACGTCAAGAGGGCCCTCGAAGAGGCCGACGGCGACATGGCCCAGGCCGCAGAGATCCTGCGGATCAAGGGCCTCAAGGGTGTGACCAAGCGTGAGGGCCGATCGGCCTCCAACGGTTTGGTCGCCGCCAAGGTCGAGAACGGCGTTGGCACCCTCGTCGAGGTCAACTGCGAGACCGACTTCGTCGCCAAGGGTGAGCGCTTCATCGCGCTGGCCGACCAGGTGCTGGCCCAGGCCGTCGCCACGGAGGCCGCCGACGCCGAGACGCTGCTGGCGAGCACGCTGCCCGACGGACGGACCGTCGCCGAGTTGCTCGTCGAGGGCAACGCGGCCACCGGCGAGAAGATCGAGGTCCGTCGCGTGGCCCGGGTGACCGGCGACCGCGTCGTGTCCTACCTGCACAAGACTAACCGCGACCTGCCCGCGCAGATCGGTGTTCTCGTGGCCACCACCGGTGGCGATGAGGAGATCGCTCACGACGTCGCGATGCACATCGCGGCCTTCTCCCCGACGGTGCTCGGTCGTGAGGACGTCCCGGAGGACGTCGTCGCCAACGAGCGTCGCATCGCCGAGGCCACGGCCCGCGAGGAGGGCAAGCCCGAGGCTGCCCTGCCGCGGATCATCGAGGGCCGGGTCAACGGCTTCTTCAAGGAGAACGTCCTGCTCGAGCAGGCCTTCGCCAAGGACCAGAAGAAGTCGGTCGCCCAGGTGCTCAAGGAGGCCGGCGCCGAGGCGTCGTCCTTCGCCCGCTTCCGCGTCGGCAACTGATCGCGTCAGCGCAGACACCCGCACCATCCGGTATGCCGCCCGCCCCCGTTCGGGGGCCGGGCGGCATACCGCGTTGAGGGCCGCAGTTTCCCTGGGGGCGGCTCCCGTCGCACCCCGCTCAACCCCCTCGCTCGCAACCCCCTCGCACCACCCCCGCCCGACTGCTGGACGCCGGGTGCGGCCGGGGATGTGGCAAGATCGAACGACCGCCCAAGCCACAATGAAGGAGCCGCCATGAGCGCCCCGGACACCGTTGCGCCCGCCCCGGACGAGAGCCACCCGGCATACCGGAGGGTCTTGCTCAAGTTGTCGGGTGAGGTCTTCGGCGGCGGCCGCACGGGCGTGGACCCCGACGTCGTCAAGGAGATCGCCGGCCAGATCGCGGCGGCCGTGACCGACAGCGTCCAGGTGGCCATCGTCGTCGGCGGGGGCAACTTCTTCCGCGGCGCGGAGTTGCAGCAGAAGGGCATGGACCGGGCTCGCGCCGACTACATGGGCATGCTGGGCACGGTGATGAACTGCCTTGCGCTCCAGGACTTCCTTGAGAAGGCCGGGGTCCCGACGCGGGTGCAGACCGCGATCACCATGGGCCAGGTCGCCGAGGCCTACATCCCGCTGCGTGCCATCCGGCACATGGAGAAGGGCCGCGTCGTCATCTTCGGCGCGGGCGCCGGTATGCCGTACTTCTCCACCGACACGGTCAGCGCCCAGCGCGCGTTGGAGACACATTGCGACCGGCTGCTCATCGCCAAGAGCGGGGTTGATGGCATCTATACCGCCGACCCCAAGATCGACCCGACCGCGACCAAGATCGAGGCGCTGACCTTCGCCGATGCGCTGGGGCGCGGGTTGAAGATCCTCGACGCTGCAGCCTTCGCGCTGTGTGCCGAGAACCGCCTGCCGATGCTCGTGTTCGGCATGGAGGGCGAGGGAAACATCACCCGTGCCCTGCGAGGTGAGAGGATCGGCACACTGGTGACCGCCGGATGACCCACATGCAAGGAGCAGGACGACCGCGATGATCGACGAGACACTCTTCGAGGCCGAAGAAAAGATGGAAAAGGCCGTCGAGGTTGCCAAGGAAGACTTCGCCGGCATCCGCACCGGACGGGCCAACCCGGGGATGTTCAACAAGCTCCTCGTTGACTACTACGGGTCGCCGACGCCGATGCAGCAGTTGGCGTCCTTCCAGACCCCTGAGGCGCGGACAATCATCATCAAGCCGTTCGACGCGAAGGCGATGCACGGCATCGAGCGCGCGATCCGCGACTCCGACCTCGGGGTCAACCCCAGCAACGACGGCGTCGTCATCCGGTGCATCCTCCCGGTCCTCACCGAGGAGCGCCGCCGCGACTACATCAAGCTCGCCCACCACAAGGCCGAGGAAGCCCGGGTGTCGATCCGCAACGTCCGGCGCAAGGCCAAGACCGACCTCGAGCACCTCATCAAGGACGGCGAGGTCGGCGAGGACGACGGCAACCGCGCCGAGAAGGAACTCGACCAGATGACCAAGAAGTACGTCGACACGATCGACCACCTGGTCAAGGGCAAGGAGGCCGAGCTGCTCGAGGTGTGAAGCCTCGACCCTCGGCGTCCCGATGAGCGCCCCTCAGCCCATGTCCGAGGCCCCCTTGGCCTCCCCGTCCTCACGTGCCGGGCGCAACCTCCCGGCCGCGATCGGTGTCGGACTGTTGCTGGGTGCCCTCATCATCGGCACCCACGTCTGGCGTAAGGAACTCTTCCTCGTCCTCGCAACGGCATCGGTCTCCGTCGGCTGCTGGGAGATCGCCAAAGCGATGCAGCGCAAGGGGATCCGGGCGCCCGTCTTCCCCGTGGTCCTCGGCTGCGTCGTTCAGATGACGGGTGCCTACTTCCTCGGCGAGCAGGCGTTGTTTGTCGCCTTCGTGCTCACCGCGGCCCTGATCGTCATGTGGCGCGGCAGCGAGAGCATCAGCGGCGCGGCGACCGACGTCAGCGCGGGCGTGTTCATCGCGGCATACCCCGCGTTGCTGGCGGGCTTCGCGATGCTCCTGCTCGCCGCTCCGGATGGCGCGTGGCGTAGCTTCACCTTCCTGTGCGTGACCGTCGCGAGCGACGTCGGAGGGTATGCCGTCGGCGTCCTCGCCGGGCGCCACCCGATGGCGCCCCGGATCAGCCCGAAGAAGACCTGGGAAGGCTTCGCCGGCTCGTTCCTCGGCTGCATCCTCGTCGGCATCATCTGCGTCACCGTCGGCCTGCACGGGCCGTGGTGGGTCGGCGCGATCCTCGGGGCGGTCACCGCGCCCGCCGCCACGCTGGGCGACCTGGTCGAGTCGGCGATCAAGCGTGACCTCGGGATCAAGGACATGTCCAACATCCTGCCCGGCCACGGCGGCCTGATGGACCGGCTCGACTCGCTGATGGTCTCGGCGCCGTTCATCTGGGCCACGCTGACCATCCTCCTTCCGCTGCCCAAGTGACTCGGTGACCCGGTGACCAACCCGCCCGAAGCGACCGGCGTTCCTTCCGCCGCGCCCGCTCCCCGTCCCACGCGGCGGCCCGCCCCCGGCGAGCTCACCTTCGAGGCCCCCCGACGCGGTATGCCGCCGCGTCACCTCGCTGACCTCGACGCAGCCGGGCGCAAGGCAGCCGTCGAAGCCTTGGGCCACAAGGGATTCCGGGCCGGCCAACTGTCCAAGCACTACTTCGAGCGGCTCGTCGACGCGCCTGAGGAGATGACCGACCTGCCCGGCGCCGCCCGCGCCGAGCTCGTCGACGCTCTCCTGCCGCGGCTGCTCACCCCGGTCAAGCACCTCGTCGCGGATGAAGGCCGCACCGTCAAGTCGGTGTGGCGACTGCATGACGGCGCCCTCGTCGAATCGGTGCTCATGCGTTACCCCGAGCGGGTGACGATGTGTATCTCCAGCCAGGCCGGCTGCGGGATGAACTGCCCCTTCTGTGCGACCGGGCAGGGCGGGTTGACCCGCAACCTGTCGACGGCCGAGATCGTCGAGCAGGTCGTCGCCGGGGCCAGGATGCTGCGTCGAGGCGAGGTGCCCGGTGGCGACGCCGACGCCGAGCGCGAGCGTCCCCTGCGGGTGTCGAACGTCGTCTTCATGGGGATGGGGGAGGCCCTGGCCAACTACTCCCGTGCCATCGCCGCGATCCGCCGGCTCACCGACCCGGCGCCCGATGGGCTGGGGATGTCGGCTCGCGGGCTGACGATGTCGACGGTCGGGCTCGTGCCGGCCATCGACCGACTGGCCGGCGAGGGCATCCCCGTCACCTTGGCGCTGTCACTGCATGCCCCCGACGACGAGTTGCGCGACGAACTCGTGCCCATCAACACGCGGTGGCGGGTCGATGAGGCGCTGGACGCGGCATACCGCTATTTCGAGGCGACCGGCCGACGCGTCTCCATCGAATACGCCCTCATCCGCGACATCAACGACCAATCCTGGCGCGCTGACCTGTTGGGGGAGAAGCTCGCCCGCCGCGGTCGCGGGTGGGTGCACGTCAACCCCATCCCGCTCAACCCCACGCCCGGCTCAAAATGGACGGCGTCGCGTACCGGAGTCCAGCAGCAGTTCGTCGAGCGGCTGCGGGCACACGGCATACCGACGACGGTCCGCGACACCCGCGGGCGCGAGATCGACGGTGCCTGTGGCCAACTCGCGGCGACGACCGCCTGACCCAGGCTGATCCTCCGAACGTCCCAATGAGTGGGCTCGGCCCCCGCTAGATTCGGTATGCCGCCCGCTCACCCCCGCGGGCCGCCTCCGGTCCGCCAGGGCACTCGCGAGCCGGCGTCACGGCATACGGGAAGGATCCCCACATGCGCGCCCTGACCAAGGTGAACGCCGGACCCGGCTTGGAACTGGTCGACCGACCCGAGCCGACCTGCGGCCCGCTCGATGTCAAGGTGCGCGTGCTGCGCGCCGGCCTGTGCGGCACCGACCTGCACCTGGAACAGTGGGACGACTGGGCCGCCTCGACGGTCAAGGCACCGATGGTCATCGGGCACGAGTTCTACGGCGAGATCGTCGAGGTCGGGGAGGACGTGCCGGCGGGGACGGCCGTCGCCGTCGGCGCGCGGGTGTCGGGCGAGGGGCACATCGTCTGCGGCCACTGCCGCAACTGCCGGGCCGGCCGCCGCCACGTGTGCATCAACACCATCGGCATCGGCGTCAACCGGGACGGAGCGTTCGCCGACTTCATCGTCCTGCCCGCGACGAATGTCTGGGTCCAGCCGGACGCCATCGACCCCGACCTGGGAGCGATCTTCGACCCGCTCGGCAACGCGACCCATACGGCGCTGCAATGGCCGCTTGTGGGCGAGGACGTCCTCATCACCGGGGCCGGGCCGATCGGGGTGATCGCCGCGGCCATCGCCCGGCACGCGGGAGCCAAGAACGTCGTCGTCACGGACATCTCCGACTATCGGCTGGGGCTGGCCAAAGCCGCCGGTGCGGATCTCACGGTCAATGTGGCCACGACCCGGATCAAGGACGCGCAGCGCGAGTTGGGCATGCGGGAAGGCTTCGACATCGGCCTGGAGATGTCCGGTGCCCCGTCGGCCGTGGCCGAGATGCTCGCCAACCTCAACCATGGCGCCAAGGTCGCGATGCTCGGCCTGCCGAAGGACCCCTACCCGATCGACTGGGGTCGGGTGATCACCCACATGATCACCCTCAAGGGCATCTACGGCCGCGAGATGTTCGAGACCTGGTATCTCATGTCGTCGATGCTCGCCACCTCCGAGACCTTCACGTCGGCGGTGTCGTCGGTCATCACCCATCGATTCCCAGCCAGCCAGTGGGCCGACGCCTTCGCAGCGGCCCGCTCAGGCGAGTGCGGCAAGGTCGTCCTTAACTGGAGTTAATCCTCGGCAACCTCTCTGGCCAATCCTGCGTTCTTGACCCGCGCCGACGGAATAAGCTTCCGGCCGTGACTCCCTCCGACGACCTCATGGACGCCGCTCTGGCGGTCGTCGGAGAGGCCGGAGTGCCGGGGCTGACCTGGAAGCGGATCGATGAGCGGGCCGGGGCCGCGGAGGGCGCGACCTTCTCGCTCTACCCGACGATGGACCTGCTGGTCGAGGCCATGTTGGGGCGACTGATCACCCTCGACGGGCAGGCCTGGCTCGCCACCGGAACCGCGCTCAACCCGACCTCGGCCCGCGAGTTCGCCGACCGGATGGCCGCCCTCACCGTGTCCCACATCGAGCTGATGGGGCAGGCCACCCGGGCGCGGTTCGCCCTGTTCCTCGGTCGGCCGCAGGCGATGGCTCAGGGTCAGGCCGCCCTGCTGGACGTCATCACCGTCATCCTTGACTCCATCGGCGTCCCCGACCCCGCCGCGCGAGCCCAACACGTCGTCGACCTCGTCGGTGGCACCGCGTTGCACGCCTTGACCGTTCGTCAGGGCGAGCCCATCGATGAGGCCGCGCTGGCTGCCGCTTTCTGGCGGTTGCTGCGCTGACCCCGACGCGCTAACTGCTCTCACCCGAAGGAGACCTCCGTGTACGGGTCCATCAAGGACGAACTTCTCGCCACCCTCGCCGAGATCGACGCTGCGGGGCTCTACAAGCGGGAGCGTCAGCTCACCACGGCGCAGTCGGCTCACGTCGGCGTCGGTGGTGGGTCGCCGGCTGTGCTCAACTTCTGCGCCAACAACTACCTCGGCTTGGCCGATCACCCCGACGTCGTCGCCGCAGCCAAGGCGGCCCTCGACGAGTGGGGTTTCGGGATGGCCTCGGTGCGCTTCATCTGCGGCACCCAGACCCAGCACACCCTGCTCGAAGATCGCCTGTCGGCCTTCCTCGGCACCGAGGCGACGATCCTCTACTCCTCGTGCTTCGACGCCAACGGTGGGGTGTTCGAGGTGCTCTTCGGCGAGGGCGACGCGATCATCTCCGACGAGCTCAACCACGCCTCGATCATCGACGGGGTGCGCCTGGCCAAGGCCGCGCGCTATCGCTACCGCAACGCCGACATGGCCGACCTCCGGGTCCAGTTGGAGGCCGCGCGTGCCGCTGGGGCTCGCCGGGTCGTCATTGTCACCGACGGGGTCTTCTCGATGGACGGCTCCTACGCGCCACTCCCGCAGATCTGCGACCTCGCGGAGGAGTATGCCGCGATGGTCCTCGTCGACGACTCGCACGCCGTCGGGTTCGTCGGGGAGGGCGGCCGGGGGACGCCGGAGCTCTTCGGCGTCGCCGATCGGGTCGACATCGTCACCGGCACGTTGGGCAAGGCCCTCGGCGGCGCCTCTGGTGGCTATGTCTCGAGCCACCGGGAAGTGGTCGACCTGCTGCGTCAGCGCTCGCGTCCCTACCTGTTCTCCAACTCGGTCGCGCCGGCCGTCGTCGCTGGCTCGTTGGCCGCCCTCGATCTCGTGGCATCCTCCGGTGAGGCCCGAGCGGCCCTGCGCGCCAACAGCACGCTCTTCCGGGAGCTGATGACGGCGGCCGGCTTCGACCTGCTGCCCGGCTCGCACCCCATCACGCCGGTGATGTTCCCAGGCGAGGACGGGGCCCGGCAGGCGACGATGATCGCCGACCACATGCTCGGCAACGGCGTCTATGTCATTGCGTTCTCCTTCCCTGTCGTCCCCAAGGGCAAGGCCCGGATCCGGGTCCAACTCTCGGCCGCTCATTCGGAGGCCGACGTGCGCGCCTGTGTCGCCGCCTTCGTCGCTGCTCGCGACGCGGTGGGCTAAAGGCGCCGCCCGACGCTGCGTCAGTCAGCTGAAGGAAGCAGGATCGCCGCGGCTTCCTCGATCGTGTCGACGAGATGCACGACCTCGGCCATTGGACGATTGCCTGCCAAGGCGGTGACCAGCGGCCAGGTCGGCACGAGGCGCTGCCAGTGGCTGCGACCGACGAGCACCAGCGGCGGCAACGTCCCCGTCGGGTCGGCCAACCGGCCGTAATACAGCCGGGTGACCCCTTGGAAGATCTCCTGCACCGTCCCGGCGGCCCCTGGCAGGACGACTGTCCCCGCAGTGCATCGAGCGAGCAACCCGTCCTCGCGCAGGGCGTTCGAGAAGTACTTCGCGATGCCCTGGCCGAACACATTGGGCGGTTCGTGGCCGTAGAACCAGGTCGGGATGCCGATGCTGCGCAACGGCAACCCGCGCAGTTCGCCGCTGTCAGGCCGACGTCCCAACTGCTCTCGGACCCGCAACCCGAGCTCGGCCCAGGGCCCGACGTCGGGCCGATAGGACGGCACCTTTGACAGCGCGGCGATGGCGGCGTCGAGGTCCGCGGGGGACACGGCATACGCCCCGAGGTTGGCGGCCTCCATCGCGCCGGGGCCGCCCCCGGTGGCGACCACGCAGCCGCCCTCGGCGAGCAGGTGCCCCAACCGGGCTGCCGCCGCGTAGACGCCGCTGCCGCGTTGGGCCTCGTGGCCGCCCATCACCCCGACGACGGGGAGCCCGTCGAGCACCTCGTCGAGGGTGTCGGTCATTGACTCGTCGTGGATCGCCCGCAGCATGGTGACGTAGGCGTCCCGGCCCGAGCGGCGATCCATCGTCCAGTCGAAGGCCCGCGCGTCGGGGGTTCCGGCGTAGCCGAGCGGACCGGACAGCCCGGCATACAACTCGTCGGCGGTGTAGAGGCGCGCGCGGTAGACCTCGACGGGAGCCTTGGGGTCGCTGGGGAAGACGATGGCGCCGTGCCTGATGAGGTGCAGGGTGAGCGCGGGGGAGAGCCGACCGCCGAGCACGACCAGGTCGGTGACATCCGTGCGGTCGAGCAGCTGCTCCTCGACGGCGTGCAGATCGAGGTCCTGCAGCCGCACACCACCGAGGGCCCCGCCGCGCGCCAGCAGCGCGCGCAACTGCTCGAGGCGGTCGATCTCCACGATGGCACTCTGCCAGAGCCGCTCGACGGGCACGACCGTTCGGCGCAGGTGGGCGCGTTCCGGGCGCAAAGGACGGGGTAGGCATCCGGCGTCCGGTGGCGCGCGGGCGGCATACCGGGCACCCTCATGACCCATGAGCACTGGCGCTTACTCGACCGCATACGCGGCAAGCCTGGCCAACCCGACCGCCTTCTGGGGCGAGGCGGCGAAGGACATCGACTGGATCACGCCACCGACGACAGTTCTGGACGACAGCCGGCCGCCCTTCTACCGGTGGTTCCCCGACGGGACGCTCAACACCTGCTTCAACGCGATCGACCGGCACGTCGCGGGCGGGCGCGCGGATCAGGTCGCCATCCACTACGACTCACCGGTGACGGGCCGCAAGGACTCCTTCACGTATGCCGAGTTGCTGGCTCACGTGAGTCGGCTCGCCGGTGCGCTGGTCGGGGCGGGTGTCGGCAAGGGCGACCGGGTCCTGGTCTACATGCCGATGGTCCCCGAAGCGGTCTTCGCGATGCTGGCCTGTGCGCGGATCGGGGCGATCCACTCGGTGGTCTTCGGCGGGTTCGCACCGGCCGAGGTCGCCGCCCGCATCGACGACGCCAAGCCCAAACTCATCCTCTCGGCATCGTGCGGCATCGAGCCCAACCGGGTCGTGCCCTACAAGCCCTTCCTCGACGAGGGCATCGCCCGGTCCGAGCACAAGCCCGACCAGGTCGTCGTCCTGCAGCGTGAGCAGGCGCGGGCCGAGTTGGGGGAGCGGGACGTCGACTGGGCCGAGTTCATCTCGACGCCGGCCGCGGATGCTGGAGCCGACTGTGTCGAGGTCGCCGCCACCGACCCGCTCTACATCCTCTACACCTCGGGCACCACCGGGAAGCCCAAGGGCATCTACCGCGACAACGGCGGGCACGCCGTCGCCCTGCGCTGGTCGATGCGCAACATCTACGACGTCGCGCCGGGCGAGACGATGTTCACCGCCAGCGACGTCGGCTGGGTCGTCGGGCACTCCTACATCGTCTACGCGCCACTGCTCACGGGCGCGACGACGATCCTTTACGAAGGGAAACCGGTCGGGACCCCCGACGCGGGCGCGTTCTGGCGGATCATCTCGGAGTACGGCGCGGTGACGATGTTCACCGCCCCCACTGCCTTCCGGGCGATCAAGAAGGAAGACCCCGAGGCGACGCTGCTCGCGGGCTACGACCTGTCGCACTTCCGGCAGTTGTTCCTCGCGGGGGAGCGCCTCGACCCCGACACCTACCACTGGGCCACCGACAAGCTCGGCAAGCCGGTCATCGACAACTGGTGGCAGACCGAGACCGGGTGGCCGATCGCCGCCAACTGCGTGGGGCTCGAGCGACTGCCGATCAAGGCCGGGTCGCCGTCGGTCGCCGTGCCGGGCTATGACGTGCAGATCCTCGACCCGACCGGCGAGCAGTTGCCGGCGGGCACCGAGGGCGCGATCGCGATCAAGCTCCCGCTGCCCCCAGGGACCTTCCCGACGCTGTGGCACGACGACGAGCGTTACGTCTCGTCCTACCTGTCGGCCTACCCCGGCTACTACCTCACCGGTGACGGTGGCTTCATCGACGAGGACGGCTACATCTACGTCATGGGCCGCACCGACGATGTCCTCAACGTCGCTGGACACCGGTTGTCGACCGGCTCGATCGAGGCGGCGCTGGCCGGCCACCCGGCCGTCGCCGAGTGCGCGGTCATCGGCGTGCACGACGACTTCAAGGGCCAGATCCCGCGGGCCCTCGTCGTCGTCAAGTCTGGGGTCGACGTCGAGGCCGACGGTGACCGGATCCGCAAGGAGCTCGTCGACCGGGTCCGCTCAGAGGTCGGTGCGGTCGCGTCGCTGCGTCAGGTCGACATCGTCGCCGCCCTTCCCAAGACGCGATCAGGCAAGATCCTGCGCAAGACGATGCGGGAGATCGCCGACGGCCACACGCCAGCCGTGCCGGCCACCATCGAGGACGCCGGAGTTCTCGACCGGCTCGCCCCGGTGCTGCGCCCGCACGGATAGGCGCGCGGGCGGCATACCGGCCGGCCCGTGGGGTCAACCCACGGACGGGTATGCCGCCCTCCCACGCGCGGTGTCACCATGCTTCGGTGCTCGGTGCGCTCCAGGGGTTCTCGACGATTGCCGCGGTCATTTCCGTGGGTTTCGTCCTTGCCCACGTCGGGGTGCTCGGGATGGAAGCCCGCAACATCCTCGCCGACCTGGCGTTCTTCGTCGCCTCGCCGGCCCTGCTGCTCGTGGTGCTGTCCAAGGCTCCGGTGTCGGCGGTGCTCTCGTGGGGGCTGGTCGTCGCCGCGGGCGGGGCGCTGCTCGTCATGGCCATCGCCGCCGCGATCGCGCATTGGCGCTGGGGGATGGGGCTCGGCGAGACCGTGCTGGCGGCGCTCTGCTCGGGTTACGTCAACTCGGGGAACCTCGGCCTGCCGATCGCGCTCTATGTCCTCGGCGACATCACGTATGCCGCGCCCGTCCTGCTCCTGCAACTGCTCGTGTTGACGCCGGTGAGCATGACCGTGTTGGACTCCCAATTGCCTTTTGCCAAGCCGGGTGTGATGTCAAGGGTGGCCGGGCTGTTGCGCAACCCGATCACGGTGGGGGCACTGATCGGTCTGGTCCTGTCGGTGACCGGCCGCCAGCTTCCGTCGGCGCTCCTCGACCCGATCACGCTCATCGGCAACCTCGCGGTGCCCTGCATGCTGATCGCGTTTGGAGTTGCGCTGCGGTTGGGGCAGCGGCCGGGGAAGGACCTCGGCCGGGTGGCAACGTTGTCGGGCCTCAAACTCGTCGGGCAGCCGGTGATCGCCGCGTCGTTGGGGGCCGCCCTCGGGTTGCGGGGGCACGAGTTGTTCGCTGTCGTCGTCATGGCCGCGCTGCCCACCGCGCAGAACATCTTCACCTATTCACTGCGCTATGACCGGGGCGTCTATCTCACCCGCGACACCATCTTCGTCACGACCCTGGCCTCGGCGCCGGTGATCCTCGTGGCCGCGCTGGTCTTCGGTGGGGCCTGACCGACCCTGGGCTGCCGGTCGCGCCCGAATTCCCCACACTCGCCGATGATCTGGGGAGGTCCCGGCCCTGGCTGCCCCAAGTTCCCCACACTCGCCGGTGATCTGGGGAAGGGGTATGCCGGTCGCGCCCGAATTCCCCACACTCGCCGGTGTTGTAGCGCGGGGCTTCGCCATTCGGCCGCTCAGGTGCGAGACCGGCGCCCTGGCGTCGGTTTCGCTCACCCGAACGGGGTGCCATGGGCCGACAGGCTGACCGGTTTGGTCAGGGTTGGTCAGGGTTGGTCAGGGTGACCCCCTCAGTGGCCGGTGAGGGCGGACAACACCCGTCCCAGCACCGCCTCGCGGCCCGTGAGTGACTCCTCGAGATCCGCCCACCCCGCCACTCGCAGCCCGGCGTTGACGCCCAGCCACCGCACCGGCTCCGGCTCCCACGACGGCGAGACATGGCCCACCCACGGCAGCCGGGTCAGCCCGCTCGCCCGCCCCAGCACCAGATCGGCCAGCGTTCGCCCGGCCAGGTTGCTCGCCGCCACGCCATCGCCCACATAACCGCCGGCCCACCCCAAGCGCGCCACGGGGTCGTAACCCACCGACGGATGCCAGTCTCGCGCGATCCCCAGCGGTCCGCCCCAACGGTGGGTCACGGCATACCCCTGCAGGATGGGGAACAGCTCGCGCAAGGTGCGCTCCAACTCCGCGAAAACCGTTGGTTCCGAATCGAACTCGGGCCGAATCGCGGACCCCCAGTGATAGGGCGCCCCCCGGCCGCCGAAGGCGATCCGGTCATCAGCCGTCCGCTGGCCATAGATGATGACGTGCCGGTGGTCGGCGAAGGTCTCGCGCTGGGCCAGCCCGATCTCGTCCCACACACCGGCGGGCAGCGGCTCGGTAGCGATCATCAAGGAGTAGACCGGGGTCGTGCGCCGTCGCAGCCCCGCCAGCCGCGCGGTCCAAGCCTCGGTCGCCCGCACGGTATGCCGGGTCCGCACCACCGTCCCCGACTCCAGGACCACTCGACCGGGCGACGCGGACGTGACCCGGGCACCCTCGACAATCACTCCGCCACGCGAACGCACCACTGCCGCAAGCCCGTCCACAAGGTTGCGCGGATGGATCCGCGCGCAGTTGGGGTTGTAGGTCGCGCCCAACAACCCCGACATCCGCACCCGGTCTCGGGCCTCCGGCAGGTCAAGCCAGACGGTGCCATCGCCCCAGGCCGCGCCGGCAGCGGCATACCCGCGGGCTCGCTCGACCTGCGCGGGAGTCCGCGCGGCGAGCACGACGCCACCACGTCGGTAGTCGCAGTCGATGCCTTCGTCGGCGGCGACCCGGCCGACTTCGAGGACGGTCTCACGCAGGGCCGCGCCCATGGATCGCGCTGCGGCCTCACCGGATTCGCGCGCCAACGTGCTGGCAGACACCGGCCACAACGCCGACACCCAGCCACCGTTGCGCCCGCTCGCCCCGAACCCGACGTGCTCGGCTTCCAGCACGACGACGGACAACGACGGGTCCAGCCCGAGCAAGTAGTACGCCGTCCACAGGCCCGTGAAGCCGCCGCCGACGATGGCGACGTCGACCTCGGACGGGGGCTGCGCGGCATACCCCGCGCCCACAGGGCCCACCCCGGGTGCCGCGGCAGGGGAGGGTATGCCGCCCTCCCACCACAGCGGGCGGGTCACAGGTGCGCTTCGGCGCCCTGCAGGACCGAGCGCAGCCGAGAGGTGATGTCGTCGAACTCAGGCTGGCCGATGATGAGCGGGGGAGCGAGTTGGATGACGGGATCGCCCCGGTCGTCGGCCCGACAGTAGATGCCGGCGTCGAAGAGGGCCTTGGACAGGTAGCCGCGCAACAACCGCTCGCACTCGCCGTCGTCGAAGGTCTCGCGGGTGGCTTTGTCCTTGACCAACTCGATGCCGTAGAAGAAGCCTTCGCCGCGGACATCGCCGACGATCGGCAGGTCGAGCAGGGTCTCCAGGGAGGCGCGGAAGGCCGGGGCCGTCTCGCGGACGTGGGCGTTGAGCCCTTCCTTCTCGAAGATGTCGAGGTTGGCCATGGCGACCGCGCACGAGATGGGGTGGCCACCGAAGGTGTAGCCATGCGGGAAGTAGGTCAGCCCGTGCCGGAACGGCTCGAACAGCCGGTCGCTGACGATCATGCATCCCAGCGGTGCATAGCCGGACGTGACGCCCTTGGCCGTGGTGATGATGTCTGGGACGTAGCCGAGTTGGTTGCAGGCGAAGTAGTCGCCGATCCGACCGAAGGCGCAGATCGTCTCGTCGGAGACGAGCAGCACGTCGTACTCGTCGCAGATCTCGCGGACCCGCTCGAAGTAGCCGGGGGGCGGAGGGAAACACCCCCCGGAGTTCTGCACCGGCTCGAGGAAGACGGCGGCGACGGTCTCGGGCCCTTCGAACTCGATGGCCTCGGCGATCCGGTTCGCGGCCCACAGCCCGAACGCCTTCGGGTCATCGCGCAGGTGTTCCGGCGCGCGATAGAGGTTGGTGTTGGGCACCTTGTGGCCGCCGGGCACGAGCGGCTCGAAGACCGCTTTGGCGGCTGGAATGCCGGTGATCGACAAGGCCCCCTGAGGAGTGCCGTGATAAGCGATGTTGCGGCTGATCACCTTGGTCTTCATCGGCTTGCCGACGAGCTTGTAGTACTGCTTGGCCAGCTTCCAGGCCGACTCGACAGCCTCGCCGCCGCCGGTCGTGAAGAACACCCGGTTGAGGTCGCCAGGGGCGTAGTGAGCAAGGCGCTCGGCCAACTCGACGGCCCGCGGGTGGGCATAGGACCACAGCGGGAAGTAGGCGATCTTCTGGAACTGTGCCATGGCGGCGTCGGCCAACTCCTGCCGGCCGTGGCCGACCTGGACGGTGAACAGGCCCGACAGTCCGTCGAGGTATTTGTTCCCTCGGTCGTCCCAGATGTAGGCCCCGTCACCCTTGACGATGAGCGGCACGGTGTGGGCGCCGTCGCGATCCTCGAAGACCGAATGGCGGGTGAAGTGCATCCACAGGTGATCCCGGGCGGCCTCCGAATAGAGCTTGCCGGTGCCGGTGTGGAAGTCGGAGCTGGGTTCCCAGATCTCGGACGGGTAGATCGTCATCGTGTGCCCCAGTTGTAGTGCTGCTTGTTGAGTTCGAGATAGACGAACGTCTCCGTGGCTCCCACACCCGGCAACGTCCGGATCCGCTGCGAGATGACCTCGAGCAGGTGGGCGTCGTCCTCGCACACCACCTCGGCGAGCAGGTCGAAGCTTCCGGCCGTCGTCACGACGTAGTCGACCTCGGGGATCGCGCTGACCGCTTCGGCGACCGGGCCGATGTCGCCCTGGACCTTGATCCCGACCATCGCCTGACGGAGGAAGCCGACATGCAGTGGGTCGGTGACGGCGACGATCTGCACGACCCCGCCGTCGACGAGTTTCTGCACCCGTTGTCGGACGGCCGCCTCGGACAGCCCCACTGCGGTCGCGATCGCGGCATACGACCGACGTCCGTCCTCTTGAAGTTGCTCGATGATCGCCTTCGCGGTGGCGTCGAGAACTTGCCGGGTCGGGCGGCGGGTCGAACGTCTCATGGACGGTCCCGATGTCATGGGGTCTGATCGTGCCCGCTGCGGTGCCGGTTGGCAAGGCCCGGCCGGGCTCGACCCTTCGGAATCTATCGTTTTCGGGTCCAGGGAGCGCAGAATGCAAAGTTTCTATGCCTTGCCACTACCGAAAACGGTCGCCAGCGGGCTAGATTGCCCGAAACCGCGTCCGGACCGGGAGCCGGCGGCCAGCTCAACGGAGGTCTCTATGTCTCAAGCCCCACGCGTGTTGCGCAACCACGTCGGCGGCGAGTTCGTCGACGCGACGGCCGATGCGCGCAGCGATGTCGTCAACCCGGCGACCGGCCAGGTCGTCGCCACGGCCCCCGTCTCCGGGCAAGAGGACGTCAACCGGGCGTATGCCGCCGCTTCCGCGGCCTTCGAGGAGTGGGGCCGCACGACACCGCGCGAGCGGCAGGAGGCCCTGCTGAAGTTCGCCGCTGCGGTGGAGGCTCGGGCCGACGACTTCGTCCACCTGGAGGGCGAGAACACCGGCAAGCCGCACGCGCTCACCGCGAGCGAGGAGGTGCCGCCGATGCTCGACCAGATCCGCTTCTTCGCCGGCGCCGCCCGCGTTCTGGAGGGACGCTCGGCAGGGGAGTACATGCCGGGGCACACCTCGTGGATCCGCCGCGAACCCATCGGCGTGATCGGCCAGGTCACCCCCTGGAACTACCCGATGATGATGGCCATCTGGAAGATCGCCCCGCCCTGGCGGCAGGCAACACGGTCGTCCTCAAGCCGAGCGACACGACCCCCGAGACCACCCTGTTGCTCGCTGCGTTGGCCGCCGACTGTTTCCCCGCCGGCACCTTCAACGTCGTCACCGGGGACCGCGAGACCGGCCGGATGGTCGTGTCGAACCCCCGGGCCGACATGGTCGCCATCACCGGGTCGGTGCGGGCCGGCTCGCAGGTCGCCGCCGCTGCCGCCGAGAGCGTCAAGCGGGTCCACCTCGAGCTCGGCGGCAAGGCGCCGGTCGTCGTCTTCGATGACGCCGACATCGAGGCGGCCGTCGAGGGGATCGCCATCGCGGGCTACTTCAACGCGGGGCAGGACTGCACGGCGGCCACCCGGGTGCTCGCCGGTCCCGGGATTTACGACGACTTCGTCGCCGCCCTGGGGGAGTATGCCGCGAACTCGGCCAAGGTCGGCATGCCCGACGACGAGGACGCGCTCTTCGGGCCGGTCAACAACCCCGCGCAGTTGGAGCGGGTGACGGGCTTCCTCAACCGGGTGCCGGCCCACGCGTCTGTGGTGGCCGGCGGCTCCCGCGTCACCGACCTCGGCGATGGGTATTTCATCGCCCCGACGGTGCTCGCCGGCCTGCGCCAGGACGACGAACACATCCAGAAAGAGATCTTCGGGCCCGTCATCACCGTGCAGCGCTTCTCCGATGAGGACGAGGCGATCCGGTGGGCCAACGGCGTCGACTACGGCTTGGCGTCGTCGGTCTGGACGAAGGACTTCGGGCGGGCCATGCGGATGTCGCGGGCCTTGGATTTCGGGTGTGTGTGGATCAACACGCACATTCCGATCGTGGCCGAGATGCCACACGGGGGATACAAGCACAGCGGTTACGGCAAGGACCTGTCGATGTACGGCTTGGAGGACTACACCCGTATCAAGCACGTCATGGCCAATATCCAGGCCTGACGCAATCACCGCGCCGATCCCTCGGCCGGAACCTTCTCAACCCACTCCCCGGCGGGCCTGGCTCCGCCGCACGTCGTCCCTACCGCGGCCTCGACGGCCCGGCATTCCTCTCAAGGAAGGAGCGGTGCGATGCGCCGATCCGAACCACCTCGTGATCCGCAGGCGCGGGCCCTGGCCTCGCTCGCGGCAAGCTCTCTGTCCCGTCGTCGGCTGCTGTCCGGCGCCGGCCTCGGCCTGGCCGGTGCGGGCCTGGCCGCGTGTGCGCCGCCGTTGCCACCGGCCGCGACCGGCCCGACCGGCCCGAAGCTGCCCGTCGACAAGTCGGCCACTGACAAGACCGTCGCCTTCGCCAACTGGACTGCCTACCTCGACTACGACGAGGAGGCCAAGAACTACCCGACGTTGGAGGCCTTCATCAAGGAGACCGGCATCCAGGCCTCCTACACGGAGGACATCGAGGACAACGACGCCTACGTCTCCAAGATCAAGCCGCAGTTGCAGGCAACCCCGCCGCAGGACATCAACCGGGACATCTTCGCCCTCACGGACTGGATGGCCAACCGGGTGATCCGCGACGGTCTGGTGCAGCCGCTGGACCTCATCCGGATGCCGCACGCCGCCAACCTGCTCGACTCCCTCAAGGACGTGTCCTTCGACCCGGGCCGCAAGTACTCACTGACCTGGCAGAGCGGTTTCGCCGGAATCGGCTACGACAAGAGCAAGGTTGGCCGCGAGCTCAAGAGCCTGTCGGACCTGTGGGCCGACGATCTCAAGGGCAAGGTCGTGGCCCTCTCAGAGATGCGCGACACCCTCGGCCTGATCATGCAGTCGCAAGGCGTCGACATCTCCGGCTCGTTCACCAAGGACCAGGTCTCCAAGGCCATGGACGAGGTGTCCAAGCGGATCGCCGATCAGAACATCCGCCGGATCAAGGGCAACTCCTACATGGAGGACCTCAAGAGCGGCAACGCCATCGCCGGCATCGTCTGGAGCGGTGACCTGTTCATCCTGCGGGCCGAGACCGAGAACGAGAACTGGGAGTTCGTCATCCCCGACTCCGGCGGCACGCTCTGGAGCGACAACATGATGATCCCCATCACCTCGACCCATCGCCGCAACGCGATGGCGCTGATGGACTACTACTACCGCCCCGACGTGGCAGCCCAGGTCGCGGCCTACGTCAACTACGTCTGTCCGGTCGTCGGCGCCCAGGCGGAGTTGGCCAAGACCGACCCCGAGCTCGCCGAGAGCCCGTTCATCTTCCCCACTTCCGAGTGGATCGCAGAACACAAGATCCAGGGGTTCCGGGCGCTGGACGCCCAAGAGGACGCGGACTACTCCGCGATGTGGGCAAAGGTGGTGGGCAACTGATGGCCGAGTTCCGCGCAGCCAAGGGCGACCTCGTCCTGGAGAACGTCACGAAGAGCTTCACCAACTTCACCGCCGTCGATGACCTGTCGATGACCGTGCCCCGGGGGGCGTTCTTCGCCCTGCTCGGCCCGTCCGGGTGTGGCAAGACGACGACGCTGCGGATGGTCGCCGGCCTCGAACAGCCGACCAGCGGCCGGGTGCTCATCGGGGACACCGACCTCACGGGGTCCCGTCCCTACGAGCGGCCAGTCAACACCGTCTTCCAGTCCTACGCCCTCTTCCCGCACCTCACCGTCCGGGACAACGTCGCCTTCGGTCCGAAGCGGCGGGGAGCCAAGGACGCCCAGGCCCAGGCCGATGCGACTCTCGCGCTGGTCCAACTCACCCACCTCGCCGGGCGCAAGCCGACCCAGCTCTCGGGCGGTCAGCAGCAGCGAGTTGCCGTCGCCCGGGCACTGGTCAACCACCCCGAGGTGCTGCTGCTCGACGAGCCGCTCGGTGCCCTCGACCTCAAGCTGCGTCGCGAGATGCAGGTCGAGCTCAAGCGGATCCAGACCGAGGTCGGCCTCACCTTCGTCCACGTCACCCACGACCAGGAGGAGGCCATGACCATGGCCGACACCGTCGCGGTGATGAACCTCGGCAAGATCGAGCAGATGGGTGCGCCCGAGGTCCTCTACGACCTGCCGCGGACCAAGTTCGTCGCCAACTTCCTGGGTCAGTCCAACCTGCTCTCGGGCCACGTCGACGACACCGATGGCGAGCACATCATCGTGTCTGCCGCTCACCACAAGTTGCGGTTGCGCAAGAGCCGGGCAGCGGCGGGCAGCGGCGACATCGCCTTCGGGGTCCGCCCCGAGAAGACACGGATCCACAACACCGACCCGGGCGCGAGCGCAGCCGGAAACAGCATCGGCCCCGGCACCCTGCTGGACGTGTCCTTCACCGGCGTCGCCACGCAGTACCTCGTCGACGTCCCCGACGCCGGGCGTTGGGCGGTCTACGAGCAGAACCTCGACCTGGACCGGATCGACAGCCGCCCGGGCGACACGGTGTGGATCAGCTGGGACCCCGGGCACGCCTTCGGGGTCAGGCCATGAGCGCCCTCGCGCACATCGGCGGGAGCCCCAGCGGGACGTCGACCACGGCGGCGCCGGAACCCACCAAGCGAGGGGGGATGGCGGCATACCTGCTGCTGTTGCCGGGCCTCATCTGGCTGTTGGTCTTCTTCGTCGCCCCGCTCGTCCAACTGGCGACCGTGTCGTTGCAGTCGCAGTTCCCGGGATATCCGGGCTACTACTACCGCAACGTCGACTTCGGGAACTACGGCCGGGCCATTGTCGAGTATTGGCCGCACTTCGTGCGGTCGCTGCTGTTCGCCGGCCTCGCGACGTTCTTCGCGTTCGTCCTGGCCTACCCGTTGGCCTATGCCATGGCATTCAAGGCGGGCAAGTGGCGTGGAGTGATGATGATCTGCGTCATCGCGCCGTTCTTCACGTCCTTCATCCTGCGCACCATCGCCTGGCGCCAGATCCTCTCCGACGAGGGCCCGGTCGTGTCCGTGCTCAACTTCCTCCATGTCCTGCCGGGCGGGCACATCACCGAGACCTGGGTGGCGGTGGTCGCGGGTCTGACCTACAACTTCCTGCCGTTCATGGTCCTGCCGATCTACGCCTCGCTCGAGCGCGCCGATCCCAAGATCATCGAGGCCGGTGGCGACCTCTATGCCAACGGCTTCACGACGTTCCGGACCGTGACCCTGCCGATGTCGATGCCGGGTGTGCTCGCTGGCACTCTGCTCACCTTCATCCCGGCGGCCGGTGACTACGTCAACGCCGAACTCCTGGGATCAGACATCTCCACAAAGATGGTCGGCAACGGCATCGAGAGCCAGTTCTTCAAGGTGCTCGGTGGCTATCCGATCGCGGCGGCCCTGTCCTTCACCCTGATGGCCGTCATCCTCGCGCTCGTGTTCCTCTACGTGCGCCGCTACGGGACGGAGGAACTGCTGTGAGCACGGGTCAGCGGCTGAAGTTCTGGTTCGCCGAACGCTTCGCGATGATCGTCGCGTTGCTCGTCCTCTTCTATCTCTTCCTTCCGGTGCTTTACACGTTCGTCTTCTCGTTCAACAACTACAAGAAGTCGAACATCTCCTGGAACCCCGAGGGGTCACCGACCCTCGAGCACTGGCAGAACCCGTGTGGTCCTCCCGGACTGTGCGAGTCGTTGGGCACGTCGATCAAGGTGGGTGGGATCGCCACCCTCGTGGCCACCGTGCTCGGCACGATGCTCGCCTTCGCTCTCGTGCGCCATCGCTTCAAGGGGCGTGGAGCCGGGAACATCCTCGTCTTCATCCCGATGGCGACGCCGGAGATCGTCCTGGGTGCTTCACTGCTCACCCTCTTCGTCCAGGGGTTCGGCCAGTACGGCCTCAAGCTCGGGTTCTGGACGATCGTCTTCGCCCACATCATGTTCTGCATCAGCTTCGTCGTCGTCACCGTCAAGGCGCGGCTGCAGAGCCTCGACCCTCGCTTGGAGGAGGCTGCGCAGGATCTGTATGCCGGTCCGGGCAGCACCTTCTGGCGGGTCACCTTCCCGCTCGTGCTTCCGGGCATCGTGTCGGCGGCGTTGTTGTCGTTCTCGTTGTCGTTCGACGACTTCATCATCACCAACTTCGTCTCGGGCGACACGTCGACCTTCCCGAAGTTCGTGTACGTCTCCTACCTGCGTGGCATCCCGGCCCAGGCCAACGTCATCGGTTTCTCGATGTTCGTCATCGCCGTCCTGCTGGTCGTCGTGGGTCAGGTCATCGGCTCTCGTCGGCGCTCGCCGGCCTAGGAGCAGATAGCTCGTGCGGATCCTCATGATCGGGGCCGGCGGGGTCGGAGACGCCGCCGCCCGGATCGCTGTCGAACGGGACTTCTTCGAGGCGCTCGTCGTCGCGGACTATGACCTGGGCCGAGCCCGGGCCACGGTCGCGGCGGCGAGTGCCCGAAGGCCCGGCGAGAGTCGGTTGGTGGCGGCATACGTCGATGCCTCCGATGCCGAGTCGGTGGCGAGGCTGGCGCGCGAGCACCAGATCACCCACGTCTTCAACGCCGTGGACCCGCGCTTCGTCATGTCGATCTTCGCCGGCGCGCGCGCGGCAGGAGCGAACTACCTTGACATGGCGATGTCGTTGTCGCGACCGCACGAGACCCGCCCGCACGAGTTGACCGGCGTCAAACTCGGCGACGAGCAGTTTGCGCAAGCGGGGGAGTGGGAGGCCGAGGGCCGGCTCGCGTTGGTGGGGATCGGCGTCGAACCGGGGCTGTCGGACGTGTTCGCGAGGTATGCCGCCGACCACCTGTTCACGACGATCGACGAACTCGGCACGCGCGATGGCGCCAACCTCGTCATCCGGGACGAGACCGGCGCGGAGGTCTTCGCGCCGGGCTTCTCGATGTGGACGATCATCGAGGAGTGCCTCAACCCGCCGGTGGTCTGGGAGAAGGACCGTGGCTGGTTCACCCTCGCGCCGTTCAGTGAGCCGGAGATCTTCGACTTCCCCGAAGGCATCGGGCCGGTCGAGTGTGTTCACGTCGAGCATGAAGAAGTGCTGCTCATGCCTCGCTGGGTCGATGCCAAGAAGGTCACCTTCAAGTACGGCCTGGGTGAGCAGATGATCACCATCCTGCGCACCTTGCACGCCCTCGGCCTCGACCGCACCGATCCGGTCCGGGTCAAGGGGGTCGAGGTGTCGCCGCGCGACGTCGTGGCCGCTTGCTTGCCCGACCCGGCCACGATCGGGCCGCGGATGACCGGCAAGACCTGCGCCGGGGTCTGGGTGACGGGCACCGGAAGGGACGGTGCGCCTCGGGCCACCTACCTCTACCACGTGGTCGACAACGAGTGGTCGATGCGCGAATACGGAGCCCAGTGCGTCGTCTGGCAGACCGCAATCAACCCCATCATCGCGCTGGAACTGCTCGCCACCGGAGTGTGGTTGGGCGCGGGTGTGCGTGGTCCGGAGGCGTTCGACGCGGTGCCGTTCCTCGACCTGTTGTGCACTCCGAAGCCAGCGGGATACGGCTCGCCGTGGGCGATCCAAGACCGAACGCCGCCTGACTCACTCTCCTAGGATTCCCACCATGAGCCGCTACGGCGCGCAATTCGGGCCCGACGTCACCTTCCTCGGCGTCCCCCCGTGCGACCTCGAGGACGAGAGCACGTATGCCGGTGCCGACATCGTCATCCTCGGCGCGCCTTTCGACGGGGGCACCTCGCACCGGCCGGGAACCCGGTTCGGCCCCATGGCCATTCGCACCACCGACTACCTCGCCCACGACGGGTCTCGGCCCTCGCTCGCGCTGCGGGTCGACGGGTTGCAGGACCTGCGTGTCGTCGACGCTGGCGATGTCGAACTGCCGCCCGGAGACATCGAGACAGCGATGGCGCGGATCGAGGCGGCCGTCGAACGGATCGCCCGCTCCGGGGCCATCCCACTCATCCTCGGTGGCGACCACTCGATCGCCTTTCCGGATGCCAAGGGTGTCGCGAACGTCTTGGGCCACGGCCGGATCTCGATGATCCACTTCGATGCCCACGCCGACACCGGTGACATCGAGTTCGGGTCGTTGTGGGGACACGGCCAACCGATGCGGCGACTCATCGAGTCGGGGGCATTGCGCGGCGACCGCTTCCTGCAGGTCGGCCTGCGCGGCTACTGGCCGGGACCAGAGACCCTCGACTGGATGGCCGCGCAGCGGATGCGCTCCTACGAGATGACCGAGATCGGCCATCGGGGGCTCGCGACCTGCCTCACCGAGGCCTTCACCATCGCCACCGATGAGTGCGACGGGGTGTTCCTCTCCGTCGACATCGACGTGTGCGACCCGGGCCACGCGCCCGGCACAGGAACCCCGGAGCCTGGCGGCCTCAGCGCCCGCGAACTGCTCGACTCGGTCCGGAGGATCTGCCTGGAACTTCCGGTTGTGGGCATCGACGTCGTCGAGGTCAGCCCGCCCTACGACCACGCCGACATCACTGCGGCGCTGGCCAATCGCGTTGTCCTCGAGGCGATCTCCGCGATCGCGCGCAAACGCCGCGACGCGGCATACGGGACCTCGTGGAACCCGGCCACCCCCTTGCTTGCCGATCGACACCAGCCCCGACAGGAGCCCTAGAAGATGACCACCCCCATCGAGCAACGCCGAATCCTGCGCACGGCGATCCCCGGACCGGCCTCCGCCGCGTTGCACGAGCGCAAGCTCGCCTCCGTGTCGGCCGGGGTGAGCACCGGGCTGCCGGCCTATGTCGTCGCGGGTCAGGGCGGCATCCTCGTGGACGCCGACGGCAACCAACTCATCGACTTCGGCTCGGGCATCGCGGTGACCTCGGTCGGCAACGGCAACCAGCGGGTCATCGACGCGGTGAGCAAGCAGATCGCCGAGTTCACCCACACGTGCTTCATGGTCAACCCTTACGAGCAATACGTCGCGGTCGCCGAGAAGCTCAACGAGCTGACTCCCGGCAGCCACGAGAAGCGCACGGCGCTGTTCAACTCCGGTGCCGAGGCCGTCGAGAACGCCGTCAAGGTGGCGCGGCACTTCACCGGCAAGGACGGCATCGTCGCGTTCGACCACGCCTACCACGGCCGGACCAACCTCACCCTGGCCATGACCGCCAAGAACATGCCCTACAAGCACCGGTTCGGGCCCTTCGCGAGCGAGCTCTATCGGGTGCCGATGGCCTACCCCTACCGCTGGCCGGGTGGCCCGCAGCACTGTGCCGACGAGGCCTTCAACTACATCGTCGACCAGATCCACGCCCAGATCGGCGAGGAGAACACCGCGGCCGTCATCATCGAGCCGATCCAGGGCGAGGGCGGCTTCATCGTGCCGCCGGCCGGCTTCCTCAAGGAGCTCGCGCAGTGGTGTGCGGCCAACAACATCCTGTTCATCGCCGACGAGGTCCAGTCGGGTTTCTGCCGCAGTGGTGACTGGTTCGCCAGCGACTACGAAGGGATCGTCCCCGACCTCATCACCACCGCCAAGGGCATCGCCGGAGGTATGCCGTTGTCGGGGCTCACCGGGCGCGCGGACATCATGGACACCATTCACCCCGGCGGCCTCGGCGGCACCTACGGCGGCAACCCGGTGGCGTGCGCAGCGGCCCTCGCCTCAATCGAGACGATGGAGGAGCTCAACCTGGCGGCTCGGGCCCGCGAGATCGAGGCGATCCTTCGGGCCGACCTGGAGAAGCTCGCGGCGACCTACCCGCAGGTCGGGGAGATCCGCGGCCGTGGCGCGATGATCGCGATGGAGTTGGTCACCGACCGCGAGACCAAGGAGCCCGCCGCGGCCCTCACGGCCGCCATCAACAAGGCGTGTCACGCCCAGGGCCTGGTGACCCTCACCTGCGGCACCCTCGGCAACGTCTTCCGGTTCCTGCCGCCTCTGGTGATCAGCGACGACCTGCTCCACGAGGGCATGAGCATCCTCGCCGACGCGTTCGCCGCGTCCGTCTGACCACTGCCTGAACTACTGCGACACAAGGAGATCCAGCCATGGCCATGACTCAGGGTGCACTTCTGGAATCGGTGCCCAAGGGCCTGTTCATCGACGGGGCGTGGCGGGATGCGTCCGACGGTGCGACGCTGCCGGTCGATGACCCAGCCACCGGGAAGATCCTCGCGCACGTCGCGAGCGCGACCGTGGCCGATGGCAAGGCGGCCCTGGACGCGGCGGTTGCTGCCCAGCGAGACTGGGCGCGCACCGCACCCCGCGACCGCGGTGAGATTCTCCGGCGGGCCTACGAGGCGATCATCGCGCGCACCGACGACTTCGCGCTGCTCATGACCCTCGAGATGGGCAAGCCGCTCGCCGAGGCCCGCGGCGAGGTCGTCTACGGCGCCGAGTTCTTCCGCTGGTTCAGCGAGGAGGCGGTCCGGATCCACGGCCGGTATGCCGTGGCCCCCAATGGCGCGACGCGCCTCATGACGATGAAGCAGCCCATCGGCCCGACCCTCATGATCACGCCGTGGAACTTCCCGCTGGCCATGGGAACCCGCAAGATCGGGCCGGCCATCGCCGCCGGATGCACCATGGTCGTCAAACCCGCCGCCCAGACCCCGCTGACGATGCTCCTGCTCACCCAGGTGCTCCTCGAGTGCGGGGTCCCCGCCGGGGTTCTCAACGTGGTGTCGACGGCCCACACCGGGGAGGTGATGGAGCCGATCATCCGCGACCCGCGGCTGCGCAAGCTCACCTTCACCGGGTCCACCCAGGTCGGGCAGCGGCTGGTCGAACAGTCCGCGCAGGGGTTGTTGCGGCTGTCGATGGAACTCGGTGGCAACGCGCCGTTCATCGTCTTCGACGACGCCGACCTCGACCGGGCCGTCGACGGCGCCATGCTGGCCAAGATGCGCAACATCGGAGAAGCCTGCACGGCTGCCAACCGCTTCCTCATCCACGAATCGGTCGCCGAGGAGTTCGGCCGGCGGTTCGCCGAGCGGATGGCGGCGCTGCGGGTCGGCAAGGGCACCGTCAAGGGCGTCGACGTAGGCCCCCTGGTGGACCGCAAGGCCCGCGAGAGCGTCGATGCCCTCGTGCAGGAGGCCGTGGCCGGCGGTGCCAAGATCCTCACTGGTGGTGGACCGCTGCCGGGGAAGGGCTGGTTCTACGCCCCGACCGTCCTCACCGACGTCCCCGCGTCGTCCCGGATCGCCGTCGAGGAGATCTTCGGACCGGTCGCGCCGATCTCAACCTTCGCGACCGAGGCGGAGGCGATCGCGCGAGCCAACGACACGGCATACGGGCTGGTTGCCTATGCCTTCACCCGCGATCTGGCGCGCGCGCTGCGCGTCAGCGAGGAGTTGGAGTTCGGGATGGTCGGCATCAACCAAGGTGTCGTGTCCAATCCGGCGGCGCCCTTCGGCGGCATGAAGGCCAGCGGGTTTGGCCGCGAGGGCGGCTTCGAGGGCATCGATGAATACCTCGAGGTCAAATACGTCGGCATTGCCCCGTAACGAGGCGGTCCCGGGGTCGGATCGGGGCCCAGCATCGTCCGAACGGCTCGACTTGGCCCCCGAGTGATGACCGCAGCCTTCGGACTTGGTCGAATGGAGCGTATGAGTCAGCAAGGGGGTCGCTCAGGCGCGCGACACCGGGGGATCACGAGCCTGGCCGAACTGCTGGCATCTGCCGATGGTCGGATGCAGGACGGTGCGCGGATCGGAGCCTCGATCTGGCCCACCGGTTTGGAACCACTCGACGGCCACCTTGGGGGAGGTCTGCGCGGCGGTGAACTTACGCTCATCGGCGGACCACAGGGGCTCGGGAAGACGACGATGGCGCTGCAGATGGTGCGCAACACTGTTGCGGCCGGGCGCAGCGCCATCGTGTTCTCCTTCGAACACGAAGGCCGCATCCTGCTTGAGCGGCTCATCGCCCTGGAAGCGGCCACGGTCGCCGGTCGGGGCAGCGTCACGATCCGCCAACTGCGGGATGTCTTCGAGGAAGGGTCGCCGCACGGGGGCGGCCTCATCGAGCGGCTCGCGCAGCTGCCCGGAGCGGCGGAGGGCGTCGCCGCCCAGGGGAAGTATGCCGCGCGCCTGCACCTGCACGAGTCCAGCGGCAGCACGACCGACATGGACGAGATCCGGGAGATCGTCGCTCAGCTCAAGGAGGCCGGGGAGGAACCGCTCGTCCTCGTCGACTACCTGCAGAAAGTGCCCATCCTGGGTGGGAGGCACGTCGAGGAGGAACGAGTCACCGAGGTCGTCGAGGGTCTCAAGGAACTCGCCCTGGACGCCGATCTGCCCGTCGTCGCCATCGTCGCGGCGGACAAGGCGGCGCTCGTGGCCGGCCACCGGATGCGCCTGCATGACCTGCGCGGGTCCTCGGCGCTGGCCTATGAGGCCGACATCGCCCTCATCCTCAACGGCAAGTACGACGTGGTGGCTCGTCATCACCTGATGTTCGACGTGGCCAACGCCGAACGGTTCAAGAACTGGGTCGTCGTCACCGTCGAGAAGAACCGCAGCGGCCTGGCTGACATCAGCATGGAGTTCGAGAAGCGGTTCCACGAAGGTCGGTTCGATCCCAAGGGGCGCATGGTCCAGGAGCAGCTCACCGAGGGCCGCGTCTTCCTCGAGTGAGCCACGTCTTCCTCGAGTGAGCTGTCGGCTCGCGGCACAATGGGCGTTGTGACCTCGCCGATGAGCAGATCGACCCGCCAACTGCTCCAGCTCGTCGCGGTGGGTGTCGTCGCGCTCGTCCTCGTGGCGGCATACCTGCTGGCGCGTGGTGGGAGCGCTGGGACCGCCGGCGTGGGGGCGCAGCCCACGGCCCGCCCCACGACCTCGACGCAGGCGACCGGAGGCACGGTCGATCCGGCCAGCGGGTTGGTCTGGGTGGACGAGTCGACGCTGCCAGCCCAAGCCAAAGCGACGCTGGCACTGATCCGCGCAGGCGGACCGTATCCCTATCCCCGCAACGACGACCAGACCTTCGGCAACCGCGAGGGGCTGCTGCCGAAGAAGTCCGGCGGCTACTACAAGGAGTACACCGTCCCGACCCCCGGCTCCGATGATCGCGGAGAGCGGAGGATCATCAAGGGCGCGGGCGGCGAGTTGTACTACACCTCCGACCACTACCAGAGTTTCCGACGGATCCGGGAGGGTCGATGAGGATGTTGGGCCGCAGGGCCGACCTGCATGCGGTGATCGCGCAGGCGCAGGCCGCCGGGCGCAGTGTCCGACTGGTCGTCGGCGGCATGGACAAACAATCGGTGCTCACCGTCTTCGCGGACGCCATCGGGGCGCCGGACTGGTTCGGCAACAACTACGACGCGCTCACCGACGCTCTGCGCGAGGTCTCCGATCCGGACGGACGACCGATCGAGATCATCTGGGACGGGGTGGCCGTGCTGCGCAGTCTCGACAAACCCACCTACGTGGCCGTCCGCGAACTGCTCCGAGAGGTCGACGAGGAGCGCTCTGACCTCACGGTGACGATCGTCGATCGCTGACCTGTGGCGCTGTCGAGCCGCCCGCCCGATGTGATCGCCCGGGGCCGGACGCCCGCGCCGATTCCGAGGTCGGACGATAGGCTGGCAGGGACGGCCCGGGGTCCCCCGCGTGCCTGAGTCGGCACGCTGAAGGGCACGCGAATGACCTACCAACCGGGCGACGTCGCCAACGGATACGTCCTGGGCGAGGACTACCAGTGGCATCCGCTGCCGCCTGCCGAGACGGCTCCCGCCGCGCCGGTCGAGCCCGCCCCGACGAGCGACCCGGTCGCGCCGCCCCAGTGGGTCGCGCCCGCGGACCCGATCACCTCGAGTGACCCGGTCGCCTCGACCGGCCCCATCGCAGCCAGCGACCCCACTGCGCCGGCCTATTCGCCCGTGCCCTACAGCCCGGTGGGGGAGCCGACCTCAGCCCCGCCGGCCCTGCCGACCCCGCCCACCACAGCGCTGCCGCAGACTGCCCCACAGGGTTATCCGCAGGAGCCGGCGCCGACCTACGCGCCGCAGCCCTACCAGCAGCCGGGTTACCCCGGGCAGGGCTACCCCCAGCAGGGTTACCAGCAGCCGGGTTACCCGCAACAGGGCCATCCCCAGCAACCGGGTTACCCCCAGCAGGGCTATGCCGGGGCGACCCCGCCCGGACCCCCGACGAAGCGGCCGTTCTACAAGAAGTGGTGGTTCTGGCTCATCGCGGCGCTGCTCGTCATCGCCGTCGTCGTAGCTGTCGTGATCGCGGCGCTGCGGACGTTCGGCAACGCCATCACGTCGGTCACGACGGTCACCTCGACCGCCCAGGCAACGCCCAGGCCGACCACCTCCAGCCCGAAGCCGTCGACCACGACCCCCCAGTCGAGCACGACGACTACGACGACGCCCCCTCCCGCGACCGGCGGGTCCGGGCAGCCCGGTCGGGACGGTGACCTGCAGTTCACGGTCACTGGGGTGGACTGCACGAAGAACAGCGTCGGCACCGCGCCGCTGACCATGAAGGCCGATGGGGTGTTCTGCCTCGTGTCGTTGACCATCGACAACTCAGGGACCAAGGACGCCGACCTCAACCCCTTCTTCCAGGAAGCGACCGATTCGAAGGGCGACGTTCACTTCCCCGACCTCGCGGCGCTCGTCTTCATGGACGATGCCGACAGTTTCACCGACCCGGTGCCTGCGGGCGGGACGGCCAAGGGCATCCTGCCGTTCGACGTGCCGGCCGGGTCCACCCTGACCAGCATCGAGTTGCACGAGTCCTTCAACTCCCCGGGCACGAAGATCGCCATCCCCTGAGTGGGAGACAATGCCCGGGTGAGCTCTGACCTCGGACCGTGTCGCGCCGTCACCCTGCTGGGCTCGACGGGGTCGATCGGCACTCAGGCCATCACGGTCATCCAAGCGAACCCGCAGCGCTATCGAGTCGTCGGGCTATCCGCCGGAGGGTCCGACCTCCGACAGATCGCCGCGCAGGCCGTCGAGCAACAGGCCGAGGTCGTTGCGGTCGCCCGGGGTGCGATTGACGATGTGCGCGCTGCGATCGCGGCGGCGGCCGCGGAAGCTGGCGACCCGGCATACCAGCCGGAGGTCCTCGTCGGCCCTGACGCGAGCCGCGAGTTGGCCGCCCGTCCGGTCGACGTCGTCCTCAACGGGATGACAGGGGCGATCGGGCTGGAGCCCACCCTCGCGGCGCTGCGCGCAGGGAGCACGCTGGCCCTGGCCAACAAGGAGTCGCTCATCATCGGCGGGCCGCTGGTCAAGGCCCTCGCGGCTCCCGGGCAACTGGTCCCGGTCGACAGTGAGCACAGCGCGATCGCTCAGTGCCTGCGTGGGGGACGTGCGAGCGAAGTACGGCGGCTCGTCCTGACCGCGAGCGGCGGGCCGTTCCGCGGTATGCCGCGCGCCGACCTGCACGACGTCACCCCGGAGCAGGCCCTCGCCCACCCCAACTTCTCGATGGGGCGGGTGGTGACGACGAACTCGGCGACCTTGGTCAACAAGGGGCTAGAGGTCATTGAGGCGCATCTGCTCTTCGACGTGCCGTTCGAGCGGATCGCCGTCGTCGTCCACCCTCAACAGCAGATCCATTCGATGGTGGAGTTCCAGGACGGGTCGACGATGGCTCAGGTGGGGCCGCCGCGGATGCTCGTGCCGATCGCCCTCGGGCTGTCCTGGCCCGATCGGCTGCCGAATGTCGACGTCCCCACCGACTGGAGTGTCGCCCAGTCGTGGCAGTTCCTGCCGCTCGACGACGAGGCGTTCCCCGCGGTCGCGCTCGCCCGCCGCGCGGGCAGCACGGGCGGCACCGGGCCGGCGGTCTACAACGCGGCCAACGAGGTGTGCGTCGACGCCTTCCACGACGGGGCGATCCGGTTCACCGACATCGTCGACACGGTCGCGCGGGTGCTTGACCGGCATTTGGCCGGGGATGCGCAGGAGGTATGCCGCGCCGGCACGGGGAGTGATTCACCGGACCTGGACGTTGCAGGGGTGTTGCGGGCCGACCGGTGGGCTCGTGGTGAGGCTCGGCGGGTGCTGGGGCTCAGTGAGGAGCAGTTGTGACGACCGTCTACTACATCGCGGGCATCCTGCTGATCGTGCTCGGGGTTGGGGTGTCGATCGCGCTTCACGAGCTCGGCCACCTGGTGCCCGCGAAGCGATTCGGCGTCAAATGCTCGCAGTACATGATCGGCTTCGGTCCCACCCTGTGGTCGCGGACGATCGGTGACACCCAGGTGGGCGTCAAGGCGATCCCGCTCGGGGGCTACGTGCGGATGATCGGCATGATCCCGCCGCGGGCCGGCGACGCGCCAGGGCAACTGCGCAGCATGTCGACCAGCCGGATGGGGACCTTGGTCGACCAGGCTCGCCAACAGTCGATGGACGAGATCGAGCCCGGCGACGAGAACCGCGTCTTCTACAAGCTGTCGGTGCCCAAGAAGGTCACGGTCATGCTCGGCGGGCCGCTGATGAACCTGGCGCTGGCCTTCGTCATGTTGACGATCCTCATGTCAGGCATCGGAGTCCAGTCGCTCGTCCCCACCGTCTCTACCGTCGCCCAGTGCATCCCGCAGACGCCGCCGACGGTCGCCAAGCCGTTCGCCGACTGCGTGGCCGGCGACCCGAAGGCGCCCTCGGTGGCTGCTGGGCTGCAGGCGGGCGACACCATCGTCGAGGTGGGCGGCGTGCCCGTTCAGTTGTGGGCCGAGGCCACCGCGAAGATCCGGGCGTCGGCGGGTCAGCCCCTGGACCTCATGGTCGAGCGCACCGGCACCCGGGTGCCCCTGACCGTCCAGGTCGGGCAGGTCGTGCGGCCCACGTTCACCGAAGAAGGGAAAGTCGCCGTCCGCGCCGACGGCACGGTCATCACCGAGACCGTCGGCTATCTCGGGGCTTCGGCGAGCGTGGGCTACGTCCGCCAGCCCCTCAGCGCGGTGCCGGGGGAGCTCGGCCGGATGCTCGGCGCCACCGCCTCGGTGTTGCTGCGAATTCCCGAGAAGATGGTCGGAGTGTTCGAGGCCGTCACCGGGCAGTCCGACCGCGATCCCAACGGCCCTGTGTCGGTCGTCGGGGTCGCCCGCGCCGGCGGAGAGATCGTCAGCGGCCAGTACGGGCCGGAGACGGGCCAATCGATCGCCTACCGGATCATCGGGCTGATCTTCGGGCTCAACCTCGCGCTGTTCCTCTTCAACCTCGTTCCGCTGCTGCCGTTGGACGGCGGCCAGGTCGTCGGCGCGTTGTGGGAGGGGGTCAAGAAGACCTGGGCCCGGCTGCGTGGTCGGCCCGACCCCGGGTATGTCGACGTCGCCAAGGCACTGCCCATCGCGTATGCCGTGTCGACCGTGCTCATCGCCATGACCCTGCTGCTGGCCTATGCCGACCTGGTGACGCCGATCAAACTGGGTTAGTCGGCTGACGCGGCATACGTGCGCCGTGCGGCTGTGCGGCATACGTGCGCTGTGCGGCCGTCCCGCAGTGCGCTGTCAGAGCGCGATGTCGGTCGCTGTGAGGGCGGCGACCGCGGCCTGCGGGCCGGTGATCTTGACGTCGGCGGCCCGCTTGCGGCCGTAGGAGTACATGACGAGCTCCGCGACTGAGCCCCGCACGACGGCGGAGCCGGCATCGCTGGGCCGACGCACGACCTGACGGCCCACTCCGTCGGCCACGAGGATCACGCCCACCGGCGCCCGCCGATAGAGCAACCCGCCCGTGCGGATCAGGCCCGACCAGACGGCCTTGGCCAGGCCCGGGTCGAGGTCCCGGCGGGGTGTGGTGGGGTCACCACGAAGGACATCCTCGTGGTGGACGAAAAACTCCATCCGGTTCATCGCCTCGTCGACGGCCGGCACCCCAGCGGCCGACCACCGCGGCGGGCCGGAGCGGACCCGCTCGACGAGCTCGGCGAAGTCGGTCGCAGCGAGCTCGTCCTGGGCACGTTCGAGCCGAGCCCCCAGCCGCGGGACGAACATCCCCGCGGCCAGGTCGGGCCGGGTCTCGCGAATGATGAGGTGCGCGGCCAGGTCGCGGACCCGCCAGGGGTCACACAGGGTGGGGGCGTCCGGACCGACGGCGAGCATCGTGTCGGCAAGGGCGTGGCGTTCCAGTTGCGCATAGCGGGTCACAAAACGGATCGTGTCACACCCGGGGCCCGACCTAAGGTGGCGAAATGATCGAACTGCGCCGCCCTGACGCGAGTCTGCACCGAGAGTGGCTCGACTTCGTGTCCGACTACGACCGCCCGGGCGTCGACGGCGGCAGCGTCAGGGACGACGAGTTGGCCGGGCTGGCCGATCCGGGTGTGTTCGCGGCCTGGGTGGCGCAACTGCGCGACCAAGAGGCGGGCCGCAACATCGCGCCCGACCGAGTCCCCTGCACGAGCCGGTGGATCGTCCGCGAGGGCGAGATCGTCGGGGTGATCAACCTGCGCCACGAACTCAACGACCTCCTTCTCGCCTGGGGCGGGCACATCGGGTATGCCGTGCGCACCTCGGCCCGTCGACAGGGCATCGCGACCCGCGCCCTGGCCCTCATGCTCGGCGAGGCCGCCCGGTTGGGGATCAACCCCGTCCTAGTCACCTGCGACGAAGACAACGTCGGGTCGCGGCGCACGATCGAAGGCGCGGGAGGTGTCTACGACGGGTCGGTCGAGGGCAAGCGACGCAACTGGATCACCCTGGCGGACACCCCCATCGGGTATGCCGTGCGTCCGCTCTCGCTCGACCCGCTCCGGGGACGTCTGGTCGAGTTGCGGGTCATGTCGAACGACGAGGTGCGGGCCCTGCACTCGGGGGAGCGTCGCCCAGACTGGGCTGCGGAGTTCCCTCGGCCGGACGACCTCGACGGTTCGCCGCTGCGGGACGTCGAGGCCCTGAAAGGCCGCGAGTGGGTCAGCCGGATGATCGTGCGTCGCTCGGATCACCAGGTCGTGGGCACGATCGGCTGCTTCGGGCCACCCGACCCGGCCGACCCCACGAGCACGGTGGAAATCGGCTACGGGATGGTCGAATCCGCCCGGGGTCACGGGCTGATCACCGATGCCTTGCGGTTGCTCGTTCCCGCGGCGTCGGCGCGGGGAGTGACGCTCCAGGCGCACACGGCATACGACAATCGCGCGAGTTGCCGCGCGCTGGAACGCGCGGGTTTCACGCCTTCCGGAGGGACCGACGATGCTGGACACCTGCGCTTCGTGCACCCCCGCGGCTAGGGTTCCCGGGTGAGCATCCTTGAGGCGCACGACCTGCGCCGGACTTTCACGACCACTACCGGAGTGCTGCGCCGCAACCGCAAGCAGGTCGAGGCAGTCCGCGGAGTGTCGTTTGCCATCGAGCCGGGCGAGCTGTTTGGGCTGCTCGGTCCCAACGGTGCGGGCAAGACGACGACCATCAAGATGCTCATCACGCTGCTGCTGCCGACGGCGGGTTCGGCGAACATCCTCGGCCTCGACGTCGTCCGGGACGCCCGCGAGGTGCGCCGCCACATCGGCTACGTCTTCGGGGGTGACCGCGGCCTCTACGAACGGCTCTCCGCCCAGGACAACCTGCGCTACTTCGCCGAGTTGTATGCCGTGCCCGCTCGCGACCAGCGCGCCCGGATCGGTGAGCTGCTTGAGCTCGTCGGGCTCACCGGCCGGGAGAAGGAACGGGTCGAAGGGTTCTCCCGAGGGATGCGCCAGCGGCTGCACATCGCGCGTGGTCTGCTGCACGACCCGGCGTTGCTCTTCCTCGACGAGCCGTCGATCGGGATCGACCCGGTCGGCGCTCGGGAGTTGCGCGCGACCATCGCCGGGTTGCGCTCGGCGGGCAAGACGATCTTGCTGACGACCCACTACATGTTCGAGGCCGACGAACTCTGCGACCGGATCGCCGTGCTGAGCCAGGGTGAGCTCGTTGCGGAAGGGACACCGGCCCAGCTCAAGGCTCGGGTCACCGCCGGGTCGGTCGTCGAGGTCGAGACGTTCAGCGGGGTCGGTCCCGCCGACGTCCGAGGGAAGGTCGACGCCGTCGGCGCCCTGCCCGGGGTGCGGTCGGTCGTCGTCGATGACCGGCCTGACGGCGAGACCGTCGTCGTGCAAGTCGAGCCGGGGGTCGATGTCACGGCCGCCGTCCTCGGGACCCTCTCCGGCATCCGGGTGGGGCGGGTTGTCACCCGGGAGCCGACGTTGGAGGACGCCTACGTCCAACTGGTGTCCTCGTGAGTGGTGTCGCGAGCGGCTTCATGCGCGGCTTCATGCGCGGCGCTCGGGTGCTGGGCGTGGGGTGGATCCTGCAACTGAAGATCCTCGCTGTGTCAGCCTTCGACGGCATCCTCAACATCATCTATCCGCTGTTCTTCGCGACGACCGCGCTGCTGATGTTCCGCCAGTCCGGCGACCCGCAGGCGCTCGTCTATGCCGGGCTCGGCGCGGCCGTCATGGGCACCTGGTCGGCGATGGCGACCTCGGCCAGCGGCGCACTGCAGGGACAACGTTGGCAGGGCACGCTCGAACTCCTCGTCACCGCGCCCACCCGGGTGGCTCTCGCCGTGCTGCCGATCACGGCCGCCCTGGCCACGGTCGCCCTCTACTCGCTGGTCGCCACCCTGATCTGGGGTCGGGTGCTGTTCGGCATCGAGGTCCACATCGCCAGCCCGCTGGCCTTCGCGGTGGCCCTGCTGGTCACCCTCGCGTCCCTGGCGACGTTCGGGTTCCTCCTGTCGGTCACCGTCGTGCGCTACCGGACCGGCTGGGCGCTGGGCAACCTGCTGGAATACCCCGGCTGGCTGCTGTGCGGGTTCCTCGTGCCCCTGGACCTGTTCCCCGAGTGGGTGCGCGTCATCGCCCGGGCGTTGCCGCCGACGTGGGGGATGGACGCGATCCGGGCTGCCGCGGCCGGGCTCGATCCGTGGTTCGACATCGCCGTCTGTGCCGGGTTGGGCGTTGGGTATGCCGCCCTCGGCGCGTTCCTGTCCGAGCGGCTCATCGACTCGGCGCGGCGACACGCCACCTTGGCGTTGACGTGAGCGCGCCACAGGCGGCGGGTCCTGAGGTGGCGGGCCGAGGGTTGGCGGGCCCAGGGGCGGCAGGGACCCAGGCTGCGAGGACGAGTCGGCACGGGCGCCCCGAGGCGGTCTCGCGGTGGGACGGCATACGTGCTGCTTGGCGGGTGCTCACCGTCGGCGGGGTGATCTCCTTCCGCGGGTTGTTCAACTGGCTCAACCCCTATGTCTACGTGCCGACGATGCTCGTCGCGCCGATCTTCCAGATCCTGCTGTTCGTCTACATCGGGCGCAGCGCGGGCGTCGGGACGGATGCGTTCTACTTGGTCGGCAACGCGGTGCAATACGCGTCGATCCCGTGTCTGTTCGCGATGGCCAACACGATCGCGGGGGAGCGGTGGACCCAGACTCTCGGGATCGTCCTGTCGACGCCGGCCAACCGGGTCGCGCTCTTCGTCGGGCGCTCGCTGCCGGTCATCGCCAACGGCTGGTTCGTCGCGATGTTCAGTCTGTTCGTCGGAGGCTGGGTGCTTGGCGTCGATCTGCCGGTCAGCGCGTGGCCGGGGATCGCGCTGACCATCGCGATCGCCTCGGCCTCGTGCACGGGGTTGGGGTTGCTCCAGGCTGCCCTCGCCCTGCGGGTGCGTAGCACCGCGGTCCTGTCCAACATCGTCTTTGGGGTGCTGCTGGTCTTCACCGGGACCAACGTGGCGCTGGACAGCCTTCCCGAGTGGATGGCGACGGCCGGGCGACTTATGCCGCTCACCCATGCCATCGAGGCCTGCCGCGAGGTGGTGGCCGGAGCGAGCCTGTCGGCGGTCGCCCCGTTGCTGCTGCGCGAGGGGTTGATCGGTGCCGTGTTCGCGGTGCTCGGGCTGGCGGCGTTGCGGTGGGTGGAGGCCGAGAGCCGCCGGCACGCCACCCTCGAATTGCAGTAAGGGCTGATCGCGACGGCCCGCCGCGCCGACGGGCCGGTGGCCCGGCAGAGAGCCGGCCCGACGGGCCGGCGCCAGCCGAGAAGGCGCTGAGCGCGCATGGGTGTGTGCCAATAGGTGCCCGGCACTCTGGCCGTCGCGCGGTCTGGCCGTCTGGCGGCGAGGAGTGTCGGCGCTTGCTTGACGCAGGGACATGGGGGCGGGAACACGCCAAATGAGCCCCGTCCTCATCGACGAGTTCGGTGTCGGCAAACGGGGGCTTGGGCGGTCGCCCGAGGATCCGGAGTGGCATAGTCATGGCCGTCTCCCACACCCTCGCGCGGGCGGCCGGATCGTTACCCGTTTGTGATGTGTTCGGTTGTGGGAGAGGCCTTTTGGGGTGGGGGGTCTGTCGGTGGTCGCTGTTAGCGTCGGGGTTATGGACAGCAGCGAAGCGGCTCGTGACTCGGCATCTCGCCGGGCTGAGATTCGTGCTGCGACGAAGACTGTCACTGAGTTGGTGGCGTCGTTGTGGCAGGTCCAGGGCGCCGAGTTGGGGACCTTGTTGGGTGAGTTCGACGCTCTCGCTGCGGTCGCGTGTGGTGCTCGGGTCGCTGTTGTTGGTGAGGCGGAGTCTCGTGGTGAGATTTCCGCGTCGCAGGCTGGGTCGACGGCCGGGTGGGTCGCTGAGCACGCGCCGACGTTGGCGGCCGGAAGTGGCGCGGGGCAGGTCGCCCGGCTCGTCCGCGACTGCACCCGCCCCGACTTGTCGACGGTCCGGGCCGCGACCATCACGGGTGCGGTGAGCGTGCCGGCCGCGTTGACGGTGGTCACCGAATACGCCCGGTTGAAGCCGCGCCTTCGGGAGGAAGCCGCCCCGACCGTCCTGCAAGGTTTGTTGGACATGGGGATCGCGGACGGGCCGAAGGGTGTCCGGTCGCTGCGGCCCGCGTTGTTGGCGGCGCATGGTGCGGATGGTGAGTTCCAAGCCGACGCCGACACCGCCGAACGCCTCGTCTCCCTGTCGCGCCCGTCGACAGATGAGTTGGGTGCCCTCACTTATCAGTTGATCCTGGACCCGGCCGGTGCGGCGGCCTTGGAAGCGGCGATCGGCCCCTTGTCGGCGCCGGTTCCCGGCCCTGACGGGGAACGTGACCCGCGCAGCCCGCAGTTGCGTCGTGGGCAGGCCCTGATCGAGGTATGCCGCCGCGCCACCAGCGCCGGCGACCGGCCACCGTCGGGGGTGAAGACCACGCTGATGCTCACCATGTCCTACGACGACCTCGCCGCGCGGGTCGGCGCCGCGACCGTGGTCGGTTCAGCTCAGGGCGGTTCCCTGATCGCTCCGGAGACGGCGCGCAGGTTGGCGTGCGACGCGAACGTCATCCCCACCGTCCTGGGTAGCCGCGGGGAGGTCCTCGACCAGGGTCGCTCGACCCGGTTGGCGACACCCGGGCAGTTGGCGGCGTTGTGGTTGCGGGACGCCGGGTGCAGCTTCCCCGGCTGCACCACACCGGCCCATTGGTGCGACGCCCACCACCTGACCCATTGGGCCGACGGCGGGACATCCGACCTCACCAACCTCGCCCTGCTCTGCGGACGGCACCACTCGGTCGTCCACCGAGACCACCTCATCGGCCACGTCACCGACGCCACCGTCACCTGGAACGTCATCCCCGGCAGCTACGACCGGCGACACCACGCGATCCCACCATCCGGCGATCCACCGCCCGGCGAGCCGCCACCGGCTGGACAACCACCCGGCGATCCACCACCGGGTGGACAACCACCCGGCGATCCACCTGACACCTTCACGTTGGTCCCGTCCCCATCCGCGGCAGACCCCTGGGCAGATCTGTGGGCTGACTCGCGAGACCCGGACGAACAACCCACGACGGATCACTCTGCCCGAGACCGGGACCACATCAACCCCGAAGCAGCCCCCTGGGGAGACCTGTGGGACGACACTCCTCGGCGAGGGTCGGAGTCGACAGATCACCCGCCACGGCACGACGCCAACCCCGAAGCAGACCCCTGGTACCGGGCCGAACACCCGAACGATCTGCGGCCGCGGGACGACCCTGCCCGGGATCGAGACGCCGCCAATCCCGAAGCGGATCCCTGGGTTGACCTCTGGGCAGGCTCCCGAAACCGTGACGACCGCCCGGCAACAGGCCACGAGGACCGCCACGATGCCAACCCCGAGGCGAACCCCTGGTTCGACGCGGGCCCTGCCGCCTAACCCGACTGGTCCGCGACCCGACGGGCCACCGACCCCGCCACCGGTATGCCGCGCTCGGCCGTCTCGGGGGAGGGCTGCGGAAGGCCGAAGACGGTGCGCACCGGGAGGACCCCAGTCCATACCGACGGGTCGTCGCCCTCCTCCACGCTTGCCGACCCGGTGCGTGCCTTGGCCAGCCATTGGCCGTCGACGATGGGCAGGCGCAGGACGATCGTCGCCGCGCGTTCCTTGGCGGTGTTGGCCCGGACTTCACCAGCGCGCCCAGGCATGACGTGCTCCGAGAGCCCCACCAAGGCAGCCTCGGCGGCGTCGCCGGTCAGGCGCTCACAGCTGCCATAGACGACCGCCGAGCGGTAGTTGGCGCTGGACTCGAACAGCGACGCGGCATACACGAAGCCGTCGAGATGAGCCACGCAGAAGGCGACCGGCGACCCGGCCGCGGCGGCGCGCAGGCTGCCGGCTCCGGTGGAGCCGTGGAGGATGACCGCGTCGCCGACGCGCGCATAGAGGATCGGGACGACCTGCGGGCTCCCGTCGACGCTCACCGACAGGGTGCCCACCCAACCGGCGTCAAGGATCTCGTCGAGCTCGTCGCGAGCGGTGCGGGCGCGTTCGGCGAGGCGGTTGATGTTCATGGGTCGATCCTCTCGGTTTGCGCCACCCGGTCGCACAGACATTTCACGTCGGGGAGGCCGCGTCGGCATGGGACCATCGGCGGGTGCCCCGCCGATCCCGAGACGCCGGCCGCGAGGTGGCGCCCATCAAGGAGCTGGACCGCCGCGAGGTCGCCGGTGCCGTCGCTGACCTCGGCGTGCTCGTCCCGATCGTCGTGGCGCTCATTCTTGTTAACGGGCTCTCGGCCAGCGCGGTGCTGTTGCCGGCCGGCCTGCTCTATGTGGCCGCGGGCTGGTTCTACCGTCTGCCGATTCCTGTGCAGCCGCTCAAGGCCTTCGGAGCGATCGCCATCGCCCAGGGGCTCGGCGCGGACGTCATCGCGGCCGGGTCGCTGCTCATGGCGCTGGTATTCATCCCGCTCGGGCTTAGCGGTCTGCTCGATCGTGCCGCGGCAATCTTTCCCAAGCCGCTCGTCCGTGGAGTGCAGCTGTCGGTCGGCATCCTGCTCATCCGCCTTGCCTGGGGTCTGGTGGTCGAGCCTCCCCGCCAGTTCGCCGACGCAGGAGCGCCGACCGCGCTCCTCGTGGCCGGTGCTCTCGTCGCCGGGGCCGCGGCATACGTCTGGCGGGCCCGGGGGATCACCGTCGTCCTCGTCGGAATCGCGCTGGTGTGGGTGGTTGCCCGAGCCCACCTCCCGATGACCCTCGGCCCTTCGGAACTGCGCCTGCACACGCCGTCTGCAAGCGATTTTGCTACGGCCGCAGTGGTGTTGGTCGTGCCGCAGTTGCCGCTCACCTTCGCCAACTCCTGCATCGCCACCGCCGACGCAGCTCGCGGCTACTTCGGTGCAGCCGCATCGCGGGTCACCGCCGGACGGCTGGCCGTGTCGCTCGGGCTGGGCAACGTCCTCGCCGGACTCCTCGGAGGTATGCCGGTCTGTCACGGCGCGGGGGGCCTCACCGCTCACCGGTCCTTCGGCGCTCGGACCGGCCGGGCACCGATCTTCCTCGGCACCATCCTCGTCGTGCTGGCCTTGGTGGCCGGTCAAGTCACCGGGGGTGCGCTCGCGGGTTTCCCCGTGTGGATCCTCGCCGCGCTGCTCGGAGTCGCCGGGGTGCTGCACATCCAACTTCTGCGCGATCTGCGGGGTCGCACCGAGTGGGGCTTCGCCATCGCGGCCGGCGTGCTGGGAGCGTTGGTGAACCTCGCGGTGGCGCTGGCAGTGGGGCTGAGCGCCTGGTGGGTGGCTGCCGCCTTGCGCCGGAGCCGGGCCAGCGGCTGACCACTGCAGGATGACGGGGGCCGTGAGCAGGCGGTCGGCCGGGGCTTGGCCAGTGCTCGGGGAGTGCACAGCCGGTTGACACTCAGCCGTTGCGCAGGTCCTCAAGTGCCGTGCGGGCCCGGCGCAACTCGCGTTGGGCTGCAGCCTGCGCGCTGTCAGCCTCGCCGAGCGCGTCCGCGGTCTTGTCCCGGTGCGCTCGGGCCCGGGCGAGCTCGGCCTGGAGTTGAGCAACGCGGTTCTCGGCGAGCTCGAGCTCGGCGCTGAGGACTCCGTGACGGGATGCCGCCGCTGTGGCGGTGGCCATGGCGTCGTGCAGGTCGGCCTCGGCCGCCGACACCTCGGGATCGGCGTCGTCCGCGAGTGCCCCATCCGGTGACGAGGCGCCCCGGTGGGCGTCGGCACGGACGCCCGACGACATCAGCGAGGCGCGCTCGTCGGATCGCACGAGACGAAGCGGGCGAGCGGTGGCTTCGGTGAGGTCGATCTCGCCGAAACCGGCATACTCCAGGGCTCGGGTGAGCCGACCGGAGGTGACGGCCGCCGTGGCCTCGGTGGAGGCAAGGGCCGCGACAAAGGTGGTGCCGATATCGCGCGCCATCGCCGGGCTGAACTTGGCCCCCGCCTGGGTGACGACCACGTGGGCCTGCGCCACCAACTCGTCGACGAGCGCGGTGCGTTCGCGGCCGAGGGTGAGCAGCGCGGCGCCGTCGAGGCGCTCCTGAGCCGTGCGCAGCCGCGCTGCGAGATCCGCCAGCCGATCCAGATCGTCGGCACACTCGCGGGAGAGCAGGTTGATCGCCCAGGCCGACTGGGTGGGCTTGCGCAGCGCCGTGATCGCCTTGGCGAGCTCCGTGTCACCACCAGCCCGGGCGGCCGCCGCCAACTGACCTCGGCGCGGCAGGAACGCGTCGCCGGTCAACCCGTAGAGCTCGTCGACCGCCTCGTCGAGGCGGGCGTCCACGCTCGGGTCGGCGTCCATGGGCGGAATCGTCCCACGGCTACCCTTGCGCTCATGAGCCAGCCGAAGGTCGCCGTCATCGGATCCCGCGGTCGGATGGGAGCGACGGTATGCCGCGCCGTCGAGGCCGCGTCCGATCTGGAGTTCGTCGGTGGTTTCGACATGGGCGACGAGCTGGGCGATCTCGGCGGAGCTGACGTCGTCGTCGAGTTCTCGGTGCCCTCAGCGTCGCTGGCCAATGTCGTCGCCTGCGTCCGCCGGGGTGTGCACGTCGTTGTGGGGACGACCGGGTGGGACGACGCCAAACTCGACGAGTTGCGCCAACAATTGCTCGCGGCGCCCGAGGCGCGCGCCGGCGGACCGGTCGGGGTGCTCATCGCCCCCAACTTCGCCCTCGGCGCCATCCTCATGATGTCGTTCGCCGCTCAAGCGGCGAGGTTCTTCGAGTCGGTCGAGGTCGTCGAACTGCACCACCCCAACAAGGTCGATGCACCCTCGGGCACCGCCGCGCGCACCGCCGAGCTCATCGGGGCCGCGCGGGACGCAGCCGGAGTCGGGCCGGTTCCCGACGCCACCACGACCGATCCGGACGGTGCCCGCGGCGCGCGCGTGCACGGCATACCGGTGCACTCGCTGCGGGTGCGCGGGCTGGTGGCGCACCAGGAGGTCATCCTCGGCAACGTGGGGGAGACGCTGACGATCCGGCACGACTCGCTGGACCGCGAGTCGTTCATGGCGGGCGTGCTCGCCGGCGTGCGAGGCGTCGCCGGGCATCCGGGCGTCACGGTCGGCCTGGAGCACTACCTCGGCCTCGGCTGACGGGGGCGGCCCGCGGCGCCGCTGCGGTCGCTCGCCCCTCGGCGAGATCTCTCGCAACGCCCACGCGCGCTTCACAGTGGCTTCATGAATGCCTCGGAGACTGAGGTCGATCCCAGCTCCGAGCAAAGGAACCCGTCATGAAGCGCGCAGCCATCGTCCTCGCCTCAGCCATCGCCGTGGCCGCGATCGGTGGGTGTTCCAGCACCGCGACGACCACCAGCACCACTCCCGCCGCAACGCCGGCGACTGCCTCGGCGGCCCCGACCGCTGGGCGGATGGGCTCCGGCGGCCCGCCGTCCGACCGTGGCCCCGGAAACGGTGTCGGAGGCGGGATGGGCAACGGAAACGGCCCTGCCCGCGCCACGAACGGCGCGGTCACCGCCGCCCCACCCGCCGGCACCGTCGCCGCGGCAGCCTGGGAGGCGCTCATGAGCCGCGAGGGGGAGTATGCCGCCGCAGCCTCCTATCAGGCGGTCATCGCGAAGTTCGGAGACGTCGAGCCCTACGTCAGCATCGAAGCGATGGAGCAGAACCACATCCAGGCGCTGACCCGGCAACTGAGTCGGTTCGGCTTCGTCCCGCCGGCCAACCCCTATGCCGGCACGATCGCGGCCCCAGCCGACCTGGTCACCGCGGCCCAGGCGTGGGTCGACGGGGAGCGCAAGAACGTCGCGCTCTATGACCGGCTCGCGGCGGCCGCAACCGGCGATGCCGGGGTGACCAGGGTCTTCACCAACCTGCGCCGTTCCTCGCTCGACGCCCACCTGCCGCTGTTCGAGGCGGCAGTGAAGGCCGGCGGCTCGCTCACCGAGCCGCAGATGGCCGAGTTGGGGTTCGTGCGGCACTGACGTCGAGTGGTGTGATGAGCAGGACGTTGGGCTGGAGGTGGCCGGTTGGACCGGTCAGTTCCAGCCCAACGCGCGTCAGTTCCAGCCCAACGCGCGAAGTCCGGCGGCGACGGCAGCGCCGATGATGACGACGACGATGAACGGCGCGCGCAGCAACAGCGCGATCACGGCGGCGGCCAAGCCGACGATCCGGGCATCGACGGTGAAGCCGCCACCGGAGGCGGCGAAGGTCTGGATGACGACCAACGACGTCAGCAGCGCGACGGGCAGCAGGGCCGTGACCCGGCGCATCCGCCGGCCCTCGAGCTTGGCCGACGGCACGTAGTGCCCGGCGAGTTTGGTGACGAACGCGAGCGCGCAGGCCGCGAGGACGGTGAACCAGAGGCTCACGGCGCGACCTCCCCACCGGTGCTGTCGTCGTCGCGGGCAGCAGCGCGCGGCCACAGCCCGACGGCCACGGCCGCGAACGCGGCGATGAGCACGGGTATGCCGGCCGGCGCCCACGGCGCGACGGCCACAGTGAGCACGACCGCCACCACGGCGGTGGCGGCCGCATCCCGAGAGTGCAGCCTCGGCCAGAGCAGGGCGACGAAGGCAGCGGCGGCGGCTGCGTCCAGGCCCCATCGGCGTGGGTCGCCCAGGGCATTGCCGAGCCACGCCCCGAGGAGGGTGAACAGGTTCCAGAAGACGAAGACGGCGATCCCCGTCTGCCAGAAGCCCAGCTGGGACGCCCGAACCGTGGGCTGAGCGATCCCGACGGCCGTCGACTCGTCGATCGTCAGGTGGGCGGCGACCCCACGTCGCCAGCCGCGGTCGTGGAGGAACTCCGACACCTGCAGGCCGTAGAGCCCGTTACGGATCCCGAGCAGGGTCGCCGTGGCGATGGCCGCGACCCCCGTGCCACCGGCGCCGATGACGCCGACGAAGGCGAACTGCGACCCTCCCGTGAACATCAGCAGGGACAGGGCGCAGGTCTGCGCCACGCTCAGCCCCGACGCCACGCCCAAGGCTCCGAACGAGATCCCGTAGGCCCCCGTCGCGATCCCCACCGACCAGGCCTGGCGCAGAACCGACGTGCGCGTCGCGGGATCGAGGTCGCCTGGCCGCTGCCCGCTCGCCTCCGCGCCCTCCTTGCCCGCCTCCTCGCGCATCCGCCGATGGTGACAGAGGGCCGTGTGCGCATGTTTGGATGGTCCGGTGGGTGATCGTCTACCGCGTGTTCGGGCCCTTGTGGGCGCCAAAGCCGACGCCGCTGCCACCGCCAGAGCCGTCGCCTTGGCGGTCGTCGTGGCGCTGGCCGGGTTGACGGCGTGCTCGTCAGCACCCGTCGGCGAGACGCCGGAATCGACGGTCGCGGGGTTCTATCGCGCGCTGGGCGCCAAGGACTCGGCCGCCGCGTGCGCGTTGGTCGCCTACGACGGCAAGCCCCTGGCCGGCGATGACGTCCTGCTGTGCCGATCGGGCTTCGACACGATCATCACGGACGTGGCAACACCCGAGGAGTTGGCTGCTCTCACCTCGGCGTCCGTCACGGGTGCCGCGGTCGACGGCGACCAGGCAACGGTCACAGCCGACCAGATGACCGGCGTGCCCGCGGCATACCGGGAGGACGTGAACCTCGTGCGCGTGGGCGGACGCTGGTACATCGAAAGCCCGCTCTGACCTTGGTCTGACGGCTGTTGTGATGTTCACCCCTCCAGAGGGGGCGAGGCGATCCCGGCCCGGCCATACTGTGCTCATGTACGGCAACGACTTCGCCGAGCCCGACGACCCGGGGGCAGGCCCCCTCAACGCGGCGGACGGAGGAGCGGTCGAAGCCGCGGCGGCCCACGTTGACACCAAGGCCCGTGAAGGCCTGGCGAGCTTCGATGCGATCATCGCCGCCGATCAACGGATCGAGCCGCGCGACGCGATGCCCGAGGAATATCGCCAGACCCTCATCCGCCAGATCGCCCAGCACGCGCACTCCGAGATCATCGGGATGCAGCCGGAGGGCAACTGGATCACCCGGGCACCCTCGCTGCGGCGCAAGGCGATCCTCATCGCCAAGGTCCAGGACGAGGCCGGCCACGGGCTCTACCTCTACTCCGCGGCGGAGACCCTCGGCATCACTCGGGAGGAACTGCTCGACCGGCTGCACACCGGCAAGCAGAAGTACTCCTCGATCTTCAACTATCCGACGCTCACCTGGGCCGACTGTGGCGCCATCGGCTGGCTCGTCGACGGCGCGGCGATCATGAATCAGGTGCCGCTGTGTCGGTGCTCCTATGGTCCTTACGCCCGGGCGATGATCCGCACCTGCAAGGAGGAGTCCTTCCACCAGCGGCAGGGCTTCGAGTTGCTGTGGGAGCTCATGCGGGGCACCCCCGAGCAGCAGGCGATGGCCCAGGACGCGACGAACCGGTGGTGGTGGCCGGCGCTGGCGATGTTCGGGCCGCGCGACACGGGTGAGCACGCCGTCACCGGCGGCCACACGGAGCAGTCGATGGCGTGGGGCATCAAGCGGTTCAGCAACGACGACCTGCGTCAGAAGTTCGTCGACATGACCGTCCCGCAGGCCGCCCGGCTCGGTGTGACGCTGCCCGACCCTGACCTGTTATGGAACGAGGAGCGCGGGCACTACGACTTCGGCGAGATCGACTGGGACGAGTTCTGGCGGGTCATCAAGGGGGACGGCGCCTGCAACGCCGCCCGGATCGAGCGCCGGGTCTCCTCGCACGAGCAAGGCGCGTGGGTGCGCGAGGCAGCGACGGCGTATGCCGCCAAACAACGTGAGCGTGCCGACGGCGCCGTCGGCGCGGGTGAAGGGAGCGCGGCATGAGCGAGGGAACCCTCCCGCTGTTCGAGGTCTTCGTGCGGGCCAAGCGGGGCCTGTCACACGTCCACGTGGGGTCGGTGCATGCCTCCGACGCCGCGATGGCCGTGCGCAACGCCCGCGACCTCTACACCCGCCGCCAAGAGGGTGTCTCGATCTGGGTCGTGGCGGCCAGCGACATCGTCGCCAGCAGCCCCGACGAGAAGGACTCCTTCTTCGACCCGGCGGGCGACAAGATCTACCGCCACCCGACGTTCTACGAAGTTCCCGAGGATGTCGAATACCTGTGAGCGAGAAGGAAACCGGCGCGGCATACAGCGCCTATGTCCTGGGCCTCGCTGACGATGCCCTCATCTACTCCCACCGGCTGGGGGAGTGGCTCACCTGGGCGCCGGCGCTCGAGGAGGACATGGCCCTGGCCAACGTCTCCCTCGACCTCATCGGTCAGGCGCGCTCGCTGCTGACCCACGTCGGGAGCCTGGACGGCACCGGGCGCTCCGAGGACGACCTGGCCTACCTGCGCGACGAACGCGACTTCCGCAACGTCCACCTCGTGGAGCAGCGCCGCGGCGACTTCGGCCAGGAGATGGCCCGGATGCTGTGGTTCTCGGCCTACCAGAAGGCCCTGTATGCCGCGCTCGCCGACTCCGCCGACGAGCAGCTGCGGGCCATCGCCGCCAAGGCGCACAAGGAGGTCCGTTACCACCACGACCACGCGGCCCAGTGGGTCGTGCGGCTCGGCGACGGCACCCAGGAGTCCCACGAGCGCATGCAGGCCGCGCTCACCTGGGTGGCCCCCTTCGTCGATGAGTTGTTCGACGACTCTGGGGCCGCGGTCGCGGCTGCGGTCACCGCGGGCGTCGGCGTGCTGCCCTCGTCGCTGCGCAGCCCGGCACAGGCGTCCGTCGAGGCGGTCGTCGCCGAAGCCACGTTGACCATGCCGGCAACGCCCAAGTGGCGCTCGCGCGGCGGGCGTGAAGGTGTGCACTCCGAGCCGTTGGGCTTCCTGCTCGCCGAGATGCAATATCTCCCGCGCTCGGTGCCCGGAGCCCGCTGGTGACGATGATGGCCACGGCCACCGACGTCCTGGAAGCGGTGCGGGCGATCCCCGACCCGGAGATCCCCGTCATCACCATCGAGGGGCTGGGCATCCTGCGGGAGTGTCGGCTCGACGAGGCGGCCGGGGTGGTCCATGTGGTCATCACGCCCACCTATTCGGGTTGTCCCGCGATGCGTGCCATCGAGGACCAGATCGCCCGGGTATGCCGTGCCCACGGCCTGCGGGCCGTCGTCACCTCCCAGCTGTCCCCGGCGTGGACGACCGACTGGATCTCGCCGGATGCCCGCGAGGCCCTGCGTCGGTTCGGGATCGCCCCACCCGGGCCGGCCGATGCCGACGCCGGTGCCGGTGAGCGGGCACCCCGCCCGGTGTCGGTGATGATCGGGGGCGGACGGCATACCGTCGCGTGCCCGCGCTGCGGCAGCGAGGCGACCTCGGTGATCTCGCAATTCGGTTCCACCGCCTGTAAAGCCCTGCGCCGTTGCGACAGCTGCGGCGACCCCTTCGACGAGTTCAAGGCGCTCTAGATGACCGGACTGCTCAGCCCCACCGCCGGCACGACGACGCGGCGAGCCACCTTCCACCCCTTGACCGTGGCCGCGGTCGAGCGGCTCACGCCGGAGGCGACGGCGATCACCTTCGCCGTCCCCGACGACCTCGCCGAGGCCTATCGCTTCGCCCCGGGCCAGCACCTCACGCTGCGCCGCACGGTCGATGGCGCCGAGGTCCGCAACTCCTACTCGATCTGCCAGTCGGCCCACGGTGGCCGCCCGGGGACCCTGCGGGTGGCGGCGGCCAAGGTGCCCGGCGGTCGCATGTCGCCCTGGCTGGTCGACGAACTTGCCGCGGGCGACGTCGTCGATGTCATGACCCCGCTGGGGAACTTCACCTGCCCGGTCCAACCCGACGCCGCCCGCCACCACGTCGCGATCGCCGCTGGCTCGGGGATTACTCCGATCCTCGCGCTCGTCTCCACGGCGTTGGAGGAGGAGCCCGGCTCGCGGGTCACCCTGCTGTTCGGCAACCGGCGGACCTCGACGGTGATGTTCCTCGAGGAGCTCGAGGACCTCAAGGACCGTTACGGCGCCCGGCTGCACCTCATCCACGTGCTGTCCCGCGAGGCTCCTGACGTCGAGTTGTTCCACGGGCGGATCGACAAAGAGCGACTCACCCGGATCCTCGACGCGCTCGTCCCCGTCGAGGGAATCGACGAGGTTTACCTCTGTGGGCCGTTCGGTATGGTCCAGGATGCCCAGGCGTTGCTGTCCGAGCGTGGTTTCGGCAAGGAGCACGTCCACCACGAGATCTTCCACGTCGACGAGGACGGGGCGCCCAAGCCGGCGCCGGTCATCGTCGACACCTCGGCCCCGCCGGCGGCGGTCGTCACCGTGGCGCTCGACGGACGCACGACGGTCATCCCCATGCCGACCCGCGAGGAGAGCATCCTCGATGCGACGCTGCGGGCCCGGCCCGACGCGCCCTACTCGTGCACTGGCGGCGTCTGCGGCACCTGTCGCGCGCGGGTGGTGTCCGGTGAGGTGCGGATGGACCGCAACTACGCCCTTGAGCCCGACGAGGTCGCCGCGGGGATCGTCCTGGCCTGCCAGGCGCACCCGGTAAGCGACACAGTCGAGCTCGACTACGACGCCTGAGGAGTCAGGCGTCAGGCGTCAGGCGCGGCGCTCGTAACCGACGAACGCGAAGCCCTCGTGCGGCATACGTGAGGTCTCGACCCAGACCCGCGCGTCGATCGCGGGGAAGGTCACCGAGCCCTCGGCGTCCTGGTCGACTTCGGTGATGACCAGACGGGCGGCATACGGCATCGCGAGCCGATAGACCTCGCCGCCGCCGACGACCCACAACTCAGTGGGGCCGGCGAGGGCGAGCCCCTCGGCGAACGTGTGGGCGACCTCGACGTCGGCGTGCGACCAGCGGGTGTTGCGGGTGAGGACGATGCTGCGCCGCCCCGGCAGTGCTCGGCCGATCGAGTCGAAGGTCCGCCGCCCCATGAGCAACGTATGGCCCATCGTCGTGTGCTTGAAGTGAGCGAGGTCCTCGGGCAGGTGCCAGGGCATCCGGACGCCGTCGCCGATGACACCGTTGCGAGACACCGCCGCGATCATGCCAACCGTCATAGGACCAGTCTCCTCTGGCGCCGGTCAGACCGCGATGGGGGCCTTGATGCCTGGGTGCGGGTCATATCCCACGAGCTCGACGTCAGCGAGGTCGAACTCGTCCAGGCCGAGGCCCGGGGTCAGCCGCAGAGTCGGCAGGGGCCGCGGCTCGCGGGTCAGCTGCAGGCGGGCCTGGTCGAGGTGGTTGAGGTAGAGGTGGGCGTCACCGAGGGTGTGGACGAAGTGCCCCGGCCGCAGCCCGGTCACCTGGGCGACCATGGCCGTGAGCAGTGCGTAGGAGGCGATGTTGAACGGCACGCCCAGGAAGATGTCGGCCGAGCGCTGATAGAGCTGGCAATCCAAGAACGCGGGGTATGCCGTGTGCTCACCTCGCGCGGCTGCCTCGAGTGCCGCGGGGGAGACGTCGGGGCGGACGTAGAACTGGAAGAGGGCGTGGCACGGGGGCAGCGCCATCGACTCGACGTCGGCGACGTTCCACGCCGAGACGATGTGTCGTCGGGAATCGGGGTTGCGCCGGATTGCCTCGACGACGTGGGCGATCTGGTCGACCTGGCGGCCGTCGGGGGTGGGCCAGGAGCGCCACTGGTAGCCATAGACCGGCCCAAGGTCGCCGTGCTCGTCGGCCCACTCGTCCCAGATGGTGATGCCGCGCTCTTGGAGCCAGCGCACGTTGGTGTCGCCGCGCAGGAACCACAGCAACTCGCCGATGATGGAGCGCAGGTGCAGCCGCTTGGTGGTCAGCACCGGGAAGCCGTCGGCCAGGTCGAAACGCATCTGGTGGCCGAACACACTCATCGTCCCGGTGCCGGTCCGGTCGGACTTGGTCACACCGTCGGCGAGGACACGGTCGAGGAGGTCGAGGTACTGGCGCACGTTCGGCACCGTAACACCCGGCGGGGACAGCCCAGACAGTGTGACCTAGATCACACTTAACTGAGGTGTAGCGCCGTAACGAACCACCCGGCCCCAGCGATGTAGGTGTTGTCGAGGCGCTACCCGGACCCCCGAGCGGGTAGCGCCTCGACCTTTCTGTTTCTTGCCCCAGATCCCGCAGCGGCCGACTGCAGCGCGTGTGCAGTGTCCGGCCCCGGAACTCGTGCGCGATAGCCTGAGCCCATGACGAGCCCCATCTTCGGCCGCGTGCTCACGGCGATGGTCACCCCGATGACGCCCGCCGGAGACGTCGACGAGGATGCCGTCCTCGCCGTCGCCGACCACCTGCTGGCCCACTCCCACGATGGCATCGTCGTCAACGGCACGACGGGGGAGTCCGCGACCCTCACCTCCGACGAGAGCATCCGGGTCATCGAGCTCGTCGCCGCCCACGTGGGCGATCGGGCGGTCGTCGTCGCGGGGGTCGGCTCCAACGACACGGCGCACAGCATCGACATGGCCCGCCGGGCCGCCGCCGTGGGCGCCCGCGGCCTGCTCGTCGTCACGCCCTACTACAACAAGCCGACCCAGCCCGGTCTCGTGGCGCACTTCGGGGCCGTCGCGGACGCCACCGACCTCCCGGTCCTCGTCTACGACATCCCCGGTCGCACCGGCATACCCATCCAGACCGAGACCCTCATCCGCCTGGCCGAGCACCCTCGCATCGTCGCGGTCAAGGACGCCAAGGGCGACCTTTGGGCCGCGAGCCAGGTCATGGCGGCCACCGACCTGCAGTGGTACTCCGGTGACGACGTGCTCAACCTGGCGCACCTCGCGCAGGGCGCGGTCGGCGTCGTCTCCGTCGTGGGTCACGTCGCCGGCGATGAGTATGCCGCGATGGTCCGCGCGGTCGCGGACGGCGACCTGGCGACGGCCCGGGAGATCCACCGCCGCCTCATCCCCGTCGTGCAGGCGATCATGTCGCCCAGCCAGGGCGCCATCATGGCCAAGGCCGCCCTCGCCGAACTCGGCGTCATCCCCAGCGCGTTCGTCCGGCTCCCGCTCGTGGAGTCGCCACCCGAGCACCTCGCGATGTTGCGCGAGGGCCTCTCCCAGTCAGGAATCCTTTGAGCCATCCCCATCCCGAGCTGACCCTCCCGCCGCCGCTCGCTCCGGGAGCGCTGCGCATCATCGCCCTCGGTGGGCTCGGGGAGATCGGTCGCAACATGACCGTCCTCGAGACCGGCGGTCGCCTGCTCGTCATCGACTGCGGCGTCCTCTTCCCCGAGGACCACCACCCCGGCGTCGACCTCATCCTCCCGGACTTCTCCTACCTCGACGGTCGCCTGGACGACATCGAGGCGGTCGTGCTCACCCACGGCCACGAGGACCACATCGGGGCCGTCCCGTTCCTGCTGGCTCGCAAGCGGGACATCCCGCTCATCGGCTCGCAGCTCACCCTCGCCCTCGTCGAGGCCAAGCTCAAGGAACACCGGATCAAGCCGTACACGCTGACCGTCAAGGAGGGCCAGCGCGAGAAGCTCGGCGCCTTCGACCTCGAGTTCGTCGCGGTCAACCACTCGATCCCCGACGCGCTGGCCGTCATGGTCCGCACAGCGGCCGGTTCGCTGCTGCACACCGGCGACTTCAAGATGGACCAGTTGCCCCTCGACGGCCGGATCACCGACCTGCGGGCCTTCGCCCGCCTCGGCGAGGAGGGCGTGGACCTCTTCCTCACTGACTCGACCAACGCCGACGTGCCGGGCTTCACCGCCCCCGAGCGCGACATCTCCTCGGCCATCGACAAGGTCTTCCGTCACGCGCAGCGGCGGATCATCGTCGCCTGCTTCTCCTCCCACGTGCACCGGGTGCAGCAGGTCCTCGATGCCGCCGACAAGGCCGGGCGCAAGGTGGCTCTCGTCGGCCGCTCGATGGTGCGCAACATGACCATCGCCGCCGACCTGGGCTATCTCCACGTGCCTCCGGGGGTCCTCATCGACCTCAAGCGGGTCGACGACCTGCCCGACGACCAGATCGTGTTGGTGAGCACCGGCAGCCAGGGTGAGCCCATGGCGGCCCTGGCGAGGATGGCCAACCGCGACCACCGGATCGTCGTCGGTCCAGGCGACACCGTGCTGCTGGCCAGTTCGCTCATCCCCGGCAACGAGAACGCCGTCTATCGGGTCATCAACGGGCTCATGCGCTTGGGTGCCCACGTCGTGCACAAGGGCAACGCCAAGGTCCACGTGTCGGGTCACGCCGCAGCGGGCGAGCTCACCTACTGCTACAACATCGTTCGGCCGCGCAACGTCCTTCCCGTCCACGGGGAGTGGCGGCACATGTTCGCCAACGGTGAGTTGGCCGTCGCGACCGGTGTCCCGCGCGAGCGGGTGCTGCTGGCCGAGGACGGCGTCGTCGTCGACCTGCAGAACGGCGTGGCCAAGATCGTCGGTGCCGTCCCGTGTGGCTACATCTACGTCGACGGCTCGTCCGTCGGCGGCACCGATGAGGCTCTGCTCAAGGACCGGCGGATCCTGCGCGACGAAGGCTTCATCACCTGCATCGTCGTCATCGACGCGGCGACCGGCAAGATCGCGGCCGGCCCCGAGATCACCGCCCGCGGCTTCGCCGAGGACGAGCAGATCTTCGATCAGGTCATCCCCAAGGTCGAGGCTGCGATCATCGCGGCCACCGAGGGGGGCATCACCGACGAACATCAACTCCAGCAGGTGATCCGGCGCACCGTCGGCGGCTGGGCGGGCGGCAAGATCCGGCGCCGTCCGATGATCATCCCGATCGTCATCGAGGCCTGACCTGGCGCGCCACCGGCTCGGCAGCGGGCTGCTCGCCGCGGCGCTGGCCGGCGCCGCCACGATGTATGCCGTGCGCTGGCTTGACCAGGCGACCTTCCTTGTCGCCGTCGTCCAGGCCGTCGTCCCTGTCGCGGGGATCGTCATCGTGGCGACCACGCTGCTGGCCGCCGTGTCGCGGCGGCGGCGGACCGCCCTGGTCGGGGCCATCGCGTCGGTGGTCGTCCTCGTCGGTGCCGCGCCGTTCGTCATCCCCTCGGGCCGGGCTGAGCCGGGGCCGGACGACGTCGTCGTCATGTCGAGCAATCTGCAATACGGACGGGCCGACGCGGTTGCCCTCACCGAGCGGGTTCGGGCGTTGGACGTCGACATCCTCGTCCTGCTGGAGGTGACTCCGTCCGCCGTCGACCTGCTGCGCGCCGCAGGGTTGGAGGCCATGCTGCCCTTTGTCTCGGGGCATCCCCGTGCGGGCGCTGACGGGACGATGATCCGCAGCCGGTTCCCACTCACGGAACTGCCCACGCCGACCTTCCCCGGTGAGGTCAACCTCAGCCAGCCGGTCGCTCGGGTGGATCTCCCCGGCACGAGCTCGGCCCCTGCCGGGCGCCCGATGTTGATCAGGGCCGTCCACCCGATGCCCCCGACCGATCCGAACCTCGGGTTCTGGCGCTCAGCACTCGACGGACTGGCGACGTGGGCGCATAGCCAGCCAGACGGCATACCCCTGGTGTTGGCGGGGGATTTCAACGCCTCTGCCGACCATCCGGGTTATCGCCAAGTTGCTGACGGCCTCGTCGATGCCCACCGGGCCGTCGGCGCCGGGTGGGTCCGCACCTGGCCGCTGGGGCGGCGATGGCTGCCGCCGTTCGTCCAGATCGACCACATCCTGGCTCGGGGACTAACGGTCACCGGCGCCGGCTCGGAGGTCCTCGCCGGCACTGATCACGCCCTCGTCTGGGCGAGTTGGCGCTGAGCGCCGGCCGGACTAGCCGACCCGACTAACCAACCCGACTAACCGGCCCGGCTACCAGGGGCGGGGGAGGTCGACGACGCGCGGGTCGGACTCGGGCGCCCAGCCCTGCGGCCCACGGGTGTAGGTCAGGCCCGGGCCAGAGGCCGCGAGCTCGGTGACCGCTGAGACGAGCCGCTCGACGTGCTCGGGGCGGGAGGCCAGGCCCAGGCTGGCCCGGACGGCCGTCGTGGGGGTGCCCTCGTCGCCGTCCGCGAGGAGCGCGTCGACGAGCGGGTGGGCGCAGAACTTGCCGTCGCGGACGCCGATCCCGTGCTCGACCGACAGCGCGGTCGACACGAGGGAGGAGTCCAGACCGTCGATTGTGAAGGCGACCACGCCGACCCGGTCGGAGCCGGCGCCGAAGAGCGAGTGGGTGTGCACGCCGGGGATCTGCTCCAGGCCGCGGCGAAGCCGCTCGGCGAGGGTGTGCTCGTAACGCGCGAGGTCGTCCCGGCGCTCCTGCAGGACAGCGCAGGCCGCGGCGAGGGCGACGGCGCCGACGACGTTGGGGCTGCCGCCCTCGTGACGCGCCGCACCGGTGGCCCAGGTGATCCCGCACTGTCCGACGCGAGCCGTCGCGCCACCGCCGACGAGGTAGGGCTCGGCGGCGTCGAGCCAGTCGGCCCGACCGGCGAGGACGCCTGCGCCGTAGGGGGCGTAGAGCTTGTGGCCGGAGAACGCGACGTAGTCGACGCCGGAGGCGGCGAGGTCGACCGCCCGGTGCGGGGCAAGCTGCGCGGCGTCGAGGGCGACCCGGGCGCCGTGCCGGTGGGCCACGGCGACGATCTGCTCGACCGGCCAGACCTCACCGGTGACGTTCGAGGCGCCGGAGACGACAACGAGGGTGTGCGCCCCGGTCGACTCGGCGAGGGCGCTGTCGAGCCAGGCCAACCCGTCCTCGACGGTGCGCGGCACCGGGAGGGTCACGGTCGCGCCCGAGGTGCGCGTGCCCCAGGGGAGCAGGGTCGAGTGGTGCTCGGAGGCGAAGACGACGACGGTCGTGTCGGCCGGAAGGGTGCGGGCCAGCAGGTTCCACGAATCGGTCGTCGTGCGGGTGAAGACCACCAGGTCGTCCTCGCGGGCGCCGATGAAGCGGGCGACCTCCTCGCGGGCCTGCTCGTACCACTCGCTGGTCACGCGGCTGGCGAAGCCGTTGCCGCGGTGGACCGAGGCGTAGGTGCGCAGGGTGCGCTCGACGGCCTCCGCGACCACCGTCAGGGCCGGGGTCGACGCGGCGTGGTCGAGGTTGGCGTAGTCGCGCGGGCCGCGGGAGGTGGGGACGACCAGGCCGTCGGCCGTCGTCCCAGGCAGCCGCTGCGTACACGCGGCGCTGAAGTCGCCCTGCGGACGGCGGGTGAGCGGCGTGGTGGTCAGCGGCTCTGCGGTGGCGAGCGATGCGGCATACATCGGAGGTCTCCTGCGGGTCCGTGGGCCCGGGTGACGGGTCCGCGCTTGCCGGTCAGCGAGGTCCGCTGACAAGCCCGGTCGTCACCCGGAGCACCCCGCCGCAGAGGAGGGTTGCCGATCAGCAAGCCGGGGCTGTGCGCTGACACTCATGACCTTGGGTAGAAGATAACGGCACGTGATGCGGCCTGTGAAGCCTGGTCCGGGTTCTGAGACGGAATTTCGCGGCTGTGACGCGTGTGGCGCATGGGGTTGGCGTGGCTGGTGGCGTAACCTCCGGATCATGGCGACACGACCGTCTGGAGCGTCCGCACGCCCACAGACCACCACCCGGAGCACGTCCGCGCGCTCCGCAAACCCCCGGTCGCGCACCGGCACACCCCGGCGCGCCCCCCGGTCCTCGCGGCGGCCCAAGGGCGGCGGTATGCCGTTCCCGCTGCGGGCCGTGCGCGGAGCCTGGCTCGGGGTGTCGCACGTCGCCGGCAGCGCCGTCCGCAAGGTCGGCCACTCCGCCGCCGAACTCGAGCCGGAGCACCGTCGTGACGGTGTCGGCTTCCTGCTCATCGCGGTCGCGATCGTCGTTGCGGCGCGTGAGTGGTGGGGCTTCCAGGGGGTCATCGGCGACGTCGTCCATGCTGTCGCCGCCGGGACGTTCGGACGGATCGCCTACGCCCTGCCGCTGGTGCTGCTCGTGTTCGGCCTGCGGCTGCTTCGCGCTCCCGATGACGACGCAACGACCAACCGGGTCGTGGTCGGAACCCTCACCCTGACCTTCGCCGCCTGCGGGATCGCCCACCTGGCGGACGGCATACCGACGCCGCCTGCCGGTGCCGACGGAATGCGCGCGGCCGGAGGCATCTTCGGCTTCCTCGCCTCCAGCCCGCTGGCCGCTGCCGTCTCGCCCGTCGGGGCGCTCGTTCTGCTGCTCATGCTCGGCCTCTTCGGGCTGCTCGTCATCACCGCGACCCCGGTGCGGATGATCCCGCAGCGGTTGCGTGAGGTGCGTGACCGGATCCTCGGGCGGGCCCCGGCGCCGACCGAAACCGACGACGGTGCCGCGACGGGGGCGACCAAGCGCTCGCGCCGGCCCGTCATTGACCTGGCTGCCAAGCGCGATGGCGATGACGCCTTCGAGCAGGCCGCCGAGGCGCCGGGCGAGGGCGCCGGGCGCAAGGGGCTGCGGCCCGGGCAACGACGTCCCGAGCCCGAGCCGGCCATCGAGTCGACCGATCCCACCGCCCACGACGCACCGCCGGTCGAGCCGGCCACCCGCGCGGGTGGGGGAGCGGGCGCGGGCAAGCGCAAGGCGGAACTCATCGCGCCGCCGACCAGCACCCTGCCGCTGCGCGGGGAGCAGTTGTCGCTCGCCGGGGATATCGCCTACGTGTTGCCCGACAACGCGCTGTTGGCCCCTGGCGCACCCCACAAGGCGCGTTCGGCGGCCAACGATCGGGTCGTGGAGTCGCTCACCCAGGTGTTCGAGCAGTTCGAGATCGACGCCTCCGTCACCGGGTTCAGCCGTGGGCCGACCGTCACGCGCTACGAGGTCGAGCTCGGCCTGGCCACCAAGGTCGAGCGCGTCACGGCGTTGTCGAAGAACATTGCGTATGCCGTCGCCTCGGCCGATGTGCGCATCCTCTCGCCGATCCCGGGCAAGTCCGCGATCGGCATCGAGATCCCCAACACCGACCGCGAGACCGTGTCATTGGGCGATGTGCTGCGCAGTCAGACCGCCCGGGCCAACGACCACCCCATGGTCATGGGAGTCGGCAAGGACGTCGAGGGCGGGTACGTCATCGCCAACCTCGCCAAGATGCCGCACCTGCTCGTCGCCGGGGCGACCGGGGCGGGCAAGAGCAGCTTCGTCAACTCGATGATCACCTCGATCCTCATGCGGGCCACGCCTGAGGAGGTCCGGATGATCCTCGTGGACCCCAAGCGCGTGGAGTTGACCGCCTATGAGGGGATTCCGCACCTCATCACGCCGATCATCACCAACCCCAAGAAGGCGGCCGAGGCGCTGCAATGGGTCGTGCGCGAGATGGACCAGCGCTATGACGACCTGGCCAGCTTCGGGTTCAAGCACATCGACGACTTCAACAAGGCGGTGCGCACCGGCAAGGTGACCCCGCTGCCCGGCAGTGAGCGGGTCATCACGCCCTACCCCTACCTGCTGATCATCGTCGACGAGTTGGCCGACCTCATGATGGTCGCGCCTCGGGACGTCGAAGAGTCGATCGTCCGGATCACCCAATTGGCGCGGGCAGCCGGCATCCACCTGGTCCTGGCTACCCAGCGCCCCAGCGTCGATGTCGTCACGGGCCTCATCAAGGCCAACGTGCCCTCCCGGATGGCGTTCGCCACCTCGTCCCTGGCCGATAGCCGGGTCGTGCTCGACCAGCCCGGCGCCGAGAAGCTGGTGGGTCAGGGCGACGCACTGTTCCTGCCGATGGGGACCTCCAAGCCGATGCGTGTCCAGGGTGCCTGGGTGACCGAGTCGGAGATCCACGGCGTCGTCAAGGCCGTCACCCTGCAGTTGCAGCCGCAATATCGCGAGGACGTCGTTGTTCCGGTGGCCGCCAGCCGGCAGGTCGAGGACGACATCGGCGACGACCTCGAGGTGCTGCTGCAGGCGGCCGAGCTCGTCGTGACGACGCAGTTCGGGTCGACGTCGATGCTGCAGCGCAAGTTGCGGGTCGGCTTCGCCAAGGCCGGTCGGCTCATGGATCTGCTGGAGTCCCGCGGCATCGTCGGGCCGTCGGAGGGCTCCAAGGCGCGCGAGGTCCTCGTCAAGCCCGATGACCTGCCCACGACCCTCGCGCTGCTGCGCGGTGAGGATGTCCCGGCCGAGGCCTGGGTGCCCGAAGGCGTGCCGGGCGAGGTGGACGGCGACAGCGGCGACACGGCATACGTGCTGGACGGCGACGCCCACACCAAGGCGCAGGCGGGCGGACGCTACCCGAGCGACCCGCTGGCCGGCTCCGACGACGTGCCCGGCTGGGATGAGGACGAGGGCGGCGACGCCTGGGAACTCACCGGCCGCGACTGACTCTGAGCGCGGCACGGAGTGCGATGGGTGGGGTGATCACCCCCTTGAACGCACTCCGTCGCGCACTCGGCGTGGTCGGGAGAAGAGGGGGGCCGGGCGGGGGGGCGGGCCGCCTTCGTGCCGGCGGGAAACTCAGGAGGGTCAACGAAAGGCGATCGAGGTCGTCGAAGGTCGCCTGCGACGGGCCGCGCTCTCGCTGCGCCTGTCGGGCCACGTCTTCGCCGGCCCGCATCACCCGCAGGACGTTCCCCCCGGTCAGGGCGCGCAACTCCCCGTCCGACCACCCGCGGTCGGCCAGCGCCGCGAGCAGCGCCGGGTAGCCCGCCACGTCGGCCAGCCCCACCGGATAGGTGTCGGTCCCGTCGAAGTCTCCGCCCAAGCCGACGTGGTCGATCCCGGCCACCTCGCGGACGTGCTCGATGTGCCGCACCACGTCGTCGATCGTCGCGTCCGGTTTGGGGTCGTGCCGGACGCGTTCCTTGAGGTATGCCGTGAACGCGGCGTAGTCGAGCCGGTCCACGCCCTCTGCGCTCGCGTCTTCACCCGCCGCGTCGGTCCACTGGCGGACCGAGTCATTGACGAACTCCGGCACAAAGGTCACCATGCACACGCCGCCGTTGCCTGGGAGTAGGCCCAGGACGTCGTCGGGCACGTTTCGGACGTGGGCGGTCTGCGCGAAGGCGCTGGAGTGGCTGAAGATCGCCGGCGCGGCCGTCGTCGCCAGCGCGTCGCGCATCGTGCCGGGGGAGACGTGCGAGAGGTCGACGAGCACGCCGAGCCGATTGCACTCGCGAACCACCTCCCGACCGAAGGCCGACAGCCCACCGAGCCGCGGCGGCTCGGTGGCCGAGTCGGCCCACGGGACGTGTTGGTTGTGCGTCAGGGTGAGGTAGCCGACCCCGAGGCCGGCCAGCTGCCGCAGGGTGTCCAGCGAGCAGCCGATCGACTGCCCGCCCTCGGCTCCCATGAGCGAGGCCACGCGCCCCTGGGCATGGGCCCGTTCGACCTCGTCCGCGGTGCGTGCGAGGGTGAGGTGCGCGGCATACCTGCTGGTCATGGCCTGCACGAAGGCGATCTGTTCGAGGGTCGCGGCGACGGCCTCGTCATCGGGCAGGGTGCCGGGCACGAAGACCGACCAGAACTGGCCGCCGAGACCGCCGGCGCGCAACCGCGGCAGGTCCGTGCAGGTCGTCGCCACCCGTGTGGTCAGGTCCAGGACGTCCAGGTCGTATGCCGCGAGCTCGCGGGCCGCCCACGGGAGGTCGTTGTGACCGTCGATGAGGGGGTGCTCATGCAGGAGGCGGGTAATGCGATCGGCGGCAGTGGTGGGCACCGATTCATACAACCACAGCCTGATCTACCCGTGGTCGCGTCGGCCAGGCAGGTTAAGTTGGGCTCATGGTTGAAGGCGGCGCGTTCGACCGAATGCTCCATTCGCTCGGACGCAACATCGTCCTCGGCACCGTTGAGCCCGGGACCGCCCTGGACCCGATCGCGCTAGGGGAGCAGTTCGGGGTGAGCCGGACGGTCGTCCGAGAGGTGTTCCGCGCGCTGGGATCCAAAGGACTGGTGGACGCGCGGCCCCGACGGGGACCACCGTGTCCGCGCGCGCTCCCGGTGGCAGATGCTGGATGGTGATGTGCTCCGTTGGAGGTTCAGCCACGGGGCCGACGTGCGGTTCCTTGATCAGGTCTTCGATCTCCGTCTGGCGGTGGAGCCGCTGGCAGCGCGCCGGGCGGCCACGGAACACGTCGAGGCAGACCTGGCCGTGTTGACCGAGGCGTTGCGGGCCATGCGGTCGGCAACGAGTCCGGAGGAGCACATCGCGGCGGACCTGTCGTTCCACCGGGCGCTGCTCAGTGCGGCGCACAACGAACTGCTCGAGTCGCTGGCGCCACTGGTCGAGGGCGGGCTGCGGGAGCGTGACCGCCTCGTTCACGCGGCGATCACCGCCGACGCGGTGCATGAGCACGCGGCCGTGGTTGCGGCGATCGGACGTCGGGATGAGGCCGAGGCCGAGACGGCCATGCGTTCGCTGCTGAGCCGCTCGGCGGCGGACGTGACTTGGGCGATGACCAGCGTGGCAGGCGAGCAGGTCTGACGGGTGGTCAGCCGAACGTGGGTGTCGGTCGGCCGCCGACGCGCACCGGGGCGACGAGGGTGCGACCGTCCTCGTCGCGGGGGTCGAGCCCATAGGTGGCTGTGGTCACCACGGCGGCATACGGTGGCTCGGACGTGAGCGCAACGCTCGTCGGCTGGCGCGCCGGAACCGGGATGATCTCGGCGAGGCTGCCGTCCGGACGGTAGCGGTGCAGGCAGGCCGCGCCCCACACGGCGACCCAGAGATGGCCCTCGCTGTCGACGGTCATCCCGTCCGGGCTCCCGTCGGTCAGCGTCGCAAAGACGCGCCTGCGGGAGAGCTCTCCGCTGCGGTGGTCCACGTCGAAGGCGAACAGCGTCACCTTCGCGGAGTCCGCGAGGTACATGGTGCGTCCGTCGTCGGAGAAGGCAGGACCGTTCGGGATGGTGAGCCCGTCGACCGCGGCGGTGATCGTGCCGTCGGGGTGGACGGTGACCAGTCGCCCGGCGCCCGGGGTGGCGTCCCAGGCCATGGCGCCGACCCAGAACCGGTGGTGCGGATCGGTCACGGCATCGTTGACGCGCAGCCGGTGCGCGGCACTCTCGAACGGCATACCGAGCCAGGCTGAGACGCCGCCGTCGGTCAGCCGAGCCACGCCGCGGTCCACTGCGGCGATGAGGTGGCCGTCCCGGTCGGGCGCAACCGCCCCGACGGGCCATGCAAGGTCGGCGAGGACCTCGATCGCCGCTCCGGGGCGTGCGTCGGTGGCGAAGACCCGCCCCTGGAGCAGGTCGACGTAGTGCAGGCGCCCGGAGAAGATCCTGGCTCCTTCGCCCAACTCCAGCCGATCAGGTCCGAGGGCCTCCCACGGGCCGGCCATGACGCTCCCGCGGCTCATCGCAGTGCCTCGCCGTCGGCCAGCGCGAGCAGCCCGAACTCCTCACGCGTGGGCAACCCCTCCCAATCGCCGTCGGACGCTGCCGCGAACCCACCCAGCAAGTTGGCTCGTGCGAGGGCCCCCCGGACGGGCAGGCCGTCCAGCCGGCCGGAGAGATAGCCGGCGGTGAACGCGTCTCCGGCACCGACCGGATCGACCAGCGTGACCCGGTGGGCAGGCAGGTGATGGCTCTCGCCAAGGGTGAACACGCTGGCTCCCTGGGCGCCGTGCTTGACGACCACCTCCGCGGGCCCGCGCGCCAGCAGGTGGCCGGCGGCATCTGAGCCGTCCCACACGCTCGAAGGGGCTAGCAGAGCCAGCTCGTCGACCGATCCGACGAGGATGTCCACCTGGGGCAGGAGGGGAGCCAGCGCCGCCGAGGCCTCGGCGTCGGTCCACAGCCGGCGCCGATGGTTGACATCGAGGCTGACCATGGCGCCGACTTCGTGGGCATCACGAACGATCTCGGTCACGGCTGCGCGGGCCTGCGCCGAGATCGCCAGGCTGATCCCGGTGACGTGGATGACCCGTGGTTTCACGGTGCGCAGGGCACGGCGGACATCGGCGAGGTCCAGCCGGGACCCCGCTGACCCGCGGCGGTGGTAGTCGACGCGGACGAGGCCGGGCAGGCGCTGCTCGCGGACCATCAGCCCGGTCGCCGAGCGGGGCTCGCGCCTGACACAGCGCAGGTCGACCCCCTCGGCGCGCAGCGTGCGCAGCACGAGGGCACCCGCCTGATCGGCGCCAACGACCCCGCACCAAGCGGCCTGGTGTCCCAACCGACTCAGCGCGATGGCGACGTTGCTCTCCGCCCCGGCGACGGCAGGTGTGAGCGGGGCACCGAGAGCGAGCAGACCACTGGATCGCAGGGCGACCAGCGCCTCCCCGATGCACAGCGCGTCGACCGGCTCAGGCATGAGCGGGCCGCACGTGCGAGAGGAACACCGAGGCGCGGGAGCGCAGGGCGTCGAGGTTGCCACCAGCGGGAGCGTCACCGAGCAACGGCGAGGCCACTCCCACGGCGAGTGCTCCCGCGTCGAGGTAGGCCCGGACCTGCGTTGCTGCAACGCCCCCGACCGCAACAAGAGGCACATCGGGGAAGGGGGCGGAGAGGTCCCGGAAGTAGTTGGGTCCGAAGAGCCCGGCAGGGAAGACCTTCACGGCGCTGGCGCCCGCCTGGTATGCCGCGAGCACCTCGGTGGGTGTCAGCGCACCGGCTAGCACGGGCACTCCCAACTCGACCGACTCGTGAACTCCCGGGCCGAGGGCCGGCGTCACGGCGAAGGCCGCACCCGCATCACGGGAGCGGGCGGCGTCGCCCGGCGCGATGACGGTCCCGGCGCCAAGGACAGCGTCGCTACCGGCGAGAGCGTTTGCGAGCTCCTCCAGCGATATCAGCGCATCGGTGGAGCTGAGCGAGATCTCGAGGATGCGCACCCCGCACTCCACCAGGACGCGTCCGGCCCGCACAACGGCGCCCGGATCGGGCCCCCGCAGGATGGCCACGAGCTGCTCCTGTCGCAGTGCCTTCCTGAGTTCGGCACTCGTCAGCTCGGTCATGCCGAGTCCTTGGCGACGCTCCAACCACCGTCGACGGTGAGGACCGCGCCGGTGATGAAACTGCTGTCCGGGCCGAGGAGAAAGGCCAGAGGGTGGGCGATCTCGATCGGCGTCCCCATCCGGCACATCACGGTCGCGTCCGCGGTGCGCTGCCGATCGAACTCCGAGAGGTCGTTCCAGGCGGCGGTGAAGACCGGGCCCGGGCGCACCGCGTTGACGCGGATGTTCGGACCGAGTTCGACGGCGAGTTGCCGGGTGAGTCCCTCGAGTCCGGACTTGGTCGCTGCGTAGGCGGCGTGCAACGGGATCCCGAACCTGGCGTGGACCGAGGACACGACGACGATGCTGCCTGAGGTGGCTCGCAGGTCCGGCAGACAGGCCTGGATCCCGCTGAAGGTCCCCGAGAGGTTCACCCGGATGATGGTGTTCCAGGAGTCCTCCGGCAACTCGTCCACGGTCGCGAGCTCGTTGTGTGCCGCGTTGGCGACCAATCCGCTGATCGGCCCGAGGTGGTGACGCGCTGTTGACACCATGCGCTGCCAGTCGGCAGGACTCGCGACATCGCCCTGCGCCGCGACGGCGCTGCCCCCGGCATCGGTGATCTCGGCTGCGATCTGCGCACTCGCGGCCTCGTCGATGTCGGCCACGAGGACGGCCCACCCCTGCTGAGCAAGGAGGCGACTGGTGGCTGCGCCGATGCCTCGACCGCCGCCCGTGACCAGTGCTACGGGGGGCCGCGCTGTGGTGTTCAAGGTGTCAGTCTCCGAGGTCATCTCGTGGGTGCGCTGTCCGGGATGTCCCGCCCGTCGGGCCTAGTGGGGAGTCCGTCGGCCTCAGTGGTTTCACGTATCCCGCGAGATATGATTGCTGCGCGCACATGGACGGACATAGGCATCAGAGTGCGGAACGTATGGACGATTCCCCGACACCACGAGTTGGCACGAACGCTGCGGATGTCCCCCCTTGTGCTCACCTTCGGGGCCGCGCCGTCGGTCCCAGGCTCGCGCGGGGTGAATCCCGTCGGTGCCACGTGAGGCGGTGGGACGCCACATCCACGTCAGATCATGGATTCGTCCATGACGACCCGAGAGTCATCTATTCGTCACGGCTTCACCGCCGCCTAGCGTCGTGTTCCACGCAGCCGGCGTTCGGGGCCCGGTCGCGGCAGCCTCCTCGAGCTGCACGGCCTCCAACCAGATAGGTGGCAGGCTTCATCGGTTCCTCCGCCTCGGCGGAAGAGTGAAGGGATCCCCATGTCCACAGTCTCGGTGCGTCACGCCGTGGCCAACCGGCGAACGTTCCTCGCCGCGCTCACGATCGGCGGCATCGTCCTCACGGGGTGTAGCGCCAACAGCAGCAGCTCCAACTCGACCTCGAACTCGACCCAGTCGGCCACCTCCGCAGAGGCCACGACGGTGACGGTCATGTATGCCGGCAACGAGTTCAGCAAGAAGGACATTGCGGCCTTCGAGCAGGCCAACCCCACCATCAAGGTCAACTTCATCGAGTTCGACCAGACCCGGCTCAACGCGATGCTCACCGCCGGGGATCCGCCGGACCTCGTGCGTGGCACCCCGTCGGCGAACCTCTTCGCCCGTGGCCTGGCCACCCCGCTGGACGACTTCGTCAAGAACAGCACCGTCATCAAAGCTGACGACCTCGAGGCCGTCAACGACGCCTGGCGCTATGACGGCAAGGTCCGCGGCCAGGGCAAGCTCTATGGCATCGTCAAGGACTGGTCGCCCGACATGACGATCTGGCAGAACCAGGGGATCTTCGAGAAGGCCGGTGTCCAACCGCTCAGCACGACGACCGCCTCAACCTGGGAAGACGTCCTCACGGCCGGCAAGGCCCTCAAGGACAAGGGCGTCAAGAACTCGTTCGGCATCGAGTGGCAGTGGGGCGTCGCCTACCTGCTGCAGACCCTGATCCTTCAGCAGGGCGGCACCTACTACAACGACGACCTCACCAGCGTGAACCTGCAAACCCCCGAAGCGATCAAGGCGGTGCAGTTCCTGACGGACTACGGCAAGGCGGGTGTCGGCCCGACCTCGTTGGCGCCGCTCGCCGACGGGATGAACCTGCCGGTCTTCGCCAAGGGCGACATGGCCATGTCCATGGACGGCTACTGGTTCGGCGGTGGCCTTCAGGCCCAGGAAGCGGCCGCGGTTGCTGCCCGTGTTTCCCTTGCGCCGGCTCCCACCTGGGGGAAGCGCATCAACACCGTCATCGGTGGTGTCGGGGCCTGGATCCCGGAGAAGGCCAAGCACAAGGACGCGGCCTGGAAGGTCATGGAGTACTTCATGGCCGGGCCGCCGGCCGTCGAGCGGGCCAAGAGCGGCTGGGGCCTCCCGGCGATGAAGTCCCTCTGGGCGCAACTGCCCGCCACCGCGCCCTACCAGAAGCAGGCCATCGAGACCGCCAAGGCCGAGTTGCCCTACGTCACCTTCCTTCCGGACTCACCCTTCATCTCGGGCGACGAGTGGAACAAGATCGTCGATGAGGCGCTCAAGGGCACCATCAACGGGTCGAGCACGCCGGCCGATGCCCTGAAGACCATCGAGACCAAGGTCAACGAGGCGTTGGTCAAGGGCAAGGACCAACTCGGGTGATGAGCCGATTCCGTCGGCTGGTCACGGCCGCGGGGCATCTGCCCCGCGGCCGGGGCCGCCCCCCGCAGGCGGCGAAGGCTCCCCGTCGTTGGCAGCGCCGTCAGGGGCGCACCTTCTACGTTTTCGTCGCTCCGTGGGTGATCGGGTTCGTCATCCTGACCCTCGCCCCGATCATCTACGCGTTCGGGGTCAGCCTGACCAACTACGACGGTTCGTCCTCCTTCTGGCGTTTCATCGGCTTCCGCAACTACGTGGAGTTCTTCACCAAGGACTCGGCGGGGTGGGCGAGCCTGCTGCGGACCCTCGGGTATGCCGCGATCGTGGTCCCGCTCAGCGTGGTCGGCGGCCTAGCCCTCGCTCTTCTCGTCAACCAGCGGATCCGGGCGCGTGGGGCCTTGCGCGCGCTGTTCTTCCTGCCCTCGGTCGTGCCTGTCGTCGCCACTGCCATCACGTTCCGCCTCATCTTCAATCGGGACGCCGGGCTCTTCAGCGGGTTTATGGGCCTCTTCGGGGTCCACGACGTGACGTGGCTGTCGGACCCTTGGGCGTTCTATGCCCTCATCGTCATGACCCTGTGGGGGCTCGGCGGCGGGATGATCATCTCGCTGGCGGCCCTGCAGGATGTGCCCTCAGAACTCGAGGAGGCGGCTCGCCTCGATGGTGCGAGCCGTTGGCGCTACATCCGCAGCATCCTCGTCCCGTTGATCTCGCCGGTGCTCTACTTCCAGGTCGTCACCGGAATCATCGCCGCCCTGCAGATGCTCGTTCAGCCGCTGCTCCTCGCGGAGACCAACCGGATCGCCTCATCAGCCCAGGTCCCCACCAGCTCGACCCTGTTCATGGTCAAGGTCTACAACGAGTTCTTCATCAGCAACCGATTCGGCTACGGCTCGGCCATGTTGTGGATCTTCTTCCTCGTCATTCTCATCCTGACGCTGCTGCTCCAGCGGCTCAGCCGTCGCTTCGTCTTCTACCAGGTCGGAGGTGACTGAGGTGGCCACGTCCTCGCAGACCGGTATCGGGTCGAGCCAGAAGGCGTCAGCCTGGAGCTACATCGGTGCCGTCGTCGCGCTGACCGTGTTCGGCATCCCCGTCATCTGGCTGATCCTCACCGCGCTCGCCAGCCCCTCCCAGATCTCCGAAGGGACGGCGGGGCTGCTCGACATTCAACCGCGCTGGCAGAACTTCGTTGACGCCGTCACGATGATCGACTTCACCGCGTATGCAGGGAATTCGCTGTTCCTCTCCACACTCGTGGCAACTCTCTCGACGATCTCGAGCGCAACAGTAGGTTTCGCCTTCGCTCGGCTGGACGCGCGTGGCCGGAAGCCCCTGTTCGCCATCGTGGTCGCCACGATGATGATCCCGAACGTCGCCCTGCTCATCCCTTCCTACGTCCTGTTCTCGCGGCTCGGGCTCGTCGGGACCTACTGGCCCTGGGTGCTCTGGGGGCTCTCCGGATTCCCGTATCTCATCTTCTTGTTCCGGCAGTTCTTTGCGGCCATCCCTGTCGAGCTCGAGGACGCGGCGATCATCGACGGGTGTGGCTGGTGGCGGATCTACCTGCTGATCTTCCTGCCGCTGTCACGTCCCGTGCTCCTCACCTCGTTCCTGCTGTCGTTCACGGTGACCTGGGGCGACTACCTCGCCCCCGCGCTGCTGCTCAACCTGGACAACACGACCCTCGCCGTGGCAACCGCTACCGGCTATCTCGACCCCCGCGGCAACGGGCTGCTCACCGTCCAGGCGGCCGGCGCCCTGCTCTACATCCTTCCGGTGGTCGTCATCTTCTTGTACGCACAGCGCTACTTCATGGGCTCGTCCATCGGGTCGGGCGTCAAGGGTTAGGAAGTCACGTCTCCACCATGTCTGGTCTCATCACCATCGACTCCACCTCCCTGTTGCGGGGGGGAGCACCCTGGTTCCCCGTCAGCGGGGAATACCACTTCTCCCGGGGCCGCCCCGAGAACTGGGAGCGGGAATTGCGCAAGATGAAGGCGGGCGGCCTCGGCCTCGTGGCTTCCTACCTCATCTGGAACATCCACGAGCCGGTGCGTGGCGCTCGACGCTGGGACGGCGAATGCGACTTCCGTCGTTTCGTCCAGTTGGCTGGGAAGGTCGGCCTCGACGTCGTCGCGAGGATTGGTCCGTGGTCGCACGCCGAGGCCCGCTTCGGCGGGTTCCCGGACTGGCTCCAGGAGTTGCCGATCGGGCTGCGAACCGACGACCCGGCATACCTGGAGATCGTCGAGGATTGGTATGCCGATGTGGCGCGTCAGCTCGACGGGCTGGTCCGCGACGCGGACCACCCCGACGCACCGGTCGTCTCGTTCCAGGTCGAGAACGAGTTGTACGACCAGCCGGGACACCTGGCGACACTACGGGCCCTCGCGGAGCAGCACGGGCTGTCGAGTGGAGTCTGGACGGCGACCGGCTGGGGTGGCGCGCAGCTGCCGCTGGACGTTGTCGTTCCGGTATACGCCGGCTATCCCGAGGGGTTCTGGGAGCCCGCGGAGGTGGAGTGGCCCGAGTTCGGCGAGATGCATTTCCGCTTCAGCGAGGTGCGCGACGACCTCTCGGTGGGTGCGGACCTTCGCGGTGGCGAGGTGCTCGCGCCCGTCGCCGAGGAGGACCGGCGCCACCCGTTCCTCACCTGCGAGCTCGGGGCCGGGATGAACGTCTCCTACCACCGCCGGCCGCACGTCGACCCGGCGGACGTGGCTGCCATCTCCATCGCGAAGTTGGGCAGTGGCTCGGTCTGGCAGGGCTGGTACATCTACTGCGGCGGCAATCAGGCCCGCGGGCTGCACGAGAGCCACGAGAGCGGCTACCCCAACGACGTCCCTCTCCTGGACTACGACTACTTCAGCCCCATTGGCCCGGCGGGGACCCTGCGCCCGCACTACCACCTGCTGCGCCGCCAACACCTGTTCCTGCAGCGTTGGGGCCACGACCTGGCGACTATGCCGGCCAGCATCGGGCCGATCGCGACGGTGCGCTCGGCGGTCCGGTCCCGGGATGGGCGGGGCTACCTGTTCGTCAACAACCACCAACCGGCGGTGCGGGCCCTTCCTGTCGCCGACGGGGTCCAACTCGACCTCGCGCTCGATGGTCACCGGGTAGTCGTCCCGAGCGCCCCAGCGACGGTCGGGTCGGGCACCTTCTTCATCTGGCCGCTGCGGTGCAGCTACGGGGAGATCGGTGCCCTCACCGGTACGGTCCAGCCGATCACCCAGATCGACACGCCGGACGGGCCGGTGGCCATCGTCGCCGAGACGCCAGGCATCGCGGTCGAGCTCGACCTGGAGCTCGCGGACGACCAGCAGGTCCTCGGCGCCACCGCACGGGAAACGCCCGCCGGGACCCGGTGGGTGCCTGAACTGCCGCCCGGTCCGGACTGCGTGGTCACCGTGGGTTCGACCCGGCTGGTCATCCTCGACGACGCCTGCGCCAACCGGTTGTGGCAGGTGCGGGTCGGTGGCCGCGAGCACCTGCTCCTCTGGGACGGTGGCCTGTTCGTCGCTGACGACGAGGTCGTGATCGAACGGTGGACCGACGCGACCGAGGTCTTCAGCCTCCCCGCATTGGGTGACGCGATGCCCCAGACCAACGGCCCCTTCGCGCGGACGGTCCTCGGTGCCCATGAACCGCGCCAGGCCCTAGAGGTGCGGATGATCGCCGAGGCCACCGGGGCGGCACCGACGCGGCGCGGCGGCTCGCAGCACTGGCTCTCGGCGCCCATCGACGAGGACTTCGCGATGGCGGCCGTCGTCGAGATCGATGTGCATGTCCCGAGCGACGAGCCCAACGCGGTCCTGGAGATCGACTGGGACGGTGACGTGGCCCGCGCGTATGTCGGCGACCGCCTCGTCAGCGACCAGTTCTGGGCCGGCCGGCCCTGGGAGCTCGACGTCGACGCCTGGCGCCACGACCTGGCCGAGCAGCCCCTGCGGATTGAGATCCTGCCGTGGAACGGCGAGGCCGACTATTTCGTCGATCCGCGGGTCCGGCATCGCCGCGTGCCTGGCGTGGCGGCTGTTCACAGCGCAGCACTCGTCCTCGCCGCGCAGGTCCGGATCGCCGCAGACCCAGCATGACGGCATACCGACTCGTCGATGACGGGTCGCTCGAGGTGACGGTGGTCGACGTCGGAGCCACGATCACCCGGGTGCGGATTCCCGACCCGGCGGGCGGCTCGCGGGACGTCGCCCTCGGGTTCGACAACGAGGCGACTTACCTCGCCCCGCGTAACCCCTATCTCGGGGCGACGGTCGGCCGCTACGCCAACCGGATCGCGGGGGCGGGCTTCACGCTGGACGGGACGGCATACCGACTGGATCGCAACGAGCCAGGCGCCTGCCTGCACGGCGGCGCGGGCGGATTCCACACGAAGACCTGGAAATACGTCGAATCCGACCGGATATCAGTGACCCTCGAGTTGGTCAGCCCCGATGGTGACCAAGGGTTCCCGGGGCGCCTGACCTCGCGCGCGACGTATGCCGTGACCGGCGACCGCCTCACCGTCCTGCTCACCGCAACGACCGACGCGCCGACGGTGGTCAACCTCACGAACCATCTCTACGTCCACCTCGGCGACCACGGCGACACGGTGGCTGATCACATCCTGCAGGTTCCGGCGGACACCTACCTCCCCGTGGACCTCGCGGGCATTCCCTTGGGCCACACCCAGATGGTCGAGGGCACCCCTCTGGACCTACGCCGGGGTCGGACCCTGGACCTGCTGGATGATCAGCACCCGGACGTGGCCAGGAGCGGAGGACTGGATCTGTCCTTCCTGCTCGGCGGCCACGGGATGCGACCTGGGGCCCGCGTTGAACACCCCACCAGCGGTCGCTTCGTGGAGGTGCACACCGACCAACCGGCGCTGCACGTCTACACGCTCAACGACGTGACGGGGGTCCCCGCACTGCGGGGCGGTCGTGCCGCCAAGGCACACGGCGGAGTTGCCCTGGAGGCGCAGATTCCCCCCGATGCGCCCAACCAGCCCGGCCTGCCTTCCGCGGTGCTCCGCCCAGGAGAGTTCTACTCGTCGGTGACGACCTGGCGGTTCGGGCAGACCCTTCGAGTCCACCCCAGCCGTGGTGTTTGACACATCTGTCGTCGCCCAGTCCATACAAGCCGACCGCGCGAGTCGTCACGCTAGACGCGACAGCAACGGACCCCGTGAAGGATGAGATGCATACCTGGAACGACCCGGCTCGCCCGGTGCAGGAGCGGGTGTCCGCGCTCCTGGCCGAGCTCACGGCCGAGGAGAAGGCGGGGCAGTTGGGCAGCTACTGGCCCCCGGCCACCGGCACCCTGGTGAGCGCGAATGTCGCTCCGATGGAGGGGGCGGCGCCGACGGTGAGCTGGTCGGACGCGATCGCTCACGGACTGGGTCACCTGACCCGCGTCTTCGGCACCGAGCCGATCGATGCGCCGTCCGGGGTCGAGCGCCTCCGGTCCTTTCAGAGGGACGTCGTGGCGCGCTCGCGCGTCGGCATACCGGCCATCGCTCATGAGGAATGCCTCACCGGCTTCACCACCTACGGCGCGACCATCTATCCGGCGGCCATTGCGTGGGGCGCAACCTTCGACCCAGGCCTCATCCGCGAGATGGCCCACGCCATCGGGTCGGACCTGCGGGCAGTCGGGGTGCACCAGGGGCTCTCACCGCTGCTGGACGTCGTCCGCGACTACCGATGGGGTCGGGTCGAGGAGACGATCGGCGAGGATCCTTACCTGGTCGGAGTGTTGGGCACGGCCTACGTGCAGGGTTTGCAGGACGCCGGGATCATCGCCACGCTCAAGCACTTCGCTGGCTACTCCGCAGCGCGCGGAGGGTCGCAACCATGGGCCGGTCGCAATGGGCCCTCGGGAGTTCGAGGACGCGATCCTGGCGCCCTTCGAAATGGCCGTCCGCGAGGGTGCGGTGGGCTCGGTGATGAACTCCTACTCCGACATCGACGGGGTGCCCGCGGCGTCCAACCCGGACCTGCTGACTGGGACCCTGCGCGACCGGTGGGGGTTCACCGGCACTGTCGTCTCCGACTACTCCGCCGTGTCCTTCCTTGAGTCGATGCATCGGGTCGCCGCGACACTGGAGGAGGCGGGGCTGCTGAGCCTCTCGGCCGGGGTGGACATCGAACTGCCCAACACGCAGGCGTATGCCGGTCTCGCGGCCGCCGTCCGAAGCGGAGCGTTGCCGGCGGAGACCCTCGACCGCGCGGTCGCCCGCACCCTGCGCCAGAAGATCGAACTGGGCCTGCTCGACGAGGGATATGACCCGGCCACCGAGGGCGGCCCGGTTGAGCTGGACAGCGCACGCAACCGTGACCTCGCCCTACGAGTCGCGCAGGAGAGCGTCGTCCTGCTGCGCAACACCGGGGTCCTGCCGCTGCCGCCCGCGTCCACCGTGGCCGTTCTCGGTCCCTGCGCCGCAGACGCCCACACCTTCATGGGGTGTTACGCCTTCCCCAACCATGTGCTGCCGCGGTATCCCGACCTTGGCCTGGGGGTCGAGGTCGTCGACCTTGTCTCGGGGCTGGTGGCGGAGTTCGGCGGCGACCGGGTGGTCCACGCGCGGGGCGTCCCCGTGCTCGAACTGGATCGTTCCGGCATCCCCGAGGCCGTGGCGGCAGCGCTCGCCGCGGATGTCGTTGTGCTTGCCGTCGGCGATCGGGCCGGGCTCTTCGGGTTGGGGACGTCCGGTGAAGGATGCGACGCCGCCGATCTCACCCTGCCGGGGGCTCAGGTCGACCTGGTCGAGGCCGTCCTTGCCACGGGCACGCCGACCGTCCTCGTCGTCGTCTCCGGGCGGCCGTATGCCGTCGGTGCGTTCGCGCAGCGCTGTGCCGCGATCGTGCAGGCGTTCATGCCGGGGGAGGAGGGCGGATCGGCGGTGGCCGGCATACTCTCCGGCCGGGTGAACCCCAGCGGCAAACTGCCGGTCGGCGTTCCCGCACAGCCCGGCGGCCAACCCGGTACCTACCTCGTGCCGCCGCTCGGCTGGTTCAGCGACGGGATCTCGAACCTCGACCCGCGACCGCTCTATCCGTTTGGGCACGGGCTGTCCTACACGACATTCGCAATGAGCGATCTGGTGCTCGACCACGCCGAGGTGCCAACCGACGGCGTTGTCGAGGCCAGCGTCACGGTGACCAACACTGGCCCGCGCGCGGGCACTGAGGTGGTGCAGGTCTATCTGGACGATGTCCACGCCCAGGTCACGAGGCCGGTCAAAGAACTCATCGGCTTTGCGCGGGTGGACCTGGACGCCGGGGACAGTGCCCGCCTGACCTTCACGATCCACATGGATCGCACGTCCTTCACTGGGGTCCGCCTGCGCCGGATCGTCGAGCCCGGGGCCATGCGACTGCTGGTGGGCTCGTCCAGCGAGGACCTGCCGCTCGTCGCCACGTTCACCATCGTCGGGCAGGTCCGCCAGGTCCCCGAGGGTCGCGTCCTCACCACACCCGTGCGGATCACCCCGCTGGATCCGCCCCACAGCCACCACGACAGCACCACCGATGAAGGAGCACGACGATGACCTCTGCACCGCGCACCCCTCGCCCGGAGGACAAGTTCTCCTTCGGGCTGTGGACGGTCGGATGGACGGGCGCGGACCCGTTCGGCGCTGCCACCCGCCCCGCGTTGGACCCCTGGGAGTATGCCGCGCGGCTGGCTGAGCTCGGCGCATGGGGGATCACGTTCCACGACAACGACGTGTTCCCTTTCGATGCCGATGACGCGACCAAGCGTGACCGGTTGGGTCGGCTCAAGGCGGCCACTGACTCGGCGGGCCTGGTGATCGAGATGGTCACGACAAACACCTTCAGCCACCCGGTGTTCAAGGATGGTGGGCTGACGAGCAACGACCGGTCGGTGCGTCGGTTCGGGCTGCGCAAGATCCTCGACGCCGTGGATGTCGCCATCGAGATGGAGGCGTCCACCTTCGTCATGTGGGGTGGCCGTGAGGGCGCCGAATATGACGGGTCCAAGGACCTGCACTCGGTGTTTGAGCGGTACAAAGAGGGTCTGGACACGGTCGCGGCATACATCAAATCCACGGGTGCTGACCTGCGAATCGCGTTGGAGCCCAAGCCGAACGAGCCTCGCGGCGACATCTTCCTGCCGACGGTCGGGCACGCCCTCGCCCTCATCGCCGAGCTTGAGCACGGTGACATCGTCGGTCTCAACCCAGAGGTCGGGCACGAGCAGATGGCCAACCTCAACTACACCCACCAGCTCGCGCAGGCGCTGTGGAGCGGCAAGCTCTTCCACATCGACCTCAACGGCCAGCGCGGTCCGAAGTACGACCAAGACCTCGTCTTCGGCCACGGCGACCTCTTGTCGGCGTTCTTCACCGTCGACCTGCTGGAGAACGGGTTCGCCGGCAACCCCGACGCCCCGCGCTACACCGGCCCGCGGCACTTCGACTACAAGCCCTCGCGCACCGAGCACCTGCCCGGGGTCTGGGCGTCGGCGGGGGCGAACATGTCGACCTACCTGTTGCTGGCGCAGAAGGCGCTCGCGTTCCGGGCCGACCCCCGGGTCACCGAGGCGATGGAGTATGCCGGTCTGCTGACGTTGGCGACCCCAACCCTCGACGCTGGGGAGACGTTGGAGGCGTTCCGCACATCGGACAGTGACTTCGACGCCGACCGGGCCGGGGAACGCGACTTCGGTTTCGTGCGCCTCAACCAGCTCGCCGTCGAACACCTCACGTCCTGACTGGGGACCGCAATGACGCTCGTCGCTGGGGTTGATTCCTCGACCCAGTCCTGCAAGGTCCTCATCATCGACGCGGACACCGGGCGACTCGTGCGCTCGGGCACTGCTCCCCACCCACCCGGCACCGAGGTCGACCCGCAGGCGTGGTGGGTGGCGCTGCTGGCCGCGATCGCCGACGCGGGCGGGTTGGCCGACGTTGCGGCGCTTTCGGTCGGCGGTCAACAGCACGGGATGATCGTCCTGGACGCAAACGGTGAGGTCATCCGCCCCGCTCTGCTGTGGAACGACACCCGCTCATCGGTTGCGGCGGAACAACTCGTCGAGGAGTTCGGCGACGGCGACCTCGCCCTCGGCGCGGCACGATGGGCCGACGCCGTCGGCAGCGTCCCGGTCGCGTCCTTCACCGTCACCAAGCTGCGCTGGCTCGCCGACCACGAACCCGACAACGCCGCCCGGATCGCCGCTGTCGCCCTGCCACATGACTGGCTCACCTGGCGGCTGACGGGCGCGAGCACGCTGGAGACTCTGGTGACCGACCGCTCCGACGCCTCCGGCACCGGCTACTTCGACCCGTCCGAGGGCGTCTACCGGTGGGACCTGCTCGCCCTCGCACTGCGCCGACCGACCGAGGAGGTGACCGGCATACGCCTGCCGCGTGTCCTCGGACCCGCCGAGGCCGCGGGGCGCGGGTCGACGACGCTCGGCCTCAACCACCTGCTGCTTGGGCCTGGCTGCGGTGACAACGCTGGCGCCGCACTCGGACTGGGCCTGGCCCCCGGAGCCACCCAGGTCTCGCTTGGCACCTCCGGGGTCGTTGCGACCGTCTCGGAAACGCCCGTCCGCGACGCGACGGGAACAGTCGCTGGGTTCGCCGATGCCACCGGGCACTTCCTGCCACTGGTCTGCACGCTCAACGGCGCTCGCGTGCTGGTCTCTACGGCCGAGTTGCTCAGCGTGGACTACGACGAGTTCTCCCGCCTGGCCCTGTCCGCGCCGGCTGGCGCCGACGGGCTCACCCTCGTGCCCTACTTCGAGGGAGAACGCACCCCGAACCTTCCCCACGCCACCGCAACGTTGTCGGGCATGACCCTCACCAGCTTCACCCGCGCCAACCTCGCGCGTGCCGCGGTCGAAGGACTGGCCCGCCTCCTCGGCGACGCCCTCACAGGGGTCCGCGAGCGTGACGTGCCCGTGCGTCGGGTGACCCTCGTCGGCGGGGGTGCGCAGGCGGAGGCGTTCCGAGTCGTCGCTGCGCAGGTGTGGGGGCTTCCCGTGGACGTGCCCCCACCCGCCGAATACGTCGCTCGCGGGGCGGCCCGGCAGGCCGCCTGGGTGCTGTCGGGAGCGGCTAGCCCACCACACTGGGCTGAGGCGGGGGTCACGACCTACGAGCCGTGACGCGGGACCACTCACGACCAGCGACGGTGTTCCGGCTCGTCCTGCACCGGCTCGACATCGGCTCCCCGCTGCGCTTTGCGAAACTCGCTGGCGCTCATGCCGTTGAGCCGGCGAAAGAGGCGGGAGAAGTAGAGGGGGTCCTCGTAGCCGACGCTGGCCGCGATCTCGCCGATCGGCGCGTCCGTCGTCGTCAGCAACTCTCGAGCACGCGCGCTGCGCAGTCGCTGGAGGTACTCCATGACCGAGACCCCGGTCGTGGACTTGAAGAGCGCCGAGAAGTGCGAGGTGCTGAGGTTCGCCATCCGGGCCAACCCAGCCACGGTGTCCTTGGTTTGCAGGTTGGCCCGCAGGTAGTCCTGGACGAGCCCGATCCGATCCGCATTGCCGGCGGGACCCCGAAGCCGGTCACTGGCGAAGGACGCGAGCAGGCTCCACATGGCTGCCGAGGCCCGAAGCAGGGACGCGTCCGTCTCGTCGGTCTCGAGCGCCTGGACGGTGTCTTCGAGTGCCAGGGCGCTGCGGAAGATGTTGCGGACCTGGATGAGCGGGTTGGCGGGGTCGCCGAGGATCGCTGTCATGAACTCGGGGACGTCGGCACCCATGACGTGGGCCCACCAGATGGTCCAGGGGTCGCGCGCCTCGGCGCGATAGCGGTGTCTGACCCCCGGCGGCAGGACTACGGCGGAACCCTTGTCGACGCGGACGGTGGTGTCGCCGAGATCGACGACACCGGCGCCACTGACGCAGAGGATGACGACGGCCTCCGGAGCCCCTTGGGGGCGGCTGCGGCCGTGGGCACTTGCCCGGGGGAAGTACCCGGCGTCGGTGACGAGCAGACGGCCGAGGACGGGTCGGTTCAGCGCGGCGTAGACGAGGGGGCGCGGAAGCACCCGGAGCCGCTGCCCCGGAAAGCCGTCCCGCAGGTACATGTGTGCAGGGTAAACCCGGCGAGTGTTGGTGTCAGGGCGTCGTGGGGTCACCAGTCGGTGACCGCTCCGTCAGCGGCACGTGGAACGAGGATCGGCTCGGGGGAGTAGGGGTGCTCGGCGGCGGCCTCCTCGTTGATCGTCACGCCCCATCCGGGTCCGTCGGGGGCGGTAATGACACCCCCGTTGATGGGGAAGGTCCGCGACACGACGTCGTCTCGCCAGGGAACGTCGGACCGCATGACCTCCTGAATGATCACGCCCGGGGTGGCGAACGCGACGTGCTGGTTGACCGCAGTCGCCAGCGGCCCGAGGGGATTGTGCGGGGCCAGGGGGACCTGGTGGCTTTCAGCGATGGCCGCGATCTTGCGCATCGCGGTCGGTCCGCCCACGTGACAGATGTCCGGTTGAAGGACGGCCACGGCGTCCAGGGCGAGCAGGTCGCGGAACTCCACCAGGCTGAAGAGACGCTCGCCGGTCGCGACCGGGATGGTGGTGTGGCGGGCGACCTGGGCGAGCGCCGCGGGGTTGCCGGGCTGACAGGGCTCCTCGATGAACCAGGGCCGGTAGGGCGCAAGGACCTCCGCGAATTGAATGGCCGCCGCCGCGGTGGTCCGCCCGTGCAGGTCGACCATGATGTCGACCCCGTCGCCGACGGCTTCGCGCACCGCACGCATCCGACTCTCGGCCACCTCTAGGGCCGCGTGCCCGGCGAGGCCGGACCCGGTGGGCACGGCGAGGATCTTCAGGGCCGTGAAGCCGTCGGCTACCGCCCGTGTCGCGGCCGTCCCGAAGTCGCCTGAGGCGCTGCTGCCGTAGACGGCATCGCTGTCTCCGCCACCGAGGTGGTCATACATACGCAGCGTGTCTCGGACCGCTCCACCCAGGAGTTGGTAGGCCGGAACGTCATGGATCCGCGCGTTGATGTCCCAGAGCGCCATGTCGATTCCCGAGAGGGCGCTCATCGTCACGGCGCCACCCTGGAAGAACTGGTCGCGGTACATCGCCTGATGGAGGTACTCGATGCGGCGCGGATCCTGCCCGACGACGATGGCCGCCAGATCCGCCACGGCGCCGACCACGGCGCGCGTCTTCCACTCGAGGGTGGCTTCGCCCCAGCCGACGAGCCCGTCCTGATCCGTCGTGACCTTGACGAACACCCAGTTGCGCATCCGCGCGTTGACCACGATGGTCTCGACTCGACTGATCCTCACGGCGATCTCTCATCTCCAGCGATTAGTATGATTAATAGTACTACAGAGTGGTGAATCAGAGTGAGGAATCCGTGAGGCAGCTGACCGCGCCGATCGGCCTGGTGGGCACCGACTCGGGCATCCACAGCCGTCTAGAGTGGCGGCATGATCGAGCCGACCCCCAGCCGACGCGTCGCGCTCGTCACGCTCGGCTGCACGCGCAACGAGGTCGACTCCGAGGAGCTTGCAGGTCGCTTGGCCGCCGACGGCTGGGCCCTCGTGGCCGACCCGGCCGACGCCGACGTCGCCCTGGTCAACACGTGCGGCTTCGTCGAGTCGGCCAAGAAGGACTCCATCGACGCGCTGTTGGAAGCAGCCGACCTCAAGGACGGCACTCACCGCACCCGCAAGGTCGTCGCGGTTGGGTGTCTGGCCGAGCGCTATGGGCAGGACCTGGCCGAGCAGTTGCCCGAGGCGGACGCCGTCCTCGGCTTCGACTCGTATGCCGCCCTGTCCGGTCACCTCCAGGCGCTGCTCAACGGCGCCCCGGTGCCCTCCCATGTGCCCTCGGACCGACGTCGGATGCTGCCGGTGACACCGGTGGCGCGGCCCACCGAGGTGACCGTCGACGCGATCCCGGGGCACGCGGCATACCGGGCCTTGCTGGCCGACCGGCCGTGGGCGCCGTTGAAGATCGCCAGCGGCTGCGACCGGCGGTGCGCCTTCTGCGCGATCCCCGCCTTCCGTGGGTCGTTCGTGTCCCGGCCACCCGCCGAGGTGCTGGCCGAGGCCCGCTGGCTCGCCGAGCGTGGCGTGCGCGAGGTGTTGCTCGTCAGCGAGAACTCCACGTCCTACGGCAAGGACCTCGGCGACATCGCGGCGCTTGAGCGGCTGCTGCCCCAACTCGCCGCGGTCGACGGGCTGGAGCGGATCCGGGTGTCCTACCTGCAACCCGCCGAGATCCGGCCGGGCTTGCTTGAGGCGATGGCCACGACGCCGGGCGTCATGCCCTACTACGACATCTCGTTCCAGCATGCCTCCAACCCCCTCCTGCGTCGGATGCGTCGCTTCGGCGGGACCGATGACTTCCTCGAGCTGCTTGCTCGGGTGCGGGCGGCCACCCCGACCGCTGGGGTCCGGTCCAACGTCATCGTCGGGTTTCCGGGTGAGACCGAGGCCGACGTGGGCGAGCTCGAGTTGTTCCTCGCGATGGGCCGTCTGGACGTCGTGGGAGTGTTCGGCTACTCCGACGAGGAGGGCACCGAGGGGGCGGGGCTGGGCGGCAAACTGTCGGCCGAGGTGGTGGCCGAGCGCGTGGCTCGCGTCACCGACCTCGTCGAGCAGCTCACCGCCCAGCGCGCTGAGGAGCGGGTGGGGGAGGAGATCGTCGTCCTGGTCGAGGAGATCGACGAGGACGGCGCAGTGATCGGACGGGCCGAGATCCAAGGACCGGACGTCGACGGCACCACGCGCGTGGAGGGGGCGGCGCTGGGTATGCCGTCCGGGCAGGTGACGGGTATGCCGTCCAGCCGGTTCGCCGTGGGCGACCTCGTCAGCGCGGTGGTCACCGGATCCGAGGGGGTCGACCTGGTGGCGGAGGCGCGATGAGGGAGCCCGTGCCGCCCCGACCGATGACCGGGCCACCGGATCCGATGGCCCAGCCCTCGCACGGCACCAGCCCCTGGAATCTGCCCAACGCCCTCACCGTGTTGCGGATCCTGCTCGTCCCGGTCTTCGGGTCGATGTTGCTCACCCATGACGGCGCTGACGCGGGCCAACGCTTCGCGTCACTCGCGGTCTTCCTCGTCGCCATGATCACCGACCGGATCGACGGCGACATCGCCCGGTCGCGGGGCCTGGTCACCGACGTCGGGAAGATCCTCGACCCGATCGCTGACAAGGCCTTGCTGGGGATGGCGTTCGTCGGTCTCTCGATCATCGGGTCGGTGCCGTGGTGGGTGACCTGGCTAGTGCTCGCCCGAGAGGTCTGCGTCACGGTCGTGCGCTTCGTCGTCATCCGGCACGGCGTCATGCCGGCGGGCCGGGGCGGCAAGATCAAGACCTTCGCCCAGGCTGTCGCGTTGTCGTTGTTGATCCTGCCCGCGTGGGTGCTGCCGGCCCCGCAGATCTGGCAGTGGACGGCATACACGGTGCTGGCGATCGCGGTCGCCCTCACGGTGGTGACGGGTCTGGACTACCTCGTGCAGGCCAACCGGCTGCGGCGCACGAGCCCGCGAGCGCAGGCGAAAAGGGCTGCGCGAGAGGCCCGTCGGCAATGACGGCTGCCGAGGTCCTGGCCGAGCTGGAGCGGCGCGGCGAGACCATCGGCTGTGCCGAGTCGCTGACGGGGGGTGCGCTGACGGCTCGGCTCATCGACGTCCCTGGGGCCTCACGCGTGGTGCGGGGCGGGATCGTCGCGTATGCGAGCGACATCAAGGCAGCGGTGCTCGCCGTCCCCGCGGAGCGCCTGGCCACTCACGGGGCGGTTGACCCGCAGGTCGCGGCGGCCATGGCACAGGGGGTATGCCGGGTGCTCTCCTGCAACTGGGGGGTCGCCACCACCGGGGTCGCCGGGCCCGAGCCGTCGGACGGGAAACCGGTCGGCACGGCATACATCGCGGTCGTTCGAGCGGGGGGTGAGCCGGTGGTCCGTGAGCTGCACCTGGGCGGCGACCGAGCGGCCATCAGGAGTGCTGTCGTCGAGGCGGCAATGAATTTGGTCGACGCGGTGTTGAGGGCTGAAGACGCCCGATAATCGGGCAGGCCGACCGGGGGAGTGGGCTCGACGCGCAGGGCGAGAGCTGTGGATGCGCTCGCGCCGCGGCCTGCTTCGCGTATCGTGGGGTCACCGACATTCTTGGTACGGACCGTGGAAGGAGGCGAGATGGTGCTCATGCGTCGCGAGCTCGGCGACGTGCTGCGCGAGGAACGCCGGGCCCAGAAGCGCAGCCTGCGGGACGTCTCGGCCTCCGCAGCGGTGTCGCTGGGATATCTCAGCGAGATCGAACGCGGCGAGAAGGAAGCGTCCTCCGAGTTGCTCGGAGCGATCTGTGAGGCCCTCGGCTTGCCGTTGTCAGCGTTGTTGCGCGAGTTGTCGACCCGCGTCGCCGTGGCCGAAGGTTTTGCCTCGCCAGTCGTGCTGCCGGTCTCGTCGTTGGGCGACGTCTCCGCCTCTGCTGCCTGACCCGCGGGCCCGGTCGCCGTGGCGCGGATCCGTGCAGTCCGAGGGAGCGTGCTCTCGATCCCCTTGCACACGCCGTTCGTCACGGCACTGCGTCGCACCAGCACGATCGACACCCTGATCGTTTCCCTTGAGCTCGCCGACGGCACGACCGGGCTCGGTGAGGCGCCGCAGGTGTGGGCGGTGACCGGCGACTCGGTCGCCAGCGCGGCCGCGTGCGTCGAGCAGGTCCTCGCGCCGGTGCTCGTCGGTGCGGACAGCGATGACTGGGATGTTCTTGCGGCGGAGGTGGCCCGGGCGTGCGCCCGCAACTTCGGGGCCAAGGCCGCCGTCGAGACCGCCTTGCTCGACGCGGTCGCCCGCGCTTCCGGTATGCCGCTCGCTCACCTGTTCGCCGACGTTGCCGGGGTGCCGCGGCCGGTTTCCCGCGGGGTTGGCCTGGGTGGCGAGGGTCTGGGCGGCGGGGCTGTTGGGGTTGTGGGCGTTGGGGTTGCGGGCGGCGGGGCTGCTGCGGTGTTCGAGGTGGCGACCGACGTGACCATCTCGGCCGGGTCACCAGAGGCGCTGCGCAGCGCTGCGCAGGCCCGGGTCGCAGAGGGTTTCACCCGCCTCAAGCTGAAGGTCGGCACCGACGCCGCGACCGACGTCGCACGGGTGCGCGCTGTCCGTGAGGCGGCGGGGCCCGACATCGGGGTTCGACTGGACGCCAACCAAGGGTGGTCGCGCGAAGATGCGGTTGCGGTGATCCGGGCACTGGCCGAGGCAGATCTGGGCGTCGAGATCGTCGAGCAGCCGGTTGCGGGGGAGGATGTCGAGGGGCTGGCGTGGGTGCGTGAACGGGTGGACCTGCCGATCATGGCCGACGAGACGGTCTATGGAGCCACCGACCTCGAGAGGGTCATTCGTCTGGAGGCCGCCGATGCGGTCAACGTCAAGCTCGCCAAGTGCGGGGGACCGCTGACGGGGCTTCGACTGCTTGCCCGGGCGCGCGAGGCTGGGCTGGGGACGATGGTCGGCTCGATGATGGAGTCGCACGTCGGGGTGGCCACGGCTGCATCCATGGTTGCGGCGGTCGGCACCAGCGCGGTCAGCGACCTGGACGCCGCGTGGTGGGCCACCCACTCCCCGTATGCCGGTGGGCCCACCTACGGTCCCGGAGTCATCCGCCTTCCCGAAGCCCACGGTTTGGGCATGGCGTTGGTCTAGATCTCGCGGCTTCGGCCTGCCAACTCCGTCAGCCGCGGCGAGAGCACCCCCCCCGGAGCGCGTTGACGGGGCAGTTAGCCACGCCGGGCGCGGCGATCGGCAACCCGACATTTTGGTCGCTTGACGAGGGGGCGAAGGGGCCGGGGATCGTTACCTGACCGTGATGTGTTCGGTTGTGGGAGAGGCCTTTTGGGGTGGGGGGTCTGTCGGTGGTCGCTGTTAGCGTCGGGGTTATGGACAGCATCGAAGCGACTCGTGACTCGGCATCTCGCCGGGCTGAGATTCGTGCTGCGACGAGGACTGTCGCTGAGTTGGTGGCGTCGTTGTGGCAGGTCCAGGGTGGCGAGTTGGGGACCTTGTTGGGTGAGTTGGACGCTCTCGCTGCGGTGAACCGTCCTGGGGTTCCTGGAGGGTGCTGATCTAGCAAGGGAGACTCTTGCCAGAGTGAGTCCCCTGGGGTGGTGGGGTTTGGGTTCCGGCATGTCGTGATGACGTGAAGGGGCCATCGGCGGGATCTTCGGTGTGTACGGCCAAGTACTCATCGAAAGGAAGCCACGCCGATGGCTATGTCTCAGTCTGCCGTGTCCGAGTTGTTGGAGGCGTTCCGTTCTGGGGAGGGAGTGAACCTGATCCATGACGCGGTCCAGGCCGCGTTGCAGGACCTGATCGAGGCCGAGGCAACCAGTGTCGTGGGCGCGGGCCGGTACGAACGCACGACGGAGCGGACCACGCAGCGCAATGGGTCACGACCACGGACGTTGACGACCACGGCCGGGGATCTGCGGCTACGGATCCCGAAGCTGCGGAAGGGCACCTTCTTCCCGAGCATCCTTGAGCCGCGCCGCCGCATCGATCAAGCGTTGTACGCGGTCGTGATGGAGGCCTACGTCAACGGGGTCTCGACCCGCGCCGTCGATGACCTGGTCGCCGCGATGGGCAGCGACACCGGGATCAGTAAGAGCGAGGTGTCGCGGATCTGTGCAGGCCTGGACGAGATGGTCGCCGCGTTCCGGACCCGGACTCTGGGGCACACCGAGTTCCGCGTATCGCAGCCTTCGACGGGACCCATCCACAGCAGGCGCGAAGCCTCCCGCGGCAGGCAGCCCATGCTGCGGGGTCGCCACGGTGTGACCGCGACCAGGCCGGGAGATTCGGCCGGACGTCGGCGACAGCGAGGATGAGACGTTCTGGCGGGCGTTCTTGACCTCCCTGAAGGACCGCGGCCTGAGCGGGGTGAAGCTGGTCATCTCCGACCAGCACGCCGGACTGGTCAAAGCGTTAAGCCGGTGCTTCGCCGGCGCCAGCCACCAACGCTGCCGGGTCCACTTCACACGGAACCTGCTCGCGCTCGTCCGAAGTCCCACAAGGACATGGTCGCCGCCGTGTTCCGCACCATCTTCGCCCAACCGGACGCCGACGCTGTCGGCACGACCTGGAACCACGTCCGCAACGAGCTCACCCAACGGTTCCCGAAGATCGGGCCGCTGATGGACGACGCGAAAGCCGAGGTCCTCGCGTTCACCACGTTCCCGCGGTCGCACTGGACGAAAATCTGGTCGAACAACCCGATCCTTATCTTGAGCCGGCGTCGTCGCTGTGGCGTTGACCTGCGGTTTTGCGTGGTGGACGTGTCCGGGACGAGGGTTTCGGGAGCTTGTGCGGGCTTGTCGATCAGGCACGGTTTTCGAGTGGATCTCGGGCGTGTCGCGCGCGTTGGTCGCCGAGGGCTTGAGCGAGGGCGTGCCGTAGTTGTCGGTTGTCGGCCTCGAGCTCGCGGATCCGTTGGTGAGTGAGTTGCAGGCGTTGCTTGAGGGAGTGGTCGCTGGCAGCCAGCCTTCGGGCTGGCACGGCTGGGGCCGTGGCTGGCCGTCGGTTCTCCTCGCGGATCTTGTCGAGGAGGTCGGGCTGGGTGTACAGCCAGACGGAGACACCGGCGCGTTGCGCGAGCACGCTGACGGTGACGGCCTGCTGGGTGTTGACCAGTTGCCGCAGGGCGGTGACGGCGCGGCGACGGGCGTCTCGGCGCGGGCGTGGGCGGCCTTGGCGAGGTGGCGGCTGTTGTCAGCTTTCATCGGGGTCCTGCGGGTGTTCGAGCGCGGTGATGATCGAAGTGAGGTTGCTCAGCACTGCTTGGTTTCATTTGGGCCACCCGGGTCCGGCCGTCGGCCTGGGCGCGGGTGATGAGTTCGATGACCTGGGCGCGGTGCTCGCGGTGCGCCGGTAGGTGGGTCGCGGTGGTCAGGAACATCGGGCAGGTCAGGCAGGCGTTGGCGTGGGGACAGGCCTTCTGGATGGGCAGGGCGCAGTGCCCGTTGGGTAACCTGGGTCGCGGGCAGCGAGGCGGTGACCGGTCCAGGCCGCATCGGCCAGCGGGCTGTCCAGCTCGTTGCTGATGGTGACGCCGGTGATGTCGACCTTGCGGGCGGTGTCCCAGTGCCGGCGGACGGTGTCATCGTGCAGCCGGGCGTAGTGCGCCGTCATCTGTGGCGAGTCGTGGTCCAGGATGCGGCGCACAACTTCCTGGGGCACGTCTCGGTTTGATCAGTCGGGTGCCGAGGGGGTGTGCCCTCACTGGTGCGGGGTCAGAGTCACTCGGTGGCCGTGTTCGTCTCGACGTGCAGGGATTCGGAGCCAACGGTACAGCGGCCCGGTAGGTGGCAGTGCTCAGCGGGATGGCGCGGTCGGGGGTTCTTCGTCGGCCTTGGGAACAGGACCGGAGGCTGGGGTGGCCGTTGGCGAGGCGGGACTGCTGGGCGAGGATCAGGGCGTGGAGTTCCTCGCCGATGGGGACGAGGCTTCACGGTTCATTTTGTGGTTGACGTAACGCAGGTAGGGCGCGCTCTTGGCGTCGGCGACGAGGCAGTCGTAGGGCAGTCGAGTCGCGTCGCCGACACGCAGGCCGCAGCGGATCAGGATGAGGGTGATCAGCGCTCCGGCGGGGTCGGGCCAGACCGCGATTGCGGTCGGCGTCTCAAGCTGGGCCATCACCTGTTCGGCCACTGCGCGGGGCCCGCGTTGCGGGCGAGGCGGGTTGTCGTCGGTGAACAGTGCCGCGGTCGGGGCCAGCGGGCCCAGCCTCGTTGTCGGACGGCCTCGAGGAAGCCGCGGAGCTGGCTGATGTGGACCTGGCGTCGTTGCGCGGTGGGGACGCCGGTGGACAGGTCGGCCAGGTAGGCCTCGAGCACGGCCCGGGGGAGGTCCTGCGGTACGTCGATCCGGGCCTGTTGTAGGTAGCCAGCGAGGCGGGTCAGCGCGGTCAGGCCACGGCGGACCGCTTCTGAGCCCGACACCGGTGGCCAACCGCTGCCGGGTCCAGCGTTTGGTCGCCCGGCGCAGCCACGGTTGCCCGATCCAGGGTGAAGTCGAGGGGGGGTTGCGCCGCCGCGAGCCGGCGCAGCTGCCACACCTCGCGTGGGTACTCGGCGTCCCAACCGCTGCCGGCGGCGAGGTCGTCGACTCGTTGGTGGGCGTACACGAGCAGGCCACGGCCGTTGCTGTCGCGTCGCCCGGAGGCGGTGAACGCCTCGCGCCAGGACTGCTCGTGCCCGCCGCGCAGGGTGGACACGCCGGCCTCAAGCAGGAACGACACGAGACGCCCAACGACTTCCGCAGGGGTCCGGCTGGCGCGGTCGTCGTGCCGGCACTGGATCACGTAGGCCAGTTCCCAGCGCAACGGTTCGGGCAGCCGGGCCAGGTCGATGACCTGGTCCGAGGGCACCCGGACAGCAGCGAACTCGTGAGCGAACACCACCGGATCTGGGCGCCCGGTGGCGCGCCATGTTGTGGTGGCGTGACAGAACGGCCCGGCCGCTTGAGGCCACAATCGGCATCCCGGGACCTGGCGCGTCGGCGACCGGTGCCTTGATCGGCGGTGGCCCGCGACGAGCCACTGCTGGACGTCAGGTCGCCCCAGGCGTTCCCACCGCTGGGCGTGTAACTGGCACAGTCCTGCTCGCGCCGACCCGTACCCGCAGGCCTGGATCCGGCAGGCCCGGTTGGGGACGTTGACGTGCCCAGCCCAGGATCAGTGCTCGCAGCGAACTCGGCCACATTGGGCCGCCCCGCCTTCGCCCGCCGGTGGTGGTGCCCGAAGCGCATCCCGTGACGCGGGCCAGCCGGTCACAGTCCGGGACCAGGCACGGCCCGCCGGAGTAGGCCGGGTCGTTCACGTCGACCACGAACCTGTCAGTCGCGAACTCCGGCCGCAGCGCCGCGCGGACCTGCGCCGTCCACACTCCCCCGTCAAGGCCGCCGGTGCGCAGCGGCAGCACCGTGGCCGAGGTCACGACACGTCCTGGGTCAGCACACCGGCGCGGGCCAGCGGCCCGGGTGCCGGCCACGGTCAGGTGCGCGTACGTGCCCGACGTCGTGGCCACCGACGCGCGCCCGAGCAGCGCGGAGACGACTCGACCGGCACCCCGGAGCGCAACAGCCCGGTCGCGTACGAGTGCCGCAGCCAGTGTGGTCGAAGTCGATCCCGGTTCGGGACCGCACGCCGGACCAGGTCATACACCGCCGCGTAAGTCAGTGGCGAGCCGACCCGCCACCCCACAGGTTGACGAAGACGTAGTCACTATCGAGTTCGCCGTACTCCTCAAGCAGATAGTCGGCGTAGGAACGCACCAGCGGGGCCGGGACCGGGATCGTCCGTGACACTAAGCGATTTCGACCGAGCCCGGTTGTCGTTGTCCCGTGCCATCACCCGCACCGCCGCTCGGCGGCATCCCAGTCCTCATGCCGCAGCCCGAGCGCCTCACCGACACGCATCCCGGTGGTAGCGAGCACTTCTGGAGCAGCAGCCGGTCCTGCCGCCGGGCGCACGCCCTGATCAGGGCCTCGACCTCCTCCTGGCTGAAGGTGCGCGGTGTTCGTCGTCTCGCCCGGACCCGCACCACCGGCGCGGCCCCAGCCGGACTTGCTCACGTGATGCAGAAACGAGCGGGCCCCACCTCGACGGCCCAGGTCGCCACACGCTCCAACAAGGCATGCACCGCGACCCCGGACCGGCCCGCGTGCTGGTACATCGACCCAAGACCGCGGCGAGTTTGCGATTGACCGTCGAGGCTGAGCAGTGCTCGCCGAGCGGCAGCACCGCCACCCCCGGCCCACGCAGATGGTGGCAGCCGCAGCCACGCCACGAACGCGGCAACATCCTCGACCGTCACGGCCGCCCAATCCAGCCCGCGCCCGGCGAGGAAGGCGAAACCAGTCCCTCAGGTCATGCGCGTACGCCTTGACCGTGTTCGCTGACCGTCCCGAGTCGGTCAAGAACGACAGGAATCGTTCGGCTGGCCTGACGACCAGCCCGTCGTCCCCGACCACCGTCCACGACTCACGCCGCGAGCGGACACCACCACCCGAGCAACGAACACCAAACCTCCACAACCGTGCCTGCTGGACGCCGCAGATAACCATGTCCAGCACGCACGATCAGGGGATCGATCCAGCCCATCGGCTACATCAACGACACCCTCGAGAGGGCTCAAGATAACGATCGAACGGCTGAACCGCGAGATTAAGAGACGAGCCCGCGTCGTCGGGATCTTCCCCAACAGCCCAGCGGTGATCCGCCTCGTCGGTGCGGTCTTAGCCGACGCCCACGACGAATGGCAAGTCGCTGACCGCCGCTACCTATCCGAGACCTCCATGGCACTGCTGTACAAGACCAGCGATACTGACACCGCCGCAATCACCAGCGGCCTGTAGCACCGAGGATCCAACCTCAAAACCCACCACCCGCCGGGGCTCTATCCTCTTGCCATGCCAGCACCGAAGAAGTACGACACGGAGTTCAGAGCGGGCGATGCGGATCGTATCGGGACCGTCTGGCCGAGGGTGAGGATCAAGTTAGTTTGGCGGCATGTCGGGGCGCTGCTGGACCTGAACCAGGCGACGCTGCGGAACTGGGTCGAGGACGGCGAACGAGCCGAGGGAACACGCCCGCCGTCGGCGACGGCGCGGGCGGCGGACTCTGAGGAGGTCCGCGTGCTCAAGAAGCGGGTGGCCGAGCTGGAACGCGCGAACGACATACTCAAGACCAGTGCAGCGTTTTTCGCTCAGGCGGAGCTCGACCGCCGACTCGAGTGATCGTGGCCTACATCGACGCCTACCGGGCTCGATTCGGCGTCGAGCCGATCTGCGCGGTGCTCACCGAGCACGGCATCACGATCGCGCCGTCCACGTATCACGCCCACAAGGTGACCCCGGTCAGCCTGGCGGCGTTGGAGGAGGCCTATCTGGTCAACGCGCTGTACACACTGTGGGCCGACAACTGGAGCGTGTACGGGGTCCGTAAACTCCACCACGCCGCCCGCCGGGCCGGCCTGGCCGTCGGCCGGGACCAGGTCGGACGGCTCATGGCGATCGCGGGGATCCGGGGCGTGACCCGCGGCCGACACACCACCAGCACCACCGTGCGCGACGAGACCGCGCCACGTCACCCGGACCTGGTCAAACGAGGCTGGGACACCCCCACCTGTCCGGACCAACTGTGGGTAGCCGACTTTTCGTACGTGTGGACGTTGACGGGGTTCGTGTACGTCGCGTTCATCGTTGACGTGT
>JADJIB010000005.1 GCA_016707175.1 Candidatus Phosphoribacter hodrii
CCGCTATCGATCTCCTGGAGGCGGCCACCGATCCGCCAGACGCTTTCAACATTGATGTTCACTAGGACCTCGGTCTTCAGCTGGGCTGGCCGACCGAGAAGCGTCTCGGTCAACACCTCATAACTAAGCCCTACGCCGAAGGGGTCTAGGAAGGTGAACATCGGCGCGTCCGCTGCGTCCCGCACAAACGCTCCTGCCCATCTCTCCGCGGTGCCGCATACTGCCTCCCACTCCACATCCGAACCAACGGCCTCGGTGAGGGTGCGATGAAGTTCGGTGTGGTGGTCGATGTCTTCCTCGCTGAAGTACAGCCTCACTTTGCGGAAGTTGGCAGTCCGAATGGCCGTCTCGACGAGGAGCAATGGTGATCCCGGGCTGCCGTCCTCGTACTTTCCTGGGCCCGCATAAGCGTCGTACAGCACCACCTCGGGCTCGCCGCTGCCAGCCATCGAGGCGAAGATCGTCGGGTACCGGCTCAAGATGCCATGCTTCAACACGGCCGCCGCCTGCTTGCGGGCGAAGAAGCCCTCGTTGGATGTCATGTCAGCCCTCCCGCAATGGTCGCTACATACGTGAAGCGCATAGTCGTGCCTAACCGCAGGTAGTGCGCGTGGACGCCCACTTTAGTCGCCACCTCCATCCCGCAGGGAGCTGCGGCTTCGGCGGCCTCGATACCCGACCCTAGTTCCACCCCACCGAGTGTGCCAGTTGCACACGGCACCGGAGTCGCACATCCTGAATCGCGGATAACGCCTCCTCGTGCATTGAGTGTCATTCAGTCCGTTGCCAAGTGACTGAACTTGAGCTGGCAACTATCGTTCTCCGCGCCTGGCTACTGGGCGGCAACTGGGCGGGGCATTGTCGGGCGTCCCCGAGGGAGAGAATTCGATCGCGACGGCTCCGACCAACCTCTATGGTCGGCTCATCGAACTCCACAAATCCCCTTGGGCTCGTTCGCCCAGCCCGTCAAAGTCCGGGCTAATACTGCGCCCTGCTCAGTCTTCGGCACACTCAAGACTGCATCATCGACAGATGGTCGGATGGGCCATCGTGGACCTAGCGTTCGCCAGATCAGGTTAGGCCACCGTGTTAGCCTTGGGGGCCCGGGGGCGCGCAGGAGGCGGGCGGCGTCGGACATGCAGACGGCGGGGTCGGGCTCGAGGTCGGTCAACGCATAGACCTGCGCGATCCCCGACGCGGCCACGTCCTCGGCCGACAGCAACGACCGCCCACACACCGCCACCACCGGTATGCCGTGTGCCTGGGCCGCGCGCGCCACCCCCGCCGGCGTCTTGCCCAGCAACGTCTGCCGGTCCAGCGACCCCTCACCCGTCACCACCAGCGAAGCCCCCTCACACAACGCCTCGAACCCCATCAACTCCAACACCAACTCGACCCCGGGCCGCATCGCGGCACCCAAGACGGCTTGGGCGGCATACCCGACGCCTCCGGCAGCCCCCGCGCCCGGCAGCCCCGTGTCGTCCCGCCCCATCGCCTCGGTGACCAACGAAGCGAACCGCGCCAACCCCGCCTCCAACACCACCCGCTCGGCCTCGCCGGCCCCCTTCTGCGGGCCGAAGATCGCTACCGCGCCCGACTCCCCGAGCAGAGGGTTGTTGACATCACAGGCCACCGTCAGCGACACCTCGCGAAGCCGCGGGTGCAGCCCCGACAGATCCAGCGCAGCCAGATCGACCAGCGCCCCACCACCGTCCGGCAGCTCACGACCGCCAGTGTCAAGCAGCCGAGCCCCTAGTGCCGCAAGCATTCCCGCGCCGCCGTCGTTGCTGGCGCTCCCGCCGATCCCCATGACCACCGACGTCACCGACGGGTCATCGAGCGCCGCCGCCAAGACCTGTCCCAAGCCCCGCGACGTCGCGGTCAGCGGAGCTTTGACCCCACCGGGAAGGTGCACAATCCCGCACGCGTCGGCCAGCTCGACGACCGCGGTGCCGGCGCGCACGGCATACCCGCTGACGTTGGGTGACCCCGTGGGGCCGGCGACAGTCACCGGCACGTGCCGGAAGCCCACCGACTCGGCCGCGGCGAGCGTGCCATCGCCCCCATCGGCGACGAGCACCGCTCGCACCTCGCGGCCGGGAGCGGCCGACGCGATCCCGTCGCGGATCGCCTCGACGACCTGGGCCGCGGTGAGCGACCCCTTGAACTTGTCGCACGCAATGACGATGTGCCCGGGGGCTGCGGCCATACCCACACACTAGCCAGCGCCCGCCCGGCGCAAACCCCCTCACCGATTGGGACGAGAGTCCCTCGCGGTATGCCGCCGCAGAGTTACCCTCGCAGGCAGGGACAAGGAGGCCCCGGAATGCGGATCGTCGTCGCCCTCGGCGGCAATGCCCTGCTGCGTCGGGGCGAGCCTCCGACGGCCGAGAACCAGCGCACGAACGTCCACGCCGCCGCCCTTGCCCTCGCTCCCCTGGCCCGCGATCACGAGCTCGTCATCACCCACGGCAACGGCCCCCAGGTCGGGCTGCTCGCGCTGCAGGCAGCGGCGCTGCCGGGCGTCGCGGCCTACCCCCTCGACCTGCTCGGCGCGCAGACCGACGGGATGATCGGCTACCTCATCGAGCAGGAGCTGGGCAACCTCCTCCCCGAAAACCAGCCCCTGGCAACGCTGTTGACGATGACCGAGGTCGACCCCGACGACCCGGCCTTCGCCGATCCCACGAAGTTCGTCGGCTCGATCTATGACGAGGCGACCGCCCGCGCGGCCGCTGCCGAGCATGGCTGGACCGTGAAACCCGATGGGCCACACTGGCGCCGGGTCGTCGCCTCGCCAAAACCCCTGCGGATCTTCGAGATTCGACCTGTGGACCTGCTCCTGCGCGCGGGGTGCGTGGTCATCTGCGCCGGCGGGGGCGGCATACCGACGATGTTCGAGCGCGATGCGCAGGGGCGCCGGTCCAACGTCCTTGCGGGCGTGGAGGCCGTTGTCGACAAGGACCTCGCCTCGGGCGTGCTCGCCCGCGAGTTGGGCGCGGACGCCTTCGTCATGGCCACGGACGTCCCCGCCGTCATCGACCACTGGGGTATGCCGTCCGCCCGCCAGATCGCCGCCGCTCGCCCGGAGTGGCTACTCGCCCAAGGGTTTCCGGCCGGCTCGATGGGACCGAAGGTCGAGGCAGCGGCGGCCTTCGCCACCGAAACCGGCCGACCGGCATACATCGGGGCGCTCGAGGTGATCGGCGACCTGCTTGCGGGTCGAGCCGGGACCCTCGTCAGCACGAGTCTTGCGGAGCCCACCAGGCTCCGATGAAGTAGATGACAGCACGGGCGACCCGGCACCCCGGGTCCTCGCTCCGCCACACGAAGGGACACACCGAAGTGCCATTCGCAGAACGCATCAGTCGACTCGGGACCGAGACCGCCTTCGCCGTCTCGCTGGCAGCCGCGGCCTGGGGAGCACAGGGTCACCGCATCTACCCCTTCCACCTCGGCGACATCGACCTGCCGACGCCCGCCAACATCGTCGAGGCGATGGACCGGGCGATCGCCGACGGCAAGACGGGCTACTGCCCCGGCGCCGGCATCATGCCGCTGCGCGAGGCGCTCGCCGCGGACGTCGCCGGGCGGCGCGGGCTGGACCTCAGCGCCGACAACGTCACGATCCACCCGGGCGGCAAGCCGGTCATCACCAAGTTCGTCCAGGCGCTCATCGAGTTCGGCGACGAGGTGCTCTATCCCAACCCGGGCTACCCCATCTATGAGAGCCAGATCGAGTTCATCGGCGGCAAGCCGCTGGCCTATCGCTACCTGCCCACCGACACCGGCTTCGAGATCGACCTCGACCAGGTGCGCTCGCTCATCACGCCGGCGACCAAGGCGATCGTCTACAACAACCTGCAGAACCCCATCTCCGCCGAGTCCAGCCAGGCCGAGATGGAGGCCATCGCCCAGATCGCCATCGAGAACGACCTCTGGGTGCTCGCCGACGAGGCCTACTACGAGATGCGCTACTCGGGCACCTCGTCCTCGATCGCGTCGCTGCCCGGCATGGCCGAGCGGACCGTCCTGCTCTACACGTTCTCCAAGAAGTTCGCGATGACCGGGTGGCGGTTGGGGGCCGCGATCGCGCCGGCTGAGTTGTCGTCGGTCTTCAGCAAGCTCAACACCAACAACGAGTCGTGCACGACGCACTTCGTCCAGTGGGCGGGCGTCGAGGCGGTCACCGGCGACCAGTCCGGCGCCAACGCGATCCGGGAGACGCTGCGCGGTCGCCGCGACGCGGCATACGACATGCTCGTGAGTATGCCGGGTGTCCGCCTGAGCAAGCCGAACGCCACCTTCTACCTCTTCCCAGACGTCACAGAAGCCATGGCCGCCAAGGGAATTGACAGCCTGCCCGAGTTCGCCGACCGCGCGCTCAAGGAGACTGGCGTGTCGTTCTGCACGCGGCTGCACTTCGGGAGGCCGCAACCGGGCGAGGATCGTCGCTATGTGCGGTTCGCCTATTCGGGGTTGCCTGAGTCGGACATCCGCGAAGGGCTGGGCATCCTCAAGCAATGGATCGAGGGCTGACATGGCGATTGTGGCGGTGACCAACCGGATTCCCGAGGTGGGCCTGGCGAAGCTGCGGGCGGAGCACGAGGTGCGCGCCTGGGAGCACTCGGAGTGCATCCCGCGCGAGGAGGCGCTGCGCCTGATCGCCGGCGCTGATGCGGTGTTGACGCTGCTCACCGAGCGGGTCGACGGGGAGTTCCTCGACGCTGCCGGGCCGCAGTTGAAGGTCGTCGCGAACGTCGCGGTGGGCTACAACAACATCGACGTGGCGGCGTGCGAGGCGCATGGCGTCATCGCGACCAACACGCCGCGCGTGCTGACCGAGACGACCGCGGACACCGCGTTCGGGCTCATGCTCATGGTGACGCGGCGCTTCGGCGAGGGCGAGCGGATCATCCGGTCGCAGACCCCGTGGCAGTGGGGCATGTTCTACCTGCTGGGAATGGGGTTGCAGGGCAAGACGATTGGCATCGTCGGCATGGGCCAGATCGGGGTCGCTATGGCCCGGCGCGCCAAGGCGTTCGGCATGACCATCGAGTATGCCGATGACTACGACCCGCCGGCCGCGGCGCTTGAGGGGTTGGACGCCCGCAAGGTGTCGCTCGACGAGCTCTTCGAGACGGCCGACGTCGTGTCGCTGCACTGCCCCTACGGGCCGTCGACCCATCACCTCGTGGACGCCGCGCGGCTGCGCTCAATGAAGCACACGGCATACCTCGTCAACTCGGCCCGCGGACCGATCGTCGACGAGGACGCGCTGGTGGCGGCGTTGCGCGCGGGCGAGATCGCGGGCGCCGGGCTGGATGTCTTCGAGAACGAGCCGGCCGTGCATCCGGGGCTGCTTGAGCTGGAGAACGTCGTCCTGCTGCCGCACCTCGGATCGGCGACCACCGAGACCCGCGCCGCGATGGCCGAGCTCGCCGCCGACAACGCGCTGGCCGTCTTGCGCGGCGACCCCCCGATCACCCCGGTGACCAAGATCTGACCAGCGCCACCGGCCGCCGGGCACGGCCCCAGCACCGAAAGGTCGACGATCTTCTGCACGCTCGACGATATGTCGTTGAGCCGCCGAAAGATCGTCGACCTTTTGGCTGTCGCGGCACGGCATACCTCGGGCGCCGGCTGGATAACCACGTGCGGCGGGTCGAGCCGCCTCCCTAACCTGGACCGATGCACGCATTCCCGACCACGCTGCCCGGCACCCAGGCCGAGGTGAAGATGTGGGCCCACGAGCACGAGATCGACTCGGCCGCCCTCCAGCAGCTGCGCAACATCGCGTCGCTGCCGTGGGTCGTCGGCGTGCGCGTCATGCCCGACGTCCACCTCGGCAAGGGTGCGACGGTCGGCTCGGTCATCGCGATGAGCCAGGCGGTCGCACCGGCCGCGGTCGGCGTCGACATCGGCTGCGGCATGGCCGCGGTCCGCACGTCGCTGCGCCTCGAAGACCTCCCCGACGACCTGCACCCGTTGCGACTCGAGATCGAAGCGGCGGTCCCCGTCGGCTTCGCAGGTCACCAGCACCCGGTCGACCCCACGTCACTTGGTATGCCGCGCAACGAGTTTCGCGCGGAGGGCTGGGGCCGGTTCTGGGACGCCTTCGACGACCTGGACCCGCGGATCCAGGACCAGGCCAAGAAGGCGCACCAGCAGATGGGGTCGCTCGGCGGCGGGAATCACTTCATCGAGGTGTGCTCCGACGACGACGGCGCGATCTGGGTCATGCTCCACTCTGGCTCGCGAGGCATCGGCAACCTGCTCGCGCAGGCACACATGACGACGGCTCGGACCTTGCCGCACAACGACGGCATCCCCGACCGCGACCTCGCGGTGTTCCTTGCGGGCACGCCGGAGATGGCGGCATACCGGCGCGATCTGGAGTGGGCGCAGGACTACGCGCTGCGCAACCGGGCGGTCATGATGGCGCTCGTGCAGCGGGTCGTCGCCGGGCACTTCGCCGCGCGCGGGCTGCCCGTCGAGTGGGGTCAGACGATCCAGTGCCACCACAACTACGTGGCGCAGGAGACCTACGACGGCATCGACGTGCTCGTCACCCGCAAGGGGGCGATCCGGGCCGGCGCCGGCGACCTCGGGCTTATCCCTGGGTCGATGGGCACCGGGTCGTTCGTCGTGCGGGGCCTCGGCAACGTTGACTCCTACTGCTCGGCGTCGCACGGCGCAGGTCGGCGGATGTCGCGGAACGCCGCGAAGAAGCGGTTCACCGAGGCCGACCTCGCGGCGCAGACGGCGGGTGTCGAGTGCCGGAAAGATGCCGGGGTGGTCGATGAGATCCCCGGCGCCTACAAGGACCTCGACTCGGTCATCGCCGCGCAGTCCGACTTGGTCGAGGTCGTCACTCGGCTGACGACGCTGCTCTGCGTCAAGGGCTGAAAGGTCGACGATCTTTTGCGCGCTCGATGACACATCGTCGAGCAAGCGAAAGATCGTCGACCTTTTCGGCGCTGAGGCGGCTGGGGGCCTGGGGGGCCGAGGTATGCCGCGCGCGGGGGCCTCAGGAGGCCGACCGTTTGACCGCCATGGCGGCGAAACTCGCAGGTGACCCCCAGACCTGACCGCCAGCCACCACTTTGACCGCCATGGCGGCGAAACTCAGAAGGCCCGGCCAGACCCATCGGGTGCCCGGAGGCCAAGGACCCCCGTGACGGCGGGCACACGGCATACCCCTTGCGTTTTGTTACCGGCCAGTAGCAAACTAGACGCAACCACTGGGCCCCAGCGGCAGTCCGCTCTACCCACCGAAGGATCAGTGTCATGGGTCACTACAAGGCCAACGTGCGCGACCTGGAGTTCAACCTCTTCGAGGTTTTCGGTCGCCAGGAGATCCTCGGCAAGGGGATCTACGCCGATGTCGATGTCGAAGCCGCCAAGGACATCCTCGGCGAGGTGGCCCGCCTGGCCGAGAACGAGCTGGCCGCGAGCCTGGTCGACTCCGACCGCAACCCGCCGGTCTATGACCCGGTGACCTGCTCGGTGACGATCCCTGAGTCGTTCAAGAAGTCCTACCGCGCCTACCTCGACGGCGAATGGGGCCGGCTGGACACCCCCGTCGAGCTCGGCGGGATGGCCGTGCCGCCCTCGCTGCGGTGGGCCATCGCCGAGATGATCTGCGGCGCGAACCCCGCCATCCACATGTATGGCGCGACCTTCTCGTTCGCCAGGCTGCTGTGGTTCCTCGGCACGCCCGAGCAGAAGAAGCTCGCCAAGCTCATCATCGACAACGCCTGGCACACGACGATGGTCCTCACCGAGCCCGACGCAGGCTCCGACGTCGGCGCCGGCCGCACCAAGGCTGTCCAGCAGCCCGACGGCACGTGGCACATCACCGGCGTCAAGCGGTTCATCACGTCGGCCGAGTCGGACATGTGCGACAACATCGTCCACTTCGTCCTGGCCCGCCCTGAGGGTGCGGTCGTCGGCACCAAGGGCCTGAGCCTGTTCATCGTCCCCAAGTTCCACGTCGACGTCGAGACCGGCGAGATCGGCGAGCGCAACGGCGCTTACGTCACCAACGTCGAGCACAAGATGGGCCTCAAGGTCTCGACCACCTGCGAGGTCACCTTCGGCGAGAAGCAGCCCGCCGTCGGCACCCTCCTCGGCGACGTCCACGACGGCATCGCCCAGATGTTCCACATCATCGAGGGTGCGCGAATGTTCGTGGGCACCAAGGCAATTGCCACACTATCGGCCGGTTACCTCAACGCGCTCGACTACGCCAAGCAGCGCGTCCAGGGCGCCGACCTCACGACGCCGGCCAAGGACGCGCCGCGGGTCACCATCACCCACCACCCCGACGTGCGCCGTTCGCTCATGCTGCAGAAGGCGTATGCCGAGGGGTTGCGTGCGCTCGTCATCTACGCCGCGACGTTCCAAGACGTCGTCGATGTCGAGACCGAGGGCGTCCCGTCGGTCCACCCCGAGAAGGGGTCGCCGGCCGACGTCGCCTCGCGGATGAGCGACCTGCTCCTGCCGATCGTCAAGGGTCTCGGCTCCGAGCGCGCCTGGGTGCTGCTGGGCACCGAGTCGTTGCAGACCTTCGGCGGCTCGGGCTTCCTGCAGGAATACCCGCTCGAGCAATACGTCCGCGACGCCAAGATCGACACCCTCTACGAAGGCACCACGGCGATCCAGGGTCTGGACTTCTTCTTCCGCAAGATCGTCCGCGACCACGGGCAGTCGATGACCGGCCTGTCGATGCAGATCGCCCAGTTCGCCAAGGACCTCGGCGCGCAGGCGGGCTACTTCGACTCCGAGCGCGAGGCTCTCGGCAAGGCACTGGAGAACGTCCAGGGCATCGTCGGCTACATGGCCGGCGCCGCCTTCCAGTCCGACCCCCGCACCGGCGGCGACGTCAAGAACCTCTACAAGGTCGGCCAGAACTCCACCCGCCTGCTGCTCGGTGCCGGTGACCTCATCGTCGGCTGGCTGCTCATGCGCCAGGCCGAGGTCGCCAAGGCCGCGCTCGACGCGGGCGCCTCCCCCAAGGACGTCGACTTCTACACCGGCAAGATCGCCGCCGCGAAGTTCTTCGTCCACCAGGTCCTGCCGCGCCTGGCCGCCGAGCGCGCCATGGCCGAGTCCACTGACCTGTCGCTCATGGACGTCCCGGAGGCCGCCTTCTAGCCTCACCCCCACAGCGCGCGACGCGGCATACCTGATCCCTGGTATGCCGCGTCGCCGCTGTGTGGTGACCTCGCACCCGGCACCTGTCACTGAGCGCCATCGAACGGTTCCAACTACGGTGGGCACAACAGTCGATCAGGGGCCGACATGCTAGAGATCTTTGGCGTTCACGGAACGACGGAACGGGTTTATCGAGCCATGCTTGACAACCCGACCACAGATGTCTCGCAACTCGCCAAGACGCTGAAGATGAAGCGCGGCGAGGTCGCTGCCGAGCTCGATCGGCTAGCCGCGCTCAGGCTCGTCACCACCGACGAGGGCGGCGTCAACGTCGTCAGTCCCGTCGCTCCCGACCAAGCCATCGAATCGCTGCTCGCGCAACAGGAACGCCGCCTCGCGCAGATGCAGGAGTTAGTCGACACTTCTCGTCAAAACGTGGCGCATTACGTCGAAGCTTTCGTCGACAGTCGCGTTCGACGGGACGACCACGACTTAGTTGAAATCATCGACGAAGCGGAGGTCGTGCGCTCACGCCTCTACCAACTCGTCCGCGAAGCGCGGGTGAGTGCCGTCACCATTCACGGTGGGGCACCGCTTCCGAGCGAGGCGATCGAATCGTCGCGTCGGCTGGATCGCGAGTTGCTCGAGCGGAAGGTTGTCCTTCGGGCCATTGTCGCGACCCCATCGCTGACCTCGGAAGCCTGGCGCACCCACCTGGTCGAGGCGTCCTCGATCGGGATGCAGGTGCGGGTCCACCCCAGCCCAGGGCCGCACACCATCGTCATCGACGGCTCCGTTGCGCTCATCCCACGGACCAGCCGGCCGGGTGCGTTGATCCTGCACGGACCGGACCTCGTCGCGCCGGTCGCGCAACTGTTCACCCAGGTGTGGAACGCCGCGCAGCCCTGGGACGACATCGTCACCCTGGGTGCCGAGGGCGAGTTCTCCGAGGCCCGCCTTCGTCAGGTCGTCAGCCTGTTGGCCCAGGGGCTCAAGGACGATGCCATCGCCCGCAAGACAGCCACCTCGGTCCGGACAGTGCGCCGACTGGTGGCAGCGGCCACCGCGGCGTTGCAGGCCGAGAGCCGCTTCCAGGCCGGAGTCGAAGCGCTCCGCCGCGGCTGGGTCGACTGACCCGCGCCGCATCGACTGACCCGCGCTGCCGAGGCGGCAGGGGTATGCCGCGGCCATGGCGGGTCTGGCGGGAAGCGCGAGCGAGCGCAGCGAGGGAGCGCGGATGGTCTGGCCGCGGCATACCCCTGCCGTCGACCACGAGGAGACTCAGGTGCGAGAAACCGCGCGAGGGGCGGCCAGGCGCAGCAAGCCCAACCCGACCAGCAGGACGAGGAACGCCTGGCCGGGGGTCAGCATCCCGAAGAGGAAGAACTGCGCCCGGTTGCCGAGGATGTCGACGCCGACGATCGACACCATGAGGATGCCGAAGACCGTCACGATGACCCCAGCGACCGCGACCCAGTCGACCCAACGCGGCTGCCCCGTGACCACCCCGGCCGCCGAGCGAGGACCGCGGTCGAACCGGATGAAGATCGCGACCAGGGCAGCGGTCGGGATCGCGAGCACGGCGAACCACACCGGCCGACTCCACCACCAGGCTGCGCTGCCCACCTCAGGCAACAAGATGCCGAGCGCCCAGGCGCTCAACAGGGTGAAGAGCAGCGCCGTCAGATGCCAGAGGAAGGCGGTCATCGCGAACGCACCCGCGGTGACCACACCGCGCCACACCCGTGGGCGCGCCAGCACTCGGGCCATCGGGCCACGCGCCAACGCCGCGATCCCGATGAGCGCCAGGCCCTGGCACAGCAGGGCAACCGTCGGCGGGGACATGTTCGAGATCTCGTCGCCGGGCAGCCCGACCATCGACACCGGATAGGGCCCCACGGCGATCGAGAGCGCGAGCCCCGAGACTCCGACGCCGACGAGCACGAAGGCCACCCCATTGGTCAACGAGCCGTCGCGCCAGGCGAACCCGCACTGGTGCAGCGCCAACCAGACGAGCGCGAAGTTGAGGTTTCCGAGGATGCCCAGGCCTGCGCCGAACCTCGCGAGATCGACGAGCAGCGCTGCTGAGCACAGGGCAACGACCGCCCAGAGCCCCCATCGACCGTGGGCGCGATAGAGCGCGGGGGCGAAGGCCGCCACGGCCAGGTAGATCCCGACGAACCACAGCAACTGCGGAACCATGACGAGCGCTGCCACGACGAGCGCCGCCTGCCACGAGGACCCCGACGTCAGCCCGGTGCGGTCGGCGATGACACCGAGCAGGACCCACACGGCAAGGAACGCGAGCGTTGGGCGCAACAGGCGCGCGGCCCGGGCCCGAATGAACGCGGCATACCCTCCGGGACCGGTGCCGCCGCGGCGGGCGAGGGAGCCAAGCGAGTGGGCGTGCGCGACGCCGCCCACGAGGAAGAACAGTGGCATGACCTGCAGGACCCAGGTGACCGGCTGCAGCCTGGGGATGAGGTCGAGGGTGTTGGTGATCTCGCCGGTTGGTGTGACGGCCACCATGAGCCAGTGCCCGACGATGACGACGAGCAGGGAGCCGACGCGTAAGGCATCGGCCCACCGGTCGCGATCAGCGGGCGTGGCCGCGGCCACCGACGCAACGGTCGACGGAGCGTCTGATGGAGCGGCCGACGCAACGGTCGACCCAAGATTCGGGGCCGGAGACTCGGGCGCGGGAGGCGTAGCTGGCGAACTCACGCGGCCCACTGTCCCACATGGCACCCTCCGAGGCCTCAAGCTGGCGGGCTTCCCGGCTGGGTCGAGGTATTCCGCCATCGTCAGGTGATGGCGGAATACCTCGACCCGGCGAGAGGTGTGACGCTTGTATGAGGGACTATGGCGCGACTCTGCGGAGGATCCGCGGTCAGGGCATCCGGAGGCGACGGTCGGCGAGCACCGGGAACACGGCCCGGGTGCGCTCGATGACCTCCAGGTCGACCTCGACGGACAGCACCTCTTCGTCGTCAGCACCGGCCTCGGCAACCACGTCGCCGGTGGGAAGCACGACCACCGACCGACCGCCCATCGTCACCCCGCAGTGGGTGCCAGCCGTGTTGCACGCGATGACGAGGCATTGCTCCTCGACGGCACGCGCTCGGGCGAAGAGGCTCCAGTGCCCGACCCGAGCAGCCGGCCAGGCCGCAGGGACGAGCAACACCTGTGCACCGAGGTCGAGTTGGCGGCGATAGAGCTCGGGGAAGCGCAGGTCGTAACAGGTGGACAACCCGGCCCGGACCGTCCGGGTCGCAGGTCCACCATCAGCCTCGGCACCGCCAGCGCTCACACCCACCGGCAGGTCGAACACGACCACCTCATCGCCGGCCTCCATGAGCTCCGGCTCCCCCGTCGCGAACCCAAACCGGTGGATCTTGCGATAGCGCGCCAACTCCGACCCGTCCGGGCCAAACACCAGCGAGGTGTTCCACAGCCACTTGCCCTCCGGCCCGGGCGCCGGTCCGCGCTCGACGATCGACCCGGCGTGCAACACCACGCCCGCATCGCGCGCGGCCTGCGCCATCGTCGCCGCGATCGGCCCGTCAGCGGCCTCGGCCTGCTCCGCCCACCGCCGGTAGTCGAACCCGCCCACCGGCCAGAGCTCAGGCAGCACCACCAGGTCGTGCCCGGCCAGTCCTCGCACCGTCGCCGCGACCCGGGCGACCCGCTCGGCGACCCTCTCGTCGTCGCCGTGGGCGACCTGGACGACCGCGATCCGCAGCGGGGTCATGAGCCGCCCTCGCGCGGCATACCGGAGAGGCGGGCCGCGTCACGTGCGGCCTCCTGCGCGTCATGTTCGGCGATGCTCGCCAGGCGCGCGTTGTATGCCGTGAGGTCGGCATCGTGGTCACGGTCGGCTTGGCGGTCGTGCCGGCGTGCCTCGGCGTCGTCCGAGCGAACCCAGGACAGCACCAGCAGCATGGCGAGCAGCAGGGAGGGGACATCGCCGATGCCCCACGCGATGGCGCCGCCCTGTTGCTGATCCAGCAGCGGGTCGGGGATCCACGGGATGTGGATGATCGAGAAGAACCCCGGCGCGAGCAGCGACGTGCTCGACTGGATGGCGACGCCGAAGAACGCGTGGAAGGACATCGTCGCGAACAACACGACCAGGCGCAGGGCCGGCGCCCACTTGCGGGGGCCTGGGTCGACGCCGATGAGCACCATGGCGAAGAGATACCCGGCCAGGAGGAAGTGGATGACCATGAGGACGTGGCCGGTGTGCGTTGTGAGGGCCAACTCGAACAGCGGCGTGTAGTAGAAGATGATCAGCCCGAAGACGAAGTTGACCCCGGCCACGATCGGATTGGCCCAGAACGCAACGTATTTCGAGTGGACTAGGCCGAGGACGATCTCTCGTGGGCCATAGGTGCCGTCCTTGCGAGGCGACTCCACGCGGGCGATGAGGGTGATGGGCGCCGCGAGGACAAGCAGGATCGGGACGATCATGGCGATCGTCATGTGGCTGGTCATGTGCCAGGAGAAGGACACTCGCCCATAGACGCCCGGCGCGCCACACACTGACCAGATGAACGTGGCCCAGCCCAACACCCACACGATGGTGCGGCCCACCGGCCACCGGTCGCCGCGGCGCATCAGACGCACGACACCACCGACGTAGAGCAGGATCGCCACGACGGCGACCGTCCCCCAAAGCCAGTCCCAGCGCCACATCGTCAGCCACGACGTGGCATCAGGAGCGGCCGGCTCGGGGTAGTTGGTCAGTCCCTCGGCGAGGCTTGCCGGGGCCGGACGCTCCAGGCTGGGGTTGCCCGTGCGGGCCAGGGCCGTGGCGATGCCGATGGCCGCGCCCATGACGACCAACTCGACCGCGATGAGACGGGCGAAAAGGGGCGCGGACGACGGCGTCTCGCGCAGCCGCGCGATCACCTTGGTCCGCTGCGCCAGGCCCAGTTGGCCCAGGACGACGATCGCCACGACCTTGGCCAGAATGATCGCGCCGTAGGTCGTGGCCAGGTCACTGAGCCCTGACATCCGGACGGCCGCGCTCACCACGCCGGAGAGAGCAACGGTGAGCAGCGACCAGGCGGCCACCTTGGAGTAGCGCTCGACGACGATCGGCAGCCACTTGCCCAACACCGGCCGAAGCAGGACCAGCGCGCCCAGGCCACCGACCCAGAGCGCGGTGCCGACGAGGTGGAAGGCGAGCCCGTTGACGGCAGTCTCGTGCTCGACCGTGCTCGCGCCGTGGCCGGCCAGGGCCAACGGGAGGATGGCGACGACTGAGACGATCCCTGCCCAGAGCACGGCCCGTCGGCTGCTCCACATCGCTGCGACGGTGACCGCGATCGCGGCGAGGAACGCGCTGATGAGGCCCTCGCGCAACGTCTCGACCGACCAGACGAAGCGCTGGAACTGGGCGAAGAATCCCGAGGAGCCCAGCGGCGTGCCGGCGATGTCGGCGAAACCCAACACCACACCGATCAGCCCGGAGACCACCCACGTGATGCCGGCCGCGACGCCCCACCGAGGGGCCCGGGCCAACGCTGCGGAGGCGCGGTCGGGGATCGCGACCGCGGCCAGGAAGAACAGCCCGACGGTCAGAGCGGCAGACAGGTCATGGACCGTCCGGATGATCGGCAATCCCCACCGGACGACGGCTCCCGGGTCCTGTAATCCGGGAGCAGCGGGAGCGGCCGCCCCTCCAACCCCGATGACGACAAGGCACGCCGCGAGCGCGACCACTCCGGTCGCGAGCAGCGGGGCCAACGGCAGGAGAGGGCGCTTGTCCGAGGCAGCAGTGGACATGACTCCACCCTAGGTCTGTTCCCTCGCGCAGCAGCACCCGGTGCCCCTCCCCGACCATTTGGTTGCGCCGTGCAAACAGTTTATAGTTGCGTGGTGCAAGCAACTATCTCCCCGGACGCCGGGCCGCCGGCCGTGACAGTCGGCACCGGAGGGGCCCTCGGTGCCGAGCTCGTCCGACTGGTCAAGCTCCTCGTCGCGATGCGCCAGCACGCACCCACCACCCACGGAGCGATCGACACGACGCACTACCCGGTCCTGTTCGCCCTCGCGAACGGACCGCTGCGGATCTCCGATCTCGCCGGGTGCGCCCATTCCGATGTCTCAACGGTGAGCCGTCAGGTGTCCTTCCTCGTCCAGCACCACCTGCTCGCCAAGGTGCCCGACCCCGCCGACGGACGGGCCCACCGGGTCTCCCTCACCGATGAGGGCCGAGCCGCCATCGACCAGGCCCTCGCCGCCCGCGGCCAGTGGCTCTCCGCCATCATGACCGACTGGTCCGACGAAGACGCTCGCCAATTCCTGCACCAGGTCAGCAGGTTCACCGCGTCGCTGGAAGCCGCCCACGGGCGCTTCGAGCGTGCGGCGCGCTGACCGGCATACCTCTGCACCGTCGTAACCCACCACAGGAGCATCGTGTCCACCGCTAGTCCCGCGGCCGTGCCGCCCGTCCCAGCCGCCGAAGGCCTCACCCATCGGCAGATCCTCACCATCCTGTCCGGCCTGATGACGGGGATGTTCCTCGCCGCGCTCGACCAGAACATTGTTGGCACGGCGATCAAGACGATCGCCGACGAGTTGCACGGATTGTCGGCCCAGGCCTGGGTGACGACGGCTTACCTCATCACCTCGACCATTGCCACGCCGCTCTACGGCAAGTTGTCGGACATCTACGGCCGCAAGAAGTTCTTCATGGCGGCCATCACGATCTTCATCATCGGCTCGGCCATGTGCTCGTTCGCCGCGTCGATGTACCAACTGGCGGCCTTCCGCGCCGTGCAGGGCATCGGGGCCGGCGGTCTCTTCTCGCTCGCGCTGGCCATCGTCGGCGACATCGTGCCGCCGCGGGAGCGCGCCAAGTACCAGGGCTACTTCCTGGCCGTCTTCGGCACCTCGTCGGTGCTCGGCCCGATCATCGGCGGGTTCTTCGCCGGGGCCGACTCGATCCTCGGGATCACCGGGTGGCGTTGGGTGTTCCTCGTCAACGTCCCCGTCGGCCTGGTTGCCCTGTTCATCGTCGCCCGGACCCTGCACGTCTCCCACTTCGCCCGGCCGTCGGCCATCGACTGGTGGGGCGCGTTCACCCTCGTCGTCGGCGTCGTGCCGTTGCTGCTGGTCGCCGAGCAGGGCCGCGAGTGGGGCTGGACCTCACCCAACTCGCTCACGGCATACGCCATCGGGGTGGCCGGGCTCATCGCCTTCATCTGGGTCGAGACCCGGATGGGCAACGCGGCCCTCATCCCCATGCGCATCTTCAAGGACCGCACGATCGCCATCGCCCTCGGCGGCGGCGTCGTCGTCGGCTCGGGGATGTTCGGCGGCATGCTCGTCATCCCGCTCTACCTGCAGATCGTCCACGGGGCGACCCCGATGGACTCGGGCTTCCAGATGCTGCCGATGGTCCTCGGGATGATGATCGCCTCGGTCGTGTCCGGTCAGTTGATGACCAAGACCGGCAAGGTGCGGATCTTCCCCATCGTCGGGGTTCTGCTCATGGTCATCGCTCTGCTGATGCTCTCGCGGATCAGCGCCGACTCGGACCTCCGCGGCGTCATGGCGTTGATGTTCCTCTTCGGCCTCGGGCTCGGTAACACCATGCAGCCGCTCACCCTCGCGGTGCAGGCGGTCGTCGACCCGCGCGACATGGGGATGGCCACGAGCGCCGCGACCTTCTTCCGCCAGATGGGCGGCACGCTGGGTGTGGCGGTCTTCCTCTCGGTGCTGTTCAACAGCGTCGGCGACAACATCAAGAACGCCTTCGTGGCCGCCGCGAAGGACTCGTCCTTCGTCGCAGCGCTCAGCGACCCGGCCGTGCTGGCCAACCCGACGAACAAGGCGTTCGTCACCGCGTTGTCCACGCAGGACACCTCGGCTTTCGGCAACGTCCTGGCCGACTCGTCGGTCATCAATGCCCTCGACCCGCGGCTGGCGCACCCCTTCAAGGTCGGCTTCGCGACGTCGATGGACCTCGTCTTCCTTCTCGGCGCCATCGTCTGTGCGGCCGGTCTGGTCATCCTGCTGTTCATGCCCGAGGTGCACCTGAGCTCCCGGTCCGCGCAGCAGCGCGCCGCCGATGACGCTGCCGCCCGCGCGGCTGGCGTGGCCGGCCCGACGACGGGTGCCCAACGGACCGTCACCCACGACCTGGTCGACGCGGTGACGGCGGAGGCCGGCGGGCATTCGCTCGACGAGCTTCCGGACGCCGGCGAGGCCTACCAAACCCGGCCCCGCAGCTGAGGGTTGCGAGGCACGGAACGCGAGCGGGCGGCATACCCACCATGGGGTATGCCGCCCGCTTGCGTGACGATCGCGCGGTCACCCGCGCGCCGAGATCAGTGCGTGTCTTGCGGGGCCGACGGACGGTCCCAGGGACCGGGCGAGGTCGGTGCCTCGGACGCCGGTCCGCGGCCCATGCTCACGTCCTTCTGACGCAACCGGTCGACCTCGGCCTGGACCTGCGCGGCACTCGGGCCACTGTCGCGCTTGTTCAGCGCCATTGCCTGGAAGCCAAGGCCGATGCCCCAACCGAGGATCGGCCAGATCGGCCAGAACGAACCCCGCCCCGTGACCGCCCAGAGCACCACGAGGAAGGCGTTGACGGCGACGTAATTCATCACGCCCTGACGGAAAGCCGCCTTGGCCTTGAGTTGCTTCTGTGCCCGCTCGCGCAGTTCTTCGTCGTAGGACAAGGGCACGCGCGCAGCGTCACCTTCAGAGTGCTTGGTCATGGGGTCCTCCCGGGTCAGCACCGCCGACCAGGAGTCGTCGGCCACGTGCGTTATGCCCCAGTGTGCCCTATTCAGCCCCAGACAAGGCCACGCGCCGGGTCCTCGAGAATGGCCGCGACCGTCGCGAGATAGCGCGATCCCAACTCGCCATCGACCAGACGGTGGTCGAAGGACAGCGCGAGGTTGGTCACCTGCCGGACAGCGATCTCGTCCTCGCCGGCCGCGTTGGTGATGACCCACGGCTGCTTGCGGATCGCCCCGAACGCCATGATCGCCGACTCGCCCGGGTTGATGATGGGCGTGCCGGAGTCGACACCGAAGACGCCGACGTTGGTGATCGTGATCGTCCCGCCGGACATCTGCGCCGGCTGGGTGCGGCCCTCACGCGCGGTCGCGGTGAGCTCGCCGAGCGCCTGCGCGAGCTCGTGCATCGTCATGAGGTCGGCGTCCTTGATGTTGGGGACGATGAGCCCCCGCGGGGTCGCCGCGGCGATGCCGAGGTTGACGTAGTGCTTGACGACGATCTCCTGCGCTGCCTCGTCCCACGCCGCGTTGATCTCGGGATGCCGGCGCACGGCCAGGCACATCGCCTTGGCCAGCACGAGCAGGGGCGTCACCTTGACGTCCTTGAACTCCTTGTCGGCCTTGAGCCGGTCGACGAGCTCCATGGTCCGGGTGACGTCGACCATGATCCACTCGGTGACGTGCGGGGCCGTGAACGCCGACCCCACCATTGCCGCGGCGGTCATCTTGCGAACGCCCTTGATCGGGACTCGGGTCTCGCCGCGGGCGTCCGCGCGCGACGGCATACCTGAGGCGTATGCCGCGGCCGTCACCGTCTCGTCGGGAGCGCCGCCGTGGATGTAGGCGTCGATGTCGGCCCGGGTGACGATCCCGGTCGGGGTGGGGACCTGGGCGAGGTCGACGCCGAGATCCTTGGCGTACTTGCGAACCGGGGGCTTGGCGAGCACCGGCGCGCCCGGGGCGGGCGCGAGCGGAGCGACGACCGGCGCGAGCTCGGTGAGCATCCGGGTGTCACGCCGCACTTCCGGGGCGTGGGCGGCGACCAGGCCGCCCATGTGCGCCGACGGCGGCTGCTCGATGTGGCCGCCCTCCTTGTCCGGCGGGCGAGCGACGGTGCGGGCCAACTCGTCCTTGCGGCGAGGGCGACGGACAGCTTCGGTCTGCTTGATGCCGTAACCGACGAGCACCGCCGTGCGGCCGGTTGACGTGGTGCCACCGATGAGCCCCTCGGCGACCGTCTCGTCGGCGCCTCCGGAGGTGCCGCCGGTTGTGCCGCCGGAGGTGCCGCCGGTTGCGGGCCCAGCCCCAGCCCCACCCCCGTCAAGTTTGGCCGCCATGGCGCCCAAACTGGTGGAAGGCGTTGAGCTATCAGCGCCACCGACCAGATTGCCCGCCATGGCGGTCAAACTGGAAGAGGCGGCGGCGGGGCCGGAGGCGGACGGTGGCGGACCGGCATACAACGGGTCGTCGATGGCGATGATCGCGCTGCCGACCTCGACGGTCGCCCCCTCCGGGGCGAGCAGCGCGGCGACGGTGCCCGCCCACGGAATGGGCAACTCGACGAGCGACTTGGCCGTCTCGATCTCGACGACGATGTCGTTGACCTTCACCACATCGCCGACGGCGACCCGCCAGGTGACGATCTCGGCTTCGGTCAGACCCTCGCCCGGGTCAGGCAGGAGGAACTCACGGACACTCACGAGCCAGCCTCTTTCAGTACGCCATCAGACGGTCGACGGCATCGAGCACGCGGTCGAGATCGGGGAGGAACTCCTCCTCGATCCGACTGGGCGGATAAGGGACGTTGTATCCGCCGACGCGGGCAACCGGCGCCTGCAGTGAGTAGAAACACTCCTGCTGGATAAGCGCGGCGATCTCGGCACCGAGGCCGAGGAACGTCGAGGCCTCATGGACCACGACACAGCGCCCGGTGCGGCGAACCGACTCGATGATGGCCCCCGTGTCCAGCGGCGAGAGCGAGCGCAGATCGATGACCTCGAGGCTGCGGCCCTCCTCGGCGGCGGCCTGGGCGGCCTGCAGGCAGGTGCGCACCATCGGGCCATAGGCCAGCACCGTGACGTCGGTGCCCTGGCGCAGCGTCGCCGCCTGGAAGAGGCCGCGGCCCGGCTCGGCGGCGATCTCGCCCTTGTCCCAATAGCGCCGCTTGGGCTCGTAGAAGATCACCGGGTCGGGACAGGCGATGGCCTGCTGGATCATCCAGTGAGCGTCGTGCGGGTTGGAGCAGGCCACGACCCGCAGCCCCGCCGTGTGGGCGAAGTAGGCCTCGTTGCTCTCGCTGTGGTGCTCGACCGCACCGATGCCGCCGCCGAAGGGGATCCGCACGACGATCGGCATCCCGACATGCCCGAGCGAGCGCGCCCGCATCTTGGCGATCGAGGACACCATGTGGTCGAACGCGTTGTAGACGAACCCGTCGAACTGGATCTCCACCACCGGCTTGTAACCGCGCAGTGCCAGCCCGACCGCCGTCCCCATGATCCCGGCCTCGGCCAGCGGGGTGTCGATGACGCGGTCCTCGCCGAAGTCCTTCTGCAGGCCCTCGGTCACCCGGAACACGCCGCCGAGCTTGCCGATGTCCTCACCCATGAGGACGACCTTGGGGTCGTGCTCCATCGCCGCCCGCAGGCCGCTCGTGATCCCCTTCGCGAGGGTGGTCGTGACCGGGTATGCCGCGGGGCCGTCCGTGCGCGTGCGCTCAGCCATGGTTCGCTCCCTCAAAACCCGCCTGGTATGCCGCGAACTCGGCTCGCTCGCGCTCCATCACCGGGTGCCGCTCGCCGTAGACGTGGTCGAACATGTCGGTGCCGGCCGGGTCGGGCAGGGCGAGGCAGCGGGCCCGGACGTCGGCGCCGAGCTCGTCGGCCTCCGCCGCAACTTGGGCGAAGAAAGCACCGTCGGCCTTGCCTTCGTGGGCGAGCCAGGCCTTGAGCCGCTCGATGGGGTCGCGCAGTTTCCACACCTCGACCTCGGCGGACATGCGGTACTTCGTCGGGTCGTCGGAGGTCGTGTGGGCGCCCATCCGATAGGTGAACGCCTCGATGAAGCTCGGTCCTTGCCCCGATCGGGCGGCGTCGAGCGCAACCTTCGTCACGGCATACACCGCGAGGACGTCGTTGCCGTCGACCCGCAGGCCGGGGAAGCCGAAGCCGCGCGCGCGGTGGTAGAGCGGCGCGCGGGTCTGCTTCTCGTTGGGCTCGGAGATCGCCCACTGGTTGTTCTGGCAGAAGAAGACGACCGGGGAGTTGTTGACGCCGGCGAAGATCAGTGACTCGCTGACGTCGCCCTGGCTGGTGGCGCCGTCGCCGAAGTAGGCGATGACGGCCGTGTCCCGCTCGTCGTCACCGGTGCCGACCGCGCCATCGCGCTGGACGCCCATGGCATAGCCGGTGGCGTGCAGGGTCTGGGCGCCGATGATGATCGTGTAGAGGTGGAAGTTCTTCTCGTTGGGGTCCCAGCCGCCGTGGTTGACCCCGCGGAACATCCCCATGAGGTTGACCGGGTCGACCCCGCGGCACCAGGCGACGCCGTGCTCGCGGTAGGTCGGGAAGGCATAGTCCTGGGGGCGCAGCGCGCGACCGGAGCCGACCTGGGCGGCCTCCTGCCCGAGCAGGCTGGCCCAGAGGCCAAGCTCACCCTGGCGCTGCAGGGCGGTGGCCTCGGCGTCGAACCGCCGGATCATGACGAGGTCGCGATAGAACCCGCGCAGGTCCTCGTCGGTCAGTGCGTCGATGATCTCGAGGTACTCACGCGGCGCCGAGGTGACTCGCTCACCCTCGGGCGTGAGGACTTGGATCATGTCGGGCCCGCCGTCGCCGAGACGGCGCCCCGGCGATGGGTCGGGGATCGGTAGATCGAACACAGCTCTCCTTCTGACCCAGGGTGGCCGGGTCTCGTCGGGCCGCTGAGCGCGTGCCGGGATCGCCGGCGGGGGCGCCCTTGGCGTCGTTGCCACTGTCGCTCTGCTAGCGGCTCACGATAGGCCACATGCGGGCGGTTCTCATATGTCGGACCCGCACAGAATGTCGGTGGCTTCCGTTCCACCTGCCCAGTCCCCCCGCTCCCTTCCGCCGCCCCCGCCGGGGGGGGGGTCGGTCCTCGTCGGCCCTCCCCCCACGCCGACGTCTCCCGCGGTGGGGGCCGGATGGGGCGGGGCGGGCGAGGGTGAGGATTTGGGGACGGGGGGGGGCGCCCCGGAGCGGTCAGCGGGGGGCGAAGGCGCGGCATACCTGCAGGAAGCGGGTGTTGGCCTCCGGCTCGCCGATGGTGACGCGGACCCCGTCGTCGCCGTAGCGGCGGACCATCAGCCCGGCCGCCTCACACGCCGCCGCGAACGGCCCCGAGTCAGCCCCCAACGGGAACCACACGAAGTTGGCCTCCGACGGCGCCAACTTCCAGCCCTGCTCGGCCAACCCCGCCACCACGCGCGACCGCTCGGCGACGATCGAGTCCACCCGCACCATCAACTGGTCGCGCGCCTCCAACGACGCCACCGCCGCGACCTGCGCCAACGTGTTGATCCCGAACGGCACCGCGCACTTGCGCAGCGCGGCCGCGACGGGGGCGTGGGCGACGGCATACCCGACGCGCAAGCCGGCCAACCCGTAAGCCTTGGAGAAGGTCCGCAGCACCATGACGTTCGGGTGCGCGCGCCACACGGCCATCGCGTCGGGGGCGTCAACGTCGCGGACGAACTCCAGATAGGCCTCGTCGAGCACCACGAGCACCGACCGCGGCACCCGCGCGAGGAACTCCTCCAACTCGTCGCGGTGCACGACCGTCCCCGTGGGGTTGTTCGGCGAGCACACGATGATGACGCGGGTCCGCTCGGTCACCGCGTCGGCCATCAGCCCGAGTTGGTGGCGCTGCCCCGCGTCGACCGGCACCATGACCGCGCGCGCATCGGCGAGCGCCGCGACGATCGGGTAGGCCTCGAACGAGCGCCAGGCGAAGACGATCTCGTCGCCCGCATCGCAGGTCGCCTGGACGATCTGGCCGAGGATGCCGACCGAGCCGGTGCCGACCGCGATGTTCGCGGGGTCGCAGCCGACGAACGCCGCGATCGCTGCGACGAGGTCGACGCTGGCCATGTCCGGGTAGCGGTTGACCACATCGAGCGTCTTGTCGAGGACCACGCGGACCGCGTCCAGCGGCGGGAAGGGGTTCTCGTTGGACGACAGTTTGTATGCCGTGACCCCCTCGGGCGCGCTCGCGGGCTTCCCGGGGATGTAGGCCGGGACTGCGTCGAGGGCGGCGCGCAGGGTCGGGGCGGGGGATCCGTCGGCAGCAGTGCTCATGGCGACAAATCTACGACCCGGCGCGACCGGCGCAGCCGCGGGAGCCGGCCCGCCGGCGTGACCTGGCACCATGACGCCATGAAGACGATGAAGAACATCGCGATCAAGACCCTCGTCAACGGGCTCGCGCTGTGGTTGGCGGCGATCGTCGTCGACGGGATCGAGTTCGGTCGCGGGGCGGAGTGGACGGAGACGCTCAAGACGGTCGTCCTCGTCGCGCTGGTTTTCGGCGTGGTCAACGCGGTCGTCAAGCCGATCCTCAAGTTCTTCGCGACGCCCCTCATCTGGCTGACCCTGGGCTTGGGCCTGCTGGTCGTCAACGCGCTCATGCTGCAGTTGACCTCGTGGCTGGCCGAGAGGTTGACCCTCGCCTTCCACGTCACCGAGTTCTTCTGGGATGCCGTGATCGGCGCGCTCATCATCACGTTCGTGTCGATGGTGCTGCACGCAGTCATCCCCGACCCCAAGAACTGATCCTCGGGGTCGGGTGACCGCACGACCGAACCCAATCAGGCGATGTGGCGCCGGCTCGTGATGACCCGGAACCGGTTCGCGACGAACGCCGCATCCGTGTAGGACGCGTTCGCCGCCGGGTTGGCGCCCGTGCCGTGGTAGTCCGAGAACGCCGCCGTCTGGTTGACGAACACCGAGCTGGTGAGGTTCTCCGACAACGCCACGCCCGCCGCTGATGCCGCCGCGCGCGCCTGCTCCAACACGGCCTCATCGGACGAATAGACCGCCGCCGTCATCGCGCCGTGCTCACGGATCGTCGAGACGAGCCGCTCCAGCGACGCCTCGGTCGAGGCCGTCTTGATGACGAAGGCGACCGGCCCGAACCATTCCTTCGTGTAGACCGCCTCCGCGGAGGCGTCCAGCGCGACCAGGCCGGGTGCACGGCATACGGCATCGGGGTATGCCGGGTGCGCAACTTCGCGGGACGCGAGGACAACGCGACCGCCAGCGTCGGACGCGATCTGCTCGAGAGCCGCCGCGTTGGCCCGCACCTGCGGGTTGACCGTCGCGCCGAGCATCTCGACGGCCTTGGCGTCGTCAGCCGTGAATCGCGCGACTGCCGCGCCGATCCGGTCGGCGATCTCGTCGAAGGTCAGCACGCCCTCGTCGGTCGGGACCTCGGCCTGGACATAGACGTTCTGCGGGGTCGTGCACATCTGCCCGGAGAAGAGCGTGAACGAGAAGGCGAGGTTGCCGAGCATCCCCTTGAGGTTGTCGGTCGAGTCGATGACGACCGTGTTGACGCCGGCCTTCTCGGTGAAGACCAACTGGCCGCTGGCCGCGCCGTGCTGCTCGAGCCACGCGCCGAAGAACGGCCCGCCCGTGTAGTCGATGATCGCGATCTCGGGCCGCTCGGCGAGGGTCTTGGCCAGGCCGTCGCCGTCGTTCTCAGCGGCAAGCTGCACGAGCGCCGGGTCAAACCCGTTCTCGCGCAGGACATCCCGGGCGATCTCGACGGTGATGGCCAGCGGCAGCGCAGCGCGCGGGTGCGGCTTGATGATGACCGGGTTGCCCGTGACGAGCGAAGCGAACAGGCCCGGATAGCCGTTCCACGTCGGGAAGGTGTTGCACCCGATGACCAGCGCGACCCCACGCGGCACGACCTGGTAGTCCTTGCGCATCCGCAGCGGGGCGTCGCGCCCGGGCTTCTCCCAGATCGCCGACGCGGGGATCCGCTCCATCTCGACCATCCCGGCGATGACCGCCTCGAGCGCGCGGTCCTGGGCGTGCGGCCCACCGGCCTGGAACGACATGACGAACGGCTGACCCGACGTGTGCATGACCGCGTTGGCCATCTCGAAGGACCGCGCGTTGATCCGCTCGATCATCTCGACGCACACGGCCGCGCGCACCCGAGCGCCGGCGTCGCGCCACGCGGGGATGGCCGCAGTGGCCGCCGCGAGCGCCGCGTCGAGGTCCAGCCGCGGGTAGCGCACCCCGAGCACCGGCCCGTAGGGGGAGACCTCGCTGCCCACCTCGGTGCCGTCGCTCGGCTGGCTCGCCAGCGCGGCATACGGGGCATCGAGGTGCTGCTGGTATGCCGCGAGCCCCTCGGCCGCGGCGTTCTCGCCGTAGACCTTCGGCGACGGGGACTCGGGGTAGCGGGAGTAGTAGCTGCGCGTGGCCAAGGCCTCACAGGCCTCGTCGAGGACCGTCTGGTACTTCTCGACGAGGGGGTGGGCGGGCGTCGTTGCCAAAGTCGTCACAATCTTGATGATATCTGCGAGGGCAAGAGTGCGTCACGTCGACAAGTGGTCGGCAACCTCACGTGGCCAGCCGCCCGGGGGTACACCAAGATGGGCCCCATGGGTGCTGACGTCGACAAGTTGGGGCCGGTCGGAGTGATCGGCGCGGGGGCCATGGGCTCCGGCATCGCACAGGTGGCTGCCTCGGCGGGTCACCCGGTGTTCCTCTGCGACGCGTTCGAAGGGGCCGCCGAGCGGGCCCAGACGCGGATCGCCGCCGACCTGGCCAAGCGGGCCGCCCAGGGGCGGATCACCGCCGAGGACGCCGCCGCCATCGCCGCTCGCATCACTCCGGTGGCCGCCGCCACCCATCTGCCCGCCTGCATCGTCGTCATCGAGGCGATCGCCGAGGACCTCGACGCCAAATCGGCACTCTTCGAGGAGCTTGGGCCGCACCCAGCCGGCCACGACGATCCTCGCCACCAACACCTCGAGCCTGTCGATCGACGCCATCGCCCCGGCCGCGGCGCACCCGGGCCGGGTGCTCGGCCTGCACTTCTTCAACCCGCCGCCGGCCATGAAACTCGTCGAGGTCATCCGCGGCGAGACGACCACCCAGGCCGTCCTCGAAGCCGCGACCGCGCTGGTGGTCTCGTGGGGCAAGGTCGCGGTCCGCTGCGCGTCGACGCCGGGGTTCATCGTCAACCGGGTGGCGCGCCCGTTCTACGGCGAGGCGCAGCGGATGGTCCAGGAGGGCGTCGCCGACGCCGCCACCATCGACGCGTGCCTGCGCTCGGCGGGCTTCCGGATGGGGCCGCTGGAGCTCACCGACCTCATCGGCCAGGACGTCAACCTCGCCGTCGGCACCTCCGTGTGGAACCAGACCTCCCGCGACCCCCGTTATGCCCCAACGCCTTTCCAACAGGGACTTGTCGCCGCAGGTCACCTCGGGCGCAAGTCCGGTCAGGGCGTCTACACGTATGCCGCGGACGGCACCTCCCCCGACAACGTCCCCGACGAGGCACGCGTCGCTGAACTGCTGGCCAGCGGGGTGCTCACCAACCCGGTCGCGCGCACGCTGGCGATGCTCGTCAACGAGGCCGTCGACCTCGTCGACCGGGGCGAGGCCGGCCCGGCCGACGTCGACCTCGCGATGACGTTGGGCACCGGCTACCCCAAGGGTCCGATTGCCTGGGGCCGCGAGATCGGCTTCCTCAAGGTCCGCGACCAGTTGCTCGAGCTCGCTGACTCCTTCCCCGGCGGCCGCTACCGGCCGAGCCCCGCGCTGGAGAAGCTCTCGTGAGCACCCCTGCCGCCAAGCGCACACCGCCCCCGCTGCCGGGCTTTGACCTCGGCTTCCTTGAGGACCAGTGGGACGACGATCAGGCCTCCCGGCACATCGGCGTCGAGATCCAACTCCTCGAGCTCGACCACGCGGTCTTCTCGCTCAAGATCACCGAGCACCTCGTCAACGGGCACGGCATCGTCCACGGCGGCTACATCTTCACGCTGGCCGACACGACCTTCGCCTACGCCTGCAACTCCCGCGGCCTCACCACCGTGGCAGCCGGCGTCGACATCACCTTCGTGCAGGCGGCATACCTCGGCGATGTCCTCGTCGCGGATGCCCGCGTGCGCGCCAACTGGGGCCGTAGCGGCATCACCGACGTCACGGTGATCCGCGAGTCCGACGGCGCGCTCGTGGCCGAGTTCCGCGGCCGCTCGCGACAGATCCCGCCCAAAGCGACCCCGACGGCGCTGGCCTGACGCCGCCCCGCTGGAGACCAGAGTCCGTTCAGTCGAAGAGCGGGACGACGAGCGCGTGCCAGGTGTCGGGGCCGACGATCCCGTCGGCGGGCGGGAGGAAGACCCCCTGCAACCCGCGCACCGCGGCGTCGGTCAACGGGCCGAAGTGGCCGTCGACGACCAGCCCGCTGAGCAGCGTCTGGATCGCCTTGACGTGCTCGCCGTGGTCGCCCAGGTGGGCAGCGACGATGAGCCCCGGCCAATCGAGTTGCCCGGCAGTCGTGCTGATGTAGGTCGCGCGCTGGGTGAGCTGCCACTGGCGCACCGCCTCACCCGTCGCCGGACCATAACTCCCGTCGGCGACGATGCTCGCCCCGTGATGGCGCAGCAGGTGTTGGATCGCCAGGACCCGGTGGTTGGTCGCCTGCGTCGAGCCGGGCTTGACCAGCGGCCAGAGGTCCACGCCGGGGCGCAGCGCCTGCAGGAACGACCAGGTCTCCCGGCCGGCGGCGCCGTCCTGGCTCAGCCCCCATGACTTCTGGAACCACCGGACGCGCTCCTCGGTCAGCGGCCCGAAATTGCCGTCGACCGCCAACGGGTCGTCGTCGACCCAACGCGGCAGTTGGAAGCTCTGGACCGCCTTGACGAACTCGCCCGAACTGCCGAGGCGGGTGGTGCGCACGAGGGCCAGCCAGGTCGGCAGGTCGACGACTCCCGACGCCGGTATGCCGTGCGCCCCTTGGAAGGCGGTCACCGCCGCCCGGGTGGCCGGGCCGAACAGCCCGTCGGCGACGATGACGTGGCCGTGGCCGCGCAAGAGGTATTGAAGGCCTCGCACGATGACGAGCAGATCGTCGCCCTCGTGCACATCCGACCATGGTTCAACGTTCATCCCGAGTCCCTCCCGATGGGTAACAGTCAGGCTACGCCGTCGCCGCGTGCAGCCGCGTCCATAGCCAGATCTGCAGGTCGAGTGGCAGGATGCCGAAAATGCAGGGCATGACATGCCGTGCAAGCGGATCACCTCGGAAGGAAACATCCATGGCACGTCGTCACACCCTGACCTACCTGGCTGGCATCGCAGTTGCGGGACTCGCGCTGTCGGCTTGTGGCTCCAGCTCACTGACCCCCACCGCAACGACTGCTGCGAGCAAGGCTGCCAGCGCAGCAACGTCCGCCGCCACGGCGGCCAGCGTCGACCCGGCGCTCGTCGCCAAGATCCCGGCCAAGATCAAGTCGGCCGGAAAGATCGTCATCGGCACCGACGCGACCTACCAGCCCAACGAGTACCTCGACACCGACGGCAAGACGGTCATCGGCATGGACGTCGAGCTGTTCGACGCCGCGATGGCGAAGTTCGGCGTCAAGACCGAGTGGGTCCCGTCGGCCTTCGACTCGATCATCCTCGGCGTCGGCAGCGGCAAGTTCGACGTCGGCGTCTCGTCCTTCAGCATCAACGACGAGCGCAAACACAGGCCACCATGATCAGCTACTTCAAGGCTGGTACTCAGTGGGTCGTGGCCAAGGGCAACCCCAAGAACATTGACCCCAACAACGCCTGTGGGCTCAAGGTCGCGGTCCAGAAGGGCACGGTGCAGGTCGACGACCTGACCGCCCGCAGCAAGAAGTGCACCGACGCCGGCAAGGCTGAAATCACCCCCCTGGTTGACCCCGACCAGGCCAAGGTGACCGCGATGGTGCAGTCGGGCAAGGCCGACGCCATGATGGTCGACCTCCCGCCGGCCATCGCCGCAGTCGACCTCACCGGCGGCACGGTTCAGTTGCTCGGCGAGCAGTACGACTCGGCCCCCTACGGCTACGTCCTGCCCAAGGCCGAGACCGACTTCGCTCAGGCCATCGTCGACGCGCTGAAGAAGCTCCAGGCCGACGGGTCCTACACGAAGATCCTCACCAAGTGGAAGTGCCAGGGCGGCGCGATCACCGACTTCGCCGTGAACCCGGCTGTCGGCTGACGACTCAATCGACTCGCGACCGGCCGGGCGTGATTCACGCCCGGCCGGTCCGGCATCCGTGGCGCTGGGTCGCGATCGCCGTCATGGCCGTCCTCTTCGCGATGATGGTGAGCTCGTTCGTCACCAATCCGCTGTGGGACTTCGGCTACGCCTTCCAGATCATGCAGCAGACCCCCGTCATCGAGGGTCTGTGGCCCGGCACGATCTTCGGCACCGTCGGCTCCATGCTCATCGGTGTCGTCCTCGGCGTGATCCTGGCCATCATGCGCCTTTCCGACAACCCGGTCCTGCGCTCAGCCGCCTTCGTCTACACGTGGTTCTTCCGGGCGATGCCGCGCTACGTGCTCCTCGCGATCCTCGGTGTTGGCGTCGGCTTCCTCTACCCCAACCTCAACATCGGCCTGCCGTTCGGTGAGCAGATCGCGGGCCGTCGGGCTGTCCTCGACCTCACCTTCTTCACCCTCCGCTGGAACGCCTTCTCCAGCACCGTCTGGGTCGGAATCCTCGGCCTCGGCCTCTCCGAGGCGGCATACATGGCCGAAATCGCGCGCGCGGGGATCCTGTCGGTCGACAAGGGTCAGGCCGAAGCCGCTCAGGCTCTCGGGATGAGCAGCGGACAGGCGATGCGGCGGATCATCCTCCCGCAGGCGATGCGGGTCATCGTCCCCCCGACCGGCAACGAGACGATCGCCATGGTCAAGGACACCTCGCTCCTCATCGCCGCGAACATCATCACCGAGCTCTACTACCAGGCCTACAACTTCGGTCAGCGGAGCTTCAAGATCATGCCCGGCCTTCGTGGCGGCCACGCTGTGGTACCTCATCGTGTGTTCCGTCCTCATGGTCGGCCAGTCCTACCTGGAGAAGTACTTCGGCCGCGGCTTCGGTGCCGTCCCGAAGAAGACCAAAGAGAAGATCATGAAGATCGAGGCGGACCACTGATGGCCACGGCGACTCGACACCGGCCGGCGAGATGCCCCTGGTCCGCGCCGTCAACGTCCTCAAGTCCTTCAGCGGCAACCAGGTGCTCAAGGGCATCGACATGGACGTGCACCGCGGCGAGGTCGTCTGCCTGCTCGGGCCCTCGGGCTCGGGCAAGACGACCTTCCTGCGCTGCATCAACCAGCTCGAGACCATCGACGGCGGCCGGATCTGGGTCGACGGCGACCTCATGGGCTACGACGACCGGGGCGGCACCCTCTACCGGCTCAACAACAAGCGGATCGCCGCCCAGCGCCGTGACATCGGCATGTGCTTCCAGCGGTTCAACCTGTTCCCGCACAAGACGGTCCTCGAGAACGTCATGGAAGCCCCGATCCAGGTCAAGGGCGAGAACAAGGCCGAGGTCGAGAAGCGCGCCCTCGACCTGCTGGCCAAGGTTGGCCTGGCCGACAAGCCGTCGGCCTATCCCGGCCAGCTCTCCGGTGGTCAGCAGCAGCGCGTGGCCATCGCTCGGGCGTTGTGCATGCAGCCCAAGCTCATGCTCTTCGACGAGCCGACGTCCGCCCTGGACCCCGAGCTCGTCGGCGAGGTCCTCACGACGATGCGTGAGCTCGCCGAGACGGGCATGACGATGATCGTCGTCACCCACGAGATGGCCTTCGCCCGCGACGTCGCCGACCGGGTCGTCTTCATGGACGGCGGCGTCGTCGTCGAGCAGGGCCACCCCAAGGACGTCATCAACAACCCGCAGCACCCGCGGACCCAGACGTTCCTGCGCCGGATGGCGGCCGAGGATCACACGAAGATCCCCGACCCCGCACCCATGGTGGACGGGACCGCGACGGACATCCTCTGACGGGGCCACACGGCATACCCACAAGCAACTGAACAACAATCTGGGGCGTCGGCCAACACGGCCGGCGCCCCAGTTGTTTTACCTGCTCAGAAGTTCACCCGCTCAGGGGTTCGCCCGCTCAGTGTCGTCGGGGTGGCGGTTGGGGGTGATCACACCGACAGCGGGGCGCCACCACGGCATGGTGGCATCCTGGGTCCGCAAGGCCACCCGCCACGGAACGACCGCAGTCAGCCCGAAGAAAGCCAACGCCGCCGGCGCGAGAGCAGCCGCCGGTGTGGGAAGCAGTTCGTCCAGTGCGGCAGGAGCATCCGCGACGGCAGCAGGCACCGACTGCGGAACAGCCGGCGGGACAGGCACTCGGGGCGAGCCGCTGAGGTCGATGCGCACCTCGAGCGCTCCCCCGCCCATCGGAATGACCTCGGTGGGGCCCAACCGCTTCAACATGGCGATCGAGGCCGGATTGTCCGTGGCAACCGCCGTGACGATGCCGGTGACACCCTCGGGACGACGCGCCACCAGCACGGGCAGCAGCGCTGTCGCCACACCGCGGCCGTGCCAAGGGTCCATCACCGTGACCGCGACGTCGGCGGTGTCCGGTCGCTCCGGGTCACGCTTGATCCGCCCGATAGCGATGGGCAGCATCGACACTTCCGGGTCGTCGCTGTCGCCGAACACGTAGTAGGCCACGTGGTCCACGCCGTCGACGTCATCGACGAGGCGGGTGAGCATCTCCTCGGACAGATGCGTCATCGGAGTGAGGAACCGGTGAAACTTCGAGTCGGCCGACAGCCGCTCGTAGTTCACGGCATGCAGTTCGCGATCGCTGGGCAGAATGGGACGAATCCACACCCGGGTCCCGTCGCGCAGGCGGAACTCCTCGGGCGCGGGCACGTCGCCATGGGCGCTCGTCGGCCACCACCACAACAGCCAGCCCCGCAGCGCCCCCACCGCGTCATCCAAGAGATCTGACATCTCAGGGGAAGGGTATCCAACCCGGTGTGGCGCGAACGACAGACGCGTTGTGTTGTGCACCGCATACCTCATGGACAGAATCACCCCATGACGACCGACCTCAGAGACGAGGGCGAGCGCTGGTCACTCGACGAGCTTCGAGTCCGCCAGTTGGAGCGCCTCAAGGACACTGTCCACCGCGTGTACGCGAACGTTCCCCACTACAAGAAGTCGTGGGACGAGGCGGGCGTCCACCCCGATGACATCCGCGAACTGTCCGACCTGGCCAAGCTCCCGTTCACCGACAAGCTGACGTTGCGCGACAACTACCCGTTCGGGTTGTTTGCCGTGCCGCGCGAGCAGGTCGTGCGGATCCACGCCAGCAGTGGCACCACCGGCAAGCCGACCGTCGTCGGCTACACCCGCGAAGACATCGACATGTGGGCCGGGGTCATGGCCCGCTCGATCCGGGCGGCCGGCGGTCGCCCCGGTGACGTCCTGCACGTCGCCTACGGCTATGGCCTGTTCACCGGCGGCCTCGGGGCCCACTACGGCGCCGAGAAGCTCGGGTGCACCGTGGTCCCGATCTCCGGCGGCATGACCGAGCGCCAGGTCCAGCTCATCCAGGACTTCGGCTGCAAGATCATGATGGTCACGCCGAGCTACTTCCTCTCGGTCCTCGACGAGTTCGAGCGCCAGGGCATCGACCCTGCCTCGACGACCCTGAAGATCGGCATCTTCGGTGCCGAGCCGTGGACCCCCGCCATGCGCACCGAGATCGAATCCCGTTGCCACATGGACGCGGTCGACATCTACGGCCTGTCCGAGGTGGTCGGCCCCGGCGTCTCCTGCGAGTCTGCCGAGACGAAGGACGGCCTGCACATCTGGGAGGACCACTTCTACCCCGAGATCATCGACCCCTCACCGGCGAGGTCCTCCCCGACGGCGAGCAGGGCGAGTTGGTCTTCACCAGCCTCACCAAGCAGGCCTTCCCGGTCATCCGCTACCGCACCAAGGACCTCACCCGGCTGCTGCCCGGCACGGCCTTCCCGACGATGCGCCGGATGGAGAAGGTCACCGGTCGCACCGACGACATGATGATCATCCGCGGCGTCAATGTCTTCCCGACCCAGATCGAGGAGATCATCCTCGCCGAGCCCGGCCTCGCGCCCTACTTCCAGTGCGTCCTGACCCAGCCCGGCAACATGCTCGAGCTCACCGTTCTCGCCGAGAGCACCAAGACCCTCGGCGACGCCGACCGGGTCGAGTTGGAGAAGCGGATCGGCAAGCGGATCAAGGACAACATCGGCACCACCGCCAAGATCGAGGTCCGCGCACCGGGCGGCATCGAGCGTTCGGTCGGCAAGGCCCGCCGGATCGTCGACACCCGCAAGTCCCCGTTCCCCACCTGATCGACCCGCGCGAGCCCACCGACCGCGTCACCAACCCAGCCGCATTCGGTATGCCGCGCATCGCCCCCTGAGGCGGTGCGCGGCATACCGTGCGCCGAAGAGGAGCACCCCCGATGGCGACCGCTTCCGTCTACTCGCCCGACGCCGACGCCGGCCTGCACTGGTCTCTCGACGAGCTGCGCGCGCGTCAACTGGAGCGGCTGCAAGCCACCGTGCGGCGGGTGTATGCCGCCGTCCCCCACTACCGCCGCGTGTTCGACGAGGCGGGGGTGCACCCCGACGACATCCGGACGCTCGCCGACATCGCCAAACTGCCCTTCACCGACAAGAGCACGCTGCGCGACAACTACCCGTTCGGGCTGTTCGCCGTGCCGCGCGAGCAGGTGTCGCGCATCCACGCGAGCAGCGGCACGACCGGCAAGCCGACCGTTGTCGGCTACACCGCGGGGGACCTCGACATGTGGACCAACCTCATGGCGCGTTGCCTGTATGCCGCGGGCGTCCGGACCGGCGACGTCGTGCACAACTCGTATGGCTATGGGCTGTTCACCGGTGGGATGGGCTATCACTACGGCGCCGAGCGGCTGGGTGCACGGTCGTGCCGATCGCCGGCGGGATGACCGAGCGGCAGGTGCAGCTCATCCGCGACTTCGAGCCGCGGGCCACGCTCGTGACGCCGAGCTATTTCCTGTCGATCCTCGATGAGATGGATCGCCAAGGCATCGACCCGCGCGAGTCGAGCCTGCGGATCGGGGTGTTCGGCGCCGAGCCATGGACGCCGGCGATGCGCGAGGCGGTCGAGACGCGCAGCAGCATCTCGGCGATCGACGAATACGGGCTGTCCGAGGTCATCGGCCCCGGGGTCGCCGGCGAGTCGGCCGAGACCAAGGACGGGCTCAACATCTGGGAGGACTGCTTCTATCCCGAGATCATCGACCCGGTGACCGGCGAGGTGCTGCCGGATGGGTCCGAGGGTGAGTTGGTCTTCACCAGCCTCACCAAGGAGGCCTTCCCCGTCATCCGCTACCGCACGAAGGACCTGTCACGGCTCATGCCGGGCACGGCATACCCGACGATGCGGCGGATGGCGAAGGTGACCGGGCGGACCGACGACATGATGATCATCCGCGGGGTCAACGTCTTCCCGACCCAGATCGAGGAGATCATCCTGCGCGAGCCGGGGTTGGCGCCCTACTTCCAGTGCGTGCTGACCCAGCCGGGGAACATGGTCGAGCTGACCGTCGTGGTCGAGACGCTGGTGCATGAGGGCGAGGAGCGGGCCAACTCGATTGCCGCCGACATTTCGCACGAGATCAAGGCTCGGATCGGGACGTCGGCCAAGGTCGAGATCCGCGACCCGGGTGGCATCGAGCGGTCCGTCGGCAAGGCCAAGCGCATCGTCGACCTCCGCCCCAAGGGCTAAGCACTGTCCCCTGCCCTCACACGGGAGAGCACGAGCCACTGCGCTGCTTCGTGTCGTCGATCAGCGTGCGCTCGCGATGTCGAGCGCCAGGCGGACCGGCCCAGCCACACCCAACACCTGGGCGTAATGCAGAACATCCGCCGGACGAGCCGCTCCCGATGTCAACGACCGATTCAACGCTGTGTGGGCCAACGTCTCCCCGAACCGGTGTCGAAGTCGCATCAGGTCAACAACCGTGCGGGCGGCGTCATAGATGCGCACCCATTCACCAGGCGCGGCCTCGACCTCCGACAGGCCCAACGCGAACGTCGCCGACGCGAAACGAAACACCTGCGTGGGCGGGTAGTCGATGTGAGGGGGATGAGAACCGTTCGGCACCGCGAGCTGGACAGCTGGGGGCAACTCGTCCGTCAGCTCGTGGACGGCAGCGGCAGACACGCAGCACACGATGGACGTCGGCGCTCGCATGGTGACCGCCAGCAGATCGGGATACGTCGCCGTCGGGGCATCAACCTGGCGGAAGACACCGCGAGACAGCTCGATCAGCAGACCGCCATCCCGCCTGGCATACAAGTCCCGCGGGTGCACCCCCAGGTCCAGCGCGGCCTTGGTGGTGAAGGTCGGCGCGAGGAGATCCATATCCAGATCCTGCATGGATAGAATCCTCTCACGAGAGATGCCACCGTGTAATACTTCTATCCAGGGCATGGAGGCAGTGGCACCTCCCCCATCGTCCGCCACGAGGCTTAGTCTTCGGATGCCGCAACACGTGTTGGCCAGGAGGCACACATGCCAGACGTCCTGATCCCCAATGTCCCTGCCGCTGATCTCGCTCGGCTCGATGCGCAGGCTGCTCAGCTGGGCATCTCGCTCGATGAGTACCTGCGTCGACACCTACACCAAGAAGCCCGCCGCCTGGCCGGGCCGGTAACGACCGCCGACCTTCAAGCCGTCACCGACCGGGTAGCCGATCTGTCTGATGTCGAGGTCATGCGCTCCGCCTGGTCATGACGAATTGGCGCAGCGATGCGCAGATCAGGCGGAGCGTTCCCGGTCGAGTCGTTCGAGGATCCATGATCGGACGAGAGTTGAGGCCGGCAGATGCTTGGCTGCCGCAACTCGTTGTACCTCAGCTTCTTCCTCGGCGCTCAGGCGTACGGAGTACCCGCGTGCGCCCCGGGAAGGCACCCGTGGCCAGGCGGTCGATCACGCCGTTGTCACCAAGACTGCGGCTCGGGGAGCACGCCCAGACCTGCACTGCGGACCAGGGTGGCGGCACCCAGAGCGGCGCCGCGAGTGGCCCGCAGCCGGACGTTGTAGAGCCCTGCTGGTTCGAAGGCAATTCGACGCCGTCGAACCCCACCACTGCGCAACCGCCGCAATGTCTCCGTGAGCGCGAGGCCTTCACTTAACCCGAGGCGCTCCCTCCAGATCAACCGCTACGGCACCACTATCGCGTACTACGGTTTAAAGCCTCGCATCGATCAACTCCTGTGCCAACCCCGCGAAACTCTCGACCCACGGGGGCTCCGCGGGTGCGACCTTTTCACTAAATTCACGAATTCTCCCACCGTAACAGCCCCGCTTTTCTAACCCCGAGCGAGCCACAAGCATGAGCGTGACGCGAGGATACCGATTCCTCTTCTCGGTGAGCCTGTCGAACGTAAAAGTTTCGAGTGCTTTGGCGAGGTCAAGCGCACCCGTCGACTCGGCACGCGTAGGCTGGTAGCCACCATGCACGATGCGGTTTCTTAAACGAGCGCCCCCGGAATGCCATCTCTGCCAGGCGGATGAAGGGCTGGTCCAGTTCCCACCCAATCGGGGAGCGAGATCAGAGAGCACTCTGGCGCCCGATTTACCCTCCGCGAAACTACCCCCAACGACTCTTGCGCTTGGCCCGCCAGCAATCAAGGACTCCTCCCACATTAGGGCCGAAAGCAATGCGTCTGTCATTACCTCAACACCTGTCGCCGCGGCGACCACCGCCGCCCCGTATTCTCCTGAGCGCCTTAGAAGGCCGCCTGCGACGATGAACTGCTCCCGCGAGAGGATGCTGGCACTTCCTGCCGCCAACCCGCGCGCCCAGAATTCGCTCTCTTCCCGGATCACATGCTGCCTACCCTCGTCAGTTTCCTCCGCGCCAGCAAAGTTTGAGTGGTCAAGGAGCAGAAGACCCACATGCTCCCACTCGCTATCCGAGGGAATTCGGAGAAAGTCACCTACATGTTCGTCGGGGGCGCTGAGCCGCTGCCACATCATCGGAAGTTTCTCATATGAAGGAAGTACAACCCGATCCTGGCCGCAGAGGCGAACCGCACGGGCGATTGAGCGAACGGCTTCGACTGAGCGCATAACGGCATCCTGCCGCGGGCCCAGATTCTGCCTGAGACCGTCCCAATGCGCGGGTGGATTATCAGGGCTCTCCACGGTCGTTATCACATCTGCGACTGTGTGCCAGGACTTAAATTGACTTGGCCACTCAACAGACTTGCGACCGACAGTTCCCGCCTGGATACGATTAATGGCTTCGAGCGCGCACATATAGTCCGACTTAATCTCGGTCGCATCCAGCTCCACTTGATGGAGGCGCACGATCGCAAAAGCTGACATGACAGAGCGCCCGTCAAGGCTGGGAAATGGGATGTTTATCGAAATTCCGTCAGGAAGGGGAAGGAACGACGGCAGGCGGAAGACGAAACGGGTCAGAGTCTGTGATCCAACCGCACTCGCAGAGCCTTCAGAGTTCTCCATTGTCACCAACTGTAGGCCGAGGCCCTTGAGCTAGCCCAGTTCTCGCTGCGACCTCGTCCCTGTCGGGTATTCGGCCATCGCCAGACGACGGTGGAATACCTCGACCCGGCAGGGGGGCGGAAGGGGGGCGCGCGGGAGGTATGCCGCACGGCATACGGTGTGCGTATGCGCGTCTTGGTCAGCGGTGGTGCGGGATACATCGGGTCGCACACGGTGGTGCAGTTGGCGGCGGCGGGGCACGACGTCGTCATCGTCGACTCGTTCGCCAACGCGAAGCCGACGGTCGTCGGGCGGCTGGAGTCGCTGACCGGCACCCACCTGGAGGTGCATGGGTTCGACCTCACCGACAAGGACAAGACCGAGCGGCTCTTCGCGGCCGAGAAGTTCGACGCGGTCATCCACTTCGCGGGGCTCAAGGCGGTCGGCGAGAGCGTGCAGATCCCGCTGGACTACTACGTCAACAACCTCGAGTCGACGTTCTCGCTGCTGCAGGCGATGCGCCGGCACGGGTGCGACCTGCTCGTCTTTTCGTCCTCAGCGACGGTCTATGGCGAGGTGGCGCCGGTCCCCTATCAGGAGGACTACGAGCCGCTCTCGGCCTCGTCGCCCTATGGCCGGACCAAGGTGATGATTGAGCACGTCCTGCGGGACGTGGCGGCAATCGATGAGCGGCTCAAGGTGGCGATCCTGCGCTACTTCAACCCGGTGGGCGCGCACCCGTCGGGGACGATCGGCGAGGACCCGCAAGGCATCCCCAACAACCTCATGCCGTTTGTCGCGCAGGTCGCGGTCGGGCGGCGCGAGCGGCTGCAGGTGTTCGGTGGCGACTACCCGACGGCTGACGGCACCGCGGAGCGCGACTACATCCACGTGGAGGACCTGGCCGCCGGGCACGTCGCCGCGCTGCAGTGGATCGCCGGGCACGACCGCAAGATCAGCACGTGGAACCTCGGCGGGGGCATCGGCACCTCGGTGCTGCAGGTCATCGCGGCGTTCGAGAAGGCCAGCGGGCGGCCGATCCCCTACGACGTCGTCGGGCGGCGGGCCGGCGACCTCCCGGCATACTGGGCCGACCCGAGCCGCGCGAACGAGGAGCTGCGCTGGCGCGCGGAGCGGTCCATCGATGACATGTGTGCCGACACGTGGCGGTGGCAGAGCGCCAACCCCGGCGGCTACCCGGAGTAGCAGGTCGGTACCTGAGGTACGGACAAAATCAGGGGGTCAGGGCCCCGGCGCCGGAGTTCACCCTTCGCCCGAGTACCCCTAGGGGTATTGGAGTCTACTGCGTCACACCTAGGCCTGAGGTGGCATCCCCACCCCGACGCACAGCGGTAGCGTCGGCGGGTAAGCCCTTTCATTGGCACTCATGCGGGAGACCTTCCAATGGATGTATTGGACCTTGCGCGGTGGCAGTTCGCCATCACGACGGTGTACCACTTCCTCTTCGTACCCATCACGATCGGCGTCACGGCGCTCATCGCCATCATGCAGACCTTCTGGCACCGGACCGGTGACGACCACTGGCTGCGCCTGACCAAGTTCTTCGGCAAGCTCTTCATGATCAACTTCGCCCTCGGCCTGGTCACCGGGATCGTGCAGGAGTTCCAGTTCGGCATGAACTGGAGCCTCTACAGCCGGTTCGTCGGTGACATCTTCGGTGCGCCGCTGGCCTTCGAGGCGCTGCTGGCGTTCTTCCTCGAGTCGACCTTCCTCGGCCTGTGGATCTTCGGCTGGGACCGGTTGCCCAAGAAGATCCACCTGGCCTCCATCTGGCTCGTGCACATCGGCACGGTGTTCTCGGCGTTCTTCATCCTCGCCGCCAACTCGTTCATGCAGAACCCGGTCGGCTACACCTACAACGCTCAGACCAACCGCGCCGAGCTCGACGACTTCGCCGCCGTGCTGTTCAACAAGGTGCAGTTGGTGACGTTCCCGCACGTCGTGCTCGGGGCCTACATGACCGCCGGCGCGTTCGTCATGGGCATCGCCCTCTACCACCTGCGCAAGCAGGCGCTCGACAAGGGCCCGGACATCTCGATGTACCGCAAGGCCGTTCGCTTCGGCGCGATCGTCGCCCTCGTCGCCAGCATCGGCGTCCTGGTCTCCGGCGACGTCCAGGGCAAGGTGATGACCGAAGTCCAGCCGATGAAGATGGCTGCGGCAGAGGGACTGTACGAGACCCGCTCCGGCGCGCCGTTCTCGATCCTCACGATCGGCTCGCTCGACGGCACGGCGGCCCGACCGATCCTCGAGGTCCCCGGTCTGCTGTCCTTCCTCGGCACCGGCTCGTTCTCCGGCGAGATCCAAGGCATCAACGATCTCCAGGCGGCTGACAAGGCCGAGTTCGGCAACAACCCGCAGACCGCCTCGGCGTCCTACGTCCCGGTGATCTGGATGACCTACTGGAACTTCCGCCTGATGATGGGCGCCGGGTTCCTCACGATGCTCTTCGCCGCCATGGCGCTGTGGAAGACCCGCGGCCAAGGCGTCGTCACCAGCGGCATGTGGAAGCACATCGCCATCTGGACGCCCTTGCTGCCGGTGCTGGCCAACTCCTTCGGGTGGATCTTCACCGAGGTCGGCCGTCAGCCCTGGCTCGTCAACGGCCTGATGACGACCGAGACCGGCGTCTCCACCTCGGTCTCGGCCACCAGCGTGTGGATCTCGATGATCATCTACACCCTGCTCTACGGCGCGCTTGCCGTCGTCGAGTTGCGGCTCCTGCTGCGCTACATCCAGCCGGGGGCGGTGCCCGTCGAGGCACCCAAGGACCCCGCCGATCGGGCCGACGACGAACCCTTCGTCTTCGCCTACTGAGCCAAGGACCCTGACCATGTCTGACCTGTCAACCCTCCAGATTGTCTGGTTCGTCCTCATCGCCGTCCTCTGGATCGGCTACCTCGCCCTCGAAGGCTTCGACTTCGGGGTCGGCATGCTGCTGCCCATCCTCGGCCGCAGCCACCAGAAGGGCGCCGCCGGCGCCGCCGACACCGAGGCCCGCAAGCGGGTCATGCTCAACACCATCGGCCCGGTCTGGGACGGCAACGAGGTCTGGGTCCTCACCGCGGGCGGCGCGATGTTCGCGGCCTTCCCGCAGTGGTACGCCACCCTCTTCAGCGGCTTCTACCTCGCCCTGGCCCTCATCCTCGTCGCCCTCATCGTCCGCGGCATGGGCCTGGACTACCGCCACAAGGTCGACTCCGACACGTGGCGCAAGCGCTGGGACCTCGCCATCACCACCGGGTCGTTCCTCGCCGCGCTGCTGTGGGGCGTCGGCCTGACGAACATCGTCTACGGCACCCCGATCCGGCCCAACCCGGACGTCAAGGGTGACTACTTCTTCGACGGCAACCTGTTCACCCTGCTGGGCGTCGTGCCCCTCATCGGTGGGCTCACCTTCGTCGGGCTGTTCCTCACCCACGGCGCCTTCTTCATCGCGCTCAAGACCGACGGCCCGATCCGTCAGGACGCCCGCGCGTTGGGCATCAAGACCGGCCTCGTCACCGCGGTCCTCGCCGTCGTCCTGTTGCTGGCCATCAACCTGCGGCACGGGTCGCTGGTCAGCTGGATCGGCACGGTCGTGGCGGCAGTCGCCCTGCTCGGCGGCATCTTCATGGCCACCAAGGGTCGTGAGGGCTGGGCGTTCCTCGGCACCTTCGTCTGCATCGCCTTCGCTGTCGTGGCCTACTTCGGGGCGCTGTTCCCGAACGCGATGCCCACGACGCTCGCCGACGGCGCCGACCTCACCCTCGCCGCCGCGTCGAGCACACCGAAGACGCTGACAATCATGACCTGGGCCGCCGCGGTCTTCACGCCAATCGTCCTGCTCTACCAGGGCTGGACCTACTGGGTGTTCCGCAAGCGGATCTCGACGAAGAACATCCCCGCCCCGGTCTCCGTCGGCAAGTGACGAGCGGGTGACCGCCTCGCGGCTCACCTAGCATCAACCCGTGCGACCGATCGACCCCCGGGTCTTCCAGGCCCTCCCCGAGGCCCGCCGCATCATGGCGGGCCTCGGGGCGTTGGGCGTGGCACTCGGCGTCGCCGCCGTCGCCCAAGCCTTCGCCGTCTCGGCCGTCGTGGTCGCCGTCGTTCGCTTCGGTATGCCGGGTGCCCCCGGCCTGCTCACCGCCCTCCTCGCGCTCGCGGCCGTCTTCGCGGTCCGCGCCACGCTGGGAGCCCTCAACGAGGCGTATGCCGCGCGGGCCGGCATACGAGTGTCTGCTGCCTTGCGTGAGCGCCTCCTGGCCCGGTGGCTCGCTGCTCCCGTCGACCGTATGCCGCCGCCCGCCACCGCGAGCACCCTTGCGACACAGGGGGTCACGAGCGTCGAGCCCTATGTCGCCCGATTCCTCCCGGCCATGGTTGGGGCGGTGGTCCTGCCGGTCTTCGTCGTGGTGACGATCGTGTTCCTCGACTGGGTGAGCGCCCTCATCGTCGTCCTGACGGTGCCGTTGCTGCCGGTCTTCGCCGCACTGATCGGACGGGCTACCCAGGACCACACCGAGCGTCGTTGGCAGGCGCTCACGGCACTGTCCGGGCACTTCCTCGACGTCGTCCGGGGGCTGCCGACGTTGGTGACCTATGGGCGGGCCGAGCGGCAGGCCGAGTCGATCCGGACGGTGAGCGAGGCGCATCGGGCGGCCACGGTGCGGACGTTGCGCGTGGCGTTCTTGTCGTCGGCTGCGCTGGAGTTGCTGGCGACCATTTCGGTAGCGATCGTCGCGGTGACGGTGGGGCTTCGGCTGACCTACGGGACGATGGAGCTCGGGGCTGGGTTGGCGTGCATTCTCCTTGCCCCAGAGGCCTATTGGCCGATCCGCCGGGTCGGGACCGAGTATCACGCAGCCGCTGACGGGGTCGCCGCCCTGGGCGCTGCCCTCGACGAGTTGGCCGATGCTCCAGCAGGTGTGTCGGCTCCCGCGATCCCCACTCGGTTCGGGACCGATGGGGTGAGTTATCGCTACCCCGGCACCGAACGGGTCGTTGTGGACGACGTGACGTTGCTCCTGCCGGGTGCTGGCTTGGTGACCGTCACCGGGCCGTCCGGGGTCGGCAAATCGACGCTGCTTGAACTGCTCGCGGGCCTGCGGGAGCCGACCGCCGGAGTCGTGTCCGCCCCCGAAGCGCACCTCGTCGGACAGCGGCCGCTGCTCGTCACCGGCTCGCTGCGGACCAACCTCACCCTCGGGCTGGACACGCCGCCCAACGACGACGCCCTCTGGTCGGCGCTCGACGAGGTCGGGCTCGGCGACGACTTGCGAGCGCTGGCGGGTGGGCTCGACGCACCGCTGGGCGACGACGGTTTCGGACTGTCGGCGGGTCAGCGCGCCCGGCTGGCGTTGGCTCGGGCGATCTTGTCGGAGGCCGCATTGGTCCTGCTCGACGAGCCGACCGCGCACCTGGACGATCGCTCAGCAGGGCTGGCCCACAACGCGATTCAGCGTCTGGCGCGGACCCGATCGGTCGTCGTCGTCACCCATCGTCCCGAGCTGGTCGAGCTCGCTGATGCCGAGGTTCGGTTGGGAGGCGACCGTGGCTGACGCTCCCGAAACCCAGCAAACGACCTCGGCGGTCGTCGAGGCCGCGTTCGAGGCGCAGGCCCCAGGCATCAAGCGCGCGGCGGTCATCGGTGGGCTCGCCTCGGCGTCGGGCATCGCCCTCACGGCGACCTCTGGCTGGCTCATCGTCGCCGCGAGCCACCAACCCGTCATCCTCACCCTCTTGGCCGTCATCGTCGCGGTCCGGACCTTCGGCATCGCCCGCCCGGTGTTGCGTTATGCCGAGCGGGTGCGCTCGCACGACAGCGCCCTGGACCTCCTTGCGCGGCGGCGGGTGGCGGCATACCAAGCACTCGTGCCGCTCACCCCGGCCCGGCTGGGGCGACGCTCCCGCTCCGACGTCCTCACGACAGCGGTCGAGGATCTTGAGGACTTGGTGTTCGCCAAGGTACGGGTCGTTGTGCCGGTGCTCGGGCTGGCCGTCGCGGCTGTGCTCACCGTCTTGGCTCTGGGACTCTTCGTGCCGGCCGGATCGCTGGTGCTTGTCGCCGTCCTGCTCGCGCAGGTCGGTGTCAGCGCGCTTGGGCGTCGTATGGAGCTTGCGGCACAACAGGATTGGCTGCGCGCTCGCGCCGAGGTGGCGCGCACCGCGACTCTCGTCACCGGGTATGCCGCGCAGCTCCGGGGCATCGGCGCCGGCCCGCAGTCGCTCGGCTGGGTCCGCGAAGCACACCTGTCTTTGTCGGTTGCGACGCGACGGCTGGCTCGAGCCCGGGCGACCGGGGTGGCGTTGGGGCATGTCGTGACGGGTGTCGGGACGATCCTCGCGGCCCTCGTGGCCCATTGGGCGATGGGTGTCGGGCTCAACGATGCGGTGGCGGCCGTCGTGGTGCTGGCCCCGCTAGCGGTGGGTGATGCGTTCGTGGGGCTGCCGGACGCGATGGGTGCGTGGGCCAGGGCGCGAGGAAGCGAGGCCCGACTGCGTGATCTGCTCGACCAGCCCCCGGCGGTGCACGACCCCGCCCCCCTGCCGGACCCCCTGCCCATTCGAGGTATTTCGCCATTGCCAGGCGATGCCGGATTACCTCGAATCAGCGGAGGGGAGAGCAGCGGTTCGGGGCTGAGCATCGACGTGACGGGAGTGGCCGCCCGGTGGTGGCCAGAGGGCCAGGGGGCGGCATACGACGTCGGGCCGGTGACTTTGAGCATCGGTGCCGGGGAGCATCTTGTCCTCACCGGCGCCAACGGGAGCGGCAAGTCGACCCTGCTCGCCGTGCTGGCGCGCCATCTGGACCCGGCGGCGGGCAGCTATCGCCTCGGCGGGGTCGACGTCACCACGGTGCCGCTGGCCGAGATCCGCGCCCACGTGGCCGTCGTCGACGACGAACCACACATCTTCGCGTCGTCCCTGCGCGAGAACCTCCGCCTCGCCCGGCCCGACGCAGACGACGGCGCGATCGAGGCCGCCATCCGGGCCGCCGGGCTCGCCGGATGGTTCGACAGCCTCACCGAGGGCCTGGACACCATGCTCGGCACCGGCGGGCGCGGCGTGTCCGGAGGCGAACGCGCCAGGCTGGCTCTTGCGCGGGCCCACGTCAGCAACCGTCCGGTCGTCCTGCTCGACGAACCGGTCGCGCACCTGGACCACGCCACAGCGCTGGCCGTGTTGGCCGACGCGCACCGAGCCTTCGCTGGGCGCACCGTCGTCATGGTCAGCCACCGCCCGGATGGCCTCGACGGCTTTGACCGGGTCGTCGACCTGGCCGAGCTCGCCGACACCTGACTGGCCGGGCCCGAAGTCGACTCAACTGACCCCCGACAACGGTTCGGGACCAACGGCTGGGAGCGAGCGGGCGCGGCATACGGAAGAATCGCGGTCATGACGGCAGAGGCAGTGGACACCGACATCCTCCACGTGGCGCGCGAGCAGGTCCTCGAGCGCGGCGAGCGGCTGACCTATGACCAGATCGTGCAGGTCCTGCAGACCAGTGACGACCAGCTCGACGAGTTGCTCGCCATCGCGCACGAGGTGCGGATGCGGTTCATGGGGCCCGACGTCGAAGTCGAGGGCATCATCAGCCTCAAAACGGGCGGTTGCCCCGAGGACTGCCACTTCTGCTCGCAGTCGGGGCAGTTCACCTCGCCGGTGCGTTCGGTGTGGCTCAACGTGCCCGAGTTGGTCCGCGCGGCCAAGCTGACCCGCGACACGGGCGCCAGCGAGTTCTGCATCGTCGCCGCCGTGCGCGGGCCCGACGCCAAGCTCATGGAGCAGCTGCGCGAGGCCGTCGCCGCGATCCGCGACAGCGTCGACATCAACGTCGCCGCGTCGATCGGCATCCTCACCGCCGAGCAGGCGGCCGAGATGGCCGACATGGGCATCCACCGTTACAACCACAACCTCGAGGCCGGCCGCTCGTTCTTCCCCCAGGTGGTCACCACCCACTCGTGGGAAGAGCGTTGGGACACCTGCCAACTCATCAAAGACAGCGGCATGGAGCTGTGCTGCGGCGGGCTCGTCGGCATGGGCGAGAGCATCGAGCAGCGCGCCGAACTCGCCGACCAGTTGGGCGAGTTGGAGCCGCACGAGGTGCCGCTCAACTTCCTCAACCCGCGCCCCGGGACGCCGTTCGGTGACCTCCCCGTCATGCCGGCCAACGACGCCTTGCGCTGCATCGCCGCCTTCCGCCTCGCGCTGCCCCGCACGATCCTTCGGTATGCCGGTGGGCGCGAGTTGACCCTCGGCGACCTCGGCACCCGCAGCGGCCTGCTCGGCGGCATCAACGCGGTCATCGTCGGCAACTACCTCACGACGCTGGGCCGCGACCCCAAGGAAGACCTCGCGCTGCTCGATGACCTCAAGATGCCGATCAAGGCCCTCACGGACACGTTCTGATGGGTGCGCACGACGGCGCTCCGCTCGCTTCCGACAGCCTGGCCGCATCTGACGGCCTCGCCGAGTCGGACAGCCCGGTCGCGGTGTTCTGCCCGCGATGCGGCATACCTCTGGAGCACGGTGACCACACGGTATGCCGCGCGGCGCTCGCCCTTGAGCCGCCGCGCTACTGCCCCACGTGCCGGCGCCGGATGGTCGTCCAGGTGACCCCGTCGGACTGGACGGCGCGCTGCGTCGAGCACGGGGAGACGACCCGCAGCACGTGGGCGCCGGCGTGAGCGACGCGGGTTTCGAGGGGCTGCTCGCCTACGACCGCGACCACGTCTGGCACCCCTACTCCTCCGCGCTCGCCCCGTCCCAGCCCTACTTCGTCGAGTCGGCGGCGGGCGTGCGGCTGCGGCTGCGACTCCCTAGCGGCGAGGTCCGCGAGTGCATCGACGCCATGTCCTCGTGGTGGTGCGCGATCCATGGGTATGCCGTGCCCGAGCTCGACACCGCCGCGCGGGCTCAGCTGGGGCGCATGTCGCACGTGATGTTCGGCGGGCTCACCCATGAACCGGGGATCAAGCTGGCTCGGCGGCTCATCGACCTGGCTCCGAGGACCACAGCCGATGGTGAATCCCCGCTCCAGCATGTGTTTTTCGCCGACTCGGGCTCTGTCTCGGTCGAGGTCGCCATGAAGATGGCTCTGCAGTTCCATGTTGCGGCCGGACGGCCACGCACCCGCTTCTTCACGATCCGCGGCGGCTATCACGGCGACACCTTCCAGCCCATGTCGGTCACCGACCCGGTGGGCGGGATGCACAGCCTGTTCAGCGGCATACTCCCGGCGCACGTCTTCGCCCCCAAACCGCCGCCCGCGTGGGGCACGGGGAACGAAGACGGCGCGGGCGGCAGCGAGAGCGAGCGCGAGGCGGCCCTCGCCGAGTGGGAGAGCGCCACGCGAGCCCTGTATGCCGCGCACGCCGACTCCATCGCCGCGGTCATCCTCGAGCCGATCCTGCAGGGCGCCGGTGGGATGAGCTTCCACGACCCCCGGGTCGTGCAGGTGCTGGCCGACCTGGCCCGCGAGCACGGGGCGCTGGTGATCTTCGACGAGATCGCGACCGGGTTCGGCCGGACGGGGACGATGTGGGCGGCCGACCAGTGCGGCGTGGTTCCCGACATCATGTGCGTGGGGAAGGCCCTGACCGGGGGTTACCTCACGCTCGCCGCCGTGTTGTGCACCCACGAGGTTGCGTTGGGGGTCAGTGCGGGCGAGGCCGGTGGGCTCATGCACGGGCCGACGTTCATGGCCAATCCGCTGGCCTGCGCGGTGGCCCTGGCGAGCCTGGAGTTGTTGCAACGCAACGATGTTCATCGTCAGGTGGCGGGGCTTGAGGCGGGGCTGTCGGCGGGACTGGCGCCGGCTCGCGACCTGGCGTCCGTCGCCGACGTCCGCGTGCGTGGGGGTGTCGGCGTCATCCAAGTGCGCGAGCCGGTGCGCGTGCGGGAGGTCGCGGCATACGCGATCGAGCGGGGGGTGTGGGTGCGGCCGTTCCGCGATCTCGTCTACACGATGCCCCCCTACGTCACCTCCCCCGACGACCTCGCGACGGTATGCCGCGTGCTCACCGACGCCGTCGCCGCTGTCCACGGCTGACGGTCGTCGGCGCTGAGGTCACTGGCCGGCGATCGCGCGCAGGGCCTGGAGGTGCCCGTTGAACGCGGCCTCTCCCACAGGCGTCAGTTTGAGCCAGGTGCGGGGCCGTTTGCCGACGTACCCCTTCTTCACCTCGACGTAGCCGGCGCGCTCGAGCAGGGTCACCTGCTTGGACAGGACCGAGTCGCTCACCTGGACCGCATCGCGCACTGCCGCGAAATCGGCCTCCTCGACGTGGGCGAGCGCCGCGACGATCGAGAACCGAACCGGCGCGTGGATCACCTCGTCGAGCCGGAACCGCGCGTGCTGCTCCTGGTCGGTCATGCCCGTGCCGTCCGGTGAACCAGCGCCGCGGCGATGAGGCACGGCACTGCCGTCACGATGCTCATCGGGATGACGACGGACGCGCTCGGCCACGGCGACTGATGCCCGAAGATCCACAGAATCCCGGTGCAGTAGGCGGTCATCGTCACAGCGAAGCCGATGTTGTAGGTCCGCCGGAACCCTCGAGGGATGGCCCTTGCCCGGGACTTGATGACGAGCAGGAGGGCGAGGGCGGCGGCATACAGGGACATGCTGATGGCGAAGCCGCCCTGGTTCCCCACTGACAACGTGGCCCAGCTGAGATAGAGGATCGCCCCCACGATCACGCCGACACCTGCGACGAAGCCGGTGAGGAGACGCAGGTCACGAGGGGTCACGAGTTGGGCACTCGACGCCTGACTGAGGGCGGCGCGAGCCTGCGCGGCCGTGACGTCGCCTGGAAGGGGGATGTCGACAGAGTCTGACGGAATGGTGTTCATGGGAGCCTCCGAGATGTGGGTCCGAACGAGGTTGCCTGGTGCTCAAACCTTAGGCAACTACTTTCCATTTTGTCAAGTACTTTCCTTGCATTGTTGGCCGTGCACGGGTGGGCCCGCGGGAGGGCCACCGAGTGGGCCGCACGACGAGCGCCCGCAGTGAGAGGATCGCCCCCGTGACCGACTTCCTTGACTGGTTGGCTGGCGCCGCAGCGACCCGGGCCGAGCGCGGCTTGGTCCGCTCGACCGCGGTCAGCGCGCCGGGCCTGCTCGACCTCGCAGGCAACGACTACCTCGGCCTGCGCGTCCACCCGCGCGTCATCGCGGGCGCGGTCGAGGCGGCCACGGCATACGGCGGCGGCGCGGGGGCATCACGGCTGGTGACGGGCACGCTCCCCCTGCATGGTGAGTTGGAGGCGGCCCTCGCCACCCTCACCGGCTCGCCTGCGGGGCTGGTCTTCTCCACGGGGTATGCCGCGAACCTCGCCGTCATGACGGCGCTCGCCGACGCCGACACCCTCGTCGTGTCCGACGCCCACGTGCACGCCTCGCTCGTCGACGGCTCCCGACTCTCGCGCGCTGCCGTCGCCATCGCGCGACACAACGACGTCGCCCACGTGCGCGAGTTGCTCGGCGGTCGGCCCCAGCGGCGGGCGGTGGTCGTCGTCGAGTCGGTCTACTCCGTCCTCGGCGACGCCGCTCCCCTGGCCGACCTCGTCGAGGTATGCCGCGCCCACGGCGCCATCCTCGTCATCGACGAAGCACACGCGCTCGGGGTTGTCGGGGATCGCGGTCAGGGCATGGCCGCGGAGCTCGGCGTCACCGATCACCCGGACATCGTGCTCACCCTCACCCTCTCGAAATCCCTTGGCTCGCAAGGCGGTGCGGTCCTGGCTCACCCGGCAGTGCGCGAGCATCTGGTCAACACCGCCCGGTCGTTCATCTATGACACGGGCCTGGCGCCGGCCGCCGTCGGTGCGGCCATGGGAGCCCTCGACGTGCTCGCCGAGCAGCCCGAGTTGGCCAAGGTGTGCCGCGACAACGCCGCCGCTCTGGCCGAGGCGTGCGGGGTCGAGCAGCCCGCGGGAGCGGTGCTCTCTCGGGCGATGGCCGGCCCCGACGAGGCGCTGGCGGCGGTCGATCGGGCGCGGGAGGGCGGCATACGGATCGGGTGTTTCCGGCCCCCGTCGACCCCGGACGGGTCCTCGCGGATCCGGCTGACGGCGCACGCCGACCACGCCGACCTCGGTCCGGCGCTGGATGTGCTGCGGGAGATCGTCGGTGGCTGAGGCTCGTTCGCTGCCGCGTGTGCTGGTCGTCACCGGGACGAACACGGGGGTCGGCAAGACCATCGCCACCGCTGCGCTGGCCGTCGCGTTGCGCGAACGCGGGCTGCGCGTGGCCGTGGCCAAACCGACCCAGACCGGCGTCTCGGCGGATGAGCCCGGCGACCTGCAGGAGGTATGCCGTCTCGCCGGCGCTGTCGGGTTGACGGCGTGGGAGGGGGTGCGGCTTCGCGATCCCTTGGCGCCGGCGAGCGCGGCTCGGACCGAGGGACGGTCGATCCCTTCTGTGGCTGACTATGCGTGGGCTGTTGGCGAGTTGGCTGGGGCTCATGACGTCGTGTTGGTGGAAGGTGCGGGCGGGCTGCTCGTGGAGTTGGACTCGCGCGGTGGGACTCTGGCTGATCTCGCAGTTGCATTGCGGTATCAGGGGATTGGCGTCGGCGTCGTGGTCGTTGCTGCCCCGGGGCTGGGAACGCTCAACCACACGGCGCTGACGGTGGAGGCCCTGCGCGCGCGGTCGTTGCCGATTGTCGGCGTCGTCGTGGGAAGTTGGCCGCAGGCGCCCGATGAGCCCGACCTGGCCATGCGCGAGAACCTCGCCGATCTGCCTCGGGTGGCCGGCGTGCCGTTGTTGGGGGTGTTGCCCGAGGGGGCGGGGAGTTTGGCGCCGGCCGACTTCCAGGTGGCTGCCCTTGAGTGGTTGGCTGTGTGAATGTCTGCTCCTGACGCGCCTGCGACCGACGTGGCCGCCACTGCCGTGCCCCGCCCCACTCGGATCGAGATGGTCTGCACGGGCAACATCTGCCGCTCGCCGATGGCCGAGATCATCCTGCGGGCTCTGATTGAGCGCAGTGGCGTCTCGGGTTTCGGGGGCGCCTCGGGTTTCGGGGGGCCTCAGGTTTCGAGGGAGCCTCAGAGTTCGGGGGCGTCGAGGGTGCCGCTGGGATCGTGGTCACGTCGTCGGGGACCGGCGGTTGGCATGTCGGTGACGGCGCCGACCCGCGCACGGTGGCCGTGCTGGGGCGCCATGGGTACGACGGATCTGCCCACGTGGCAAGCCAATTCGACGCTTCAAACTTTGCCGATCTGGACCTGGTCCTCGCTGCCGACCGCGGGCACGTCCGCGAGTTGCGGCGCCTGGCCCGCCGACCTGAAGACGCCGCCAAGGTGCGCCTGCTGCGCGAGTTCGACCCGGCTGCGGTCACCGCTGGCACGCTCGAAGTGGACGATCCCTGGTACGGCGGGACCGCAGACTTCGAGCGCTGCTTGGCCGAAGTCGAAGCCGCCTGCCACGGCCTGATCGACCAGCTCAGCGATGCTTCCGGGAGGGCCCTGGCCCGCTGAGGGTCCCGCCCTGGTGCTTCCTGCCCTGTCCGTCCTTCCGAGTGCCCCACGGAGTGCGATTACTGGGGTGATCACCCCCTCAATCGCACTCCGTCGCGCACTCAGCTGGGGAGGTATGACAGGCGCCTCAGATGGCCCGCAGGCAAGCCTGTGGATAGCGCCGCGCACCATTTCGACGGACATGCCAGACTTTCCGGACACGGTGAGGTTGACTCAGGAGGCGCCGGGCATGGTCGGGGACACGATTGCAGGCACCCGCGTGGGTGTTCGCCACACAAGACGCCGGTATGCCGCGACACTCGCGGCCCTGATTGCCGCTAGCGCGATGGTGGCTGGCTGCACCACCTCAACCGCCGGGCCGGGGGTGACCACGACGGCTACCAGTGGATCAAGCACCGCCACGACAACACCGACGGCGACCGCTACGTCCACCCCAAGCGCAACGACCGCGCCAACCGCGGCGTATCCGGCAGACGTTCCCGCGGAGGCGCGGGCGAACACCCCCGCCGGAGCGATCGCCTTCGCCAAACACTTCTTCGGGCTAGTCAACAGGGCCTACACCACCCCCCAAGCGGGCCTGCTTACCCCACTTTCGACGGCCAACTGCAAGACGTGCGCAGCGTTCGAGAGCACCGCAGCCGACTTCGTTGCACAGTCTCAACGTTACGATCGGGCTGCCGTCTCGATCTTGGAGGTGGCCATCGATAGCGATCCGCCACCGGCCGGAATGACTCTTGTAGACGTCGTCGTGGATCAGCTCCCTGCGAAGGTCATCGACAGCAAGGGATCAACTGTGACGGCGATCACTGGGCGAAGAGGCGTGTTCGTTGTTCAGCTTCAATTCGCACCCGCCGGCTGGGCAGTCGACACCATTCAGGTGATGGGATGAAACTCAAAGCGCTTCTTGTGGCCCTAGCCATTGGGATGGGCGGGAACGTATGCGTCCCAGGGACTGCGCTCGCTGAGACCACGAGTCCCGGCGGCGCTGGCGCCAGGCACGCGGATGGCGCAAGGCGTACGTCTTCACGCTTCGAAGTCGGACGTCAGCTACTTGGGTCAAGGCAGAGACTTAAACGGGAATCCGTTCGCGACGCCGATGGTGTTCCAGGTCCGGATTGCCTGCGAATCCAACATCGCCGCCAACCCCGACCCCGCCGCCTGCCAACGAGCCGCCGCCAGCCTGCCAGACCAGCACCGGCATCATCGGCATCGGCTTCCTCTACGAAATCTACGCACGCCCCCAAGGCAGCACCGAACCCTGGCGATACCTCGGCTCCACCTGCTTCGCCGACCAAGTCCCCGGCGCCACCCCCACCGTCAGCCTCGCCCAGATCATCAACGCCTTCCACCTCACCCCCTGGGCCACCGCCACCGTCTCCACCCAGCCCGAAGGCAACACGACCCTCGTCGGCCTGCCCACCTATGCCCGCATTACGTGGTCCACATCCGGCTACGAACCCGGCGAGATCGACACCCTCGACCCCGCCACCATGCTTGGCCTCACCGTCCAAATCCGACCCCGAGTCGACCACTACACCTACGTCTTCGGCGACGGCACCACCTTCGGCCCCACCCACAGCGACGGCGGCGTATGGCCCACCGGCGACGTCACCCACGCCTACCCCACACCAGGCGCCTACCAAGCCCGGGTCGACACCACCTTCACCGGCGACTTCCGCATCAACGGCGGACCCTGGACCCAAATCCCCGACACAGTGACGGTCACCGGGCCCACCACCACCATCACCGTCCACACCGCCAAACCCGTCCTCGTCCACTAACCAACACCCTCACCCCCGCCCATTCGAGGTATCTCGCCATCATCAGGTAACAGCCGAATACCTCGACCCGGCAGGAGACCCGGCAGGAGACCCGGCAAGGCGGACGGGGCGGGAGGGCGGCATACCGGATCTGGGAAGATGACCACATGCCTTCCCTCGGTGACGTCGAACCCCCGATCGCTCTTGGCGCCCTCGACGGGCGCTACCGCGCGGCGGTGGCTCCGCTGGTCGATCACCTCTCCGAGGCGGCGCTCAACCGCGAGCGCGTGCGCGTCGAGATCGAGTGGCTCATCCACCTCACCTCGTATGCCGTCGTCCCCGGCACCCGCGCCCTCACCGGCACTGAGCACGAGGCCTTGCGCGCCATCGTCACAAACTTCGGAGCGGCCGAAATCGCCGCCTTGGCCGACATCGAGCGAGTGACGGTCCACGACGTCAAGGCCGTCGAATACTTCCTCAAGGAACGGCTCGCCGCCATCGCCCCTGACCCGGCCGACGCAGGGCTCGGCGAGTTGATCCACTTCGCCTGCACGAGCGAGGACGTCAACAACCTCGCTTACGCACTCATGGTCAAAGGGGCCGTCGAGCAGGTCTGGCTGCCCCGAGCCACGGCGCTCGTCGACCAACTCGCGACCATGGCTCGCGAGCACGCCGCCACGCCACTGCTCGCGCACACTCACGGCCAGCCGGCCACGCCGACGACGCTCGGCAAGGAACTCGCAGTCATGGTCTTCCGCCTGCGCCGCCAACTCGAGCGGATCGGGCGCACGGCATACCTCGGCAAGCTCAACGGCGCGACGGGGACCTACGGCGCGCACCTGGCCGCAGTCCCCGACCACGACTGGCAGGCGACGTCACGCGCCTTCGTGGAAAGCCTTGGGCTGCAATGGAACCCGCTGACCACCCAGATTGAGAGCCACGACTGGCAGGCCGAGCTCTATGCCGACGTCGCGCGGTTCAACCGGATCTTGCACGGCTTGGCGCAAGACATGTGGACCTACATCTCGATGGGCTACTTCGCCCAGGTCCGCGGGCAGGGGACGGTCGGATCGTCGACCATGCCGCACAAGGTCAACCCCATCCGTTTCGAGAACGCCGAGGCCAACCTCGAGGTCTCCACAGCCCTGCTCGATGTCCTGGCCGCCACCCTCGTCGAGAGCCGGATGCAGCGCGACCTCACCGACTCGTCGATGCAGCGCAACATCGGAACGGCCTTCGGGCACTCGACGCTCGCGATCGACAACGTCGCCCGCGGGCTGGCCGGGCTCGACGCCGTGCCGGAGCGGATGGCGGCGGATCTCGACGCCAACTGGGAGGTGCTTGCCGAGCCGATTCAATCGGCGATGCGGGCGCTGACCGCGCGGGGCGTGCCGGGGATGGATAACCCCTACGAGCGGCTCAAGGAGCTCACCCGGGGGCGCCGGATCGGGGCGAGCGAGTTGCGCGAATTCGTTGCGGGACTAGGCCTGCCGGCCGACGTCGAGGCCCGCCTGCAGGCGCTGACCCCCGCGACCTACGTAGGCATCGCGCCGGAGTTGGTCGACCACCTCGGCTGACGCGCGGCCGGCGCGTGCTCCTCGACGAACGATCGTCAGGAGCCCGCCTCACCAACTCGCCATGCACGGGACCAGACCGCGCCGGCAAACCCACCAAAGAGGCGGGGCTCAGACGGTGACGGGGCCGTCGGGCGTGCCGAACGTGACCGCGAGAAGACCCGGGTTGCCGTGCGGCGCAACGAAAGTGAACTCCAACGTCGACGGCTTGTAGTCCTCGGGAAGCCCCAGCCAGGCCCGGACCCGCTGCGGGTCGCCGGCGATGGTCAGCCCGGCCAACCCGACCTGCGTGGCGCCATCGGTCGACGGGTGGCGGGTGCCTTCGGCCCACTCGACGTAGAAGGGGAGCTGTGGGTCGCAGATGAGCCCGCTCACGCCCAGCTGGCGCCAGCGCAACTCACGACCGTCAGGGGTATGCCGGTATCCGTCGGCGGGCTCGCGACCCAACCGGCTGCCGATCTCCTCGATGCCATCGACCCGGACCACCCAGCCGAGCCAGCCGCCACCGTTGGCGGACCGGGCGCGGACCGCCTGACCGAAGGGGGCCTTGTCGGAAGCGGGGTGGTCAAGCACCTCGACGACCTCGACGTAGCGTTCGTTGGCGAGGGGCAGGATGACGTTGCGAGTGCCGAACCGAGGGTGGACGCCCCCGTCGACCGGCTTCACTCCGATCAGCTTGGCCAACCGCTCAGCGGTGGCATGAAGGCCGTCGTGCTCCGCCGCGTAGGAGACGTGGTCAACGCGCATGCCGCCCATCGTGACACAGGTTTGAGGGTGCTTTTGACCACTGTCGGCCCCGGCGCCGGGGGCCACCGCAATGTAAGCGCTACTACCTTCGCTGCCGCACTGCTTCGAACAGAACGATCGCCGCTGACGCTGCAACGTTCAACGAATTGGCCCTGCCAGACATGGGAATTCGCACGCGAACGTCCGCCGCCGCGAGCAATTCTTCGGATGCGCCGTGCTTCTCCGCACCGACCGCGATCGCGACCGCCCCGCTCAAAGAGATGTCCGAATAGAGGACATCCGTCTCAGGGGTTGTCACCACGAGGCGTATGCCGCGCGCCCTGCACCACGCCAACGTCTCGGCCGTCGACGCGGAGGCGACGGGCACGGCATACACGGTGCCCTTGCTGGCCCGCACGACGTTGGGGTTGCCCCAGTCGGTCACCGGATCCGCCGCCACAACGGCGTCGACCCCGGCCGCATCGGCGGTGCGGAGCATCGCCCCGAGGTTCCCAGGCTTCTCGACACCCTCGACGAGCAGCACCAGCGGGTCAACGGGAAGGGTCAAACCCGAGAGCGGCCGATCGACCGCCGGAAGCACCCCGAGGAGACCATCGGGCCCTTCGCGATAGGCGACCTTCTCGAAGGCCACCCGCGACAAGGTGACGATCTCCGACCCCGCCGCCCGGGCCGCCGAGACGAACTCAGGCTGCGACCCGATCAGCTGTGACCCGGCAATTCCGCTGGGGCTGAACAACTCTGAGCAGACATAGAGCGTCTGCGGCGCGACCCCGGCCGCCAACGCCAACGACAACTCCTCGTGGCCCTCGACGACCGTCAGCCCCGCCTCGTCGCGCGCGCGCCGCCGCCGCAGCCCCACCAGCGCCTTGAGGCGCGGGTTGGCAGGGGAGGTCAGATGCAGGTCCATCAGCGCAGCGACTCGAGCACCGCAGCCAGGCCGGCCTCGTCGACCGAGCCGGTCACCTCGTCAGCGATCGCCTTGACCTCATCAGGCGCGTTGCCCATCGCCACCCCACGAGCAGCCCACTGGAGCATCTCGATGTCGTTGCGCTGGTCGCCAACGGCGACGGTGTCGCACGGCTCGACGCCCAGCCGGCGCCGCAACAACTCCAGCGCCGACCCCTTGGAGACCCCCTCGGGGTTGATGTCCAGCCAGGCGGTCCAGCCGACGGCATACGAGACCTCGTGAAGGCCGATCCGCTCGATGTGCGCCATGAACGCCTCGGGCTCGGCGTCGGGCATCCGCAGCGTGACACGCGTGGCGCGCCGCCCCACGAGTTTGTCCCACGGCACGACCCGCTGGTCGCCCATGAGCTCGCCATCGGGGAAAGGGGAACTGACGAGGAAGCCGCGCCCCAGGTCTTCGACCGCCACGAGCGCCTCGGGCAACTCCTCCCGCAGCAACGTCAGCGCCGGCCGCGGGTCGAAAGTGACCTTCTCGAGGATCTTGTACCCCTTGGGCCGGGACGGGTCGATCCGCAGCGTCACCGCACCGTTGGAGCACACGGCATACCCCTGGGTGATCCCCAGCCGCGCGAGGACCGGCATCGTCGCGACGACCGAGCGACCGGTCGCGATGACGACGTGCTGGTAGTCGTGCACACACCCCTCGATCGCGTCCCTCACCCGATCGTCCAGGTGGCCGGCGTGGGTGATGATCGTCCCGTCGACGTCGAGCGCGATCAGGCGACGACGAAACCCCGGGTATGCCGCGGGCTTGCCGCCGCGGCCCCGGCTCCCCTTGGCTCCCTTGGTCACCGGACCGGCTCGAGGACGGCCAACCCGCCCATGAAGGGCCGCAACGCCTCGGGCACGACGACCGAGCCGTCGGCCTGCTGGTGGTTCTCGAGGATCGCGACGATCCACCGGGTCGTTGCCAGGGTCCCGTTGAGGGTGGCGACGATCCGGGTCGCCCCGCCGCTGGCCTGCGGGTCGCGCTCGCGGACCCCGAGACGGCGGGCCTGGAAGGTCGTGCAGTTGGACGTCGAGGTCAGCTCGCGATAGCGGCCCTGGGTGGGCACCCAGCCCTCGCAGTCGAACTTGCGGGCGGCCGGGTCGCCGAGGTCGCCTGCGGCGGTGTCGATGATCCGGTAGGGCAGCTCGCAGGCGTCGAGCATCGCCCGCTCCATGCCCAGCAGGCGCTCGTGCTCGGCCTCGGCGTCCTCGGGACGGCAGTAGACAAACATCTCGACCTTGTGGAACTGGTGGACCCGGATGATCCCGCGAGTGTCCTTGCCGTGGCTGCCGGCCTCGCGGCGGTAGCAGGCCGACCACCCGGCATACCTCTTGGGGCCGTCGGCGAGGTCGATGATCTCGTCGCGGTGGTAGCCCGAGAGCGCCACCTCGGAGGTCCCCGTGAGGTAAAGGTCGTCGGCGGGGAGGTAGTAGACCTCGTCCGAGTGGTGGTCGAGGAAGCCGGCACCGCGCATGATCTCGGGCCGCACCAGGGTCGGGGTGATCATCGGGGTGAAACCCGCGTCGACGGCCCGCGCGACGGCGAGGTTGAGCAGCGCGAGCTCCAGGCGGGCCCCGACACCAGTGAGGAAGTAGAACCGGGCACCGGCGACCTTGGCGCCGCGCTCGATGTCGATAGCCCCGAGCGACTCCCCCAGCGCGACGTGGTCGCGGGGCTCGAAGCCCTCGGCAGCGAAATCCCTGGGGGTGCCGACGGTTTCGCGAACGACGTAGTCTTCTTCGCCTCCGGTCGGCACGCCGTCGAGGACGACGTTGGGGACGCTCGCGAGCAGCCGAACGGCCTCCTCGCCGGCCGTGGCAGCGGCGGCATCCAGCGCCTTGACCCGCTCGGCGAGGTCCTTGACCTGGGCCAGCAGGGCCGGCTTGTCGGCGGGCGCCGCCGCGGCGACCTGCTTGCCGAAGGACTTCTGCTCGGCGCGGGCGGCCTCGAACTGCGCGAGGGACGACCGGCGGGTCTCGTCGGCAGCGAGGATCGCGTCGATGATCGCGGGGTCCTCGCCGCGGGCCTGCTGCGAGCGGCGGACCACGTCGGGGTTGTCACGGACGAGCTTGATGTCGATCACGCCCGCCAGCCTACCGAGGCCCCGGCCACCGCCTCGGCCCAGTTTCATGCAGGCGGTGAGCGGGCGGCATACCCCTGGGGTATGCCGGCCACCTCGGTCAGTGGGAGCGCGGCCGAGTCAGCCGCGCACGTCCCAGACGTGGTGGCGCAGGTCGTGCAACGCGTAGACGCCGATGGTGGCGACGGTGAACTCCGAGCCGTTGCTGCGGGTGCCGCGCCGCTGCCAGTCTTCCTTGCTCACCCGCTCGAACAGGTCGGCCAGTTTGTCGCCGGCCTGACCGATCTGCTTGGCGACCTTCGCCGGGTCCTGGTCCCAGTAGCGGTCCTCGCGAGCCGTGCGGTCCTGGTCCCAGTTGGCAAACGTCGGGTTGTCCTCGGCGAGCATCAACTCGATCCGCTGGGCGAACAACCGCATGACGTCGCGGACGTGACAGGCGTACTCCAGCGGCGACCACACCGCCTTGGACGGACGCTCGGCGACGGCTGGCTGCACGAGCACCGCCGGCCAGCGTGAGGCGGTCTCCCGGACCGCGTCGGCCAGGCGCTTGGAGCGGATGGTCGCCGGGTCGAAGCCACACTCCTGGCAGGGCTGGGTGAGCACCCAGGTCCAGTCCTTGTCGTCGGGAGGCGGCGCTTGGGGTTTCGGGGCCATGCATGAAGTATGCCGTCAAGCCCCGTCAGGCCGCGGGGTCGAGCGAGTCGAGTTGGTGGCGTCGTATACGGTCGGTGGGTGCCCGAGAACCTGCTGTGGTGGATCGTCGGAGCGGTGGTGCTCTTCGCGGGCATCGCCGTTGCTGCGGCCATGGTCAACCAGGGCGTGGTCGACTACGACGCGCTCACCCAGCGCCTGCGGCGCCAGCGCCCCCATCGCGACAGCTTCCGGGACACCCCGGTCGTGTCCGACGAGCCGCCCCGCCGGGCCGCCGTGATCGTCAACCCGACCAAGGTCGATGACCTCAGCGAGGTCCGCGCGAGGATCGCCGGCGTCTGCGCTGCCCACGGCTGGGGTCCGCCCATCTGGGCCGAGACGACGGCAGAGGAGCCGGGCACCGCTCAAGCCCGCCAGGCCGTCCTCGACGGCGCCGTCCTGGTCTGCCCACTCGGCGGGGACGGGACAGTTCGCGCGGTGGCCAAGGCTCTCGTCGACACCGAGACCCCGCTCGGGCTGCTGCCCGGCGGCACAGGCAACCTGCTCGCCCGCAACCTCGACCTGCCGCTGGATTCGGTGGAGAAGGCCCTCGTCGTGGCCCTCACCGGCCACAACAAGAGCGTCGATGTGGGCCAGATCATCATCGATCGCGGCAACGGCGCCGAGCCGGAGGAGGACACCTTCCTCGTCATGGCCGGCATCGGCTTCGACGCGGCGGTCATGGCGGGGGCGCCGGAGCACCTCAAGCGGCAGGTGGGCAACGCGGCATACATCCTCGCGGGCCTGCGCAACATGAAGGGCCCGCAGTTCAAGGCGCGCATGAGCGTCGACGGTGGGATGGACTTCACCCGACGCACCCGGACCGTGCTGTTGGGCAACTGCGGCAAGATCTTCGGCGGCTTGGTGCTCATGCCCGAGGCCAAGATCGACGACGGCCTTATCGACGCGGTCGCCATGTCTCCCAAGGGAATCGTCGGCTGGACCGCCGTGCTCGCCCGCATCGTCAGCCGCCAGCGCAAGGGTCACCCCATCGTCGATCACCACACCGGTCGCGAGATCCGGGTGCGGATGGATCGGCCCGAAGAGCTGCAACTCGACGGCGACACCCTCGGCCCGGTGCGATCGGTGACCGCGTCGGTCCGCTCGGGTGCGCTCGTCGTGCGGGTCGCCGGCAGCGGTTAGCGCTTCGCGGCCGGGACCGACTCGGCTGCGGCGGCTGCGGTCGCCGTCGGACGACGGCCCACCCCGCGAAGGAACAGCGGCAGCACGACCACGAGGTATGCCGCCCAGGCACCGATCTCGAGCACGGCCATTCGGGGCCGCAGGTTGAAGATGCCGCGGACGACCATGGCCAACGGCGAGGTCGGGTCGATGGTCGAGCGGACGTCGAAGGCGTAGACGTTCTCGCCCGGGAGCACGCCGGCCTCCTGCAGTTCGTGCACGGCATACGCGAGGATGCCGGCCGCGACGATCACCAGGCCGACGCCCGTCCACCGGAAGAACTGCGCGAGGTCGATCCGCACCGCCCCGAGGTAGATCGCGATGCCCAAGGCGACCGCGGCGCCGATCCCGACCACCCAGCCGAGCGCGGGGGCGATGCCGGTCTCACCGGCGGACTCGACGGTGGCATAGAAGAAGAGCGCCGACTCCAGCCCCTCGCGGCCAACGCCGAGGAAGGCCACTGCGGCGATCGCGAACGGGCCGGCGTCCAGGGCTCGGTCGAGCTTCCCGGTCAACTCACCCGCAAACCGCCGCCCCACCGAGCGCATCCAGAAGATCATGCCGGTGACCAGGACAACGGCCAGCAGCGAGGCCAGCCCACCCACCAACTCGGCGGTGCGATCGTCCAGCCCGCTGGTGCCGAAGGTGAGGACGGCGCCGATCACCACCGAGAGCGCGACCGCGGCGCCCACGCCGATCCAGACGTACCGCAGCGCCCACCGACGGTCGGTCTTGACGAGGAAGGCGATGAGGATGACGACGACGAGCGCCGCTTCCAGACCCTCGCGTAGGCCGATGAGGGCGTTGGAGAAGAACACGGCACTCCTTAGGAGGAAAGTTAGGTACGCCTTACCTGTTCAGGATGGCACAGGTAAGGGTTACCTAACAACTGCGGTCCTGGGCGGCATCCCGAGCGTTGGAGTCACGAGAGGGCGTCGATCCAGGCGCGGGCGACCACGAAGTCGTCGTCACCCATCCCCGCGTCGATGATCCCCTGGCGGCCGTCGGCGCGCGGGTAGGAACCGAGGAATCGCACGTCGGCGCACACCCGCTTGAGGCCGATGAGCGACTCGCGGACGCGCTCCTCGGCGAGGTGCCCCTCGAAGTCGATCGAGAAGCAGTAGGAACCCATCGCCTCGCCAGTGGGTCGCGACTCCAGGCGCACCATGTTGACGCCGCGGACCGCGAACTGCTCAAGCAACTCCAGCAGGCCACCGGGACGGTCGAGCTTCTGGAACAGCACCACGGTCGTCTTGTCGGCCCCGCTCGCGGGCGGCAGGTGCCCCGGCCGGCTGACGAGGACGAAGCGGGTCACCGCGCCACCGTTGTCGCCGATGTCCTCGGCGAGGACGTCCAGGCCGAAGCGGGTCGCCGCTCCGGGGGCGCACACCGCCGCCTCGAAGGGCGGGTCGGTCTCGGTGGCCAGCGTCTGCGCCGAGGCCGCGGTCGACAAGGTGGGCAGGTATGCCGCGTCCGGCAGGTTCGCGTCCATCCAGCCGCGCACCTGAGCCCAGGCGTGCGAGTGGGTGCCGACGGCGCGAACCCGGCTCAACGGCATACCCGGTCGGGCGGCGAGCACGAACGTGATGGGGACGAGCACCTCGCCGATGATGTGCAGTTGTTCACCCACCGACAGGGCGTCGAGCGTCGCGCTGACGCCGCCCTCGACCGAGTTCTCGATCGGCACCATGGCTGCGTCGATGCGGCCCTCGCGCAAGGCGCGCAGGGCGGCACCGACCGAGCCGAACGGATGGTGGTCACCCTCGTGCGAGGCCGCCCACTGCCGCAGGGCCATCTCGCAGAAGGTCCCCTCAGGCCCGAGGAAGCCGTAGCGGGTCATCGGGTCCACGCCTCGGGACGTCGGTTGGGCTGGCGAGTGGGCACGTTCGGCAGGGTATTACGCTCGATGCTCGTTATGACATTCAGTATCGCCATTGCCGCTGCCGCGTTCGCGCTCATCTTCCCGGTGGAGTTCCCGGACAAGACGTTCGTCGCGACGCTCGTGCTGGCGACCCGCTTCCGACCGCTCCTCGTGTGGATCGGCGTGGCCAGCGCGTTCCTGGTGCAAACGGTGGTCGCCGTGCTCGCCGGGCAACTGCTGGCCAACCTGCCGCGGACGCCCGTGGAGATCGCGTCGGGCCTGCTGTTCCTTATCGGCGGGGTCATCCTGCTGCGCGGGGCGGCGAAGGCCGACGACGAGGAGGCCGAGGCGGAGGCCGAGTTCACCGAGGTCGCCGCGAGCAAGGCCGGGGCCACGGGGGTCAAGGCCGTCGCGACGAGTTTTCTCGTGCTGTTCCTCGCCGAATGGGGCGACCTGTCGCAGTTGCTGACGGCCAACCTCGTCGTCCGTTACGGCGAGCCGTTGTCGGTCGGCGTCGGGGCGTTCCTCGCGCTGGCGACCGTGTCGGGGCTCGCGGCGGCGTTGGGACACCAGTTGCTGCGCCGGGTGAAGTTGGCGACGATCCGCCGCATCGGTGGCGGGGTCTGCCTGGCGCTGGCCGCCTTGAGCGTGCTCGGCCTGTTCGGGGTGGATGTGCCGATCCTCGGCTGAGGTGCGGCTGCCTCGAGCTGAGGCGCGCGGCATACGTGAAGGGCGGGCCTCGCCTCAGCGCAAGGTGACCTGACGGCTGAGCAGCCCACTGCGAGCGCGACGCTCCTCGGCCGTCAACGGCGTGGTGTCGGCGATCGCGTCGGCCAGCGGGCCGGCCATGGCGGTCACTGCGTCGACGAACGAGTCGGCTTCGGCCTCGGGCTCGACCTCCCACACGGGGACGAGCAGCCCGCACGCGCGGAAGGCGCCAAGCAGGCGGGCATCGCCACCCAGCCGGTTGGCGTCTGCTGCGGTGAGCCGGGCCAGGCCGTCGGTCGCCGTCGATTCGTCCTGCGGCAGCACCCACCGAACGAAGGTCCGCTCGCCGAACCGCACCCAGAACACGGTGGGGGCACCGGCAATCCGCTTCGACGGCACGATCGAGGCGTTGGCCTGCTCCAACGAGGCCGCACCGTCCTCGTCCAACTCGGTGTCACCGACCCAGAAGCCGAAGCCTTCGTGCAGCGTCACCTCGAACGGCGCCGCCGGGTCGAGCAGGTCCTGAAGCCGAGGCGTGTCCGCCGTCGGGGTCGGCACCTGCGTGAGGGGCGTCCCTTCCGGGGTGGCGGCCGCGAGCAGCCAGGCTGCGGCGATGTCACGGCTGGCGTCGCCGCACGTCGCCCCGGCCTGGGTCGCCACCAGGACGCCTCCGCCGGTGCGGTGCAGCCCCGGCCACGCCATCGGGAGCACGGTGGCGAGGGTCGCCTCGCGGGGAGCGTCAGACGGCAGACCGGCCGTTGCCGGGCCGTCAACGAGTCGAACCGCCGCCGTCGCCGCCGGCAGGATCTCGCGCATCGCGACCCACTCGGTCTCCGAGGGCAGCCCCTCGAAGGGCCTGCGCACGAAGGGTGCCGCCGCGGGTCGATCCGACCCAGAGGTATGCCGTGTCTCGCGCCGTTTGCTCGCCTTACCCATAGCCGACCACCCTAGCCGGGTTCCACCGGGCCCGTCGAGCCGGGGCGGCGGCCAGCGGGGGGGATCTCAGGACCCGTGGGTTGCCCGGGATCACCCCCGCCGGCCCCTGGGGCAGCCCAGGCGCCCGGCCGGACGCCGGCGGGCCCCCGGCGCCCCGGGGGGCGGGGGGGGCCCGGGGGCCGGCGGGGCGGCCGGGGGCCCCGCCCCCCCGGGGGGGGGGCCGCCCCCCCGCCCGGCCCCGGGGCCCCCCGGGGCCCGCCGGGCCCGGGGGGGGCCCCCCCCGCCGGGCCCCCCCCCCCCGGGGGCCCCCCCCCCCCCCCCCCCCCCGCCGCCCCCCCCCCTCTGGGGGGGCGGCCAGGCGGTGGTGGGGGCGCTGGAGACCACAGGGGGCCCAGTGGGGGGGGGCGGGAAAAGGGGCGGGGGGGGGGGGGCCGCCGGGGGCCCCGGGGCCGCCGCCGCGGGGGGGGGGCCGCCCCCCGCGCCGGCCCCCGCCGCGGGGCCCCCGCCCCCGGGGGGGGCCCGGGGCCGGCCGGGGGGGCCCCCCGCCCCCGCCCCCCCCCGCGCGGCGGGGGGCGCGCCCCGGCCCCCGCCGGGCCGGGGCCCCCCCCCCCCCCCCGCGGGGCCGGCGGGGGGCCCCCCCCCCCGCCCCCCCCGGGGCCCCCCCCCCCCGGGCGGCCGCCCGCGCGGGGCGCCCCCCCCCCTGCCCGGGCCCCGGGGGTGCGGCGGGCGGCCCCCCCCCGCCGGCCCCCCCCCCCCCCCCCCCCGCCCCCCCCCCCCCCCCCCCCCCCCCCCCGCCGGCGGCCGCCCCCCCCGCCCCCCCCCCCCCCCCCCCCCCCCCCGCCCCCCCCCCCCCCCCCGCCGGCCCGCCCCCGCCCCCCCCCCCCCCGCCCCGGCCCCCCCCCCCCGGCCCCCCCCCCCCCCCCCCCCCCCCCCCCGAAACCCCCCCCGCCCGGCCCCCCCCCCCCCCCCCCCCCCGCCCCCCCCCCCCCCCCCCCCCCCCCCGGGCCCCCCCCCGCCCCCACCGGCCCCCCCCCGGGGCCCCCCCCCCCCCCCCCCCCCCCCCCCCCCCCCCCCCCCCCCCCCCCCCCCCCCCCCCCCCCCCCCCCCCTCCCCCCCCCCCCCCGCCCCCCCCCCCCGCCGCCGCCCCCGCCCCCCCGGGTGACGCCCCCCCCGCCCCCCCCCCCCCCCCCCCCCCCCCCCCCCCCCCCCCCCCCCCCCCCCCCCCCCCCCCCCCGCCCCGCCCCCCCCCCCCCCCCCCCCCCCCCCCCCGGGGGGCCCCCCCCCCCCCCCCCCCCCCCCCCCCCCCCCCCCCCCCCCCCCCCCCCCCCCCCCCCCCCCCCCCCCCCCCCCGCCCCGCGCCCCCCCCCCCGGGCCCCCCCCCCCCCCCCCCCCCCGGCCCGCCCCCCCCCCCACCCCCCCCCCCCCCCCCCCCGCCGCCACCCCCCCCCCCCCCCCCCCCCCCCCCCCCCGCCCCGCCCCCGCCCCCCCCGCCGGGAAGGGGGCCAGTTGAGCGGAGTGACGCTCAGTGAGTGCGGCGGCGGGACGGGCCACCGAGCGAGGCCCACACAGTTCGTCCGTGCTTCTCCTCGTGGACGCCCCATTCGTGGGCCAGGCTCCGCACGATCCGCAGCCCGCGACCGGAGCTCGACCACAGCGCCGGCGGTGCTGGGCGCGGCGTCGAGGGCCCGCCGCCGTCGGCCACTTCAACCTCGACGACGCCGCCCTTGGTCTTCCACCGCACCCGCAGGCATCCGTCGCTGAGCGGTCGGGCGTGGCGCAGTGAATTGGAAACCAACTCGGCCACCACGATCTCGGCTTCGTCGATGACCTCACCCGAGACCCCGAGTGCCGTGAGGTCTTCGACAAGGGCCCGGCGGACCTGGGGAGCGCCTTGTGCGGTCCACGGCATACGGATGGTGCGCGGCGCCTCCGGATCGGTGAGTCGAATTGCTTCGTCAGCCACAGATGCGCCTTTCACCTACGTTCGCCGGTGCGATGCCGACTTAGGCCACCCTATCTTCGGCCGTCGAGGACGGCGAGCGCGGCCCCCGGATCGTCGACGATGACAGCGTCGACACCCAGGTCCTGACAGTGGCGCAGGTCGGCGGGGTCGTTGACCGTCCACGCATACACGCGATGCCCCCGCGTCTGGTGCCGCGCCACGAGGTGCGGGCGCCGCCGCACCAAGGCAATGTCCAGCGCCGCGATGGAGACCCCCGGGGCCAGCGAACCGCGGGCAGTCCCCGGCGCAGCAGCCGCGAACAACTGCCCCCGGGCAAGTTGGGGCTGATGAAGCCCGATGCGCCGCAACGACACTGGCCAGAAGGACAGAACGACCGCCGAGGGGACGCGACCCTCCGAGGGACCCCCGAGCCCCGCCTCGCCGAGCACCCGCACCACCTCCGCATCGACATGTGGCCCCCATCGACTCGGGTGCTTGGTCTCGACGACGAGGCCGAGCGGACGCCCCGCCGTGCGGACGAGCTCAGCCAACTCGGCGAGGGTCACGACCCGCCGGTCGTCGGCGGTCGCAGTGTGTCGCGACTCACCACGGGGGCCGCTCCAGTCCAGGGCTTGCAACTGCCGGAGGGTATGCCGTGACACCAGACCGTGCCCATCGCTCGTCCGGTCGACGGACCGGTCATGCAGACAGACGAGGTGCCCGTCGAGGGTCATCCGGACATCGCATTCGATGGCGTCCGCGCCATCACGGATGGCCTGCCGGAAGGCGCCCAGGGTGTGCTCCGGGCGGATCGCCGAGGCGCCGCGGTGGGCGATCACCGCCGGACGACGTTCCTTGACGTCTCGGCCCTGCGGCATCCGACCAACCTCCTCGCGACGCCCGGCAACGACAGCGCCTCAGCAACGACACCGCCTCAACAGCGACGCCTTATCGTGACACGGTGCCTCCCATCGCCGGTGCTCAGTCGAGCGCACAGTCCACTGGAGCGCCGACGACTCACACCTTTCGGCGCCCAGGCGTTGTTCTCACGTGACCCTGCCGCCGTTCCAACTTCTCGTCGATGCCCACTGGCGTGATGTCGCCCGATTGGCCCATGCCCTCGTGGGTCCGGACGACGGCGACGACGTGGCGCAGCAGGCGTGGCTGCAGGCGTGGGCGGCATACCCCTCGCTCACCTCAGCCACGAACCTGCGTGGCTGGCTGTTCACAGTGACCTATCGCTGCGCGACCGACGCCCATCGGGGACGGGGGCGGCGGCCGGTGCCGGTTGAGGATCCGTCCCTGGCGGCGGCCGAGCGCCCGGCTGTCGACCCGCCCGCGACCGCCTCGGACGAGTCCGGCGTCTGGCAGATCGTCGCCACCCTGCCGCCTCGCCAGCGCGAGGCCGTCGCGCTGCGTTACGTCGCCGACCTCGATCACGCTGCCATCGCTGCCGCGCTGGGGACCTCAACGGCGATGAGTCGCCGCCTGGTCAGCGACGCGCTCGGCTCCCTCCGAAAGGCCCTCTCATGACCCCGTCACACTCCGGTCCCTCCGATCGGCTCGAAGCATCCCTCGCTGGTTTCGACGTGCCTGCGGCGCGCCCACCGGACTTCCCGACCGCCGACGTGTCGTATGCCGTCGACGACACCCCAATCGGTCGAATGCTATTGGCCTGCGATGGTTCTGGTGTCCTGGTTGCATCGCTGTTCACCCCCGATGCCGCCGCCGAAGAGGCAGCGCTCCAACGGCTTGCGGCCCGCATCAGCCCGCGGGTGCTGCGTCGCCCGCAGTCGCTGGACGAGGCTCGACGCTGGCTGGAGAGCTACCTCGACGGAGGCCGCCCCGGGGCCGCTCCCGCGTGGGCGCTCTCGCTCGCGACCCCGTTCCAGATCCCCGTGCTCACGACCCTCGCCGCCCGCGTCGGATACGGCGATCGCGCGACCTACGGCCAACTCGCCAGCTGGGCAGGCCGCCCGCAGGCCGCGCGGGCCGTCGGCACCGCGCTCGGAGGCAACCCGCTGTGCGTCGTGCTCCCCTGCCACCGCGTCGTCGGTGCCAGTGGGTCACTCACTGGGTATGCCGGTGGGCTGGCCGCCAAGCGCTACCTCCTGGAGTTGGAGTCCACGAGTCTCTGACGGCCGCGTGCCCGACTCTTGGGTCACCCCTCCTCAGCGCCCGCTTCTACGGTGCGGAATACTCAGGCAACTGACTTTCTTCTCAGTGACACTGGGGAAGCGCTTCGACGCCCGGCGGGGGAGCCGGGTCAACCGGGAGGAACGAACGTGATGACTGCAAGGACCTCACCCACACCCGCGCCGACGCCGCTGGACGACGATCGGGTCACCGAGTTGGTGACGCGCGCGGCATACGAGCGGCTGCGGAGCGACCTCGCCGTCGCGCATGGCACCGAGTTGGTGTCGTGGGATGAGCAGAACCCGAAGATGCGCGGGGACCTGCGTGAGTCGGTCGAGCCCACGGTCCAGGACACGATCGAGGCGATTGCCGAGTTGGGCTTCGCGGTCGTTCCGCACGAGTGGCTCGGCGGTCAGGCGAGCGACGCCACCGCCGTCGTCATCGGCGAAGCCACGCTCAGCCCCGCTGCGACAACGCCGAACGAGGTCGACATCGACCTGCCGGCCAGCCCTCAGCGTCTGCTCACCTTGGCGTCGATGACGTCACGCCTGACCTCGTCGACGAACGCCACCGCGCCGGGCGAGCAGGTCGCCGACGAGAGCGAGCCCGTCGACCCCAGCGCCCTGCGCGGGCTCGTCTCCGGCGCCGGGTCAGCGGCAGTGGCCATCGTCCGGCTGCCGCAGACCGCCCTCCGCCCGATCAAGCGGGTCGTGGCCCGGGTCATGGGCCCGGCCGCCTGACCTCGCGCCTCGGTCGTCGGCACCCTCGCCTCACAGGTCAATCGCGAGGTTGAACCAGATCGACGTGACCTCCATGCCGACCTTCTCGTAGAGCCCCAGCGCCCCCGTCCGCGAGTCGGTCGACAACTCGCACACGGTCGCTCCGTGCGCCCTGGCCGCGGCGAACGAGTCGACCAAGAGAGCCCGCGCCAGGCCCTGGTTGCGGACGTCCTTGCGGACGGCGAGTTTGTCGACGTAGCCAACCTCATCGGCCAGCAACACGAGCGACACCCCAACCACGGCACCACTCGGATCGATCGCCAGCCGCAGGTTCCACGGCTCGAACCCGGGTCGCTCCATGGTGACGGCAGCCCAGTCCTCGTAGGGCGTGCGAGGGCGCTCGGACCATTCGAGAAACGCATCCTCGATCACTTCCCAGGCGGCGCGGTGGTCGGCTGCCGTCTCGGCTATCCGTAGCGAGAAACCCTGCGGCAGAGGCTGACTCGCGATCTCACGTCCCTGCGGCACCTCAAGGATCCATGAGGTCCACCGCTGGTGATAGCCCAGCGCTCGCAGCAGCGCCTCGCTCGGGGAGCCGGCAGGCACCGGCATACCAACGACACTCACCCCGGCCGCACGTGCCGTCGCCTGGATCCACCTCGCCACCGCGGTCCCCACCCCACGCCCACGGTATGCCGGGTGCACAGCCGCGTCGGAGCGGTCACCACCCGAGTGCTCGCCGTAGCCGACCATGCGGTCGCCGTCGAAGACCCCGATGGTCTTGGCCGCGATGTCGAAGCTCGGCCGTTGCCAGTCGGCGGCGATGTCGGCCTCTTCGATGGCGACCTTGCCCGTGTCAGCCAACTCGACTGCCGCCATGACCTCGAAGACCGCCCGGACGTCCGAGGGGCCGAGTGGCCGGGAGGTCAGCCCGTCGGGAAGCGAGAGCGAGGCCGCCCCTGCGGTGGCCGTCTGGTCGGTTGCTGGGGTGACGTCGTCGGTCATGGCCCCAGGATCGCAGGCGCGCCACGACGCTGTCAGGTGAGTTTCGCCCGCGCTCGGCCGCCCTCGCAGGCCCCTGGCTTGAGGTGTGGTCGAACGCGGTCCAGGGACCACGTTCAACCACACCTACGCGGCGCCCTCGACGCTGTCCAGACCGGGATGGTCGCGGCTTCTTGGGCGAGCCGAGGGCTGTGAGCGCGAGACAATGGGCCAGTCGCTTCGACCGCGACGAACGGCGAGTGAGGAACGACGAACGGAAGGGGTGCGAGGCGTCATGGACACGTTACTGGCGGCCGACCGCATCTTCACTCCCGAGGAGATTCTCGAGCCGGGCTGGGTCGAGGTGGCTGGCACAACCGTCAAAGCCATCGGATCAGGCCACCACCCCCACCGTGAACCCGATTGGCGCACAACGACTCTCGCCCCCGGCCTGGTGGACACGCACGTCCACGGCGGCGGCGGGGCCTCGTTCTCGACGACGTCCGGCGACGAGGCGGCGTTGGCCGCGATGGCCCATCAGCGGGCTGGCAGCACGAGCGTCATCGCCAGCCTCGTCTCCGCTCCCATTCCGGTGCTGGCCGACCAACTGGCCTGTCTGGCCGACCTGTGCGACGACGGCATCCTCGCCGGTCTGCACCTCGAAGGCCCCTGGCTCAGCCCCACCCATCGCGGCGCCCACGACCTGCGCCACCTCGCTCGCGGCAACGCGGCGGCCGTCGACCGGCTCGTCCAGGCGGCCCGCGGGCACCTTCGGATGGCAACGGTTGCCCCCGAGATCCTCGGTGGCTTCGAGGTCATCAAGGCCCTCGTCGACGCGGATGTCCTTGTCGCCGTAGGCCATACGGCCGCCGACACGGCAACTACCGAGGAGGCTGTCGAGGCGGGTGCCCGGATCGCCACCCACCTGTTCAACGGTATGCCGCCGCTGCACCATCGCTTCCCCGGCCCGGTGGGCGTCCTCCTCGCCAACCCATCGGTCACCGTCGAGCTCATCGCCGACGGAGTGCACCTGGCGCCCGCGACCCTGGCCCTCGCCGCCCGCGCAGCAGCCGGACGGGTGAGCCTGGTCAGCGATGCGATGTCCGGCTGCGGCCAGCCCGACGGGCGCTACGTCCTCGGCTCGACGCCGGTGACGGTCGTCGACGGGGTAGCCCGCGTGACGTCCTCCGGCGCCTTGGCAGGCGGCACGCGGACTCTCGCGCACGGCATACGCACCCTGTATGCCGCGGGCGTTCCCCTCGCGGACGCCATCACCGCTGCCACGGCGACCCCTGCGCGAGCGCTCGGGCTGTGGCGCCGTGGCCGACTCGTCGTCGGCGCCAACGCCGATCTCGTGGCCCTCGATGACGACCTCGCTGTCACTCGGGTCATGGTCAACGGGACCTGGCGCTGACCGCTCGACGACGAGCCCCGGCAGCATCGGCTACAAAGCCGCAGCAACCTCCGTGCCCTGTTTGATCGCCCGCTTGGCATCGAGTTCACTGGCGACGTCGGCCCCACCGATGAGCCGCACGTCGACACCGGAAGCCTCGAGGGCGGCATACAACTCGCGGTTGGGCTCCTGCCCGGTGGCCAGAACGATGGTGTCGGCCGGAAGGACGGCGGCGCGTTCACCGATGGTGATGTGCAGGCCCGCATCGTCGATCCGGTCATACCGAGCGCCGGCGACGAAGGCGACCCCGCGGGCGGCCAGCTGTGCGCGGTGGATCCAGCCGGTCGTGCGCCCGAGGCCCGCACCGACCTTGGAGTCCTTGCGCTGCACGAGGAACACCTTGCGCGCCGGCGGTTCCGGTTGCGCCGCAACGACGCCGCCGCGATGGGCGTAGGTGGTGTCGATCCCCCACTCGGCGTTGAACGCCGTCGGGTCCAGGGCGCCGCTCGGGCCCGACTGAGTGAGATATTCGGCGACGTCGAAGCCGATGCCGCCCGCGCCCATGATGACGACCGTGTCACCGACGGGGACGTGGTCGCGCAGCACCTGCAGGTAGGACACGACCGTGGGGTGGTCGACGCCCTCGACGTCGGGGATGCGCGGAGTCACGCCCGTGGCCAGGATGGCGGTGTCGTATGCCGCCAGCTCACCCTCCCCGGCACGGGTCCCGAGCCGCACGTCGACCCCGGTGGCCACCAACTCGCCCCGGAAGTAGCGCAAGGTCTCGCTGAACTCCTCCTTGCCGGGGATCTGGCGCGCCAGGTTGAACTGCCCGCCGATATCGGAGTCGGCCTCGAACATCGTCACCGCGTGGCCACGACGCGCCGCCGTTGTCGCACAAGCCAATCCGGCCATGCCACCCCCGACGACGGCAATCCGCTTCGGTGCATCGGTGGGGGCGATGATCAACTCGGTCTCATGGCAGGCCTGCGGGTTGACCAGGCAAGACGTGAGCTTGCCGGCGAACGTGTGGTCCAGGCAGGCCTGGTTGCAGGCGATGCAGGTGTTGATCCGATCTGCCTGTCCCGCAGCCGCTTTGGTGACGAACAGGGGATCGGCGAGGAACGGGCGGGCCATCGACACCATGTCGGCGAGCCCGTCGGCCAACACCTGCTCGGCCACGTCAGGAGTGTTGATCCGGTTGGTCGCAACGACCGGAATGCCTACTGCCGCTTTGACTTTGCCGCTCACCCACGCGAACCCAGCGCGCGGAACGCTGGTGGCAATCGTCGGGATTCGGGCCTCGTGCCAGCCGATTCCCGTGTTGAGCATGGTCGCGCCCGCCGCCTCGACGCCCCGCGCGAGCTCGACGACCTCATCGAGCGTCGAGCCGTCCTCGACCAGGTCGATCATCGAAAGCCGATAGACGACAATGAAATTCGGGCCAACCGTCTCGCGAACCGCCCGGACGACTTCGACCGGGAAGCGCATCCGCGCGGCATACGACCCGCCCCACTCGTCCGTGCGCTGGTTGGTGCGGGTGACGAGGAACTGGTTGATGAGGTAGCCCTCCGACCCCATGATCTCGACCCCGTCGTAGCCCGCCGCCTGCGCGAGCGCAGCGCAGCGCGCGAAGTCGGCCACGGTCTCCCCCACCTCGGCGGTCGTCAACTCGCGCGGGGTGATCGGCGAGATCGGGGCCTGGATGGGGCTCGGCGCGACGGCGCCGAGGTGCGCGGCATACCGACCGGCATGCAGGATTTGCAGGCAGATTCGGCCGCCCGCGGCGTGAACCGCGTCGGTGACGACCCGGTGGCGATCCGCTTCCTCGGGGGTCGTCAGTAGGGCCGCACCCGGCAGCAGGGCGCCCGCCTCGTTGGGCCCAAAGCCGCCGGTGACGATGAGCGCGGCGCCGCCGCGAGCGCGCTCGGCATAGAAGGCCCCCATCCGCTCGAAGCCGCCGGGCACCTCCTCCAGCCCCACGTGCATCGAGCCCATGAGCGCTCGGTTGGGAAGGGTGACGAAGCCGAGATCGAGCGGGGCCAGCAAGTGGGGGTATGCCGTCACGGCGGTCTCCGTCGCTTCGCCTGGGACGTCCCTCGGTCGGCACGCCCGCGTGTGGCCTCGATGTTACTCGTCAGTCACAACGGCGGGGAGGCCCACTCGGAGGCATGAAGTCGCGCGATCCCGTCCAGGAGCAGGTCGAGCGCGAAGCGGAACTCGAACTCCTCATCGCAGCCGGTCGCGCCGGGGCGCCGCGCCGAGGCATCCGCCGCGATCGCGAGGATGCCGGGGAAGTCGCTCGGAACGGGCTGGCCGCTCGTTCGCGGCCGATCCGACGCCGGACGGCCGCCGGGGTCGTTGAACAACTCCGGGCTGAAGCCCCAGATCCGGTTGCCGAGCACGTGCATCACATGGTGGGTGAGGTCAGGCGAGAGCCCGCCGCCGAGGAACAACTGGGTGACAGCCTCCATATAGGCGAGCACCGCGGGGGTGCGGTGGGTGCGGGTCTCGATGACCCGCCGGGCCCAGGGGTGGCGTTGGACGACCTCGCGCGTCGACAGCAGCACCCGGCGAACCGCATCGGGCCACGCGCTGGGGTCCGCGCTCGGGTCCGCGCTGGGATCGCCGGGCTGGAACTGGGCGATGACCCGGTCGATCATCCCGTCGAGGAGATCCTCCTTGTCGGACACGTGCTTATAGAGAGCCATCGGGACGACGCCCAGCCGTTCGGCAAGCCTGCGCATGCTCACCGCCTCGATGCCCTCGGCATCGGCCAACTCGACGGCCGCATCAAGCACCGTCACCCGGTGCAGCGGGGGGCGGGTCCGGGGGGAGGGCGGCATACGGGCTCCTGGGCAGGGGGCTGACGGGTGTACATCGTACGCTTTCGCGCAGATGCGGCCGGTGTCTCTAGCCTGGGAGCAGACAGAAGGAGGTGCAACGGATGGCCAGGGTCCTGGTCGTGGACGACGAACCTCAGATCCGCGCCATCTTGCGGGCCTACCTGAGCGCCGAAGGGTTCCAGGTCCAGGAGGCGGCGACCGGCGCCCAGGCGTTGCACCTACTCGCCACCGAGCCTCCCGACCTCGTCCTGCTCGACATCGGGCTGCCCGACCTCGACGGCCTCGAGGTCCTGCGGACCCTGCGCAAGACCTCCGACACCTACGTCGTCCTCGTCACCGCCCGGGCGGAAGAGGTCGACAAGTTGATCGGGCTGGGGGTCGGCGCCGATGACTACGTCACCAAACCCTTCAGCCCGCGCGAGGTCGTCGCCCGCGTCAAAGCTGTGCTCCGGCGCACCCGGCCGCTAGGCCCGGCGGCGACCGATCCCGGCGACACCGACGTGCTCCACTTCGACAGCGTCAGCGTCGACACCGGTCGCAGGGAGGTGCGGGTGGGCGGCATACCGGCCATCCTCACGGCCTTGGAGTTCGACCTGCTGGTGGCGCTCGCCGAGTCTCCAGGGAGGGTCTTCTCGCGGGCCCAACTGCTGGAAAAGGTCTGGGGCTACGACTTCTTCGGCGACGAACGGGTCGTCGACGTCCACATCCGCGGGATGCGCAAGGCCCTGGGTGACGACGCGACCGCGCCGCGCCTCATCGGGACCGTCCGCAGCGTCGGCTACAAGTTCCTCCTCGACCCGATCGACCGCCTCACAACGGAGGGCGCGTCATGAACCGGCTCGTCGTGCGACTGGTGATCTCGCACCTGCTCGTCGCCGTGGTTGCGGCCCTGGCCACTTTCCTCGTCGTGCGCCAACTCGCGCCGGCCCTCTTCGATGCCAGCCTGCGGGTCGGCCAGGGCGGTGGGCTGGGGCAAGGATCCGGCGCCCAGGGGACCGCCGGAGGCGCCGGAATGGTGCTGCGCCAACAGTTCGGCGACGCCGTCGATCGGGCCCTGGCCGTCGGAGCCGTGGTGGGCGCACTGGCGGCCGCCCTCGTGGGGGCGCTCGCGGCATACCGACTCATCCGGCCGCTCGACGCCCTCCGCGCGGCGACGCGGGCCATGGCGCAGGGGACGTATGCCGTCCCGCTCCCCACACCGCGCACGACCGAGCTCGCCGAACTCACCGACGACGTCAAGCTCCTGGGGCAGCAACTCGGCGAGACCGAGACCCAGCGGGTCCGGCTGCTCGGTGAGGTGGCCCATGAGATGCGGACCCCGCTGACCGTCATCGACGGGACGGTGGAGGCGATGATCGACGGCATCCTGCCTCTGGAACCCGACCAGTTGGCCGTGGTGAGCGATGAGGTGCGGCGGCTACGGCGGCTGTCCGACGACCTGTCGGCGCTCTCGCGCACCGACGAGGGCCGGCTGTCCCTCGTCCTGGCCGACGTCGACCTGCGGGAGGTCGTGAGTCGGGCGGCCGGACGGCTGCGGGCGCAGGCCGAGGACGCGGGGCTGGACTTCGAGATCGATTGCGGCGACGCGAATGTCCCCGTGCGAGTGGACGCCGAGCGGATCGGCCAGGTCGTCACGAACCTGGTCGGCAATGCCGTCCGTGCCACGCCGGACGGTGGCCGGGTGCGGGTGCGGTGCGGGCGGTCCGAGAGCGCCGGGCGACACGGCGCGGCGTCGGCCGTGATCATCGTCGAGGACACCGGCGAGGGGCTGGCAGGCGCTGACCTCACGCGGATTTTCGAGCGCTTCTACCGGGTGCCGGGGCGCCGAGCCCCCGAACACGAAACCGGATCCGGAATCGGCCTGACCATCGCCAGAGGCATCGTGGCTGCGCACGGAGGGCAGCTCACAGCCACGTCCGCCGGCCCCGGGCAGGGGGCGACCTTCACGGTGACGCTGCCACTCGCGCGGCCCGGGGAGAGTCATGACCGCTCCGACGTCACCGGCCTTGCGTCAGCCGAGGTCCACAACCCGGGTGGCAGGCGCTGACTCGGCCAAACCCCCGGTGACTCCTCCCAGTCATAGCCCACGATCTGTGACTTCGGACACGAAAGGACAACATAAGTCTTCAGACGCCCGGAAAGTCCGAAGCCTCCTACGGGAGGCAGGGTTGCGTGTATCAATAGACCCATGCCCATTCCCCAGGGCGGGTTGCCGTCCACCCGCGGACTGCTGCGCGACGAGGTCTACGCGCGGCTGTGCGATGCGATTGTGGACGGGACGTTCCGGCCGGGCGAACAGTTGCGCGACAACGAGATTGCCCATTGGCTCGGAGTGAGCCGGACTCCGGTGCGGGAAGCCCTGCTGCGGCTGGCTCGCATCGGCCTGGTGATTTCGACGCCTGGCAAGTCGACGCTCGTTGCCGACATCGAGCCGCAGACGGTCCGCGACGCCCAAGAGGTCGTGACCGCGCTGCACGAGTTGGCGGTCCGCACGGCGATCCCCTTCATCCGGCCCGGAGATATCGAAACTATGCGTCGGGCTAACCGCCGCTTCGAAGCGGCGTTGGCAGCCGGTGACGCCGACGCGGCGATCCGCGCCGACGACGACCTGCACGGCGTCGCGGTCGCCGTCACGGCCAACCTCGCGATCTGTTCCGTGCTCGAGCAGTATGTGCCCGTTCTGCGACGGGCCGAGCGACTGCGCTTCTCATCGCTCTCGGGTCGACGATCAGTGACCTGGCACGAACGGCTCATCAGCGCCATGGAGGTCGGCGACGCCGACGCCGCCGCCGCGGCGTCGACCGCGGCGTGGTCGACGCTGGCGCGCCTCATCGATCTCGAGCGGGCGATCGACCACGCGAACGGCGCGACCGACGCCGGCCGACCCACGCGGTAGCGTCCGCTCATGCGTTCACGTCGCCGCCGGATCGTGCTTCGGGTGCTGGGTGGGCTGCTCGCCCTCGTCCTCGTCGCGCTCGTGGGGGGCTACCTCTACGCCAAGCCGCTACTGCTCACCGGCACGGGGTATGCCGCCCACAACGACTGCGCCGTGCGCGCCATCGCGGGTCGTTCCGACCCGAGGGCCGACCTGCCGCCGAACCCGCTCGTGCCGTATCTGCGCAGTTCGCAGGCTGCGGACAACAGCTCCTACTCCGCCACCGTCCTCGGGGTTTTGGCCGGCCAGACGGCCTACTACGGCGATGCGGGCTGCACGCTGGGGACCCCGCTCACGGGAACCGGGCCGCTGACCCAGGTGCCCGTCGGGGCGAACCCGTTCGACGCCGTTGCGGTTCCCGCGCCGTCCTCGGCCGTCGCTGCAGCCGTTGCGAAAGCCTTCGGCGACGACCTCACGCCGTTTGAACAGGACCTTCTGGGGACGCGAGCCGTCGTCGTCGTGCAGGGTGGCAAGCTCGTGGCCGAGCGCTATGCCCCCGGATTCACCGCTGCCACACCGCAGTTGGGGTGGTCGATGGCCAAGAGCGCCGCGAGCCTGCTCACCGGGCGGGTCGTCAAAGAGGGCAAGGTCGCCGTCACCGACGCCGGGCTGCGTCCGGAGTGGACCGATGACCGCTCCAAGATCACCGTCGACCAACTCATGCGGATGACGAGCGGGCTGACGTGGAACGAGGACTACGACCTCGGCACGGCGATCACCGCGATGCTCTATCTCGAGCCCGACATGGCGAAATTCGTTGCGAGCCAACCACTTGCCCATGCCCCCGGCACCTACCAGCAGTACTCCAGCGGCTCGACCAACCTGCTCTGCTCGGTGCTGCGCCAACGCACCGGATTGGGCGTCGATCTGCCGCGCCGCGAGCTGTTTGCCCCCTTGGGTCTCTCGTCCGCCGTGTGGGAGCCGGACGGCTCCGGGCTGCCGGTGTGCAGTTCCTACCTCTGGGCGACGCCGCGCGACTGGGCGGCGCTCGGCCAGTTCGCGTTGCAGGACGGCGTGTGGGGCGGACAGCGACTGCTCCCGGAGGGCTGGATGGCCGCGACGACCCGCTCCGACGCCGTCGCCACGACCGAGGACCCCGGATATGCCGCCGGCTGGTGGGCCAACCGCCTTGCGGACGGCACGCTCGATCAGCCGACCTTGCCCGCCGACACCTATCGGGCGAGCGGCCATGACGGACAACGGATCTACGTCGTCCCGTCGGCCGACCTCGTGGTCGTCCGGCTGGGGTTCAGCCCCTCGATCAAGACACCGGAGCAGCTTCGGGTCGTGGACCTGGTCGCCACCCTCGCCGGTATGCCGCGCGCCTGACCCAACGCCCCGCCACGGCGAGTCAGGGCGAGTTCATCGGGCAGGCGTTGTTCCAGTGACGACACGTTCGACAAGACGAGCGACGACACAGGTGGCGACACGAGTGACGTCGCGCAGGGCGAGGCGCGGGGAGGCAGCACACTAGGCCGATGACCCAGCCCGTGCGCGACCGTAAGACCCAGCCGACCCAGGGGGACGTCGACGCCCATCTCGCGTCGATCACCCATGAGGGGCGGCGAGCGGACGCCCAGGCCGCGGTCGAGTTGTTCCGCGAGGTCACCGGCGCCGAGCCGCAGATGTGGGGAACCTCGATGATCGGTTTCGGCCGGATGATCTACACCGGTTCGGACCACAAGATGCGCGAGACGATGGCGGTCGGGCTGGCCGCGCGGGCGGCTGCGCTCACGCTCTATGGCCTGACCTTCTACGGTTCGAACGAGGCGCTGTTGGCCCGGCTCGGACCTCACACCACCGGCAAGGGATGCCTCTATCTCAAGCGGTTGTCCGATGTCGACGTCGACGTCCTGAGAGAACTCATCGCCCGCGGCTGGACGGAGAACCACCAGCCCTACTGACGTCGCCGAGCCGCGGCGGGCCGGGCAAGCGCTACTTCGGCGGCAACGAGCGGACGTAGGCGACCCCGTGAGCGACCCACTCTCGCAACGCCTCATCGGTCTGGGCGGCTGCCGGGTCGACGGCCAGCCAGCCGTCCATCGCCCGCCCACGCATCTCGAACCGCCGCGCCACAACTCCGTCGACGAGGTCACCGGCCGCCGCGGGATCGATCCGCAGGAGTATGCCGCCATCGCTACTGGCCGCGACGGCCATGTGCCCGTCAAGCATGAAGCCCAGCCCGCCGAACATCCGTTGCTCGCGCAGCCCAGGCTCGTCTGCCAGCACCTCACGCAGCCGGTCGGCCAACTCGGGGTCGAAGGCCACCGTCAGACCCTGGCCAGGAGTGCCAACGAGCGCTCGATGACGATCTCTGTGGCCACGGCGTCGTAATCGGCCAGCGAACTGTCCGCAAAGAGATGCCCCCCACCGGGATAGAGGAACAATTCGGCGTCGTCGTGGGCCGCCACGAAGGCCTCGGCCGGCTCGATGTCGCCCTCACCGACGAAGAAGGGGTCGGCATCCATCGAATGGATCTGCACGGGGACACCGACGGGCCAGGTGCCGAAGTAGGACGGGTCGGCGAACGAGTGATAGAGCAGCGCGCCGCGGGCACCCGGCCGGTTCTGAGTCAACTGCTGGGCCGGCATCACGCCGAGGGAGAACCCGGCATACACCAGGCCCGCGGGGAGCCCCTCCGCGGCGAGGATGCCGCGCTCCCGCACCTCGTCGAAGCCCACCTCGCCGAGATAGGCCTGCCCGGCCTCGATCGAGTCGAAGGTCCGCCCGTCGAACAGGTCCGGCGTGTGCACCGTGTGCCCACCCGCCCGCAGTGCGTCGGCGAACGCGATCACCCCGTGCGTCAGCCCTTGGATGTGGTGGAACAACAGGATCTCAGCCATGCGTGGTCTCCTCTTCCCGAGGCTGGTCGGTTTCCGTGGTCTGGTCGGTGCTCCGCGAACCGTTGTCGATGATGTCCAGGTCGCGCTCGGCGAACCGACGATGCTCCCACTCCTCGTTGACGACCGCCCCCAGGCATCGACGCACCAGGAACGCTTCGGACTCGGGATATCCCGGCTCGAGCACGGGCACCGTCAGTGAGTCGAGGGCCTCGTCGGTCAGCCCGGCAATCACCTCACGCACCGTGCTCATCCGGTCGGCCCGCAGGGCCAGCACCTCGTCCAGGGTCGGGCGAGCGGCATCATCCCGCGGGACGCCCGGGGCATCCTCCATGTCGTCGTGCGGCAGATCCAACGGGTGCCACGGCGTCGGGTCACCGAGCAGCGCCCGGCGCACCCAAGCATCGGTCGCGAAGACGAGGTGCCGTTGGGTCTGGATGAACGACCACTCGCCGTCGACCCGCTCGTGCAACTGTTGCGCACTAAAACTCCGCGCCCGCGCGAAGGTCTGGGCCCACTCCGCCTCGGCCAACGCCCACGCGGCGCGGAAGCCGTCGGCGTCGGTAGGCCGCGCCCGACCAGGCTGTGTCGTCATGGCCGACACCTTAGGCGCGAGCACCGACATCGGTCGTCGGAACCACCGTCACGCAGCATTGCCCCGGCGTCGGGGTGAGCCGCGCCTGGACGTCACCTCTGCCCAACGCGTCGAGCACTCCCTGAACGAAATCGCGATTGACCCCGCACACCAGCGCCGTGTGCTCCGCCGCCATCGAGTGGAACGGGCAGTTGACCAGGCGCAGCCCCGCCTCCTCCTCCCGAGGCTCGTAGCCCAACCCGGTGAGCACCTGGGGCAACCGATCCCCGTCCGTGGGCACGGTTTCGACCACCCGGTATGCCGCCCGCTCGGCGGCCGCTCGCAGCGCACCGTCCAGGGGCACACCGGCAGCGGCTTGCTCGACCGCATCGGCGAGGATGCGGCCCGCGAGGTCGTAATGCCGGGGCGGCAGGGAGACCGCGAACTCCTGGGTCGAGCGTCGATAGAGCTTGGCTGGACGGCCGGCTCCCGGGCCGGTGCGACCGGTGCGCCGCTGGAACTCCACGTCGAGCAGACCGTCGTCGGCCAACCGGTCGAGGTGGAACTTCGCAGTGTGCACGGGGACGCCGACCGCCTCAGCAGCCTCCTCGCGCCCCACCGGCCCGCGGCTGGCGACAACGAAGTCGTAGAGGGCGCGCCGCACCGGCTCGGCGAGCGCGCCGATGCCCTCAACGGTCGCCGCGAGGTCGGTCATGAGCCATCCTGATTTCTAAAAGATTCTTTGATTGACTTTAGAACGGGAGGAACGTAACGTCAACCCTAGTCTCCGTTAGAAAGGGGTTCAGATGTCCCAGGCCGCCACTCCCACGGTCCCCGCAGACGAAGCGCCCACGGCATACCCCTTGCTCGGCCCGCGCCGCCCCCGGGTGACGGGGCACGCCCCACTCGTGGACCTTGGGCGAGCCGAGGCCGCGGCCACCGACCTGCTGCGGGCCCTCGGGCTGCCGATCGACACCGAGGCGATGTGCGACACCCCTGGGCGGCTGACCCGGGCCTATCTCGAGCTGCTCAGCGTGCCCGACTTCGAGATGACGACCTTCGCCAACGACGAGGGATATGACGAGCTCGTCGTCGTGGCCGACATCCCCGTGCGGTCGTTGTGTGAGCACCACATGCTGCCGTTCGTCGGGGTCGCGCACGTGGGTTATGTGCCCGGTGACCGGCTGCTGGGGTTGTCGAAGTTCGCCCGGACCGTCGACTTCTTCGCCCGCCGACCCCAGACTCAGGAGCGACTCACCAGTCAGATCGCCGACCACCTGGACGCGCACCTGAGCCCGCAGGGGGTCGGCGTCGTCATCAGCGCCGAGCACACCTGCATGACCTTGCGGGGCGCCCGCGCCGCAGGCACCCGCACCCGCACCTCCGCCACCCGCGGAGTCCTGCGCAACCACCCGGCCACCCGCGCCGAGTTCCTTTCGCGCGCAGTCACATTGGAGGAGTCCCGATGAACCCCATCGTCGTCGTCGGCGCAGGCTTGGCGGGCGCCACCGCAGTGACCGCGTTGCGCGAGGGGGGTCACGACGGTCCGCTCGTCCTGCTCGGCGCCGAGAGCCATCCGCCCTATGAGCGCCCGCCGCTGTCCAAGGGTTACCTGCTCGGCAACGACCCGTTCGAGAGTGCCTTCGTTCACGAACCGCAGTGGTATGCCGCGCACGACATCGACCTGCGCACCGGCGCCTTCGTCACTGATCTGGACCTCGGGCGGAAGTCCGTCAGCCTGCTCGATGGGACCGAGATCGCCTACGACAAGCTGCTGTTGGCGACCGGGAGCCGGCCACGGCGGTTGCCGCTGGCGGACGACTCGGGGGTGCCCACGGCATACCTGCGGACGGTCGAGGACAGCGACCGGATCCGTGCGGCGTTCGGGCCGGGGCACCGGATCGTCATCATCGGCGCCGGCTGGATCGGTCTGGAGGTGGCGGCCGCGGCGCGCGCTGCAGGGACCGAGGTGACCGTCTTCGAGGTGGCGGAGTTGCCGCTGCTGCGGGTGCTCGGGCCGCGGGTCGCGCAGGCGTTCGCCGACCTGCACCGCGCTCACGGGGTGGACCTGCGGTTGGGGACTGCGGTCAGTGCCGCGGACCTGGCGGGCGCCACTCTTGTCGTCGTCGGCGTGGGGGTCGCTCCCGATGCGTCGCTCGCCCAACGCGCGGGGCTCGCTGTCGACAACGGGGTGCTCGTCGACGCGACCCTGCGCGCCAGCCACCCTGGCGTGTATGCCGTGGGCGACATCGCCAACCACGACCATCCGTTGTTGCGGCGGCGGGTGCGGGTCGAGCACTGGGACACCGCGATCGAGCAGGCCAAGGTCGCGGCGCACAACCTGGTCGGGGGGCAGGAGGCAGAGGCTTACGACCGGCTCCCCTACTTCTTCACCGACCAGTACGACCTCGGCATGGAATACGTCGGGTATGCCGCCGCTGACGCCGACACCGAGGTCGTCGTGCAGGGCGATCTGGGGGCCGAGCAGTGGCGGGCCTATTGGGTGTCCGGCGGCGTGGTCGTCGCCGGCATGCATGTCAACGAGTGGGGCGCCATCGACGAGATCCGCGAGCAGATCGGCCACCCGCTCGCCTGAGGCCCCGCTCGCCTGAAGCCCCGCTCGCCGCTCGGCCGTCCGAGGTCCCAGTCGTCTGAGGGCCCCACTCGCCGCTCGGCCGCCCTGGCCTTAAGTGTGGTCGAACGCGGGCCAGGGACCGCGTTCAACCGCACCTAAGCGGCATGCACAGGGGGTCAGGCGGCTGGTTCGGTGGGCCCGCGAGCAAGTCCCAGGTCCGGCGGTCGACCGCGTGGCTGGGCGGTCGCATTCAACGCCCGGTCGTAGGAACCGTGGGCGGTGTCCCAAGCGACACCCGCGGCGGTGACGGCTGCTGTCAACCGGTCACGATGCACCACGGTGTGATGGCGCCCGCACAACAACGCGGCGTTCGACAGGTCGCTCCGGCCACCATCAACCCAGTGAGTGACATGGTGGGCATCGCACCAATGCGCCGGGATCCCGCACCCGGGGAACGTGCACGACTGATCGCGCAACCACAACGCCTTCACCTGACCCGGAGTAAACAACCGCGCCGTGCGACCCCAATCGAGGACCTCACTTGGTCCGCCAAGAACGACCGGGATGACCTGCGCGTCACAGGCCAGCCTGCGGACCGTCTCGGGAGCGATCACGGTGCCGGACTCACTCGACCCGACCGCGACCCCCGCGGACAACCGCTCAGTCAACTCCGCCAACCCCATCGTGACGACGAGAGTGGTCTTCACCCCGACCGGGGGACGAGCACCCGCGGCGGTCGCGCGGCGGCATACCTCAATGAGCGCTTGGCCACGGCGCTGCCGAGCGGGCCGACGATCCGGGGCACCATCGGCGTCGGGGGCTGGCTTGGACAACGGGCCGATCGCCGCCTCCAGGACAGCCTTGCCTTCGGCATCGAGGACTAGGCGGTAGCTGAACGCCCCCAGCTCGTCGCCCACCGGCGCTGACAACGACACCAACGCTGCCGCCGCGTCCTGGTCGGCCTGCAACTGCCCCGGCCACCCATAGTCGGCGATCAACCGGGCTCGCAACTCCCGCACCGCCCGCACCCCGTGACCCGCGCCCATCGTCAACATCGCCTCGACCACCGTGGGCACCGCCTCCGGCTGGAGTTGGGGCTTGAGTCGCTCGGCTTCCCGAATGACCGCTACCGCGACCGGCACGGGCACCCGGCCGGAACACGCCGCGTCGGTCACCGGCCGAGTCGCCCGGCGCAGGCCGGCTTCGACCACTGCCGCGACCTGACCGCCACCACCAGCCACCGCGAGCCCCGGCGCATGCTCCGCGACCCACCCCGTCAACGACCCCGCCTGACTCGCAGCGACCTCACCCCGGGTGAATGCCTCCCGCGTCACGGCGACCCGACCGGCCCCCGCCAGCCCTGCCACCTCGTCCAGCAGCGTCAACACTCCCGCCAACTCGGCACCTTGCGCCTGCCACAACACCTCAGCAAGCCCGCTCAGCACGTCTCGGGCAGCCTGCAGCGTCGTCACCCGATCGGTGAGCGAAACGGCGCCTCGGCTGTCCTCCATAGAACAACAGTACGACCGACCACCGACAGCCCTCCCCACCACCAAACCAGGCAGCCGGGCCCTCTAGGTGTGGTCGAACGGGGCCCAGGGACCGCGATCAACCACACCTCAGGCAGGGCTGCGGGCTAGCATCCGGAAGGTGACGGACATGCGGCTTTCGCAGCAGGATGCGCGGCGGATCGCCGTGCAGGCCCAGCTGCTCACCGCCGACCGGCCGGCGAACCTCTTCGAGGTGCTCGACCGACTAACCCTCCTGCAACTCGAGCCCACCAAGGTCGTCGCACCGACCCACCACCTGGTGCTCTGGAGTCGCCTCGGCCGGAGCTACTCACGCGACGAGCTCGCTGATGCTCTCGCCGCCCGCGAAGTCATCGAGGTGCAGCTGCATCTGAGACCGGCGTGGTTCGTCGCCCTGCTGCGCGCCGAGATGGCCGCCTGGCCCGGCGGAGGCGCAGGCGCAGGCGCCGGTGCCTCGTCCCCGCCCGAGTGGCAGATCCGCATCGCGGAGTGGCTCAAGACCAACGACGCGTGCCGCCGCGACATCCTCCACCGACTCGACGCCGAGGGAGCCCAGCCGGCCGGCGCCCTCCCTGACACGTGCGTCGTCCCGTGGCGCTCGACCGGCTGGACCAACGACAAGAACGTCCAACGCATGCTCGACTTCATGGAGCAACGCGGCGAGATCGCCGTCTCCCACCGGGCGCACGGGCAGCGGCACTGGGACCTCGCCGAGCGGGTCTACCCCGACGACCCTCCGGTGCCGGCCGCCGAGGCCCGGCGCGAGCGCGACGCGCTTCGCCTGCACGCCCTCGGCATCGCCCGAGCCCGGGCCACCGCCCGACAGGTCGAGCCCGACGACATCGGCGAGGCCGGTGAACCCGCAGTCATCGAGGGGGTGAGGGGGCGCTGGCGGGTGGACGCGGCATACCTCGACGGCCTGGGTGACGACACGTTCCGGCCACGTGTGGCGTTGTTGTCCCCGCTCGACCGTCTGGTCTTCGACCGCAAGCGGATGGCCGACCTCTTCGACTTCGACTACAAGCTCGAGATGTATCAGCCGAAAGCCACTCGCCGGTGGGGCTATTGGGCGCTGCCGATCCTCGTCGGCGACCGGCTGGTCGGCAAGGTCGACGCGACCGCGGACCGCGAGGCGGGGGTCCTGCGCGTCGATGCCGTCCACGAGGACGAGCCGTTCGACGAGCCGACGGCGGCGGATGTTCGGGGGGAGCTCACGTCGTTGGCGGGGTGGCTCGGACTCGACCTCGACGAGCGCTTCTGAACGCCTCGGTGCGGGTGTATCAGGGGCGGGTCCAACGACTCATCGCGGGTAACCCCCTAGAAAGGCGTACCCGATGTCACGTCTGCGCAGTCCCATCCCCTGGCTCGCCGCCCTTCTCACCCTTGCTCTGAGCCTGTTCGTCAGCGTTCCCGCCTTCGCGGCAACTCCGCCGTCACTGGCCGGCGCTGACGGCACAGGCGAGCGCACGTGGTCTCCCCGAGTCTGCGCCTTCACCGACGACGAGATCAAGGCCGAAGAGGAGACGACCGAGACCGAGCAGGGGACGATCATCCTCAACAACCACGTCCTCTGTTGGCTCGCCAACGAATCCCAGCCGAAGAACCCCGTCGAACAGGCCATCATCGACGCCTTCCTCGCCCGAACCGGGTTTGACCTCGATGCGGCCCGTGAACACCACCTCGGAGCGGTCCTCTGCTCCGACGGCGGGGTGGGCATGGTCACCCCGGGCCAAGGCCTCCCCACGGCCGACGACGCCCGCAAGGCCTGCGAGACGCCCGTCGTGCCCGGCGGCGGAGGCGGCGGGGACAAGGGGAACGGTGGCATCCTCCCCGACCTGTTGGGGATCTCCTCCGGTATGCCGTCCGCGAGCTCGATCTCGTGCAGTGCCCAGGGCGGCACGAACCCTTACGCGGACGAGGCCACGAAGGGGGCGCAGGTCAGTGACGGTGACATCGCCACCGGATTCATCGGCTCATGGCTGACCGGTGTTGGGGTGATGTATGGCACCGCAAAGGGCGCTGGCGTGGCCCCCACCGCGGCGGGTGGCGGACTCGCCCTCGGCGCCGGCTCGGTCGGCATCATCGCCTGGGGGAAGGCGGCATCGAATGCTCTGGGTGAGCTGATGGAAAGCCGATACCGTGACGCCGCACAGGAATTGGCGGGCGACGCCGCGCACTTCGCGCTAGGCGCCGAGGCCAACGCGCAGGCCGCTGAACAAGCCGCTGCCGCGTCGGGCAGCCCCGAGGCCCAGACCGCAGCCAAGGAGGCCCGGGCTGCCGCCGAAGCCGCGGCCAAGGCCGCCGAAGCCGCCAAGGGTGCCGCCAAGCAAGCCGCTGAGGCCAAGACTCGCGCCGAGGTTGCCGCTGCCTACGAAGCGGCCAAGAAGGCCGACACCGAGGCCAAGAAGAAGGCCGAGGAAGCGGCCAAGGCCCGCGAGAAGGCCCAAAGTGCTGGCCAGACCGGCACGACGAACACCGGCGGCACCGGGGGGTCCGGCACGACGACAACCCCGAGCGGCCAGTCCGCGGAGAGCACCTGTGAGAAGGTCCGCCGCCAGGTCTGGGAGTGCGAGCAAGGCGGGTGGAAGAGCTTCTCGTGCCAGGAGTTGGCGCGGATGTTGCAGGGCTGCCGGGTCGACCTGACCGTGGCCCTCGTCGATGGCGACTCGTCCCTGTGTGGGCTACCCACCGTGTCAACCGAGGACCTGGTGCGGGCCCGCGACGAGGCGTGCGGGCTGCTCGTCGGGCATCCGATGCCAGGCGTGGACCCCTGTACGACCACCGTCGAAGGGTCGCCGGAGATCCGGGGCAGTTGCGATCCCACGATCGCCTACGGCGGTTGCCCCGACGAGCCGGATGTCGTGGTCATGGACGACGACACCATTTGCTTCCCGGCGCCTCCGAGCGCGCCCCCGATGCCGTGCGTCGACCCGACGCCCGGCGGCGGACCGATCGTCGGCGAGACCAAGACGTGGAGCCCAAGCCCGAGCGGCTTCCTTCAGGACAGCTTCGGCGGGGTGTTCGTCGTGAGCCGAGGGGGGATCATCGTCATCGGTCAGGGGTACCCACCCCACCCGTGAGGTGACCAAGGCCGGTGCCCGCCGAGTCGCGCGCTGGGCACACGGCATACCAATGGTCGCCGACGGGAGAACGCGTGAGCGTGAGGTTCCCCGCCGGCACCGAGCAACGGTATGCCGTGTGCTCACCGCGGTTAGTCTGAGCGCCTGACGGGAGCACCGAGCGAAGGGCCGTTGATGGCGCAGCACCAAGACATTCACCCTGCTGACACCCACCCTGCCGACACCCACGACCTCATCAGGGTCCATGGTGCGCGGGAGAACAACCTCAAAAACGTCGACGTCGAGCTTCCCAAGCGTCGGCTCACCGTGTTCACGGGGGTGTCGGGGTCGGGCAAGAGCTCGCTGGTCTTCAACACGATCGCGGCCGAGTCGCAGCGGATGATCAACGAGACTTACAGCGCGTTTGTGCAGGGCTTCATGCCCAACCTGGCGCGCCCCGATGTCGATCTGCTCGACGGGCTGACCACGGCGATCATCGTCGACCAACAGCGGCTGGGCGCCGACCCGCGCTCGACGGTGGGCACCGCCACCGACGCCCTCGCGCTGCTGCGGATCCTCTTCAGCCGGCTCGGGCAGCCGCATATCGGCTCAGCACAAGCGTTTTCGTTCAATGTGGCATCGATCAGCGGCGCAGGCGCAGTGACGATCCAACGCGGTGGCCAGGCCGTCAAGGAACGGCGCGAGTTCTCGATCACTGGTGGGATGTGCCCGCGCTGCGAGGGCCGCGGGGCGGTGACCGACTTCGATCTCACGGCCCTCTATGACGACAGCAAGTCGCTGCGTGAGGGCGCGCTGTCGATCCCGGGCTACAGCATGGACGGGTGGTACGGCCGGATCTTCGCCGGCAGCGGGTTCTTTGACATGGACAAGCCGATCCGCGATTTCACCAAGCGCGAGTTGGCCGACCTGCTGCACAAGGAGCCCACCAAGATCAAGGTCGAGGGCATCAACCTCACCTACGAAGGCATCATCCCCAAGATCCAGAAGTCTTTCCTCGCCAAAGACGTTGAGGCGATGCAGCCGCACATCCGGGCCTTCGTCGAGCGGGCGGTCACCTTCCAGACCTGCCCCGAGTGCGCCGGGACCCGCCTCAATGAGGGCGCGCGCTCGTCGAAGATCGCCGGCATCAACATCGCGGACGCCTGCCGGATGCAGATCAGCGACCTCGCCGACTGGGTGGCGACCCTCGACGAGCCGTCGGTCGCGCCGCTGCTGGCGACCCTGCGGCATACCCTCGACTCGTTCGTCGAGATCGGGCTCGGCTACCTCAGTCTTGAGCGTCCCGCGGGCACCCTCTCCGGAGGCGAGGCGCAGCGGACCAAGATGATCCGGCACCTGGGGTCGGCATTGACCGACGTCACCTACGTCTTCGACGAGCCGACCGCGGGCCTGCACCCCCACGACATCCAGCGGATGAACGAACTGCTGATCCGGTTGCGGGACAAGGGAAACACGGTCCTCGTCGTCGAGCACAAGCCCGAGGTCATCGAGATCGCCGACCATGTGGTGGACCTCGGGCCAGGCGCGGGGACGGCGGGTGGCGAGGTGGTCTTCGAGGGGTCGGTCGCGGCGCTTCGAGCGAGCGACACGGTCACCGGGAGGCACCTGGACGACCGCTCGCGGCTCAAGGACTCGGTGCGTATGCCGTCCGGCTCGCTCCCCGTGCGCGGCGCCACGGCGAACAACCTGCGTGAGGTCGACGTCGACATCCCCTTGGGTGTGCTCGTCGTGTTGACCGGCGTCGCCGGGTCGGGGAAGAGCTCGCTCGTCGACGGGTCGGTGTCGGGGCTCGATGGGGTGGTGTCGATCGACCAGGCCCCTATCCGGGGGTCGCGGCGCAGCAACCCCGCGACTTACACGGGGATGCTCGAGCCGATCCGTAAGGCGTTCGCCAAGGCCAACGGTGTGAAGCCGGCGCTGTTCAGCTCGAACTCGGAGGGTGCCTGCCCGGCGTGCAACGGCGCCGGGGTCATCTACACCGACCTAGCGATGATGGCCGGCGTGGCGACGACCTGTGAGGAGTGCGAGGGGCGGCGGTTCCAGGCCGCGGTGCTGGACTACCGACTCGGAGGGCTCAACATCGCCGAGGTGCTCGACCTGCCCGTGGCGCAAGCCGCAGAGTTCTTCGGGAGCGGAGCAGGGTCCGGTGCCGGGACTGGCGAGGCGGCGATCCCGGCCGCTGCGGCGATCCTTGGACGGCTGGACGATGTCGGGCTGGGCTATGTCCGGCTCGGGCAGCCCCTCACCACGCTCTCGGGCGGCGAGCGTCAGCGGCTCAAGTTGGCCAGCCACATGGGCGAGAAGGGCCAGATCTATGTGCTGGACGAACCCACCTCGGGGCTGCACTTGGCCGATGTCCAGCAGCTGCTCGGCCTGCTCGACCGGCTCGTCGACTCGGGCAAGTCGGTCGTCGTCGTCGAACACCACCAAGCGGTGATGGCGCACGCCGATTGGATCATCGACCTCGGGCCCGGCGCGGGACATGACGGGGGCCGGCTCGTCTTCCAGGGCACGCCCGCCGACCTGGTCGCCGCGAAGTCCACGCTCACCGGAACGCATCTCGCGGCATACATCGCGGGGTAGCCGACCACCCGCGCGTGGGGCTGGACGCATTCCGGAATAGCTCACACTCGCCGGTGATCTCGGGGCCCAAGACCGGGCGAGCGGCCCGCGGACACGGACCGACGCGCGGCATACCTTGTCGCTCTCCCTGGTATGCCGCGCGCCGGCGTCTGAGCGCGTTGTCAGTCAGGCGGCGTGGCGGCGGCGCAGGCCTAGGAGCAACCAGACCAGTCCGCCCCCGACGATCAACGCGCCTCCCGAGGTGTAGAGGTTCACCCCGACGCCACCGGTGCGCGGCAACGTGTAGGGCGCCAGCGAGAGGACGGTCGGGTCGCTCGTCGGGTCGGTCGGGCTGTTGGTCACCGTGGTCGTGATGCTGGTCGGAATCGTGGTCTCGTTGGTGGCCGGGTTGGTCACCGTGCTTACGTGCCCCGGCGTCGTCGGGTAGGTCCCGGTGTCAGACACGTCCGTGGCCGGGGGGATGACCGGCGCGCCCGCGGGCCTGGTTGGCGGGGTGCCGGTTGCGGTCGCCGTGTTGACGATGCCTTGGTTCTGCACATCCACGGTCTGGATGATGTAGTTCGCCGTGGATGTGCAGTTCGCCGTCTGGCCCGGCGCCAGCGTCGCCAGACAGGACCAGTTGGTCAGCCCCAACTTCTCGTCGGTGATCGTCACGGGCGCGAGGGTGACGTTGCCGGTGTTCGTCACCTTGAAGGTGTAGGTCACCGTGTCGCCCTGGCCGATCAACCCGTTGCCGTTGGTGTCGACCACATTGGTGATCGACTTCAGCAGGACGATGCTCGCCACGGGCGTCTGGAGGGTGAGGACCGTCGGGTCATCGCCCAGCGCCGAGGAGTTGGTGACGGACGTGTAGACCGTCGACGGGATCGGAGTGTCGACCGTCTCGGGGGTGGTCACCGTCGTCACGACACCGGGAGTCGTGGGCGCAGTGCCGGTGTCAGACACGTCGGTGGTGTTCGTCAGGCCCAACCCGCTGGGCGGGGTTCCCGTAGCGGTCGCCGTGTTGACGACACCGCCGGCAAGCAGGTCGGCCTCGGTGATGACGTAGGTCTTGGTGAAACTGCACGTCGCTGACGCCCCGACAGCCAGGGATGCGACGCATGCGGAGTTGGTGATGCCTAGTTTGGAGTCGTTGATCACCACGGACGACAAGGCCACGTTGCCGGTGTTCTTCACCCGGAAGGAGTAGGTCAGTGTGTCCCCGGGCCCGATGATTCCGTCGCCCGTCGTATCGACGATCTGGCTAATCCACTTGACCAACTCGATCTGCGGGGTCCAAGTGACCACGGCCTGAGCGTCGTTGTTCGTCGTCGAGGCCACCGTGTCCGTCGAGGAGGTGGGCGGCGTCCCCAGAGGAATCGTCTCGGCGGGGGTCGCACCGGCGACTGGCGCGACATAGGCCACATTGCGCAGTTGGCCCCCGGTGACGGAGTCCACTCGGGCTGTGACCGTAATGGGGTTCGCCGTGGCACCCGCCGCTAGGGCAGTGCCGTTGGTACAGGTCAAGGTCCCGACACTGCACGTATAGCCGGTGCCGGACATTGCGGTGATCGTCAGCCCGGTCTGCGGCACCTCTTTGACGAACCAGTTGGCAGCTGCCGAGCCAAAGCCGATGTTTGACGGCGTCAGCGTGAAGGTCACGAACGAGCCGATCCCGCCCGGGGCTGTGGTGTTAAGGGTCTTCTGCAGGGTCAGGTCGGGCGGCAGCACACCACTCAGACCAGACTCGCAACGAAGCGAGAGGGCACCGATGCGCTGGTGGATCGAGTCAATCGGGTCAGGCATGCTCACGTAGGTCACCAAGTGCCCGGAGGTCCAGGTGAACTCGCTGGTGTTCGTGTATATCCCAGCCGCCGAGGAGCGGTTCTCGACGATCACGCCGGGGTTATATCCCGTCCACCCCAGAATGGTGCCGTCAGCCGTCGGCTGCGGCAACAGGCTTCCGGTTCCGTACATCCATGCGTTGGGCAGCGTGTTGTAACGGACATACTCCTGAACGGTGTTGTGAGTGTTGTCGGTGCTGTCGTTGTCCACGCTGGTAGCGATGACGTTGAGCGACACCGGCGAACCCGTCGCGTGGTCGACGAACTGGTACTTCATCGTCATCCAGGTCTCGAGGTTGGACATGACCCTGTTGTTCAGGTCCCACATCGGCGTGCCGAGATAAGCGGGGATGGGCAAGGGGTCAGTCAACGTCTCGCGGTCAATTTGCGGGTTGGTGAGGAGAGTGCCTGCACCATCGCCATCGTGGACGGCCATCACGGTCACGATGATGTCGTAGAGATTGCCCGTGTCGGCTTGAACATACTTGTAGACCGCCCCGACAGTGTTGTCCGTCCCGGACACCAGGATGCGGTCCGATAGGAACATATCGAACTCTGTGACGTTGGGGATCGAACCATTGCTCTCGACGCAGGTCGTTGCGGCGGCCGCTTCAGGAGCCGTCACCGCATGGGTCACCAGGAGCGGCGCGGTCGCCAGTGCCCCCAGGGCAAGCAGGCTGGACCACCGTCCCATGCGGCCACGAAGGCCCAGCGACGCGCGGACAGCCCGTGACGCGATGCCTCTCGTCGAGAGGCCCTTCGGCCGGACGCTCATTGTTGCTCCACTCCCGTGCCCGCTCCGCGCAGGCAGCATCAACGGAGAGCCGACGGCTTCGATTGGGATGTGTGTCAACGATGGCGACTGCCACGCTCAGCAAGCGTCCAAGCTCACTACGGGCGTATGGCTGGCCCCCCGGCCGCCTACGCCATCTCCGACACATAGCCCGCAACCCACTCGCCCGCCGGCCCCCAAGGTTACCCCTTCAATATAGCAGGTTAACGCTGGACACACCATGTTGTCTGTCATCCTTCGGCGTACCCGTCCACCGGACGGTGACGGGTCAGCGCTCGACAGTGACGAGCTTGGCCCCCAGGGCGAGGTAACTCACGGAGAAGGAGCGCTGGATCCGGCGCACGACGACGGGCCGGGTGATCACGTGGCGACGCATCGCGGCAGCGAACCAGCCGTACCCAGCGAAGACAACCAAGGTCATCGCCATGAATACCGCGGAGCGGACGAGCATCTGTCCCAGCTCACCCTCTCCGCGGTGACCAGCTGCGGGACGAAGAACAAGAGGGTGCAGCCATCGCGGTTGAGCAGTTGGCCAGGATCGCGCTGGGATCGCGCGGGTCCTCGCAGGCCGGTACTGATCGTCAGGATCGCTCCGGTCCCCGGCGTCGCGACGATCGCCAGGGACGTCAACAGGAAGGCGAGGCTCATAGCTGACGGTCCCGGCCGGACTGATGGCTGGCCCCCTCACCCGGCCCGCGGAACCGGTGGACCTCCTGCGGCCAGTCGAGCACGACGGCGAGCCGCCCCGCCCAGTGCCGCGCGCTCTGGTCGTCTGGGACGTCGATAACCGTGAATCCGCCGAGATACTCGTCCCTTTCGACGGCGGGGCCGTCGGCGAAGACCGGCTCGCCATCCGCGGCCCGCACGCTGCACAGGACCGTGGACCGGTCGAGCGCACCGTTGGCGAACAGCAGGACCCCCGCCTCGCGCATCTCTTGAATCAAAGCCCTCGAAGCAGTAGCTTTCCCATCGATCTGCTCGGGCGTATGCTCCGCCACCCACTCGTCGTTGAACGAGATCAGGTACTCCGGCACGTCGACTCCTTGCAACGGTTGTGGTCAGTCTCATCATCCTGCAGCCAATGGTCCGTCGGCCCATCGAAGCACCCGCAGCGCGGACAGCGTGACCCAGCGGGACGGCATACCCACACCCTCGTCGACCTCGAACCACTGCCGCCCGCGATGCCGCACGTCCAGCGGCCAGCGGCCGTCCGCGAGGCGACGGCCGCGGAGGTGCGCGAGCGCGTCGGCGAGGCGCGGGTCGACGGGGGCCTGCCGGAGGCGAGCGCGCTGGCGCGGAAGTAGTCGAGGGCGCGCAACACGTCGTAGTGCCACCGACGAGGGTGCCCAAGCAGGATGTATGCCGCGTCCGCCGGCTCGCCCGTAGTTCGGCGGCGGAACAGCCCCCGCTCGAGGAGGAACTCCTCACCGCCACGCCGGGCCGCTTGAGACTCGGTCGTGCCCCTGGTCGCCCGCTCGAACTCCAGCAGCCCCTCGAGGACGTTGATCGTCGAGTCGAAGGACGAGCGGACCGATCCGTTGGCGCGTTCGCAGTTCCACCCGCCGTCGGGTTGCTGCTCAGCCACGAGCCGCGCGGCAAGTGGCGCCATGTCGACCCCGAAGTAGGCGCCGTCGGCGAGGGTCCGGCCGTTGATGCACTCCTCGACCTCGCCCTGCCAGAACGGCTGGTCGCCCTCGTCCCACCGGCCGTTCGCGCCGACAAACCGCACCGTTCGCACGGCGGCTTCGGAGGTCGGCTCCAGACCCCATTCGCGCAGGTCGTTCATCGCGTATGCCGATGCCGTCCAGGGCTGTCCCTCGTGTTGCCACAACTCGCGAGTGAAGCCGTCGGGGACGAAGACGCCGCCCGCCCAGAGGCCGTTGGGGTCTTGATGGGAGAGGAGTGCGGTGGGGGTGCCGCGAGGGCGTCGAGGTCGCGGACGGCATACCTGAGGTGTTCCCACTCCTCCTCGAGGATGGTCCGGAGGCAGGAGAGCACCGTCTTCACATGCTCAGGCGCGTGGGGGTTGTGCCGCGGCGCGGCGAGGGTGTCGGCGGACACCTGCGCAAGGAACGTGGCGACCATCGCCTGCCGTTCGGCCCGCGCCTGCAAGACCACCTCGAACGTCGGCTCCGCGTCGGCGAATTCGGACCCGTCGTATGCCGCGGACCCACCGCCGTCGTCGTTGGGCAGGCCAGCCGGGTGGTAGGGGTGCTCGCGCTGCAGGACCGCCTTGCCGAGCCAGGTGTCGGTGGCCATGACGAGGTGACGCAGGGTCTGAGCGAAGGACCACTCACCGGCGACCGAGGCGTCGACGGTGCCGGGCGGCATACCGGCTGCGCGCTGGAGCGTGGCCGCCCAGGTGGATTCGAGCGCCGACCAGGCGGCGCGCAGCCCCCCAGGGTCGGCGGCCGTGCGCAACTCGCGGCCGGGGAAGCGGCGGCTGAGCTCAGCATCGACCAGCGGGACGACGTCGACGCCGTTGACGAGCAGGCGGCTGCCGTCTTCCAGGAGCCACGGGGAGTCGATCTCCATGCCGGCGACCTCGCTGCCGCGGACGACGACCTCGCCGAGGTCACAGTCGACGAAGCGCGAACCGCGCAGCGTGCGGTGAGTGAAGGTCCGACCAGCGAGAGTCTCGGGCGGAGTGTCAGCCATGGCATGACTGTGCCATGGTGCGCCGACAGTGGGGCGACAATTCGGGCGCAGAACTGTCGGTGTGCGTCACCGTGAGTCAGCGGGCGTCGCGCTCGGCGACGAGGCGCTTCGGGGCGCGGCTGGTCCACGCGAGGTCGAGGAGGTCCTCCAGGTCGTCGATCGCGATCGCGTCCAGGTGCGCGATGACGGCCGTCGAGCGAGCGAAGTGGGGAATCGTGAAGACGACGTTTGGGTCGAAGGTCGCCAGGACCTGCTCTTTCGTCTCACGGCCGCCGAGGTGGATGACGAGGAGGTCTTGATACGGCTCGTCAGTGCGCGGATCGACGGTCCCTTCGTCGCGGCGCGACACCCGCCGGTTCGCGATCGCCTTGCCGGCGACGACGTATGCCGGCCCGCCCCAGAAGGTGCCTAACTCCACCTCGGGCAAGGCCATCGCGATTCGCTCCACGTCAGCGTCCGTCGCCATCGAGCCAGTATGCCGTCCGGCGCGGCATACCGGATTGTGTGGCTGGAACTCCCCCACGGGACGTTGGAGCCACACAATCTTCAGCAAGGTGAGGTGCGCGCATCTGCCTGGCGAGTGCGCGCGGCAGAATCAGACCATGTGGGATCGGTTGTTCGGGAAGGGCTGGGCCAAGGCCGCCGCGCCGGAGGACGTTGAGGCGCCCGTCGAGGAGCTCGAGTGGGAGGAGGCACCGGCGTCGGTCGAGCAGTTCACCGCCCGGCTGTCGGCGGTGGGGCTGGGCGAGCACACGGATGCCCTCGTCGCCCTGGTCCGCCCCAGCCTTCGGCTCGTGGCCGACGAGGACGTTGACGACCCGCAGGCGGCGGCGGAGTCGGCGGGCTTGCGCATCGGCGGGCGGCCGCTGCTGGCCCCCGGGGTGGACTGGCCGCGACGCAAGGACGGCGCACCCCTGAGCCTGGTCGCGCAGATCTCGCTAGCGGACGTCGCGGAGCTGGCGGACGGGGAGGATCAGGCGGACTTTCCGACCGAGGGCTCGCTGGCGTTCTTCTATGACGCGGTCGACCAGTCGGTCTGGGGGTTCAGCCCGACCGACTCCGAGGGGTGGGCGGTCCTCCATTGCCCAGACGGGGTCGGCGCGCTGCGCGATTTTCCGACAGAGCTCGACGAGGAGGGCCGGTTCTCGCCGATTGCTCTCACTCCCGAGTTGGAGCAGACCTACCCGCCGGCCGCGTCGTTCGAGGTCGAGCAGCTTGTGGGCGCCACGAAGGCCGAGAAGTACTGGCCCGTCCTCGGCGAGGACGAGGGCGCCGGGACGATCACCCGGTTCTTGGGCCATCCCGACGTCATCCAAGGCGAGATGCAGGTCGAATGCCAGTTGGCGAGCAACGGTGTCTACGTGGGTGATTCAAAGGGTTACACGTCTCCTGATGGCATCCGGTTGCGGCCTGGTGCGGCCGAGTGGCGCCTCCTCCTGCAGGTCGACAGCCACGAAGACGCCGGGATGATGTGGGGAGACTCCGGCCGGCTCTACTGGTGGATCCGCGAGGCCGATCTCGCCGAAGGCCGTTGGGACGCAACCTGGCTCGTCCTCCAGTGCTACTGAAACTTCTCGTCCTCGGCGGCACCGCGTTCCTCGGCCGAGCGATCGCTGGGTATGCCGTGGCGCAGGGTCACGAGGTCACCTGCCTGGCGCGGGGCAGCGCGCCTGCTGCCACAGGGGCACGACTCGTCGTGGGGGATCGGGACCGGGACGACACTTTCGAGGCACTCGCCGACGACACGTGGGATGCGGTCATCGATGTGACTCGGCACCCCGGTCAGGCCCGACGGGCGGTTCGCGCGCTCACTGCTCGGCACTGGGTGCTCGTGTCATCGGGCAATGTCTACAGCCGGTTTGACCAACTTGAACAGTCCGAGAGCGCGCCAACTCTCGAGCCGCTGGTCGAGGACGTCATGGCCGACATGAGCGTCTACGGCGCCGCGAAAGTGGCATGCGAGACAGCGATTCGCGAAGGGTCGAGCAGTCACACGATCGTTCGCGCTGGGCTCATCGGTGGGGATGGGGACTGGTCGGGGCGCAGCGGTTACTACCCGTGGCGATTCGCCCATCCGACCGGGCCAGACGTGCTGGTCCCCCCGGACCTGGCCTTCCCGACCGCGATGATCGACGTCGAGGACCTAGCTGCCTGGATCGTCCACTGCGCCCTCGACCGCGTCCAGGGCACGTTCAACGCTGCCGGGCCCACCACCGACCTCGGGTCAGTCCTCAGCCTGGCCAGGTCGGTCGCCTCGAGTGCGGCCGTCGCCCGGCCGGTCCCCGCCGATGTGCTTGAGGCCGCCGGAGTGAGCGCCTGGATGGGAACGCCCTCCTTGCCGTTGTGGATCGACGACGAGTCCTGGCGCTACTTCGCGACTCTCGACACCACGGCGGCTCGCCGAGAGGGGCTGCGGACGCGACCCCTGGAGGAGACGTTGCGCGCCGCGCTTCGGTATGAGGAGCAACGAACTGTCCCCCGCCAGACCGGACTAACCGATGACGAGGAAGAGCGCCTCCGCCTCCTGCTCGGCTGAGCCGACGGGTCGGCGCGGCGACCCAGGGAGGCGGTGCACGGCATACCTCAGGGGTTTGCGCGGCACACCCGCGGGCGGGGCGCGCACGGCATACCCATGGGCTCGCCGGCCCGAAGGCAGACGAGCCCATGAGTCACGCGTGGTCGGCTACGTGAGGAAGAGCGTGGAGAACAAGCGCACCGAGAGAGCCACCACGGAGAGCAGTGCGAGACCGCCAAACACGTTCTGCCACCACGTGTTTTTCAACGCGCCCATCAACCGGGCCCGGTTGGCCATGAGGATGATCAACGCGGCGAGGATCGGCGCCACGAAGACCGTCAGGGCCTGAGCGACCACGATGAGTTGCACCGGCGAGGACTGGAAGGCCAGCGTCACCCCGATGCCGAAGGCGAGGATGGCGCCTGCGACGATCTTGGCCGTTGGAGAGCCAGCTGAGGACCCCCGGCCGAGGCCGTCGGAGAGCATGATGCCGCCGGCCGTGGCGTTGGCGACCATCGACGAGAAGGCCGCCCCGAGGAAGCCGAGAGCGAAGATCTTCGCGCCCAACGCCCCGGCCAGTGGCTCGAACACCTGAGCCAGCCCCACGATCGAGGTGACCGGCTTGCCTGCGGCGCCCAAGGCTGCGGCCGCGACCGCGATGACCAGGGCGGTCATGATCCCGGGCGCGACGATCCCGGGGATGGTGTCCGCGATGGTGAGGTCGCGATAGTCGCGCTCCGTCCGCGCATGCTCCCTGGTGCCGTATGCCGTGAAGAACGCGGCATTGCACGACAGGTTGGTGCCGACGAGCGCGACGATGAGCAACGTAGAGCCCTCCGGGATCGTCGGAATGAGGCCGGCTGCGGCCGCACCCCAATCCGGCCGTGCGGCAAAGGTGCTCGCGATGAAGGCCACCGCCATGAGGGCGACGATGACGACGAGCACCCGTTCGACGGCCTGGTAGACGTTGCGGAGGAGGAAGAGGGCACCCACGGCGATCGTGGCGATCACACTCCACATGACGGGGCTGCCTCCCACCAGGAGCGAGATCCCCAGCCCCGAGCCAACGGCGTTGCCGACGCTGAAACACAGGGTGATGAGGAAGACGCCCACACCGGCGAGGACGCCGACCCAGGTGCCGAGCTCGTCCTTGATCGATGCGATGAGCGAGATCGGCGAGCGGATGCCCAACCGCACACTCATGTCGGTGAGGAAGATCATCAGGATCGTCGACACGACGATGACCCAGATGAGGGTGTAGAGGTAACCACTGCCGGCCTGCACTGCGGTGGTGAGGTTGCCCGGTCCGAACTGCCAGGCGCCTGCCACGAAGGCCGGTCCCATCAGAGCGAGCATGCGCAGTATGCCGCGGGTCGCGGGCTGCTCGGAGGTGTCGGCGATCGTGGCCGACGTCGGAGATTCGACGCGCTCAGTCATCATGCCTCCTTGGTCCGAGTGGCTAGGTCACGCCGGGACAGTGACTCGGCCGAGACCCGATTGGACGAACGCCGCGGCGATCTCGGCGTCGGCCCCGTCGGCCAGCGGCAGCAGTGGCGTGCGAACCGTCGCGTGGTCGAGGATGCCTCGGTGCACGAGGCCCCACTTGAGAGCAACTGTGCCCTCCATGTGCGAGCCACGGTGGTAAACGTTCTGTGTCACGGGGAGCAGGCGCTCGTGGATCGCGTGGGCGCGGGCGTAGTCACGGGCCTTGCCCGCCTCGATCAGCTCGATGAGCGGCTCGGGCGCGATGTTGCCGTAGCCCACGAGCAGACCGTCGACATCGAACATCGTCGGCAGCAGGTACTCGTCGTGGCAGGAAAGGACCTGAAGATCCGGGTATGCCGCGCGCAGAGCGGGGATCTCGGTGTACCACCGGCGCATGTTGCGGACGCCGTTCTTCGTCGCGAACACGCCCTCCTGGCCGGCGATGTCCAGTTGGGTCTGCAGGTCGTAGGTCGCCTTGGTGTTGTCGGGGTACTGGAAGAGGATGAGCGGCAGGCCACTGCCTTCGTAGATCTCCTGGTAGCGGGACTGCGGGGCACCGGGCTGGTAACCGAAGCGCAGCCAGCCGTGTGACGGGTAGACCAGGCCCGCTGCTGCGCCGGCGTCGACGGCCGCCTTGGCCTCGATGGCTGCGGTCTTGTTGCCCTCCTTGGTGATGCCGGCGATGACCGGCACCCGACCGTCGGTCGAGGCGACGAAGGCCCGGATGACGTCCAACTGCTCGGCTTCGGTGAGGAAGGTTCCTTCACCGGCGTGGCCGAGGACGACCAGGCTCTTGACGCCGTCGATCGAGCCCAACCACGAACCGAGCCGGGCGATCGCGTCGAAGTCGACGGCACCATCGGGCGTGAAGGGGGTCACCGGTGCGGGGTTGAGGCCCCGAAGGTCAAGCGTCATTGCTCCTCCTGTGTGGGATGTGGAATCGTTTGCGGGAACGTTTGCGTGAACGATTGCAAGTATGATCCGAGAACGAAGTCGTTGTCAAGGGTTTGCGGGCGACTGCCCCGGAGTGCCCCCCAACTGGCAGGGCTGGCCCCTCGGCCAGCCCTCTAGAATCTGACCGAAGGAGGTCCGCTTGAGCGTCCCCGCTGTCACCCTCAAGGACGTCGCCCAGGCGGCGGGCGTCAGCATCTCCACGGCCAGCCGGGTCCTCGACGAACGCGGGAGTTTCTCGACGTCAGCGGCGGCCGTTCGGGTTCGCGCCGCCGCCGACGAGTTGAGCTACCGACGCAATACGGCGGCCTCCAGCCTGCGCCGTGGCGCCACCGGCACGTTCGGCGTTCTCGTGCCTCGCCTCTCCGACACTGTGATGGCCTTGATGTTCGAGGCGATCGAGCGGGCGGCGCGCACCCGTGGCCACTTCGCGCTGGTGGCCACGTGCGGCAACGAGCCTGACGACGAGGCTCAGGCCACCGAGACGCTGCTCGATCGAAACGTCGATGCGGTCATTCTCGCAACGGCCAGAGTGGACGATCGGCTGCCAGAGTCCTTGCGCCGCAGGGGAATTCCCCACGTCTTGGTGCTGCGCACCGACCGCGTGAGCCCGTCATCGCTGGGCGACGACGAGGCCGGTGGCTATTTGGCCATGCGGCATCTGCTCGACCTCGGTCACCGGGATATCGGGCTGATCAACGGGCCGACCTTCACCTCGACGGGCCAGGATCGGCGCTCTGGTGCAGAGCGGGCGCTGCGCGAGGCCGGCCTCACCCTCGACCCCGAGCTGGCGCTGACGACCGGCTACGGGATCGAGCACGGGGTCGCCGCTGGGCGGCTGCTGTTAGAACGCGCCCACCGGCCGACGGCAATCTTCGCGGCCAACGACCACCTGGCGATCGGCGTGCAAACGGCAGCGCGTCTGCTCGGGCTCGTCCCTGGCCAGGACATCTCGATCGTCGGCTACAACGACATCCCGCTCGTGGCTCAACTGCCCGTGCCGCTGACGAGTGTCCGCACGCCCTTCGACACCATCGCGGCCACGGCGTTGGATCTGGTCACGAGCAAGTCGGTCGAGCGAGAGCCGATTCGCCGGGCCCTTCCCACGCTGATCCCCCGGGCGTCGACGGTGCGGGCACCTCTCTAACCATCGAGGCGGCAGACTCAGGGGATGAGCGACGACGCCTTGCAGGCCGCCAAGAGCCATCTGCACCACTGCCTTCGGCGGGCGCGCGAGGAGGTGCTGCCGAACCTCGACGGGCTTGACGAGTACGACGTGCGTCGGCCGATGGCTCCTACGGGTCTCAACCTGCTGGGCCTGGTCAAGCATCTGACCTTCTACGAGGCCTCCTACTTCGGGTTCGTGTTCGGGCGGCCCTATCCCGAGCCCATCCCCGAGGTCGACGAGAACTTCCACAACGCCGACCTGATGTGGGTGCCGGTCCACGAGACGCGCGACGAGGTGATCGACGCGTATCGCAGGGCATGTCGGCACGCCGACGACACCATCGAGGCCCTCCCGTTGTCTGCCGTCGGGCGCATTCCGTGGTGGGGAACCAACGATGTCCCGCTCTTCAACGTCATGACCCACATGCTCGGCGAGACCCGCCAGCACCTCGGACACATGGACCTGATCCGCGAACTCCTCGACGGTCGCATTGGCAAGGCCGTCGTGCCGCTCACGCCCGGGGAGGAGACCGACTTCGCTCGCCGGTGGCGTCGCACCGAACGCGCGGCACGAGTCGCCGGTCATCGGTTCGTGCCCGAGGGCTTCGTGGCGCCGAGGTCGCTCGCGCACGACGCGTTCCGGCTGGAACCGCTCGGACCGGCATACAACAGCGCGGACCATGCGGCCTGGATGTCGAGCATCGAGCACATCCGCGCGACGCCGGGCTTCCCGGATGGCGACTGGCCGCCGGTCACCGGAATGTCCCTGGAAGAGAACGCTGCTGACCTCACGCGGCACGCGCACGACTTCGAGATCGGCCGCGGCTTCACCTTCACCGTCCTCGACCCGAGCGATGGCGACGGTGCCAACGTGATCGGCTGCGTCTACCTCTACCCAGCGGCGGACGAGCACGACGTCGTGGTCCAATCGTGGGTCCGCGCCGACCGTGCCCACCTGGACACCCCGCTGGCCGATGCCGTCGCGGCTTGGATCGAATCCGACTGGCCCTGGACCAACCCCGACCGACCCGGCCGCTGACACGCGCGTCGCAGCAAAGTCAGACGGCCTCGAGGACGAAGTGCCTCACGCGTTGCCTTCGATCCGGTCCACCAACGCGTTCACCCATGCCACCGCCTCATCCACCGACTGGATGCACTCGACCTCCGACGCGGCCTGCGCGTAGACGGTGTCCCACCCGCGCCCGACCTGCACCACCGGTGGCCACGAATGCGCGCCCCGCGATCGGAATAGCCGCACACATGTGGCGCGGGTCTTCGTGAGGTCAAGACCATTGGCGACGAGCAATTGCAGGTCGACCAGGTCGTGAGCGCGTTCGCTGCCTGGGGCGGAGCAGGCGTGCAGTTTCTGCGCGATCTGGTGGTCGACGGCGAGCACGGCAACCGGGGCGGGCTCGGGAAGGCCCAGCACGGCGAACACCGTTGCGAGGTCTTCGGCGAGGTGCAGTTCGGGATCGTCGGTGTCGCCAATCTCGTCGTGCCCGACCTCAAGGCGGACCGTCAACCATGACCGACCCTGATACGAGACCTTGATGTCGAACGGCAGCATCACGTAGTCGGTCGGTACGCCGACCGGCTTCGCCGGTTTCACCGGTGCCAGTCGCCCGGTGAAACCGCCCCAACCTTCGGCGAGTGCTGCGGCGTAGTCGGCGAGGAAGACGTCCATGGTGGTGCGCCTGGCAAAGTCAAGGTCAGGTGTGAACCGGGAACGGCCATGACCGAGCCGCAACTTCAACGCGGTGCCACCCTTGACCACGCCGCCAGGCAACATTTGAGCCAGCACAACGTTGGCGACTGCCCGCGCGAGTCTGGAGGTCGCGAGTTGGGAGCCAGCGAGATTGGCCATCCGGGTCTTGAGCGAGTTCACGTGTCTGGGTGCAACGACGGTCTTGGGCTGCGGCGCACCAGAATGCGGGACCGGCGAGTCAGCCACCATGCACCTCCGCGTTCCTCCGCGCGAGCCGGACCCGCAGCGTGTTCTGCTCACGCGAGCTCAGCAGCTGGCGACGGCCGGCCTCCGAGATCGCCTCGCGGAGCCGCGACGGCATCACGATCTCCATGCAGTCGGTGATGGCCTGCGCAATAGTCGTCTGTGCGATCCCCTCGTCCACCGTCAGCGCCTCGGGCGGGAGGACCCGACGCACAGTTCGCACGAACGTTGGAACCTGTCGCCATACCCGGACCGGGGTTCCAACGGTGATCCGCGGCGGGTTCACCAGCGCCAGGTTGTGCATGGCGAGCACCGAGTCTCCCATCACGAATGCGCCTTCTCCCACGAGGCGCACAGCAAGGGCGTACTGGTCGAGATCGCTCGTCGGCACGGTCGTATCCCGATAGAGGCCGTGACCGACCCGTTGAAGGACTCCCCGCCCTGCAAGCTTGCGCAGGGCCACCAACGGGATTCCTTCATCGTTGGCATCACGAGTGGAGACCAGGCCGTACTCCCCAACCGCGATCTCATGGATGCGGGCCCGATGCGTCCCTTCACCACCGATGTCACCCATGTGGAAAGCGTACCAATATCGGTACGCTTTTCACTCTTCTTATGCTTAGGATGTCATCAAGGTGATGACACGGAGCCACACGAATGGCACAGGCCCTGGACCCACCCCGACCGCTTCGGCCGCTGATCGTTGCCCGGTTCGACGACACCCGAACGAGATGGAAGGCGGCATACTCACTGGCGGGCTCGGTGGGCGGCGGCCTTGACCCGGCTCTGGCAGCGGGTCGAGCAGAACCGCTTGTGCGAGTTCTTCGAGGCATCCACGTAGACCCGGTCGCACGCCGGCGCCTCGCACACCCCGAGCCGACGGTAGATGTTGCCGCCGAGGGCCATCGCCAGCGCAGAGGCGATCCCCGCCGCCCAGCCGCGGGCAAACGTCGTGTCGGGCCCGTGGAAGTGCAGGTGGTATTCGCCGTCGAACTCGTCCAGCGCGGCGCGCGCCTCGGAGTCGACCAGCAGGGCGTTGACCAGTCCCGCCGCCCGCGCGGTGTCGCGGCGGTCGGCCGCCTCGAACACCGCTCGCGCTTGCTCGACGAACGGCAGCAGCGCCTCTGCCTGGGCGCGCGTCGGCGACGGGTTGTATGCCGCCCCCCGCACCGCCTCGACGATCGCACGGACCAGCGCCGCTCCGGTCGGCGCCAACACGCGCCGTCCGCCGTCGAGGCCGGGGGTCAGGCTGTTCACCAACCCCACTGTCACCGCCAACAACCGATCTACGTGACTGTTGAACTGCATCTGACCAGTCACCTACCCTCTCCGTGTGTCACTGTCGAATGAGGTTACATCAGTCACTCGGGCGGTCGTGCTCGTCCGCGTCGTGAACCGGGTCGGCGGCTTCGGCATGTCGTTCCTCGGTCTGCGGATGGCGCGCGACCTCGGCATGTCGTTGACCAGCGTCGGCCTGGTCCTCGCGCTGTTCGGACTGTGCACCATGCCTTCGCGCATCCTCGGCGGCGTGCTCACCACCCGACTCGGCGCACGCTCGACGATAGTCGTCGGCCTGCTGGCTTGCGCCGCAGCGCAATTGATCATCGCCTTCGGCTCGAACATCCCGGCGGTGATCGCAGGCGTGCTCACCCTGGGGCTGGCCTACGAGATCATCGAACCCGCTACCCAGGCCCTCGTGGTGGAAACCGTGCCCGGCGCGAAGCAGGCCTCCACCTTCGCGCTGTTGTGGTCGAGCATCGCGGTCGCCGGGGTCGTCTCGGGCGTCCTGGTCGCCCCGCTCGCGCCCTGGGGAGTCTCGGCCCTCTTCGTCGCCGACGCTCTGTCGAGCCTGCTCGCCGCAGCAGTCGCCGCCCGCCTGCTCCCCTCCACGACCAGCGCCGTCGCCTCGCCCCCGTGGCGCTCGGCGCTCACCCGTCGCCTGATCGTGTGGACGGGCATCGGCACCCTGTATGCCGTGCTCGTCATGGTCATCGTGTTCATGCTCCCGCTCGCAGTTGAGGTCGCCGGCTGGAGCCCTGTCGTGACCGGATGGCTCCTCGCGGTGGCTGCAGCGGCGGCCATCGGGGCCCAACGGCTGGTGGCCCGGTGGGAGGAGCGGCTGCGCCCGGCCACGATGCTCGTCATCGGCCACGTCGTTCTCGCCGCTGGCTTGGCCTTGTGGGCGACCGGGGAGCTCGGGTTCCTCGTGCTAGGCGCGGTCCTGGAGGGCGCGAGCGGCGCCTTCTGCCTCGGGACCTACCAAGCGGTGGCTGGCCGGATGGCCCAGCCAGGGCTCGCGGCTGCGGTGATGACCGTGTTCGGGCTGTCGTGGGGTGTTGCCGCGGTAATCGCACCCGCCGTCGGCACGGCCCTGCTTGCCCTAGGGAGCGGCATACTCTGGCTCTCTTGCGCCGCAACGTCGCTCGCCCTCGCCGCCCTGCATGCGTCAGCGGGTGTGCAGCGTCGGCCTAGCGGTGCCCAGAGTGCCGGACGGCGTTCGTCAGATCGATGAGAAGCCCGGCAAGGAGCTCTGGCTCGTCGAAGGGGACGAGGGTCGCCGACTCCCCCGCCACAACGAGACGGGCCCGCGGAAGCAGATCGGCCAGCCGCTGCCCATGGGCGAGGGGCATCATCGTGTCGTGAGCGGCCCACACCACCAGGGTCGGCAGGGCGACCTCGGCGAGCCGGGCCGCGGCGGCGAGCAACACCGCACTCGACGGCGCCCCCGCAGCGAAGGCAGCGAAGTCGCGCCTGATCCCGGCGTCCGCTCGCGCCGGCGCGAACCACTCACGCAGGACGTCATCAGGTATGCCGCGTCGGCTCATCCCGCCGTAGCCCGACCGAGCCTGCCGGACAGGTCGCAGGCGCATGGCCTGGACCGTGAGCCAGATGCCGCCAGGGACTTTGGCCACCGCCGCCAGCGCTCGGGCCGGTGCCGGCGGGAAGTTGTCGAAGGCTTCGCAGGCCACGAGGGCGAGCGCCCCGACCCGCTCGTGCCCCGGAAGCCGTTCGGTGAGCAGGAACTGCCCACCGCCCCAGTCATTGAGCACGAGGACGACCTCGTCGAGCGCCGCCGCTTCGAGGAACTGACCGAGGATCGCGGCCATCCCGAACTGGCTGAGGTCGGTGCCCGGCCGCATCGGCCGCCGATGTCCACCCATCGGCAGCGTCGGCATGACGACTCGGTGCCCGCGCAGATGCGGCAGCACGTGGGCCCATTGGGTCTGCGGGGTCATCGGCACGCCGTGCAGCAGCACGATCGGGGGGCCGTCCCCGCCTGTGTCGACGTAGTCGATCAGGCCCGCATCCACCTCGACATATGCCATGATTCCCCTAGTTGAGTGATCGTTCTATTTAGGAGACTAGGGGACATGCCGGAGACGGGGCAACAGGTGGGGACAAGGCAGCGGGTAGAGGACAGTGCCGCCCTGCTCTTCCGCCGTCAGGGGTATGCCGCGACCGGCCTCAAGCAGATCGCCGCCGAGTCGGGTGCCGCCTTCGGCTCGATCTATCACTTCTTCCCGGGCGGCAAGGCGGACCTGGGCGACCACGTCGTGCGGCGCGCCGGGGCGGCATACCGCGACCTCGTAGCGACCGCGCTGGGCGGTGACGCAGACCCGGAGACCGCCGTGCTGTCCATGTTCGACGCGGCGGCGCGGGCCCTCGCTGAGAGCGACTACGCGGATGCGTGCCCGATTGCCACCCTCGCCCTGGAGGTGGCGAGCACGGACGAGCGGTTGCGGATGGCGACGGAGGCGGTGTTCGCCGACTGGGTGGACACGGCGACCGCGTGGTTCGGCCAGTGGGTGCCGCGGCCGGCTGACCGGGACCTCGCGACCAGCCTGATCATGCTCCTCGAAGGCGCGTTCCTCCTGGCGCGGGCGGCACGCGACCCCGGCCCGCTGCACATCGCCGGCCAGAGCATGGTGACCCTGCTCCGCGCGCACCGTTCAGGGTGACTCGCTCGCTGTCAGTCATCTTTGGTGGTTGCAGCGAAGTCATGTCGACGAACTTCTTGGGCAAAGACCGGCACACCCGCGCGAGCCAGGGTGGTAAGGACAGACGGAAGTGTGACGGTCGGTCGCGTATACCGGCGAACCAGACTGGTCAGGGCGCGACCTACCAGCGCTGGGTGCAAGTCGAGCTGATCGAGGAGGAAGTCGTCGGGGTGAACGGCACGAACCCCCAACGGCTCCAACGCTTCTTCCGGGAAGTCGTTCAGGTTGAAGGTCACGAGGACCTCGCTGCGAGCAAGCACGGCCGCAGCGAGAACATGACGACCCTTCGGATGGCAGGTCAGGGTCGTCATCAGGTCGCCGTAGCCGGTCACGGATGCCTGCGGAAACGCTAGCTCCATCTCAGCGATGCGGTATGCCGCGGCCTCCGGAGCAACGGCGGCGTCCACCACGAGGTTGCGTTCAAGCTCCGCGATCACGTCGGGCGACCAATGCGGCTCGTAAGCGCCGTACGAGGCCACAGTGAGCATCACGTCGCACAAGGTGGCGCCGTAAAGCACGCACGTGTCAAGGAATGCTTGGAAGGCCACGGGGTCAGCGGGTCCTCCGAGGCGGGCCGTCCGTCTTCGCGTAGAGGTCGACTTCTTCCGCCGCGACAATCATCCGCCCCAGCGCTTCGAGGCGGGTCAGCCGCTCCTTCTCCCGGAACTCCAGAAGGTCGCGCAACATCACGAAGCGGTGCCGTCCCGGCTTGGTCATCGGCAACTTGCCCACCTCCAGCATCCGCACCAGCGTCGGCCGGGAAATCCCCAGGAAGTCCGCAGCCTCCTGCGTCGTCAGCCGTGCGTTGAGCGGCGCCACCGTGACACTCATCCCTGCGGCCATGGCGCTGGCCACTTGCAGAAGGACCTCATGAACCTGCGGCGGCAACGGGATTGAGGTCCCATCGGGAGCCATCAGCACTGCATGGTCCGCGCCTCCCGGGGGGACAGCGGTAAGCGCTGCGGCCAACGACTCTGAGGCGTCTTCGTCCTCGGGCTCCGGCATGTACGTCCGTGCGTCCAGGACAGCGGTCTTCATGGCGCCCTCCATGTTGAACAGTCGGATGACTTCAGTCTAAACGAACAAAACGAACGACGCTGACATCTTGGCGACGTGTCCCCCACGGCGCGTTCGCTCCGAGAAAGGAAGATCCCCCAAGTGCGCATCGTGGAGAGGCGTGGGGGATGTGGTCTCCACACCGTACCGCTGGCCAGCCGGCGAGGCACCTCGCGGCCGCGCGACGCTTGTGCCGGGGGCGGGCGGCATACCCAGTCGGTCGGAACCAGCGCGCAGAGCCAGCGCTAGATCCAGCCGCGGCGGGTGGCCTGCACGCCCAACTGCAGCCGCGTGTCGATCTCGGCCCGCTCCATCATTTCCGCCACATAACGCTGCACGGTGCGCGCCGACAGACCCAACCGCGTGGCGACGGTCCGGTCGGTCAGCCCGGCGTTGAGCATCAACAGGATCTGCCGCTCCCTCGCGGAGAGCTCGCTGCCCTCGACGGCCCCGTCGACCACCGCGTCCAGGCGCGTGGCATCCCGCCACTTCACCTCGAACAGGCTGACGGCAAGGTCCAGCAGCCCGCCGGCCCGCAACAGCAGCGCCCCACCGGACTGGTCGTCGGTGGCGCCGGCGAGCGGGATCATCGCGATCTCGCGGTCGACGACGATGAGCCGGATGGGCAGCTCGCGGGTCACCCGCAGCTCCACTCCAGGCTGGATCGTCTCGGAGAGGGCCGCCATCAGGCCCGGACGCTCGAGGGTCTGGCGCTCGAGGAGGAACCGGTAGACCACCCCGCGGCTGATCGCCTGCTCCTCCTCGACGTTCTCATCGACGGACACCGCGACGACGTCGCCCTTGACGAACTCCAACACCTCCCGCCGGGCGCCGCGCTGCAACTGGTTGAACCGTTGGCGCACCGCCTCGCGGCCTCGCACGACGTCGACCACCTGCTCGGCCCGGCTGCTGGACGCGGCGAGGTAACGCTCGCGCAGTGCCCTCATCTCCAGCTCCGCCTGCCGGATGCCCTCCTGGTGCTCGACGATGAGGGCGCCGAGCGCGATGTCCGGCGGCGACGCGACGACGTGGTCGATGGCCGTCCCGGAGCGCGCGACGAGCCCCTTGGCCTCAAGCGAGGCGATCACTCGGGTGGCCTTGCCCACGGACACACCGAGGGCGCCGGACACCTCCATCGCCGTTCCGGAGGGCCCGGTGACAAGCATTCGGTATGCCGCGAGCTCGGCTTCGTCTAGTCCCAACACACTCAGCAAGCCTGCACCCTCTTTCGGTGTCTGACCGTGGCGAGTTCCCGCCGTGTCGTATTCACGATGTTGTCACGCCTGTGGGCTGGTGTCACTATCAAGACACCCCCCACTCAGTTCGGAGCCCACATGAAACGACACCAGCCCCCCGGTAAGACGCTTGTCACCGCTGCACTGGCGATCTCGGCATTCGGCGTCCCCCTGATCCTGTCGGCCTCTCCCACGCAGGCGGCCGGCGCTCCCCCGGCCCCCGCGGCAGCATCGGCCTTGAGCCAAGAACAACGCACGGCGCTCACCCGCCTGACCGGCCTGCAGGCCCCAGCCATCTACGTCGATGCCAAGACTCGGGCCTCCGACGACTCCGTCGACGTCATCGTCGAGTTGCGCCAAGGCCCCGCCGCCAGCGAGCAGGCTCGGGCCGCCGCCGCCGGCCGGGTGCTCTCCGCAGCCACCGCCCAGCGCGAGGCCAAGGAGGCCCAGGGCCGCTTCAAGCAGTTCCTCACCGACACGTTCGCCGCCAAGTCGGTGACCTACAACATCCGCAAGACCTACTCCGACGCCTACAACGGCTTCGCCCTGTCGATCTCGGGCAAGCAACTCGATCGGCTCCTTGAGTCCGCCGACGTGGCAGCGGTCTGGGAGGACGCCCTCGTCCGCGAGGCGACGACGCCGGCCGTGACGACGCCGGCCATGACGACCATCCCGATCAACACGGCCGCGGCTCCCGCTGTCGTTGACGCCTCGGCCGAGGGCGTGCGCCGCCTGCACGCCGAAGGCGTGACCGGCAAGGGCCTCAAGGTCGCCATCCTCGACACCGGCATCGACTACAACCACCCCGCGCTCAAGGACGTCTACAAGGGGGGCTACGACTTCGTCAACGACGACAGCGACCCCATGGAGACGACGTATGCCGACTGGAAGGCTTCCGGCCGCGCCGAGAAGGACTTCAACGGCAACACCTATTACACGCGGCACGGCTCGCACGTCGCCGGCATCATCGCGGGCAAGCCGGTCGCCGGCGCAGACGCGATGGGGATCGCCCCCGAGGCCGACCTCTACTCCTACCGCGTGCTCGGCCCCTACGGCGGTGGCACGACCTCGAACATCCTCGCGGGGATGGACCGGGCGCTCAAGGACGGCGCGAACGTCGTCAACATGTCGCTCGGCGCCAACCTCAACAACCCCCACAGCCCGCTCAGTGCCGCGGCTGACAACCTCACGCTCGCCGGTGTGACCACGGTCCTCGCTGCGGGCAACGACGGCCAGAACGGCGCGTTCTCCCTCGGCTCACCGGCGGCATCAGCGCTGTCCATCACCGTGGGCGCGAACGACACCCCCGTCACCGTCCCCACCCTCAAGGCAGCGGTCGGGTCCGGCACGGCCGACCTCCGACTGCTCGCGCAGCCCTTCGGCGACGCGCTCACCCCGCTCGTCGGGACCACCAGCGACATCATCGACGTCGGCCGCGGCCTCAGCGCCGACTACAGCGGCAAGGTCGTGACGGGCAAGGTCGTGTTCATGCGCCGCGGCGACAGCGCGCTCGAGAACAAGATCACCCTGGCCAAGACCAAGGGCGCCAAGGCCGTCCTGCTGGCCAACAACCTCGCCGACGAGGGCTTCATCCCCTACTACCTCGGCGAGGGCCTGAACTTCCTGCCCACCTTCACCTTGACGATGGCCGGCGGGACCGCACTGACCGACCAGCTCGCCGCCGGCGCCACCCAGGTGACGCTCAGCGACCTCGGCACGACGACCTTCGGCGGCGGCATACTCGCCACCTTCAGTTCGCGCGGCCCGGCCAAGCTGACCAACGACATCAAGCCGGAGATCACCGCCCCCGGCGTGAGCATCCTGTCCTCCGTGCCGCCGTCGGCCGTCGACACCGCGCACCTGGACGACTACACCAACGCCTACCAGCGGCTCTCGGGCACCTCCATGGCCACGCCGTATGCCGCGGGCGTCGCCGCCCTCGTGCTGCAGGCCCGGCCCGGGCTCAAGCCCCATGAGGTCAAGGTCGCCTTCATGAACACCGCGGACGCGCTCGCCACCGAGTACAGCGTCTTCGAGATGGGGGCCGGCCAGCTCGACCCCTACCAGGCCGTGCACGCCGCCACCGAGCTCGTGGTCCAGGACCGGATCAGCATCGCCGACGGCAACAGCAGCCACGACTGGATCCCTGACCTCACCGGCGGGCTCGGCTTCGGCCTGCACGCCACGGGCGAGGTCGTTCACGACAAGCGCGACGTCACCGTGTCCAACAAGACCGACCAGGACATCACCTACTCGGTGCGCACTGTCTACAGCACGTCCGCCGGAGTGGCTGACGCCGCCGCGAACGGGGTCCGCGTGAGCGTGCCGTCCGACCTGCGGGTCAAGGCGAAGGCGAACATGGGCCTCACCGTCCGTCTCGACGTCCCGGCCACCGCCGCGAAGGGGTTCTACTCGGGTTACCTGCTCATCGAAGGCGGCAACGCGGCATACCGTATGCCGTTCGGCTTCCGGATCGCCGACAAGGGGATCGCCGCGCTGACGGCGCTCAAGCCGGTGATGTCGACCCGCACGGAGAACGTCTACTCCCCGCAGTTGTCCTTCGCGGTCAACCTCAAGTCGCACATGCGCAACCTCGACGCCTACATCGTCGACCCGGCGAGCGGTCAGGACATCGGCTACCTCGGAGCCCTCGACCCGATCGGGATGCGTGAGGACGTCAACTACGGGCCCTTCGCCTGGACCGGCAAGTACTTCCCGATCACCAAGGACCCGCGGGCGCCGCTCGGCAACCGCCTGACCGTGCTCGGTGAGGGTCACTACCAGCTGCGAATGGTCGGCACCGACGACTCCGACCAGCAGTACTCGGCGATCACCGACTTCTACGTCGACAACACCCCGCCGAAGTTCACCACCGCGCTCGACGGACAGCGGGTCGTGGAGGTGCCCAACGGCGCCACGAAGTACGCCCTGAACGGCAGCGTCATCGACGGTGAGGTGGACAAGATCAAGGCCGCCGGCATCGCGATCACCCAGGCGGACAACCTGGTGCTCCGGTTCACCTTCTCGACGATCCAGCCGAGCTCGGCCCACGCCCCACAAGCGGACGGCACCTTTGCGCTGACCCCGAGCTTCGGCCCGAGCCCATCCTCGACGGACCGCTACGCCGCCATTGACATGGCCGGCAACGTCGGCGGGCGGCGGGAGTTCCTCGTCATCAAGGAGGGCGCGCCCTACATCGACAGCAAGAGCGACAAGTTGGCGCTGGCACCTGACCAGATGGCGACCCACTCCTTCACCGGGCAGAACGCCGACCAATGGGGTGAGGTCAAGGTGACCCTGCGCTACAGCATCAGCAACACCGAGCTGGGCGAGATCCGCAAGCCCGCAGCGCTCGCGGCATACAGCACCTCCCCGCTGGTCATCACGAAGAACCCGCTTCCGGACTACCCGACGGTCCAGATCACCATCCCGCTCGACGGACCGCAGATGGCGACCGGCGACAACCTCCCCCTGCTCGAGGTGGAGACCATCGCCAAGGACGGCAACTGGGCTGCGGCGACCGGGTTCATGACGGTCAGTGTCACGGCGAAGAAGAGGGACGGCACGTCGGTCAACGTCAACCGCCTCTTCGACTCGGTGGAGATGCTCAACCCCACCGCGTTGTTGCGGGGCGCGTTCGTCGCCCAGGGGCTGCTCACTGAGGACAGCGCCATCGACAACACGATCGACTACTCGACGATCGGTGCTGCTGCGAGCCTGACCGCCCCCGACGGGACGGTGACCCAGGTGCCGGTTTCGGCCAACCGGGCGCTCTCGGTCGACGGGGTGGCCATCGCCGCCGACCCGCACCTGCTGACCGTGTCCATCCCTGGCCACTTCACCAGCTACGTGCCGGTCGCCTCGTCCTTCGTCCGGCCCGAGGGCCTCGGAGGTCGGGTGATGGCTCCCACGGTGCAGGCTGCTGCCGGTGACGTCAACAACGACAGCGTCATTGACATCCTCGACGCCATCGCCATCCGGGATGCACGTGGCACCTCGACCCGGGCCGCGGACATCAACTTCGACGGCACCGTCGACGCCGCCGACCTGAGGTTCGTGGTGATCAACTTCCTCCTTCGCAACCCGGAGGCGGACACGGCCCCCTACCCGCAGTCGACCTACCGCGGCGTCACTCTCGAAGCGGTGAAGGCCACCTTCAACTGACAGCACACGATGAGCCCGGTGGGAACCTCTTCCCACCGGGCTCATTCGTTGGGTGGAGGTATATCTGGTCGGCACGTCCGACCGGACATACCTCCAATCAGCTCCATCGGGGTCGGCGGGAAGGCGACCTGCACGGCATACCGTGGAGTTCATGAGCGACGAGGCACTGCGCGACATCCTGGCGATCCCCGGCGGCCGCGGGGTCCTCACCACTATCAAGCGCGACGGGCGCCCGCAGTTGTCGGTCGTCTTCCACCGCTGGGACGCCGACGCGAGCACCCTGTCGATCTCGGTGACCGACGATCGGGCCAAGACTCGCAACCTGCGGCGCGATCCTCGGGCCAGCTACCTCGTCATGGGCGCGACCCCGTGGAAGTACGTGGTGGCTGAGGCCGAGGCGGAGTTGGACGAGGTGACACGAGATCCCCATGACGCTGTCGCCGACGACCTCGTCGCGCTCTACCGCGCGCTCAGTGGCGAGCACCCCGACTGGGAGGAGTTCCGGGCGGCGATGGTGGCCCAGCAGCGCCTGGTGTTGCGGCTGCACGTCACCCGGGTTTACGGCCAAGCCTGAGGGGTATGCCGCGCAGCCGGCGGTGACGGGTCAGACGTGACCGGGCGCGGCCGGGAGGTCGACCTGCTCGGCGAGGTGCTTGGGTGCCTGGATGAACCACGAGATCGTGAAGAGCTCGGCGACCTCGACCCAGTCGGTGGTGTCGTCCAGCACCAAGCCGATGACGTTGCGGCCCCAGTCTGAGCGGAAATAGGGCGGCCCCAGGTGCTCGAACGCCATCACCTCGTCGGGGTCGCCGCGCAGGGTGATCCGGAACAGCCCGTCCTCGCCGCCGAAGATGTGGGCCACCGTCGCGTTGGCGACCTTCCACCGAGTGCCGACCCAGGCACCCTCTTCGTGACACTCGGGCAGGCCGGCGGCCACGGCGCGCAGCCGCTCAAGCATCGCGTCGGGAACGTCGGGACGGTCGGCCACCGGACCAGTCTGCCGGTCGGCACCGACACCGGTCACCGAAGCGACCGGTTCAGGGGGCCGATGGGAAGCGGAAGATCTCGATCCCCGCGTGGTCAGTGACAACTGCCGAGGGCTGCTCCCCCAGATCGAGGACCACCGTGACCTGCTCGGTCTCGCCAGCGCCCGTCGACACATAGGTGATGAGGCTGCCCTCCTTGTCCACCACCGAGGTTCGCGCACGTTGCAGCCACGAATGACGGCGACGCAACGCGATCAGCTCCCGATGGGTCCGATACATCCACCACCCCTCGGCAGCGAGCGCGTCCGGCGCAGCAGGGAAGGCGGGCCGGACCTCGTCATCGCCGCCGAGCCGCTCGGTCTTCTCGCCCCGAAAGGCCTGCTCGTCGCCGTAGTAGAGCGAGGGGGTGCCGCCGACGGTCATCAGCAGGACGAGGGCGACGACCGCGCCGGCGTCGCCGACCTTCGTGGCGATGCGGGTCACGTCGTGGTTGCCGACGAAGGTCATCGGGATGAAGCTCTGTAGGAGCGCGTCGTGCCGCTCAAGGGTGTGCCCGATCTCCCACGGATTGTGGTCGACGAGGGAGCTCCAGATCGCCTTCCACAGCTCGTACTCGGTCACCGAGTCGAGCCCGCCCTCGGAGACGAACGCGCGGTAGTCACCGTGGATCACCTCGCCGACAAACACCGCCGAGGGGTATGCCGCCCGCACCCGGTCGGTGACGGCGCGCCAGAAGGCGAGCGGCACGGCATACGCGACGTCCAGTCGCCACCCCGAAATGCCGCGCGCGAGCCAGTGCTCCATGACCTCGACGACGAGGTCGACGGCCCGCGGGTCGTCATGGTTGAACTCGACGAGGTCGGTGAACCCCTCCCAGCCGGCGGGCCGGCCGCCCTCGGGAGTCCAGTCGAGGCGGAAGAGGCCGGCGAGCTCGCCGTCGGGCCCCTCCGCCAGGGCGCGGCGGACGAGCGGGTGCTGCGCGCCGACATGGTTGAAGACGCCGTCGAGCATGAGGAGGACGCCGCGCTGTTGGCACGCGGCAACGAGGGCGTCGAACATCTCCTCGCCGCCGAGGCGCGGGTCGATGCGCAGGTGGTCGACGGTGTCGTAGCCGTGGCTGGTCGAGGCGAAGACCGGCCCGAGCTGCAGGCCGTTGGCGCCGAGGCCGACCGCATAGTCGAGCCAGGAGATCAGGGAGCCGGGGGTCGGCGCTTGGTCGGGGTGTGCCAACTCGTTGAGGTGATCAGCCGTCGGCCGGATCGAGGCACCCACGAAACCGAGCGGGTAGACGTGCCACCAGATGGCGTGGTCGAGAAGCGACATCCCGTCATCCTGCCAGCGCTGCATCCCCACTCTGCGCTACTGGCAGACACACTCCGCCAGCCCGGCAGTCAGGGGTGCGCGGCACTGCTCAGATGCTTCCAAGAGCGGGTCTCCGACGGACGCGGGATCCGGCGCCCCAGCGGCCCACCACGTGTCGTCAACAACAGCACCTTCAATACGAGCGGCTTGACGCAGAATGTGGGCCTCGATCACCTGCGGCAGGCGAACGTGGTGCTCGCTCACGTAGTGCGCCAAGCCTTCTGGCCAGGCCAGGACGCCGTCGGTCAATTCTCCTGAACCATTGGACTTGCCGCAGATCCGGCATGGCGAGAACCCCCTATACCTGCGGAAGTAGGTGCCGTACTGCAGGTAGGTCTGGACAACGTAGCGGTCATCCTCATCCCAGCCGTGATCCACGAAGTCCCCGGGATCAGGCAGACCACGCATGTCACCGGGCCCAGCTGTCCAATAGCCGATTCGTCGTAGTCGCATTGTCATCCTCCCCAAGCTTCAGAACCCGCGGGGTTCTCCGTGACCTCGGCGGGTCGATCTTCCCTTGGGGTGAAGGCGGCGATGGCGTTGGCGTCGCTGTTGAGGGCGCGGACGTATTCATCGGCCCACGCGCGGCGGTCGGGATAGGTCGACCCCGCGACGACCGAGTCGACGGCCGCGTCGACGTCGATCTCGGTGTGGCGCAACGACACGCTGCCGCGGTCGAGTAGCACCCAACTGCCGCCGGCCCTCCCGTAGGGCATCCCGATGCTCCCGGCGTTGATGACCAGCCGGCGATCGACGAGGCGCACGAAGGGCATGTGGGTGTGGCCGCACACCACGGTTCGATAGTCCTCGGGCAGGTCCGCGAAGGCAGCGGCCCAGCGGCTCATGGGCGAGTCCACGAGCACGAGCTCGTCATCCCGCCGAGGGCTCCCGTGGCAGAACACGACCGGCCCGAACCCGTCGACAGCCAGGACGAGCGGGTGGGGCAAATCGTCGAGGAGTCGCACGTGAGCGTCACTCAACTGAGCCGCCGCCCAGGGAGTGACGTCGTCGGGGATGTCGATGTCCTCACCGCGACACACGGCGACCAACTCGCGATCCGCGTTGCCCTTGACCATTCGGAGCCGGTCGCCTTCGACGAGCAGACGCTCAAGCACCGCAACCGGCTGAGGGCCCGACGCGAGGTCACCGGTGATGACGACGAGATCCGCGTCGCGAACCGCTGGCTCAGCGAGCACAGCCTCCAGGACCGGCAACACGCCGTGCACATCGGACAGGACCGCGACCGTGGAGACCATGCGCCGATTATCCGAGACCGACGCCCAGCGGCATCCGGGCGCACATCACGGTCCGAGGAGCGCGAGCGGCACCACGGCCACTCCGTCCCGCCGTCGATAGGCATACGGCCCCGTCGTGAGGACCACCAGATCGGCCACGCGGGCCCCCAGGGTGTCCTTCAACCAGAGCAGGTGGCGCACATCCGCGTCGGACACCGTCGCGCTGAGCTTGACCTCCATGGCCACGACCCGCCGGTCGTCGCTCTCGACGACGAGGTCGATCTCGCGGTCGGTGTTCTTGGTTCGCAGGTGGCCCACAGTGGCATCGGCCGCAGCGGCATACGTGCGCACAGACTGCACGGCCAGCGACTCGAAGAGCGCGCCGAGCCACGTGCCCGTCTCGGGCCGGGTGGTCACGCGCTCCCCCTCGCCCCGCAGCAGCGCGTCTCGCCCGCTCGCCACGAGCCGGGCGGCGAGCGCCGGGTCGACGAGGTGATGCTTCGGCGAGTTGGTCAGACGCTTCAGCGGGGCGAAGACGGGCATCCAGGCGGGCAGGGGGTCGAGCACAAAGATGCGCGCCAGGTGCTCCCGGTACCCGTCCACGGTCTGTCGGGCTGGTTTGTCCCTCTCACCGGCCGTCGCGGCATCAAGGATCGTGGTGTATGCCGCGTCCGTCGCCGTGGCCGCGCCGTAGGCCGTGAGCCACGCTTTGAGCGCGGCGGGACGGCGCAGCTGCAGGCCGTTCTCGATCAGCTCTCGCTCGACGATCCGGTTGACGTAGCCGTCGAGCTGCATCCGTCGCGCGGGTTCTGGAAGATCGCGAATCCCGGGGAAGCCCGAGCGGAGGATCTCCTCGACATAGCCGGCGAGGTCGACCGTGCTGTGGCCGTCGATGGCGGCGCCGCCGTTTAACAGGTCGCGCAGCGAGACGGTGGGTGCGGCGACCTCACGTTCGGCCAGCGAGAGCGGGCGCAGCTTGAAGCTGACGATGCGCCCCGCACCAGAGTGGATCCGCACACCGGGAGGCACACCAGCAGATCCAGCAAGCAGGAAGCGCCCACCCGCGGAGTCGTCATCGACGGCTCGGCGCACCCGGTCCCATACCTCCGGGACGAGTTGCCACTCATCGATGAGGGTTGGCGTCGGCAGGGTGACGACGTGATCGAGGTCAGCCGAGAGCACCTCGCGCTGGCGTGGATCGGCGAGGTTCAGCAGGGTCTTCGCCCGCTGGCTGGCGGTCGCGGTCTTGCCGACCCCCTTGGCGCCTTCAAGTGCGATCGCGGCGAGGTGCGGCATGAGCTCATCGAGGGCCGCGTCAACGATCCGGCGGCGATACGGCATACCCGAACCTACCACTTGGACGGGTGTCTACCTAACAGTTGGACGGCCCTCTACCTAACAGTTGGACGGCATTCAAACTCACGTTTGGACGCCCAGCCGAGCGCCCCAGGCCGAGTCTCGACGCCCTGGGCACCAGGTCAGGCGACGGCCACGCCCGCGGCCATGGCCAACCCCGATGCCAGGTTGACGATCACGTGGGCAAGCGACGTCGGGGCAATGCTCCCCGTTCGGAGTCGCACCCACCCAAGGATCACTCCGGTGACGGCCTGGGTGACGACGAGCGGAGCCAACGCTGTGTTGACCGTCAGCAGGGCCAGGTGGGGCAGCGTGAAGACAACCGCCTGGATGACCACTCCCGCGACCGCTCCCCAGCGCCGTTCAGCCAGGCCTTGCAGGAAGCCGCGGAAGAAGACTTCCTCACCCACCGCCCGCAGGGCGACCATCAGGCCGCCGACGACGCTCGTGATGGCCCCCGTGGTGCCCTGCGCGGTCATCACCTCTGGCGGAACGCCCCGCAGCGCCAGCCAGCCGAGTCCGGCGCCCACCACGGCAGCGCCAATCCCGAGGCCCCAGCCCCGTGCAGTCGGCCACACCAGGGCCAGCACCCGCTGCCAATCACTCGTCTTCCCACGTTTGACAAGGGCGTAAATGAGGGACGGAATGGACAGCAGGACGAACTCGATCACCCGTCCAACCTGCCAGTCACGTGCTCATCAAGCCGGCAATTCCGTCCTTTGTCACACCACTCACTGCTGTAGCAAGCCCGCGGCCCTGGCCAACGCCACGGCCTCCCCGCGAGAGGCCGCACCGAGCTTGGCCAGGATGTTCGACACATGGACGCTGGCCGTCTTGGTGCTGATGAACAGCGCTCGCCCGATCTCGCCGTTGGACCGGCCCTCGTCGAGCAGACCTGAGCACCTCTGCCTCGCGCGCGGTCAGAGCCGACGTCGCAGGCGAGAGACCGCCGCGGCCCGGCCGCTAGCCGGTCGACGTGATCCAGGAGCACGCTCCGGCGCGCGGGTGGCTGGCCGCGAAGGGCAGTGCCGAGGTGCCCGACGACGAGAGCGGCAAAGCGCCCCTCTGCGCCGACGCGGCCCACGCCCCACATGTCCCGCAGGACGAGGGGGCCTGAGCAGCGTCGCACTTGCAATGGAGTGTGGCCCGTGACCGCCATGGTTGACGTTGGCGTGCGAGAGGAGGACATTTGCATACATGGTCGATGATCGGACGCCTGGGCAGCAGGAGCGTCGTACCAAGACCGTGACCTGTCGTTGCGGGCAGAAGGTTCGCACGAGCATCAAGACGTCGTGCCCAAATTGCGGAAAGCCCGTCGGCTGAACGTCATTTCCTGTGAGGTGCAGCAGGTACATCCATTTGGATCAAAGCAGTGAGGTACCCGCGCGCGCTCGCGACAGCAGCCAAGTAGCTAGTCCAGGTGAGCAGCGCCAAACCGACGACGATGCCTGCTGACCACGCGGTCTCGCCCCAACTTGCGTCGTTGTGACTGTAGCGAGAGATACCTAGGACGACCAGGGTGAACAAGGTCAGCAAGGCTGCGACGAACACCAGGGTGCAGTACATGTCCAGGCGGGTCCTAAACTGGTCGTGCTGCAGTTGTACTCGTGAGTTCGCGTGCTGACGGCGGCGCAGCGCATAGCTCTCAATGTCGTCAGCACCCGCTGACAGACGATCTTCGGTAGCTCGCATCACGTTGCCCAGACGGGTCGGGAGGATCCGGTGATCGGCAGGGAAGTCCTCCTCGGCCTTTGAGAGGTGGTAGATCCTCGCCATAGACACCGGCGAGCAACGGGACTGCCAGTCATGAAACCGCAGCTTCTTCAAATCACTCCGCTTCATCCGCGCCCGCACGCCGCTGTCGTCCAGTTCGAGGCTGGCTAACTCCAACGCGTCGACGAGCGCCGGTGAGAATTTCGCTTCAAGCCAGAGCGGCCGAGATTCGATGAACGCCTGATGACTTAGCGCCAACCGCGCCTCCCGAATGCTCCGCTTCCGTTCCAGCTGCTTCTCGATCATCATCCGCTGTACCCAACGGGTGGGACCGCCACGGTGCCAGTAGCCCTCCAGCGTGCGGATCGCCTCGAAAGAGAACGCCTGAGTAATGAGGGTCGCCATCACCAGAGTGGGCAACACCATGAGGACCGCCGCCCATTTATCCTGCAAAAGCAGAGTCAACGCGTCGGGTAGGTCGACCCTGCCTTGGCGCGCGAAGGTCACCACCAAAGTCCCGATGAAGGCCAAGAGTGCACCCGGGAGCCAGGCGCTCAGAGAGAGCTGGCCCAAGACCCTGGCTGCCAACTGAGACAGGCCAGAGTCAACACCCTCTTTGGCCGCATCCGCTCCATCCGCCACAGGAATAGCCTGCAACACGCACGAATGAGGGCAGCCGCGGCGCGCCGACTCGACCGATGCGTTTGACGACGGCGCCGCGCACCCGGTCCCATCCCTCTGGGACGAGTTGCCACTCACCTCTGTGGGCTGACGCCGGCAACTACCACTTGGGCGGTTCTCTAACTAACGATTCGACGGCACCCGATCTGTCATCTCGACGCACAGCGTGGGCATCTCAGCCAGATCTCACGGCGGCTTCAGCCCGACCGTTCCCTACTCGAGCAGGCCGGCGGTCCTGGCCAACGCCACGGCCTCGCCGCGAGAGGCTGCGCCCAGCTTGGCCAGGATGTTCGACACGTGCACGCTGGCGGTCTTGGTGCTGATGAACAGCGCTCGCCCGATCTCGCGGTTGGACCGGCCCTCGTCGAGCAGCCCGAGCACCTCTGCCTCACGCGCGGTCAGAGCCGACGTTGCAGGCGAGGGGGTATGCCGCGGGGCCAGGTGGGCGAGCCCGGCGAGCAAGGGAGCCGCACTCAGGCGCTCAGCAGTCTCGCGAGCAGCAGCAATGACGACACTAGCCTCAGGGTCCCCCGCCGCAACGAGCACCTCCGCCAGCCTCGCCCGCGAGCGCGCCACCTCATAGACCTCGCCGTACTCAACAAAGAGCTCAACCACCCCGCGGGCGTCCTCGACAAGCGTCTGCAGCGGCATACCGTCGCCGGCGATCCAGTGGGCGCGCCGCTGCTCCGCGATGACTCGGGCCTCCCACGCCCGGCCCTCGACGCTCGGAGGAAGGAGCAGCGGTTCACCACCGCCCGCGGTCGCGCGCCGGTGCCAGACGGGCGTCTCGTCGTCCGGAGGCAGCACTTCGCCGCCACCCCAGACCGCCGCCGCCTCGGCCGCCAACCGGTCGACGTGATCGAGCAGGACGCTCCGGCGCGCGGGTGGCTGGCCGCGAAGGGCAGTGCCGAGGTGCCCGACGACGAGAGCGGCAAAGCGCACCTCGGCGCCGACGCGGCCCACGCCCCACATGTCCCGCAGCAGGCTCACCACCTCAAAGTGCAGGCCAAGCATCGCGTCGACGTCACCGTCGCGGCCCAAAACGTCGAGCGCCGCCGCGCCTGACTGCACCACGATCCGACCGTCCTCGGACCACCAGGGGCGAGTGGCGGAGAGAACCCGCTCGGCGGTCACGCCGCCGCGTCCGACGAGCACGCCGAGCGCGGCCGCGTCGATGGAGGCGGCGGCCGAGGACGGCATACCCTCATCGGTCGCGTGGTCTGCGAGCCGCAAGGCGAGGTCCCAGTCACCCATCTCGTATGCCGTTGTCACCGCCATCGCGCGAGCGTCGACCCCGAACGCGGACCACTCGAGCCCCGCGCGCCGCGCCTCGGCGACGGTGCGCTCGAACGCCGCAAGCGCGGCGACGTGGTCACCCTGTCGGTAGTGCACCAACGCGAGGATGTGCATCGCGCGCAGCAGCGCAAGGTCTGGGGCGGTGGTCCATGCAGCGACGGCCACCTCGAGCCGGCGGATCGACTCCCCCGGGTCGCCCGCGCTCTCGCTGAGGCGGGCCAGGGTGGCGGCGAGGTCGGTGCGGTCAACCGTGAGGTCATGCTCGACGGCCAGGCCCATCGCCTCGTCGGCGATGCCGAGCGCCTCTGCAGCGCGGCCGTCCTCCATGAACGCGTCGGCTCGACGGGCGAGCAGATAGACCCGCAACCGCACCGGGGCGGTGTCGTCGAGGAGTCGGAGGGCCTCCTCGGTGAGGGCCAACCGGTCGACCTGCTCCTCGGTGAGTCGGGTCGCAAACGCGAGAGTCCCGAGCAACTCCGCCCGCTCGTGCGCCGTGGGTGCCTCAGTGGCGAGCGCGGCCCGCAGCAGCGCCACCGCCCGCATCGTGCGCCCGCCGCCGTTGGCCGCGGCTGCCGCGCGCAGCGTGAGTTCGACGGTGGGAGCCCGCTCCGACTCGGCCAGCGAGAGTGCGGTCTCGTAGTGCGCGAGGGCTTCGGCGGGACCACCCATCCGCTGGGCTGCCTCGCCGGCGCGCACTGACGCGTCGAGGGCCACGGACCGGTCGCCAGAAGCGAGGGCGTGGCGCGCGAGGTCGGCGGCCGTGCCGAGACTCGCGTCCGCGAGCAGTGCCTCGGTGCAGGCCCGATGCAGGTGGAGCCGCTCGGTCGGCAGCAGATCGTCGGTCACGGCCTCGGCGAGCAGCGCATGCCGGAACTCATAACTGTCCTGCCCGCACGGCTCCAGCACGTGGCGCTCGATGGCGGCGCGAAGGGCGCTGCGCAGCGTGCCCGCGTCGACGCCGGCGACCTGCTCAAGAAGGTCGTGACGCACCCGGCGACCGATGACCGCCGCGACCCGCACCACGGATTGGGCGTCGTCGTCGAGGTGCTCGATCCGGGCGAGAAGCAGCCGGGTGAGGTCGCTGGGATCGGCGCCACCAGCCTGCGCTGCTGTGGCCAACTCCTCAGCGAAGAAGGCGTTCCCCTCCGCCCGGCGCGCGACCTCCTCGACCACGCGCGGCTTCAGGTCGGAGCCGATCCGACGCACGATGCTGCGCAGGTCGGCGTCCGGCAGGGGGCCGAGCTCGATGCGAGCGAGGGCGGGCAGCCGCGACCACAGCGCGAGGGCGCTCACGAGGGGATGACGGCGGTGGATGTCGTCGCTGCGCCAGGTGACGAGCAGGCCCACGCCGTCGGGACTGCCGCGCGTGAACAGCAGAGTGAGCAACTCGCGGGTCGACTCGTCGGCCCAGTGAACGTCCTCGACGACGACGAGCACCGGCCCGCGGCGACCGAGGGCGGCGAGCGCGCCGTGCACCGCCTCGACGAGATCGGCGCGCCCGATGTTCCCGCGCACCCCGCCCGCCAGGCGCGGCACGAGGGCGACCAGGCCCGGGTATGCCGCGACCAACTTGTCGACGAGGTCGCGGTCCCGGGCGTCCAGGCTCGCCAACATCTCGACGAAGGGGAGGTAGGGAAGTGTCGTGCCGGCCTCGCCGACGCAGTGCCCGACGAGGACCAGCCGTTGGGCGGCGTCCTCGATGAGCCGACTGACCACGGCGGTCTTGCCGATGCCCGCGTCACCACCGAGCAGGACCGCACCGCCGCCGCCCTCGTCCCAGCCGAGCGCGGCGCGGACGCGACCCAGCTCCTCATGGCGACCCACGAGCAGCGAAGGTGATGGCGGCGGCACAGTCCCGATCATGACACCCGAGGAGTCCCCCAGGGCGGTCACAGTTGGCGCGGGCAGACGGCCACACCAGGTATGCCGCGCACCGCACCGCTGCGGGATGGTGCGCCGCTGTGCGACGCCGCGCCGCTGGGCGATGCGGCGGCGCTGCCGCCGAGCAGACGAGCGAGGTAGGCCACCAGCCGGCGTGCACCAAGCGGGCGGTCGGCCCGGTCGGCCCGGCTGGCTTGGTTGGCCCGGTCGGAACGCGGCCGGTTGCTCCTGCGGGTGCCGTGTCGGTCGACTCCGGCCAGTTCGTAGCGCCGGTCGATCTCGGCCTGGACGATCGACGGGTAGTCGTGCAGGGTCATGGCTCCTCCTTGTCGATGTCGGCGGGTGGTCCTGCCGACATCGACAAGATTCGTTCGCTGAGGTGCCGACCCACATCTGGCGAAAGGCGTATCTCGACCCAGCGCCGCTGGCTCTGAGGTACCTCATCCCCTGATCGAGTTCATCCCGCTGCAGCACCCCGGCCGCCTCGAGCTGGCGCAGGGCGGCACCTACTTGGTCTGCCCCATCTGTGTCGACCCCGTGAACAAGTCACGAGGGCCACGTCTCGATGAGGGATGGTTGGGATGTGGACCGGGCGAACTTGCCATCGTCCGTCAGCAACGGCAGGTCGAGGGCTTCGGCGAGGGCGACGTAGAAGGCGTCATAGGCAGTGAAGTTGTCGCGCAGCTCGAGGACCCGTCGCTGTAGTGGCTGCAGGAGGTGGCGCTCGATCGGGAGGTCGGCGTAGTCATCGAGCATCTCCCCGGCGCGTTCCCGAGTGATGCGGATCGCCACCTTCGACGTCATGAGCAACCCCCGAAGGGCGGACGTCACTTCGGCGTCAATCAACGCCGGGGCATGAAGACGCCGCTCCCGACTGAATCGCTCACGCAGGGCCGCATCTCCCCGACGGTTCTGCAGGAGCCGCACGACGATCGAGGCGTCGACGACGACCACCGCTACCGGCGTCCCTCGGCGATGAAGCCTCGGATGTCCTCGCCGTCGGCCTCCACACCGGCCCGCGACGCGATCCGCTCCAGGACCGCCCCCAACTCGGGCCGGGAGGCGTCGTCGTGGATGAGCTCACGCAGGTAGCTCGACAGCGACATCTTGCGCGCTGCCGCACGGGCCCGCAGGATCTGGGCGTCCTCGCTCGGCACGTCGCGGACCTGCAAGATCTCTGTGCTCATGAACCAGGATTCTATCGCCTGCGCATGCAGACTGCATGCAAAGCATGGCAGGTGCTCTCGCTCCGGGGTCAGGTCTCACGACGGTGGTCTCGTCACCTCACGTCGTGCGTGCGGCTCGCTCGCTCGTCGCGGTACCGGCTGGGAGGAATACCCACGAGGGTGGTGAAGTCGCGGGTGAAATGCGACTGGTCGTACCAGCCGTAGCGGTGGGCGAGCTCGGTGAGCGAACCGGCATACCCGCCGTCGATCGCGGTGACGACGTCGTGCATCCGGTAGCGGGCCAGCACCCACTTCGGCCCGACCCCCACGTAGTGCATGAACCACCTCTGCAGCGTGCGGCTGGTCACGTGATGGCGCTGCTCGACCTGGGCCACGCTGACGAGCTCCCTGTCGGCCAGCATGTCCGAGACGATCGCGAGCAGCGCACCATAGCGGTCGTCCACGCGATGAGGTATGCCGCCCAGCGCGGCTTCCGTCGTCGCGAGCCACTCGTCGGGGTCACCGTCGGCGTCGAGACCGGCCAGCGCTGCGACCACCTCGTCCGGAACGATCCCCGCAGCCGGGAGGGTCCGGTCCGCCCAGGCCCGCGCCGGACCGACGCCGGTGAGCGCGACGAGACCTCCCGGTCGGAACTTGACGCCGAAAACCCACCCGCGGCCTCGGATGTCGACGTCGAAGCGGGACGTGACCACGCCGGTGACCACGACCTGCGTGCCGGTCGCCGCGACCTCGGGGCGGGGTTGCCCACCCTGCTCCAGGGTGAGCGAACAGGCCGGATGCGGGAGGATCTGGCTCGAGTAGGACACGTCGCCCGGAAGCGACCATCGCAGCATCCAGTAGTTCTCCACCCAGCGGGTCATCGCCGGCCCGGCCGGCCAGCGCTCGGTGCGCACGTGCCGCGCCAGGAGATCGGGCCGGAGCACACCGGCCGCGGTGGCCGTCGCTGGAGTTGTCGGATTAGTCCAAGGCGACACCCGGTCAGCGTAGGCACCGTGAGGTGACCACACGGCATACCGACGAAAGGACCCCCGGACGATGTCTGTTGCGACGTTGAAGATGGTCACCCTCGACTCCTCCGACGCGGCGCGCGACGGCGCGTTCTGGCACGCGGTCCTCGGCTGGGAGATCGCCCACTCCGGCGACGGCTACGCGATGCAGAGCGGCCCGGGCGGGCTGAGTCTCGGGCTCGGGACGATCCCTGACCACGAGCCGCCTGGTTGGCCGAATCAGCACGGCAGCAAGCAGTTCCATCTGGACCTCGCGGTCGATGACCTCGACGCTGCGGCGGTGCGGTGCGTCGAGCTCGGCGCGACGCTCCCCGACGAGCAGCCGGGCGAGAGCTGGCGGGTCCTGCTCGACCCGAGCGGCCACCCCTTCTGCCTCACCCAAGCCGCCAACTGGGGCTAACCGCTCGCCCCACGCGCGGTTCGCGAACGACTAGTGGGTGGCTGCCTCACGCGGACTTGGTATGCCGCTACCCGCCGCGAGCAGGCGTTGCCCGAGGGCGAGGACGGCTGCGCGGACTTCGTCGCCGTCCTGCACCCGGAAGGGGGCGGGACAGAGGGAGAGTCCCTGGGCGTACATCTCCGGAATACTCGTGGACCCGACCAGCCGGGTCGTGCCGTCCTCGAGCGCTTCCAGCCGCCCGAGGTGCGTGGGCAGGGATCGGGAGACCTCATCGATGGGCGCGTCGATGACGGTGACGACGTCGTAGGGCCACCCCGAGGCCAGATGGCTCTCCAACAGGGCGACGGGATCGACGCCCCGGGGCGGGTCGAACCGTCCCGCCAGCGGGGTGACGGCGTCGACTCGGTCCACCCGGTAGGCCCTGATTTCCTGCGTGGGCAAGAGTCGGCACAGGAGGTACCACCGCCGGTGTCTCACGACGACGAACCAGGGCTCGACCTCGACCTCCAGCCGGCGACCTGCCTCTGTCCGGTAGCGGAGGCGCGCCAGCCGGCCCTCGCTGCACACCTCCACGAGAGCTGCCGTGATCTCCGGATCCGGCCGAGCGGCCGCGCGGTCGGGCACCGGCGCGGTTGACCTCCGCATCGAATCCGCCTGCGCCGCAACCGCTGTCGGCAGGGCGCGCAGGATCCGAGCGATCGCCGAGCCCACGGGGGATTCGGGATCAGACACATCGTGATGCCCGTCAAGCGCAGCCATCACCAGAGCCAGCGCCTCCGACGCCCCGAAGTGCAGTGGCGGAAGCCGGATGCCTCGGCCCAGCCGGTAACCGCCATCCCTTCCTCGAGCCGCCTCGACGGGGATCCCGGCCTCGCGAAGCGTGGCGACGTACCGGCGGGCAGCCCGATCGGTCACGCCGAGGCGTTCCGCCAAATCGGCTGCGCTGATTCCGGGCCGGCGCTCGATGATCTCGAGCGCCACCAGGGCGCGGGCGGCAGGTGACCCAGACGGCATACCGAAATCTTATCCGGACGCAGAACGTCCGCTTATGTCTTTACCGTCGTTCCATGACTATCGCTCGCAATCCCGCTTTCGTCCTCGACTGCCCCGACGCCAAGACTCTGGCGACGTTCTACGGCGCCCTCCTCGACTGGGAGGTGAAGGGGGACGACGGCTGGTGGTCCGTGCGCGCCGAGCATGGCCACTCCATCGGCTTCCAAGAGGTGGAGGGGTTCACCGCTCCTCGTTGGCCCGGGCAGGAGGTGCCCCAGCAGATGCACATCGATGTCGACGTCGACGACCTCGACACTGCGGAGGCGGCCGTCCTCGAGCTGGGCGCCACCAAGCATGGCCACCAGACGGGGACGACCTTCCGAGTGTTCCTCGACCCTGCCGGCCATCCCTTCTGCCTCTGCCAAGGCTGACACGTTCGGCGGCCCGCCAAAGCTCCGGGCCTCGAACTCGCCGCAGCTGCCGCGCTCCTTCTCCGGCAAGGCAACTGCGGCGAGGTCAGGGCGCGACAGCTACTCGGGGTGGGCGCGGAGGTAGCGGCCGAAGTGGGGGACGGTGAAGGCAATCTGGCCGCGCTCGCTGGAGTAGACCAGCCCCTTCTTCATCAGCGAGTCCCGCGCCGGCGACAGCGACTGTGGCCGCTTGCCCAGCAGCGCGGCCACCTCAGCGGTCGGCACGGCATCTAACTCGACCGACACGTTCGACGCGTATGCCGCGTCCGCCATCGCTCGCAGGTACTCCCGCTCCGCCGGGGTCGCCCGCTCATACCGGGAGCCGAAGAAGCCCACGGCCAACTCGGCCTCCGCCTCTGGTGCCGCCATCCGCACATCATCGACAGTGATCTCCGGCCCGACAGCCGCGTCCCACACGGCCTTGCCATAGGCCTGGACGAAGTAGGGATAGCCGGCGGTCACGGCATACATCTCCCCCAAGGCGTCCGACGACCAAGCGGCGCCTTCCTCGGCAGCGGGTGCGCGCAGCGCGATCTCCGCCGCCTCGGCGTCCAGACGATCGATCCGCGAGTAGCGAAACAGCCTCTCCGAGTATGACTTTGACGCCGACAGCACTGCCGGCAGATGCGGCAAACCCGCACCCACGATGACCACCGGCAGCCCCGATTGTGAGATTTCGTGCGCCGCCGCACACAGTGCCGACACGTCGTCGGCGCCGAGGTCCTGCATCTCGTCGATGAAGATCGCCACCCCCACGCCCCGGTCGGCCGCGAGCCCGCCGACGTCGCTGAGCAACTCGACGAGGTCGATCTCGATGTCGCCCGAGTCGGCCCGCCCTGACACCGCGGGCACGTCGATGCCAACGCTCCAGCGGTCGCGCAGACGACTGGCCCCCGCACTCCCCCGCGCCCCCGCCCCGCCGGCGCCGCGACCGCCACTGGACTCAGGCGACTCACGCTGCGCGAACGACTTGATCACCCCGAGCACCTGAGCGACCTCGTCCGGCTGCGGATGACCCAACTCGCGCACCGCCATATGCAGCGCCGCCGACAGCGGGCGCCGCAGCGGCTGATCCGGGCGAGCTTCGAGTTTGCCGGTCCCCCAATGCGCCCGCACGGCCGCTGACCGCAGCGCGTTGAGCAGGACCGTCTTGCCGACACCGCGCAGCCCGGTCAGCACGACCGAGCGCTCGGGGCGCCCGCGAGAGACTCGCTCGAGCGTCACGTCGAAGGCGTGCAACTGCTCGTCGCGGCCGGCCAACTCGGGCGGCCGCTGCCCAGCCCCAGGCGCATAGGGGTTGCGGATCGGGTCCATGATCGGACTGTATGCCGCTGTCCAGCGTCAGTCCGAGATTTCCCATACTGCGCTAGTCCGTGTCGCGCCGGTGCCGATCGACAGTGCGCCCGCACCTTCGCCGCCAAGGTCCGATAGAAGGTCGGATCGGTCAGGTAGGACATGTGGTTGGCCCCGAGCGACCCGGAGAAGGTGAAGTCCGTGTCGTGCGCCCCAGCCACCCAGCCCTCCGCGCGGAAACTCAACACGTCCGACGAGCTCCAGGCGTTCCACAGATAGCCCAACCGATCGGCAGGCACCCCCACCACCGACGGCGGCCCTTCGGCCACAAACATCCCCAACTCCGCGAACAAGCCGATCTGCGACGCACTCGCGCACCAGAGGTCGACGCGCGGCATACCTCCAGGGACCTCGTCCGCGTAGGCGGTCAGTGCGTCGTAGACCAACTGCCCGCCCATGCTGTGCGTGAGGACGACGAGCGGCTCATCCTCACCGCAGACGGCCTCGCCCGCCTCGGCCAACCCCGCCAGCACCCGCTCGACGATCGGCCCGGGCGCCCCCGGAACACCACGCCCGTCCAGGTAGCGCAGCACGTCGCCGACGAAGACCGGCACCAACTCCTCCAGGGGCCGGCGCACCCCGCCCATCGCGCGGCGCAGGTTGCGCCGCCTCGCTGCGGTGAAATCCGCACCGACCTGACCCCACGTCCGCGACAATTCCGGCGACGCCTCGACGAGACGCCCGCGGACCTGCTTCAACAGCCAGGACGTCTGCTTCTTAGGGGTCCTCGCGGCCAGTTGGGCGCGAATCGCCGGGTCGGCCACCGTGGCCCAGGCCGCATCAACCGCTGCCGGCCATTGCGTTGGAGGCAACGACTCGAAAAGACTCTGCTGCAACGCTTCTCCAAGCTCGGCCGGCGACAGGGCCGCCAGTGTCTCGACCTTGCTCAGAGCCGCCACGGGCGGTTCGACCACCTCGTTCGGTTGAGCGCCGAGGTCACCCCAATAGACGCGGATGAGCGCCACTCGCTCGGGCGCGGAGGGCCGCACGGCAGGCGCGACATGCTCGCGCAACGCAGCCTCGACCATCGGCCAGTCAGCCCCGCGGGTCAGGCGTTGCGCAGCGGCATACTGCGGGTCGTCGGGGTCTCGCACGGCCACGCCGTGGACAAACACGATGGGCATCGCTCACCTCTCCGTGTGTTCGGGCCTCCCTCCACGGTATGCCGCCCACTCACCTCGCGGGGGCTGTCAGCTCCGTGGACGCATCGACTCGTGGGCTGGGTCAGCCCAGTGCGCGGACCTCAAAGACCTCGACGGGGTGGGCGATGGCGTCCTGCTCGGCAATGAGGCGCATCTCGTCGAAGCCGCCCTCGTGGGTGGCTTCGAGCACGGCATACATGCTGGCTGCGGTGCGGGACAACGCAACTCGCGGTCCGTCGGTGAGGAAGTGCGCGAGGAAGATCGCGGCCGTCGCATCGCCGCCGCCGCGGACCGCCATGTCGAGCATCGGCGTGGTGACGATCCAGGCTCCGTCGTCGCTGACGCATGCCATCTGGATCGACCCGGTCGGAGTCTGCTCGGTCAGCACGCTCGTCACGAGGACCGTCGAGGGGCCGGTCGCGCGCACGGCGGCGACCGCGTCGAGGAGGTCGGCCTCGGTCGAAATCGTCCGCCCGGCAAGGAATTCCAACTCGAACTGGTTGGGCGTCACCACGTCGGCACTCGGCACGACCGAGTCGCGCAGGAACTCCGGGATGCCCTCGCGGACGAAGAAGCCGCGCCCGACGTCGCCCATGACCGGGTCGCAGCAGTAGACCGGGGCGGGTCGGGCGGCGACCTCGCGCGCGGAGCGCACCCGATTAACCGCGTCGAGGACGACCGCACCCATCGTCTCGGCCCCCATGTAGCCCGAGAGCACGGCATCCAACTCCGCGAACGCCCCGCGCTCCTCGACACCCAAGATGACCTCGGCGACGTCCGCGGGCGCGATCAGTGGGCCACGCGTCGCCCCATAACCGGTGTGGTTGGAGAACGTCACGGTGAGCACCGGATAGACGTCGTGGCCCAGCCGCTGCAACGGGAAGACGGCCGCGGAGTTGCCCGCGTGACCGAAGGCCACGTGCGACTGGATGGACAGGATCTTCATCTCGTATGCCGTTCTGCCAGTGTGTTTTTCACGCCGCGTGAGGTGCGCTAGCCGCGTTCGTCGCCAGCGGCCGACTCCATGGGGCGCCCCGCGGCCTTCCAACTGCGCATCCCGCCCTTGAGGACGACTGCGTCGATGCCATGGGCGCGCAGATACGCCACCGCCCGGGTCTGCTTCGAGCCGCCCCCACACGACACGGCCAGGGGCCCGGTCGGGGGGACGGGCAACTCGGTGAGCCGCGAGATCAACTGCGCCAGAGGGATGTTCACCGCCCCAGGAGCGTGCCCGGCCCGCCAGTCGCCGGCGTCGCGCACGTCGAGGATGACCGCGTCGTCGGCGAGCGAGCCGACCTCGACGAGCGGCATACCCTCCTGAGGTCCGTCCGGGATCGAGTCCATCCCCCGATCTTCCCATCCCCGCCATCAGCGCGGGGCCGCCGCTCCGCCGCCCGCCGCCCGCCGTGCGCGATTGTGTGGCTGCAACGGCCCCACAAGCAGTCCCAGCCACACAATCCCCCGGCGGCAGCAGCCCGCGACACCCAGCCCCCGCTCCCCCCGCGATTGTGTGGCCGCAACGGCCCCACAAGCAGTCCCAGCCACACAATCCCGTATGCCGCCCCGTCACTGCCGCCCCGTCACTCGCCGCCCGCCACAGCCGCCCGCGCGCCGCCCCCCGCCGCGCACTAGCGGCCCCGCCCGTCACCGCCAACTTCAGCCAAGCAGGCGACACCCAGGGCGCGTACAGCGATGGGCGGAGCCGAGCCACCCGCGGCTGCTCAGCAGCGCGACGAACTCGCTCGCGAACACACACGGCGTCCCGACGACATCGGTCCAGTAGCCCCGCGTCGTGAACCAGCCCTCGACCCCCGCCCGCCGATCCCGACGCGAATCCCGTTGCCGACCAGCCCAACCCGCATGCCCGAGCCGACCATCCAACTCGACGACCAACCGCTGCTCGTGAAACACACGGTCGTGGCACCCCGCCGCGCTGCCGTGCTGACCGACACCCTCCGGCAGCCCGTGCGGCCGTAGCACTCCACGCACGAACCGCACCTCCAACACGCTCTCAGCACCAGCCCCGACATCTGTCAGCACGTCAACAAGGTCGGCGCGCAACCGATGCCGTGACCGACCGGCGAGCGCCGCCGCCAGCTGCCGCGCAGTGGTCAGCCGCTGCGCGCACGCCCGCGCGGCCAGGTCGACGGCCCCGTCGAGAGTCAGCGAGCGCAGGTCCGCGCAGTCCAGGACCGTGTCCTCCACCGTGGTGCGCCACGGCCACCCCAGCTCGTCGACGCGCCGGTCGAGGTGCCTCGTCCGATGCACCACCACCCCGGGCGGCGCGGGAGCCCGCCCAGCCGGCACGAGAAGGTGCGGCTGAGGCGGCATACGCCGGAGTCCGTGGAGGTATGCCGCGCTCTCGTGCGACAGCGCGGCGGGCTCACCGACCGCGAGGAGGGCGGCGGTCATCGTGGTGAGGGGATCGTCGCGGCCGGGCCGAGTGAGGTAGACCTCCGGATAGAGGCGCGTCCAGCGACCGGACCGGACCCGGTGATCGATGACGTTCCAGCCCAGGCCGGCCGCTCGGCATTGCGCATGCGTGAGCAGGTCGAACTGTTCCGCGGCCAGCCGAGCCAGGCCGCGCTCATCGAGCGGCTGGCCCGGCCGCCAGGACGGGCCGCCGAGGACGCGATGACCGCTCGGGGTGAGTGAAGGTTGGGTCACCCGCCCAGCGTGGCGGCTTCGGCGGGTTCCTCGCCGAAGTTATCCACAAGCCCCGCAGGTATGGCCGCCCCGTCACCGCCGCCCTCACCGCCGCGATCGTGCGGCCACAACGGCCCCACAGGCAGTCCCAGCCACACAATCCCGGACCGCAGGTATGCCGCCTGGCCCACCGCCGCGCGCGGCTCACCCGGCCAGGCCGCTACTTCAACAACCGGGACATCCGGCGGTCGGCCAGTGGTTTGCCGCCGGTCTGACACGTGGCGCAGTACTGCAGCGACGTGTCCGCGAACGACACCTCGCGCACCACGTCACCGCACTCGGGGCACGGCATACCGGTGCGGCCGTGGACCCGCATCCCGGCGCGCTTGGCGTCTTTGAGCTCCGCCGCAGGCTTCCCCGACGCCGCCCCCACCGCGCCGACCAGCGTTTCGCGCAGCGCGGCATACAGTCGCGAAACCGCTTCGGGCGCAAGGGTGCCTGCGATGGCAAACGGAGACAGTTTGGCCACGTGGAGGATCTCGTCTGAGTAGGCGTTGCCCACTCCCGCGAGGAACTCCTGGTCGCGCAGCAGCCCCTTGATCTGCGTGCGCCGCCCCACGAGCATCGCCGCGAACGCTGCCTCCGTCAGCTCCTCACCCAACGGATCGGGCCCCAGCCGCGCGATCCCCGGGACCTCGCGCACGTCGCGGACGAGGTATGCCGCGAGCGACTTCTTCGTCCCGGCCTCCGTCAGGTCGAAACCCGATCCGTCCGAGAGCCGCACCCGCAACGCGATCGGCGACTTCCCCGGCCGGATCACCGTCGCGGGGATCGCCTCCGACCAGCGCAACCAGCCGGCCCGCGCGAGATGGAACACCAGATGTATGCCGTCCACGTCGACATCGAGGAACTTCCCGTGCCGATGCACCCGTCGATGGGCCCGCCCGCGAGCGCCGATGGCGGCGGGTCGTAGGTCTTGAGCACCGAGATCGAGCCCAACTCGACGCCGACCACCGCCTGGCCGACCGCACGCTCGGCGAGGAAGTCGACGAGGGCCTGCACTTCGGGAAGCTCGGGCACGGCGACCTCCTGGCTCTAGTGGGAGTCGAGTGGGTCGGACGTGGCCGAGCCGTCAGGAGCCCCGAGGCCCGCCTCACCGGCAGGGGACGGCGCGAGCAGGCCCGCGGCGCGCAACAAGCGCAACAGCCCGTAACCGTCCGGGGCATAGACGATCGGAGCCACCGTGCGCGGGCGCGGCGCCTTGCCGGTGAGCTCCTCGGTCGACACCGGCAAACCGTGCGAGAGCACCTGCTCGGCCGGCGTCAGCTGACGGATCCCGACGGCAGCCACCCGCTTGGGCCGCGCCTCGAGGAAGTCCTGATAGATCTTCGGATCGTGCTGGCCGTCGTCACCGATGAGCAGCCACTTGATCTTGGGGAAGTCCTTGGCCAGTCGGTCAAGGCAGGCCCGCTTGTGGTCCTGACCGCTGCGGAACCAGCCCGTGTTCGTCGGCCCCCAGTCGGTGAGCAGCAGCGGCCCGATGGGGAAACCGTTGCGCTTGAGGAAGCGGGTCAGCGTCGGCGCGGTGTTCCAGGCCCCCGTCGACACGAAGATGATCGGCGCCCCCGGATGCTCAGCCATGATCGTCCGATAGAGCGGCCCCATCCCCGGCACCACCCGGCGGGCGTTCTCGTGCCGGAAGAAGGTGTTCCACGCGGCGATCATCGGCCGGGGCAGCGACGTCGTGATGACCGTGTCGTCGATATCGCTGATCAGCCCGAACCGCGCGTCCGGCGCCACGATGTAGACGCTCGCCTGCACGGGGTCGCACCCCTGGGCGCTGACGGTCACCTCGTGCCAGCCGGGCGGCATACCGTGTCCGCGGAAGGTGAGGTCGATGTGACCGCTGCGGTCACTGCGGCCGTGAGCCACGTGGTGGCCGACGTGCACCTCGACCGGCACGTTCATCGCGGGGGCGGTGAAGAAGGCGCGCCAGCCACGCCGGCGCAGGTAGGGCGAGCGCATCCCGCCGTAGGTCGCGTCCTGCCGCGGCTCGTCGTCGTCGCCCAGCGCGCGGCCGAGCACGACCCGAGCGAACACCCGGACGAAGTCCGTCGAGCCGTAGCCGGTATGGCTGATGACCCGGGTTCCCCATCCGCGTTTGCGTAGGACGCGCTCCCGTTGGGAGTTCCAAGCGTCCTCGACTACCGCCGAGGCGTGCGGGCGTGCCATGGGGGAAGGCTATGGCATCCGGTATGCCGCGGCGCCGCCCCCCGGGGTTATCGTCGAGTCAGCAGACGAAGGAGGGGCCCATGAGTGGCTGGACTGGGAACATCGAGCGCGCGACGCTGGACAACGACACCTTCCGAACGGTGGTGTCGACCGGAGCCCACCTGCAACTGGTCGTCATGAGCCTCGCGCCCGGCGAGGAGATCGGGCTCGAGGTGCACCACGACCGCGACCAATTCCTGCGCGTCGAGGAGGGTGCCGCGATGGTGACGCTCGGGCCGGACGACGAGGTCATCGAGAAGACCATTGCGCTGGGCGAGGATTGGGCCTGCATCATCCCCGCCGGCCGGTGGCACAACGTCATCAACTGCGGTCATGGCCCGCTCAAGCTGTATTCGATCTATTCGCCGCCGGAGCACCCGGACGGCACGGTCCATGCGACCAAGGCCGACGCGGACGCCGACGAGCACGAGCTGTAACGCGGCGGCCGACGCGCGGTCTGGCGCGGCGGCCGACGCGCGGGTCGGCTCACCACCACTGGCGGATGCCGCACCGCTCCAGTTGGGTCAGGCGGGGCAAGCTCCGCGTGCGACGGTGGGTGATTTCCATGGGGACGATGAGCGCGCCGATCACGGTCGCGAGTGCCAAGATGAGGTCCATGGCAGTAATCATCCCCTCATCTGATTACTGCCGATAGTGGCAGGACAGTCCCTCCTCGTGGCTTTTCTGCCAAACCCGCGGCATACTCAGGGGTATGCCGTTGCGCACCGTTGCCGTGCTGCTCACCGAACGCCCGCTCGCGTTCGAATTCGGCGTCCTCGCGGAGGTTTTCGGCATCGACCGGACTGCCGACGGGGTGCCGCCCTTCGAGTTCCGGGTGTGCGCCGAACGGCCGGGTGAGCCCCTCCCCATGGACAACGGGGTGAGCCTCACCGTCCCCTTCGGCCTCGACGGGCTGCGCGGCGCCGATGTTGTCGCCGTCTCCTCGACCCAGGCCAAGACCTTCTCCGAGCCGGTGCTTGAGGCCGTTCGCCAGGCCCACGCCGCCGGCGCCACGATCCTGGCCACATGTTCGGGCGGCTTCGTCCTCGCCGAGGCGGGCCTGCTCGACGGCCGCACGGCAACCTGCCACTGGTACCACGCGGCCGAGTTCGCCGAGCGCTATCCCGCAACCACCGTCGACGCGACCGTCCTCTTCGTCGAGGACGGCACCATCCTCACCAGCGCGGGCACCGCCGCGAGCATCGACGCCTGCCTGCACCTGGTCCGCCGCGAGTTCGGAGCCGACGTCGCGACCCGGATCGCCCGGCGCATGGTCGTTCCCCCGCAACGCGACGGCGGTCAGCGGCAGTTCGTCGAGCAGCCGATCCCCACGATCGCCGCCGAGAGCCTCGAGCCGCTGCTCACCTGGATGATGGAGCACCTCGAGGAGGACCTGCCGGTCCGCGAACTGGCCCGGCACGCGCACCTGTCCGAACGCACCTTCGCACGTCGGTTCCTCGCCGAGACCGGGACGACGCCCGCGAAATGGATTGCCAGCCAACGACTTCACCACGCCTGCCGGCTGCTCGAACGCACGGATCTGCCGATCGAGCAGGTCGCCGTGCGCAGCGGGTTCGGCACGGCAGCCCTGCTGCGCGACCACTTCGCGCGCAACGTCGGCGTCCCCCCGGCCGACTACCGCCGCACCTTCCGCTGCTCCGACGACACCGCGCCCATCCCCGACACCGCCGACACCCCCGAAGCGAGTTGACCCGTGCCGCTGGACCTGCATGCCCTCACCCCCGACCAGTTGCGGGCGCGGCGGACCCTCAAGTGGACGGCATACCCTGCGGATCTGTTGCCCATGTGGGTGGCCGAGATGGACTTCCCCGTATGCCGCGAGGTCACCGCCGCGCTCACCCGCGCCGTCGCGGCCGAGAGCTTCGGCTACCCCTCGCCGGTGGTCCATGCCGAGTTGGCCGACGCGCTCGTCGAGTGGCAGGCGCAGCAACACGGGTGGACCGTCGATCCGGCCGGGGTCCACAGCGTCGGCGACGTCATGCACGGCGTCGACCTGGCGATCCGCTACTTCAGCGGGCCGGACGACCCGGTGATCATCCCGACGCCCGTCTACATGCCGTTCTTCGACATCGTGCGCCTCACCGGCCGCCCGCAGGTCCACGTCCCGATGTCCTGGGACGGCGCCCGGTGGACCTTCGACCTGGCCGCCATCGACGCGGCGTTCGCCGCCGGTGGTCGCACCGTCCTCATCTCGTCACCGCACAACCCGCTCGGCCGGGTCTTCGACGCCGCCGAGCTCGCCGGACTCGCAGCCGTCGTCGCGCGGCACGGCGGTCGGGTCATCTCCGACGAGATCCACGCTCCGTTGGTCTTCGACCGCCCACATCTCCCGTATGCCGCCGCCTCACCCGAGGCGGCCGACCACAGCATCACGGTCCTCTCGGCATCGAAGGCCTGGAACCTGCCTGGCCTCAAGTGCGCCCAGGTCATCACCACTAACGCCGCCGACACCGCCGCGTGGAAGGCAATGCCCTACTGGGAGACGGTCGGGGTCTCGACCTTGGGGATGGAAGCGAGCATCGCGGCATACCGAGAGGGCGGCGAGTGGCTCGCACAAGTGGTGGCGACGCTGGCCGAGCACCGCGACGTGGTCGCGCAGGCGGTGGCCAGCTGGGACGGGGTGACGACCGTGCCCAACGAGGGGACCTATCTGCAGTGGCTCGACTTCACCGGGCTGGGGCTGGACGTCGAGCCGTCGGCGTGGCTGGTCGAGCAGGCGCGCGTGCTGGTCAACCCGGGGGTGCCGTTCGGAGGGGAGCCCCTGCGCTTTGCCCGGCTCAACTTCGCGACGACTCGGTCGCTGCTCGACGAGGGGCTCGGCCGGATCGAGCAGGCAGTGCGCGGCCGTCGCCCCTGATCCGGGAGGCAGGCGGCAACGCCGGTGGTCCGTGAGAGCGGTGCGCAGCCGTCGCCCCTGATCCGGGAGAGGATGTCTGCCATGCGCGTCCCGTTCTTTCGACCTGCGGCAGCCCTCGCTGTCGGCGTGCTCGTCGTGGTCGGCTCCTTGGCGGCCTGCACCAGTGCTCCCGAGCCGCCCACACCCGAGCCCGTCGCGGCTGCCCTGGCTGCCGGCCTGACCTCGGGAGACCTGAACGCGGTCGTCTTCGACGGCGCCACGCCCGCAGCAGCCACCGACTCGGTGCGCAACGCTGTCGGCGCGCTGTCGAGCATCACCCGGACCGTGACCGTCGAGAGCGTCACCCGAGCGGCGGACGACGCCAACTCGGCCACTGCCAAGCTGCGCTGGACCTGGAACCTCACCGGCGCCGACGGTGCCTGGGCCTACTCCGTCGACGCCAAGCTGGCCCGCGCCGCCGACCAGAGTTGGCACGTTGCCTGGTCACCCACCCTCGTCGAACCCAAGCTCACCGCCACCGAACGCCTCACCCTTGAGCGGCGCCAAGCCGCTCGCGGCTCGATCCTCGGCGCCAACGGCGAGGTCCTCGTCGGGCTCAAGGACGTCTATCGGGTCGGCATCGACAAGGGTCGGATCAGTGCCGACCAGGCGCAAGCCTCAGCCACCGCTTTGGCGACGCTCATGGGGATCGACGCCACGGCATACGCCAAGACCGTGGCCGCCTCGGGACCGGCGCAGTTCGTGCCCGCCATCACGTTGCGTATCGACGACCCGCGGATTGCGGGCAAAACCGCGGCGGTCCAAGCGATCCCAGGCGGCGCGGCGATGCCTGGCCAGGCGATGCTCGCGCCAACGGCGACCTTCGCACGGGCGCTGCTGGGGACCGTCGGGCCCGCGACGGCCGAGTTGGTCAGCAAGTCCGGCGGGCGCATCGTCGCCGGCGACACCTCGGGCCTGTCCGGGCTGCAGTTGCGCTACGACGTGCCGCTGTCGGGCCAACCGGGCGTGGTCGTCCTCGCTAAGGGGACTGACAGCGGCGGAGCGGCCAGCTCGCGGACCTTGTTCACGAAGGCTCCCGTCCCCGGTGTCTCTGACGACCACCCTCGACCGCACGGCTCAGGACGCGGCCGAACAGGTGCTCACCGGCGCATCCGGGGTGGCCAGCCTGGTCGCCATCCGACCCTCGACCGGCGAGATCGTCGCTGTTGCGAACTCACCGGCCACCAATGGGCAGGCCGTCGCCACGACGGGCCAGGCGGCGCCCGGATCGACGTTCAAGATCGTCACGTCCCTCGCCCTGCTGCGAGCCGGCCTGACGCCTGAGTCGCCGATGTCCTGCACCGACACGGTGACCGTCGACGGGCGGGTCTTCAAGAACTACGACGCCTATCCCGCCTCGAAACTCGGGCCGCTGCCCTTGCGGCTGGCGCTGGCCAACTCGTGCAACACCGCCTTCATCTCGCAGCGAGGACCGTCTCGCAGGACGACCTCGCCGACGCGGCAGCCGCCTTGGGGATTGGGGTCGCCTACGACACCGGATACAGCGGCTTCGTCGGATCGATCCCCCGCGACGCGACGCAGACCGAGCATGGCGCCTCGATGATCGGTCAGGGCCGCGTCACCGCCTCGGCCCTGACGATGGCGATCGTCATGGCGACCATCGTCCACGGCTCGACGCTGTTGCCTCGATTGGTCGACCGGCCCGCGGCGACCTCGCCCGCGCCGGGCGGCGATGCCGACCAGTCGGGTTCCGCGGCGGACGGGGCCACGGCGACCGCCGCGGCGACTGCTGCGGCGACCGTTGCGGCGACGGACAGTCCCGCGCCGAAGATCAGTCCTGCGCCGACCGCACCCCCTGCCCCGGCCAAGCCCCTCACGCCCGAGGAAGCCCAAGCACTTCAAGCCATGCTGCGCGGCGTGGTCGCCGAGGGCAGCGCCAAGGCACTCGCCGGCATCGCCGAGGGGGCCAAGACAGGGACCGCCGAGTTCGATGCCGCCGGGGTCACCAAGGCGCACGCCTGGATGATCGCCTTCCGGGGTGACCTCGCGGTTGCCGTCTATGTGGCGGACGGCGTCTCCGGCTCCCAAACCGCCGGCCCGTTGGTGAGCGCCTTCCTCCAGGCGTATGCCGGGTAACTCACCCCCCAGCCGCCCCTCCCCGCCAGACCCGCCAGACCCGCCAGACCCGCTTGACCCGCTTGATCCGCTTGATCCGCCAGCATCTCCCCGCCAGATCCGCTTGCCCACGCCTGGTCCGAGCCCGCCGCACCTCCCCGCCCCCTGCCAGATCCGCCATTCACGCCTGGCCCGAGCCCGGCCCCACCGCTTGTATGAGGCTAGTGACGCTTGTATGCCGGTAGAGCCTCATCCAAGCGTCACTATCCTGATACAAGCCGCGGGGGCATCACCCGGCCACCCAGAAATCCCCGGCGAGTGTGACGAAATCGGGACCACCCGGCATACCCCTCGCCCACAACACCGGCGGGTGTCAGGAACTTGGGGCACCCAGCGCCCCGCGACCCCCAGATCACCGGCGAGTGTGACGAAATCGGGCCAGACCGGCATACCCCTCGCCCAGATCACCGGCGGGTGTGAGGGAATCGGGGGAGCGAGTCGGATCTTGGGGGCAAACCCGAGGTTGCGTTCCTGCGGCGTTTGGAGTCGGATGGACCCAGCAGGAAACCGCGGCCCCGCCGCAGGCGAGCGGCCGCTCGAGAAGGAGGCAAATGATGTCCGACACGCAGCAGGCCGAGGTGGTCGACGAAGGATCGATCGCGCCCGACACCATCGAGGTGAGTGCGCTGTTGTCCCACGACCTGAACCACGTGTGGCACGTGCTGAGCACCAACGATGGCGTGGCAGCGGTCCTCGGAGACGGCGCCACCCTGGGCAACAAGGGTGAGCACTGGCGAGCGACCGACGGCACGCACGGTGTCTGGCGCAGCTACCACCCCTTGGAGCAGGTGCGGCTGTCCTGGCACGCCTCCGAGGACGGCCCGCGTTCGCTCGTCGACCTGCACCTGGCGCCCCAGGGCGAGCAGACCTACGTGTCGATTCGCCACGAGCACGTCGAGGGCGACCTCGACTCGCTCAAAGCCCGCTGGGCAGCGGCGCTGAGCCGGCTGGAAGCCGCCGCGGCAGGCTAAGCAGTCCCGGCGCGACGCGTCGCGGGGCCGGGTCAACGGGCCACGCGACGCGTCGCGACCGTGTGTCGAGAGCGTTTCCCGCGATGCTGAGGCGCAATCGCGGCACACTCGCCTGGTGACCGCCGCGCCAGCCCCGTCTGATCCGTCGCTCCAGGCACCACCGCCCCACGCGGGGCTGCAGCGGTGGCTGCCGATCCTCACCTGGCTGCCGACCTACGAGCGCAGCTGGCTCAAGGACGACCTCCTGGCGGGGTTAGGGCTCACCGCACTCCTCGTGCCGCAGGGCATGGCCTACGCGCAGCTCGCGGGCCTGCCGCCGATCACCGGCCTCTACACGTCGATCATGTGCCTCGTTGCGTATGCCGTGTTCGGCCCCTCCCGCGTCCTCGTCCTCGGCCCGGACTCCTCCCTCGGCCCGATGATCGCCGCGTCGATCCTGCCCCTGGTCGCGGCCAACGGTGACCCCATGCGGGCGGTCGTCCTCGCCTCGGCCCAGTCGGTCCTCGTCGGCATCTTCATGATCGCGGCCGGTTCCGCCAAGCTCGGGTTCGTCGCGGACCTGCTGTCCAAACCGACGATGGTCGGCTACATGAACGGGCTCGCGCTCACGATCCTCGTCGGCCAGGTCCGCAAGTTGTGCGGCTTCTCCATCTCGGCCGACGGGTTGATCGGCGAGATCGTCGCGACCGTCGAGAAGATCCTCGCTGGGGCGACCAACCTCTGGGCGCTTGGCATCGGCGTCGTGGCCCTGGTCATCATGAGGGTCCTGCAGAAGACCCTGCCGCAGGTGCCGGCCGTCCTCGTGGCCGTCATCGTCGGCATCGGCGCCTCGACCTACCTCGACCTGCCCGGCAAGGGGGTGAAGGTCGTCGGTGACCTGCCGCAGGGCTTCCCACCCTTCACCCTGCCCCTGGTCTCGGTCGGGGACATCGGCCTGCTCGTCGTCGGTGCCCTCGGCATCACGCTGGTGGCCCTCGCCGACACGATCTCGACGGCCTCGGCATACGCCCGACGGACCAAGCAACCCGTGGACGGCAACCAGGAGATGGTGGGGATCGGCGCCGCAAACGTCCTCGCGGGGCTCTTCCAGGGGTTCGCCGTGAGCACGAGCGGCTCGCGGACGGCTGTTGCCTTCAAGGCAGGCGCCCGCAGCCAGGTCACCGGCGTCGTCGGTGCTCTCGCGATCCTGCTGCTCCTGGTGGTCGCCCCCAACCTGCTCTCGAACCTGCCACAACCCGTCCTGGGAGCCATTGTCATCCTCGCCGCCTTCTCGCTGGCCGAGGTCCCCGCTGCCCGCAAGCTCTGGTCACAGCGGCGAACGGAGTTCTGGCTGTCGATCGCCGCGACCCTGGCCGTGGCCGTCATGGGCGTCCTCCCCGGAATCGCAGTCGCCATCGTGCTGTCGATCCTCAACGTGTTCCGCCGGGCCTGGTGGCCCTATCAGGCGGTGCTCGGCCGGGAGAAGGGCCACCCGGGCTACCACGACATGACGCATCGGCCGCGGCTCACGTCGATGCCGGGGCTCATCATCTTCCGCTTCGACGCACCGCTGTTCTTCGCCAACGCCCGGACCTTCGGGGAGCAGATCACCCGACTGGCCGCGACCGAACCGGCACCCAAGTGGATCCTCGTCGCAGCCGAGCCGATCTCCGACATCGACACAACGGCCGCCGACATGCTCGCCAGCCTGGTTGCCGATCTGGACGAGCGCGGAACGAAACTGGCCCTTCGCCGAGCTCAAGAGCGTCGTCAGGGGCAAGCTCGAGGCCTACGCGCTCGACGGGGTCATCGACAACGTTCTCTACTTCCCCACCCTCAACGCGGCGGGGAAGGCCTACCGCACCCAGTTCGGGACCAACTGGGGCGACACTGACTTCCCGGCCGTCTGGCCGCCGCCTCCCGGTTCCGTACCTGCCACATCGGCCTCGCCCACGGATCCCGACGAGTGAAGGACTCACCATGGCCCACCTGATTGCCGTCAACGTCGGCTCCCCGCGACCCGACGGGGACAGCGAAGGGCCGCCGACCGGCATACACAAGTCGCCCGTCGAGGGGCCCGTGGACTTGCGCGACCCCGGGGACAAGCGGACGGGGCTCGGCAGCGGGGTCGCCGGGGACTTTGTCGGGGACCGGCGACACCACGGCGGCACCGACCAGGCGGTGTATGCCGTCGCGCACGACGAGCTCGCGCACTGGGCTGCCGAGGTGGGTCGGGACCTCCCGCCCGGAGCGTTCGGCGAGAACCTCACCATCACCGGCCTCGATGTCGACGGTGCCCGCGTCGGGGAGATCTGGGCGATCGGTGACGTCGTCCGCCTCCAGGTGACCGGCCCCCGCGTCCCGTGCGCGACCTTCGCGAGGGCCATGGGGGAGGAACGCTGGGTCAAGCGCTTCACGGTGCGCGGCCGCACCGGCGCCTACCTGCGCGTCCTCACGCCGGGCCCGGTGCAGGCTGGCGACGCGGTCGTCGTCGAGAGCCGACCCGACCACGAGATCACCGTGCCGCTGATGTTCCGGGCGCTGACGACCGAGCGGCACCTGTTGCCGCGGCTCGCGGAGGTCGGTCCCGACCTGAGCGAGGAGGGCCGCCGGGAGCTCGCGGCCTACCGCGAGGGGACCACCGACGGCCGGATGCCGTAGCGCATCGAGTGTGACCCACGACATACCCGGTTCCTGTCACCTTTGCGCGGTCCGCACCGTCCATGCGGCGTTCGACCCTCTGACCTAAGGAAACGACGCACCATGAAGCTCAACGTCGGCACCACCGACCGGAAGATCCGCATTGCCATCGCCATCGTCGCCGCGATCCTCGCGGTCGTCGTCGGCGGCACCTTCGGGGTGGTCCTGTGGGTCGTCGCGGCGATCATGCTCGCCACCGGCATCGTCCGCGTGTGCCCGCTCTACCTCCCCTTCAAGATCAGCACCAACAAGGGCGCCTGACACCCTCCGGTATGCCGTCCGCCCGCCTCCCGCTCACCGCGGGGGGACCGGACGGCATACCGTTGTCGCATGGGGATCACGCACGAGGAGATCACGGCCGCCGTCCCTGGCCTGTTGCGCTACGCGCGCGTCCTGACCCGGGATGCCGCGACGGCCGAGGACCTCGTGCAGGACACCGTGGTGCGCGCCCTGGAGCGCGCGGCCGACTTCCGTGGTGACTCCTCCGCCGCGACCTGGCTCCACCGGATCCTGCACCACCGGTTCGTCGACGTCGTCCGGGCCTCGCGCTCCGACCCCGTCGATGCCGAAGAACTCGCCGAACGCGTCGAGGCCGACTGGCGCGACGATTCCTACACCGTCGACGCCGAGACCGTACTCCTGCGGGCTGAGACCGCCGAGGAACTGCGCGACGCGATCATCCATCTGCCGGCGGCCTACCGATCGGCTGTCGTCCTGCACGACGTCCAGGGCCTGACCTCGGCGGCGGTCGCCGACATCCAGGACGTCAGCCTGGCCGCCGCCAAACAACGGATCAGCCGGGCTCGTGCGATGCTCGTCACCCACCTCGCACGCGGCACCGAACGGAGGGCGGCCTTGGGCGGAATCCCCTTGCGCTGCTGGGACGCCCGCTCGCGGGTGAGTGACTACCTCGACGGCGACCTCGACTCGGCCACGCGCGTCGCGCTCGAAACGCACCTCGGCTCGTGCCCCACGTGCCCCGCCCTGTATGCCGGTCTCGTCGGCGTGCGCGCCGCGCTCGGCGCCCTGCGCGACCCCGACACGGTCGTCCCCCCGGCCCTCGCCGCACGGCTCCGGGCGGCCGAGCAGGCCAGCGTCGCAAAGGATGTCGCAAAGGATTCGGGCCAAGCCCGGCGGTGACATGGGCGAGTTCCGGCTCGACGGCCTGATGCTCGGCGTCGCCACCGCGGCCACCCAGATTGAGGGTGGCTGCGACACGACGAACTGGGCCGACTGGGCGTTGACTCCCGGGCACATCGCCGACGGATCCTCGCCCGTCCGGGCCACGGGGCACTGGGATCGGTGGCGCGAGGACACCGATCTGATGGCCTCACTCGGCATCCAGACCTACCGTTTCGGGGTCGAGTGGGCTCGGCTGGAACCCCAGCCGGGCGTCTTCTCCGACGAGGCCTTCAGCCACTATCGCGACGAGCTGACTGCCTTGCGGGACAAGGAATCCGGCCTCTGCTCACGTTGCATCACTTCAACAACCCCGGTGGTTCGAGGCGTTGGGAGCCTTCGAGCGAGCCGACAACGTGGCGCACTTCCTGCGCTTCGTCGAGCGGGTCGTCACCGAGCTCGGCGACCTCGTCGAGGACTGGTGCACGATCAACGAACCCAACGTCTATGCGACGTTCGGCTACCTCCTCGGGCGGTTCCCCCCGGGCGTCCGGTCGCTGCCGCGAGCCGTGCGGGTGATGACCAACCTCGCGCACGCCCACATCACGGCATACGAGCTCATCCACGCGTTGCGCGCGGGTCAGCCGACGCGCGTCACTTTCGCGGTCCATCTGCGCGTCTTCGACCCAGCTAACCCGGCCAACCCCGCGCACCGCGCCCTCGCGCGGGCCCAGGAATACCTCTTCCAGACGGCCCTCACCGAGGCGATGTGCACGGGCCGATTCGGTATGCCGCTGCGCCGCCCCGCGGGGATCCACGAGGGGCGCTACTACGACGCGCTCGGGATCAACTACTACTCGCGCTCCTGGGTGAGCACGATCGGCGACGGGACTCGGCCGGGGGCGCAGCTCAATGACCTGGGGTGGGAGATCTACCCCGAGGGGCTGGCGCGCGTGGCGCGGTGGGCCTATGACCGGTGGCCGGCCCCGATCTGGGTCACCGAGAACGGCACCTGCGACGCCACCGACCGCTTCCGTGCCCAATACCTGCACGATCACCTCGAGGTGATGGCCGCGGCGCGCGCGACCGGCCTGCCGTTCGAGCGCTACTACCACTGGTGCTTCGTCGACAACTGGGAGTGGGCCGAAGGCGAGGTGCCGAGGTTCGGGATCGTGGACCTGGACTACGCCACCCTGGAGCGCACAGTGAAGTCGAGCGGACGCTTCTATGCCGACGTCATCGCCGAGGGCGGCGTCACCGACGAGATCGCCGCGCGCTACCTGTCGTCGTGACCCGAGCCGAACGTCCGCCTGCCGCCGAGGTAGGTGGCGGCCACCGGCATCGTCCGCAGCCGCTGCCCCACCGCGGCGGAGTCGCCAGCCGCTCCGTCCAACGGATCAGCTTCCAGCACAACGAGATCCGCACGGCTGCCCAGCGTCACGGTGGTGCAGCCGTCGGTGCTGCCGGCCAGCGCCTGCGCCGCAGTGAGAGACTGCCCGGCGTTCCACGGGTCACGCTCGTCCGCGCTGCGGTGCACAGCCGCCGCCATCGCCAGCCACGGGTCCAGCGGCGACACCGGCGCGTCGGAGCCGAGCAGCAGAGCAACCCCGGCCTCGACCATCTCACGCAGGGGGAAGCACCGATCGGCTCGATCGGGCCAACACAACGCGGTGACGTCGCGGTCGTCCAACAGATGGGCCGGCTGCACACTGGCCCCCACGCCGAGGCGAGCCATCCGCACGACATCCGACGGCTGCATCAACTGCGCGTGCTCGATGGTCCCGCGGGCGCCCGTCGACTCGAACACGTCCAACGCCTGCGTGATCGCCGCGTCACCGATGGCGTGCACCGCCATCCGCAGGCCCGCCTGGGTCGCTCGCCGGGCCAACTCGGCGAGGTCCGCACCGGAGTAGTTCGCGCGACCACGCGGCTCCGCGAGACCGGACCCACCGGCATACTCCTCGTGGCAGTAGGCCGTGCGGGTGTTGAGCGAGCCGTCCGAGATGATCTTCAGCGGTCCCATCCGCACCAGCCCGCCCGAGTCGCCAAGGACGTCGCCGCTGCGCAGGCCGGCTGCGAGCACCGCGTCCAGCCCGGTGGGGTAGGTCGCCACACGGACCCGCAGGTCTTGAACCCCGGCCGCGAATCGCCTTGGCCAGTCGAGGAATCCGTCGCCGAACTCCATATCACCGACGCCGACGATCCCCAGCGCGGCGGCACGCGACACCGCGAGTCGGTATGCCGCGTCCCTCGCCTCCTGCGACCCCGGCAGGCTGCCGATCCGGGTCCACACGGGATACCAGTCGTTCTCGACGAGGGCCCCTTCGGTCGCCGGTGCGCCGAGCAGGGCGAGCGCCGCCGAGTTGAGCCACCCGTTGTGTCCGTCACCGCTGACGAGAGCGACCGGGTGCCGCCCGGACACGGCGTCGAGCTCGGCCACAGTGGGCTGGCGGGCCCAGGTCGCCGACCGATGACCGAAGCCGACGACCACACTGTCCGCGTCGTTCACCGGCAGTGTGTCGAGGTGTCGACGGATCCGGTCGGTGACCTCGTCTGGGCTCGTCGTGCCCGACAGGTCGAGACGCGAGAGGGTGTCGGCCCACTGGGCCAGGTGGACGTGGTGATCCCACAGCCCAGGGATGATCCACCGGCCCTCGCCGTCGTGGACGTCGCTGTCGCGCGGGTCCGGCGTGACCGTCGGGGCCAGGTCGACGACGCGACCGGCGCGCATCCGCACGTCGACGCTCCCCTGCGGAGCCGGCACCCCGCCGACCGGCACGACCCGCACGTTGCGCAGGAGCACCTGGGGGCAGCGGTCGAGGTCGGCACCGGAGTCAGCCCCGGTGCTCGGCCCGGCGGACTCGACAGGCATGCGGAGGCCTTTCGCGCGGGGAGCAGACGCCCTCACGCTAGCGCCCGAACCCCGCCGCTCGCCTCGCCCTGCGGGGGCACCGAGACGCCCATGGGAGACTTGGCCGCAGGGGAACCAGCCGCGCAGGGAGGATGTCGATGTCGTCGCCGATCACCAGGCATGCCGTCGGAAGGTATGCCGTCGGGCTGGCTGCCGTCGCACTCGTCGGAGCCTGCTCGTCAGGCCCCAGTGCTGCCACGGCCACGTCCGGCGCCACCGCCGCGACGAGTGCCCGATCGACGGCTGGCGCCACGGCCACGGTGCGCCCGACCGCGACCGCCGCGGCGACGGCGACCTATCCGAGCGACGTTCCGGCCGCAGCCCAGGCCAACACCCCGGCCGGAGCGTTGGCGTTCACGCGCTACTTCTTCGGGCGGCTCAACGCGGCATACGCCACGGGGCAGACCGGTCTGCTGCATCCGCTGGGAACGGCGAAGTGCGCCGGATGCGGGACGCTTCGAGGACGAGGCCGCAGCAGTGACGAGCGGCGGGCGGCATACCGTGTCCGAGCCGATGTTGTTGCGAGAAGTGACGGCGAGCAACGAACCGCACATCGAGGGCCAGACGCCGGTCGACGTGTTGTTCCGACTGCGCGCGACCAAGATCGTCGATTCCGCAGGAGCGGCGGCCGGGACCCTGGCGGAGAAGAACGGGATCTATCTCGTGTCACTGCTGCGTGACGGTGCCGTGTGGCGGGTCAGCTCCATCACCCTCATGCAGTAGCCGTCACCGACAGTCGTATCCGACGGCCGTCACCGCCCCTGGCCTGCGCCCCGGTCAGGCGGGCGGCACCACGGTCCGACCGCCCAGCACGTCGGCCAGCGGCACTCGCACCCAGACGATCTGGGCCATCGCTGGCACCGAGCCGTCGCAGCCGGTTGCCCCCGTCTGCGGCCCAGCCCAGACCGTGACCGTCACGCTCGACGCGGTCTCGACGGTTTCGACCCCGGTCACCCGGTCGCACGGTAGGCCGCCAACCACCGCTTGCACGACGACCTGCCGGGAGGCGGGGTCGGCCACAACCACCTGCCAGGCCACCTGACGAAGTCGTTGACCAGGAACCGGGTCGGACACTGAGGGTGTGGGGATCACGGATCCGGGCGGCTCGGGCAGCGGAGCCGGTGCACCCGGTGGTGGTGCCGGAGGCATTCCTCCCGACGGTTCGCCGGGGCTGTCCTCGGAACTGCCTTCTCCCGAGCCGGTGTTGCCGGAGCCCGTGGAACCGGTGTTGCCGGAACCAGTGGACCCGACGTTCCCCGACCCCGTCGACCCCGTCGATCCAGGCGACCCTGGCGATCCCGCCCCTGGCCCGCCGGCGTTGCTCGCCCGGCCGCAGCCGGCCATGAGCAGCAGCAACACGGCGACCGCGGCGGCGACGCGAAGGTGAGCCAGCGGCATACCAAGAAGGCTAGGCGAGCCGACCGAAACGCGCACTGGCGCGCCCGGGGATTCCGGGCGCGCCAGGCGAGGGCTAAGAACGGTCACAGCCAACGGGTGGAGTTGAACAGGCTCCACGCATCGTCGTCGAAGTAGGGCGAGAGCATGATCGTCGGGCCGGAGATCCGGTCGATCCGGCTGTTGACGCCGTTGAGCTGGCCCCAGTCACCGTTGTAGCCGTAGAGCCAGCCGCCACCGGACGAGCCGCGGGTCATGTCACACGGGATCTTCACCGTCTGCGACCAGAAGAACCAGGCGTCCCACTCGGGTGAGGTCGAGCCCCAGCACTGCATGAGGTTGCCGCCGTCGAACGGCCACTCGGCCGGGTAGCCGAACGCGTTCTCCCAGACACCGCTCTTGCCGCGGTTGGTCGTCAGGCCCTGGCCGCCGAAGTAGTCGACGATGTGCCAGCCCCAGTTGGTGTTCATGATCGCGACGCCCATGTCCTGGGAGAAGTCAGAGCTGTTCGTCCACGCGGTCCTCGACCACAACTGGTTCGCCGACCAGGTGCCGTACGGCCGCGGGTTGGCCAGGTCGTCGTCGTAGGCCGGCACGAAGGTCCAGTTGCTGTGCCAGGTGCCACCGCTGCCGCCGTGCACGCAGTGACCGGCAGTCCAGACGGTGTCCTTGCCCTCGGAGTTGATGATGGTTCCGGAGCACACGTAGTTGCCGTCGGGCTTGCTGAAGAACACCTTGCCCGCGGTGTAGGCGGTCGGCACGTAGTAGGGCAGGTTCGGGTTGTAGGCCGCCGCGACGCCACCAGCCGTCGCCGCCGGGCCGAAGACCTTGCTCGACGCACCTTCAACACTGCGGACCGGACCGTCGTTGGTCACCGGCTTGCGGCCGGCCTTCTGGTCGGCGACCTGCTTCTGCACGTATGCCGTGGCGCTGGCTTCCAGCGTGGAATCCTCTTCGGCGGGCTTGGCGGCTCGCATCCGCTCGGGCGTCCAATACGCCTCGAGGGCCTGCGCGTCGGTGGCCTTCGCGCCGTGCTTGGCGACGCCGGCGGCCTTGGCCTCGGCGGAGATCGACGCCGTGGCCGACGAGACGTCGCCCCGGGCCCCAGGCTTGGCCGCCTGTGCCGACCCGGCACTACCGACGGCGAGCGTGGCCGCGGTGGCGAAGACGGCACCGAGGGCGAGCAATCGAGTTGGGAGAGTGGACTTTTTCATGATCATCCTTCGGTTGGACCCAGGCACCCCGGCACTGGGTTTCAACCGTAAGAGAGCCCGTCGCCCCCGCCCTGGATACGCCTTCAGGTCAGGATCTTCCGAACCCCACACCGAAGGCGGAGGTCAGCCCTCGTCACTCGTCGGGGACGCCGGCGACCGGGCGGCCGTCCTCGAGGTAGCGGCAGCCGCCGGTCTCCAGCACCGCAGCAACCCGACGGCTCACGGCCGGCCGCAGTCGGGCCAGCGCCTCACTCGGAGCGAGGAAGGCGTGGTCGCTGAGCTCGGTCGACTGCAGCGTGATCGAGGCCGCCTGCTCGTCGGTGACCACCCCGCAGTCGAAGAGGAACCGCAGCCCCATGGCCCTGCGCGCCTTGGCCGGCCGAGTGTCGACGGCGGCGAGCCGCCCGGCGCTCACCCGCAGCCCCGTCTCCTCAAAGACCTCACGCTGGCAGGCCTCCCACGGCGTCTCGCCGTTGGCCTCCATGACGCCCCCGGGGATCGTCCACCCGCTCTTGTAGGTCGGTTTGAGCACGAGGATCCGCCCGCGGCTGTCGCGGATGAGCGCCCCGGAGGAGGCCGGGATCCCCGGGAGGCCGTCCCACGCGCGCAACCCCGCGGCATACCCCTGCTCGCTGTCCTCGTATGCCGCGTCGTCGGCCGGCGCGCTCGCCGGGCCACCGGTCACGGGGACATCTCCTGCGCTCATGCGCCCACTCTAGGCAGGCGGGCGAGGGGGATGCCGAACGGCGGTGCGCCGCTACAGTGGCCCGGTGACCACGCCTCGCTTCGCGGCCGCCCTCAACGCCCAGATCGGCAACGAGTTCGCCGCCCACCTGCAGTACGTCGCAATCGCCGTGCACTTCGACGCGCTGACGATGCCCCAGATGGCGTCGTTCTTCTACGTGCATGCCCGCGAGGAGCGCGACCACGCGATGATGATGGTCCGCTACCTGCTCGACACCGAGGCCGAGGTGACGATCCCCGGTAGCGAGGCCCCCATCACGCGCTTCGACGGGGTGGTGGAGCCCATCGAGTTGTCCCTGAGCCAGGAGCGCACGGTCACCGAGCAGGTCTACGCGCTGACGCGGATCGCCCGCGAGGAGAACGACTACGGCGCAGAGCAGTTCATGCAGTGGTTCATCAAGGAGCAGGTCGAGGAGGTGGCGAAGATGTCGTCGCTGCTGACGGTGGCCAAGCGCAACACCGACTCCATCGCCGACCTGGAGGCCTATGTCGCCGGGCAGCAGGCCAACGGGGGCGGCGTCGACCCGACCGCGCCGTCGATCGCCGACGCCTGATCGGGCCTGGTGGGTCACACTCCGCGAACCCGGTCACCGCTGGATGAGCCCGAGTTCAAGGCCACGCAGGACGGCTCGGGTCCGGTCACGGACGCCCAACTTGAGCAGGACCGCCGACACGTGGTTCTTGATGGTGCCCTCGGCGAGGAACATCGCCGCCGCGATCTCCCGGTTGGAGTAACCCCCCGACAGCAGCCGCAGCACCTCGGTCTCACGCGCAGTGAGCGGCTCCGGCGCGAGACCGACCGGGTCCACGTCAGCCGACGTTCCCGCGAGTTGACGCACGAGCGCCTCGGTGACCGACGGCTGGATGATTGTGCCCCCGCCGGCGAGCGTCGTGATGGCGTCGACGAGTTGATCGAGGCTGACGTCCTTGAGCAGGTATCCGCGAGCGCCGGCGCGCATCGCCGCGATCAGGGCCTCGTCGTCGGGGAAGGTCGTCAGGACGAGGACCGGGGTGCGATCACCCGCGGCGGCGAGGGCCTGCAGGACGCCCAGGCCGTCGAGGATCGGCATCCGTAGGTCGAGCAGCACGACGTCCGGGCGCAGCGCCGCGACGACCTCCAGGCCTTCGGCACCATCACTGGCCTGACCGATCACCTCGACCTCGCCGGAGAGTCGGAGCAGCCCGACGATCCCCTGGCGGACGAGGGTCTGATCATCGATGACGACGACGCGGACCGTCATGTCGCAGCCACCCGGCCCACCGGCACCGACGCCTGGAGGGTGAACCCTTGGCCGGGACGCGCGGTCCACGCCACCGAGCCTCCCAGTGCCTCGAAGCGTTCCACCATCCCGGTCAGGCCGTGCCCCATGACCACGTCCGCTCCGTCACCCCCGGACCCTTGGCCGTCATCTCGCGCGGTCACGCTGACCACTCCGTCGAGCTCCTCGACAGCGATCCACACCGAGGTGGCGCCACTGTGGCGCACGGCGTTGGTGACGATCTCCTGGATGCAGCGCCGCACGACGTCGGCCTCGGCGGCACCCAGCGGCGGCAGGTCGTCAGCAACGTCGACATCCACGACCGGGCTCGGCACCGAGTGCCCGATCGTGCGCAACTCTTCCGCGAACTCCGGCCCGGCACTGGGTGTTTCGCGCAGCTGACTGACCACCTCGCGAACGTCACGGAGCAGGTCGGAGGCGACGGCGCGGCATACCTCGAGGTCGTCCTTGGCCGGCCCGGTGGCGGTCCGGGAGGCGACCTGGAGGTTGACCGACAGGGCCGTGAGTTGGTGGCCAACGACGTCGTGCAGGTCGCGGGCGATCCGCAGCCGCTCCTGCGTGCGACTGGTCGTCGCCAACTGCGTCTGCGCGGCCCGCAGCGCCGCGTTGGCCGCCTCGGCCTCCCCGCGAGCCCGGTCGGCCTCGTTCCGCGCGGCCTCGGTGGCCCGCACCGACACGACCATGAGCAGCGCGAAGAGTTGGAAGGCGAAGAACGCGACCCCGGTCGACACGGCATACGCCATCCCGCCGTCGCTGAACGTGGTCCACAACAGAGCGACCACGGCCAGCGTCTGGACGAGGACGATGCCGACCACGACACGCACCGACACCAGGTTGGCCAGGAGGATCGCCGTCATCACCAACGAGATCGAGGTGAACCCGCTCGAGGAGGAGAGCGCGACGACGGCAACTCCCAGCGGGGTCACCACGCCGAGTGCGATGGCCCGCTCCCGCCTGGGCCAATGACCCTTCGGCGCCACCACGACACACCAGAGGTATGCCGCGCCGTAACCGAGGTAGGCCAGCCACCACCAGTTCGACGCCCGGTCCGAGAGCCCGATGAGCTCGACGACGCCGATCGACAGCCAGGCCATCCCGGCGGTGGCGATCCCCAACGGTTCGAGGTGGCGTTCCTGCATGACGTCGAGCGTAGGGCGGGCGACCCCGTCGGCACCCGTGCCAGTCGTCATGGGTGCCGGTCATGACGACCGGCACTGACACAGGGGTATGCCGCCCAACTACCGTCGACGACATGACCTCCACACCCGCCTCCGGCTCAACGACCACGCCTGCCGTGATCCGTGCCAGCGGCCTCACCAAACGCTACGGCGACCTCGTGGCCGTCGATGCCCTCGACTTGGTCATCGCGCCCGGCGACATCGTGGCGATCCTCGGCCCCAACGGCGCAGGCAAGTCGACGACCATCGAGATGCTGCTCGGCCTGCGCACCCCCACGGCCGGGGAGGTCCGTGTCTTCGGCGACGCCCCCAACGCGAAGGCCACTCGGGCTCGGGTCGGCGCGATGCTCCAAGAGAGCAGCGCCCCCGAAAGCCTCACCGTGGCCGAGGCGGTCGATCTGGTGCGGCACTACTACCCGTTCGCCCTGAGCCTGGACGACATCCTCGACCGCGCCGACCTGTCGGAGAAGCGCGGGAACCGGATCGCGCAACTCTCCGGAGGCCAGCAGCAACGCCTCAACTTCGCCTTGGCCATCGCCGGCGACCCCGACCTGCTCTTCCTCGACGAGCCGACCGCAGCACTGGACGTCGAGGCGCGACACCTGTTCTGGGAGCAGGTGCGGGGCTTGGCTGCGCACGGCAAGACGATCCTCTTCTCCACCCACAACCTTGCCGAGGCCGATGCCCTCGCCGACCGGGTGATCCTCATCAACCGCGGCCGAGTCATCGCCGACGGCACGCCCGAGCAGATCAAGGCCACGGTCGCGACGCGAACCGTCCGACTCGTCACCGACGTCGGCGTCGCGGCGTTGGCCGCCTTCCCCGGCGTCCGCGGGGTCGAGGTCGCTCCGGGCGAGTCCGTGGGTGCCACGCACCCGACCCTGGTCGTGCAGACCGCCACGCCTGAGGACCTGCTGGCTCGACTCTTCGCCGGTGGCCACCTGGTGTCGCAGTTGACCGTCACCGACACCGACCTCGAGACGGCCTTCATCCACCTCGTCGGTGCCACCACCCAGACCGCACCGACCGCCACCCCCGACACCACCCCCGAGCACGTCATGGAGTCCGCATCATGAGCACCGCCGGCCGCACGGCATACCCCGCCGACTCGTCGACCACGGACAGCGGTGACCGCACCCCCCGACGGCTGAGCCCCGAAGCATCCCGTATGCCGGGTGCCCTCGGCACGTTGGCCGCGCAGCTGCGCGCCGAACTCCTTTCCAGCTCAAGGGTTCCCGAGTACGTCGTCGGGGTGGTCGCCGTGCCGATCATCCTCTTCACAATGTTCGGGCTGCCCAACGCGGGGGTAAAACTCCCCGGCGGGACCGATGTCGGGGCGATGATGTTCGCCTCGATGTCTGCCTATGGCGTCGTCAGCCTGGCGATCTTCACCTTCGGGGTGGGCGTTGCGGACGAGCGCGGCAAGGGCTGGCTGCGGCGGATGCGCGCGACGCCGATGCCGTTCTGGGCCTATTTCGTCGCCAAGGTCGTCGGCTCGCTGGCGTTCTGCGGGCTCATCCTGCTCGGGACCTGGGCGGTGGCTGCGCTGGGCGGCAAGGTGCCGTTCGACGGCGTGCGGCTCGCTCAGACGGTGCTCATCCTGCTGGCCGGGACGGTGGCGTTCTCGACCATGGGTTTCTCGCTGGCCTATTGGTTCCGCCCCAAGGCGGCGTCAGCGATCGGCAATCTCGTCTTCCTGCCACTGTCGTTCCTCTCCGGCTTCTTCTTCCCCCTCGACCAACTCCCCGACGTACTGGCCAAGGTGGCGCCCTATCTGCCGACCTACCACTTCGGGCAACTCGTCTGGTCGGCGATCGCCCCGGCGCAGGACGTCATCGCCTTCGGCGCCCATCCTGAAGGCAGTGCCTGGGTGCACGTCGGCTGGGTCCTCGCGTCGTTCGTCGGGTTCGGCCTGCTGGCTCGCGCCGGCTACCGCCGCGAGTTGTCCCGCGCCGCCCAGTAGTGCGGCGGGCAGCAAGCGCCGGGGCAGCAGCGCGGCGGGCGGCACTGTGCGAGCGCCGTCCGTGGCAGGCTGAAGGCATGACCGAGACCCCCGCCGCAGCCGCTCCTGTCGGTGACGACCTCTCCCTGTCGCACGCCCTGCTCATCGACGCCTTCGGTCGGGTCGCCGAGGGCGTCCCCGCCCTCCTCGACGGCCTCGGCGGCGAAGAGATCCTGTGGCGGCCCGACGAGGACTCCAACTCCATCGGCTGGCTCGTCTGGCACCTCGCCCGAGTGCAGGATGACCACCTCGCGGGAGTGGCCGGGCGCGAACAGATCTGGACGACAGCCGGTTTCGCCAAGCGCTTCGACCTCCCGTATGCCGCCCGCTCAATCGGGTACGGCCAGTCCAGCCAGGAGGTCGCGGCCTTCTCGGTCGCCGACGGGAGCCTGCTCGCGGCATACCATGCGGCGGTCCACGCCGAGACGGTGGAGATCGTGCAGGGTTTGACCGCAGCCGACTTCGCGCGGATCGTCGACCGGCGCTGGGACCCGCCGGTCACCGCGGCCGTGCGCCTGGTGTCGGTCGTCAACGACATCACCCAGCACGCCGGACAGGCCGCCTACTTGAGGGGTCTGGTCGAACGTCGCCGCGCGTGAGCGCGGGCGGGGACGTCGCGGGGGTATGCCGTTCGCCTCAGGACTACGCGAGGGGCGGCAAGGACTCCTAGGCTGCCTAGGTGCTCACCGCGTTCGCCGTCCTGCTGTGTCTGTCGGCACTCCTCGCCTGGGCCAACGAACGTTGGGTTCACCTGCCCAGCACGGTGGCCGTCACCCTCGCGGGAGCCGCCTCATCGATCGTGCTCATCCTGCTCGACACGCAAGGCTGGACCTTCGGGCTGAAGCAGCAGGCGATCGAGCTCTGGCAGGCGCTGGACTTCACCGCTTTCGTCCTCAACGGCATCCTCAGCCTGATGCTCTTCGCGGGAGCGATGAGCCTGGACGCCACACTGATGATGCGCCTGCGGGCCGGCATCCTCACCTTCGCCGGGGTGAGCACCGCGATCAGCACCGTGCTCATCGGCTTCGGCGCGTGGGGCGTCTTCCACCTGGTCGGGCTCGACATCCCGCTCATCTGGTCGCTGCTCTTCGGTGCGCTGTTGTCGCCGACCGACCCCGTGGCCGTGCTCGACATGCTCAAGCGCGCCAAGGTGCCCAAGAAGATCGAGACCCTCATCGCCGGGGAGAGCCTCTTCAACGACGGCGTCGGCGTCGTCTTCTTCATCGTCATTGCCTCCGCCGCGGGGGTCGGTGGCGGCCACACCGAGCCCAGTCTCACGGGAGCGTTGGTCGTCTTCGTCCAAGAAGCGTTGGGCGGCATCGCCTTCGGCGCCCTGATCGGCTGGATCACCTATCGGCTGTGTCGCTCGATCGAGGCGGCGTCGGTCGAGATCCTGCTGACCCTGGCTTCGGTCGTCGGCGGCTATGTCCTCGCCGCGAGCCTCGGCCTGAGCGGACCCCTGGCGATGGTCGTCGCCGGCCTGGTGATGTCGGCCGGCAAAGAGCGAGCGTTCGGAGAGCACACCCGGGAACGGATCGAAGGCTTCTGGGAGACCCTCGACGAGGTCCTCAACATCCTGTTGTTCGCGTTCATCGGTCTCGACGTGCTGCTCACGCCTACCGCCGTCGGCGAAGTGCTCGCCGGGCTCCTCATGATCGTCGTGGCCCTCGTCGCGCGATTTGTCAGTGTCGCGCTGCCGATGACCCTGGTCCGCCGCCGGGACGGCTACGGGCCGTGGACGATTCGGGTGCTCACGTGGGGAGGCCTGCGAGGCGGCATCGCGATCAGCCTCGCCCTCGGGCTCCCGGCCAGCCCCTACCGGTCCGCTCTGGTCACCGCCACCTACGTCGTCGTCCTCTTCACGATCGCCGTCCAGGGCCTGACCGTCATGCCGATCGTCCGTCGCGCCGCGGCGGCCGAGGCGGCGGCCGAGGCGGCGGCGGGCGAGACTGAGAATCGCGCTGCTCGTCCGTGACGTCAGGCTGAGGCACGTCGTTTTCGCGGGTGACCACGATCGGCGTCGACTCGTGGAACCGAATGCACCGGCATACCATCGAAGAAGACGGTCGGGACAGGAGGGCCATGCTGACCGTATTCCTCGCCATCGGCGCCGTTGGTTTGGCGCTGCTCGTGATTTCGCTGGTCGTCGGCGAGATTCACGGCGGCCTTTTCGAGTGGATCGACAACGACCTTTTCTCCGGCGCCGCGGTGTCGGCCTTCCTGTCCGCGCTCGGTTTCGTCGGCGCGCTCGTCGAAAGCACCTCGGGCAACACCACCGTCGCGACTCTCGCGGGCACGGGGGCCGGCGTGGGCATGGCGTATGCCGCCCGCGGTCTCACGCGCTCGCTGCAGTCCGGCGAGGGAGACACCACGGTGCGTTCCGGCGACCTCGTCGGCCACCGAGGTCATGTCGTCGAGGCGATTCCCCGCGATGGCATGGGCATGGTCAGCGTGAGCGTCGCTGGGCACCTCACCCGGCTCAACGCCCGCTGCGAACAGCCGCTCTCCGCGGGAACCGGAATCGAGGTCACCTCCGTCCTATCCCCGACGGCAGTGACGGTTCGACCCATTGTCGTCACCCCTCAGGATCGCGCGCTCGACTGAGCGCGCATAGCCGCCGGAAAGGCGCGAACAATGTCTGCCAATGAGTTTCCTGTCATCCTCGTTGCCATCGTCGGGCTGATCATCCTGCTCGTCGTGGTGGGGGTGCTCGTCGCCTCGCGCTACAAGGTGGCCGGGCCAAACGAGGCCTTCATCGTCACCGGACGCAAGGGCAAGGAGATCCGCGACGTCGAAACCGGTGAGGTCTCCACCGATCTGTCCGGGCAGAAGGTCGTCATGGGTGGCGGCATTTTCGTCGTGCCGTTCGTCCAGCGCCTGCACGTCCTGGACCTCTCCAGCCGCCGGATCATGATCCAGATCCGCGGCGCCGTCTCGGGCCAGGGCGTCAAGCTCAACCTCGACGGGGTTGCCCTCGTCAAGGTCGGCGGCAACGAAGACTCGATCCGCGCGGCGGCCCAACGCTTCCTTACCCAGCAGCGCGAGATCGAGACCTTCACGCAGGAGACCCTGGCGGGCTCGCTGCGCTCGATCGTGGGTTCACTGACCGTCGAGCAGATCATCCGTGACCGGGCCGCCTTCGCCCAGCGAGTGGCCGACGAGTCGGAGACCTCGCTTACCGGTCAGGGTCTGGTCCTTGACACCTTCCAGATCCAGGACATCACCGACGACGGGAGCTACCTCTCCGACCTCGGCCGCCCCGAGGCCGCCAGGGTTGGGCAGACGGCGGCGATCGCCGAGGCCAACGCCCGACAGGCTGCGGAGCAGGCTCGGCTGGCCGCCGAGCAGGAGATCGCCATAGCCAACCGTGAGTTGGCCCTCAAGCAGGCCGAGATCAAGGCGCAGACCGACGCGGCCACCGCTCAGGCCAACGCCGCCGGCCCCCTGGCTCAGGCCGACCGCGACCAGGCGATCCTTGCCGAGCAGGAGAAGGTCGCCGTGCGTAAGGCCGCGCTCACCGAGCGCCAGTTGGACACCGAGGTTCGCCGCCCGGCCGACGCCGCCCGGTATCGCGTCGAGCAGGAGGCCGACGCCCGCAAGGCGGCCTCGATCGCCGCGGCCCAGGCCGACGCCGAGAAGGCCCGGCTCACAGGTGAAGGCGAGAAGGCTCGGCGCACCGCCGAGGCCGACGCCCTGCGAGCCGAAGGCACCGCCCAGGCCGCCGCGATCCTCGCCACCGGCGAGGCCGAGGCCCAGGCGATGAACAAGCGCGCCGACGCCTACGCCCGCTACAACGAAGCCGCCGTCCTGCAGATGCTCGTCGAGGTCCTGCCCAAGGTCGCCCGCGAGCTCGCCTCGCCCATGGCGGCGATCGACAACCTCACCGTCATCTCCACCGACGGCGCCGGGGCCCTGCCCAAGCAGGTGACGGCCAACCTGGTCCAGACCATGTCGATGCTCAAGAGTGCGACCGGTTTCGACCTGGAGGACATCGTCAAGCGGTACTCCGGGTTCGTCCCGGCTCCCGCCACGTCGGTGACGGCGGCCACGACGGCCCCTGCGGCACCGGCGGCCGAGACCGCGCCGCCCGCCACGCCTGCCACCTCCGCCTGACGGGCGCAGGCTAGGGGCTCGCGCTCGAGTTCTTTCTGCTCGAGCCGGGTCCTGGTCGCCCGGGCGGACGCTGCGGATCGTTACCCGTTTGTGTTGCGTTTGCCTGTGGAAGCGGCGGTTTGGGGTGGGTGGCCTGTCGGTGGTCGCTGTTAGCGTCGGGGCTATGGACAGCAGCGAAGTGACTCGTGACTCGGCATCTCGCCGGGCTGAGATTCGTGCTGCGACGAAGACTGTCGCTGAGTTGGTGGCGTCGTTGTGGCAGGTCCAGGGTGGCGAGTTGGGGGCCTTGTTGGGTGAGTTGGACGCTCTCGCTGCGGTCGTGTGCGGTGCTCGGGTCGCGGTCGTTGGCGAAGCGGAGGCGCGTGGTGAGATTTCCGCGTCGCAGGCGGGGTCGACGGCCGGGTGGGTGGCTGAGCACGCCCCGACGTTGGCGGCTGGGAGTGGTGCGGGGCAGGTCGCCCGGCTCGTCCGCGAATGCACGCGCCCGGACCTGTCGACGGTCCGGGCCGCGGCTATCACGGGTGCTGTGAGCGTGCCGGTCGCGTTGACGGTGGTCAGCGAGTTCGCCCGCCTGAAGCCGCGTCTGCGTGAGGAGGCCGCTCCGACTGTCTTACAAGGTCTGCTGGACATGGGGATCGCTGACGGGCCCGAAGGGTGTCCGGTCGCTGCGTCCCGCGCTGTTGGCGGCGCATGGTGCGGATGGGGAGTTCCAAGCCGATGCCGACACCGCCGAACGTCTCGTCTCGCTGTCGCGCCCGTCGACCGACGAGCTGGGTGCCTTGACCTACCAGCTCGTGTTAGACCCGGTTGGAGCGGCGGCGTTGGAGGCGGCGATCGGCCCCTTGTCGGCGCCGGTCCCCGGACCGGACGGGGAACGCGACCCGCGCAGCCCGCAGTTGCGTCGTGGGCAGGCGTTGATCGAGGTATGCCGCCGCGCCACCAGCGCCGGCGACCGCCCACCGGCTGGGGTGAAGACCACGCTCATGCTCACCATGAGCTACGACGACCTCGCAGCGCGGGTCGGCGCCGCGACGGTGGTCGGCTCGACTCAGGGCGGCTCGCTCATCGCGCCCGAGACGGTGCGTCGGCTCGCGTGCGACGCGAACGTCATCCCCACCGTCCTCGGTAGCCGCGGGGAGATCCTCGACCAAGGCCGATCCACCCGGCTGGCGACGCCCGGACAGTTGGCGGCGCTCTGGTTACGGGACGCGGGGTGCAGTTTCCCCGGCTGCACGACTCCCGCCCATTGGTGCGACGCCCACCACCTGGTCCATTGGGCCGACGGCGGGGCATCCGACCTCACCAACCTGGCGTTGTTGTGCGGGCGACACCACTCCATCGCCCACCGAGACCACCTCATCGGTTATGTCAACGCCCCCTGCGGTGCTGTCGATGGCGGTGCTATCGATGGAACTGCTGTCACCTGGAACGTCATCCCCGGAAGCTACGACCGCCGCGACGACGGACCCTCAGCGCACGGTGACCAGTCATCGGGCGACCCACCACCCGGCGACCCACCACCAGCGAACCAACCACCACGGGTCCATCCCCACGGTGACCCGCCCGTACCCCAGTGCCGTCAATCACCAGGTCACCACGAGTGGGACAACCCTGGCCCCGACGCGGAGCCCTGGGCAGATCTCTGGCCAGACGCGAACCCAGCGGCCGAGACCCGGCCGGCGGACGATGCTGCCGGGCGCTGTCACGGGCCCGACGCCGAGCCCTGGGCAGACCTGTGGGCGGACTCGGGACACCGCGGCGACAGCGAGCCCACGGATCACTCGGACCGATACCACCCCAACCCCGAAGCAGACCCGTGGTACGGCTCAGGCGGCCCGGCCGCGTAACCGGGCCGCCTCCGACCTTGCCGACTGCATGAACACGATATAACGTGTTTCTGGCAGTCGCGACATATCGTGCCTGCATCGGCCCAGCCCCGGACGAGGAGTCCCCGTGAAACGAGCCTTCGTTGCGCCCGGCTTCCCTCGTCTGTATGCCGCGCTGAGCACCTCCGCGCTCGGCGACTCGATCCTGCTGCTCGTCCTGTCGATGTGGGTCAAGACGATCACCGGCTCGAACGCCGCGGCTGGCCTGACCTTCCTCTTCATGCTCCTCCCGGCGCTCGTCGCCCCGGCTCTGGGCATCTGGGTCGACCGGGTTCGCGCCAAGCCGCTGCTCGTCTGGGGCAATGTCCTCTCGGCCCTCGCAGTCCTGCCCCTCGTCTTCGTCCGCTCGGCCGACCAACTCTGGATCATCTGGACCGTCGCGTTCCTCTACGGCGTGTCCTTCATCGTCCTGCCCGCCGGAGTCAACGGCCTCCTCAAGGAACTCATCGCCGACGACGTCCTCGTCGATGCCAACGCTGCCCTGCAGACGACCAAGGAGGGCTTTCGGCTCTTCGGCCCGCTCGCGGGGGCGGCCCTGTTCGCGTGGACGGGGGGTTGGCTCGTGGCAGTGATCGACGCCGCGTCATTCCTCATCGCTGCAGGTCGTCATCGCCTCCGTCAAGGTGCAGGAGGCGGCGCCCGCACCCGAGGGCGGGCACATCTGGGTCCAACTCACCGCCGGAGTCCGTCACCTCGTCGGAGACCGGGCCCTGCGGCATACCCTCGTGGGCTTTGGGATCATGCTGCTCGTCCTGGGGTTCACCGAGTCGTCCATCTATGCGGTGCTGGACGCCTTCGGGAAGCCGGCGGCGTTCGCCGCGGTGCTGGTCACCTTCCAGGGGGTGGGAGCGGTCATCGGTGGGCTCACCTCCAACCTCGTGGTCCGTCGGCTCGGTGAGGTCGGGACCACCGCCCTGGGCATGGTGGTGCTTGCGGTCCCCCTCGGCGTCATCGCGAGCGCGACCAACGTGAACGTCGCGCTGGCCGCGCTCGTCGTCGTCGGTGTCTCGATCCCCTGGCTGTTCGTCGCCGTGAACACCCTCGTCCAGCGCCGCACCCCTCAGGCCGTGATCGGCCGGGCGTCGATGGCGCTCGAGGTGCTGATGGGCACCCCGCAGGCCATCTCGCTGGCCGTCGGAGCGCTGCTCGTCGTCTTCGTCTCGTTCCGCACGATTTTCGTCATCATCGCGCTGGCCACGCTGGCGGGCGCCAGCTACATCGCGATCATGCTGCGCCGCGAGATCGCTGCCGACCTCGCCGCCTCGCGCGATCGGCGCGCCGAGATCGGTGGGCTCGGCCCGGCCGTGGATGCGGCGCCAAGAGCTGACCTCCCGACGCCCGAGTCACCCGCGTAGTCGTGCCGTCAGCGCAGCCGCCACCCGGCGCACCTGCTCGACCAACCGGTCCCGGCCCGCGGTGTCGACGACGTCCGACGGGTAGGTCACGGCGACCGCGGCCACCGGATGGTCGGTGTGGTCGACGACGGCGACGGCCACCGACGCCAAGCCCTCGGTCACGGTGCCGGACTCCACGGCATACCCCCTGGCGCGGGTCTGCGTCAGCGCGCGGCGCAGTTCGGTGAGGGTGCGTGGGCCGTGCTCCTCGCGCCGGATCAGTTGGGACGCAGCGGGATACAGCGCGCGCACCTGTGCGGCGGGGAGCCTCGACAGCATGGCGAGGCCGCTCGCGGTGAGCTCGGCGGGCAGGCGCACCCCGACGTCGGTGACCAGTCGCGGACGCCCGGCGGCGCGCTCCTCGACGACGTAGAGGACGTCCCGGCCGTGCATGACGGCGAGGTGCGCGTTGTGCGTCGTCGCATCGACCAGTCGGGCGAGCAGCGGCGCGGCGATCCGCTGCAGCGGCGCCTGCCGCCGATAGGCGGAGCCCAACTCGTAGGCCGCGGCACCCAGCCCGAACCGGCCCGACTCGCGCAGGTGGCTGACAAAGCCGCGGTCCGCGAGGGTCATGAGGATGCGGTAGGTGCTCGACCGGGGCAGGCCCAGGTCGCGGGCGATCGCGGCGGCCGGCAGCGGCTCGGTATGCCGTGCCAGCAGTTGCAGCACGTCGAGGGCGTGCGCGACGGCCGGGTTCGGATCCATGCAGTCAGGCTCTCACGGCTTGACCAGGGTGTCTCATATCTGGGACACGATCTGGTGTCGGCCTCTCCCAGAAGGCGACACCGCACCCTCTAATGGGCACATGAGCACTCCAGACCACCCCGCGGTGACCGTCGGCGACGGACCGTTGACGATCGACCATGTCGTCGCCGTCGCTCGGCATGACGCCCGCGTCGTCATCTCTGCCGCCGCCGTGGCCCGGATGGCCCAGACCCGGGCGGTCATCGACGGGCTGGCCGACGATGTCGAGCCGCACTACGGAGTCTCGACCGGCTTCGGCGCCCTGGCCACCCGGCACATCCCCCTCGAGTTGCGCACCCAACTGCAGCGCTCTCTCGTGCGCTCGCACGCGGCCGGCAGCGGTGCCGAGGTCGAGAGGGAGGTCGTCCGCGGGCTCATGGTGCTGCGCCTGGCCACCCTCGCCACCGGCCGCACGGGGATCCGCCCCGTCGTCGCGCAGACGTATGCCGCGATGCTCAACGCCGGGATCACGCCCGTCGTGCATGAATTCGGCTCACTCGGGTGCTCAGGCGACCTGGCTCCGCTGGCCCACTGCGCGCTGGCCGCCATGGGCGAAGGGCCGGTCCGGCTGGCCGACGGAACTCCCTCGGACGCCGCGAGCGCCCTGCAGGACAACGGCATTGAGCCTGTGGTCCTGCGAGAGAAGGAAGGCCTGGCCCTCATCAACGGCACCGACGGAATGCTCGGCATGCTGTGCCTGGCGATCTCGGACCTGCGCGGGCTGCTCACCGTGGCCGACGTGACGACCGCGATGAGCGTCGAGGGCCTGCTCGGCACCGACGACGTCTTCGCCGCCGACCTTCAGGCCCTGCGGCCGCAGCCGGGCCAGGCCTTGTCGGCCGCGAACATTCGCCGGGTTATCGCCGACAGCCCGATCCGGCACTCGCACGACACCGAGGACTGCCCCCGCGTCCAGGACGCCTACTCGCTGCGGTGCGCCCCCCAGGTGACGGGGGCGGCGCGGGACACGGTCGAGCATGCGGCGCGGATCGCGGCATACGAACTCGCCTCTGCCGTCGACAATCCCGTGGTGACGCTCGACGGGCGCGTGGAGAGCAACGGCAACTTCCACGGGGCGCCGGTCGCCTACGTCTTGGACTTCCTCGCGATCGTCGCGGCCGACGTCGCGAGCATGAGCGAGCGGCGCACCGACCGCTTCCTGGACCGCTCCCGCAGCAACGGACTGCCGGCCTTCCTCGCGGGCGACCCGGGTGTCGACAGCGGCCACATGATCGCGCAATACACCCAGGCCGCGATCGTCTCGGAGATGAAGCGGCTGGCCGCGCCCGCGAGCGTCGACTCGATCCCGTCGTCGGCGATGCAGGAGGACCACGTCTCGATGGGCTGGTCGGCTGCCCGCAAACTGCGGCGCTCGGTCGACGGGCTCACCCGCGTGCTGGCCATCGAGTTGCTCACTGCGGCACGGGGGTTGGACCTGCGAGCGCCGCTGCAGCCGAGCCCCGCCACTGGCGCGGTCGTCGCCGCCCTGCGCGAACGGGTTGCCGGGGTGGGTCCTGACCGCTTCCTGGCACCCGAGATCGAGTATGCCGTGCAGCTCGTCGCGTCGGGCCGCGCCCTCGCGGCGGCCGAGTCCGTCACCGGGCCGTTGGCCTGAGGTGTGCTGATGAGGCCGAGCAGCGTCCGGCGCCCATCAGGGGCGGGGCGACACGCCTTCGACATAACCCCGGGGGAACACCGCGCGGACGTCGGTGTGGACAAAGTCGTCGCCCTTGTAGAGGAGCGGCTCGCCGACGTCCTTGGCCAGGGCGTAGGCGAAGCAGTCGCCAAGGTTGAGCCGGGCCCGATGGCCCGAGCCGCGGCCGAAGTCGCGGAACGCCTCGCGGGCGAGGCGCGCCTGACGCTCGGTGAACGGCGCGATCTCGACGTGCAGCCAGTCCAGGACCTCATCGAACGACCTCGTCAACTCCGGTCGGCCCTTGCCGTCGATCACCATGGCGGCCTCAACGAAGGTGGGTGCCGCCATGCGCCGGCGCGACGCCTCGAAGATCGCGGCGTGGAGGAGGCCGTGCTCCGGCTCCCCTTCAGCACGATGGCGCACACCGCCGAACTGTCGAGGATCACACCGGGAGCCCGTTCTCGTCGTACATCTCCTCCATGAACCGTTTCGTGGCCGCTCGCTCCTCGTCGGTGACCGTGTATGAGGCCAAGATCTCCTGGACCCGACGGAACCGCTCCTGCGCCTCGGCAGCCTTGCTGCGCTCCTCGATGAACCGCTCCAAGGCTTGCTCGAGCACGCGCACCTGGGTCTGCCCGGTGAGCGCGGCCGCCTCCTTGGCCAGGCGGCATACCCGCTCGTTCTTGATGTTGAGACTCACCGGTTACACCTTTCTACCCATACTGTCTACCAATCTACCCTGAAGGAGTCCGCCATGGAAGGCGCCCGCCCCGTCCGTGCCCCCCGCGGCACCACCCTCACTGCCCGTTCGTGGCAGACCGAGGCTCCGTTGCGGATGCTCATGAACAACCTCGACCCCGAGAACGCCGAGCGGCCCGACGACCTGGTCGTCTATGGCGGCACCGGGCGGGCGGCGCGCGACTGGCGCAGTTTCGACGCGATGGTGCGCACGCTGACGACGCTCGCGCCCGACGAGACGATGCTCGTCCAGTCGGGCAAGCCGGTCGGCGTCTTCCAGACCCACGAGTGGGCGCCGCGCGTGCTCATCGCCAACTCCAACCTCGTCGGCGACTGGGCGACGTGGCCGGAGTTCCGGCGCCTGGAGCACCTCGGGCTGACGATGTACGGCCAGATGACCGCCGGGTCGTGGATCTACATCGGCACCCAGGGCATCGTCCAGGGCACCTATGAGACGTTCGCCGCCATCGCCGACAAGAGGTATGCCGGCACGCTGGCCGGGACGCTCACCCTCACCGGTGGCTGTGGCGGCATGGGCGGCGCGCAGCCGCTCGCCGTGACCCTCAACGGCGGTGCGTGCCTCATCGTCGACGTCGACCCGGCCCGGTTGCATCGGCGGGTCGAGCACCGTTACCTCGACGAGGTCGCCGGGTCGCTCGATGAGGCGATCGAGATCGCCCTGGCCGCCAAGCGCGACCGCCGGGCCTGGTCGGTCGGCGTCGTCGGCAATGCGGCCGAGGTGTTCCCCGAGTTGCTGCGCCGTGGGGTGGACATCGACATCGTCACCGACCAGACGTCGGCGCACGACCCGCTTTCCTATCTGCCGGAAGGCATTTCGCTCGGCGACTGGCAGGACTATGCCGAGCGCAAGCCGGAGGAGTTCACCGATCGGGCGCGGGTGTCGATGGCCCACCAGGTCGAGGCGATGGTCGGCTTCATGGATGCCGGCGCCGAGGTCTTCGACTACGGCAACTCGATCCGCGACGAGGCCCGGCACGGTGGGTATGGCCGGGCGTTCGACTTCCCCGGCTTCGTGCCGGCATACATCCGGCCGCTGTTCTGCGAAGGGAAGGGGCCGTTCCGCTGGGCCGCCCTCTCCGGAGACCCGAAGGACATCGCGGTGACCGACGAGGCGATCCTCAAGCTCTTCCCGGACAACGACCGCCTGCACCGGTGGATGCGCGGGGCGAAGGAGCGAATTGCTTTCCAGGGCTTGCCTGCTCGCATCTGCTGGCTCGGTTATGGCGAGCGCGACAAGGCGGGCGCGCTGTTCAACGACCTCGTCGCCTCGGGCGCAGTGAGTGCCCCGATCGTCATCGGTCGCGACCACCTCGACTGTGGGTCGGTGGCCAGCCCCTATCGCGAGACCGAGTCGATGCTCGACGGGTCCGACGCGATCGCCGACTGGCCGCTGCTCAACGCGCTGACGGCCGCCTCGTCGGGCGCCACGTGGGTGTCGATCCACCACGGCGGCGGCGTCGGCATCGGTCGATCCATCCACGCGGGTCAGGTGTCGGTCGCCGACGGGACACCGCTGGCCGCGCAGAAGCTCGCCCGCGTGCTCACCAACGACCCGGGCATGGGCGTCATCCGGCACGTCGACGCGGGCTACGAGGCTGCGGACGTCGTCGCGGCCGACCTCGGCGTCCGCATCCCCATGCGCGAGCAGTGAGTGTGCCGCCCGCGCCGACCTCGGTGGTGCGCAGCTTGTATGAGGGTAGTGACGCTTGGATGAGGCTAGACACTCATACAAGTGACACCAACCTCATACAAGCGCGCGACTGAGCCCGAAAAGGAGACCCCATGGCCCCCTTCAGCACGCCAGACGGCGCAGCCGCCCGGTCGTTCGACCGGATGTGGGCCGACCTCGCGCCCATCGGTCGCAACCCCGCGACGGGGGGTTACGAGCGGTTCGCCTGGACCCGTGAGGACCACACCTTGCGGGAATGGTTCGCCGGAGAGTGCGGGGCGCGCGGGCTTGAGGTCGTGCGGGACCGTGCCGGCAACCAGTGGGCCTGGTGGGGGGACCCCGACGCGCGACCCGGCATCGTGCTCGGCTCCCATCTCGACTCGGTCGCCGACGGCGGCGCCTTCGATGGCCCGCTCGGCGTCGTCAGCGCGCTGGCCGCGCTCGATGCGTTGCGGGACAACGGCTTCACCCCTCGTATGCCGCTCGGCATCGCCAACTTCGCCGACGAGGAGGGGGGACGGTTCGGCGTCGCCTGCGCCGGGTCGCGGATCCTCACCGGGGCCTTGTCACCGGACCGGGCCCGCAGCCTGACCGATGGTGACGGGGTGACGATGGCGCAGGCCTGGACCGCCGCGGGTAGGGACCCGGCCACGCTGGGGCCGGACCCGGACGCCCTGCGCCGTGTGGCGGCCTACGTCGAGGTGCATGTCGAGCAGGGCCGGGCTCTGTGCGTCGACCCGGACGACCCCTTCGGCGACCCGGCCCTGTGGGACCCCGCTCGGGCGGTCGCGATCGGCACCGAGATCTGGCCCCACGGCCGGTGGCAGATCGATGTCTTCGGCGAGGCCAACCATGCGGGGACGACGGCGCTGGCGGACCGCAACGACGCGATGCTCGGCTTCGCGTCGGTCGTGGCGTCGGCGCGGATGCTGGCCCGCGAACGTGGGTGCGTGGCCACGGTCGGCAAGGTCATCGCCCGGCCCAATGCCGTCAATGCGATCGCCGACCACGTCACGACCTGGCTCGACGCACGAGGGGCCGACCCGGAGGCCGTGCGCGGGCTCGTCCAGACCCTGCGCGATGAGGTGTCCGAAGACGGAACGACTGTGGACGAGGTGTCCTGGACTCCCGCAACGGTTTTCGACACCAGACTCCGCGACCGTCTGGCCGCGGTGTTGCCGGAGGCTCCCCTACTCGCCACCGGCGCGGGCCACGACGCAGGCATCCTCGCCAATGCCGGGATCCCCACGGCGATGCTGTTCGTGCGCAACCCGACCGGCGTCTCGCACTCGCCCCAGGAGTTCGCCGAGCGGGACGACTGCATCCGGGGTATCCACGCCTTGGCCGCCGCTGCTGCCGAATTGGCTGGGTGACCACGTGACCTCCTACTGGTGCGAATACGCCTGGTTGCCAGGCGGATTGGCCGCTAGCGTCCGCCTCGAGATGATGGGCGAGCGGATCGTCGGCGTGTCGGCGGATGTCGAGGCGAGGCCCGAGGATGTCCGACTCGCAGGGGTGACCCTGCCGGGGCTCGCCAACACGCACTCCCACGCGTTCCACCGTGCCCTGCGCGGTCGGACCCATGGGGACGGCGGCACCTTCTGGACCTGGCGCGAGCGCATGTATGCCGTCGCGAGCCGCCTGGACCCGGCGCGTTACCTGGCGCTGGCGCGGGCGGCATACGCGGAGATGGCGCTGGCGGGATTCACCGCGGTCGGGGAGTTCCACTATGTGCACCACCAACCCGACGGCACCCCCTACGCCGACCCGAACGCCATGGGGGCGGCGCTCATCCAGGCGGCCGCTGAGGCCGGCATCCGGCTCACCCTGCTCGACACGATCTATCTCGCCGGCGGCCTCGGCCCCGATGGCCATCTGCCGCTTGACGTTGTGCAGCAACGGTTCTCCGACGACTCGGTCGACGCGTGGTCGACGCGGGTTGGGCTCATGAGCGACACCCCGACGGCACGCATGGGGGCGGCGATCCACTCGGTTCGTGCCGTCCCGAAGGACGCGCTGGCGGGAGTCGTGGCGGCGTCAGTGGGGCGCCCCCTGCACGTCCACCTCTCCGAGCAGCCCGCCGAGAACGCGACCGCGCTGGCCTTCTATGGCGTGACGCCGACGGCGCTCCTGGAGGGGGCTGGGGCGCTCGGGCCCATGACCACGGCGGTCCATGCGACCCACCTCACCGACGACGACATCGCCTCGCTGGCCAGCGCCGGCGTGACCGCATGCTTCTGCCCCACGACCGAGCGTGACCTCGCCGACGGCATCGGGCCAGCTCGCGCCTTGGCCGACGCGGGTGTGCCGCTCGCCCTCGGTTCCGACCAACACGCGGTGGTCGACCCGTTCGAGGAGGCCCGCGGTTTGGAGTCGCATGAGCGGCTCGTCACTCTTGAGCGCGGGCGCTTCACCCCCGGCCAACTCACGGATGCGTTGTCCCGCAACGGGTATGCCGCCCTCGGCTGGCCCGACGGGGGCCGGCTGGCCGCGGAGGCGCTGGCCGACTTCGTCACCGTGCGACTGGACTCGCCGCGCACCGCCGGTGCCGCCCCCGAGCAGATCCTCTATGCCGCCACCGGCGCCGACGTCACCACGGTCGTCGTCGGCGGTGAAGTGGTCGTCTCGGCCGGACAACACCGACTGGGCGACGTCGGCCGACTCTTGACGGACGCCATCTCGGCCCTCGACGACGGAGCAGCTTCATGACCGCAACCCTCATCACGGGGATCGCCGAGCTCGTCACCAACGATTCGAGCTGGTCGGCTGCGGGCCAGGCGCCCGACGTTGCTCGGTTGGGGATCGTCACCGACGCGGCCGTCCTCGTCGAGGCCGGGGAGGTTGTCTGGGTAGGCCCGGCCAGCGCTGCCCCGCAGGCAGATTCGCGCGTCGACGTGGGCGGGTGCGCCGTCATGCCCGGCTTCGTCGACTCGCACACTCACCTCGTCTTTGCCGGTGACCGGGCGGCCGAGTTCGCGGCCCGGATGGCGGGCACGGCATACGACGGGGGTGGGATCGCGACGACTGTGGCGGCGACGCGCGGGGCGACCGACGACGAGTTGCGCACGCTGTTGGCCGCGCGGATCGCCGAGTTGCGGCGTCAGGGCACGACGACCGTCGAGATCAAGAGTGGTTACGGGCTGAGCGTCGAGGACGAGCTTCGACTGCTGCGCCTGGCCCGCGAGGTCACGCCGCACGTCACCTTCCTCGGGGCGCACGTCGTGCCGGCCGAGTATGCCGCCGACCGCGCGGCATACCTCGACCTGGTGACCGGGCCGATGCTGGCGGCGGTCGTCGCCCAGGGTGCGGCCACGTATGTCGATGTGTTCTGCGAGCCGCTGTCGGCGCACGCCTTCACCGAGGACGAGGCCCGGGTGATCCTGCGGGCCGGTCGCGCCGCCGGCCTGGCCGTGCGCGTGCATGGCAACCAACTGGGCCCCGGGCCGGGCGTGCGATTGGCCTGCGAGCTCGGGGCGGTGAGCGTCGACCACTGCACCTACCTGTCCGACGCCGACGTCGCTGCACTCGCCGAAACCGGAACTGTCGCAACGCTGTTGCCGGGGGTCGAGTTCTCGACCCGGCACCCCTATCCCGACGCGCGCCGGCTGCTTGACGCCGGTGTTGCTGTGGCGCTGGCGACCGACTGCAACCCGGGCACCTGCTACACCTCATCGATGCCGTTCGTCATCGCGCTCGCCGTGCGGGAGTTGCGGATGACCCCCGCAGAGGCCCTGTATGCCGCGACCGCCGGCTCCGCGCGCACCCTCGGGTTGCGGGGTCGGATCGCGGTTGGTGAGCCGGCCGATCTCACGGTGCTCGATGCGCCGAGCTATCTGCACCTGGCCTACCGCCCCGGCGTCCCGCGCGGCCCGGCCGGCCCGGGGCGGGGCCCCCCCCCGGGCGGCCCCCGGGGGGCGCCCACCCCGGCGGCGCCCCCCCCCGCCCCCGCTGGGCGCTCGCGCCCGTTACACGTCTCTAGGTGGCATCGGGTCTCACCCAGCGCAGCCGCTGACCACACCCCTGGCCTGCCGATCGAGTATTCCACCACCCAACGATGGGGAACCCAATCGGGGGCGGGGTCCGGGGGTCCGGGGGTCGGGGTGTCGGGGCACGGCAGACGCCCCCGCCTGGACCAGGTCCGGGCGGGGGCGACTGAGGTAAGCAGCGAGCGACTACTTGAGGTAGGCGTACAGCGCGGCGTGCGCTGCCGAGCCGACCATCAACGTCGCCTGGGTGTTGCCGAGCGCCGAACCCTTAGCCGACGTGAACGTCACCGTCACCGTGGCGCTGCCACCGGCGGGCAGGTTCACCGACGCGGGCGAGACCGTGAAGGCACCTTCGCCCGGGCCCTCCGAGACCGACAGCGGCAGGGTCAGCGCCCCATCGGTCAAGTTGGTCACGGTCACCGTCTCGGTCAACGACTGGCCGGCCGTGTTGGGCACCGCGCCGAAGGACACGCTGGGCCGCGTCAGAGCGACCTGCGCCAGGACGGCGGCGTCAAGGTCAGCCAGGCCGTTGCCGACCTTCTGGACGTTGACGTCCACCGTGGTGCCATCGGTGAAGCTCGTCAGCACGCCCAGCTTGGCGGTGTTGGCGATCGCCGAGCGGACCTGCCAGGCATCCCAACCGGGGTTCGCCGCGCGGACGACGGCAGCCATTCCGGCCAGGTGCGGGCTGGACATCGACGTGCCCTGGAAGAACGCCCAGCAACCCTCGACGTAGTTGTTGCAGTAGGACATCGGGATCGAGGACAGGACGTTGACGCCGGGGGCGACGACGTCCGGCTTGACGCGGTAGCTCACGTCGACCGGACCCTGGCTGGAGAACCCGGCCATGATGTCGTTGCTGGTCGTGACCCGGTAGGCCTGGTCGGAACCGATCGTCACCGGCTGGCCATCCAGCGCCAGCAGGGCGCCCTTGGTCGACAGGGCCGTCATGACGGCAGGCAGTTGCTGCACGTCGGCCGGCAGGGCGGTGTCGGCGGCCATGGCGATCGGGTCACCGGCGACGTTGTTGACGATGATCGCCGCGACCGCACCGGCGGCCTTGGCGTTGGCGACCTTGGTCCCGAAGGTGCATGTACCACGCGAGATGAGGGCGATCGACCCTGCCGGCACGGCAGCGGAGACGGCGCCTGCCGCACACCCGTTGCCGAGCGTGCCATCAGCGTTCTTGACCGCCTCCAGCGTGGCGGAGATCGGTGCCGCCGGGACAGGGAAGTCGCCGGTCGCGGCATACACCTCGGTGCCTTCGCCCTTGATGGAGAGGCCGACGAAGTGCCCGACGGTCGAGGCACCCGAGGTGAGCGCGCGCTCGGCCATGCCTGGGGAGCCGATGGTCATGACGCCGGGGCCTTCGTTGCCCGCCGAGACGGCGACAACGATGCCCGCGCGGTCGACGTTGTCGACAGCGACGGTCAGCAGGTCCTGGATGCCGTGCGAGCCGCCACCGAGGGACATGTTGAGCACGTCCATCCCGTCAGCGACCGCGGCCTCGATGGCGTTGAGGATGTCCTCGCTGCGAGCGTCACCATCGTCACCGGGGAAGACGTTGTAGCTGCCGAGCTGGGCTCCGGGGGCCACGCCGCTGGGGTCATAGGTGATGTCGACGCCGTTGACGACGGCCGGGGTCTGCAGGTTGCAGGCGACCGTGCCACCGACGTGGGTGCCGTGCTCGCCGATCGCCTCAGCGGTGTATCCCTTGCTGCCGGCCTTGTTGTTGAAGACCTTCGCGACGATGACCTTGTTGTTGGTGAAGTGCGTGTCGCCGAGCTGCCGGGTGGCAGGGAAGCCTGCATCACTGAAGCATGGGTGGCTCGCATCGACACCGGAGTCGATGATGCCGACCTGCACGCCCGCGCCGGCCCACGATGCCGGGTCACTGGGCTCCGAGGTGGCGCCGGCAACCGACCAACCGAGCAGGCCGTCGATTCGAGCCAGGTCCGGGTCGTCCGCCGTCGGGTGGAAGAGCCCCTGCAACTGCACCGAGGCCACGCCGGGCGCCTGACGCAGCGTGGCGACCGACGTGCCATTGAGACGCACGGCGATCGCGTTCAGGGCAAAGTCGTATTCGCCGGTCACCTTCGCCTTGGGGGCGTTGGCGCGCAGCCACGACTTGAGGGCGTTGCGCTGGGCGGCGAGCGCCGCCTTGACGCTCTTGGTCTTCTGCCCGTCGAGCTTGACCCGGCCGTTGCCGTGGTCGACATCGGGCGAGGTCGAGAGCGGGTCGCCGACGAGTTGGATCAGGGCGCTGGACGAGTCCACCCCTGAGGTCGCGACGACGCCGTCTGAGTTCGGGTCGATCGCGGCCGAGCCGGTCGCGGCCTGCGCGGTCATCGCCGCACTCCCCGCCAGGGCCAGGGCGACCGCGCCTCCGAACGCTCGATGCGTCCAGCGACGCGCAGCCAGTGATGCACTCACGAGGGATCCTCTCGTCCTTGAGTCCGGGTCGAGCGTCCGCTCCCACCGGGGCCACGCGCAGAAGCATGCAGCGCGCGCCCCGAGCCGCTGGGGGAATGCTAGCCCGCATAAGCTCCGGTCAACAGGCACCTGAGCAACGAATCCTGCGGCCAAGGGCCGGTCGGTCGCGAGGCCGCTGCCCCACACCGGTCCATGTCGGACAATCGTGTCGTGCACATCGACCTCAACGCCGACCTGGGCGAGTCCTTTGGTGCCTGGACGATGGGCGAGGACCTGGCCCTGTTGGACGTCGTCACCAGTGCCAACATCGCCTGCGGCTTCCACGCCGGCGACCCCCTCACCATGACTCGCACCGTCGGGGCGGCCCTCGACCGGGGTGTCACCGTGGGCGCCCACGTGTCCTATCGCGACCTGGTCGGCTTCGGTCGCCGCTTCATCGACGCCAGCGAGGAGGAACTCCGCGCCGACGTCCTCGTCCAGCTCGCGGCCCTCGACGGGGTATGCCGTGCAGCCGGCGGGAGCGTCACCTACCTCAAGCCCCACGGCGCGCTCTACCACGCTGCCGCCCGCCACGAGCCGCACGCGCGGGCGATCGTCGCCGCGGTCGCGGCATACAACGGCTCCTTGGTCATCCTCGGGATGGCGGGCAGCCGACTCCTCACACTCGCCTCCGAGGCCGAGCTGCCCACGGCGACTGAGGCGTTCGCCGACCGGGGCTACCGGGCCGACGGCACGCTCGTGCCTCGCGGTGAGCCGGGCGACCTGCTCCATGACCCAGACGAGATCGCTGCCCGCGTCGTCGGCATGGCTCGCGACGGCGCCGTGCCCTCGGTCGAGGGAACCGCCGTGCCGATCTCGGCCGACTCGGTGTGCGTCCACGGTGACACTCCCGGGGCCGTCGCCATCGCACGCGCGGTCCGCGCCGCCCTGGAGCAGGCCGGGGTGGCCGTTCGTGCCTTCGGAGACTGAGCCGGGCCTCGTCCGCGTCCTGCCGTGTGGCGAGACGGCGCTGCTCATCGAGGTCGCCGACACGCTGACCGCGGTGGCCCTGGCCCGACAGTTCGATCACTTACGGGCTGCCGGCGGGCCGCCTTGGAGCGACGTCCACGACGTGGTCACCGGCGAGCGCACCGTCCTCGTCATCGCCGGGCACTTGACCACGATGACCGAACTGCGACCGGCGATCCTCGAATCCGTGAGTGCAGCAAGGCTTCCCGTGCTCAAGCTTGGGGGCGAGCTCGGACGGCGGCAACCAAACCCCCGAGATCGTCGCCCCCCTCGAGATCCCCGTCGTCTACGACGGGGCGGATCTGCTGGACGTGGCAGCTCTCACCGGGCTGAGCCCCGCACAGGTGGTCGACGCGCACACGGGGGCCGACTGGGACGTGGGGTTCACCGGGTTCGCCCCCGGCTTCGCCTATCTCGTCGGCGGCGACCCGAGGCTCGTCGTCCCGCGCCGGGCCGAGCCTCGCCCGCGCGTCGCCGCCGGTTCGGTCGCCCTCGCCGGCCCCTACAGCGGGATCTACCCCACCGACTCACCCGGCGGTTGGCAGCTCATCGGGCGCACCGAGGTGACCCTCTGGGACCTGCATCGAGACCCTCCCGCGGTGCTTCGGCCGGGGATGCGGGTGCGCTTTCGCAACGTGGGCGGCCCGCCGTGATCCGCGCGCTTGAGGTGGTTGCCACCGGGCCGCTCGCCCTCGTCGAAGACCTCGGACGACTCGGGTATGCCGCTGTGGGAGTGGGGCGTTCCGGGGCGGCCGACCGGGCGGCATACCTCCTCGCGGGGCGTCTGCTCGGGGAGCCGGTCGGGCGCGCCGCCGTGGAAGTCACCCTCGGCGGCCTCGTCGTGCGGGCCCGCGGCTCGCTCACCGTCGTCGTCACCGGCGCGGCCGCTCCTGCCACGGTCGACGGCCGACCGGTCGGTCACGCAGCGCCCGTTCACCTCCCCGACGGGGCCGTCCTCGCGTTGGGTATGCCGCCCACCGGGCTGCGCAGCTACCTCGCCGTCCGCGGGGGGATCGATCTGGACCCTGTCCTCGGGTCGCGGTCCAGCGACACCCTGTCGGGGATCGGCCCGGCGCCGCTTCGGGTGGGTCAGGTGGTGCCCGTCGGCGAGCCCGGGGCGGGAGGACCCACCATGGACGTCGCCCCTGTCGCGGCACCCGAGGGAGGGAGGGTCGAGCTCACCCTGCTGCCCGGACCGCGCCTGGACTGGCTCGCCGACCCACGGGCTCTGACGGCCACGCCATGGACGGTGTCGGGGAGCAGTGATCGGGTCGGAATGCGCCTGACTGGGCCGGCGCTGAGCCGGGGCGAGCGCTGGGCGGACGCCGAACTGCCCAGCGAGGGAGTCGTCGTGGGCGGCGTCCAGGTGCCCGCCGACGGACGGCCGATCGTGTTCCTCGCCGACCACCCGGTCACCGGCGGCTACCCCGTCGTCGCGGTCGTCCGGGCCGCCGATGTGGATCGAGCAGCCCAGTGCCGCCCCGGCCAGGACGTGCGGCTGCGTTGGGCAGTCGCCCCCCGCTGAATCCCGCAGCCTGCCCCACCGACGCAACCGCCGTCAGTCGTGGCCTCGTCGCACGAGGCGGTAACCGAGACCGGGCTCGGTCAGCAGGTGGCGGGGCCGGGATGAGTCGGGCTCCAACTTGCGCCGGAGTTGGCTCACGTAGACGCGTAGGTAGTTGGATTCCCGTCCGTAGGTGGGTCCCCAGGCAGCCTTGAGGAGGTTCTCGTGGGGGACGATGCGTCCGTCGTGGCGGGCCAACTCGGCCAGCAGGCGCCACTCGGTCGGGGTGAGGTGCACGATGGATCCGCTTGCCTCGCAGGTCCGTTCGTCGAAGTCGAGGGTGAAGTCATCGCACGAGAACGGTGGAGTGGAGGCCAGCGCCTCACCGCCGCGGCGGATCGCGGCGCGGATCCGGGCCATCAGCTCATCCATCCCGAAGGGCTTGGTCACGTAGTCGTCGGCACCCTCGTCCAGGGCTTCCACCTTGTCATCGCTGTCCTGCCGGGCGGACAGGACGACAACCGGCACCCGGCTGATCCGCCGCATTCGTCGCAGCACCTCGACGCCATCAACGTCCGGCAACCCCAGGTCCAGCACGACGAGGTCGGGTGGGGCCTCCATGAAGGCGCTCAAGGCGTCGCGGCCGTTGGTGACCGCTTCGACCTCGTAGTTGCGCGCGCGAAGGTTGATCCTCAGCGTCCGCAGGATGGTCGGATCGTCGTCGACGACGAGCACTCGGGCGCTCACGGGGACACCCCAGCCGGGAGGGCGACGACCATGGTGAGGCCACCGCCGGGAGTTTCCTCCGCGGTGAGCGTCCCGCCCATCGCTTCGGCCAGCCCGCGCGCGACGGCCAGCCCGAGACCGACGCCGCTCCCCCCAGAGTCGGTATGCCGTTGGAAAGGTTGGAAGGCCGGCTCGCGCATCGCCTCGGGAATCCCCGGGCCCGAGTCGATCACTCGAAGTTGCACCTCGTCCCGTATCCGACTGGTTGTCACCCGGATCTTCGCTGGGTCGTCATGGTGACGCATGGCGTTCTCGACAAGGTTGCTGAGCACCCGGTCCAGGAGGCCGGGGTCGGCCTCGGCATACCTCGCTCCCTCGCCCAGGGTCCAGGTGACCCGTCCGGTGGCGGCCGACCCGATGATCGCGGCCGGCACGATCTCGCCGAGGTCGGTGAGCCGCGGGTGCGCCACGAGCGCGCCGACCTGGAGGCGGGACATATCCAGGAGGTTCCCGATCAGAGACTCCAGCCGGTCGGCCGAGTCGTCGATCGCCTCCTCGAGCTCGGCTCGGTCCTCGGGGCTGAACTCGACTTCATGACTGCGCAGGCTGCCGATAGCCGCCTTGATCCCTGCCAACGGGGTGCGCAGGTCGTGGGACACCGCGGACAGCAGCGCGGTCCGGGCCTTGTTGTCCCGGGTCAGGTGCTCCGCGCTGCGCGCCTGATCCTGTAGGGCGCGGCGCGCGAGGATGGCTCCGGCGTGGGCGGAGTATGCCGCGAGCAGCCGCTTGCGCTCGGCAGGCACCGGCCCTCCGGTGAGGATGAGGTCGTGCTCCTCGTCCACGGCCTCGGTGGTCGTGGCGCCGCCGCTGAGGTCGAACCCATCGGTGGCCGCGATGACCGAGTCCGGCTCGTCCTTCGTCCGGCGGCGGACGACGGCTGCCCCGGTGACACCGAACATGTCGATCGCGCGGCTCAGCAGGAGCGCGAGCTGCTCGGTCGATCCCAACAACGTGTGGGTCAACTCCGCGAGGGCGGCAGACTCCTGCTGCGCGGCCAACGCCGTCTCCGCCCGGCGGGAACTGCGGTGCACGACCAGCGATACGGCTGCCGCCACAACGATGAACAGGGCCAAGGCCAGGGCGTTCTCGGGCGCCGCGATCGTCAAGTTCCCGATCGGCGGGGTGAAGAACCAGTTCACGGTGAGTGAGGAGATGACGGCGGTGACGATCGCCGGGGCCATCCCACCGATCAGCGACGCAACGATGGTGTGCACGAGGTAGAGCTGGACAACGAGGGGCAGCCCCAGGGGCTGGCCGAGTCGAGCATCGAGCTGCCATAGGACGGCCGTGAGGACGGCCCCGCCGACAACCCCCCAGGCATAGCCCTCGACCACGCGCCGGCGGGCCAGCGGCGCCCGCGCGACGTACGCGTGCCGGGTGCCGGCGGCGCTATGCGTGACGACGTGGACGTCGATGTCACCAGATCCCTCGATGACCGGGGCCGCAACGCCAGGTCGGACGAGCGCCCGCCACCATGGCCGGCGGCTGGCACCGACGAGGATCGTCGAGGCGTTCTCGGCGCGAGCGAACTGGAGGATGGCGCGCGCGCGGTCTTCGCCGGAGATCGTGTGGAACGTGCCGCCGACCTCCTCGACCATGCGTCGCACTTTGGCGAGGGCTTCGACAGGCGCGCCAGCCAGCCCGTCGGCTCGCGCGACGTAAAGGACGACGAGCTCACCACCTGCTCCGCGCGCTGCAATCCGGGCTCCCCGTCGGACGAGGGCCTCGGATTCCGGGCCGCCGGAGACCGCGACGACGATCCGTTCGCGGGTGGGCCAGGTGGCGTCGATGTCGTGGGCATGTCGATAGAGGTCCAGCCCCTCGTCGACCCGGTCGGCAAGCCAGAGGAGCGCGAGCTCCCGCAAGGCGGCGAGGTTGCCGACCCGGAAGTAGTGCGACAGGGCGGCGTCGACCTTGTCAGATTTGTAGACGTTGCCGTGGGCCATCCGACGGCGCAGTGCTTCGGGCGACATATCGACGAGTTCGATCTGGTCGGCGGCTCGGACGACGGCGTCGGGCACCCGCTCCTGCTGGACGATCCCGGTGATGTCCTCGACGGCGTCGTTGAGCGACTCCAGGTGCTGGATGTTCACCGTCGAGATCACGTCAATGCCGGCCGCCAGCAACGCCTCGATGTCCTGCCAGCGCTTGTGGTGCTCAGATCCGGGAGCGTTGGTGTGGGCGAGTTCGTCGACCAGCACCACCTGCGGGTGACGGGCCAGCACCGCAGGGAGGTCCATCTCGGTGATCGTCGCCCCGCGGTGCGGAACCGTGCGGCGCGGCACGATCTCAAGGCCGTCGAGCATCGCCGCGGTGTGAGCGCGATCGTGAGTCTCGACGACCCCGACAACGACATCCGTGCCACGAGCCTTGCGTCGGGCACCCTCCGAAAGCATGGCGACCGTCTTACCGACCCCGGGGGCAGCCCCGAGGTAGATCCGCAGTCGGCCGCGTGCCATGGTGTCGATTGTCCCGTATGCCGTCAGCGCCCGAGGGTGGCGAGGGCCGCGTTGAGGGTGGTGACGTTGACGCGATCAGCGCCGAGGAAGCCGAGCTCCCCGGATGTCATGTTCGCGTCGATCAGTCGTTGCACCTGCTCAACGGTCATCCCGCGGGCGGCGGCGACCCTGGGCGCCTGCCATGCGGCATACGCCGGGGAGATATGCGGGTCCAAGCCGCTGGCGCTGGTGGTGAGGGCGTCAGCGGGGATCGGACCGGCGGGCGCCAACGGGTTGACCGCGCGGAGGTCGGCTGCGCGCGCCGCAAGATCGGCTGACAACTCGGCAGCGGACGGGCCCCAGTTGCTGCCGCCGCTGGTCTCCCCCGAGTAGTCCGACACCGACGGTCGGGCCCGGAACCACTGCGGTTCGACCGTGGCCTGACCCAGCAGCACCGAACCCGCGGGCCGACCGTCAATCATGACGAGCGAACCGGTAGCCCGATCAGGCATCGCCAAGGCGAGGGCGGTCATGCCCAGCGGGTAGGCGACACCGAGGAGGACGGTGAGGACGAGGAGGGCGCGGGTCGCAGCCCACAACTGTCTGGTCATGGCTGTCACGACAATCCGGGGACGAGGGAAACGAGCAGGTCGATGGCCTTGATGCCAAGGAACGGCGTCAGGACGCCGCCAAGGCCGTAGATGATCAGGTTGCGTCGCAGCAGGGCCGCCGCGCTGAGCGGTCGATAGGCCACACCCTTGAGCGACAAGGGGATCAGGGCGACGATGACCAACGCGTTGAAGATGACCGCGGACAGCATCGCTGACTGCGGGGAGTGCAGCCGCATGACGTTGAGCGCCGCGAGCCCGGGGAAGGTGCTGACGAACATGGCGGGGATGATCGCGAAGTACTTAGCGATGTCATTGGCGATCGAGAAGGTGGTCAACGCTCCGCGGGTGATCAGCAACTGCTTGCCGATACCGACGATGTCGATGAGCTTGGTCGGATCCGAATCGAGGTCCACCATGTTTCCGGCTTCCTTGGCCGCCGAGGTTCCGGTGTTCATCGCCACGCCGACGTCGGCCTGCGCAAGCGCCGGAGCGTCATTCGTGCCGTCGCCGGTCATCGCGACGAGACGGCCGCCCTCCTGCTCAGCCTTGATGAGGGCCATCTTGTCCTCGGGCGTGGCCTCGGCGAGAAAGTCGTCCACCCCGGCCTCCTTGGCGATCGCCGCGGCGGTGAGGGGGTTGTCGCCGGTGATCATCACCGTGCGGATGCCCATCTGACGCAACTGCGCGAACCGCTCGGCCATGCCTGGCTTGACGATGTCCTTGAGGAAGATCACGCCGAGTTGCCGGGGCGCCGTCCCCGGCTCTTGGATGGCAACGACCAGCGGGGTTCCGCCCGCATTGCTGATCTCGTCGACCCGGTCATCGACATCGTGTGCCATGTGGCCACCCTCGTCATGCACCCACCGGGCCAACGCGCTCCCGGCGCCCTTGCGCACGCGCGTTCCCGTAGCGACGTCGACCCCGGACATGCGGGTCTGCGCCGTGAACGGAACGAACTGGGCGCCGTCCCGCAGGAGATCGGCGGCGGAACCCACTTCGCCCGTGAGGCCCTCCGCGAGCGCGTAATCGACGATCGACCGTCCCTCAGGCGTCTCGTCGGCCAGCGAGGAGAGGTATGCCGCGCGCAACAGTTCCTCACGCGTCGCCCCTTCGACCGGAAGGACGTCAGAGGCCCGGCGATTGCCGAAGGTGATCGTCCCCGTCTTGTCCAGCAGCAGGGTCGACACGTCACCGGCCGCCTCGACGGCGCGGCCGGACATGGCCAACACGTTGCGTTGGACCAGCCGGTCCATCCCGGCGATGCCGATGGCCGACAGCAGCGCACCGATGGTGGTGGGGATGAGGCAGACGAGGAGGGCGACCAGCACAACGAGCGACAGGCGCCCGCCGGAGTAAATGGCCATCGGTTGGAGGGCGATGACCGCCAGGACGAAGATCAACGTGAGGACGGTCAACAGGATCCCGAGGGCGATCTCGTTCGGCGTCTTCTGCCTCGCTGCGCCTTCCACCAGCGCGATCATCCGGTCGATGAAGGTCTCGCCCGGCTTGCTCGTGATCTGGACGACGATCCGGTCCGACAGCACCGTCGTGCCGCCCGTGACCGCGCAGCGGTCGCCGCCGGATTCGCGGATCACGGGGGCGGACTCGCCGGTGATGGCCGACTCGTCGACGGTCGCGACGCCGTCGATGACGTCGCCGTCTCCAGGGATCACCTGGCCCGCCTCGACGACGACTCGGTCGCCCAGCCGAAGCTCGTTGCCAGAGATCTGCTCCTCCGTCCCGTCATCGAGCAGTCGCCGGGCCGTGGTCGTGGTGCGGGTCTGGCGGAGAGTCGCCGCTTGCGCTTTGCCTCGGCCCTCAGCGATTGCCTCCGCGAGGTTGGCGAAGACGATCGTCGCCCACAGCCACAGGGTGATGGAGATCGCGAAGGCGCTGGGCTGCAGCATGGACAGCACCGTCGTCAAGACCGAGCCGATCCAGACGACAAAGATCACCGGCTGACGGACCAGGTGTCGAGGGTCGAGTTTGGCCAGTGCCTGGGGCAGGTTCTCCAAGGCCTGGGCAGTGAGCGGCTTGCGGGCCGGCCCCTGGTGTCCGTCGTGGTGGTGCGGTCGAAGCGTGGTCGTCATGAGAGAGCCTCCGCCAGAGGGCCAAGCGCCAGGGCCGGGAAGAAGGTCAACGCGGCGAGGACGAGGACGATGCCGGTCAGCAGGGTCGCGAACAAGGGAGTGTGGGTGGGCATCGTGCCCTCCGTCACGGGGCGGCGCTTCTGCCGGGCGAGGCTGCCTGCCAGCGCCAGGGTGAAGGCGATGATCCCGAACCGCGCGACGAACATGCAGAACCCCAGTGAGAGGTTGAGCCAGGGCTGGTCGGCCGAGAGGCCTGCGAACGCCGAGCCGTTGTTGTTGGCCGCCGAGGTGTAGGCGTAGAGCATCTCCGACAGCCCGTGCGACCCGCTGTTGAGCAGGGCGTCTCGGGCGGCCGGGATCAGCAGCGACGCACCGGTGAAGAGCAGGGCGAGGGCCGGCATCGTCACCGAGGCGAGCGCGGCATACGTGATCTCGCGGCGGCCGATCGCCTTGCCGAGGAGTTCGGGCGTGCGGCCGACCATCAGGCCAGCGATGAACACGGTGATGATGACCATGACGAGCATCCCGTAGAGCCCCGTGCCGACCCCACCGGGGGACACCTCGCCCAACTGCATGTTGACCATGAGCAGGCCACCCCCGAGCGGGCTGTACGACTCGTGCATCGAATTGACCGCACCCGTCGAGGTGCTGGTCGTCGCCGCCCCAAAGATGGCCGAGGGCACGATCCCGAATCGCATCTCCTTGCCCTCCAACGAGCCCGCGACGCCGACTGCGGCGGCCCTCTCGGCCCACGTCGTGAGGGTGACCGAGACCGCGAACAATCCAGCCATCACCGCTGTGACGACAGCGCCCTGGCGACGGTCGCCGACCATCCGGCCGTAGGTCCATGGCAGGGCGAAGGGGATCAACAGGATGAGGACGATCTGGAGGAGATTGGTCCACCCGTTCGGATTCTCGAAGGGGTGCGCCGAGTTGGCGTTGAAGAAGCCGCCGCCGTTGGTGCCAACGAGCTTGATCGCCTCTTGGCTGGCGACGGGGCCGCCCTGGACGGCCTGCTGCTGACCGGCGAGGGTCGTGATCGTCTGCGGGGCATCAAGATTCTGGATGACGCCACCGACGAGCAAGAGCACGGCGGCGATCGCCGCGATCGGCAGGAGCAGCCGCACGCAGGCCCGGGTCAGGTCGACCCAGAAGTTGCCGAGTCGGTCGGCGCCCTGCCTGGCAATGCCGCGCATGAGCGCCGCGGCGACGGCGAGGCCGGTGGCGGCCGACACGAAGTTCTGGACGGTGAGACCCACCATCTGGACGGTGTGGCCGGCACCAGCCTCACCGGCATACGACTGCCAGTTGGTGTTGGTCGTGAACGAGATCGCCGTGTTGAGGGCGGTGTGCCAGTTCTGGCCGCGGCCCATGCCCCACGGGAGCCAGCCCTGGACGAGGATGAGCAGCCAGAGGAAGGCCACCGACACCACGCCGAAGGCCAGCACGCTCACCGCGTAGACCGACGAGCGCTGTTCGGAGCGCGGATCGACACCGACGAGTCGGTAGACGAGGCGTTCCATCCTCCAGTCGCGTTCATCGGTGAAGATCCGATACATCCACTCGCCGAGCGGCACGTGCGCCAGAGCGAGGATGAGGGCCACCGTCGTCACATAGAGGACGGCCTGCAGGGTGGGGCTCACCTCGACTCAGAACCTCTCGGGGCGCGCGAGCGCGTAGAGCAAATAGCCGACGAGGCTCAAGCCGATGACGAGCCCGACGATGTCTTCTGCCATGCCCCCAAGTGCATCCGACCGGATCCGGCGCTCCGCCGACAGCAAGGAGCTCCTAGCGCTTCTTGACACGATCTTGACGGCCCCACTGGCAACGGGTCGACCCGGCCGAGAGGGCTGCAAGAGGAAATCGAGAGGCAATCCGGGCATTCGGCGCGCGCCTCGCACTGGTCTGTGCTCCACTAGGACCCACGACGCCCCGGCGTTGTCCACGCTCGAACTTCCAACTCTCCCAAGGAAGTGCCATGGCGTTGTGGGACGAGCTGCCTTCTGCGCTCCGAGACTCAGGCGAGCTTGACGGTCTACGTCCGCTGCTCGACGGGCTGACCGGCACCGGCCCGGTCGAGACCACCGAACCCGACGGGACGTGGTCGACCTATACCGCGACCCAGGACCTCACCGGGCCGTTGGCCCTCGACCCGCGGACGGGCGGCTTCAGCAGCTCCAGCGGCTCGACGGGCACCCCGATCGAGTTCCCGGACCCCCGGGTGACGGTCGAGTTGGGCCTGCACCTCACCGGTCCCGGCGGCACCATGGACGGCGGCTGGCGGGTCATCCTGCACGCCCCGTCCCTGCGGATCCGGATGCCGTTCCTGCGCGGCGCGATGCTCGATTCCTTCGGGCACCTGCGCTTCGACGCGGCCAACCCGATCGTCCGGTTCACCCTGCCCGCGTTGCGGGTTCGGGTGCAGCAACTCTCCGGCGCAGCCGTCGGCGTCGACCTGCTCTCGGCGACCACGGCCGGCCCTGCGGTCGACCAGGTCTATGAATTCATCCGGATGGAACCGCCCTACGCCCTCGTCGGCCCGTCCGACACCGTCGGGTTCGCCTTCCGCACGGCGGTCCTCGACCTGTCCGGGACCGCGGGCCCGAGCGGCGTGCCCGCCGGCGCCCGGGCGATGCCGAGCAACTGGCAGGGCCTCTTCCTGCCCGATGTCCGCCTGTTCGTCGCGCCCGAAGGGCTCGACGGCCTCTCGGTCATGGCCGGCGTGGAGAACCTCTGGATCGGCATTGGCGTCCATGAAGGCGTCACCGGGCTCTTCGAGGCCGAGGTCGTCAACCGCGGCCACGCCCCCGCGATCGTCGTGCGATTCGTCACCGAAGCGGGCCAACAGATCGGCTTCACCGGAGACTCCGCGCAACTCCCCGAGCACACCACGGTGTATGCCGAGTCGTCCGGCGGGCTCGGCGCCTACGCCGTGTCGATCACCGTCAACGGCGTCCGCACCGACGACGACCGCGCGCCCGTCACCACGCCACCCGCCGGGTCGATCTCGGTCGCCGTCGCCCTCACCGCGGTCGGCGGTGGACCCGTCGTCACGACGCGCACCATCACCGTGAGCCGCAGCGCGACGCCGGTGACGGCGGGCGCGAGCGGCACGCCGGTGACCGTGCGGACGACCTCGAGCGAGGCGGCATACCTCGTGCTGGTCGAGCCGAGCACCCCGACGAGCGCGCGGGTGCGCCTCTCGTCAGGGGCGGCGGCGACCTGGGCCTGGCCCGGCGGCACGATCACCGGGACCGAGGCGGAGGTGCCGGTCGCGCAGGGGGCGACCGTCGCGGTCACCGCCGTCACCACGGCGGGACAGGTGCAGACCCTCGACGCCTACTACCTCTTCGACCGCCCCAAGGTCGCCGACGGCGATGCGTATGCCGTCAACCCCGCCAACACGCACATCGGCCCCGCGACCGACCGGACCCACCACTCGGCGAGCGCCCTGTTCATCGACCACGCGCGGACGCGCCTGTCGGTCATCGGTGCCGCGACGCAGCTGACGGTCAGCGGTTTTGCGTCCTACGAAGGGGACTCCACCACCGCTCAGGAGCAACGCAACCGGGCCCTGTCGGCCCGACGGCGGGACGGCATGATCGCCGCCTTGCGCTCGGTGGGCTACACCAACGTCGTCGCCGGCAGCGCCGACGGCACCGCGGCTGCTCGGGCGGGGACATCGATCGATGGCCAGCCCGCGCCGGCCGCAGGCTCCGCGTCCTGGTGGCGCGCGCGGGCAGTCAGCGCCGACCCACCCGCCTCGATCACGGTCACCGGCGAGCTGACCCGACCCGCGCCCACCCCGCCAGCCCGCACCGACCCGACGCCGACCCGATCGCAGCCACCGGACTGCTTCCACAAGATCGGCGTCCGCGTCGAGCTCGTGCGCAGCACGTTCGTGCGCTGCGAGATCTACGGCGAGTTCGACATCGAGACGGCCACCGAGGCGTCGCTGCGCCGCCGCGGCCAACCGGCGCTGCGCTCCGGTCCACGCAATGCGGCGGACGGCGTGTGCACCTTCCTCGTCCGACTGCGGATCGCCGAGGACCAGGGAGCGTGGGAGGTCAGCGGCGAGTTCCGGGCCAAGGAGGGCGACCTCGACGGCTTGGCCGAGATGACCGACAGCAACGCCAACCAAGTGGCCCTCGACATCCTCGGGGCCCTGTCGATCCTCGCGCCGCTCAGCGCGAGCGCCACTGAACTGTCACCGGCGGCCGGGGCGGTCGTCGCGTTGGGCTCGATCGCCCTCGGGGCCTCCGATCTGCTGCACACCCACCGGCTGACCCTGCGCGGGGCCGAAATCATCGTGTCGCAGGGCATCCTCGGCGCCGACGGGATCACCACGGTGTCCCAGCGGGGCACCCAGGTGACGGTGCTCGTCGACATCGAGGCGGCGTTCTCCTTCGACCTCACCCTCGTGCGGGTCGATCCGGCCCACCCGATCGTCACCCGCTACAAGGCCATCGGTCTGCGCTCCTCGTGGGACACCGTGCCAGCGGGTGGGGGCGGGGTCGACTACGTCCCCCTGCCGGTGTTCTTCCCCGACCGGGGCTACACCCTGGACATCCCGGCGGGCAGCCTCACCGCCGCCCCGCCGCTGGACAACATCCTGCGGATCCTCGGCGTGCGGGTCAGCCGCGACAACCCGACCTACCTCGAGGTCGAGGTCGGCCTCGGGCTGGACTTGGGCGTCATCACCATCGAGACCGTCCGGGTCCGCGCGCGGGTCGACGGCCCGCCGCTGGACCTGCAGCTCACCAAGTTCGGTGCCAGCGTCGACATCCCCAACGTCCTCACCGGACGCGGCTATCTGTCCTTCGAGACGGGTGGCTTCTCCGGGTCGTTCGATCTGCAACTCATCCCGCTCAAGCTGCGCGCCACCGCCAGCCTCGCCGTGCGGCAGGCCGGCGGCGTCACCGGCGTGCTGCTGGGCATCGAGGTCGAGTTCCCCGTGCCGCTCGTGCTGGGCAGCTCCGGGCTCGGGCTCTTCGGCATCCTTGCCGGCGTCGGCATCAACCACGGGCGGGTCGAGGACCCGAGTGCTCCGGTGCCTGCGCTCAAGTGGTTGCAGGACCAGTTCGCCCGACCCGGCGGCGTCATGGATCCGGCGGGGTGGTCGTTGCAGCCCGGCCACTACGCCTTCGCTGCCGGGGTGCTCCTCGGGACGCTTGAAGGCGGCTACATCGTCCACCTCAAGGGCATCGTCCTCATCGAGGTGCCCGGGCCACGACTGCTGTTCGTCCTCAAGGCCGACCTCATCAAGGCCCCGCCGGCCCTGAAGTCCAACCAGAGCGCGACCTTCCTCGCCGTCCTCGACCTGGACTTCGGGCGAGGCACGATCACCATCGGTGTCGTCGCGGCATACGAGATCGAGTCGATCCTCACCGTCCGGGTGCCGGTGACCGCGTTCTTCTCCACCCAGCAGGTGCAGAACTGGTTCGTCGACCTCGGGACCTACACCGATCGGGTCACCGTCTCGGTGCTCGATGTCATCAGTGGCAGCGGCTACCTCATGATCCACGGCAATGGGGTCGCCATCCCGGGGCTGCCGGCCGTCTCCAACGGGCTGGGCATCGCCACCGGCTTCCACATCTCGGCCGTCCTCATGGGCAGCAAGGCGATCGGGCTCTATCTCGAGGTCGCCGCGGGGTTCGACGCGATCGTCGGCTTCGACCCGTTCTTCATCGCCGGCACGATCTATGCCCGCGGCGAGCTGCGCCTGTTCATCATCTCGATCGGCGCGTCGGCCGAGCTCACCGTCATGGTGGGCAAGCGGGTCGTGGGTGGTGTCGTGGAGGACCAGCCCTACGTCCACGGCAAGGTTTGCGGCTCGATCGACCTGTTCTTCTTCGAGATCAAGGGCTGTGTCTCACTCACCATCGGGTCCGAGCCCGACGACGACCCCGCCGCCCGGCCGTTGGTCGCCGGGGTCAGCCTGGTCTCGCGCAGCCCCGCCCTCGTCGAGGGGTCCGGCACCGGTCGGGCCATCGACGGCAAACTGGGCGACGCCCTCGACACGACCGCGCCGGCCGCGCCCCTGATCACCGTGCCGCTTGATGCCTTCCCCGTTATCACCTTCGACGCCGCACCCACCGTGGGCCCGAACGCTGTCATGGGGGCAAACGCGTTGGGACAGACCGGCGCCGGGGCCAACCCATGGACCCGCATCGGCGAGCGTTGGTGGCGCTATGAGGTGCTTGATGTCCAGCTCACCGGCGCGCTCATCCCCGCCACCGGAGGCAAGACCCCGAGCTCTTGGTGGACCGGTCGCCCTCCGGGGCAGCCCGTCCCGACGACCGCGCTCGCCCTGCTCAACTGGCTGCCGACCCCCTTCTCCCGCGCCATCCCCTACGGCGAAGAACTCATCCGCTCGGTCCGGGACCGCTGGGGCACCGTCTGCCACCCGGCCGCACCGTCGGCCCCCCTGCTGTGGACCTTCGCGGACTCGCCCTGGGGACCCAATCCCCCTGGGTGGCTCCTGGACGGCATCGCTTGGCCCGACCCCCCCGAGACGGTGCGATCGGCACCGGCCCAAGGCCGGCTCCACGTCACCGAACCCTGGCGGATTCCTGAGCGCCCCGACCTCGACGTGCTCCAGGGCACCGAGCCCGCGCGGGTCATCGGCGACCACGTGCCCTGCACGAAGCGCGGCGGCGACACACCGACCCGCGCGGCCATGACCCGGATGACCACCTCCCTGGCCAGGGATCTCGGCACCGGCCCGAGCGCGGGGTCCTCGGCGTTCGGCGAGGCGGCATACGGGCAGGCCATGGAGGCGTTGGACACCGGAACGTCCCTCGGAGACCTGGCCGCCCACCACGCCACGACGGCATGGGCCCCCGAGACCACCGGCGCGCAGTGTCGCGGTGCGATCCTGCGCTCGCCCGTCGACGACGTCCCCGAGCCGGCCCCCCACGGGTCGCCGCTGGACCGCGACATCGTCAAGAGAGGTTGGGCCGACAGCGGATTCAAACCCGATGACCTGCGCGACGCCGTCCGCCTCACCCCCTCCGAGCCAGCCCTCGAGTTGTCGGCGCTTCTGCTCGTTCCCACCCGAGCCCTCGAAGGCGGCATCATCCTGCGCGTCGAGGACCCGGCGGGCAACGAGATTCTCCAGCGCCCCCTCACCGGCGCCGATGTCGTCGGCACCGGCAACCCTCTGCCCCCCGCGCTCACCGACCCCAACGGTCCCTGGTTCGACCCGACCCTGCGAGCGGCCCGGATCGGCTCGCGCATCCTCGCCGACGACAAGTCGTATGCCGTCGTGTGGGTGTCGCTGCGCAAACTCGACGCCGAGATCGGCTCGGTCGTCATCGGCTGGCGCGACGGTGCTTTCGGCGGCAAGGAGGAACTGCCGTTCTACGTCGTCGCGGTCACCGCAGTCCTCGGCAGCGAGGCCTGGCGGGAGTCGTGGGACACGACGACCATCACCGAGGACCGCGACGCCCTGCAGAGCTCCCTCACCCAGGACCCCGACGACCACGCCCTGCTGAGCCCCGGAACGACCTACACGGTCGCCGTGACCTGGCGGGCCGCCTCGGTCAAACAGGACTCCCAGCCGACAGCAACCACCACGCCGGACTGGCAGGCCAACGAGACCCAGTCCTACCGGTTCGCCACCGAGCCAGCCAGCGCGTCGCCGACCGACCTCGGGCCATGGGTGCTCGCCAGCGCGCCCGGGATGGGCGACGTCGGAGTGTTCTGCACCGAACCGGTGCGGATCGCCCTGGCCCACCAGCAGGTCGCCGACCTGTTCGGGGCCTACGGCAAGGAGTTGCGTGTCGTCGTGCGCTCGGCCTCGGGCAAACACCCGGCGCCACCCGACGGCGGCCCGCCCGGCGCCCCGTGGACGCTGCCTCTCGGGCCCAGCGAGTTCCTCGCTCCGGCCTTGGCTCTCAAGATCGCGACCCCGTGGAGCGAGGCCGTGGCGACGATGCTCCAGACGTCCGACCTCCCGTGCATCGACATCTCGGGGACCAAGGACCACACGGTGACGATCACCTTGCCCTACACCTTCGAGCCGCTCACCGACTACCTCATCGACGTCCATGCCGTGCCGGTCGGCGCCCCAGCGTCGGCCACCGGCCTGGTCCACCGCATCCCGTTCACGACCTCACGGTTCGAGTCGCTGGAGCACTTCGTCAGCTACATCGCGCCGGCCTCGGTGCGAGCCCGGCTGGTGCCCAGCCCGGCGGCCCTCGCCGCCCTGCCCGGACAGCCGACCGGCGATCAGGTCGACGCGGCATACCAAGGTGCTGGGCTTGGTGTCCCGACGACGCCGTCGTTCCCCGCGGTCGAGGTGTTGTGGAGCGGCGACCCCGTCCCGCAGCCCGTGGCGATCATCGTGGAGAGCAGCGAACCACTCTGGCGCTCGCGGGTCATGCCCCAGCAGGTCACCGGTCCGGTCGACGCCGCCGACCCACTGCACCACTGGTGGGCCGGGGTCACGGGCGACTGGCTGTCGCTGGCTCCCAGCACCGCGCCGGTCGCCGCAGGTGACCTGCCAAGAGCCGGGATCACCCGGATCGTCGCCTGCCCCGGACGCACCCGAGCCGTCGTCTTGCTCGGCGCCGGCGCGCGAGGCACCGAGGCCCGACTGGACCTCGTGCTCGCCGACGACGACCTCGCGGGCCTTCCCGAACGACGGAGCACCGTCGTCCGGGTCTCACTGCAGCGAGCCCCCTGGGAGGTGGAGGACTGATGACCAGGGTGAGCGCCTTCTCGCTGTTCCGCGCGGAAGCAACTGGGTTGCCGTGGGCCCAGATCGGAGTGCGCGCTCTGCCGGTCGGGCAGCACGCGCCCGACGGCTGGTTAGACGAACTCAAGAAGCGCACCGCCGAACGCAACAACGACGTCCACGTGTGGTGGGCGTGCTCGCCCACCCTCGGGGTCCCTCGCGGGCCATTCACCGTCTGGGTCGGTAGCCCCTCGCTCAAGCAGGTGAAGGACGTCGACTTCACCTCGTCCCAACGCGGCGGCGGGCTGCTGCTGCGCTGGGGAGGGGACGAGGCGGCCTTCATCGTCGTCGACTTCGACCCGATCAACCCCAACGCCGCCGTCGGTCTCTTCGCCCACCGCACCGCTGCGACGATGGCCGACGTCGTCGCGGTGAGCACAGCGCCCGCGCCTGGACCCGTGCACGTCCAACTCGTCATCAAGTGCTCCGGGGCCACTTCGGCGCTGCTCGTCAACGGCATGAACGCCAAGGTCCGGATCCGCACCGTCGAGGACGTCATCAACGACGACACCTGGAAGCCGATCGAGCTCGTCGGCCTGCCGTGCGAGCAACCCTGGGGCGCAACGGCATACGACAGCTCGGATCAGGGGCTCGTCGCCGCCCCCGTGCCTCCCTTCGAGGCGGCGGTCCAGCGGCTCAAGCGGGGTATGCCGCCCCTCGGCTGGCCACCGATGACCCAGACCGGCCGCCTCGCCCCGGACTGGGTCGACCCCGACCCCGAGCTCGTCGTCAAGGAGGTCGTCCAGTCGCTGCTGCCGGAGATCGCCGAGCTCTATGACCCGGGCGTGCCAGAGCGCCTGCAGTTCACGCTCTCGAACGACCGAGCGGTCCCGGGGCCGACGCAGGACGGGCGCACGTCTGCCCTCGACACCTCGGCGACGACCCAGCCGTTGGCAATGCTCGCCCTGCCTGCCCAGACCGACCCGGTGCTCAACTTGGCGACCGGTTTTGGCACGACCTACACCCGAGAGGGCAGGCAGGACGGGGCCGTCGTCGGCCATCAGGACTTCCTCGTCACCGCCGACTACGAACGCACCCCGAGCCCGTGGCCCGACAAGGTGACGTTCGCGGCATACGCCCCGCAGACCGGGCCGCACGAGATCGTGCCGCCCCCGACGGCGCTCACCGCAGAGCGCAACGGCCTCGTGCCGCCCAACCCCGCGGACACCCCATGGCGCGAGAGCATCCGGGTGTCGTGGAACCGCCTTCCGACGACCGCCGCGATGGGGCGGGTCGGCGCCGGAACGCTGGCTCGCTACGACGCCGGGGCCGCCCAGGCCACCTCCCTCGCCCCCAAGCGCGACGCCGACGGCATCCGCCCGCTGACCCTCAGCCCCGATGGCGCGCCGGGGACTCCCGGCTCCGGGCGGGTCGCCTTCGTCGACGGCGCCGCGGACATCCCGATCCTCAGCGGCGGGCGCCAGGTGGGGTATGCCGTGTCGCTCGTCGACGTCCACGGCGTCTGGTCGGCGTGGCGAGACATCGCCTACACCGGCAACGAGCCGGGACCGTTGCCCCCTCGGCTCATCGCCCTCGACCTGGCCTCCACGTATGCCGGTAGCCCCGCTTGCCCGGCGACCCTCACCCTGGAGACGGCACTCGACTGGACCGAACGCCGACCCACGAGCCTGCAGATCGTCGCCCTGTTCTTCCCCATGGCCTCGGCGAGCACCCCGCCACCGGCGGGGCTCGACCCCGGCCTGCCGACCCCGGCCGGGTGCTTCCGGCGCGATCTCGGCCTCACCTTCGCGGGCGACGTGCCGACGGGGGTCGGTGCCACCGTCACCTCGCTCGGCCCGGACGGAGCAAACCCCATGGCGCCCGGCCCCGGCCAGGGCGACGGCGGGCGGCGCTACCGACTGACCAGCGGCGTGCCGACCCTTGACTTCACCAGCACCCAGCGGTGGGGGGTCCAGGTCTGGCTGCGCAGCACGTTGGCCGTGGGAGCCAGCCCCACGGCATACACCCCTGACGCGGCGCACCCCGCGGTGACGACGGCCGCGAGCCCCATGCCGATCGTGCCGCTCCCGCCGCCGGCTCCGCCGGGCGTCCCCATGGGCAGCACCCCTGACGCACAAGGGAGTTCGCATGTGCGCGTGCAGTGGTCACTGCCCGCCGGCGGCACCGGCGTGCGCAGTTGCATCGTCTGGGAGTGCTCCGAGACGGCGCTGCGCCAGCGCGCCGGACTTCCGCCGCGAGCGCCCGAGACCGACTCGCCGGGCGTGCGCCTGGCGGCGCTGTGGGCGGCCTACGACGCGCTGACCCCGACCCAGCAACGGGCCGCATTCCGCCGGTTGCTCACGCTGCCGGGCGGCGCACGCGATGCCGATGTCACCCTGCCCAAGGGGTCGACCGACATCCACCTCTTCACCGTCACCACCCAGTCCGAGACCGGGATCGAGTCACCCTGGCCGGGGCCGGCGCCCACCGGCCACATCCACCTGCAGGCGGCCACGGCCCCTCGGTTGCGCCGGCCGACGCCGCCGCTGACCCGGGTGAGCGTGGCGCCCGATGGCACCGTCACCGTGCGGCTCTTCTCGGCCAGCCGGGTGCCGGTCGCCCGCTTCCTCGTCTATGCCACACGCTCCGAGGCCGCCGCCCGCGACCACGAAAGCATGGGGCCACCGGTCGCCGTCGTGCCCGTCGTGCTCCCAGCCGGCGGACCGGACCCGGTGACCGGGGCACCGGTCTACGAAGCGACCTGGACGGGGACGCTGCCGCCCGCGTGGGACAACTGGCTCGTGCGCGCCGTCGCCAAGGCGGTCGACACCGTGCCGGTCCAGGCGGTCCGCGGCCAGCCGTCGGCGGCCTCCGAGGTCGTCTCGATCCTCGTCCCGCCGACCGGGCCTCCCGACCTCGACCCCCTCGTCGCCTCTCGCTGGGGGGCCGATCACCGTGGAGTCGTCGTCACGTCCGGCACCTCGGGAGTGGCCCGGGTGACCAGCGCAGGCGTCTTCCGCCTCGGCGGGGTCGCCGAGGCGATGCCGGTGGCAATGACCGACCTGCCGCTCCTGCCGGAGACTCCCGGCACCAGCGCACCTGCGGGTGCGACGAGTTCCCCTGTCCTGGAGCGAGGGCCACGCGTTGCGGGTCGGTTGCCACTGCGGCTGTGGGTTCGCACCCCCGACGCCACCGCCCCGGCGACGGTCTCGATGCGGCTGCTCGACCCGATGGGTCGCTCGGTCGAGCGGACGGTGACGGTGCCCGGATTCGTGCCGACACCGGCATACACGCTGACAATCGTGCGCACCTCGACGGTGGCGTCCGGCGTGGTCCTCGCCGTCGGCACCGACGCGCCGGCAACCGTGAGCGCGGGGATCAGCCTGTCCGTCCGCGGGGTGTCGACGGACCTCACCCCCCTCCCGCTGCCGTTCCCCAGACCGAGGCCAGGACTCCTGCGAGTGTCGGGGACCTTCCTGCTCTCGGGGGTGCGCACGGGGCGGATCACCTTCCCTGCGGACGGCCAGATCCATGTCATCCGTCCGCAGCGGACCCTGGGGTGGCCGCGGGAGGCGAGGTATGCCGTGTTCGTCCCGCTTCTCAGTCCCGTCCGGATCACCCTGATGCTGCTAGGCCCGGCGGGCGAGCAGTTGGTGACCGTCACGGGCGGTGCCTGAGCCGGCGGCACCGACGGTCGTCGCGGCCCAAACACGTCGGTCAGCAGGCGAACTGACAGGATGTCGGGCATGACGACCCCGACGAAGGCGCCTTCGATCGTGCTTTCGCCACGGCTCGGGGGCGGTCGCACCCTCGAATCAGTGGCGAGGCGCTGCCTTGAGCACACCGACGCCAACGAACCACTCCTGGACGCCCATGGCGATCACGAAGCGCTACACCAGTTCCGGGTTGGCTATCGGCGGCTGCGGTCGCTGTTCTCCCTCGCGCGCGAGGTCAGCCGGGCCGATCCCGAAGCACGGCGGCTCAAGGCCCAGCTGCGTGAGCTCACCGTCGCGTTCGGCCCGGCTCGCGACCTCGACGTCTTCCTCGAAGGGCACCCGGACCTCAGCCCCACCAACGCAGCGCGCCTGGAAGACGCAAGGGTTACGGCATACAGCGAGGCACTGGAGTTCCTGCACTCGCCCGAGTGGGCGCAGACCCGAGTCGACCTCGACGAGTGGCTGCGGAACGGGTCCTACCGCGACCTGCTCGGCACTGGCACGTGGAGCGGCCGAGCGTGGACGGCCGGCGCCCTCGAACGACGCCGCAAGCGGATCCGCACGATGAGCAGGCGACTGGCCGACCTCTCCGACCACGACCGCCACCAGCTGCGGATCGAGGCGAAGAAGGTTCGCTACGGCTGCCAGTTCTTCGGGACGATGTGGCCGCGGACTGCCTCCGATGCCCTCGTCATGGAGAAGACCCTCGGTGCCCTGCAGGATCGTCTCGGCGCGCTCAACGATCTCGCGACGTGGAGCCGACTGGTCGACCTCACGGGGGTGACTGATCTGCTGCCGCCCGAGGTGGACGTCGAGGCCGAGTTGGAGGCCGCGCAGGAGTTGGCGGATCGGATCGCGCAACTGCCCGGCTTCTGGGAGGCCACGCTTCAGAAGTGAGGGGCGCCAGACGTGAAGGGCGTTGCAGAGTATGGCGAGTGATGGGCCGATGGCCGGACCCCTGACACCAGGAGGGGTCCGGCCATCGTTCGCGCCGCGGTCCCGCATCAGCCGACAGCGCGGTGGATGTCTTTCGGGGGTCCGATTTGGGCCGGTCCCGATCAACGTCACTGCTTCCCAACAGTGCTTGAATTCTCACCGGCCCGGACACGTCGGACAAGGCTGGTTCGATATGGATTGTCGGGTATGTGAACGCGCCCGCTTGTGAACGCCCGCTCCCCGTGCCACGATCGCCCTGGGTGTGAACGTTCACGGAAGGACTGTGAATCTCTGGTGGTGATCGACACCGGATCGAACCGCTTCTCGGGGGAGTTGCGGGTGGCGCTCCACGCGAGCGGCCTCACCTTGGATGCTGTCCAACGTCGTTTGGCCGAGCGCGGTTTCGCGATCGGTCGCAGCACGTTGAGCTACTGGCAGAACGGTCACCGCCTGCCCACCCAGCCGACCTCGCTCCTCGCCGTGACCGCCCTCGAGGAAATCCTCAAGGTGCCAACCGGCAGTTTCACCGAGGCCTTGCGCCACCCGAACTCGACCCCGGTCAGCCCAGAGCTCGACATGGCCGCCGCGGCTGCCCGAATCGGCGTCCTCATGGAGGGCGTCGGCTGCCCCGACGGCATGGCCACCCTCGAACCGTTGTCCGCCATCCAGGTCGCCGAGTTCGGACCCACGGGGTGCCTGCGGTCGGTGCGCGCGGTCGAGACCTATCGCGCCCTGGTCGACACCGATCGGTTCCCGATCCTGCACGGCGGGGAACCGGGCGGGCGACCTGAGCTCATCCGCCACGAGGCGGTCAGCGGCGGACGCATCGGGCGGGTCCGCCGGGATGCCGAGGCCAACGTCGTCGTCAGCGAACTCGTCTTCGATCGCTTCGTCCGCCGCGGTGAGCACCATTTCCTGCACTACCTCACGTTCGATGACAACGAGCAGCGCAGCCTCCTGCTCTATCGGCTCGTCGTCACCTCGCGCTCGATGATGGTCCTCGACCTGGGCTTCCACCCCGACTGTCTGCCGGTGCGCCTCGAGGAGTTCGAGCGGGCCACCGACAACGGCCCCGACCTGTTCGTCCGCCAACGGACGCTCTCACCGGACCGTCGAGTCACCCTGGTGCGCGAGCGCGCTCGCCGCGGGATCGTCGGCCTCCGCTGGGAATACGCCTAGCCCCCACGGGGTATGCCGCCCGCTCACCTCAAGCGGCCGCGGCTCGCTCAATCGGTGGTGAAAACCGGGAGACCCGCCTCACAGCGAACCTTTACCTCGACCTCTTCCTCCTCCGCTCCCGCGAGTTGGAACTTCACCTCGAAGCGCCCGTTGTCTTCGCGCGAGAACTCGAAGCTCCAGCCGTCGGTCGCCACGACGCTGCGGCGGTACGCGGTGTCGCCGACGCAGTAGGCCCAGACCTGACCGGCCGCCGTGCTGACTGACCGGACCACCGGACGGGGCGACTCGGTCGGCTCGGGCTTCGGGGTGCTTGGGGAGCTCGGGGAGGTCGACGACTGCCCGCTGGAGGTCGGTGCCGACGTCACCGGCGGCGGGGGCGGGACCGACTGGGTCGCGCTGGGCGTCAAGCCGGCGGTCGTCGGGGCCGCCGCCGAGCCGAGTGGGACCGGCGCGCCGAGGAGTGTGGCCGCCTCTCCGGCCCGAGCGATCGCGCCCCACGACAGCCCAGCCGTCACGCTGACCACGAGCACCCAGGTTGCGGCATACCGCAGCAGTTGTGCCCGCGATCCGCTCATCGGTTCCTCCCCATGCTGCGCGTAGCGTAACCCCCATGGCTCGCGTGCTCGTCGTCGAAGATGATCCCGCGATCCGTGGCGCGTTGTTGCGCAGTCTGGCCGGCGCGGGCCACGCGGTGACCAGCCAGCCGACCGGCATGGCCGGGCTGACCGAGGCCGTCGACCAGCCGCCGGATGTCGTCGTGCTCGACCTCGGGTTGCCGGACGTCGACGGCCTGACCGTGCTGTCGATGTTGCGCGCCGTGAGCTCGGTGCCTGTGGTCGTCGCAACGGCTCGCGACGACGAGAAGGAGATCGTTCGAGCCCTCGACCTCGGCGCCGACGACTACCTCGTCAAGCCGTTTGGCGGTGACCAACTCGAGGCACGCATCCGTGCGGTCCTGCGTCGGGCGGGGCACGACGCGCCGCCGACACCCATCGTCGTGGGCGGTCTGGTCATCACCTCGGCCAGTCGCGAGGTGACGGTGGACGGGATACCCGTGGAGTTGTCCCGCAAGGAGTTCGACCTGCTGCACCTGCTGGCCCAGCGGGTCGGCGAGGTCGTCACCAAGCGCGAGATCCTCACCGAGGTGTGGCGGCAGAGTTATGGCGGCGGCGACCGGACGGTCGATGTCCACCTGTCCTGGCTGCGGCGCAAGCTCGGCGAGACCGCCGCCGATCCGGTCTATCTCCATAGCGTTCGGGGGGTCGGTGTGCGGTTGGTCGACCCGCGCGGGGCCCACCCCGGGTCGGCTGACTGATGCTGAGGTCTCGGATCACGTGGCTGGCCGCGGCGTTGGTCGCCGGCGTCGTGATCTCCTTCGTCATCCCCCTGTGCCTGCTCGTGCGGACCATGGCCGAGGAGCGAGCGGTCTCCGCGACCAACAGTGACGCCCAGAGCGTGGCGATGATCGTCGCCGGGGTCGACGACCCGGCGTCGCTCCCGGCAGTCCTGGCCCCCACCCTCGGTGCCCGCACGGCGACGACGACCGTCGCTCTCCCCTCCGGTCAACTTATTGGAGGCCCGACAACCACCGGCCCTGTCACCACCGGTCAGCCCTCGTCCGGCCCGGCGCAGTTCCCGGAGGATGCCCGCCTTCTCGCCGCGGTCCGGGCCGACAACCGGTCGATGGCGACGACCGTCGATGACCGCTTCCACGTGCTGATCCCCGTCGGTGTCGCCGACGGGGTCGCGATCGTGCACTCGGTCACCGACCTCGGACGGGTGCGGCGCGGGGTTTACGGCTCGTGGGCGATCCTCGTCGCGGTCGGCCTGTTGCTCGTCGTGGTGAGCGTGCTCGTCGCCCGGCGTCAGAGCGCCCGGATCAGCACACCGGTCGTCGCGATGGCTGGTGTCGCCCACCGGCTGCGATCCGGCGACTTCGAAGCCCGAGCAGCGGCCACGGGGCCGGTCGAGGTCGTCGAGCTTGGACATGCCCTCAATCAACTCGCGGACCGGATCGAGGACCTGCTGCGGATCGAGCGCGAGGGCGCCGCCGACCTGTCCCACCGGCTGCGCACTCCGGTCACGGCACTGCGGCTGGACACCGATCAGGTGGAGGACCCGACGGTTCGGGCCCGGTTGCGCAGCCATGTCGAGGACCTGCACCGCGCCATCGACTCGGTGGTCGCCGACGCCCGGCGCCCGAGCCGCGACGCAATGGGCGGATGGTGCGACGCCCGAGTCGTCCTCGCCGACCGGGCCCATCACTGGGGTCCGCTGGCCGAGGACCAGGGGCGCATGACCACCGTGATCGGCGGCTCGGCGAACGGTTCGGCCAGCGGGGCGGCGGGAGAGAGCGTCACGGGTGAGCACCCGGGAGGTGAGCACGCGGCATACCGACCGGCGTTGGTCGGGCTGGCGGCTCGGGACCTGGCCGACCTGCTGGACAACCTCGTCGACAACGCGTTCGCGCACACGCCTGAGGAGACGCCAATCCGGTTGGAGTTGCACGTCGTCGATGGGCTGGTGGTCCTGCGGGTCGAGGACGGCGGGGACGGCAGCCCCGACACGGTTGCGTTCGCGCGCGGTGAGAGTGGCGCCGGGAGCACCGGGTTGGGGCTGGACATCGTCCGCCGCCTGGCGGCTGACGCGGGAGGGTCGGTCGGTTTCGAACGGGCCGGGCTTGGCGGCCTCGCCGTGATCGTCGTCCTGCCCCTCATCGAGCGCGCCGACTGAATCCCACTGCGTCGCAAGCTTGCCCCGGCCCGGTGCGGGTTGGTCAGTCGTCGTCACCGTCGCGCTCGTCGTCGTCAGGCTCGTCGTCACCATCGCGCTCGTCCTCATGCTCGTCGTCGTCGTGGTCGTCGACCGTCGCGGCCGCCGGCGCTGCCTCCGGGGTCGGGGTCGGGGCAGGCGTGTACCGGGTCGCGGACGTGGTCGCTGATGACGCAGCAACCGCCGGGACGGGAACGGCCGCCGGGGCAGGCGCGGCCACCGTGCGGGTGACGCTCACGTGGGTGACGCACTCATCGCCCTCGAGAACCGCCGGCTCCACGCAGTCGGCATAGACCGCGGTCGGGACGGTCTGCGAGATCGGGATCGACGCCGATGGGGCGGCCGAACCCGCGGCCAGCGAGCTATAGAGCGCGACGGCGATCGCCCCCCCACTGACGACTCCGAGGCTGATGGCCTTCCATCCGATCCACATGAGGTTGCCTTCCGATTCGATGTGCGAGGTGCAGGGACCGCGGGCGCCATCGACGTCGGCGTGGGAACGCGGTGCACCTTCACGGTGACTCACCTTGGGTCAACCGCACCCTCGGGCAGCATCAAGGGAGTGCTAAGAATTCGGCCGCGCATCCGCCGTCCAGGCCTCCAGGCGCTGCCGCTGACCGGACTTCTTAGCGTTGTCTTGAGGTGCGCCTGAGGCGCCCTTGCCGCAGCCGCGTCGACGATGAACCACATGAATCGAACTTGGTTGCCCGCCTCTCGCGACCGGTCCATGACCGCCATGCACGCCCTCACCGGCGTGGTCGCTGCCGCCACCGTTGCCTCGACCGGCGCCATCACCGGTCTGGCGGCGGCGGACACCGCGCAGCAGCAGGCGCTCAAGGCCCAGGCAAAGGCGGCAGCCGCACAGCAGACGGCGGCGGAAATCGTGGACCGCACCTACCGCACCGTGGTCAGCGAATCGGTGACCACAGCAGCCGCCACCGGCGGCTCGCTCAGCCCTTCGCCGAAACCGAAGACGAGCGCGAGCAGGACGACCACGGTGGCCAAACCGGTCGCAGCCCCGAAACCGGTCGCAGCCCCGAAGCCGGTCGTGGCTCCGAAGCCGGCCGCGCCCAAGCCGGCGCCGAAACCCGCCCCCGTCGTCTCATCAGGGTCGTGACCCTCGCCCTGCGCGCCGCAACTCCCCAGCCCCCCGCCGAATCCCGCGTAAGGCGGGGGGCTGGGGGGACGGCATACGACGTCCCGACCGACCCGGGCTCGCGCTCGTGGCGAGCACTGGGAACCTACGTCCACCTTGGCGTGGCCGACGCGACCGTCGCCGACGAGGCTGCGGCGCTTGCCGCCGCAGTGCTGTCCGAGGTCGACGTGGCCTGCAGTCGATTCCGCCAGGACAGTGACCTGGTCCGGGCCAATCAGGCTGGCGGCCACTGGGTGTCGGTCAGCCCGATCCTCATCGGCGCGGTCCGGGTGGCGCTTCGAGCCGCCCACTCGACCGACGGGCTGGTCGATCCCACCCTCGGAGAGCTCATGGTCGCCGCGGGCTATGACCGCACCTTCAGCCAACTCCCCAGCACCGTCGAGGCCCACGCCCTGCCCGTGCCGGTCGCCGGCGCCTGGTCGGACGTCCGCATCGACGGTGACCGGGTGCGCGTCCCGCACGGCGTCGCCCTCGACCTCGGCGCCACCGGCAAGGCGTATGCCGCCGACCTCGTCGCCCTCACCATCGTCGAACGGCTCGGCGTGGCTGTCGTCGTCAGCGTCGGCGGAGACGTCCGCGCGCACGCCCCGGCCGGCGCCGCAGTCACCTGGCCGGTCGACCTCGCGCCCGACCTGCGCGCGTGGTCGGACAACGACCCCGAGGTATGCCGCGTGTCCCTGACCGCGGGCGGGCTGGCCACCTCATCAGTCACCGCCCGACGGTGGGTTCGGGCCGGATCGGCCTGGCACCACGTCCTGGACCCGCGCACCGGTCGACCGGCGCAGACCCCCTGGCTGTCAGTCACGGCATACGGGGACTGCGCGGCCGATGCGAACACCGCGACGACCGCCGCGCTCGTCCTGGGGGCCGACGCCCCCGAATGGTTGGCCCGACACGGCGTCGCCGCACGCTTGCTCGCGGCCGACGGGTCGGTCCGCCGCACCCCTACCTGGCCCACAGACCTTGAGGAGTCCCGCACGTGAGCCTTCCGTCCATCGACCTGTCCGGTCCGCTCCTGTGGTTCGCCAACAGGGGCACCGGGATCGTCCTGCTCGTTCTCTATACGGCGGTCGTGCTGCTCGGCATCCTGTCGGCAACCGGTCGCGGGCCCGGTCGGTTCGTCCCCCGATTCGTCACCCAGGGGCTGCACCGCAACCTCGCGCTGTTGGCCACCGTCCTGCTCGCCGCCCACGTGACGACGGCCGTCGTTGACACCTACGTCGACATCCGGTGGTTCGACGCATTCCTGCCCGTAGGGGGGCTGTATCGCCCGCTCTACCTCGGGATGGGGGCGCTGAGCCTGGACCTGCTGCTGGCCATCGGCGTGAGCAGCCTGCTGCGCTCGCGGATCTCCGAGCGGGTGTGGCGGCGCATCCACCTGTTGGCTTACGTGAGTTGGGGTGTCGCGGTGATCCACACCCTCGGGATCGGCACCGACGCCGGGTCGCCGTGGGGACGCTGGACCGTGCTGAGCTGTGTGGCAGCCGTCGTCGTTGCCGTCGCCGGTCGGGCCGTGGCCCGCCGCGTCCAGGTGGTTCGGTCATGAGCGGGGCGGTCCTGGCCTCGGTCACCTCCTTCCCTGGCGCGGGCGCCGGAGCCCCCGTTGCACCCTCGGCACCTGCGGCGACCGTGCGCCGGTCGCTCAGCGCTCGGTCGGTGCCACGCACGGTCCGCACGGATCCGCCTGCTCAGGTCGTCGCCACCCCAGGGCCGGTGCTCCTGTCCGGCGTGCTGGACGGACCGTCGCTGGAGGCACACCGCGACCGGTTTGGCCAGCTCCCTCAGCTCGACCTCGACACGGTCTTGGCCACGGTCGGCGCCGGCGCCGTCGTCGGCCGGGGCGGCGCCGGTTTCCCCTTCGCCCGTAAGTTGGCCGCCGCGGCGACCGGGCGGCGCCGAGCGGTCGTGGTCATCAACCTCGCCGAAGGCGAGCCGGCCTCCGCGAAGGACACGGCGCTCGCCCTCGTGGCGCCTCACCAGATCCTCGACGGGGCCGAGGTGGTGGCGCGCGCACTGCGCACCACCGAGGTTCACATCGTCACGCCGCTGGAGCGACCCGCGGTCGGCGACGCCATCGCTGCCGCCCTTTCCGAGCGCGCGGCCCAGCCCGGCCGCCGCGACCGGAGCCAGCCGCGCTGGCGGATGCGGGCCGCCGAACCGGGCTTCGTGTCTGGCCAGGCGCGGGCCGTCTTGGAACTCCTCGCCGGTCGGCCCGGCCTGCCGGTGACGGCATGGAAGCCCGAGGCCATGTCGGGTCTCGACGGGCGCCCCACCCTGCTGTCCAACGCCGAGACCTGGGCGCAGGTCGCCGCCGTCCTGCGGATGGGAGCCCTGGGGTATGCCGCCCACGGCACCGATACAGAGCCCGGCACGACTCTCCTCACCCTCCCGCATCGGCGCGACGCCGACACCGCGGTGGTGCTGGAGGCGGCATACGGGACGCCGTGGGTGGACGTGCTGGGACCGGACGTCGAGCAACCCGTCCTGCTGGGCGGTTTCCACGGCACGTGGGCCGACGCGGGTGTCCTCGCCGAGGCGACGGTCAGCCGCGAGGAACTCCGCGCCCGTGGACTCGGGTTGGGCGCAGGGGTGGTCCTGCCCATGCGGGCGGATCAGTGCCCGGTGGCGGTCACCAGTGAAATCGTCGACTACCTCGCCAAAGCCTCCGCTCGACGGTGCGGGCCCTGCCTCAACGGCCTGCCTGCCCTTGCCGAGGAGATGCGGCTCGTGGCCCTGGGCGAAACCAGCGCTTCGTGGACCCGGATCGGAGAGTTGGTGGGCCTGGTCGACAAACGCGGCGCGTGCGCCCATCCGGACGGGACAGCCCGGTTGGTGCGATCACTGCTGACCACGTTTGATGACGAGGTCGCCCTGCACCTGCGTGGGGGGTGCTCGCGATGACGTGGACGATGCGCGTCGATTGGCCGTCGTGCGCCGCCCGGGGCTTGTGCGCCGAGCTGCTGCCTGAGCGGATCCACTTGGACGAGTGGGGTTTTCCCGTCGTTGAAGGGACCGTGACCCCCGACCTGCTGGGCTTGGCGAAGGCCGCTGCCACTGCGTGCCCGCATCGAGCCCTGCGCCTGGTGTCAGCCGGGTAAGCAGGCCTGACCCTCCGCGAAAGGTGGCAAACGGTGGCCTCGGCGGACGGCATACCCACTGAATCCCACCTTTCGGCGGGGTCCGGTCAGGCGTTGAGGGAGTCGGCGATCACCGAGACGAGCATGCGGATGTCGGCCTCGGTGGCGACCAATGGCGGCGCCAGGCGGATCGTCGAGCCGTGCGTGTCCTTGGCGAGGACGCCCCGGTCAGCCATCCGGTGGCACAACTCCTTGCCGCTCATCAGGGCCGGATCGACGTCGATGCCCGCCCACAGACCGCGCAGGCGAACCTCGACGATGCCCGGGTGGTTCAAGGCGGCGAGCTCGCCGGCCAGGAGGTCACCCAGGAGGCGAGCGCGCTCCTGGAACTCGCCGGTCTGCAGCATCGCGATGACCTCGCGGCCGATCGCCGCGGCGAAGGGGTTGCCGCCGAAAGTCGAGCCGTGCGAGCCCGGGGTGATGACGCTGAGCACATCCTTGTTGGCGGCGATGGCCGACAGCGGGACGATGCCGCCACCGAGCGCCTTGCCCAAGATGTAGATGTCGGGAACGACGTCCTCGTGATCGCAGGCAAAGGTGCGACCGGTGCGCGCGAGACCCGACTGGATCTCGTCGGCGACCATGAGGACGTTGCGCTCGGTGCAGAGCGCGCGCACCTCACGCAGGAAGCCCTCCGGCGGGATGACCACGCCGCCCTCGCCCTGGATCGGCTCGAGGAGGACACCGATGGTCTCGTCGGTCATCGCGGCGCGCAGCGCGTCGATGTCGCCATAGGGGACGACGAGGAAGCCCGGGGTATAGGGGCCGTAGTCCTCGCGGGCGACCTTGTCGGTCGAGAACGAGACGATCGTCGTCGTGCGGCCATGGAAGTTGCCGCCCATGACGATGATCGTGCCCCAGTCCTCCGGCAGGCCCTTGGTCCGCTTGCCCCACCGCCGGGTCACCTTGATCGCGGTCTCGACGGCCTCGGCGCCGGAGTTCATCGGGAGGATGAGGTCCTTGCCGGTCAGGGCGCACAGGTCGCGGGCGAACGGCCCGAGCTGGTCGGAGTGGAAGGCCCGGCTCGTCAGCGTCAGGGTGCGTAGTTGCCGCTCGGCGACCTCGATGAGCCGCGGGTTGGAGTGCCCGAAGTTGAGCGCCGAGTAACCCGCCAACGCGTCGAAGTAGCGGCGCCCTTCGACGTCCTCCACCCAGGCCCCTTCGCCACGGGCGATGACGACGTCCAGCGGAGAGTAGTTGTGGGCCGCAAAGCGGTGCTCCAGCTCGATGAAGTCGGCACTGGAGTGAGGGGCGCTGGTCATGGATGGCTTTCTCTCGTGGAGGACAGTTCCCCAGTATGCCGCGTGCTCCCCGCTGCGGGCGATGCTCTAGGCCGCAGGCTCAGGCCAGGTCCGCAGGCTCAGGCCACGGTCCGCAGAACCCGGGGGGCCTTCCCGACGCGCACGACCTGCCCCCACCCGAGGACGAGCCGGTCCGCCTCGATCCCGTCACCGAAGGTGACGAGCGACTCGGACTCGACCCGCAGGGTGAGCTCGTCGCTGTCCAGCGGGCCCGCCGCCAGCGTCGTGCCCGTCACCGTTGAGGGCCACGCCTCCCGGACGAACCACACCAGGCTCGGGTCGTTGGGCCGCGGCAGCGCGAGACCAGGCGCCGATGCGCGCTGGATCGAGGCGCACCATCCGGTCGCTCCGGTCCCCGTCCCGACAATCACCCCCGAGGACGACTGGCGCTCCGCCGTGCCGCGCCACCCGAGCAGGTAGCGCGCTGACTGGTGTCCCGCCTGCCCGAGGTAGAGCTCGTTGAGGGCCGTCAACTCCTGCCCGTCGTCCGCCACCGCGCGCACCATGGTCCGCTCGAGGTATGCCGCCCGCCCCGCGACGACGTCGCGCACCAGGTCGCCGGTGGCCGCCGCGGGGTGGGGGACGAGCACTCCGGGGTTCGCGCCGGGGAGGGGATCGATGCCGATGACCGGCTGTGCCGCAAGGTATTTCGCCACGTTCGCGACCAGGCCGTCCTGGCCGACGACGATGACGACATCGTCGGGCTCGAAGACGAACCTCGCCAACTCGGCTCGCTCGACCTCGGCGCGGCGCCAGTCCGCGGGCACCGCAGCGAGGACCGTCTGGCGGGCGGCCTGGGTCCCTTGATGCCGTTGGACGAGCGGCTCGATCGACTGCTCGCGGGTGCGCAGGAAGAACTCGGCCTGGCCACGCGTCCCGTGGTGGGCCACCAACTCGTCCAGCTCGGTGGTTCGCCGGACGAGCACGGCTCGGGGCGTCCCCATGGGTCAGCCCTCCTGGGCGGTGGTCCCGCCGGCCAGCCGCCCCAGCAGCGAGGACAGCAGGTCGGGGGTGATGACGAGTTGGTCGATCTGCGGCAATGCCGCCGCCGCTTCGCGTGCAGCGAGCGCGAGCAGGAGGTCGCGCGGCATACCGGTGTATGCCGCGAGCTTGGCCCGCTCGGTCTCCGCCGCGGCCGCTCCGACCACCTGGTCGGCCTCGGCCTGGGCCTGGGCGAGTTGGGTCGTGCGAGCGGCCTCGGCAGCCGTGGCGATGGCGCCGGCCGCCGCCTTCTCCTGGGCTTCGCGCCGGGCGTTGGTGCCCTTCTGCGCGATGAGTTGTTCGGCGCGGGCGGCCAGGTCGATCTGGTTGGCCAACTCGTTCTGACCGATAGCCGCTTCGCGCTCGACGGCGACGGCCCGGCGCTCGAAGGTGGCCTTGTCGGCCTCCTGCTGGATCGCCTCGCGGGCGGGGGTCTGCAGGGCGCGCTCGACGTCGGGCTCGGCGCGCAGCACGGCGAAACGGACCCCGACGACCGCCAAACCGGTGGAGGTCAGCCGCTCGTCGGCTGCGAGGGCGGCCCGGACGGTGGCGGCCAACCAGGCTGGGTCGGTGGTCAAGGCGGTCCGCAGGTCGCTACCCACCAGGGCCTGGGTGACCGCTGCTGCAGTGGCGCCGTGGATTGCGGATCCGACTGTCTCGAGCGGGGTTTCGGCCCACGCGCCGGTCTTGAGCTGGACCGAGAAGTCGACGTGGGTCGCCGCGAGGGCGGGGTCGACGAAGCGGTAGGTGACCGTGCCGGGGGCGCTGACCTGCTGCAGGTCGGCGGTGCGCACGGTGATGAGCACCGGCTGCTCGCGGTCGTCGACGGGGACCTCGCTGATCGCCGCCGACATCGGCCGGAACCAGAACGCGGCGCCGGGGCCGGTGTGCCGGAGCCGGCCGCGCGAGCGGTGCAGGACGTGCATGGTCGCCGTGCTGCGCAGGTGGGTGACGAACGGGTAGGTGCTGATGGTGGCCATGAGGCTCTCCTTGGATCAGGGTTGACGGCTTTTCGTCACTCTGACTCTATAGACCTTCTGGCGTTATTGTCAATCTGACTTTTTTGACGGTCCGGGGGACGCGGTGTCGTTGCCGAAGCGGCGCCGACGCGCAACGAGGTACTCGATCCCCAGACCAAGCAGGAGAGTTGGAAGGTACGCACCCAGGACCACCGCTTGCCATGACCAGCCCCAGAACGACCACGCCACTGCGGCCAGCACCGCGGCCGCCACTATCGCCCGGCTCATGCGCATGACCTAGCTCCTTGACTCTCTCGGCCGTCGTCCGATGGATGCGGCGTGGATCCCGAAGTTCCCGGCGGATCGGTCCTCGACATAGCGCTTGAGGGTCCAGCGCACTGTCTCGAAGGCCAGGTCGTCCCAGGGGATCTCGTCGAGAGGCACAAGCCGCGCCTCGGTCGTCTCGGGGCCTGGGTCGAGGTCGGGGCGCAGCATTCGAGCCCGGTAGAACACGTGGACCTGACCGGCCTGGACGACATCGAGCACGGTGAAGAGCCCGTCGAGCTCGATCAAGGCGCCGGCCTCCTCGCGGGTTTCGCGGGCCGCGCCGTCCGCGAGCGTCTCGCCGTATTCGAGGAACCCAGCCGGCAAGGTCCAGAAGCCCTTCCGCGGCTCGATGGCCCGCAGGCACAACAGCACGTGATCACCATCGGGGCCCCAGGTGGGCACGGTGCCGACCACGTTCGTGGGGTTCACGTAGTCGACGTAGCCGCAGGCACGGCATACCGACCGCTCCCGGTCCTCCCCCGGCGGCACGCGACGGTCCGACGGGGAGCCGCAGAGGCGGCAGAACGCGATGTCCGGGTAGGGCACGAGCCTCAATCTACGCGGGGCAGGTGACGCGCCAGGGTTCACCGGTGCCCACAAAGCCTCACAGGAAACTCACTGCAAGCGCTTAGATTGATCCCCTAGTCTCCCGCCATGACGACCGACGAACACACGACCGCATCCTTCGAAGGCCGGCCGCTGCCCCGGCCCGACGAGGCTCCCTTCGACCAGGGGTTGGCCTTCGACCTCACCACATTGCTCAACCGCCGCAACGCCCTGACGCTCTTCGGGCTCGGCGCGGCCGGGACCGCGTTGGCGGCCTGCAGCTCGGGCACGTCCACCGGCTCCACGACATCCGCCGCGGCGACCACGAGCGCGAAGTCCAGCTCCAGTTCGAGCTCAAGCTCGAGTTCCAGCTCCAGCGGGACGAGCGCGCTGACCGAGATCCCGGACGAGACGGCCGGCCCCTACCCGGGCGACGGCTCCAACGGGCCGGACGTGCTGGCCCAGAGCGGCGTCGTCCGCAAGGACATCACCGCGAGCTTCGGCACGTCGACGACGAAGGCCGAGGGCGTCCCGATGACCCTCGAGCTCACGATCCTGGACATCGCCGGCGGCGGTGGCGCGATGAAGGGCGCCGCCGTCTATGCGTGGCACTGCGACCGGGCCGGGCAGTACTCGATGTACTCCTCCGGCATCACCAACGAGAACTACCTGCGCGGAGTGCAGATCACGGACGCGAACGGCGTCGTCTCGTTCACGAGCATCTTCCCCGGCTGCTATTCCGGGCGCTGGCCGCACATCCACTTCGAGGTCTACCCCGACCAGGCGAGCATCAGCGACTCGACCAAGGCGATCGCCACCTCGCAGGTGGCCCTGCCCAAGACGGCGTGCGACGCGGTCTACGCGACGACGGGCTACGAGTCCTCGGTCGGCAACCTTGCCAAGCTCTCGCTGACCAGCGACAACGTCTTCGGCAACGACGGCGGCGTGCATCAGCTCGGCGCCTCGACTGGGGACGCCGCCAGTGGGTATGCCGTGCGCCTCACCGTTCCCGTCGACACCCGGACCGCGCCGACCGGCGGATCCCGCCCCTGAGCCCAGCCGCGCGGCATACCCTATGCCGTGTTTGACACCTCCCAACGCTCCCCAACGCTGGGTCGAGGTAATCAGCCATCCCCCGATGATGGCGACATACCTCGACCCGGCTTAGGCGCTGAGGAAGTCGGCGTAGCGCTGCTGGAGCAACTCCGGGTCCGGCCGATCGGCCCGCCGTCTCGGTGTGACCATCAGCGGTTGGCCATGCAGGCCCTTGATGCCGTGCTCAAACAGGGGTCCGTCGACTTCGGCAAGCACGTCGTCACGGATCGCCACGTGGTAGTCGGGGGAGATCCCCAGGATGCCTGCGTCGTATGCCGCGTGGTGAATCTTGCACAGCGCCAATCCGTTTCGCACGGCGGCGATCCCGCCCTCGTCGGAGTCGGGGATGATGTGCGCGGCGTCGAGGAGTTGGCTGTGCCGGAGGGAGCAGACAGCGCACTGCGTTTGGTAGGCCAGCATGACCATCGAACGGAACACCGGCTGGTGGACGCGCTGACGGGTCTCGCGAGTGACGTAGTGGCGAAGCACTTCCTCCATGGGCGATCCGAGCAGCGGCAACGACTGGGCCGCGTCATAGGCCAGAACGAACTGATCCAGCTCCGGCTCGGCGCCGATGACGAAGACCGGGAACACGACCTGGAACCATCCCGGCGCCACTCCAACCAGCCAAATCACGGGCAGGTGCAGCTCCAACGCCTGCAGCACCGCTCGGTTGTCCGCGCCGCTGCGCGAGTCGGCCCGCATCTTGTACCGAGGTAGGCCGTCCGGACCACGCATGTCGTTGTAGGGGCGCTCGCGGCCCGGGGGCGTGTGCACCGTCATGATCGAGAGGGCCGCGCGGCAGGCCGCCGGCTTGCGTATGCCGCGTCCCTGATCGATGAGGGTGAGTCTCTCGCCGCGGAACCTGAACTGGGTGAGGTCCTCCCGACTGATCGCGTCCCGACCGTCGTTCGTCCGCACCGTGAGCCACGCCATGGCCTCACGCCGTAGCGCCTGCTCGTCCTCCAGCGACATCACTCGCTGAGCATCTCGCAGATTCAGGTATGCCACGCGGCATACCTGCTGCGCTGTCTCCACCTGCCGGGTCCTACCAGTTGCCGGGTCGAGGTATTCGGCCATCAGCAGACGACGGCGGAATACCTCGACCCGGCATTAGCGTGGTGTCAGCGGGTCTTGACCGAGACGATCGAGGAGACGGCTGTGTTGCCGAGGTAGTCGGTGGCCCGGATCCGGTAGCGGAAGACCGTCGAGGACCTCAGACCCGACTCGGAGAAGCTCGTGAAGGTCCCCGGGACTGACGAGACCGGGACGAAGTTCGTGCACCTGGAGCCGGTGCATCGCTCGATCTGCAACGTGCTGATCATGACCGTCCGGTTGGTCCAGGTGAGCGACGTGACCCCCTTCGACGGGGACGTGGCCGTGAGGTTGGTCGACGCGAGCAGCGGGTCCTGGACAAAGACATAGCCGCCGACGATCTGATACCCGCCGAGGCGGTCGGTCACGGTGAGGGTGACCTGACGGACGCCCGGCGTCGTGAAGACGTGGGTGATCATGCGCCCTGAGCCGGTCGTCCCGTCCCCGAAATTCCAGGCGTAGGTGACGATGGGGCGGTCCCAGTTGGACAGCGACCCGCTGGCGTCAAATGCGACGCTGAGGGGCATCAGTCCAACGCTGGTCGACTGGGTGAACTTGCCGATCGTGTACTGGAACACGTTGGCGATCGTGCTCGCCGTGGCCGACAACCCGTTGTTGGAGCGCACGGTCAGCGTCACGGTGAAATAGCCACTTGTCGTGTAGGTGTGGCTCGCGATCGCGCCGGTTCCGGTCCCCCCATCGCCGAAGTCCCACTCGTAGGACGTGAGGGTGCAGAACTCGACGCAGTAGGAGGCCGAACCGTCGAAGGTGATGGTCGCCGGGACAACGCCGCCATACGCCAGCGGCGCAATCACCGCGCCTGCGGCGTCCATCGACCCGAAGGTCGGCGCCGCGGAGGCGGGGCTGGCCGCCGCGCTGGGCATCGCCAGCGCGCCGAAGAGGAGGGCCAGGACAACCATGGGCGCGCGCCAAGCACGCAAAAGTCGGGGACGCAGTTGGGGAAACACTGTGCGCATGAGCGGGAGTTCCTCTCTAAAGGGACGACACCACCGGCTGAACCACCGCCGGGTCGAGGTATTCGGCTATCAACAGACGACGGCGGAATATCTCGACCCGGCAAGCGGGGAGCGGGAGGGGTCAGCGAACCTTGACCGACACGCTTGAGGAGACCACCGAGGTGCCCAGGTAGCTGGTCGCCCGGACCCGGTAACGGACCGTCGTCCCAGACCGCAGGCCCGACTCGCCGAAGCTCGTGTACGCCCCCGACACCGACCCGACTGCGACGAAGTTCGTGCACGTCGAGCCGGTGCAGCGCTCGACCGTCAGGTTGGTCACCATGACCGTGCGGTTGGTCCAGGTCAGCGAGGTGATCCCCTTGGCCGGGGACGTGGCCCGGAGGTTGTTCGGCGCCAGCAGCGGGTCCTGGACGGTGATCGCGCCGGACGTGGACTTGATGGTGCCCATGCTGTCGGTCACCGTGAGGGTGATGTAGCGCACCCCGGGAGTCGTGTAGGTGTGAGTGGTCAGGCGGCCGGTCCCGGTCGTGCCGTCACCGAAGTCCCACGCGTAGCTGACGATCGGGCGGTCCCAGTTGGAGCTGGAGGCGCTGGCGTCGAAGCTCGCGGTCACCGGCAAAACTCCCGCCGACGGGGTCATCGTGAAGCTTGCGATCGTCTGCTGGACGGTCATGAGTTGTGTCGTCACGGTGTCGGTCACCCCTTCGTTCGACACCACCGTCAGAGTCACGGTGAAGTTGCCGCTCGTGGTGTAGGTGTGACTCGCCACAGCGCCGGTCCCGGTCGCGCCGTCACCGAAGTTCCACGACCACGACGCAATCGAGCACAACTCCACGCAGTAGGAGCCAGACCCGTTGAAGGTCACCGTCGCTGGAATTTGTCCACCGTACGTTCCCGGCGCGATGACCGCCTTCACGGTGTTCAACGATGTCCCGGCCGCGGGGACCGGGCTGGCGGCAGCGCTGGGCATGACCAGCGCGCCGAAGAGGAGAGCGACAAGGAGCATGGGCACGCGGCGGGCGCGTAGTGGTCGGGGCCGGAGGGCGGGAAGCAGTGAGCGCATGGGCGGGAAATCCTCTCGAACAGGTCGTCGCCGAGCGCAAGAGAATGCCCCGACCATGCCGACGCTAGGGACAACGGGGTTCGCGCGCTATTGGACCTTGGGGCAGTTGCCTGTGTCCTAAAAGTCCGGTATGCCGCCCTGCCGGACTGGCCGATAGGGCGCCGGGACCCCTGGAAGAGCCGCGTACCTCAGGCACGCACTGCGTGTTCGTTTGGTCACACCGCTAAGCCTTCTCGGGGGCAACGCTGACGACCTCGGCGGCCGGGAAACGCAGGCGCGCATGCGCCAACTTGGCGCGTGCGGCAGACAACAGATCGATGTCGAGCACCTCAGCCAACGACAGCAGGTAAATGAAGATGTCGCTCATCTCCTCACCCGCGCGCTCCTTGGGCCTGCCTTCCCCGAACCGCACAGCGGCCTCTTGCGATGGCACCCACTGGAACAACTCAGCGAGCTCGCCCACCTCGCCAACGAGGGCAAGGACGAGCGACTTCGGGTCATGGAACTGCGCCCAGTCTCGTTCGTCGCGGAAGTCACGGCACTCGCGCTGGAGATCCTCCAAGAGGTATGCCGCCTGCTCGTCACCCATGGCACCGATCGTAGGCGCGCTCATCGCGCGACCACGCTCCTGCATGACTAGGGTGAGGCAGTCAGAGCGGATCGACGAGCTTCCTCATCCGGACATGCTCCCCCGCACGCCATGTCGTGCTGTCAGGGAGCAACCCCGTGTCGTCGCTGCTTCGCCATTCCGCGGCGGGGTTTTCAGTGCTCGAGTCGCACCTGGCGGATCGTCTCAGCGAGCAACTCGTGATAGCCGTCGGCCATCGACCCTCGCCGGCTGAACGACGGTCCTGGGAGCGAAGTATCCCGGCGTTGGTGGCAGACCTGATCGATGCTGACCGGGGCGGTGTCGAACTCCTCGTCGAATACCAACTGCCCCTCACCAGCAAGCGCGCCGACGTCGTGCTCGCTGGTGTCGGAGCGACGACCGGGGCTGCGGCATACCTGGTCGTGGAACTGAAGCAGTGGACCGAAGCCGCGCGTTTCGAGGACAACGACGTCTTGGTCAGCGTTCCCGGTTACGGGCGCCCGGTCCTCCACCCGCTCGACCAGGTGCGCGGCTACTGCGAGTACCTCCAGGACTACAACGCCGCACTTGCCGATGCTCCGGATTCGTTGGCGGGAATCGCTTACTTACACAATGCGACCGATCTCGGTGTCACGGACCTGTTGGTTCGTCGCCGCCCGGGGGTACGGCTCTTCACAGGACAGCGTCGCAGCGAGTTTCGTTCCTTCCTCCGGTCCTACTTCGCCCCCGCAAGTGGGGCTGCCGCCGCTGACACGCTCCTCGCGAGCAGAGTGGCTCCCTCGAAACAACTCATGGCCCTTGCCGCCCACGAGGTCCAGCGACGCGAGATGTTCGTGCTGCTCGACGAGCAGCGGGAGGCCTTCGAGTGCGTGCGACACGCCGTCGGTAGTGCGCGACGGGCCAACCACAAGACGGCCGCGGTGGTTTCGGGAGGCCCAGGGTCGGGGAAAAGCGTCATTGCGCTCTCCCTCATGGGCGAACTGGCCCGCGAGGGTCGCACGGTGGTGCACGCGACCGGATCGCAGTCGTTCACGCAGACGTTGCGCAAGGTGGCGGCCAAGGGGTCGCCCCGGGTGCGTAAGGCGTTCCAGTACTTCAACTCCTTCATGGAGTCAGAACCCAACGACCTCGACGTGCTGATCCTGGATGAGGCTCACCGGATCCGAGAGACCTCGGCGAACCGATATACCCGTGCCGCGCAACGGACGGGTCGAGCCCAGGTCGACGAGTTGCTCTCTGCCGCACGGACTCCCGTGTTCCTCCTCGATCAGAACCAGGTCGTCCGACCGGGCGAGATGGGGACCGTTGCCGATATCACCGCTGCGGCAGCCGCCAGGGACATTGACGTCATCCACATTCAACTCGACGACCAGTTCCGATGCGGAGGGTCGGCCGTCTACGTGCAGTGGGTCGAACGACTCCTCGGCCTCGTGCCCGGCGGCACTCTGCCATGGGTCGGAGATGACGGCTTCCGGGTGCGCGTGATGGAGTCACCAAGCGAGATCGACGCGTGGCTGCAGGCGAGGGCTGCCGAGGGTTACGGGGCAAGGATGACCGCCGGCTACTGCTGGCCGTGGAGCGACCCGAACCGCGACGGCACCTTGGTACCCGATGTCACGATCGGCGACTGGTCGCGCCCATGGAATCTCAAGGGGGACCGCGCGGTCGGTGGCGCGCCACCGTCACCTCTGTGGGCGACGGACCCCGCGGGGATGGGGCAGGTCGGGTGCGTCTACACCGCCCAAGGGTTCGAGTACGACTTCGCAGGCGTGTTGCTGGGCCCGGATCTCGTGTGGCGCGACGGCGACTGGGTAGCGGTGCGATCGGGTAACAAGGACCCCGCGCTGCGCAGCCGAACGGCCGTGTCGGATGATCACTTCGATGCCCTGGTCCGCAACATCTACAAGGTCCTGCTCACTCGCGGCATGCAGGGCGTGGGCATCCACTCGGTCGACCCGGAGACCAACGAACTCCTTGCCAGCCTGGTGCGGCAGTCGATCAAGGGGTGACTTCGATCACACCGTGGGCGCCGCGCTCGGCATCAACCATCACGTGGCTGACCACCGGGTAGTGCCCGGCCTCCGGGAAGGTGAGTTCGACGAACCCGCCCTGCCCCGGAGCAAGGTCGATGATCTGGCTGCCGCCCGGGGCGTCCGGCCCCCCAGGTGCGGCGCGCAGCAGCCAGGCGCCCTCGGCATACACCGTGTCGAACTGGCCACCCACGATGTGGAACGACGTGGGTCTGTTTGGCCCCGCGTCGAGGACCCAGATGCGGACGCGCTCGCCGACCCGCGCGGTGAGGGGGCGAGCGTCGTACTGGTTGGCGACGCCGTTGAAGACCACCGCGTCGGGTGTCTCGGCGTCGATTCTGGTCATCTCGACCTCGGACGCTGAGCCCTGCGCGTGGTTGGGCCCGAGGTAAACCTCGGACTGCACGAGGACGTACTCCCGGTCGACCGGCGGCAGCCCAGGTGGGTCGATGATGACCGCGCCATGCAGGCCGGCGGCGATGTGTGCCGACATGGGCATCGTCGAGCAGTGGTACATCCAGATCCCAGAGCGGGTGGCGGTGAAGCGATAGACGAGCGATGCGCCCGTCGGGATGGTGCGCATCGGCTTGTCGGGAGCGAGGGCGCCGGCGTGGAAGTCGATCGAATGCCCCATCGTGCCGTCGTTGACGAGGGTCACCTCGAAGGTGTCGCCGACCTTGCCGCGCAGGGTCGGGCCCGGCACGACCCCGTTGAAGGTCCAGCGCTTCTGCCACACCCCGGGGGCGACCTGCAGGTCAATCTCGCTGATGGTCAAGGTGATTCGGTGCGTCGTCGAGGCCGCGGTCGAGGCAGCGGGCGCAGGCGCCAGCGGTGGGACGGCGACAAAGTCGGCAGGGAAGGGCGCGTGCAGATCGACGCCGCTGCCGGGCGACTGCCCGGGTGACTGCCCGGGCGACTGTCGGGGTGCCTGCCCAGGCGACTGCCCGTGCCCCGACGCGGCCCCCGTGGTCGCCGCCGCGGACGCAGCCGGGGTGGCGACGCCGACGACGGTCACAGCGAAGCGCATCCCCATCTGCCGGTGCCCGACCACCGAGCACCAGCCGTCCATCGACCCGCCGACCACCCCGACGTCAAGCGTGGTGGAGGCCCCCGGGCGCAGCCTCGGCGTGCCGAGCCCGTTGGCCAGCACGAGGTCGTGGCTCGTCGTCGGGTCGGCGTTGATGAGCTCGATGACCAGCCGATCGCCTGCCGGCACGGTCACGGCAGGGGGGTCGAAACGCATGTCCATCGCAGTGACTCGCACCGTGGTCGTGTGACCGGTCGCCGCAACCGGCGCTGCCCCCGCCGAAGCCCCGGCCCCGAACTCCCCGGCCGCGACGGTCAGCCCAGCGGCCGCCGGGTCGGCGAGGACGCCTAGGCAGACCACGAAGGCGAGCGCCGAGACCCCACCGACGAACTGCCCTGACGACCACACCGACCGACGCTTGAGGTCGGTGCGCGGAACGGGCACGTCGCGCCCACGACTCTCGGCCGCCTTCCGCGCCCGGATCGATGCGCGAATCGCCAGCCCCAGCAACGGCACAAACATCCCGTATGCCGTGAGCACCAGTGCCGTGGTCAGCACTCGGACAATGCTCGGCACCGGCAACAGGCTCACGATGACACCACCGTTGATGACGACGAGCCGCACGAGGGCCCACTTGTCCACCCAGGCCGAGGCGGCGCGGACCGCCGCTGGACCGCCCCCGAGGACGGCGGGCACGAGGTAGGACATCGCTCCGACCAGTAGTTGTGGTGCGAACGCGCTGGCCAACACGGCCGTCGGGACGCCGTAGGTGTCGCCGATCTCAGTCCAATCGGCGCGCAGCGCAACGGTCCCGGCGACCCATCCGATGGCGACGACAGCCCACACCAGCGCTGCCGCGACCGAGAGGGGGGCGAGTTCGCCCGGTGCCCGCACCCGCAGCGGGGCAACGAGGGCCCGGCCCCACCAGGCCCCGGCCAGCAGGTAGCCGACCAGCCCGACGACCGTGACCACCCGCAAACCCGTGGTGGCGCCGACCAGGATGACGATGAGAGCAACGGCGAAACCCGGGAGCGCCTGCTGCGCGAAGCGTTCGGCTCGAGGGTCCATGCGGGCGCGAAGCATCGTCGGCCACAGGGTGACGAGCGTGCCGGTGACCGTGAGGCCGATCCAGCCGAGTGACATGACCATCGTGTGGGCGACGAGCAAGCGTCCGTGCCATTCGTCCTCGGGCCCGCGAGCCAGCAGGACGCCCAGCGTGGCGCCGACCGGAACCCAGGCGGCCGCAGCGAGGTAGTAGTAGACGCTGATCCGGAATCGGGGCGCGATCGACGCGCGCAGCCTGCGCCAGAGCATGACGCCGTGCCAGATGACCGCGACGCTCACCAGGACCGCCCCGGCCAGCGCCGACCACCAGATCTCGGCGGCGACTCCGACGAGGACCAGGCTCACCCCGACGAACAGCAGCGCGAGCCGTTGGCTCTGGGTCCGCCGTTCGTCCAGACCCGGCCGGGTCTTGAGCAGCGCCTGCGCGAAGTGGGTGCTCCACACCATGGCGGCATGGGTGAGAGCGCCGAGCAGGACGAGGTGGGCCATCAACCAACCGGCGTGAGGAACCATCCAGTGGATGAGCGCGACGACACCCGCGGCGACCAGCCAGAACAACGAGGGATAGTCCCGCCACCCCCACGTCGCGCGCCGCTTCATGAGCGGCCCCCGGCACTCCGGGCTCGTTGTCCCGATCGCGCGCTCCATGCCGCGGTCCCGGCGAAGGCCAGCAGGGCGACGACGTTGAGCACGGCGCCGATCTGCCACGGGCCCTCCAGCCCGAGGCCGTCTCCCAGGCCGATCCGCACGATAAGGCCAATCTGCAAGAGCACCAAGGGAATCCACATAGCCGAGCGGTAGGGCAGCGGCCGCCTCAGCACCGAAGGGAAGATCACCGGCGCGTGCGCCATCACCATCGACATCGCGAAGCCCAGGAAGGTGGCATGGACGACCGTGTCGTATGCCGCGAGCGCGCGCGGCATACCTCCGACGACCCAGACCACCCCCGCAACGGCGAGCCACACGTAGCCGCACAGCAGTGCCGCCGCGGAGAAGCGCGGCAACCCCGTCGAGCGGATCGTGCGCCGGGCGACGTCGGAGCGCGCCAGCCAGGCCACCAGACCGAGGGTGAGGAGGCCGAAGGCGCGGGTGCCGACGCTCGGCCAGAGGAGCGTCAGGGCGGCGGTCATCAGCACGGCTGCACCGATGGCGAGGAGGAGGCGCCCTGCGTGTGGCGGCATGGTGAGCCGGGCCAACTCGACCCGCTCGGCGGCGATCGTGAGCGCGATGTAGCCGACGAGCCACGGCAGTAGGTCGACGACGTCAAGCCGGGTCCACAGGATCGCGGCGCCCAAAGCCATTGCGGCGCCGAGGATTTGGGTGGCTGTTGGATCGTCCTCCTGGCGCCGCCACAGATGGACGAGGACCGCCATCGCCAGCGCGCAGCCGAGGATCAGCAGAAGACGGCCGACCATGAGGGGGATCGGGACGACGAGCGCGAGGCCGCCGAGACCGAGGGCGAGTGGGGCGGCATACGCCCAGCGTTGGCGGAGGGCGACGGACCGTTCGAGCGCGACGAGGGTGCCGAGGAACCCCAGCACCATGAGTATGCCGTGCACGTCCGGAAGTCGTTGTGCCGCAGTCGGTTCCCGGTCGACGACGAGGAGCAACGCGGCATACAGGCCAGCGAGCATGCTGACCCCCGCGGTGGCGAGGAGGGCCGTGCGCACACTCCGTCGCGCGGTGAAGTCGGGGGCTGCCTCCGGGGCGGCGTCAGGCACGGTGCACCGCCGAGGGCGGCGTGGTCCTCTCCACTTCATCCCACTCGCTGCCCGAGAGGGCGATCGCGGACGCGGGGAAGAGGCCGTTCTCCTCGCGGTTGATGTGGTCGCGCAGGGCGTCGATGAGGGGGTTGACCGCGTCCAGGTCGCCGGCGACGATGGCCGCCAATTGGGCGTCGAGAGAGCCGTGTTCGCCGCAGAGAGTGGTGACCTCGGAGGTGAACTCCTCCTGTCGCGCGAGCACCCGGAAGAGGCCGACCTCTTCACGGTGAGCGTGCGTGGTGAGCATTTGGGCGAGGACTGCGGCAGCTGGCGGCGCGGCCGCGGTGTCGTGGCTGGCGCTCGCCAGACGGAGAGCGGTCGTGGCGTTGACGATCTCGATGTGCTCGGCCATGAAGTCGCCGATCGTGGTGATCGACTCGCAGCCGCAGTAGGAGCACATCAGCGGGCTGCCGGTTGGGCGAGCAGCGTGTGCGTTGGGATCCGCCGCGCGTGGACGGTCATAGGAGAGACTTCGGATTTTCCACGGTTCTAAGCCTACTATTTGGCTCCTGCCGTCCGGACACTGGCCCTCGGACCGGGATTGCGTGGCTCGATGGTCCTCCCAGGACATCCCAGCCACACGATCCCGAGCCGTGCGTCCGTCACAGACCGCTGACGTCTCCTGCGGTGTCCACCCACCAGACGTCGATGGCGGCGGCTGCGAGCGAGCCAGCGGTTTCTGAGTGGAGCGTCCGGTAGCGCGGGTGGTCCGGGAGGGCGATCACACTGCGCCATTCGGGGTGCTTGGTCCGCAGCCGCATCGCGGCGAGGATGGCTTGCGAATACCAATGGACGGCCTGACTGCTCGGGCGAGTGCGTTTGCGCTGGTCGGCCCGGGCGGGGTCGGCGTAACCCAGCCCCGGGAACCCTTTGACCTCGACGCCGATCGTCTGGCCTTCGCGCTCGGCGATGACGTCGATGCCGTGCTCCTTAGTCGCCGTGTTGGCCACCGAGCTGATGGCCCAACCTGCCGCGGCGAGCGCGGCCACCACCGACGCCTGGACGTCGGTCTCAGGACGCCCCGGATCTGGGGTGCGCCTCGCCTGCCGGGCCGGTCGCCCCGACGCCGGAGGTCGGGCGCCTTCCACGCCTTGGGGCTTCTGGGCGCGAGAGCCGCTGCGATGCGGCGATTCCGAAGCCGCGCCTGGCTCCGAGGCTGAATCTGAGCCCAGGGCCTGGTCCGAGGCCGAATCGGACCCTGAGTCCGGGGCCTGATCGGAGCCCGAGTCCGAGGCCTTCGCTCCGGGCGCTCGGCGAGACTCGAACCCCAGGGCAGCCAACTTGGCTCGGGCAGTGCGCGACTTGACCAGGTGGTCAGGGATCCCGAGCGCGACCGCCAAGGCCTGTCGGGCCGGGAACCACTCCCCGTTCACGAGAACCGCGTGCTCGCGGATCGCTCTCGGCTCGACACCTTCCAGCCGACCTTCGACAACCGCTCGCGCCAGCACGTAGAGCCTCCCGTTGAGCGTGAACTCAATCGGTTCGACCACTGGATCGCTCATGTGACGGTCTCCTCGGCTTCGTGTGCGCTCGGACGGTGTCCATCATGCAACCGCAGGCCTCCGGCCCGCCGCGGCGACCACCGTCCGGCCGCAGCGCCCTCACAGGCAGTCCCAGCCACACAATGACGTCGAGTCAGGCTCCTGCACTAGCTCAGGTCCGCCTCGGTCAAGAGGGCAGCCGCCTGGCGGACCATTGCCTTCGCCTTCTCGACGGTGATGAGGTTCGGGGAGTAATGCGCGGCGTCCTTGTCGGCAAGCAGCCGCCTGAGCTTGGTGGGGAGCGTGGCGTCCCGCAGCGTGACGTCGCCGAGGAGGGCGACTGCCTGGGTGTGGTCCTGGCCCCGACTCCACTGGCCGAGCGCGAACCCGCAGACCGCATCGGCTGCCGCGATTCCGCCCAGCACAGCCAGGGCTGCGGCGACGTGGGCCTCGCGGCGACCCTCGGTAAGCACGAGCTCGGCGACCTCGATGAACGCACGCGCTTGGTCCCGACGAACGCGACAGTCGGCGGGCGTGCAGAGGACGGTCCGACCAGAGTTGCGGGGGCTCATCGCAGCTCCCGCAGCAGCGCGATGAGGCGCCCGCCATGCAAGGGGATGTCTTCGGCCCGCCACGAGTCGACCAACGGATCGCCTTCGCGCGCCATCCGCCCGAGCGTGGCTGCTGTGAGGTCAATGATTTGGGCCACGTTGCCGGTCCATGCCTTGATGGCGCGATCGAGTCCGTCGACCTGGTCCAACCACAGGTCTTCCTCACGCTCCGTCAATGTCTCGGGCCGGACGAGGAGCACGTCGATGTCGCTGTTGGCGTGTGCGGTGCCTCGAGCGAAGGACCCGAACAGGCCGGCGTGAGTGGGCAGAACCTGCCAAGCGGTCACCTGATCGCGAATCCGATCCACGATGTCCTGTCGCACCCTCGTCAACGCCTCGATGTGGGGGGCAGCTACGTGAGACCGGTTCAGGCGATAGAGCGGATAGCGGGCCGGAGTTTCAACGACCACGATGCCCTGCCCGACGAGGCGAGCCAGGACCTTGCGGACCCCTTCGTCACTGCCGTGACCGAGGCGACGATGCACTTCGGCCCCAGTGCAGCCGCTCGTCGTTGCCGCGAGCACATGCAACACCCCGGAATCCAGAGTCGGCGCGATGGTCGCGAGGGGAAACGAAAGGTCCATGTCCTCATGATCCAACTATTATTGGCCTGGGTCAACTATAGTTGGACCCGATCCGATTGCGCGCGGAAGAGGTCGATGATGACGATGCTCTCGTCGTTCATGGCGAGGGCCGACTTCACCCGGTGAACTGCCGGACCTCCGTCCAGGCAGGGTCCGGGCGGGCCGCAAGCGTGGCGCCCCATCGGGGTGCAGCCTCGGCAAGAGCGGCGTCTACGTTCTGGTCGTCGCCATCCGTATACGCATGACATGTCCGCACCCCGCGGTGTGACTCGATGGCGACGATGAGTCCGCGCGACCCGAGCACCGACTCAAGCTCGCTCTCGACATGCCTCAGCTGATCCAGCACCGTCGAGTCCGCCGGCAGTCCGTTGTCCTGCGCCGCGTACCCCGCCGACAACACCTGATGCCGGTCCAGCATCGGATGGTCGATCCACCGGACACCCCTGCGGAACCTCGCAAGCCCCGGCGCCCCGTCCCGGTCTTCCCACTGCCCCATGGTCCATTCGTCGGGTTCTCGTCGCGCCGCAATGTCGCTCACGGCAGCGACAACCTCGCGCCCAATCACCAGACCCGCGGGGGCCTCTGTGAGCGACACGACGTGACCGACCCACCGCTCGACGTCGTCCTCGCCGAGGAGCCAGTCGAGCAGCAGGAAGGTCACCTGCCCACGCACCTCCTCCGCGAGGCTGGCGTATGCCGGGTGGTGCACTCCCACGTGAATACGCAGGTCGTCGGCATCGGACTCGACGTGAAAACGTGTGTCTGACAAATCGAGTCGGTGGCCAGCGATTTCGAGAACGTTGGTGAGGGCATTGGGGTCGCGCTGCTGGCTGGACCGGAACTCCCACGTCTCGTCGGGGCGAGGCGCTGCACGTAGCCAGCGCTCAGCGAGGGGCCGCACCTGGGCGACGCCGCCTGACGAGACCGTCAGGCAGTGCTGTGAGCCCTCACCAGCACCGAACTGCCACGTCAGGTCAGGGTGGATCGCCCCCAGTCTCTCGCTGAGCGCGTCGGTGGCTTTCGAGGGCTTGGTGGGGTCGATCTGGTGACCCTCCGGGCCTAGTCCCTGTCCACCCAGCGGTCTCCCCGTCGGCATGGGGGCATCGGCCGCCACCTCGCCCTCGATGCAGGGTCGGTAGCACATAGGTTTGCACCTGAAAGGCGCCCCGCCAGGTCAACCGGCAATCGCGTTCAGCATGGTTCCGGTGAAGGCAGCGACGACGAGCCGCGCATCGGTGGCCGTCTCCCAACGCCAGACCCTCTCGGAGTCGACGTGAAAGTCGGCGTTCTTCAGGGCGATCTCCAGACGCCGGGCGTTCTCAGCACCTCCAGCAATCTCAAGGTCAACCTGGACGTCAACGTCCGTCGTCCCGGCGTGGAGACGTCCACTGTCAGAGCACAGCATGGCTGGCACGAGACCACCGAGCAGGACGAAGTTGGGTCGCTGGCCATAGTGGCTGCACACACGAACCAAGGCGAGCTCCGCGGCGCGCCTTGCGCGGCTAGTTCGTTCCAGGTCCTCGCTCATTCACCTATTCCCATCCGTTCGCGAAGATGCTCGGCAGCTTCCTCGCCCCGAACTCCGATCATCCGGAGATCGGAGAACACGCGTGGCCAAGCGGCCACGCGATGGCCACCAACTTCGGAGCTGAGCGCGTCCTTCGCAGGAGTGGGAAATGGCCGCAGCAGCAACCGGCCTCCACTCGCCTCCGCCAACCCGACCTCACGAGCGATGTGCCGCAGTTCTGCGAGGGAGCCACCATCGACATAGATCTCCCACGGGTCCACCTCGGTGAGGTACGGGGCCAGCACGTCCGCCGCGAGGGCTCCCGTCGTGGCCCAAGCCACACCATTGGCTTCGAGGCGACTGCCCAGTTCAGTAGCCCCTCGGGCTGGACTCCGCCATAGGACGCCCACGCGGATCGACGCCGGGCTCCGCAGTCGCGCCGCCGCAGCCGCATAGGCATCGAGAATCTGGTCTCTGTCGACGATCGTTCGTCGCGCGTTTCGCCCCCTCGCCGCCTCGGCAGAGAGCATGTGCTCGCCTTGGAGGAACTTGAGCGCACTCGCGACCGTCGAGGGGGCAAGCCCGGTGGCATCGACAAGTTCCGCCACCGTGCCTCCCGCACCGACCAGCAGCCCCTCACACACAGAAAGCGCCCCTGCTGTCCAACCCAAGCTGGCGCGCGGCATTCGTGCGCCGCGCTTGGACTCCACGATGATGAGCAAGCCCGGCAGACCGATGTTGGCGGCCCCTGTCAGGTCGATCCACGACATCCGAGCCTGGTTCAGGAGCTTGTGTGCTCCCGGGGAGAACTCGGGAGCGACGACGAGGTCGGGACGATCAGGCCGGTCCAGCAACTCGCGCACCTGCCGTGGCCACCCGACGCCGAGCCACTCGACTTCGACGAGTACCGCTTGGATCGTGGCCGTGAATCGACCTCGCCGGTCTGCAACTTCTTGGACGCGCACGTCGACTCGGGCACCCAGGGCGTCAGCCATCAGCCTCTCGAGTTGCACCGTGTCCACGCGCTAATACTACGGCATTTCCTGAATCTACGCTCATCCAGCGAACTATGGAGTCTCTCCGAACTATCACGATCCCACCCTCGCCTGCACCAAAGACGAACCAGCCCGGGGGCTTGCTGCCACCTCGCAAGCCTCGCGACCCCCAGAACGACGAAAACTCCCGGCCGGATCATCTCCGGCCGGGAGTTTCGGGAAACCAAAACGGGTAGTTCAGGAACACTTACGTGCGCAAGGGGGTGTTGAGTCTCAGGACATCCCGGACAGGTGTCTCAAGACATCCCGGACATCGTGGGTGAACGCTGGGACCCCGCGGTGGGGGCGGGGGGGGGGTGTCGAAAGCCCGTTTGGCGATCACGGCGCCTGGCGGAACAACACCGTCCGGTCGCGCGAGGTCGCCGGCGAGCTACGGCGTGCTTCGGGCGGGCGTGTACGAACTGACAGCCCGGTGGTGGGTCGAGGGGAAGCCGCGTGCGGGCCCGGTCCTGCCGGGGCCGCGCAAGGGGGGGGGGGGGGGGGGGGGGGGGGGGGGGGGGGGGGGGGGGGGGGGGGGGGGGGGGGGGGGGGGGGGGGGGGGGGGGGGGGGGGGGGGGGGGGGGGGGGGGGGGGGGGGGGGGGGGGGGGGGGGGGGGGGGGGGGGGGGGGGGGGGGGGGGGGGGGGGGGGGGGGGGGGGGGGGGGGGGGGGGGGGGGGGGGGGGGGGGGGGGGGGGGCGTGCGGGCCCCGTCCTTGGGTGCGGACCGAGCTGCCCGGCCGCGGTCAGCGAGCAGGCCGTGGCGGCGGTGTTGGCCGAACGCGACCGGCTCGTCGCCGGTGGGCATGACGCCGGCGCCACGGCGGCACCCTCTACGCCATCGGCATCGGCCGCGCCCACAACGGGAAACCCGTCAAAGCCCTCATCCACGGCCTCAACATCACCATCAGCGACGCCACCACCGGCGAAATCCTGCGCCACCTCACCCTCGACACCACCCACCGCTACCAACCCCAGACAACGAGACAGGGCGAACCCTGAGGGTTCGCCCTGTCCGGGATGTCTTGAGACATCACAATACGTGCGCAAGGGGGGATTTGAACCCCCACGTCCTTGCGGACACTGGCACCTGAAGCCAGCGCGTCTGCCGTTCCGCCACTTGCGCGTGTGCGTGGTCGTGCGAGGACCTAGTGTGCCCCGCCCACCGCCCCCAGGGCAAACCCGATCCAACGGCATACACGGGCTCGCACGCGAGCCGCACGCGCCGCGGGCCGCTCACAGGCGCCGCCGGATACCATGTCAAGACCGCCGAACCACGGCCGACGACACGGAAGGAGGCGGGCATGGGCTTGTTCGACAAGGTCGAGAAGGGCCTGGAACGCACCGTCAACCGCGCCTTCGCCAAGGCCTTCCGCTCCGAGGTGCAGCCGGTGGAGATCGCCGGGGCCATCCGCAACGCCATGGACGACCGCGCGAGCGTCCTCGGGCCGGGCCGCACGATGGTCCCCAACCACTACACCATTGAGCTCTCGACGACCGATTTCGGCCGCCTCGACGAATACTCCGACTCCATCACCGAAGACCTCATCGCCGCCGCCGCCGAGCACGCCGAGACCCAGCGCTACCTCCCCGGCGGCCCGATCGAGATCGTCCTCGCCGAGGGCTCCGACCTCGACACAGGCGTGTTCCGCGTCCGTCCCGAGACGTCCAAGCGCGGCCAGGCATCCGGTATGCCGCCCGCCCCCGTCCCAGCCCCGCCGCACCGCCCAGCCGCCCCGGTCCACAAACCGGCCCCGGTCCGTGCGCCAGCACCGGCAGCCCCGGCGGCGCCCCCGGCCGCACCCGCAGCCCAAGCCCCAGCCCTCGCACCTCAACCGGCGCCGGACGCCCTCGCCGCCCCCGACCTCGACGCCGGCCACCTCAACGCCGGCCACGTCGAGCCCCCGAGGTCATCGGTGACTGGGCCAACGAGCTGAGCCACCCGGCATACGACGCCTCCAGCCACGTGGCCGACCCGGATGTCGAGCTGCTGCCCGACCGGGCCCTCGCACCCGACCAGCCCGCGGTCGCGCCCCCGCCGCCACCCCCGCTCGCGGCGCCACCGCCAGCCCCAGCGCCTGCGCCCCCCGCCAAGCTGCCCCGGATCAACCCGGCCCAGCGCCCCTGGCTCGACATCGACGGCGAGCGCTACCCCCTGCTGGGCTCCCTCACCGTCATCGGCCGCGACGCCACCGCCGACGTCATCCTCGACGACCCGGGAATCTCGCGGCGACACAGCGAAGTTCGCGTCACGCACGACGGCCCGCACCTCGTGTCGAGCATTCGCGACCTCGCGTCGACCAACGGCACCTTCGTCAACGGCGAGCGGATCGCCAGCACCCGGCTCATCGACGGCGACCAGATCACCGTCGGGCGGACCGCCATCACGTTCCGCGCCGGGAAGAGGTGAGCCGGTGAGCGAACTCACCCTCACCCTCATGCGGTTGGGGTTGCTCGTCATGTTGTGGCTGTTCGTCTTCGCGGTCGTCGGGGTGCTGCGTAGCGACCTGTTCGGCACCCGAGTCTCCCGCCGCACCCGACGCCGGGCCGCCCAGACCGGCGTCCCCGTCGGCGCAGCACCCGCCTCCGGGTATGCCGCCCCCGCACCCTCGCCGCACGGCGCACCCCCTGCTCGGCAGGCCGCCCGTCCGGCGCCGGCCCGCCAGAGCGGTCGAGGCGGCGCGGGAGCACGCGGCATACCGACAAGCGTGGCCGTCACCGAAGGTCGGCTCGCGGGGACGGTCATCCCGCTCACCCCGGCGGGGATCCTCGTCGGACGCAACCCCGAATGCTCGCTGGTCCTCGACGACGACTTCACGTCGGGGCGACACCTGCGGCTGTTCCTGCGCGAAGGGTCCTGGTGGGTCGAGGACCTCGGCTCGACCAACGGCACCTTCCTCGACGCCGCCCGACTGACCACGGCCCAGCCGGTGGGCGTCGGCAGCGTGCTGCGGATCGGGCGCACCGCGCTGGAGCTGCACGGCTGATGACGACGGCCCTGCGCTATGCCGCGCGCACCCACCTCGGCCTCGGCCCCAAGAGTCGCAACGAAGACTCCGGGTATGCCGGTCCCCACCTGCTCGTCCTCGCCGACGGCATGGGTGGGCACGCCGCCGGCGACGTCGCCAGCTCGATGATCGTCGGGGCCCTCGCCCCGTTGGACGAGGAGATCGTCTCCGGGCGAGCAGGCGTTGCGGGTGCTCGAGAGCGAGTTGCGCGAGGCCAATGCCCAACTGCGCGCCGCGATGCGCGAGGACAGCGGCCTGGCCGGCATGGGCGCCACGACGATTGCCATGCTGCGCTCGGGCAACAAGCTGGCCATGGCCCACATCGGCGACTCGCGGGCCTACCTGCTGCGCGACGGCACCTTCAGCCAGATCACCAAGGACCACTCGTTCGTCCAGCAACTCGTCGACGAGAAGCGCATCACCGAGGCCGAGGCCCAGCACCACCCGCAGCGCTCCCTCGTCACCCGGGTGATGACCGGCAACCCCGACGACCAGCCCGACCTGTCGATCCGCGAGCTCATCCCCGGCGACCGTTACGTCCTGTGCTCCGACGGGCTCACCGACTTCGTCAGCCCCGACATCGTCGCCGAGATCATCACCGCGGCGCCCACCCCCGAGGCAGCCGCCGAGCGCTGCATCGAGGTCGCTCTCAAGGCCAGCACCCGCGACAACGTCACCGTGGTCGTGGCCGACGTCGTCGACAGCAACGAGCTGGCCGACCTGCCCAGCACGCCTGAGATCGTCGGTGCCGCCGCCGTGCGCGGCCGCGCCCGACGCAAGACCCGCGCCATCCCCGTGAGCCCCGCCGAGAAGGCCGCCGCACTCACCCGCGAGGTGTCCGGCACCCCCGACGACGAGCCGCTGCAGCTCGCCGAGGAGGTCGCTTCGCCCCGGGTGCTGTGGTTGCGCCGCACTGGGGTCGGGCTCGCTGCCGCTGTGCTCGTCGTCGGCGCGGGGTATGCCGGTTACGACTGGACCCAGCGGCAGTATTTCCTTGGCGCCCAAGACGGCTACGTCACCCTCTACCGCGGGGTCAACCAGACCCTTGGGCCGATCGGCCTCGCGACCTTCGTGCGGGGCACCGACATCCTCGTCACCGACCTGCCCGCGCGCTATCAAGAGCTGATCACCGCCTCGATCTCGCTCGGCGGGCTCGCCGAGGCCGACGGCCGGATCGCGTCGCTGCGTGAGGTCGCTGCGGAGTGCCGGGCCCAGAATGCCGCCGGAATCGCCTGCGGCACAACGCTTCCGGTGGCCACGCCGAGCGTGACCCTGCCGACGTCCACCTCCACCGCCACGTCCACCTCGACCGCCACGTCCACGTCGACCGGCACCGGCACCGTCGGCTTTCCGGTGACGCCCGGAGCGACATGACGACCACGGTCGAGACCATCCCGACGAAATCGCGGCGCAACACCGAGTTGCTGCTGCTGCTCTTCGCGGTCGCGATCGTCCTCTTCGCCTGGGTCGACACGGAGGTCGCCAACCGCGGGGCCGTCCCTGCCGGGCTAGTGGCCATCGGCGGCGGCCTGCTGGTCCTCGTCCTGCTCTTCCACCTGGTGCTGCGGTGGAAGGCGTCGTATGCCGACCCGCTGCTGCTGCCCATCGCGACCCTGCTCAACGGGCTCGGCCTGGTGATGATCCACCGCCTCGACCTCGCGGCAGGTGACTACGGCTTCGACGGCGACGCGTTCCGGCAACTCATCTGGACCGGCGTCTCGATCATCGTGGCGGGCGCCCTGCTCTGGACCCTGCGCGACCACCGGACCCTGCGCCGCTACACCTACACCGCGATGGCCCTCGGTGTCCTGCTGCTCGTCCTGCCCCTCGTGCCGGGGTTGGGCTCGGAACAACTCGGCTCACGGATCTGGATCCGGGTCGGTCCGATGTCCTTCCAGCCTGGGGAGATTGCGAAGATCGCTCTCGCGGTGTTCTTCGCTGGCTACCTCGTGCAGGCCCGCGATGTCCTCTCCCTGGCCGGGCGCAAGGTCCTTGGCTTCACCTTCCCGCGCGGGCGTGACCTGGGCCCGATCATGGTCGCCTGGCTGGTGAGCGTCGCCGTCCTCGTCTTCGAGAAGGACCTGGGCTCGTCGCTGCTCTTCTTCGGCCTCTTCGTCGCGATGCTCTACGTCGCCACCGAGCGGGTCTCCTGGATCGCGATCGGCCTCATGCTGTTCGCGGCCGGCGCCTACGCGGCATACCTGCTCTTCCCGCACCTGCAGCGGCGTGTGATGCTCTGGCTGGACCCGTTCTCGTCCGACTCCCTCGCCCAGTCCGACCAACTGGCCAAGGGCCTCATGGGGATGGCCGCGGGCGGGCTGTTCGGCACCGGTCTGGGCAAGGGACGGCCGTGGCTGGTCGCCTTCGCCGAGAGCGACTTCATCGTCCCCTCGCTGGCCGAGGAGCTCGGGCTGACCGGGCTGTTCGCGATCCTGCTGCTCTACGGCCTGTTCGTCCAGCGCGGTCTGCGCACGGCCCTGGGGGTGCGTGACGGCTTCGGCAAGTTGCTCGCCCTGGGGCTGGCGTTCTCGGTCGCACTGCAGGTCTTCGTCGTCCTCGGTGGCGTCACGCGGGTCATCCCGCTCACCGGACTGACGACGCCGTTCATGTCGCTCGGCGGGTCGGCCCTGCTGGCCAACTGGTCGATCACCGCGTTGCTGCTGCGGATCTCCGACCAGGCCCGACGTCCCGTCCTGGACAGCGACGGCCTGCACACCATCCCGCGGCGCAAGCCCACACCCGAAGCCGTGGCGGCACCCGCAGCCTCGCCCGCGCTCGCGCCAGCAGTCGCAACCGGGCCCGCGGCGGCATCCGCACCCTCGGCCGTCGCTGCGCCGACCGAGGCGGTGCCACGACCGTGAACACCCCCATCCTGCGGATGTCCCGCCTCGTCGGCGCCCTCTTCGCCATCCTGCTCATCTCGGCGACGATCATCCAGTTCGTCCAAGCCCCCTCGTTGCGAGCGCGGCCGGACAACCGGCGCACCCTGCTGGACAACTACTCCCGCGACCGTGGGTCGATCCTCGTCGGGGACACCGCGATCGCGACCTCGACGCCGTCCGAGGGCGAGCTGGCCTACCTGCGCACCTACCCCCAGGGACCGCTCTACTCCCACGTCACCGGCTACTACTCCTACGTCTACGGCGCGGGCGGTGGCTTGGAGGGCAGCTCCGACGGATTGCTGTCCGGATCATCAGACGCGCTGTTCTACAAGCGGATCGCCGACCTGCTCACCGGCAAGCAACCCACCGGCGCCAGCCTGGAGCTGACCCTCAACGCCAAGGCCCAGGAGGCCGCCAGCAAGGCCCTGGGCAACCAGCGCGGTGCGGTCGTCGCCCTCGACCCCCGCACCGGCGCCATCCTCGCCCTCGTCAGCCACCCCGAATACGACCCCAACACGCTGGCCAACCACGACTCCAACGCCCAGAAGGCTGCCTGGGACGGCATGCTCGACGACCGGACCCGCCCCCTGGTCGACCGAACCATCAGCGGCAACCTCTACCCGCCCGGCTCAGTGTTCAAGATCGTCACCACCGCAGCCGCGCTGTCCACGGGTGCCGTCAACGAGACGACGCAGATCCCCGGCCCGGCGGTCATGGATCTGCCGCAGACCACCGTCGGCCTGCCCAACCACGACGGCAAGTCGTGCGGCCCTGGCGACCTCACCACGTTGCAGCACGCCCTCGAGATCTCCTGCAACACCGCCTTCGGATGGATCGGCCTCAAGGTCGGCGGCGACGCCCTGCGGGACCAGGCCGCCAAGTTCGGCTTCGGTGAGAGCCTGCGGATCCCCATGCGGGTCACTCCCAGCGTCTTCCCCAGCTCCCTCAACCCGCCCCAGACCGCTCAGTCGGCCATCGGGCAGTTCGACGTGCGAGTCACCCCCCTGGAGGTCGCCATGGTGAGCGCAGCCATCGCCAACCGCGGCGTCGTCATGCGCCCCTACCTCGTCCAGCAGGTGGTCGGCGCCAACCTCGAGATCCTCGACACGCACACCCCGGAGCAGATGTCGGTGGCCGTCACGCCCGAGATCGCCGCCATCATCTCGCGGATGATGGTGGGCGTCGTCGACCAGGGCTCCGGCAAGCCGGCCCGCATCAACGGCGTCTCGGTCGCCGGCAAGACCGGCACTGCCGAGCAGGGCAACGGGCTCCCGGCGCACGCGTGGTTCACGTCGTTCGCGCCCGCCGACAACCCCCAGATCGCCGTCGCGGTCATCGTCGAGGATGGCGGCAACGCGGGCGACGAGGCCGGCGGCGGCCGCACGGCCGGCCCGATCGCCAAGGCCGTCATGGAAGCGGTGATCACCCGATGAGCCCGATGACTCCAGGCCTGGGCGACGTCCTCGGCGGCCGCTACACCTTGACCGACCGGATCGCCGCCGGCGGGATGGGCGACGTCTGGGCCGCCACCGACCGCGTCCTGGGCCGCACCGTCGCCATCAAGATCATGCGTCCCAACACCACCGACGAAGGCAACTTCGCCGCGCGCTTCCGGGACGAGGCACGGCATACCGCGGCGTTGTCCCACCCCAACATCGCGGCGGTCTACGACTACGGCGAAGACGACGGCACGGCATACCTCGTCATGGAGTTGGTCCCCGGGCTGCCGCTGTCGAGCATGATCGCCGAGGGGCCGATGCCCCCCGAGCAGGTCCGCCTGATCCTCGGCCAATGCGCGCTCGCGCTCGCTGCCGCCCACGAGGCCGGCGTCGTGCACCGCGACGTCAAGCCGGCCAACGTCATGGTCACGCCCGAGGGCAAGGTCAAGCTCACCGACTTCGGCATCGCCCGCGCCGTCGACGCCGTGGGGCACACCCGCACCGGCGAGGTCATGGGCACGCCGCAATACCTCGCGCCCGAGCAGGCCATGGGACAACGGGTGACCGGCGCCACCGACCTCTACTCCCTCGGGGTCGTCGGCCACGAAATGCTCACGGGCAAGCGCCCCTTCGACGCCGGGTCGGCCGTCGCCACCGCCCTCGCGCAGATCAGTGAGCCGCCCCCGCCGCTGCCGCCGCACGTCACCGACCCGCTGCGGTCGGCCATCGAGGCCTGCCTCGCCAAGGACCCTGCCCAACGCCCCTCCAGCGCCGCCTCGCTCGCCGCCCTGCTCGGTATGCCGGTCAGCGGGGTCGCGCACGCAAGCCTGGCGACCAGCGTCATCCCGTTGTCAGACCTGGGCGCCACCCAGCCGTTGGCCACTCCCACTCCGCTGCCGACCCAGGTCTACGCCCATCCGGTGGCGCCCTACGGGCACTATCCAGCGACGGCAGCGGGGCCGGCCTACCCGCCGCAGCCGCAGCCACCCGACCGCCGGCGCGGGATGGGCTGGTGGTGGCTGCCGGTGATCGCCGCCTTCCTCGTCGCCGGCCTGTTCATCTGGCAGAACCTCGTCGTCGGCCGGGCCAACACGCCGATCCCCTCCGTGACGGTGACGAGGACCGTCCCCCGGACGAGCACGGCCAGCACGCCCGCGACGACCAGCGCCGCCCCGACGACCAGCACCGCCCCGACGACCACTCCGGTCAAGACGGTGACCCTCGTCGAGTCCGACTACGTCGGTCAGACGACGGGAGTCGTGCGGGCCGACCTCACCACCTTGGGCTTCCTGGACATCGCCACGAAGTCCGTTCCCTCCGACCGTCCCAAGGGCGAGGTCCTCGGGATCAGTCCGACCGGCCCGGTGCCGGTCACCACCACCATCGTCATCACGGTGTCCGCGGGAGCGGCACCGACAGCCAGCAGCACCGCAGGAGGCACCAGTGGCTAGCGCACTGCACGGGGGATCCGCATGAACACTCGACGCCTACTCGGGGGGCGTTACGAAGTGGGCGAGGTCATCGGACGTGGCGGCATGGCCGATGTCCACGCGGGCTTCGACACGCGCCTGTCCCGACAGGTGGCGATCAAACTGCTGCGCTCCGACCTGGCGCGCGATGCCGTCTTCCTCGCCCGCTTCCGCCGTGAGGCGCAGTCGGCGGCCGGGCTCAACCACCCCAACATCGTCGCCATCTTCGACTCGGGGGAGGACGACAGCACCGATCCCACGACCGGGGTCGCGGTGCACGTCCCCTACATCGTCATGGAGGTCGTCGACGGCCGCACCCTGCGTGAGCACCTGACTGCCACCGGCCCGATGCCCGCCGCCGAGGCCGGACGCATCGTGTCGGACGTCCTCGCCGCGTTGGACTACAGCCACTCCAAGGGCATCGTCCACCGGGACATCAAGCCCGCCAACGTCATGCTCGGTCGCGGCGGCGCGATCAAGGTCATGGACTTCGGGATCGCCCGAGCCCTCGCCGACAGCGCAGCGACGATGACCCAGACTCAGTCGGTCGTCGGCACCGCGCAGTACTTCTCGCCCGAGCAGGCCCAGGGCAAGCCGGTCGACGCCCGCTCCGACCTCTACTCGACCGGGTGCATGCTCTTCGAACTGCTCACCGGGCGCACGCCGTTCGTCGGTGAGACTGCGGTCGCGATCGCCTACCAGCACGTCGGCGAGCCAGCCACGCCGCCGTCGTCGATCCGCTCGGCGGTGCCCGCGGCATACGACGCGATCACCTTGCATGCCATGGTGAAGGACCGCGACGCGCGCTACCAGACCGCGTTGGAGTTCCGCGACGACCTGCTCGCCGCGGGGGAGGGCCGGGCAATCAGTGCCGCCGCCCGCGGCACCGCTGCGAACGGCACGGGTGGGTTCGGCGTGGGCGCGGGGGGCGCAGCGGTCGGCGCGGTCGGAGACGCGGCCGCCACGACGGTCCTCTCCGAGGTGGGTGGTCCAGGCGGCGGATCCGGTATGCCGCCGCAGGACCTCCGTTACGACGACGACTATGACGACGAGCCCCTCACTCGCGCGGGACGTCGGGCGTCGCAGGACCCGCCCAAGCGACGCGGGGCGGCATACGTGCTGCTCACCCTCGCGGCACTGGCCGCTCTGGCCCTGCTGTTCGTCCTCGGCCGCAGCATCCTGGCCCAGAACGCCAAGCCGGACCAGGTGGCAGTGCCCTACCTCATCAACCAGACCGAGGAGCAAGCCCGGGCATTGCTGTCGGCGCGCAAACTCCTCATCGACGCCCGCAACGTCACCAACGACACAGTCGCCAAGGGACTCGTCGTCGACCAGGACCCCGACTCCGAGACCATGGTCAGCATCGGGAGCACGGTGACCGTCCAAGTGTCGTCCGGGCCAGGTCAGGCGGCGATCCCCTCGCTCGCTGGGTTGACCAAAGACGCGGCAGTCACCGCCCTGAAGATCCTCAACTTCCCAACACCCGGCGTCGTCGTGCTCGACGACCCGTCGCAGGCCAAGGACGCCGTCATCGGCACCGATCCGCCGGCCGGCACGGTCGTCCCGTTGACCCAACAGATCACCCTCAAGGTGGCCTCGGGCAAGGTCGCGGTGCCCAGCCTCGTCGACCAGAACCAGGTGACGGCCCAGGCCACGCTCGCCGGACTCAAACTCCTCTATGCGGTCGCCGAGCGGGTGCCGACAGCAGACACGACGATCCTTGAGGGCACGGTGCTCAGCCAGGACATCGTCCCCGGAACGTTGGTCGACGTCGGCTCGACGGTCAATGTCAAGATCGCCATCCGGCTCATCTCGACGGTCACGGTCACGGCACCCCAACCGCCGCCCCCGCCGTCCACCTCATCGACGGCGACGTCGACCACGGGAGGGTAGCCGGAGGTAGGGGCCGGAGCGTACGCGGAGGCTGACAGCCGGCCGGCGGACGCCAGTGGCTGACGGCCCGCCGGCGGACGTCAGTGGCGGGCGTCAGTGGTGGACGAGCGGGCTGAGGCCGGCCGATCTGGCGACGGCCTCGGAGTCACCACACATCGCCAACCAGTTGGCGAGGATCCGGTGGCCGCCCTCGGTGAGCACGCTCTCGGGGTGGAACTGCACGCCGTGCAGCGGAAGGCTGGCGTGGCGAACTGCCATGACCAGGCCGCTGGCGGTGTGGCCGTTGGCTAGTAGCTCGGCCGGGAGGGTGGCCGGATCGATCGCCAGCGAGTGATAGCGGGTGGCGGTGAACGGCTGCGGCAGCCCGGCGAGGACGCCCGTGCCGTCATGCTCGACCTGCGAGGTCTTGCCATGCAGCAACTCTGGAGCCCGGCCGACTGTCGCCCCCATGACCACGCCGAGTGCCTGATGGCCCAGGCAGACGCCCATCATCGGCTGCGAGCGCTCGGCGCAGGCCGCGATCATCGCCATCGACACGCCGGCGTCCTCAGGGGTGCCGGGGCCCGGTGAGACGAGCACCCCGTCGTAGCCGGCGCCTTCGGCAGGGGTCACCGCGTCGTTGCGGACCACCGTGCACTCGGCGCCGAGTTGCTCGAGGTAGCCGACGATGGTGAAGACGAACGAGTCGTAGTTGTCGACAACGAGGATCGTGGGGCGCTCAGACACCAGACACGCCTTTCGGAGCCCAGGCTCCATCGATGGTCACCTGGTCGAAGGGCAACAGGGGCGCGACCGCGGGGAAGACCCAGGTGAAGAGCACGGCGACGACGATGAGGAAGAGCAGGATCATCGTGGCCAGCTTGGCCCCGCGCCTGCCGGGGAGCGCTCGCCAGAGGGCGGCATACATCTCAGGCACCTCCGACGAGCGAGAGGGCGGACGGGGCGGTCGTCATCTCCGGCGGGGCGCCTTCGCTGCGGGGGACGACCCGGTCGAGCTTGGCGAAGACGATGAGGCGCTGGGCCGCGGAGAACTTCGGGTGGCACGTGGTCAGCGTCAACCAGGCCTCGGTGGGCTTGGCGCCCAGCTTCTGCGGCACCGGAGCAACGACCTCGGACTGGCTCGGCCGGACGACCGTCGAGCGAGCCATCCGATAGACGACGTAGGACTGGCGGGTCTCGATGATGACGACGTCACCTTCGACGAGGGCATCAAGGTCGAAGAACGGGTGTCCGTGAGTGGTGCGGTGGCCAGCGATCGCCATGTTGCCGATCTGGCCGGGCATCGATGACCGTGGGTAGTGGCCCGGTCCCTTCGCCAGGGTGCCGGGGGTGATCCCTTCGTAGACCGGCCTGGCCCAGTCGGTGCCGAACCGCGGGATTCGGATGATCGCCATGATTGAGCCGTCATCAAGCGTGGGCGCAACGCCCCCGACCAGGGGGCCTTCCGGAAGCTCGGGGAGGCTCGTGCCGTCTGGCCCTAACGCCTCCAACTCCGCGACGACCCCCGCTTGCGCCCGGCCTTCGATGAGGCTGCTGTAGCCCACCTGCCAGACGACGAAGAGCAGCACGACGACGCCCGCGGTGACCAGCAGTTCGCCGATCACGCCGAGCGTTGCGCGGAAGACCCTCACCTCGCCACCTTCGCCACCAGTTGGGACACGGGACCTGAGTATGCCGGGAAGGTCGCCTTCGCCTCGGTCGTCACCCGATAGCCGAGACCGACCGCGTCGACCCACTCCTTGTAGATGGCGATCTGCGGGTCCTGGTCGAGCGCCTCGTTGAGGGCGTCGATGCGCCCGATCGCCGAGATGACGAACGGCGGCGAATAGACCCGGCCCTGCAGGATCAACGTGTTGCCCACGCACCGAACGGCCGAGGTCGCGATGATCCGTTGGTCCTGGATCATCATCGCCTCGGCCCCGCCCCGCCACAGCGCGTTGACGACCGCTTGGACGTCCTGCTGGTGGACGACGAGGTCATCGGGTCGCACCGATGCCGGCAGGTTGGCCGAGTTGCGCTTGGAGTCGGTGAGCGCCACCGTAACCGCCGGCCCCTGCACGGCTCGGGTGCCGACGACCGGTGCGAGGAGGTTGATGACGTCGGTGATCGGGGCCAGGCCGGTCGTCGAGGGCACCGCGGCGGCGGTGAGGGCGTCGAGCTCGGTCTGCAGGGTCGTGATGGCCGCCGACTTGGCGGCCACGTCGCGGGTGGCCCCGTCAATGAGACCAGGCAAGCCACGGTCGCTGCGCAGGTCGGTGCCACGGGCGGCCTGGAAGCTGGTGGCGAAGAGCAGGCCGGCCAGCGCGAACACCGCCGGGGCCAGCAGCCGCCAGTAGCCTGGACGGGATCGAGGGGAGGCGGGCGGCATACCGACACCTCCTGCAGCACTAGTCGAGCCCGCGCGCGAGCGAGCGGCACGCGAGTGCGTGCTCCATCACCTACGCTAAGGCACACCAGCAAGAACGCAAGGAGACCTCGTGTCCGAGTCGCAGGACCCCACCGACAAGAAGCCGGTCGTTGTCCCGCCGGCAGCCAAGGTTGCCCAGGCGCGCCAGGCGGCCGAGGCCGAGAAGCGCCGCCAGGCTAAGGCCCTCGATGCGCCCAACCCGTCGTGGTGGGCGCCGGTCTTCGTCACGCTCCTGCTTGCGGGGCTGCTGTGGATCGTCGTCTTCTACATCTCGCAGGGCCTCTGGCCGGTTGCGGCGTTCAACTACTGGAACCTCGTCGTCGGCTTCGCGCTGCTCATCGCCGGGTTCGCCATGACGATGAAGTGGAAGTGACCTCGGCCCACTCATCGGGTGTCCGGCGAGTTACATCCGTGTAGTTCTCCCCAGCTGTGGACAAGCCTGTGGATAACTTCGCCGGCCGCTCCGCCGGGGCCGCTCAGCGGTAGATGTCGGGCACGCCGAGGTAATCGATGACCATCGCGGCGATGACCAGAGCAAACACCAGGGCCATCGCCGGCCACTGCCACGAGCGCCGATCCCGATGGGCCAGCACGGCGAACACCCCGGCGACGGCGGTGCCCGTGACGAGGCCACCCAGGTGGGCCTGCCAGGCGATCCCGGGATAGATGAACCCGAAGACGATGTTGACGGCCAGCACGGCATACAGCGGCGTCGAGGATCGACCGAGATGCCGGTTGAGCACGAGGAGCGCCCCGAACAGCCCGAAGACCGCCCCGGAGGCGCCGACGACGGGAGTGGCCCAGGCGGCATACTGCGCGGCCTCGGCCGAGGTGAACAGGATGCTGCGCGGCGCGGGGGCCAGCAGCAGCACGCCGGCCGACCCGCCGACGGCCGAGACGAGGTAGAGCGCCAGGAAGCGGGCCCGGCCGAGCAGGCTCTCGAGATAGGGCCCGATCTGCCAGAGCATGAGCATGTTGAGCCCGAGGTGCAACACCGTGGACGGGCTGTGCAGGAACGCGCCGGTGAGGGCGCGCCACGGCTCGTGCCACCCGATGACGGGGACGAAGGCGAGGTCCTCGGTCGTCACCGGGCGCAGGAACTGCAAGACATAGACCGCGGCGCAGATGGCGATGATCGCCTTGGTGGCCAGGGGGTTGCCGTCGATGGTGCGCCCACCGAAGGCGGTGCGCGTCGGACGGACCGTGCGGGCCGACTCGCGCACACAATCCACGCATTGCACGCCCACGGGCGCCGGCCGTTGGCACTCCGGGCACACCGGCCGACGACACCGTTGACAACTCACCCACGACTCTCGGTCGGGGTGGCGGGGGCAGACCGGGCGGGGGGTCGCCCCACCGACGCCCTCAGGCAGGGTGGGATAGCTCATGTATGCCGCCCGCTCACCTCGGTCGCGCGCCTGCCCACTGCGGGTGGCTCAGTCCTGGTCGACGGTGACCGACTCGATGACGACCGGCTCAAGCGGGCGGTCGTTGCGGTCGGTGCGCACGGCGGCGATCGCGTCGACGATCGCACGGCTCGGGGCGTCGGCCACCTCGCCGAAGATCGTGTGCTTGAAGTTGAGGTAACCCGGCGTCGAGACGGTGATGAAGAACTGCGAGCCGTTGGTGCCCTTGCCCATCCGCTTCCCGGCGTTGGCCATGGCCAGCAGGTAGGGGCGGTCGAAGGTCTTGTCGGGGTGCGGCTCGTCGTCGAAGGTGAAGCCCGGCCCGCCATACCCCTGACCCAACGGGCAGCCGCCCTGGATCATGAAGCCGGAAATGATCCGGTGGAAGACCAGACCGTCGTAGAACTTGGTCGGGTTCGTCCGCTTGGCGTCGTCGCGGTAGTCCTTCTCGCCCGTCGCGAGCCCCACGAAGTTGGCCACCGTCTTGGGCGCCTCGTTCGGGAAGAGGGTGACGACGATGTCGCCGTGGTTGGTGTGGAGGGTTGCCTTCATGGCGAACATCCTCGCACGGCATACCCCGTGGTATGCCGGGTGTCCCAGACGGCGCTCCAGCGTGCGTTCGGGGGAGGCGGGTGTGTGTCTGGACCCGGGACAGGGCAGGATGTGACCACTGACCCCGGCAGCGGCGGGCGTTGACGACAGTGTCGGCGACAACGACGATGAGGCGACGACGCCGCGAGGGGTCCAGGTGCTTGGATGGACGACCACCACGAACCACCAGGAGGATCAGTGTCCCGGAAGCGTGCGAGTGACAAGACCGAGGACCTGTCGGTGTTTGGGCGGCTGGCCGCGGCCCGCGGCGAGCGCGGTGATGGCACCGTCTTCGGTGCGCTGGCCCAGCTGAGGGAGTCGGTGGCACCGGCGGCCCAGCGCGGGCGCACCCGAGCGATGCAGGCCGCTGCCCCCCTCGCCGACCGGGCTCGCGAGGTGGCTACTCCCTTGGCCGAGCGGGCCAAGGACGCCACGGCCCCGTATGCCGGTCGGGCGCGCGACGCCGCCGATGCCGCGCGTGAGGCAGCCGCACCGTATGCCGGTCGCGCGCGTGAGGCGGCCGCACCGTATGCCGGTCGCGCGCGTGAGGCGGCCGCACCATATGCCGGTCGGGCCCGCGACGCCGCGGAGGCCGCCCGTGAAGCGGCCGCCCCGTATGCAGAAAAAGCCAAGGAAGCCGCAGGGGCTGCCCGCGAAGCGGCAGCGCCGTATGCCGAGCGGGCCAAGGAAGCCGCGGAGGCCGGGCGGGAGTGGGCTCGGCCGCGCGTCGAGCACGGAGTCGAGGTCGCCGCCCCACGGCTGCAGGCCGCGGTCGATGAGATCGCCCCCAAGGTGGATCAGGCCCGCGACAGCCTCGTCGAGGACCTTCTGCCCAAGGTGTCCGCCGCCATCGCCGCCGTTGCCGCCGCGGCAGGCTCGGCCAAGCGCGACCTGGCTGCCGGTGCTCCGCAGGCGTTCGCCGCGGCGACGGAAGCGGTCAGCGATGCGGTGAGCAGCACGGACGCGCCGGCCGTGGCCGGGTCGGCGGGCAAGGCCAAGGGCAAGAGCAAGAAGGGCGGGTTGCTGCTGCTGTTCGGCATCGGCGCCGCTGCCGCTGCCGCGGTTGCCGTGGTCATGTCCCGCAAGCCCAAGGACGACCCGTGGGCCGCACCGGTGACGGAGACGGCATACCTGCCGCCGACGACCGGACGCGCGTCGACCGTCGCCCCGGTTGCGGACCAGCCCGATGTCGCGCCCGACGAGGCTGTTGCAGCGGACGCGAGTGCGGCTCTCGACGACGAGGTGACCGAGGTCACCGACGAGCCCGCCGAACCCGAGACCGCTGCTGACGCCGTGGCTGACGCGGAGGCCGAGGTCGCTGCGGAGGCGGACGATGTGGCTGCGGCCGTCGTGGACGATGTGGCTGCGGAGGCTGTGGCTGTGGACGGTGTTGCCGACGATGACAAGGCCGACACCGACGCCTGATGTCGGTCGCCGGGTCGAGTTGACCCCGGACACCCCTGTGCCCCGCCGGACCACCGCGCGGGGCGCAGGACGTTCAGGCCGGGGGTCACCCGGCAGGCTCAGACTGGGCGGATGTGCGACCAGGGCTTGGTGAGATGGAAGCGCCGCCCAGTGATCTCGCTGACCCGGATCGCCATGACGTGGGTCTTGTGCGAGGCGACCCAGGGACGCAGTCGCAGTTGGTCGGTCATCAGGGCCTGCTCGCCGGTCAATTCGACGACGACCCCGCGGCATACGACGCTCTCGGCGACCTCGCCGACCGTGGCGTCGACCTCGAAGGCGACCTCCGGGTTTTGCACGAGATCGCTGAACTTGCCTCCGTCACCGGTGCGGAAGACCACGTGGTCGCCCGCGACGGCGAAGTTGACCGGGGTGATCTGGAGTCCGTCGCCGTGACGGAAGGCGAGCCGACCGAGCTCCTGACGGCGCAGGACCGCCCAACACTCCACCTCGGTGAGAACGTCTACCGGGCTGGTCATTCCGTCGCCTCGTTGCGGCTGCTGAGCTAGAGCTATGCCCACTACTCAAGAGTAACTCCGGCGCGCGTGGGAAAAGGACCAAGGGTCCTGGTTTCAACACCGAAACACCGATACGGCGACGGAACTCACACGCGGTGAGGCGTGTCAGTGCGGCTGGCGGGCGATCTTCGGCTTGCTCAAGGCGCAGAAGTGCTCGACGTTCTTGGTGGGGCCGGACACGACCAACTCGTCCTGAGGCTGGACGAGGGTCTCGGGCCGGGCGTAGATGAAGTCCTCACCGATCCGCTTGACCCCGACGATCGTCACGCCATACTTCGCGCGGACGCCGGTCTCGGCGAACGTCTTGCCCCATTGCTCGTGGTAGGCCATGGTGCGAGCGATGGCGAAGTCGTCGTCGAACTCGAGGTACTGCGTCATCCCTCCGACGATCATGTGAGCCACCTGCTCACCCATCGCGCGTTCGGGATAGACGACGTGGTGGACGCCGAGCCGCTCGAGGATCCGGCCCTGGGTCTTGGTGCTCGCCTTGGCCCAGATGTCGGGGATCTCGTAGTCGACGAGGGCCAGGGCCGTCATGACGCTGGACTCCACGTTGTTGGAGATGCCGATGACGGCCTTGTCGAAGGACTCGACCCCTAGTTGCTCGAGGGCGTCGCGGTCGGTGCTGTCTGCCTGGACGACGTGGGTGAACTCGTCGGCGTAGCGCTGCACGCGGGCCTCATCGAGGTCGACGGCCATGACCTCCTGTCCCATCGCGACGAGCGAACGAGCGACGGAGACGCCGAACCGACCCAGGCCGATGATGATCACGGGAGGGTTCTCGTCGTCCCTGCGGAACGGGTTGCTAACCAATGATCGGCCTTTCTTCGGGGAGCCGGTAATGCCTGTGCCGAGTGTTCAAGGCCAAGGCGACCGCTGTGGTCACCGTGCCCACTCGGCCCACATACATCAGGGCCATGAGGATGAGTTGTCCGATACCGGGCAGCGTGGGGGTGATCCCGGTCGATAGCCCCACGGTGGCGAAGGCCGAGATGGCCTCGAAGGCGACCTTGTCGAAGGCGAAATCGCTGACAATGAGCAGCCCGATGGTCCCGATCGCCACGACGCCGACCGCGAGCAGCACGACGGTGAACGCCTGGCGCAGGGAGTCCCGCGGGATCCGGCGGTTGCCGACAACAACATCCTGCTCACCGCGGATCTCGCTCCAGATGACGAAGGCAAGCAGCACAAACGTGCCGACCTTGATGCCGCCGGCCGTGCCGGCGCTGCCGCCACCGATGAACATCAGGCCATCGTTGAGCGCGAGGGTCTCCTGCGAGACGAGGCCGTAGTCGATCGCGTTGAAGCCGGCAGTGCGCGGGGTGATCCCGCCGATCAACGAGTTAACTGCCTTGCCCCACACGCTCATCGGGCCGAGAGTGTTGGGGTTGCTCCACTCAGCCAGCGCGAAGCCCACGCAGCCGACAGCCAACAGGGCGAGGTAACCGAGGATGGTGACCTTCGAGTGCACCGTCCATGTGGACGGGGTGCGCCAGCGCCGATAGAGCTCGTAGAACACCGGGAAGCCGAGCCCGCCCGCCACGATGGCCGCGCAGATGGGCCCGATGATGTAGATGTCCTGGTTGAAGCTGATGAGGTTGTCGCTGAACAACGCGAAGCCGGCGTTGTTGAAGGCGGAGATCGAGTGGAAGACCCCCTGCCAGAGGGACTGTCCCACCGAGTAGCCGTAGCCGACATAGAACCGAATCGCCAGGACAAAGGCGACCACGGCCTCCACCAGGACCACGGTGATGCCGACCGTCCGAAGGATGCCCTTGACGTTGCCCATCGTCGTGGCGCTGGTCTCGCTCTGGGCGACCAGGGTCTGGCTCAGCCCCAAGCGACCGCCGGCCAGGATGGCCAACAGCGTGGCCATCGTCATGATGCCGAACCCGCCGACCTGGATGAGCACCATGATGACGAACTGCCCGAAGGTCGTCCAATAGGTCGCGGTGTCGACCACGGTCAGGCCGGTGACGCAGGACGCCGACACCGCGGTGAAGGCCGCCGCGAGGACGTTGGGGGGATCGGCGCTGTTGACCCGCGAGATCGGCAGGCACAACAACACGGTGCCGATGGTGAGGAAGATCGAGAAGACGAGTGGGATGAGGCGACCGGGCCGTCACGACTCAGCGCACGCCCTGCCGCGGGGGTCGGGGGTCCGGCCGTGCGCCGGGGGGCCCTTGTCCATGGCGCTGCGAACCGACCGCGCCAATGCTAGGGGGACAACGCGGCATACCGAAGAGGGGTTCTCATCCCGCGGCGGTGATGTGTGCCTCAGCCGCCGACGTGCACCTGGGGGCGACGGGCGGCGTCCGGCTCGGCGCGGCGCAGCACCTCGTGGGTGAGCGGGGGGATGTCACCCTCGCCGGCGAGGATGAACCGCAGGGCGTTCTGGGCCGGCGGCTGCTCGCTCCACTCGAAATAGACGTGGGGAGGATCGGTATGCCGGTTGCGCACCGCGAGCAGCACGGCCGCGAGGACGTTGGGGACGCTCGTGCCCGTGGCCCGCAGGATCCGGTGGGGGCCGACGGTCACCGCCGTGACCGGGACGGCTGCCATGAAGTCGCTCGCGTCGGTGATGTCGACCTCGAGGAAGACAACGTCGTCGGTGTGCAAGAGGTGGTTGTCCAGCCGGACGTCGTAGGACTTCTCGCGGTATTCCAGGTCATCGCCGTCGTCGAGTCGGTTGGCGATGAAGCGCAGCGGCTCACCCTCGTGGCTGGCTCCCGCGAGCAGCGCGGTCGCTGACTCGTCGAACACGACGCGGGGGACCCGCAGCTCGGTGCTGCGGCTGACCCGCGAGGAGATGCTGACGACGAGGATCGCGGCGACGAACATCAGCGCGATCCACAAACCCTCGGGCCGGTCCTTGATGGTGACGACGATCGTGTAGATGAACACGGCGCTGACGACGGCGAAGAAACTCGCCGCCAGCCGGTGACCGCGACGCAGCTCGGTGAGGAAGACCGCCACCGCAGCCGAGGTCATCAGCGCGAGGACCCCGGTCGCGTAGGCCCCCGCCTGCGCGTCGACGTTGGCCTTGAAGGCGAGCGTGACGGCGGCCGACACGAGGATGAAGACGACGACGAGGGGTCTGGTCGAGCGGGCCCAGTCCGGCGCCATGCCGTAGCGGGGGAGGTAGCGCGGGACGATGTTCAGCAGCCCGGCCATCGCCGACGCTCCGGCGAACCACAGGATGCCGATCGTCGAGATGTCGTAGGCCGTGCCGAAGACGTCACCGAGCAGGTCGTGGGCGAGATAGGCCAGGGCCCGGCCGTTGGCCTCACCGCCGGGCTGGAAGTCGGCCGCGGGAATCAACAACGTCGTCACCAGCGACGAGCCCAGCAACATGACGCTCATGATGAGCGCGGCCGTCGTCAGCAGTTTGCGGGCGTTGCGGATCCGGCCGGTCGGAGCGGCGGGCGTGTCGGTGGGGTCGCCCTTGACCAGCGGCATAACGACGACGCCCGTCTCGAAGCCCGACAAACCCAGAGCCAGCGCCGGGAAGACCAGCAGGGCCGCCCCGATGACCGCCATCGGCGACGCATAGGTGGACGTGATGGCGCTCGTCCACTCGCCGACGTGCTCCGAGTGTGCGGCGACCTCCATGAGACCGCGCCCGACGACGACCGCAGACAGACCGAGGTATGCCGCGACCAGCACGACCGCGATCCCGATGGCTTCTTTGAAGCCCTTGAGGAAGATGGCACCGAGGAAGGCGAGCAGGACCAACGTGACGGTGACCTGCTGACCGCTGAGGACGCTCTTGAGGAACGGGTTCTCGATGAGGTGAGCGCTCGCGTCGGCCGCCGACAGGGTGATCGTGATGACGAAGCCGGTCGCGACGAAGCCGATGAGCACGAGGACGAGCAGTTTGCTCGGCCAATAGGTGAGCAGCCGTTCGAGCATCGACAGGCTGCCATCGCCGTGCGGGCTCTCCTGCGCGACCCGCCGATACATCGGCAGGGCCCCCAGCAGGGTGACGAGCACGAGAACGAGGGTGGCGAGTGGCGCCAGGGCTCCGGCCGCAAGCGCAGCGATGCCCGGCTGGTAGCCCAAGGTCGAGAAATAGTCGACGCCGGTGAGGCACATGACCCGCCACCACGGCTGGGTGTGCTGGTGCTGGGCGACCTCGCTCTCCTCCTCGTAGAAGCCGCCGGGCTCCCGATGCCCGGCGTCGAGAAACCACGAGAGGAACGCATTGCGTCGCTCGGTTGCCGCGTTGGTGATGCTCGTCACGGCGTGAGCGTAACGGTCAGGCGCGCGGCATACCTGCAGTGAGCAAGGTATGCCGCGCGCCCGGGGGCCTGCGATGTGGTGTGGTGCCGAGGGACTACTTCACCTTGTCGATGCCTTCGTGACCGACGGTGAGCATCGCCCCGCCGTCGTGGGCGGCGCGCAGGTCGGCGTGCGCGAAGGCACGGGCCAGGTGGTATGCCGCGATAGTCACGATCGTGCCCAGCGCGATGCCGGCCAGCTCGAAGGTGTCGCTCACCTTGAGGGCCGTGTTGCCGATGCCGAGGATGATGCCGGCCGCCACCGGGACGAGGTTGATCGGGTTGGCGAAGTCGACGTTGTTCTCTTTCCAGATCTTGGCGCCGAGCAGGCCGATCATCCCGTAGAGGACGACGGTGATGCCGCCGAGGACGCCGCCCGGGGTGGCCGCGACGAGGGCACCGAACTTCGGCGAGAGGCCGAAGATGATGGCGATGAAGGCCGCGACGACGTAGGCGGCCGTCGAATAGATCCGGGTGGCGGCCATGACGCCGATGTTCTCGGCGTAGGTCGTCGTCGGGGAGCCGCCGACCGAGGAGGCGACCGCGGTGGCGACACCGTCGGCCGCGATCGCGCGACCCATGACGTGGTCGAGGTCGGCACCGGTCATCTCGGCGACGGCCTTGACGTGGCCGGTGTTCTCGGCGATGAGGGCGATGATCGCGGGAAGGACGACGAGGACCGCGGCGAAGGAGATCGTCGGGGCGTGGAGGCCGACGAGTTCCTTGCCGTCGGCGCCGGTGGTCGTCGCCGGCGGGAAGCCCAGCCACGGCGAGCTCGCGACCCCGTCGAGGTTGACCCGCCAGTGCGTCGTCACCTTGCCGGCGCCCGCGTCGAAGCTGGTGATCTGGCCGAAGCCCCGGTCGAACAGCCAGGACAGCACGAAGCCGAAGACCAGGCTGAGGAAGATCGAGATCCGCCCGAGGAAGCCCTTGAGCGCGACCGCGCACACGATGGCGAAGGTCATGACCAACAGGGCGACCCACTGGTCCTGCGGCCAGTAAACGTTGGCGACGACCGGCGCGAGGTTGAAGCCGATGAGCATGACGACCGCGCCGGTGACGACCGGAGGCAGCACCTTGTGGATGATGCCCGAGCCGGCCACATGGACGAGCAGACCGACGAGCGCGAGGACGACACCGCCGATGAGGATGGCGCCGGTGACGGTGCGGGAGTCGGCGCCCGGCTGGGCCCGGATCGCGGCGGCGACCCCGACGAACGAGGCCGACGTGCCGAGGTAGGACGGGACCTTCCCGCTCACCATGAGCAGGAAGATGATCGTCGCGATACCGCTCATCATGATCGCCAACTGAGCGTTGAGGCCCATGAGCAGCGGGAACACGAAGGTGGCGCCGAACATCGCGACCACGTGTTGGGCACCAAGCCCGATCGTCTTGCCCCAGGCGAGGCGTTCATCGGGGGCGACGACGTCGCCGGGGGCGAGGGTGTGCCCGTCGCCCTTGAGTTTCCAACTGAATGCGCCCATGGATGCTGGGCTCCTTCCCGTCACGAGGTAGTCGTTCCGGGGTTTCACCCTCTCACGTCCAGGGGTATGCCGCGTGCCTGCCACGCGGCATGGGTGAGCGGCAGGGCGAGCGGGCGCGGCGGGCAGGGTGAGCGGGCGGGGGTCAGAGGTAGCGGCGGAAGGTGAGGGCGTGCTCGACGCCCTCGATGCCCAGAGCGGCGGCGGTCCCGGTGAGAATGCCGGTGACGAGGTCGCGGGGCTTGGGGAAGTCATCGGGGAGGTTGGTGTTGTAGAGGTGATGGGCCTCAAGCGAGGCGATCGCCGGCTCGAGGTGCCCGGTGACGTCCACGTAGTGGGTCGGCCCGTTGGCGGCGCTGGACAGGACGGCGGTGATGCCGCCCCACGGCTCAAGGCCCTCCTGCTCAAGCAACTCGCGGAAGATCCACCGGTTGGCGGCGTCCCGCGCAGCGTCGATCGCGGCCAGGCCGACCGCCCGGTGGTCCGCCTGGTTGGTCATCCCTCCGGCGAACGACTCATCGTGGGTCAGAGTGACGATGACCTGCGGGCGGCGGTGGCGGATCACCCGGGCGATGTCGCGACGTAGATCGGTGCCGTAGACGACCACCCCGTCGTCGTAGTCGAGGAACTCCACGATGTCGACGCCGACCTCGCTGGCCGAATCGCGCTCCTCCTGGGCGCGCAGCGGACCAGCCTCCTCGGGGGCGATGCTGTCGATGCCCGGCCTCGCCGCGGGTGGCCAGCAGGTAGGTCACCGTCTTGCCGGCCTTGGTCCACTTGTCGACGGCGGCGGCCGTGCCGTATTCGATGTCGTCCGGGTGGGCGACGATGACGAGGGCGCGCTCGAAGCTCTCGTCGAGCGGTTGCAGGGTGAGGCGGGGCGGCATACCGGAGGGCTCGCTCATGGACGGACGATAGCCCGCTTCGGCCCCCGATGGCGGTGATTAACTTGAGGTCGTGACCGCGATGAGCGCACCCGATCTGCAGGCGTTCCTGGCGCGCGAGTTTCCCGACATCGATCGCCTGGGCATCCTTGTCGAGCGGGTGGACGAACGGTCCATCACGCTGCGACTGCCAGCGGAGTCGGCGATGATCCGGCCCGGCGGGACGATCTCGGGCCCGACGATGTTCTCGCTCGCCGATGTCACCGTGTGGCTGCTCATCCTCGCCCAGATCGGGCCGGTCGCCCTCGCGGTGACGACAAGCGTCGGGATGAACTTCCTGCGCAAACCCCCGCCCGGTGATCTCGTGGCCGAGGGGGAACTGCTCAAGCTCGGTCGGCGCCTGGCGATCGGGCACGTGCGGTTGCATGCCGAGGGCAGCCGCGACCTCGTGGCCGACGCGTCGATCACGTACTCGATCCCGCCGCGCGGCTGAGCGGGGTTGGCTGAGCCGGGTTCGCGAGCCGGGTTCGCGAGCCGGGTTCGCGAGCCGGGTCAGAGGGCCGCGACGAGGGCGGGTAACGCTGCCCCGGCCGTCGCACGCCACACGTGGGTCGCGAACGGGCTGAACTCCGTGGGGCGCGGGTCGATCTCGATGACCGGTATGCCGCGTGCCCCAGCCAGGTGCGGAAGGCTCGCTGCTGGTTGGACGATGCCCGAGGTGCCGACAACGACGACCAGGTCGGCGTCACGGCATACCCGAATGGCGTCCGCGAGCTCGCGCTCGGGAAGCGCCTCGTTGAACCACACCACTCCCGGGCGGATCTCCCCGAAGGCGCAGTGCGGGCACGTGTCCGGCTCGATCCGCTCGCGGGGCTGCGCGGGGGCCTGCGGCGTCGGCGCGGGGCGCTCGCAGCGGTCGCAGCGCCAGGCGAAGAGGCTCCCGTGCAGGTGCGCGAGGACCTCGGAACCGGCCCGTTCGTGCAGGTCATCGATGTTTTGGGTGACGATGCGCAGGTCCGTGTCCGGCCGGCGGGCCCAGTCTGCCAGCGCACGATGGCCGGCGTGCGGGGTGGCCGCCGAGATGAGGTGCACCCGCCAGAGGAACCAGGCGTTGACGTAGGGCTTGTCGCGGGCCCAGGCGGCCGGAGTGGCCAGATCCTCGGGGTCGACCTGGGTCCACAGGCCGGTCTGTGCGTCGCGGAAGGTCGGCACACCGGATTCGGCGGAAATCCCCGCACCGGTGAGGACGGTGATGCGCCGGGCCGCTCGGGCGAGGGCGATGATCGCGCCGGGAATCTCTGGCGCGATAGGGGCCGAGGTCATAAATGCCATCATGCCAGCGCCCGAAATAGCATCGACGAGAGTGTCGGCAAAACCCCCCGGGAGTCAAACCGTGCTGCGATAATGACCGCGAAGCGGAACGGGACCGAAGGCGCGCCGACCGCGTTGACGTGCCGTGAACTGCCCAGGAGCGACCATGGACGTCAACGCCTACGCGCTGTTCCAGGCCCGGGCCGAGTCGCCGCCGTCGGCCACCCGACGGTTCTTCGAGTTGTTCGGTGGTGGCCCGCTGCCCGATTGGGAGGGCCTGGACGAGGCCACTGAGTCGATCAGCGCCGACGCGGGACAGGTGATCTTCGACCGGGGCACGGAGCACCCCTACGTCTACGTCGTGCTGGATGGCTCGGTGAAGTTGCTCGCGATCGATGAGCGTGCGAACGAGCACCTCGTGGGTCTGGCCCGAGCCGGCGAGTTGGTCGCCAGCGTGGGGGCCCTGGCACCCCAAGGCTTGGCACGGTACGTCGATGAGGACCTGCTCGGCGGGAACTGGAGCGCTGAGAGCGCTATGGGAACCACCGATATCCGGGCCGTCGCCATTCGCGCCTGCCGCCTTGAGCGGGTCGACTTCCGGGTGGTCCACGCGAAGATGCGTGAGCACGGGGGGACGTGGGCCGTTGCCGTCTTCAACGCGGCGCTGCACTACGCGCTCGTCGAGGAACACCGGGCCCGCCAGTTCCTCATGCTGACGGCTGAGGATCGCTATCGGCACTTCTTGCGGCGCTACCCCGACCTGGTCGGGGTGCTTCCCCAGAAGGACATCGGCAACTATGTCGGCGTCACACCGGTCGGGATCAGTCGGATCGCCGCGCGCGTCCGCGACGAGGATCGTCGACGGCCGATCCGCACGCGAGCCGCTCAGTGACGTCACAAAACACGCAGAGCGCGCGAAGGGGACAGAACGTCGGCATCGACGGCTGAATCTTTGTCTTGAGGCCACCCCAGGCATTCGTAGAACGCGCAACGATCGGTATGGTGCATATGGAGGGGAGGGACTCGGGGAGAGAACCTGCAAGGAGCGCGTATGCCGTTGGCATCAGACACCGGTATTGACCTGCCGGGCGATGCGGCGATTCCCAACGCCGAACCGCCCCCGACCAGCTACACCTATCGGTGGCTCGCCCACCTCGCCGACCGCCCGCTACCGCGACGTGAGGTGTTCGAACGGGCCATCACCCAGATGACTTTTGAGCCGGGCGAGGCGGTGTTCGACAGCGACCAGGACCTGCCGTACCTGTTCATGGTGCTCCGAGGGGGGTCAAGGTCGCCGACCCGACGCGCGAGAACGAACGGCTGACGGGGGTGGCCGGTGTCGGTGACCTGGTGGGCAGCCTTCCTTCCGTCCTGCCCGCCGGAATGCCCGACCTGCTCTCCGCCAAGGTTGCCGAGAGCACGTGGCAGCCCCAGCCGCAATGGGGTCAGACCAACCGCTCGGCCATCGCCATCGTCGACACCGTCGTCGAGCGGATGGACATGCGGGTGTTGATGTCGTTGATGCGCCGGCACGCGGCCTGGGCCATGGTGGGGTATCACGCCATGGCGCTGCACGCGATGGGGCAGGAACGTCGGGCTCGTGACCTGCTGACCCTCTCGGCACAGGAGCGCTATCTCAACTTCCTCGTCCAGGCGCCCGAGTTGATCGGCCTCCTGCCGCAGAAGGACATCGCTGCTTACATCGGGGTGACCCCGGTCGGGTTGAGCCGGATCGCCGCACGCTCGCGCCGCTGACGCGGCATACCTGCGCGGGTATGCCGCTCGCACCCGCCGCTGAGTCGCTGAGTCGCTGAGTCGCGGGTCAGGACGTTGCCGTCAGGGCAGTTCGCAGCCGCCAGGCCACGCCGATCATGCCAGCGAGGTCGACGCGGTCCTCCTCGCGTGGAGGGACGGCCGGCTGGCCCCCCAGCGCCTCGACCACGGCGGCGACGAAGGTCGCTGACCCGAGCCGCTCATCGTCGCGCGCCCGGAAGACGTAGTTGGTCAGGGCCGTCCCCGCGTCGGCTCCCAACACCAGGTATGCCGCGACCGACAACGGCGGCGCGGTGAATGACCCTTGGATCCGGGTGACGGCGAGGAGCAGATCTGGGCCGAGGTCCTGGGGAGTGAAGGCGACGCTGAGCCAGGCGCCCATGACGACGGGCCGCCAGGCGCCAGCGGCCAAGAGTTGCTTGACGTCCGTCACGGTGGCGGTGCGGCCCACTCGGACGAGGTCATCCCACTGATCGCCGGCGTGCTCGGTGGCGTTGAGGCCCATCATGGCCAGGTAGAACGGCGTGACCAAGCGCTGCTCAACGGATTCCACACCTGAACGATACGGCCGCCGTACGGGTAGCTGGCCGCAGGAGGGCGTTTGCTCGACTCGGAATAGCACCGGGGACGTTGCTGCTGCAGGTGAGGTGAGCACCCCGGCCCCCGCCTTGTCAGTCCTTGACCTCGTGCCCGTCCGAAGCGACCAGAGCACGGGAGACGCTCTCGTCGCCACCCGCGGTCTGGCCCGCGTGGCTGACGAGCTCGGATTCCGCCGCTACTGGCTCGCGGAGCACCACAACATGCCGGCGATCGCGGCGACCAACCCACCGCTGCTCGTGGCGATGGTTGCGGCGGCGACCGAACAGATCCGGGTCGGATCCGGCGGGGTGATGCTCCCCAACCACGCGCCGCTGGTGGTGGCCGAGCAATTTGCCCTTCTCGAGGCGGCATACCCAGGGCGGATCGATCTCGGGATCGGCCGGGCGCCGGGCACCGATCAGGTCACCGCGTGGGCCCTGCGCCACGGCGGCGGTGGGGTGGAGGACGACGCGGTTGCGCGCTTCCCTGAGGCCGTCGCCAACATCATCGCGATGCTCTCGCCGGAGGGTGTCGGGCTTCGGCTGGCCAGCGGAACTCACGTGCTCCGCGCGACGCCACGCGCGACCTCGGTGCCCGAGGTGTGGTTGTTGGGATCGTCGGACTACTCCGCCCAGCTCGCAGCACAGCAGGGCCTGCCCTACGTCTTCGCTCACCACTTCTCTGGACGAGGCACGGCGGAGGCGCTCGCGCTCTATCGCGACAACTTCCAGCCCTCGCCCGACTACCCCGAGCCGCGGACCTTCCTCACCGTCAACGCGGTCGTGGCGCCCACGCGGGAGGAGGCCGAGCGCCTCGCTCTGCCGAACCTTGCCTCGATGGTCGCCTTGCGCACCGGGCAGCCGCTGCGGGCCCAGCAGCTCGTCGAGGAGGTCGAGGAGAGCAACTTCAGCCTCGACTCCAGCGACCTGGCCCGGCGGATGCTGGACCGCTGGGTGGTGGGCACACCCGAGTCAGCCGCGGAGCAATTGTGCTCCCTGGCAACGATGTTCGCCGTCGACGAGGTGATGGTTCATCCGGTGGCGGGCGCCGTGCGCGGCACGCCGACCGACCGGTCTCCCGCCCGCGAGCAGACCCTTCGACTGCTGCGCGCCGCCCTCACCTGACGGGGCACAAACGTCTGTCGCCGGTATGCCGCGCGCGGCCGTCCGTACGCTCGCGGACAGGCGCGCGGCATACCGGCGTCGTCAGTCCCACGCAAAGATGACCGTGCGAGCGCTATCACCGGCCTTGAACCCGCGCCAAACCCCCACACATGACCGTGCGAGCGCTATCACCGGCCCCAAACCCGGGCCCAGCCCCCAAAGATGACCGTGCGAGCGCTATCACCGGCCCCAAACCCGGTCCCAGCCCCCAAAGATGACCGTGCGAGCGCTATCTCCGGCCTTAAACCGGGGGTGGGGGCGGAAAGATGACCGGGCGGGGCTCTATCCGGGCGGGTTCGCGGTCGCGGACCGAGAAGCCCAGGCTGACGATCAGGCCCGCCTCGGGGCTCGGGAGCAGTCGCTGAAGCCGGCGGCTGGGCACCACGACCTCGGCCACGGTGCTGGTCCCCGGTGCCAACTCGACCATCGTCGACCCCGCGAACCGCAGCGCCTCCGGCGAGCCGGCGGGAGCGACGAACACGAGGACCGGCTGGCGCCCGCGCCGCGAGCCCGTGTTCTCCACGGACGCGCTGACCCGCAGTGACCCGTCACCCAACAGCGCTGCGCTGGAGGGCGACCGGCTCCAGGTCGTGAAGCCCAGCCCGTCACCGAAGACGAACGCGAAGTCGCCCTCCGGGTCGCGGTAGCCGAACGCCTCACCCTCCTGGTAGGCGAGGGTGCCGGCCACCGGCGTCACCGACGGAACCCGGGAGTCGGCGGTGCGCGGCCAACTGCTCGGCAACCGACCGCCCGGCTCCTCGGCGCCCGCAAGAATCCGACCGATGGCGGTGCCGCCCTCCTGCCCCGGGAAGTGGGCCAACAGGATCGCGGCCACCCGCTCCCGCCAAGGGAGCAGGACGGGCGCGCCGACGTTGAGGACGACGACGGTGCGGGGGTTCACCGCGGCCACGGCCTCGACCAGGGCGTCGATGTCGGCGCCGAGGCTGAGGCTCTCCCGGTCGAAACCTTCGGACTCCTCGGCCTCGGTCGTGCCGACGACGACCACGGCCACGTCCGCGGCTCGGGCCGCCGCCACCGCTTCCTCCAACAGGTCCGCCGTGGATCGCGCCGGGCCTTCGAGGCCGATCCGCAGCGCGGCGATGGTGTCAGGGGCGGGAGCGAACTCGATGACGACGCGCTCACCACCGGTGAGTGAGATATCCAAGACGAGCTGCGGTGGGCGCGACAGCCCGGCAATCTCATCGTCGTGCTCGTTGCGCAGGGTCTGTGCGGCAACGCGCTGACCTTCGATCCAGATCTCGGCGTCCCCGATTCCGGCGACCCCGATCCTTCGCGGCCCCGTCTCGTGCAGCGTCATGGTCACCCGGATACGAGTGACCAGATCGCCGTCGACGCCATCGGGGAACCCCATGCCGTAGATGAGCTCGCCCCCAGTCCGCGCCTGAGCGGCAAGGACCGTTCCTTCCAGGTCGAGGAGCTCCACGTCGTATCCCGCTGCCCCCAGGTCGTTGGTCGATCGATCCCCGATCGGCCGCAACAGGCGATGTTGGGTGACGCCCTCGACGGCGTGGACCAGGGCGTCCGGGAAGGCCGCCTCGATCCCCGTCACGACGGAGACGACATGGGGCGGCACCACGGTCGCGCTGCCCCCGCCGCCGACGCGCAGCCTCGTGGCCGCGGGGCCGATCACGGCGATGCTCGCCGGACTCGGCTCCAACGGCAGGGTCGCGCCCTCGTTGCGCAGCAGGACGGCGCCGCGGGCGGCGATCGTCGCCAGGAGATCCCGGACGGCCGGGGACGACGGGTCGTGGGGATCGTCCAGCGCGGTCGGGTCCTGCCGAGGAGGTATGCCGCTCAGCGCACCGAGCCGTGCGGCCAGACCCAGCAGGGAGGCCACCTTCACATCGACGTCGGCCTCGTCGGCGCGACCGGCACGCACCGCCGCAACCAGGCCCTCACTCCACGGTGACTCCGGCCCCGGCATGGCCAGATCCGTGCGTGCCGCGGCAGCGGCCTCGACCGAGCGAACCGCGCCCCAGTCGGAGATGACGAGCGAGCGGAAACCCCACTCCGCCCGCAGCAACGATTCAAGCAGCGGCGACTCCGTACCCGAGGTGCCGTTGATGCTGTTGTAACTGCTCATCACCGCGGCCACGTCATGGTCGACGACGAGCTCCTCGAAGGGCAGCGCATAGGTGCTGCGCAGCGTCGCCTCGTCGATGACCGCATCAAGGGTCATCCGCTCGGTCTCGGAGTCGTTGCCGATGAAGTGCTTGGCGGTGGCTGCGACACCCTGGCTCTGGATGCCGTCAACCAGAGCGCCACCGGTCTGTGCGGTCAGCACGGCGTCCTCGCTGAACGCCTCGAAGTTGCGCCCGCCGTGGGGCGATCGGTGCAGGTTGACCGTCGGGCCAAGCAGCACGTCGACGCCATTGCGCCGCGCTTCCGACCCGATGAGACGGCCGGCCCGCTCGACCAACTCGGGGTCGAAGGTCGCCGCGAGGCAGACCGCGTTGGGCAGCGCAGCCGACGGGTGCTGCTCGGACCAGAACCGGCCGCGCACCCCCGCCGGACCGTCCGACAGGGTGAGCGAGCGCAGCCCGATCTCCGGGCAGGCGGCCGTCGTCCAGAAGCTCGCGCCGGTGATCAGCTCGACCTTCTGCTCGAGGGTGAGCCGGCCGAGCAGTTCGTCGATCAGTCCGTTGTTCCCAGTCGTTGCCGGGCCGGCGCCAGGTTGGCGCCGGTCGGCAAGGGTCGGCGCCGGGTCGGCGAGGGTCGGCGATGGGGCTTCGGGTGCGGACATCGTCGACCTACCGCACGGCCTTGATCGGGAGCACGAGCAGGGCACCGATCGCCGAGAAGATCGCGGCGAAGACGAACAGCGCGGCGAAGTTGTCCTGGTTGGCGCCGGAGCCGAGCAGGTTCAGGCCGAGGAACATCGGGGCGATGAAGGGTGCGATGAACTGCGGGCCGGCCGAGGCGATGTTGAACACCCCGAGGTCCTTGGCCGCGTCGGCCTCCCGGTCGGGCAGGACATCGGTCACCAGGGCGAGGTCGATGCCGAAGTAGACACCCTGAGCCAGCCCGCCGAGGAACAGGCCGACGAGCGCCATGGGCAGACCGGAGTTGTCCGGTGCGGCGAGCGACAGGAAGACCAGGCTCACGGCATACCCCATCGCCGATCCGATGACGAAAGGCTTGCGGCGCTTGAACCGGTCGGACAACTGGCCGGCGACGTAGCCGGTGAGCACCGTGCCCACGACGGTGACGACGGTGCCCCACAGGACGACCCGGTCGAGATCGGCACCCTCGAACTTGAGGTGCGCCGAGGAGTAGGGGGCCTGGTAGACGAGCAGGTAGGCGATGCCGAGCATGAACATGAACCGGCTGACCCAGGCCCAGGTGAAGTCGGGGTTCTTGCGGGGGTTGAAGACGAAGGACCCGAAGAACTCGCCCACGCTGTAGGGCGGCACCTGGGAGCGCTGGATGTGCCGGTCGATCGGGCGCAAGGCCACGACGAGGATCATCGAGGTGGCGACGGCGACGGCCACGGGGACGATGAAGCGCAAGGGGCTCGACGGGTCGCCTCCGGTGATGACGCCGGCGTCGTCGAAGGTGATGGTGCCCGCGGCGAACAAGCCGACCAACCAGACGGCAGCGAGGCTGGCGACGTTCATCGCGATGCCCAGCACCGAGGACACCCGGCCCATCATCCGCTCAGGGATCTGGTCGGGAAGCACGGCGGTGAAGATGGCCAGCATGCCGTTGAAGCCCACCTGCGAGAGCGACCAGCCGATCGTGACGACGGCGATGTTGGCCGGTCCGAAGGCCACGACGAGCGAGCCGAGGACGAAGATCACCGAGCTGATGATCAGCCAGGGGGTCCGCATCCCGAACCGTGAGGTGGTGCGGTCACTCAGGCGCCCGATGAAGGGGTTGGCCAGGGTGGCCGCCACGGCCCCGACGCCGGAGACCACCGCGAGCGCGGAGACCGCGGTCGTGCCCTGGCCGGCCGGCGGGAAGAGGTCGGCAAGGCGGGTGTAGAGGGCGAGGATGGCCGGTCCGAGGATCCCCAGCCAGCCGCCGAAGTACGCCAGGACATAGATCCACAGGAAGGCCTTGGTCGGCTCGCGCTGCTCGGCGGCGAGCGGCGCGGCAGCGGGGTTCGGTCGGGACATCGTTGTCTCCTTGAAGGGGGTGATGGCGCATACTACCCACCAACCGGTTGGTAAGCGCAAGACCCTTTATGCTCGGGTGATGACCGAGGACTCCCGCCGCCGGGTCGGGCGTCCGGCCGACGAGCCCGACGCCCGAGACCGGATCATGGCAGCGGCGATCGCGGAGTTCTCCCGCAACGGTTTCAACGGCACCTCGTTGGAGCGGATCGCGCGCGGCGCGGGTCTCTCCAAGGCGGGTGTGCTGCATCACTTCGGGAGCAAGGCCGCGATCCCGTTCGCCTTCCTCGGAGACCGCGACGACGTGGGATTGCGGCTGACCGAGCAGGAAGCCGACTTCCCCGAGGTGTTGACCAGCCTGGTCACCGTCGCTCGGCGCGATGTCGCGGCCTCCACCGAGACCCGGGTCTACGCCGTGCTTTCCGGCGAGGCCGTGGGCATCGACAGCCCCCTGCGTCCCTGGTTCCAGCAGAGGTATGCCGCGCTGCAGCGGCAAGTCGCAGGTGGCCTGCGACGGGCCCTCGACCGGGGCCGCCTCCGCGAGGGGGTCGACATCGACGCCGCCGCCGCCGAGGCATTGGCCGTCATGGACGGTCTGCAGTTGCAGTATCTCCTCGACGACGATGCCGACACCTACCTGGCCAGGTTCGCGGCATACATCGACCGCCTGGTCGTGAGCCTGAGCGCCTGAACACGTCGACCGGCCGGGGCACGCGGGGCGTGTCAGACTGGTGGTGAAGCGGAATCACACCCGGTTGCCGGGTGGCTCGGTCAGGATGGTGTTGTGCCGAACATGACGGAAGCACTGCTAGAACGACGTCTCTCGCTGATCGTCGAGCACTTCCCGATCGCCGTGCTCCTCGAGACCGTGGACCGGAAGGTGTCACAGACCAACCAGGCGTTCTGTGACATGTTCGGAATCCCGGCCCCGCCCGCCGCCCTCGTCGGTGCCGACTGTGAGGCTGCCGCCGTCCAGCTTGCTCCACTCTGGGGCGACCTCGATGGCTTCCTGGCCCGTGTCCACGAACTTCTCGCTGCCGGCAAGCCCGTCGTCGGGGACCGGATCGAGTTGACCGACGGGCGAGTGCTCGAACGCGACTTCCTCATGGTCCCCGTCGACGAGACTCGCGGCGAGGCCGCGTGGATCTATCGCGATGTCACCGTGTCGGACACCGCTCGGCGCGTGGCGCAGTCGGAGGCCAACGCACGCAGTGAGCTCCTGGCCACCATCAGCCACGACGTCCGCACTCCCGTCGTCGGGATCGTCGGCCTGGTCGACATCCTCCTGCAGCAACCGCTGGACCACCGGACCCGGGAGTTGGTCGAGAGCGTGCACAGCTCGGCCGCGGCCATGACCACCATGCTTGATGACCTGCTGGACCTCTCCCGCGCCGACGCCGGTCGGCTGGAGCTGTGCATCGAGGACACGAGCATCTGCGAGTTGGTCGAGGACGTCGCCGGGATGGTCGGTCCGGTCGCCCAGGCCAAGTCCCTGCCGCTCATCGCCGGTGTCAAGGCCACGGTCCCGGACATCATCCGCACCGATCCCGGGCGGCTGCGCCAGGTGCTGCTCAACCTGACCTCCAACGCCGTGAAGTTCAGCCCGACCGGGGCGGTGACGATCCTCGCTGACCGGGAGGGGTCCGACCTCGTCGTCCGGGTGTCCGACACCGGGCCGGGCATGACCCCCGAGGCCATCACCCGCGCCTTCGAGCAGTATGTCCAGGGCGGCGCTGAGGTCAACCGCGCCTACGGGGGTGCTGGGCTCGGGCTGGCCATCGCCAACAAGCTGACGGCGGCGTTGGGTGGCACCATCACCGTCCACAGCCGCATCGGGCTGGGGACCACCTTCGCCGTCCGGATCCCCGGTGCCGTCGTCGGCCCGGAGCTGAGCACCACCATGACCGGCATACGAGCGCATCTCACCGGGCACCACCGTGCCGTCCCTGTGGTGGCGGCAGCACTGGAACGCGCGGGCATCGAGGTGCGAGACCAGGCCGACGACGAGGGGGTCAACCTCGAAGTGGTCGTCGCCAGCAGCCTGGCGCACGCCCAGCGGATTCCGGCGGCGAGCCGGCGTCAGCTCATCCTTGTGCCCGCTGCCCTGGCCAGTTGTCCCCCGCTGGCTGGCACCGCGCTCGCCCTGCCCTGGACCAGGGAGCGATTGCGCGCCGCCCTCCGAGACGAATGGGTGGCGGACGACGTGCGTGAGCGTGCTGGGCTGCTGCCCCTCGGAACCCGGGTCCTGCTCGCCGAGGACGAACCGAGCAACCGCCGGATCATCTCCGAGATGCTCACCCGGCTTCGGGCTGAGGTCGTTGCCGTGGGCACGGGGCTCGAAGCGCTGGAAGCCCTGGCGGCCGACCGCTTCGACGTCGTCCTCATGGACCTGACGATGCCCGTCATGGGGGGCGTCGAGGCCGTCGAGAACATCCGGCATCGGGTGCCAGCCGACCGATGCCCGCCGATCCTCGCGCTCACCGCAGATGCTCGGGTGGACCCCAGCCTGCGGCCGGACAGCGGATTCTGCGGACACCTGTCGAAACCCGTCACCAGCGCCATGCTCAGTCGCGCCGTCGCCGGGGTGCTGAAGGCCTCCTCGCCGGAGCCACCGCCCACCTTGGGCGAGCGGCCTGCGGTCGACGTCACCGTGCTGCATGCGCTCGTCGAGGATGTCGGTGACACCCAGGTCGTCCTCGACACCATCGAGCTCTACCTCGAAGAGCTTCCCGTGCGGTTGAGCTCGATGACGGCTGCGCTCACCGGCGAGCGCTTCGACCTGCTGCGCGACGAGGCGCATGCGCTCAAGTCCTCGTCACGGATGCTCGGTGCCGGGACGTTGGCCGACCAGTGTCGCGACCTTGAGGCGGTCACGGCCGCTCACTCCCGACAGGACAGCGCCAGCGGCGGAACGGTGACCCCTATGGTCGACGCCCTGCAGTTCGAGGCGTTCCGGGTCGCGCAATGGTTGGCGGACTTCCGGGCCGCGAGTTACCCAGGCCTCGACGTGCCTTCGGCGAGCTCCGGCACATAAAGCAGGACGGTGGCGCGCAGTTCGTCGTAAGTGAACGGCTTGGTGAGGTGGGCATCCATCCCGGCGAGGAGGCTGCGGTCCGCGTCACCCGGGGCCGAGTGAGCCGTCAAGGCCACCACGGGCACGTCGCAGCGTTCGCCCCCTGCCTCGCCGGCGCGGATCAGGCGCGAGGCCTCGAGCCCGCCCATGATCGGCATACGAAGGTCCATCAGAACGAGGGCGTACTCGTGCTCCCGGAGCACGTCGAGCGCTTGTTGCCCGTTCTCGGCCGTGTCGACCACGGCGCCCATCCGGGTGAGCATTGCGGCGCTGATCTGACGGGTCACGGCGATGTCGTCCACGAGAAGGATCCGTCGGCCGATGCCGCGGCGGTGCCGGCCCTGGACGGCCACGGGGATCCGCACCTCGATCCGGCGGCGCCGGTCGGGCAGGGCGTGCACGCAGATCTCGCCCCCGGCCGCATGCGCCAACTGACGGGCGAGGCCCAGGGTTGTTCCCTCGCTGCCCGGGTCGGGCTCATCGAGGGTGAGGTCGGCCCAGGTGGCCCGCACCTCGAGTCGGATGCGCACCGGTCCGGCGGACTGTTCGATCAATCGCCCGGCCAGCAGGGTGTAGATGATGCGACGGAACCGTTCGACATCGACGAGCACCTCGTCCGACTGCGCGAAGACGACGGCCACGTCCAAGGAGGTGTCGCGATGGCGCCTGGCCGCGTCGTGAGCGGCGATGACGTCGTCGAGCACTCGTGAGAGGTCCACCACGCGAGGGTGGTCGGCGTTCGCGTCGGTGGGAGCGGCGAGCTCAACCAATGCGCGAATGCGTTGCCCGAGCTCGATGAGGTGACTCACCGCCCGAGCCAGGTGCTCGCCGGAATCCGGTGCGGACGCCGCCGCCTCGATGTCGGCGAGCGCAGCGTGTAGCGGGGTCTGCAGGTCGTGGCTGACGGTGGAGAAGAGGGTTGAACGGGCATCTGACTGTGCCTCCGCGCGGTTACGGGCCGCGATGAGGTCGGCCGTCCGCTGCGCCACGACATCCTGCAGGGAGGTCCGGTGTCCCGACTCGCTCTGGCGGGCGCGCGCGCGCTCGACGACTCGGCCGAGCTGGATCCCGATGACGTCGGCGATCTCGAGCAGGCCTTGCTGGGGTCGGCGCGGACTGGAGCGCAGGAACTCCATGACTGCCACGACCTCCTTGCCGATGAGGATCGGGAAGGCGAAGGCGGAGCCGCCAGTGAGCCACTGCTGCCGAGGGAAGTTACGCGAGGCGGCGATGTCTTCCTCCCAGGTAGCGCCCTGGAGGTAGGCCTCACCCGGGATCCCCGAGCCCGGAGGGAAGCGCATGCCGCTCGTTGCCGACCGTAGCTCGTCGAGGAACGGATCATCGGGCTCCCCACTCCAGACCCCGGAACTCACCATGACGGCCGGGTCGTCCTTGGCCGGCAGGAAGTAGTGGGCGACCTGCCACTGGCTCGCGCGCCGAATGAGGACCATGGCGTCGAGGAACGCCGACTCGAACTCCTGCGCGCTGTTGGCGATGGACGTCACCTGGCTGAGCAGATCGACGTCGGCCTGGCGCAGGTAAAGCCGGCGAAGGGTGGCCTCGGCGATGTCCTCGGACTCGCGCCGGGCGGCCCGTTCGCGCTTCAGCCGGGCTTCGGCCCGGGCCAGTTGTCGGCGAAGCTCGGCATCGGCGGGATGTTGTTCACTCACCGCCGGGCCTCGGGCCAGATGAACTGCAGCTCACAATGGTCGCCGCCGCGGTGCTGACAGATCGGCTGGGTCACGACCATCGTCTCCCCGAAGTGGTCAGCCGCACCGAGAGCGAGGCCCTCACCGAGATAGCACATGCCCCGGTTTGAGCGGTACGACAGGCTCATCCGGTGCCCCTGACCGGAGACGACGTCGAACACCGGGACATCCGCTCCGGGATAGACCTTGCGGACCTCGGGATGAATGACGGAGTTGAGGCCGAGCAGCAGCGACCGTGCGTCCTTGAAGTCGATCATGAGGTCCGCATTACGCGCGGCCAGCCGACTGAACCCCACTCGGCCGAGGTGCCGCAGCAGCTCCTCCTGGCTCAGCCCGAGTGCCGCGCTCGCCGTCTGGACCAGCACCGCCATCTCGTGGTCGGGGTAGGTCCCCAAGGAGGTGTAGGCGCCGTCCAGCCCGGCGGTGTCCAGAAGTTCATCCCAGGCATCCTCGCCATGTTCGGCGCGCACCGTCTCCTCGATGACGTTGAAGATGACACCCTTCATTGCCACACCCTCTCATTCCTCGAGCCGTGGCGGCGGCCGTCGAAACACTCCACGCCGGCCGAGGTCTGCCGGCTGCGTCAGGCCCGCGTCTCCTTAGGTTTGTGGACAAAACTCAAGGACTGCTCAAGGGGTTCTCAGGACATCCCCACGCATGGGCCTCGGGCCCTTGACGGCCCTTACCGTGGAGTTATGCCCACCCCCACGCTGCCGGTCACGGCTGCTGAACTTCTGGCTCGGCCCCCCTTGCGGGGTCGTTTGCCGGTGCGAGGCCGGGTAAGGGAGGCCCGGGAGGCCTGGGGGGGCGCCGCCATCGGCGAGCGCCTGGCCGCAATGGACGAGCGGCGCGAGTGCCTGGGGGCGCCCCTCGTCCGAGACGTCGCACGGGTCCTGGAAGGCGCGGACCGTACGACCGCGCCGGTGGGCGGGACCCGGCGACGTCTGCTTCTCGCCACCGTCGCTCCCGCCGCCGTTGCGCGAGCGGCTCGATAGCGCCGGGTTCGCTACGCGCGCAGCCTTTTTCGGCATGGCGCATCGCAACCTACCCGGTGTCGCCTTAGCCCGCCGGGTGCTGCGCGTCGGGGGCGTGGAGTCGGTCACAGCCACGCCTGTCGCAGCACCCGGTGCCGCGGTGGTCATCGACCACGCTTCCGGTATGCCGCTCGCGGCCTCCCCGACACGCGGAAGGCGGTCTCGCTGATCGTTCAGCCCATCGCCGTCTTCGCCGAGAACTCGCCGAAGACGTCGACGATGCGGGTCATACGCACAGCCCGGCCGGCCCACGGCTGACCCGCCGCGGGCTGACCAGGCCTGCCCGCTGCGCCTTGCTCATGCCCGCCACCAGGCCCGCAGTCTCCACGGATTTGAGGATGACCAGGCCGCCCGTGCGCACCGGCGAGGCCAGCAGGGCGGGAAGTTGCGAGCGGAGGCCGGGGCGGCTCACGTGCTGGCGAGTCTCGGGCTTCCGGCTGAGGTACTCGGCCACCCATCGACCGTCGTATCGCTTCTTAGCGAACTGGTCTCGTAGCGAGATCTTGCCCTCGTCGTGCCAGATCCAGGAGGAGACCCGCGCGATCTCGACGCCGGCGGCTCGGGTGCGGTCCGCGAGGTCCCAGTCCTCGGCCGCCGACAGCGTCTCGTCCCAGCGGCCGACGAGGTCGAACACCTCGGTGCGGAACGCTCGCGGAGCCTCGACATCGTCCAACCCGACGTGCAGGCTCTTCTCCAGGACCCGGCAAGAGGCCAGGAAGCCCACACCGAAGGAACGCTGCGGGATGATGACTGCACCCACCTCGGGACGGGCTTCGAAGGTCGCGGCGAGGTCGGCCAGGACGGTCGGTTCGAGGACCATGTCGGAGTCGATGAACACGACGATCTCACCGCTGGCGAGCCAGGCACCCCGGTTGCGTTGCGCGCTGCGCTCCGGCCCGCGGTCGACGATGATGTGAGCCAGCTGCAGGGCGATTGGTGGGGTGTCGTCGGTCGAGGCGTTGTCGACCACGATGATCTCGACGTCCTCGTGGGTCTGTCTGCGGAGGGATCCCAGACATGCGGCGAGCGTCCTCCCGGAGTTGCGGGTGGGGACGATGACGCTGATCTTCATGAGATCTCCTCAGGGATGTCGCCGTAGGCGATCGGGTCGCAGTTGCGACGTTCATCGCGGCCGCGGGGAGCCGGCAGCAGCACGGCATACCGGAGGGTGCACACCAGGACGGCAGCGAGCGCAGCGAACGCGCTCGGCGCCAACGCCATCGGTGCGATGGCGAGGGCGGGTGAGAGCGTCAACGTGGTCACTTGACGAATGTCGCAACGTCAGATCAAGCGACGCTCAAGCCCGTCGCAACGTTGCAGCAGGCTTGGTTGGGCGGGCTCGGTGGGCGGCGGGGAAGCGGAGGTCGGCCAACGACTGGACCGAGATTGCCACCACGACCGGCGCGGCGAGCGCCGCCAAGCGACCGGTCGTTTGGGGCCGCGCACCGCTCCCGGCTCGGGGGCGCCAGGGAGCGGTGTGCGGCATGAACATCAGCGTGCCCGGCTGATCTCAAGAAGGACTCAAGAGAGGTTCCGGGCTTGCCGGTCATCCGACCGCGGAGTGACCTTGGCGACGTGCTCCCGCGCCGGATCGATCCCGTGAACGACCACGGAGGAGTCGTTCGAGATGGTGTCGACCAAGACGCGGATGATCCTCGACTCCGAGTCGCAGACGACCATTCCGGAGGCACCTCAAGGGAGGTTCAAGCGCGAGGCAACGCGCGGTTCAGTCCTTCGCCTTTTCGGCGGGCTTAGCGTTTGCTGTTCGGCTCGAAGCGGAACCCGACGCCGCGCACCGTGTGCACGAAGCGTGGTCTGCTCCCTGATTCGCCGAGCTTCTTGCGCAGGTTGCCGACGTGGACGTCCACGACGTGATCGTCGCTGAACCAGTCGACGCCCCACACCGCGTCGAGCAGCTGTGAGCGGGTGAAGGCCCGACGCGGCTCGGAGGCGCGGCGCCTCCGCGACGCGGGAGTCCGGGTCCATCTGCGCGTCGAGCCCGGCATGTACCACGGCGCCGACGCCGTGCCCGGAGTCAAGGACTCCGATCGGATCCGCGCTTTTCACGCAGACATGTCAAGTTCTCTTCGGCACGCGCTTGATCTGGTCGAGTCGAGCCACGAGCCCCGTGACAGGAGCCGGGATGAGGCGACCGATGGGGCCTGACGGCCGAGCGCCCTCAACCGCCGAGCGGTGACGTGCTGAACCGTTAGGGGCCGAGTGCGGCGATGGGGAGGATGTGGACGCCGTCCTGGCGACGCACCGCTGCCGTCCGGGTGGTGACGACACCGAGGAACGCTGGTTCGCCCACTTTGTCGAGGTCGACCTTGTCCTTGAACCTCAGCAGGGAGGCTGCTGCACCGTCGGCAGCTGCGGGGTTCATCTTCACCTCAAGTGCGCCCCACCGTCCGTCGTCGAGGGTGATGATGATGTCGACCTCGTGGTTGTTGTTGTCTCGCCAGCGGGCCAAGCGGCCGCGGAGCGGTTGCGAGTAGACGCGCAGGTCGCGCAACACCAAGGACTCGAAGAGGAATCCGGTCGCGTTCAGGTCACGGAGCAGCTGCTCCGGGCCGACACCGAGTGCGGCGACGGCCAGTGATGGGTCGACCATGAAGCGCGCCGCTGACTTGCGCAACGGGGTCGCCGAGCGCATGTGAGGGGCCCAGGCGGGGACATCCTCGGTCACCATGAGACGGGCCAGAATGTCCAGATAGCCAGCGGCCGTGTCCCGATCCAACGTCCGGTCGGGTCCGGCAACGTCGGTCGCGATGGCCTGGGTGCTGAGCTCGGTGCCGGTGCCACGGGCCAAGGACGCGAGGAAGCGGCGGAGCGTGGCGGGGTCTCGTCGGACCCCCATCTGGGGCAGGTCCACCTCAACCAAGGAACTCAGGTAGTCCACCACCCACCGCTGGGCCACCCTCACCGGCACGTCCAAGAGAGCGGGCCATCCGCCCGTGACGATGCAGTCCACCAGGTTTGGCACCGTCACGTTAGGGGCCATCGACGGAGTGAAGTCCCCGTCAAAGAGACCTGCCAGCGAGACTGCACCCGTCGAGATGCCAGTCTCGAACAAGCTCATCGGACGCATCCGAAGGATCGAGTACCGTCCCGCGCCACTGTGCCGAGTCGCGTCATCTCGGGGGGTGGCCGACCCCGTCAGGAGGAACCGCCCCGGTTCACCTCCGAGGTCATCGACCTGTCGACGCACGAGGTTCCAGAGCTTCGGGGCCACCTGCCACTCATCGAACAGCACCGGCTGAGCGGCACCCAGGAGCAGTTCGGGAGCGGTGTCCACCAGATCACGGGCGCTGTCGTCGGTGTCCATCCGGAACACGGTCGAGGCACGACGCGACGCCGTGGCCGTCTTGCCGCACGACTTCGGACCCTCGATCAGGACGGCTCCCGCGGACTCCATGCGTTCAGCCAGTTCGCCATCCGCAATGCGGGGCCGATACTCGATCACGGTGGCCTCCTCGGTCAATCCGATACCCACTAACCCGTGAATCCTATACTCAATATTCCGCAAATCCTATACCTACGGCCACGACTGCCCCGGCCCCGGCCAACGTCGACGTGAACGCAGCTGCTGCGGAGCTTCACGCCGATGGTGTCCATCTGGAGCGCTGGTTGGATTCGACCTCAATGGTCAGGATGCCGGAGCGTCCTCGGCCAACGTTCGGTCAAGCGCGAGGTCAACCTGGCCGTCGAAACTGCCGAGACCTGCGACTGAAGTGGAGAAGACGGGACTCGAACCCGCAACCCCCGCCTTGCAAAAGCGGTGCGCTACCAATTGCGCCACTTCCCCTGGTGAACGACTTCGCCGACTAAGGACGAGCCGCTGAGAGCGACGAAGCTCCCGGAGGGACTCCAAGAGGATACCCGACCTCGAAGGTGGTCTCGCCCGTCTCTAGCCCGTCCTGGGCCAGGCGGTCAAGCCGCCACAACTCGCCGCTGCGTGGGCCCCCTGCTTGCACAGCAGGTGCGCTACCAATTGCGCCATGGCCCCGAAACAGCCGGGACGGTCAGCGGCCCGGCTCGTCGCTCGACCGGACGTCGTCGGTCGCCTCGGCCCACAAGTCACGCTCGGCCTGCTGATCGGCCACGGACTTGCGCATCGCCAAGGCGGCGAGCGCCGCGGCCGCGAGCGCTACCCAGATCTTCTTGGGCACGGCATACCTCCCGGCTTGGAGAACGACGGTGGTGGGCCTAACAGGACTTGAACCTGTGGCCTCTTCCTTATCAGGGAAGCGCTCTAACCGTCTGAGCTATAGGCCCTTGCACCATCGTGCGGCGGAGCACCGCCGCGACGCGCCAGACTACCCCACAGCCGCGACCTCGATCAAAACGGCCCATGTATGCCGCCCGCCCACCACCGCGCGTAACCCCAGATCGCGCGTGGCGAGGCCACGGCTGCCACCGAGCAGGCCGGCGTCCGAGAGGCTCGTCAGTCGTCGGTCAGCGTCAACTGCACGCCCCCGACGAGCGAGGCGCAGATGTTGTAGAGGTAGGCCCCGAGCGTGCCGAGGGCCGTGAGCAGGATGACGTCGATGACCGCGATGACCATCGACAGCGAGGTCACTCGAGGGAAGCCGATCCAGTCCATGATCGAGAACGGGTCCGCCGAGTTGGGCTGCAGGCTGCGGACCAGGCCGTCGATGTCGTTGAAGACGTTCATCCCCGAGAGGATCATCCACAGGACCATCGTGGCCACCACGAGCCCGACACCGGCCGCGAAGGACAGCAGGAACGACATCTTCATCGCCGACCACGGGTCGATCCGTGCCACGGCGAGACGCACGCGTCGGCCGGTCGGTCGGGGAGCCGTTCGCGGGGCAGTAGTGGTAGCCCCGGCCCTGGCCGCGGGCTTCGCGGCCGGTCCGGCGGCCGGTCCGGCGGACCCACCGGGTCGAGCCGGCGCGGGTCGACCGGTCGGAAGAGTCGCGCCAGCAGCCGCACCACCACCAACGCCCGCCCCGGCCCCCTGCCCCCGTGCCGACCCCGCCGTTGGACGACGGGCTAGAGGAAGGGCTGGTCGACGGGCTGACGGCCGGGTTGGGCCGGGTCCGCGGAGCAGTGGCGTCAGTGACAGCCTTCGTGACCACCGTGGCTGCGGTCGACGGTGCCGCGGCGGGCCCTGCGGCGGACGTCGCCGTCGTCACGGCCGCGCCGGAAGCAGGGGTCGGCGAGGTGGGCTTGGGAGTGCCCCCGGGTGTGCTCACTCGCTACCTCCAGGCTGCTCGTCCGTGCTCACGTCCGTGTCGACGGGCGCAACACTGTCGTCTCCCGGTCCGTCGACAGGGATGTTCTCGTCAGACGGTACGCCATTGTCGTCCTCGGAGCTGCCCTCGGCGTTGCGCGCGACGGCCACAATCGCATCCCCGCGGTCAGGCGTCGCGAACTTGACGCCCATCGTCGAGCGACCGGTATGCCGCACTTCGTCCACGCGGGAGCGGACGATCTTGCCCTTCTCCATGACGACCATGACCTCGTCCTCGGCGGTCACCGTCAAGGCGCCGACGAGCTCGCCACCCTTGTCGGACAGCTTGGCCACCTGGATGCCGGTGCCGCCCCGACCCTGCAGCCGATACTCGGCGATGGGGGTCCGCTTGGCCAGGCCGTTCTCGAAGACGACGAAGACATCCGGCTCGGTCCCGGCCTGCACGACCGACATCGCCAGCAGCCGGTCGCCGTCGCGGAACCGCATGCCGGTGACGCCGGACGTTGCCCGACCCATCGGCCGCAGGTGCTCGTCGTCGGCCCGGAACCGCACCGACTGGCCCTTGCGCGACACCAGGAGCAGGTCGTCCTCGGCAGCCGCGAGTCCCGCCCCGACGAGCACGTCGTCGTCGCGCAGGTTGACCGCGATGAGGCCACCCGTGCGCGGCGAGTCGTATTCGGACAGGCGGGTCTTCTTGACCAGGCCGGCTCGAGTCGCCAACACGAGATAGGGCGCCTGCTGGTAGTCGGTGATCGCCAACACCTGGGCGATCTCCTCGCCCGGCTGGAAGGCCATCAAGTTGGCCACGTGCTGACCCTTGGCGTCGCGCCCACCCTCGGGCAGCTCATACCCCTTGGCCCGATAGACCCGGCCGAGGTTGGTGAAGAAGAGCAGCCAGTGATGCGTTGTCGTCGTGAAGAAGTGCTCGACGACATCCTCGCCACGCAGCGATGCCCCACGCACGCCCTTGCCGCCACGCCGCTGCGACCGATAGAGGTCGGTCTTGGTCCGCTTGGCATAACCACCCCGGGTGATCGTCACGACGACGTCCTCCTCGGGGATGAGGTCCTCGACGGACATGTCGCCCTCGAAGAACTCGATCCGCGTCCGCCGGTCGTCACCGAACTTGTCGACGATCTCGGCGAGCTCGGTCGACACGATCGACCGCTGCCGCTCGGGCTTGGCGAGGATGTCCTGCAAATCCAGGATCCGCGCCTCGATCTCGTTGTGGTCGTCGATGATCTTCTGCCGCTCCAACGCGGCCAGCCGGCGCAGCTGCAACGCCAGGATCGCGTTGGCCTGCACCTCGTCGATGTCCAGCAACTCGATCAACCCGGTGCGCGCGATGTCGACGGTCGCCGACGCGCGGATCAACGCGATCACGGCATCGAGCTGGTCCAGTGCCTTGAGGTACCCGCGCAAGATGTGGATCTCGGCCTCGGCCTTGCGCAGCCGGTATGCCGTGCGCCTCACGATCACGTCGATCTGGTGGTCGACCCAGTGCCGAATGAAGGCATCCAGCGGCAGCGTTCGCGGCACCTCGTCGACCAGCGCCAGCATGTTGGCGCCGAAGGTCGTCTGCAGCTGCGTGTGCTTGTAGAGGTTGTTGAGGACAACCTTGGCGACGGCGTCGCGCTTGAGCACGATGACCAGCCGCTGCCCGGTGCGCCCGGACGTCTCGTCGCGGATGTCGGCAATGCCGGCCAGGCGCCCCTCGCGCACCAGCTCGGCGATCTTCTGCGCCAGCATGTCGGGGTTGACCTGATACGGCAGCTCGGTGACGACCAGGCACACCCGGTTTTGGATCTCCTCGACCGCCACGGCCGCGCGCATGATGATCGACCCGCGCCCGGTCCGATAGGCGTCCTCAATGCCCTTGCGCCCCATGATCAGCGCGCCGGTCGGGAAGTCGGGCCCCTTGACCATCGTCATGAGCTGCGCAAGCAACTCCTCACGCCCGGCCGTCGGGTTGCTGAGATACCACTGCGCCCCCGACGCCACCTCGCGCAGGTTGTGCGGCGGGATGTTCGTCGCCATGCCGACGGCGATGCCCGACGAGCCGTTGACCAGCAGGTTGGGGAAGCGGGCCGGCAGGACGACCGGCTCCTCCGTCTTGCCGTCATAGTTCGGCTTCTTGTCGACGGTGTCCTGCTCGATGTCGCGGACCATCTCCATCGACAACTGCGCCATCCGGCACTCGGTGTATCGCGGCGCCGCCGCCCCGTCGTTGCCCGGGCTGCCGAAGTTGCCCTGCCCGTCGACCAAGGGATACCGCAGCGACCACGGCTGCACGAGCCGCACCAACGCGTCATAGATCGCCGAGTCACCGTGCGGGTGGTACTGCCCCATGACGTCGCCGACAACCCGGCTGCACTTGTTGTACCCACGGTCGGGCCGGTAGCCCCCGTCGTACATCGCATACAGCACCCGCCGGTGCACCGGCTTGAGCCCGTCGCGCACGTCCGGCAGCGCCCGACTGACGATGACCGCCATCGCATAGTCGATATACGACCGCTGCATCTCGGTGTTGAGATCGATCGGCTCGATCTTGTCGCCACCGGTGGGCGGCGGCGGGGTGGTGCCGAGCTCGTGCGCGGGCTCCTCGACGGGGGTGGTCTCCTCGTCGTCGGGGGGCTCGATCGGCGGCTGCTCACTCATCGGGTTTCCTTACGGTTAAACGACATCCAAGGGGTATGCCGCGACAGGGCGGAGTGTTGCCCACACCGGAATATGTGGCCAAGAAAGGGACCTTCCCGCAAACCGGGGGCGGCGGGGCGCAGCGGGAGCCGGCAGAGGTATGCCGCGCCAGGGCGGCGGTGACGGAGAGACGGGAGGCGGCAGGGGTATGCCGCGACCGTGGCGGGCCTGGCGGGAGCGCGAGGGAGCGCAGCGACCGAGCGCGGATGGTTCGGTCGCGGCATACCTCTGCCGTCGACCCAGCCCCGCGCACGGCTGAGCGCAGCGAGAGAGCGCGGATGGTCTGCTCGCGGCATACCCCTGCCGTCGACCCAGCCACGCGCGTCGGCGCAGATGACTGCCCTGAATCGGACATCTTCCTCATCGCTCGTTCCTCGCTAGATCGTCAGATGTCCAGGAACCGCACGTCGCGGGCGTTGCGCTGGATGAACCCGCGGCGGGACTCGACGTCCTCGCCCATGAGGATCGAAAAGATCTCGTCGGCGGCCGCAGCATCAGCGAGGGTCACCTGCAAGAGCGTCCGGGTGTCAGGGTCCATGGTCGTGTCGCGCAACTCGGCCGGGTTCATCTCACCCAGACCCTTGTAGCGCTGGACGCCGTTCTCCTTCGGCATCCGCCGACCCTTGCCCTCGCCTTGAGCGATCAGACCGTCGCGCTCGCGGTCGGAGTAGGCGAACTCGTGCGGCGAGTTCGACCACTTGATCCGGTAGAGGGGCGGCTGGGCCAGGTAGACGTACCCGGCGTCGATCAACGGCCGCATGAAGCGGAACAGCAGCGTCAGCAGCAAGGTCCGGATGTGCATGCCGTCGACGTCGGCATCGGCCATGAGGACGATCTTGTGATAGCGCGCCTTGGCCAGATCGAAGTCCTCACCGATGCCGGTGCCGAACGCCGAAACGAGCGCCTGGACCTCGGTGTTGGCGAGGATCTTGTCGATCCGGGCCTTCTCGACGTTGAGGATCTTGCCGCGGATCGGGAGGATCGCCTGGCTGTTGGGGTCGCGGCCCTGGACCGCCGAACCACCGGCCGAGTCACCCTCGACGATGAAGATCTCCGACTCGCTCGGGTCCTTGGTCTGGCAGTCGCGCAGCTTGCCGGGCAGTCCACCGGACTCCAGCGGGCTCTTGCGCCGGGTCGCCTCGCGCGCCTTGCGGGCGGCGATCCGGGCAAGCGAGGCCTGGATCGCCTTGCCGACGATGTCCTTGCCTTCGCGCGGGTGAGCCTCGAGCCAGTGACCGAACTCGCTGGTCATGGCGCTCTGGACGAACCCCTTGACCTCGGAGTTGCCCAGCTTGGTCTTGGTCTGCCCCTCGAACTGCGGCTCACCGAGCTTGACGCTGACGACGGCGGTCAGGCCCTCGCGGATGTCGTCGCCGGTGAGGTTCTCGTCCTTGTCCTTCAACTGCCCCTGGCGGCGGGCGAATTCGTTGACCAGTTTGGTCATCGCCGCGCGGAAGCCCTCTTCGTGGGTGCCGCCCTCGTGGGTGTTGATGGTGTTGGCGTAGGTGTGGACCGACTCGCTGTATGCCGTGGTCCACTGCATCGCCAACTCGAGCGAGAGCGAGCGGGTCGCGTCTTCGGACTCGATGGAGATGATCTCGGGGTGGATCGGGTCGGACTTCTTCGAACCGACCAGGTGCTTGACGTAGTCGACCAGGCCGCCGTCGTAGCGGTAGGACACCTTCCGGGCCTTGGCCACGGCGGCCGACCCGGCAGCCGACCCGGCGGCACCGCCCTCGGCCTCAGCAGCACCGACACCGTCGTCGGTGCGGGCGACCTTCTCGACGCCCGCGTCGAGGTTGTCCAGGTCGACGTCGTCGGTGTCCTCGACCCGGTCGGGGTCGATCCGCTCGTCGACGAGGTTGATCCGCAGGCCCTTGTTGAGGAAGGCCATCTGCTGGAATCGCGCGCGGATCGTCTCGAAGTCGTAGTGGGTCGTGTCGAAGATGTCTTCGGACGCCCAGTAGGTGACGGTCGTGCCGGTCTCGTCGGTCTCTTCCTGCTTGGCCAACGGCGCCACGGGGACGCCGTGATCGAAGCTCATCCGGAAGGCGTTGCCCTTCTGGCGGACCTCGACGTCCAGGCGACTGGACAGGGCGTTGACGACGGAGGAGCCGACGCCGTGCAGACCGCCGGACACCTTGTACCCGCCGCCGCCGAACTTGCCGCCGGCGTGCAACTGGGTGAGCACGAGCTCGACGGCGCTGACGCCCTCGGTCGGGTGGATGTCGGTGGGGATGCCACGCCCGTTGTCCTTGACCCGCACCCCGCCGTCGGCGCGCAGCGTGACGTCGATCGTGTCGGCATACCCAGCGAGCGCCTCGTCCACCGCGTTGTCGACGATCTCCCACACGAGGTGGTGCAGGCCGCGCTCACCGGTGGACCCGATGTACATGCCGGGCCGCTTGCGGACGGCCTCCAGCCCCTCGAGGACGGTGATCGCCGAGGCGTCGTATGCCGTTTCGCCAGTGTCGGTGACGTCGGCGGGGATCGGGGTGGTGGGGTCGACCACGGTGCTCCTGTCGGTCGGCCGACGGCCTCCCGGACGGGCCGGGCGCTCGTCGGCACGAAGTCATGCCGACGGCTGCCGCGTTTGTCGCACTAGCGGCAGCCGTAGAAGGCCAGTCTAGTGCCCCGCACCGACCATGAGTGCTCAACACGGGCCGTTAGCGGCCCTGAGAGTCGATTGACCCCCGGATCGGACTCCCCCCACACGGCCCGGCCCCTCGCGCCCGAGCGGGTCAAATCGCGGTTCTGGGTCAGCTGCCGGTCGCCACGGGGCGGGTGGGGTCGTTCGACCAGGCCGACCAGGAGCCGGGGAAGAGCGCGGCCGGCACTCCGAGACTTGCCAGCGCCAGCACCGCTTGCGCCGCGGAGACTCCCGAGCCGCAGTATGCCGCGACCTCCTCGCCCGCGTCGGCGGCGGCAAGGGCTGGTGCCAGGCGCTCGCGCAGGGTGACCTCGTCGGGGAGGTGCCCGTCGGCGGCGAAGAGGCCGGCGACCGGGAGGTTGATCGCTCCCGGGATGTGCCCAGCGATCGGGTCGATCGGCTCGACCTCGCCGCGGAACCGCTCAGGGGCCCGGACGTCGACGAGTACCCCGCGGTCCGGGGCCGTGGCCGCGTCGTCGGCCGAGAGAGTGGGGAGGTGCCCACCCGTCAAGGGGGGCGACAGGGGCAACGAGTCGGACGCCGGCACAGCGGGGATCTCGGCGTCACCAGACTCAAGGGGGTGTCCGGCGGCGGTCCACGCCGTGAGGCCACCATCGAGCACCCGCACCGGAAGCCCCACCCAGCGCAGCACCCACCAGGCGCGGCCGGCGGCGAAGGACCCCGGCTCGTCATAGACGACGATCTGCTGGCCGGCGCGCACGCCGGCCTCAGCGAGCGCGTCCCGCAGGACGGCAGGGACCGGCAGGGGGTGGCGACCGTCGCGCCGATCTCCGGTATGCCGTGTCAGCGCGGACTCCAGGTCGAGGAAGGCGGCACCGGGAAGGTGGCCCGCGGCATACCGCTGCCGTCCCGAGCCAGGCACTTCGCCGAGAGTCCACCGGACATCCAGCAGCGCCGGCGGGGCGGAGCCGGCCAAAGCGGCGGCCAACTCGGGAACGGTGACCATGACCCCGCGTCGGCTCGACATGTCGTCCAGCCTAGAGGCGGCCGTCGGCGCAGTGCCGGGTCAGGCGAGGCCCTGGTATGCCGCTGGGGCCGAGGTTTCACGTGGAACGTCAGGCAACGAACGCCACCTCGACTGCGGGGCCGCCCCGTCGGTCAGCCGTAGGTGTCACGGGGGCCGGGGCCCTGCACGCGGCGGCGGCCCTTGACCCACGAAGGGGCCGCTGGCCCGAGTACGACCAGGTCGGTGACGATGCCAGCGCCCACCACCGCCTCGATCCGGCCCAGCAGCGACGAGGTGAGCAGCCGGATCTGGGTCGCCCATGCCGTCGAGTCGGCCTGGACGCTGAGGACACTTCCCTCGAAGGTCACCGGCCGCACGTGCCCGGCGATCTCCGCCCCGACGATCTCGGCCCACCGACCCATGACCGAGCCCACGGTGACGTCGGCGGACCAGCCGCGGTCGAGCAACAGTCGCTCCAACTGCGCACCCAGCAGCGCGGGGTCTCGGTCGTCCCCGGTGCTGCGGGTGGGCGGCATACCAGCGATGCGACGGGAGTTGGGAGCCGGCTTCATCCCTGGGCGAAAACCCTTGTCACGTGCGGCTTTACGCGCTCGGGCCAGTGCACTGCGAGAGGCCTCGGCCGGGTCGGCGACCGGCAGGCCCTCCGCGTCTGGCGCAGTGTCCGGCTCCGTGTCCCTGCCCGCCTCCACGTCGGAGTCCGGTACGGAGAGCGGGCCCGCCTCGTCAGTCGACACGGGTCACCTCGCCGAGCGTGACGGCATACGTCCGGCCGGTGGAGCGCAGCCGCTCGGGGACGTCCGCGCCCACGGCGGCGGTGACGAGCACCTGCTCGCAGTCGGCGACGAGCTCGGCCAGCCGCTCGCGTCGCTGGGTGTCCAGCTCGGCGAACACGTCGTCCAGGACGAGCACCGGGTCCTCGCCGAGGTCGCGCCGCAGCAGTTGGTATGCCGCGAGCTTGAGTCCCAGCGCCAGCGACCAGGATTCGCCGTGGCTGGCATAGCCCTTGGCCGGCATCGGCCCCAGCGCCAGGTGGACGTCGTCGCGATGCGGGCCCACGAGGGTGACCCCTCGCTCGACTTCGGCGGCCCGGTTGGCCTCGAAGGCCGCGAGCAACTCGGCTCGCAGATCCTCGAGGTCGGGGACCTCACCGGCACCGATGGCTGCGGTCACCGACTCACCCAGACTCGCGCGGTAGCTCGCCGACACCGGGGTGACTCCCGCGCTCACCGTTGCGTATGCCGCCGCGAGGAAGGGGGTGAGGTCGCGCAACAGCCGCAGCCGGGCATAGAGCAGTTGGGCGCCGACCTCGGCAAGGTGGGTGTTCCAGATGTCCAGGGTGTGCAGGGTGGATTCCGTTGCCGTGTCAGGGTTTTCGCCAGGGGCGAGGCTGGCCGACCGGCGCCGGGACGAGCCCTTGCGCAGCACTGGCGCCGCCGACTTGAGCAAGGCGTTGCGCTGCTTGAGGATCCGTTCGTAGTCGGCCCGAACCCCGGCCCAGCGGGGCTGCCGCGCGACAAGCAATTCGTCGAGGAACGCCCGTCGACCCGCCGGGTCGCCCTTGACCAGCGCGAGGTCCTCGGGCGCGAAGAGCACCGTCCGCAGGGTGCCGAGGACGTCGCGGGTCCGCGTGAGCGGGGCCCGGTTGAGGCGAGCCCGGTTGGCCCGGCCCGGCGTCAACTCAAGCTCGACGAGGGTCTCCCGATCGTGGCGGACGATCGCGGCGCGGATGACCGTCTGGGCTGCCCCAAACCGAACCATTGGCTGGTCGGTGGCCACCCGGTGACTGCCGAGCGTCGCCACATAGCCGATGGCTTCGACAAGGTTGGTCTTGCCCTGGCCGTTGAGGCCCATGATCGTTGTGACACCCGGAGCGAGCGGCAGCTCCGCGACGGCATACGAGCGGAAGTCGACGAGCGAGAGGTGACGGACGTGCATGGCCCTGCCGTCACCTGCCTCGGTCGGATCAGTGTGCGGGCGATGCCTTGGGGGCGGCCCGGCGCGTGGTGGTCTTCTTGGCAGCGACCTTAGCCGCAGCCGGTGCCTGACCCGGTGACGCCTTGGCTCCGGCGCTCTCGGGCGCGGTGGCGCGCAGGTTCTCGCCCTCAGCCACCGTCATCACCGCGTGCCCACCGAACTGCCCGCGCAACGCAGCCACGGCTTGCAAGGCCGGCGACACCGGCTGGCGCGAGGCGAACCGGGCGAAGAGCGACGCGGCGATGACCGGCATCGGGACGGCGTTGTCGATCGCCTCCTCGACGGTCCAGCGGCCTTCGCCGGAGTCGTTGGTGTAGTCCGAGACGTCGGCCAGCGTCGGGTTGTCCTCGAGGGCGTCGACGAGCAGGTCCAGCAGCCAGGACCGCACGACCGTCCCGCGGCTCCAGGCCTTGAAGCAGCCGGGCACGTCGGTGACGATGTCCTTCTTCGCCAGCAGCTCGTAGCCCTCGCCGTAGGCGTGCATCATGGCGTACTCGATGCCGTTGTGAACCATCTTGGCGTAGTGCCCCGCGCCGACCTCGCCGGCGTGCACGAAGCCCAGGTCGCGCTCGCCCTCGGGCCGCAGCGCGTCGAAGATCGGCATCGCGAGGTTGATCCACTTCTTGTCGCCGCCAGCCATCAGGCCGTAGCCGTTCTCCAGCCCCCACACGCCACCGGAGACGCCACAGTCGACGTAACCGATCCCCTTCTGCGCCAACAGTTTTGCGTTGGCGAAGTCGTCGGTGAAGCGGGAGTTCCCGCCGTCGATGACCAGGTCACCCTTCTCGAGCAGCCCGGCCAACTTGGCGACCGTATCCCTCGTCGGCGCCCCCGCCGGCACCATGATCCACACGACCCGGGGACCGCTCAGCTTCTTGACCATCGTGGCCAGGCTGGCGACGTCGCGCACGGCCGGGTTCTTGTCGTAGCCGATCACCTCGTGGCCGCCCGCCCGGATGCGCTGGCGCATGTTGGCGCCCATCCGGCCCAGACCGATGAGACCGAGTTGCATGACGGGTGCCTCCTGAAGTGACGGTCGATAGGGACGCTGCGGAGGTCAGGCTATGCCCCGCTCACCAGTGGCTCAGGTATGCCGCGTGCCAGGCGCGTGCCGGACGTGCGGCATACCTCTGGGCGGTGTCGGGGGAGCGGTGCCTCAGCTGGCGAAGCGGACGGGCATGAGGACGTAACGGTAGGACGTGTCGGCCTCACCCGTCGCCTCCCGCTGCCCAGCCATGACCGCGGGGCGGCTGGGCTGGGTGAAGGAGAAGCGGGTGAAGGGGGTGCCGATGACGCCGAGACCGTCGAGCAGGAAGTGCGGGTTGAACGCGATCTCGATGTCAGGCCCGGTGAGCGTCGACTCGACCGCTTCGGAGGCCTGCGCGTCGTCACCGGTGCCGGCCTCGATGGCCACCTGACCATCGGTGAACCGCAACCGCACGGGCGTGTTGCGCTCGGCGACGAGGGCCACGCGCTTGACCGCCTCGATGAGAGCGCCGGTCTCGAGCACGGCCTCGGAGTCGACCGAGGTCGGGAAGATCGAGGTGACCTTGGGGTATTCGCCGTCGAGCAACCGAGTCGTCGCGCGCCGCTGCCCCGCCTCGAAACCGATCAGCCCGTCGCCACCGGCGTTGCCTCCGAGGGCCAACTCGACCGAGCCGGCGGCACCGAGGGCCTTCGCGGTGTCACTGAGGGTGCGGGCCGGGATGAGCGCGGTGTATGCCGCGTCGGACCGAGCCGGTGCCCAGGTGAGCTCGCGCATGGCCAGGCGGTAGCGGTCGGTCGCCAGCAGGGTGACTTTGTCGCCCTCGATCTGCATCCGGACGCCGGTGAGGATCGGCAGGGTGTCACCCCGGTCGGCCGCGATGGCGACCTGGTGCACGGCTTGAGTGAACACGTCGCCGGCGATGGTGCCGGAGGGCTGCGGCGCGGCCGGCAGGGTGGGGTAGTCGTCGGCCTGCATCATCAGCAGGCTGAACCGGCTCGTCCCGCAGGTGACCGTGACCTTGTTGCCCTCAGTCGAGACGTCAACCGGGCGAGCGGGGAGGGCGCGCGAGATCTCCGAGAGCAGGCGCCCGGTGACCAGCACGGTGCCGCCTTCGTCAACGTCGGCGGCGACGGTGACCTTGGCGGACACCTCGTAGTCGAAGGCTGACAGCGTGACCGTGCCGGCCCGATCGGCTTCGATCAGCACGCCGGACAGGACGGGCACCGGAGGTCGGTTCGGCAGACCGCGAGCCACCCAGGCCACGGCATCAGCGAGCACCTCGCGCTCAACGCGGAACTTCACGATCGTCTCCACCCTCGTGCTTCTTCGATCCAGACCCCGGCTCAACCGGCAGAACGGCGCGGGCGCGCGCACCACCGCCGTGTCGGGGGGAACTCCGACCCTAGTCGGTTGGGCGGGAACTGCAAGAGGGAAGGGTCACCGCAGTTGCGCACGCTCCTGCCTGATCCCCAGCGTTGTCGGGGCAATGGAGAGAATTGGTGGACTCGTCGTCGTCATAGGTGTTGTGGATTCTGTGGATAACCCTCAAGTCCGCAGGTCAGCGGCCCAAGCGGCCTGGGTATGCCGCGTGCATGAGTCGGTGGGTAACTCACCGAGCCTGTTGACGGGCACCACGGACCCACAGCCAGTGCACTGTGAGGGTGTTGTTGTCCCCCAAATGGTGGACGTTGTCCACAGCTGTCCACAGCCGAGTGTGGACAACTTAGGGGAGGGCTCAGGGCAGAGGAAGCTGCAGGGGGGGAGCGTGAGGCGGGAGGAGCGTGACGCGACGGAGCGTGCCGAAGTGAATGGGTCAGCGCGAGTGGTTGCGGATGCGCGCGGTGAGCTCGGTGACCTGGTTGTAGATCGCCCGCCGTTCACTCATCAGCTCGCGGATCTTGCGATCGGCGTGCATGACGGTCGTGTGGTCGCGGCCGCCGAAGGCCTGGCCGATCTTGGGCAGCGACAGCTCGGTCAGCTCGCGGCACAGATACATGGCGATCTGCCGGGCCGTCACCAACTGCCGCGAGCGCGAAGAACTGCACAGGTCATCGACGGTGAGCGCGTAGTAGCTCGCCGTCTCGGCCTGGATGGTCCCGATGGTGATCTGCACCGGCTGGTCGGTGGGGACGAGGTCCTTGAGGACCACCTCGGCGAGGGTGAAGTCGACCGGCTGCCGGTTGAGGCTGGCGAACGCGGTGACCCGGATGAGGGCCCCTTCGAGCTCGCGGATGTTCGAGGTGATCCGGGTGGCGATGTATTCCAGCACCTCGTCCGGGGCGCTCATCCGCTCCTGGAGGGTCTTTTTGCGCAGGATCGCGATGCGGGTCTCGAGGTCGGGTGCCTGCACGTCGGTGATGAGGCCCCACTCGAACCGACTGCGCAGCCGCTCCTCGAAACCACTGAGTTGCTTGGGCGGCAGGTCACTGGTGATGACGACCTGCTTGCTGTTGTTGTGCAGCGCATTGAAGGTGTGGAAGAACTCCTCCTGCGTCTGCACCTTGCCGGCGAGGAACTGGATGTCGTCGATGAGCAGCACGTCGACATCGCGGTAGAGGCTCTGGAAGGTGCTCGCCCGGTCGTCACGGATCGAGTTGATGAACTCGTTCGTGAACTCCTCGGAGTTGACGTAGCGCACCCGGAAGCCGGGATAGATCTGGCGGACGTAGTGGCCGATCGCGTGCAGCAGGTGGGTCTTGCCCAGCCCCGAGGAGCCGTAGATGAACAACGGGTTGTAGGCCTTGGCCGGCGCCTCGGACACGGCGTTAGCCGCGGCGTGCGCGAACCGGTTGCTCGACCCGGCGACGAAGGTGTCGAAGGTGTACTTCGGGTTGAGCCGGCTGCGGTCCTGGTCACCGTCGCGTCGGGGGAAGGCGATCACCCCAGGGGTATGCCGCCCGCTCCCCTCGGGATGGAAGCGTTCCATCCGCGCGGCGTCGGGGCTCTCGTGGCGCTCGTCGCCGTTGGCACTGTCGAACCCGTTGGCGGGGTCGACCCCGTTGGAGCTGGGGGTGGCGTGCTCGAGGGTGGGGTCGACCGTGACGGCCAGCCCGATGTCGCGGCCGAGCGCTCCGCTGAGCGTCGCGACGAGGTGCTCGCGGACGTCCGACTCGAGCACCTTCTTGGTGTAGTCGTTGGGCACGGCGATGAGGGCGGTCTGTTCGACGACGGCCATCAGGCGGGCGAAACCGACGAAGGCACGCTCACTGGGGGAGACACCGGTGCGTTCCAGAGCCACGAGGGTGCGTTGCCACAGGTCGGTGAGATCGACGTCTCCGCCTGTCACGTGTGGCTCCCCTCCTTGCCGACGCCGGGCCCGTTGGGTCGGGCCTCCAGACGTTCGACATTACCCGTCATCCACAGCTCTATCCACAGGGTGGGGACAAACCACCGATGGGGGAAGGCCTCGCAGCCGGAAGCATCGTCTGTCCGGGGGCTGCGTGGAGAGATTACACCCCTTGATGGGCGTGTCGCTCCCCTAAACCGGAATGACGAGGGGGGAGAATGCTGGGTTTTCGTTGCTGGTCGAAGTCCCGGGTTTGACCCTGCCCGCCGACGGGCCGTACCCTGATCTGCGGCCCATGTGTCGACTCTGACTCCGGCCGCTTTCGCGCGCCCGTGCTTGTCACCGCGGGCTTCCGATTGCGGCCGGCGGACGGGGTGACGCGGCATACGGGCGCCCCGCAGTCCACCGCAGTCCGCCCGCAGGCTACCCGCCCTGGGCCTGCCGATCGACGGAGACAGACCCGTGAGCAAGCGCACCTTCCAGCCGAACAACCGCCGTCGCGCCAAGACGCACGGCTTCCGCCTGCGGATGCGGACGCGCGCCGGTCGCGCGATCCTCGCCGCTCGCCGTCGCAAGGGCCGCTCCGAGCTGTCCGCCTGAGGCGGATATGTGCTCCCGGCCCGCAATCGGCTGCGTGAGTCGGGCCAGTTCCGTGCCGTCCTCCGCGGCCCTGGTGGGTCGCGAGCCGGCGGACCGTTGATGGTGGTTCACGCAGCGATGACCGATCCGATGGGTGCTCGCGCCCCCCGGGTCGGTTTCGTCGTGTCCGGCGCCGTCGGAGGCGCCGTCGTGCGTAATCGGGTCAAGCGCCGGTTGCGCGCGCTGGCCGGGACTGCGCTGGGCGGCATACCGGCCGGGTGTGACCTGGTCGTGCGGGCGGCTCCGGCCGCGGCGACAGCGTCGTTCGCCGAGTTGCAGGCCGAGTTGGATCGGTGCCTGCGTCGCGCCCTGGCCAAGGTGGCGTGAGCTGATGACGCTGGCAGAGCTGCTCGGGCCCGGATTGCGCGGTCCGTGGACGTGGCGCAAGGCGGCTGCGGCACCCCTGCTCGTGCTCGTTCGGATTTACCAACTGGCGATCTCGCCGCTGTTGCCGCAACGGTGCCGCTTTTACCCCTCCTGCTCGGCGTATGCCGTCACCGCCCTCACGCGGTTCGGTCCGCTGCGCGGTGGCTGGCTGGCTGCGCGCCGGTTGGGCCGCTGCCACCCGTGGAACCCTGGCGGCGTTGACCACGTTCCCGAGCGGGAAGCCTGCCGCACTCACGCGGCGACCTAGACCACCTGGTCCGCGAGCGGCATACCTGGACTGCTGACCGGACCGAACCATCCGGCGAGATGAGAGTCTCGCCTTTCGAGCAAGGACGACAGTGGGCGACTTCATCAACCTCATCCTCTCGCCGCTGACCATCGGCGAGGCCTGGGTGATGCTTGCCTGGCACAAGGTCTGGACGACGATCGGCATCGGTGGTGGCTGGGCCTGGGCCTTGTCGATCGTCGGGCTGACGGTCGTCGTGCGAATCGTGCTCATCCCGCTCTTCGTCAAGCAGATCCACTCGTCCCGGCGGATGCAGTTGATCCAGCCGGAGATGCAGAAGATCCAGGCGAAGTACAAGGGCAAGACCGATCCCGAGTCTCGGCAGGCGATGACTCAGGAGACGATGGATCTCTACAAGAAGACCGGGACCAACCCGTTCTCCTCGTGTCTGCCGATCCTGCTGCAGTCGCCGTTCTTCTTCGCGCTGTTCACGGTGCTCAACAACCTCAAGGGCATCGCGGAGGGGACCCACCCGGCGATTGGGCCGATCACGCCTGCGGTGGCCCATGAGATCGAGTCGTCGAACATCTTTGGGGCGCCGTTCTCCTCGACCTTCCTCGGGTCGACCGACACGGCCACGAAGATCGTCACGGTCGTGCTCATCATCCTCATGTCGGTGTCGACGTTCACGACGCAGCGGCAGTTGATGCGCAAGAACCTGCCCGACTCGGCGCTGGACAACCCGTTCATGAAGCAGCAGACGGTGTTGCTCTACCTCATGCCGATCTTCTTCGCCCTCTCGGGCATCAACTTCCCGATCGGCGTTCTCCTCTACTGGCTGACGACCAACGTGTGGTCGATGGGCCAGCAGTTCTACGTCATCCGCCGGATGCCGGCGCCGGGCTCGGCCGCCGAGCGGGCGCTGCACGAGCGCCAGGAGCGCAAGGGCAAGACCGTGACCCCCTTCTCGATCCGTGGGCTGGAGCGCGACGCCGCCGCAGGGGCCGCAGCCGACGAGACGGTTCAGGACGCACCCAACACGGTCAACCGCCAGCGACAGCAACCCAAGAGCAAGAAGCGGGCCAAGCGTTCCGGCCCGGCCACCGGCGCAGCCGGCACCGACGACGCCGAGGGATCCGCGGCAGACGGCAAGCCAACAGACCAGTGAGGTATGCCGTGCCAGCGCGGCATACGCGCGGCGGCGGCTGACGAAGGAGAAGTGTCAATGAGCGAAGCAGGGCAGGACGTGACGGAGCTCGTCGAGGCGAGCGAACCGGTGGCCGAGGTCGACGAGACCGTGGTTGACGAGACCGTGGTCAACGAGGTCGAGCTTGACGAGGTCGAGGTGCAGGGTGAGTCCGACTCGGGCGACCTGCCGGTCGGCGATGAGTCTGATGATGACTCCGACGACGACTCGGACGACGACTCGGACGACGACGAAGAGTCGGACGATGACTCCGATGAGGAGTCAGGCGATGAGGATGACGCCGACGGTGGCGACGACGAGGCCAGCGGTCCGTCCGCGGGTCGGTCGCGTGGTTCGCGGTCGCGGTCCCGCGTGGCTCTGCTCGAGCGTGAGGGCGAGGTAGCCGCCGACTTCCTGGAGCGGTTGCTGGACATCGCCGACCTCGACGGTGACATCGAGGTCGACATCGACGGAGACCGCGCTGCGGTGTCGATCGTCGACTCCGAGGAAGGCCGCGTTCCGCGCCGGCTGGTGGGTCCTGACGGCAAGGTTCTGGATGCCCTCCAGGAGCTCACCCGGCTCGCCGTCCAGACCGCGACCGGCGAACGCAGCCGGTTGATGCTCGACGTGGCCGGGTTCCGGGCCGACCGTCGCACCGCGCTGGTCACCCTGGCCCAAGAGGCGATCGCCGAGGTGCGCGCCTCGGGTGTGGCCCGGGCGCTGGACAACATGTCGGCCTTCGAGCGCAAGGTCGTCCACGACGAGGTGACGGCCGCCGGCCTGGTCTCGGAATCCGAAGGGGTCGAGCCGCACCGGCACATCGTCATCAGCCCGGCGTGACCGAGGTTGATGTCCCGGTCCCGCCGCTGTCGGCGGCACAGGTCTTCGGCCCCCGTGAAGATCTGGCCAGGGCCTATGTCGGTCTGCTCGCGGACACCGGGATCAGCCACGGGCTGATCGGCCCACGCGAGGTCCCTCGCCTCTGGGACCGACACGTGCTCAATTGCGCCGTCATCCAGGAACTCCTGCCCCCGAATGCTCTGTGCGCCGACATCGGCTCGGGGGCGGGGCTGCCTGGTCTGGCGTTGGCGATCGCTCGGCCGGACATCACCATGCATCTGGTCGAGCCCCTGCAGCGGCGGGCCCGGTGGCTTGACGTGGCTGTCGCTGAACTGGGTCTGTCGGGCGTGACGGTGCATTGCTCCCGGGCCGACGCGTTGCACGGCGTGCTCACCGTGGATGTCGTCACAGCCCGAGCCGTGGCCGAGTTGGCGACCCTGGGTCAGTGGTGTCTGCCCCTACTGCCGCCCGGTGGACGTCTGCTGGCCATCAAAGGGTCCAAGGCTGAGGCCGAGCTCGCCGAGGCTTGGCCGGCCCTGCAGCGTCTGGGGTGCCAGGCCGGTTCGGTCCGTGAGTGCGGTGGGTCGATCATCGATCCGCCGACCCGGGTCGTGGAGGTGATTGCGGGGTCTGCGCCATCGTCGGGCAAAGGACGGGCCCGCCCACGCAGCGCCCGCACGCAACAACGCAAGGCGCGAGCCGCCGCAGCGAGACGGCACCGTGGAGGGTTCTCGCCCACCGGTGCCGATGAGGCATCACCGAGCAACTGACGCCCACCAGCACCGATCTCGCCCACTACGGGCCTGGCCTGTGGATGATGGCGAAAGCCGAGTCGGGCGCTGTGGTTGGATGCAGGGATGGAGCGGCGCGCACGGACCAGTCGGGGACTGGGGTGGCCTTGGGGTTCATCCCCTGGCCGGCGAAGCCCTCTGGGGTGGCCCGACCACGGTTCGGACGATGATCTGGGTGACCAGCAGCCGTTGACCAGCGACTCGGACCCGACGGTCGATGTTTCACGTGAAACACCTGACCCGTTGCTTGGTTCCGCGACCCCTCCGGACCAGACGGACCTGGCCTCAGCCGACGACGTTGTTTCACGTGAAACACCCGACCGGGAGCTTGGTTCCGCGACCCCTCCGGACCAGACCGATCTGGCCTCAGCCGACGACGTTGTTTCACGTGAAACACCCGACCCGGCAGCTGAGAGCAGCAGCCTCGTGGACCTCCAGGACGAGAGCACCCCGCTCGCGGCTGCCATCGCCCAAGATGTGCGCCGTCGGTCCACCCTCGTCGGAGCCCCCCTGCCGCGCCCCCCGGCCACCCGAGTTCTCACCGTCGCCAACCAGAAGGGTGGCGTGGGCAAGACCACCTCAGCGGTGAACGTCGCGGCCGCCCTTGCGCAGTCGGGGATGCGGGTTCTCGTCATCGACCTCGACCCCCAAGGCAACGCGAGCACGGCATTGGGGGTGGACCACCGGGCCGGCATCGACTCGATCTATGACGTCCTCGTGGACGGCCAACCGATGAGCGCGGTCGTCGTCGAATCCCCCACCGTGCCGGGACTCTTCTGCGCCCCGTCGACGATCGACTTGGCCGGCGCCGAGATCGAGCTCGTCTCGCTCGTCGCCCGTGAGGGCCGCCTGGCGACGGCGCTCAATGCGCACCTGGCCGACACGGCATACGACTATGTCTTCATCGACTGTCCCCCGAGTCTCGGGCTGTTGACCGTCAACGCCTTCGTTGCCGCGCGCGAAGTGTTCATCCCCATCCAATGCGAGTACTACGCGCTGGAGGGCTTGTCCCAGTTGCTGCGCAACGTCGAGTTGATCAGGACGCATCTCAACCCCACGCTCGCCGTCTCGACCATCCTGTTGACGATGTTTGACGGTCGGACCCGGCTGTCGGCCCAGGTGGCCGAAGAGGTGCGAGAGCACTTCCCCGAGCAGACCCTGCGCACGACCATCCCCCGGTCGGTCCGGGTGTCGGAGGCTCCCAGCTTCGGCGAGACCGTCATGACCTATGACCCGTTGAGCAGTGGGGCGCTGGCGTATCTCGAAGCCGCCAGTCAGATCGCCCAGCGAGGTGCCGAATCGATGAACGAGGGAGCACATCCGTGAAGGAACGAGAGAAGCGACGCGCGTTGGGCCGGGGCCTGGGGGCGCTCATCCCCACGGCCCCCGCGGGGGAGCGGCCCGTCGACGTCTTCTTCGGGCCTGCGCCGTCAGCAATCACCGTCGACATTGGCACGAAGCACGCCGCGGCCGACGGCGACCCGAGCGACCTGACTGATTCCGCCGAGACCACCGACCCGACCGACGCGGCTGCCGCGTCGTCGTCGAGCAGTCCCACGGACGCCCCCTCGGCAGGCACCGGACCGGCAGACCCGGACAACGACGCCCTGCGACCGGTCCCTGGGGCCACGTTCGCCGAACTCCCCGTCGAGTCGATCCGGCCCAACCCACGCCAGCCACGCACCGTCTTCGACGAAGACGACATGGCGGAGTTGGTCCACTCGGTGAGTGAGATCGGCATCCTTCAACCGATCGTCGTGCGCCGAGTCGACGATGGTGGGCCCCTCGGCTCGGGACACGACGCTGCTATCGCGACCTATGAGCTGGTCATGGGGGAGCGGCGGTGGCGAGCCGCGCAGGCAGCCGGCCTCGAACATGTGCCGGCGATCATCCGCTCCACCCACGACGACGACCTGCTGCGCGATGCGCTCCTGGAGAACCTTCACCGCAGCCAACTCAACCCGTTGGAAGAGGCGGCGGCCTATCGGCAACTCCTGGATGACTTCGGCTGCACCCAAGAGGAGTTGGCCACCCGGATCGGGCGTAGCCGCCCGCAGGTGAGCAACACCCTGCGGCTGCTCAAACTGCCACCGCTGGTCCAGCGCCGCCTCGCGGCCGGGGTGTTGAGCGCCGGACATGCCCGCGCCCTCCTTGGCCTCACCGACGCCGCGGCCATGGAGCGCTTGGCCCAACGGATCGTCGCCGAGGGCCTCTCAGTCCGCTCCGTCGAGGAGATCGTCGCCGTCGGGGCGGTGGGAACGGCTCCGGTCAAACCCAAGTCTCCCCGAGCCGGTGGGCGGCGGCCGCAACTCGACGACATGGCCGCGTCTCTGTCCGACCACTTGGACACCCGGGTGACGATCGCCTTAGGACAACGCAAGGGCAAGGTCGTCGTGGAGTTCGCCTCGGTGGAGGACCTCAACCGGATCCTGGACGTGATCGGCGTCGACCGACCCAAGCGCTGACCGGACATGGCCGCGACACCCAAGCGCCGCAAGGGCGGTCCGGAGATTGTGCCGGTGACGGCCGATGACGTGCCCGCCCTCGTCGAGCCGTGTCGTGACTGCGCCTTCTGGGAGCGTGGACCCGGCCTCGTCGCGGGGACGGCGAGCACAGTGAGCAGGGACAAGGCTGCGTGGGTGCGCAGAGTCGAGGCCGAGTGGGGCACCCCGGGGTGGCTGGTTCGGGTGGACGGTCAGCCGGCTGGTCACCTTCTCATCGCCCCGGCTCATCTCGCGCCCCGCTCCCTCGCCTTCCCGACCTCCCCGGTCGCCGACGATGCGATTCTCCTGCTCGCGGTGCGGGTCGATCCCCGGTATGCCGGTCAGGGCCTGGGGCGCCGACTGGTCCAGACCGCCGCGCGGGAAGTCCTCTCCCACGACGGTCGGGCGATCGAGGCCTTCGGAACCACCCGGGGCGATCAGTGCCTGACCCCGGTCGACTTCCTCACCGCCGTGGGCTTCTACGTCGTGCGGGAGCACGCGGCATACCCTCGGTTGCGGCTGGATCTGCGCACCGCACTGGCCTGGCGCGAGGACGTCGAGCATGCGCTCGATCGGATCCTCGCTCCGGTTCGGCGCCTGGGGGCCGGCAACCCCGTCGGCACCGCGAACAACGAAGCGCCCGGCGCTGGTCGGCCCTGAGGCCGCCGACACCGGGCGCTGCGATGAGGCTCAGCCGAGGAACTGCTCCAACTCACGCAGCAACAGCCGCTTGGGCTTGGCGCCGACGATGGTCTTGACGACCTCGCCGCCGACGTAAAGGTTCATCGTCGGGATGCCGGTGACGCCATAGCGCGCAGTCGTCGCCGGGTTGTTGTCGGTGTCGAGCTTGACGATCTCGATCTTGTCGCCGTACTCGGCGTAGATCTCTTCGAGGATCGGGGCGATCTGCTTGCACGGCCCGCACCAGGCGGCCCAGAAGTCAACGAGGACAGGCTTCGTGTTCGCGAGCACGTCGGTGGCGAAGGTGGAGTCGGTGGTCGCGGCAATGGCGCCCATGTGAGGTCCTTTCACGGTGTGCGGCCCACGGACTGGTATGCCGTGCGCCCGGTCTGGGTCTGGGTCTTGGTCTGGTCGAAAACTAGCGCGGGGGTCTGACAGTCGGTGCTGGCTCAGTGCGCCGCAGCGACTGACTCGGCGACATCGGACAGAGCCTCGAGGTAGTGCTGGGTGTCGAGGGCGGCCGCACAGCCACTCCCGGCAGCAGTGATGGCCTGGCGGTAGGTGTGGTCGACGAGGTCGCCGCAGGCGAAGACGCCCGGCAGGTTGGTGCGAGTCGATCGGCCCTCACAGACGACGTAGCCTGCGTCGTCCAGATCGATGACCCCGCGGATCAACTCGTTGCGGGGGTCGTGACCGATGGCGACGAACAGGCCGGTGACTTGCAGGTCGCTGGTGGCACCGGTGACGGTGTCGGAGAGGGTCACGTGGGTGAGTTTCGGGTCGCCGTGCAGGGCGGTGACGGCAGCGTTCCACGTGAAACGGATCTTGGGATTGGCCAGCGCGCGGTCGGCCATGATCTTCGACGCCCGCAACTGGTCGCGCCGGTGAATGATCGTCACGCTCCGGGCGAACTTGGTGAGGAAGGTCGCTTCCTCGATCGCGGAGTCACCACCGCCGACGACGGCGATGTCCTGGTCGCGGAAGAAGAACCCGTCGCAGGTGGCGCACCACGACACACCGTGGCCGGACAAGCGCTTCTCCTCGGGCAGGCCCAACTCGCGGTAGGCCGATCCCATCGCCAGAATGACGCTCTTGGCGCGCCACACCCGGCCTTCACCGTCGGTCACCGTCTTGATGTCGCCAGCAAGGTCCATGGCAACGATGTCGTCGGTGACCATCTCAGTGCCGAACTTCTCGGCCTGCGCGCGCATGGCGAACATCAGGTCGGGGCCCTGGATGCCGTCCTCGAAGCCGGGGAAGTTCTCGACCTCGGTGGTGTTCATCAAGGCGCCGCCGGCGGTGACCGAGCCCTCGAAGAGCACAGGGTGAAGGTTGGCGCGGGCGGCATACACCGCGGCCGTGTAGCCCGCGGGACCGGACCCGACGATCACGACCTCGCGCACACCCGTGTCGGTCGCAGTCTCGACAGCGTCACTCACCGGAACTCCTCGATCGTTTGCGGCGCTTCACCGCTGTGGGCTCGCGACACGGCACATGTGGTGTCGTCGCGGGGCAGGAGACCCAAGATACCCGCCCAATCCCCCCAACCATCGCGGCGCACCGCAGATTCCCCGACGGTTCACCTCAGGGGTATGCCGTCCGCTCACCGACCGCCGTCGCGGAACCATTGGACGTCACGATCGCCCCTCATCGTGTGCCAGCAGGTCAGGGCATGTCGACGGGACCGAAGAGCAGCCCCGGGTCGCCCTTGCTGCAACTGCGACTGACGGCATACGCCTGCTTGAGCCCAGCGTCGACGACGACGATGACCACCGCGGGGGCGCCCTCGAACGTGGCCAGATCGGCGAACACCGCGTCGGCATCGCTTTCGCCCAGGGTGGTCACGCAGTCGGTCAGACCGATCAGGGTGCCAATGGGCCCCACCGAGGGCGCCTCGACGGCGGGTTGCCCTAACTGCCGGCCCGGCGCGTCGAGCATGTCCTGCGCGAGGCGGGCGAGGGTGGCCTTCGTGTAGGTGCGGGTGCTCAACTCGATGTGCATCGGCTGCCCGTTCGCATTCACGGCCGTCGCCGCGTTTGCCCTCGTCGCTGAGTCGGCAGGAGCACTCAGACTGCTGGAGTCCTTCGCGGCCCCTACGACCGACTCGGCACGCGCGCTCGACGCAGTAGGCGATGTGGCGCCCTGGTTGTTGAGGAGGGCGCCGACCAGGCCCAAGGCAGCAACGGAGGCGGCAACACCCCCGAGGACGGTCAACCGCCGACGATGATCGACGACCCGCCCGCGCATACCTGCGCCCGAGCGCGACCCCGTGCGCACGTCGGTCCGAGCACCCGACGTCTCAGATGATGTTCCCGCTGGCTGCGTCCCACGCCCGACGAGGTGCAAAGGCACCGCCGGCCCGGACTCGTCAACTCCCGAAACCCCTTGGCCCGCAACAAGATTCGCAAAGTCGTCAAACGCGTCGACACCCAGGCCGAGTTCGTCGCTCAACTCTTGCGAGCCAGTGTCGGCATCGAGGTCGGCGCGTCGACCGGCCTCGGCGAAGGCAGCAAGAATCCGGTCGGACACGTCCGCCGGCATCGGCCCCGGATCGGGCTGGGAGGCAAGCAGGATCCGCACCCCGGTCGGATCAGGGTCCTCGTCGAACCTGGTCGGCTCGCTCATCAACACTCCCTCGGGATGTGGCTCGTCTGGCCCGCCCCCCGACGGACCGGCCCGCAGCTGGGCATGGGTTTCAGGACTGAGACGCACGCCGGGACGCGCTGGTTCCCGCGGCATACCGTGGCGGTCATCGGCGAATCCCCAGCAAGTGCGCCATCGCGGCCCGCCCGCGGGCGCACCGTGACTTGATGGTCCCCTCGGCCACGCCGAGGATCTCGGCGGTCTCGGCGACGGACAGGCCATGCATGTCGACCAGCACGAGCGCGGCCCGCTGACCCTCCGGCAGTTGGTCGAGGGCGGCGCGCACGTCCAGGCGCACCTCGACGGCAGAGTGGGCGTCGCTGCGATCGGCCAGGTCGTAGTCGGGCAGCGGACTCGTGGGACGGGTGCGGCGCAGCCGGTCGAGGCAGGCGTTGACAACGATCCGATGCAGCCACGTGGTCACTGCGGACTCCCCGCGGAAGGACCCCGCTCGCCGGTATGCCGCGATGAAGGCGTCCTGGACGCAGTCCGAGGCGAGCTCGGGGTCACCGCAGGTGCGCACGGCGACCGCCCACATCCGATCCTTGTGGCGCCTGAAGATCTCGGCGAAGGCCTCGCGGTCGCCCGCGCAGTGTGCGGCCAGCAACTCGGCGTCGGAGCGCCCGGCCAACTCCACTCGACCCGAGGTCACCGGCTGACCGCCACTTCGGACACCTGGGCCCGGAAGTTGCCCGCGCCGTCGGGTCCAAGCTTGGTGACGAAGACGATGACGAGTTGGCCGCTGGACACGGGCCCGGCCGGGGCATCGAAGACGAGTTGGCCGCTCTGGCCGGTGCTGGAGCCGATCGCCGTGGCCCCGTCGAGCGAGGCCCGGTTGGCGACGTAGACCGTGATGTCTTGCGGGGCAGGCAGCGTGACGGTCACCCGGCGGACCTCCGTCTGCTGGCCGAGGTCGACGATGTAGCCGATCCCGGGCACCTTGAGGCCGCCGAACTTCTCGTTGGAATACCACTTCGAGCGCCACATCGTCGCGGCGTTCCCGTCGTAACCCCTCGGTGCGCTGCTCGATGCCACCTGCCCGGCGCTCGCATCGAAAGTGGCGGCCCCGATGATGGCCACGGGGGTCAGCGAAGCAACAACCGCAGGGCCGTCGCCGGCCGTGGCCCCGGCTCCGGTCGCGCCCGCGCTCGACGTGACGGTCGCCGTCCTCGTGACCCTCGCGGTCGTGACCGACCCGCCGGTCGTCCCACCCGACGTCAGCTTGGGCAGCCCCCAGATCCCCAGCACCGCCAGGAGCACGACCAGACCGGCGACGATCGCCAGCGCGAGGCGGGACTCGTCGCGCCCCAACTCGCCGGTGATCGGAACGAGCGGGACCGCATCCTCGAGGGGACTGTCCACCGGAGCGAGGACCGAAGCCAGCGTCGCGTCCTCGCGGATCAGGTCAGGGGCCCGCAGCGTCCGCGGCGCGACCACCCTCGGCGCTCCAGGCGCCACGCGGGGCGCCGAGGGCCCAGGTGCCGTCGGCGTGCCGCTGCCGGGCGAGCCGGGAGGCTGCGCGGACGAGGCTTCGGGCGCTCCCGCTCCTGGTGCGGCGGGGGCGGACGCGATCCCCTCATCGGTGGCCGGTTCGGGTCGGGTTGAGAGCCGTTCGACGGTATGCCGTGCCCGCCCACCCAGGCGTGACGCGGCCTGAGACGCTGCGGTGCCAGCGGCACCGAGGGCCGACCCCACGCCCCGGGCTCCCTTGGCCATAGCGGCACTGACCGCGGCAGCAGTCGCCGCGGCACTCGTGGCACCTGCGCCTCCGGCGGCTCCGCCAGCCCCGGTGGCCAACGAGACGCCCTCGGCCGTGGCGCCACCGCCAGCACTGGACGACGGTTGCTGCTGCGACGAAAAGGGCTGCGCTGCAGGGCTATCGGGCTGAACGAGGCTGGGTGCTGCTGGACCCGCGCCTGCAGCTGTGCCTCCACCCGCAACTGCACCCTGCCCGGCACGGGGGCCTGCACCCTGGCCTTCGGTGGCGCTGGGAACCGCCGGTGGGCGCCGGTCACCCCAGAGATCGACCGTCGGCCCCTTGGGCCAAGGTCGCAGACCAGCCAAGACATCAGCGGACGTGCTGGGCCCGGCGTGCTCGACGAAGGTCGCTCGGGCCAACCGCTGAAGGTCGCTGCACGCGTCGGCTCCAAGCTCGTCGGCAGCCACGACCGTGCCGCCGACAACGGGCGCCCGCGGGAGCCCGGAGTCGGCACCGCCGAGCGGCCAGCGCCCGGTGAGGGCGGCATACCCGATGCTCACCAAGGCGGTCGCGTCCAGGCGCGCTCCGACGTCGGCGGGAGTGTCTTCCAGGCCGAGCAGCGCCGCCTCGACAGCGACTCCGCGGACCCGGACCGAGCCGTCGGGCAGCAGGAGCACGTTGCGCGGAGTGAGGACGATGTGGCGCAGGCCGCGGGCGGCGGCGGCATCCAACGCCATGGCGGCCTCGCCGGTGATGCGTCGGGCCTCGTCGGCGGGCAGGCCGCCCTGTTCAAGGATCCGGGTGAGGCTGCGGGAGCGCTCGACCGGCTCCTCGATGATCGCGCAGACAATGGCGGCGCTCGCCGGGCCTCCCGCGGAGCCTCCTGCCGCCTCACTCGGGCTACCGCTCGGGCTACTCGGAACCTGAGCGTCGGTGGTCGGCGGGGTGACGATGTCGAGCACCCGCACGAGCCGAGGCTCGGTCACCGCGGCGGCCCGCCTGGCCGCATCGACAGCGGCTGCGGCGGCTGGGGTGCCCCCCGCGAAGGTGAGGATGACGACATCGCGACCGAGCGTGGTGTCGTGTGCGGCCCAGCGCTCCCACCGGGGGTGCTGCTGGAGGCGGTGCGACACGGCATACCGATCGCCGATCAGGGTGCCGGGACCGACGTGCTGCATGGTCGCTCCCTCCTTGACGGGGGTTTGGCCCCCACCTCACTGCCCGCTCGGCTCATCCTATGGTGCGGTATGCCGTTGGACCGGCGCGACAACGGGCGCTTCGGGGGTGGGGTCAACGGGATCCAGACCACGGGTATCGACGACCATCCGCGGCGGGCGGCGGACGGCTCGAACGATGCCGGCGATGAGGATGAGGCCGAACAGGACGCTCATGCCGATGTAGAGCCAGGCCCCGGGTGGGGCCGCGCGGATGGTCAGTTGTTGGACGGCGCCGATCCGGGTGCCGTCGGCTGTCGTCAGCCAGGCGTTGACCGGGACCAGACCTTGGGCCAGCACGGCCAGGCGCACGGACACGGTCGCCTTGGCATTGGCCGCGATGTCGACGGGTGCGCCGGGGTCGACGACGACGATCCGGCCATTGCCAGGTGCGAGCACGGCGCGCAGGCCGCGCACCGGCTCGTCGAGGGAGTTGACGACCGTGAGCTGCATGACGCCTTCGTCCGCAAGGAAATTCGTCGTCTGTGGGATGACCATGAGCCCGTTCGACACGGTCGCGGTCGACTGCTCGAGCCCGGCCAGCAGCGCCTCGCGGCCGGCGGGATCGGTGCGCCAGCGCGTGCTCGCCGCCTGTCCCGGCAGATCCGACCAGGCGGCGATCGTGGGGCTGCCCTGCGCCAGGACGCTGGAGAGCTGGTCGATGACGGAGCGCTGCTGGAACACTCGGGCGAGGAGGGAACGGCCGGCCGCCGGGCCGTTGGACGCAGCGGCACTGGCCGGGTCGGTGGGGGTGACCCGCGAAGCTGGCGCATCGGTCGGCAAGGGAGGAGCAGAATCCAGGCCTCGACCGGGGAGCATCGCGGAGTCCACCCCGACGGTGCGCAGCCACGGCACCTGCTTGGTGGCGTCGAAGAACGTGGACACCAGGTCGGCGTCGAGCCCGGCGTCGAAGCCGCGCGGTGGCACGGCGAGAATGGTGCGAGAGATCGACGGCCGCTCAGCGAGCAGCGCCGCGGTTTGCGCCACGAACTCCTGGGCGGCCAACACCGCCTCGCGCGGGGTCTTGAGGCGGGCCAGCAAGGCGCCGAGCCGGTCGTCCCAGCGCAGCACGGTCGTCCCGAGGGGGGCGACCCCCAACGCGGGCGGGGTCAGTCGCGCAGACGGGTCCGTCACCTGGGTCGACACGAGGATGGCATCTAGGCGGGATGCGTATGCCGCCCGCAGCGCCGCCTCACGTCCGCTCGGCAGGGCCCCGTCGGCCGGCCAGGCGAGCGTCCCGCGGGTGGTCACCGCGGCATCAGTCAGCCGGGTGGACTGGCCGACCGCCTCGGCCAACAGTTGGGAGGCCGCTGGGGACAGGGTGGGGCCGAGGTCGGGTGCGGTGAGAGCAGCCAGGTCCGGGTCGTTCTGCGGCAACGCGAAGACGGGGTGCGTGGCGGAGGCGGCGCTCAACGACATCGAGAACGCCGAGCGCACCGCACTTGCCGGGTCGGCCGCGTCCTGGGCCGGGGTCCGACCCGACGGTCCGAGCACGGCGGGGTCCACGGCATACCCGACGGTCTGTGAAGCGGTCGCGCGCAAGAGAGCCGCCAGGCGCGAGCCGGCTCCGACCTGCTTGGTCCAGGCGGCCGTTCGCGCGGTGGGGTCGTCGGCGGTGAGGGCGGTGTCGGGGGCGAGCGTCACCGGCAACAGCCAGGCGAGGGAGAGCGCTTCGTAGTCGGCCGATCGTTGCCAGCCGACGAAGGTGCGTAACGCCGAGACGCTCGTGCCCTTGGCCGTGACCACGTCGACGGCGATCGGGCTGACGCCATAGGCGCGGCCGGGTCGGACCTGATCGGCGGGGACGGTGAACTGGAACGGGATGGCGTTGCGCGGTGCGGCCGGGTCGAGGGGCTGGCGACCGAGCTCGGTCCCCGAGACCGCACCGGTGGCGGCCGACCACTCGTCAACATCGGCTCGGGACGTCAGGCTTGAGCGACCGCGGACTAGGCGCACCGTCGTCGGGATCCCGTCGGCCGCGGTGCTCGTCACGTCGATCGTCCCCGTCACCAGGAGGGTGTCTCCGGGGCGCAACACGGCGGGGGAGACGGCCGTGAGGGTGATCCGGTCACCGGACGGATCGGCTCGGGGGATCGTGACCGTCGCGGTCGCAGTAGTTGCAGTGGCAGTAGTTGCAGTGGCAGGGGTCGCAGCGGCGGAGGCAGGCGGCATACCCAGCGCGGCGAGCGAGCCACACGCGGCGGCGACGAGCGCGATGACTCGGGCCGCCAGCCTCACGCCGTGCCTGCCAGACGCTCCCAGGCGACCTTGGCGATGCGCCGCTCGTTGGGGAAGGTGAGGTGCTGGTGGACCTCGTCGAGCCGGAACCAGGCGACGTCGATGGCCTCCTGGTCGGGGTCGTTCTCGATGGTCAGCTCGCCACCGGTCGCCTCGAGGAGGTAGTGGTGGACGAACTTGTGGACCCGCTTGTCGCCGGTCGCGAACCAGTAGTCGATCGTCCCGAGCTCGGTGAGCACTCGCCCCGTGATGCCGGTCTCTTCGGCGACCTCGCGCGCGGCGGTCTCCGGAAGCGTTTCGCCGGGCTCGATGTGCCCCTTAGGCAGGCACCATTCGACCCGTCCGGCCCGATTTCGGCGGGCGATGACCGCGATCCGCGCCGATCCCTCATGCACGTCGACCACCACGCCGCCCGCCGACCGCTCCTCAACCCAGGGCAGTCGGCGGCCCGGGTTGGTGGGGAGGGGGATGGCGGTACTCACCGCCCCACTCTAAACGTCCACCCCCCGCGGGTATGCCGTCCCACACCGGCCGCCGTTCGCCTGACGTTCGCCGGGGATTTCCTCGCACTCACCGCTGTTGTGGTCGGCTGAGGTGGTGGTTGCCAGCCGTTCGGGTGCCTCGGATCCGCCGCGTCGTCTCACGATTTGAGAGGATGTTTGGGGCGAACCGGACATCGGTGGTTGGGTGAGGAAAGCGCCATAAGGCTGGTTCTAACGACCCGGTCGGACGTGACGAACGTGACCGGTAATTCGAGAAGAGGTACTCGGTGAGGGATGGCCAGGCGATCCCGGAGCGGAGTGTCACAGACCCCATCATTCGAGTCACTGGCCTACGCAAGTCGTTTGGTGAAGTCCAGGCCGTGCGTGGCGTCGACTTTGTCGTCGCCCCCGGCGAGTTGTTTGCGTTCCTCGGGCCCAACGGGGCCGGCAAGTCGACGACCATCAACATGATGTGTACGGTCTCGACCCCTGATGCAGGCACGATCGAGATCGACGGTATCAACGCGGTCGATGACCCTGATTCGGTCCGCGGTCGCATCGGGATCGTGTTTCAGGACAGCGTTCTGGACCGAGGGCTCACCGTGCGGGAAAACCTCTTCGTTCGTGGAGGTTTCTACTATTCCGACCAACGCGACCTGCGCCGTGCGGTGGCGCGCTCCACCGAGGCGACCGAGATCGGTGACCTCCTCGAACGTCCCTATGGCGTCCTCTCGGGGGGCCAGCGGCGGCGCGTGGACATCGCCCGCTCGCTGCTCAACACCCCCCGGGTCCTGTTCATGGATGAACCCACGACGGGGCTGGATCCTCAGACGCGGCGGCACATCTGGGAGACCATCACGCGACTGCAGCACGAGCACGACATGACCATCTTCCTCACCACTCACTACATGGAGGAAGCGTCCGGCTCCGACTACGTCGTCATCGTCGACGAGGGCACCGTCGCGGCGCAGGGCTCGCCGGCGCAGATGAAGGAACGGTATGCCGTCGACCAACTGAGCGTGCTTCCCAAGGACGATGACGGATTCAGCGCGGTCGTCGCCGGACTCGGGCTCCCAGCGGGGAGTGTTCGCCGGGACGGCCCCCTGCACATTCTGACGGTGACGTCCACGGCACAGGCCCTGAGAATGCTCGAGGTCCTCGGCGCGCATATCGGACGATTCGAAGTCACGCACGGAAGCATGGACGACGTGTTTCTGTCGGTCACCGGGAAGGCGTTGCGCGAATAATGCTGGGGCTGGCGGCGAGGAACTGGAAACTGTTCTACCGGGATCGGGGCGTCGTCTTCTTCTCCTTGCTCGGTCCGTTGATCATCATCGGCCTCTATATCCTCTTCCTCAAGACGACCGTTGTTCCCGAACTGCCCGTGACGGGGTCGGCCGCCGAAGAATTGCTCAACAACTGGATCATGGCCGGCATCATTGCCTCAGCGACCGTGACCACCTGCCTGTCGGGCTACGGCACCATGATCCGCGACCAGCAGAGCGGCATTTCCAAGGACTTCACGACGGCACCCATTAGCCGCAGTGCGATTATCGGCTCCTATCTGCTGAACAGCATCGTCATCGGGACGATCATGAGCCTGCTCACCGTGGTGGTGGCCGAGCTGTATGTCCTGGCCTATGGCGGGCATGTGATGTCGGCCCTCCAACTCCTCAAGGTTCTCGGAATCGTCGTGGTGTCAGTCGTGTCCGCGGCGGGTGTGCTGGCCGTCGTCGCGAGCCTCATTCGCACCGAGGGTGCGTTCAGTGGGGCGAACGTCGCGATCGGTGCCGCCATCGGGTTCGTCGTCGGGGCCTATATCCCGATCGGAAGCCTCCCGACGGAGGTTGCGTCGGTGCTCAAGACGCTGCCGTCCACGCACTCGGCGATGCTGCTGCGCCAGGTGATGTTGGAAGGACCCGAGAACCTGGCCTTTGCCGGGGCTCCGGCCTCGGTGAGGAGCGAATTCGACCAGACGATGGGTGTCGTCTTCATGGTCAACGGATCGCAGGTCACCCCCCTCCAATCCGCGGCCTATCTCGTCGTGAGCGGGATCGTCGGGTTCGCCTTGGCCGTCCTCATCATGCGCGCTCGCAGGAAGGGCGGCTGACCGCCACGGCGGTCCGCCGGTCGAGGGTCATCATGTCGGGGAGAGTGGTGGTGGTGAACGTCACCGATGTCGCGCAGCGGCACACCGCTGCGCTGATATCCGTGGTGTCGCCCGAGCGCGCCGAGCGAGCCGCCCGCTATCACTTCGTTGCCGACCGAATGTTGAGTCTCGTTGCAGGGGCGCTCATCACCGGGTGTGTTGGCCGCGCCGTCGGCCCCGGCGTCGCCCTGACATTCACACGCGGCCCTCATGGCAAGCCGCAGTGCCCGCAATTGGCGGCCCTGGGAATGGACTTCAACGTCTCCCACACCCGTGGATGGGTCGTGTGTGCGGTGGGCCGAGGCTCGATCGGCGTCGACGTCGAATGGACGCGCGAGGTGGCACCCGCCGACCTGGCGGCATACCTGCACCCGGACGAGTTGACCGATCCCGCACTGTCGGACCTTCTGACCCTGTGGACGGTCCGCGAGGCGTATGTGAAGCAGTTGGGGCGGGGCATGTCTCAGCCGGCCGACACCTTCCGGGTGGTCTCGACCGGTGCGGGGCTGCGGATTCTCGCCCAGGGTGCGCCGGCCGACGAGCTCACGGTCCTGACCGCCCGGCATCGCAGCGCCCGGCTGGCAGTCGTGTCCACCGAGCCGGTCACAGTCATCGAGCAATCCGTGAGTGACGTGGTGGCGCACGCGTCGGTCCGATCGGACAGGTCGGCCTGATGAGCGGCATACCCGATGTAGCCGTCCGCTTCTTGGACCAGGCCCGGGCGACCCCGCACCTGGTCGCCGTGCACCACAACGGTCACGAGTTGACCTATGCCCAGCTCGCCGAGCAGGTCGACGACCTGACCAGTCGGCTGCGCGCGGCGGGGGTCGACGGGGGGCCGACGGTCGTCCTGCTGCCCCACGGCATACCTCTGGTCGTCGCGATCCTGGCCACCTTCGCCAGCGGCAGCACCTTTGTCCCGGCAACCGACCAGTGGCCCGACGACTATCTGGCCGCGGTCGTGCGTCGCGCAGGCGCGGCGGTCGTTGTTACCGATGCACCGGGAGCGGTCCGGCTCGCTGCGCTGAACGGGACCAGGGCACCGGTCGCGGCTGCTGTCCGGGTCGTGGCGATCGACGATAGCCACCGACCGGAGAGCCCGGCAGGCGAGCCGCGCGCGCCGGGTGGACAGGAGCGGGCCTATCTCTACTTCACGTCCGGGTCGACCGGGACACCCAAAGCCGTCGTCGGCAGTCTGCGGGGCCTGGGGCACTTCATCGGGTGGGAGATCGATGAGTTCGGCGTCGGCCCTGGGCGACGAACCAGCCTGCTGACCATCCCCACCTTCGATCCGTTCCTGCGCGACATCTTCGTTCCGTTGTGCTCGGGAGCGACCTTGTGCATCCCGCCGTCCGCGGAGACCATCCTTGACGGACCGGCCCTGCTGGCCTGGCTCGAGGACGACAGGATCGACCTGGTCCACCTGGTTCCAACCCTGTTGCGCGAACTTGTCCGCGGCGGGCGGCCAGCTGCGGCATACCGGCCCCGCCTGCTGCTGCTCGCCGGTGAGCCGGTGCGCGGGAGCGATATCACCCAGGCGCGGGACGCCCTCGGTGACACCGCCGAGCTCGTCAACCTCTACGGTCCGACCGAGACCACCCTTGCCACCTGCTGGCGGCGGCTGACCCTCGACGACGCAACGAGCCACATCGTCCCCGTCGGGCGCCCGCTCCCCGGCAGCCAGGTGCAGGTGTGCGACGCCGACGGCCGACCCCAGCCGCCAGGCGTGGAGGGCGAGCTCGTCATCGTCACCCACCATGCCTCACACGGCTACCTCGACGACCCCGTGCTCACCGACCGATCCTTCGAGGGGTTCGGCGGACCGGGACCGGTGCGGTATCGAACGGGGGATCGCGGCTATCTCACCCCGGACGGCGACGTGGTCTGCCTGGGTCGCCTCGATTCCCAGGTCAAGGTCCGCGGGATGAAGGTCGACCTCGCCAACGTCGAACGGCGGCTGCGGGGCTACCGGCGATCCGCGACGCCGTCGTCCACCAGTCGGATGACGGAACGCTGGTGGCGGCCGTGTCGGCCCCGGGTGGGGTGATCGCCGAAGAGATCGACACAGCGCTCGTGAAGGTGCTGCCGAGGCACATGGTGCCCGGTCGCTATCTCGTCCTGCCCGGCTTCCCCACGCTGCCCAACGGGAAGGTGGACCGCCAGCGGCTGCGCGCCGCCGACCAGGTGCCGGACGCCGTGTCCGACGCCGTGTCCGACGCCGTGTCCGACGCCGTGACGCGTGGTGTGGTGCACCTGTGGCGCGAGGTGCTGGGCGCAGCGGGGGTCCATGCGGGAAGCAACTTCTTCCTCCTCGGTGGGCACTCGATGCTCGCGGCCCGCCTGGCCCGGGCGATCCGCGAGCGGTTCGCGGTCACTCTCGGCGCCGCGGACATCCTCGAACATCCCACCGTGGCAGCCCAGGTCGCCCTGATCCGCGCCGCGTCACCCGCCCCTGGGATACCGGCCGCAGACGTGCCGATCGGATCGGAGGTGTCACCACAGGAGCGAGCCATCTTCTTGGCCGACGCCCTCGCCACCGTGCCGACGACCTACCTCATGCCGTGGGCCTATCGGGTGACTGGCCCTCTGGACGTCGCCCGGATCCGGAGCGTCACCGCCCTCCTCGTCCAGCGGCACGACGCACTACGAACCACGTACGCGTTCGCGGACGCCGGCATCACTGCGCGGGTCCGCCCTCCCGACGCCCCGGTGGACGTGGTCCGGGTCCTCGACGTGTCCGACAACCCGCCGCACGACGAGGCCACGCTCCTGCGGCTGCTCGATGAACTGACCGTGCCCTTCGACCTCTCGAGCGAGATCCCGCTGCGCGTGGTCGTGGTGCGCCTGGCCCCCGACGATCACGTGCTGCTGTTCCACCTGCACCACATCGCCGGTGACGAGGCCTCCCAAGTGATCCTGGAGCAGGAGTTCGCGCTCGGCTACGTCGGTGGCGACCTGCCGCCCGCGGTGGGGAGTTACCGAGGGTATGCCGCTCGCGCGGCATACCCCCGCGATGCCGCCGACGCGTCGGGGCGGGTCCACCAGCATCTGACCAACCTGCGGGAGGTTCCGCGGCTGAACCTCCCGCGCGATCCGTCGGCATCCGGACGGCAGAGCAACACCGGCCGACGAACCCGGTGGACCCTGCCACTCGAGCTGGTCGAGGACCTGCTCCGCCGCGGCGCCGAGTGGGGCGTGACCCCCTTCGAGATCACCCTGACCGGCTTTGCGTTGGCGCTCGGCGGCTTCGCCGAGACGAGCGACCTGGTACTTGGGGTCGCGGCACAGGGTCGGGAGGACGCGCACCTGGAGAACACCGTCGGGGTGTTCATGTCTGCGGTCCCGGTGCGCTGCACCGTCGACCCGGACGGGAGTCTCCACGAGGCGACGATGCAGGTAGCCGGCGTGGCTCGGGCCGCTCGGCGTCTCGGGGCGATCCCCGCCGACGTCCTCGAATCTCCACAGTTCCGGCGCAACCCCGGTCTGCATCCGGTCTTCGACGTCATGGTGGTCCATCAGGACCCCGACCGACCCGAGTTGGCCTTGCCCGGGTGTGCCATCGAGCCGCTGCGGATGGCGGGCACGACCAGTCGTTACGACCTCACGCTGTATCTGCACCCGCGATCGAGCGGTTGGGACGCGGAGTTCGAATACTGCACCGATCTGTTCAGCGAGGGCTACGTCCGGGCCCTGTGGCACGCGCTGTGCACGGTCCTGGCCGAGATCTGTCATCGGCCCGACCTCGCGCTGCGCGAGGTGGAGTTGGTGAGTGTGGGTGCCGAGCCCCTGCCCGGCGGCATCGACGCGGCCCTCAGTCCCCTCCCGCCCGCGCTCGTGCACGAGCGGTTCGCGGCACACGCCCAGATGACGCCCGACGCCCCCGCGCTGTGTTTCGGCGACGAGGAGTTCAGCTACGCACAGGTGCGGGATCGGGCCGCCGCCATTGCCGTGGCCCTTCGTCGCCACCCGGCCTTCCGCCCTGGGGCGCCGGTCGGCGTCATGATGTCGCGGACCCCCGACCTCGTGGCGACGCTCCTCGCCGTCCTGGCCTCGGGCGCGCCCTACGTGCCACTGGACGTCGGGTTTCCTCCCGCGCGGATCGCCCACATCCTGGATCGCAGTCGAGTGGGCTTGATCGCCACCGACGGAACGGTCGTCGCTGTCACGCCTGACGTCCCGAGTCTCGACGTGACCACGGTGCGGGCCACTCACTCCGTCGAGGAGCCTGTCGCCCACGGGCCGGTGGACGTTGCCCTGACCGACAGCGCCTATCAGATCTTCACGTCCGGATCGACGGGCTTCCCCAAGGGCGTCGACATCAGCCACGGCAACCTCGTGAACTTCGTCGACGGCATCGCCGAAGCGGTGGGCCTCGACCGCGACCTGAGGGTCTGTTGCCTCACCACCGTCTCGTTCGACATCTTTGTCCTTGAAGTGCTGGTCCCGTTAGCCCTCGGCGGGGTGGTGGTTCTTGCCGACGAGCGCGAACAGTTGGACCTCGCGGCGTTGGCCAAGTTGCTTCGGCGGCACCGGGTCAACACCCTCCAGTTGACCCCTTCGCGGCTCTCGGCCTTCCTGGACGCGGCTGACGCCGAAGCTCACCTGCAGGGGATCTCGACTTTCGTCATCGGTGGCGAGCCGATCACCCAGGACGGCGTGCGCCGGCTGCTCTCCTTCGCCGGCCCCCCGCGGGTCTTCAACGCCTACGGGCCCACCGAGACCTGCGTCTGGAGCACCGTCAAGCGCATCGAGTCGGTCGATGACCTCACCATCGGCCGGGCGATCAAGAACACCCGGTTGTATGTCATGGACCGACGCCTGCGACTGCGCCCCCGCGGGCTGCCGGGTGAGCTGTGCATCGGTGGCCACGGCGTGGCCACGGGCTATGTCCACGACCCGCACCGCACCACGCGCGCGTTCGTCGCCGACCGCTACCACCCCGGGGAACGGATCTACCGCACCGGGGACATCGTCAGGTGGAACGACCGCGACGAGCTCGCGTTCATCGGTCGGGAGGACCAGCAGGTCAAGGTCCGGGGCTACCGGGTCGAGTTGCGGGAGATCGAGATCGCGCTGAACGCGCATCCAGACATCCGCGAGGCCGTGTGCGTGCTGACGACGGGCCACACCGGTGCGGCCGGGGAACTGCACGCGGCATACACGTCGGCCGAGCCGATCCCCGACGGCGTGCTGCGCAGCCACCTCGCCGAGCACCTGCCCAGCTACTGCGTGCCCACCGGCTTCTGGCGCCTGGCGGAGTTGCCGGTCACCCCCAACGCGAAGATCGACCGGAACGCCGTCAAGGCGTGGCTCACGACGTCACTCGGCTCGGCCACGCGCCCCGACGGCCAGCCCAACGGCAACGGTGTGTTCGGCACCGGGGCCCAGGCGACCGACCCCGAGTCCGCCTTCGTGCGAATGACCTGGGCAGAGCTGCTGGGTCGCTCGACGTTCGATGACGATGCCAACTTCTTTGATGTCGGCGGGAATTCGCTCCTTCTCGTGCGGCTGCACAACGCGATCGAGCGGCGCTACCCCGGGCGGCTGACCCTGCCCGACCTCTTCGGCTACCCGACCGTGGGGCTCACCGCGACCCAGCTACGAACGTCCGCGGCGAGCGCAGCGGCGACTGCGACGGCGAGCGCGACTGCAACGGCAGTCGCAACGGCGGCGGCACCCACTCCGCTCCCGGTGGTGGTGTTGCGCAACGAGTTCCGCGTGCGCAGTGGCAATGGCACTCGCGCCGTCGACCATCCGTCTCCCGTGGACCCGACGCTGGGATCGGCCGTCTCCCAGCGTTGTGCAGCGCTGGGCATCGCGGAGTCGGAGTTCGGGCTCGCCGCCTTCGTCTCGGCGTTGACCACCCTGGCTCCCCCCGGGCCGGTGGAGGTGGTGGCCTTCAACACCGCTGGGGCGAGGTGCGTGCGGCTGGACCCCCGCGCACTGACCCCGACCGCCATCCTCACCGAGGCCGCCGCGGTGCTGCGCGACCCTCGTGGCCAGGACGACCTCACCTTCACCGCACGACCGCGAACCACTCGGTCGATCACGGCAGCGTGGTGCTTCGCAGCCGAGATCCCGCACGCCCTGCGCGGCTGCGATCTCGTGCTGGTTGCCGACCCGCAGGCGCCTCTCGGTCGCGTCCTTCGGGTGAACCAAATGCGCGTGGACGCCCGGATGGCCACTTACGTCCTGGGCTCGATCAACCACATGGCCCGTCAGTTGTCCAGCGATCCAAAGGAGAGGCAATGAAGCGAACCGCTGTCGTGTGCGCAGGCCAGGGCACTCAGTACGTCTCGATGGGCCGGGAGCTCGTCGAGGCCTACCCGGCCGCCGCACGGGTCTTCGACGAGGCGAACGACGCGCTCGGATTTGACCTTCGGTCGCTGTGCTTCTCGGGTGATCTCGACGAGCTCACGCGCACCGACAACGCCCAGCCCGCGATCCTCACCGTGAGCTACGCGATGGCCCAGGCGCTGTTTGACGACTCCGGGATCTACCCGGCCGTCCTGGCCGGCCACAGCCTCGGGGAGTACACGGCCCTCGTCTGCAGCGGAGCCATGCAGTTCGCCGATGCGGTGCGCATCGTGCGCAAGCGCGGCCAACTCATGCAGGCGGCCGCCACCGGGCCGTCGGGGATGGCGGCGGTCGTCGGCAGCAACACGGCATACGTCGAGGAGGTATGCCGCGCGGTCAGCTCCCCGGACGAAGTGGTCGTCATCAGCAACGACAACTCCAGCAAGCAACTCGTGATCTCTGGTCACCTCGCCGCGCTGGACCGGGCCACCGATGCGTTGGTCAGCGACGGCTTGTTCGTTGAGCGACTCAAGGTCAGCGCCCCGTTCCACTCGCCCTACATGAAGTCAGCCGCCGAGGCACTGGCGCAGGAGCTGGCCGGCTACACGTTCTCCGACCTGCAGGTGCCGGTCATCGCCAACACCACGGCCCAGCCGTATGCCGGCAAGGAGAGCATCGTCGGCAACCTCACCGCCCAGCTCTCCAGCCGGGTCCGGTGGACCGAGACGATGGCGTACCTCGAGTCGCTGCGGATCTCGGCGCTGGTCGAGATCGGCCCCAAGCAGGTGCTCGCCAACCTCATGCGCAGCGAGAAGCCGCTGATCCGCAGCTTCGCCATGGACATCGCTGCGGACCGAGAGGCCTGGGCGGACTACCGGGTCCCGACGCTGGACGAGGTCTCGCTCATCGGTCGCTGCCTGGCCGTCGCGGTCTGCACCCGCAATCACAACTTCGACGACGAGCAGTACCGACGCGGCGTGATCGAGCCCTACAACGAGATCAAAGCGCTGCAGGACTTCCTGGAACTGGAGCAGCGTCTCCCCGACCGGCAGGACTCGATGCGCGCCCTGTTGCTGCTCAAGACGATCCTCGACACCAAGGGGACACCCCCTGAGGAGCAGCGCTCGCGAGTCGTGCAGATCACTCAGGAGACCGGCACCTACGGGTCGTTGCGGACCGACCTGCAGACCGCTGGTCTCCTCTAGGAGGGTGGGACGGGCGAATGACTGTCGGGGCGATGGACTTCTCAGCCGGACCGGTGTTCGGCGCCAGGTCGGACTCTGAGTCGTCGGGAAGCGGTGGCTTCGGGACGCCGGAGCCGATCGCCATCATTGGTGCGGCCGGCCGGTTCGCGCTGGCTGCAGACCTCGAGGAGTACTGGGCCAACCTCCGCTACGGACGAAACGGCCATCGTCGGTTCCCGGGCGACCGGGCGCGCGCGGGGGCGAGGGCGGCGCGCGACAAGGCGGGCGCCGGACTCGGGACGAGCTACCCGGCCGGGTATCTCGACGACATCGCCGCGTTCGACCATGCCTTCTTCGAGATCTCCTTCCGCGAGGCCTGCCTCATGGATCCCAACCAGCGGATCTTTCTCGAGGAGGCGTATCGAGCGCTGGAGTCAGCGGGCTACACCGGCCCGGCCCTACGCGACTTCGACACCGGCGTCTATGTCGGTCACAGCGCGGATCTCACCGCTGCTTATGCGGACTTCGTTCGCGACGAACACCCCACCGTGTTTCCGGAGATTTCCGTCGCCGGGAACATGAGTTCGGTCATCGCCAGCCGGCTGGCCTATCACCTCGACCTCCGGGGCCCTTGCGTCGTCGTCGACACGGCCTGCTCGTCAAGCCTGGTCGCCGTCCACATCGCCTCAGAAGCGCTGCGCAGTGGGCAGATCCGGATGGCCGTCGTCGGGAGCGTCAAGGTCAGCATCGCCCCCCTCGGGCCCGGCCCCGACGACGAGTTGGGGATCCGCTCAGCCCACCACCAGACCCGGACGTTCGACGCCGCGGCCGATGGAATCAGCTCGGGTGAGGGTGCGGCGGCCGTGGTCCTCAAGCGACTGGACGACGCTCTCGCCGACGGGGATCGCATCCTGGCGGTGATCCGCGCGAGCGCCGTCAACCAGGACGGGCGCACGGTCGGAATCACCGCTCCCAACCCCCGTGCCCAGGAGGAACTGCTCTCGGGTTGCTGGGAGGCAGCCGGGATCGATGTGGAGGACCTGGTCTACCTGGAAGCCCACGGCACGGGAACCACACTGGGGGACCCGATCGAGGTGAGCGCGATGAGTGCCGCGCTGCGACGGCATACCTCTCGTCGGGGTTTCTGCGCGGTCGGCTCGGTGAAGCCGTCCCTGGGACACCTGGACCACCTTGCCGGCCTCGCGTCCCTCGTCAAGGTCGTCGCGATGCTTGGTCACCGGACGATCCCCCCGACGATCCATTTCGAGACTCCCAACCGACACATCGACTTCGTCGACTCGGGGCTCTATGTGGCCGACGTCCTGCACCCCATGCCGGCGGAGGTCGAGCGCCCGCTGTGTGGGTGACTCCTTCGGCCTCGCCGGAACGAACTGTCACGTCCTCCTCGAGCACTACCCCCGACCGTCACCACCGGTCCCCCGGACCTCACCTGCTGGCGATCTCGGCCAAGACCTCGGCGCAGCGTTCGGCACTGGTGGGGGACTACATCGTCGCGCTCACCGCGTCACAGGGGATCGACGACGACCTCGCCGCGGTATGCCGCACGGCGGCCGATGGGCGCCCCGCCTTCCCGATGCGACTGGCCTGCGTCGCCGACTCGTCGGCGCAGTTGGTCGACGCGCTCCAGCGGTGGCTGGCCGACGACGCCGAACCGTCCGTTCTGGCCAATTCCGTTCGCGCCCGCGAGGTTCCGTCCGGTGGCGACCTGCCCGAATCGGTTCCGCGCGACGGTGCTGCCCGCCGTGCCGTGCTGACGGACGTGGCGAGGCGGTTCGTTGCCGGCGACGACAGTGCGCTGGCGCTCGTGCGCGAACCAGGGGAGGGACGATCCCGCCTTCCGCATCATCCGCTCCGGCGCATCCCCTGCTGGGCGGCGGAGATCGACCAGCCGCCGGAAGGTGTGCGCCTGGAACGTCTTGTCGATACCGGCGACGAGACCTTCTTCCGGATCGCCCTGGACCTGTCCACCGACTGGGTGTTGGCCGAGCACCGGGTCGACTCCGATTGCGTGCTACCCGGCGCCGCGATCGTCGACGCCGTGGTGACCGCGGTGCGCACCCGCGGTCGGGGATCGGCCGGCCCGATCGTCCTTGAGCGGGTCTTCTTCCTGCGGCCCGTGACGGTCCCGTTGGGCAGCTCGGCGGCGCTGATGGTGGCGTTGACCCGGGATCACTCGGGGGAAGCCTTCCGGGTCCTGGGGAGTATCGACGGCGGCCCATGGGACACCCATGTCATCGGGGCGGTGCGATACCCGGAGGACGCCGTCGCGGCCGACATCGCCGTGCCGCCGGATACCGCATTGCGGCTGGTCGGCCCCGATGAGGAGCGACCCGTGGCCGTCTCCATCGGCGGGCACTGGACCCGGATCAGTCGGGAGTTGCGCGAGCAGGACGCGATGACGTCCTGGGGTCGATTCCACGTGCCCGACTCGGACGCAGCCGCTTTCGCGGGGTTCCACCTCTACCCACCGTTGCTCGATCGGGCTCTCAACGCGCTCAACACCCATATCGGCTCCGGCACCTACCTCCCGTTCTCGGTGGATCGCCTCCTCGTCCATCGCCCCCTCGACCGCACCTGCGTGGCCCGACTGACCCGCCGTCCCAGCGATGGGCTGGATCGCTCCCTGCTGCTTGACATCGTTCTGACCGACGCGGCCGGCCGGGTCGCGCTGACCGCCACCGACTACTGCCTCCTGCAGCATCACGCCCGTCATCTCGCACCGCTGCGCCAGATTGACGACTACGTCCGAGAGGTCTACTGGGCGCCCATCGAGACGCCCGGCGCCGGGGCATCGAGCGGCGAGAGCCTGCTGGTGCTGCTGCTGCCCGACGGAGCCGAGACGCTGGGCGCGGCCTTCCGCGCGCGCCACGACAGAGTGGTCACCCTGTCTGGCCCCGCGGCCTCATTCGCCGATCAGGTGGAGCGGTTATTGGACAGTCGTCCCGGACCGGTCCACCTGGTCGTGGGCGCCGGCCTGCATCCAGGCCTGACGACGGGCGTGTCCACTGGCTTGACCACGGGCCTGACCGAGCTCACCGCCGCAGTGAGCGACGGACCGCAGGCTCTGGTGCGGCTCGTCCAGTTGGTCGGTCGTGAGTCGGCCCCGGTGGCCGCCATCACGGTGTTGACAGCGAACGCGTTCGACCAACCCGTCCGTCCGGAGGCGTCGCTCACCTGGGGGCTGAGCAAGGTGGTGAACGCCGAGTTTGGTCGGGTTCGGTGCCGGGTCATCGACGTCGACGACACCACCCCGGACGAGGTCATCGTGGCCGAGGTCCTTGCCGACGGCCGACCCGACCAGGTGCGACTGTCGGCCGGTCGCCCACAGATCCAGCGGGCCCGGCCGGTGGTCCTCGACACCCCCGACCAATCGGCCCTGTCCATTCGTCAAGGAGGGCACTACCTGCTGACCGGCGGCGCCGGTGACCTGGCGCGCGTGGTCACCGAACACCTCGCGAGCACGTCCCCGTGTCATGTCACGGTGTTGGACCGATTGCCGGAACAGGAGTGTGCCGGCTGGCCGGAGCATCGCGCCGTCATCGAGGCGCACGGGTCGACCCTCGACTACGTGCAGTGCGACATCACCGACCCTCGGGCCGTGGACGACGCGATCACCGCCTCCGTGGCGGCGCGCGGTCCGCTGCGTGGTGTGCTGCATCTGGCCGGCGTGTTGGGTGATCGGTTGATCATGCGGGTGGAGGAAGAGGCCTTCGTCGACCTCTTGCGACCCAAGGTCCACGGGACATGGGTCATCGACCACGCGACTCGGGCCCAGCCACTCGACTTCTTCCTGATGTTCTCCTCGATCAGCTCACTTATGGGCGGCATCGGTCAGGCCGGTTATGTCACGGCCAACACCTACCTCGACCAATACCCAGCGAGCCGCACCGGCCCAGGCCTGTCGATGACGGTGAACTGGGCGGCCTGGGCCGAGCAGGGGATGGCGGTCCGGATGGGCCTGGACGAGTCGCGCAACAACCTCTACTCGCTGGCCAACGCCGAAGCGCTGCAGTGTTTCGACGCCGTCCTGCGCCATCCGCGGCCCCATGTGGTCGTCGGCCGGCCCAACCGTCGGGTGCTGGAGCAATCGTCTCGGACCTCGATGATCTTCGACGACGACGAGCGACGTGAGCAGCCGTTGGCTGAGGTGAGGGTCACCGCCCCCTCCGCCGCCAATGGGAACGGCGTCTACACGACCACCGAGACCAGCGTCGCCGCCGCCTGGCGGGCGGTCCTCGGGAATCCCGTGATCGACGTGCACGCCAATTTCACTGAAGCTGGCGGTGATTCGATCCTTGCTGTGCGGCTTCTCGACGCACTGCGGGCCGACTTCGGCGATCTCGTCGACATCACCTCGGTGTTCACCTATCCCACGATCCACCTGATGGCCGACTACCTCGACCGGCACGGCCAGCCGGTGGGGGCGGCCACGACGGTCTCCGGAAACGACCCGGCTGACGACGAGCTCGACCGGATCCTGGCCGGGTTGGCCAGCGGTGACCTGTCGGTGCAGGACGCGGAGAGGCTCTACTGACATGGCCCTCAAGGAGTACCTCTACACCCAGGTCGCGGAGCGCCGGCTCAGCGTCGCCGACGCCAAGCAGTACCTCCGAGAGTTGTCCACCGCTGCCGGCCCGCACGACATCGCCGTCATCGGGATGGCGGGCCGCTTCCCCGAGGCACCCGACCTGACGGCCTACTGGGACAACCTCCGTGCGGGGCGCGCGTCGATCCGTGACCTGCCCGACTCGCGCAAGCCCAACGCCCTGGACTTCATCCGTCGCTTCCACCAGGACGACCTGCGGCGCGAGGGCCGGATCAACCCGGACGGGTCGCTGCGCATCGACTTCGCGCGGCGCGGATACCTCGACCAGGTCGACCAGTTCGACGCCGCCTTCTTCGGCGTGGGGCCACGCGAGGCCGCCGCGATGGACCCCAACCAGCGGGTCTTCTTGGAGGTGGCGTATGCCGCGCTGGAAGACGCAGGCTACGGCGGCCGACGCGTCCACGGCCGCCAGGTCGGGACGTTCGTCGGCATCGACCACGTCGAAGAGCTGAAGTACAAGCGTCTTGCGGCGAAGGACCCGCTCGCCGTCACCGGAACCTGGCCTGGCATTCTCGCCAGCCGATTGGCCTACCTGTTCGACCTCCGAGGTCCGAGCATGGTCATCGACACGGCGTGTTCCTCCGGCCTCGTGTCGGTGCATCAGGCCTGCCGAGCACTGCGCCAGCAGGAGTGTGAGTTGGCGATCGCCGGGGGGCTGAGCAGCTTCTATTACGAGGCGACGACGTTCTCGTCGGAACAACGCGAGTTGGAATCGATCGAGTTTTTCGACGACACCGTTCGCACCTTCGACCGCCGGGCCAAGGGCACGACCTGGGGTGAGGGCATCGGGGTCGTCGTGTTGAAACCGCTCGACGCCGCGATCCGCGACGGCGACCTGGTCCACGCCGTGATCCGGGGAGTGCGGTCAACAACGACGGGGCGTCCAACGGGATCACTGCTCCCAACGCGGATGCCCAGGAGCAACTTCTGTTGAGCGCCTGGCAGGACGCCCAGGTCGATCCGCGATCGATCACTTATGTCGAGGCCCACGGAACGGGGACGGTGCTCGGCGACCCCATCGAGGTGCGGGCGCTCACCAACGCCTTCCGGCGGCATACGCCGGATCGGCAGTTCTGCGGGCTGGGCTCGGTGAAGCCCAACATCGGCCACCTCGTTGGAGCATCGGGCATGGCCTCACTGCTCAAGGTCATCCTCATGATCGAGCATGGCGAGTTTGTCCCGAGCGTCAATATCGATGACCCCAATGCGTTCATCGACTTCGTCGGCTCGCCGGCCTACGTCTGCGACCGGACCACAGCGTGGACCCCAGACCCCGGCGGCGTCCGACGGGCGGGGGTCAACTCGTTCGGGTTCAGTGGCACCAACGCCCACGTCGTCCTCGAACAACCCCCGGCGCAGGCGGCCGTCGAGGACGGGCGCGCGGCATACATCTTCACCGTCTCGGCGAAGACGCCGGACCTGCTCCGCCGTCTCATCCACGCGACGGCCACCCGGTTGGCCACGGCCGTGGCGCCGGCGTTGTCGGCGCTGAGCTTCACCTCCACCGTTGGGCGGGGTCACTACGAGCATCGCGTCGCCATCCGCGCCGCCACCATTACCGAACTGGTCGCCGCCCTTCGCGCCCTCGCCGACGAGGTGCCCGAGGGTGGGCCTGTGCCCGCAGGCGTGTGGCGGGGGGAGTGCCGGGTCGTCTCCGAGCGCAAGCAGGTGATCTCGTCGGGCGAGCTCACCGAGACCACCCGCCGGCAACTGTCCGCTCGCGCGGACCTGGCGGTCACGGCGGCGTTGGCTGCGCCGTCGGGTGACGGGTTGGACGCCGTCTGCGAGCTCTATGTCGCCGGAGCGGACGTCCCGTGGAGTCGCCTGTTTGACGGCATACCCGTTCGCACGGCGGCCCTGCCGGTGTATCCCTTCGACCCGGCTCCGTGGTGGTACCGCGGCGAGGCGATGGAACCCGACTCGGGCGCACCCCTCGAGGAGCCGGCCGCGGCGCCGCGACTGGGGGCGCTGCTGGGTGCCCGCGCGCTCAGCTCCCCGGACATCGACTACTTCACCGCTGGGCTGTCCAGCGCGCACGACTGGATCCTCACCGACCATGTCATCCTCGGCCAACACATCGTTCCCGGGACCACCTACGTCGAGCTGGCCCTGGAGGTCGCCCGGGAGTATTGGCCGGGTCCCGTGACGCTTCGCGACATGGCCTACGCCGAACCCTTTGTCGTAGAAGCAGATTCGAGCTGCTCGATCCAGATCGCAGCGACTCGCACGACGCTCGGGCTGGACCTGCTCTTCACCAGCTTCGCCGACGGCAGGTGGCATCGGCATGCCGAATGCACGGTCAGCCCCGGGGCCGGACCCACCGAGAGCCGCGACCTTGACGGCCTCCGAGCAGGACTCGACGGCGCGGGGGCGCCGTGCTTCGACCTCGAACCGCGCGAGTCCGTCATCGCGTTGGGAGCGCGGTGGGCCAACGAGCAGATCGTCGCGGCTGCGGATCGCACCGCGATCGTGCGCCTCGACCTCGCCGAGCCGATGCGGGCGGATCTCGTCGGTGCCGTGTTCCACGTGGCGATGTTCGACAACGCGGTCAACGCCATCAGCCAGAAGGTCGGCGAGGGCCTCTACCTCCCCTACTTCTATCGTGAGATCCAGTGCCTGGCCCCGATGCCGCCGTCGTTCCACAGCATCATCTCCGTCCGACCCGGACCGGAGGACGGTGACTTGGAGACGATCACCTTCGACGTGGACCTCGTTGCTCCCGATGGCCAGGTCTTCGCCCGGGTCAGGGACTATTCGATCAAGCGGGTCGATGATCGATCAGCGGCGGCGATCCGCCGCTCCGGAGGCGTCCCCCATACTACCGGCTCGCCCCGGTGCCGACCCACGCCACTCCCGATGCGCAGGCCAAACCTGTCGGGCACATCGTGTTGCTCAGCAGCGGCACTCCGGCGGCGCTCGCCCTGGCCGACGAACTCGCCGTCCTCGACCCCGGCCTCTGCGTCATCACGCCGGCGTCGGGGGAGGCCGGCCGGCCGCTCTGGACCGAGGTGGGCCCAGCCATCGGCGCAGCGTTGACACACGGCCCGACCCATGTCGTCGACGCGGCATCCTGGGGGCGCGACGACGACCCCGAGACGACGTTGCTCGGGCACTTCACGGTGCTCAAGGCGATCTCGGCGCGCACCACGTCAGGGGCGCTTCGGTTCTGCGCGGTCGCCGACCATGTCTATGGCGTCGGCGACGACATCGCCCGGCCGACCCATCGCGCGCTCGCAGCGATGCTCGCCGGGTTGGCGCACGAGGACCCTGACCTCGACGTCCTCGTCCTCGACGTCGATCCGGCCGACGATCCGCGCGGGGCCGCAGTGCGGGTGGCTGAGCAGTTGACGGTGGGCAGCTACCGATACGACCGGACCTGGTGGGACGGCTCGTGGTACGAGCAGCAACTTGAGGACGCCCTCCCGACGGCAGGTGAGGACCAGCCGGTGGTCCACCGCGACGGCGTCTACGTGATCACCGGAGGGACCGGCGACCTCGGGCTCGAGGTCGCCCGCTGGTTGGCAGCCCGCGAGCAGGTGACGATCGTGCTCATCGGGCGCACCGACTGGACCGACGCGGCCCGCCCCGAGTCACCGCACGGGCTCAAGATCCGGGAGTACCTCGCCGCTATCGCCGCGTCGGGGTCACGCGCGCAGATGTATGCCGGTGACGTCGCCGACCGGGCTCGGATGGCCGAGATCCTCGACGAGGTTCGCCGCGATCTCGGCGTCGTTCGCGGAGTCTTCCACTGTGCTGGCCTGGCCGGCGAGGGTCTGGCCATCAGCAAGAGCGAGGCGGCCTTCGCGGCCACGTTGCGACCGAAGATCGGTGGCTTCGGCGTCATCGATGACCTCACGCGATCCGATGACCTCGATGTGCTCGTCCTGTTCTCGTCCGTCCTCGCCCTCTTCGGAGACGTGGGCCAGACGGACTACATGGCGGCCAACGCCTACCTCGACGCGATCTCCACACGCCGCGCCAGCCGGACGCGAGTCATGTCGATCAACTGGCCGGCCTGGGCGGAGGTGGGCATGGCGGTGCGATTCGGGGTGACCAGCCAGGCGAACACGGTCGTCCCGCTCACGACGGCGGAGGCGATGCGGTGCCTGGACGACCTGTTCGGCTCCTGGCTGACGCCGCTGCTCCCAGGCCGTCTGGACCTGCAGGAGCTGGGCCGCCGGCTGGACCGGGTGCGTTTCCGGCTCAATCCCGCGCTGCAGCGGGCCGTCGACGAGCGGCTCCGGGCCGCCACGAGTACCGCTGCCGGCAGCTCCGGTGGTGGCTCGGCGTTGGTGATGCACGAGGAATACACCCCGACCGAACGCCAACTGTTGGTCATCTGGGCCGACGTCCTGCAGGTTCCGACGCTGGATCTCTTCGACACGTTCAGCGACCTCGGCGGCCAGTCGTTCCTCGCCATCCAGCTTTACAAGGCGATCAATCGGGCCTTCCCGGGGCTGGTGGAAGTCGCCGACGTCTATTCATTCCCGACGGTCGAGCAGATGGCGGCACAGATCGACAAGAAGTCCCTCGCGCAGGCTGAGCCCCGAACGGCCCACCCGGAGCCGGGCGCCCCCGAGGCCGGCGCCGGCGACTCCACGGTCGAGATCAGCGACCTCATCAGCCAGGTCAAAGCCGGGCGGACGTCCATCGACGACGCCGTACGAATCATGATTGGGGAGGAGTGAGCGTCCCGATGAGCGAGCTTGAGGCGGTCAACCGGTACATCCTGGAGCGGGTCCAGGAGGGCAGCTTCGACGGGGACTCGGCAGTCTCCTTGTTGCGCAAGCTCAACGGGGTCGACCCGAGCAAGGACATCGCGATCGTGGGGATGTCGTGTCGCTTCCCTCGCGCCGATGACTACGACGAGTACTGGCGCAACATCATCAACAAGGTCGGCGTCATCGGCACCTTCCCCGAGGACCGGGCTCGTGACACCGGTCATGCGATGAAGCTCAAGGCCGGCTGGCTGGAACACATCGGTGATTTCGATGCGGCCTTCTTCCGGATCTCGCCCAAGGAAGCCTTGAGCATGCACCCCGAACAGCGCATCTTCCTGGAGGCAGCCTGGACCTGCCTGGAGGATGCGGGCTACTGCGGGCCGAGCGTCGAGGGCAGCAACGTCGGGGTCTTCGTCGGCGTGGACCACTCCTATCCGATGGACTACGTCGCCCACGACGCCGCTCACTCCCTGCTGGACATGACCGCTCGATGTCCTCGGTCATGGCCAGCCGGATCGCCTTCGTCCTGGACCTGCGCGGACCGAACATGGTGCTGGACACGGCCTGTTCCTCCGGTCTGGTCGCGGTCCACCAGGCCTGTCTGTCGATCCGGGCGGGCGAGAGCGATCTGGCTATCGCCGGTGGACTGCACCTACTCAGCGACACCGACGCCTCCTTCGACGGGGTCGAGTCGACCTCCGGTGTCCTCGCATCCTTCGATCGGAACTCGCAGGGAACGGTGTGGGGCGAGGGACTGGGCCTGGGTCGTCCTCAAGGCCGCCGATCGAGCGATCGCTGACAACGACCACATCTACGCGATCATCCGCGGTAGCGCCGTCAACAACGACGGCCGCAGCAACGGCATCACCGCCCCCAAGGCCTCGACCCAGGCCGACGTGATCCTGCGCGCGTGGCGGGACGCCGGCATCGATCCCGAGCACCTGTCCTACGTCGAGGCACGCCACGGAACCGTGCTCGGTGACCCCATCGAGGTCGACGGTCTGACGACCGCCTTCGCACGGCATACCTCGCGCAAGCAGTTCTGCGCCCTGGGCTCGGTCAAGCCCAATCTGGGGCACGGCGTGAGCGCAGCCTCGATGTCCTCACTGCTCAAGGTGCTCCTCGCCATGCGGGCCCGGAAGCTCCCGCCCAACATCAACTTCGAGGAGCCCAACCCCTACATCGCCTTCCACGAATCACCGTTGTACGTCAGCGATGTCCTGCAACCGTGGACCCCGAACGGTCCCCGGCTGCTGGCCGCAGTGAGCTCGTTCGGGTTCGGGCGGACGAACGCCCATGTGGTCCTCGAGGAGGCGCCCGCCCGCGAGGTCCCGGCCGATCCCGCCCCGGCCCCCGATCCCGACCGCCTCGTGTTCGCACTCTCGGCGCGCACCGAAGCAGCCTTGTGGCACTATGTGCGCGCCGTGCACGACCATCTTGTCGACCACCCGCAGCTGAGCCCGGCCGACGTCTGCTTCACCCTCGCTGTCGGCCGGATGCAGTTCGAGCACCGGCTGGCCTTCGAGTTCGCCGGCCGTGCCGAACTCCTGGCCCGGCTGGCGGAGTTGTCCAGTCCTGACCGCCACCTGGCGGGCGTCCATGTCGGCCGGCACCGGGTGATCTCGGCCAACATGATCGCGCAGGACGCGCACGACCTCACCGGCACCCAACAGCGCGCCCTCACGGCGCAGGCCGCCGCGCTGCTCACGGGTGATCCGCTCGGAGCCGAGGCGCGCTCGGACCTGTGCGACCTCTTCGTCGGCGGTGCCTCTGTCGACTGGGCGGCCACGTTCTCGACACCGGGGCTGGGGCGCGTGCCGCTCCCCACCTACCCCTTCCAGCGCAAGCACTTCTGGATCGAGCCGGAGCCGGAGTCACCCACGCTGGTCGAGCCCGACGCGCTGCACCCACTCGTCGAAAAGCTGCTCGCCCGATCTCGCTCAGAGGACATCTACGGCACGCGGTTCGAGGTCGGGAAGCAGTGGATCCTCACCGAACACGTCATCAACGGCCACAACGTCATTCCCGGAACGGCCTTCCTCGAGATGATGCATGCCGCCTGCGCGCAGACGTGCGGGCAGCCCCAGCTTGAGCTGGCGGACGTGGTCTTCCATGCCTCGGCGACAGTGCGTCCGGACGAGCCGCTGGACGTGCAGATCACGGTGCGCACCGTCGAGGGTGCCTTCGAGATCGAGATCCTCAGTGAGGACCCCGACCTTGGCTGGGTCACTCACGCGACCGGACGCGGCATACCTCTGGCTGCAACCCGGCCACCGACCGTCCTGGACCCGGCGATCACGCGCGCTCGGTGCGACGAGGTGCTGCCGTTCGACCTCTCCAAGGAATACGGCGGCTTCCGGTTCGGGCCACGGTGGCGCAACGTCACGGAGATCGTCTACAACTCCCGGCAGGAGATCTTCACCGACCTGGTCATGGCCGAGGATTTCCTCGCCGATCTCGACGAGTACTTCCTGCACCCCGCGCTGTTGGACAACGCCATCAACATCGGGTCGGAGTTCCTCATCCAGAACGTCACCCACACGATGTTCCTGCCGTTCGCCTGCAAGAGCATCAAGATCTACGCCCCGTTGCCTCAGTCGTTCGTCAGCGTCCAGGTGATCCGCAACCCCATCAAGAACGACATGGGTGCTGCGTCGATCGACGTCACCCTCGTCGATGCGGCGGGCCGGGTGATCCTCACCCTCGAGAAGTACTCCCTCAAACGGGTCAACCACGAACTGTTCGTCAACAGCGTCTATCACCGCGTCGGGTTCAAGGAGACCCCGCTGCCTCCGACCGCTGTCGGCGGCAGCGCCCACTCGCTGGCCGCCTCCACCGTCTTGCTCGTGGCCGACCAACCCGACCAGGGGCTGGTCATCGCGGAGGCCAGCCGCCAGTTAGAGGCCGTCGGCGCGAAGGTCGTCGTCGCGGCCACCGATGCCGACCTCGACCTGGTGTTCACGGCACTCGGCGATGACCGGTTGGGCGCCGTCGTCCACGCCGGCGCTTTCGGCCGACGGTCACCCCGGTCGGCGCAGGATCTCACCAGCCAGGTCGACGCCGGAACGCACAGCCTGGTCCGCCTGGCGCAGGCGCTCGCCCGACGCGAGTCGGCCGGTCAGTTGCCGCTGCTCGTGCTCGTCGACGCGGTCTCGCCGGTCGGTGGGAACGCCGACGTGCAGAACCCCGTCGGCGCCTGCGTGGGTGCGCTCGCCAAGGTGTTGTCCGCCGAGCACGCGCGACTCACGGTGGGGTGCCTGGATACGCAAGCCGAGGTCGTGCCATCTCTCGTCGATGAGATCGCAGCGCTGCAGGACGGCGCCCTCGTGGTCTGGCGAGGCGCTCATCGGTATGCCGCGGTCGTCGAGGAGGCGCAACTGGAGACCTTCCCGGCCGAGCCGGTGGAGATCCGGGACACTGGCGTCTACCTCATCACGGGCGGGCTCGACGGGATCGCCGCAGCGATCATCGAGGGCCTCACGACGGAGGAGCGTCACCCCAGGTTCGCCGTCCTCAGCCGGACCCCGATCCCGGACGACCCCGCCGAGTGGGACGCGGCGGCCAACGCCGGCCCCCTGGCAGTGGCGGCCCGCGTTGCCCGGTTGCGCGAGATGCGCGAGCGAGGGATCGACGTCCACCCGGTCGCGGGTGACGTGGCTGACCTCGACGGGATGAGGCAGGTGTGCGCGCAACTTCGGGACCGGTTCGGGGCGATCAACGGCGTGGTTCACGGCGCCGGGCTGCCCGCCGGCTCCTACGTCGTCAACACCTCGCTCGAAGAGTTCGATCGGGTGCTGCGTCCCAAGGTTGCGGGCACGTGGGTGCTGGAGGAGGTCACCCGGGAGGACGACCTCGCCTTCTTCCTGCTCTCCTCGTCCCTCATCTCCGTCTTCGGTCCCGCCGGCCAGGGGGCGTATGCCGCCGCCAACGCCTATCTCAACGCGACGGCGTCGATGCGTCGGGCTCGTGGGCAGAAGTCCACAGCGATTGCCTGGTCGGTGTGGAGCGAAAGCGGCATGGCGACGGCATACGACGCGGATCAGGTGCGCGGCGTCTTCCATAGCCTGACCGACGCCGCCGGGGCCGAGGCCGCGGTGGGCGTTCTCGATCGTGACGTTGCCGTCCTGCTCGTGGGCGGTTTGGACCACGGCCGGATCCGTGAGGCCGGAGGAGCCATCGGCCTGCCGCTGTCTGACGCCTTGCGGGCCAAGCTGCGCATGGGCCAGCCGCGAAAGCAGGAACGCCCTCGCCGTCGCGAGGTGGTCGTCCTCAGCTCCGAACCGTTGACCGACACCGAGGTTGCCGTCGCGAACATCTGGGGCACCCTGCAGGCCCTCGACGAAGTGAGTGTCCACGAGCCGTTCAGTGACTCCGGGGGTGACTCGTTGGTCATCTCGCAGTTCGTCAACGCGCTCAACGAACACCAGCAGACCGTGCTGGACATCTCGGACGTCTATGCGAACCCGACGGTGCGCCAGTTGGCCGGCTACCTCGACGGCCGGCAGGCGCCGCCACTGCCGGAGGCAGCGCCGACCGCCGAGCGGGTGCTCACCGTCGAAGAGATCATGGACGGGCTCGATCGCGGCGAGCTCAGCATGGATGAGGCTCAGCAGCTGCTGGAACGAGTGGAGTGAGGTCGGCCCGATGACTGATCGCCTGAAGTTGTTCTGCTTCCCCTTCGCCGGCGCCACGGCGGCCGTCTACCACCGGTTCCGGCGGTATCTGCCCCCGCGGATCGATGTCGTCCCCGTCGAGATGGCCGGACACGGGAGCCGGATGAAGGAGCCTCTCATCGACTCGGTGTCGGGTCATGTCGATGATCTGCTGCCCCGGCTGACCGACCAGATGGCGGCCGGACCGTTCGCCGTGTTCTGCCACAGCGTGGGCACCCTGCTGGCCTTCGAAGTGCTGCATTCCCTGCAGGAGCACGAAGGCATCGAGCCGGTTCACGTGTTCTTCTCCGGACGGCATACGCCTGACGTTCCGTCCAAGACGTCGTGGCACCAGGCACCGGATTCGGTCTTCCTCTCGATGATCCGTGGCTTCGGCGGCACCTCCCAACAGGTGTTGGACACCCCCGAGCTCGTCGAGTTGTTCACCCCGATCCTCAAGTCCGACTACAAGGTGGCCGAGACCTACGAGTACGCCGCTCCCGCCGAACTCCTGCACTGCCCGGTGACCGCAGTGGCCGGCACTCGGGACCCCGTCGTCTCGGCTGAGCAGCTTCGGCGGTGGGGTGAGTTCACCGACGGACCCTTCGATGTCCATCAGCTTCCCGGTGGCCACTTCTACTGGTTCGACGACGTCGCCCCGCTGTGCTCGATCCTCATGCGCGGTCTGGCTCGACCCTCCAGCCCCGATCGATCCGCTTCGGCCCGCGATGGACAGGTGCATCAGCTGTGACGATCTCGACCAAGGACATCAACGCCTTCCTCCTGCAAGCCGCCCGGGACGGCGTCATCGACCGCGGCATGGGGGCGGCGATCCTCAAGCAGGTGAATGCCAAGCGGCGTCGCACCGACATCGCCATCGTCGGTCTCGAGTGCGCCTTCTCCCAGGCCACGACCAAGGAGCAGTTCTGGGCCAACCTCGTCCAAGGACGGACGAGCATCCGGACCATGCCCCGCGCCCGCGCCAACGACGTCGAGGACTCGCTCGGGATCACCCGGTCGGACGAGCACGCCCACTACTCCGCGATGGGGTACCTGCCCCCAGATCGCTGAGTTCGACGCGTCGTTCTTCCGCATCTCGCCCAAGGAAGCCCTCGTCATCGACCCGAAGCAGCGGCTCTTCCTTCAGGTGCTCTACCGCGCCTTCGAGGACGCCGGCTACGGAGGGGCGGCCCTCACCGGCACCAAGACCGGGGTCTATGTCGGCGTCGACCATCTCAACGACACCGAGTTTCCCTACAAGGCACTCGTCAAGGAGCCGGGGATGCTGGCCCAGACGGGTGCCATGCCAGGCCTCATGGCGGGGCGACCCTCCTACCTCTTCGACCTCTCCGGGCCGGCGGTCGTCTTCGACACGGCGTGCTCCTCGTCGCTCGTCGCGCTGCACGCCGCTTGCGAGGGACTGTATGCCGGTGAGTGCGACATGGCGGTCGCCGGCGGCGTCAACGTCAGCATCTATACCCGAGGGGGGACCAACTTCCAGAGCGTCGAGTCCGGCGGCGGTGCCGTGCGGACCTTCGATCGCCGAGCCAGCGGCACGAACTGGGGCGAGGGGGTGGCCGCCATGGTGCTCAAGCGCCTGGATGACGCCATCTCCGACGGGGATCACGTCTACGCGGTGGTCAAGGCGGTCGCCCTCAACAACGACGGGGCCACGAACGGCGTCACCGCGCCGTCCTCGGAAGCCCAGGAGCGGGTCATCGTCCAAGCTTGGAAGGACGCCGACATCGACCCTGGGCAGTTGTCCTATCTCGAGGCCCACGGCACCGGAACCACGGTCGGTGATCGGATCGAGATGCGCGCCCTGACGAACGCCTTCGAACGTTTCACGACCAAACGCCAGTTCTGCGGCCTCGGCACGGCGAAGCCCAACATCGGCCACGCGGTCGCGGCATCCGGGATGGCCGGCCTCTTCAAAGTCGTCATGGCGATGGAGCACGGAACCCTGCCGCCGAGTGTCAACTTCGAGGAGCCGAACCCCGAGATCGGCTTCGCGAACTCACCGATGTTCATGGTCGACAGCCCCCTCCCATGGCCGAAGGACACGGCTCGGCTCGCCGGGGTGAGCTCCTTCGGCTTCAGCGGCACGAACAGCCACGCCGTCCTCGCGTCGCCGCCGCCGCAGACCTCCCCGTCAGTCGGCGACGGGCTTGAGGTGTTGACCCTCTCGACGCATGCTCGGACCCTGTGGCCGGCCCTGCTGGACGCCTATCTCGAGCACCTGCAGGCCCATCCGGACAGCTCGCTAGCTGACCTGTGCTACACCGCGAACACCGGACGGCGCCACAGCAAGTGGCGAGTTGCCTTGACGGTCGCCACCGTTGAAGACCTCGTGGCTGGGCTCACCGACCTGCGTGCCCAGGTGGCCGCCGGGGCGGACCTGGGCGCCGAGCCCAGGACTGAGGGTCGCAACGAGGCCTTCGCCGAGATGTCCGCCGCCGTGGACCGCTATCGACAGTCCGGACGCACCGATCGAGCAACCCTCGAACGCGTCGCCGAGCTCTACCGGACCGGTATCGACACGGACTGGCGAACCTTCTACTCGGGCAGTCCCCGCAAGCGGCTTGCCCTGCCGGGCTCGCCGTTGTTGCCGACCCGGTTCTGGGCGGAACACAGCGATCAGCCGACCCCCACCGGGGCAGCGTCCCTCTGGCAACAGACGGGGCGTGCTCAAGCGGCCCGGCCGGTCACGTCGACCACGGATTGGGCGCTCGCAGACGCCCTGGTGGCACCAACGCCGGAACTGCTCGCGGGGAGCTGGCTGGTCCTGCGTGACGCCGGTCCCACAGGCGATCGCGTCACGGCATACCTCAACGACGCCGGTGCCCGAGTGGTGGAGGTGACGGCCAACGACCGCGGAGAGTATGTGGGCGGGGACGACCGCTACACCCTCGACCCCGATCGACCGCAGGACCTCGACCTCCTCGTGGAGGACCTCAAGCGGACCGAGGCCGTGCCGACCCACGTCGTCTATCTGTGGAGCCTCGACGCACCCGACGGCGACCTACGCAACCGTCCGTTCGACACGCTGGTGGCGATGATGCGGGCCGTTTCCGGGCTGCTCGGCGGGCAGACGTCGGCCCTGACGATCGTCACCTCGGGAGCGTTCGGGTTCGATGGCCAGCCATCACCCAGCGCGTTGGTCGCCGGGGCGGCCATCGTGGCCGCCCACGAATACCCGAAGCTTGCCATCCGGCACGTCGACACCGACCTCGACGCGGAGGCCGCGACGTTGGCGGCGCGCATCCTCGCTGAGGCCATCGGTGGGTCCGAGCCCTCGCCGATCGCCTATCGCGGAGACGCTCGGCTCACCCGCCGGCACCGTTCGGTGGAGATCGCCGACGGCTCTGGGGGGTGCGCCCTGCGATCCGGGGTCTATCTGCTCACCGGAGGGTTGGGGGGCATCGGCGAGGCGCTCGCCGAGCACCTTCTGAGCACTCACCACGCGAGCGTCGTCCTCACCGGGCGCACCGCGCTGCCCAATGAGACCGAGTGGCCGACGGTGAGCGTGGCAACCCACGGCACTGAGGTCGCGGCCCGGATCGCCACGATGGTCGCGTTGCGTCGACACGAGGTCCCCGTGGAGTATCACGCGGTCGACCTCACCGACCTCACGGCGATGTCGGCGCTCATCGACGACGTCGAGGTGCGACTTGGCCCGATCACCGGTGTCTTCCACCTGGCCGGCGTCGCCAGCGGCCGCATGATCCACTTCCTTACGCCCGGGACGAGTGCCCCGGTCCTCGAGCCCAAGGTGGATGGCACGCTGGTGTTGGACCAGGTCTTCGCCGACCGGGACGTCGAGTTCGTCATGCTCTTCTCGTCGGTCCTGGCCATCCTCGGTCCCACCGGTTCGAGCGAGTATGCCGCCGCGTGCTCCTTCGAGGACGCCTATGCCCGGGCGGCCCGGATCCGGTATCCGCAGCGCCGCACCCTCAGCGTCAACTGGGACCGTTGGGCACACGTGGGAATGGCCGCGCGCAGCGAGGCGCAGGCCCCGCAAGGGACGGCCGCGGCGCGGATGATGGCCGACGGCCTGACCCTGGAGGACGGCATCGGGCTCATCGATCCCCTCCTGCGCAGCGCTCTGGTCAACGTGGCCGTCACGAGCCAGTCGATCGATGAGATGCGCGCCGTTCTCGAGGGAAGCGACGACGCGGTCCTTGGCGAAGGCCACGGCGAGCCGAAGTTCGATCGGCCTGAGCTGTCCGCCGACTTCGTCGCGCCGCGTACCGATGTCGAGGCCAACATGGCCGCGATGTGGGAGGGCGTCTTCTCGATCCGCGGCATCGGGGTCAACGACAGCTTCTACGAGTTGGGCGGCGACTCCCTGCACGCGATCAGCCTGACGTCGGTTCTCAACCAGGCCTATCCGGTGGAGGTGACCGACCTCTACGCCTACCCGACGATCGCCGAGTTGGCGGCATACGTCGGGGGGATGGGCGGCAGTGCCGACCTGCGCGAGCAACTCCAGGAGGTCGGCCGCTGGTTCATCGACGGCGGATGGCGCCGCGAGGGTAACGCGCACATCGCCGAACGACGGGACGCGTATGCCGCCCACGTGCCCCTGGCGTCGACCCTGGGCGCCGCCCTGGACACCGATGCGGTGACCTACCGCGAGGTCCTCGTCCTGGGCGCGACGGGGTTTGTCGGCGTCCACCTCTTGCACGAGGTGCTCCAGGAGACGACCGCGAGTGTGCATGTGCTGGTGCGACCCGGTGGCGCCGGTCCGGCCGAGCGGCTGCGCGCGGCATACACCCGGTTCTTCTCCGACGACGACTTCCGGTGGCACCAGCCCCGCATCCACCTCCTCGTGGGCGACGCGGCCCAGCCGCACTTCGGTCTGGCGGAGCAGGACTACGAGGGTCTGGCCGGGCGGATCGACTGCGTGCTCAACTCGGCCGGCAAGGTCGATCATGTCGGGCGGCGGGACGACTTCGTGGGGCCCAACGTGAGCGCGGTGCGCCAGATCCTCGAGTTCGCTGCCACGGGGATCGCCAAGGACATCCACCACGTGTCGACCCGCGGCGTCATGGGGCTGATGCCGGGGAACGACGAGATCTTCACGGAGTTCGACGACAACCTCGGCCAGCAACCGGTGAACGCCTACACCGACACCAAGTTGGAGGCCGAGCTCCTTCTCCACGAGGCGCGTCGGGCCGGTCAGGTCGTGACGATCTATCGGCTCAACGCGATCACCGGCGACTCGGGCGACGGCACGTTCCAGGAGAACATCGACCAGAACGCGTTCTACCTGCAGATGCGGGCGCTCTATCGGTTCGCCTGCCTCCCGCAAGGCGACCTTCGGCTGTGGGACTTCACCCCGGTCGATGCGGCCTGTCGACGTCTCGTCGCACTCATGGGTCATCGATCGCTGCATGGGCAGACCTACCATCTGCTGCGATCGACGAAGGTCGGTGTCCCCGAGTTCGCCGCAGCGTTTGCGGCCATCGGGCAGGAGAAGCCTATGGTCACCGTGGCGGAGTTCATGGACTACCTGGCGGAGAACTACGACGGATCCCCGATCACTCCGTTCGTCCGAGAGTTCGTCCTGCATTCCAAGCTGGTCGAGATCCCCCAATTGGCCGGCTACGACATCGTCACCGACTGGACGCGCGCGGTGCTGGAACACCTCGGTATGCCGTTCGACGAGGATGTCGACAGGGACGTGCTCACCACGGTCCGGTATGCGCGAGACTCCGGCTTCCTCGATGCGGTGGCCAGACCACCGGCTGCGATCGCCAACCCGCCTGCTCCCGACTTCCTCGCACCCGCCGGCGTTCTGTGACTCCCTAGCGTCTAGGGACGCGAAAACATCGGTGGGTGTGAGGAAATCGGGCAGGTCAGCCCGAGCCGAGTGCGTCCGAAGGTGACCAGACGGCATACCGGCTAGGCTTGTCGGTCGTGCCGAATCCCTCCGAGGCGACCGCCCCGCTGCTGCGCGCTGCCGTTGCCGCGCTCGCTCCGCAGCTCGGGCTGCTGACCGAGCTCGGCGAGCGGTTCGTCGCCGCCGGTCATGAGCTCGCCCTCGTCGGCGGGCCGGTGCGTGACGCCTTCCTCGGGCGGATCTCGCCGGACCTGGACTTCACCACCGACGCGAGCCCCGACCAGACCCTCGACATCATCCTCGGCTGGGCCGACGCGCATTGGGAGATCGGCCGCGACTTCGGGACGATTGGGCTGCGCAAGGGCCCGGCGATTATCGAGATCACGACCTATCGCACCGATGTCTATGACCGGCAGTCGCGCAAGCCCGAGGTCGCCTTCGGCAGCACGCTCGCCGACGATCTGGTCCGGCGCGACTTCACCGTCAACGCGATGGCGATGCGGCTGCCGAGCCTGGAGTTCGTTGACCTGCACGGGGGGCTGGCCGACCTCGCCGCCCGCCGGTTGCGCACGCCCGCGACGCCCGAGGAGTCGTTCGCCGACGACCCGCTGCGGATGATGCGGGCCGCGCGCTTCGCCTCGCAGCTCGGTTTCACCGTCGCCGACGAGGTGTATGCCGCGATGCTCGCCCGCGCCGACACCCTCGCCATGGTCTCGGCGGAGCGGGTGCGCGACGAGTTCACCAAGCTCCTCATGTCGGCCTCGCCGCGCGCCGGGCTGACCCTGCTCGTCGACTCCGGGCTGGCGCAGGTCTTCATCCCTGAGCTGCCCGCGCTGCGGCTGGAGCTCGACGAGCATCACCGGCACAAGGACGTCTACGAGCACTCGCTCATCGTCCTTGAGCAGGCGATCGCGCTGGAGGGACGGACGAACCCGGCGGACGCGGCATACCCCGTGGTGACCGGGCCCGACCTCGTGCTGCGCCTGTCCGCGCTGCTGCACGACATCGGCAAGCCGGCGACGCGCACCTTCGAGGGCGGCGGTGGGGTGTCGTTCCACCACCACGAGTTGGTCGGCGCGCGGCTGGTCGCCAAGCGGCTGCGGGCGATGCGGTTCGACAAGGCGCAGGTCGGTGACGTGGCGCGGCTGGTCGAGTTGCACCTGCGCTTCCATGGCTATGGCGAGGGGCAGTGGACCGACTCGGCGGTGCGGCGGTATGTCACCGACGCCGGGCCGCTGCTGGGGCGGCTGCACCTGCTGACCCGATCGGACTGCACGACCCGCAACGTCCGCAAGGCGACCCGGTTGGCGCGCACCTACGACGAGTTGGAGGGGCGGATCGCCCGGCTCGCGGCCGAGGAGGAGCTCGCGGCGATCCGGCCGGAGCTCAACGGCAACGAGATCGCGGCGGTGCTGGGGATCGCGCCGGGGCCGGTGCTGGGTGAGGCCTACAAGTTCCTGCTCGGCGTGCGGCTGGACGAGGGGCCGATCGGCCCCGAGGCTGCGGCCGCACGGTTGCGCGAGTGGTGGGCTGCGCGCGGCTGAGCGTTGGGCGCTGCCGAAATATCGTCGACCTTTCGTTGGGTCAACGACATTTCATCGAGGCCCCAGAACATCGTCGACCTTTTTGTGTCCTGGGCGGTGGCGTTCAGCTGCGGGGGTTGTCGAGTGGCTGGATGCGCTGCCGCGATCCCTCGTCGATCGGGCGGTCGCCTTCGACACGGTGACCGGCACTGGCTTCTTCTCCGGCTCGGCGGCCAAACACATCGAGAAGCGCCTTGGCCGGCTCGGCGTCACCGTCCTCGCCCGAAGCAGCTTCCTCGTCGCCGCGACCCCCGGCCCGCTCGCCGACGGTGAGTTGGCTCGGGCCGAAGCTTGGGGCGCCTCGCTGGGCTGACCGGCATACTCCCGGCGTTGGCCCAGCCACCCGCAGGGCCTCCTTCGCGGGAGCGAGCGCGGAGGTGACGGAACGGCATACCCTCTGACGAAGGCGATGACGGGAGGCGGCGAAGATGGCGCTGGAGGTGCGCGTAGGCGTGGCGACCGACGTTGGCCGGGTGCGCGAGCACAACGAGGACGCGGCGTTCGCGCGCGGGTCGATCTTCGTCGTCGCCGACGGGATGGGTGGGCACGCGGCCGGCGAGGTGGCCAGCGCGATTGCCGCGTCCACGCTCGGGGAGTTGGCCGAGCGCGCCGATTTGACGGTGGCCGATGTCGTCGCGCAGGTCGATGTGGCGAACCGGCGGATCTTCACGACGGCCGTGCGCAACCCGCAGCAATGGGGGATGGCGACGACGCTGACCGGAGTGGCCCTCGTGCTCGACCCCGAAGCCGACCGCCGACCCCGAAGCCGACCCAGGCAGCAGTTGGG
>JADJIB010000006.1 GCA_016707175.1 Candidatus Phosphoribacter hodrii
GGCATCGGCCTCATCGTCTCGGCGTCGCGCCGGCCTCGACACGGCCAACATGGCGGCCTTCTGTCGCGTTCCTGCTCAGTGTTCCTTGTCCAGGTTCGCCTTTGCGCTCGATCAGATCCCGCCGGTCCCTGAGTGGATCAGTCGGCTCTTCCCGGCCCGCTACATGGGGACGATCTCGCGCTCGGGTGCTGCTCGAAGGCCGCCGGCTTCCCGAGGTCTGGCCGCAGGTGGCGCGCTCGCGGCGACGCCCTCATCAGCCTGCCCACCGCGGTCCGGCTGCACGGGCGCGCATGAGCCTGACCCGCATCCGCCTGCTGGTGTGGAAGGAGTTCCTCCAGCTGCGGCGTGACCCGCTGTTGTTGCGGCTGCTGCTGCTCATGCCGATCATCCAACTCGTCGGCTTCGGGTACGTCGTGTCCGTTGACGTGCGCAACCTGCCGACGGCCGTCGTCGACCTCGACCAGACGGTCGTCTCGCGCCAGCTGGAGTCGAGTTTCACGGCGTCGGGCTACTTCTTGGTCGTCGCGCGCCCGGACGCCGAGACTCAGCTGACTTCGTTGCTGGACACCGGAGTTGCGAAGGTGGCGCTCGTCATCCCGCAGGGCACGCAGACCTCCTTGCGCGCGGCCAGACTGCGCCGGTCGGGATCGTCGTCGATGGGTCCGACTCGCAGATCGCCAGCGTGGGCAGTGGGTATGCCGCGCAAGCCATCGCCCGCTTCAACGCCTCGCGGACGGCGGCGTTCACGGGGTCGCTGCAAGCGCCGGGGATCGATGCGCGGACGCGGGTGGTGTTCAACCCGACGCTCGACCCGATCAACACGATGATCCCTGGGCTGGTCGCCGCGATCCTCATGATCTCGCTCATGTCGATCATGTCCCAGGCGGTCGTGCGGGAACGCGAGTCGGGGACGTTGGAGCAGATGTTCGTCACGCCAATTCGCCCGTCGGAGTATCTCATTGCGTGGCGCCCTATGCGCTGCTGGCCGTCACGCCGCTGAGCGTTGTCGCTGCCATCGGGGTGCTGTGGTTCAAGGTGCCGTTCAACGGGTCGGTGTGGGTGGTGTTCGTCGGGCTCGCGCTGTTCCTGCTCATCTCGGTGGGGCTGGGATTGCTCGTCTCGCTCATCTCCCGAACCCGCCAACAGGCCCAGCAGGCATTGGTTTTCATCATGATCCCGACGATGGTGCTGTCCGGTTTCATCTTCCCCATCGAGTCGATGCCGGAGGCGATCCAACCTCACGTATGCCGTGCCGCTGCGGTATGCGCTCACGGTGTTGCGGGGGTCGTTCGTCAAGGGCAGCGGCTTCGAGGCGCTTGCTACGCCGCTGTGGGCCATGGTCGGTTTCGCGATCGTCATCTTCGGGGCGGCCGTCATCGCCACCCGTCGCCGGATCGCTGAGTGAGGGGGTGTTGCGATGACCCGGGAAGGTGAGGTTCACGGCATACCCGCTGATCCGTCTGCGGCGATCTCGGTGAGGGGACTGACCAAGACGTTCGCGTTTCACGGCGGTCGACGAGGATCCCGTCTGGACGTGCCGCGCGGGCAGGTGTTCGGCTTCCTTGGGCCGAACGGGTCTGGGAAGACGACGACGATCCGCATCCTCACGGGGACGTCGGCGCCCCGCAGCGGGCAGGCGTTGGTGCTCGGCGAGGACGTCGTCGCGCATCCAGAGCGGGTGCGGCCGCGGATCGGTTACATGTCGCAGAAGTTCGCGCTGTTCGAGGACCTCACGGTCGATGAGAACCTGCGCTTCTATGCCGGCGTCTATGCGCTGGACCCGGCGGTGTTTGCTGCGCGTCGGCGCTACATCCTCGAGATGGCCGACCTGCAGGGGCGCGAGCGGGAGCTCACGCGCAACCTCTCGGTCGGGTGGCGGCAACGGCTCGCGCTCGGGGCGGCGACCATCCACGAGCCGGATTTGTTGTTTCTGGATGAACCGACCTCCGGCGTGGATCCCGTTGCGCGGCGGCAGTTCTGGGACCTGCTCTATGAGCTGGCCGGGCGTGGGGTGACGCTGTTCGTGACGACGCACTACATGGAGGAGGCGAGCCACTGCCACCGGCTGGCCTTCATCTATCGGGGTCGGATCGTCGCGGAGGGTAGCCCGAACGAGATCCGCGCCAACCTCTCGACGCAACGGGTCTATGACGTCACGGTCCGGGATGCCGACCTGGCGCTGGGTTGGTTGGAGACGGCCGACGGGATCGCGGAGGCCTATCTGTCGGGGGCGGCTCTGCACGCGGTGATCGACCGTGGAGTGGATCGGGGGGCGGGCGCGTTGCGCGAGCGGATGGTGGCCGCGGGCTTCGCCGATGCCGTCGTCGTGTCTGTCGAGCCGACCATCGAGGACGTGTTCGTCAACCTCGTCAGCCGCGAGCGCGAGGCATAGCCACTTGGGATTGTGGCGGGTCGGGTCGGGCCCTCGACTGTGCGGGGGACGGCCCAGCAAGGTTCGTCAATGACGGAGGCGGACAACTGCTCGCAGAAGCAGCCGGGCGCTGACCAGGCCCACCAGCGGGCTGGCCACGCCGATCCGCTGTTGGAGGGCGGTGGCGCGGGCGATGTCCCCGGTCGAAACCGGCGGCCCGTCGCCCAGCCGCCCGCGTTCCTCGCGGACGCCCGCGTAGTCATTGGTCCCGCCGAGTTGCCGGCCCAGGGCAGCAGCGAACGCCGCCTCCACGGGTCCGGCGTTGGGGCTCGGGTGGGCGGGGGCGTCGCGGCGGACCACGGCATACACCTGCCGTGAGCCCGTCAGCGACCATGTGGTGAGGGCCGTCATGGCGACCGTGACCCGTGCCGGCACCCAGTTGGCGAGATCATCGAGCCGCGCTGCGGCCCAACCGAACTCGGCATATCGAGCCGACCGGTAACCGACCATCGCGTCGAGGGTGTTGACGGCCCGATAGCCGAGCAGCCCCGGCAGGCCGGCGACGGCGCCCCAGAACAGTGGGCTGACGACGGCATCTGCGCCGTTCTCGGCGACCGACTCGACACACGCGCGGGCCAACTCGTCGGCATCGAGCCCTGAGGGGTCCCGGCCGACGAGGTGCGGATCCGCAGCCTCGCGCCCGCCAGGTCGTCTGCCTGCAGCAGGGCATCCATGGCCTCGGCTTCGCGGGCCAGTGAGCGCCCTCCGAGGACTGCCCACGTCGCCGCGGCAACCACCGGGACCCGAGCAGCCCGCGGGGGCCGGGTCAGCGCCTGCCCGAGGGCCACTGCGCCCCCGACCGACACCGCCTCGTGAACGATCCCAGACGAGCGCCGCGGCGCATAGGCCGTTCGAGCGCCTCCGCCACTCGTCCGAACCCGGCGACCGGGTGCCAGCGCCGGGGTCACCAAAGGCGAGGTCCGCGGCATACCTGAGGACGAGGCCGACGGCGACGTCGTCCAGGCTCATGGCCTTTCCCCATCAAGCCGCGTCCCGGCCGCCGATCCCCCGTCATCGCCGCAGACCCCGCGAAGCCGGACCTCGGCGAGGGCGCGGACGAGGGCGTCGCTGGTCGCCGCGTCGCGGACCGCGATCCGCACCCAGCCGCCGTCGAGCCCGGGGAAGGTGTCGCCGCGGCGCACGGCATACCCCTGTTCGCGAAGTTCCGCGTGGATGCCCGGGCCGACCTCGACAAGGACGAACGGTGCCTCGCCCGGGACGGGCCGCAGACCGATCGACTCGAGAGCCTGGACTAGGTGGCCCCGGTCACGGGCTATCGCCTCGGCGACCCGCGCGACCTCGGCGAGGGCCTCGGGGGTCGCTGTCGCGGCCATGACGGCGGCGGCCGGGGTGGACACCGACCAGGGGGACTGCTGCTCGGCGAGGGCCGCGACCAGGTCTGGATCGCCGACGACGTAACCCGCGCGCAGCCCGGCGACCCCCCACGTCTTGGTGAGCGAGCGGAGGACGAGAACCCGCCAGGTCGGGGCTGATGAGGCTCTCCGCTCGCCGCGGATCGCGTCGGCGAAGGCCTCGTCGACTACCAGACGCGACAGGCGCGCGCAGAGCCTCCAGGGTGGCGCGCGGGTGCAGGACGCCGGTCGGGTTCGTGGGGTTGCCGACGAGGACGAGGTCGGCCCGTGGGTCGACGGCGGCCGGATCGAGCGTGAACCCCGACTCGGCCCGCAGCACATGCCGGTCGGGCACGCGGCCGGCCCGGCGCAGGGCGGCCTCTGGTTCGGTGAACTGCGGATGCACGATGAGCGGGCGCCGGGCCGCGATGGCGCGCGCGATCAGCGTGAACGCCTCCGCGCCACCACTGGTCGGCAGGACCATGTCCTCGGGGACGCCGTGTCGGTGGGCGACCGCGGCGCGAGCGACCGAGGGATCTGGGTATGCCGCGAGCTGCCCGGTCGTGTCCCGAATGACCTCCGCGAGCCAGGCGGGCGGGGTCCCGACCCGGACGTTGACGGCGAGGTCGACGAGGTGGGTGGCCCCCCTGACCTCCACGTCCCCGTGGTGGTCCAGGCGCTCGGTCACCTCGCGACCCTATCGGTGTCTTTCAGGCGTCGTCCTACACTCACGACGTGCCCTGCGTGTGTGGCCGAGGCGCCCGATGGGATCCACCGGCCCTCAGGTGGTGGACCGCGAGCTGACCTGCCCAGCGATGGAGGAACTCATGACGACGACCGGCCCGATCCACTCGTTAGAAGACTCGGTGGGCAACGCGGTGGATGACGAATACCCTTACGATCTGGGCGAATACGCGCGGCCGGTGACGACCACCGTTGCTGCGGCCGCCACATGGGTGAACCGCGGGCTGGTGTGGACCTTCGGGTTCAACCACGAGGAGGCGGTCGAGTGTTTCCAGCGGGCCATCGACCTCGACCCCGACTGCGCACTCGCGCACTGGGGGAGCGCCTTCGCGCTCGGCCCGAACTACAACAAGCCGTGGGAGTTCTTCGCGCCCGACGAGGCGACGGCGGTCCTGGAACGTGCGCGCGATGAGGCGCGGGTTGCGGCGGACTGCGCATCGGGGGGCACGGCGGTCGAGCAGGCGCTGACCGGAGCCTTGCTGGCCCGGTATCCCGACGGCCGTCCGATCGAGGAGTGCACGGCCTGGGAGGTGGAGTATGCCGCCGCCATGGGCCAGGTGTATGCCGCGCATGGCGGCGACCTCGACGTGGCCTGCTTCTACGCCGAGGCGCTGATGAACCTCACGGCGTGGCAGTTGTGGGACCAGCGCACCGGGGAGCCGGCCGAAGGGTCGCGAACCCTGGAGGCGAAGGCGGTCCTTGAGGCCGCGCTGGCTGCCCCCGGGGGCTCGCAGCATCCGGGCCTCCTGCACATGTACATCCACCTGATGGAGATGTCGCCGACCCCCGAGAGGGCGCTGCCGGTCGCGGACCTGCTCCGAGGACTGGTGCCGGACGCGGGGCATCTGCAACACATGCCGACCCACCTTGATGTGCTGTGCGGTGACTACAGCGGGGTGGTCGCGTCGAACAGTGCCGCGATCGCGGCCGACGCGGCGTTTGTTGCCAAGCGGGGGCCGCTGAACTTCTACACGCTTTATCGGGCGCACAACCTGCACTTCAAGATCTACGGCGCTCTGTTCCTCGGGCAGGAGCGGACGGCTCTCGCCACGGTCGATCAACTCGAAGCGGCGATCCCGGAGGAGTTGCTGCGCGTGCAGTTGCCGCCGATGGCCGACTGGCTGGAGGGCTTCGTGCCGATGCGGGTGCATGCCCTGGTCCGGTTCGGTCGGTGGGATGCGTTGATCGGCTTGCCGTTGCCCGCGGACCAGGATCTCTACTGCACCACCACGGCGATGCTGCACTACGGCAAGGGTGTGGCCTTCTCGGCGACCGGGCGGGTCGCCGAGGCGGAGGAGGAGCGTCGGCTGTTCTTGGCTGCCGTGGAGAGGGTCCCGGAGTCGCGGATGCTGTTCAACAACACCTGCCGCGACATCCTGGCCGTGGCAAGCGAGATGCTCGACGGCGAGCTCGAGTATCGAAAAGGCAACCACGACAGTGCGTTTGCGCACTTGCGCCGTTCGGTCGAGTTGGACGATGGCCTGCCCTACGACGAGCCGTGGGGCTGGATGCAGCCGACCCGGCACGCGCTCGGTGCGCTGCTGTTGGAGCAAGGGCACGTCGAGGAGGCGGAGGCCGTCTATCGCGCCGACCTTGGGCTCGACGCGACCTTGCCGAGGGCTTGCCAGCACCCCGGCAACGTCTGGGCGCTGCACGGCTATCACGAGTGCCTGGTTCGGCTTGCCAAACACGACCTCGCCGAGGTCGTCGCGCAGCAACTGAAGCTCGCCGGCGCCCGCGCCGACGAGCCGATCACGGCGTCGTGCCTATGCCGGATCGATCGATCAGGGGCGCTGCTGGCGGTCGACACCTGTTGCTCCGGCGAACCTCCTTCCGGCCCCGCCGAACCCGCGACCGGCTGTTGCTCCCACTGACCCCCCCAGCGGTTGGGCGCCAAGTCGTTCACTCATAGGGTGGCCGCCATGGAGATGACGGAGCCGGTGCGGGCGGCAGTGCAGTCGGCCGTGCTGTGTTGGCTCGCCACGGCGGACGCCGACGGTCGCCCGAGCGTGTCCCCCAAGGAGATCTTCGCGGTGGTCGGCGACGACATCGTCATCGCTCACATCGCGTCTCCGCGGTCCGTCCGCAACATCGCAGGCAACCCGCAGGTGTGCCTCAGCGTGCTCGATGTGTTCGAGCAGCGCGGCTACCGGATCGCGGGCCGGGCCTCGGTCGTCACCCCGGATCACGACGCTTTCCCTACCGTGGTGGCGCCCTTGCGGGAGTTGGCCGGAGCCGCCTTCCCGATCAAGGCCGTGATTCGAGTTGCCGTGCAAGACGTGGAACGGTTGTCGGCTCCCAGCCTCTGGATGTACCCCGACGTCGACCCGGCACAGCGACGAGCCGGTGTCCTGGAGGCCTACGGAGTTGTCGACGCGCCCTCACCGGGATGAGGGAGGGATAGCCGGCTTGTGGGTGCCGGCCATCCACTCGCGACGACCGAGAGGCACTCGTCAGCAGCGACCTCCGAAGCACTCCAAGACGCCGGTGTAGTGGCCGACGGTGGTGCCCTGCCCTGCTCTGTTCGAGGCCCCGAGTCACCAATGAAACGATGGTGGCACTCGCGGTTTCGTCCAGCTACGGGCTGGCCGAAACACGCGGGTGCCCGGCGGGTGCTACTGCCAGGGGTGTAGGTGGGGGATGAGGCTGGTCATCGCGCCGACGATCTGGCGGGCCTTGGGCAGTTCACCTCGGCGCGCGCCACCGCAGCAGCGGCAAGAGCAACGGCGAACCTTCCTTTCATGAAACCGATCCTGGGATCGGAAACACGAAACTGGACCCTCAGCGGGCACCCGGGTCGTGTCCGATCCGGCGCGGGGGCTGGAGGCGGCAGAGGACGGCGCCGATGAGGAGCACGACGGCCGAGACTCCGAGGCCCCATTGTTGGCCGCCGGTGCGGTCGGCGAGCAGTCCGGTGAACCAGGGCCCGATGACCTGGCCCAGGGCGAACACCGTGGTGAGCATCCCGAGCGCGGCGGTCGTGTCGGCTGGCTCGACGGCGTCGCGACCTGCGGCGGTGACGGCCCCGACGAGCGAGAGGAAGCACAACCCGAACAGCACGCCCGACGCATAGAGCGCGGGGGTGGCGGACGTGAGGGCGGGTATGCCGGTCGCGACCGCGAGCAGCACGAAGAGGACTGCCGCCGCGGAGCCTCCGCGAGCACCCCGCAGCAGCCGCGCCCAGACCTGCCCGCTCACCGCCCCGGCCACGCCGAGCGCAACCCAGAAGGCGGCAATCTCCTTGGGAGACAGCCCGACCTGGGTCAACATGGCGATGATGAACGTCATGTAGCCGATGTAGCCGGCACCGAACAACAGGTAGCCGCTGGCAAGTCGGCCCAGGCCGCTGACCCAGAAGCTCCGCGACCCGGGGGCCGCAGCGGGAGTGGTGGGGGCGGCATACGCGGCGATGGTGGCGGCCACCGTGCCGACCGCCGCGAGGACCGCGAGAACCAGCCACCCGGTGGGCCATCCCGCCGGCCCGAGCCGCTCGAACACCGCGGGGACGAGCAGGCCGGAGGCGACGATCCCCACCCCGCCGCCCGCGAAGTAGGTCCCGATGAGCACGGCCGCGCGGTGCGGGGTATGCCGCCTGCTGATCGTCGAGGTGATCGCGCCACCGAGGACGAAGGCGCCTGCGCCCGCGATGCCGAGGATCGTGCGGACCGCCAGGAGGACTTCCAGGGAACTTGACGCGGCGGTCGCGGCGAGGGCAAGCACGGTGATGACGAGCGAGCCGACGAAGGCGGGGCGTTGGCCGAGTTTCGCTGCGGCCCAGGCGGTTCCGAGTGCACCCACAAGGTAACCAACGGCGTTGACCGTGTTCATCAGCCCGGCCGTGGTGAACGACCACCCGAGGTCCGAGCGCATCGCGGGCAGCAGCAACGCATACGCGAAGCGCGAACACCCGAGAGCGACGAGCGGGGAGGCAGCCAGGCCGATGACGATCAACAGGTCGCGCCGGAAAGGGCGTGCCACAGTGAGCGGGTCGGCGGCCATGACCGCCCTAGCCGTCCGTGGCTGTGACGATGTCGCCGCTGACGCTCAACTGCCCACGGTCCTGTGCGACCTGCAAGGCGGCCATCAGGCGCCGGCGGGGACCTCTGTGAGCCGGGTGCCGTTGAAGACCGTCAGGGTCTGCTTGAGCAACTCGTCGAGATCGATGCCCATCGCCGACCGAGCGATGGCGACCAAGGCGTTGGCGAGCTCGCGCACGGGATCTCCTCAAGCGGGCGCTCCTGAGGACGCCCTCCCACGTGCGGAAACCGCTCCAGCGCAACGGGTCTCGCTCATCTGGCCAGACGAATCGCTCCTCCGGATCGCGCCGCAGGTCCGACGGAATGATTGCGGCCATGTCCCGGACCCGGTAGACGCTGGGCGGGTCATTCCGAAACACTGGGCGGTCAGGGCAGGAACAGTCGAGCCTCCGACAGCGGGCCTTCCTCGGTGACGATCCGGCGCATGACGTCCTGGACGGCAGCGGCATGCCGTGGACTGCGACGTTTCACGCCATCGAGGACGCTGAGGCCACCTTCCTGGCGTGGGATGAAGGGCGAATACGACTCCGGCGACGCGGCAGGGGTGGGAGACTGTCTGGGGGCCGGCCGCCAGCGGCTGCCCGTCCTGAGGTCCGGCACCGCCTGAGCTCCTGCACCACCCTGAGGACCGGCACCCGCCAGAGGCTGCCCGTCCTGGGGAGGTGCGGCGGCGGCATACCCCGTGCTCACCCGGCGCTCACCGACGTGGCGCGGCAGGCGGAGGCGATCTCGGCCCGCTCGCACACGGTGGCGACCACATCGTCCCGAGAGAACAACCACGAGGGCAGCCAGATCCGCATGACCATCGGCCAGCCCATGATGTGCTGCAGGACAGTTGTGGGGAGGCCGTCGCGATCGTTGGTCGTTCGGCGCTCCGCCCACTCGGGCCCGTCGAGCAGGATCGCGAGCACGGGAGGTTTCCCGGGCGGGCCGACCGCGAGATCGACCTTGAAGTCGGACAGACCAACGCCCACGGTCACGGACAGGCCCTCGGCTGCCGACGAGCCCGCCTCCGCCCGTGGGCGCGTGTCCGACGCCATATTTGGCCACCTCGAGATAGGCGCGCAGGTGTTGGACGCCGACCGACGAGGTCTGCTCGACCCGCAGGTCTTCGGGCTCGAAGGAACTGAACACCATGACCCGACGGCGCGCGCGGGTGATGGCGACGTTGAGGCGCCGCTCGCCCCCAGTGCGGTTAAGCGGCCCGAAGTTGAGCGGTAGGACACCGGACGCGGTCTTGGCGAACCCGGTCGAGAAGATGATGACGTCGCGCTCGTCGCCCTGGACGTTCTCGAGGTTCTTGACGAACAGGCCGTCCTTGCCGCTGGCCAGGCTGTCGGCGATGGTCTCGTCGCCGAGGTCCCAGAGCAGTTTCTCGATGAGAGTGCGCTGTTGGAGGTTGAAGGTGACGACGCCGATCGAGCGCTCGCCCTGGCCCCACCGGCGGCGCACCTCCTCGACCACGGCAGCAGCCTCGACGGGATTGGTCCGCAACGGGCCGCCGGGCGACGCGCCGCCCGGGCCGCCCGGGCCGCGAGCGGCGCGCGACGAGGTGCGATAGAAGGTGCCGTCGACCCGGGTGAACGACAACCCCGTGTCGGTGACCTCGCCCGGATAAGCCGGGAAAGAGCTGAGCCGGTTGTCGTAGTAGTGACCGTTCGAGAACGCGATGAGCGACTCGTCCTGGCTGCGGTAGTGCCACGACAGCCACAGCCGGTCGACGCCTGCGTGGACCATCTCCGAGAGGATCGACTCCTCGTCGGGCACGATCCGGAAGTCGGCAGCCGTCGCCTCGGGCTCGCCCCCATCCGCGGCGCTCGGGTCCGCCGCGACCGCCGTGACCGGTGCGACCGATGCGACCGGCAGATCCCGGTCGGACTCCGCAGAGTCGTCCCAGCCGACCTCCCCGAAACTCGATGGCGGCATCTGCTTGGAGTCGCCCGCGATGACGGCAGCCCGCGCCCGTCCGAGAGCGCCGATCGCATCCGGCACCGTGATCTGCGAGGCCTCGTCGAACACGACCAGGTCGAAGTCGATCGACCCTGGCGGGATGAAGCGCGCCAGGGAGTCGGGGCTGACGAGCACGCATGGGGTGAGCTCCCCGACGACCTCGCCATAGGTCTGCACCAACCGCCGAACGCTCAGCCCTCCTCGCGTGCGACCCACCTCGCGTTCCAGGGCGGCCACGGTCCCGAACGTCGCTCCCGGCTTGAACGGCCGCTCCTGCACCACCCGGCTGGGGAGTATGCCGCGCAGGGTCCCCCGCAGCGCGTCCGATGCCCCGACGAAGCGGTCGACGATCCGGTCGTGCGCCTCCCCGTCGAATCCAGCCATCGCTCTCGTGCCCAGTCGTTCCTCCAAGGCGGCACCCGCCAAGCCCCGGTCGAGTGCCGCGACGGCCCCGGACGCGGGCACCTCGCCCGACAGGATTGCCTCCTGCGCCATGGACAGACCGGACCGGTCCAGGGGTTCGAGGGCTGTGACTGCCTCGATCCATTGGCGCAATGTGGCACCTGCGCCTCTGTCGGCGAGCCGCGCCCGGTTGCCGGCCTGCCAGGCCTTCAGCACGCCCCGGACATTGTGCTCGGCCCACAGCCGGTGCAGTCCATTGACGGTCCCCACAGGGGTCCCGGTGGCGGCCATGACGGCGGCAACGCACGACGAGGCGGCGCGCAGGGCGGCATACGCCTCATCGAGCAGGACCTCCCCGTTGTCGCGCGCCTCGCGAACCGCGTTCGCCGTGGGGGACATCAACCGGTCCAGGATGGCGAAGTCTCGGTCGATGGCGGTGAGCGCATCGGTGAGCGCGCTACGACTTTGGGGGGCAAGGAGATTCGCGTCGGGTGGGACTACGCCGAGCCCCGGGAGAGAGTGCCAGGCGTGCGCGAGGGATGCCGTCTCGCCGGCCACCGCAGCGACCTGCTCAACAAGCGTAGGCAGGGTCTTGGGCGGGATGTCGGCACCTGGAAGGGCATGCACGAGCAGGGGGGCGGCGGCATGCAGCAGGCGGCCCTTGCGGCCGATGAAGAACGACGAGGCCGCCTCTCGGACCGCCTGGCGGATGGGTTCCACGGGGACGCTCAGCGCCTCGGGAGTCAGGACGGCGAGCACGGGAGCGGCCAGCGTGTCGAGGTGGGTCTGGCGGGCCTCGAGTTCGTCTCGGGCCTCGCGCCAGCGTCGGGAGCGGGTCTCGTCGAGGACCTCCGGGGAGACGGCGTGGTTGGTCAGGAGCCAGCCGATGCGCTCCAGGTCGTCAGGGATGATGGCCGTGGCCAGGGCGGCCCTGACGGGCTCGCTGCAGCCGGCCAGCCGGCGCTCGAGCTCGGCGACCGCAAGATCGGCGTCCTCGACGAGGCTGAACAGCCTGACGACGTCGGCGGGCATGGCGCTGGCGAAACCCCAGGCATCGAATCCGGTGCTGCCCAGGCCCGCGAGCAGGCCAGTGGCAGCGGCGACGGCTCGTCGGCACGCGTCGATCTCCAGCGGTGGGGCGCCGACGTCATAGCCGGTGGGCGGGTCGCTGCGGACCCGCACCACGAGGGGAGGGACGGGGGCGATCGGCCCTATCCCGAGAGCGAGAAGTTGGGCCTGGGCGGAGTAGGCCGACAAACCGGCGCCGCCGGGGGAGTGGAGGCGGGCGGCATACGAGGCGAGGGTGGCGGCCGAGGACGAAACGTCGGTGGCCGCGGCCTGGAAGCCCGCCTGGTCGGGCCGAGGCACGTGGGCGATGGCGAGCCGCAGCCGCTCACGGACCTGCGCGGGCGTCGCGTGCTCGTCGTGCAGGTCGAGCGCGAACGGGGCGAGGCCGACCTCCGCCAGCCGACGCCGCACGACGTCGAGCGCGGCGCCCTTCTCGGCGACGAACAGCACCCGGCGCCCCCGCGCGACCTGGTCGGCGAGGATGTTGGTGATGGTCTGGGACTTGCCGGTGCCCGGCGGGCCTTCCAGGACGAAGGTGCGCCCACCGCGGGCGAAGGCAATCGCCTCGGCCTGCGAGCCGTCCGCGGGGATGGGCACGTCGGCGACCACGCCGTCGAGGGTAGCCAGGCTCGTATCCACCTCTGCCGCAGCGGGATCGGTGAACCGGTCGGTTGGGGTCAGGGCGAGGTGGCGGGCAACCGGCTGGGTGAGGAACCGTTCCCAGTGCTCATTGAGGTCTCGCCAGAGCAGGTAGCCGGTGAAACCGACGATGGCCAGGCGCGCCTCGGTCTCGACGGTGAAGGGCAGGCCGGCATCGAGGAGGGCTTGGCGCAGGCGGCGCACGACCTCGTCGACATCGACGCCGCCCTCGCCGCGGACGCCCGCTGGACGGACTGGCAGCTCGTCCAATCCCGGCACCACGAAACCGAATTCGATCCGCAGCTTCTCCATCAGCGAGAGGTTGAGCGTGAGGCCGGCCGTCTCGTCGGGGACGATCTTGAAGGGTTGGACAATGCCCTTGAGCTCGACGGGTGCCAGGAGCAGCGGCGCGGTCAACTCGCGGTCGCCGAGTCGCCAGTCCAGCCGCCCGAGGGTGAGCGCCAGCGGGTTGGCTCCGGTCTCCTGCAGCCCGGTCCGGGCGCGGTAACGAAGCCTCGCCACCATGAGCCGATGGGTCTCGCCGTCGGCGGCGGCATACACCGTGGCCTTGTCGCGCAGCATGGTGCGCAGGACGTCGGCGGGCAGTCCGTAGGCGTCGCGGACCTCTTGGGCGAGCACCGCACCAGAGAGGTCGTCAGCCGCGCGGACGACCACGGGGGTGCCCGCGGTGAGCAGATCGGCCAGGGCGCCGAGGTGCTCGCCGGGCATGAGCAGGGGCAGTTGGGTGACGCCGCGCGCAGAGTTGAGCAGCCGGTTGCGCAGGGTGAGGTCCAGCAGGGAGTTCTTCCACGCTTGCACCCGCGGGGGCGGCTCGGGTCGGCGCGGGGTGGCCGCGGTGGGAGCGGGTATGCCGCTTTGCGCCGGTGGGGCTTGCGAGTCGCGTTGGGCCGCAACGGAGTCGGTGGGCGCGGTCGGGGGTCGGTATTCGATGACCTCGACGACACCGTCCTCGCGAATGCGTCGCGCAGGCATGGGGAACACCCGCATGAGTCGGGCGAGGTAGACGTCGACCACGCCGATCAGCGCCGCCGGGTCACCGTGCAGATAGGTGTCCCGAGGCGCTTGCGACGCGCGTCGGAACAGGTCGCTGGGAGGGCGTCGCTCCTGGGTGAGCATGGTCGTCTCGACGACACCCATGAGCCCAAGCCCGACCGCGTTGACGGCCTGCGCGCACTGCAGGCTGGCCGCGTCGGGCAGCCCGGTGTCGGTCGTGCGCCAATAGCCGAGGAAGGCGTGGCCGCGGACGATCCAGAGGACCGGGTGGATGCCGAGGTGCTCCAGCGCTGAGGCGACGAGCAACGTGGTGTCCAGGCAGGTTCCGACCTTCTGCTCCAGGACGTCGCCGGGGGTGCGAACCTTCTGGCCATACCCCCACGAGGCCGGCGGCTGGGCGTAGTAGATGCCTGACGCGTGGACGGCCGCGCACACCGCCTCGACGATCGCGTCGATCCGGCCAGGCAGGACGTGGTCGACGGCCAGTGAGCCGGAGGTCGTCTCCGCTTCCAGGTATGCCGCCGCCCGCGCCACGAGGGGGCCTAGCGCGGGATGGTTGGGCTGGACGAAGGCGGCGAGCAACTCGAGGGAGAGGACAGGGGCGTCCGGGTCGACCAGCCATTGGCGGGCCGCGAGGACCCGCATCGGCGTGGTCGAGGTGACGAAGGTCTGGCCGGCGCTGGTGGCTTCGACGATGAGGTCGGCGCCGGTCTCTTCGTCGAGGCTGGCGATGGCGGCCGGGTCGAGGGTGATGTCCGGGTTGTCGAGGCGCACCCTCCCTCCGGCGTCGAGGCGGTCGACGTGGTGTTGCCAGGGCCGGGTGAGCACGGTGCTGTGGGCGTCAACGAGCCGGGCGGTGAGGACGACGTCGGTGTGGCCACCGTCCAGGTCGGGGCTGGAGACCAGGGTGATCTGGCGCACGACGCGGATCCCGTTGTGGGCCATCGCGTGGTTGACCAGCGGCGCTGTGACCACCTCAAGGTGGGTCAAGGGCGCCATGGCGGCCAGACTCTAGACCGTGGGGAGTGCGGATAGCCTGACGCCATGAAGCTGTTCAACGAGATCATCGTCGTCTTCCACCTGTTGGGCATGGCCGCCATCGTCGGTGGGTGGCTGGCCGTCCGGCACGACCTCAAGATCGTGCCCGCCATCCTGTGGGGCGCGCGGGTTCAGTTGTTGACCGGGCTGATCCTCGCGGGGTTTGCTTCCATGGATAAGGAGGACCCGCCCAACAACGCCAAGCTGGGGGTCAAGCTCCTGGTCGCGTTGGTTGTCGTGGCGCTGTCGGAGTCGACCTGGGCGGCGCAGAAGAAGGCTGTCGCGGGCGCGGCCCAGGCCGCCGTGGCCTCGAAGGTCAATCTGGTCGGTGGGTTGGCGGTCCTCAACGTCCTGATCGCCGTGCTCTGGCGCTCCTACAGCTGAGCCAGCTTGCCGGGTCGAGGTATTCCACCGTCACCAGACGATGGCCGAATACCTCGACCCGGCGAGGCCTGCGGGTGAGGCAGGTGCCGAGGAGTCAGTGCCCCCGCGGGTGTTTCGCGAAGAAGGCCCACAGCGTGGACGTGGCGTCGAGGCCGTCGGCCGCCGTGGGCCAGGCGTGGCGGAGGCCGTCAATGGTGATGAGACCAACCTCGCGGCCCGCCGCACAGGTGGCCGTCACGCGATGGGATGTGCCACTGGTCGTGGGCGCTCCGGGGGCGGCGCAGTCGTCGCGCGTGCGCCAGTCGGCTAGCACCTGATCGACCGGAGTGCGCCAGATCCGACTGTCGCCGACGACAGGGACGTCGGTGTCGGCCAGCCCATGGAGGTGGAGGATCGAGGCAGGCTTGCCGTCCTTGCAGTCGACGACCAGGCCCCCCGCGACGGGGCCGAACGCAGCGAAGCGGTCGGTCTCACATGCCATCCGGTACGTCATGGCGCCGCCGTTGGAGAAGCCCGTGACGAAGAGGCGGTCGGTGTCGAGCGCGATGGTCTTCGCGACGTCATCCACCATGGCCAACGCGGCTGAGACATCGTCGACGTGGGTGTCGCTCGAGATGCCACAGCAGCCGCCCGCGTTGAAACCCTGGTTGAGCCCCTCGGGGTAGAGCACGATGAACCGTTGGGCGTCAGCCACCTTGTTCCACCCGAACGTGTCCTCCGTTCGGGCGGCATTCCACGTGTAGCCGTGAAAGACCATCACCAGTGGTGCCGCTGCGGTGATCCCTTGCGGACGGTAGACGCGATAACTGCGTTGGGTGTTGCCGACCGAGATCACCCGTTCCGACGATCCCTCTGCCAGGGTCGCTGAAGTCGGCGTGGGTGTCCCAGCTGAGGGGGCGGATGGGCTGCCGCAGGCAGCCACCGCGAGGGTGAGCGCGACCAGGAGCAGACCGAGACTCCACCCCCGTCGCGGTCGACGGGGATGGGCTCCGTGTTTGGCGGACTGGGTTGACTCAGAGGAACTCATGTCCGCCTTGGGTGGGAGGGGGGAATCAGCGCGGTCCGACGACGGCGAACCAGGCACCTTGGGGGTCGGTGGCCAGGGCGATCCAGGCGCCGCCGGGCACCTCGGCTGGGCCGTGGTGAATAGTGCCGCCGCCGGCGACGATCCGTTCGACGGACTGGTCGATCCCGGTGGAGCCGAAGTAGGGAAGCCAGGCCGAGACGGGGCTGTTGCCGAGCCCCATCATGCCGCCGAGGTCCTGCCCGCCCCCTCCGAAGATCTGATAGGTGCCCATCTCGCCCATGTCCATCGTGTCGCCTTTGGTCCAGCCGAACTGTTCGGCGTAGAAGGCGAGACCGGCCTCCGGGTCCGAGCTCATCAATTCGTGCCAGTTCCCGTGCCCGGGGGCTTGTTGATCGAAGGCGGGGTGCTCCATGGGCGCGTCCATCGGCAGCGGCCGCAACAGCCCGAAAGCGGCCCCTTGCGGGTCAGCGACGACCGCGAACCGGCCGGTGCCGGGGATGTCGGCGGGGGCCGCGAGCATCGTGCCGCCAGCCTCGATGATGGCTGCGACCCGCGCGTCGCAATCTTCGGTGGTGAAGTAGATCATCCAGTAGGGCGGCGGTGCGGCGTCGCCGCCCTCCAGGGCCATCATGCCGCTGACCGTGCCGCCATCCGTTGCGGTGCCGAGCCGGTAGTCCATCCCCGGCATTCCGGCGTCGGCGATCGTCCAGCCGAGCACGTCGGCGTAGAAGGCGGAGGCCGCCGTCAGGTCGCTCGTGCCCAACTCGTACCAGCAGGGGATTCCCTCAGGTGTGGTGGTCATTGCGGCAGCCTGCCACCGCCGCCTTGCGAAGGCAACGGTGGGGGGAGGGACGGGCTGGTCAGAGGAGGCTGAGAGCCGTGTTGGCGGCATACAGGCCGCACATGCCGTGCACCCCGCCGCCGGGAGGCGTGGCCGAGGAGCACAGGTAGACACCCTTGACGCCGAGGGAGTACGGGTTCGATGTGACCCGCGGTCGGAAGGCGATCTGGCGGGCGGTGTTGGCGCCGGCAGCGATGTCTCCTCCCACATAGTTGGGGTTGTAGGCCTCGAGCCCGGCGGGGTTCCGCGTGGAGACCGCCAGGATCCGATCGTGGAAACCGGGGGCGAACCGCTCAATCTGGGCGATCACCGCGTCGGTCGCGTCGCCCTCATAGCCGTGCGGCACGTGGGCGTAGGCATACACCGGGTTGGTGGTTCCCACGGATCGGGTCGGGTCGATGAGGTACTGCTGGCCGAGCAGGACGAACGGCCGATCAGGCATCCGACCGCGCGTCGTGGCGGCCTCGGATGCGACGATCTGCTCGGCGGCGCCCCCGAGGTGCAACGTCCCGGCTCGGCGGCAGTCCGGGTTTGTCCAGGGGATGTCACCGTCGATCGCAAAGTCGACCTTGAACGCGGCCGGCCCGTAGGTGTAGCGCGACAGCGCTGCGCGGACCCGGGACGGCAGCCGGTCGCCGACGATCTCCAGAACACCGGCGGGAGCGGTGTCCAGCATGACGACATCAGGCGCGGGAGCCGACCAGGTCGGCCAGGCCGTCCAGCGACTGGACGCGGGTGTCGGTCACCACCGTGCCGCCGAGCTCGGCTAGCTCGGCGAGCAGGGCCCGGGTGATCGACTCCGTGCCGCCCTCGGCCACCGGCCAGCCGACGGCATGGGCGGCCGCGGTCAGCAGCAGGCCGACCGAACTGCTCAGCGGGGTGGTCAGCTGGCTGAAGGTGCGCGGCCACCCCCATGAAGAGGGCTCGGGCGGGATCGTCCTTGAACTGCCCCGCCGTCCAGGTCGCCGGCATGAGGGCCCGGGTGCCGAACCGAGCCAGGGTGACCGGATGGGACGGCAGGTGGACGACCGGTTGAAAGACCTCACTGATGAGGTCGTCGAACCCCCGGATCGGGGCATCGAACATGCGCCGCCAGCGGGCAGCATCCACACCCAGGGACTCGTCGGTGATGCTCAGGTCGCGGGCGGCCAGCCCGGCCCGGCCGTCGTCCAGAGGGTGGGCGAGGTCGACCTCGGGCCAGAGCCAGCGCAGCCCGTGTCGCTCCAGACCCAGAGACTGGAAGAACGGCGAGGCGACGCCGGTCGGGTGGAACGCGGCACAGTCGTCGTGCAGCAGACCGGGCAGGGTTAGCTCGCTGGTCCGGGTGCCGCCCCCGGGCCGCTCGTAGGCCTCGACGACGGTGACCTCCAGGCCGTCCTGGGCCAGCCGGATTGCCGCCGCGAGTCCGTTGGGTCCGCTGCCGACCACCACGGCCGTGGTCATGACGGCATCGAGCTCGCCCCGGGCACGATCTCGACGGTGCACCGTGCGGCACCCGCGTGAGCCAGCTGCCGGTCACAGGTGACAAGAGGGACGCGAAGGGCCTCGGCCGCGGTGACAAACATCGCGTCGTATGCCGTGAGCGCGTCACGCAGTGCCCACACTCGGGGGAGCAGCCCAGTCATGGGCAGTCGGTCTACGGCGAGGTGCTGCCACACCGACAGCAGCCGCTCGCCATCGTCCGCAGTGACCTTCACGCCCAATACGAGGCCGCGCAGGGCATGTGCCACCTCGGCATCAATGAGATGCGGTGCCACCAATCGACGGCCGACGAGGGCCTGCCGGGCGGGGTCTTGGCCGAGGAGCGCCGCAAGCACCACCGACGTGTCGACGACGATCAACGATCGCGCCCCCGAACGGACCGCCGCGACGACGTCGTCGATGTCGACCTCGACCTGCGGCTGGGTCCACAGCAGGTCGGCGTTGGACCGGAAGGCGACTGCGGCGGAGAGCTCGCGCACGGCATACGCGCTGACGGACATGGAGGCACGGGAAGCCAGCTCTTCCAGCGCGTCTCCCACCTCATCGGGCACGTTGCGCAGGTAGAGGGTCCTCATGTCGCACTATGCTAGCAGTCTGCGACAGCAGGGCGACCACGGGTCAGGGGAGCGAGGTGTATGCCGCGTGCCGCTTCGCGAGGAAGGCCGCGATCCCCTCCTGTGCGTCATCCGTCAACGCCGCCGCGGCCATGACCTCGACGGCCAGGTCGTAGGCCGACCGCTGCTCCAACCCGACCTGGGCATAGAACGTGCGCTTGCCGATCGAGCGGCCCATGGCGCTCCCGCGGGTCACCCGTGCGACCAGGTCGGACACAGCGGCGTCGAGGTCATCGGCGGGCACTGCGCGGTTGATCAGCCCCCAATCGGCGGCGGTCGCCGCGTCGATGACGTCGCCGGTGAGTGCCATTTCCAGAGCCCGCTTGCGCCCGACGTTGCGCGAGACCGCGACGAGCGGGGTGTGACAGAACAACCCGCCCTTGCCACCAGGCAGCGCGAACCCAGCGGTGTCGGCAGCAATCGCCAGGTCGCAGGACGCCACGAGTTGGCACCCGGCTGCGGTCGCTAGGGCGTGCACCTTGGCGATGACCGGCTGCGGGATGCCCTGGACCGTGTCCATCATCGTCGTGCACAGCAGGAACAGCTCGCGGGCCGCCCGCAGGTCGGCCCCCGCCAGGTCGCCGAAGTTATGGCCGGCCGAGAAGACCGGCCCATCGGCCGCGATGACGACGGCGAGCGTGTCGGAGGCACCGGCCTCGGCCAGCGCGGCCGTGAGGTCGGTCATCATCGCCGCCGAGAGCGCATTGCGCTTCTCCGGCCGGGCCAGGGTGATCGTCGTGGTCGAGTCCTCGCGGGTCACCCGGACGTTGTCGCTCATGGGCCGCTTCCTTGCGGTTTCCTGGGCCGGATAGAGGTATTCGGCCGTTGTCTCACGATGGTGGAATACCTCGACCCGGCAAGGGGGGTGGGGCTGGGGGCGGGGTGGCTCACTCAGATCTGGAAGATCAGTTTGCCGGTCGTGGCCCGGCCCTCCAAGGCCTCGTAGGCGGCGGCGGCATCCTCCAACGCATAGACCCCGCCGATGTCCATCCGGACCCGCCCCGACGCCAGCGTCTGGAAGACCTCGCCGGCCCGCCACAGCAACTCGTGCCGGTCGGCGACGTAGTGCGCGAGGGTCGGGCGAGTGACGAACACCGAGCCGGCCGCGTTGAGCCGCTGCAGGTCGAACGGCGGCACCTGCCCGCTCGCCCCGCCGAACAGCGCCAGCATCCCGCGCGGGCGCAGCGAGCCCAGCGACGCATCGAAGGTCGCCTTGCCGACCCCGTCATATGCCACCGCCACACCCACGCCGCCGGTCGCCTCGCGCACCGCTGCCGCCAACTCCGCCGGCGTCGCGTATGCCGTGTAGTCCAGCGTGTAGGCCGCGCCCAACTCCCGGGCGATCGCCAACTTTGCCTCGGACCCTGCGGTGGCGATGACAGTTGCCCCCGCGAGCGAACAGACCTGGACCAGCCACTGCCCGACCCCGCCCGCTGCGGCGTGGACGAGGACGAAGTCACCGGGCTGGACGGCATACGTGCTGGTGGTGAGGTAGTGCGCGGTCATGCCCTGCAACATCGCAGCTGCCGCCTGCTCAGCGGTGATGTCGTTCGGGACGGGCACCGCGGACGCCGCCGGCAGCACCGCGAGCTCGGCCGCCGCCCCCCGCGCCATCGCCCACGCCACCCGAGACCCCACGAGGAGGTCGACGTCGGCGCCGACCGACTCGACGATCCCGGCGCCTTCCATGCCGGGGGTGAACGGGGTCGGCCCGGGATAGACCCCCTGGCGCTGGTAGACGTCGATGAAGTTGATCCCGGCGGCCTCCACGCGGACCCGGACCTGCCCCGGCCCCGGCTCCGGGACGTCGACGGTCTGGACGGCGAGGACCTCGGGTCCGCCGTGCTGGGTCACGCGAAGGGCTCGGGCGTCGGTCATGGCGCCGAGCCTACGACGAGTGCGTGGCGGCTCGGGGTGTCCGACCAAGCGCATAAGGTGGACGCCGACATGGGCACCCTTTTTGATGAGTTGGGCCTCTCCGGTTTCGGGGAGCCCGAGCCGAGCGTGCCCGCACGTCCGCACCCGCACGCGCCATCGCTCGCGGATGTCCGGCCCAGCGCCACGCCGGCCCGGCGCCAGGACGATGTCGATGAGGCGGGACTGCCGCTGTGGGCCCAGGAGGGCAGCGGGTATGCCGCGCCCGACGCGGGCGGGCGGCATACCGGAGGGCGCGGGGCGGGCGACCCGGAACGGTTCCTCGTCGGGCTCAATCCGCAACAGCGGGCGGCGGTCGTTCACGAAGGCAGCCCGCTGCTCATCATCGCCGGCGCCGGGTCGGGCAAGACGCGAGTGCTGACCCATCGGATCGCCTACCTGCTCGCCGAGCGGGGGGTGCAGCCCGGGCAGGTCCTCGCGATCACCTTCACCAACAAGGCCGCCGCCGAGATGCGCGAGCGGGTCGAAAGTCTCGTCGGCGCGCGCTCGCGAGCGATGTGGGTGATGACCTTCCACTCGGCGTGCGTGCGGATCCTGCGCCGCGAGATCGAGAAGTTTGGGCTCAAGTCGAGCTTCTCCATCTATGACGCGGCCGACAGCCAGCGGCTCATGGCGATGGTGCTGCGGGACATGGATCTGGACCCGAAGCGCTACAACCCGCGGTCTTTCAGCCATCAGGTGAGCAACCTCAAGAACGAGCTCATCGACGAGGAGACCTACACCCGTCAGGTGAGCGGCGACGAGGGCACCCACCACGAGCGCACCATCGCCCAGGCTTATGTCGCTTATCAACGACGGCTGCGCCAGGCCAACGCGCTGGACTTCGACGACCTCATCATGACGACGGTGCATCTGCTGCAGTCGTTCCCCGATGTCGCTGAGCACTATCGGCGGCGGTTCCGGCATGTGCTGGTCGATGAATACCAGGACACCAACACGGCGCAGTACCAACTCGTCCGAGAGCTCGTCGGGGTCACGAGCGACGCTGCAGGAGAAGGCGGTTCGGGAGATGGTGGCGAGTCGGGCACGGGTGGTGAGCGGGCGGCATACGCGATCCCGCCGGCCGAGCTCGTCGTCGTCGGTGACGCAGACCAGTCGATCTATGCCTTCCGCGGGGCGACGATCCGCAACATCGTGGAGTTCGAGCAGGACTACCCCAACGCGCGGACCATCCTGCTGGAGCAGAACTACCGCTCGACCCAGACGATCCTGCGGGCGGCCAACTCGGTCATCGCCCGCAACCCGGACCGGCGGCCCAAGAACCTCTGGACCGACTCGGGCGACGGGGCTCGGATCATCGGCTACGTCGGCGACAACGAGCATGACGAGGCGGCGTTCATCGCGCGGACCATCGATCGGCTCGGCGACGAGCATGGGGTGAAGCCCAAGGACGTCGCTGTGTTCTATCGGACCAATGCTCAGAGCCGGGCGATCGAGGAGGTGTTCGTTCGGGTCGGGTTGCCTTACAAGGTGGTTGGCGGCACCCGGTTCTACGAGCGCAAGGAGGTCAAGGACGCCTTGGCCTATCTGCGGGTGATCTCCAACCCGACCGATGCGGTCAACCTGCGACGGATCCTCAACACCCCGCGGCGGGGCATCGGCGAGCGGGCCGAGGCGTGTGTGGCGCAGCTGGCAGACCGTGAGCGGATCCCCTTCGTCGCAGCGCTCGGGCGGGCCGTCGATGCACCCGGCATCGCCACCCGATCGGTCGCCGCGATCGAGGCGTTCACCCGACTGTTGGAAGACCTGCGGACCGTCTTCGAGGGCGGCTCGGGAGTGGCTGGTCTGCTCGAAGCGGTGCTGGAGCAGAGCGGCTATCTGCGTGAGCTGCGCAACAGCCCCGACCCTCAAGACGAGACACGCGTCGAGAACCTCGCCGAGTTGGTTGCTGTCGCACAGGAATTCGACGAGGGGCGGGCCGAGACCGGTGAGCCGGCCAGCCTCGAAGACTTCCTTGAGCAGGTGTCGCTGGTCGCTGACGCCGACGAGATCCCCGACCCGGAGGCCGATGCCGGGGGAGTGGTCACGCTGATGACCCTGCACACCGCCAAGGGCCTGGAGTTCCCGGTCGTCTTCGTCACCGGTCTTGAGGACGGCACCTTCCCGCATCTGCGTTCGCTCGCGGACCCCAAGGAGCTCGAGGAGGAGCGGCGCCTGGCCTATGTCGGCATCACCCGCGCTCGCGAGCGGCTGCATCTGTCTCGGGCTGCGGTTCGCTCGGCGTGGGGTCAGCCGCAGTTCTTCCCCGGGTCACGGTTCCTCGACGAGATCCCCGAGGAGTTGGTGGCGTGGGAGCGCGAAGCTGCGGCGTCGGATTCGGCGCGGTTCGGCCGCCGGTCCAGCGAGCCGGCCGGGGCGACGCTGGCGGCTCGGCCAGGGGTGCGCTCTCCGGGCAACCGGGCAGTGCCCGTGCTTGTCGCGGGTGATCGGGTGAGCCACGACTCGTTCGGGCTCGGAACGGTGCTGCGCCTGGAGGGGGAGGGGGAGCGCACGCTCGCCCACGTCGACTTCGGGGCGTCAGTGGGGGTCAAGCGGCTGCTGCTGCGTTACGCGCCGGTCGAGAAGCTCTGAGGCGAGTGGCGACCGGCGTCAGGACGGAGCCGACCGTCAGGACGCCGGAATCGCTCACCTGCGGAGCACGAAGCGTCAGATGTTGACGCCGCGAGCAGCCAGCCACCGCTTCGGCGGGACGGCGTTGCCCCCGTTGGGGTGGATCTCCAGGTGCACGTGCGGCCCGGTCGAGTTACCGGTGCTGCCGGCCAGGGCGATGAGCTGACCCGGCTCGACTCGCTGACCCTCGCTGACCCGAAGCTTGCTGTTGTGGCCGTACCAGGAGACGGTGCCGTCCCAGTGGAGGATCTCGACCTTGTAGCCGAGGTTCCCCGCCCAGCCGGAGAAGGTGACGACGCCGCTGGAGATCGAACGCACCGGCGTGCCCGTCGGGCAGGCCATGTCCTGACCGGAGTGCAGGCGACCCCAACGCCAGCCGTAGTTCGAGCTGAGGCTGTAGTTGCCCCCGAGCGGGTTGACCCAGGCCTTGGAACCGAGGTTCGTACCCTTGAGGCTGGCCGCGGAAGCAGCGAGCTTGGAGCCAGGGGCGCCGACGAGGGACACCTGGACGGGGACGTCGTTGGCGGCCAGCGACGCTTCGGTTGCCGCCCGCTTGGCGTTCTCCTGGGCGACCGTGTCGACCCGCACGCGCTCGCTGTCGCGGGCGACCCGGTCCTGCACGCCGCGCGCCAACAGGGTGCTGTCGGTCGACTTGTCCTGGGTGAGCTCGGCACGGTCGGTCGTGGCATCGTCCACGGTGCTGGCACCCGCGGCCAGAGTGGTGCTGGTGAGGGCCATCGGGGCTCCGCCGGTCACTGACACCACCGCGAGGGTGGCCGTTGTCGGGAGCACGAGCCCGGTCCCGACGATGCGAGGGCTGAGCCCGGCACCTCGCCGAGAGCGGTGGCGCCCACGGTACTTGGCGTCGGTCACGTCGTTGGTCTCTTCCCGCAGCTGGAACTGGCCTTGTGGAGGTTAGCGTGATGTATTCGTTATCTCCAAGCCGGGTCCACGGGTCGGGCGCCCATGACCGCAGTGTGCGCGGGGCCGACGCACCTCCTGTGATGAGGATCACGAGAACTCGCTGTCCAATGGTCGGGTGGGTCGGCGGCCGGGCTGGCGGCTGGGCTGGCGGCGATGGATCCTCCGCGGTGGCCTGGGCCACTGGTCCCGCTCCACGTGCCTGGGGCTTCGCTAGAGTGCGACGCATGAGTGACTCTCCGCTGCGCGTTGTCGTCGCCAAGCCCGGGTTGGACGGTCATGACCGGGGGGCCAAGGTCGTTGCACGCGCCCTGCGCGACGCCGGGATGGAAGTTGTCTACACCGGCCTCCACCAGACGCCCGAGCAGATCGTCGAAGCGGCCATTCAGGAGGACGCCGACGCCGTCGGCCTGTCCGTCCTGTCGGGCGCCCACATGACCCTGTTCGCCAAGGTGGTCGAGTTGCTCAAGGTCCGCGACGCGGCCGACATCGTGGTCTTCGGAGGCGGGATCATCCCCGACGACGACCTGCTGGCGCTGCAGAAGCTCGGAGTCGCCAAAGTCTTCACCCCGGGCGCCGCGACCCACGAGATCGTCGACTGGGTCCGCGCCAACGTCCACGGGCACTAAACCTCGGTGTACCTCAAGGCCTTCGAGAGTAAAAAGATAGTAAGAATTCCCTGATCTGGCAGGCGGGGGCCGGGCAAAGGGACCATGATGGTTCCCAGACGTAGTCGACACCTCCCCCCCAGGCGCCGGCCCGTCGAGTCGAGAACGAAGTGGAAGGGCCCCCGGTACTCCCGCATCCCGGCTGTGGCCCTCGCGCCGGCAACGGTGCTCACTGACTTGTTCAGTGCCTTTGCTTCACGACGTTGGTTGTGGGGCCACGGCTACCGTGGCCCCACAACAACGTCTAGGGCAGATTCGCTCCAGCCCATAAGTTCTCCAGCCCCGTAGTCTGCATTGGTGATCCGGCCCGCGTTTGCCATCGGCCTGAGCGCCGCCGTGCTCGTTGCCTGCTCAAGCACCCCATCGGCCTCGGCCCCGTCAAACCCGACCACGACCACCGCCGGGTCGATCTCAACGGGCGCCGCGGCGCCGACCAACACCCTCCCGGCGGTCGCGGTGGGCACGCCGTTGCTCGGCCCGGGACCGGTGCTCGCCGTCAAGATCGACAACACGTCGCCGGCAAGGCCCCGGATCGGCGTGGACGCCGCCGACATCGTCTACGTCGAGCCGGTGGAGGCCGGCCTCACCCGGTTGCTCGCCATCTATGCCTCGACCCTCCCACCCGAGGTTGGTCCGGTCCGGAGCGCCCGTGAGTCCGACGCCGTTCTGCTGGGCAACTACGGCCGGGTGGCCTTCGCCTTCTCGGGCGCGTCGCCGATCACCACCTCGGAGATCGTCACAGGGCCGCAGGTCAACGTCTCGATGGACTCCGGCGGGGCTGGCTACCGGCGGGCCAGCGACCGCAAGGCCCCCTACAACGTCGTCGGCACCCCGGCTGCCCTTGTGGCCCGGGCCGGTGGCAGCGTCCCGGCAGGAGACATCGGCTTCCGAACCGGACCGGGCGCCCCAGGCGGCCGACCGGCGACGAGTCTCGCAACGGCATACCCACTGGCGCGGGTCGCCTTCACCTGGGACGCGACCCTCGGCCGCTACCTGGTGACCACCGACGGGCGGCCGGAAGTGACCGCAGCCGGCACACCGGTCAGCGCCGCGAGCATCCTCGTCCAGATGATCCGAACCCACCCCTCGAACAATCGGGACGTCAACGGCTCCGCCACCCCCGTGCTCGAACTCCTCGGGACGGGCGAGGCGAAGGTGCTGCGCGGCGGCGCGGTCTATGACGCGACCTGGGAGCGGGCAACGAACGCGAGTCCGACCCGACTCACCGGGGCGTCCGGCGCCGAGGTCACCTTGGCCGCCGGCCCGCTGTGGGTGCTCCTTGTCCCAGTCGGCCAAGGCGTGACGATCTCCTGAGCGGCGGCGCAACTTCGAGGCAACCACTCGGCAAAGACTCCGCAACCACTCCGCGGACACCGGCCGTGACATTGGTCATGGCTGGCCTCCCGACGGGCGAAGGGCCCGAATCCGTGCACTAGAGTCCGAATGCTGCCCGAGCGGCCCAGGCCCACGGTCGCTGCGCTGGTCACCCCTTCGACGACGAGGACGGACGCCCGTGGATCTGTACGAATACCAGGCACGTGACATGTTCGAAGCGCACGGGGTTCCCGTGCTGGGCGGCGAAGTGGCGGTGACCCCGGAGGAGGCCTTCGCGGCGGCGCAGCGGGTCGGCGCCAAGAGCGGCGGGGTCGTCGTGGTCAAGGCCCAGGTCAAGACCGGTGGCCGCGGCAAGGCCGGTGGCGTCAAGGTCGCCAAGTCACCTGAGGAGGCGCAGGCCCTCGCCGCGCAGATCCTCGGCATGGACATCAAGGGCCACACCGTCAAGAAGGTGATGATCGCCGAAGGCGCCAAGATCGCCGAGGAGTACTACTTCGGGCTGCTCCTGGACCGGACCAACCGCACCTACCTGGCGATGTGCAGCAAGGAGGGCGGCATGGACATCGAGACCCTCGCCGTCGAGCACCCCGAGAAGCTGGCCCGGATCGCGGTCGACGCGATCGACGGGCTCGACGAGGCCAAAGCGCGCGAGATCATCGCTGCGGCCGGCTTCGACGAGGCCGACGTGCCCGCACTCGTCAACGTGCTGGTCACCCTCGGCGATGTGTATGCCGGTGAGGACGCCACGCTCGTCGAGGTCAACCCGCTGGTGAAGATGGAGGACGGCCAGATCGTCGCCCTCGACGGCAAGGTCACCCTCGACGACAACGCCGGTTCCGTCACCCCGAGCACGAGGTCCTCATCGACCACTCGGTGACCGACCCGCTCGAGGTCCTCGCCATCGAGAAGTCGCTCAACTACGTCAAGCTCGACGGCAACATCGGCATCATCGGCAACGGTGCCGGCCTGGTGATGTCGACGCTCGACGTTGTGGCCTACGCGGGCGAAGAGTTCACCGCCCGCGACGGCAGCCACCCGCGGCCGGCCAACTTCCTGGACATCGGCGGTGGCGCGGACGCCAACGTCATGGCCAACGGCCTGGACGTCATCTTCGAGGACCACCAGGTCAAGGCGGTCTTCGTCAACGTCTTCGGCGGCATCACCGCGTGCGACCAGGTCGCCGACGGGATCGTCAAGGCCTACGAGATCCTCGCCAGCCACGGCAAGTCGCCCAAGCCGCTCGTCGTGCGGCTGGACGGCAACAACGCCGAGAAGGGCCGAGAGATCCTCGACGGTGCCGGGCTGCCTTTGCTCGAACGCGTCGACACCATGGACGGTGCGGCTCGCCGCGTCGCCGAACTCGCGGCTGCAGCCGTCTGACCCGGACGAAGATCTAGGACAAGGAACACTCGACATGGCGATCTTCCTCACGCGCGACTCCAAGGTCATCGTTCAGGGCATGACCGGCTCCGAAGGCATGAAGCACACGACCCGGATGCTCGCCTCGGGCACCCAGGTTGTGGGCGGTGTCAACCCCCGCAAGGCCGGCACGACCGTCGACTTCCCCGGCGGGGTCCAGGTGCCGGTCTTCGGCACCGTCGCCGAGGCCATCGACGCCACCGGCGCCGACGTCTCGGTCATCTTCGTTCCGGCGGCCTTCACCAAGGCGGCCGTCGTCGAGGCCGTCGACGCCAAGATCCCGCTCGCGATCGTCATCACCGAAGGTGTCCCGGTCAAGGACACGGCCGAGTTCTTCGAGTACGCGCAGGACGCGGGCACGACCAGGCTCATCGGCCCGAACTGCCCCGGCCTCATCACTCCCGGTCAGGCCAACGCCGGCATCATCCCGGCCGACATCTCCGGCCCGGGCCGGATCGGCCTGGTCTCCAAGTCGGGGACGCTGACCTACCAGATGATGTTCGAGCTGCGGGACTTCGGCTTCTCGACGGCCGTCGGCATCGGTGGCGACCCGATCATCGGGACGACGCACATCGACTGCCTGCAGGCCTTCCAGGACGACCCCGACACCGACGCGATCGTCATGATCGGCGAGATCGGCGGCGACGCCGAGGAGCGGGCCGCGGCATACATCGCCGAGCACGTCACCAAGCCCGTCGTGGGCTACGTCGCGGGCTTCACCGCACCCGAGGGCAAGACGATGGGCCACGCCGGCGCGATCGTCAGCGGCTCGAAGGGCACCGCGCAGGCTAAGGCCGAGGCGCTGGAAGCCGCGGGCGTCCGGGTCGGCAAGACCCCGTCGGCGACCGCTCAGCTCATGCGCGAGATCATGCAGGGCCTCACCCGCTGAACCAGCGCAACCCGCTGAACCAGCCGACCGGTTCCACACCGGCACCTCTGGAGGGCGCGATCGGGAGCTTCCCGGCGCGCCCTCCGGCGTCGAAGGGGGCGAACGGGCGACGATAGGGGCAGATGAGCCTCCTCGACCGCGTCCGCTCCACCGTCCACGCCTCCCGCGGGACGGTCGATGCCCTGCGCCCGCAGACGCCGACGTGGCGCGTCTGGGCCAGCGGCGCGGTCGCAGTGGGGGTCCCGTGGCTCGCGACCATCGGCATGGCGGTGCTCGTCTGGGCGGTCACTCCCGCCAGTGACGCCCCCTGGGGCCAGGTCCTCGGCATCGCCAGCGCAGGCTGGTTCCTCGGCACTGGCGCGGACGTCGCAGTCGACGGCGTCGTCGTCGGGATCGTTCCGATGCTCGTGTGGGGACTGGCCGCAGCGTTCACGGCATACCAACTGCGGCGTCTGGTCGCGCACACCGACGAACGTCCCCTGCGCCTCCTTCCGGGCTTCCTCGGCGGGTATGCCGCCGCCGCCGCGCTCGTTGGCCTGCTCACCCTGGCCGGCCCGGTGCGGCCGACACCTGCCGGGCTGCTCGGTGCCCTGTCGGTCCCTCTGGTCGCGGCCGCCGTCGTGGCCCTGCGGGAGGACGACGATCTGTTCGACCGGCTCCCGCAGTGGGCCGCGCGCGCCCTGCGGCCGGCCGGGTGGGGTGTGGTGACGCTCGCCGCTCTGGCCGCCGCGCTGTTGCTCGGGATGCTCGTCGTGCGCTGGCCGACGTTGAGCTCGCTCGATGCGGCCGTGGGAGCGCACGGCGCAGGCGAGGTGGGGCTGATTGTCGGCCAACTCCTCTTCCTGCCCGACCTGCTCGTCTGGGCGCTGAGCTTCATCGCCGGCCCGGGTTTCCAGGTGGCTGCCGGCGGCACCGTCAGCGTCTCGGGTGCGGCTCCCGGTCTGCTGCCGATGATCCCGGCGCTCGGTGTCGTGCCGTCGGACGGTCTCTATCCCGCAGCGGTTACCCTCGTGCTGCTCCTTCCGTTGGCCGCGGGCGCGCTGGTCGCCTGGCACGCAGGACGGCAGTGGTCCCGCCTGGCCCGGTGGCAGGACAAGGCCAGCACCGTCACGTGCGCCGTCGTGCTGGTCGACCTGGTCGTCCTCGGGGCGGCGTTGCTGGCCAGCGGTCCGGCCGGCTCGGCGCGGCTGGTGCACGTCGGTCCGCAGCCCTGGGTGTTGGCCGGGGCCATGCTCGTCGAGCTCGTGATCGGGGCGGGCCTCACGCTCGCGGTCGACGTCGCCCGCCGTCGCTGGGTGGGCTGACGTGGTTCATCCGCGCTGGTCGTGCCCTCAGGTAGTCTGTGCGTGCTTCGCGGTCGGCCAGGACGGCGTCGTACCCTGCCCAACGGGCAGGTCGCGGCGGCCGGATGGCGGAGCGAATTGCACGCAGACCGCATCCACGTGAGGGCCGAATCACATGACGGACACGGCGAACTTCCTGGCTCCGGGTTCCGGAGGTGGGCTGCTCGACGTCTTCCACCGCCGCTACCTGCTGCGACTTCTGGTTCACAAGGAGTTGAAGGCTCGGTATCACGGGTCGGTGCTGGGGATGTTGTGGTCGTACATCAAACCTGCGGTCCAGTTCGGAGTGTTCTACTTCGTCATCGGCGTGTTCTTCAAGATGAACTATGCGGTTGAGAACTATGCGGTTTACCTGTTCTCAGGAATCGTTGCGATGAACTTCTTTAGCGAAGCGTTCGGCAATGCGACCCGCTCGATCACCGGCAACTGGGCGCTCGTCAAGAAGATCTACCTCCCCCGCGAGCTCTTCCCGGTCGCATCGGTTTTCGTGTCGTTCATTCACTTCATCCCCCAGGTTCTCGTCCTCCTTGTGGGGTGTTTCGTCACGGGATGGCACCCGTCGGGGTGGCAGCTCCTTGCCGGGGTCGGCGCCTTCTTTGTCCTCGCGGTCTTCGCGCTGGGCGTCGGGCTGATTTTCGGCGCGCTCAACGTTGTCTTCCGAGACTTCGAGAACGTCGTCGACCTCATCCTCATGGTGGCCACCTGGGCCTCGCCGGTCATCTACACGTGGACCGCGGCGCGGGACGCCCTCGGCGATGGTGCCTTGTGGTGGCTCTACCAATGCAACCCCCTCACCACCGTCGTGGAGATCTTCCACTGGACTTTCTGGGCCCCGACGACAGGCGGCGCGGCCCCGATGCCCGCGCAGACCTGGACCTTCGTCATCATCGCCACAGGAATCTCCGTGGCGGTCCTGGCGATCGGTCAGCTCGTCTTCCGTCGTTTCGACGGCCGATTTGCGCAGGAACTCTAGATGAGCGACGGCGGAGAAGTGTCGATGAGTAGCGGACGTGAGCTGGACCGAATTCGCATCAATGAGGTGAGTAAGCACTTCACCCTGCGGCATACCCGCGCCGTGAAGGAGGTCGTGGTGAAGGGCCTCAAGGGGAGGCGCCGCGGCTTGAGCGAGCAATTCACCGCGTTGCGGGACATCTCGCTGACCGTCGGCGAGGGCGAGGCGGTTGCGCTGCTTGGCCGAAACGGCTCGGGGAAGTCGACGCTACTCAAGTTGATCTCGGGCGTCATGGGAGCAGACGAGGGCCGGATTGAGGTGCGGGGCAACATCGCTGGTCTGATTGACGTGGGAGCCGGGTTTCACCCGGATCTCACGGGGCGAGAAAACGTCTTCCTCAATGGGGCCATTCTCGGCATGACCGAGGCGAAGATCCACGAGCAGTTCGATCGGATCGTCGCCTTCAGCGAGATCGAAGATTTCATTGACAATGAGGTGAAGTTCTACTCCTCTGGAATGTTCTTGCGTCTGGCCTTCGCGGTTGCCGTGCACACTGATCCGGATATCTTCCTCGTCGATGAGATCTTGGCTGTCGGTGATGAGCCATTCCAACACAAGTGTCTCGACCGGATCCGCGAGCTGCGCGACGAGGGTAAGTGCCTCGTTATCGTCAGTCACGACTTAGACATGGTCTCCCGGTTCACCGAACGCGGCATCGTGCTCGACAAGGGCGAAGTGATCCATGATGGTCCGATCGATGACGCTGTGACCCTGCTGCGTCGGCGTGCGGAAGGCTGACCGGTGGGCCGCGACGACGGCCGGGAGACGGGCGCCATACATTGGGTTCGCACCCATCCCCACGGAAGGCAGGAATCGTGACCGACTTCATTCCCTTCGCACTGCCGGATATCGGTGACGCGGAGATCGAGGCCGTCGTGTCGACGTTGCGCTCGGGCTGGTTGACAACAGGGCCCAACGCGGCGGCCTTGGAGCGGGAGTTCGTCGAGGCGATGCACCCGAGCGCCCACGTGGGTGCGGCGCAGGTGCAGGCAGTTGCGGTGAACTCAGCGACCGCAGGCCTGCACCTGGCGCTGGAGGCCCTTGGGGTCGGCCCCGGCGACGAGGTCCTCGTCCCGACCTGGACCTTCACTGCGACCGCGGAGGTCGTCCGGTACCTCGGGGCGACCCCTGTCCTGGTCGATGTCCATCCCGACACCCTCAACATCGACCTTGCTCGCGCCGCGGAAGCCGTGACCCCCCGGACCAAGGCGATCATGCCCGTCCACTTCGCGGGGTTGCCGGTGCCGCGCGGGGCGCTCGCAGACTTCGCCGCGGCGCATGGACTGCGGGTCATCGAGGATGCGGCGCACTCCCACCCGGTCGACTCGGAAGGTATGCCGGTCGGTCTCGGCACGAGCGACGCCGTGGTCTTCAGCTTCTACGCGACCAAGACGATGACCTCGGGCGAGGGCGGAATGGTCGTCAGCGCCGACCCGCAACTGATTGCCCGGATGCGCACCATGCGGCTGCACGGGATCAGCCGGGACGTCTTCAACCGCTATACCTCGACGGCGCCGTCCTGGCACTACGAGGTCGTCGCTCCGGGGTTCAAGTACAACCTCACCGATGTCGCCGCATCAATGGCTCGGGTCCAACTGACCCGCTCGGTGGCGATGCGGGAGCGCCGGTCGGCTATCGCAGATCACTACGACAGCGCGTTGGCGGGCCTGCCCCTGCGGCTTCCGTCGCGTCCGGCCCCCGGAACCCAGCATGCCTGGCACTTGTATGCCCTCCGGCTCACCGATGATGCGCCCATGGGGCGGGACGACTTCATCCAGCGGATGTCGGACGCGGGCGTCGGCTGCTCGGTGCACTTCATCCCGCTCCACCACCACCCCTACTGGCGAGACCTCCGTGGCGCTGACGCCCCGGCTCTGCCGGTGGCTGACGCGCAGTTTGCCCGGGCGGTGAGCATTCCGATCTTCTCGTCGATGACCGATGCTCAGATCGAGCGCGTCGGGCAGACGGTGCGGGCGGTGTTGGAGGGGCGGTCATGAACTCGCGGATCACTGGTGCTGACGGCGCCCCTTTCGGCCGACGCGGCGCGGGGGTGGACGCCAAGAGAGCCTTTGACGTGACTGTTGCAGCGGGGATGCTTGCGGTGCTATCGCCAGCCCTCGCGGTCATCGCCGTACTCATCAAACGAGACGATCCCGCCGGCCCGGTGCTGTTTACCCAGGAACGGGTCGGGTTGGGCGGCATACCGTTTCGGATCCACAAGTTCCGGACCATGCGCCCCGGCGCGCCCGGTTTGCAGGTGACCTCCGACGGAGACCCACGGGTCACCCGGGTCGGCGCAGTCCTGCGCAAGACCAAGCTCGACGAGCTGCCCCAACTGTGGGACGTGCTCGTCGGCAGGATGAGCCTGGTCGGCCCCCGACCGGAGGTGCCGAAGTACGTCGCGCTCTGGCCGGCTCAGCACCGTGAGGTCATTCTTTCGGTGCGCCCTGGTATCACCGACCCGGCGAGCGTCCGCTGGCGCAACGAGTCGGAGGAGCTTGCCCAGGCACCCGATCCGGAAGCCCACTACGTCGAGGTCCTCCTGCCGCAGAAGGCTGCCATGTATGCCGAGTATGTCCGGACGAGGTCGTTCTGGGGCGATGTGCTCGTCCTCTTCCGGACCGCGGTTGCCGTGGGTCGCCACTAACCGGCCCGTTCAGTGCCGATTAGACTGATCGCGCTCCGACGGCGGTGCGTCGGACGACGCGTCCGACGGCGGGCGACCCAAGGGAGACAGGTGGCCCTCGTTGGAGGGATCACCATGGGGGTGGAGCCGCATTTTGCCGGCCTAGCCCAATTGTCGTGGAGCCGCTCCACCTGTCGACCGACCCGATGCCGGCCACGGAGGTCTGAGATGACGGTTCGAATCGCCCCCAGTGCGGACGTCTCACCGCAGGCTTCGATCGGCGACGGCTCGGCCATCTGGCACCTTGCCCAGGTCCGCGAGGGCGCGGTACTCGGCGGCAACTGCATCGTCGGCCGCGGCGCCTATGTCGGGACGGGCGTCGTCATGGGCGACAACTGCAAACTGCAGAACTACGCACTGGTCTACGAGCCGGCGCGGCTCGGGCACGGGGTGTTTGTTGGCCCGGCGGTGTGCTTCACGAACGACCACTTCCCGCGGTCGGTGACCCCGGATGGCCAGCTGAAGCGAGGCGACGACTGGGAGGCTGTCGGCGTGACCTGCCTGGATGGCGCCTCGATCGGCGCCCGGTCGGTCTGCGTCGCGCCGGTGACGATCGGGCGTTGGGCGCTAGTCGCCGCTGGATCGGTCGTCGTCAAGGACGTTCCTGACTTTGCTCTCGTCGCCGGCGTGCCGGCCCGCCGGATCGGGTGGGTCGGGCGGGCCGGCGTGCCATTAACGGACACGGGCGACGGACGCTGGATCTGCCCCGAGACCGGGGCGGCATACATGGAGCACGACGGCACTCTGACGGAGGCAACCCCATGACCGATTTCATCCCCCCGGCCAAGCCGATCGTCGGTGACGACGAGATCGCCGCATTGACCCGGGTGATCCGCTCCGGGATGCTCGCCCAGGGCCCCGAGGTGAAGGCCTTCGAGGAGGAGTTCTCGGCGCACTTCGGGTTGGGGCGCGCGTGTGTCGCCGTCAACTCGGGCACGTCAGGGCTGCACCTGGGGTTGCTGTCCTGTGGCGTCGGGGCCGGTGACGAGGTCATTGTGCCCTCGTTCACCTTCGCCGCGACCGCCAACTCGGTGGCCCTGACCGGCGCCACTCCGGTGTTTGCCGACATCGAGCCGGACACCTTCTGCCTCGACCCGGCCTCGGTCGAGGCGGCGATCACGGAACGCACGGTCGGCATCATGCCCGTGCACCTCTACGGGCACCCGGCCAGCATGGGGCCGTTGCAGGAGATCGCCACCCGGCACGGGCTGCGGTTGTTCGAGGACGCCGCGCAGGCACATGGTGCGTCGTTGGACGGGACCCCGGTGGGGGCCTTCGGCCAGTTCGCGATGTTCTCGCTCTACCCGACCAAGAACATGACGTCCGGTGAGGGCGGCATGGTCTCGGTTGCCGACGCGCAGATCGAGCGGCTCATGCGGCTCTACCGCAACCAGGGCATGGAGCGGCAGTACGAGAACGAGGTCGTCGGATTCAACGCCCGGATGACGGATCTGCACGCGGCCATCGGCCGGGTCCAGCTCACCAAGGTCGACGGGTGGACGGCCCAGCGCCAGGCGAACGCGGCATACCTCTCGGCCCACCTTGAGGGAGTCACCCCGCCGCCGGTGCGCCCAGGCGCGGTGCACGTCTACCACCAATACACCGTGCGGGTGGCCGAGGACCGCGACGGTCTTTCCAAGGCGCTGCGCGAGGAGTATGCCGTGGGGTCCGGGATGTTCTACCCCGTCCCGAACCACCGACTGGCACCGTTCGGCCATGACGTCGACCTGCCGAACACCGAGGTGGCGGCGAAGGAGTGTCTGTCGCTGCCGGTGCACCCCTCGTTGTCCCAGAGTGACTTGGAGCGGATCGTCATCGCGGTCAACACCCTGGGGCGGGCAGGGGCCTGATGACTCCCTTGTGGGCGTTCGAGCAGGTTGCGTGGCCCGTGGCCTTTGTTGCTGTCCTCTGGGGGCTGGGCTTCGCGACGGCCCACCTTGGCGGCCTGCGCAACCGGCTGTTCACCGCCGCGCTTGCGGTCCCGCTGACGGTTGGCGCGGTCGCGATCAGCACTCTCGTGCACATCGTCGTGCCTCAGCCTTTCGGGTGGGTGACGGTGGTCGTCGTGTTGGGAGTTGTTGGAGCGGTTCTGCGGCTAGTCCGTCGAGGCCGCCCCCGTGTGGCGTCCAGACCCGACGGAGGGTCGGTGGCCGGGCTCATGGCCATGCTGGGGGTCTCGTCCGCCTGCGCGATGCTCGTGATCTTCGTGTCAAGCGGCGGTTCCTGGGAACTCGTGTCTCAGACGTGGGATGCCATATTTGACGCCAACGCCACTCGCCAGGTCTATGAGACGGGGTTGGTGAACCCCCTGCTGATCTCCGACTTCGCCTTCCCCCAGCCCGTGCACACCTTCTACCCATCGACCTTCCATGCTCTCGGCGCTCTCTATATGCATCTCAGCGGCGCTGACGCGGTCGTGGCCACGAACGTAGTAGCGGCGGTGCTGGCCGGGACGTTGTGGCCCAGCGTCGCCGTGATTGCGTCATGGATCGTCTTAGGCCCTCGGAGTCCGCGGCCGGCGATCGTGGTGCTGCTCAGCGGGGGGTTCTGGGCCCTTCCTTGGGCGCCCCTCGGGTGGGGCGTCTTGTGGGCGTCCGCGCTCGCCGCTGTATTCGTCCCAATCGTGGTCGCTGGCGCGGTGGCGTTCGTGTCTCCGAATGAGCGGTTGGGTCGTCGCGCCGCCGGGGCGTTGGTGGTCGGGGGCGTCGCGCTCATTGCTGCCCTGCACCCGCGGATCGCGGCCATACTCGCGCTGTTGCTGGTGGGACTTGGGTGTTGGTTCGTCGGGAACCAGGTAGTCAACCATGTGCGACGACGAGAGTGGCTGCGGGCGCTGGCCCTGGCGGGGCCGGCGATATTGGGGCTTCTCATGTTGGCCCAGTTCCTGCGCCGGTTCGGTCGAACGAGCAGCCAGTTCGGTGTTCGGGTGTGGCCGGTGGAGCGCCCAGTGGCTCTTGAGGTGCTCGGCTACCTCGCCAACGGTCCGGGTGGGTCAATCCCGCAACCACTCACGGCGGTTGCGATTCTCGTGGGAATGACCGTCGCTTGGCGCTCGAAGAGGTTACGTGCACTTGCCCTCTTGGCCGGGGGAGCTGTACTCCTCGACGTGCTCACGGCGACGCTTCGGGGCGTGTGGGCCTTCGACGTCATTGCCCGGTTTTGGTACAACGACCGGGTTCGCACCATGGCTGTCGCGGCGGGCTCCCTCGTCGTTGTCGCCGCTGTCGGCTGGCAGCGCCTGAGTTCGTGGTGGCTGACCCGGATGGATGCACGTCCTTCCCCCAATCAGCGCGCCGCGACGTACCCCTCGGTTGCCGCAGCCATCGTCTTGGCGATGGGCACTGGCTGTGCGATCCCCTACATGTCCGAGCGGTACATCCAAGCGGCCAGTAGCCCGACCCTCAGCCTGATCACCCCTGAAGAGGTAGCGGCCTTCCGCCGGGTAGCCGAAATCGTCCCCGAGGGTGATCGGATCCTCAACAACGCCAACGACGGGTCTGCGCTGCTGTACGCCTACGTCAACCGTAAGCCGACGCTGCTGATCGCTGGACTCGCTGGGAGCACCCCGAACTCCGAGTACCTGCGGGACCAGCTCATTCTTCTGGAGCCGTCCAACATCTGCAAACTCATGCGCGCAGACGGAATTCGCTGGATTATCAACAATGGCAGGGCCTACTCTAATGGCGTCATCGACGAGGCGACCTCTCCCAGACTCCAGATCCCCCCTGGCTTCCCGCTGACCACCGAGCGAATGCGAATGGGCCACACCGTGCTTTTTGAACTCACCGGGTGTCCGGCCTGATCGACTCCCCTGCGCCTTGGGGACTCCGCTCCACTTTCGCCCCCGCGTCGGGAGGTACCCTTGGCGCCGTGCCCAGTGATGAGAGTTCAACGTCGGTCAACAACACCTCCGATGGTTCCCCTGCGACGCCAGTGGCACCGCCAAGCGACGTAGTTGACCTCTTCGGCTATCTCGGCGGCCTGCGGAGATACGCTGTGCCAGCACTGCTTGTGGCGACGCTTGTCTTCGCTGGTGCCTTCCTGATCTCCGGCCGCGGCACTGATGCTCGCGTCGTGCAGGTGGACGCCCGGCTAGCCGTCCTTCCAGCCTCGGCGACCAGGTCCCCCGGCACGTTGGCCGACCTTCGGGTCGCTGCTGCGTCCTATGGCGCAACAATCGAGTCCAATCAAGTACTCGAAGCGGTGGCTGCTGCGCCAGGCCGCGGGTGGACGGCTGCCGGTGTCAAGGCGGCCGTCACCGTCGTCGTCTTGACCGACTCACTCCTCATCGACCTGAAAGTACAGAGCGCGAGCATTGAGGACGCGACGGCCATGGCCAACGCGACGATCGCGGCGCTTCAGCAGGAGGCGCCGCGACAACTCGGCCTCACCGTCGACGGCGCCGCGCCGAAGATCGCCGTGGTGTCTGTCCCGGAAGCGACCCTGCAGGTGGCCGGAAGTAGCCGTTCCAGCCTTCAGTCGCTCATCCTGGCCGGGCTCGGCGCGCTCGTCGCAGGATTCCTTGTGGCTGCGGCGCTGTCGGCTCGGGCTGATTGGACCCGGCGCCGGTCAGTGATTCGGTAGGCGCGAGACGCGTGCTAAACCCGGGTTCTGACTAAAGTCTGGGTGCAAGAGGCTGGCGGCGGTGACGAGGACCGTGACGTAGATGTAGGGGAGTAGGCGACTCGAGACGACTCCCATCACGGGGAGCGCGATAACGATGGCGAGAGTCCCCGCGTCGGCCCATGAGCGTGCTTGTGCCCGACCAGTGATGGTGTTTCGGAGCACGTCAATCCACCACCACATGGCAATCGCGAGCGCGGCAACACCGAAGTTGAGGGCGACTTCGAGGAGCAAGTTGTGTGGGTCCATCAGCAGCCCGGGGAAGGCGGTCTCCGTCACCAGGGCGTAGTTCGCCGCTGAGCCGTAGCCCACCAGGGCAGTCCAGGGGTCCGCCGCCCATAGTGCCAACGAGTTGTTGAGGATCGCCTCTCGAGTTGCGGTGCTGTGGTCCTGGACGTATGGGCTCGTCCACAACCAGAGCGCCAACGGAAACACAATGAGCACGGCTTTCCCGATCCGACCGGGCGTTACCAGGCGAGGGCGGACGGCGCGCATTGCGATAACTGCGACAATGACTGCCCCCAGGAGGCCAGCCAAAAGTGCCCCACGCGAACCCATGATGGTGACGAGGGCGGCCGACGTCCCGAGCACGATCCACCGGGCGAGGGCGACGAAGGGGTGGACTTTGGGGACGAACAACAGGTGCGCGAACAGCAGCACGGCCAGCATGGCCAATGCCAGGCAGTAGTCGTTGTAGTTGGTGAAGACGGCCATGGTCACCCAGCGACTGGCCGCCGCCATCTCGGCCATGGAGGATTCTGGGCTCAGGACGCGGATCAACTTGAAGCCGGTAGCGATCTCTGCGACCCCGATCACCCAGAGCGCAACGAACCCGCCGAGCAGGCCGCCGACAAGACGGCGGACCTGCCGCGCGGGGTCACAGCCTGCGAGGACCCCGAAGGCGAACAGGGCCTGTGCCACCACCGGCCAGAGGTAACTCGTGGTGAAAGCTTGCGCGGAAGAGTCTGCCCAGGTGGCGACGAGAGCGGAGCCGATACACACGGTGTAGACCGCGACGAGCCTTCGGCCGGCGCGAGGGAATCGCCCGGCGCGCGCGATCAGGACGAGGCCGAGGGCGGCATAGAGCCAATCGACGCCGGGGATGCGCAGGACGCCCAAAGCCACCACGACGGGCACGAGCGCGTTCACGGGGAGCACCGCGGGCGTTGTCGTTCGGAGGGCAAAGCCGATGCGGTCAAGGCTCATCGGGGCACCTCAGGCGGACGTCCGCGCACCTCTGTCTCCGGGTTGCCCAAGATTCGTTCGTCGAGCTCGGAGGCGCCGGTCCGCAGCCATTGGCGCGCCAGTGCGAAGCCCATCGCTGCACTTCCGTCGGATGCGTCAGCGTCCTTCCTGCGGGCCACGACTTCGCCGGCAGCGGCCTCCGCCCTGAAGAACCCGCGCAGCACCGTTCCCCAAAACCATGAACGGCCCTGCCAGTAACGGACTTTGGACACCCGGGAAAAATAGATTCGCACGGCCGGCCTTCGCCGCATGCTTGTCCCGCCCTCATGCGTCAGGAGGGTCGAGACCGGGACCTCGACGACGCGCACGTCGTGGGCACGGGCTCTGTCCGTGATGTCGACGTCATCCATGAAGAAGAGGTCAGGGCGCAGTAGCAGGCCCCCGGGGGCCAGCAGGTCCAGGGCTGGAGCATTGAGGGCCAGAACCGCCCCCGAGAGGAATCGACTGTCCGGATGTCGGGGAGTCGGATGCCAGTTCGAGCGCAGAAGGTACTGGACGATGACCAGGGGCGCAGCGGCTCTGGGGAGAAAGCCGAACGTGCCTTGGCCTCCGGTCGGCGCCGCCAGAACCGGCGCTGCCGATCGGGCCACCGTTCCCGCGAGGTCATGAAGGGCCTCGACCGACCCGACGATGTCAGGGTTGACGACGAGAACGGCGTCTAGTCCCGAGGGCAGCGCGGCTAGGCCGGCGTTCACCCCGGCCGAGTACCCGAGGTTGCGGCCTGGGCGCAGGACGGTGAGACCGGCAGGGTCGTCGTGCAGATCGCCGGAGTTGTCGACAACGACGGCTGGGGCGGTGCGCGCGAAATCGATGACGATCTGGGGGAGGGTGGCTGACCCATACAGAACGCAAATCAGCCCAGCGCGGACGGCACCGGGTTCGATGGGCTGCGCGCTCTCTGGGGGCGACTCCACCCTGGCTCCTTCCTCAGCATCGCTCAAGGTCAGCCTAGCTGTGCCGCGTGGGTCGGCCGCGTCGCCGGGGCGGGCGGGACCTCTGCTAGCCTCGCGCCAGTGTCCGTTGGCCACGTGACATAGGGAGATGCGGGTGTCGGGTACAGCAGCGGCCCCCGGCGATCGTTTGGCGCGGCACACGGCATACAACGGGGTTGCGCAATTCTTGCCACAACTCGTCGGCCTGGTGACGATTCCCTTCCTGCTGGGTTCCCTCGGTGTGGCGGCCTACGGCGTGTGGGCTCTGATCAACACTCTCGTGGTCGTTTTCGTCTCGCTGGATGGGGGCGTGAGCGTGTCAGCCCAGCGCTTCTTCGCCCTGTACGCCGCCCAGCGTGCCGACGATCGTGCCGTCCGGCTGACGATGTCGGCCCTAGCGCTCTTTCTCGGGCTGACCGCGGCACTTGTCCTGCTCGGTGGCCCCTTCGCGCAGCTGGTCCTGGCAGTCACGGATCTGCCGGTCGAAGTCGTCGCCGGCGCGGAGTTCTTACTCCGCCGCCTGGGCTTCATCGTCGGGCTTCTCCTCACCAGCAACGTGTTGCTGGGTTACTTACGGGCTCACAACCGATTCGCACTGATCGCAGTGGCAACGGCATTGTCCCAAGGCGCCCTGTGCTTGGTCCTCTGGCTGCACCGAGACGCGCTGACGTTGGAGACGATGTTCTATGTCCTTCTGGCGCAGCTGGGTACCTACGCTGCCGTGATGGCCGTCGGAGCGAGTCGGCTCTTGCGCTCGATGCGGGGCCGGTTCGCAGGACGGGAGCAGCTGCGGGAGTTCTGGGCTTACGCGAGTCGGTCGATCGTCGTGAACGTCAGTGGCCTAGCCCTCTTACAAGCGGGACCACTCTTCGTTGCGGCCGTCGCCCCCATCGAACAGGTCGGATACCTCGCTGTCGCCACGCAGTTGGCATCGGCCGTTCGCAGTTTCCCGATGTTCGCATTGCCTCCGATGCTGACCGTGATCACCCAGACCTTCGGCTCAGCAGGGGCCGACGCGGCAGTGAGAAAAGCCAGCTCCTTCAACCGAGTGTGGGTGCCGATCATTGTGGCCTATGCCTCGGTGACGGCCATGGGAATGTGGTTCGTCGCCCGCGGCTTCGCTGGGGCACTTCCGATCGCCCAAGCGGCGGCTGTGATCCTCACGGTGGGGAACTGCTTCAACCTGGTCACCGGGGTCAGCACCGCCTGCGGGAACGCCATCGGCCGGCCCGGGCTCGCTGCGCGCTACAGCGCGGTCTCGGCCACCGCCACCGTCATCGTCACCGGACCGGCAGCCTTCGTTGGCGGTGCTGTGGGGGCGGCAGTAGCGGTCTGTCTGGTGCAGGCGGGGGCACTGATCTACTTCTTGCGGCTCCTGCGTCTTGAGGTACCTGACCTTGATCGGGGCGGGTCCGTCATGCACCTTCCTTCGGCCGTCGCCGCCGCCGCAGTCGCGGGCGCCGGCGGGTGGGTATCCCTGTCGTGGGGAGCGCGTAGCCCGGCTTCCCTGCTCGTCGCTCTGGCCGCGGTCGGCTTGGGCTTCCTCGCGTACGCCGCCCTCAACTGGCGGTGGCTCGGCCCACTTCGCGCACGGCCAGGGTCCTCCGCGGGCGCGTAGTTCACGCGTTCCCGCTCGGGTACTTAGGGCATGGGCTCGACGGTGACGGAGTGGGCGCGGCACCAGGCCATCGCCGACGCGTGATCGTGGACCGTGCGGTCTGGGAGGAGTTTCTCCTCCAGGGGGATGACCTGAGCGCTGGTGACAAGGGGGTTCTTCGTCCGGGTGATGGTCTCGGCATTGGCGACGAGGTCCTCGGTCAGCTTCTCGCCCGGGCGGAGCCCTGTGAAGTCGATCTTGACGTCCGATCGTCCTGACATGCGGATCAGGGCGCGGGCAACGTCGACGATCTTCTGCGGCCGGCCCATGTCCAGCACCATGACTTCGCCGTGCCCGGGCGCGGCGGCGGCCGCCTCAAGCACCAGCTGGCACGCTTCAGGGATGAGCATGAAGAAACGCTCGACGTCGGGGTGGGTGACAGTGACAGGACCGCCCCGTTCGATTTGAGCAGTGAACGCATGCACGACCGAGCCTCTTGAGCCCAGGACGTTGCCGAAGCGGACTGACACGAAGCGGCCCGGGTGGTCTACGGCATACCCAGCGGTGAGTCGCTCAGCCACCCTCTTGCTATAGCCGAGCATGCAGGTTGGGTCGGCCGCCTTGTCGGTGGAGATGTTGACCACTGTGTCCACGCCACAAGCTGCCGCGGCCGCGAGGACGTTGAGGGTCCCGAGCACATTGGACTTGTAGGCCTCATACGGGAACTGCTCCAAGAGGGGCAGATGTTTGAGGGCCGCGGCGTGGAAGACGATGTCCGGGCGAACGTCGGCGAACATCAGCTTGACCGCTTCGGCGTCGCGGATGTCGACGAGCAATGAGCCATCTCGCTCGAACAGCCCGGGCCGCTTGAGCGAGAGCTGGACCGCATGCAACGCGGACTCGTCTCGGTCGAGCGGGAAGAGCGCTGCTGGCCCAAACCGCATGATCTGGCGGCACAGCTCGGAGCCGATCGAGCCGCCGGCTCCAGTGACCAGCACCCGCTTACCGGAGATCGTCGCAGCGATAGCCGAGGTGTCCAGCGAGATCGCTCGACGCCCCAACAGGTCGGCTAGGTCGAGATTGCGCAAGTCGCCGAGGGACGGACGGCCGATGAGGTCCGATACCGGCGGCAAGACCATGACGTCCATTCCGACGTGGTCGGCGCGGTCGCTGAGGTCACGGATGAGGTCGGCATCGGCCGAGGGCATCGCGATAGCGAGGACCTCAGCCCCATACTCGTCGGCGACCTGTTCCAGAGCATCACGCGTCCCTCGCACCCGTACGCCCTCGACCGTGAGTCGCTGCTTACGGGGGTCGTCGTCGATGATGGCCACCGGTAGGTAGGTGCGGCTTCGGTCCCGGACCATGGCCCGTACCAGCTGCCTGCCACCTTCGCCAGCGCCGAAGACGAGGACCCGCTGGGCATCCTCGGTGGCACCGGGCTGCACGCCGACCGGGTTACGGGTCTTCCAGGACCGCACGAGCAGGCGCAGTCCGAGCATGGCGACCAGCGCGAACGGCCCGGCGATGAGCGGGACACTCTTGGGCACGAGGATCGGCAAGGCGATGAACACCGGGATACAGAGCGTCGCGGTTGTCGCTGCCACCGTCTTGGTCAGGTCGACGATCTCCTCGAAGGACCCCCTCATGTGGCCGATTGCATAGGGGCCTAGGAGGAATCCGAAACCAATCTGCAGAATCACGGCAATGATCACCGCGATGGCCATGCCACGCCAGTCGATCGGCGCGAAACTCAACTCGTAGCGCAGATACGTCGCGCCAACGAGAGCCGCTGCCCAGACGAGGCAGTCAACGACGGCCCAAGCAAGCCGGAAGGGATGATCGGTGGGGGTGGGACGAGAAATCGGACGGCTCCTGGGTCATGGCCCGGCACGGCTCAGTGCAGGCGGACTAGCCAGCTCGGTGCAGGCGGACTAGCCAACGGTATCGAACATTCCGCTGGGGTCGATTCTCATCCCCTCCACCACGTCGAGCGGAGCCCGAGGGCGCTGGTGAACCTTGCTCCGGTCACCGTAATCGTCGCGTGAGTGCCGACGATGCTCACGCTGGTCACTCGGCCTCCCCATTGGCCGTTGCCGTCCCGACTATTGACCACGAGCGCCTTGGCGGTGCCGATCGATGGCCACGCGTCACTCAAGGCGCTCAAGGTTACCGACTTGGTCCACGAGTTGGCCGTGTTGCGCACGGCCCCGTCGTAGGGGTCCGGCTTGGCCACCTGGTAGGGCAGTGAACTGGCCACGGTGTAGCCGCCGTTGGAAGAACTGAACTCCGTCAATGCGAAGCCGCTCCCGTACCGCAGCGCCCGCAGGCGGGAGGCCGTGATGGCCGAGTCCGTCGTCGTGACCTCGTACGCCCGCAACAGACTGCCGCTGCTCGACCAGGCCGCCTTGCCGGCATAGACCTGGCAGGCCGTGGTGTCGCAGATGTCACTGGCGCCGGTGGCCCGAGCCCGCTTGTATGCCGCATACGTCCGTGCTGCGACCGCTTGTGCGGCCAGAGCGGTTGCCGGCCAACTCGCGGGCATCTCCGCTGGGACCACACTGCGCAGGTAGCTCTCCATGGGCAGGACGTTGATGGTCGAGAGGGTGAGGACGTTCCGGACCGCGCGCAGCGAGCCACGGTATTCTCGGCGACTCGAGTCTGGGCGGATCAGCCGAAGAGTCCCGCGCGTTGAGGTGAACTCGGCTGTCGCAGTCGAGAACACACGGTCGCGAACCCAACCGCCCGCCCCGGTGTAGGTGAAGTCCAGCCTGAGGCCGGACCCTGACGGGTTTGGCACCAGACGCCAGGCGCTAATGGTGCGTCCAGTGGCCGCGTGAGTTGCTGGCAGTGTGACCTTCGTCCCGCCAGCGGTGACCGCCATCGAGCCGAGCGCATCGACGGCCACCTGGGTAGATGAGCCCGTCGACAGCGACACTCTGATCGGCGCGTCGGCGAGCTGTGACCGAGTCGTCCCGGGGTAGTAGAAGTCGAGGATCGCGACGAGGCCCACGCCCTTGGTCGCGGCACCGTAGGCACCCCATTGCGAGAGGCCGCGCCCATGACCGTAGCCGTGTCCGGCCAGCGTGAAGCCCCGGGAACTCGTCGGATCGTACTGAGCTGCGTTCGCCGAAGGAACCACAGCTCCGACGAGGACAGCCACTGCCGCTGCCGTGAGAACGCGGATCGTCACCCTCATCGTTCCCAAACGCTTCTTGCGCACCATGAAACACTCCAATCACGTCAGTCACAGAAGTTGACCATGGTTGCGGCTGCTCGCCACAGGCGAGACATAACAAAGTGATATCAGTCGGCGTGTCGGACGGCGTGTCGGCGCGGCAACTCTCTCGCAGAGGCCCTCCTGTGACGTCGGCCGGCGCCAGCAGGGGCGCAACCGCGGTGGGTTAGCCTTGTGGAATGCGGACAGGTCAGAGTCGGTCCCGGGCGAGTTCCTCAGTCCCGAGGCTGGGGTAGCTGCCCCGGATGCGGATCGTCGTCGTCAACAACTTCTTCCCTCCGCGGGTCGGCGGTTCTTCGCATCTCTCCGACGCCCTTGCCAGGGGGTATGCCGCCCGCGCACATGAGGTCCTCGTCGTCACCGCGGCCTACGGCGAGGCTCCGGCCCAGGAGCAGCGCGACGGCATCCGGATCGTGCGTTTCCCGGCAGCGATGTTGCCGGAGACCCGGTTCGCGGTGAGCTTCGACCTGTCCTTCGCGAGCCGTCCGTCGTTGCCGCGCGACCTGGCCCGGCTGCTCGACGATTTCCGACCCGACGTCATCCACCAACATGGCCAGTTCATGGACCTCACCTGGGCCACGGGCGCCTACGCCCGGCGGCGCGGCATACCCGTTCTCCTCTCGGTGCACACCCGATTGGAGAACCCCGCGGCCCTCTACCGTCATGCTTTCCGCACTCTCGACGCGACCCTCGTCGCGCCGCGACTGCGGCGCTACCGGCCGCGGATCGTTGTCATGGATGCCCACATGCGTGACTACATCACCGCTCGCTACCGAGGTGGATACCGCGAGCTTGTCCCGATCCCGGTCGGGGTGGACCCCGTGTGGGTCCGTGGCGGCGACGCGGCCGTGGGTCGCGAGCTGGCCGGGGTCGGCGACGCGCCCATCCTCTTGTCGGTCGGGCATGTGATCCCGCTGCGCGACCGGGTGGGCTTGGTTGAGGCCCTGCCCGCGGTGCTCGCGCGCCACCCCGACGCGCGGCTCGTCGTCGCGGGGCGGGTCTACTACGACGTCTTCCTCCGCCGCGCAACGGAGCTCGGCGTGGCGTATGCCGTGCGCCCCCTTGGCGCGGTTCCCAAAGCGAGCATCCCGCACCTGCTTGCGGCGGCGACGCTCGAGAGTCATGAGCAAGGCGACGGGATGGGGACAGCGACGTTGGAAGCGATGGCGGCGGGCGTCCCGATCGTCGGGTGGGGGCGGCTGGACAACTTCCCCGGGGTGCCGCTTCACGATGGCGGCGAGGTGCTGCTCACCGACCGGGGTGACGTCGTCGGGTTGGCGCAGCGACTGCTACGTGTGCTCGACGATCCTGTGGAGGCGCAGGCGGTGGGCGCACGAGGAAGGGCCCTCATCGACGCGCACTTCACCCTCGACCGCGTGCTCGACGCCCACCTCGCCACCTTCTCCGAGTTGCTCGGACGCGCCTGAGCGACCCGCTGGGCGGGAGGGCGGCATACCCCCCGCTGGTAGCATCTGGCCCGAACCCGAAGGAGTCTGCATGCAACGCACCGTGCCCCTCGGCCAACCGACGGTCGGGGAGCCCGAGCTTGCTGCCGTCGCCGAGGTGTTCGCCTCGGGATGGTTGTCCGGGGCCGGGCCGACGTGCGTGGCCTTCGAGAACGAGTTCGCTCGGGCGGTCGGGACCGCCCACGCCCTCACGACCGCCAACTGCGGCTCCGCCCTGCACCTGGCCCTGCAGGTCCTCGGCGCCGGACCGGGCGACGAGGTCATTGTCGGCGACTACACCTTCCCCGCCACCGGTCACGCCGTGGTGTGGACGGGCGCGACCCCAGTCTTCGCGGACGTCCGGCCCGACATCTGGTCGGCCGACCCGGCCGCGGTCGAGGCAGCGATCACGCCGCGCACCGTCGGGATCCTCGCCGTCGACGTCTTCGGGCAGCCCGCGGACTACGACGAGTTGCGGGCCATCGCTGACCGGCACGGCCTCTGGATCGTCGAGGATGCTGCGTGCGCCGCGGGAGCGACCTACCACGGCCGTCCGGCCGGGAGCCTGGCCGATCTCGCGGCGTTCAGCTTCCACGGCCGCAAGGGCATCACGGCAGGCGAGGGCGGCGCGCTGGTTGGGGATCGGGGCGACCTGATGGACCAGGCCCGCAAACTGCACACCTACGGCATCGCGCCCGCGGTCACGCGCGAGGGCGAGGCGACCCTGCCCGTCCCGAGCTTCGACGAAGCGGGCTACAACTACCGACTCTCCGACGTCCAGGCCGCCATCATGCGGGTCCAGTTGGGCCGTTTGCCCGACCTCCTCGCCGCGCGTACCCGGTCGGCCCAGGTGTATGCCGCGGGGCTCGGGGACCTCGACCAACTCACCCTTCCTGTCGCGCTGGACGACCGCACCCACCCGTGGCAGTCGTACGTCCTCACCCTCGACCCGAGCCTCGATCGTGGCCGGGTCGCGCTGGCGCTGCGCGAGCAGGGGGTGGGGTGCAACTTCGGCACCTATGCCTCGCACGTCCAGCCCGTGTATGGCACCCCGGCCGGTCGCGAGTGCCCGGTCTCGGCCGACCTGTTCCATCGCCATCTGGCGATTCCCATGCACGCCAACCTCACTGACGATGACCTCACCCACGTCGTGGACACCGTTCGAGCCGTCGTCGGCTCGGACGCCGTCCGCCGCTAGCCACCTCGCGGGCGCCTGACCTGCGGGAAGGGCGCACGCGGCATACGAAAGGATCCAGCAGCCTCATGAGCGCCGAGACCGTCTTCTTCACTGGAGGTGCCGGCTTCATCGGTCTCCACGTCGTTCCGATGCTCCTGGAGCGTGGCTACAACGTGCGGATCTTCGACAACATGTTCCGCGGGGACCGGTCTGCCGTCGAGCAACTCCAGGCTGCCCACCCCGGGCGGATCGACCTGATCGACCAGGACATCCGTTACGGCGGGGCCGTCCACGCGGCGATGGCCGGGTGCTCGGTCGTCATCCACGCGGCGGCCGTATCGATCAACAAGAGCCAGGCCGACCCGCACGAGTCGATGGCTATCAACACCATCGGCAGCCATAACGTCATCGCCGCGGCGGCTGATCATGGTGTGCGCCGGCTGGTCTTCTGCTCGTCTGCGTCGGTCTACGGCGACCCGAAGCGACTGCCCATGCACGAGGACGACGAGTTGTCGCCGCAGACCCCCTACTGCATCTCCAAGCGCACCGGCGAAGACCTGCTGGACTTCTACCAGCGGCGATCGGGGCTCTCCTGGATCGCCTTGCGGTTCTTCAACGTTTACGGCCCCGGCCAGAAGACCACCGCCTACTACACGTCGGTCATCAACCACTTCGTCAACCGGCTCAAGGCCGGCGAGCCGCCGGTCATCGACGGCAAGGGCGAGCAGTCGATGGACTTCATCCACGTCCACGACATCGCCCGGTCCGTCGTGCTGGCGCTCGACTGTGCCGGCGACAACGTGCCCGTCAACATCGGCACCGGGATCGACACGACCGTGGCCGAGTTGGCGCGGATCCTCATCGACGCGGTGGGTGTCGACGTTCAACCGCAGTTCAGCGGCCGCGATGTCATTGCCAGCCGACGGGCGGCTGACGTCACCCGGGCCCGTGAGGTGCTCGGGTTCGAGGCGACGATTCCGGTGCGCGAGGGGATGACCGCCCTCATCCGGGACGGCGGCTGATGGCCCCAAGGCCGGCGGCGCTGCCGCCCAACCCGTGGAACGAACACGCCTGGGTGGTGGGGGAGCCCGTCGTCGGGGAAGGCACCTGGATCGGGGCGTTCACGATGATTGACGCCTCCGGTGGCCTCACGATCGGCGCCGGATGCGACATCTCGACGGGGGCGCAGGTCTACACCCATTCCTCGGCGAAGCGGTGCGTCAGTGGACGTCGGTTCGACGTGGTGGAGCGCGCACCGGTCGTCATCGGAGACCGGGTGTTCATCGGGGCCGGCGCGATCATCCAGATGGGCGTCACGATCGGCGATGAGGCGGTCATCGGAGCGGGTGCGGTAGTCACCAAAGACGTGCCAGCCGGGGCCATCGTCGCGGGAGTTCCCGCTCGGGTGGTGGGCCGCGTCGAGTTCGATTCCGGCGGCACGCCAACCCTTGCGTATGGTCGTGCCATGAGCATCGAAGGGTCGGACACGCCATGAAGTTGACGGTTGCCGGGCTCGGTTATGTCGGGATGGCCAACGCCGTGCTGCTCTCGCAGCACCACGACGTCACTGCGTTCGACGTGGACGCTCAGCGCGTGCGACTAGTGAACCAGGGTCGATCTCCAATCGCGGACACCGAGATCGAGGCCAGGTTGGCCTCCGGCGGATTGAGGCTGCGCGCGACGAGCGACCCGGTCGGTGCCTATTCCGGCGCCGAGCTCGTCGTTGTGGCCACACCCACGAATTACGACCCTGAGACGCTCTACTTCGACACATCTTCTGTCGAATCGGTCATCGACGACGTCCTTGCTGTTGCACCGAGGGCAATCATCGTTATCAAGTCGACGATTCCCGTAGGCTTCACGAAGCGGATGCAATCCCTGCGGCCGGATGCCCGCATCCTCTTCTCGCCAGAGTTCCTGCGCGAGGGGCATGCTTTGTATGACAACCTGCATCCCAGCCGGATCATTGTGGCCGACCCAGGGCCGGACGCCGAAGTGTTTGCGGGCCTGCTCGTTGAGGGCGCCGAGGATGCGGACCCGCCAGTCATGTTCACGGGGTCGACGGAGGCAGAGGCGATCAAACTCTTCTCCAACACCTATCTGGCCATGCGGGTGGCCTACTTCAATGAACTGGACACCTACGCGCTGCAGCACGGCCTGGACACGCGGCAGATCATTCGCGGCGTCGGGCTCGACCCGCGCATTGGAACCCACTACAACAACCCTAGTTTCGGATACGGTGGTTACTGCCTTCCTAAGGACACAAAACAGCTCCTCGCCAACTATCGGGACGTCCCGCAGGTTCTGATTCAAGCAATTGTCGAGTCGAACACGACTCGTAAGGACTTTATCGCGACGGACATCTTGGCCAGCGGGCCTACCACCGTGGGCATCTATCGCCTCGCCATGAAGTCAGGCTCGGACAATTTCCGATCGTCGTCAGTTCAAGGCATCATGAAGAGAATTAAGGCGAAGGGGGTTATGGTCATCGTCTACGAACCGATGCTCAGCGAAGAAACATTCTTCAACTCCGAAGTCGTCCGCGACCTTGCTGAGTTCACGGCGCGCTCAGACGTGATCGTCTGCAATCGAGCGGCACCTGAGCTCAGTGACGTTCGTGCCAAGCTCTACACCAGGGATGTCTTCGGTCGAGACTGACCATGTCGGGGAGGTACACCCATCCTAGGAGGACTGAACCATGCTCGGTGCTGAGGGGGCGCTCGTCAGCGTCGTGATGCCAACGTATAACTGCGCCGACTTCATCGAGGAGTCGATCAGGTCGGTTCAGGGTCAAACACATGGCGAGTGGGAGTTGATCGTCATCGATGATTGCTCCACGGACGACACGCGTGAGCGGGTGGAACGGATCGCTGCATCGGACCCGCGAGTCCACTACCACCTCTTGGAGTCGAATTCCGGGGCGGCGGTGGCCAGAACCCTGGGAATGGAACTTGCGCGTGGACGATTCATCGCCTTTCTCGATAGCGACGACCTCTGGCGACCGGACAAACTAGCCCTCCAGCTGGACTTTCTCAATCGAACCGCGGGGACGATCGTTTGCTCTGCCTACGATCAGATCGATGAAGCTGGCCGCTCCCTTGGGCGAGTGCTCTCGCCCAAGAAGCGGGCGGACTACAATGCGGTCCTCTTGACCTGCCCCATTGGCAACTCCACCGTGTTGTACGACGCCGACGCGTTGGGAAAGTTTGTCGTTCCAAACATTCGGAAGCGGAATGACGACGCGCTCTGGCTTCAGATGTTGAAGAAAGAGAAATACATTCTCGGAATGCCGGACGTTTTGATGAGCTACCGGGTGCGAGCGAACTCTATCTCGGCCAACAAGCTGTCGCTTATCCGGTACCACTGGATCCTGTACCGCGACATCGAGCACCTGTCGATCGCCCGATCTGCCGCGCATATTGGCGTGTGGGTGGCCCTCAAGGCGCTGAGGATCAAGTGATAGGCAACGAGGCGGGGGTAGGGCGCTAAGAATGCGGCTCCTTATGTTGGCTCCGGCTAGCGCAGTTCACACGCAACGTTGGGCCAACGGCCTGTGCAGCCTAGGTGCGGAGGTCCACGTAGCCTGCCTTGCGGAACATGTGCCGAGCGTGTCCACGTTGGACGACCGAATCACCGTCCATACATTGTCAGGTCGCGGCCAGGTTGCCTACTTCACCCAGGCTCGGGAAGTCGCGAAACTGGCGCGCCGGGTGCGACCGGATGTCGTCAATGCGCATTACGCGAGCGGCTATGGCACCTTGCTCAGGCTCGCCCATCTCAAGCCTTCCGTTCTGTCTGCGTGGGGGAGCGACGTCTACGAGTTTCCTGACCGTGGCCCACTCCAGCGCTGGTTGGTTGCAGGCAACCTGCGCTACGCCGGCGCGGTCACGTCCTCCAGCAACGTGATGGCCGCCCGGATCGCGGAGGTCACCCACGGCGGCGTGGCGGCGACGGTGATTCCCTTCGGAGTGGATCCGGCCATCTTCTGGCCCGGCCCTGAACGTGCCGATGGGAGGCCCGTGCGGTTTGGCATTGTGAAGACTCTTGAGCCGCACTACCGCATCGACGTTGTCATCGATGCATTCGCTCGATACGTGTCGGACCGGGACCCCGATGCGGCCACCTTGGACATCTACGGCAGCGGTGCTCTCCTGCCCGAGTTGCAGGCGCGAATAGCGCGGCTCGGGGTATCCGACCGCGTGGTGGTGCACGGAGGGATCGCCCACGAGGCAGTGCCAGCTGCGTTGCGCGCTTTGGACGTTTTCGTCCTGGCCAGCGAAACCGAGAGCTTTGGGGTCGCCGCAGTCGAGGCGATGGCGTGCGGCGTCCCCGTCATCGCATCCGATGCGCCCGGGTTCGTTGAAGTGCTTGACAGCGGCCGCTATGGGCTGCTCTATCCACGCGGCGATGTCGGTGCCTTGGTGCAACACATGAGTGGTCTTGGCGCCGATGTCGAGGCGCGGCGCCGACTGCGGGTGGCCGGGATGGAGGGCGCTCGGCGCTACGACTGGCGGCGCAATGTGGTCGACATGTTTGGTCTGCTCACGTCGATGGCGAGCCGCGCTTAGCCGATCCGACGGCGATCTCAAGACCGCCTGGAAGCTAGCGGCCGCCGGCGGCCAGGACAGTATCGACGACCTCATGCGCCGGCAGGATCGACTCACGTTCGGTGTCCGCGTCGACCCGTCCCTCGATGAGGTCGACAAAGTGGGCGAGCTGAGCGACCAATGGCTCCACCCCGAGTATCTCCGGGACCTCCATCTCGGTCATCTGTCGGTAGCCACCGTGTGCGGCCTCTCCCTCGATCGTCGTATGCCGATAGACGGTGACTCCGCGCCGGAGCAGGTCGACCTCGATCATCCGGCCCAGTTCCTGGATCACCATCGAGCGGACCTTGCGCTGCCCGATGCGGCTGGCCGAAACCGATGCGATCCCCCCTCCCTGAAACTGCAATGTCGACTCGACGACATCCTCGGCGCCAGTTGCTGACTCGGGGTGGAACCGGCCCACCTGCACACCGACGGAGTGAGGGGCTTGGCCGCCGAAGGCTCGCACGACCAGGTCGACGTCGTGAACGAGGAGGTCCCAGCCGACGCCCGTCCTGATCCGCGAGGCATAAGGAGAGTGCCGTTCCGCGCGGACATAGCACGGGGCTTCGACCATCCGCAGGGCGGTAACGACGGCCGGGTTGAAGCGTTCAAGTAGCCCACACTGCAAAGGGGTGCCCGCGGCCCGGGACGCATCGACGACTTCTCGCGTCTGGGCAAGCGACGGGCATACCGGCTTCTCGATCAGCAGCGGAAGCCCCGCGAGAATGATGGGCAGGGCCAAGGCACGGTGGTGCTCCGTTGACGCGGCGACGACGGCGGCGTCGACCCCCGACAGAGCATCGAGGCTGGGCGCCCACCGGGCGCCGTGGCGTTCGGCGACTGCACGCCCGACGCTCTCGGACGGGTCGATGACGACTGCAAGGGTGGTTTGAGGCCCCGTCGCGATGACCCGAGCGTGGTTGAGCCCCATCGATCCCGATCCAACGAGAGCAATGGCGAGTGGCGCAGACATAACTTCCTCCTCTGGGCACCGATGGCGGTCCCGGGCGGGTGCGTGGGCCAGACTAGTCCCGTGATTGAGCCCGCCCCGGCGCTCCTGCCCCATACCCGCCCGACGCGTGGCTTGCTGTGACCCGAGCCCGATCGTTGCGTATCGCGCGAGCCGTGCTGCTCCTTCTGGTGCTCATCGCCGCGGCCTACGCGGTCGTGCGCAACTGGCGTGACGTGAGCGCCACGGTTACCCACCTGTCGTGGCGAGCGTGGATCCCGGCCTTCCTCATCCTGCCGGTCGCGATCGGCTGTTCGACGATGAGCTGGCAGGTGCTGGTCGACGAGCTGGGGGAGCCCATCGGCGCTCGCCGCGGTGCCCAGATCTTCCTCGTGGGGCAGCTTGGCAAGTACGTCCCCGGATCGGTGTGGGCCTATGTGCTTCAGCTTGAGCTCGGTCGGCGGGCCGGGGTGGCGCGAGCACGGATCTTCGCCGCGACCGTGTTCTCGCTGGCGGTCGTCGTCGTCGCGGCGTTGCTGGCCGGTGGTCTGGCGGTGCCAGCCCTCGGTGAAGCCAACCCCGATCTGAGCAGTCTGCGCTGGCTCTACCTTCTGCTGCCCGTGGCTCTGGTCTGCCTTCACCCCCGGATCCTTACCTGGGCCGTGCGGCAGGGGTTCCGGATGCTTGGCCGCCCGGCGCCTGACCACCCGATCCGCAAGCGCGCCGTGCTCACCTCGCTGGCCTGGGCACTGGCGTCCTACCTCGCCTTCGGCACGCACCTGTGGTTGCTCGTGCGGGCCAGCACGCCGATCAGCGTGTCGGCGCTCCCGCTGACCATCGGCACGATGGCGATCGCGATGATTTCGGGACTGTTCGTCTTCCTCCTGCCCTCGGGAGCCGGCGTGCGCGAGGCCATCCTCGTCGCCGGGCTCGGCCCATTCGTCGGCACCGGGCCGGCCATCGCACTCGCGGCAGTGTCCCGAGTGCTGCTCACCATCGCCGACCTCGTGACAGCAGGTGCCTCCGCAGGCCTGGCGACCATGGAGCAGCGTCGTCATGGGCCTTACCACGGCGACCCCGGGATCGACGCGGACGAGGCATAAGCTCGGCGTGTGAGCACCATTGCCGTAGTCGGTGGGGGAATCGTCGGTCTGGCGACGGCGCGCGTGCTGGCCCGCCGGGGCGAGCAGGTCGTGCTGCTGGAGAAGGAATCGGCGCTCGCCCAACACCAGACCGGGCGCAATTCCGGAGTCGTCCACGCGGGCCTCTACTACCCCCCGGGCAGCCTCAAGGCCCGGATGGCCGTGGCCGGTGCCCAGTCGATGTATGCCTATGCCCGAGCAAAAGGCATCGCTTACGACAACTGCGGCAAGTTGGTCGTCGCCTGCGACGAGTCGGAGTTGCCGGGGCTAGATCGCCTTGCAGAGCGCGCCGAGGCCAACGGCGTCCCCGCACGGCTGCTCGACCCGGCCGCTGCTCGCGAGATCGAGCCCTACGTTCGATGCGTCCGGGCGCTGCGCGTCGAGACGACCGGAATCATCGACTACCCCGCCGTATGCCGCGCGCTCGCCGACGACATCGGCGCTCAGGGTGGCGAGATCAGGCTCGGGGTGGGGGTGGCCTCTGCCGAGTCGACGCCCCACGGGGTCGAGGTCCACACAACGACCGGCGAGACGCTCCGGGCTGACGCCTTGGTCGCCTGCGCGGGCCTGTATGCCGACCGGGTCGCCCTCGCGTGCGGACTGGAGCCGGACGCGCGGATCGTCCCGTTCCGGGGGGAGTACTTCGAACTGGCACCCGAGAAGAACTACCTCGTTCGCAACCTCATCTACCCGGTCCCGGATCCGCGGTTTCCCTTCCTCGGGGTGCACCTCACGCGCATGGTGCACGGCGGCATCCACGCCGGGCCCAATGCCGTCCTGGCGCTGCGTCGTGAGGGCTACACGTGGCGCGACGTGGATGTCGCCGAGTTGCGCGAGTCGTTGGCCTGGCCGGGGCTCTGGGCCTTGGCCAAACGCAACATCGTTCCCGGCGCTCGGGAGGTCGTTCGTTCCTTGTCCAAGCGACAGTTCGCCGCCAGCCTGTCCCGGCTCGTCCCGGGGATCGAGGCCGCCGATCTGCGTCCCGCCGCCGCAGGTGTGCGGGCCCAGGCGCTTCGGCGAGACGGCTCGATGGTCGAAGACTTCCTCGTCCAGACCCAGGGTCGCCAGGTCCACGTCCTCAACGCTCCATCTCCCGCTGCCACCGCTGCCCTGGAGATCGCCGACCACCTCGCCGACAGCGTCGAGCAGGTGCTCGCTTCCTGACCTCCGCCCTGAGCCGGATAGGGTTGCTCCACGTGAGCCTCACTCCGATCGTCGTCCTCGTCTCGGGGACTGGGTCGTTGCTGCAGGCGCTCATCGACGCCGGCACCGATCTCGGCTATGGCGTCCGGGTCGCGGCTGTCGGAGCCGATCGCCCCGGAACTCTCGGGCAGGCGCGGGCGGAGGCGGCCGGCATACCCACCTTTGTTTGCCGCGTCGCGGACTTCCCGTCGCGCGCGGACTGGGACGCCGCTCTCGCGCAGAACATCGCGGCCCATGCGCCCGCCTTCGTCGTCTCGGCAGGCTTTATGAAGTTGCTCGGCCCAGTGACCCTCGGGCAGCACACGGTCGTCAACACCCACCCCGCGCTGCTGCCGTCCTTCCCTGGCGCGCATGCGGTGCGCGACGCGCTGGCCTATGGCGTCAGGGTCACTGGCACGACCTGCCACCTGGTCGATGCGGGCGTCGACACCGGGCCGATCATCGAGCAGCACGCGGTCGCCGTCGAGCCCGACGACACCGAAGACTCCCTCCACGAGCGGATCAAGGTGCTCGAACGCCTAATGCTCGTCGATGTCGTGGGCCGGCTGGCCCGTCAAGGTTTCACCGTTACCGGCAGGAAGGTCACCATCCCGTGAGCAGCGTCAGCGCACCCGGCCCGACCCAGGACGTCCGCCCCGTGCGCCGGGCCCTGGTGTCCGTCTACGACAAGAGCGGGCTCGAGGACCTCGTCCGCGGGCTTGCCGACGCAGGGGTCGAGCTCGTCTCGACGGGCGGCTCGGCCGCGCTCATCGCCGGGCTCGGGCTGCCGGTGACCAAGGTCGAGGACCTCACCGGCTTCCCCGAGTGCCTGGAGGGGCGGGTCAAGACGCTGCACCCGCGGGTGCATGCCGGGCTGCTCGCCGACACCCGCAAGCCCGACCACCTGGCCCAGCTCGCCGAGCTCGGTGTCGAGGCGTTCGAGTTGGTCGCCGTCAACCTCTACCCCTTCGCCGCGACCGTCGCTTCCGGGGCGACCCCCGACGAGTGCGTCGAGCAGATCGACATCGGTGGGCCGTCGATGGTCCGGGCCGCCGCGAAGAACCACCCGAGCGTCGCGGTGCTCACCAGCCCCGCGCAGTATGCCGCCGCGCTGGCTGCCGTCCGCTCCGGCGGGTTCACCTTCGCGGCCCGCCAGCGGCTGGCGGCCGAGGCGTTCGCCCACACCGCGGCATACGACGTCGCGGTGGCCTCGTGGATGGGCAGCGGTGCCTACGCTGACACGACCGACGGGACCGGGTTCGCGGCCTTCGCGGGGGCGACGTTCACGCGGGCCGCGGGGCTGCGCTACGGCGAGAACCCGCACCAGCAGGCGGCGCTCTATCTCAGTGGCGCGCCCGGCATCGCCTCGGCGACCCAGCTGCACGGCAAGGAGATGTCCTACAACAACTACGTCGACGCGGACGCGGCGCTGCGGGCCTGCCGTGACCATGGCGGCCTGCCGACCTGCGCGATCATCAAGCACGCCAACCCGTGTGGGATCGCCGTGGGGACGGAGGAAGGCGGGATCGCCCAGGCGCACCGCCGGGCGCACGCCTGCGACCCGGTGTCGGCCTTCGGCGGCGTTATCGCCGTCAACCGGCCGGTGACGCTGGAGATGGCCGAGACGGTCAAGGACATCTTCACCGAGGTGGTCGTGGCGCCGAGTTTCGATGACGACGCACTGGCCGTGCTGACGGCCAAGAAGAACATCCGACTGCTCACCGTCGACTTCGCCGCGCTCGATGCAGCGGCGGCCGGTGACGGGGCTGGGCAGCCGAAACCCGGCCGGTATCAGGCGGATTGCTCGCTCAGAGCATTGACCGGCTGGACGCCGTGGTGCGCGACGAGTCGGGGCCGCGACGGGTGGTGACGACCCGGCATACTGGACGCTCGCCTGTGGTGAGCCCGCGGACGAGGCGACCTTGGCCGACCTCGCCTTCGCCTGGCGCGCGGTGCGCGCGGTGAAGTCCAACGCGATCCTGCTGGCCCGCGACGGTGCCTCGGTGGGCATCGGGATGGGCCAGGTCAACCGAGTCGACTCGTGCCACCTCGCGGTCTCGCGGGCGGGGAGGAGCGGGCGCCCGGCGCGGTCGCCGCGTCCGGACGCGTTCTTCCCGTTCGCCGACGGGCCGCAGATCCTCCTCGACGCCGGGGTGCGCGGCGATCGTCCAGCCGGGCGGGTCGATGCGCGACGCCAGACCATCGCGGCGGCGACGGCCGCCGGGGTGACGATGTACCTCACCGGGACCCGCCACTTCGCCCACTGATCTCGACGAGACCAATCACTCGTAGAGGACGTACTCCGGCTGGGGCGTGAGCGCGAGGACCTCTGCCGGGGGCCATGAGCGGTCCGATCTGGGCGTCTTCGTCGTAGAAGAGTTTGAACCCCTTGTGGACGTGATCGGGGTTTCGGCGACGATCGAGCGCCACGTCGCCGCCTTCTGCGCCCGGCTCCCGATCCCGTCGACCGGCACGACGAGGGTCACCCCGGGATGCGGCTGCAGGCCGGAGGGCCCGCGCACGATCGACCGGCTGAGTTGGTGATAGACCATGACCTTCTCCGGCAGTCGGTTTGCGGCGACGATCCCGCGACGTATGCCGCGATCGCATCGAGCTCGCGCGCCGGTCGTCCGGCCGAACACCTTCCGGGGACCTGCCCGGCCGTGACCGCCCACTCCGGGTCGAGCGCGAGGCCCACGTCCGGCTCGCGCAGCCGGGGCTCCAGTGCTTGACCTCGTCGAGGAAGGCCGCCCGGCCGGGCTGGATGTTGAGCAGGAGGATGGCGCCGTGCCGTCGGGCCGCCTCGAGATGACGCCGAACGACGCCCTCGTCGATCCGGGTCCGGTAGAGCCCGTCGGCCCCGGGCCGGCTGTGGACCACAGTGGCGATGAGTTCGAAAACGGGAGTGGGCGGCGCCCGGCGGCATACTCGCCGGCGAGGGCGGTGATGTCGGCGCCCCGCTCGTCGAGGTTGCCGACCACGAGGCGGCCCGGCAAGCGCCCCCGGATAACGAGAACCCCACGAGGCGGCGATCAGGGAAGACCGTCGTGCCGCCGCCGGGCAGCGTCAGTGCGGGGTCGGTGGGGGAATGGGTGGGGCGTCGGCGGCGGCGGGGCTGTGGGAGTGAGCGTCGCGGTCGCTGTGGGCTGGCCCGTACCGACCGTCAGGACAGGCACGGAGAATTCGCCCCGAGACGCCGCGCCGGTGGGGACCAGACGGCTGTTGGCCTGAGCCGTCCGGCGCTGTCGAGCACGCTGTCAGGATGAGTGCGAGTGCGACTGCGGGTGAGGGGGAAGGCGCCGAGCGCAGCGCGGACGGGCAAGCCGTGAGCGGGCGGCATACCAGTCGGTCTGCGGTGGGCGTGCTGCCTCGGAGGGTGGCGGGTGGTGAACCATCCACGCTACGGGGTGGGGTGCGCCGACATGGAAGGATTGGCGCATGACGGCGCAGATCCTCGACGGCAAAGCCACGCTCACCACGGTCAAGGCCGAGTTGGCGGCACGGGGTGGCGGCGGTCGCCGAGCGCGGAATCGTTCCGGGCCTCGGCACCGTTCTTGTCGGTGACGACCCCGGGCAGTCAGTGGTATGTCGGGGCCAAACACCAGGACTGCGCCGAGTTGGGCATCCGCAGCATCCGCCGAGATTTGCTGGCGACGGCGACCCAGGCCGAGGTCGAGGCCGTCATCGACGAGCTCAACGCCGACCCGGGGTGCACAGGCTTCCTCGTCCAGCAGCCGACCGGGTTGGACGAGATGGCGCTGCTCTCGCGGGTCGACCCGGCCAAGGACGTTGACGGCCTGCACCCGATGAACCTGGGCTGGCTCGTCCTGGGCCGTCCGGCACCGCTGCCGTGCACGCCCATGGGGGTCATTGAGTTGCTGCGTCGCTTCGGAGTGCCGATCGCGGGCGCGAAGGTCTGCGTCGTCGGTCGTGGCCTGACGGTCGGGCGCCCCCTGGGGCTGATCCTTACCCGCAAGGCGAGAATGCAACAGTCACGTTGTGCCATGCCGGGACTCGCGACCTGGCCGCCGAGGTGCGACAAGCTGACATCGTCGTCGCGGCGGCCGGGGTGCCCAACATCATCACCGCCGACATGGTCAAGCCTGGCGCTGCGGTCCTCGACGTCGGCGTGAGCCGGGTGACTGATCCCGCGACGGGCAAGTCGCGGGTGGCCGGCGATGTGGCCGCGGACGTCGCCGAGGTAGCCGGCTGGGTCAGCCCCAACCCCGGTGGCGTCGGGCCGATGACTCGGGCCCTGTTGCTCACCAACGTCGTGCTCGCCGCGGAACGCCAAGCCGCCAGCGCATGACCACCGAAACCCGCTCGGCTCTGCGCGCCGTTCGGCGCTTGGGACTGTGGTGGGTCGTCGGCGTCATCGCCGGTGCCGGGCTGCTCGTGGTGGGGCTCGGCCAGGTCCGGCCGGGGGGTTACCTTCTGGCCACGGCCTGTGCAGGGGGGGGCTGTTGCGGGCGATCCGCCCTCTGGGGCGGGCCGGTGGGCTGGCAGTTCGTCGGCGCTCGGTCGACGTCGTCTGCTGGCTCGGTCTGGGTGCCACTGTGGCGGTCGCCTTCGCCCTCGTTCGCCTCTGACTCGTCTGGCTCGACGGGCCGCGGGATTCGCTGTCCCGCGCGGCGCTCCGCGTCGCTTGCAGAGGGCCGGTCAGCGCGAGCCGAGAACTTGCTGCACGAACCGATCAACGCGAAGGTTCAGATTGGCCCGTCCGGGCATTGCGGCCCGGCCCGGATCGGCGCTGCGGATCGGACATGAGGTCTTGGATGGCCCGTGCGAGAGCCGGCGCATCCCCGGCTGGGACTACAGACGCGGTGGAACCTGCGACAACGTAGTCCCGGCTGCCGTTGGCGTCTGTCGCGACGATGGCGGCTCCTGCCGCGAGGGCATCGACGAGGACCAGGGGGCCAGCCGGAAGATGGGTGTCCTTCAGCGCGACAACGACGACCGAGGCACGCAGCGCCAGCGCTCGACCGTGGTGGGGTGCAACCAGCGGAAGGACGGTCACCCGATCAGGCAAGGTCGCAGCAACACCGTTGGCTACGGCGTCGGGAACGCTGATCACGGCGGCGACAGGGGCGATCTCTCAGGGCCGCGACGAGGGGTGTCCCAATCGCGATGGGCTTGACCGCTGGCGTAGACGAAGGAGGCGGGCAGCGCAAACGGAAGTGGATCTCCAAAGTCGGATGTGCTGCCCGCAGAGGGAAAGTGGATGAATGACGTTCGCGCGCTCGGCACCAGGAAGTGCTCATGCAGCCACGCGATGTCGCCGGTTCGAATGAAGGCCCAACGGTCGACTCCACCTAGCGCCCACCGTTGCGCTGCCGGGTACTGGGCACTGGCTGGGCACGGAAATCACTCACGACAAGGTGGTCGGGCCCAAGCCGCGGCGCGGAGCCTTCGCATCGCCCTGCCACGGAAGGCTTGCGCGCCCACGGTGCGCAACACAAGCCCCTGGGATCGCCGCGCGGCCCACATGACGCAGGACGTCCATGCTCAGGTGAACCAGTCGAGTTCGCCGCCCGACTCCCCAGATCTGATCGCATGCGGACCACACGAACGTCTCCCGCAGCGGCCTCGAAAGCTGAGACCACGACATCGGGCGTGGTCCACGCCACAGCCACGATGATGCCGTCGTGGCTCTCAGCCACGTGTGGATCCGGACCGCGCGAAGATGCCGTCGTATTGGATGACGTTGTGTGAAGTTGGGTCGGTGAAGCCCCGCACGAGTGCCACCGGGAAGAGCCCGGCTCGTCGGAGCTGCGCGATCACCTCTTCCATGAGGGCTTGACCCGCATAGAGCTCGACCGTGGACAATTCACACTCAACGACGCTGCAGCTTTCCAGGGTGCGTGCTGCGCCCCTCAAAACGTCGCCTTCGAAACCCTGAACATCCATCTTGAGGAGGAGTCCCTTCGCGTCAGCGGGCGACGCGAAGGGACCGAATGCATCGAGGGTTTGAGTATCGACCTCGACCTCGTGGTTCTTTTGCATGAAGGCGTAGTCCGCGGTGGGCACCAACAACGACGTACTCTGCGAGTCATCCGTAACGTGCAGGGTCATCCTGCCCTCGCTCGAGGTGAGAGCCACCTCATGCACCGTCCAGGCAGGGCGACCGGCCGCTGTCGCTCGCAACTCCTTAGCCGCACGGGGATTGGGCTCCAATGAGGTAACCAGCCCTTGATACCCACTCGCCAGCAGCGCCTTCGCGTACTGCCCGGTGTTCGCGCCGACGTCGGGACATGGCCGATCGAGTGCGTGCGAATAAGCCGCTCCCCGGTGCGCAGCCAGTCGTGGTAGGTCGGCTCGACCGCGAAGCCTCGGCGATCCCAAACACGTCTGCGGCGAGGCGACGTCGAGCGTCACGATCACCGAGAAGTGCTCGAGACAGGGTCCAATCCGAGGCTGCCATCTCCTTCTGCGACTCCCGTCGTAGTCATGGCCCAACTGGTCTCAGATGAGACCCAGTGCCTTGACCTGGTCGCGCTCGGACTCCAAGCGGGCCACAGAGGCCTTGATCCGCTCGAGCGAGAAGTCGGACAGCTCGATGCCCTGGACAATCTCCGTAGCCGCCAGTTGACGCACACGCACGGGAACGAGGAGATGATGCCCTCGGTGAGGCCGTAGGAGCCGTCCGACGGCACCGACATCGACACCCAGTCGCTGGTGCCGAGGGCCCAGTCGCGCATGTGGTCGATCGTCGCGTTGGCCGCCGAGGCTGCCGACGACAGGCCACGGGCCTTGATGATGGCGCCGCCACGGGTGGCGACCGTCGGGATGAAGGTGTCGGTGATCCAGGCCTCGTCGACGAGGTCGGCGGCGGTCGTGCCGTTGACCTTGGTGTTGTAGAGGTCGGGGTACATCGAGTCGTCGTGGTTGCCCCAGATCGCGAGCTGGGTGATCGCTTCGACGCTGACGCCGAGCTTCTGGGCCAGCTGGGTCTTGGCCCGGTTGTGGTCCAGGCGGGTCAGCGCGTTGAAGCGCTCCTTGGGGATGTCGGGGGCGTTGGCGCTGGCGATGAGCGCATTGGTGTTGGCCGGGTTGCCCGTGACGAGGATCTTGACGTCGTCAGCGGCGACCTTGTTGAGGGCCGCGCCCTGGCCGGTGAAGATCTTGCCGTTGGCCGCGAGCAGGTCGGCGCGGTCCATGCCTTCCTTGCGCGGCATGGCGCCGACGAGCATGGCCAGGTTGGTGCCCTCGAAGACCTTCTCCGGGTCGTCACCGATCTCGACGCCGGCGAGGGTCGGGAACGCGCAGTCGTCGAGCTCCATGACGACGCCCTCGAGTGCCTTGAGGGCCGGCGTGATCTCGAGCAGACGCAGCTGCACGGGGGTGTCGCCCAGGAGCGAGCCGCTCGCGATGCGGAACAGCAGGCTGTAGCAGATCTGTCCGGCGGCGCCGGTGACGGCCACCTTGACGGGGGCGGTGCTCACGGGATCTCCCTTTGCGCGGTTGGAGTGGGGACGTCACGACGCTACCAGCAGCCGTCGGCACGCCCCGCAACCGCGTCCCAGGCAGGGGTATGCCGTGGATCAGAAAGGGCCGCCCACCCCGGTGAGTGGGACGGCCCCATTCCGCGCTAGGACGGTCGGTCTACCTCCGCGGCGGAGGTGGCCGCAGCGGTCGCGGTCGCGTCGCCGCCGCCCTGGCCCGATCCGCGCCGACGGCGCCGACGCGGACGACGAGTTTCGCCGCCCTCGCGAAGGTTCGACGCGTCGCCCGCTGCGCTGGCGGCGGAACGGCCCGATCCGTTGCTCGATGCGTCGGGGGCTGCGGCACCCTCGCGGGGGGCCGCGGAGCCCTCCTCGCCGGCGCGGGTCCGACGTCGGTTGCGCTGGCGGCGCGGTGCCTCACCCTCGCTAGCGGCCGGGGACGCCTCGCCGCCGTCAGTGCCATTGCGGACGGCACCCGCGGCTGCCGTCCCGACCACCGTCACGGCCGCTGTCACGGCCACCACGTCCGCCGCGCCCGCCGCTGTCGCGACCGCCACGACCGCCGTCCGACCGCCACCGTCCCGGCCGCCGCGGCCACCATCGCGTCCACCGCCACCGGCGCCGCGGTGCCCACCGGAACGCCCGGTCTCGCCGAGGTCTTCGAGCTCTTCGGCGTCCAGACCGGCCCGGGTGCGCTTGGCGTTGGGGAGGTAGCCGGACACGTCGGAGGGGATGTCGAGCTCGGCGTAGAGGTGCTCGGAGGAGGAGTAGGTCTCGACCGGCTCCGGGATGCCCAGGTCGAGCTGGCGGTCGATCATCGACCAGCGCGGCATGTCTTCCCAGTCCACCAGGGTGATGGCGATGCCGGTGTTGCCCGCCCGACCGGTCGCGGCCAATCCGGTGGACGCGGTCTTCTCGTCCTCGGGGCACTGGTAGTTGACGACGTGGGTGATGTGCTCGACATCGATGCCGCGGGCGGCCACATCGGTCGCCACCAGGACGTCGACGTTGCCATGCCGGAAGGCGCGCAGCGCCTGCTCTCGGGCGCCCTGTCCGAGGTCTCCGTGGATGGCGGCGGCGGCGAAGCCGCGCTCGACCAACTCGTCCGTCACTCGGGCCGCCTCGCTTCGTGCGGGTGAAGATCAACACGAGCCCCCGGTCGCGGGCCTGCAACACGCGCGAGAGCAACTCGACCTTGTCGAGGGAGTGCGCGCGGTAGATGAACTGCTCGATCGCCTTGACCGTGTGGGCGTTCTCGGTCTCGTCGCCCATCGCGCGGATGTGCGTCGGCTGGGTCATGTAGCGCCGCGCCAACGCGACGATCGCGCCGGGCATGGTCGCCGAGAAAAGCATCGTCTGGCGGCCGGCGGGGGTGAGGGACATGAGGGTCTCGACGTCGGGCAGGAAGCCCAGGTCGAGCATCTCGTCGGCCTCGTCGAGCACGACGATCCGGGCCTGCGACAGGTCGAGGTGCCCCTGCTTGGCCAGGTCGATGAGGCGGCCCGGCGTGCCGACGACGATCTCGACGCCTCGCTTGAGGGCCTCGACCTGCGGCTCGTAGGCGCGGCCGCCGTAGACCGTGAGCACCCGGACACCGCGCTGCTTGCCTGCGCGCTCGAGGTCACTGGAGACCTGGACGGCCAACTCACGGGTCGGAGCGACGGCCAGCGCCTGCGGCTTGCCCGGCTTGGCCAGGTCGGCCCACCCCTCGTCAGCCGGCGTGACGACCCGCTGGATCATCGGGACGCCGAAGCCGAGGGTCTTGCCGGTGCCGGTCTTGGCCTGGCCGATGATGTCGTGCCCGCCGAGGGCGACCGGCAACGTCATGGCCTGGATGGGGAAGGGGTGGATGATCCCGAGGTCGCTCAACGAGGCGACGATGTCGGGGTGGACGCCGAAGTCGGCGAAGGTGGGCTCGGTTTCTTGAGGCACCAAAGGAGTCACGCGAAGATGTCGCTTCCGATCGGGCCGAGATCGCGGCGCGCTCAGGGCGTGCGGCCGATTCGGCGTGAGGGGCCGATCGGAGGTCTTCGTGGGAGGTCGCCGAGCCACTCGGCAGTGTCGATTCGGGCCGATCGGGCACCGTGGTCCACTCAAGTCTAGCCGAGGAGACTCCGGCCGCCCGTATGCCGCCCTACGTCCACCCGGTATGCCGCCCTACCGGACCTCCGTGGCGCTGCCCGCGTCCACCGGGTCCGCCCCGTCAGGCAGCGCCAGGCGCCATAGGAGTTTGGTGCCCTCCCCAACGTTCGCTGCTGGCACCTCGGCAGCGAAGCGGACGGGCACAGTGGCGGGCAGGTACGGCCGCCCAGCCGAGTCGCGATAGGGCACGGCCGCGCAGTTGAGGGCGTAGCGGTCGTTCGTCCCGTCCGGGGGTTGTGTGTAGTCGCCGACCAGGATGTCGGGGCAGGGCTCCAGCGGGATGTCGCGGGGCGCCGTCAGCGTGACAGTGAGGCGAATGGGCTCACCGACGGCCACCACCGACGGCGCGTCCATGGTCGCGGTCACTCCGGCGTATGCCGTTGTCACGAGTTCATCTCTGACCTCAGCGGGCTTGAATGTCGACACGCCGAACGGCGTCTTCACGACGGTTCCGGGTTCCATCTGACAGCCAGGCGACTGGCCGAAGCCGGGAACGGTCACCCCTCCCGCTGAACTCGGCCAGGTCAGCCGCACGTGGGTCTGTCGGACGGCTTGCCCACACCAGTTAGACCAGAACAGGGTCAAAGCCGCCGGTACATCCGGCGCCACCAGAACCGGGTGCGGATAGATCCCCCCAGGGGCGTCGCTGACGACCGTCCCATGAACCGACGGGATCGACACCGCAGCGCCATTGACCAGCGACACGACGTTCGGAAAGCCCTCCAGCCGGCACGCGGCCGTCCCGGTGCGGCTGACGATCTGCACGAACAGGTACATCGTCCCGGTCGCCCCCTCGATGTCGCTCGTCGCGGTGAGGTCGGCGGCGCGGCATACGGGAAGGCCTTGGGCGAGTGCGGGGTCCGGTGAGGCGGGGACGGTCGTCACTGGGATGAGGGGGTTGGTCGCAGGCAGGGGCACCCACGGGACAACCCCGTTGTTGACCGCCGATCCGGTGGCGGTCGCGGACGACGTGGCCGTCGTCGTGGCGGAGGCGGTCGGACCACCCACGCTGCCAAGGTCGGTGCCGCCCTGGCCGAGTCGGACGGCGACGACCACGACGGCGAGCACCACAGCCGCGGCGACGAGCGGCAGCCAGCCGACGACGCCCCGTCCGCGGCGGCCGAACCCCGCCGAGTGAGTGGGCAGGTCGGTGGGCACCGCGGGCGGCGGGGGGAGGGCGTCGCGCCAACGCGCGGCATACCCCTTCAGTTGCTCGTCGATCGGGTCGGGACGGTCAGTCATCGGAGTCTCCCAACAGTGCGCGCAACCGCGCTCGTGCCTGGTGCAAGGTGGCTTGAACGGTGCCCGGCGCGCAGCCCATCGTTTGGGCGACGGAGGCGATGTCGAGGCCGACGAAGTAGTAGAGGTCGACCGCCTGACGCTGGCGGTGCGGGAGTCGGGCGACGGCGCGCTCGAGGTCGACGTCGGGCTCGGTCGGCCCCGCGGTCAGCGCGTCATCGGCCAGCAGGGTGGTCGGCCGGGGCCCGCGGGTGCGGTGCCGGCGGGCCTGATCGGCGACGATCGCGAGCAACCAGGGGGCGGCGGAGCCTCGGGCCGGATCGTAGGTTGCCCGCCGCGACCACGCCCGCACGAGGGCCTCCTGGACGACATCGTCAGCGGCAGCCGCGGGCACGAGGCGGTGGGCATAGCGGGACAGCGCCGGCAGGTGGGGAGCGACCCAGGCCCCGAACGCGGCGGCGTCGGGCATGTCATGGGTATGCCGCCCCACTCCGGTCATCGTCACACCCCTCTTACGCCGGGAGCGAGGTGGTCCGTGTAGTGCCCGCGCCCAACACCACTGTGTCATCTCTGGTGCAGGCGGGGCGGAAGGTGCAGGGCTGACGAGCCGTGCACAACTCAGTGGGGCCCAGCCAAACGGCTAGGCCCCACTTGGTGTTGTTGGAGGTGTGTCGATGTTGGTCGCCGCATTTGGGCAGCGGGCATTACTCAGGCGCAGCTGCAGGAATGCCCGCTGCAATTCTCGACCTGCCATCCCCGAAATGGCATGGCTGAGTATGCGTCGGTGAATGGACTGTAGTGACGTTCGGATCGAGGCGCCCTCAGATAGTCGTGAGGCGACGATCAGGTCGGCGTCAGTGGAAGGCCACTGTCAGTGGAAGACCACCGTCAAGGGCGTGTAGCCACTGTTGGCGTAGAGGTAGCCGTTGTCGGTCGACCAGTACGACAGTTGGGCGTTGGTGTAGAGCGAGGTGAGCACGTTGCCGTTCAGGACCCAGCCTGTCGCTCCGATCCAGTTGTAGAACCCGACGTAGTGGTAGCCGTCGCTCACCGACAGGTACCGAGAAGTGTCTGCGGCGTTGCGGAAGTAGAGAATACCGCCATAGAGGTACGACTCGAGCGAGAGGGCCGCGTCGCTGCCGGTGACGACGCACCACTGGCCGCCGTTCTCACCGAGCCACCCGATGGACGCACCGCGGGCGAAGAGTTCGACCTTCTTGGCTGTGCCCGAAGAGGCCGAAGCCGCCAGGTGCGACTCTGCGACATGGTCACCGAACGTGCCGGTGGGGGCGGTGGGTGCTGCAGTGGACATGGCTTTCTCCATTCGAATGATGAGTTGGAGTTGCCCGGCCGGGTTGCCGGAGGTCCTCATGAATTGCTGGGGAGAGTGAGGACGTCTCTGACGTGAATGTAGCACCGCTGTGCCGCCAGCGAGCCCTACGGCCCAAAGGAATTCGGTCCTTCTTTGCTTTCCGTGCGCCGAGTGCGCCGCTGAAGGGCGACCGCACCTGTCAATGACTCGGGCGGCCCGTTGGTCGGTTGAGGCACCGCCGATACAGTCAGCCCTATGACCGATGACACCGGGGTCGCAGGGAGTGCTGCCGTGGGCGAGGTGCCGCACGAGGCCGTCGTCGACCTGCTGGGAGCGCTGAGCTATGCCCAGCTCAGCGGGTTCGAGGCACTCGCGGCTGACGCCGCGATGACCCCGCACCTGCGCGCCAAGCTGGCCTTCGCCCGGATGGGGGTGGAGATGTTCCACCGGTGCGAGCAGGTGGGGCTGCGGCTGCGCGAGCTCGGGGCCGACCACGAGAGCGCCATGGCCCCCTTCGTCACCTCGGTCGACGCCTTCCACGAGCGCACCAAGCCCAGCGACTGGCTGGAGGGCATCGTCAAGGCCTACGTCGGCGACGGGATCGTCCGCGACTTCTACTCCGAGATGGCCACCCACCTCGACCCGGCGAACGAGGCGTTCGTCGCGCAGATGCTCGGACAGGCCGGTGGCGCTGAAGCGATCGTCCACGAGGTGCGCGAAGCCATCGCCGGTGACGCCCGGCGCAGCGGCCGGCTGGCGCTGTGGGCTCGGCGGATCATGGGTGAAGCGATCCATGCGACCCAGAGCGTGGCCGTCGAACGCGACTCGCTGACCGCGCTCCTGGTCGGCGGCGAGCCGGGGTCGGACCTCAACGAGGTGGGCCGGATGTTCGCGCGGATCTCGGCGGCCCACACCGTGCGGATGGAGGCGTTGGGCCTGTCGGCCTGATCGTCCCGACGGCGCTGGTCAGCACACGCAGTAAGAACGCGCCGGGGGACATCAGTGGGCAACAGCAGTGGGGCCCAGCCGTTTCGGCTGGGCCCCACTGCTGTTGTCGGCGCTTGGCCTCAGGCCTTGCTGGTGACCTTGCCGTAGATGACGATGCCGACGGCGGCGATGATCGTGCTGATGATCCAGCGCAGCCAGTCGATCCCCGACGTGGTCTGAACGCCGAGCTTGCCGGCGACCCACCAGCCGATGAGAGCGGCGACGATGCCGATCGCTGCCGTGATCGGCAGGCTCAGCCCCTGCCGTCCAGGCAGGATGAAACGTGCCAGCAGTCCGACGATCAAACCGCCGACGATGGCCCCCAGGATGCTCATGTCCACTCCTTCTGGCCGCTCCCGCGGCCGCTGTCAAGCCCGGTGGTCCGGGTGGGGGCGGGCTCCCCAGGATTCAAAACTCTCACGAAGTGAGGCGCATTCCTGGGATTGCCGCTCGTGATCTTGACGTGACCTGGTGGCAGGGCCGGTTCGGGACGAGGGCGCTGGGTGCCCCGACGTCAGTGCGCGCCGAAGCCGACCTTGCCCTTCTCGGCCTCCCCGACGTGGACGAAGCCGATGACGGCAGCGGGGATGAAGTAGCGCCGTCCCTTGTCGTCGGCGAGGTCGAGCACGCTGCCATCGCGCAGCGCGACGGCCACGGCGGCGCCGATGGCGGCCGGGGTCTCGTTGGTCTCGAACGCAATCTCGCGGGCGACATCGCGCACGCCGATCCTGACCTCCACGTGGGGTTCCCTTCGTCAGTTCACGTATGCCGTGTGCTCGCCTCGCGACTCGCCGCCCCCTCGCGGAGGTGACGGTGGCACGGGGAACCCGGGCGCACGGCATACCCGGGTTGGGGTGTCGAACCCCTCAACTCTAGGAGGTGGCGGGGTGTTCCCCGGCGCCCTCGGCCGGTGCCTTGGGGAAGCCCCCCAACCCGCGCCAGGCGAGTTGGCCGACCAGGCGGGCCGCTTCGGCGCGGCCCACAGTGGTGTCGAGGGTGGCCCAGTTGCGGGCGGCCACCTGTGCCATCCCCGTCAGGGCCATCGCCAGGACCATCGCATCGGCGCGGGACATGTTGGTGTCGGCGGCGATGGCGTCGGCGAAGGCCTCGCCGCACTGGGTCAGCGCCCCGTCGATGCGGCTGCTGACAGCGTCCTCGTTGATGAGGTCGCTCTCGAAGAGGAGCCGGAAGGCCGACCCCTCCTTGGCGACGAACTCGAAGTAGGCGGCGACCGTCGCGAAGACCCGTGCCTTGTTGTCCGTGGAACTGGCCAGCGCGCTGCGAACGGCGGCCACCAACTCGCCGGCGCGATCGTCCAGGAGTGCGAGATAGAGCTCCAGCTTGCTCGGGAAGTGCTGGTAGAGAACGGGTTTGGACACCCCTGCGCGTTCGGCGATGTCGTCCATCGCGGCGGCGTAGTAACCCGACTCGACGAAGGCGCCCTGCGCGGCCTCCAGCAGTTGGGCCCGGCGGGCCGAGCGCGGCAGCCGTTGGCCGCGGATGGGTGCCTCGGCAGCGAGCGGGGCGGGCGGCGAGGCCGCCGCTCCCGGCGTCGCACGCGGGGCAGCCGACGCTCCCGATCGCAGGTCGTTCACCACCGTCAACACCACCTTGTGCGTATCGCACGACTGTGCGAACGATCGACCGCCGACGACCGTCCGGCCGCCAGGTGCCATCGTACTCACCGGTATCCCCCAGCCCTATGACGTAACCTCGCTAGCGATGGACACCGGATCCGGCCCGCCGCCCGACGTGCTCGACGACGCCGAGGCCCGCACGCGTTATGCCCGGCACTTGTTGCTGCCGGAAGTGGGCCTCGCCGGACAACGGCGGCTCGCTGCGGCCCGGGTCCTCGTCCTCGGCGCGGGAGGGCTGGGCTCGCCGGCGCTGCTCTACCTCGCTGCCGCCGGGGTCGGGACCATCGGGATCGCCGATGACGACGTGGTCGAGTTGACCAACCTGCAGCGCCAGATCGTCCACGGCTTCCCTGATGTCGGCCGGTCCAAGGTGTCGTCGGCTGCGGCGGCTGTGGCGCGGGTCAACCCCGGCGTGCGGGTCGAGACCTTCGACCAGCGGGTGAGTGCGCAGACCGCGGACGCCCTTGTCGCGGCATACGACGTCGTGCTCGACGGGACCGACAACTTCCCGACGCGGTATGCCGTCAACGACGCCTGCGCGCGCGCGGGCATCCCCCTCGTGTGGGCGTCGGTGCTGCGTTTCGACGCGCAGGTGGCGGTGTGGTGGGCCGGGCACGGGCCATGCCTGCGGTGCGTGTTCCCGCACCAACCGGCCGAGGGCGACGTGCCGTCCTGCGCGGAGGCGGGGGTGCTGGGGGCCTTGTGCGGGACGATCGGCTCGCTGCAGGCCGCGGAGGCGCTCAAACTCGTGCTGGGCATCGGCGAACCCCTCGTCGGGCGGATGCTCGTGCACGATGCGTTGCGACAGAGCTGGGACACGCTTGCGCTGCAGGCAGATCCGGAGTGCGCGGCCTGCGGGTCGCCCGTCGGGGGAGGGCGTGGGGCGCGGCTCGGGGCGGTTGCGCTCGCGCTCCCTGTCCCGGCTGAGCCCGTTGCGGTGGTGACCGCCCGCGAGTTGTCGATCGAGATGCGGCGCCCGCATCCGCCCGTGCTCATCGACGTGCGCCCGGAGCCCGAGCGTGCGATCGTCTCGATCCCCGGAGCTGTGGCGATCGATCTGGCGGATTTCCGCTCGGGAGAAGCTTTTTCGCGACCCGAGCTGGGGAGTCTGGGGACTCCGTTGGTGCTCTATTGCAAGACCGGGGTGCGTTCGACGGAGGCCACTCGGCTGGTGGCCGCCGCCGGCTGGGGGTATGCCGCGAACCTCACCGGCGGGGTGCTGGCCTGGGTGCGCGAGGTCGACCCGGGACTGGCGACCTACTGATGGCTGGGGTTGGGACGCCTGGGGCAGGGCGGTCGGCCGGGGAGCCCGCCGGGTCGCGATCGGACGCGTCGCGGTCGGACGTGTCGCGACCGGAGGTGGCGCGGTCGGACGGCTGGGGTCGCGGCGGCGATCCGCGGGGGATTCCGCCGCATGCCGAGGCGGTCCTGGTGCTCGCGCGATCCATCCCGGCGGGGCAGGTGGCGACCTATGGCGATCTGGCGCGATTGGTCGGCGAGGGCGGGCCACGACAGGTGGGGCAGGTGATGAGCCGGTACGGCTCGGACGCCCCCTGGTGGCGGGTGCTGCGCGCGAGTGGGCTGCCACCGGCTGGCCACGAAGAGCGGGCGCTGGTGCACTACCGGGCCGAGGGGACGCCCCTGGTGGGTGGGCTGCCTGACGGCGCCGGTATGCCGCCCGCGGACTACCGCGTCGACCTGCGGCGGGCCCGTTGGTCGCCGCAGCCGACGGGCGTTCAGGCTGCGGCCGGGGCGGCCGGGGCGGCCGGGGCGGCCGGGGCGGCCGGTGTGGCCGGCGGGGTTGGTGGCGTTGGCGAGGCTGGCGGTGTGGGTCGGGTTGGGGCGGACGGTCTGGCTGTCGGGGTTAACGGGGTTGGCGCGGACGGTGAGGCCGATGCGGGCGGTGGGCGGACGGCATACCGGCGCGGAGGTCTGCACCACGTGGAGGTGTGGGTCGGGGATCTCGTAGCCGCGCGGGCGAGTTGGGGATGGTTGTTGGGTGAGCTCGGTTGGGTGTTCGGCGATGACTGGGGCCACGGGGTGGCGTGGGAACTTGGCCCGGTCTATCTGGTGGTGGAGTCCGGGCCTGATGTCGCTGCGGGCGGGCATGACCGGCGGCGCCCTGGTGTCAACCACCTAGCCTTCCACGCGGGGACCCGGGACCAGGTCGATGCCATCGTCGAGGCCGCAGAGGGGCATGGCTGGGAGTTGTTGTTCGCCGACCGGCACCCCCATGCGGGCGGGCCGGATCACTACGCGGCATACCTGCAGGACGGTCAGGGGTTCGAGGTCGAGTTGGTCGCCACCTGAGCTCATCGGTACCCGCAAAGATGACCGTGCGAGCGCTATCTCCCGGGCGTCATCGGGGTTTGGGCCCGCAAAGATGACCGTGCGAGCGCTATCTCCGTCGGTATCGGGGGATCGGACCCTCAAAGATGACCGGGCGAGCGCTGTCTCCGTCGTGGTCTGGGGATCGGACCCTCAAAGATGACCGGGCGAGCGCTATCTCCGTCGTGGTCTGGGGCTGGGGCCCGCAAAGATGACCGTGCGAGCGCTATCTCCGGGGGAGGCAGCGGAGGGGTGTCGGTCGCCCGTGATGGGATGAGTGCATGCTCACCCTGCGGCGTGCACCAGCGCTCGTCGTCGAGGCGCCCACCCTCGACGCGCAGCAGCAGGCTGCCCTCGCGCTGGACGCCCCGGTCGCACGGGTGCTCGGCGGGCCTGGCACGGGCACCTCGACCGTGGCCGTCGAGGTGGTCCTCGATCGGGTCGACCGGCTGGGGCTCACCCCCGACCAGTGCCTGGTCCTCGCTCCGACCCGGCTCGCCGCCGCTGCTCTGCGCGACCGGCTGACCGCGAGGCTGGCGCGCACGTCGACCGAGCCGCTCGCGCGCACGCATCAGGCGTTCGGGTTCGCGGTGCTGCGCCGCGAGGCAGCCCTTCGCGGTGCGCCGGCTCCGCGGCTGCTCAGCGGCCCGGAGCAGGACGTCGTCCTGCGCGATCTCCTCGCGGGTCACGTGGCGAGCGGCGGCGGGCCGCAATGGCCGGAGCGGGTGGCCGCTGCCTTGGGCACGCGGGGCTTCCGAGCCGAGTTGCGTGATCTACTCATGAGGGCCGTCGAGCACGGAGTCGACGCGGCCAACCTCGCCGAGCTCGGACTCCAGCACGACCGCCCTGAGTGGGTGTCGGCAGCAGCGGTCCTCGACGAATACGACGAGGTGACGGCGCTGTCGCAGCCGGGTGCCTACGACCCTGCCTGGATCCTCACCGCCGCTGCTGACCTGCTCGAGGACGACCCCGAGGCGCTCGAGCGGGTGCGCGAGCAGATCCGGCTGATCGTCGTCGACGACGCGCAAGAGCTCACTTGGGCCGCAGCTCGACTCCTTCGAACCATCGCCCATCCCGGAATGCAGATCATCCTCATCGGCGACCCCGACAGCGCGGTCCAGACCTTCCGCGGGGCCGACCCTCGGCTGTTGTGGTGGGACCGGTGGCCCGCTCTGCGGGACGCGCCCACGGTGGTGCTGCGCACGGCATACCGGACGCCGACCCGGCTCCACGACGCGGCGAGCGAGGTTGTGCGCCGGATCGGGGCGACCGGCGGCGCGGACCGGCGCGGGTCCCAGGCCGTGCGCGACGGCGGTGAGGTGCAGGTGGCGCTGCTTCGCTCGGTCGCCCAGGAGGCGGGGTTCATCGCCTCGACGCTGCGTCGCGCGCACCTGCAGGAGGGTATGCCGTGGCGCGACATGGCCGTCCTCGTCCGAGGCCGTGGTCGCGCGGGGACTCTGCGCCGGGTGCTTTCGGCCGCCGGGGTGCCTCTGGCCCCGCCCGATGGTGAGGTCCCGGTGCGCGACGAGGTCGCCGTCCGGCCGCTGCTCGCGCTGCTCGACCTGTGTCTGCGCCTGGCCCGCGACCCGGACGCGATGATCGCGCCCACGGAGGCCGTCGACCTCTGCTTGTCGGTGTTGGGTGGGGGCGACGCGGTGTCGTTGCGCCGGTTGCGCCGGGCGCTGCGCCGGATCGAGCTCGACGGCGGGGGACGACGGTCGAGCGACGAGTTGCTGGCGGCAGCCCTCGGCGACCCGGTGCTCAGTGCCCAGGCCGGTGTGGACGGGGAGCCCCTGCGGCGGTTGACCCGGGCGATCCTCGCCGGTGTCGGGGCTGCCCGGCGGACCGATGACGCGGCTGGCTGGGCCCCCGAGGTCAGCCCCGAATCCGTGTTGTGGGCGATCTGGTCGGCCCTTGGCGTCGCGGCGAGTTGGCGGCGCGCGGCGCTCGACGGCGGGAGCCGCGGAGGCCGGGCCGACCGCGACCTCGACGCGGTGGTTGGTCTGTTCGACGCGGCTGCCCGGTATGCCGACCGGCTGCCGGGCTCCGGGCCGGATGCCTTCCTTGACCATGTGCTGGGCGAAGAGGTGCCTGGCGACACCCTCGCGCTGCGCGCTCCTGCGGTCGACACGGTTGCGGTGCTCACCCCCGCTGCTGCTGCCGGGAGGGAGTGGCGATTGGTGTGTGTGTCTGGAGTCCAAGAGGGCGTCTGGCCAGACCTGCGGTTGCGGGGGTCGCTGCTCGGCTCAGAGCACCTCGTCGACGTCGTCACTGGTCGAGGTGGCTCGGTGCGTGCGGCGCAGGCCGCGGTGCGATACGACGAGACCCGGCTGTTCCACGTCGCCGTGACGCGGGCGAGCGAGCGGCTCATCGTCAGCGCCGTGCGCAACGACGACGAACAGCCGTCGGTCTATCTCGACCTGCTCGACCCGTTGCCGGCCGACGCAGACGGCGCCCTCGGGCGACCCTTCACACCGTTCGGTCGCGCGCTGACCACCGCCGGAGTCGTCGGTGCCCTGCGTCAGGTGGCGGCGTCGGTCACCGACGAGGTAGCGGCCGCCCGGGCCGGGCGGCAGTTGGCGCGGCTCGCTGACGATGGCGTGACCGGAGCCGACCCGGGGCAGTGGTGGTCCCTCGTCCCCGCCGCCGACGATCGTCCCCGGCGTGGCCCTGACCAGGCCGTGCGGGTCTCTCCGTCCAAGGTCGAGCAGTTCGCCAAGTGCGAGTTGGCTTGGCTGTTGCGGGCCAGTGGCGGCGACGGCGTCAAGAGTGCCTCGGCATCGATCGGCACCCTCGTGCACGACGTCGTCGCCGAGCTCGGCGACGTTGATGCCCCGACCCTGCAGGCCGAGATCGAGCGCCGCTGGGCCCAACTCGGCCTCACCCCCGGGTGGGTGCAGGAGCGCCAGCGCGCCGAGGCTCATGCCATGGCCGGGCGCGCCGCGGCCTACTTCGTCTCGCCGGCAGCCGCCCCCTGGGAGCGGGTCGGGGTCGAGGTCGACGCGCTGGTCGAGGTGGGGCGTGCGGTGCTCAAGGGGCGCGTGGACCGGCTCGAACGGCATACCGACGGGTCGTTGCGGGTGATTGATTACAAGACCGGGTCGAGCAAGCCGACCGCGGCCGATTTGGCTCGCCATCCCCAACTCGGGGTCTATCAGGCAGCGGTCGAGCACGGCGCCTTCGGTGAGCTGGGGACCCGATCGGCCGGGGCTGCGTTACTGCAGTTGGGCAAGGCGTCGAACAAATCGGTCACCCTGCAGGGGCAGCCCGCGCTCGCTGACGACGATGACCCCGGCTGGGCCAGCCGCCTCGTTGAGGAGACTGCAGCGGGCATGGGCGGGGGACAGTTCGCGGCGACGCCGGGCGAGCACTGCCGGATGTGTCCGGTCGTCGCGGCCTGCCCGGCCCGGCCCGAAGGGCAGAGCATCTGATGGCGACGGTTCGGCACAGTGCAGCAGAGGTCGCCCGCGCGGCGGGGTTGGCCCACGCCCCGACGCCGGAGCAGACGGCGGTCATCGAGGCACCGCTGCGGCCGATGCTCGTGGTCGCCGGGGCAGGTAGCGGGAAGACCGAGACGATGGCCGCACGAGTCGTCTGGCTCGTGGCCAACGGGCTGGTCGCCCCCGATCAGGTGCTTGGGCTCACGTTCACCCGCAAGGCGGCCGCCGAGCTCGCCGAGCGGATCGACCAACGGCTGCGCCGCCTGCAGGCTGCGGGGCTCTGGACGCCCGCGCCCGACGAGGAGGGTGCCGAGGTCCTCGGCGGGACGCCGACCGTCGCGACCTACCACTCGTATGCCGGTCGGCTGGTCCGCGAGCACGCCCTGCGGCTGGGCTACGAGCCCGACTCGCGACTGCTGTCCGAAGCCGCCGCCTGGCAGTATGCCGCCGAGGTGGTCTCCCGCTACGACGGGGACATGTCCGAGATGGGCAAGGCGGAATCGACCGCCATCGGGGCGGTCGTCGACCTCGCGGGTGAGCTGGCAGAGCATCTCGTCGACACCGGCACGCTGCGTGAGGTCCTCGACCGGATCGTTCGCGCGATCGACGCGACCCCGCTGGCCGGCACGGCGAAGACGCTGCCCGCTGACCTGGCGACGCTGCGGGGCACGCTGCGGGCCCGCCGGGCCCTGTTGCCGGTCGTCGACGCCTTCGGCTCCCTGAAACGCTCACGGGATGCCGTTGACTTTGCCGACCAGGTGGCGCTGGCAGCCCGGTTGGCGGTGGGGTTCCCCGACATCGGGGCCGGCGAGCGGGCCCGATTCCGGGTCGTGCTGCTCGATGAGTTCCAGGACACCTCCGAGGCCCAACTCGTCCTGCTGCGGTCGCTCTTCGCGGCCGGGGACAGCGGGGTCCCGGTGACAGCCGTCGGCGACCCCAACCAGTCGATCTACGGCTGGCGCGGAGCGAGCGCCACGACCCTCACCCGTTTCCCGGCCGAGTTCACCGATGGGTCGCCCACTCCTGTGCGGCAATTGGCGACGACCTGGCGCAACGACGCATCCATCCTCAAGGTGGCCAACCACCTCGCGGCACCCCTTCGGGCGTCCGCGCGGGTCGATGTGGCACCCCTCGCGGTCCGTCCCGACGCGGGCGTCGGGGACGTCGTCGTCGCCCGCGTCGGCACTCACGTCGAGGAGGCGGCATACCTCGCCGACTGGCTGGCCGGCGCGACGAGCCGCGCGGGTACGACGGCAGCAGTGTTGTGCCGCAAGCGATCCCAGTTCGGTCCGGTGATGGAGGCGCTCGACGCCGCCGGCGTCCCCTACGAGGTCGTCGGTCTCGGCGGGTTGCTGCTGACCCCCGAGATCCTCGACCTGGTCTCCGCGTTGCGCGCGATCGCTGACCCGAGCCGCGGTGATGCGCTCATGCGTCTGCTCACCGGCCCGATGTGCCGGTTGGGGGCCGCCGACCTCGACGGGCTGCACGAGTGGGCGAGGTTCCGCCAGAAGGTCGTCAAGGCCGAGTCGCAGGGGCGGCTGGCGATCGACCTCGACCCGGGACATCGTGACGAGGACGACGGTGTCGAGGGTCCCGCCGATGCGCTCGTGGACCTCGCGCCCGAGGTGTTGGACGAGCCGAGCATCGTCGAGGCGCTCGACGATCTGCCGCCCGAGGTGTGGCGTGGCACCGAGGGTCAGTACGTCGGTGCGGGCGCGCTGGTTCGGCTCAAGGGGCTGTCGACCGCCTTGCGGCGGCTACGACGGCTCGGCGCGCTGCCACTACCGGACCTTGTCGGCGAGGCCGAACGAGCGCTCGGGCTGGACGTCGAGGTGCTCTCGCGCCCGGGTTACACGCCCGACACCGCGCGGGCCCACCTGGATGCCTTCGCCGACGTCGCTGCCGACTTCGCGTCGTCCGCCGACCGCCCCACCCTCATCGGCTTCCTCGCCTGGCTCGATGCTGCCGTTGCGCAAGAGCGCGGGCTGGAACGTGCCACCCTCGAGCCGTCCGCGGAGGCCGTGCAGATCCTCACCATTCACGCTGCCAAGGGCCTGGAATGGGACGTCGTGGCGGTGCCGGGCCTCGTGGAGGGCACCTTCCCTGCCCGCGAAGGCTCGCCCACGCCGAAGCACAACGGTGCTCGCTGGGTGGTTCCCGACCCGACCCCGGGAGGCTGGCTCGTCGGGCTCGCGGGGGTTCCGTTCGCTTTGCGCGGCGACCGGGACGGGTTGCCGACGCTGCAGGTGGAGGGCGCTTCCGACAGTAAGGCTCTCAGCGAACGGGTCGCGGCCTTCCGGGTCGAGGAGGGGCTGCGCGATCTCGATGAGGAGCGCCGTCTGGCCTACGTCGCGGTCACTCGAGCCCGGAGGCGACTGCTGCTCACCGCGAGCGTGTGGACCAACACCCAGCGGCACAAGGTCACCTCCAGGTTCCTCCGTGAGGTCGTTCGGGCTCGTGACGAGCTCGGTGTCCGGGTCGCGCGCTGGGATGCGATGCCCGACCCGGCTGCGGTCGGCACCAACCCGGTCGCTGACGAGACGGTGCGCGTGTTGTGGCCGACTCCGCCCGATCAGAGCCGCCTCGACGACGCCCAGCGGGCCGCGGCAGTCGTCGCGATGGCCCGTCGTGAACGCGCGGCTGCCGGGGCGACTCACGCGGGAACCTCAGACGTGGGGACGATCGGTGGGGGATCCATCGGTGCGGGGGCGATCGGTGCGGGACCCATCGGTGCGGGAGCGCTCGGTGCGGTGACTGGGGAGGGGGTGGCGGCATACCCGCGCGCGGCCCTGCTCGCCCCCCGAGGTGGCGGCGCGGACGATCCCGTATGCCGCGGATGTCGACCTGCTGCTCGCCGAGCGGGCGTTGGCCCCGAGACGGCCCCCAGGTCGTCGAAGTGCCGCGGCACCTGTCAGCGTCGGACATCGTGCGCCTTGCGGAGGATCCTGAGCGATTCGCTGGCGAGCGCCGCCGACCGATGCCTGCCGAGCCCGCGCTTGCGGCCCGCCGTGGGACGGCCTTCCACGCATGGGTGGAGCAGCACTACGCGCGGGCGACCTTGCTCGATTCCGCCGAGCTCCCCGGTGCCGCCGACGACGATCCGGGCTCCGACGCCGAGTTGCCGCAGCTCAAGGAGGCCTTCCTGGCCAGCGAGTGGGCGTGGCGCACGCCGATAGATGTCGAAGTGGCCATCGAGACGGTGATCGACGGTATCGCTGTGCGCGGGCGCATCGACGCGGTGTTCGGGCGAACGGACGGCGGGGTGACGGTCGTCGACTGGAAGACCGGGCCACAACCGTCGGGGGCGGACGCCGCGCATCGGGCGTTGCAGGTGGGTGCGTACGCGCTGGCCTATGTGCGGCTTCGTGGCTTGTCGCCCGATCAGGTGGATGCGGCGTTCTACTACGCGCGGACGGGGACGACGGTTCGGCCGACGTTGCCGGACGAGGCCGAGCTCATCCGCTTGCTGGGGTCGATCGCCGACTAGGCCGGCTCGTCTGGCGTTGGCGTTGCCGGCGCGTCAGGCCTTGACGGCGAAGCAGGGCCGTGGGCGGTAGGGATCTCCTCGGTGGCATCGAAGAGGGTCCGCGGGTCCATCGCCACGGTGTCATCGAGAGCCGCAGCGTCATCGAGAGTCACTGTGCCATCGAGAGTCACCGTGTCATCGTGAGCCGCACTGTCATCGTGAGCCGCAGTGCCATGAACGGGCGCAGTGTCGTCGAAGAGGGTGTCCGGGTGGACGGCCACGGTGTCTTCACCCGAGCCGGACCCGTTCGCGGCGGCCGGGCTTGCCGCTGCCACCGGCTTCGGAACGATGACCTCCCGGGGGACCACGGAGACCGGCTCCGGCGCCTTCAAGTCGGCGTCGGTGACCCGCCGCTCCAACTCGACAAGGCGTCGGGCCATCGCCCGCACCCGGTCCGGATCGCCGAGGGTCACCGCGGTGAGCAGGCTGGTGAGCTGCGCGAACTCAGCGGCCAGCCGCGCCCGTCGGCGCAGATGGGGGTCGGGGCGCTCGATCCGTGAGTTGGCATAGGCCTCCAACACCGACTCGACGGCAGCCGGCCCAGCCAGAGTGACGATGGCGGCGAAGTCGTCGGCAGGGTCGGCCACCTTGGCGTCCTCCCAACCGACGACGGCCCGCACCCGCCCCGTGGCTGCGTCTTCATCGGAGTCGAACCCCGCGAGCACCTGCGACCCTGTCAACCCACCGTGGACCGGTGCCGGAGCGAAGCGCCACAAGGTGACGTCGTCGAGGGCCCCCTCCCAGCGGGACAGCAAGGCCGTGGGGACATGCCCCGTGGCGGCGGCTCGATCAAGGTCGGCCAGGTGCCTGGTGCGATACGAGTCGGCGTCGTAGGACGGCATACCAGCCTCGTCGAAGACGCCCCGATCGACGTTGTGGATCGCCGCGATGGCCCGCCCGAGGTCGGCGGCCAGCCCGGGGCCTGCCGGAAGCGCGTCGAACGCCAACGGTCGGCCCGGCAACACGGGATAGACGCCGGCCCGTCCGTCGGGGAGCGTGGCGAAACCCTTGGGCACCGGCACCTGGAACGGCAACCGCCGGGCCAGCAAAGCAGCCAACGCCGCAGCCGACTCCAGCCGCGCTCCGGCCGCCGGAGTGCGTGGGCAGCGGACAAACCACGGCCGGTCCTGCTCATCGATGACGATCGCTGCGTCGAACTCACCGGCCGGGCCGGGCGCCACCGCGCGCGCCGACACGGGATCGAGCCCCGGCACGGCCGCGCTGGCGAGGGCGGCGAGGAACGCCGGGCTTCGGCTCTCCGGGACTCACGCTCACACGGTATGCCGTGAATGTCGCCGGTGCGAGCGCCTCGCCCGTGCTTGACTGCTCGGATGGAACAGACGCCGGGCCTGCGGGGCCTGCTGCTCTCGCATGGCGGACCGGATCGGGCCGCTCATCTGCGCGAGGACGCGGACCTGCTCGACCGACTCCCTGGCGGACGCGGGGACCCGGTGGTCGCGGTTCCGTGGTGATCGAGTGCTCGTTGCGCGAGTGCCTGCGCACTCGATGGCCCCACGGCTGACTGCCGGCCGGCCGATGGCGCGGCCGGATCGCTCGGTTTGGTCCTTCGCTCACCCTCCGCAGCCGATGGCGGGTTGCTCGCGGTCTTCCTCGGTCTGCACCCGGGCGAGGACGGTGAGCGGACGGCATACCTGGGAGTCGTGGAGGCACCCACGGACGGCGACCGCGACGCGGGCTGGCAGACCCTGCGAGCGGCCGGGGCGTTGCTGCCCGACCTGGACGCGAGCCTGGCCGCGACCCTGCTCGCGCTGGCGAACTGGCATCGCAGTCACGAGCGCTGCTCGCGCTGCGGGGCGCCGAGCGAGCCGACATCCGCCGGCTGGGTGCGGCGGTGCACGCGCGACGGCAGCCAGCACTTCCCGCGCACCGATCCCTCGGTGATCATGTCGGTCATCGATGATGACGGGCGATTGCTGTTGGGGCGCGGCGTGACGTGGCCGGCGAACCAGTTCTCCGTGCTCGCCGGGTTCGTCGAGCCGGGAGAGTCGCTGGAGGCGGCCGTGGCGCGGGAGGTCCTGGAGGAGTCCGGCGTCGTGGTGACCGAGGTGAGCTACCTTGGCAGCCAGCCGTGGCCGTTCCCGTCCTCACTGATGCTCGGCTTCACGGCCCGCGCGGTGACCACTGAACTCACCCACGACCCGACCGAGATGGCCGAGGTGCGCTGGGTGACGCGGGCGGAGTATGCCGCGCTGCTGCGGTCGGGGCGATCCGGGTGCCGGGCAGCATCTCGATCGCCCGGCGAATCATCGAACGGTGGCTCGGTGCCGATCTTGAGGTGGCGGCGGGGCACGCGGTCATCGAGGGCTGGCGCCCGACGACCTAGGCGAGCCGAGCCTTGACCTGCCCGATCGACGGGTTGGTGGCGGCGCTGCCGTCCGGAAAGATCAAGGTCGGCACGGTCTGGTTGCCACCGTTGACGGACATGACGACGTCAGCGGCCTCGGGTTGAACCTCGATGTCGACCTCGGTGAAGGCGATGCCCTCGCGCTCCATCTGACTCTTGAGGCGACGGCAGTAGCCACACCACGTTGTCGTGAACATCGTCACTGTGCCAGGCGCGGGCGTGAACTCGGACATGAGGCGCCTCGTCGGAATGGTTGACACGACAACCACGGCGAGCGCGCCCGTGTTCCGGGCCGGATCGAGCGGAGGTGTAAGCGTCACCCCGCGCGTCGCCAAGGGGTGAGGCACGGGTGAACGCGGATGAACGGCATACGAGACGCCCCGCGACAGGGGACCACCGGGCGAGGAAGAATGCGCGCCATGGCGAAACGAACCGCAAACGGGACCCTCAAGCTGGACACCGCGGACTATGAGAAGGGAGTTGTTCCGACTCCAAGCCGAGTTGGTGACGATGCAGCAATGGGTCATCGGCACTGGCAGCCGTCTTGTCGTCCTTTTTTGAGGGCGCGACGCGGCAGGCAAGGGCTCGTCGATCAAGCGCATTACGGAGTACCTCAACCCTCGGCAGGCGCGCGTTGCGGCTCTGCCGGCGCCGACCGAGCGGCAGAAGACCCAGTGGTACTTCCAGCGGTACGTCGAGCATCTTCCGGCCGCTGGTGAGATCGTCCTGTTCGACCGCTCCTGGTACAACCGGGCCGGTGTCGAGCGGGTCATGGGCTTCTGCTCCGACGTCGAATATGCCCGGTTCCTGCGCCAGGCCCCGTCGTTCGAGCGGATGCTCATTGACGACGGCGTCATGCTCTCCAAGTCCTGGTTCTCGGTGAGCCACGTCGAGCAGCAGGCTCGGTTCCGTTCGCGGGCCAACGACCCGATGCGCCGGTGGAAGCTCTCGCCGATGGACATGCAGTCGATCACCCGGTGGGAGGACTACAGCCGGGCCAAGGACACGATGATGCAGTTCACCGGCCTGTCCGACTCGCCGTGGTACACCCCCCGTCGAGTCCGACGACAAGAAGACCTCGCGGATCAACGTCATCCAGCACCTGCTCTCCGACGATTCCTTACGAGGACCAGCAGCCCAAGGCGGTGGAGATCCCGGCCGTCCGGTTGCCGTCGGCTATCACCGGCCGCCGCGAGTCCAACCGCTACGTCCCGGACCACGCGCACACGCTGCCGATCCTCGTCGTCGAGCCCAAGAAGGGCGCGGCCAAGGCCAAGGGCAAGAAGGCCGGCGACGCCAAGGGCGCAGACAAGAAGTCGGCAGGCAAGAAGGCCGCTGCTGAGGCCTCCGCGCCCACAACCGGTCCGGTCGAGGTGACGGCAGCGGTCATCGAGGCTCCGGTTGTCGAGTCGGCGGCTGTCGAGTCGGCGGCGCCCGAGGTCATCGAGGCCCCGGTGGCGGAGGCTGCCGTGGAGTCGACCGAGAACTGACCGCGGGCACGCCCGGACTGGAGCGGGCGGCATACCCCTGGTGTGCCGCCCGCTCACCGTGTGGCCCGCCGAGGGGTGGGTGGGGCCAGCAGCCAGTGGGCCGGGCTCCGTGAAACACCGACCAGCAGATGGGGTTGCGTCGGGCCTGGTCGTCGAAGACGAGCGCCCGGATCGGGTCAGGCAGTTGGTCGCGCTGCCACTGGCACTCGCGGCGGGCGGCGGCCTCGCCGTCGTCACCAGCCGCGGCGGCGGCGGCCCGAGCTGCCTTGATCGCGTAGGCGGCTGCGCCGAGGTCGTGTTCGGGGACATGTGGGACGCAGGCTGCCTGGCCCGCGGCATACGCCGCGAAACGGGCTGCCCCGCTCAACGGTCTGGCGGCCCCCATCGCGTGCCCACCGGCTGCCCTGGACTGCATCATGGCGAGCTCGCCCGCAGCCCAGGCCCGAGCGCCGGCGATCGCGTGCCGGGGCCGGAGATCACTAGGACATTCGGCCTCGTATCAGGTCAAGGACGTGCTCGGCACAGGCGGCTGCACAACGCCAGGAGGTGATGATCCGGGTCGGTCAGGGCCCGCCACGACGGATCGTCACGAGGCGAGGGTCTCGCACCTTCGGGAGGATCACGGGTCTGGTCCCTTGCGGACGGGTGGCGGGTGTCAGGTCGACGTCGGGGTCGGCGGCGCGCTGAAAGCCGTCGGAAGAGCGGCGCGCTGCAAACCCTAGGAGAACTGTGACCTGTTTGTGACCTCGACGCTTGTGGATAAGCGGGCTGAGCGGCGGGGGAGGTCAGGCCCCTGGCTAGTTTGAGGTCATGAGCAGCACGTCGGCCACCGTGTCAGGCGGTGCGTCGGTCGCCGACCGACGGGCCGCCTTCGTGGCTGCGCGGTCGGCCCTCGACGGGTTGACCGGGCTGCTGTGCCAGGTCGCCGGTGCCGAGTTGGGCCTCCTGGTCGGTGAGCTCGATGCACTGGCGTCCCGGCTGCGGGGGCGGTGGTCGCCGTGGTCGCGGAGGCTGACTCAAGAGGTGAGATTTCGGCCAGCCAGGCGGGGACGAGCACTCAGTGGGTGGCTCGACACGCTCACTGGCCGCCGAAGGGGCGGGTCAAGTGGCCCGGTTGGTGCAGGAGTGTCGTCTTCCGGAGCTGGCGACCTGCGCGCGGCGGTCGAGGCGGCGCGGTTTCGGTGGGTGTGGGGCTCGGCGTGGTGTCGGAGTTCCAGGCATTGCGACCCATGCTGCGCAACGAGGCGCGACCCACCGTGCTCGACAGGCTCGTGCAGATGGGTGCTGAGCAAGGGCGTCGGGGCGTCCGTCGGCTGCGGCCGGCGCTGTTGGCGAAGTTCGGCGACCCAGGAGTGTTCCAGGAAGTGCAGGATGCCGCCGGGCGTCTGGTCGCACTGGACCGCCGGGTCGGCGACGTGCTCGGCGCGTTCACCTATCGGCTGGTCGTCGACGCCCAGGGCAAGGCGGCGTTGGAGGCCGCGATCGGCCCGCTCTCGGCTCCCGTGCCTGGAGCCAGACAGAGCCCGCGATCCGCGTCCACCCGAGCGCCGTCGCGGCGAGGCTCATCGAGGTATGCCGCGCGACGGCTTGCGGGCGGCATACCTCTAGCGGGGTCAAGTCGACGCTGATGGTGACGATGCCCTTCGCCGACCTGAGCAACCACTGGGGCGGGGAGGTTCTGGGGTCGAGCGAGGCCGGAGAGCTGATTGCGCCCGAGACGGTGCGGAAGCTGGCCTGCGATGCCGGGTGATCCCTGTGGTGCTCGGCGGCGAGGGCGAAGTGCTTGACCTCGGGCAAGCGACCAGGCTCTTCACTGCTGGCCAGACGGCGGCGTTGTGGCTGCGCGATCGAGTGTGTTCGTTCCCGGAATGTTCGATCCCCGCGCATTGGTGCGATGCCCACCACCTGATCCACTGGCTCGACGGCGGCGTATCGCAGTTGTCCAACGCGGCCCTGCTGTGCGGGCGACATCACGGTGGTGCACCCGCGACCGACTGTTCGGGCAGGTGACGTCCGATGGAGTCGACTGGGATCGACGCCTGGGTTTCCTACGATCGGGGCGCTCGCGGCGCCGGGTCACGGGGCAAGGCGGGGCGAGGCCGCCGCCCGATCCTCCCGCTGCGTGACGGGAGCGGGCGGCCACCCGGTATGCCGCCCCGCCCCTGCTCCTTGTCGGCGCCGGTCAGTCGGCTGCCGAGTCGGGTGTCAAGGCCGGTCAGTCCACTTCGGGCCGCCTGCGACGTAGATGACCTGGCCGTTGACGAAGCCGGCCTCGTCGCTGGTGAGGAACGAGACGGGTGGCGGCGATGTCCTCGGCGCTGACCGACGCGGGCGACCGGGATCTCCATGGCCGAGAACGCGATGAAGTCCTCGAACGACACCCCGAGGCGGTCAGCCGTCGCCTTGGTCATCTCGGTCTGGATGAACCCCGGGGCGATCGCGTTACGTCACGCCGAACTTGCCCCAACCTCGATCGCCAGCGTCTTGGTGAAGCCCTGCATGCCGGCCTTGGCTGCGGCGTAGTTGGCCTGCCCCCGGTTGCCCTGCGCCGACGTGGACGACAAGTTGACGATGCGCCCGAACGTCGCCTCGGTCGCGTACTTCTGGCAGGCCTTGGACATGAGGAACGCGCCGCGCAAGTGCACTGACAGCACGCTGTCCCAGTCTTCCTCGGTCATCTTGAACAGCAGGTTGTCGCGGGTGATCCCCGCGTTATTTACGAGGATCGTCGGGCCTCCGAGCTCGGCGGCAACCCGCTCGACACCGTAGCAGCGACCGACGCGCTGTCGGCGACGTTGACGCCCACTGCCAGAGCGACCGCCTGCGGCGACGATCTCGGAAACCGTTGCAGCGCAAGCAGCTTCGTCCAAGGTCAAGCACTGCAACCGCGTGTCCGTCGGCGGCGAGCCGCTTGGCGGTGGCCGCGCCGATTCCGCGGGCTGCTCCGGTGACGATGGCGGTGCGGGGGTGGTGCTCACGGGAGACTCCTCAGTGGTCGGGTCGCGCGCACGGCCGGCGCGTGTCGCTTCGAGCCTACGACGGCACGGTAGCCGCGGGCAGGCCGTCTCTGCCTCGCCCGAGGGTGGGGTGCATCACCCCTTAGGCCGCAGCATCCCTTCCTGGGCGATCGAGGCGAGCAAGGTGCCGTCCGCGGCATACATCCGCCCAGGCCGAGCCCGCGCCCGCCGGAGATGACGGAGAGTGGCCCGCATGTAGAACCCATTCGTCCGCGCGGCCCGGCCGGTGGAACCACATGGCGTGGTCGAGGCTGGCCGGGCGCAGACGGGGGTCCCGCCAGGCCACGCCATGCCGGCGCAGCACCGGCTCGAGCAGGGGATAGTCCGAGGCGTAGGCGAGCACCGCCGCGTGGATGATGGGGTCGTCGGGCATCGGGCGCCGCGAACGCAGCCAGACGCCCTTGTCGCGCGACGTGGTCCGGCCGCGCCCCGCGGGAAGTGCCCTTCGGCGTGCCGCAGCTCGATGGGGCCGTCGAGGATGCAGACCACGGCATACGGCTCGGGGACACCGGCCAGAGCCTGCAACGTTAGGCGGCTCTCGGCGCTCGGCGCCGCGGGCATCGGCTCGGCGTGGTCCAAACCCCGGCGACGCCTCCTGGAACGATGCGGTCACGATCGCCAACAGCGTGCCCGTGCTGTGCGCCGACACCCGCCAGGTCGAGAAGGACCGGCCGTCCGGAGAGCGGCTCGACAACGTAAGTGGACTCGTCGGTGTCGGCCCCCGAGACTCAGGAAGGTCGTGTGGGTCGAGTGCGAGGTCGCCCGGCACCGGCAATGGCGGCGACCCCGTGCGCCCGGCGGCGATGATCGCCTAGGCGAGCAACTGCCCGCCGAACGTCCGCTGGTAGCGCTGCTTCTGGCTCGGTCCCGGGCACCCGCGCCACCCGCGACCCGGCGCCCACCTCGACGGCGAGGTCAGCGACAGCGGCGGTCGCCGTGGCCGTGGCCGTGGCGATGTCGGCTGTAACGGCTGCCGTGGGACTCCCGGACGGGAGAGGCGACCGCCACCCCGTGTGCACGGTGCCCACCTCGCGAAGGTCGAGGTTATCGAAGTTCGCCGGCATCACACAGCAGGGTGTCGATCACGGCCCCCCGGGTACATGCCGCCCGCTCACCACTGCGCACGGCCACCACTACGCACGGGCTGCTCACCCCTCCTGGAGACGGACATACTTCCTGGGCCACCGATACCATGAGTGCCCCGTCGGCGCTGAACATCCGCCCGACTCCCAACGCCGACCACCAGAGGCCGATGGGCTGGGCATGGTGTAGAGCACCCAGTCTCTCGGCCCCGGGCACCAGTGGGAACCACATCGCGTGATCGAGGCTGGCCGGGCGCGGGCGATGGGTCGCGAAGCGACCCCATGGCGGCGCAGCACTGGCTCGGCATCGGGTCGAGTCGGAGGCGTGAGCGAGCACCGCTGCGTGGATCACCGGGTGTCGGGCAGTTCGGCGCGGGCCTTGAAACACACGCTTTGGCGCGACGCTGTTTACCGCCCGGGCAGACATAGATGTTACCTTCGACGTGCCGCACTCCGATGGGTCGGCGAGCGGCGGAGATCTGCGCGGCCGACAGGTCGGAGTACTCACCAAAGGCCTCGGCCAGCGTGGGGGATATCGTCAGGGTCAAGGCGCGGGCGGCATCGGATCACGAAGTGGTCCATGCCGTCCGCCGGCTCTTGGAACGAAGCACCCCATCGACAGGATGGTCTGGCCGTACTGCACCGCTTGGACCCGCCGCGTCGAGAACGACGCCCCGTCCCGCACTCGTTCGACGACGAACCGGATCGGATGGTTGTCGTCGCCGCCGCACGGAAATACGCTGCGGCGAGTGGATCAGGCGGACTACGCCATCGACCGGCTCCGGCAACCGTCCGGGCCGCTGCGACGAGGGGACTGAGCCAGCACCCTGGCCTCCAAACACCCGCACTGCACGCCTGTTTCTAGCTGCGCCCGACCAAGACGATCGGGGTCGACTCGCCGAGATCGGTCTCCTCGTCACCAGGCGCGCCCTCAACGGTGATCCGTGCCTCGCCCAAGCAGGTGAGGTCAAGAACGTCGAGCAGGTCAACAACAGAGTCAGCGGCCGAGTCGGGCCAGTCTCTCGCCAGGCGTGAGGCTATCCCTGGGGACTGACAGGATGGCGCCCATGCCCGACCCCATCTTGGCCAGCACGTTGGCCAGCACGTTGTAGCCAGCACGTTGGCCAGCGCGCCGGCCGCCACACCGGCCGCCGCCGCTGTGGCACCCGATCCGACCGAGGTGCTCGTCCCGTTGCGGTAAGTCGAGGACAGGACGCCTACGGCCGTGTCAACAACACGCAGTTCCGGCTGCTCGAGACGCCCGCGTGGCAGCCCTGCCCCGATGGTTCC
>JADJIB010000007.1 GCA_016707175.1 Candidatus Phosphoribacter hodrii
CGGGTGGCGCAACCGGCCCCATGGCCGAGGAAAATCTAGATCCGGGTGAGTTCCTCGAAGGCGGCGCGGATCGCGGCCAGGCGGGTCGCGGCCCTGGCACGCGCGGCCACCAGGTCGTCCCGACCATCGACAGGCTCGATGGCCTCCAGATAGACCTTCACCTTTGGCTCGGTCCCGGACGGCCGCACGATCACCCGCGACCTGTCAGCCAGGAAGAACCGCAACCCGTCGGTCGGCGGCAGCCCCCCATCCCCCCGAGCCAAGTCGTCCAACTGAGCCACCGCCACGCCAGCCACCCGAGTTGGGGGCGCTGAGCGCAGCCGCTCCATCAACGCCGGCATCAGCGCCAAATCGCTCACCCGCACCGAGAACGCGTCCGTGGCATAAACGCCATGCTCCACGGCCAGGTCATCGAGCACGTCCAGCAGACTTCGCCCAGCCGCCGCCAACCCAGCCGCCTGCTCGGCCACCAGCAGCGCCGCAGACACCCCGTCCTTGTCGCGCACCACCTCGGGCGCCACGCAATAGCCCAGCGCCTCCTCATAGCCGAACGCGAGCCCCGGCACCCGGGCGATCCACTTGAACCCGGTCAACGTTTCTTCGTGCGCCACCCCCGCCGCAGCCGCCATCGCCGCCAACAACCGTGACGACACGATCGAGTTCGCAAACACACCACCGGCCGCCACCCCACGCGACAAGAGGTGCGCCCCCAGCAACGCCCCCACCTCGTCACCGCGCAACATCCGCCAACCGCCCCCACCGGCAGCCGCCGGGTCCGGCACCGCGATCGCGCACCGGTCCGCGTCCGGGTCGTTCGCCACGACAAGATCAGGCCCGACCTCGCGCGCCAACTCCAACGCAGCGTCGATCGCCCCGGCCTCCTCGGGGTTGGGGAACACGACCGTCGGGAACTCGGGGTCGGGCTGGGACTGGCTCGCCACGGCATACAGGGGAGGGAAACCGGCCCGAGCGAAGGCTTCGATGACGGTGTCGTTCCCGACTCCGTGCAGCGACGTGTGCACCACCCGCACCGCCCGCGGCGCATCGGGCCGCACCAGTCCCGACACCGCGTCGAGATACGCGTCGAGCACGTCCGGCCCTAACGTCTCCCACCCGTCGGTCACGAGCGGCACATCCGCCACCGACCCACGGCCGCGATCCGTGCCGCGATGAGGGCGTCGGCCGGCGGCACGATCTGCGAGCCGTCGCCGAGATAGACCTTGTAGCCGTTGTCCTCCCGCGGGTTGTGGCTCGCGGTCACCATGACCCCCGCGTCGGCGCCGAGGTAGCGAATCGCGAACGCCAGCACCGGAGTTGGCAGCACGTGCGGCAGCACGACGGCTCGCCCACCCGCGGCGGTCACCACCGCGGCCGTGTCCCGCGCGAACTCGTCGGACTTGTGCCGCGCGTCGTAACCCACCACGACGAAGGGTTCCGTCTGCGGGTGGTCGGCATCGTGCTTCAGGTATGCCGTGAGCCCGGCTGCCGCGCGAATGACCACCGCGCGGTTCATCCGGTTCGGACCGGCACCGAGGCGTCCACGCAGGCCGGCCGTGCCGAACTGCAACATCCCCGCAAACCGGTCGGCCAGATCAGCGACCGCAGCCGCGGCCGCCTCATCGCCAGCACCACCATCCCCTGACCGCGCCGCTTCCAACACCGCTGCAAGCTCCGCGCGGGTCGAGGCGTCCGGGTCATCGGCCAACCAGGCCTCCGCCGCCGCGAACAACGTCGGGTCGGCTTCGGGCACAGTCGAATCGGCGGTCACGGGACTCAGCTCCCTTGAGCGATCTTGGTGACCACCTTGGCCAGCAGCGCCGCATCGCGATGCCGCCGCGCGCCCCGCCTCAAGGACCTCCTCGTGGGACAGCGGCGACTCGGAAATCCCAGCAGCCAGATTGGTGACCAGCGAGATCCCGAGAACCTCCAACCCCGCCTGCCGGGCGGCAATGGCTTCCAACGTGGTCGACATACCGACCAGATCGCCGCCGAGGATCCGAGCCATCTGCACCTCGGCCGGCGTCTCGTAGTGGGGCCCTCGGAACTGCACGTAGACGCCCTCATCGAGCCCAGGGTCGACCCGCTTGGCCAACTCGCGCAGCCGCTCGGAATACAGGTCGGTGAGGTCGACGAAGTTCGCGCCCTCGATGGGGGAGGCAGCGGTGAGGTTGAGGTGGTCGCGGATGAGCACCGGTGTGCCAGGCCCCCATTCGGGGTTGAGCCCGCCGCAGCCGTTGGTCAGCACGATCGACGTGCACCCCGCGGCGCGCGCCGTGCGCACGGCGTGGACGACCGCCCGCACCCCGTGGCCCTCGTAGAAGTGCGTCCGCGTGCCAAAGACCAGGGCCCGCTTCCCGGTGTCGCCGATGGCGACCGAGCGCATCGACCCGGAGTGCCCCTCGACAGCGGCCTTTCGGAACCCCGGCACGTCGGCGTTGTCGATGGTCACCAGGGTCTGACCGATGAGGTCACCGGTGCGCCCCCAGCCCGATCCGAGGACGAGCGCCACGTCGTGCCGCTCGGCGCCGGTCCGCTCGGCGATCACCGCGGCTGCGGCGGCGGCCACCTCGAAGGGATCGGTGTTCGGGTCGGCGAGGTCCAGGGACGCGGTCATCCCGGCACTCTAGCGAGGGCCCAACTCCCGCAACAGGTATGCCGCGCGCGCCAGCCGGTGCCTCGCGCCGAGCCCGTCAGGTTGCCGACACGGCCAGCGCCGCGTCGCCACGAGGAGCGAGCAACACCCGCTGACCAGGGGCGTATGCCGTGACGTCGGTGTTGTCGACCTGCACCGACACCAGGTCGCCGACGCCCTCGGACGACTCCAAGCGGGCGACGATCTTGCCCGAAGCACCCAGGAAGCTCGCACTCACCACGGTTGCCGCAGCGCCCCCAGCGCCCCCCGAGCCACCCGATCCGACCGGCGCAATGGTCACGCCCTCGGGCCGGACCAGCACGATGGCCAAACCGTCACCCGCTGAGCCGGCCAGCAGGGGCACGGCTCCGCCGAGGACCTGGGCGACCCCGCCCGCGACGCGGCAGTGCAGTCGGTTGGTCAGCCCGACGAAGTCCGCGACGAACGGCGTCGCGGGGTTCTTGTAGAGCTGCGCCGGGCTGGCCAACTGCTCCAGGCGCCCAGCATTCATGACCCCGACCCGGTCGGCGACGGCGAGAGCCTCCTCCTGGTCGTGGGTGACGAACAACGTCGTCGTGCCGACCTCAAGCTGGATGCGGCGGATCTCGTCTCGAAGCTGCGAGCGGACCTTGGCGTCCAGAGCCGAGAGGGGCTCGTCGAGCAGCAGCACCTGGGGCTCGATCGCCAACGCGCGGGCCAGCGCCACTCGCTGCTGCTGCCCGCCGGACATCTGATGGGCATACCGATCGGCCTGCTTGGAGAGCCCGACGAGGTCGAGCATGTCGGCCGCCCGCCCATGCCGGGTGGCCTTGTCCTGCTTGCGCAGTTGCAGACCGAACTCGACGTTCTGTCGCGCGGTCATGTGCGGGAACAGGCTGTAGGCCTGGAAGACCATCCCCATGTCACGCTTGCTGGTCGGCACGTTGGTGACGTCGCGGCCGCCGACCTCAATGGTGCCTCCGTCGGCGTCCTCGAGCCCGGCCAACAACCGCAGGGCAGTCGTCTTGCCACACCCCGATGGCCCGAGCAATGCGACGAACTCGCCGGGGGCGATGTGCAAGGTGAACCCGTCCAGCGCGCGGACGTTGCCGGCATACACCCGGGTGAGGTCCGTGAGCCGCACCTCGGTGCCGCGCGAGGCGGCGGGGGAGGGCGTGGCTGTCATGACTTCTCCTTGCGACCGACGAACGACATAGCGAACAGGACGACGAACGCGAACACGAGCGACGCGAGCCCGACAGCCACCGACAGCTGGCCGTCGGACTTGCCCAGCTCAAACATCGCGACCTGGAGGTTCTTGCGACTGAAGAGGTTGGCGATGGTGAACTCGCCGAGCACCAGCGCGACCGAGAGGAAGGACGCCGACAGCACGGCAGTGCGCAGGTTGGGCAGCACGATCTGCCACATCACCCGCAGCCACGACGCGCCGAGTGACCGCGCCGCCTCCGACAGGGTCTTGACATCAATCGCGCGCAGCCCAGCGTCCAGCGACCGGTAGGCATAAGGGAGAACCAGGATGACGTAGGCCAGCCCCAGCCAGACGGTCCCTTCACCGAGCAGGTAGGTCACCCAGGCATAGACCGGGGTCAGCCCCACGACCAGGACGATGGCCGGCACGGTCAGGGGGAGCAGACAGATGAACTCGACGGTCCTCGTCAGCCCCGGCAGCCGCAGCCGCACCCAGGTCATCGTCGGCACGAGCAGCAGGAGCATGACGACGACGGTGAAGAGCGCCAGCGCCATCGACGACGCGAAGCCCTCAGCCAACGCCGGGTAGCGCTCGGTCACCTGGGGGACATCGACGAGAGTCGTCCAGAACTTGCCGGTCCGCCCGCCGTTGATGAGGTCGCGGGTCGTGAACTCGAGCATCCCGTAGAGGGGGATGAGGAAGAACACCAGGGTGAGCCCGATGACGGTCCACCGCAGGGCGGCGCGCTTGCGCCGTTCGGTATGCCGTGTGCTCACCTCGGGTGCCTCCTCATCGGACCAGCCACCGGCTGGCGCGCTTGTCCAGGGCGGCGTAGACCCACATGACGAGGGCGACGACGACAACCATGGCCAGTGCCATCGCCTTGCCGACGTTCTCCTGGCCGAGGATGACCTCGGAGGTGAATGTGCCGGCGATCTGAAGTGGCACGATCGGGCTGGCCTGGCTGATGAGGGCCGCTGCGGTGGCATAGGCGCTGAAGGCGTTGGTGAAGAGCAACAGGGTCGCGCCGATGAAGGACGGCAGCAGGATCGGCCCCGCCACCTTGGTCCAGTAGGTCCAGGTGGTGCCGCCGAGAGTCTCGGTCGCCTCTCGCCACTGGGGTTTGATCCCCTCGACGGCCGGGAGGAAGACGATGAGCATGAGGGGGATCTGGAAGTAGAGGTAGACGAGCATGAGGCCCTTGTCCCACTGATACAGCCAGATGCTCGACCCGGTGTCCAGGCCGAGGCTGTTGAGCCACACGGTGAGGAAGCCCTGGATCGAGAAGGTCGCCATGAAGGCGAAGGCGAGCGCCACGCCGCCGAACTGGGCGAGCACCCCACACAACGAGGTGATGAACCGCTTGAGCAGGCCGTCAGGGCGCGCCGTGGACACGGCATACGCGAGGACGGCCCCGATCACCGCCCCAGCGAGCGCGGTGACGAGGGACAGGACGACAGAGTGCTGCAGGGCAGGCAGGAAGCTGGAGTTCGCCCCGCCCAGCGCAGCAACGTTGTCCAGCGTCGGTCGACCCGACCCGTCTGCGAACGCGCCCACGACGACGACGATCGTCGGGATGAGCAGGAAGACCGTCGTGTAGACGAAGAACGGAGCCACGCCCACGAGGGCGCCCGACGGCCGCAAGCCGCCAGGCGCCCTCAGGCGTCGTGGGTCAGCCAACAGCCTTGGTCCAGTTGGCGGCCAGATAGGCCTTGGCTGCGTCGTTGTCGGCCGTCGTCGGGATGACGACCTTGCCGTTGACGGCAGGCAGAGCAGCCTGGGCAGCGGCGTCGATCTTGCCGGCAGCCTTCATAGCGTCATAGCGCACCGGGAAGGCCGCGCCCTTGAGCCAGATGTTCTGGCCCTCGTCGGAGTAGAGGTACTCCTGCCACAACCGGGCAGCGGCCGGGTGCGGGGCGTCGACATTGATGGCCTGGATGTAGTAACCGGCGAGGACCGCGTTGTCCGGGATCCACGTCTTCCAGGTCGGCAGCTTCTTGGTCAGCGGCGCGTTGTTGTAGGCCCAGTCGATGACGACTGGTGTCTGGCCGGACAGGACGCTGGCCTCGTTGGGATCCAGGGGCAGGAAGTTGCCGGCGTCCTTGAGCGACTTGAAGAAGTCAACACCCTTGGCGATGTCGGCCGCCGTGCCGCCTTGGCCGATGGAGACCATTTGGACACCTGCGAAAGCCGCGCCGGCCTTGGTCGGGTCACCGTTGAGCGCGACCTTGCCCTTGTATTCGGCCTTGAGGAGGTCGGCCAGCGCGGTCGGCGCCGGCACCTTTGCCGAGTCATACCCGACCGACATGTAGCCGGCGTAGTCGTAGACCCAGACGCCCTTGGGGTCCTTGGCGTTGTCCGGGATGTCCTTCCAGGTGGCCACCTGGTAAGGCGCGAACATCCCCGTGTTGGCCATGGCGACGGCCGAGCCGAGGTCGAAGACGTCCGGGGCCTTGCTCTGGCCCTTGAGCCGTTGCGCCGTGGAGATCTCGTCCGCGCTCGAGCCATCCGGCTGGTCGGACGTGATCGGGATGCCGTACTTCGCGGTGAAGCCCTTGATGGCCTCGCCGTAGTTGGCCCAGTCCGGCGGCAACGCGATGACGTTGAGCGCGCCTTCCTTCTTGGCTGCCGCGACCAGCCCGTCCATCCCGCCGAAGTCGGCGAGCGAGGTGGCCTTGGCGGCGTTCACGCCACCGCCCGCGGCGGTGGTGCTCGTCGACGTCGAGGACGGCGGGGGGGAGCAGGCGGCGATGCCGACGGCAGCGAGAGCGGCAACGGACAACGCGGCATACCTGATCGAGGTGCTTCTCACTCGGGGAACCTTCCAACCGTGAGGGGAGCCGAAACTCCATGGCGAACTGCCCTCCCATCCTTGCCCGGCGGCATGACCGCCGAGGCCCCGGCGGATTTCGATTCGGTCACGGGTGCCTGAACGGGTCGGCTCACCTGGGGGGTACGGCGGGTGTGCACGAGGGCGCGTGAGCAGGTGGTTTGATGGGCGGGTGAAATCGCGCACGTGGTCGGTCGTCATCGTCGGCGGTGGTCCCGGCGGCTACGAGGCAGCTCTCGTCGCCGCACGGTTGGGGGCCTCCGTGACGGTCGTCGATCGCGACGGTGTCGGCGGGTCCTGCGTCCTCACCGACTGCGTCCCGAGCAAGAGCCTCATCTCGACAGCGCACGTCCTGCGCCGGATGGGTGCCGCGCGCGAGCACGGGATCGACCTGCCCCAGCGGCCTCGGGCCACCGACCTGCGCCCGGTCAACGAGCGCATCCTCGACCTGGCGGCCGCTCAGAGCGCCGACATCCACGCGCGGTTGGAAGCCGACGGCGTGCGGGTGTGCCGTGGCACCGGTCGGCTCCTCGCGGCCGATCGGGTGCTGGTCTCGTTGGTCGACGGCGGCACCGAAGAGTTGGTCGCCGATGTTGTCCTCATCGCCACCGGAGCGACCCCGCGGGTCATGCCGACGGCGCTGCCGGACGGCGATCGCATCCTCACGTGGGCCCAGATCTGGGGCCTCACCGAGATCCCGGAACGGCTCATCGTCGTCGGGTCGGGTGTCACCGGAGCCGAGCTCGCGCAGGCCTACCTGGGTCTCGGCAGCGCCGTGACGCTGGTGTCGTCCCGCCACCAGGTCCTGCCGGGTGAGGACAGCGACGCCGCCGCCGTCATCGAGGAGGTCTTCCGCCGCGAGGGCATGGAGGTCCTCGGCCGATCCCGGATGAGCGCCGTCGAGCGCACGGCCGACGGTGTCATCGTGCGCCTCGAAGACGGTCGCACCGTCGAAGGCAGCCACGCCCTGCTGGCCGTCGGGTCCGTCCCGCAGACCGCGGGGGCTCGGCCTTGAGGACGTCGGCGTGGAGGTCGGCCCGGGCGGGCACGTCCTCGTCGACGGGGTCTCGCGCACGTCAGTTCGCGGGGTGTATGCCGCGGGCGACTGCACCGGGGTGCTGCCCCTCGCGTCCGTGGCCGCGATGCAAGGCCGGATCGCCATGTGGCACGCGCTCGGCGACGCCGTCGCCCCGCTGCGGCTGGACGTCGTGTCGGCCAACGTCTTCACCGACCCCGAGATCGCGACGGTCGGGGTGTCCCAGCAGGACGTCGACGCGGGGACAGTCGACGCGATCGTCATCACACTGCCGTTGACGACCAACGCTCGGGCCAAGATGGACGGCTTCCACGACGGATTCGTCAAGATCTTCGCCCGGTCTGGACACGGCACGGTGCTCGGCGGGGTGGTCGTCGCGCCGCGAGCGTCGGAGTTGATCTACCCGCTGACGATCGCCGTCGAGAATGGCCTGACCGCCGACCAACTGTCCAACGCCTTCACCGTCTATCCCTCGATGACCGGCTCGATCGGCGAGGCCGCGCGGCGGCTGCATGTCGCGGCCCGGATGAGCTGAGTTCAGAACTCGTGACGATGTCCTGGCCGCAATTGCTGCCGGCGGTCCTGGTGGCTGTCGCGGTGTTCTTCGTACCCGGAGCCGTTCTGCTGCGTTCGGTCGGCATCGGTTGGCTCACCGCGGTGCTCGCTGCTCCGGCCGTCAGCGTTGCCGTGATCATCGCTGCCGGGCTCGGGGTGCGTGCCGTCGGCGTCGGCTGGTCGGCCGTCACGGGCTTGATTGCGGTCGCGCTCGTCGTCGCTCTGGGCCTGGGCGCGGCCCGGGCGATCCGATCTCGGTGGCCCGCCGCCCGAGCCAGCGCAGCGGAGGCGGCGCCCCTGCGCGCGGTCCTGGCGGTGGGCGCGGTGAGTCTCGCGGCGGCATACCTCGTCCTGGCTGGGGGAGCAGCCTCGCCGATGGCGATCCCGCAGATGCCGGACGTCATCTTCCACCTCGGCGCGGTCGAATGGATGGTGCGGCACGGGTCGGCCTCCGCTCTCGACACCTATCAGTACGCCCAACTCGACAGTCCGCTGACCTACCCAGGGGCCTTCCACGCGGTCACCGCCGCGACGGTCGCGTGGACCGGGTTGCCCGTCACGGCGACCTGGCACGCGCTGCTCATCGTGGTCGTCGGCCTCGTCTGGCCGTTCGGCGTCATGCTCCTGGCCCGAGTCGTGCTCGGCCGCGGCACTGGCATCCTCGTCGCGGCTGGGCTGCTCACGCTGGTCTTCACGTCGTTCCCGACACGCTTCCTCGCCTGGGGGCCGTTGTGGTCGAACCTGCTCGCCAACGCGCTCCTGCCCGCCGTCCTCGCCGGCGCTTTGTGTGTGGTGGCCCCAGGAGCGCGATGCTCGCCGAGCGCGCCTTCGCGTCGGGTCGGGTCCGTGCCGTCGGGTATGCCGCCCTTGGCCTTCTCGTGCTGCTGGGGACCCAGCCCAACGCCGTCGCCTCGGGCGTCGTCATCGGCCTCACCGTCGTCGCGGCAGCGCTTCCGCAGTGGCGCCATGCGTTGGGCGGCCGTTGGGGGGCCCGATTCGTGCGACTGCCGTGGTTCCTCCTCATGGTTGCCGCAGCGGTCATGGCCTCAACCCGGTTCATCCCGACGAAGATGTATGTCATCAACTCTCATGTGCGTGCCACGTGGGCGTTGGCGGGCAGCCAGGCCGCGACCCTCTTCGATGGCTCCTGGCTCGAGTCCGGCTCCGTGGTCGTGCTGGTCCTCGTCGGCGCGGTCTGGCTTGCCCGAGACCGGAACCGCCGCTGGCTGGTCGTCTCGCTCGCCCTTTTCATCGCCATCTTCCTGTTGCTGTACGCCGTCAACGGCCCGGTGGTCCGACAGCTCACCTGGCTCTGGTGGAACGACCACTACCGGGTCCGGGCCGCCCTGGTGCTGCCCGCAGTCCTCTGCGCGACGGCCGGTGCGGTGGTGATCGGCGGATGGGTGGCCCGACGACGACCAGATCCGCCCCGCGTGCGTCAGGGGCTGATCGCCCTCGCCGCCGTCGCAGTCGTCGCCGCATTGGGTTGCGGCATACCGGTGCATCGTGAGGTCGTGGAGGCCACCTACGGGGAGGACTCCGCGGACTATTCGTGGGTGCTCCCGCGGGAGTATGCCGCCCTGTCCCAGCTGGCGGCCTTCGTCCCGAGCGGTTCGGTGGTCGCCGCCAACCCCTATCGCGGCGGGATGTTCTTCTACGTCGCGGGGGGCACCGAGGTGCTCTATCCGACCGAGAACTCCCCTCAACTGCCCGATCGGCGACTGCTTGGAACGTCGCTCCAAGCAGTCACAAGCATGCCCGACGTCTGTGCCGCATCACGTCGTCAAAGGGTCGACTACGTGCTGACGGGTGGAGACATGCACATCTGGGGGGTGCTGGACCACACCCCGGAATACTCCGGGGTCGACTCGGCGGCGTACGACCCAGACTTCAAAGTCGTTGCTGAGGCCGGTCCATACGCATTGCGCCGGGTGCCCGATTGTTCGACAGCCGCCCCGGGCAGCGGTTTCATCGGCCCTGTGACCATCCCCTGAGGCTTCGGCGGTGAATCAGGCACCCGCAGGGTGGTCCTGGCCGGGGTCCTCATTCTCGACCGCTGCGCGGTAGTCAGCCTCCTCCTGCGCCCAGCGCTCGCGACGACGTGCAGACACGGTGCCGCGCAGGTGCCGATAGCCGGGCACAACGATCAGCGCGACCACCGCGAGGATGGCCAGGTTGACGAAGGAGAAGCCCTCCGTGGGCATCAGCCTTCGGCGTCCTTGATCTCAGCGAGCACCGTGCCGCTGGCGACGGTCTCGCCGACGGTGGCCTTGAGCGAGGTGATGACCCCGGCCTTGTGTGCGGTGATCGGCTGCTCCATCTTCATCGCCTCGAGGACGACGACGATCGCGCCCGACTCGACCGTCTGACCTTCTTCGACCGCGACCTTGACGATGGTGCCCTGCATGGGGGCGGTCACCGAGTCACCGGATGCTGCGCCGCCGGACTTGGCTGCGCCGCTGCGCTTAGGCGCCGCCTTCCTCGTCGCTCCGCCGCCACTGCCGCCGGTTCCACCGCCGAGCGACAGGCCTCCCGGAAGGCTGACTTCGATCCGCTTGCCGCCGACCTCGACGACGAGCTTCTGGCGCTCCTCGGCCTCGGGCAGCGACGCCGGCCCACCGGCATACGCAGGGATGGTGTTGTTGAACTCGGTCTCGATCCAGCGGGTGTGGATGGAGAACGCCTCGTCAGGGTCGGCCGGGGCGAAGGCAGGGTCGGCGACGACCGCACGGTGGAACGGGATGACCGTGGGCATCCCCTCGACCTCGAACTCGGCCAGGGCGCGACGGGACCGCTCCAGGGCCTGCTGGCGGTCGCGGCCGGTGACGATGAGCTTGGCAAGCATCGAGTCGAAGGCCCCACCGATGGTGTCGCCTTCGACGAGCCCGGAGTCGACGCGGACGCCCGGGCCGGACGGGGTCTTGTAGACCGTGACGGTGCCGGGTGCCGGCAGGAAGCCGCGACCGGCGTCCTCGCCGTTGATTCGGAACTCGATCGAGTGGGCGTGCGGCACCGGGTCGGGGTAGTCCAGCGACTGGCCCTCGGCGATGCGGAACTGCTCACGCACCAGGTCGATGCCGGTCACCTCTTCGGTGACCGGGTGCTCGACCTGCAGGCGGGTGTTGACTTCGAGGAAGGAGATGTCACCGGCGGGCCCGACGAGGAACTCGCACGTGCCTGCGCCGACGTAGCCGGCCTCGGTGAGGATCGCCTTGGAGGCTCGGACGAGCTCGTCGTGCTGGGCCTCGGTGAGGAACGGCGCGGGCGCCTCTTCGACGAGCTTCTGGTTGCGCCGCTGCAGCGAGCAGTCACGGGTCGACACGACGACCACGTTGCCGTGCTGGTCTGCCAGACACTGGGTTTCGACGTGACGCGGGTGGTCGAGGAAGCGCTCGACGAAGCACTCGCCACGTCCGAACGCGGTGACCGCCTCGCGAACCGCGGATTCGTAGAGGTGGGGGATCTCCTCAAGCTCGCGGGCCACCTTGAGGCCGCGCCCGCCGCCGCCGTAGGCCGCCTTGATCGCCACGGGCAGCCCGTGCGCCTTGGCGAACTCCACGACCTCGTCGGGCCCGGTCACCGGGTCGGACGTGCCGGGCACGAGGGGGGCGTTGGCCTTGAGGGCGATGTGCCGGGCCTTGACCTTGTCGCCGAGGCTGTCGATGGCCGCCGGGCCGGGGCCGATCCAGATCAGGCCGGCGTCGATGACCGCCTGGGCGAAGCCGGCGTTCTCGGCGAGGAAGCCGTAGCCGGGGTGGACCGCGTCGGCCCCGGCCTCCTTGGCGATGGCCAGCAACTTCTCCTGCACGAGGTAACTGTCACCGGGTGTGGAGCCGTTGAGCGCATACGCCTCGTCGGCCACCTTGACGTGCAGGGCGTCGCGATCGGGATCGGCGTAAACCGCCACGGATCCGATGCCAGCGTCCTTGCATGCCCGGGCGATGCGCACGGCGATTTCGCCGCGGTTTGCGATCAGCACCTTTGAGATCTTCGCCATGGGGGGGAGCCTAGCGCTCGGATCGTGCCGCACCACCGGAGCGGCAGTGGAGGGATGGCTCACGTTGCGCCGGGTGTCCGTTGGCCCTACAGCCGGCGATTGGCCTGACAGCGGGCCGGGTCACGAGCCGCTCGTCAGCGTGGCGATCACCTGATCGGCCCGATCGTGCTGTCCAGTGGCCCGCAACACGTCGATGAGGTCGCTGGCCGCCCGGGCCCGGTTGGCGGCGTCGCGGGCGATCGTGAGCCCCTCGTAGGCCGACTCGAGCGCAAGGACCGCCCCGTCGAGGTCGCCGTCCTCACGCAGGATCTGGCCGGCGAGCCAGAAGGCCTGCTGCCGACCCGATCCGGCCGACCTGGGCGAACAACTCGCCGGCGCGGGTGGCCGCGTCGGCGGCATCGCGGGCCGACTGCCCCGCGACCTGCCCGTCGATCTGCCCGTCGACCCCGGACTGCGCGACGCGACAACGCGCGCCCACGTCTCCAGCAGCGAGGCCTGGAGGTTCTCGGACTGACGGCGCTGACGCTCCTCCAGGTCGCTGTCGAGGAGGGCTTCGTGGGAACCGTCGGACGACAGGAGGGTGTCGAGGTGGGTCATGAGGGCGTCGGTGTCGCCGAGCCCGGCGGCCACGGGCGCCCACGCAGCGAGGATCTGCGCCATCGCACCGGGGTCGCCGTCGGCCGCGCGCAGCAGGGGGAGTGCGGCGGCATACCTGGCATGGGCGGTCACCTCGTCACCCACCTGGGCGGCGCACTGCGCAGACTCCGCCCACGCCATCCCCGCGTGTTCGAGCAGCCCCGCCGCAGTGGCCACCTCGGCGGCCCGCAGGTATGCCGCGGCCGCCTCGGGGTAGGAGCGTGCCCGTGCGTGGCGCTCGGCGATCGTCAGCGCGGCGCCCACGCCGTCTGCCCCGAGGGCTGCCGGGGCGGGGTCGGCGTCGGGCTGGTGCGTCGGGTCGCCGGCCCCCGGCTGCGGGCCGAGGGACGCCATGGCCGAGATGTCGAAGTCCAAGGGCACCGGCGTGCGGGTGGCGGCCAACGAACGGTCCAGCAGCCGGGCGTAGTAGTCGCTCCCGCCGCGAGCGTCGAAGCGACCGGCCAACTCAGCGGTCTGCTCGTGAACCCAAGCGTGCAACTGCCCGAGGGTCGGAGCGTCAGGGGAGCGCAGCCCGGTCGGCAGGTCGCTGTGGTCGAGGTTGGCCGAGAGCCCAGCGAGCACGCCCAGCAGGAACCGCAACCGGAACAGGGGCGTCGATGCGCCTTCGAGCAACTCGGGGTGGTCCTCGCGCAGGAAGCGCAAGGCCCGCTCGACGTGACCGCCCCGCGCCACCATCTCGAAGCCCTGTCCGCGGGCCGGCGCGTAGTCGCTGTCGGAGGTGTCCAGCGTGGCCAGGGCCCTGCGGTATGCCGCGAGCGCCGGCCCGTCCGCGCCGACGTTGAGGTGGGCCAGGGCCAGGGCGTGCAGGGTTCGGGTGGGCTCCAGGTTGCAGCTCGAGTGCTGGGTGAGACCCAGCTCGATCGCCTCCTCGAAGCGCCCGGTCTCGGTCAGGTAGTCGACCTGGTGCCCGATCCGGCACGCGGCGCAACTGTCCATGTCGTCCTTGGGCAGCGCCAGCCACGCCAGCCGCGCCGCCTCCATGCTCGGGTCGCCACTGTGCCAGGCCCAGCGGAACCGCGACCCCAGCACCGACCCGCTGCCCTTGCCGGCGAGGTCGAAGCGGCGTCTCATGTCGGCGAGGAAGGCGTCGGCCTGCTCGCGGGTGATCTCGGGGAAGTCGGGCAGATCGCCGGCGACCCATTTGAACTCCCAGAACAGGTTGTGCTCGTCGGACTCGTCGAACACTTCGGGTTGGCTGTCCCAGAGCCGCAACAACCGGGCGAAGGCGACGAACGACCGGTGCCCCTGACCGGTGAAGCTGTAGGCCTCGACGAGATCCAGCAACGCCTCGGCCAGACGCTCCTGAGGGCCTTCGGCATCGATGCGCCGGACGATGACCTCCGCGGCGGCGGTGCGGGCGCTGCCGTAGGGCATGGCCCGGATCTCGCGGAGTTCGCGCCGGACCTCGGCGTCGCTTGCGCCATCTGGAGGTGTCCTCTCGGGCGTGGTCAGTGCAGACGTGGTCAGGGCAGACGTGGTCAGTGCGGCGGGGTGTAGGTCAGGGGTGGCGGAGGGATCGTACGAGCAGCACGCTCAGCGCGTCGTGCAGGCCGGCCACCTCGCTCGATCGAAGACCTTCGCCGGCGAGCATGACGGCCGAGAGATAGAGCGAGCGCAGTCCCGCGGCGAACACGATGGTCTCTGGTGCCGCAAGCAGTTGCCGCACGACGGGGGCCGAGTCGTTGAGCACGAGGCTGCGCGTCCGCGTCGAGGTGTCGGTCTCGAAGGAGTCGAGGAGCCCGCCCCAGAGGCCCGGCGTGGCCTCCCGCTCACGGGCCAGGGCCCGTCGATGCTCGCCGTCAGGGTCGCGCAGCAGCACGGCGGGCAGCGAATCGGGGTCGAACGTGCGCACGAGGACGTGACAGTCCTCGTCCTCGAGGACCTTTTCAGCCATCGACAGGGCCTGGGCGAGCTGCCCGGCGCGGTCGGTTGCCACCGGTGTCAGGACCTGGGTGACGTCCTCGCTCGACAACTCGCGGACCGCCCAGCCTGGGCGCCGCCCGAGTCGGGTCAGCAGGTCGCTGTCGCAGACGTAGCCCGCGTTGACGACGACCAGGCCCTGGGAGTGGGCGACCGCAGCGACCCGTCGGAACACCTCGGTCGTTGACGTGAACACGATCTCGCCGTCCTCCGCGACGTCGCGCAAGGTTCGTGCGCCATCGGTGGTCTCGAACGGGAGGACCCGGGCGGCGAGGTCGAGCATCTCGTCGTCGGTCAGGGCGAGCGAGCGCAGGGCCAGATGGTGGGTCTCGACGAACCGCCGTGACAGGGTCGAGGGCGTCGTCAGAGTGGCGGTGGCCCACTCCTTGAGTTGCGCCCCCAAGGCGTCACGGGTCGCCAGGAGGATCTCGTCGTCGTGGATCTGTTCGCGGGACGCGGTGGGGGAGAGCGCGTCCGAGTCGAGGACCGCCCGGGTGAAGAAGGCCCAGTCGGGCAGGACGCCGTCGACGCGCGCCCCGACGAGCATCCGCTTGCTGTAGACGCGGTGCCGTCCCGAGCCCGGCGTCACGGCTTGGGGGAGGATGAACGCCACCCCGGACACGCCGGCGAGGGGGACGCTCAGGTCGATGTGTCCCAGCGGGGTGAAGCCCAGGACGCGTTCGCAGTATGCCGTCAGCGCCCGCGAGCGGGCCTCCGCCGACGGGTGGCGGGCCTGCCACGGGAGGACCGGGTCGGTGATCCGCCGCCACGTGGGATCCGAGCCCTCCACCGGCACGCGGACGGCGACATCGAAGGGCAGCAGCGAGCCGTAGTCCGTGGCCAGAGCGACGACGGTGGAGGTTTCGAGCCAATGCTCGCTGCCGCGTCGAGCCCACAGCCGGACGGTGGTGCCCACTGCCGTCGCGTCCGCGGACGGCCCCGGCGGCAGGTCCGACACCTCCGAAGGTGTTGCCGCTGCGCCCCACCCAGACGGTGGGGACAGTGCCGGGTCGGGCCGACCGGGACGTGACCTCGATGCGGTCGGCGACCATGAACGCCGCGAGCATGCCGATCCCGAACTGGCCGAGGTAGTGCGCCACCCCCAGGCCGTGCGGATCCCGTTTCGAGGAGCGGCCGATCGTCGCGAGCAACTCGGTGGCTTCGTCGGAGGTGAGTCCGACCCCGCTGTCGGTGACCACGAGAACCGTCGCTCCGTCGGCCTCGGTGTCCGAGGTGAGCCGGATCGTTGCCGGGGCTGCGGGATCCTCGGCCAACCTCGCGGTCACGGCGTCGACGGCGTTCTGCAGCAACTCCCTCAGGTAGACATGCGGACCCGAGTAGAGGTGGTGGGACAGCAGGTCGACCATGCCACCCAGGTCGACCCGGAAGCGCTGCGACATCAGGCTCCGTGCGCCGCAGCGCCGGAGCGGGCGGCCGTCGGCGTCATTCCGCGGCGGCAGCCGCAGCCGCCTCGGGGAAGGCCTCGTTGAGCCGTTCCCAGAGCTGACAGCTCGTGGCGATCCCCGTGTTGACGTGCAGGTTGAGCTGCTCGTCGGTCAGCCCGTGCTCGTAGTCCAAGGTGTGCTCAGAGATCACCCGGAGCTGGCCCTCGTCGTTGATCCGGGCATAGACCTT
>JADJIB010000008.1 GCA_016707175.1 Candidatus Phosphoribacter hodrii
ACGAGGACGAGTCATAGATGAGGTGCCCCAACTCGTGCATGAGAGTCATTCGGCTGACTGCGGGCGGCTGCGTTCCCACGGTCGCCACTAGTGGTCGATCATTCGCAAGGTTCGGACGAGACATCCCATCGTGGTCGCGGGCTGCCGTCTCGAGCGGCGATAGCGCGTGAATGACTCCGGCACCAATACGTTCAATGAGACGGGTAGCGTTGGGGATGGGGTCACCCGCTCCTATGCCCAACGACCGCCGCACCTCGCCGGCAGCTTCTTCCTCGTCAGCAAGGGCGTGCTCACTAAGTTCCACGTAGCGGTACCCAGAGGAAATTGATGCCATTCGGAAGAGCCTCGCTGCCTCGTCGAACAACGCCTTGACTTGGTTCTCGTCATGGGCGCTTGCTCTCGATGACTTACGAAAGGTCGTCACGCCTACTTCAGACAAGTCTGGCGGGACGATGAAGAACGCTTCGGGAAGATTGAACTCGCGACAAGCGGCCCACGCAACTTGCATGGGCAGGGCCTTGGACTGCTTCTCCACCTGCGAAATGAAACTTTGCGATACCGACAGCCGTAGGGCGAGTTTCCTGCGTAAGTCCTTCTGGGTTCCGCAGAGCGACGAGTCGCGTCCCGCGCGGTTGAACTTCACTCGCCAGATGCATCGCCCTCGTTCTCCTCCCGGTCGATATCGGCGCTAGGAAGTCTTCATTCTGCGGATCACCACGGAACTGCAACATGTCGAAGATCCACCAGTCGGCTTGATTTCGTAGCTCAAGTCAACCGGGACCTTCCGGGCCGAAGACCCAGGAGCCAATGTGTACGACTCGCACCGACACCACGAGGCCTTCGTCGTTTCTGCGTCGGTCCCAAAGCGCGAGCAAACTGCCGTCTCGTCCGATAATTAGCTGGCCCGGGATCTCCCGAAACCCAGGGGGGCTGGCGCCGGGCATCACGGCGGGCCTCGTTTGAGCCAGCGACCGGAACCCCACCCGGGTGGGTGCGACGGCGTTCCTTGAGAGTCTCATCTACAGCGGTTCTCACTGCGCGCTTCTGAGGAACGTCTGTCCCATCAGTCGTGGGTTGCCCGCGGCCTGCCAGTCGCTGGGCAGCCGGGTGGCCCGCCGGTGCTCGCGAACGCCCGCGCGCTCAACGGCAGCAGGTGCGGGTAGTCACCCCGGTTCGGAAGCAAGCGCAACATGGCGCGGGCACTCGCGACGCCAGTAGTAGCCCCCTCATAGGTTCCAACGACACCATGTCAGCGCACCGCTCGACGCGGAGACGCCACGTCTCGAGTGGTCATGTCAGAACCTTTCTAGGCAGTTCGGTAATATCTTAACCATAGATGCAAGGCTTGAGTTCCGACACGCTGTTGCCGGGGCAGCGAGGGTGCCATCGAGCATGCGCAGGGGCCGCCACGCCCGAAGGGATGCATGGCGGCTGGGTCGTCGCCGCCGCTCCTCGATCGGCTGCCTAACCCCGATACAGTGCGAAGCCCTGACCCCGTGGCCTAGCAATCCAGCAACGACGGCTACGTCCAACCCGGGCAGGCCAAAGTCTCCGGACTCGCCGGGGCGGTCCGGCCCTCCGCTGTGCTCGTCAGCTACTCCGGGTGGGCGCGGAGGTAGCGGCCGAAGTGGGGGACCGTGAAGGCGATCTGGCCGCGCTCGCTGGAATAGACCAGCCCCTTCTTCATCAGCGAGTCCCGCGCCGGCGACAGCGACTGCGGCCGCTTGCCCAGCAGCGCGGCCACCTCGGCGGTCGGCACGGCATCCAACTCGGCCGACGCGCTCGACGCACCGCCACCCTCGCTCACCGCCCCATTCCGGTATGCCGCGTCCGCCATCGCTCGCAGGTACTCCCGCTCCGCCGGGGTGGCACGCTCATACCGCGACCCGAAGAAGCCCACCGCCAACTCGGCCTCCGCCTCCGGCGCCGCCATCCGCACGTCATCGACAGTGATCTCCGGCCCGACGGCCGCGTCCCACACGGCCTTGCCATAGGCCTGCACGAAGTAGGGATAGCCGGCGGTCACGGCATACATCTCCCCCAAGGCGTCCGACGACCAGGAGGCGCCTTCCTCGGCAGCCGGTGCGCGCAGCGCGATCTCCGCAGCGTCCGCGTCGAGCCGGTCAATGCGGGAGTAGCGAAACAGCCTCTCCGAGTATGACTTTGACGCTGACAGCACTGCCGGTAGGTGCGGCAACCCCGCCCCCACGATGACCACCGGCAGCCCCGACTGGGAGATCTCGTGGGCCGCTGCGCACAATGCCGACACATCGTCAGCGCCGAGGTCCTGCATCTCGTCGATGAAGATCGCCACCCCCACGCCCCGGTCGGCCGCGAGCCCGCCGACGTCGCTGAGCAACTCGACGAGGTCGATCTCGATGTCGCCCGAGTCGGCTCGACCCGACACCGCGGGCACGTCGATGCCAACGCTCCAACGGTCGCGCAGGCGACTGGCCCCCGCGCTCCCCCGCGCACCGGCCCCGCCAGCGCCGCGACCGCCACTGGACTCAGTCGACTCACGCTGGGCGAACGACTTGATCACCCCGAGCACCTGGGCGACCTCGTCCGGCTGCGGATGGCCCAACTCGCGGACCGCCATGTGCAGCGCGGCCGACAGCGGGCGCCGCAGCGGCTGATCCGGCCGGGCTTCGAGTTTGCCGGTCCCCCAATGCGCCCGCACGGCCGCCGATCGCAGCGCGTTGAGCAGCACGGTCTTGCCGACACCGCGCAGCCCGGTCAGCACGACCGAGCGCTCGGGGCGCCCGCGAGAGACTCGCTCGAGCGTCACGTCGAAGGCGTGCAACTGCTCGTCGCGGCCGGCCAACTCGGGCGGCCGCTGCCCAGCCCCAGGCGCATAGGGGTTGCGGATCGGGTCCATGATCGGACTGTATGCCGCTGTCTAGCGTCAGTCCGAGATTTCCCCATACTGCGCTAGTCCGTGTCGCGCCGGCGCCGGTCGACAGTGCGCCCGGACCTTCGCCGCCAAGGTCCGATAGAAGGTCGGATCGGTCAGGTAGGACATGTGGTTGGCCCCGAGCGACCCGGAGAAGGTGAAGTCCGTGTCGTGCGCCCCAGCCACCCAGCCCTCCGCACGGAAGCTCAACACGTCCGACGAGCTCCAAGCGTTCCACAGATAGCCCAACCGATCGGCGGGCACCCCCACACCGACGGCGGCCCTTCGGCCACAAACATCCCCAACTCCGCGAACAAGCCGATCTGCGACGCACTCGCGCACCAGAGGTCGACGCGCGGCATACCTCCAGGGACCTCGTCCGCGTAGGCGGTCAGTGCGTCGTAGACCAACTGCCCGCCCATGCTGTGCGTCAGCACGACGAGCGGCTCGCCGGCGCCGCACTCGGCGTCGCGCGCCTCGGCCAACCCCGCCAGCACCCGCTGCACGATCGGCCCAGGCGCCCCCGGCACCCCACGCCCGTCGAGGTAGCGCAGCACGTCGCCGACGAAGACCGGCACCAACTCCTCCAGCGGCCGACGCACCCCACCCATCGCCCAGCGGATGTTGCGCCGACCGGCCGCGGCGAGGTCGGCGCCCGCCTGGCCGAACGCGCGCGAGAGCTCGGGCGCCGTCTCGACGAGCCGCGCGCGGACCTGCTTCACCAGCCACGACGCCTGCCGCTTCGGCGACCGCGCGGCCAGTTGTGCGCGGATCGCCGGGTCGGCCACGGTCGCCCACACGGCGTCGACAACCGCGGGCCACTGGGCCGGCGGCAGCTTCTCGAAAAGCATGCGCTGCAACGCTTCTCCGAGCTCATCCGGCGTCAGTGCCGCGGGCGACTCGACCTCGCGCAGGGTCAGCGGCGGTCCCTCAACCACCTCGGTCGGCTGCGCCCCGAGGTCACCCCAATAGACCCGAATGAGCGCGACCCGCTCCGGCGCCGAGGGCCGCACCGCAGGCGCGACATGCTCGCGCAACGCTGCCTCGACCATCGGCCAGTCCGCCCCGCGGGTCAGTCGTTGCGCGGCGGCATACTGCGGGTCGTCGGGGTCTCGCACGGCCACGCCGTGCACGAAAACGATCGGCATCACTCACCTCTTCGTCTGCTCGGGTCTGCCTCCACGGTATGCCGCCCGCTCACCTTGCGGGGGCCCGTCACCTTCGCGCCCGCACGGGACTCGTGGGCCGGTCAGCCCAGGCTGCGGACCTCGAAGACCTCGACAGGGTGGGCAATCGCGTCCTGCTCCGCGATGAGGCGCATCTCGTCGAAGCCGCCCTTGTGGGTGGCTTCGAGCACGGCATACATGCTGGCTGCGGTGCGGGACAACGCAACTCGTGGTCCCTCGGTGAGGAAGTGCGCGAGGAAGATCGCGGCCGTGGCATCGCCGCCGCCGCGGACCGCCATGTCGAGCATCGGCGTGGTGACGATCCAGGCTCCGTCGTCGCTGACGCAGGCCATCTGGATCGACCCGGCCGGAGTCTGCTCGGTCAGCACGCTCGTCACGAGGACCGTCGAGGGGCCGGTCGCGCGCACGGCGGCGACCGCGTCGAGGAGGTCGGCCTCGGTCGAAATCGTCCGTCCGGCAAGGAATTCCAACTCGAACTGGTTGGGCGTCACCACGTCGGCACTCGGCACGACCGAGTCGCGCAGGAACTCCGGGATGCCCTCGCGCACGAAGAAGCCGCGCCCGACATCGCCCATGACGGGGTCGCAGCAGTAGACCGCGGCGGGGCGCCCGGCGGCCGAGCGCGCAGCCCGCACCCGGTCGACGGCATCGAGAACGACCGCGCCCATGGTCTCGGCCCCCATGTAGCCGGACAGCACGGCATCCAACTCGGCGAACGCCCCGCGCTCCTCGACGCCCAGGATGACCTCGGCGACGTCCGCGGGCGCGATCAGCGGGCCGCGCGTTGCCCCATAACCGGTGTGGTTGGAGAACGTCACGGTCAGCACCGGATAGACGTCGTGGCCCAGCCGCTGCAACGGGAAGACAGCCGCGGAGTTGCCCGCATGACCGAAGGCCACGTGCGACTGGATGGACAGGATCTTCATCTCGTATGCCGTTCTGCCAGTGTGTTTTTCACGCCGCGCCAGGTGGGCTAACCGCGCTCGTCGCCATCGGCCGACTCGACGGGTCGCCCCGCGGCCTTCCAACTGCGCATCCCGCCCTTGAGGACGACCGCGTCGATGCCATGGGCCCGCAGATACGCCACCGCCCGGGTCTGCTTGGTGCCACCCCCGCACGACACGGCCAGCGGCCCGGTCGGCGGGACGGGCAGCTCGGTGAGCCGCGAGATCAACTGCGCCAGAGGGATGTTCACCGCCCCAGGAGCGTGCCCGGCCCGCCAGTCGCCGACGTCGCGCACGTCGAGGATGACCGCGTCGTCGGCGAGCGAGCCGACCTCGACGAGCGGCATACCCTCCTGGGGTCCGTCCGGGATCGAGTCCATCCCCCGATCTTCCCATCCCAGCCTTCAGCGCGGGGCGAGGTGGTTGACACCTGACGCACGACCATTATCGTTTGGATGCAAACGACGTGATCCATCACACGCAAAGGGGCTGCCGATGGCGCCGATCTCGACCGCGGGTCACCTGCCGGCTCCCACGGCCGTGACCGAGCACGAGCACACGCTCGTCGTGGCCCAGCGCGAGCAGGCCAGCGACGATGTCCTGGCGCTCACCCTGGCCGCCCTCGACGGCTCCCCGCTCACCCCGTGGGCCGCGGGCGCCCACATCGACCTCATCCTGCCGACGCCGACGGGGGATCTCGTCCGGCAGTATTCGCTCTGCTCCAGCCCCGGCGACCTGACGTCCTACCGCCTGGGGATCCTGCATGAGCCCGCGGGCCGCGGCGGATCGGCATACATCCACGGCGGCCTGCGCGTGGGCGACACCGTCCGCGTCGCCGGCCCCCGCAACCACTTCGAGTTGGTCGAGGCGGCCTCCTACGTCCTGATCGCGGGCGGCATCGGCGTCACCCCCCTGCTGCCGATGGTGGCCGCCCTCGCCGCGAGCGGGGCCGACTGGCACCTCTACTACGTCGGTCGCTCACGCTCCACCATGGCCTTCTGCGACGAGTTGGAGCAGTATGCCGACCACGTCACCCTCGTGCCGCGGGACGTCGCGCCGCGGCCCGACCTCGCCGCGCTGCTGGCCACCCCGGTCCCGGGCCGGGTCGTCTACTCGTGCGGCCCCGAGTCGCTCATCGGCTGGCTGGAGCAGACGATGGCCGCCAACGGATGGGCGCCAGGGGCCCTGCACACCGAGCGGTTCGAGGCCCAGGAGATCGACACCAGCAGCGACCAACCCTTCGAGGTCGAGTTGTCGCGCACGGGCAAGAGCCTGCTCGTCCCTGCCGACTCCTCCATCTTCCAGGTCGCCCGCGAGGCCGGGGTGAGCGTCCTCGGGTCGTGTCTGGAGGGCATCTGCGGCACCTGCGAGACCGAGATCCTCGAGGCCGACGGTGAGTTGATCCACCGGGACTCGGTCCTCACCCTCGATGACCAGGCCTCGGGCGAGGTCATGATGATCTGCGTGTCGCGGTGCACGGGCAAGGTCGTCCTGGACATGTGACTCGGCGGGGCGCGGATCGGCCGCGACCACGGCATACGCCAACAGAAACCGGGTCCCCCACCATCGGTGAGGGGCCCGGCTCCGTGTTGTGCAGGTGCGTGTCGTGCGGGACCGTCGCTCAGGCGGGGACGACCCGCACGGGGAGCTTCTTGATGCCGTTGGCGAAGTTCGAGCGCAGCCGCTGGACGTCGCCAGCGCGCTCGATGGTCTTGATGCGCGGCAGCAACTCCTGGAACATCAGTTGGATCTCCATCCGGGCCAGGTTGCTCCCCAGACACAGGTGCGGCGATCCCTTGCCGAACGTCATGTGGTCGACGTTGGTCCGGGTGACGTCGAAGCGGTAAGGGTCCTCGAAGACCGCCTCGTCGCGGTTGCCCGACGCGAACCACATGACGACCTTGTCGCCCTCGCGGATCGTCTGACCGTGCATCTCGACGTCGCGCGTCGCCGTCCGGCGGAAGTAGTAGACCGGAGAGGCCCACCGCAGCATCTCCTCGACCGCGGCCGGGATGAGCTCGGGGCGCTCCTGAAGGGTCCGCAGCTGGTCCGGGTTGTCGATGAGCGCCAGCATGGAGTGACTGATGGTATGCCGCGTGGTCTCGTTCCCGGCGATGACCAGCAGCGTGAAGTATTGGTGGAAGTCGTTGTCCGACACCGGAATCCCATCGGAGGGCATCCGGTTGGCGAGGATCGAGATGAGGTCGGTCCCGTCCTTGCCCTTGCGCTCGGCCTTGAGAGCATCGCCGTAGTCCCACACGTCCAGGACCGTCGGAGACCGGAACGGCAGGTGCTTGTATTGGTCGCTGTCGGGCAGGTCGGCACGGAACTTCGTCATGTCGGGGTCGGTGTTGCCGACGAACTCGTCACCCCAGGCGATGAGTTGCCCGGTGTCGGAGGCCGGCACGTCGAGCATCCGCGCGAGCACCTGGATCGGGAAGTCCGCCGAGACCTCCGACACGAAGTCGAACTCCCCGTGTTCCAGCGCCTTGTCGACCGTCTGCTTGGTCAACTCGCGCAAGAACCCCTCGTAGCCCCGCAGCGCCCGCGGCGAGAACTCACGCTGCATGAGCGCCCGCAGCGAGGCGTGCCGCGGTCCGTCGGTCTCCAGCAGCGAGCGCCGGATCTCCTGAAGCTCGTCCTCGACCTCCTCGATGTTGACGAACTTCGAGGACGTGAAGGTCTCGGAGTCACGATCGACGGCCCAGATGTCGGCATACCGCGTGATCGACCAGAAGCCGTGGTTCGGCGCCGCCTCGGGGTTCCAGTGGACGGGCGCCTCACGACGCAGGGTGTCGAACTGCGCCCACTGCTCGCCAGTGAGGAACCGGTCGATGTCGGCGAGGTCGACGTCGGCGAGGGGCACGGGATCTGGTGTGGTCACGGCATACGTCCTGTCTGTCGTTCTGCTGTCGTTCGGCTCTGTTTGCTCCGTCGTTGCGGTCCACGCGCACCGGGCCCGAAGGCCTAGATGTGGTACGTGTACTCCTCGAACTCCCAGTCGGTGATCCAGGAGTGGAACCGGCTGATCTCATCGCGTTTGTAGGCGAGGAACGCCTTGACGAACTGGTCGCCGAGGACCTCGCGCATCGCCGTGTCAGCCTCGAGCGCGTCGAGCGCTTCGGTGAGCGTGGCGGGCAACTTCGGGGAGCGCGTGACGTCGTAGCCGTAGCCCTCCAGGGCCGGACCGGGGTCGATCTTGTCCCGAACCCCGAGGTATGCCGCCGCCAGCAGGCCTGCGACCGCGAGGTAGGGGTTGGCGCTGGCATCGCCCAGACGGCACTCCATCCGCGCGGACCTGCCGCGCTCCGGCGGGATTCGGACCATGGCCGAGCGGTTGTCCAGGCCCCAGTCGATGAGCCACGGAGCCAACGTGTCCGGCCCGAATCGCTTGTAGGAGTTGATCGTCGGGTTGGACAGCGCGGCCAGGGCCGGGGCGTGGGCCAGGACGCCGCCGATCGCGTGGTGGCCGATCTCGGAGAGACCATCCGCAGAGGTCGGGTCGTCGAAGAGGGCCCGCGTGCCATCGGTCGACCACATCGAGAAGTGGATGTGGAAGCCCGACCCGCCCTCGTCGTTGAAGGGCTTGGCCATGAAGGTCGCGAGCTTGCCCAGGCTGCGGGCGATCTCCTTGATGGCGTTCTTGAAGCGGTGGGCGCGGTCGGCGGCGTCGAGAGCCTCGGAATGCCAGAGGTTGATCTCGAACTGGCCCGAGGAGTATTCGTGGTTGGCCGTGATGACTTCGATGCCATAGGCACCGAGCTTGCGCAGCGTCGTCAGCATGACGTTCTCCGGGTCTCCACGCAGCCCGGACACATAGACGTTGCCGCTGGCCTCGCCATAACGGATCCACCCGTTGTGGGACTTCTCGTTGGCCTCGAGGATGTAGAACTCCAGCTCGGGGCCGCAGACGGGGGTCATGCCGAGCTCCGCGAACCGCTCGCGGACCCGCTTGAGCACGGCCCGCGGGCTCTCCGGCGAGGGTGTCCCGTCGGGGTTGTAGAGGTCGGCGATGCAGTGAGCAACACCGGGCTCCCACGGGATGGGAAGCAGCGTGCTGAGGTCGGGGAAGGCGACGATGTCGGGGAGGCCGGCCTGGACGCCGCCCTCGATGTCGACCGTCTCGCCGCGCGGCGTGGTGCCGTAGATGGACCGGCAGAAGGCCACCCCGCTGCTCACCGTCCGCGGCATGCGATTGACCAGGATGTCGCGCCCCCGGTCGGTTCCGATGAGGTCGGAATATCCCAGTCGGAGAACGTCGATGCCCTGCTCGGTCAGCGAGTCGGCCGCGCCTTGGAGCCCGCTCGTGTCGAAGTGACCCATGCCACACCTCCTAGATCGTTTGGAGGCGAACGTACTGACCTCTGGGTCGTCTGGCAAGGGGTGACATGTCCACCCAACACCGCTATCGTGAGGCCCCAAACGATCGCCTAGACGAGGACGGACCGTGAACGGCTTCTTCTACCCCCGCACGGCGACAGGCCAGGCCGCGCTGATCCCGCCACCCCCGTGGCACTACAGCGGCGACCTGCTCACGGTCGAATACCGCACCGACCCCGAACGCGTCCGCGAGCTACTTCCGGCCCCGCTCGAGTTGGCTCCCGAAGACCCGGGCGCGGTCGCCTTCATCTGGGCCGACTGGCAGTCCTGCCGGGCCTCGAAGGAGGAGCTGCTCGACCCAGTCCTCAGCCAATACAAGGAGGCCTTCGTCGTCGTCCGGTGCGCCTTTCAGGGCGTCACGTATTCGCGCTGCGTCTACATCTGGGTCGACAAGGACTTCGCGATCCTGCGCGGGATGCATCAGGGCTACCCGAAGAAGCTCGGGTCGATCCACCAGACCCGACCGCACCCCTATGGCCCGGCCCCGCGGGTCGCCGTCGGTGCCACGTTCGGCGCGACCGTGGCGGCCGCTGACCGGCGCCTGGCCGAGGCCGTGCTCACCCTCACGCACGAGTCCGAGACCAACGGCTTCGTCAACTCCCACCCCATGGCCCACCACCGGGTCTACCCCTCCATCGAGCGCGGCGCCCAGACCGACGCCTACTCCGAGCTCATCTCCTCAGGCTCGGCGTCGTTCGAGGCCGGGCCGGCCTTCGCCGGCGACGTGGAGTTGCGGCTTTTCGAGGCCCCCACCGAGGAGGTCGCCCGGCTCGAGGTCGAGGAGATCATCGGCGGCTACTACCGCCAGGTCGGCGTCGTGTGGGACGGCGGCTCGACCCTGGCGAAGCTCATCCCCTGACGGGCGCGCCCTGGTCGACGGGGATGGTCGGCCAGGGACCGTCGACTAGGCCGGCTCACGACAGGACGACCGTCCCTCGGGGCGCCTCAGGTGGGTAGATATGGTTGCTCCCGTGCCCGACCTCCACACCCTCGAGGAGACCGAGCGCGCCGTTGCGCGGCATACCTCTCACCTGTCGTTGGACGTCGCCTCGATGTATGCCGTGTCGTCGATCTTCCGCGCGGGGAACGCGGTTCGCGACACCATGACGCGCGACGTGCTACGCCCCCACGACCTCACCTGGACCGGCTTCCTCGTCCTGTGGATCCTGTGGATCTGGGAGTCGCGCGAGAGCCACGAGGTGGCCTCGGCGGTCGGCATCACCAAGGCGACGCTGACGGGCGTCGTGCACACCCTCACTACCCGCGGCTGGGTCGACCGTGAGGTGCCAGCCATGGACCGGCGCCGGGTGCGGCTGACCCTCACCAGCAGCGGGCTGGCGCTCATGGACGAGTTGTTCCCCCAGTTCAATGCCGAGGAGTCCAGGGCCGTTTCGGCGCTCACACCGGCAGAGATCGCCACGCTCACCAACCTGCTGCGCAAGGTCGTGCGGACCTACGAGGTCGAGGACGAATCCCCGTCGGCCTAGGCAGGTCCTTAGCCGGCCCCCCCTAGCGGGCCCCTAGAGGCGGCAGGCGGCGACGAACGCTTCGAAGACGGCCAACTGCTCAGGCCGCTCGGTCCAGGTGTCCTCGGGGTGCCACTGGGTGCCGAGGAACCAGCCCGCACCTGACGGGATCTCGATCGCCTCGACCACCCCCTCCTCCGAGTGCGCCGTGGCCACGAGTCCGTCGGCCAGGGTGTCGATGCACTGGTGGTGGTAGCAGGAGACCTCGACGGCAGAGCCCACGACAGAGGCCATCCGAGAGCCCGGCGACGTCGACACGTGATGGACATGGTTGCGGTGGTTGGCGATTGGTCCACCCCGCTCGTCCATGTGCTGCACCAGCGTTCCGCCGAGCGCCACGTTGACGACCTGCGAGCCTCGGCAGATCGCCAGCACGGGCAACCCGATCCGCAGGGCCCAGCGGGCGATCGTGAGGTCGAAGGCGTCCTGCTCGACGTCGACGTCGTAGAGGGCCTCATGGTCCGGCTGCCCCGACCAGTGCGCGGCGAGGTCGCCGCCGCCGGGCAGCAGGATCCCGTCGGCCCAGGAGAGCCGGTCACTGACCTCGGCCTCGGTCACCTCCCCGCCCGGCGCGGAGGGCAACACGACGAGCGGGTCGCCGCCGGCGGCATACACCCCCGCGAGGAGACTCCGCGAGCCGACGAGCGCGCGCGAGCGCAGGGCCGAGGCGTTGGTCGAGAACCGCCCCGGGACGGCAATCCGAGGACGGGTATGCCGCCCCGCCAGGGGCCCCGGCACCCCAGCGACCGCGGTGGAATCGTCAGCCATGAGCGATCCAGGTCGTCTTGAGGTCGGTGTATTCGTCGATCGCGTGCCGCGACTTGTCACGCCCGAAGCCTGACAGTTTGACCCCGCCGAAGGGGACGTTCAGATCGCCCTCCTCATAGCAGTTGACCCAGACGGTGCCGGCTCGCAACGCCTTGCTGACCCGGTGTGCGCGCCCGAGATCGCCCGTCCAGACGGCGGCGGCCAGGCCGTAGGGGGTGTCTCCGGCGACGCGGATCGCCTCCTCCTCGGAGTCGACGACGAGGACCGAGAGGATCGGCCCGAAGAGCTCGTCACGGACCAGGACGTTGGCCGGGTCGAGGTCGGTGACGACGGTCGGCTCGAGATAGGAGCCACCCGTGTCGGCCAGCACCTGCCGACCACCGTGGACGAGCCGCGCGCCGGAGGCCAGACCCGAGTCCAGGGTCGAGCGCAGCCGGGTCAACGACCGCGCATCGACGACGGGCCCCATCCGGGTGTCCGCCAGGAGCGGGTCGGCCGGGAACCAGTCTGCGGCCGTCGCGACGACCCGGTCCAGGACCCGGTCGGCGATGTCCCGATGCAGGATGAGCCTTGACCCGGCCGTGCACATCTCGCCGCTGTTGAAGAAGATCGCCCACGCGGCGGTGTCGGCTGCGGCGTCGAGGTCGGGGGCGTCCGGGAAGACGATGTTGGGGCTCTTTCCGCCAAGCTCGAGGTAGACCCGTTTGAGGTTGGAGTCGGCCGAGTAGCGCAGGAAGTGCCGACCCACGTCGGTCGATCCGGTGAAGGTGAGGATGTCGACATCGGGATGCCGACCGAGGGCCGCACCGACCTCGATGCCGTCGCCGGACAGCACGTTGAGCACGCCGGGCGGCAGACCCGCCTCGATGGCGAGCTCCGCGACCCGCAGCATCGACAGCGGCGACTGCTCGGCCGTCTTGAGCACGACCGTGCACCCGGCCGCCAGCGCGGGTGCGAACTTCCACCCGGCCAGGGTGAGCGGGAAGTTCCACGGCACGACGGCGGCCACCACGCCCGCGGGCTCGCGGGTGACCAAACTCAGTTCGCTCGCCGATGACGCGGTGATCTCGCCGGACCCCTTGTCGGCCAGTTCGCCGTAATAGCGCACCGTCCGCACGAGGGCCCGCAGCTCGATCTCGTGTGCCGCTCGCACCGGTTTGCCCATCTCCAGGGCGACGAGCAGGGCCAGTTCACTGCGGTGAGCGTCGATGACCCGGGCGAACTCGACCATGAGTTCGCCGCGCTCGCGGGGGTGCAGCCGCGCCCAGGGCCCGTCTCGGAAGGCGCTCCGGGCCGAGGCCACCGCGTCGTCGACGTCATCGGCTGCGGCCCACGGCAACACGGTGAGCGTGGCCCCGTCCCTCGGCGACACGATCGCCCGGGTGGCACCCGATCGGGCCGGTCGGGGAGCCCCGTCGATGACCAGGCCGGACGGCATACCGGGAGTGCGTCCGGCGACCACGTCGGCGGCGAGGGCCACCCAGTCCGTGTCGCCGACCACGTCGGGCGCGCTCATCAGTGGGCCGGGGGCAGCGGCTTGCGGATCCCGCGGAACTCCCAGTCACCGCCCTGGGCCGTGGAGAGGACCTCCTCGGTCTCGGTCGGCTGCGCGCCCACGTCGGTGCGGATCGGGGTCGGCCCTTCGACGATGTGGTTGCGCAGGGTGCCTAGGCCTTCGACCTCGACCTCGACGATGTCGCCGGGGTAGACCGTGCGGGAGATGGCCGGGGTCCCGGACATGAGGATGTCGCCCGGCTGGAGGGTGATCGTCCGGGCGATGTCGGCGACGAGGTAGTGCATGTTCCACTCCATCTCGTCGGTGTTGCCGTCCTGCTTGACGACGCCGTTGACGCGGGTCTGGATCTGCTTGCCGCGGAAGTCCCAGCCCTCGACGACACCCGGCCCGATGGGGCACAGCGTGTCGGCGCCCTTGACCCGCAGCATCGACCCCGAGTCGGTGTCGCGGAAGTCGTGCAGGCCGTAGTCGTTCCCGACCGAGTAGCCGCGGATGTAGTCCCCCGCCTCCTCGGGGCTGATGTTGCGCGCCGTGCGGCCGATGATGATGGCGATCTCGCCCTCGTAGTTGAGCCACTTGCACCCGGCCGGGCGGACGACGGCAGCGTCGTGCGCGTTGAGGGCCGACACCGGCTTGTGGAAGTAGGTCGGGGCCGGAGGCAGCCCGATCATGAGCTCCTTGACCCGGGAGATGTAGTTGAGGTGGACGCAGACGATCTTGCTCGGCGTCACCGGCGGCAGGTGGATCGCGTCGGCGATGGCGACCCGACGGCCGTCCCCGGCGACGAGGTCGGCGCCGTCAACGCGCACGTCGACGGCGTTGCCGTCCAACAGGATTCGTCGGAACTCGCGGGTTGTCATCTGCTCTCCTAGGAGTGGCCGGTATGCCGTGTGGACTGCCAAGGGGTATGCCGTGCGGACTGTCGGTGGCTCTGTCGGTGGACTGCCGGAGGACCGGCAGGCGGCGGTCGGTCAGGAGACCGGCTGGGGGCCTGCCCCGGGAGCTCCGACCGCCAGCATGGCCGCTCGTTGGCGGTCGTAGTTGGGTTCGGGGGCACTCGCCTGCGGCCGGGGGAACCCGCCCTCGGGCCGGTCGAACCACAGGTGGACCTGGCCGGTCCCGAGCGAGTTCTCATACTCGCCGTACTGACGACCCGGCGCAGTGAGGTCAGACTCCCCGAGCGCCCCGGCCAACATGAGGTAGTGGGCGAACATCGCCTCGGGCCGGAAGCGCATGAAGTCCGGCATGGTGTCCAGGACCCGCCGGTGATCGCCCTGCGTGAACCACGCGATGCGTTCCAGGTCCGCGGCATACGCCTCGGGGGTGAAGATGTGCTCGGGTCCGGCGGCCTCGTGGTCGCGCAGGTAGCGCAACTTCCAAAAGGTGTGCGAGAGAGCGCCGCTGCCGATGAGCAGCACCTTGCGGTCGGTCTCGGCGATGGCCTGGCCGATGGCCCGGCCGGCGCGCAGGAAGTCATCGGCCTCGCCCGTCTGGGCGACCGAGACGGTGACCCACCGCTTGTCCAGACCGGCTCCCAGGAAGGTCCACAGGTTGATCGGCGGGTAGTACATCGGCAGGAAGTGGTCGTCGTTGGCGGTGATCCAGGCCGAGTGCTGCGGCGCAACCCGCTCGACGGCGAAGGCGAGCTCGGGGTCACCGCGCCAGTCGTAGGGGATCCGGCACATCCCGCGCGGCAACTCCTCGGCGGTGAACAGCCCGGAGCGTCGATCCTGCGCCGTGACAACGAACTCGACCGTGGTGAACCAGTGCGAGTCCAGGACCACGACCGTGTCGTAGTCGAGGGTCTCGAACACCTCGTGGCGCAGCTGGGTCAGGGCCGGGCCGATGGTGAAGTCCTCGCCATGGTTGAGGGCCCGCCGCTCGTGCTCGGGAAGCATGATCGTGGGGACGTGCGCGAGGATTCCCGCGCCGACGACCTCGCCCATGTCAGTTGTCCTTCCAGCCGCTGGGAGCAAAGACGCTGTTCTTGATGTCGGTGTAGAAGTCGAACGACCAGACGCCGCCCTCACGTCCGATGCCGGACTTGCCGTTGCCGCCGAAGGGTGCCTCGAGGTCGCGGACGAAGAAGCAGTTGACCCAGACGGTTCCTGCGTCCAACCGGGCCGACACCCGCTCGGCACGGTCGCGGTCGCCGGTGACGAGGGTGGCGGCCAGCCCGAACCGGCTGTCGTTGGCCCGTGCGACCGCCTCCTCCTCGGTGGCGAAGGTCTGGATCGTCACCACCGGTCCGAAGACCTCCTCGGTGAGGATCTCGCTGTCCTCGGGCGCGTCGACAAGCACGGTGGGCCGGAAGTAGAGCCCTCCCAGGTCAGTGTTCGGACCGCCGCCGAGCAACGGCCGGGCGCCGTCTGCGATGGCTCGCTCGACGAATCCGGAGACGACCTCGAAGTGCTTGCGCGTGATGAGCGCCGACACGTCGGTGGCCTCGTCGCGGGGGTCGCCCTGGGTGAGCTTCGCGGCGCCGTCCACCACCCGCCGGGTGAACTCCTGCGCTATCGACTCGTGGACGATCATCCGGGCCGCCTTGAGGCAGACCTGGCCGGCGTTGTCGAACTGCTCGACGGCGATCTCCACGGCGAGATCCAGGTCGGCGTCGTCAAAGACGACCAACGGGCTCTTGCCGCCAAGTTCGAAGGACAGCGGGACGATGTTCGTGGCTGCCGCTGCCGCGATGACGCCGGCGGTGGGGACGCTTCCGGTGAAGCACAGCCGGTTGATCCCCGGATGCCGGGTCAGCGGGGCCCCAGCCGACGCCCCGGTGCCCTGTACGACGTTGAAGACACCCGGCGGCATACCTGCGTCGTGGGTGATCTCGGCGAGCAGGGACGCGGTGAGCGGGGCCCACTCCGGCGGCTTGAGGACGACGCAGTTCCCCGCTGCCAGAGCCGGGCCGATGCGCCATGTGGCGAGCATGAGGGGGGCGTTCCACGGGGTGATGATCGCGACGACGCCGGCCGGGTCGTAGCTGATCCGCTCGCGGTGGCCACGCCCCGGGACGGTGAGGTCGGGGTGGCCGAGGTGATCCTGCGCGTAGTCGGCGAAGAAGCGGAAGTTCATCGCGACGCGCGGCATGACGCCGCGGCGGTGGCTGCGGATGAGCGAGCCGTTGTCGCGGGTCTCGACCCGAGACAGGTCCTCGATCCGGGCTTGGATGCCATCGGCGACCCGACGGAGGATCTCCGAGCGCTCTTGCACCGACAGCGCCGCCCACCCAGGGAAGGCCGCCTGAGCTGCTGCGACGGCGGCGTCGACCTCTGCGGACCCGCCGAGGCAGACCTCGGCCAGCGGCGACTCATCGATCGGGGAGATGGTCGTGAAGGTCGCGACGGCACCCTCCGCTCCGGCGGTGGCCAGAGCCACGCGGCGGCCGCCGATCCAGTGGCGAGTGTCGACTCGCACCCCCTCGACCTGCGCGATGAAGCCGTCCTGGAGCGGAGCTGCCGGGGGGTGATCCGGGGCGTGCTGGGTCATGGGACCTTCTCGGGGTGCGGGCCTACTCGTTAGGTGCCAAACGTTATGAACTTTCACACCCTTGTCAAGTGCTCCAGGTCACATTATCGTTCGGCCCCATACAAATCATGCGGGCGTCGTGCGGGATGCGACGGCTCGCCCGGTGGGGAGAGAGAGCCAACTCATGAGCTCAACGAACACTCCGCAAGGAGAGCACCAGCTGCGCAAGGGCAGCCTCGGGGTGCTCGGCATCGCCTTCTTCGTCATCTCCGCCGCGGCCCCGCTGACCGCGATGGCCGGAGGTGCCCCCGTCGCCATGCTCCTGGGCAACGGCGCCGGCATCCCCTTCGCCTACGTCATCGTCGCGGTGCTCCTGCTGATCTTCGCCGTCGGCTACACGGCGATGGCTCGACACCACACGAGCACCGGCGCCTTCTACAGCTACGTCGCCCGAGGGTTGGGGCAGCGAGCCGGCGGGATCGCCGCGCTCATCGCACTGCTCGGCTACAACGCCATGCAGATCGGCCTCTACGGGCTGTTCGGCGCCGCAGCCTCGGGCTTCATGGAGGCTCAGTTCGGCGTGGCCTGGCCCTGGTGGAGCTATGTCCTCATCGCCGGGGTCATCATCGGTTTCCTCGGCTACCGCCAGGTCGACCTGTCGGTCAAGGTGCTCGGCGTGCTTGTCGCGGCCGAGTTCCTCATCGTCGTCGTGCTGGACCTCGCCGTCATCATCAAGGGCGGCCAGGGCGGCGGTGCCGGGCTGAGCATGTCCTCGTTCTCGATGGACTCGCTGATGTCGGGCTCGCTGGCCATCGCGTTGCTCTTCAACTCGGCATCGTTCATCGGCTTCGAGGCCACGACGATCTACTCCGAAGAGGCCCGCGACCCCAAGCGCACCGTGCCGCGCGCGACGTATGCCGCCGTGTTGACGATCGGCCTGTTCTACACGGTGACGACGTGGCTCATGGTCAACGCGCAGGGGGCTGACGGCCTCGTCGACCACATCGGCGGCCTCACCCCGGACCCGACCGCCTTCCTGTTCGAGATCAGCGGGATCTACCTCGGCGAGCTGCCGACGACGATCATGACCGTCCTCTTCGCAACCAGCGTCTTCGCCGCCCTGCTGGCCTTCCACAACGCCGTCGCCCGCTACTTCTTCGCCCTCGGCCGTGAAGGTTTGCTCCCGACACCTCTCGGACACACCCACAAGATCCACCTCAGCCCGCACAAGGGCTCGGTGAGCCAGTCGGTCCTCGCGCTCGTGGTCATCGTCGTCTTCATCGTGGCGGGCCAGGACCCCGTGCTGGCCCTGTTCACCTGGCTCACCCAGTTGGGGACCTTGGCCATCCTCGTCCTCATGGCCCTGTCCTCGGCAGCGGTCACCGCGTTCTTCGCCCGCCACAAGGGCCTGGACACCAACCCCTGGCGCACGACGGTCGCCCCCATCATCGGCACCGTGGCCCTGGGCTCCGTGTCGGTGTATGCCGCGTCGCAGTTCGGCGTCCTCATCGGCAGCCCGGACAGCCCGCTCGCGTGGGCGCTGCCGTCCCTCATCGGCGTCGCCGCGCTCGTCGGTCTGGCGCTCGCCCTCCGGCTGCGCAGCACCTCGCCGGAGCAATACGCCCAGATGGGCCGGCACCGTCCCTCGGAGGTCGGCCTCATCGACGTGGGCGAGTGAGCCACGACGTGCGGCGGGATGTGCGGCGGCTGCTCGTCATCCAGCACGACCACGTGTCGCCGCTGGGACCGGTCGCCGCCGCGTTCGAGGCGAGGGGGTGGGAGTGCGTCTATCACCTCGTCGTCCCGCCGGAACGCTTCGACGCCCCCGACGTCCCCGGTCGGTTTCCCCCGCTGAGCGGTGTCGATGCGGTGTTGGCGATGGGGGCGCCGTGGTCGGTCTACGAGATCGAGTTGGTGGGGTCGTGGGTGCTCCCGGAACAGGACCTGCTGCGGGAAGCCGACGCGGGCGGCATACCGGTCCTGGGGATCTGCTTCGGCGGACAACTGCTTGCGCAGACTCATGGCGGGTCGGTGAGCCGAGCCCCCCAGGGCGAGATCGGCTGGGTCGACATCTCCACGGATGAACCCGAGATCGTGCCGCCGGGGCCGTGGTTCCAGTGGCACGCCGATCGGTGGGTCGTCCCGCCCGATGGCGTCGAGCTGGCGCGCAATGAGGCTGCGTCGCAAGCATTCTCGCTACGACGCAACCTCGGCCTGCAGTTCCATCCGGAGGTCACCGTCGACATGCTCCTCGGATGGCTCGACAACGGCGGCGACGCCGTGCTCACTGCGGAGGGGATCGACCGGGAGGACCTCCTCGCCCTGACCCGCCGGCTCGAGGCAGACGCCGCGGGCCGGGCCGAGCGCCTTGTCGAAGGCTTCCTGCACTTCGCGGGGTTGGCCTGACGGCTACTTGAGCCTGCGAGCTACTTGAGCAACCGGGACATCCGGCGGTCGGCCAGGGGTTTGCCGCCGGTCTGACAGGTCGCGCAGTACTGCAGCGACGTGTCCGCGAACGACACCTCCCGCACCACGTCGCCGCACTCGGGGCACGGCATACCGGTGCGGCCGTGGACCCGCATCCCGGCACGCTTGGCGTCCTTGAGCTCCGCCGCAGGCTTCCCCGACGCGGCGGCGATGGCGCCCGTGAGCGTGTCGCGCAGCGCGGCATACAGTCGCGAAACCGCCTCGGGCGCAAGGGTGCCCGCGATCGCAAAGGGCGACAGTTTGGCCACGTGAAGGATCTCGTCGGAGTAGGCGTTGCCCACCCCCGCGAGGAACTCCTGGTCGCGCAGCAGCCCCTTGATCTGGGTCCGCCGCCCGGCGAGCATCGCCGCGAACGCCGCCTCCGTGAGGTCAGCACCCAGCGGGTCGGGCCCCAGCCGCGCGATCCCCGGGACCTCGCTCACGTCGCGGACAAGGTATGCCGCGAGCGACTTCTTCGTCCCGGCCTCTGTGAGGTCGAAGCCAGACCCATCCGAGAGCCGCACCCGCAGCGCGATCGGCGACTTCCCCGGCCGGATCACCGTCGCGGGGATCGCCTCCGACCACCGCAACCAGCCGGCCCGCGCGAGATGGAACACCAGATGTATGCCGTCCACGTCGACATCGAGGAACTTCCCGTGCCGATGCACCCCGTCGATGGGCCCGCCCGCGAGCGCCGATGGCGGCGGGTCGTAGGTCTTGAGCACCGAGATCGAGCCCAACTCGACAGCGACCACCGCCTGGCCGACCGCACGCTCGGCGAGGAAGTCGACAAGGGCCTGCACTTCGGGAAGCTCCGGCACGGCGACCTCCTGGCTCTAGTGGGAGTCGACTGGGTCGGACGTGGCCGAGCCGTCTGCAGCCCCGAGGCCCGCCTCACCGGCAGGGGACGGCGCGAGCAGACCCGCGGCGCGCAGCAAGCGCAACAGCCCGTAACCGTCCGGCGCATAGACGATCGGCGCCACCGTGCGCGGCCGCGGCGCCTTGCCGGTGAGCTCCTCGGTCGACACCGGCAAACCGTGCGAGAGCACCTGCTCGGCCGGCGTCAACTGACGGATCCCGACGGCAGCCACCCGCTTGGGCCGCGCCTCAAGAAAGTCCTGATAGATCTTCGGATCGTGCTGGCCGTCGTCACCGATGAGCAGCCACTTGATCTTGGGGAAGTCCTTGGCCAACCGGTCCAGGCAGGCCCGCTTGTGGTCCTGACCGCTTCGGAACCAGCCCGTGTTCGTCGGTCCCCAGTCGGTGAGCAGCAGCGGCCCGATGGGGAAACCGTTGCGCTTGAGGAAGCGGGTCAGCGTCGGCGCGGTGTTCCACGCCCCCGTCGACACGAAGATGATCGGCGCGCCCGGATGCTCGGCCATGATCGTCCGATAGAGCGGCCCCATCCCCGGCACCACCCGGCGGGCGTTCTCGTGCCGGAAGAAGGTGTTCCACGCGGCGATCATCGGCCGGGGCAGCGACGTCGTGATGACCGTGTCGTCGATATCGCTGATCAGCCCGAACCGCGCGTCCGGCGCCACGATGTAGACGCTCGCCTGCACGGGGTCGCACCCCTGGGCGCTGACGGTCACCTCGTGCCAGCCGGGCGGCATACCGTGTCCGCGGAAGGTGAGGTCGATGTGACCGCTGCGGTCACTGCGGCCGTGAGCCACGTGGTGGCCGACGTGCACCTCGACCGGCACGTTCATCGCGGGGGCGGTGAAGAAGGCGCGCCAGCCACGCCGGCGCAGGTAGGGCGAGCGCATCCCGCCGTAGGTCGCGTCCTGACGCGGCTCGTCGTCGTCGCCCAGGGCGCGGCCGAGCACGACCCGGGCGAACACCCGGACGAAGTCCGTCGAGCCGTAGCCGGTATGGCTGATGACCCGGGTTCCCCACCCGCGTTTGCGTAGGACGCGCTCCCGTTGGGAGTTCCAAGCGTCCTCGACTACCGCCGAGGCGTGCGGGCGTGCCATGGGGGAAGGCTATGGCATCCGGTATGCCGCGGCGCCGCCCCCCGGGGTTATCGTCGAGTCAGCAGACGAAGGAGAGGCCCATGAGTGGCTGGACTGGGAACATCGAGCGCGCAACGCTCGACAACGACACCTTCCGGACGGTGGTGGCGACCGGCGCTCACCTGCAATTGGTCGTCATGAGCCTCGCGCCCGGCGAGGAGATCGGGCTCGAGGTGCACCACGACCGCGACCAATTCCTGCGCGTCGAGGAGGGTGCCGCGATGGTGACGCTCGGGCCGGACGACGAGGTCATCGAGAAGACCATTGCGCTGGGCGAGGATTGGGCTTGCATCATCCCCGCCGGCCGGTGGCACAACGTCATCAACTGCGGTCACGGCCCGCTCAAGCTGTATTCGATCTATTCGCCGCCGGAGCACCTCGACGGCACGGTCCACGCGACCAAGGCCGACGCAGACGCCGACGAGCACGAGCTGTAACGCGGCGGCCGACGCGCGGGCTGGCACGCCGGCCGACACGCGGGTCGGCTCACCACCACTGGCGGATGCCGCACCGCTCCAGTTGGGTCAGGCGGGGCAGGCTCCGCGTGCGACGGTGGGTGATTTCCATGGGGACGATGAGCGCGCCGATCACGGTCGCGAGTGCCAAGATGAGGTCCATGGCAGTAATCATCCCCTCATCTGATTACTGCCGATAGTGGCAGGACAGTCCCTCCCCGTGGCTTTTCTGCCAAACCCGCGGCATACTCAGGGGTATGCCGTTGCGCACCGTTGCCGTGCTGCTCACCGAACGCCCGCTCGCGTTCGAATTCGGCGTCCTCGCGGAGGTTTTCGGCATCGACCGGACCGCCGACGGGGTGCCGCCGTTCGAGTTCCGGGTCTGCGCCGAGCGACCGGGTGAGCCCCTCCCCATGGACAACGGGGTGAGCCTCACCGTCCCCTTCGGCCTCGACGGGCTGCGGGGCGCCGATGTTGTCGCCGTCTCCTCGACCCAGGCCAAGACCTTCTCCGAGCCGGTGCTTGAGGCCGTTCGCCAGGCCCACGCCGCCGGCGCCACGATCCTGGCCACGTGTTCGGGCGGCTTCGTCCTCGCCGAGGCGGGCCTGCTCGACGGCCGGACGGCGACCTGCCACTGGTACCACGCGGCCGAATTCGCCGAGCGCTATCCCGCAACTACCGTCGACGCGACCGTGCTCTTCGTCGAGGACGGCACCATCCTCACCAGCGCCGGCACCGCGGCGAGCATCGACGCCTGCCTGCACCTGGTCCGCCGCGAGTTCGGCGCCGACGTCGCGACCCGGATCGCCCGGCGCATGGTCGTTCCCCCGCAGCGCGACGGCGGTCAGCGGCAGTTCGTCGAGCAGCCGATCCCCACGATCGCCGCCGAGAGCCTCGAGCCGCTGCTCACCTGGATGATGGAGCACCTCGAGGAGGACCTGCCGGTCCGTGAGCTGGCCCGGCACGCGCACCTGTCCGAACGCACCTTCGCACGTCGGTTCCTCGCCGAGACCGGGACGACGCCCGCGAAATGGATTGCCAGCCAACGACTTCACCACGCCTGCCGGCTGCTCGAGCGGACCGATCTGCCGATCGAGCAGGTCGCCCTGCGCAGCGGGTTCGGCACGGCGGCGCTGCTGCGCGACCACTTCGCGCGCAACGTCGGCGTCCCCCCGGCCGACTACCGGCGCACCTTCCGCTGCTCCGACGACACCGCGCCCATCCCCGACACTGCGCCCATCCCCGACACTGCCGACACCCCCGAAGCGAGTTGACCCGTGCCGCTGGACCTGCATGCCCTCACCCCCGACCAGTTGCGGGCGCGGCGGACCCTCAAGTGGACGGCATACCCCGCGGATCTGTTGCCCATGTGGGTGGCCGAGATGGACTTCCCCGTATGCCGTGAGGTCACCGCCGCGCTCACCCGCGCCGTCGCGGCCGAGAGCTTCGGCTACCCCTCGCCGGTGGTCCATGCCGAGTTGGCCGACGCGCTCGTCGAGTGGCAGGCGCAGCAACACGGGTGGACCGTCGATCCGGCCGGGGTCCACAGCGTCGGCGACGTCATGCACGGCGTCGACCTAGCGATCCGCTACTTCAGCGGACCGGACGACCCGGTGATCATCCCGACGCCCGTCTACATGCCGTTCTTCGACATCGTGCGCCTCACCGGCCGCCCGCAGGTCCACGTCCCGATGTCCTGGGACGGCGCCCGGTGGACCTTCGACCTGGCCGCCATCGACGCGGCGTTCGCCGCCGGTGGTCGCACCGTCCTCATCTCGTCACCGCACAACCCGCTCGGTCGGGTCTTCGACGCCGCCGAGCTTGCCGGGCTCGCGGCCGTCGTCGCGCGGCACGGCGGTCGGGTCATCTCCGACGAGATCCACGCTCCGTTGGTCTTCGACCGCCCACATCTCCCGTATGCCGCCGCCTCACCCGAGGCGGCCGACCACAGCATCACGGTCCTCTCGGCATCGAAGGCGTGGAACCTGCCGGGCCTCAAATGCGCCCAGGTCATCACGACGAACGCCGCCGACACCGCCGCGTGGAAGGCAATGCCCTACTGGGAGACGGTCGGGGTCTCGACCTTGGGGATGGAGGCGAGCATCGCGGCATACCGAGAGGGCGGCGAGTGGCTCGCCCAGGTGGTGGCAACGCTAGCCGAGCACCGCGATCTGGTCGCGCAGGCGGTGGCCAGCTGGGACGGGGTGACGACCGTGCCCAACGAGGGGACCTATCTGCAGTGGCTCGACTTCACCAGGCTGGGGCTCGACGTCGAGCCGTCGGCGTGGCTGGTCGAGCAGGCCCGCGTGCTGGTCAACCCGGGGGTGCCGTTCGGCGGGGAGCCCCGGCGCTTTGCCCGGCTCAACTTCGCAACGACTCGGTCGCTGCTCGACGAGGGGCTCGGCCGGATCGAGCAGGCGGTGCGCAGCCGGCGCCCCTGATCCGGGAGTCAGGCGGCAACGCCGGTGGTCCGTGGGAGCGGTGCGCGGCCGTCGCCCCTGATCCGGGAGAGGATGTCTGCCATGCGCGTCCCGTTCTTTCGACCTGCAGCAGCCCTCGCTGTCGGCGTGCTCGTCGTGGTCGGCTCCTTGGCGGCCTGCACCAGTGCTCCCGAGCCCCCCACACCCGAGCCCGTCGCGGCCGCCCTGGCGGCCGGCCTGACCTCGGGAGACCTGAACGCCGTCGTCTTCGACGGCGCCACGCCCGCAGCAGCCACCGACTCTGTGCGCAACGCCGTCGGCGCGCTGTCGAGCATCACCCGGACCGTGACCGTCGAGAGCGTCACCCGCGTGGCGGACGACGCCAACTCCGCCACTGCCAAACTGCGCTGGACCTGGAACCTCACCGGCGCCGACGGTGCCTGGGCCTACTCCGTCGACGCCAAGCTGGCCCGCGCCGCCGACCAGAGCTGGCACGTCGCCTGGTCACCCACGCTCGTCGAACCCAAGCTCACCGCCACCGAACGTCTCGCCCTTGAGCGTCGCCAAGCCGCTCGCGGATCGATCCTCGGCGCCAACGGCGAGGTCCTCGTCGGGCTCAAGGACGTCTATCGGGTCGGCATCGACAAGGGTCGGATCAGTGCCGACCAGGCGCAGATCTCAGCCACCGCTTTGGCGACGCTCATGGGGACCGACGCCACGGCATACGCGAAGACCGTGGCCGCCTCGGGACCGGCGCAGTTCGTGCCCGCCATCACCCTGCGTATCGACGACCCGCGGATTGCGGGCAAAACCGCGGCGGTCCAAGCGATCCCGGGCGGCGCGGCGATGCCTGGCCAGGCGATGCTCGCGCCAACGGCGACCTTCGCACGGGCGCTGCTGGGGACCGTCGGGCCCGCGACGGCCGAGTTGGTCAGCAAGTCCGGCGGGCGCATCGTCGCCGGCGACACCTCGGGCCTGTCCGGGCTGCAGTTGCGCTACGACCTGCCGCTGTCGGGCCAACCGGGCGTGGTCGTCCTCGCCAAGGGGACTGACAGCGGCGGAGCGGCCAGCTCGCGGACCTTGTTCACGAAGGCTCCCGTCCCCGGTGTCTCGCTGACGACCACCCTCGACCGCACGGCTCAGGACGCGGCCGAACAGGTGCTCACCGGCGCACCCGGGGTGGCCAGCCTGGTCGCCATCCGGCCCTCGACCGGCGAGATCGTCGCCGTCGCGAACTCACCGGCCACCAATGGGCAGGCCGTCGCCACGACGGGCCAGGCCGCGCCCGGATCGACCTTCAAGATCGTCACGTCCCTCGCCCTGCTGCGCGCCGGCCTGACGCCTGAGTCGCCGATGTCCTGCACCGACACGGTGACCGTCGACGGGCGGGTCTTCAAGAACTACGACGCCTATCCCGCCTCGAAACTCGGGTCGCTGCCGTTGCGGCTGGCGCTGGCCAACTCGTGCAACACCGCCTTCATCTCGCAGCGAGGGACCGTCTCGCAGGACGACCTCGCCGACGCGGCAGCCGCCTTGGGGATTGGGGTCGCCTATGACACCGGATACAGCGGCTTCGTCGGATCGATCCCCCGCGACGCGACGCAGACCGAGCATGGCGCCTCGATGATCGGTCAGGGCCGCGTCACCGCCTCGGCCCTGACGATGGCGATCGTCATGGCAACCATCGTCCACGGCTCGACGCTGTTGCCTCGATTGGTCGACCGGCCGGCTGCGACCTCGCCCGCGCCGGGCGGCGATGCCGACCAGTCGGGTTCCGCGACGGAGGGGGCCACGGCGACCGCTGCGGCGACCGCTGCAGCGACTGCTGCAGCGACGGATAGTCCCGCACCGAAGATCAGTCCTGCGCCGACCGCACCCCCTGCCCCGGCCAAGCCCCTCACGCCCGAGGAAGCCCAAGCGCTCCAAGGCATGCTGCGCGGCGTGGTCGCCGAGGGCAGCGCCAAGGCACTCGCCGGCATTGCCGAGGGGGCCAAGACGGGGACCGCCGAGTTCGATGCCGCCGGGGTCACCAAGGCGCACGCCTGGATGATCGCCTTCCGCGGTGACCTCGCGGTTGCCGTCTATGTGGCGGACGGCGTCTCCGGCTCCCAAACCGCCGGACCGCTGGTGAGCGCCTTCCTCCAGGCGTATGCCGGGTAACTCACCCCCCAGCCGCCCCTCCCCGCCAGACCCGCCAGACCCGCTTGACCCGCTTGATCCGCTTGATCCGCTTGATCCGCTTGATCCGCCAGCATCTCCCCGCCAGATCCGCTTGCCCACGCCTGGTCCGAGCCCGCCGCACCTCCCCGCCCCCTGCCAGATCCGCCATTCACGCCTGGCTCGAGCCCGGCCCCACCGCTTGTATGAGGCTAGCGACGCTTGTATGCCGGTAGAGCCTCATACAAGCGTCACTAACCTGATACAAGCCGCGGGGGCATCACCGGCCACCCAGAAATCCCCGGCGAGTGTGACGAAATCGGGACCACCCGGCATACCCCTCGCCCAGATCACCGGCGAGTGTCAGGAACTTGGGACACCCAGCGCCCCGCGACCCCCAGATCACCGGCGAGTGTGACGAAATCGGGACCACCCGGCATACCCCTCGCCCACAACACCGGCGAGTGTGAGGGGATCGGGGGAGCGAGTCGGATCTTGGGGGCAAACCCGAGGTTGCGTTCCTGCGGCGTTTGGAGTCGGATGGACCCAGCAGGAAACCGCGGCCCCGCCGCAGGCGAGCGGCCGCTCGAGAAGGAGGCAAATGATGTCCGACACGCAGCAGGCCGAGGTGGTCGACGAAGGATCGATCGCGCCCGACACCATCGAGGTGAGTGCGCTGTTGTCCCACGACCTGAACCACGTGTGGCACGTGCTGAGCACCAACGATGGCGTGGCAGCGGTCCTCGGAGACGGCGCCACCCTGGGCAACAAGGGTGAGCACTGGCGAGCGACCGACGGCACGCATGGTGTCTGGCGCAGCTACCACCCCTTGGAGCAGGTGCGGCTGTCCTGGCACGCCTCCGAGGACGGCCCGCGTTCGCTCGTCGACCTGCACCTGGCGCCCCAGGGCGAGCAGACCTACGTGTCGATTCGCCACGAGCACGTCGAGGGCGACCTCGACTCGCTCAAGGCCCGCTGGGCAGCGGCGCTGAGCCGGCTGGAAGCCGCCGCGGCAGGCTAAGCAGTCCCGGCGCGATGCGTCGCGGGGCCGGGTCAACGGGCCACGCGACGCGTCGCGACCGTGTGTCGAGAGCGTTTCCCGTGACGCTGAGGCGCAATCGCGGCACACTCGCCTGGTGACCGCCGCACCAGCCTCGCCTGAGCCATCGCTCCAGGAACCGCCGCCCCACGCGGGGCTCCAACGGTGGCTTCCGATCCTCACCTGGCTGCCGACCTACGAGCGCCGCTGGATCAAGGACGACCTCCTGGCGGGGTTGGGGCTCACCGCCCTCCTCGTGCCGCAAGGCATGGCCTACGCGCAGCTCGCGGGCCTGCCGCCGATCACCGGCCTCTACACGTCGATCATGTGCCTCGTTGCGTATGCCGTGTTCGGCCCCTCCCGCGTCCTCGTCCTCGGCCCGGACTCCTCCCTCGGCCCGATGATTGCCGCGTCGATCCTCCCCCTGGTCGCGGCCAACGGTGACCCCATGCGGGCCGTCGTCCTCGCCTCGGCCCAGTCGGTCCTCGTCGGCATCTTCATGATCGCGGCCGGTGCCGCCAAGCTCGGGTTCGTCGCGGACCTGCTGTCCAAACCGACGATGGTCGGCTACATGAACGGGCTCGCGCTCACGATCCTCGTCGGCCAGGTCCGCAAGTTGTGCGGCTTCTCCATCTCGGCCGACGGGTTGATCGGGGAGATCGTCGCGACGGTCGGGAAGATCCTCGCTGGGGCGACCAACCTCTGGGCGCTTGGCATCGGCGTCGTGGCCTGGTCATCATGAGGGTCCTCGCAGAAGACCCTGCCGCAGGTGCCGGCCGTCCTCGTGGCCGTCATCGTCGGCATCGGCGCCTCGACCTACCTCGACCTGCCCGGCAAGGGGGTGAAGGTCGTCGGTGACCTGCCGCAGGGCTTCCCACCCTTCACCCTGCCCCTGGTCTCGGTCGGGGACATCGGCCTGCTCGTCGTTGGCGCCCTCGGCATCACGCTGGTGGCCCTTGCTGACACGATCTCGACGGCCTCGGCATACGCCCGACGGACCAAGCAACCCGTGGACGGCAACCAGGAGATGGTGGGGATCGGCGCCGCAAACGTCCTCGCGGGGCTCTTCCAGGGGTTCGCCGTGAGCACGAGCGGCTCGCGGACGGCTGTCGCCTTCAAGGCCGGTGCCCGCAGCCAGATCACCGGCGTCGTCGGCGCTCTCGCGATCCTGCTGCTCCTGGTGGTCGCCCCCAACCTGCTCTCGAACCTGCCACAACCCGTCCTGGGAGCCATTGTCATCCTCGCCGCCTTCTCGCTGGCCGAGGTCCCCGCTGCCCGCAAACTCTGGTCACAGCGGCGAACGGAGTTCTGGCTGTCGATCGCCGCGACCCTGGCCGTGGCCGTCATGGGCGTCCTCCCCGGCATCGGGGTCGCCGTCGGGCTGTCGATCCTCAACGTGTTCCGCCGGGCCTGGTGGCCGTATCAGGCGGTGCTCGGCCGGGAGAAGGGCCACCCGGGCTACCACGACATGACGCATCGGCCGCGGCTCACGTCGATGCCGGGGCTCATCATCTTCCGCTTCGACGCACCGCTGTTCTTCGCCAACGCCCGGACCTTCGGGGAGCAGATCACCCGACTGGCCGCGACCGAACCGGCACCCAAATGGATCCTCGTCGCAGCCGAGCCGATCTCCGACATCGACACAACGGCCGCCGACATGCTCGCCAGCCTGGTTGCCGATCTGGACGAGCGCGGGACGAAACTGGCCTTCGCCGAGCTCAAGAGCGTGGTCAGGGGCAAGCTTGAGGCCTACGCGCTCGACGGGGTCACCGACAACGTTCTCTACTTCCCCACCCTCAACGCGGCGGGGAAGGCCTATCGGGCGCAGTTCGGGACCGACTGGGGCGACACTGACTTCCCGGCCGTCTGGCCGCCGCCTCCCGGTTCCGTACCTGCCACATCGGCCTCGCCCACGGATCCCGACGAGTGAAGGACTCACCATGGCCCACCTGATCGCCGTCAACGTCGGCACCCCGCGACCCGACGGGGACAGCGAAGGGCCGCCGACCGGCATACACAAGTCGCCCGTCGAGGGACCGGTGGAGTTGCGTGACCCCGGGGACAAGCGGACGGGGCTCGGCAGCGGGGTCGCCGGCGACTTCCTCGGGGACCGGCGCCACCACGGCGGCACCGACCAGGCGGTGTATGCCGTCGCGCACGACGAGCTCGCGCACTGGGCTGCCGAGGTGGGTCGGGACCTCCCGCCCGGAGCGTTCGGCGAGAACCTCACCATCACCGGCCTCGATGTCGACGGTGCCCTCGTCGGGGAGATCTGGGCGATCGGTGACGTCGTCCGCCTGCAGGTGACCGGGCCGCGCATCCCGTGCGCGACCTTCGCCAGGGCCATGGCGGAGGAACGCTGGGTCAAGCGCTTCACGGTGCGCGGCCGCACCGGCGCCTATCTGCGCGTCCTCACTCCGGGCTTGGTGCAGGCCGGCGACGCGGTCGTCGTCGAAAGCCGACCTGACCACGAGATCACCGTGCCGCTGATGTTCCGGGCGCTGACGACCGAGCGGCACCTCTTGCCGCGGCTCGCCGAGATTGGTCCCGACCTGAGCGAGGAGGGGCCGCCTGGAGCTTGCGGCCTACCGCGAGGGGACCACCGACGGCCAGATGCCGTAGCGCATCGGGTGTGACCCACGACATACCCGGTTCCTGTCACCTTTGCGCGGTCCGCACCGTCCATGCGGCGTTCGACCCTCTGACCTAAGGAAACGACGCACCATGAAGCTCAACGTCGGCACCACCGACCGGAAGATCCGCATTGCCATCGCCATCGTCGCCGCGATCCTCGCCTCCCGCTCACCGCGGGGGGACCGGACGGCATACCGTTGTCGCATGGGGATCACGCACGAGGAGATCACGGCCGCCGTCCCTGGCCTGTTGCGCTACGCGCGCGTCCTGACCCGGGATGCCGCGACGGCCGAGGACCTCGTGCAGGACACCGTGGTGCGCGCCCTGGAGCGCGCGGCCGACTTCCGTGGTGACTCCTCCGCCGCAACCTGGCTGCACCGGATCCTGCACCACCGGTTCGTCGACGTCGTCCGGGCCTCGCGCCCGACCCCGTCGATGCCGAAGAACTCCGCCGAACGCGTCGAGGCCGACTGGCGCGACGATTCCTACACCGTCGACGCCGAGACCGTTCTCCTGCGGGCTGAGACCGCCGAGGAACTGCGCGACGCGATCATCCACCTTCCGGCGGCCTACCGCTCGGCCGTCGTCCTGCACGACGTCCAGGGCCTGACCTCGGCGGCGGTCGCCGACATCCAGGACGTCAGCCTGGCCGCCGCCAAACAACGGATCAGCCGGGCTCGGGCGATGCTCGTCACCCACCTCGCACGCGGCACCGAACGGAGGGCAGCCTTGGGCGGAATTCCCTTGCGCTGCTGGGACGCTCGCTCACGGGTGAGTGACTACCTCGACGGCGACCTCGACTCGGCCACGCGCGTCGCACTCGAAACGCACCTCGGCTCAGCCCCACGTGCCCCGCCCTGTATGCCGGTCTCGTCGGCGTGCGCGCCGCACTCGGTGCCCTGCGCGACCCCGACACGGTCGTCCCCCCGGCCCTCGCCGCACGGCTGCGGGCGGCCGAACAGGCCAGCGTCGCAAAGGATGTCGCAAAGGATTCCGGGCCAAGCCCGGCGGTGACATGGGCGAGTTCCGCTCGACGGCCTGATGCTCGGCGTCGCCACCGCGGCCACCCAGATTGAGGGTGGCTGCGACACGACGAACTGGGCCGACTGGGCGTTGACCCCGGGCACATCGCTGATGGATCCTCGCCCGTCCGGGCCACCGGGCACTGGGATCGGTGGCGCGAGGACACCGATCTGATGGCCTCACTCGGCATCCAGACCTACCGTTTCGGGGTCGAGTGGGCTCGGCTGGAGCCCCAGCCGGGCGTCTTCTCCGACGAGGCCTTCAGCCACTATCGCGACGAGCTGACTGCCTTGCGGGACAAGGGAATCCGGCCTCTGCTCACGTTGCATCACTTCAACAACCCCCGGTGGTTCGAGGCGTTGGGAGCCTTCGAGCGAGCCGACAACGTGGCGCACTTCCTGCGCTTCGTCGAGCGGGTCGTCACCGAGCTCGGCGACCTCGTCGAGGACTGGTGCACGATCAACGAACCCAACGTCTATGCGACGTTCGGCTACCTCCTCGGGCGGTTCCCCCCGGGCGTCGGTCGCTGCCGCGAGCCGTGCGGGTGATGACCAACCCGCGCACGCCCACATCACGGCATACGAGCTCATCCACGCGTTGCGCGCGGGTCAGCCGACGCGCGTCACTTTCGCGGTCCATCTGCGCGTCTTCGACCCAGCTAACCCGGCCAACCCCGCGCACCGCGCCCTCGCGCGGGCCCAGGAATACCTCTTCCAGACGGCCCTCACCGAGGCGATGTGCACGGGCCGATTCGGTATGCCGCTGCGCCGCCCGCGGGGATCCACGAGGGGCGCTACTACGACGCGCTCGGGATCAACTACTACTCCGCGCTCCTGGGTGAGCACGATCGGCGACGGGACTCGGCCGGGGCGCAGCTCAATGACCTGGGGTGGGAGATCTACCCCGAGGGGCTGGCGCGCGTGGCGCGGTGGGCCTATGACCGGTGGCCGGCCCCGATCTGGGTCACCGAGAACGGCACCTGCGACGCCACCGACCGCTTCCGTGCCCAATACCTGCACGATCACCTCGAGGTGATGGCCGCGGCGCGCGCGACCGGCCTGCCGTTCGAGCGCTACTACCACTGGTGCTTCGTCGACAACTGGGAGTGGGCTGAGGGCGAGGTGCCGAGGTTCGGGATCGTGGACCTGGACTACGCCACCCTGGAGCGCACAGTGAAGTCGAGCGGACGCTTCTATGCCGACGTCATCGCCGAGGGCGGCGTCACCGACGAGATCGCCGCGCGCTACCTGTCGTCGTGACCCGAGCCGAACGTCCGCCTGCCGCCGAGGTAGGTGGCGGCCACCGGCATCGTCCGCAGCCGCTGCCCCACCGCGGCTGAGTCGCCAGCCGCCCGTCCAACGGATCTGCTTCCAGCACAACGAGATCCGCACGGCTGCCCAGCGTCACGGTGGTGCAGCCGTCGGTGCTGCCGGCCAGCGCCTGCGCCGCAGTGAGAGACTGCCCGGCGTTCCACGGGTCACGCTCGTCCGCGCTGCGGTGCACAGCCGCCGCCATCGCCAGCCACGGGTCCAGCGGCGACACCGGCGCGTCGGAGCCGAGCAGCAGCGCGACGCCGGCCTCGACCATCTCACGCAGGGGGAAGCACCGATCGGCTCGATCGGGCCAACACAACCGCGGTGACGTCGCGGTCGTCCAGCAGATGGGCCGGCTGCACACTGGCCCCACGCCGAGGCGAGCCATCCGCACGACATCCGACGGCTGCATCAACTGCGCGTGCTCGATGGTCCCGCGGGCGCCCGTCGACTCGAACACGTCCAACGCCTGCGTGATCGCCGCGTCACCGATGGCGTGCACCGCCATCCGCAGGCCCGCCTGGGTCGCTCGCCGGGCCAACTCGGCGAGGTCCGCACCGGAGAAGTCTGCGCGACCACGCGGCTCCGCGAGACCGGACCCACCGGCATACTCCTCGTGGCAGTAGGCCGTGCGGGTGTTGAGCGAGCCGTCCGAGATGATCTTCAGCGGTCCCATCCGGCACCAGCCCGCCTGAGTCGCCAAGGACGTCGCTGCGCGCAGGCCGGCTGCGAGCACCGCGTCCAGCCCGGTGGGGTAGGTCGCCACACGGACCCGCAGGTCTTGAACCCCGGCCGCGAATCGCCTTGGCCAGTCGAGGAATCCGTCGCCGAACTCCATATCACCGACGCCGACGATCCCCAGCGCGGCGGCACGCGACACCGCGAGTCGGTATGCCGCGTCCTCGCCTCCTGCGACCCTGGCAGGCTGCCGATCCGGGTCCACACGGGATACCAGTCGTTCTCGACGAGGGCCCCTTCGGTCGCCGGTGCGCCGAGCAGGGCGAGCGCCGCCGAGTTGAGCCACCCGTTGTGTCCGTCACCGCTGACGAGAGCGACCGGGTGCCGCCCGGACACGGCGTCGAGCTCGGCCACAGTGGGCTGGCGGGCCCAGGTCGCCGACCGATGACCGAAGCCGACGACCACACTGTCCGCGTCGTTCACCGGCAGTGTGTCGAGGTGTCGACGGATCCGGTCGGTGACCCTCGTCTGGGCTCGTCGTGCCCGATAGGTCGAGACGCGAGAGGGTGTCGGCCCACTGGGCCAGGTGGACGTGGTGATCCCACAGCCCAGGGATGATCCACCGGCCCTCGCCGTCGTGGACGTCGCTGTCGCGCGGGTCCGGCGTGACCGTCGGGGCCAGGTCGATGACGCGACCGGCGCGCATCCGCACGTCGACGCTCCCCTGCGGTGCCGGCACCCCGCCGACCGGAACGACCCGCACGTTGCGCAGGAGCACCTGGGGCAGCGGTCGAGGTCGGCACCGGAGTCAGCCCCGGCGCTCGGCCCGGCGGACTCGACAGGCATGCGGAGGCCTTTCGCGCGGGGAGCAGACGCCCTCACGCTAGCGCCCGAACCGGCCGCTCGCCTCGCCCTGCGGGGGCACCGAGACGCCCATGGGAGACTTGGGCGCAGGGGAAACCAGCCGCGCAGGGAGGATGTCGATGTCGTCGCCGATCACGAGGCATGCCGTCGGAAGGTATGCCGTCGGGCTGGCTGCCGTCGCACTCGTCGGAGCCTGCTCGTCAGGCCCCAGTGCTGCCACGGCCACGTCCGGCGCCACCGCCGCGACGAGTGCCCGATCGACGGCTGGCGCCACGGCCACGGTGCGCCCGACCGCGACCGCCGCGGCGACGCCGACCTATCCGAGCGACGTTCCGGCCGCAGCCCAGGCCAACACCCCGGCCGGAGCGTTGGCGTTCACGCGCTACTTCTTCGGGCGGCTCAACGCGGCATACGCCACGGGGCAGACGGGACTGCTGCGTCCGCTGGGCACGGCGAAGTGCACAGGGTGCGGGACGCTCGAGGACGAGGCGGCAGCGGTGACGAGCGGCGGGCGGCATACCGTGTCCGAGCCGATGTTGTTGCGAGAAGTGACGGCGAGCAACGAACCGCACATCGAGGGCCAGACGCCGGTCGACGTGTTGTTCCGACTGCGCGCGACCAAGATCGTCGATCCGCAGGAGCGGCGGCCGACCCTGGCGGAGAAGAACGGGATCTATCTCGTGTCACTGCTGCGACGGTGTTGTGTGGCGGGTCAGCTCCATCACCCTCATGCAGTAGCCGTCACCGACAGTCGTATCCGACGGCCGTCACCGCCCCTGGCCTGCGCCCCGGTCAGGCGGGCGGCACCACGGTCCGACCGCCCAGCACGTCGGCCAGCGGCACTCGCACCCAGACGATCTGGGCCATCGCTGGCAATTTCGAGCCATGCGCCGGTTGCCCCCGTCTGCGGCCCTTCCAGCCCGATCAGATCGTTACGCTCGACGCGGTCTCGACGGTTTCGATTCTCGGTCACCTGTCGGTCGGCAGTACGCCAATCGCTCGCTTGCACGACGACCTGCCGGAGGCGGGCTTGGTCCACAACCACCTGCCAGGCCACCTGACGAAGTCGTTGACCAGAACCGGGCCGGACACTGAGGGTGGGGACTACGCGGATCCGCGGCCTGGCAGCGGAGCCGGTGCACCTGGTGGTGGTGCCGGAGGCATTCCTCCCGACGGTTCGCCGGGCTGTCTCGGAACTGCCTCTCCCGAGCCGGTGCTTTGCCGGAGCCCTGTGAAACCAGCGTCGAAACCATTGGACCCGACGTCTCCCCGACCCTGGTCGACCCCGTCGATCCAGGCGACTCCATGGCGATCCCGCCCCTGGCCTGCCGGCGTTGTCGTCCTTCCGGCCGCAGCCGGCCATGAGCAGCAGCAATGACGGTGACCGCGGCGGCGACGCGAAGGTGAGCCAGCGGCATACCAAAGAAGGCCAGGCGAGCCGACCGAAACGCGCACTGGCGCGCCCGAGGATTCCTGGCGCGCCAGGCGAGGGCTGGGAACGGTCACAGCCAACGGCGGAGTCGGAACAGGCTCCACGCACCGCCGTCGAAGTAGGGCGAGAGCATGATCGTCGGGCCGGAGATCCGGCCGATCCGGCTGTTGACGCTGCTGAGCCCGGGCCTCAGTCACCGTTGTAGCCAGAGCCAGCCGCCACCGGACGAGCCGCGGGTCATGTCACATGGGATCTTCACCGTTCGCGACCAGAAGAACCAGGCGTCCCACTGCGAGGTCGAGCCCCAGCACTGCATGAGGTCGCCGCCGTCGAACGGCTACTCGGCCGGGTAGCCGAACGCGTTCTCCCAGACACCGGGCTTCCTGCTGCGGTTGGTCGCGTCAGGCCCCGGGCCGCCGGGGCGTAGCTTCGACGAGGTGCCAGCCCCAGTTGGTGTTCGCGGATCGGTACGTCCATGTCCTGGGGAGAAGTCAGAGCTGTTCGTCCACGCGGTCCTCGACTACAAATGGTTCGCCGACCAGGTGCCGTGGCGGCCGCGGGCGTCAGTCCACGTCGTAGGCCGGCACGAAGGTCCAGTTGCTGAAGCAGGTACCACCGCTGCCGCCTAGCACGCAGTGCCCGGCCGTCCAGATGGCGTCTGCCTCGGAGTTGAGCTGGCTGGTTCCGGAGCACACGCAGTTGCCGTCGGGCTTGCTGAAGAACACCCGGCCTGGCGGTGTAGGCGCTGGGCACGTAGTAGGGCAGGTTTCGTTGTAGGCCGTCACCAGCCGGCCGTCGCCGCCGGGCCGGGGACCTTGCTCGATGCATCTTCAGCACGGCGGACCGGACCGTCGTTGGTCACCGGTTTCAGGCCGGCCTTCTGGTCGGCGACCTGCTTCTGCACGTATGCCTTGGCGCTGGCTTCCAGCGTGGAATCCTCTTCGGCGGGCTT
>JADJIB010000009.1 GCA_016707175.1 Candidatus Phosphoribacter hodrii
TGTCGGTGCTCGGGGCCGGCATACGAGGCCAATGCCGCGTCCGGCGAATCAACTCGACGGTCGCCGACGGAAGGCCGCGACGACGCGCTGCCGTGCGCTGGAGCAGGCGCGCGCGCAGGGGCCGGTCGAGATCGACACCCTCGACGGCACCACGGTGCGCCACCTCGCGGAGCCGATGTGGTGGTTCAACGTCCGGGCCCCAACACCGAGCCGTTGCTGCCTCAACGTCGAGGCGGCCGACGCCGCCACGATGGCTTCGATCCGCGACTGCGTCCTCCGGCCCTGCGCCGGTCGGCGACAGCAGTGCACCGGACATACCGGCGGCCCCGGCACAACCGTCTGAGGAGGCTGCCAGCCTGGGGCTTGCTCGCAGCGCGAGATCCTGCGCTGCCCGGCCTATCCCGAGCCGCTGCGGAGGGCCGGCCCAGCCGGTCCTGAGTTAGTCTGCACCTCACCCGAGTGCGGGTTGGCCCTCCGATCGAGGCAGGATCCAGTCCTGCTCACCGATCTGGCCCGCAAGCCGGAGAAAGTCTGAGACGGGCGCCCCGTCTCGGTCGGGTTCGCACCCCAAGAGAGGAGCCGGTATGCCGCGCTGGGACGACAGACTCGTCGACGACGAGGCCGAGGCGCGAAAGCGGCTGGACAGCCGAGGAACGTTGCGGGCGTTGGCCGCCGCCGGACCCAGGTCCGCCAGTCGCTCAGGTTGGCCCCCAAGAGGCCCGGCATCGCCGTGTCGCCGGAGGGTTCGCAACGCGGGGTGCTCGTTGCCGCGCGGGGTGGCACAGGGTCGTCGGTGACCTTTGCCGCGGATGGTCTGGCCGAGCCGGGGTCTCCGGTGCCGATCAGCACGGCAGGGACACCGCCCTTCCGGGGTGGGTGGGGACCCTCGACCTGGTCTTGCGGTGTCAGAGGAGTCGGGTCGGGCCGCCCGGACCGCTGGCCCTGGCTGCAGCGGCTGCCACGACGCGGGGCATCGCTGCTCACCGTGGGCGCTGATGACTCGCCGTTGGCCGCACATCACGCCTCGGCCCGCGGCATCCATGTCGGCTGCCTGCCGGTGCGGCGTCCAGCCGCTACGGCCCTCTGGCCCTGCTGACGCCGGTCCTGCTGGCTGCCCGACGTGTTGGGCACAGCCAGGACCGGACCCGACCTGCTCAGAAGCCGTGGCTGACCGCCTCGATGCCGGTGCGGCGGCATACCGGCCGTCCTCGGAGGCGCCCGTCAACCCGGCCAAGCTCCTGGCGGCCGACCTGTCGGGGACTTCCCGTGGTGCTCGGGGACGGCGCGGTGGCGGGGTCGCCGCCCGCCGGGCCGCGATGATGCTTGCCGGACCGCTCGCGTGCCGGCGACGGTCGGCGAGTTGCCCGGCAGCGCTTCCGAGGTCGTGGCGCTCCTCGACGGGCCCTATACGCGCCACGGAGCCCGCAGCCCGACTCTGGCCTCGGCCGTCGACGACATCTTCCGCGACCCCTTCTGGACGGCGCCCCGATCCGCGACTGGTCCTGCTCATGTTGCGGGGGGCTGGCTGCCGGGATGACGCCCGCAGGCGTCGGCGGCTCGATGCCCGAAGACACCGACGACCTCGGCGATGCCGGTCGCGACGGCAGCAATGGACGCCGGAGTGCGGGTTCACGAGCGCCGGGCCGAGCCGGGCCACCCGTTGGAACAACTGGCCGACCTCATCGGCCTGGTCGATTTCGCCGCGACCTATCTCGCGCTGGGCCTGGGCCTGGATCCAGGGGTTTCGGCGCACGTCCGGGCGCTGCGCGACCACGGCCGCTGACCCTCAGAACGCGGATGCCGGGCGCCCGCCGCGACGGCGAGCACCCGGCATACCGGAGAAATGCGTCAGTCTGTCGCGGCTCAGTCCTCGGGGACCATGTGGATCGACCCGCACGGGCACTCCGCGACGCACATGCCGCAGCCCCTTGCAGTAGTCGTAGTCGATCTCGTAGCCGTGGCCGATGCTGGTCTTCTTGACCGCGTTGTCCGGGCAGACACCGAAGCAGTTGTCGCAGGCGAAGCAGTTGCCGCACGACATGCACCGGCGCGCTTCGAACTGCGCGGTCTCCTCATCGAGCCCGGTCACGACCTCGTCGAAGGTCGACGCCCGACGGGCACCTTCGAGGTGCTCGCGGTGCTGGTGGGGGCATCGGCGTAGTACCAGGTGGTGAGCTTCTCGAAGGTCGCCACCGCGTGCTTGGCCGGCGGGGTGTATGCCGTGCCGCGCAGGTAGCCGTCGATGTAGCGAGCCGCCTTCTTGCCGTGTCCGACGGCGACGGTCACCGTGCGCTCGGCCGGAACCATGTCACCACCGGCGAAGATGCCCGCGCGGCCGGTCATCATCGTGCCGTCGACCGCGACCACACCGTCGGCGACGGTGATGCCGGCAACGCCCTCAAGGAAGCTCAGGTCGGCCTCTTGCCCCAGAGCAAGGATGAGCGGAGTCGGCTTCCAACTCCTCGAATTCGCCTGTGGGTTGGGGAATCCGGTCTCGTCGAGAGCCATCTTCTCGACGACCATCTTTGCCTTCGTCGACGTGCTTGATCGTCGAGAGCCACTTGAGCAGGATGCCTTCCTCCTGCGCCTCCTGGACCTCGAAGTCGTGCGCCGGCATCTTGTCGCGGTTGCGGCGGTAGACGATGATCGCCTCTTCCGCGCCAAGGCGCTTGGCCGTGCGCGCGGCGTCGATGGCCGTGTTGCCGCCGCCGTAGACGACGACCCGGCGCCCCAGCATGGGCTTCTCTTCCTGGGTCTCCACGTCGTGCAGGTAGCTCACCGCGTCGAGGATCTTGGCCGACGAGCCGGCCGGGATGTAGGCCCGCTTGCCGATGTGCGCGCCGACGGCGAGGAAGACCGCGTCGAAGCCCTCGGCCTGCGCACCTCCAGGTCACTCACCTTGGTGTTGAGCTCGAGGGTGACCCCGATGTCGGTGATCCGCTTGACCTCGGCGTCGAGGATGTTGCGCGGCAACCGGTAGGAGGGATGCCAAAGCGCATCATCCCGCCGGCCATCGGGCCCGCGTCGCGCACCGTCACCTCGTGGCCGAGTCGGCGCAGGTGGTATGCCGCCGACAGCCCTGAGGGGCCGGCACCGATGACGAGGACCCGCTTGCCCGTGAGCAGTTCGGCGGCTGGAGGCTCGAACGCCCAACCCAGCTCGAGGGCCTGGTCGCCGAGGAAGCGCTCGACGGCGTTGATGCCGACCGCTTCGTCGACCTGGGCCCGGTTACAGGCGGTCTCGCACGGGTGGTGCAGACCCGGCCCATGATCGCCAGGGAACGGGTTGTCTTGGGTCAGTTGCCGCCAGGCCGCCTCGTAGTTGCCTCTCCTCAGCGTGGAACAGCCATTGCTGGATGTTCTCGCCGGCGGGCCAGCCCTGGTTGCACGGGGGCAACAGGTCGACGTAGAGAGGCTTCTCGGTGCGCCAGGACCCGGTGTGGTTGGCCAGGCTCGAACCGAGGTCGAGGGTGATCGCAAAGGGCTTGTCCATCAGTCCTGGGCTTTCGTCTCGGTGGCGCCGGCCGTCGGCAGCAGGTTGTAACGGCGGATGTTGCGGTCGGCCTGGGCCTGCATTCGGTCGATGACGTCCTGCCGGCGGGTCGGTGAGAACAGGTGGGCGAAGCGCTTCTGGCCCTTGAGGTAGTCCTCGACCGGCACCTGACGGCGGATGGGGGAGGACGCGACGACCTCGCCGTACTCAGCCTCGAAGACCGGGAAGATGCCGCTCTGGGTCGCCAGCCGGGCCACCTTGATCGTGTCGCCGGAGGCGGTGCCCCAGCCGAGCGGGCACGGGACCATGACGTGGATGTAGCGCGCGCCGCGCATCGACATGGCCCGGTGGTCCTGGGCCGCCAGGTCGCGCAGGTCGGCGACCGATGCCGTTGCGACGTAAGGGATCTCGTGTGCCATGGCGATCCGGGGGAGGTCCTTGCCCTGCCCGAAGGTGTTGCCTGGGTCCTCGCCGACGGCCTGCGTGGTGGCGGTCCGCGCTGCCGGGGGAGTGGCCCCGGAGCGCTGGATGCCGGTGTTCATGTAGGCCTCGTTGTCGTAACAGATGTAGAGCACGTCGTCGTTGCGCTCGAACATCCCTGACAGACAGCCGAACCCGATGTCGACGGTGCCGCCGTCGCCGCCCTGGGCGACCACCCGCACGTCGCTGCGTCCCATGGCCTTGTATGCCGCCGCGACGCCGGATGCGACGGCCGGAGCGTTGCCGAACAGCGAGTGCAGCCAGGCGACCCGCCACGAGGTCTCCGGGTAGGGCGTGGAGAACACCTCAAGGCAGCCGGTGGCGTTGACGGCGACGATCTTGCCGTCCGCCGCGTGCATCGCCGCGTCGAGGGCGTAGCGGGCGCCGAGCGCCTCGCCGCATCCTTGGCAGGCCCGGTGGCCGGAGGTGAGGGAGTTGGTGCGGTTGGGGTCGGACTGGACCGAGCGGACCTCCAACGGCAGCAGTCGGTTTCCGACGGCGAAGGAGCCCACCTGGTAGAACTTCACCGGCTTGCTCGCCGGCTGCTCATGCAGCACCTCGGGAACAATCCCGTGGTGGAAACCCGCCGGGTCGGTCGTGGTGTCGATGGTCGTCATGTCAGCGTCCTCCTGGTCAGACCGTCACGGGGCGGGAGCCCCCAGGTCGCGGAGCATGTTCTCGGCGGCCGGTCCCGAGCGGCGCTCCGCCCGGTTGCGGGCGATTTCGCGCTCGACAAGGTCGGTGTCCAGGTCGAGGAAGGTCAGCGGCTCCAACGAGTCGGTGGTCGCCTGGTCGAGCATGTCGTTCAGCGAGGTCTTGAGGATCGGTCGACCGCCGAGGCCGGCGACGACCGTGTAGTTCTTGATCGGGTGTGAGGACATCGCCATCCGCACGTGCGAGGAGACGATGCCGCCGATGCCCACCGAGAAGGCCTTCTCGAGGCAGACGAAGCGCTTGGCGTTGCCGATCGCGGCCTCGACGGCCTTGAGCGGGAACGGCCGGAACGAGGTGATCCCGAGGACGCCGATCTTCTCGCCTCGGGCCCGTCGCTCGTCGACGACGTCCTTGATCGTGCCCAGCACCGACCCGAGCGCGATGACGACGGTCTCGGCGTCCTCGATCTCGTAGGTGTGCAGCAGCCCGCCGGAGTCGCGGCCGAAGACCGCCTGGAACTCGGCAGCCACCGCGGGGATGAGGTCAAGGGCCTGCATCTGGCGCTCGTGGGCGAGGTAGCGGACCTCGGTGAACGCCTCGGGGCCGACCATCGCACCGATCGACACGGGGTTGGCCGGGTCGAGCACCTGGCGCGGCTCGAACGGCGGCAGGAACCGCGCGACGTCGGCGGCCTCGGGCACGTCGACCTCTTCGACCGCGTGGGTGAGGATGAAGCCGTCCATGCAGACCATGACGGGCAGGGACAGCTCTTCGGCGATCCGGAAGGCCTGCACGTGCAGGTCGACCGCCTCCTGGTTGGTCTCGGCATACAGCTGGATCCAGCCGGAGTCGCGCTGACTCATCGAGTCGGTGTGGTCGTTCCAGATGTTGATCGGCGCGCCGATGGCCCGGTTGGCGACCGTCATGACGATCGGCAACCCGAGCCCGCTGGCGTTGTAGACGGCCTCCACCATGTAGAGCAGGCCCTGGCTGGCGGTGGCCGTGTAGGACCGCGCACCGGCTGCCGAAGCCCCGATGGCCCCAGACATCGCAGCGAACTCGCTCTCGACGTTGAGGTATTCGCAGCCGGGCAACTCACCACGCTTGACGATGGCCGAGAGGCCTTCGACGATGTGCGTCTGGGGCGAGATGGGGTAGGCACAGATGACCTGCGGCCGACACGCGGCGACCGCCTGGGCAACCGCGAGCGAGCCCTCGATCTGGGTGCGCAACGGACGTCTCCCTGGGTGTGGGACGGAACGAGGGACTGAACGAGCTCGTATGCCGCGGTCGCGGCTGCCACGTTCTTGGCACCGAGGGCGCCGGGGAAGTGATCCTGCATCGCCTCAAGGAGCGCGGGCAGGTGGACCAGGCCGGTGAACGCGGCCAGGCCTCCGAGCATCACGAGGTTGGGCACCGGTCGCCCGATGTGCTCGCGAGCGATATCGGTCGCCGGAATGGTGAGCAGGCGGCCGACTCCGAGCCGGGCCGCCAGATCATCCAGGCCGAGCTCGCTCGGCGTGAGGGGCGAGTTGATGAGTGCGTAGCCGTCCGCCTTGAGGCCGGCGAAGACGTCGACCTGGTGCAGCAGGGTCGAGTCCTGCACCACGAGGGCGTCGGGAGTCACGACGGGCTCCCGGACGCGGATCTCCTGGTCGGCGACGCGACAGAACGCGACGACAGGGGCTCCGGTGCGCTCGGAACCGAAACTGGGGAAGGCCTGGGCGTGGCGACCTTCATCGAATGCGGCAACGGACAGCAACTCGGCGGCAGTGACCACGCCCTGTCCGCCTCGGCCGTGGATGCGGACCTCGAACATGCGTTGAACGTATGCCGCGGATCACGATGAGGCCTAGGGACCAATGGTCCTCACTTCAACCGCCATGCTCAGCCGCAGGTGAACATCGGATGGACACCTGCCGCGGGGCGGCATACCGCATGGGGAAAGTGACCAAAGCCGGGCCAGAGGTCCCAGGATCGAGTCCGTTTTGCGTGCCACATTGACGGGCACGAGGGTATGCCGCTCCCCGCATGTCGCGGCGCCCGTCGACTGCCGCCGTCGGAAGGTGTCGCCACGATGAGCAAGAAGATCGACGTCACGGAGCTCGCCCTGCGCGATGCCCACCAGAGCCTGTTCGCCACCCGGATGGCCTTGGAAGACATGGTCCCGATCTGCGAGGACATCGACCAAGCCGGGTACTGGAGCGTGGAGTGCTGGGGCGGCGCGACCTTCGACGCCTGCATCCGGTTCCTCAACGAAGACCCGTGGGAGCGGCTGCGCACTTTCCGCAGCCTGCTGCCCAACTCCAAGCTGCAGATGCTCCTGCGCGGGCAGAACCTCCTCGGCTACCGCCACTACGAGGACGACGTCGTCGACCGCTTCGTCGGCAAGGCCGTCGAGAACGGCATGGACGTCTTCCGCACGTTCGACGCCCTCAACGACGTGCGCAACGTCAAGCGCGCCATCGCTGCGGTCAAGCGTGAAGGGGCGCATGCCCAGGGCACTCTCTGCTACACCGTGAGCGAGTTGCACACGGTCGAGGGCTACGTCCAGATGGCCCGTGACCTCATGGATCTCGGATGCGACTCGCTGTGCCTCAAGGACATGGCGGCGCTGCTGCAGCCGCAACCGGCATACGACATCGTCAAGGCGATCAAGGACGACCTCGGGCAGGACGTCCGCATCCACATCCACTGCCACGCGACGACCGGCGTCACCCTCGTGTCGTTGATGAAGGGCATCGAGGCCGGCGCCGACTGCGTCGATGCCGCGATCTCCTCGATGAGCCTCGGCCCGGGTCACAACCCCACCGAGAGCCTCGTCGAGATGCTGCCCGGCACCGGGTTCCACACCGAGCTCGACGAGGGTCGACTCATCAAGATCAAGGACTACTTCGCCGGGATCCGCCCGAAGTACGCCGAGTTCGCGTCGAACATCGTCGGTGTCGAGACCGAGATCTTCAAGAGCCAGATCCCCGGCGGGATGATCTCCAACATGGAGAGCCAGCTCAAGGCTCAAGGGGCTGCCCACCGGATCAAGGAGGTGCTCGAGGAGGTTCCGCGGGTGCGCGCCGACGCCGGCTACCCGCCCCTGGTCACCCCGTCGAGCCAGATCGTCGGCACCCAGGCGGTCTTCAACGTCATGATGGGCCGCTACAAGGTCCTCACCGGTGAGTTCGCCGACGTCATGCTCGGCTACTACGGCAGCACGCTCGGCACGCCGAACCCCGAGGTCGTCGAGATCGCCCGGGCGCAGGCCAAGAAGGACCCGATCACCTGCCGGCCGGCTGACCTGCTCCCGGCCGAGTGGGAGAAGGACCGCGAGGAGGCCGGCGCGCTGCGCGGCTTCAACGGCTCCGACGAGGACGTGCTCACCTACGCGATGTTCCCGAAGGTCGCTCCGACCTTCTTCGGCACCCGTGACGAGGGCCCCAAGAACGTCGGCAAGGACCCCGACACGCTCGCCGCCGAGAAGGCGGCCACCGAGGCCGGCGCCCAGCCCGGCCAGCCGGTTCGTACCCCCATCCGCTACAAGGTCATCGTCAACGGCGCCCCCCACAGCGTCCAAGTCCAGCCGTCCTGAAAGGTCAGCCGTGGCAGCGCAGAGCATGCAGGAGAAGATCGACCAACTGCACCAGCGTCGGGCATCGCTCGCCGCCGCCGGAGGCGAGCAGCGGGTCGCCAAGCAGCACGAGCAGGGCAAGCTCACCGCCCGTGAGCGGATCGAGGAGCTGCTGGACGAGCACTCGTTCCAGGAGTCGGCGGTGTATGCCGTGCACCGCGCCAACCGCTTCGGCATGTCCGACAAGGACGTGCCGAGCGACGGCGTCGTCGTCGGTCAGGGCACGGTGCTCGGGCGGCTCGTCCATGTGGCCAGCCAGGACTTCACCATCCTGGGCGGAACCATCGGTGAGCTGCACGCCGACAAGATCGCGCAGGCCGCCAACATGGCGTTGCGCACCGGGTCGCCGTTCGTGTGCATCAACGACTCGGGTGGTGCGCGGGTCCAGGAAGGTGTCGACGCGCTCAACGGCTGTGGCCACATCTTCTACGCCAACGTGCTGCTCTCGGGTGTGGTCCCGCAGATCTCGATCCTGGCCGGCCCCTGCGCCGGGGCCGCGGCATACTCGCCGGCCTTGACGGACTTCATCATCCAGACCAAGCAAGCGCAGATGTACATCACCGGCCCTGACGTCATCAAGCAGGTCACCGGTGAGGAGGTCAGCCACGAGGACCTCGGCGGCGCGGCGGTCCACGCCGGCCGCTCGGGGGTCGTTCACTTCGTCGCCGAGGACGACGCTCAGGCGGCGTTGATCGCCAAGAAGCTCCTGAGCTTCCTCCCGCAGAACAACACCGAGGACCCGCCCGAGGTTGAGCACGACGGCAGGGCCGACGACGACCCGTTCCTCGACACCGTGATCCCGGAGGACTACCGCAAGCCCTACGACGTGCGTGACGTCATCGCCCGCGTCGTCGACGACGCGGACTTCCTTGAGGTTCACGCCAGCTGGGCCGCCAACGCCGTCGTCGGCTTCGGCCGGATCGTTGGGCGCACGGTCGGCGTCATCGCCAACCAGCCCAACCAGCTCTCCGGTGTCCTGGACATCAACGCGTCCGACAAGATCGCTCGCTTCGTGCGGTTCTGCAACGCCTTCAACATCCCGCTGCTCACCTTCGTCGACACCCCCGGCTTCATGCCTGGCGTCGATCAGGAATACAACGGGATCATCCGGCACGGCGCCAAGGTGTTGTTCGCCTACTCGGCGGCCACCGTTCCGAAGGTGACGGTCGTCCTGCGCAAGGCCTTCGGGGGTGCCTACATCGCCATGTGCGCGCGAGCGCTGGGTGCCGACAAGGTGTTCGCCTGGCCGTCGGCCGAGATCGCCGTCATGGGCGCCGAAGGTGCCGCGGGCATCGTCTTCCGCAAGGAGATCAGCCAGGCGGACGACCCGGCCGTCAAGCGCCAAGAACTCATCGACGAATACCGCGGCACCTTCGCCAACCCGTATGTGGCGAGCGAGCACGGTCTCGTCGACGACGTCATCGTGCCGGCCGAGACCCGCCGCTACGTGGCCCAGGCCTTGGAGTCCTTGACGACCAAGCGCGACATGCGTCCGCCCAAGAAGCACGGCCTCATGCCGATGTGACCTGGCGACCGACGACGACGAACAGATAACCACGAGAGGTTCTTATGACAAGCACCCCGATGGATGTCGCTCGCTTGGCCGACCTGGTCGAGGAGATGCAGCGACGGATCACCAAGCTGGAGAAGCAGCTGGCCGAGGCGCAGGGGCCCCAGGGGCCGGTGCCGATCGACACGATCCTCGCCATCTCCGCCGCGGTCGCGGCCTACCTGGGCAAGAAGGCGACCGTTCGCCAGATCCACTACAGCCACACCAACTCCTGGGCACGGATGGGCCGCTCCAACATCCACGCCTCGCACACCTTCACCCACACCCGGTCCCACTGACCCGCGACTGACAAGGAACGCCCATGCGACTCAAGGTGACCGTTGACGGGGTCGAATACGACGTGCTCGTCGACGTCGAGGCCGAGCCGAAGCCCGCGTTGGGCGGCTTCGTCTTCTCCTCCACCGGCACGGCGACGATGCCGCGCTCCGGGCCGGCGGCATCTGCCGGTGAGGCGGCTGGGGGTGGCGGCGGCGAGAATGCACTGCGGGCGCCGATCGCCGGCACCGTGCTGCAGGTCAACGTCCAGCCGGGCGCCGAGGTCAAGGAGGGCGACACCCTCATCATCCTCGAGGCCATGAAGATGGAGACGGAGATCACCGCGCCCGTGGCGGGCACAGTGAAGTCGGTCCCGGTCCAGGTCGGTTCGCCCGTGCAGGGCGGGGACATCCTCGTCGACTTCGAGTAGCCTCACCAGCCCACCCCACCCACCCGCGCGGCCCGGTCCGCGCCGAGAGTATGCCGCCCGCTCACCGCAGCGGGCGGCATACGTGTGCTCGGGTAGGATGCCCAGACGTGCCGGCGTGGGTGGAGGACCCGCGTGCGGATTGCCGCCAGAGGTGCCTGTCCTGCTGGACAGGACCACACGGCATACCGCTGCCCTGAAGGGCGACGCCGGGTCTGCCCACCGACCATCCCAGGGAGCCCTGCCATGTCCTTCACCGATTTCAAGGTCGCCGACCTCAGCCTTGCGGCGGCCGGCCGCCACCAACTGCGCCTCGCCGAGCACGAGATGCCCGGCCTGATGGCGCTGCGCGCGCAGTACCGAGAGACCCAGCCGCTGGCCGGAGCCCGGATCGCCGGGTCGCTGCACATGACCGTGCAGACGGCCGTGCTCATCGAGACCCTCGTCGCGCTCGGCGCGCAGGTCCGCTGGGCATCGTGCAACATCTTCTCGACCCAGGACGAGGCCGCCGCGGCCGTCGTCGTCGGTCCGACCGGCACCCCTGAGGACCCCCAGGGTGTGCCCGTCTTCGCCTGGAAGGGCGAGACGTTGGAAGACTACTGGTGGTGCACCGACCAGATCCTCACGTGGCCCGCGGATGCGTCCGGCTCGACCGGCCCCAACATGATCCTCGACGACGGCGGCGACGCCACCATGCTCGTCCACAAGGGTCGCGAGTGGGAGACCGCCGGTCAGGTGCCGCCGACGACCGAAGCTGACTCGGAGGAATTCGCCGTCTTCAAGGTGCTGGTGCGCCAGACCATCGCCGCCGACGCGGGCAAGTGGACCCGCACCGCGGCCGGCATCAAGGGGGTCACCGAGGAGACGACCACCGGTGTCCACCGGCTCTACCAGCTCGCGGAGGCGGGCGAGCTGCTCTTCCCGGCGATCAACGTCAACGACTCGGTGACCAAGAGCAAGTTCGACAACAAGTACGGCTGCCGCCACTCCCTCGTCGACGGCCTCAACCGGGCCACCGACGTCCTCATCGGCGGCAAGGTCGCCGTGGTCTGCGGCTACGGCGACGTCGGCAAGGGCTGCGCCCAGTCGCTGCGCGGACAGGGCGCGCGCGTCATCGTCACCGAGATCGACCCGATCTGCGCGCTGCAGGCGGCCATGGAGGGCTACCAGGTGGCGCGCCTGGAGGACGTCATCGGCAAGGCCGACATCGTCATCACGGCGACCGGCTGCTTCGACGTCGTCACCGCTGAGCACATGGCGGCGATGAAGAACAAGGCGATCGTCGCCAACATCGGTCACTTCGACAACGAGATCGACATGGCCGGGCTGGCCCGCACACCCGGCATCGTCAAGACCGAGATCAAGGGGCAGGTCCACGAGTGGACGTTCCCCGCGTCGGCCGACCGTCCGGAGCACTCGATCATCGTGCTGTCCGAGGGCCGGCTGATGAACCTCGGCAACGCCACCGGCCACCCGAGCTTCGTCATGAGCAACTCGTTCAGCAACCAGACGATCGCCCAGATCGAGCTGTTCACCAAGACCGACGACTACGAGCGCGAGGTCTACACGCTGCCCAAGGTGCTCGACGAACTCGTCGCCCGGCTGCACCTGGACGCGCTCGGGGTGGCCCTCACCGAGTTGACCAAGGAGCAGGCGGAGTACCTCGGGGTGGACGTGGCCGGCCCGTTCAAGCCCGACCACTACCGCTACTGATCACCGCGCCTGCGCTCCGGCAACGCCGGCAGCTGGCGCCGGGTCAACGTGCCACGCTATGCCGTCTGGTCACCTGCGCACGAAAAGCGTGTAGCCGACGTCCTGTCCGACGTGCCGCCAGGAGGGGTCGGCGGACAAAAGGTCGATGAGGGGCGCCTGGGTCGGCAGGACTACAGCACTGGCTCCGGTTGCCGCCAGGCGCTCCCGCCATCCAGGCGCCCCAACCACCAGATCCAACTGCTGCTGCAGGTAGGCCCGTCCGTAGGCCTCGAATCGGGAGTCGACTGTCGGCGTGAGGGAGGGTTGCGTCGCGAGCAGCCAGCCGCCCAGCCGTTCGTCGTCCAGGACGACAGTCCCTGCGGGCAATGCGGAGAGCGCAGGGACCAGGTTGGTTGGGACGCCACCGGGCTGGGCGGCCACCCGGGGCAATAGCACTCCCATGACGAGGGCGCTGACGACAGCAGTGATGGGCAGGAGCCACCTGTCCGCACCGTCGGTGGCGGGGCGAGCGCGACCGAGCCAGGCGTTCAACCGGGCAGCTAGCAGAGGGGCCAGCAAAACGGCCGCGACGGCCACCGTGCGTTGGTACGCCAGGAGACTGACCAGGGCCATCCCGCTGGTCGCCAGGTCAACGGCCGACAGCGACCGGCGATCACGGCCAAACGTCATCGACAGGATCACGACCGCCGCTGCCGCCCACGTGAGCGCGACGGGTGTGTCCGCCAGGCTGGGTCGCTGCCATTCAGTCACCAGGTCGCTGACGGCGGCGATGTGTTGCTGAGCGGTGAGCAGGCGAGGCCCCACCGGTGTCACCAGGACCGCCAGCCCGCTGAGCACAGGCACCAGGCCCAGCCGCCGGATCGATCTCCAGACCTCTCGCCAGGGCGCTGCGGACGTTGGCCCCGCCCCGGCCGACTGGGCCCGCCACCGATCAATCCCGATCGCGACGACCGACACGACACCAACGGCGAGTCCCAATACCCAGGTGCCATGACAGCAGGCCCACACCCAGGTCAGCGGCACGAGCCACCAACGAGGTCGGCCGTCCTGGGCTGAGCTGCGCCATGCCCCGATGCTGACGGCCAACAGAGCCAAGCCGATCAGCTGTGGACGCGGTCCGAGTGACATCGACGTCCCGACGATGGCGATGGCGAGCGCGACGACGGCCGCCAAGCGAGAGGCTTCGCGGCGGCATACCCACCACAGTGCCAGCATGACGAAGAGGCGACCGAGATGCGCGAGCCAACCCACGCCCCACCAACCGAGGCGCTCGTCGGCGATGGCCGCGGCCACCTCGGGGAGCCACTGGTGGAACACCCATGGCACGCTTGTGCGCGTTGTCAACGGGTCGACATCGGTGCCGAGGCTGACCCCCGACAGGACCGCTTTGCCGAGCAGGACGTGCCACGCCGCATCCGGATCGGTGATCGGGCGGGCGCCTTCGCGGATGAGCAACAGCGGCAGCGCTACGAGCGCCGCCAGCGGCAGCCACTGCAGCATCCGCGGCTGGCGTTCCTGCACGCCGGTTTGGAGGTCCGCCCCCAGAGTCACGCGACCAGTATGTCCGGGAGGGGCGAACGGCGCTTGACCCGTTCGGCGGATGCCACTGACGGCGCCTCGGGGGACAATCGCCACGTGACGACGGCGGCTCAGGCGACGCAAGGGCGGACCACCGGCCGCGTAGGCGCCCTCGATGGCCTGCGTGGGGTGGCCGTCCTCGGCGTCACGTGGTGTCACCTCGCGCTTCACTACGGACTCACGCCACGCGCACCGGGCGGTTTCATTGGCGTGGTCGTCTTCTTCGTCCTGTCCGGCTACCTCATCACGGGGATCGTGTGGCGAGGCGCCAGCTTCCCGACCGGCTATGGGACGTTCATCCGCCGCCGGGCGACCCGCCTCGGACCGGCCATTGCGGGGATGTGCGCTGTCTACCTCGTCGTCATGCCGTCGCTCGGCGATCGCGAGCTGGTCAGCACGCTGCGGTATGCCGGGCTCGCGCTTGTTCAGGGGACGGGCTGGGACTATTCGTCCGAGCAGTCCCAGGTCCCTCCGGAATTCGCGCCGACGTGGAGCTTGACAGTCGAGTGGACCTTCTATGTGCTCTGGCCGCTCGTCCTCCTCGTCCTGCGTGCCTGGCGCCTGGACCCGCGCGGTGTGCTGCGGCTCGCAGTCGCCGCTGCCGTCGTCCTGGCTGGCCTGGGGCTGCTCCTTCCTGACCGGGCGCTCTATGTGTTACCGGTCGCAAACCTCAGCGTCATGTTGCTTGGAGCCGCGCTGGCCCTCAGCGAGGTTGATCGGTCCAGCAGGGGGCGTCCTCCCGTGCAGGTGGACCCCGGGTTTGCGCTGCTGGCGCTGCTGGCCATCGTGACCCTCAGCGTCATTCCCGGCTATCCCATGGGTCCGGCCTACCGCTATGCCGTCATGCCGGCGACCACCGGGTTCACGCTGCTGGTGATCGCCTCGATTCGCGACCAGGGGTCGATCGTGCGGCGGATGCTGGGCGCACCGGTCCTGCGGGCAGTGGGTGAGCGCGCGTACAGCCTCTACCTTTGGCAGGTCGGCGTCTTCTGGCTGGTCTGGCGTCTGCTCGGCCCCGACCGTCCATGGGTCGCCGCAATGGCCGCCGTCCTTGTCTTGAGCGTCACCGTCGAGTTGAGTTTCCGGCTGCTGGAGAAGCCTGTGCTTCATCAGCCCTGAGGCGTGGTCCCCCTGTTCCTTGGCGAGTTCCGCCGACGCGCCCGGTCGATCATCGGAGGCTAGGCCTAGGCTAGGCCCGACCTGACTCATCCACGATGTGTGATGATTCTGGACAGTCGGGGGAACTGTGGAAGGGAACTCACATGAAGGGCCGCGTGCTGATCGTCGATGACGACCTCGCCCTCTCGGAGATGCTGAGCATCGTCCTGCGCCAGGAAGGGCTGGACGTCACCCACGTGGCCGACGGCACGTCCGCCGTCGCGGCCTTCCGCGACTCACGTCCGGACCTCGTGTTGCTGGACGTCATGCTTCCCGGCATGGATGGCATGGAGGTATGCCGTCGCATCCGCGCCGAGTCCGGCGTCCCCATCGTCATGCTCACCGCTCGCACCGACACCGTCGACATCGTCGTCGGGCTGGAGTCTGGGGCGGACGACTACGTCGTCAAGCCCTTCAAGCCGCAGGAGCTCGTCGCGCGCATCCGGGCCCGGCTGCGTCGGGGCGATGAGCCGGAGCCGGAGCGCCTGGATATCGGCGACCTGCAGATCGACGTCGCTGGACACTCGGTCAAACGTGAGGGTCGGCCGCTGTCGCTGACCCCGCTGGAGTTCGACCTGCTGGTCGCCCTCGCCCGCAAGCCCTGGCAGGTGTTCACCCGCGAGGTGCTCCTGGAGCAGGTGTGGGGCTACCGCCACGCGGGGGACACCCGGCTGGTCAACGTCCACGTCCAGCGACTGCGCAGCAAGATCGAGCACGACCCCGAGCGTCCCCAGATCGTCGTGACGGTCCGCGGGGTCGGCTACAAGGCCGGCCCGGCCTGAGCGGATGACCGACTCGAGCCATCGCCTTGGATCGGCGGGACCGGCCGGCCCGGCTGGACCGGCTGGACGGGCCGTACCCGCTCCCGACAGCGCCCCGGGATCACTCGGTGAATCTGTGCTTGGGCCGGTCCGGCCGCAGGCGCGCAATGCTCGAGTCGTCGGAGCGTCGGCGATATCGCGGGTCGTGCATGCATGGCGGAGGTCGCTGCAGTTCCGCGTCGTGACGACGACGATGCTCCTGGGCATGCTCGTGCTGGGTGCGGTGGGGTCCTACCTCTATCAGCGCATCGGGGATCGGCTCGTCCAGGGCCGGGCCGACCTGGCCACGGCCGAGGCGGTGCAGCTGACGGTGACCGCCCAGGCGAAGTTCTATTCGACAGACAAAACCCAGAACACCGACGCCCTCACCATCGCCGCGCAGTCGATCATCGGCGAAATCGCAGGAACCGAGCGTTCCCGATACGTCGTCTTGTCCCGTCTGTCGACGAACGTCAGCAGTTTTATCGTCAACCCGGTCGTCTCCGGAGAGGTGAATGCCTCCTACATCCCCGAGGCGTTGGAGACGGCCGTCGCCGGAGATGCAGCCAATCAGAAGGTTCAGATCGTCTCGATCCCGTTGTCTGGCGAGGCCGAGCCGGTTCCCTGCTTGGTCATCGGGCAACAGGTCGACCTCCCGGTCGCCCGCGGCTACGGGATCTACTACGTCTACCCACTGCAACGGGAACGGGCGACCCTCGAGGTCATCTCGCAGATCTTCCTCTCCGGTGGGCTCGTTCTCGTCCTGCTCATCGGTGCCGTGGCTTACGTCGTGACGCGCCTGGTCGTCACCCCCGTCCGGCAGGCGGCGCTCGTGGCCGAGCGGTTGGCCGCCGGCCGCCTGACCGAGCGGATGGTCTCTCGCGGAGAGGACGACCTCGCCAGCCTGGCCACCTCCTTCAATGCAATGGCCGAGGGCCTCCAACGTCAGATCCGCCAGCTTGAGGATCTCTCGCGGGTACAGCAACGCTTCGTCTCGGACGTCTCCCACGAGTTGCGCACGCCACTGACGACGATCCGAATGGCCGGCGATCTCATCTACGATTCCCGGACCCAGTTCGACCCGGTGGTCGCCCGCTCCGCCGAACTGCTGCGGGGAGAGCTCGACCGCTTTGAAGCGCTGCTGGCCGACCTGCTGGAGGTGAGCCGCTTCGACGCCGGCGCCGCAGTGCTCGACACCGAGCCGACCGACCTTCGCCGCACGGTGGCCAAGGTCGTCGACGGCTGCCAACAACTGGCCGAACGCAAGGGCAGCCGGATCACCGTCAGCGATCCCGGTGTTCCTTGCGAGGCCACCTACGACCCTCGCCGGGTCGAGCGGGTGCTGCGCAACCTGGTGGTCAATGCGATCGAGCACGGCGAGGGCAAGCCGGTCGAGATCCGGGTCGGCACCAACGATGACGCGGTCGCGGTCGTCGTGCGCGATCACGGCGTCGGCCTGCGGCCCGGGGAGTCCGGTCTGGTCTTCAACCGCTTCTGGCGGGCCGACCCGGCCCGGGCCCGCACCACCGGCGGCACCGGCCTGGGTTTGGCCATCGCCCTTGAGGATGCCCGGCTGCACTCAGGCTGGCTGCAGGCGTGGGGCGCTCCGGGTGACGGCTCGTCCTTCCGGCTCACCCTGCCGCGGGCTCCCGGGACACCGATCGGGTCCTCCCCGTTGCCGCTCAAACCCGTGGCGGCCGTCACCGAGGCGGCGGGGTGAGGCCGCGCCGAGGGTATGCCGGTCCGCGCGGCATACCGACGGGTGCGGAGGCTCCGCGGCATCGACGGCGGCCGCTCCCGATCCTGTGGGGTGTCCTCGGTGTCCTGGTGGCAGTCGGGGCCTGCTCGGGCCTGCCGACCAGCAGCCCGGTTCAGTCCGGTCGGAGCGTCAACGAACAGGTGGCGCCCGAGGTGCGGATCGTCGTGCCACCGCCTGCCGCCGGCGCGAGCCCGGAGCAGATCGTCCGTGGCTTCCTGCGTGCGGGCGCCGCCTTCCAGGAGAGCACTGACAGCGGCCAACCCGTCGCCAACGCCTATCTTGCCCCAGGCTCGGTGGGTCGTTGGCGTCCGACGAGTTCGGTGACGGTGTTCGACCGATCCAGGACAGTTGCCGTCGAGGCGCTGACCGGTGACAAGGTTCGCGCCAGCGTCGCGGTCGTCGCGACCGTCGACGATGCGGGGCACTATCGCGAGGTCGCGCCGGGGACGCTCGCCCAGGTCGACCTGGGCCTGGTCCGGGTGTCGGGGGAGTGGCGGGTCGAGCTGCCTGCCGATGGGTTCGGGCTGTGGCTCAACACGGACGACTTCGGGCGGGTCTTCGACCCGCATCGGGTCCACTACCCGACGGTGGGCGGGCGGCACCTCGTGCCCGACGTCAGGTGGTTCGCGGGTGGGCCCCGGCTGGGGACCGCGCTGGCCCGTGCCCAGCTCGGTCCCGTTCCCGACTACCTCGCCGGAGCGGTCGAGACGGGGTTCCCGGCCGACGTGACGCTGGCCGTCGATGCCGTGAGCGTTGATGCGGGGATCGCGACCGTCGTTTTGACCCCTCCGGCAAGCGCCATGGACCTAGCCCATCGGCGCGCCATCTGGGCCCAACTCGTCGCTACGTTGCTGCGCGTGCCTGGAGTCCAGGGAGTGGTCGTCGAGGTGCAGGGGGCCGGGCGGCTGGTCGTGCCCGAGGTGACGGGTCCGCTGCGGTCGGCCACTGACGTCGGTTACGGCGCCGATCCCCTTCCACTGCCCCGCAGCGCTCTGCTGCGCCTCGGCGAGCGACTGACGTCGGTCGAGATCGCACGGCTGGACGATCTCGACGGCCTGGGCACGGCTCCCACGGCCACGGCCCCCGTTATCCCCTCGGCCAGTGCCGCCGGCGGGCCCGCCCCGGCACCGAACCCGCCGGCCACAGGTGCCGACCTCCCGACGATTCCCGCGGCATACGGCCAGTTCGCGGTCTCCGCCGACGGAGCCGACCTCGTCGCCGTCGCTCCCGGCGGGGCAGAAGCCGCTCGGTGGCACGACCGGGAGCGCGCGAGCGTGCCGGTGCTGACGTCGTTCGTGCGGCCCTCCTACGACGCGCTCGACCGGCTGTGGTTCGCCGGGAGCGACGGGGGCGTGGCCCGGGTGCTGACGGTCAATGCACGGGCGCCGGCTGATCCGGCCGTGCCCGTGGTCGCGCCGTGGCTGGCTGATCGCGCCATCGTCGCGTTGGCCGTGTCCCGCGACGGCAGCCGGGTTGGTGTCGTCACTAGCGCCCCCGGGGGCAGCGACATGCGACTGGACATCGCCGGGGTCGTGCGGGACTCCCTGGGCCGGCCGACAGCCCTCGCCGCGCCGTATCGGCAAGCTGACCCCCTGAGCCGGATCACCGATGTCGTGTGGATCGACGACACGACTCTGGCGGCGCTCGGCGCGGTTGGTGACGGCGAGGCCCTGCGCCCGTGGATCGTGCAACTCGGTCAGGGAATCGGGCTGCGGCGCATCGGGATCGCCGACCCTGCCACCAACCTCATCCCCGTGGCGGCCGGGGCTCGTTATCTGGTGTCGACCAGTGGTCCACGAGGGATCGTCATCGTCGCCCAACCCGGTGGTGTCCTCGTGCGGGTCGGCGGGTCGTGGCGGGGGGTCGAAGGGGCCACTGAGATCGCGGTCGCCCCCTAGGGATGAGCTACCGCTCGGAGCGTCCCAGGTGTGAGCCCTTGCGCTTGCCGACGCCGGGGAAGAACTGTCCCGTTTGCGCGGCGTATGCCGCGTAGCCGTCTAGGTGGTCCGCGAGGATGCGCTCCTCGTGTTGGGCCCGGTAGAGCTGCAAGGGGATCAAGGCGAGCCACGCGAGGAAGGCCCATACGGTTGCGGCGAGCAGGGTCAAACCGAGGGCTGCGAGAAGCTCCCCGGCATACAGGGGATGGCGGACCAGGCGATACGGCCCAGTCGTGACGACCGCGCGCGCCTGCGGGAGGATGCTGAAACTGCGGTCGAGGTGGCGAATCCCCCATGCGGCGAAGGCCGTTCCGACGATGAGGAGGAGGTCGGCGACCGCAACGACAGCGAGGTTCGTCGAGCGCTCCCCCAACAGGGGAAAGACGAACGGGAGAAACGACGCGGTGACGGCTACCACGTAGGTCACGGGCGAGGAGTTGGTCGCAATTGCCGGCCGACGCCGCAGGTACGCCGTGACGACGAGGGCCCAGAAGGCGCTGACGGCGATCTGGGCGATCAGGCCAAGGGTCGAGTCGAGCCCAGTCGGCTCTGCCCATGGGCGCGTGGCGATCGCCCTGACGTTGACGATGAGTAGCCCAACGGCGACGGGCACGAGGACCAGCCGCCCCCAGTCAATCCGTTGTGGTCCCGGGGGAACCGCCGTCGTCGGTTCGAGCGGTGGGATAAGGGGCATTCGAGCATGGTGACTCATCGGGACCCGCAGGCGAGGGCGGCGTCCCCAGGATCGTCCGTTCGGATGAGGCAGGGGAAGCCGTGCGGACGAGGAGGGATGAGATGGTCGGTGGATTCGAGGGCCAGTAGCACGCGCGGATGATGCCGGTAGGACCGGAACCGTCCGGTATCCATCACGATTTTGGGAGGGAACCCCCATGCTCAAGGCACTGGCAAGGATCCGCCGGGACCACGGCGCCACCATGGTGGAGTACGGCTTGATGGTCGCACTCATCGCCGTCATCGTCGTCGTTGCGGTCGGTCCGCTGGGCAGGGCCATCTCGACGATGTTCCTGAACGTCACCGCCAGTATCTGAGCGGCGGCTGGGCGGGGAGGGGCGGTTTCGATGAAACCATCCCTCCCGCGTTCGGGCTCGGTTACGCTCGCGGAAGGCTGAGAACCTTGGGGGGTCTTCGTCTGAGACAGCGCGATGGCGGCGCCACCATGGCGGAGTACGTGATCCTAGCAGCGTTCATCGCAGCCGTTTCAGCATTCGCGGTGACTCAATTCGGGTCGGCAGTGTCGGGACTCTTCACCGGCTGGCCGGCAGGCCTGTAGGAGGGAATGCGTGAACTCGCGCCCACTGGGGGCTGATCGGGGCGCCTCGGCCGTCGAGCTTGCCATCGTCCTTCCCGTGTTGCTGCTCGTCCTTGGGGGCATTATCGATTTCGGCCGAGCTTTCACTACGCAGATGGCCGTGACCCAAGCTGCACGCGAAGGCGCCCGAATGGTGGCGCTCAACTACTCCGCTGGCGACGTCAATGGCCGCGTCAGCGCAGCCGCGGGGACGTTTGCAGTGACGACCACTATCGTCGCCGGATGCCCGGCGAGGGGGACCACGATCACCACCCAAGCGTCCTCGGTGCGAGTCGACAATAGCTTTAGTTTCCTCATTCTCGACAGTGTGATGAACCTCTTTGGCGGCGGGCTGGCGCCGACCTTGACTCTTTCTTCGACTGGGAGCATGCGATGCATGGGTTGACGCATGTGACGAGGAAGGGTCGCCGCCGCATGGTGCTGGGGCGGGAGCGTGGCTCGGTCACGACGATCGTCGCGGCCCTGTTCGGTTTCATGGTCATCCTCGGCGCGACCTCCCTGTCGATCGACGTCGGTTCGTTGATGTGGGAACGCCGCCAACTTCAGGCCGGAGCCGATGCCGCCAGCTTGGCGATGGCGAGACTGTGCGCCCTCAACGCGAACGAGTGCCAGAGTGCGGCGATGACTGCTGCCGCAGGCTCAGGCATGAGCATTCGCGACCTGGCCAATACGACAGCAAACGACGGCACCAACGGGTATTCCACGACGTACGTCAACGGGGTGTGCGGGAACGCACCTGCGGGCAGCGACATCCCGGAGTGTGCGGGCAGTGCGCTCGCTGACCTTTCCCTCTGCCCGCCCGTCTCCCCAGACACGCCGGAGAGCGCCAACTGGATCGAAGTCCACACGCGAACCCGGATGAACGACGGCTCGACCGTCCTCCCACCGTTCGTCGCACAGACGCTGGGGTTTGGCGGGCAGACCCTGGAGACGTGTGCCAGGGCGGCCTGGGGGCCGGCGAAACTGAGTGGCGGGAACATCCCCTTCACGATCTCGGCCTGTGAATGGGAGAACGCGGGTGGAAACGTCGACGGGAGCGGCGCGGGTGCTCTGCCTCCTCCCCCGTACGGCGGTACCGCCCCTTGGCCGAGTTCGTCTCAAGAAGAGACCCTTTGGGTGAACGTTCCGGCCAGCAGGAGGAATCCGGCGCCGTGCCCAAACTTCCAGGGCCACGACCAACCCGGTGGGTTCGGCTTCTTGGAGACAACGTCCGACCCGTGCGTCGTGAGGAGCTTCGGGAACGGCGACTGGTATCACACCGACCCGGGGGGGAGCGTCGCGTGCGATTTGTCCAGGCTGGTCGGGACCGTTGTCACTATTCCGATTTTCAGCTGCACCCTCGATGATGTGCCGGCTGGGGGCGGCGCGCCCCCACCGGCTGAACCCTGCTACGACTCAGCGAATGGTACTCACGCCTATTACTACGCCCAGAGCTACGGCCGGTTCTTCCTTTCTGGCTACGACGTCGTAACCACGGGGGGGATCCCCAATAAGGTCAGGAGCGTCCTCACTGGCCGTTTCCCAGTTTGTCCAGGAGGCCAGAGTTGCATCACGGGTTGGTTCGTGACGGGTGTGGGCGACGGAGGGATTGTCGAGGGTGGTGGAGGGACTTTCGGTCAGGTGGGTGTTCAGGCAGCCGGGTAATCGAAGCCGTTCCGGTCAGTGAGGGCAACCTCCCGATTATTGAGCAGGATGTGTTCTTGTGGGACGACGTGCAATAGCTGTGTTGTTGGCGGGCCTTATCGCGGTGCTCGGCGCCGCTGCCGTGTTGATTTACGCGCGGGGGGCGGATGCTCGTGCCGTTGCGGGCGCCGACCCCCGCACGGTGTACGTGTCGGAGAAGCCGGTCTCGGCGGGGACGTCACTGGCCGATGCGGTCCGAGATCGTGCGTTGGTCAAGACGCAGGTCGCGGCACGAGCCTTTCCGGTGGGCGCGTTGGCCGAGGTGACGCCGACGAACGAAGCGCTTGTTGCGATCACCGACATCGGTGTGGGTGAGTACGTGTTGGCGTCCCGGTTCGGGACGACCCCGACCGGGCGAAGGGCCATCCAAGTTCCGCCGGGGCAGGTCGCCGTGTCGGTCCGGCTGGAAGACCCAGCTCGGGTGGGGAGTTTCGTCACCCCGGGGTCGCGGATCGTCATCTTCGATACCTTCGAGATGCCCGCTCCCACCTCGAGCCCGACGCCCACGGCGGGAAACCCAACCCAAACTCAAGCGACGCGTGTCCTCCTTGGTGACGCCCTTGTCATCGCCATGGGCGATACGTCGCTCACGCCCGCGGACACGAATACCCAGAATGGCGCGCAGGATCAGACCAAGCCCACGTTCCTCGTCACTCTGGCTCTGACGCCGCTCGACGCCAACCGGCTCGTACACGGCATACAGACGGGCGCCTTGTATGCCGGTCTGCGCGGAGCCGACACGACAATTGATCCGACCGTGCAGATCACCGACTACAACGTGTTCGAGGTCGCGCCGTGACGATCCTCTGGGATCGGGATCCAGCGTCTGCTGAGCGGTTCAGTTTCGCGCTTGGTCCCAACGCGACTCGGGTTGACAGCGGCGCGGCCTTGAGTCGCGCGCTGAGCGCGTCCCCTGATGAGGACGCGGTGATCGTCGGACCGGATGTGGACCTCGACTCTGCTTGTGGTGTGGTTGCGGGTCTGCGCGTTGAGAACACTGCGCTCGGTGTGATCCTGGTGCGACGCCGTCTCGATGTGAACATCCTGGCCCAGGCACTTCGCGCGGGGTTTCGCGAAGTGGTGTCCGCCGACGACCTTCCTGCCGTGGCCGATGCGCTGCGCCGCAGCCGGGAACTCAGCTTCCGTCTGCGCGGTGTCAGCGCGGACTCAGCTTCCCGGGCGGGGAAGATCGTCACCGTCTTCTCCGCCAAGGGAGGCGTAGGCAAGACGACGTTCTCGACAAACCTTGGTGCCTATCTCGCCTCGGTCGGTCACCGCACGCTCGTCGTCGATCTCGACCTGGAATTCGGTGATGTCGGGATCGCGCTGCAAATGCTTCCAGAGCGCAGCATGACCGATGTTGTCAACATGACGGGACACCTCGACGAGCAAGGCCTAGCTTCCGTTGTCACCATACATTCCAGTGGGCTTGAGGCGGTGTGTGCCCCGGCTGAGCCCGGTGAGGCCGAGCGGATCCCGCCGGCCACTGTCGCTGAGTTGCTCCGGGTTGCACGCTATGTGTATGACTTTGTGGTTATCGACACGCCACCGGCCCTGACTGAACACGTTCTTACCGCCTTTGATCTCAGCGACAGCCTTGTCCTTATCGCCACGTTGGATATTCCGGCATTGAAGAACCTGCGGCTCACACTGGACACCCTTGACCTCTTGGGGAGCCCCCGGGAAGCCCGGCATATCGTGCTGAACCGGTCCGACGCAAAGGTGGGCCTGCGGGTCGAGGATGTCGTGACGTCCATTAAGCAGGAGATTGCCGTCATGGTGCCAAGCAGCCCAGACGTCCCGGCCTCGATCAACCGAGGGGTGCCCATCATCTTGGATGACCCCCGTCACCCGGTGAGCGTGGCACTTCGTCACCTCGCCGACCAACACATTCGCGGCGTCGATCCGGCGGCGAGCCAGTCTGCTGCTCCGCGGCGGTTGCTTCCATGGGGAGGACGCAAGTGAGTCTCTACGACCGGCTTGAGACTGTTCGCAGGACACAAACACCGACAACCGGCGCGAGGTTGGGGGATGCTCCGGCCCGACCACATGCACCCGCGCGCGCCAGCCTCGACCCGTTCGCTGCGGTGAAGGCGGCAGTTCACCAGACCCTCCTAGACACGCTCGGCCCTCAGCTGTACGACCCGAATCTTGGGCAGGTCGATCTCGACCAGCGAGTACGACAGACCCTGCAAGTTGTCATCGACGGGCAGCAGACTCCGCTCTCGGCCGCTGACCGAACCCGCATTGCGCAAGAGGTTTCCGACGAGATTCTCGGCCATGGGCCACTGGAGCCCTATCTACGCGACAACGACGTCACCGAAGTCATGGTCAACGGGCACGAGAACATATACGTTGAGCGCTCCGGTCGGATATATCGGGTGGACGCGAAGTTCACCAGCGAGGCGCACCTTCGGAGGACCATCGACAAGATCGTCGGACGGATCGGTCGGCGGGTCGACGAGGCCAGTCCCATGGTCGACTCGCGACTGCCTGACGGATCGCGGGTCAACGCTGTCATTCCGCCAGTGGCGCTCGACGGATCGATGCTGACGATCCGAAAGTTCGCCGCCGACCCGTTCACCGCCCGCGACCTCATCGCGTTCGGCACCATCAGCGAGTCTGTTGCCGAGTTCCTCTCGGCCTGCGTCCGCGGGCGCCGCAACATCATCATCTCGGGAGGGACGGGGTCAGGAAAGACCACAACCCTCAACGTCCTGTCGTCGTATGTGTCCAATGACGAACGGATCATCACCATCGAGGACGCGGCGGAACTCCAACTCCATCAGCAGCACGTTCTGCGACTGGAGTCGCGCCCGTCCAACATCGAGGGCCGCGGGCAGATTGCGATCCGAGATCTCGTTCGAAACTCGCTGCGAATGCGCCCCGACCGAATAATCGTCGGAGAAGTGCGAGACGGCGCGGCACTGGACATGTTGCAGGCCATGAACACTGGCCACGACGGGTCGATCACCACTGTCCACGCCAACTCCCCGCGAGACAGCCTGAGCCGGCTGGAGACCATGGTCCTCATGGCGGGGGTCGAACTTCCACTCCGGGCCATTCGCGATCAGGTCGCCAGTGCGGTCGATCTCGTCATCCAGCAGGCGCGCTTGCGTGACGGCAGCCGTCGCGTCGTTTCCATCGTGGAGGTCGAGGGAATGGAGGGCGACATCATCACCCTGCAGGACATCTTCAGCTTCGACTACAAGGCCGGGCGCGACGAGAACGGCAGGTACCTCGGGGGCTTGGTCAGCACCGGACTCCGACCGAAGTTCCTTGACGTCCTGGCTGACCAAGGCATCGTCCTGCCTCAAACGATGTTCGTCCGAGGGAACCGATGACGGACCGAGTTCGTGCTCCGCGGAGGGGGCCTCGTCGCTCGCGCGTGCTGCGGGCGCTAGCGGCTGGCTTCACTGCCACCCTGCTCTTCGCCCCCCCGGGCAACGCGGACACCGAGCCTGCCCCGGCAACATTGACACAGCTTGCTTACGACGGGAGCACCCTCGCGGGGGTCCTCACCCTGCGGGCTACCACCGGTGACCTCGTAGTTGACCCGGCATCGCTACACGTGACCGTGGCGGGGGCGACAACGGCGGCTACGGTAGAAGCAGCCACCACCATGCGGCGGGCCGTCTTTCTTGTCGTCGATACCAGTGGCTCGATGAAGGCTAACTCCGGAATGCCGATAATTAGGGCGGCCGTCGCGGAGTTTCTCAACCGTGTCCCAGCGGATGTCAGCGTCGGGGTGATCTCATTTGCCAACGTCGCTGGCGTCGATGTGGACCTCACGAGGGACAAAGCAGCAATCCGGACGGCCACGGATACGCTCATCGCCGGTGGTGAGACGGCTCTCTTCGACGGGGTAACCCTGGCGCTTGAGAAGCTCGGGGCGACAGGGGAGCGGAGCATAGTCGTCCTCAGCGACGGGGTGAACACCGCTGGCCGCAAAGACTTGGCGGCTGTCCTCAACGCGGTGACACAAGGCGGCGTCAGGGTCGACACCATCGGGTTGCGCACGAAGGTCACAGCCGACGAGGTCCTCATCAAGCTGGCGGCGGCCGGCGGTGGCAATTTCGCACCCGCAGACGACCAGGCTGCTGTCACCGGGGCCTTCAACGCCTCAGCCCGCGCCTTGGACCGCCAGGTCATGTGGAGCGTGCGTCCTGGGGTGTTGCCGCTGGGCAGTACACCGGTCGAGGTCCGTGGGATGGCTTCGGGAACACCATTTTCTGCTACGGGCACGGTCACCGTGTCGGCGGTGCCCACGGCACTGCCAACCCTGACCCTGGCGCCTGCCCTTCCTGAGGCGAGCGCCGCGGTGGCAGCACCCGTTGAAACCGTCGCCAAATGGTTCCTCGTCCTCGGGATCGCCGGCACCTTCCTAGGGCTGCTCGGCCTTACGGCAGCAGCCGTGATGCCCACCATGCGGACCAAACGAGAGAATCGCATCCAGAATCTCGAGGCCTACTCCGCCAGAGGACTCCAGATCACCAAGCCGCGCCGGGACACCCAAAGTGTGATCACAGCCAACTTGGTGGACATCGGCGAACGCGTGATGGCCGGCCGCGAGTCCACCTCCCAAACAATGGCACTTCTGCAGCGAGCCGACCTCGCCTGGCGGCCCGGTGAATGGGCGGTTCTGCGGCTAGTCGGCGTCATTGTCGGTGTGATCGCAGGTGCGCTCGTGTTCCGAGACGGTCTGGTGGCCGTCTTCGGCATAGTCGTCGGGGCACTGGCTGGGCTCGTTCTCCCCTCCGCCTCCTTGCGACTGCTTGCCCGTCGCCGAGCCGCGAAACTTGAACGTCAGCTGCCCGACATCCTGTTGCTGCTTGCGTCGAGCCTGTCGACAGGTTTCTCCCTGCCGCAGGCTATGGACGCCGTGGCCAAAGACGTCTCAGAGCCTGCGGCTAAAGAGTTCGCCCGGGTGATCGCCGAGACCCGCATCGGATCTGATCTGGAGAGTGCCCTGGAACGCATGGCTGTCCGAATGGACAGCGACAACATGAGGTGGACGTCGATGGCGATCGGTATCCAACGTCAAGTCGGAGGCAATCTCGCCGAGACGCTCCGCACCACGGCGGCGACGCTTCGAGAGCGCGAGTACCTCCGTCGTCACGTCCGGGCTTTGTCGGCCGAGGGCCGGCTGTCGGCCTACATCCTCATTGCCCTGCCGATTGCGCTGTTCGTCTACGAAGTCAACGTCAACCGTTCGTATATCTCGTTGTTATGGACGACAGTCCTGGGATGGATCATGCTCGTAGGCGCAGTCATCCTGATGGCCATCGGGGTCTTCTGGATGAGCAAGGCAGTCAAGGTGGAGGTCTGAGATGGCATGGTTGGTGTTCGCCGTCACCTTGGTGTGCCTTGCCCTCGGTGTCCTCGTTTATGTCGCGGCGACCTCACGCAGCGAGCCGACAGGCGTCGCCCGCAGTTTGGCGATCGTCGAGCGGCGTATTGACCGACATGAGGTTGCTCGCAACGAGTTGGGGGCCCGCGATCGGTTGCTCGTGCCGATCCTGCACCGCACCCGGAACCTTGGTGAGCGGCTCTCGCCCAGCGGCGCCACCCAACGCCTGGCGAGGCTACTCGACGAGGCGGGCAACCCGTCCGGGTGGACCACCGAAAGTCTGATGGGTGCCAAGGGCGCGGGTCTCATTGGGGGCTTTCTGCTCGGGCTGCTCATCGGCGGGTTCTCGCTCCGAGGTTTGATCTGGTGTCTTGTCCTGGCGGCGGGGATCTTCTTCCTCCCGGACCTCCTCGTCTACAACATGGGGCTGCGACGCCAGGAAGAGATGCGCCGTGGGTTGGCCGATGCTCTCGACATGCTGACTGTGTGCGTCGAGGCCGGTCAGGGTTTCAACGCTGCTCTCATGCAGGTCGCTCGCTCGGTGCGAGGCCCGGTAGCTGGCGAGTTTGCTCGTGTGTTGTCCGAGATTCAGATCGGCCGGTCCCGAGCCGATGCGTTCGCCGCTATGGGAGAACGCACCAAGGTCCCCGAGATCCGGACGTTCGTCAGCGCCCTGGTCCAGGCGGATCGGCTCGGACTACCGATCGCCAACGTTTTGCGCGAGCAGGCCAAGGAGATGCGCGTCGCCCGACGGCAACATGCCGAGGAAAAGGCTCAGAAAGTGCCCGTGAAGATCATCTTCCCGGTGCTCCTGTGCATCTTCCCGTCGATCTTCGTCGTCATCCTCGGTCCGGCCGTCATCCGGATCATCGGCGTGTTCTTCTCCGGCGACTTGTGAATCAGGGCGACTTGTGAACCAGGGCGACTTGTGAACCAGTCCGTCCGCAGGGGCATCGCACGCGGGGCATCCCAGAGCCAACGCGAACCTTAAGGGTCACGGTGCGGGGATGAGGCCCAGCCTCATCGCCGACATCACCGCGGACGCCCGGTTGTTGGCCCCGAGCTTGTCATAGAGCTTGGCGATGTGGGTCTTGACGGTGGACTCACTCATATACAGTGCCCTGGCGATTTGGGCAACGGACGCACCTGCCGCCAACTCCCGCAGGACTTCGCTCTCCCGAGTCGTCAATCTGACGGTTGCGACTGAGGATCGGCGTCTGATCGCGTCGGCCAGTCCCACGGCCGAGAAGCGTTCAGGGGACGCGGCCGCTTGATGGACGATCGCGATCACGTCCTCGGCCGATCGGCTCTTGTGGATGAGGGCGGATGCGCCGGCATCCAACGCGTGCAGCAGGGTGTCGTCGTCTTGATGCATGGTGAGGACGACCAACCCCATCGCCGGGTGGCGGCGGCGGAACTCAGCCACCAGGTCAAGCCCGGAACCGTCTCCCAGCGAGACGTCGATGACCGCGACGTCGGCCACGATCGATCGAGCGAGCACCATGCCTTCGGCCAGGGACGCACCCTGGGCGACGACGTGCAAGCTGCGGTCCAGCGACAACAACGAGGCGATGCCCTGGCGGACCAGGTCGTGGTCGTCGATGAGCACGACTGAGATGACCTGATTCCTGGTGCCGGGCGGTGCCGCTGTGGTTGCGGCCGCACGTGTGAGCGGTGTTGTCATCGGCTGCCCTCCTCGGAAACGGTTGCGGGCGCAGGTTCCCATCGCGACGGGTGCGGACGGATGCCGTAGTCGGACTCGCCGTTCAAGCGGGCGATCGTCCCGGCTTTCACCTGGACCCCGCCGCCCTTCTCGGGGCGCCGCTCGCCGACCGAGAGTTGGCAGGCGATGTCGTCGAGTCGTTCCCGCAACGCGGCCACCGACAGGGACGTTGCGCCCGAGTGGCTGATCGTGAACTGGAAGTGCGGCGCCGCGACGATGAGTTCGACCTCGACGTGGTGGGCGCGGTGGCGCTGGGCATCGGCGAGGACGTCCAGCAACAGCCGGTAGAGGCGCACTTCCGTCGCTGCCGGCAACCGGAAGCCTGACTCGCGCAGCACAACCGTGACGACGGCACCAGTGGTGGCACCGAACTGCTGTAGCCGGGCCGACACAGCGGCCCCGAGGCCGTGCTCAGGGCGCAATCCGACCCGTAGATCGGTGATGTCGTTGCGCAGGTCGATGAGGATGCGCGCGACCTCTGCTCTCAGGTTGGCCAGTTCCGGTGCCGTCGAGTCTCCGGCCTGCTGCGCGGCATACCGGACCATGTCGATGTGGAAGCCGACCGCCGCGATCTCCTGGGCGATGCCGTCGTGCATGGCCCGAGCCAGGTGCCGACGCTCGTCCATCCCGGCTTGCTCGCGCAGGTGGGCGTAGGACATCGCGACGGCGAGACCAGTCGAATAGCGCTCGGCGGCCTCGGTGATCTCCAGGACCTCGGCAGCGGTCGCAGGCGTTCGGGCCGGCCAGTCGGCCACAAGCATCCCGACCTGCTCACCGCGGACATCGCGCAGCGGGACCGCGACGACCGCACGGTTGTCCTCCACATCGTTGCCAGGCACTCCCAAGGTCCAGGCCCGCTGCCGCGTGTTGTGGTCATCCTCGCGAGGCTCGGGCCACGGAACTCGAGCTGCTCCGCGCAGAGCGATGGGGATGGCCACCGACACCGGGGTGCCTGCGAGGACGACTCCCCGCAGGCCCGGCTTGCTCGGCAGGTGGTCGAGGATCCGTTCGGCCATGACCGTGTGGTCGAGACCGCCATCCATGCCCGCAGACAGTTGCGCGAGGCGGCCGAGCACGATGGCGGCCTCGTCAGCGATCGGGTCGCGGAGGCGCCGGCGGGGAGTGATGCGGTCCTCCCACGCGGCCAGCGTGCCGAGGCTCACCGCTAGCGCTCCCCAGAGCACTACTTGGCCCAGGGGCAACACGGCCGGGGGACCGACGGTCTGGGCGATCCCGGCGCCGACCGCCAACGCGCCCCCGGTCATCGCCACCCCGCCGCGACCACCGCGCTCGCCAGCGCGATAGAGAGGGATGACGAACAACGGCAGGGCACCTGCGCCTGCGAGCAACGACAGGCCCGCGGCGAACGCGCCGATCACGGTCGCGGCGACTGCGGCTCGTTGGGATCGGTGGGGCAGCAGGACATCTTCATGGGCCAGCAGGAAGCCAGCCACCACGTCGACTCCGGCGACCAGCAGCGCCCAGGGCAGCACGAGGCTGCCGTCACCCAGGAGGGCATTGACGACAAGGACGACTGCTGCGATGGCTATGCGCAGTCGGGTCGACGTACTCAGGACTGCCAGCACCCGCGCTCTGGACTTTCTCCCCGAGGAGATCTCCCGTTCCGCCCTCATGATGACACCTCGCCCGTGGTCCGAGGGTGGAATTGACGGGTTCGGTGCCCCTTGTCCACACCGCGTGCTCCCGTCGTCCCACTGTCCACAGGCAGACCCGGCGGACGGGGCGCCCCGTCCTGCAATGGTCACCATCAACCCATGGACTTCTGGCGGCGGACACGACACGGCGCAGCGGCGCTGCTGGACCTCGTCCTCCCGGCCGAATGCGCGGGTTGCGGTGGGGCGGGCGTTTGTTGGTGTGCCACCTGCGCGAGCGACCTGGCCGCCGCCTGCTTCTCGCTGCCGCGGCATACCCCGCCGTCGCCATGCCCACCCGGTATGCCGCCCGTCGTCGCCGCCGCCCGATACACCGGTGCACTCCGGGCCGCGATCGTGGCCGTCAAGGACGGTGGCCGGGCCGACGCGCGCCCGCTGCTCACGCCGCTGCTCGCCCAGGCGATCCTCGTCGCCGCCGCCCGACGTGAGGACCTCGCGCTGGTGCCGATGCCCTCCTCGCGAGCGGCCGTTCGCCGTCGCGGGGAGGCGAGCGTCACGGTGCTGTGCCGGCAGGCCGACGCGGCGCTTGGTCATCCGCACGAGGTGGTGGAGGCCCTTTCCCCCTCGCGTCGCGTCGCCGACCAAGCAGGTCTCGGCAGCGCCGAGCGGAGGGCCAACCTCGTTGGTGCGTATGCCGTTCCGCCGCGGTGGCGCGACACGGTTGCCGGCCGCGACGTCCTGCTCGTCGACGACGTCGTCACGACGGGGGCGACGCTCACCGAAGGCGCGCGGGCGCTGCGCGCGGCGGGCGCGCATGTCGTGGGGGCGGCTGTTGTCGCAGCGACGCAACGCCGTGGGCGCGCCGACGTGCCCTCTGGCTTGACTCGGTGAAGCGGGCTACGGTGGAAGGACATCGTCCGAGACGTCTGGGGGTGATGATCAGGTTTGCGGGGTCTGCCCGGCCCGCCACCTCGTCACGTCGCACGTCAGGAGGAACAGTGGACATCGTCGTCACCGGTCGTCACATCCAGGTTTCAGAGCGTTTCCGGGCACACCTGGACGACAGGCTGGCCAAGGTCGCACAGATGGCGCCCAAGGTCTCACGGGTCGATGTCGTCGTCACCCACGAGCGCACGGTCCGCAACTCGGAGTTTGTCGAGCTCACCTGCCGCGATCGGGGGTCGATCGTGCGCGCCGAAGCGGCCAGCGAGGACAAGTACAACGCCCTCGACCAAGCCGTCGAGAAGCTCCTGGAGCGGCTGCGGCGGGTCAACGGACGGCGCCGGGCCGCGGTGCGCGCGGGGCGCCCCGACGTGGGCCTGGCTGCGGTGGCTGCGGCGCCGGCGCGAGAGGAGGCGCAGGCCGCACCGGTCGAGGCTCCGCCCGACCAGGCCACCGGCCCGTTCGGAGCTGTCGCGCGTCACATGGGCATGACATCATGCCCATGTGACCGATCCATGGCCCCGTGACCACCCGATTCGGGTGCTCATCGCCGATGACCATGCACTTTTCAGGCGTGGCCTGCGCACGGTCCTTGAGCTCGACGGTGACATCGTCATCGTTGGCGAGGCCGACGATGGCATGGCTGCTGTCGAGAAGGCCGAGGCCACCGTCCCCGACGTTGTGCTCATGGATGTCCGAATGCCTCGCTGCGGCGGCATCGAGGCCTGCCAGGCGATCCGCGAGCGGGTGCCGTCAGCGCGCATCGTCATGTTGACGATGTCCGACGAGGAGTCGGATCTCTTCGAAGCGGTGCGCGCTGGCGCCAACGGGTACGTCCTCAAGGACGTCCCAGGCGATGAGATTGCGGCGGGCATCCGCGCTGTGCAGAGCGGCGATTCGCTCATCTCGCCGTCCATGGCCTCCAAACTGCTTGCCGAGTTCGCCCAGATGCGCCGCCGCGACGTCGAGGTCGTCGACAGCCACCTGCCCAAGCTCACGGATCGCGAGGTCGAGGTGCTCGGCCTGGTGGCCCGCGGCCTGGGCAACCGCGAGATCGGCCGCGAGTTGTTCATCTCGGAGAACACCGTGAAGAACCACGTCCGCAACATCCTGGAGAAGCTCCAGTTGCACACCCGGATGGAAGCGGCGATGTATGCCGTGCAGCAGAACCTCATTCACCCGCCACCGGCCGGTTGAGCGGCGGCATACCTGCTGGGGGAGTGCCTCGGGTGAGCGATGCGTGAGCTGACTGGAGCGCAGGCCCGGCGGATCGCGTTGGCCGCTCAAGGGTTGACCGCGCCGCGTCCCGCATCCGGCTCGGTTGGCACCCGGCACCTGGGCGGCGTCATTGACCGGCTCGGCGTCGTCCAGATCGACAGCGTCAACGTCGTGGCGCGCAGTCATTACCTGCCGTTCTTCAGCCGCCTCGGCCCCGCTGACCGCGAGGCGTTGGATCGGATGCGCGACGCCGCGCCGCGTCGTCTCGTCGAATACTGGGCGCACGAGGCGGCCCTCGTCGCGCCCGCGACCTGGCCGCTGTTCGCCGGTCGGATGCGGGCTGCGCAGTCTGAGGCGTGGGGAGGCATGCGTCAGGTCCACGCCGAACACCCGGGCCTGGTCAAAGCCGTGCTGCGAGGTGGACTGATCGCGGCCCGCTGACCTCGCGCCAGGTAGAGGCCGCGCTCGCGCACGACGTACCGCGATCCGCGAGCACTGGGGGTGGAACTGGTCGGCGGTCAAGCGGGCGTTGGAAATGGCTCTTCTGGTCGGGGCAGGTCGCCTCAGCGGGGCGCACTGCGTCCTTCGAACGCCGGTACGCCGCCCCTGACCGGGTCGCTCCGCCGGATGTCCGGGCGGCATGGGCTGCGCGGGACGACGCCCGGACTGAGGCCGAGGCGATCATCGAGTTGGTCCGGATGGCCGCCGGTGCCCTCGGTGTGGCCACGGAGGCAAGCCTCGCCGACTACTTCCGCCTGACCCGGGCTCAGGCGCGCGACGCCATCGCGGTCCTGTGCGCGGAGGGCTGCATCGAAGAGGTGAGGGTCGCTGGGGTGGCGGGACCGGCATACCTGGAGCGCCGCCCGAATACCCCGCTCGGTGCACGTCAGGGCGTTGGTGAGCCCCTTCGACTCGCTCGTCTGGCACCGACCCGCACCGAGGCATTGTTCGGCGTCCGCTTCCGGCTGGAGATCTATACGCCCGCGCCGCAGCGGATCCATGGCTACTACGTGCTGCCGTTCGTGTTCGGCGACACCATCGTCGCGCGCGTCGACCTCAGGCCGACCCAGCCGCCGGGATCCGCGGGTGCCGCAACTGACCTGGGAGCCAGAGGCGCCGCCGGAAGCCGCCGCGGGCTGGAGCGCGAGCTCGACGCCCTGGCCGGTTGGCTTGGACTCGGCGATGTGGCTGGTCCCGGCCGCCAACCGGGTCGGCCGATTCGGACGGGTCATAGGCCCGGAGGCCCTGCGATGCGGGGGGCCGCTCAGAGGAGTACCCAGGGGACGCATCCGTCGTCCAGGGCTCGCCCGGGCGTCCATCGCGCGTGGTGGGTGGCCCTGGCCGTGCTGGGCGCCTTGGTCGCCGCCGCTGGTTTCCGGTCCTCGACGGGCGCGCTCATCGAGCCCCTCGAGCAGGAGTTCGGGTGGAGCCGCACCATGACTTCGGGCGCTGTGACCGCCAACCTCGTCATCTATGGCCTGACGGCGCCGTTCGCCGCCGCCCTCATGGAGCGCCTGGGCCTGCGCCGGGTCATCGTCGCCGCGCCGCTGCTCGCTCGGGATCGGCAGCGGGCTGACGACGGTGATGACTCGCCCTGGCAGTTGTGGTCCTCTGGGGCGGGTTCTGTCGGGTTGAGCGCTGGGGCGATGGCCCTGGTCCTCGGGTCGGTCGTCGCCAACCGGTGGTTCGAGTCCCGACGGGGCCTGGTCACCGGCCTCTTCTCGGCGGCCCTCGACCGGCCAACTCGTCTTCCTGCCCGCGATCGCTGCGCTCGCGGCCGGACCCGGCTGGAGGTATGCCGCGCCTCGTCGTCGCCGGGGCAGCCGCGGATCATTCCGGTGATCGTCCTCGTGGTCGCCGATCGCTCGGCCGATGTCGGGGTCCGCCCCTACGGTGCTGCGCCGGCCCGAGGCCCGAGCGGGTCAAGCCCGAGTCAAGCCCGAGTCCGTGGTCACGCCAGCAATGATGGTGAGCGGGCGGCATACCGAGGGCACGGGCGGTCCGGCGCCCGGGCAACCTTCGCCTGCGCAGGTCGCCCTGCCCAGACCCTCCGGGGAGGCGAGCCACCGAGCCCTGTCGTTCCAGCTGCGCCCGGGACGTTCTTCATCTGCGGGTGGTCGACGAACGGGCTCATCAGGAACCCACTTCATCCCTGCGGCTCACGACCACGGGATGCCGCCGACGATACCGGCAGGTTTGCTCGCCCTGATCGGCATCTTCGACATCGCCGGGACAGTCGCCTCAGGCTGGCTGACCGACCAGGTGGACCCCCGGCTGCTGTTGGTGAGCTACCACTACGTCCTGAGGGGGTTATGCTGCTCGTCGTCCCGTCGGTCCGCGGGCCGGGGAGTCGACCCGAGCCTGTTCCTCTTCATCGTCTTCTATGGGTTGGACTGGGTGGCGACCGTCCCACCGACGATGGCGGTGTGCCGGAGCCTTCGGGTTGGAGCGCTCAAGCATCGTGTTCGGCTGGGTGTTCGCGGCGCACATGGTCGGGGCCGGGATCGCGGCGACCTTTGCGGGCCTGGGTGCGCCGGTCAGCCGGCGATTACTTCTGCGGGCGTGGCTCACCGCCGGAATCCTCTGTCTCATTGCCGGATTCATTTTACCTTGGCGATCGCCAGGCACCAGCGCGATCTGCCGATGCCACCCCGACCCCGACGAGCGCGACCCCCGGGCCGTCCGCCAGGGGCGCTCGCCGCGGATCGATGACCAACAGTTCGGACGCGGCTCCCATCGCTCAGGGGGTGGGCTATCGGCCTGCCGCCTGCCGATCGTAAGCCCCCTCGCGCAGCGCGGCGCGGCGCAGGATCACCCGCCCGTGAGGCGTCGTTGTCCGTGTCGGCCCCCGCATGGACGCGGCTCACGCCGAACCGCCTTCGGATCGCGGCCTGGAGGCGTGCTCGATGGCCTGGGAGCGCCTCACCGACTGACGTAGCCGGTGCCCGCGCGCCGTCAGGAAGATGGAAAGTAGCCGATTTCGACGTTGAAGTCGATCGGTCCGTCACCGGGTAGAAGAGTCCCGCTGCGAGCGCCCGGTCAGTCTCACGATCGGCGGACGCACCCACTCCCACCAGGCTGCCTTCGTCGCTTGAACCGGCGCTTGCGTGCGCGAGCCACCCGTCGAAGTCAGCGTGCCCCGAACCGCCCCCACCGGCGGAGATGAAGCGGGCGTCGCACAGCTCGTCGGGATCGTCAGCGGGGTCAGGCCCGTCGAATCTCCGCCACGGCCGCGAGCGAAGTCGCTCGGTCTCGATGACCGG
>JADJIB010000010.1 GCA_016707175.1 Candidatus Phosphoribacter hodrii
ACATCGCGTCCGGCGACGTCACCCAGCAACCCCAGGAGTTCCTCGCTCCATCCTTCCGGCCCCCAGACCAGATCGTCGTCGCCCAGGAAGGAACCGTGTTCGGTGTAGTAGTCGCTCGCCTCGGCATCCCACCAGGTGCGGTTGGCGGCCGCGGTCTCGGCGGTGTCGGCATCGCGGCGCAACGCGAGGGGATCCATGGCGCTCATTCTGGCCGGGTCGTCGCGGCGGGACGGCATACTGAACAGCTTTGACCCGGCCACGCGCGGGCGGGTACCCTGACCCAGTGCCCTTCGGGGCGCGGTTCGATGCTGCCTGCCCGCTCCCGGCGAGTCGTCAGACCCGAACACCCAACCATGTCCGCCCCGCAGGCCGACCGGCGTGCGGCTTTACATCCTGTCCACCATCGGAGTTCCTACTACATGAGCATCAGCACGGTCACCAAGACCGCCCCTCAGGTTGCCATCAACGACATTGGCTCTGAGGAAGACCTCCTCGCCGCGATTGACGCGACGATCAAGGATTTCAACGACGGCGACATCGTCGAGGGTGTCATCGTCAAGGTCGACCGGGACGAGGTCCTGCTCGACATCGGCTACAAGACCGAGGGCGTCATCCCCTCGCGTGAGCTGTCCATCAAGCACGACGTCGACCCGGCCGATGTGGTCAAGGTCGGCGACGAGGTCGAAGCTCTCGTTCTCCAGAAGGAGGACAAGGAGGGTCGGCTCATCCTGTCCAAGAAGCGCGCACAGTACGAACGCGCCTGGGGCACGATCGAGAAGGTCAAGGAAGAGGATGGCGTCGTCACCGGCACCGTCATCGAGGTCGTCAAGGGCGGCCTGATCCTGGACATCGGCCTGCGTGGCTTCCTGCCCGCCTCCCTCGTCGAGATGCGCCGCGTCCGCGACCTGCAGCCGTATGTCGGCAAGCAGATCGAGGCCAAGATCATCGAGCTGGACAAGAACCGCAACAACGTCGTCCTGTCGCGCCGCGCGTGGCTCGAGCAGACCCAGTCCGAGGTCCGCACGACCTTCCTGCGCGAGCTGCAGAAGGGCCAGGTCCGCTCCGGTGTCGTGTCGAGCATCGTCAACTTCGGTGCGTTTGTCGACCTCGGTGGGGTTGACGGTCTGGTCCACGTCTCCGAGCTGTCCTGGAAGCACATCGACCACCCGAGCGAGGTTGTCGAGGTCGGCAACGAGGTGACCGTCGAGGTCCTCGACGTCGACATGGACCGCGAGCGCGTGTCCTTGTCGCTCAAGGCGACGCAGGAAGACCCGTGGCAGCACTTCGCCCGGACGCACGCGATCGGTCAGGTCGTGCCGGGCAAGGTCACCAAGCTCGTCCCGTTCGGTGCGTTCGTGCGCGTCGACGACGGCATCGAGGGCCTGGTCCACATCTCCGAGCTGGCCGAGCGTCACGTCGAGCTGCCCGAGCAGGTCGTCACGGTCAACGAGGACATCTTCGTCAAGGTCATCGACATCGACCTTGAGCGTCGCCGGATCTCGCTGTCGCTCAAGCAGGCCAACGACGGGACCGTCGGGGTCGCCGACTTCGACCCGACCCTCTACGGCATGGCTGCCGAGTACGACGAGGCGGGCAACTACAAGTACCCCGAGGGCTTCGACCCGGAGACCAACGAGTGGCTGCCGGGCTTCGAGGCTCAGCGCGAGAAGTGGGAGAAGCAGTACGCCGAGGCCCACGCTCGCTGGGAGGCCCACAAGGCGCAGGTCGAGGCGGCTGCCAAGGCCGACTCCGAGGCTGCGGTCGCGGCCGGCGACGTCCCGTCGTCCTACTCCTCCTCCGCCGCCGAGGCCGCTCCGGCCACCGGCACGCTCGCGTCCGACGAGGCCCTGGCCGCGTTGCGCGAGAAGCTCACCGGCAACTGAGCGACGCGGCATACCGACTGGGTATGCCGCCCGCTCCGGTTCACGACAGGGCCCGGACCACCGCGTGTGGTCCGGGCCCTTCGTTATGCTCCCTCGGTGATCGCGTCGACACCCATCGAGCTCGTCCAGGTCGACCGCAGCTCTCGGTCGGTCCTGGAAAACCTCGGGCAGCTCTATCGGCATGACCTCTCCCAAGGCCTGGCCCACCTGCCGAACGACGACGGCACCTTCAACAACCGGCGCCTGGACGTGTTCCGGTCCGGCGCCGACCCGACGATGCGGGCCTGGCTGATCCGGGTGGGCGGCCGGTTGGGTGGCTTCGTCATGACGAGCACCGATGAGCAGGGCACCCACCACATCGGCGACTTCTTCGTCGTCCGGGCGCTACGGCGTCGGGGCATCGGGCACGAGGTGATCCGTCGGGTCCTCGCCGATCAACCGGGGCCATGGGTGATCGGCTTCCAGGACGACAACCCGGGCGCGCGGGAGTTCTGGACCGCGGTCGCCACCGAGGCGGTCGGAGATGCGTGGACGTTGGAACACCACCCCGTGCCGGGCCTTCCGCACCTGCCGCCGGACTCGTTCATCGGGTTCACGGTCCCCGGCTGAGCACGTGGAGGGCTCGCCATCGCGCATTCCAGCGCCTACCCCGTGGGTTAGCGTGGGGGCTATGAGCACGCAGTGGCGCTGGGACCTCCTCGACGAGGCCGGGAACCCCATGGTCGGACCTGAGCCGGCCTCTCCGTCGTTCCCCACCCAATCCGAGGCCGAGTCGTGGATCGGTGAAGTCTGGCCTGAGCTCGTCGACGCCAACATCGACGCGGTGACCTTGCGCGAGGGCGAGACGATCGTCTACGGCCCGATGTCGCTGCGACCCGCCCCGTGAACCCGCAGCTTCAAGCCCGCATCGACCATCTCGTCGCCGACCGGCAACGGGCGTGGCGTGCTCCGAACGTCTCGGTCGGGCTGGTGCGCGACGGGCAGCTCGTCCACACCGTGCATGTCGGCGCCGCCCGGTTGGACCCAGTCACGGCCGCCACCGACGACACACCGTTCATGATTGGGTCGGTCACCAAGACCTTCACGGCCGTGGTGATCATGGCGTTGCGCGACGAGGGGCGTCTGGATCTCGATGATCGGCTCGATGCTCACCTGCCCGGAATCTCCCACGGAGAGCTGACGATCCGCCTCATGTTGGGGCATCTGTCCGGTCTGCAGCGCGAGCCCGTCGGTCGGGTCTGGGAGAGCATGGACAACCCCGATGCCACCCGGTTGCTCGCTGAGTTGGCGCAGGCGGAGCAGGTGCTGGCACCGCATGAGGTCTTTCACTACTCCAATCTCGCCTTCGCCCTGCTTGGCCAGGTGATCGAGCGGCTCGAACGCCGCCCCTGGGAAGACGTCGTCCGGCAGCGCGTCCTGCACCCGCTGGGGATGACCCGCACGGGGCTCACTCCGGCGGCCGAACGGGCGCACGGCTACCTCGTTCACCCCTTCTCCGGGGTGGCCACCGAGGAGCCGGTGGCCGACCTCAAGGCCACGGCCCCCATGGGCGGGCTCTGGTCGACGGTCGCCGACCTCAGCCGGTATGCCGCGTTCGTCGCCGACCCCGACCCGGCCGTCCTCGCGCCGGCCACAGTGGCCACGATGTGCCGGCCGCAGGTCATCCTTGACCCCGACGCATGGACGCTGGGATATGGCTTGTCCTTCGGGATGGTCCGACGGGGTGACCGCATCTACGTCGGGCACGGGGGAGCGATGCCGGGCTTCCTCACCGGGCTTCGGGTCAGCCGGCCCGACCGGCTCGGCGCCGTGGTGTGGGCCAACTCCTCAGCCGGTGCCGAACCCATCGTCCTGGCCGCCGACCTGCTCGACCTGGTCCTCGATGCCGAGCCCACGGCGGCATCCCCCTGGACGCCCGAGGCGTCGGTGCCGGAGCTCGCCGAGTTCCTCGGGTCGTGGTGGTCCGAGGGCGAAGAGTTGGTGTTCTCCGTCCGCGACGGGCGCCTCTGGTGCGCGCCGCGCGGCGCTGGGGCCCTGTTCGAGAGCCGGTTCATCCCCGACGGGCCCGACCGCTTCCGCGTCGACCTCGGCCGCGAGCGCGGCGAGGCTCTGGACGTGGAGCGCGACGCGAGCGGCCGGATCTCCCGGATGTATCTCGCGACCTACGCAGTCACCCGCGAACCGCTGGCCTTCGCCGAACTCTGAGGCGCCGAGCGCCTAGCCGGGTCAGATCGGTCAGTCCAGGTGAGTCCACGCAGCCCAGATCAGACGGGGTATTCGCCCCGCTTGATCATCGGGCGCGGCAGTCGGCTGCGCCGGATCTGGTAGGCGCGCATCACGGCATACATCATCGCGCCGGCGGGCATCGCGTCGGCGCCGAACTTCGCCGCCACCCCCGCCTTGATCTTGCGCCACATGAAGAACACGTCGGCGATCGACATGAACAACAACCCGTAGACCAGCAGGAAGACGGTGGTCAGCGCCCAAACCTCTTTGATGAACGACAGGAGCAGCGCGAGGAGCATCATCGGCAACAGGGCCTCGCCGAGGCTGAACCGGGCGTCGACGTAGTCGCGGATATAGCGCTTGATGGGGCCCTTGTCGCGGGGCGGCATCTTCGACTCGTCGCCGGTGACCATCGCGGCTCGCGACTCGGCCATCGCCACCCGGCGGGCCTCGCGATCACTGCGGGCCGCCGCCTTGCGGTCGGTGTTGACGACCGGGTGCTTGTTGGCTGCCTCCTGGTCGCGCCGCTTGGGCGTGGGTCGGTTCTTGGCGCCGGGACGCTCGGGGCGGTCGTCGGCGACGGGGGCGGGCTGCGTCTTCTTGCTCCAGAACACGAGGGCAACTGTATGCCGTCCAGCCGCGGCACCCGTCCGTCCGACAACTGTCGGAGGGTCCGGTTCACAGGTTTGGGCGGTTCAGCCCGTCTCGGAGGTCCGGCGAGAAGACCAGATGGGCCAAGGTGCACACCTGCCGGTAGGGGTCGAGATCGCCGAGGCGCACCTCGGTGGTCACCAGAGCCTCAAGCTCTTCCGGGGTTGGAGTCGGGGTGTCGAGGGGCACCTGGTCGGAGACCAGCCGGACCCCGTAGTGAGCGACCGGGAGCAGGCCGGCCACGCGGCATACCTCGGCCAGTGTGCCCACGTCATCGGCCCGAGCGCGGACCCCGATCTCGTTGGTGTAGAGCGGATCTCGGCCCTCTTCCTCCGCGGCAGCAACTTCGTCCAGCAACACGCCGACCTCGTCCCATCGACCCTGCAACGCAGGCCGCAGGGCCAGCCCGGCCGCGTTGCGTACGACCAGTGAGAGCAGGCCATGTGAGGCGACGTGCGACGCGAGCTCCGAAACAGCAGGCTCCGCGGAGGGGAGGTACATGAACACGCCGTGGCACAGCACGACGTCGTATTCAGTCGACCCCACCGCGGCCTCCAGGGTGCCGAGACCGCCCGCGAGGATATCCATCCGCGAGCGCACCCCAGGCTCCTCCAGAGCTAGGGCGGCCGCCGCCACGTCGCGCATCCGCGGGTCGGGCTCGAGCGCAGTCACCCGGTGCCCGAGTCGGGCCAGCCGGATCGCCTGGGTGCCTTGACCGGCACCGACGTCAAGGACCCTCATCGGTGGCGGCAGCGGCACGTCCGTCCCTGGCATGACCCGCATGCGTGAGAAGTCGGGAACGTGCCGGGCGAGTTGGCGGGCGATGACTTCCTGGCGAACGACGTTGCGCAGGTTGCCCAGACGGTCCAACCACTGCTCGCGGCCGACCGCGAAGTCGGTTTCTCGCTCCATCAGGCCTCCTCGGGCCAACAAGTCTCCACCGTCCCACGCGCGTCGCCGTCCGGCGTGGATAGGCTCACGCGGGTGACTGATGACATTCTCACTCCCGCCGACGTCGAGGCCATCCGTACCCGCGTCCGCGCCCTGTTGCCCACCCTGCGCAACGACCTGGAAGACCTGTCCCGCATCCCGAGCGTCTCGTTGGAGACGCTCGAGGGTTACGACCAAGCGCACGTCGATGCGAGCGCCGAGCGGGTCGCGGCGTTGCTGCGGGCCGAAGGGCTTGACGTCGAGATCATCCGCGAGGGCGGTCAACCGGCGGTGATCGGTCACATCGACGGGCCGCCCGGCGCCCCGACGGTGACGCTTTACGCCCACCACGATGTCCAGCCCGCCGGTGACCCCGCGCTCTGGGACAGCGACCCCTGGACACCGACGGAGGTCGACGGCCGGCTCTACGGGCGTGGCGTGGCCGACGACAAGGCCGGCGTCACGGCCCACCTGGCCGCGCTGCGCGCCCACGCCGGCAACCTGCCGGTCGGGGTGACCGTCTTCGTCGAGGGCGAGGAGGAGGTCGGGTCCGACTCGCTGCCCGCCATCCTCGCCCGCCACGGCCACCGCCTGGCCGCCGACGCGATCATCCTCGCCGACTCGGGCAACTGGGACGTCGGCCTGCCGGCCCTCACGACGACGCTGCGCGGCATGCTTCGTGCCATCGTCACCGTCCAAACCCTCGACCACGGCGTCCACTCGGGCATGTTCGGCGGGGCCTGCCCCGACGCCCTCACGGCCCTCATCCGGCTCCTGGCCACCCTGCACGACGACGACGGCAACGTCGCGGTCGCGGGGCTGCGGTCGGGCCAGGCCGCTGCGTTGGACTACGACGAGGCCCGGTTGCGGCGTGAGTCGGGCCTGTTGGACGGTGTTGAGTTGATCGGCAGCGGCCCCATCCTCGACCGGCTCTGGACCAAACCGTCGATGACGACGATCGGCATCAACGCCCCCACGGTCGAGAACGCCTCCAACACGCTCGTTCCGAGCGCCTCGGCGAAGGTCTCCATGCGGATCGCCCCCGACGAGGACCCCAAGACGGCGTATGCCGCGCTCAAGGCTCACCTGGAGGCGCACGTCCCGTGGGGGGCCAAGCTCGCCGTCACCCTCGCCGACGACGGGCCGGGCTTCTCCGCGACGACCGATGGGCCGGTCTACGACCAGGCCCGGGCCGCCTTGGCGGATGCCTTCGGCGTCGAATCGGTCGAGATGGGTGTCGGAGGATCGATCCCCTTCGTGGCCGCCTTCGCCGAGCGCTTCCCCGAGGCCGCGATCCTCGTCACCGGGGTCGAGGACCCCGACACGCGAGCACACGGGGCCAACGAGTCACTCCACCTGGGCGATTGGGAGAAGGCGTGTCTCGCGGAGGCGATCTTCCTGGCCAGGTTGGGTGCCCTGCCCCGCTGACGCCAATCGGCCACGAGCGGAGTCGGGCGGGCCAGCCCGCGACGGGGGGCCGGAGTCCTTGTGGGTCGGGCCCGGCAGGGCGAGCATCTGGTCGAGGGCGACCCGCGCCCAGTGGGCGATCTCGGGGTCGACCCGGATCGGGTTGACGATCCGCCCCTCGGCGAGCGACTCAAGCGTCCACACCAGGTGGGGCAGGTCGATGCGGTTCATCGTCGAGCAGTAGCAGACGTTCTTCTCGAGGAAGGCGATCGACTGCTCGGGGAACATGGTCGACAGGCGCTTGACCAGGTTGAGTTCGGTGCCGACCACCCAGGAGGTCCCGGCCGGAGCAGCCGCCACGGCCTTGATGATCTGCTCGGTCGAGCCGATGACGTCGGCCGCCTCGCAGACCTCGTACTGGCACTCGGGGTGGACGATTACTCGGACCCCGGGGATCTCGCGCCGGGCCGCTTGGACCGCGTCGACCGTGAACCGGCCGTGGACCGAGCAGTGCCCCCGCCACAGGATGACTCGGGCGGCCTGCATGGCCTCCTTGGTGAGCCCGCCGCCGGGGCGGTGCGGGTCGTAGACGACGCAGTCGTCCAGCGACAGACCCAACTCCCGGACCGCCGTGTTGCGACCCAGGTGCTGGTCGGGCAGGAACAACACCTTGCCGGTGCCCTCGACTCCGCCGGTCTGCTCAAAGGCCCACTCCAGCGCAGTGCGGGCGTTGGACGACGTGCAGATCGTGCCGCCGTGCCGACCCGTGAACGCCTTGATCGCGGCCGAGGAGTTCATATACGACACGGGGATGGTGTGCTCCGCGACCCCGGCGTCGATGAGGTCGTCCCAGCAGTCGTCGACCTGGGCCGCGGTGGCCATGTCGGCCATCGAGCAGCCGGCCGCCAGATCGGGGAGCACGACCGTCTGGGCATCGGTGGTGAGGATGTCGGCCGATTCGGCCATGAAGTGCACGCCGCAGAAGACGATCCACTCTGCCTCCGGGCGGGCGGCGGCCTGCTGCGCCAGCTTGAACGAGTCGCCGGTCACGTCCGCGAACTCGATGACCTCGTCGCGCTGATAGTGGTGCCCGAGCACGAACACCTTGTCCCCGAGCGCCGCCTTGGCCGCGCGGGCGCGTCGGACCAGATCGGGGTCGGACGGGGCGGGCAGGTCGCCGGGGCATTCGACGCCGCGTTCGCTGTGCAGGTCGCGGCCCTGCCCCAGGACGAGCAGGCCGAGGGGAGTGTGCTTCGGGGTCACCGTTTCGATGCTCACAAAGGCAAGGGTATGCCGTCCGCAGCAGTCCGCGGCCCGCTGCACGGTTGGCGCTGGGACCCTTCGACGTGCAAGGGTGGAGTACGTGCTTGACCTGCTTCGCTTGCTGTCCCAACAACCGATCCTGCTGCTTGCCATCCTTCTGGGGCTCGGCTCGCTGTTGGGATCCTTCCGATATAAGGGAGTTCACCTCGGGCCGGCGGCGGTCCTCTTCGGCGCGATCGCGATCTCCAGCCTTGGGACGGCATACGGGCTCAAGCTCGAGCTTCCCGAAGTGGTGGGGACGCTCGGGCTGGTCCTGTTTACCTACACGGTAGGCCTGCTGTCGGGACCCAACTTCTTCGCCTCGCTGCGCCGCGGCTGGGTGGCGATGGTCGCGGTCGTCGGCGTGTTTGTGGCAGTCGGTTTCGTGGGCGTCCTCGGTGGCCGGCTGCTCGGCCTGAGCAGCCCGGTCATCGCTGGGACGTTCGCCGGTGCGCTGACCAACACACCCGCACTTGCTGCAGCGACCGAACGCGCGGGCGACACGACGGGTCCAACCATCGGCTACTCCATCGCCTACCTTTACGGCGTTGCCGCCATGCTCGTTGCCGCGATGCTCGTCCTGCGCCGAAGCAGTGACGATCGCGCTCGTGATCCGCTGACCAACCTCACCATCCGGGTCGACCTCGACGCGCCGATCTGCGCCCACGAGATCGTCCGGGACAGTGGCGGCACCGTCGTCTTCTCGCGCATCCAGCACGGCGAGGAGAACCCCATCGAGGTGATCGACGAGCACGAGATTCTGCAGGCAGGAGACCTCGTCACGGTCGTCGGCCCGGCGGGTGCCGTGAGCGGCGTCGCCGAGCGCCTGGGCCATCGGTCCTCGCACGCGCTGCAGTCCCAGCGTCGCGACCTCGACTTCCGCCGGATCACCGTGTCGCAGGCAGCGCTGGCGGGCCGGACGATCGCCGAGCTGGGGCTCGACGAGCGCTTCGGTGCGGTCGCCACGCGGGTGCGTCGCGGCGACCTCGACATGGTGGCCAGCGAAGACTTCGTCCTGCAGATGGGCGACCGGGTGCGGGTGACCGCTCCGTCAGGTCGGCTCAAGGAGGTCAGCGCCTACCTCGGCGACAGCGAGCGCGGCCTGTCGGACATCAACCCCATTGGGTTCGCCCTCGGCCTTGCTGTCGGAGTTGCCCTCGGGTTGGTCCACATCCCTGCGCCCGGCGGTGGCTTCACCCTCGGTGCTGCGGCTGGGACCCTGCTCGTCGGGTTGGTCTTCGGGCGCCTGGTGCGGGTGGGACCCCTGGTCGTCTCGATGTCCACGTCCTCGGCGACCTCGTTGTCGACCTTCGGCATGATCACCTTCCTCGCGTATGCCGGTTCGCGAGCCGGTGAGCGGTTCGTCGCGTCGGTCACCTCGGACCTGGGGTGGAAGGTGCTCGTCCTTGGGGCGCTCCTCACCACCGTGGCCGCCGTGGCGATCGCGTTCGTCGGCCGGTCGGTGCTCAAGACCAACTCGCGGCAGTTGGCGGGGGTCATCGCCGGCGCGCAGACCCAGCCGGCGGTGCTCGCCTTCGCCAACGACCGGACCGGCTTCGACCTCCGGGTCGGGCTGGGCTACGCGATGGTCTATCCCGCGGCGATGATCGCCAAGATCCTCCTGGCACAAGTGATCGCCGGGTTGTAGCCCACCTCCCGCAGACGGCCCGACTCGTGGTGTGATGTCGCCCGTGCGTGTGCTCATCGCCCCGGAGGGGTATGCCGGCCTGCTCGCCCCTGCCGAGGCGGCTGCGGCGATCGCGCGCGGCTGGTCCTTGGGGGCACCGCACGACAGCATCGAGGTGCTGCCGGTGTCGGACGGCGGGCCGGGCTTCATCGACACCGTGGCCAGGGCCTTGGGCGGCGAGGTGCAGGTAGTGATGGTCGATGACCCCTGGGGTCGCCCGACCCCGGCGACGATGCTCGTCAGCACGGACGGCGCCACGGTCTATCTCGAAGCCGCCCAAGCCGGCGGAGGGCAGGTGCAGCAGCCCGGTTTCGGCGCCCAGGCCACCCAGGCCACCCACAGCCCCGATGGCACGGCCGGCGATGACCCCGCCGCCGCCAGCTCGGGCGGCGTGGGTGACCTGCTGGAGGCGGCTCTGCGCCTGCGCCCACGACGGATCGTCCTGGGCCTCAGCGGATCGCTGGTGCTCGACGCCGGTCTCGGGATGCTGGGCCGGCTCATCCCCGACCAGCCGTCCACTGCGGCGGGCCGGGCTGCGCTGAGCGGTGGTGCTGCCCACCTGGTGCTCCTGCGCGCAGACAACCTCGGAGCCCTCGACACGGCGATCGGGCGATTCGGCGCCACCCAGCTCGTCGCCCTCGGCGACCTGCACCAGCCGCTGCTCGGCCTCGCCGGTGTCGCGGCGACCCACGGCCCTGCGCTCGGCGCCGACCCCGAGCACGCCCAACTCATCGAGGCGGCCCTGGGTCACGCTGTCGATCTGGTCCGCCGAGCCCGTCCCGAGCGGCGGGACCTGCTGTCCGGCACCTCCGTGCGGCTGGATCGTCAGCCGGGCGCCGGAGCCGGAGCAGGGCTCGGTTTCGGTCTGGCCGTGCTCGGAGCCGCGCTGCGTGACGGCGCGACCGAGGGACCGCAGGTCGTCGGCCTGGCCCAAGCCGTCGCTCGGGCCGACCTCGTCGTCACCGGCTCGACGATCCTGGGCTGGGAGGCCTTGCGGTCTAGTGCGAGCGCGGCGGTCGCACACGCGGCCCAGGAGGGCGGCATACCGGCCATCGCCCTCTGCGGGCGCGTGGAGGCGGGCCGTCGCGAGACCATGGCCGCGGGCTATTCCGGGACGTATGCCGTCGCGAGCTCCCTGGCCACCTGGCCCGCCTTCGCCGCCGACCCGGCCCGCGCCCTGGCCGTCCGGGCCGAGAGTGTTGCCCGGACCTGGTCGCCGCCGACCCCCGCCTGACGCAGCACCTGACTCGCTGCCACACGCGGGCGCCGGTGCGTCACAGACGCGCACAACCGGGACGTACGGACTAGGGAATCAGCCGCGAACGTCGTACATTGGACCGATGCCGCAGGCGGGGGAACAACCGTCAATCGGCCACGGTTGACCCTTCCAGCACCGTCTGACACGACTTCCCACGCACCCGACCACCGAGGAAATTCACCATGAGCGTCCAGGACCAGACCAGCACCGCGACCCACGGCGTCGTCCTCACCGACGTCGCGGCCTCGAAGGTCAAGAGCCTGTTGGCCCAGGAGGGCCGCGACGACCTGCGCCTTCGCATCGGCGTCCAGCCCGGCGGCTGCTCAGGTCTCATCTACCAGCTCTACTTCGACGAGCGCACCCTTGATGGCGACGCGCTGCGCGACTTCGACGGGGTCGAGGTCGTCGTCGACCGGATGAGCGCCCCTTACCTCGACGGCGCGACGATCGACTTCGCCGACACCATCGAGAAGCAGGGCTTCACCATCGACAACCCCAACGCAGGCAGCTCGTGCGCATGCGGTGACAGCTTCAGCTGACCTGCTCCCGCAGAGCGAACGAAGGCCCCCGGACCATTGAGGTCTCGGGGGCCTTCGCGTACGCCGTGACGCGAGGTCCCGACACGACGTCCCGACGTCAGCGCACCTGGGCAGCAGGTGTGGGGGAGGACTGCCGGGTGGCCAGTCGCCAGATCCGCGACCCGATGAGGAAGGCGACGAGCGGGGGGACCACCACGCTCCAGGGGTTGAAGGTGGCGAGGATCTGCAGCGTCTCGCCCTGGCGGACCGTGATCTCGACCCAGGGGAGGAAGAAGGGATGCCCGATCCACAGCCCCTGACCGCCGCCTGCCGCCATGACACCGTCAGCCCACGCCGTGATCAGGCCGAGCGCGGCAAAGGCTCCGATCGCGAAGACGACGATCGCGGCATACGACCCGACGACCCAGCGGGGCCGGCTGTCCCGGTCCGGCGCTGCGGCAGTGGCGAGGGTGCGGACACTGCCCAGCGACCGCCGAGCGGCCGGGTAACCGACCGCGGCGGTGGCGTCCGTGAGATTCCCGACGAGTTCCGCGCGCAGGTCCTTGCGGGCTCGACCTGTCACGCCTTCGACATCGAGCCAGTAGTCGTAGGCGAGCATCGTGCGGCGGATCCGGAACCACTCGTATGCGGACATGTCAGGCCCCTGTCTGTGCGGTGAGTTGAGTCGGCGTGAGGAGTCGGACGCGCTCGACGAGTGCGTCCCAGTCGCGACGGGCGCGGATCAGCTCCGTGCGGCCTCCGGCGGTGATCCGGTAGTACTTGCGGGCCGGCCCAGCGGCGGAGCGCAGGAGGTAGGAATCGAGGTGGCCGGCCGCCTCCAACCGGGCCAGCGCGGGATACACGGTGCCTTCGGCGAGGTCCTCGAAGCCGTTCTCCTGCAATCGGGTGACGATGCCGTAGCCGTAGCCGTCACCCTCGTCGAGCAGTTGCAGCAGGAGCAGCCCGAGCACCCCTTTGATCATCTGTGGGTCGTGCGTTGTCATGGCTATGAGAGTATGACTAGTACCTAGACATGTCAAGTAGTGGTGATTCCTCAGTTCCGGCCCTGCGATCCAGGGGGTATGCCGTCCACTAGCGTTGCGGGCATGCGCGTCGCCGTGACGGGGTCCATCGCCACCGACCACCTGATGACCTTCGGGGGGAAGTTCGCCGACTCCCTTGTCGTCGAACAGCTGGACAAGATCTCGTTGTCCTTCCTCGCCGACGACCTGCAGATCCGTCGCGGGGGCATCGCCGCCAACATCGCCTTCGGCATGGCCAACCTCGGCCAGCACCCTGTGCTGATCGGTTCGGTCGGCAAGGACTTCGACGACTATCGATCCTGGCTGGAGCGCCACGGGGTGGACTGCCAGTCGATCCACGTGTCCGGGAAGTCCCACACCGCCCGGTTCGTGTGCACGACCGATGTCGACATGGCTCAGATCGCGACGTTCTATCCCGGCGCGATGACCGAGGCCCGTGGCATCGAGCTCAAGCCGGTGGCTGATCGGGTCGGCGGGATCCAGTTGGTCCTCATCGGCCCCAACGACCCGGTGGCGATGCAACGCCATACCGACGAGTGCCGCACGCGCGGCATACCTTTTGCGGCCGATCCGTCCCAGCAACTGGCGTGGTTGGACGGGCGCGGGATCCGCGACCTCATCGAGGGCGCCGCCTACCTGTTCACCAACGAGTACGAAGCGCACATGATCGCCCAGAAGGCCGGCTGGGACGAGCGCGACCTCGCCGATGCCGTCGGCGTCCAGGTGACGACGAAGGGCAAGGACGGCGCGACGATCCGCCAGAAGGGCCACGACCCGATCCACGTTGATGTCGTCCCGGGCGTCCAGCCGCTGGACCCGACGGGGGTCGGTGACGCCTTCCGCGGCGGCTTCCTCACCGGGTTGGCTGCGGGCCTGGACCACCGTCGGTGCGCCGAGCTCGGCTCGACGCTCGCGGCATACGTCATCGAGACGGTCGGCACCCAGGAGTATTCGCTGACGACCAGCGCCTTCGTCCAGCGCATCCACGAGGCCTACGGAGCCGACGCCGCCACGGCGATCCGCTCCCACATCCGCTGCCCCAAACCCTGACGGACCCGGGTCAGCCATCCGCCATGCCGCTCGATCCGGGGCCTTCGCGCTATGCCTTCGACATCGAGCGCGCAGACGCGGGCGAGGATCTCGTCGGCGCCGGTGCCGATCTTGAGCCGGCGACCATCCTCGCTGCCTACCGCGCCGGGGCGTTCCCCATGGGGTTGGGTCGGCATGGTGCGGGGCCGATGGGGTGGTGGTCGCCGGATCCGCGCGGCGTGCTCCGACCCGAGGACCTGAGGGTCAGCCGCTCGCTGCGGCGCTCCTGCGCTCGGCTGCAGGTGACGGTCGACACGGCGTTCGATGCGGTCGTCCGCGGCTGTGCCGACCCCGACCGCGAGGGCCGGTGGATCACCCGTCCGGTGACCCGGGCCTACACCCGACTGCATGCGCTCGGGTGGGCGCACTCGGTGGAGGTCTGGTCCGGGGATCAACTCGTCGGCGGGCTCTACGGCATCGCGATCGGTGGGTTGTTCGCGGGGGAGTCGATGTTCCACCGGGTGACCGACGCCTCCAAGGTCGCGCTGGTCGCCTTGCGCGAGCTCATCACGGCCGACGGCGATCCTCGGCGGATCATCGACGTCCAGTGGGTTACGCCTCACCTGGCGTCGTTGGGCGTGCGGGAGGTGCCGCGGGCGGCATACCTGGGTCTGCTGCGGGAGGCCCTGAAGGCGCCGCTTCCGGCGCCGTGGCGCTGACTCCGCGCACGAGGTATGCCGTGTGCTCGCCCTCGACGCGCACGCCGAGCAGGAGCAGCCCCCGCATCCGGACGAAGGCCGCAACGTCGGTGTGCGCCGCGGGGTCGGTCGCGAGCAGCCGCACTGCGGTGCCCGGCGGCTGTTGCGCGAGGGCCTGAGCCAGCCGCAGCACCGGCAGGGGACAGCGCAGCCCGCGGGCGTCGACGGTGACCGTTGCGGCGTCGCTTTCGGCCGGGTCGACGGTGGGGTCGACGGTGGGGTCGCCGGTGGGGTCGCCGGGCGGCGTCATCGGGCCTGCAACTGGGCTCGGACCGCAGCAACGGCGTCGGGAAGTGCGGCCACGAGCGCGGCGACATCGTCGGTCCGCTGGGGCGACACCGACTCGAGGGGCAAGGTCACCCGGATGTTGCCGTGGGTGAGGGCGCCCATCGCCGCGAGCACGTGGCTCGGCTCAAGGGTGCTCGATGTGCACGCCGAGCCGGACGCGACCGCGATGCCGCGCCGATCGAGTTCGGTGACGAGGGCTTCGCCGTCGGCCAAGAGGAACGAACACGTCACGACATGGGGGAGTCGGTCGAGCGGATCTCCGACCACCTCGGTGTCAGGGATCGCTGCCGCCGCGGCCCGGATCGTGTCGACGAGGGCGCGAGCCGCGCGGGCGTCGGCGTCGCGTGCGGCGACCGTCTGCGCCCAGGCTTCGGCGGCACCCAGCGCCAAGGGGAGCACCGGTTCGATATCGACCCGGCCCCCCTCGACCTCGGTGGGCGGGCCCGGCAGGCGCCAGCGGGTCCGCGGCGGGAGGACCAGCAGACCGATACCCGGGGGACCGGCGAACGAGCGGGCATCCCCGACCAGGACGTCGTAGGACTCGGGGGTGGCGTCCCGGCCCAGACCCGCCGTGGCATCGACAAGCAGGGGTATGCCGCGCCGCCGGCACTCCTCGTGCGCGGCCGCGAGGGGCTGGCGGGTGCCGACCTCGCCGTTGGCGCTCTGCAGCGCGGCCACGGCCGTGCCGGGGGAGTCCAGCGCCGCCGCCCACGCACCGAGGTCGACCCGCCCGAGGGCATCGACCGGGACCGGACCGAACTGTCCAGGGTCGCCCGCGGCCGCGGCGGCGTGTCGCCCGGGCAGCAGGATCGCCGAGTGTTCGACCGTGGCGGCGACCAGTCGCGCTCCGGTGCGGCGGGCGGCATACCGCAGACCCTCCAGCCCGAGGCGCAAGGCGGTCGGCCCCCCGGGGGTGAAGCTCAGTGTCTCGGGGGCGACGCCGAGGCCCTGCGCGAGCACGGATCTGGCCTCATCAAGCAGTCGCCGGGCCCGGCGGCCCTCGGCGTGCAGGCGCCGCGGATCGGCCCACCCAGCCTCCCAGGCCGCGGCCATCGTCTCGCGTGCCGCCGGGTGGACGGGACCCTGCGCGGCATCGAGGAGCGCCCGGCGGGAGGGCCTGAAAGGAGGCTCCGTTGAAGGCTCCGTTGAGGGCCCGAATGAGGGATACGCCACGTCGAGAGGTTATCGGCACCCCTGCCGTGATCCGTCGATTCCATCGCGGTAGGGTGGCCCCACACACGAGCAGTCACTCTGTATTCGGAAGGTGCCCGTTGCGTAAGCACGCAGACACCTCCGCTCGCGTCACGCGGCGGGGATTGACCATTGCCGGGCTGGCGGCCTCCGCCACGCTCCTCCTTTCCAGTTGTGCCAATGTCAACAGCAGCGCCTCCAGTGGGTGGCTGCCGGAGGGCACGGCTGGAGCGCACGTCACGAGCGAGACGGGTCGGATCACCACGCTGTGGGTGGGCACCTGGATCGCCGGACTCGCGGTCGGCGCCCTCGTCTGGGGCTTGGCGATCTGGTGCATGGTCGCCTACCGGCGCAAGAAGGACGATCCGGAACTGCCGCCCCAGTTGCGCTACAACGTGCCGATCGAGTTGCTCTATACGGTCGTGCCGGTCCTCATGATCGCCGTGTTGTTCTACTACACGGCGCGTGACGAGGCCGCGCTCATGGACGTCTCGACCAAGCCGGACTACACGATCAATGTCGTCGGCAAGCAGTGGAGCTGGGACTTCAACTACGTCGATGACAACGTCTACTCCAGTGGCGTCCACTCCGAGCTCAACCCCAACGGGGGAGTGACGGGGACGCCGCAGCCGGTGCTCTACCTGCCGGTCAACAAGCGCGTCGAGTTCGTCCTCAACGCCCGCGACGTCATCCACTCGTTCTGGGTGCCCGCGTTCCTGGTCAAGCTCGACATGATCCCCGGCAAGACCAACCGGTTGCAGATCACCCCGACCCAGGTTGGCGAGTTCCAGGGCAAGTGCGCCGAGTTGTGCGGTGCCTACCACTCGCAGATGCTCTTCAAGGTCAAGATCGTCTCGCAGGAGGACTTCGACGCCGAGATGGCCAAGCTCAAGAGCCTCGGCCAGGAGGGCCAGTTGCCCAACACGCTCAACCGTGAGCCCCTCGAAACCAAGGACCTCAAGATGGTCCCGACCCCGACCGGGAGCAAGTGATGACTGCGACGATCGAGCGCCCCGAGGCCGCGGCCCGGGTGCAGCACCCGCGGCCACGGCCAGGGCAGACGTTCTACAGCTGGATCACGACGACCGATCACAAGAAGATCGGCAACCTCTACTTCATCACCTCGTTCGTCTTCTTCCTGCTCGCAGGGGCGATGGCCCTGATGATCCGGGCCGAGTTGACTGCTCCCGGCCTGCAGGTCGTCGACAACCCAGAGCAGTTCAACCAGCTGTTCACCATGCACGGCCTGATCATGTTGCTGCTGTTCGCGACGCCGCTGTTCGCCGGTTTCGCTAACGCGCTGGTGCCGCTGCAGATCGGTGCGCCGGACGTCGCGTTCCCGCGGCTGAACATGTTCGCCTACTGGCTGTACGTGCTCGGTGGCCTCGTGGCGGCGCTCGGCTTCCTCACCCCCCAGGGTGCGGCGTCGTTCGGCTGGTTCATGTATGTGCCGCTGTCCAACTCGATCTACAGCCCCGGCCTCGGCACCGACCTCGGCGTCTTCGGCCTGACCCTGACCGGTTTCGGCACCATCCTCGGGTCGGTCAACTTCATCACGACGATCGTCTGCATGCGCGCACCGGGCATGACGATGTTCCGTATGCCGGTCTTCACCTGGACCGTGCTCGTGACGGCGCTGCTCGCGCTCATCATCTTCCCGGTGCTGGCAGCCGCGCTCTTCGGGCTCGGTGGCGACCGGCGCTTCGGGATGCACATCTTCGATGTCGAGGCCGGCGGTGCGATGCTCTGGCAGCACCTGTTCTGGTTCTTCGGCCACCCGGAGGTCTACGTCCTGGCCCTACCGTTCTTCGGCGTGATCAGCGAGATCATCCCCGTGATGTCGCGCCGCCCGATCTTCGGTTACAAGACGCTCATCTTCGCGACCGTCGCGATCGCCGGTCTGTCGGTGGCCGTGTGGGCGCACCACCTCTACGTGACCGGCCAGATCCTCCTACCGTTCTTCGCGATCATGACGATGCTCATCGCGGTGCCCACCGGGGTGAAGTTCTTCAACTGGATCGGCACGATGTGGGGCGGGTCGTTGACCTTCCATACCCCCCTCATCTGGGCCCTGGGCTTCTTGACGACCTTCCTCTTCGGAGGCATCACGGGCGTCATGATGGCCAGCCCGGCGATCGACTTCCACATCTCCGACACCTACTTCATCGTGGCGCACTTCCACTACACGGTCTTCGGCACCGTCGTGTTCGCGATGTTCGCCGGCTACTACTTCTGGTGGCCGAAGCTCACCGGCCGCATGCTCGACGAGCGCCTGGGCAAGATCCACTTCTGGATGCTCTTCGTCGGCTTCCACACGACGTTCCTGGTGCAGCACCTCCTCGGAATCCAGGGCATGGCTCGGCGCTACGCCGACTACCTCGTCGAGGAAGGCTTCCAGACCGGCAACATCATCTCGACCGTCGGCTCGGTGCTGTTGGGCGCGTCGATGCTGCCCTTCCTCTACAACGTCTGGAAGACGTGGCGCACCGCTCCGCTGGTGACCGTGGACGACCCGTGGGGTTATGGAAACTCGCTGGAGTGGGCGACCTCGTGCCCGCCGCCGCGGCACAACTTCAACAGCCTGCCCCGGATCCGCTCGGAGCGTCCGGCCTTCGACCTGCATCACCCGCAGGCTGCGCCGCCGTCCGGCCCGGCTCCGACCCGTCGACGCTGCAGAAGGTCCTCGGCGCTGCCGAGGTCGGCGAGACCGCGTCCACGAAGAACAAGGAGTGACGGCATGAAGGCCACGTGGCGGATCTTCTTGATCCTCATGATCTTCTTCTTCGGCACTGTGCCGTTCTATGCGGCGTGGCAGCAGAAGGACTACGGAGCAGTTCTCGAGATTGCCGGGCCCATTGCGCTGTTCATCACGGCGCTGATGATGGCACTGGCCGGCTGGTACCTCTGGGTGACCAGCCGCAAGTTCCAGAACCTCCCGGACGACAACCCCGATGGCGAGATCTCAGACATCGAGGGTGAGTACGGCTTCTTCACCCCGAGCTCGTGGTGGCCGCTGGCGCTCGGCTTCTCGTCCGCGCTGGCCTTCGCCGGCCTGGCCGTCGGCTGGTGGTTGTTCATGATCGCCTTCGTCATCGGTTGCGTCTCGCTCGTCGGCTGGACCTTCGAGCACTTCAAGGGCGACTACGCCAACTGATCCATACGGCATACCCGAAGGGCCGGCTCCGCATCGCGGAACCGGCCCTTCGCGTATGCCGCCTGCTCTGCTCAGCCCCAGCCGAGCTCGTGCAGTCGCTCCTCATCGATGCCGAAGTGGTGTGCCATCTCGTGGACGACGGTCACCGCGATCTCGTCGAGCAACTCCTCCCGGGTCGCGCACATCCGCTCCAACGGCCCCTGGAAGACCGTCACGCGGTCCGGAAGGCTCCCACCCCAGTCCTGGCCCCAGTCGGTGAGCGGAACCCCGTCGTAGACGCCCAGGAGTTCCTCCTCACCCTCGGGAGGTTCGGCCTCCACGAGGACGGCCACATTGGCCATCGCCTCGCGGAACTGGGCGGGGATGAGTTCGAGGGCCTCCTCGACGGCGGCATCGAACTGCTCGGGGGTGAGCCGGTATCTGCGGTGAGCCACGATGGCGAGCCTGCCATAGTGGGGCACATGAGACCCGGCACCCTGGTTGTCGCCGACGCTGACGAGCGCGGTGAGGTGATGGTGCACGGCATACAGCAGCGCCTGGAGGCCCACCACGGGTCGCCGAGGCCTGAGGGGGTCCGCGAGTGCGTCTGAGCGTCCGCGTGCGCCCAGGCGCGTCCAGGACGCGCGTAGGGGGCTGTTACGGCACCCGGGAGGACGCCGTGCTGACCGTGGCGGTCTCAGCCCGCGCTGTGGACGGCGCGGCGACGGCGGCCGTCATGGATGCCGTGGCCGCAGCGTTCGGCGTGCGCCGGCGAGACGTGACGTTGGTGGCCGGCGCGACCAGCCGGACCAAGGTGCTCGACGTCGACGTCGAGGAGGAGGCCGGCCGCGCCAGGTTGGCGCACCTGCTGACGGTCTGACGGGCGCCCTCGGCCACCTGAGTGGCTAGGTGGGCGGGCTAGGGGAGCCGGCGGGGGAGTGACCCGGAACCACCGAAGGGCTCCCGGACCGGAGTCCAGGAGCCCTTCAGGGTGACCGTTGGATCAGTGCGGGTGCTTGTCGTGCTTGATCGCGGCCGGAGCCGATCCACCGGAGATGGCCTCGTGCTCTCCGTGGTGGTGAGCGGCTGCCAACTCGGTCGGGGTGACCGGCTCGACGCGGGTCTTGAAGTAGAAGTTCGACCACGCGACGCGACGACGTGCCTTCTTCGCGTCCTTGGCTGACACGCCGTTGGCGTCGGCCCCGTCTGTCAGCGCCAGCGGCGCGGGGGACTCGAAAGCCACCAGCGGCCACCGTTCGAAGGCGTCGATGTCCTCGTGCCGCTCGAAGAACTTGCCCTCGGCGGTCCGGATGATCGTGCCGGTCTCGCGACCGTGCAGGACCTTCTCGCGGTCGTGGCGCTGCAGCGACCAGCAGATCCGTCGCGTCACCCAGAAGACGATGACCGGGACGACGAACACGAGCATCCGGAAGAGGATGGTGACGTCGTTGATCGACAACTGCAGGCGGATGGCCATGATGTCGTTGCCCGCGGCGAACATGAGCACGACGTAGAACGAGAACGCGGCCATGCCGATCGCAGTGCGGGTCGGCGCGTTGCGCGGGCGGTCGAGCAGGTGGTGCTCGCGCTTGTCGCCAGTCACCCAGGCCTCGATCCACGGGTAGACACCCGCGGCCGTGTACATCAACGGGATGAGGGCCACGGCGCCGAGGAAGACGTTCATGCTCCAGGTGAAACCGAACAACTCGAATTCGAGGAAACCCGGCAGGAGGCGCAGGGCGCCGTCGGCGAAGCCCATGTACCAGTCAGGCTGCGAACCGGCCGTGACGGGAGACGGGTCGTAAGGACCGTAGGCCCAGATCGGGTTGATCGTCACCAGCGCCGAGATGATCGCCAGGACGCCGAAGACCATGAAGAAGAAGCCACCAGCCTTGGCGGTGTAGACCGGCATCAGCGGGAAGCCGACGACGTTCTCGTTGGTGCGGCCGGGGCCGGGGAACTGGGTGTGCTTGTGGACCATCACCAGGACGATATGCGCGGTGAACAGGCCGATGAGCACGGCAGGCAGCAGCAGGACGTGGACCGAGTAGAGGCGCGGGATGATCGCCTCACCGGGGAAGGTGCCGCCGAAGAGCAGGTAGGAGATGTAGGACCCCACCAGCGGGATCGAGCGGATGAAGCCTTCGGCGGCGCGGATACCGGTGCCCGAGAGCAGGTCGTCAGGGAGCGAGTAACCGGCGAAGCCCTCGACGATGGCCAGCATCGACAGGATCGAGCCGATGACCCAGTTGAGCTCGCGCGGCTTGCGGAACGCGCCGGTCAGGAACACGCGCAGCATGTGCACCGTGATCGCGACACAGAACATCAGGGCGGCCCAGTGGTGGATCTGCCGGATCAGCAGACCGCCACGGATGTCGAACGAGATCGCCAGCGTCGAGTTGTATGCCTCGGACATGATCACGCCCTGCAACGGCAGGTAGGAGCCGTTGTAGGGGATCTGGCCGGCGCTGGGGACGAACCAGAACGACAGGAAGACACCGGTCAGCAGGCAGATGATCATCGAGTACATCGCCACTTCACCGAGCATGAAGCTCCAGTGATCGGGGAAGACCTTCTTCATCATGTATGCCGCGCCCTTGGCGAGGCCGGTGCGCTCGTCGACCCACACGCCTGCGGCGCCGGCCTTGCTCTCGGAGCCGGTGCGGCCCTTGGCGTCGGCGGCGCGCAGGTCTGCAGCGGTGCGCGCGGAGGCAGTGGTGCTCACTTGAGGCGCTCCCAGTAGCTCGGGCCGACAGGCTCGGCGAAGCCCTGCGGGGCGACGAGGTAGCCCTCGTCATCCACGGTGATCTTCAACTGCGGCAGCGGACGCTTGGCCGGGCCGAAGATCACCTCGCAGTCACGGGTGACGTCGAAGGTCGACTGGTGACAGGGGCAGAGCAGGTGGTGGGTCTGCTGCTCGTAGAGGCCCACCGGGCACCCGACGTGGGTGCAGATCTTGGAGTAGGCGACGATGCCCTGGAAGCCCCAGTCGCGGGCCTTACGGCCCAAGACGTCGTCCTTGAACTCGGACGGATTGAGGCGCATGAGCAGGACGGCGGCCTTGGCCTTGGCCTCCAGCACGCCGTGCCACTCGGAGTGGCCTTCCTTGACGTTGTGCTCGCGCAGCTCCTTGAGCGTCTCCGGCATCACGTGGAAGACCGAGCCGATCGTCACATCGGAAGCCTTGATGGGGGTGAGCTCGGGGTCGCGGACCAGCCGGATCGGCTTGCCATCCTTGGGAACGTCCCAGATCGTCTGCTTGAGCTCTTCCAGAGCCTTCGTGGGGTTACCCATCGACCCGGCGAGCTGGACACCCAAGGGCAGGGCGAACAACCCGAGGGCCGCGCCTGCGGTCGCCTTGATGAGTGGGCGACGAGCCAACTGGGCGGACTCTGCGCCCGCAGCCAGGGCACCGACGAAGTCAGCACGTGCCGCGTCGGAGGAGGCGATCGCGTGCCGCTCCTCGACGACCTCCTCGTCGGACATGAGGGTCTTGGCCCAGTGGACGGCGCCGAAACCGATGCCCAGCAGGGCGATGCCCAGGCACACACCGAGCATGACGTTGAGCAGGTTGGTCAGCCCGATGAAGGGCAGGAAGACCGAAGTCATCCGGTCAATGGCGAAGTAGCTGACGATGAACCCCAGCGTGCCGAGGATCGACAGCGTGAACAGCACCGCGACCTGACGCTCGGCGCGCTTGGCCGCCTTGGGGTCGTCGTCAGCGGCGCGGTGGACGTGCGGTGGCAGCCCGGGGTTCTCGAACGTCGCCGGCAGACCGCCGGTGCCCACGTGGTGCCCCTCATCGAGGCTGACGGTGCCGGCGCCGCTCGCCGACCCGCTGGTGGGGGTGACCTGGTCACTCATGAGGTCATCGATCCTGTCGTCGTGGGGTAGGCGGGGCTCACGCGGCCTTCTGGCCGAGCCAGAAGGCGCAGGCGATCATGAGCAGGAGACCGAAGATCCAAACGAACATGCCTTCGGACACCGGGCCGAGGTTGCCCAAGGTCATTCCACCGACGTTCGGCTCGGCCTGGGTCGCCTTGAGGTAGGCGATGACCGAGGCCTTGGCCTCCGGGTTGAGGTTGGTGTCGTTGAAGACCGGCATCGACTGCGGGCCCGTGATCATCGCCTCGTAGACGTACCTGCCGTCAACGCCGTAGAGCGACGGGGCGTACTTGCCGCGGGTGAGCGCGCCGCCGGATCCGGCGAAGTTGTGGCACATCGCGCAGTTGACCCGGTAGATCTCGCCGCCGAGGGCGACATCGCCGCCCTCACCCGAGGTCAGTTTGGCGTCGGGGATCGCGGGGCCGGGAGCCAACGAGGCGACGTAGGCCGCCATGGCCGCGATCTGCTCCTCGGTGAACTTGACCGTGTCGATCCGCGGCGCCTGGACGTTGGGGCCGGCGAGCGGCATACGCCCCGTGCCGACCTGGAAGTCCACTGACGCGGCGCCGACCCCCATGAGCGTCGGACCGGACTTGGTGCCCTCGGCGTTGAGACCGTGGCAGGTCGCGCAGTTGGCGAGGAACAACTGCTTGCCGAGCTCCGCGTCGGCGGCCGTCGCGACGGCCGCCTGGGCGGGCTTGGGAGCAAGCAGCGAGTATGCCGTCCCGACCAGGGCCAGCCCGAGGAACAGCAGGATGGCGATGGCGGCTGGGTGGCGGCGACGTGCGGCCAAGGCGTTCACGATGTCGTCCTGTCGTGGGTTCTCGCGGGTCGGGGGGTGTCGATGCTCACTTGAGCAGGTAGATCACGGCGAAGAGCGCGATCCACACGACATCGACGAAGTGCCAGTAGTAAGAGGTGACGACCGCGCCCACCGCTTGGGTGTGGGTGTACCGGCGGGTCGTGAAGGTGCGCCCGATGATGAGCAGGAACGCGATGAGGCCGCCGGTGACGTGCAGACCGTGGAAGCCGGTCGCCATGTAGAACACCGAGCCGTAGCGGTCGGAGGAGAGCGTCACGCTCTCGGACACGAGCTTGGCGTACTCATAGACCTGGCCGGCGATGAAGGTTGCGCCGAAGAGGTACGTCACGACGTACCACTCGCGCATGCCCCACTTGCCGATCTCGGTGAGCTTGCCGGTGCGCGATGCCTGACCGCGTTCGGCCTTCATCACGCCGATCTGGCACCAAACCGACGAGATGACCAGGATCGCCGTGTTGATGGTCGCGAAGGTCACGTTGAGCTTCGCGGTCTGATCTGCCCAGAGCTCGGCCGAGACCGACCGCAGCTGGAAGTAGATCGCGAAGAGCCCCGCGAAGAACATGAGTTCGGAGGAGAGCCAGACCATGGTCCCGACCTGGACCATGTTCGGTCGGGTCGCCGGACCATGCCCGCTGCTCACTGGGTGCGCTGGAATCGCCGATGCTGTCGCCACGCGCGCCATTATGGCGTGCCGAGTGTCGGCATGTGCGACCGACCCCCCGGTTAATCGCCAAACGAGTCAACTTCGTGCTCAGCGGGGCCCATGAGGTTGGTCACCACAGGTGCTTCCCGCCAACGGAGAGGTATGCCGCCGCGCCGCCCCCGGCCCGCGCGGGCGCGCGCACGTGGCGACTAGCATGAGCGACATGACCGCATCGCAGGCGCACTCGGCCAGCCCGGCCGTCCCCGCATCCGTCCACCAGATCTCCGTATTGCTCTATAGCGACGACGTGACGGTCCGCGATGCCGTGCGCCTCGCGGTCGGCCGACGGCCCGCCAAGAACGTCGAGGTGACCTCCTGGCTGGAGTGCGCCACCCACGCTGCCGTCGTCGAGGCGGTCGACAACCGGCGTTTCGACGTCCTCATCCTCGACGGCGAGGCCACCCCGATGGGTGGGATGGGCCTGTGCCGTCAGTTGAAGAACGAGATCTTCCAGTGCCCGCCGACGTTGGTGCTCACCGGCCGAGTCCAGGACGGGTGGCTGGCGGCCTGGTCGCAGGCTGACGCCGTCGTGCCGCATCCCCTCGACCCGGTTGCGCTGGCTCGGGCGGTGACCCAGTTGGCTGGGGCCGGGGCTGGCGCCACGGCCGCGCACTGACCTCGGGTCGACGGTGAACAACGAGGTAGGGACCCAGTCCTGGCCAGAGGTCTACTCGCGGTTGCTCCAGCGTGGTCATCTCTCACGTCAGGACTGCGCTTGGGCCATGGGCGAGATCATGAGCGGCGGGGCGACCCCCTCCCAGATCGCCGGCTTCCTCATGGCGCTGCACGCCAAGGGCGAGACCGTGGAGGAGATGCGCGGCCTGGCCGACGAGATGCTCGCCCACGCCACGCGCATCCAGGCCCCCGAACTCAGCCTTGACGTCGTCGGGACCGGTGGTGACCGCGCCCAGACGGTGAACATCTCGACCATGGCCGCGATGGTGTGTGCTGCTGCGGGAGTCTCGGTCGTCAAGCACGGCAACCGTGCGGCCTCGAGCCGCTCGGGATCGGCCGATGTCCTCGAAGCCCTGGGCATCGACCTGACGCTGCCCGCAGCGCGCGTGGAGGCACTGGCCCACGAGGTCGGCATCACCTTCTGCTTCGCCCAGCAGTTCCACCCCTCGATGCGCCACGTCGCCGGCACCCGCCGGGAGTTGGGTGTGCCCACGGCCTTCAACTTCCTCGGCCCGCTCACCAACCCGGGCCAGCCGACGTATGCCGCCGTCGGCGTCGCCGACGCGCGGATGGCTCCGATCATCGCCGGCGTCTTCGCCGGTCGGGGCCGGGATGCCGCAGTGTTCCGCGGCGACGATGGGCTCGACGAGTTGACGTTGGCCACGACGTCCACCGTCTGGTGGGTCCGTTCAGGTGACGTCGTCGAGCACCAACTCGACCCCATCCGGTTGGGCTTGACCCTCTCGCCAACCGAGGCGCTGCGTGGCGGCGACGCGGCATACAACGCCGCAGTGGTGCGCGACGTGTTCGGCGGAGCGCGTGGGCCGGTGCGTGACGCCGTCGTTCTCAACGCCGGTGCAGCCTTGGCTGTTGCCGCCGCCAATGACTCGGGGCGCACCCCCGCCGCGGTTCACGCCGACGTGCGAGCCGGGATGGATCGCGCCGAAGCAGCCTTGGACTCCGGCGCCGCCGACGCTCTCGTGCAGCGTTGGGTCGAGGCGACTCGCGCCTGACGGCTGGGCGCTGAGCTCGGGTCTTGTTGCCGTCTTTGGGCGGCAACCTAGCGCACCAGACCGTGGAGGAATCGTTATCGCCCCCCTCGGACATGGGCATCGCGGACGGTCCGAAGGGTGTCCGGGCCGTGCGCCCTGCCCTGTTGGCGCCCCATGGCGCGGACGGGGAGTTCCAGGCCGATGCCGGTGGACAACCCTGCCCTCGAGGCAGACCCCTGGTTCGATGCGGGTCCTGCGGCCTAGTCGAGGCCGAGACTGAAGGCGGCCTCAAGGTCGTGCCTGCTGTAGGTGCGGAAGGCGATGTGGGTGCTGGTCGCAGCGACGCCCTCGACCTTGGACAGCCGGTCGGCGATGACGTCGGCCAACTGCTCGTGCTCACGCACCCGGACCATCGCCACGAGGTCGGCGTCGCCCGTGACGGAGTAGACCTCCGTCACGCCGTCGAGGGCCGCGATGTCCTGGGCGACTTCGGGGATCCGGGCGGCGTCGCAGGTCACGAGGACAATGGCTGTGATCACGCGCTCAGCCTAGCGGCGCACCCGCGGGGACCGCTCAAGCACCGCGGCGCAGGTCGTCGAACGTCGCCTTCGCCGCGCCCGCGCCACCGACAGGACACGTCCATTCGCCATCGAGACTGACGATGCGCACCCCAGGGCTCTCCAGCCACCGCAGCACCAACTCCGTCTCCTCGGGGTATGCCGCGGGCGCCGGTCCCGCGGGCGGGGGCACTGCTTCTGCCGTGGCCCGCAGGCTCTCGACATAGACGAGCGGGTCGGCACCGCGGGGGGCCAGGCTGGTCCCGGCCAGCCGCCCGTGTCGGACGCACACCAACTCCCAGGCACCGGCGTCGGTGCGTCGAGCGGCGACGAGCTCGGGGCTGGCCGCCAGCGGGGCCAGACGCTGCGCTCGGGCCAGGCCGCGCACCAGGTGCCCGAGCCGATCGCGCAGGGCGCCCGCGTCTTCGAAGCGCTCCGCCTTGGCCAGCACCGTCATCCGCTCGCAGAGGGCATCAACCATGGATCGGCCGTCGCCGACGAGGAGAGCGGCGGCAGTCTCGACGTGCACGGCATACTCCGACAGGCTCTGGCGGCCCTCGCAGGGTGCGCCGCAGCGGCCCATCTCGGCCAGAACGCACGCCGAGCCCGTGCCCTTCGTCGACAGGCGGGTCGTGCACTGGCGCAGGGGGAGGACGTCGTGCACGGCGGCCACCGCGGCCTCGGCAGCCGCACGGGAACCGAACGGGCCGGCATACCGGGCGCCGGAGGCGAGGTCGTCGCGAACCTCGCGGACGATGGACAGCCGGGGGTAGGGCTCGGCGGTGAGCTTGACCCAGAGGGCGCGCTCGGGGCGGGTCGAGCGGCGGTTGTAGCGGGGCTTGTGCTCGGCGATGAGCCGCAACTCGCGCACCTGGGCTTCGAGCGTGGTCTGGCAGACGATCGGCTGGATCGAGGCCGCGACGGACACCATCTCGGCCATCCGGGTGCGTTGTTCGGATGCAGTGAAATAGCTCCGGGCGCGCACCCGGATGTTGCGCGAGGTCCCGACATAGAGCGGGCGTCCCTTGGCGTCCTTGAAGACGTAGACCCCGGGAGCGGTCGGCAGGTCGTCGGCGAGGAACCGTTTGCGCCGCTGCGCCGTGGTGACCCGCGAGCTGTAGCTGGCGAGCTCCTCGAGGGTCTGGACCCCGACGTTGCCCACTCGGGCGAGCAGCGCGTGCAGGACGTCGACCGTCGCCCGGGCGTCGTGCAGTGCACGGTGGTCAGGGGTCGTGTCGGCACCGAAGAGCGCAGCCAGCGAACCCAGCCGGCGGTTGGGTGCCTCGTCCTTGCTCACCAACTGGCGGGCCAGCGTGACGGTGTCGACGACCTTGAAACCCGGCCACGACTGGCCGGTCGCCGCCGCAGCGGCCTTGAGGAAGGTGATGTCAAAGCCGGCGTTGTGCGCGACGAGGACACTGCCGCGGGCGAACTCGAGGAAGGCGGGCAGCACCGTGTCGATGCGCGGCGCTTGAGCGACCATGCCGTCGGAGATCCCGGTGAGCACCTGGATGAACGCCGGGATGGGGGAGCCTGGGTTGACGAGGGTCTGGAACTCGCCGAGCACCTCGCCGCCACGGACCTTGACCGCGCCGACCTCGGTGATGGCGCATTCGTTGGCGCTGCCTCCGGTCGTCTCCAGGTCGACGACGACGAAAGTCACCGCGTGCAGCGGGGTGCCCAGGTCATCGAGGGTGCCCTGGACTGCGTGCATGTCTTCGACCGTAGAACCAGGGTCTGACAGCCCTCGGGAGGCGCGCCCGTGCCAGGGGGTGTCAGACCCTGGTTCTACCGTCGACAACGAACCGGAGCGGACTCGAGAAGCGAGCCCACCGATCCGAGAAGGAGCCGACGAAATGATCGTCACATGCGCAACCTGCCCCGTGCGGGGGCTGCGGTGCGATGACTGTGTGGTGACGGCCCTCGCCACGATCTCCGTGGGGCCGCCAGGTGAGCGACCGCTCGACGCGAAGGAACGGCGCGCCGTCGGGTTGTTCGTGTCGGCTGGGTTGCTCGACAGCGGGTATGCCGCGACGCTCACCGCGACGGTCGACTCCGGTCGGGTGGGCCGAGTGGGCCGTGCGGTCGGCTGAGCGGCCCGACGTGACGGCGGCCGGCGCCGTGCCGACATAGCATCAGGGCCGTGACGGCGTTCGGCAGGCGATCGGCCTGGGGCAGGTGGCTGCCAGCAGCCGATGTCGACGGTCGTCGCGCCTCCCTCGTCCCTCGTGACAGCGCACGGGGCCGCCGTCGTGACCGCTCTGGTGGCCGGAGTCGTCGTCGCCCTCGTGATGTCAGGCTGCACGCCCAACGCCGCGACGCCCTCGACGACGGCGACCGCCAGCACCCGGGCGAACAGTGGGGCCAACGCCGGGGCCGATGCCGTGGCCGGCGCGGGCTCCGAGGCCTCCGAGGCGGCCCGGACGGCGTTGACCACGCTGATGGCCGCTCGATCCCGGGCGTTGGAGACAGGCGATCGAACGGCCTGGCTTGCGACGATCGCCGACCCGCAGGGGCCGGACGGATCGGCTGAGGAGGCGGCATACGCAGGGTTGGTGGCCTTGGGCGTGCGTGAGGTGATCGTTTCCGAGGTCCGCAGGTCGGCCACCCAGGCCACCTCGGCCGCCCCGGCAGCCGAGGAGTCACAGCACGCACAGACGTTGACAACACAGACGTGGACCGGGTCGATGCGGCTGGGATATGCCATTCCCGGGTTCGACCGGGGGGTTCGGTGGGTCGCACGCACGGTCACGCTCACCCAGGTCGCCGGTCAGTGGCTCATCCAGCGCTGGGTCGGCCCCGCCGACCGGTGGGAAGTGTTCGACCTCTCGCCCCTTCAGGTCGTTCGCAGCGAGCGGGCACTGGTGGCCGGCCCAGTTGCGCAGGATGTGCTTCGCGACCGGCTCGCCGAGGTCGAGGTCGGGCAGGACCGGGTGGCGGCCGCACTGGGGAGAGCCTTCCCCGCAGTCGTCGTCGTGCCCGCGACGACCGATCAGGCAGCGCTGCTGCTGGGCAACGGCGCACCGTCGAGCGAACAGTCGCCCCTGGCCGGTCAGGTCGCGGCCACCACGCATGGACCTCGGGAGCCGAGCGCGACCGCAGTGGCCGACCGGGTTGTCCTGGATCCTCAGGGCATGGGCCGACTGACACCGGCGGGGCGCCGCGTCGTGCTCACCCACGAGTTGACCCATGTCTCCGTGCGTGCCGGGACCTTGCACGACCTGCCCCTGTGGCTCTCGGAGGGTTTCGCCGAGTGGGTGGCCTTCCGCGACGAAGGGATGGACGTCACCGTGGTGGCGGCCCGGCTCCTGTCCCAGGTCCGGGCGTCCGGTCCACCGGCGACGTTGCCGACCCCGACCGATTTCGCCGGGACGGCGGGCGACCCAGCGGCGGCATACCAGGAGAGTTGGCTGGCCGCCTCGCGAATCGCGACCCTCGCCGGGCCCGACGGGTTGGTCGGGCTGGTGCGGCGGGTCGGCGGGGTCCCCGGCGCGTCGAGCAGCCCGGCAGGACCGGTCGACCCCGCAGCCGCGCTGACCGAGGTGCTTGGGCAGAGCATGTCCCAGTTTTTGGCGGGCTGGCAGTCCGAGCTCGTCACCCTCGCAGCCGGGTGATCTCGGGCGGACCGTCCCGGACGCGGCGATCCGGGGGCTCTCGGGGGCGATAACCTACCTGCCATGGCCGAACGCACCGAGTCTTCCATCCACGTGGACGCCAAGCCCGGTGTCGTCCTGGACGTCATCGCCGACTTCGAGGCGTATCCCGAGTGGGCGGCCGAGGTGAAGCGGGTGTCCGTGCTCTCCGAGGAGGGTGACGGTTGGGCCGATCGCGTGGAGTACACCCTCGACGCAGGCGTCCTCAAGGACACCTACACGCTGGACTATGAGTGGGACATCTCCGATGACGGCACGGGGGTCGTCTCGTGGAGCCTGGTCCGGGCCACGGTGCTCAAGGCGATGAACGGGTCCTACACCATCGCCCGCGACAAGGCCGGCAGCAAGGTGACCTACCGCTTGGCCGTCGACCTCAACATCCCCATGCTGGGGATGCTCAAGCGCAAGGCCGAGCAGCAGATCGTCGATGCAGCGCTCAAGGAGCTCAAGAAGCGCGTCGAGGGCTGATTGTGTCGGTCGAGGGGAGCGACCGGGTCGGCTCGGTCGCCGAGGAAGCCGCGCGCTTGTTGGGGGTGTTCGCCGCCGGTATGCCGGAGGCGCACCTTCTCGCCGCCGGATCCCGGGCCGCGGGGGAGACACCGACAGCCCACGCCTGTCCCGAGTGTGGGCACGACCCGCATGCCGCGTCATCCGGGGACTCGGTATGCCGCATCTGCCCGATCTGCCGGGTCCTCAATGTTGTCAAGGCGATCAGTCCTGAGACACTGGACAAGATCGCCGATGTCGTCGACCTGGTCAGCGAGGGGCTGCGTGGCTTCGCGGCCAACCGCCGGACCGAGACCCCTCCGCCCGCGCCGACGGGCGGCGAGCAACCCCAGGAGCCGGTGTGAGCGCGGCATACACGATCGGGATCGACATCGGTGGCACCAAGGTGGCCGGAGGCGTGGTCGACGTCGATGGCGTGATCCTCGCGAAGGCGCGCGCTGACACCCCTCACCGATCGACCTCGCCGGAGGTCGTCGAGAACACCATCGTCGGTGTCGTCGAAGACCTCATCGCCCAGGTGGGCCCGGGCCAGGTGAGCGCCGTCGGGATCGGAGCCGCCGGGTTCGTCGGGGCTGATCGCGCCACCGTCGTCTTCGCGCCGCACCTGTCCTGGCGTCAGGAGCCGCTGCGCGACGCCCTGTTCGACCGGATCGGGCTGCCCATCACGGTCGACAACGATGCCAATGCCTCCAGTTGGGCCGAGTGGCGGTTCGGCGCCGGCCGGGGGGAGAGCCATCTGGTCATGGTCAACCTCGGGACCGGTATCGGTGGCGGGATCGTGCTCGGCGGCCGGGTCGAACGGGGCCGGTTCGGCATCGCGGGCGAGTTCGGCCACATGCAGGTCGTTCCTGACGGGCTGCGCTGCGAATGCGGCAACCGGGGGTGCTGGGAGCAGTACTCCAGCGGGAACGCCCTCGTCCGCGAGGCCCGAACGCTGCTGCTCGCGAACTCTCCCGTGGCCGACGACCTGCGTGCCCGCGTCGGAGGAGACCCGGCGCTGCTCACCGGGCCTCTGGTCACAGAGGCCGCCCAGGCCGGTGATCGCACGGCGATCGAGTTGCTCGCCGACGTAGGCCGCTGGCTGGGAGTCGGGATCGCCAACCTGGCGGCTGCCTTCGACCCTGGGGTGTTCGTCATTGGCGGCGGCGTCAGCGCGGCAGGGGAGTTGCTCCTCGGCCCTGCTCGGGAGACCTATCGGCGCCAACTCACCGGCCGTGGCTATCGGCCGGAGGCAAAGATCGTCGCCGCCCAATTGGGCAACGACGCCGGGGTGATCGGTGCCGCCGATCTGGCGAGGGCTGAAGCACAGCCGGAGGTGCTCGCCGAGGCCAGTGCGCCGTCTGCCGATGGCGGGACGCGTGAGGTGGTCACGTCCGCCGAGTCGGCTGAGGCAACCTCGCACCCGGGTGCGCGGCGCGTCAAGTGGTGGCGCAGGCGGCATACCGACTGACGTCGCGGCGCGGATCGGTGGGTGGGCTGTCCAGCTAGACCTGGGCGCCGTTGTCGTCCGGATCGCGCTCGCCTGACCCACGCAGAACCATCAAGCCGAAGCCGGCCACCGTCAACACGATGCCCGTGAGCACCCACCACCCCGGGTCAGGGTTTCGCGACACCATTGCCGCCCAGATGACGAGCAGCGGGCCGAGGGTCATCCCGGCGACCGCGAGCCAGTAGGTCGCGTCGTGCACCGGCGGCAGGTTCGGCGGCGGCGGTTGGAAGTGCTCGTCCTCCGGAGGCGGGGTGTGGCCCCGCCAGCCGAAGAGCCGCTCCTCATCGGCGTCCTCTGCGGCCGAAAAGTGATCAGTGGTGGCGTCCGGGGCGTCGCCCACGGGCGCGGCGACGTGTGCGGTGGCGGGGTATGCCGGGGGGAGGGGTGCCGGGGCGAGGGGTGCGGGTGCGGTGAGGTCCGCCGCGTCGCCAGCGGCGTCGTCAGCGGCGCGGTCAGCGAGCGGCTCAGGTGTCGGGTCGTCCCAATGCGCGACGATGGAGGCGAAGGCGGCGTCGATCTCGTTCAACGGGGGGAGCGCCGTCGCAGAAGTCTCCTCAGGGCCGCCCGCGGGCTCGGATCTGCCTTGGTCGTCCGCCTCGAGGGCATCCTCGTCGTTCACCCACCTAGTATCAGTCCCCGGCACGCTCCGGCAGACTCGAACCACGCCTGCGGGGCCAGTGGGGCTCTCCGGCCGGGCCACCGGTGCTCTAGAGTGCTGCAGGCCACACAGGAAGGGCTCCCGCGGTGTTCTACTGGTTCCTCAAGACGGTCGTGCTGGGCCCGATCCTCAAGCTGTTGTTCCGGCCGTGGGTCGAGGGCGCGGAGCATATCCCCGAGCGCGGGGCGGCGATCCTGGCCAGCAACCACCTGTCCTTCTCCGACTCGATCTTCCTGCCCATCGTCATGTCGAGGCGGATCACCTTCCCGGCCAAGATGGAGTACTTCACCGGTTCGGGCGTCAAGGGTCGTCTGACCGCGTGGTTCTTCAAGGGCGTCGGCCAGATCCCGATCGACCGGTCGGGGGGCCGGGCCAGCGAGGCGGCGATCAGTTCGGGGCTCAAGGTGCTGCGCCGGGACGAACTCTTCGGCATCTACCCCGAGGGCACCCGCTCACCTGACGGACGGCTCTACAAGGGCAAGACCGGCATCGCCCGAATGGCGCTGGAGGCGGGTTGCCCCGTCATTCCGGTGGCGATGATCGGCACCGACAAGGCGCAGCCCACCGGGCAGAAACTGCCGAAAATCATGCGGATCGGGGTCCGGATCGGGGCACCGCTGGATTTCAGCCGCTACGAAGGCATGGAGAACGACCGGTTCGTGCTGCGATCGATCACCGACGAGATCATGTACGAGCTCATGCTGTTGTCCGGCCAGGAGTACGTCGACGTTTATGCGACGTCGCTGAAGAAGAACGTCCTCAAGGACACCGTGCAGACGGCCGTGGCCAAGGCGCAGGAGATCCAGAAGACGGCCCAGGAGATCCAGAAGACCGCGGCGGAGGCCGCAAAGGCTGCCACCGAAGCGGCTCGCGCCGTCACCGAGTCGGCCAAGACCAGGGCAACTCATCCTCAGGAACCGTTGGAGACCCACGAAGCAGTCGAGGCCCCCGACTCCGCTACATCGACGGGTTCGGTGGACGACGACGGCCCGAGTTCGGATGAGCAGGGTCGCCTTCGGGCCAGCTGAGCCTGTCGCGCGGTAGTTTCGCACCATGACCCCCCAGAGCACACCGGCGACGGACGACGACTCGCTCGTCCTCAGCGCCCTCTGGGGAGCCTTGCGCGTCTTCCGGGTGCTTGCCCTCGTGTATGCCCTGTGGAGCATCTGGGTCCGGCATGCCGAGATGGCTCGACTGGACCTCGCGCTCATGGTGATCGGCGTGCTTTCGGTGTGGACGGCATACATGTATGTCTCGCGCCGCCGCGACCTGCGCATCCACGTGATGGAAATGGTGCTCGCCTCGGCCGCCGTGATGTCGACGCGGTGGTTCGACACCCCGCTGTCGGCCACGACCGGTGACACGACGATCCCGGGCGTCTGGCAGAACGTCCCCGTCGTGGCGATCGCCCTCATCCTCGGCTGGCGGGGCGGGTTGATCGCCTCCCTCGTCATCACGGCCGTGATGATCGCGCAGGTGGGGCAGTTCGATTCCGAACCGTTGTCGAACGCCGGCCTCATCGTCATGCTCGGGACCTGCCTGGGTTTCGGCGCCGACGTGGCGCGCACCGAGCAGGCCGAACTGCGTCGCGCACTGGCCCGACAGGCCGAGGTCGCCGAACGGGATCGGTTGGCCCGCGTCGTCCACGATGGGGTGTTGCAGGCGTTGGCGTTCATCCATCGTCGTGGCCGGGACATCGGTGGCGAGAGCGCCCGCTTGGGGATGATCGCTGCCGAGCAGGAACTTCGGCTGCGGGCGCTGGTCATCGGGATGCCGTTGCCCGAGTTGGAGGTCGCCATCGCGGGGCCGGTCGACCTGCGCCGCGCCCTGGATGCCGCGGTCACCGAGTCCGCCACGCTCGTCGCCAGCGCCGAGCCGGTCGAGCTGGACTCCGCCAAGGCCCAGGAAGTCGTCGCCGCCGTCGAGGCCGCCTTGGACAACGTCCGCAAACATGCCGGCCCCCAAGCACAGGCGTGGGTGGTCGTCGACGATCTCGGAGCTGACGTCGTCGTCACGGTGCGCGACGACGGCCCGGGGGTCTCCCAGGACCGGATCGCCGAGGCGGCCCAGAGCGGGCGACTGGGCGTGTCGTCCTCAATCAAGGGGCGGATCGAGGACCTCGGCGGACGAGCCCGTTACCTGACCAGCCCGGGCGGCGGCACCATGGTCGAGATGTGGATTCCCAAGGGGAGGGCGGCCACCTGATGAAGGGACAAGCGAACAACCCGAGGCAGCCGGGCCCGGACGGGGTCGACCCGCTCGCCGGCGCCGACGGCGATCTGGGCAGCGGCCTCGCCGATCGGCCGTTGCGCGTGGTCGTCGCCGACGATCACCCGATGTGGCGTGATGCGGTGGCGCGTGACCTCGTCGATGCCGGCTTCAGCGTGGTGGGCACGGCGGCCGACGGACCGTCAGCCGTCTCTCGGACCCTGGCGACGGCACCAGATGTGCTGGTCCTGGACCTCAACATGCCCGGCATGCGAGGGTCGGCCGTCTGCGCCGAGTTAGCCGCCGCTGGGTCGCCCGCCCGGATCCTCGTGCTGTCGGTGAGCGGCGAGCCCGAGGACGTGCTCTCGACGATCAAGGCGGGCGCGACCGGTTATCTCGTCAAATCAGCCAGCCGGGAGGAGTTCCTCGAAGCCGTGCGCCGCACCGCCGAAGGTCGCGCCGTCTTCACGGCGGGGCTGGCCGGGCTGGTGCTTGGCGAGTTCCGTCGCCTCGGACAGCAACCTCCGCCCGCCGAGGGCGACGTGCCAGCGGCTCCCGAGTTGACCGAACGCGAGACCGAGGTGCTGCGCCTGGTGGCGACCGGGTTGTCCTACAAGCAGATCGCAGCTCAGTTGTTCATCTCGCATCGCACGGTGCAGAACCACGTCCAGAACACCCTGGCCAAGCTGCAGATGCACAACCGGGTCGAACTGGTCCGCTACGCGATCGAGCGCGGCCTGCACGAGTGATCGCTGCCGACGCGCACGCCGACACACGCGGGCGGTCGGTCGAGCAGGCGGTCGGACCGATGCGGCCCGACCGCTCACCAGATCAGGACAGCGCGTTGATCGCTGCGTCGTAGTCGGGCTCTTGGGCGATCTCGGGAACGACCTGCGTGTGCAGGACCGTCCCGTCGGTGTCGAGAACGACGATCGAACGGGCGAACAGCCCACGCAGGCCGCCGTCGACCATCCGCACGCCGTAGTCGTCGCCGAACGTGCTGCGGAAGGCCGATGCGGACGTGACGTTCTCGATGCCCTCAGCGCCGCAGAACCGGCTCAGAGCGAACGGTAGGTCGAGTGACACGTTGACCACCGTCGTGTTGTCCAGTGATCCAGCGAGCTCGTTGAAGCGGCGCACGCTCGCGGCGCACACCCCCGTGTCGACGCTCGGGAAGATGTTGAGAACCACCCGCGAGCCCACCAGGCCCTCGGAGGAGACGTCGGCCAGCGAGGTGCTGGTCAGCGTGAACTCGGGAGCGTGGTCGCCGACATCGGGCAGTTCGCCGGAAGTGGAGACGGGGGTGCCGCGCAGGGCCGTGGTTGCCATGACACGTTCCTATCACGGGTATGCCGTTCGGCGCGCCTGGTCCTCAGCCCCCGGTCGCTGCCCGCAACTGGGCGAGCACGCGCGCGTCGATGCCGTCAGGGGTCAGGCGCATCTCGTAGTTCTCGACCCCGGCCCATTCCCCGAGGGCGGCGTCCAATTCGCCGCGATACCCCAACTTCCCCAGCCGCTCGCGCACCTCGTCCGCCAACGGTCCCTGCAGGGGTTGGACATCCTCGGGGGACCCGAAATACAGGTCGTTGAGCTCGACGAGCCTGGCCAACTCCGAAGCCGCGTCGTCGTGCTCGTCGACCCGCAGGTCCACCACGATCCCACTGCCGTCGTATCCCGCCGATTCGTCCACCACATAGAGCGCGGCGCTCTGGCGCCCACGTCGATCGCCACCCGCCGCGTCACCGGCGAGGAGGGCGGCCAGGAGGCGACGCGACAACGGCAGGTTGGTGCTTGCGAGCCAGGCCTGCTCCATCGCCTGGACGACCTGCGGGCCGACGAGGATGTTGCCTTGCACGGCATACCAGCCGTCGGTGTCGTTCCCGCCGGTCGCTCCGCCGGCCCAGTCCGAGCAGTCGGCGCCGGTGAACGTCGCTGCGCCGCCGTCCCCGACGACGCCGACCTGACGGGTCTCGCGCAGGGGGTCGGCGTCGGTGATCCGGGCGACGACGTCGCTCGCGCTCGCTCCAGCGCGCAAGAGCGCCAGCGAATCGGCCTTGTAGGACACCTTGGCGAAGGACTGGGTCGCCACGGCGCCGATTCCGGGGACCGCGGCGGGAACTACGGACCCCACCGCGAGGAACTTGCTCGCCACCGCCACTCCGTATGCCGTGCCCCCGCCGGCCACGATCGAGAATGTCATGACGCCAAACCTAGACCTGAGCAGCGCCCTGCAAGGGAAGTGCCTGAGCGGAAAACCCGGCCCGAAATCCTGCCTGTCGTCAGGCACAGGATGATCGATATCCGGACCGTGCGCATCCCACGGACTGGGACGCAACTACGCTGTCCCAGTGAGCACGAACCCCAACGACGACTTGCACGGGCAGCTCGCGGCAGCCGCGGCAGAACGCACCGCCGGACAACAACCCACCTGGCCTGACCAGGGGGCTTTGGCGGTCGCGGTCGCCGAACTCGCGCAATACCCGCCCCTGGTGTTTGCGGGGGAGTGCGACGTCATGCGCGAGCGGATGGCGGCGACCGCCCGCGGCGAGGCGTTCGTCCTCATGGGCGGCGACTGTGCTGAGACGTTCGCGGGGGCGACGGCCAACAACATCCGCGACCGGATCAAGACGGTGCTGCAGATGGCCGCCGTGCTCACCTACGGCGCCTCGGTGCCGGTGGTCAAGGTCGGCCGGATGGCCGGTCAGTACGCCAAGCCGCGCAGCGCCGACACCGAGACCCGGGCCGGGCAGACCATGCCGGCCTACCGCGGCGACATGGTCAACGACTTCGCGTTCGACCCGGTGGCCCGGATCCCCGACCCGCAACGGTTGGTCACGGCATACCACCGCGCCTCAGCGACCCTCAACCTCGTCCGGGCTTTCACCACAGGCGGTTTCGCCGATCTGAGGCGCGTCCATGACTGGAACACGGGCTTCGTCGAGAACGCCGCCAACGCCCGTTACGAGCGGCTGGCCCACGACATCGGCAAGGCGATGAAGTTCATGTCCGCCTGTGGCGCCGACTTCGACGCGATGCGCACGACCGAGTTCTTCGCCGCCCACGAAGCGCTGCTGCTGGACTACGAGCGCCCCCTGACGCGGATCGACTCGCGCACGGGGCAGGCCTACGACACCTCGGCCCACTTCATCTGGCTCGGCGAGCGCACCCGGGAGCTCGAGGGTGCCCACGTCGACTTCCTCGCCAGGGTCCGCAACCCCATCGGCGTCAAGCTGTCGGCCAAGGCCGACCCGGACGACGTGCTGCGGCTCATCGACCGGCTCGACCCGCAGCGGGAGCCGGGCCGGCTGAGCCTCATCACCCGGATGGGCGCCAGCCGCGTCACCGAGGCCCTGCCCGCCCTCATCGAGCGGGTCCACGGGTCCGGCGCAACCGTCACCTGGATCTGCGACCCGATGCACGGCAACACCTTCGAGTCCCAGGGCGGCTACAAGACCCGTAACTTCGACGACATCGTCGAAGAGGTGCGCGGCTTCTTCGCGGTCCACAAGGAGTTGGGCACGGTGCCGGGCGGCTTGCACGTCGAGCTCACCGGCAACGACGTCACCGAGTGCATCGGCGGCTCCACGAAGATCCTTGACGCCGACCTGGAGAAGCGTTACGAGACGGTCTGCGACCCACGCCTCAACCACCGCCAGAGCCTGGAGTTGGCCTTCCTCGCCGCCGAGATGCTGTCTGGGGACGTACCGTCCTGAGCCGCGCGGCATACCGTCGATGATCTGAAGGAGATCAGTCCTGTGACTCTGTGGCGCGCCGACCTGTTGTCCGACACGGTCACTCGACCCACGCCGGCGATGCGTCAGGCGATGGCCCGCGCGGAGGTCGGTGATGACGTATTCGGCGAAGACCCGACCGTCCAGGCCCTGCAGGAGCGCGTCGCCGGGTTGCTGGGCCACGAAGCCGCGCTGTTCACACCGTCCGGCTCGATGGCCAACCAGTTGGGGCTGCGACTACACGTGCGGCCTGGTGAGGAACTGCTCTGCGACAGCCTCGCCCATGTTGTCCGGGCCGAGCTCGGCGCCGCGGCGGCTTTCTCGGGCATCACCTCGCGCACCTGGACGGCACCTCGGGGTCTGCTCGACCCGCCCGACCCGATCGCCTTGCTGCAGACGGGCGTCGGGCCCTACCAGGTGTGCACGTCGCTCGTTGTCGTCGAGAACACCCACAACTTCGGCGGAGGCACCGTCCAACCGCTGTGGGCGATCCGTCAGGTCCGAGCGGCCACCCGCCCGCGCGGCGTCGCCATGCACCTGGACGGGGCGCGACTGTGGAACGCGCACGTCGCGTCGGGTGTCGCGCTCGCGGAGTATGCCGCGCACTTCGACACCGTCTCGGTCTGCCTCTCCAAGGGGTTGGGGGCGCCGGTGGGGTCACTCCTCGTCGGCTCGGCCGACGCGATCGCCGAGGCCCGCATCTGGCGCAAGCGCTTTGGCGGCGGGATGCGCCAGGTCGGCATCTTGGCCGCGGCCGGCCTTTATGCGCTCGACCACCACGTCGAGCGGTTGGCCGACGATCACGCCCGCGCCCAGCGAGCGGCACGCGCCTTCGCCGATGCCGCTCCGGGGTGTGTCGACCCCGAGACGGTCGAGACCAACATCGTCGTGCTCACCACGACCGACACCGGATGGTCGCCGGCAGAGCTCGTCGCCGCTGTTGCCGCGAAGGGTGTCCGCGGGTATGCCGCGGGGCCAGAGGCGTTGCGCCTCGCGTGGCACCTCGACGTCGACGATGCGGCCACGGACTACGCGATCGATGTCGTCACCACTCTGCTGAGGGCTCGGCCGACGCCCTGATCGAGCGTCACCAGCAATGGGCCGCAGCCTGGCCCCCGGCCCGAATCCCTCACACTCGCCGGGGGTTTCGCGACCAGCAGACCAGGATGCGCCCGAATCCCTCACACTCGCCGGGGGGGCTTCGCGACCAGCAGGGCGGTTCGTCGTTTTGTCGCCGTGTGACGAGAGCTTCGTGATGAGGTGGTGAACCCAGGCGTCCTCGTCGTCGTCTCGCGTGACGGTGTGTGGGCCCGGGCGGGCTCGCAGAAAGTTTGGTGTGATCGAACCATCCTCGGCGGGCGTCATCACACCTCGTGGTGCAGGGCTTCGGCCGGGCGGTTGGGGGCATCAGGGCGGCGCCCGATGAGCTCGACGGTGTACATCGCGGTCAGCACGAGCGCGCCACCGACGAGCATCCGCCAGGTGAGCACCTCGCCGCCGAACGCGACGGCGAACCCGGCCGCAAACACCGGCTCCAGGGTCATGACGATCGCCGCCCGGGTGGCCGACATGTGCGCCTGCCCCCACGTCTGGGCCCACAGTGCCAGCACCCCAGCGGCCGTCGCCATATAGACGACGGACCCCCATTGACCGACGCCGCTCGGCCAGACCATGCCGTCGGGGACAGCCGCCACGACACAGATCACCGCGATGGCGATCATCTGCACGGCCGACATCCCGGTGGCTCGGTCGGGGGTCGACAGGCGACCGAGCCCGACGATGTGCAGGGCGTAGAGCGCCGCAGCCCCAAGAGTCAGCCCTTCCCCGAGACCGACCGAGAACCCGTTGAGCGACAACAGGGCCAGGCCCGCGGTGGCGAGGAGCACGGCATACCAGGTGCTGGCGGGGACGCGCTCACGCAGGAGCAGCGCGGTGAAGACGGGTGTGAGCACGACATAGGTGCCGGTGACGAACCCCGACACCGAGGCGTCGGTGTGGGCCAGCCCGATCGTTTGGAGGATCTGGGCGAAGCCATACAGCGACCCCAGCGCGGCCGAGACCAGCCAGTCGCGTCGAGAAAGCCCGCGCAGTTGGCGCCAGAAGATGACGACCATGAGCACCGCGGCGAGGGTGAATCGCACCGCGAGGAAGTCGGCCGGCGGCACCGTCTGCACGAGGTCGCGGATGAGGAAGAACGTCGATCCCCACACCGCGGTGAGCGTCACCAGCAGGATCGTCGCGACGGTCCGGGCGCGGGCAGGGGACATGGCCATGAGGTATGCCGCGCTGTCAGATAACGGTCAACGTGATGACCGTGCCGCGTCGCACCATGGTGCCGGCGGCCGGGTCCTGGAAGCGAACAGTCTTGAGCACCCCGCCGAAGATTTGGGAGACCTTCACCTCCAGGCCGAGATCCTTGAGGATCTTGGTGGCGTCATTGACCTTCTTGAGGGTGACGTCGGGCACCTGGACGAGCACCGGGCCCTTGGACGGGATGATCGTCACCGCGTCGCCCTTGAAGAGCGTGCCCGTGGCCGGGGTCTGCGAGACGACGGCCCCGGACGCGACCGTCTCGCTGTTGACCGGGTCGCCTCGGACCACCTTGAGGCCGAGCGCCTCGAGTGCCTTCTGTGCCTCGTCAGCCGTCTTGTTGACGACGTTGGGCACGGGGATCGGCGCTCGACCCTTGCTGATGACGACGTTGACGGGGGTGTCTCGCTTGGCCAGTGTGTCGGGAGGCGGGTCCTGACTGATGACCACGTCCTTGGCCACGGTCTCGCTGAAGTCTTCGGTGACCGTCCCGAGGGCGAGGGAGCGTTCCTTGAGCAGCCGCTCGACGTCGCCGCGAGCAACGGCGGTGAGGGTGGGCACGGCATACCGCTCCTGGCCCTTGGAGACCACGAGGGCGACGGTGGAGCGCTTGGACACCTCGGCTCCGGGCTTCGGGTCGGCGGAGATGACCTGGCCCTTGGGCTCGGTTTCGCTGAAGGCCTCGGTCGTTGCTGAGCGCAGGTCGACCCTCGCGAGCGCCTTCTCGGCATCGGCGAGCGAGAGATGGACCAGGGTCGGCACGATCCGCAGCGAGCCGGGGCCGGTGCCGTCGAACCACCACCAGCCACCGACACCGCCGCCGACGAGCAGCAGGAGGGTCAACAGCCAGGGCCAGATCCGCCGCCGTCGCTTCTGCTTGACCGGCTCGCCGGCCGGTGCTGACACCTCGCCCGTGCCGTCGCCGCCCTCGTCGAGCTCGATCGTCCTCAGTCGTTGGGTGGCGCCGAGTTCGACCGCCGCGAAACGCTCGGTGGGGCTCGGATCGCCTTCTGCGCCAACGAGGTCAGCGTCCAGTGTCTTTGTCGGGCTGGCGGTGCGAGCGACCGGTTGGGTCCCCGGCGCCATCCCGGCGAGGAAGACCGGCGCCGCGTCGAACTCGTCGTCGGACAGTTGTCGGATCGCGTCGCGGAGCACCTGGATGAGGTCTCCGGCGGTGTCGGGCCGGTCGTCCGGGGAGCGTGCGGTCGCCCTGGCGATGACCTGGTCGAGTTCCAACGGCACGGTGCTCACCCGGTCGGAGGCCAGCGGCACCTCGCCGTGGACGTGTTGGTACATCACATGGGCGGGGTTCTCGCCCTGGAAGGCCCGCTGCCCGGTGAGCAGTTCGTAGAGCATGAGGCCCGCGGCATACACATCGCTGCGGGCGTCGGCGCGATCTCCATCGACCTGTTCGGGCGCGAGGTAGGAGACGGTGCCCATGAGGATGCCGGTCGTGCTGGTGCGCGTGCTGGACGTGACCGCGCGCGCTAGCCCGAAGTCGGTGACCTTGATGGTGCCGTCGTCGCGCACCAGGACGTTCTCGGGCTTGACGTCGCGATGGACCAGGTCGGCGCGGTGCGCTTCATCGAGGGCGGCGAGAACGGCCGTGATGATGTGTGTGGCCTGCCGGACCGACATGGCACCGCCATCGACGAGCTTTTCCCGCAGGGTCCGGCCGTCGACGTACTCCATGACGAGGTAGAGCTCCTCGCCAGGGACCCCGGACGACTCGTGGAAGTCGTGGACCGCGACGATGTTGGGATGGGACAGGCCCGCGGCCAGCCGAGCCTCGCGTTGGAAGCGTCCGACGAACCCCTCATCGCGTGCCAGGTCGGCGCGCAGCACCTTGACCGCGACCCGCCGCCCGAGCCGTTCGTCGATGGCCAGGTAGACGGTGGCCATACCCCCGTCGGCGATCCGCGAGAGCAGCCGGTAGCGCCCGCCGAGCACACGCTCGTCGGCGTGCAGGCCCGGCCCAGACGTCACGGGTGGAGTTTACGTGGGGTATGCCGTGCGCCCCGGCAGGCGCGCACTGTGACGGGAGTGCCGGATGTGACTCCCGAGGCGATCGTGCGCCGTGACGGTGGTCGGAGCGCGGCCGCTTCTGGCAGGCTGGGGGCGTGGCCGAACCTCAACTCGCGTCCGAAGCCGACGACGATTCCGACGACCCGCGCGCCTTGGAGACCCTCGTCGGTGACTGGTCCTACCTACCCGACATCGCGGAGCGCTATGGCGTGGCGCTGTCCCGCGTCCGCCGGTTCCTGGCCGACCGCGAGTTGCTCACCCACCGGGTGGGACCCAACCGCGCCCTCGCCGTCCCGACGGATTTCCTCGGCCCCGATGGGCCACGACCCGAGCTCAAGGGGACCTTCACGGTCCTGGCCGATGGTGGCATGAGCGACGTCGAGATCATCCGGTGGTTGCACAGCGTCGACACCAGCCTGCCTGGCGGCAGCACCCCACTGGCAGCCCTCTCAGCCGGTTTCAAGACCGAGGTCAGGCGACGCGCTCAGGCGTTGGCCTTCTGATCGATGCGAGGCACCGCTGCGTGTCCCGACGCAATCTTGGTGAGATTGCGTCAGCATCGGCAACGCACGCCATGAGTGCGCCGCGCCGCGCCGTGCCAATAGTGCCCGTGCAGGTCAGGTGACCCGGTCGGTCGCCAACGCGACCAACTCGCCCAGGACGGTGCTGGCCTCGGGCTGCAGGTATGCCGCGGGCTCACCCAGCGCGTGGGTCGCGGCGTGGGTGAGCCGGGTGATATCCGACTCCACGCGCTCGACGGCGCCCGTCGCCCGAATGATGCCTCGCACGCTCTCGATCCCGGCGACGTCCACGTCGGCCCGCCCGAAGGATCGGGTCAACTCGGCTCGCTGCCCCGCATCGGCCACGTCCAGCGTGTAGGCGATCAGCACGGTCCGCTTGCCCTCGCGCACGTCGTCACCGGCCGGCTTGCCGGTCTGCTCGGGGTCGCCGAACACGCCAAGCAGGTCGTCGCGCAACTGGAACGCCTCACCGAGCGCCAGCCCATAACCGGAGAGCCCAGGCACGGCCGCCGGATCCACACCTCCGGCCAGAGCACCGATGAGCAACGGTTGCTCGATGGTGTATTTCGCACTCTTGAATCGGATCACCTTGCGGGCAGCGGCAATTCGCTCATCCGTTGAGCGACCCTCCCAAGTCCGCACCGATTCGAGCATGTCGAGGAACTGGCCACCCATGAGCTGGGTGCGCATCCGGTCGAAGGTCGCTCGGCCCCTGGCAAGGTGCTCGGCAGGCAGCCCGCTCGTGGAGTAGACCTCGTCGGTCCACTGCAGACACAGATCGCCGGCGAGGATGGCGGTCGCCTCACCGAAGCGATCGGCATTGCCCGACCAGGCGTGCTGGGCGTGGATGGCCGCGACGGCGCGGTGAGCGGACGGCATACCTCTGCGGGTGTCGCTGCCGTCCATGACGTCGTCGTGCAGCAGCGCGGCCGCCTGGAACAACTCCATCGAGCTGGCGAACCGCACGAGCGAGTCGGAGTCGGCGCCACCCGCGGCGCGGTAGCCCCAATAGGCGAAGGCGGCTCGCAGTCGTTTGCCTCCCGCCAGCAGCGAGCGGACCGGTGCGACCAGGGGGGTGAGGTCTTCGTCGAGCTCGGCGAGGACCTGCTCCTGGTGGTCCAGCTCCGCCTCGAGAGCCGACTGCACCCGCGAGCGCAGCGACTCGCGGTCCAGGGGGTTGGTCACCGGGCGCCTTCCAGGAGCAGGCGGCATGTCGTATGCCGCGCGCGAACAGGTCGCCCCAGCCTACGGTGCCCTCACACCGGGTCAGGACCGAGGCAACCTTCTGGGCTTGTGCTCCGTAGAGGAGGGTGAAGGCAACAACAAGGGGGAGCCGTGACACCGCAGGACAGGGAGCGGGACGCCTCGTTCGCGCAGTTCGTCGAGGTCGCCTCGCCCGGGCTACTGCGAACCGCCTGGTTGCTGACCGGTTCGTCCGAAGCGGCCCACGAGTTGGTCCAGGCCACGCTGGTCAAGGCCTACGTCCGGTGGCCGCAGATCCGCAGTGAGTCGGCCATGGCCTACTGCCGGCGGATCCTGGCCAACGAACGAACCGATCGGTGGCGGCGAACGCGCCGCGAGGTGCCGGTCGCGGAAGTGGACACCCGATCGGCCGACCGCAGCGACACCGCGACCTCGGACGATCGGGACGAGGTCGTGCGGCTGCTGCGCGGGCTCCCCGAGCAACAGCGGCGGGTCGTGGTCCTGCGTTACTACTGCGACCTCTCCGAAGACACCGTCGCCGACACCCTGGGAATCTCCGTCGGCACGGTGAAGTCCAGCGCATCCCGAGCTTTGGCAGCGCTGCGAGCCCAGTTGGTCGTCCAGGAAGGAGAGATCCGATGAGCCACCCCAGCAATGCGCCCTCCAACTCACCCACGGACGCCGACCTCGAAGACCTCCTGCGGGTAGGGCTGCGTGAGGCCGTGGATCGGGCGGACGCGGCATACCTGCCCCTGGAGGTGAGCGAGATCGTCGCCGAGGGGGCCCGCACGCTGAGTCGGCGGCGGCGTTGGCAGGTGTTGGGAGCCGCGGCTGCTGCGGCGGTCGCGGTCGTTGGCAGCTGGGCTCTGACCGGAGGCTCTGGCACGCGGTTGTCGCAGCAGCCGGCCACGGTGCCGGTGTCCACCGTTGCCCCGACGACGTCCGAGGAGATCTTCGTTCAGGACGAGCGGTTCGGTGTCCGGGTGGAAAGCGGTGAGGTCTCCACAGCGTTGAACGTCATCGGCTCGGTCGCTCCCGCCGTGCTGCAGTGGGGTCCGCCGCCGGGGAGCGCTGGGGCTCACGAGGTCCTCGTGCTGATCCCCGAAGCGGATCACCCGGACCCCGGCTCTGTGGACGTCGCGCTCGTCCCGGATGTCCGACGGCTGGGTGAGGCCAGGCAGATCATCGTGAACGGGCGCCTGGTCATCGTGGTGCGCCACACCCCGCCACCCACGGGGATGACCCCGTACGCCGGCCTCACCTACACCATCGGCGGGCGGGAGGTCCGTCATCTCAGCCCGGGGATCGTGCACATCGACGGTGTGGGGGCGGGTGCCGCCCGAAACGAGGGCGGGGATTTTGGGTATGCCGTGCGCCTGGAGGCGGGCACGGTCGCCGTGAGCCTCCAGCGTCGCGTGGGCGACCTCGACCTCGGCGGGGGCGTCTTCACCCTGCCCGCGGGGTCCCCGGGGTTACTCCGCCTCGGCGACGGGGCTGACTTCGACATGGCTTACGCCCTTGTCCGAGGGACACCTCCGCGAGCGGTGACCGTCACCGGGGACACGCCGTCCCGGTTCGCGGGTGGAGTCTCCTGGGGAGGTATGACGATCGACGACACCGATGTGACGCTCGTCCTCATCGCTCTCACCGGTACGGACGATTCCGGTTCCGGGCAGCTGCGCTCGATCACCTGGACCGACGCGGATGGCGGGCGGCATACCCTCAGGGCGTCCTGACCCAGGACAGCTGGGTGGGCGACTGTCGGTCGTACCGGGACGTGGACGGCGCCGAGGGGGCGGCATACCGGCTCGTAGGCTGGTCTCATGGCTGTCCTCCCGCGCGCGGCGCACCTCGTGCGCTCGATCCCGGACGCGCTCGCGCAAGGTCGGCCCTCGATCAGCTTCGAGTTCTTCCCGCCGAAGGACGACGCGGGGGAGGCCGCCCTCTGGGAGGCGATCCGCGACCTGGAGAAGACCCGCCCGACATTCGTCTCGGTGACCTATGGGGCCGGGGGATCGGGGCGTGATCGGACCATCCGGATGACCGACCGGATCGCCCAGGAGACGACGCTGACGCCGATGGCGCACCTCACGTGTGTCGGGCACTCGGTGGCGGAGTTGCGCTCGATCATCGGGCACTACGTCAACGTCGGCGTGCGCAATGTGCTGGCGCTGCGCGGCGACCCGCAGGGCGGGTTGGACCAGACCTGGGAGCGGCACCCGGACGGACTCGATCACGCTGATGAGTTGGTGTCGCTGCTGCGCACCCTCGGCCCGTTCACCGTGGGAGTGGCAGCATTCCCCGATCGGCACCCCGAGAGCCCGAGCCTGGACCACGACGCCGACGTGCTCGTGCGCAAGGCCGACGCGGGCGCCGACTTCGCCATCACCCAGTTCTTCTTCACGCGCGAGGCGTATGTCGACCTGCGTGACCGGGTGGTGGCGCGTGGCCGTGACCTGCCGATCATCCCGGGGCTTATGCCGGTGACCAACGTCCGCCAACTGGCCCGGATGACGCAGTTGTCCGGTCAGCCGGTGCCGCGTGAGGTGACCGAGCGTCTCGAGCGGGTGGCCGACGATCCGGTCGCGGTGCGGGCCGTCGGAGTGGAGATCGCCACCGAGTTGGCCCAAGGGCTGCTCGACGAGGGCGCGCCGGGCATCCACTTCATCACGATGAACCGCTCGACGGCGACCCTGCAGGTCTGGGGGAACCTCGGCCTGGAGGCCGCGCAGTAGTCGGTCAGTCGGTTTAGCCGGCCAGTCGGTCAGTCGGCTCCGGGGCCTTGGGGGAGACGGGCGGTATCGCCGCGTCGGGCCGGTGCGTCTCGCAGCGAACCGTCGGCCTTGGGCTCGCTCGAGCCCAGGCGGTCGCCCCAGGCGTTGTAGCGGGCCCGGAACCGCCGGATCCGTTTGAGCAGGAACAACACCGTCACCATGCCGACCACGAGCAGCAGGCCGGCGATCGAGGCCGCCAGCCACGGGTTGGCGAAAGCCGTGGTCACGACGGCGGCCACGGTGACGTCTTCGGCGGTCGAGAGGACGACGTTGCTGGCCGGCTCGGGGGAGGTGTTGACGGCGGCGCGGGTCCCGGCCTTCACCAGGTGGGACAGCAGGGCCAGGATGCCACCGGTCGCCGCAGTGAAAGCGGCGTTGAGGTCGGCGCTCTCGTTGCCCAGCAGGTAGCCCAGGGTCGCGCCGACGGCGGGGCGCACGACGGTGTGGATCGAGTCCCACGTTGAGTCGAGGTAGGGGATCTTGTCTGCCACCATCTCGATGACGAACAACACTCCGGCACCGATGAGGACGTCGGTGCGCCCGAGGGCGTCCGGGATCCCTTGGACCTGCCAGAACTTCTCGGCCAACCCCATGATGAGCACGACGGCATACGCGTTGATGCCGCTGGCCCAGCCCGACGTGAAGACCCAGGGCAGAATCTCTGCACCCATGGTGGTGTGTGTCCCTCCCACTGATGACGGAGTCAACTGCTCCGTCCGAGGGTTCAACGTCGTGCAGCGGCCGGGGTTTCCCGAACCCGGGCAACGGACTGATAACGGTCCGGAGGCACATAACGACCCGGCCGCACTTCAGGTCACCCCCTGCAGACCTGATGCGCGGCCGGACGTCGGTGCCCTTCGTTGCACGCTCACTATCGCAGACCGACTCAAGTGTCGGCATCAGTACGGATACTTATTTGCGCCGTCAGGCGACGGTGGCCGCGCGCCCAGCGCTGATCCGGATCAATTCGGCGAACGTCGTCGGAAACACGGCATGGGGGTGTCCGGCTGCCGCCCAGACGACGTCGTGGGCCGCCAGCGCCGAGTCGACGAGCGTGGTCAGGGGGCGGCTCGCGGCGGCCTTGACAGGCTGTCGGTGGGGGAGGTTAGAGTGTTTCTCGAACACCTGTTCGGAAGTGGCGTTGGGGTCGAGGGCCCGCTTCCGACCTGACAGCCGTGGATGGGTCGAGTCCGCAGTGTTTCGCTCGCACGTTCTCACCCGCACGTTTCTCACCTGCCGAAGAAGGGGTCTTGTCGTGGTGCGCCGATATGCCGAGCCGGTCCGTGTCGGGACCGCGTCGCGGCTGACCCCTGACTCGCTCGCCGACCTCGAGCAGGTGCCTCCCGGCCCGGGAGGGTATGCCGCGTCGTCGCCGACGTGGTTCGAGTGGGCGGGCCGTCGCTATCACGTCCGCGCGATCCTGGCCCACTGGCGCGAGCGTCGGGCCTGGTGGCGGGAGGTGCTCGACGCCGACCCCACGCCCGAGGGCCACCTTCATCGGGCCCGGGGCATCGTCGAGGACGGCATCGGGCCCTGCCTTAAACACTGGCTCGAACACCGACTGCCGGTCGGCCATCGCCGTCGCTGCTCGCGAGCGTCTCGTCTGGCGGGTCGAGGCCGGCCCGGGGTGGCTCACCCGCACCGGCGTCTTCGACCTGGCCTGTGACGAGACCAGCCCGGGCGACCCCGACCCAGATGGCTGGCTGCTGCTGCGGGTGAGCGACTAGTGCGCGCGGCATACCGAGGAATCGCGGCATACCGACCGATGACGAGCCGACCGAAGGAGAACCGGACATGAGCGCAGCACCGTCGCATCCCTACCCGGCCACGCCGAGCCCGCCGTTGCGACCCAGACGGCACGTCCCGCCGTCGGCGACCGTCATGGAGTTGCTCGACCGGGCCCAGGCGAGCCTGCTGTATGCGAGCCAGGCCGACCAGGTGGGGGAGCGCTATGTCCTGGCTCACCTGGCCGGGTTGCGGGCGGCCGCTGCGGTGCTGGCCGCCCGGACCACCCCGGCGCGCTCGTCCCGGCCACGCAGCGTGTGGGAGGTGCTGCCGACGCTGGCCCCCGAGCTGACCGAGTGGGCGGTCTTCTTCGCCGCCTCGGCCCGGCAGCGGGCGGCCGTCGAGCGCGGCGACCGGGTCCTGCCGGCTCGGGAGGCCGACGACCTGGTGCGCCAGGCCGAGGCCTTCATCGAGGTCGTCCAGGACGCCCTGGGCGTCCCGAGGACCTTCGTGCGCCCGGACTACCTCGCCCCCGTGACGCCGCTCGCGCGGCATGCCGGCCGTTGACCTAGCCCTGCTCCTTCGCCTGCCACCCGCGTCCTGCCATGTCGACCTTCGTCCATCTCCACGTCGCCTCGGGCTATTCCATGCAGTACGGCGCCTCGACCCCCGCCGCCCTCGTCGCCCGGGCGGCGGCCTTCGGGCAGCCCGCGCTCGCCCTCACCGACCGCGACGGGCTCTATGGCGCGGTGCGGTTCGTCCAGGCCTGCACCGAGGCGAAGATCGCGCCCATCCTCGGAGTCGACCTCGCCGTCCACCTCCCGCCGTCGGACCCCGCCACCGGCCGGTATGCCGCCCGCCCCGGCTCGTTCTCCTCCTCCTCTGTCTCCTCGACCGGCTCGGCCTCCGCGTCCACGTCGTCAACCGCGCCACCGGTCTGGGCCCGCCCGTCGGCGCCGGTCCGGACCCCCGTGCGCGGCGGCGCGATCGTCGACCCCCGGCTGCCTCGGGTGACCGTGCTGGCCCGCGGCCTGGCCGGGGGAGTCGCCCCGGGGCTGGGCTGGGCCCGGCTCTGTCGCCTGGTCACCCGCACCCACTTGTCCGGTGAGCGGGGCAACCCGCTGACGACCCCGCAGGTGCTTGCCGAGTTGGCGGCTCCTGTCGGCGACGACCCGGCGGCCCTGATCGTCCTGCTCGGACCCGACTCCGACGTCGGCCGGGCGGTCCTGGCCAAGCGGCGCGCGGCGGCATACCAGGCGCTGGAGCGCTGGCGCGCGGTCCTGCCGGCCGGCGCCCTGGCCCTGGAGACCGTGTGCCACGGTGGTCCGGAGGGGACCCCCGCGAGCCTCGGGCATGCCGCCCGGATGCTTGCCCTCGGCCGCGACCTCGGCGTTCCCGTCATCCTCTCGGCGCAGGTCCGCCATGCCGACCCGGCCGAGGCGGCGACCGTCGATGTCCTCGATGCCGCCCGCCGCCTGGTCGCCCTCGATGTGCGACACCTCGACCGGGTCACCACCGCGGGCCACCTGGCCCCCACCCCCGCGATGTATGCCGTCGCCTGCGACATCGTCCAGGCCTCCGGACCGGGGCTGGCCGGGGGCACGAGCACGGTCCGCGACGGCGCCCGCGACCTGCTCGCCGCCACCGTCGCCCTGGCCAGCGAGTGCGTCCTGGACCCGGCGATCGACCTGGGGATCGGCGGGGTCCACCTGCCCGAGCAGAGCACTCTGGGCCTGGGCCTGCACGACGACCCGCAACACCACCTCGTGCAGCGCTGCCGGGGGGCCGTCGGCGCCCGCTATCCCGGGGCCACCGACGGCGAGGTGGCCCGGATCTCCGCCCGGCTCGACGAGGAACTGGAGGTGATCGCGGCGTTGGGTTACCCGACCTACTTTCTCACCGTCGCCACCGTCACCGACCTCATCCGCGACATGGGGGTGCGGGTCGCCGCCCGCGGCTCGGGGGCCGGCAGCCTGGTCAACTACCTGCTGGGCATCTCCGGGGTCGACCCGATCCGCTACGACCTGCTCATGGAGCGGTTCTGCTCGCCGCTGCGGGCCCAACTGCCCGACATCGACATCGACGTCGAGTCGGCCCGGCGCACCGAGATCTACGAAAAGATCCTCGCCCGGTTCGGCGGCGACCGGGTGACCTGCGTGTCGATGATGGACAGCTATCGCGTGCGCCACGCAATCCGCGACGTCGGGGCGGCGCTGGGCCTGCCGCCCGGCGAGGTCGACGCGATGGCCAAGGCGTTCCCGCACATCTCGGCCCGGCACGCGCGGTCGGCGATCGCCGACCTGCCCGAGTTGCGGGTCTCCGGGCTCGGGGCGGCCCGCTACGACCTCATGTGGGACCTCGTCGAGCGCCTCGACGGGCTGCCCCGGCACATCGCCCTGCACCCGTGCGGGGTGATCCTGTCCAACACCGCCCTGCTGGACCGCACCCCGGTCGAGGCCAGCTGGATCGGCTTCCCGATGAGCCAGTTCGACAAGGACGACGTCGAGGTCATGGGGCTGCTCAAGCTCGACGTCCTCGGGATCCGGATGCAGTCGGCGATGGCCCTGGCCGTCGACGAGGTGGCGCGGGTGGACGGCATACCGGTGGATCTGGACGACCGTGCCCAGGTGCCCCTCGACGACGAGGCGACCTTCGCGATGATCCGCACCACGCGCACCCTCGGGTGTTTCCAGATCGAGAGCCCGGGCCAGCGCGAGCTCATCGGCAAGTTCGGGCCGGAGCGGTTCGAGGACCTCGTCATCGACATCTCGCTCTTCCGTCCTGGGCCGGTGAAGTCCGACATGATCGTGCCGTTCCTCAAGGCCCGGCATGGGTGGGCCGAGCCGGAATACCTGCACCCCACGCTCATCCCGGCGCTGGCCGAGACCGCCGGCGTCGTCGTCTTCCACGAGCAGGTGCTGCGGATCGTCGCCGAGACGACGGGAGTGAGCCTGGCCCAGGCCGACGAGGTCCGCCGTGCCCTCGGCTCACCTCAAGGTCAGCTCGATGTCGAGGCCTGGTGGCGGCCGGCGGCGCTCGCTCGGGGTTATACGGTGGCCGACGCCGACCGGATCTGGGAGGTGCTGCGCGCCTTCGCGTCGTTTGGCTTCTGCAAGGCGCATGCGGCGGCGTTCGCGCTGCCGACCTATCAATCGGCTTGGCTCAAGACCCACCATCCGGCGGCCTTCCTCGCCGGGGTGCTCACCCACGACCCCGGGATGTATCCCAAGCGGCTCATCCTCGACGACGCCCGCTCCCTGGGCATCGAGATCCTCGGCCTGGACGTCAACGCCAGCAAAAGTTGGTATGCCGTGGAGCGCCTGCCGCACCCCCTGCCGGGTCGAGGTATTCCGCCATCGTCTGCTGACGGTGGAATACCTCGACCCGGCAGCGAACCCGGCAAGGACAGGGACCCGGATCTGCCTGATGGGCGGGGGTACGGCATCCGGGTGTCCCTCACCGACGTCAAAGGCATCACCGAGGCCGAGGTGACCCGGATCGTCGCCGGCCAGCCGTTCACCGACCTGGCCGACCTCGCCCACCGGGCCCAGGTCAGCCGCCCCATCATGGAGCGGCTGGTGCTCGCCGGTGGCCTGGACTCGGTCTACGGCATCTCGACCGCCACGGGCGCCGGGGCCGATCGGTCCTTCGGCGCTGGCGGGCTCGGCGTCCGAGAGCGGGTGACCCGCCGCGACCTGCTCCTGCACGTCGCCGAGCTCGACCGGTGGGTGCGCTCGGGCGGCAGCGGTCAGGGCAAGGCGCTCCGGGGTGGCCGCTCCCGGTTCACCCGTCGCCCGGCGACGATGTCGGCGACCGGCCCGGGCGGCGAAGCGGCCGGTGCTCCGGTGACCGACACCCGAGCCCTGGCCGCCGCCCACCCCCGGCGCGAGGTAGCGGTCCTCGTCCAGCAGCCCGGGGTGCCCGCCGGCCCCGGCACCATCCGGGCCTTCGACGTCGCCGCGCTTGCGGCCGCCCAGTCCCAGGCGGCGGCACCCGTGCACGTGAGCGACCGGCATACCCAGATGGTCCTGCCCCTCGGCGACACGCCCACCCTCACCCGCGGCAGCGGCCTGCCCGAGCTCTCCGGCCCCGAGCGGGTGCGCGCCGAGTTGGAGATCCTCGGGCTGGACGCCAGCGCCCACGTCGTCGCCCACTACGAGCCGATGCTCGAGGCGCTCGGGGTGACCCGCTCCCGCGACCTGCTGAGCGCCCGCAACCGCAGCGAGGTGTGGGTCGCCGGGGTCAAGGTCGCCACCCAGACCCCACCGATCCGCTCCGGTCGGCGGGTCGTCTTCCTCACCCTCGACGACGGCACCGGCCCGTCCGACTCGACGTTCTTCGAGGACGTCCAGGGCCCGTATGCCGCCACCGTGTTCCACTCGTGGCTGCTCCTCGTGCGCGGAGTCGTCCGACGCACCGGCGCCCGAGGCATCTCGCTGCGCGCCACCGGAGCCTGGGAACTGTCCGGGCTCTGGGAGGCGTTCGCCACCGGTGGGCGCCCACGGCTGCTCGACGCACTCGCCGCTGCCGACGCCGCCGCCCATGACCGCGCGGCTGCCGCTGCGGCCGCCTACGCCCTCCCGTATGCCGTCCCCCGCGGCACCGGGTGGGCCGAGCCGGCCGCCGATGCTGCCGCAGCCGCTGCGGACGGCAGCCCGGTCGGGGATCGGGACGACACGGCATACGCCGATCGGGAGCGGGCTGCACGCCTGGACCACGCCGCGTCCCTTGTCGGCGGTCGACCGGCCAGCCGGGCCGGTGGCATGGGCGGGGGGTCACCCACGAGCCCGGTCGGGGCGCCTGGGGCACCGCGCCAGGTCCTCGTGCACGCCTCGGGCTTCAAACAATCGCCGTATGCCGACACCCGACCACCGGGTGAGGACGTCAAGTCCGCCCGACACCTGGCTGGCGCTGTCGACCATGCCGGCCTCACTGACCAGGTCACCCCCGACGCCTTCGACGCCCTCGACGCGGCGGGTCAGGGGAGCGGGGCCGGGCGACCGCCGCGCAAACTCTGGCACTCCAGCCCTGGCAGCAGTGGGCACTAGGGTGGATGCGTGTCCGAGGAGCAGCAGCGTCGAGCCCGCCGCGCCGCCACCGGCGTGCGCACCGCGGCTCTGTGGGCCGCCGTCAAAGACCTCGTCACCGAGCGCGCGGCCGCCCTCGGCCGTCCGTTGCGGGTGCTCGACCTCGGCGGCGGCACCGGCGAATTGGCCGTCCCGCTTGCCGAGTTGGGCCCCGACCTGGTCGCCGACGTCACCGTCGTCGACCCCAGCCCCGACGCGCTCGCGGCCCTGGGCCGGCGGGCCGCCGAGTCCGGCGTCCAGGCCCGGGTCCACGGCAGCCAGGGAGACGCCGACACCCTCGCCGACCTGCTGCCCGAGCGGGCCTTCGACTTGGTCTGCTGCCATGGCGTTCTTGAGGTCGTCGATGACCCCACCGCCACCTTGCGAGTCCTTGCCGACGCCCTCGCCGACGACGGCCACCTCTCGTTGCTCGTCGCCGGCCGGCTGGCCACCGTCTGGGCCCGGGCCCTGGCCGGGGAGTTCGGCCAGGCCCACACCGCTCTCACCAGCCCCGACGGCCGCTGGGGTGCTCACGACCCGTTGCCGCGCCGCTTCGACCTGGCCCAGCTGCGCGCCCTCGTCGAATCAGCCGGGCTGCAGGTCGAGCACTGGCACGGCGTGCGCCTGCTCGCCGACCTGGTGCCGTCGACATCCATCGACACCGACGCCGAGCGGGCCGCCCTCGTCGCCCTCGAGGAGGCGCTCGCCGGGCACCCGGCATACCCCTTCCTCGGTGAGCTCGGTGCGGCCCTGCACCTGCTCGCCCGCCGGGGCTGATCCCGGCCTGGGAGCCGGCCGATGAGCCGCCGCCAGTTCCGCCCGCCGCCGCGCACCGGCGACGGCCCTCCCGACGACACCGGGTGCACCGTCCTGCACGTCGACATGGACGCGTTCTATGCCTCCGCGTCGCTCATCGACCGGCCCGAGCTGCGCGGCACGCCGGTCATCATCGGCGGCGGCGGCCGCTCGGTCGTCCTCTCGGCCACCTACGAAGCGCGCGCCTTCGGGGTCACCTCCGCGATGCCGATGACCCGCGCGCGGCGCTTGTGCCCCCAGGCCACCGTCATCGCCCCCAACCATGACCGGTATGCCGCGATCTCCGATGCCGTCATGGCTACCTTCGCGTCGGTGACCGACCGCTACGAGCCGCTCTCGTTGGACGAGGCGTTCCTCGACATCGCCGGGGCGGTCCGGCGCCTTGGCCCGCCGACGAGCATCGCCCAGTGGCTGCGCGACACCATTGCCGACGAGCAAAGCATCACCTGCTCGGTCGGCGTGGCCTCGACGAAGTTCGTCGCCAAGCTTGCCTCCGGCCTGGCCAAGCCCGACGGGCTGCTTGTCGTCCCGCAGGACGAGGTCCTGGCCTTCCTGCACCAGTTGCCGGTGGGTGCGCTCTGGGGCGTGGGGGACCGCACCGAGGAAGCCCTGCAACGGCTGGGGCTGCACACCGTCGCCGACCTCGCCCACACGCCGGTGGACACCCTGCGCCGCGCCCTGGGTGATGCCACCGGCACCCATCTGCACGCGCTGGCCTGGGGCCGCGACGAGCGCCGGGTCCTCCCTCAGCAGCGGGAGAAGAGCGTCGGCTCCGACGAGACCTTCGCCCAGGACATCGACGATCCGGTGCTCATCCACCGCGAGTTGCTGCGCTTGGCCGATCGGACCGCAGCCCGGGTGCGTTCAGCCGGCCTGATGGGACGCACCGTCACCCTCAAGGTGCGGTTCGCCGACTTCACGACGATCACCCGCAGCCGCACCCTGCGCGACCCCACCGACGTGTCCCGAGAGATCTATGCCGCCGCGACGGCGCTGTTCGACGCCCTCGGCCTGCAGCGCGCCCGGATCCGCCTGGTCGGCGTGCGAATGGAGGGGTTGGTCGAGAGCGAGCGGGCCGCCGTCCAACCCCGGCTGGACGACCCGGACTTCGGCTGGCGCGACGCCGACCGCGCCGTCGACCGGGCCAGTGCCCGGTTCGGGGCAGGCGCGGTGCGGCCCGCGGCGCTCGTCCGGGGGGAGTCGGTCGCCCACCCGGGGAGTATGCCGCGAGGGGGCGAATAGCGCTCGAAGCGTCGGCCCGGGCCAACCGGCAGGTGCTCCGGCTACCACAACCCCGGATCCGGACCTATCCTGATGTCCTGACCCGGAACCACGGGTCGGATGGCATCGTTGTCCGGATGATGGCCGGGTTTGGCCTCGGAAACGCTGGAAGCCCTGGGAGGGGTGGGTCATGGCACTGTCGGAGCGGGAGCAGAAGCTTCTCGAACAGATGGAGCAGGCGCTCTACGCCGAGGACCCTCGCTTTGCCACGCGCATTCGCAGCCATGGCGACCGGGGCACCAAGCGACGCATGCTCGTCGGCATCCTCGCCGTCCTCGCCGGCCTCGGGCTGGTGTTCCTCGGCGTCCTGGGTCAGGCGATCTGGCTCGGTGCGGTCGGTTTCGCGGTCATGGTCGCCGGTGGCGTCTGGGCGTTCGCGCCAGCCCGCAAGACCGGCCCGGTCGGTCTCGTCCAGGGCGACGGCTCCACGGCTGCTCGGACCGCCAAGGCCCGCAAGTCGGGGCAGGGCTTCATGAACATGCTCGAAGAGCGCTGGGAGCGTCGCGACCGCGACCAGTGGTGAACGCCAGCTCCGAGCAGCGGCCCGACAGGTGAACGCTGGCTGCGCGATCGCTCAGCCGGGGCCGAGGACGATGAGCCCGATGATCCACGTCAGCAGGATGGCCAGGCCGGCCAGCAACTCGATGCCCATCGAGTGCAACACGGCGACCAGCGCCGCCTTGGTCGACGTCCACGCCGCAGAGCGATCCTGACGACGGGTCAACTCAACGAGGAAGATCCCCAGGACGAACCCGACGAGGGCGCCGACGACGGGGATGACGAAGAAGCCGACGATCCCCAGGAGCACCGCGAGCAGCATCGTGGAGGTGCCCACGCCCTCACGGCGCATCTTGCGCCCAGGCAGGAGGTATTGCGTGACGACGCCCGCGGCATACAGGACGACTGCGACCCAGAAGACCACCCAGGCGCCGGGCGCGGGGTGGGCATACGCCCACAACAAGGTCGCCGCGACGGTAAGCAGCAACCCCGGGACGACCGGGACGACAATGCCGACCAACCCGACAACCATCAGCAGCCCCGTGACGATCGTGAGGCTGACCGGGTCGGCGAAGCTCACCGCAGGCCGGTGCTCTCGTCCGCGGTCTCGGTCAACAGCTCAGTCTCGTCGTGGATCTCAACGGCCTGATCGGCCAACTGGGGAAGGTGCTGGCGTCCGTGGTGGGCGCAGAAATACAGCTCCCCGCCGGAATGTAGGCGGGCGCGAATGTAGGCCCGTGCGCCGCAGCGGTCGCAGCGATCTGCGGCGCTCAAGCGGTGGACCAAGGTGGCGTTCACGTCTGCCTTCTCATCTCTCTCGTGCGGGCCGACAGGTGCCGACCCGGTGTTGCTGATTCGACGTGCAGGGACAGCAACGCTTGCTGGTTGCTGAATCCCCCCACGTCAGTCCCAACAGTCAAGCACGCCGGTTCGTTCCCGCGCGGTATTGATACCCATCTGAGACACGCCCGCGCGCCCCGGACCCGGCTGTCGGACGCCTCGACTACCCTGCGTGTGGCACGCCGTCGCCGAACATCAACGCACCGCAGAGAGGACATCCAGTGGCCACCCGCAGCACGACCGGCCGCACCGCCGCGAGTGGCTCCGGCGCGGGCGGAGGGGACTACACCGCCCGCCACCTTCAGGTGCTCGAAGGCCTGGAAGCGGTCCGCAAACGCCCAGGGATGTATATCGGTTCCACCGACCAGCGCGGGTTGATGCACTGCCTCTGGGAGATCATCGACAACGCAGTCGACGAAGCGCTGGCCGGCGTCGGCGACCGTATCGAGATCATCCTCGGTGGCGACGGGTCGATCGAGGTCCGCGACAACGGCCGCGGCATTCCCGTGGACACCGAGCCCCGGTCCGGGCTCTCGGGTGTCGAGTTGGTCTTCACCAAGCTGCACGCGGGGGGCAAGTTCGGCGGCGGTTCGTATGCCGCCTCCGGTGGCCTGCACGGCGTGGGCGCATCCGTCGTCAACGCCCTGTCCTCGCGGCTGGACGTCGAGGTCGACCGGGGTGGCAAGACCTATGCGATGAGCTTCCGCCGCGGTGAGCCCGGCGTATTCGCCGACCCGCCGGGTCCGCACAGCCCGGAGGCGCCGTTCACGGCATACGAGACGGGGTCGGAGCTGCGCGTCGTCGGGAAGGCGCCCCGGGGCGCCACCGGCAGCCGGATCCGCTTCTGGCCGGACCTGCAGATCTTCCTCAAGGAGGCCCGCCTCGACGACGACCTGTTGGCCGCTCGCGCCCGACAGACCTCGTTCCTCGTGCCCGGGCTGGCCTTGGTCGTGCGCGACGAGCGGGGAGCACCGGACACTCCTGGCGCCCAGGGCACCCACGAGCAGGTCTTCCAACACCTCGGCGGCATCTCGGAGTTCGCCGAGTTCCTCGCTCCCGACCCGCCGCTCACTGCGGTCTGGCGCCTCCAGGGCACCGGGAACTTCACCGAAACCGTGCCGGTGCTCGACGAGCGCGGCCATATGAGCCCGACCGAGGTCGAGCGGGAGTGCTCCGTCGACATCGCGATGCGGTGGGGCACCGGCTACGACTCGCGGGTCAGCTCCTTCGTCAACATCATCGCCACGCCCAAGGGCGGCACCCATGTGGCGGGTTTCGAGCAGTCCCTGCTCAAGGTGTTCCGCCGTCAACTGGAGCTCAACGCCCGCCGGCTCAAGGTCGGCACCGACAAGGTCGAGAAGGACGACATCCTCGCCGGGTTGACCGCAGTCGTCACCGTCCGGCTGGCCGAGCCGCAGTTCGAGGGTCAGACCAAGGAGGTCCTCGGCACCGCGGCGGTCCGAGCCGTGGTCGCCAAGGTGCTTGAGCAGGAGCTCAACGCCCGCCTCACCTCGACCAAGCGCGACGACAAGGCTCATGCGGCGCTGTTGTTGGAGAAGGTCGTCTCCGAGATGAAGGCGCGGATCAGTGCGCGCCAGCACAAGGAGACCCAGCGTCGCAAGACCGCCTTGGAGTCTTCCACCCTGCCGGCCAAACTCGCTGACTGCCGCACCCACGACGTGCTGCGGTCCGAGTTGTTCATCGTCGAGGGCGACAGCGCCCTCGGCACCGCCAAGTTGGCGCGTTCCTCGGATTACCAAGCGCTGCTGCCGATCCGAGGCAAGATCCTCAACGTCCAGAAGGCCTCGGTCGCCGACGTCCTGAAGAACACCGAGTGCGCGGCGATCATCCAGGTCATCGGGGCCGGGTCGGGGCGGTCCTTCGATCTCGAGGCGGCCCGCTACGGCAAGGTCATCATCATGAGCGACGCCGATGTCGACGGTGCTCACATCCGCACCCTGCTGCTCACCTTGTTCTTCAAATACATGCGCCCGCTCGTGGCCGCCGGACGGGTGTATGCCGCGATGCCACCGCTGCATCGCCTCGAAGTCATCGGCGGCCCAGGGCGCAAGAACGAATACGTCTACACCTACAACGAGGCGCAGATGCGCTCGACGCGGGCGGCGCTGGAACGCAAGGGGCGCAAGGTCAAGGAGCCGCCCCAGCGCTACAAGGGGCTCGGTGAGATGGACGCCGACCAGTTGGCCGACACAACCATGGACCCGCGCTTCCGGACGCTGCGTCGGGTCACCCTCGGCGAGGCCGAGGAGGCCGCCCGGATCGCCGAAGGTGTCTTCGACCTGCTCATGGGCAACGACGTGGCGCCGCGCAAGGACTTCATCGTCGAGTCGGCCAAGACCCTCGACCGCGAACGCATCGATGCCTGACCTACCTGGGATCACGCGGCCACGCACCGACCGGCGAGCGCCGGGACGGAACGTCGGCGCCGCATCAGACGTCTACCATGGGCCGGACCCGACCTGAGTCGGCGGGTGAGCAGCATCGACAGGGGGAGTGAGCATGAGCACGACGATCGACCCGGGACCACCGCCGGGAGCGCAGGCGGCATACCCCACCAGTGCGTCGACCACCCCGCGACCGGGCGTCACGGCGATCCCGCCGGAGGATCTCGCCTGGGCGCGCTCGACCGTCGCCACCATCTCACGCTCGTTCCAGGAGCGCGTCGTCGGCCAGGTGCGACTGCACGAGACCCTGCTGCTCGGGCTGCTCACCGGCGGCCACATCCTGCTCGAATCGGTGCCCGGCCTGGCCAAGACGACCGCGGCAGCCACCCTCGCGCGCACCGTCGGCGGCTCGTTCAAACGAATCCAGTGCACTCCCGACCTGCTCCCCAGCGACATCGTGGGCACCCAGGTCTACGACGTGCGCACCACCCAGTTCGAGACCCGGCTGGGTCCGGTCCACGCCAACCTCGTCCTGCTTGACGAGATCAACCGCAGCTCCGCCAAGACCCAGTCGGCGATGCTCGAAGCCATGCAGGAGCGGCAGACCTCGATCGGGGGTCAGGTCTACCCGCTGCCTGAGCCGTTCCTCGTCCTGGCCACCCAGAACCCCATCGAGCAGGAAGGCACCTACGTCCTGCCCGAGGCGCAACTGGACCGCTTCATGCTCAAGGACGTCCTGGATTACCCGACCCTCGACGAAGAGGCCGAGGTGGTCCGGCGGATCGACGCCGGCATCTATCTCGCCGAGCAGACCCCCGCGGTCAGCCTCGCCGACGTGCGCCGACTGCAGGCGTTGACCCGTGCGGTCTACCTCGATGACACCGTCATCCGGTATGCCGTGGGGCTGGCTTACGTCACCCGGCACGCCGAGCGGTACCTCGACCCGGCGCTGGCCCGGTACGTCGAGTTCGGTGCGAGCCCCCGGGCGTCGATCGCCTTCGCCCAGGCCGCCCGTGCGCGGGCCCTGTTGGCCGGCCGCGACCATGCCGTGCCCGACGACGTCCAGGCCCTGGCCCATCGAGTGCTCCGCCACCGGATCATCCTTGGCTTCGAGGCCGTCGCCGACGATGTCCCGGTCGAGCGGGTCATCGACGCCATCATCACCGCGGTCCGCACCCCCTGACCGGGCCGACCGGCATACCTGCGCTAGCCGCCCCGACCAGACGAGAGCACCCGTGGCCGCCCTGCTCACCCGAGTGAAGAGCAAACTCTTCATAGTCGCGCACCGGCGCACGTGGGGCTTGCTCGACGGGGAGTATGCCTCGGTCTTCCGAGGGCGCAGCCTCGACTACGACGACCTGCGCGAATACATCCCCGGCGACGAGATCCGCGACATCGACTGGAAGGCGACCGCTCGGCACGGGGCCCCGCTGGTCAAACGCTACGTCGCCACCCGTAAGCAGACCGTCCTGCTGCTGGTCGACACCGGTCGCTCGATGGCGGCCATGGCGCCGTCGGGCGAGCCGAAGAAGGACATCGCGATCCAGATCGCCGGCATGCTCGGCTATCTCGCCGTCCGCCACGGCGACCTGGTCGGCCTCATCAGCGGCGACGGTGAGAGCACCAGGATGCTCGAGCCGGCTGCGGGGGAGGCCAACCTCGAGCGTCTGCTGCGGGTCATCGATCGCGCGAGCACGCTTGAGGCTCCGCCCAGCCGGTTCTCTGCGCAACTGCACTACCTCGCCGAGCACGTCCGGCGACGGATGCTCATCGTGGCAGTGACCGACGATGGCGGCCTGGGCTCTGACGACGACCCGTTGTTGCGGCGACTGCACGCTCAACACGAGGTGCTCTGGGTGGTTGTGGCCGACGCCGACCCGACGCGTTTCGACCCGCGCGCCGATGCCTCCGAGGTCACCGACGGCAGCGCTCTCCCAGGGGCGGTGCGGGGCGGCGAACGTCTCCAGGCGGCATACCAGCAGGCTCTCGCGGGCCGACGCGAGGCGACCGATCAGCGGCTGCGGCGGCTCGGGATCGCGCGCGCTCGCGTGGGTGGCACGTCGGAGGTCGTGGGCAGCATGTTCGCGCTCCTGGAGAGGCAGCGCCGCCGTGCACGTTGACGACCCGTTCTACCCGCCGATGACCTACCACTGGGTCTGGACGCTGCTCGCCTGGGTGGCGATCTTGGCCGTGCTTGCCTGGGCCGGGTTCATCTGGTGGCGCACCCGTCGCGTCCGGCCCACAACCCCGGCCGGGCCCGTTCCCATCCACCCGGGGTGGCGGCTTGCCCGCGCGAAGCACGACACGATGACCCGGATCGACCAGATCGTCTGGGAATGCGAGCAGGGCAGGGTCGACGCCCGGACGTCCCACCGTGAGCTCAGTGCCGCGGTGCGGGCCTTCATCGATGACGTGTCGGGGGCGACCACGTCGCGGATGACCCTGTCTGACCTCGGCTCCCGCGGCCCGGGGCTGGCTCCGGTGACACACGTCGTCCTGCAGCTCTACCCCGGCGAGTTCGGGCCTGACCCGGCGCGACCCATCCGGCCTGCCGCCGAAGCGGCCAAGGCGGTGGTGGCCCAATGGCACTGAAACAACCGTGGATCCTGCCGTGGGCGGCCCTGGGGGCTCTCGCGATTGCCGCGCTGGTGTGGTTCGCGCTGCGCCGTCGCAGGCCGCCGGCGGCGCTGCCGTTGGCCAACACCGATCTGCTCACCAGCCTTCCGGAGTATGTCCACGCGATCTGGCGACACCGACTGATGACGGTCCTGTATGCCGCCGCGGCGGGTTTCGTCGCCGTGCTCGCGATCATCGGCGCGGCCCGGCCCGTGGCCACGACCGTCATCAACCCTGAGAAGGCCAACCGCGACATCGTCCTCTGTCTGGACGTCTCGGGCTCGATGACTACTGCCGACGCCGAGGTGGCGGAGACGTTCCGATCGCTTGCCAAGGAGTTCAAGGGGGAGCGTCTCTCGCTGGTCATCTTCAACTCCTCGGCCGTGCCGGTGTTTCCCCTGACCGACGACTACGACTTCGTCGAGGAGCAGTTGTCCGACGCCCAGCGGGTCTTCGAGGGGAGCTTCGACCACGAGTTCTACGCCGGGACACTCAACGGGCAGGGGAGTTCGCTCATCGGTGACGGCTTGGCCACCTGTGTGCGCAGCTTCGACCACGGCAACCTGACCCGGGCCCGGTCGATCATCCTCGCGACCGACAATCTCGCCGCGGGGAGGTCGATCTTCAGCCTGGCGCAAGGCGGAACGATGGCCAAAGCTGCCGGCATCCAGATCTACGGCCTCAACCCGGCTCATCGCGCGGGGAGTTCGACGGCGACCGAGATGCGCTCGGTCGCCGAGGGCAGCGGTGGGCTCTACTACCCCTTGAACAGCGTCGACGCGGTGAGCCGGATCGTGTCCGCCGTCTCTGCTCGGGAGGCCTCCCGGATCCCCGGAGCACCGATCACGCTCGTCCACGACCAACCGGCGTCGTGGGTCGGGTGGACCTGGCTCGGGGTGCTTGGCCTGCTCGGGGCCCTGCGACGGTGGCGCCGATGACTCTTCTTCCGGTCATGTCTGTCGGCGTCCTGGTGCTGGCGGTGGTGGTGGCGTTGGCGCTGGTGTGGTGGCCGCAGCCCGGCCCCCAGCCGAGTCTGCGAACGCGAGTGCGCCGCACCCTGCTCGTGGCCGCGGTGCTCGTGGCCTCGCTGCGCCCGGGCCTGCCCGGTGCCGAGGTGCGGGCCAGCGCGTCCGAGCTCAACGTGTTCTTCGTCGTCGACACGACCACGTCGTCGATGGCCGAGGACTTCGGCACCGACCCGCGGATGTCGGGGATGCGCGCGGACATCACGGCCATCTCAGGGCGAATGGCGGGGGCGCGGTTCGCGCTCATCACCTTCGACCAGGCCGCAGTCCTTCGTATGCCGCTCACCTCCGACGGCGCGGCCGTCGCCGCCGCGGCTGAGACGATGCTGCCGGAAACGTCCGCCTGGTCACGGGGGAGCAGCGTGACCGCGGCCGGACCGTTGCTGCAGCAGACCCTGGCCCGGGTCGCCGCCGCGCATCCGGAGCGGGCGCGGGCGGTCTTCTACCTCGGCGACGGTGAACAGACGTCCGGCAGCCCACCGGCAGCGCTGGGAGTGGACCAGAGCCTGGTCAACGGCGGTGCGGTCCTGGGTTATGGCACGACCGGCGGAGGCCAGATGCACGAGACCGGAGTGCCCGGGTCGCGTGCGGATGCCGGCTGGTTGCTCGACCCGAGCACCGGCAAGCCGGCGGTCTCGGTCATCGACGAAGGCCAATTGGGCTCGATCGCCCAACAATTGGGGGTCCCCTACCTGCATCGCTCGCCGGGTGAGAGTGTCGACGCCGTCCTGGGGCTGGTGGATCTCACCGGCCTCGATCGGGTGACCGTGGCACAGGACGGGCCGCTGTCGGCGGGCCGTGAGGAGTTCTACTGGATCGCCCTGCTGGCGGTTGCCGGGCTTGTGGCCTGGGAGGTCGGGCTGGCTCTGGCCCGGTTGTGGGGGCTGCGCCGCCCGAGGCGAGCACGCGGCATACCGGAGGATGGCGGCATACCGGCAGATCGGGACGGCCACGAGGAGAAGGTGCGGTCATGACGCTCGCTCCCCACCCGGCGCCGGCGCGCCCCGCAGCCCTCGATCCGGACGAACCGGCGGCCGCCCGACACGCGCGGCTCGCCATGCGGCGGCGCCTGATCAGTTGGTCGATCGGGCCCGCGTTCGTGGCCATCCTTGTGGCCGTCAAACTGCTGACGATGAGCGCCGCCGCCACACAGGCAGTTGACGGCTTCTTCGCCGCGGCAGCGCACACGGTCTTCGAGGCGGCTGATCGGATGTCGTTCCTCAACGTTGTCGAGCGGCACAAGGCTCCCTTCGCGCGCGGCGACGCCTTCGTGCTGGCCGGCGATCTGGACAGCGCGCGGGCGCAGTTCGAGCAGGCGTTGGAGTTGGCGCCGCCCGACTCGATCGACTCGTGTCAGATCCGGGTCAATCTGGCGCTGGCGCTGGAGAAACTGGGCGATGCCGCCAAGGCGGCCGGCGACGAGGTCGCGGCGAAGGACTACTGGACCCGCACCAAGGCGGTCGCCGATGCGGCGCCTCCGGGGTGTTTCCCGCCAGCGGCGGACGGGGCCGGGCAGAAGGCCGAAGCGGCCGGTGACCGGGCCGAACAGAAGCTCAACCCCCAGCAGTCCTCCGGCGTTGACCAGTCGAGCGATGCGCAGCAGCAGGCCGAGCAGCAGCGCAAGGCGGATGAACTCGACCAGCAGACCCATGAGAACCAGCAGGACCGCCAGCAGAACGGGCCGGACGGGCAAGGAAACCCGGCGGGTGGGGGCGGTTCGGCTAACCCGGCGGCCAAACCCTGGTGAGTATGCCGCTCGCGCGGCTCCGGGCGGGTGTCCCCCCAGCGGTGGCTAGGTTGAGCTAGGGCTTCGCAGGGGCTGTGGTCGACCCGCGGATGACGAGTTCGACCGGGAAGGTCTGGTCAGGGATCGCTGAGGGGTCATAGAGCCCGAGAAGGGCGAGCAAGGTGCTGGCCGCTGCGACTCCCTGGGCGGCGACATCCTGACGCACGGTGGTGAGGCCGAATACGGGGGCCAACTCGTGGTCGTCGATCCCGACGATGGACAGGTCCCTCGGCACCTCCAGACCGAGTTGGCGGGCTGCGCCCCACACACCGAGGGCCATCTCGTCGGAGGCGGCGAGGACCGCGGTCGGCCGGTCGGGACCAGACAGCAAGGCCATGGCCGAGGCGCGCGAGTCTCCAGCGGTCCAGTCGGAGTCGAGCACCCAAGTCGGCGGGGTGTTGATGCCGGCTCGGGACATCGCCTGGTGGAAACCCTCCAGCCGGTCGATCGGTGTCTTTCGCGGTGCCGCCTCGGGGTAGTCCCTGCCGACATAGGCGATCTTGCGATGACCCAGCGCCAACAGGTGTTCGGCGGCCAGGGCGGCCGAGCCGATGTCGTCGATGCCCACGCACGGGGAGTCCTCGAACGGGCTGCCGACGGCGACCACAGGCAGCCCGAGGCGACGGACGAGGTCACGCTCGGCGTCCTGCAGCTCGACGTTGATGACGATGAGGCCGTCGACCCGCTTGAAGAGCATCCCCTGGGTGAGGGAGAGGCGGGACATGGAGGTCTCGCTGCGCTCCAGGTCCATGAGCAAGATGTGGTGCTGGTGCTCCCGAAGGGTCTTCTCGATGGCACTCATGATGCCGGTGAAGAACCACCGTGCCATGAAGGGCGTGATGATCCCGATCAGGCGGCTGCGTCCTGAGGCCAGACCGGAGGCCGTGGGGCTGGCGATGTAGTCGAGCTGAGCAGCGGCTTGGACGACGCGTTCGCGGGTCTCTGGGTGCACCTTGTCCAGTCCGCGTAGGGCGCGCGACACGGTCGCAACGGACACGCCAGCCGCGCGAGCAACATCAGCGATTGTCGGTTGTTGCACGCCGACCTCCGTCTGATGACGCCCGCAGACGGGCAGAATGGTTGACTCCCCTGCAACAACCCACCGCAACAGGCTGCCCGGATTTGACACAAAGCGCGCGAGTGCGCGCTCTACTCGTCAATCTACTCTCAACCCACAGGTTGCAACAAAGCCGGACCTTCGAGCGCGTTGGCCTGACCCGGATGGCAGGTGACCAGCGATCCGGTGGGGAGCTCATCAGACCGGCACAGCGGCGGTAGGCAGCGCACGTGCACGCAGCAGCACCAGTTGGTCGGGATTGAGCAGGGGCGCCTGGATACCCACCTCACGCAGGACCCGCCCGGGCAGGGTGACGCCCGAGGGACCCCACCCGGGTGGGAAAGTGGCGGCTGCCGCATCACCGGGTGCCTGGGCACTGACGTGGTAGTCCCGCGCCGGGTCGAGCCCAGGCAGACGGACCCGGCCGGCCGGCCAGGTGACGGTGAGGTCGAGGGCGGCCAGGCGGTAGAGAGCGTCGGACCGGTCCGTGGCGACGACTCCTTCGAGCAGTAGCGCCGGGTTGGGCAGGTCGGCGTGCACGACATCGCCGGTGTGCAGCAACTCACGGACCTCCTTGTGGAAGGCGATCCAGGCAGCCAGGGTGTCGAGGTCGGCTGACGAGGCCGTGGTGAGGTCCCACTCGACCCCGAGGTGCCCCCACATCGCGGTGCCCGCTCGGAAGCCCAGGTGCAGCAGCCGGTGCGTCGAGTGGTCGGCTCCCGACCCGACGTGTGTGCCGAGAAGTTCCGGTGGCAGCAGCAGCCCGGTCCAGCGCACCAGACGTTGACGCTCGTGGGCGTCGATACAGTCCGACACCCAGACCCGGTCGGTGTGTTCGATGATGCCCAGGTCCACCCGACCACCGCCGCCGCAGCACGACTCGATCTCCAGCCCCGGGTGGCGAGCCTTGAGCTCGGCCATGAGGCGATAGACCGCCTCGGTGTGGATGTGGACGCCCGGGCTGCCGTCAGGGGAGTGCCCGGCGTCGACGAGCGGCCGATTGTGGTCCCACTTGATGAAGGCGATCCGGTATTCGCCGACTAGCGTGCTCATCCGCTCGAGGACGAAGGCGTATGCCGCCGGGTGACCCAGGTCGAGCACGTGCTGGTAGCGGGACGGCAGGCCCGGCCCGTGATCGGTCTGGAAGACCCAGTCGGGATGCTCGCGGGCGAGATCGGAGTCGAGGTTGATCATCTCGGGCTCGAACCACAGCCCGAAGTCCATGCCGAGCCCGTGCACATGGTCGACCAACGGGTGCAGCCCATCGGGCCAGACTCCCTCGTCGACGAACCAGTCACCCAAGCCGGCCTGATCGGAGCGCCGATGCCGGAACCACCCGTCGTCCAGGACGAAGCGCTCGATGCCGAGCTCGGCGGCCCGGTCGGCCAGGGTGATGAGCTTGCCCAGGTCGTGGTCGAAGTAGACGGCCTCCCACGTGTTGAGCAGGACGGGGCGCGGGCCACGCGGGTGGTGGGGCCGGGCCCGCAGGAAGCGATGAACGCGCTGGGAGAAGGCGTCCAACCCCTCGCCCCAGGAGGCCACCAGCCAGGGGGAGGAGTAGCTCTCCTGCGGGTGTAGGACGCCCTCGCCCGGAAGGAGGACCTCCCCGCCCCGCAGCAGCCGCCAGCCCGCCGTCGAGTGCTCGGCCAGGACGACCTGGTTACCGCTGTGCGCCACATGGACGCCCCAGACCCGTCCGGACCGGAAGCCGAAGCCGGGCTCACCGGCACACATGACCGTCGCCGAGTCGTGGCCCGGCCGTCCGCCCCACGCCTCCCGCACCCAGGCCCCGGGGTCGAAGGGCCGCCGTTGCGGGGTCCGCTCATGGGTATGCCGTCCGGTCATGTCGAGCAGCTCACCCGCCTCCGCCGGCACCGGCAAAGCGGGCAACAGGTGGGCGACCTCGTAGTCGTCGGCGCCGAGGTTGCGCACCTGGGCACGGACCCGGACCAATCCGCTGGGGTGCACCTCAATCTCGGTCGTGACTTCGAGGGCGCTGGGCCGGTCCAGGCCGACGCTGCGCAACCGCACCGCCCCGGCGGCGCCGTCCGCCCAGTCCGCCGACCCGGCGGTCTCGACGCGGTGTTCGACCCGATCGAAGGACACCGACCACGAGCGTCCGCCGGCTCGGCTGCCGAGCAGCCCAGGTCGGCCGAGCCACCCCGACGAGTGTTGCGGCAGGAGCGCGACCGCTGCTTGCGAGCTGATCGCCGAGTCGACGTAGGGAGGTGTCAACGCGATCTGCAGTTCATCCAGCGCCTGGGTCGACACGTCGCCGAGGTCGGGTCCCCAGTGCAGCACGCACGGCAGGGCGGCGTCGTCCAGACGCGCGACCACGCTCGTCCCACCGAGGCGCAAGTGGAGCATGGTCGGCACGGACGGGGCGGTAGTCATGGCGTGCCTCCGGTGAGATGTTCCCGCTCGATATCGGCGCGGGGTTGACGGCGCTGGACTGGGCACCCGGCTGCCCCTCTTCTGCGGGCTGGTCGTTTGCGGACGGGTCTCATGCTCGCCAGCTCGGCGCGTAGACGATCGTCGGGACGGCGGCCTTACCGCATGACTCGGGCAGCATGGGTCCCTGCCGGGCCACGACGTCCACCTGCTCGCGCAGATCATCCATCGGATCGTCGAGGTCGCGGCGATCGGTCTGCCGGCGCAGCCAGGCATCGGCGGCCTGCTCCGCAGGGGGGAGGTGCATCGGCCCTCGATCGTGCACCGGCCCGAGCAGCGCCGGTGCCAGCCTGCCGGAAGCGGCGGCGTCGAGGGCACCGGCTGCCAACTCGGGGTCGAGTCGGGCCAGCACGCGACCCCACGGCAGCAGCACTGCGGTCGGTGCGAAGCGGTGCCCTCCGGTATGGCTCGTCTCCCAGACCTGGTCCGGGGCGGCCGTGGCGAACCCGCCGGAGACGAACGCGCTGGTGACGACCCGGCCCCGCTGAGCGCAGCACGCGTCGCGTCGCCCGTTGGTGCAGACGAGCAGGAGTGGCACGGTGTCGAGGGCTCCACCCAGGCGGCCTGCCGTCGCCCCAGCGCTGGCCAGTTCGTCGGCGCCGAGGCCCAGCAGCATCGCCGGATCGGTCAGGTCGGCTCGCACGAGCCATCCGCCCGGACCCGTGCGCGCGATGTACGTGCGCCGGGTCGACTGCTGCGGTCTGGCCCCATCGGCACCCGCGCCCGCACCGGCGCCCCTGGCCTCCGGTTCGGCGTCGGTCTGAGGGGCCTGTTCGGCATGGCGGCCGGGCCGACGGATGAGCAGCAGACGTCCGCCCAACCCGGACACGTGGGCATCCAGGGCCGCCCCCAAGGCCGGGTCCAGGTGCGATTGGGTGGCTGCGACGCGGCCCCACGGACCGTTCTGCTCCAGAGCCACGACGAAGTCTGCTCGCGCAGCCGTGCCCCACGCGGGGAGCGCACCGGTATCCCACACCCGCGAGCACGCAGGGTCGACGATGGTCACTCCGGCATCCTTGCGTAGGTGGACGATGCGAGTCGCATTGCTCTCACCTGGACCTGACGACAATCATCTGCCAGGTCGCCAGTGGCGGCAGGTGCACGGTGGCGTGGGTGCCGTCCACCGCGACCACCAGCGGCTCCAGGTGACCACTCGCGTCCGGGTCGGCGGCATACACCGCCGGAACGTCGGGCCCGACGCGCCGCATCCGCAGAGTGCCCGCCCCGGGAGTTCCCGGCGGTCCCTGCGGTGCGTCCCAGCGGCAGTCGGTGGCCCCAGAGAGGTTGATGAGGTGCACCACCAGGGCATCACCGACCGCGGTGATCCGGCGCCACACGACCCCAGGCCTGGCCGTACCGCTCACTGTCGCGGCGGCATACGAGACGTCGAGGTCATCGTTGTAGGAGGCCGCGTAGGAGCCGGTGACCTCGACGATCCCCGATGGGATGAGCAGGTCGTGGTGCTCGGTGAGGAAGTCGTAGTAGCGCGCCAACAGGTCGACGGTCCCCGGCTCCGCCACGTGGTTGCGGACGTAGTAGGGGTCCACGAGGATCCGGTCGGCCTCCCCGGCCAGCAGGTGGGTCGCGCCGTGGGAGAACACCGTGGCCATCGTCAGGGCGGTCGCGCGGTCGGCTTCCTCGCGGGGGGCGACGGCATACACCTGCTGGTATGCCGCGATGACGACCGGCCGCCCGCCGGCCACGGACCGCGCGCGGCCGATCACCTGCGCAAGGGCTGCGTGGGTGGAGTGGGGTTCCCACACCTCGATGTAGACGGCGTCCTGCGGTGCCTGAGCACTGGCCCAGGTGGGGAAGTCGTTGACGTTGTTGAAGACCAGCCGGGCGCCAGGCACGCGCTCGCGGACCGATTCGATGAGGTGCACGAAGCTCTCGGTGAGGTCGACCCGGGTGCCGTCCGTGCGCAGTGCCACCTTTGGGTAGCCATACTGATCGAGGTGGAAGCCGTCAAAACCGCACTGCGCCAACGCTTCTGCTAGATCGTTGCCGAAGTGGTAGAGCCAGGTGGGGGCGCCCGGGTCAACCAGTCGCAGAAAGTCCCCGAGCCCGTATGCCGTGCCGTCGGCATCGGTGATCGCGAGCGACTCCCAAGCCGGCCATTCGTCGTTGCCGACTCCGTAGACCGCGGCATACCCGAGCGCGTCGGCGCCCACCTCGTGGCACGTGGCGATCAGGGCGCGGACCGTGCCGAGGTCGACGGGGCTACCCAGGGCGTCGGCGTAACGTTCGCCACCGCCGAGCAGGTCGGCGTGGCGGTAGGCCCAGTCGTAGAACTGGACGCCGGTGATGTGCAGACGACGGAGATTGTCGGCGACGGCGGCCAGGTCGGCCACGCTGCGGTCGGGGCGATAGTCGGCGACGAACGCGTAGCGCAGGATGCCTCGGTCGCCACCAGACCCGGCGATCTGCACCGCGGAGCGAGCGATCTGCTGGTCGCCGGCCCGGAGCGAGATGCCGTAGGACCCCGGCTCCAACTCACCCAAAGGAATGACACCAGCACTCGAGACGGGGTGGCTGGAAAGGACGGCGCCGTCGCGGTGCACCGTCAGCTCTGCCGACTGACGCAGGTCGCGGATCTCGACGGCTACGCGGTCGGTGGCGCGGAACAGGCTGCGTGTCGGCAGCACTGTCGGATGGTTCGGCGTCGTCATCGTCCTTCACGAAGCTCTCGAAGAAGTCGAGCCCGCACCCCACAGTGGGGGAGCGGGCTCGACCTCGATGGTGCGGGTGACCTCAGCCCTTGACGGCGCCGGAGGTCATACCGCGGATGAAGTACCGCTGCAGCGACAGGAAGACCATCAGCGGGACAATGATGGTGATGAAGCCCGCCGACGGGATGAGCTCACGGCCCTGACCCGTCTGACCTTGCAAGCCCTGCAGGGCCACGGTCGCGATGGTGTTCTCACCACGGCCGAGGAAGAGCAGAGCGATGAGCAGGTCGTTCCACACCCAGAGGAACTGGAAGATCGCGAACGAAGCCAGCGCCGGGGTGGACATCGGGATGATGAGCCGCCAGAACGTCGTGAAGTGGCTGGCACCGTCGATCTTCGCCGACTCGATGACGGCCTTGGGCAAGGACGACATGTAGTTGCGCAAGATGTAGACGGCCAACGGCATACCGAAGCCGATGTGGGCGAGCCACACCGCGAGGAAGGTGCCGTTGAGGCCCAGGCTGCTGTAGAGCTTCAGCAGGGGCACGAGGGCCACCTGGTTGGGGACGACGAGCAGGCCGACGATGATGACGAAGACCAGGTCGCGTCCCTTCCACTCCATGAAGGTGAAGGCATAGGCCGCAAACGCCGCGATGAGGATCGGGATCACCGTTGCCGGCACCGTGACGATGAAGCTGTTGATGAACGCCTGGCCCATGTTGATGCCGGAGTCGTTCGTCGTCAGCACCTGGGCGTAGTTGTTGACGGTCCACTGGGTGAATTCCAGCGGGTTGGCGATCGCCGTCCACCAACCGGAGTTGAACTGGGCGTCGCGCGTGCGGAACGAGCTGATGAGCAGACCCAGGACGGGGATCAGCCAGATGAGACAGAGGAAGGTGACGAAGATCCGCACCGGCCAGGTCGCACTGCCTGGGCCGCTGCCGGCCTTGCTCTGACGAATGACTTGAGCGTCGGTGCTCGGCGGAACTGCGGTGGTCATCGGTTGGCCTCCTCAGCCCGGAACTGCCTCACCTGGTAAACGAGCACGGGGGTGATGGCGATCATCAGGAGCACGACGATGGCCGCGGCATACCCGCTGTTCTGGTTGGTGAACATCTCGTAGAAGAACCGCCGACCCACGACGTCGGTGTTGAACGCACCGTTCGTCGTGACGTACACGACGTCGAAGACCTTCATGACACCGATGAGGACGGTGATGAACACCGTGACCACGGTCGGCCAGATCTGGGGAACGACGATGCTGAAGAAGATGCGCCTTTCACCGGCGCCGTCGATCCGGCCAGCCTCGATGGTGTCCTCAGGAACGCCCTTGATGGCCGAGGAGAGCAACACCATGGAGTAGCCCACCTGGGTCCAGATGAGGATGACCATCAACAGCAGGCTGTTGAGGTGCCACGTCTCGATCTGGTACCAGTACACCGGGTCCTTGCCGAACACGCCCATGATGGCGTTGAGCAGACCGGTCTGCGGGCTGCCCTTCGGCTGGTACTCGTAGATCGAGCGCCAGATCGTGGCGGCACCGACCATGCTGATGGCCATCGGAAGGAAGATGACCGTCTTGGAGAGCTTCTCACCCTTGGGCCGGAGCCGGTCGGCGAGGACCGCAACGCCGAGGCCGAGAGCCACGGTGAGGGCCGGAACGATGATGATCCACAAGAGGTTGTTGAACAGCACCGAGAGGAACGTGGCGTCGGTCAACAGGTCTTTGTAGTTGTTGAAGCCGACGTATTTCGTCGCGTCCTCGTTGGCGAACGAGTACTGCAGCGTGACGATGGCCGGGTAGATGAGGTAGACGCCGATGGCGAGGATCGCGGGGCCGGCGAAGACCCACGGCTTGACCCGGTCTTCCCAGCGGCCTTTGAGCGATTCGGCAAGTTTGTTGAGCAACCAGAACAAGATCATGGCGCCGCCGATGCCGCCGATGATGGCGAGCAAGGCGTTCAGAATTTTGATGGTCAAGAGTCCCTGACCTCCCTGACGAAGGAGTGATGGGGCGGGAAGTATGGATCAGCTGCGGGGATGACGTGCTGTCATCCCCGCAGCTGTCCTGTCACCTCAGCTAGCGGCCTTCGGCCAGCTCGCGTCGATGTTGTTCAGCGTGACGTCGAGGTCCTGAGTACCGGAGATCCACTTGATGGGCTCGGTCCAGAAGGTCCCTGCGCCGACCTTGGCCGGCATGAGGTCCGACCCGTCGAAACGAGCGGCGCTCGACTTGTAGAGAACGTCGCTGGCGATCTTCTGCAGCATCTTGCTCGGGTAGAGCGTGACGTCGAAGGACTTGTGCGGCGAGAAGTAGCCGGCCTTGCCGACCTCGACGCCGTTGTCCTTGCTGGCGATGAAGTTGCGCAGCTTGAGCGTGTTGGCGTCGTTGTTGAACGCGGTCGCCAGGTCGCCACCGGTCAGGACCGGGTTGTTGCCAGCCTCCTTGGCCGGGAAGGCGACGACGCCGATCTCGGTGTCAGCCTTGGCCAGGACGGTGTCAGGGAAGCCACCCTTGCCCGCGATGAACGTGGCCTGCTTGAACAGGTGGCACGCCGGGGGGGTGTCGAACAGGACGTTGCCACCGGTCTGGAAGTTCGTCGCCGCGATGGCCTTGGTGCCGCCGCGGACGTTGCCCTCGGTGAAGGCGATCTTCTGGAAGTAGTCCCAGGCCGGCTTGATCTCGGGGCTGTTGAACTTCAGCGTGCCAGCGACCCACTTGTCGTAGTTCTCCGGGCCGGCGAAGCGCAGGACGAGGTCCTCGATCCAGTCGGTGATCGGCCAACCGGTGGCGCCACCGGACTCAGCGGCGATGCACCACGGGGTCTTGCCGTCGGCCTTGATCTTCTCGGTCAGGGCGTCGAGCTCGGCAAGGGTCGTCGGGGCCTTGTAGCCGGCGGCGGCGAAGACTGGCGCGTCGTACCACAGCAGCGACTTGACGCTGACCGCGGAGGGCAGGCCGTAGACCTTGCCGTCGGTGCAGGTGCCGGCGCCGACGAAGCCGTTGACCAGGGTGGCCTTGGCGGAGGTGACGGTTGCGTCGTCATAGGCGAGGACCTTGCCCTGCTTGGCCAGGTCGCACATCACGCCGGGCTGCGGGAAGAGGCCCACGTCCGGCGGGTTCCCACCCGCGACGCGGGTCTTGATCTCGGTGTCCCACGATCCAGCCTTGGTGAACTTGATCGTGAAGCCGCTCTTGTCGGCGAAGGCCTTGAGGTCCTTCTGGAAGGCGGTCTCCTGCTCGTTGCCGAAGCCGTACATCACCTCGACGGTGGCCTTGCCGGCTCCCGCGGCCGTGCCCGTGGCAGCAGTCGTCGTCGTGCCACTCGAGCCCAAACAGCCCGAGGTGAGCAGCGCGATCGCGGCTGCTCCTGTGGCTGCCTTGGCGAAGGTACTCCTGCGCATACGTTTGACTCCCTTGTCTACTTACGGGATGGAGTGACACAGCTTCGGCTACCCGTAGCCGCTGCTGGTGGCTTGCTCCCGCGCGTCTGTGGAGGCTACGGAGGGTTCCGAAGAGCACCCCATAGATGAACCGACTGATACGCCCGGACGGTCTCCCGACCGGTCGGCCCCACGTGTCCGAGGGCATGGCCGACTCTGCCGTGTAAACGCTTTCCCGTCAAGAGTCATGGCCGGTGTTTATCGCCTTGTTATGCGTCGAGCCCGCGCCTTCGCACGGGCCGAGCAACGCCGTCAGCGACGTCATCACCGACGTCATCGCAGAGGTGCGTCGAGCGCCGAGACTCAGGTCGATCCGAGATACTAGGCCCCGCTAGCCGGGCCGGCGATAGCGGCCACCACATGGCTCCAGGTGGCGCCGGACCCGTCGCGCCGACCCGTCGCTGCCGGCAGGTCGACCGGCCCTCCGTTGGCTGCGGCCGCCCGCGCCGGCACCGAGCCGGCCCAAGCCAGCACCAAGGTGTCCTCGCCCTTGAGGAATCGGTGCGCTCGCACCCCTCCCGTGCCGCGCCCCTTGGCCGGGTACTCGGCATACGGAGTCACCTTGATGGCCCCCGCCTGGGTGCCGGGGAGGGCTCCCGAGGTGCCGCTCGCGGTGACGACCAACCCGTCCCGAGTGGGGTCGACCACTCCGAAGAACAGCGCCCTGGCCGCGGGATCCAGCCGGATTCCGGCCATGCCCGCGGCGGCTCGGCCTTGCGGCCGCACGCTTCCGGCGGAGAACCGCAGCAGTTGCGCGTCACTGGTGAGGAACACCAGGTCGATCTCGTCGCTGGAGGTCGGGGCGGCACCCACCACCTGGTCGCCGTCGCGCAGGGCGATGAGCTCCCACGACGGTCGGGCGGGGTGGTCGGTGACCACGCGCTTGACGACGCCCGAGGCCGTCCCGAGGGCCAGCACGGGGGAGTCCGGCGCAAGGGATGCGAGGGTCACCGGCTGCTCGTCCCGACCCAGCTCGAGGTATGCCGCCAGCGGAGCACCGCCGGACAGATGGGGGGAGTCGGCGGTCGGGGGGAGCGTCGGCAACTCAAGAACCGAGAGGCGCAGCATCCGGCCCAGGCTCGTGACGAGACCGACCTCGCCTCGGGCGGTGGCCCGCACCGCGCCGATGATGACATCGTGCCGGGCCCGCCCCCCTCCGGTCGGGAGATCGTCGGCTGATGTCGTGCGGGCCAACAGGCCGGTTGAGGAGAGCAGCACCCAACACGGGTCGTCGGCGATCTCGAGGACCGCGCTCTGGCCCCGGGCAGGGGCCGCGGCGGTGACCCCGGCGACGGCGCCAGCCGACTCCAGCAGCACCGTGCGCCGCGGGGTGGCGTGCGCCTGGGCGACCTCGGCCAGCTCGTCGGAGACCGTGCGCCGCAGCAGTCGCTCATCGGAGAGGACCGCCCGCAGGGCCTCGATCTCCGAGCGCAACTGCTCCTGCTCCTTCTCCAACTCCAGCCGGGAGAACTTCGTCAACCGGCGCAGTTGGAGCTCAAGGATGTAGGTCGCTTGCGCCTCCGACAGGTCGAATACACCCATGAGGCGGGCGCGTGCCGTCGCCGTGTCATCGGCCGCCCGGATGAGCTGGATGACCTCGTCGATGTTGAGGATGGCGACGACGAGCCCATCGACCAGGTGCAGACGCTCCTCGCGCTTGGCCAGTCGGTGGGCGGTGCGTCGCCGGACGACGCCGATTCGGAAGTCGACGAAGACCGACAGCAACTCGACGAGCCCGAGCGTGCGCGGCTGGCCCTCGACGAGCGCAACGTTGTTGATCCCGAATGAGTCCTCCATCGGTGTCAGTCGATAGAGCTCCTCAAGCACCGCCTCGGGTACGAAGCCGCTCTTCACCTCGATGACCAACTGCAGCCCGTTGCTGCGGTCGGTGAGGTCCTTGACGTCGCTGATCCCCAGCAGCCGCTTGCTCTGGACCTGGTCGCGGATCTTCTCGATGACCTTCTCGGGCCCGACGAGATAGGGCAGTTCGGTGACGACGATCCCGCGGCGGCGGGGGGTGATGTTCTCGATCCGCGCGGTGGCGCGCGTGCGGAAGGTCCCGCGCCCACCGGCATACGCCTCCCGTATGCCGTCCAACCCGACGATCCGTCCGCCGCCGGGCAGATCGGGGCCGGGGACGAAACGCATGAGGTCATCGAGGGTCGCGTCGGGGTGCTCGATGAGGTGGCGCGCGGCGCCGATGACCTCGCCGAGGTTGTGCGGCGGCATGCTCGTAGCCATGCCGACGGCGATCCCGCTGGCGCCGTTGACGAGCAGGTTGGGGAACGCCGCGGGCAACACTTCGGGCTGGGTCTGGGTGTCGTCGTAGTTGGGGACGAAGTCGACGGTGTCCTCATCGAGAGCCGCCACCATGAGCATCGCCCCGGGCGCCATCCGGGCCTCGGTGTATCGCGAGGCGGCCGGGCCGTCATCGAGCGAGCCGAAGTTGCCGTGCCCGTCGACCAGGGGCAGGCGCATCGAGAACGGCTGGGCCAGCCGCACGAGGGTGTCATAGATCGCGCTGTCACCGTGCGGGTGGTACTTACCCATCACCTCGCCGACGATCCGGCTGGACTTCACGTGCGGGCGCTCGGGCCGCAGCCCCAACTCGCTCATCCCGAAGAGGATCCGTCGTTGCACCGGCTTGAGGCCGTCGCGGGCATCGGGCAGGGCTCGGGCATAGATGACGCTGTAGGAGTACTCGAGGAAGGCGGCCTTCATCTCCTCGGCGACGTCGATGTCGACGATCCGCTCGACGACGTCCTCGCCATCGGGGGGCTGGGTGGTGGTGCGACGGGCCATGCCGGGCTGGGCTCCTGCGAGTGGGTCGGCGGATCAACGCCCCATCCTCTCCCACGGCGCCCACGCGGCATACCTGCGACACGAGGGTTCCCGCGCCCGGTCCTCTCACGGCCCCCACGCGCCCCCTGACACGGAGATAGCGCTCGCACGGTCATGTGTGGGGGGTTTGAGGCCGCGGAAGGACGGAAAAGTGGCCATGCGAGCGCTATCTCCGTGCAGGGCGGGAGGGGGTCAGGCGCGCCGGAGTCAGGGGAGTGGGTCGTGGACCCCGAACCGGCCCCAGTGCGCGACCTCGTCCAGGCCGCGGCGCCCGCGGGCCAGGCTGGGGCTCGCCGGGTGGGGCACGGCATACCCGAGGCTGATGACCCCGACGAAGCGGCGGTCATCGGGGATCCCCAGGGCAGAACGGACCTCGGTATGCCGCGTCGGCGGCACCCCGAAGAAGCAGGCTCCCAGCCCTGCATCGACCGCGGTGAGCAGGGCGAGCATCGCCGCCATGCCGGTGTCGACGTCCCAATAGGGGACCGGCCAGCGCGCCGGGTCGCGGTCGGTCCAGCCCTTGTCGGGCTGCGCGTAACGCTCGAGGTATCGCTCGGGGTCGGACAGACACAGGATGAGGGCGGGCGCGGTCGCCATCCCGGCCAGCCATGTGTCCGGCGGTTGATCGCCCGTCGTCGCCGACCAGAAGGTCGCCCGTTCCTCGGGGGAGCGCAGCACGAGGAAATCCCAGCCCTGGCTGAAACCGGCACTGGGAGCTCGGATGGCGGCCCCCAGGCAGGCGAGCACGGCCTCGTCCGGCACGGGCCGGTCAGGGTCGTAGCGACGGATCATCCGGCGGCCACGGATCGCGCGAGAAAGCTCCATGACCTCGCATGCTGCCACCCCGCAGGGAACCCGTGACCCCTTGGCGTGGGAACATGTGGGCGTGTCCAGCAAGCACGGCCAACACCGGCACCCGTTGCCGGACGAGCCGACCTCGCCCGAACCCGTCGGTGGCGGCGACGAACACCCACCCGGCTATCCGTTCGAGTGGGAGGCGGATGTCGTCCTCAGTGACGGCTCGGTGGCGCATGTGCGGCCGATCAGGCCGTCCGACGACGAGCGCATCCGGGTCTTTCATGCCGGGCAGAGCGAGGAGTCGATTTACCTGCGCTTCTTCGCACCGTTGCGCGAGTTGTCCGACCGTGACGTCCAACGGTTCACCGTCGTCGACTACGACGAACGGGTCGCCCTCGTCGTGATGCATCGGGACCTGATCATCGGGATCGGGCGTTACGACAAGATCGACGACACCAGGGCCGAGGTCGCCTTCAACGTGTCGGATGCCTTCCAGGGCAAGGGAATTGGCTCGATCCTATTGGAACACCTGGCGCTGGTCGGCCTCGACGGCGGGGTCACCCGCTTCGTCGCCGAAGTGCTCCCGCAGAACCGTCGGATGATCAACGTCTTCAAGGAGGCCGGCTACAACGTCAAGCACCGGCTCGAGGACGGGGTCATCTCGCTGTCGTTCGACATCAGCCCGACGGCCACGTCGACGGCCGTGCGTTATGCCCGCGAGCACCGTTCGGAGGCGATCAGCGTCGGGGGCATCCTCACGCCGCGTTCGGTCGCCGTCGTCGGTGCGAGCAGGCGCGAGTTCTCCATCGGACACACCTTCCTCAAGAACCTCGTCGAGGGGGGTTTCACTGGGCAGGTGTATGCCGTCAACCCCAACGCCAAGCGCGTGATGGGGCTCAAGTCCTACCGCACGCTGGCCGACGTCCCCGGCCTGGTCGACCTCGTCGTCGTCGCTGTGGCCGCGCCCGACGTCATCAACCTCGTCGACGAGTGCGCGGCGAAGGGCGCCCGAGCGATCGTCGTGCCGTCGGCTCACTTCGCTGAGGACGGCGAACAGGGGTGGAAACTCCAGACCAAGTTGCGCAAGAAGGCCCGTCGGGCCGGGCTGCGGGTCATCGGGCCCAACTCCTTCGGCATCATCAACAACCACCCCGACGTGCGGCTCAACGCGTCGCTCGCGCCGCAACTACCGCCGCGCGGCTCCTTCGGGCTCTTCGCCCAGAGCGGTGCCCTCGGCATCGCGGTTCTCGCCTCAGCCGCCCGTCGGGGGTTGGGCGTCTCGGTGTTCGCCTCTGCAGGCAACCGGGTGGACCTTTCGGGCAACGACCTTATGCAGTACTGGATCGAGGACGCGTCCACCGATGCTGTGGGTCTCTACGTCGAATCCATCGGCAATCCGCGCAAATTCGTCCGCATCGCCCGCTCGCTGGCGGCCGCAAAACCGGTCATCGTCGTCAAGTCCGCAGGCAGTCGACTCGGGTCGGCACCGGGTCACCTCACCCGCAAGATGAGTGTCGGCACGGAGGCGTTCGACGCGCTGTTGCGCCAGTCGGGCGTCATCCGCACCGAGAACATCCATCAACTGTTCGACGTCGCCCAACTCGTCGTTCACCAGGAGCTTCCGGCCGGTGATCGCGTCGCTGTGGTCACCAATTCCGACGCACTGGGTTCGCTGACGACGCAGGCTGCCCAGAGTTGGGACCTCAAGGTCACCCACGGGCCGGTCTCCGTTGCCCCCGAGGCGGGCGCCGAGGAGTTCGCGCTCGCGTTGCGGGCGGCCTTCGATGACCCCGGGGTCGACTCGGTGATCGCCTCGTTCATCCCCCCCATCTACACCGACGACGAGTTGGTCGCCGCGGCGGTCCGGGATGAGGCCGGACGCAGCACCAAGACCTGCACGGCCACGTTCCTCGGCATGCGCGGCGTCACAGAGCAACTGACCTTGAACACCCCCGGCGAGCGCCCTCGGGTGGTCCCGGCATACCCCATGCCTGAAGACGCCGTGCGAGCGGTGGCGGCGGCAACTCGCTACGCGCAGTGGCGGGCTCGCGACAAGGGCACGCTCGTGGCCCCCTCGGGGATCGAGAAGGGTGTCGTCGAGGAGCTCATCGACAATGTCCTCACCGACAGCCCCGACGGGAGGGCACTGACCGAGGATGAGTGCATCCAGGTGCTCGCGGCATACGGCATCGGCTTGTGGCCCGCCGACTTGGTTCACAACGCCGACGAGGCGGTCGAGGCGGCCGAGCGGCTCGGATATCCCGTCATCCTCAAGGTGATTGCGCCGGCGCTGCGCCACCAGGTGGGCGTGACCGGAGTCCGTCCCGACCTCTCCTCACCCGAGGCAGTGCGCGATGCCCATGCGTCGCTGACCAACCGGCTGGGCGCCTTCGTGGCCGACCGGTTCGCCGTCCAGCGGATGTCACCTCCGGGAGTGTCCTGCGTCGTCGGCAGCACCGAGGACCCGCTCTTCGGCCCCGTCGTGTCGTTCTCGATCGCCGGCCCGCCCACTGATCTGCTCGGCGACATCGGCTACCGCATCCCGCCGTTGACCAACGTCGATGTCGACGACCTGATCTTTTCGGTCAAGGCTGCCCCGCTGCTCACTGGCCATGGCGGCAAGGAACCGATCTACCTCGATGACCTGCGTGATCTCATCGCCCGAGTGTCGACGCTCGCCGATAACCACTCGACGCTGGCGTCGGTGTCGTTGCAACCGGTGAACTGTTGGGGCGCAGGGGTCGACGTCCTCGGGGCCGAGATCTTCGTGGCCCCGGCCATGACCCGCAAGGACGCCAGTCGCCGCGCGATGACCTGACCGAGGCGGCCATGGGAGAGAATGGCCATCATGCGTAAGGTTCCCCGTGAGGTGCCCGGTTTCAGCCTGCCCGTCGAGCTGAGGTCGGACATCCAGCACGCCGGTTACTACCCGGCCCTCGTGGCCGACGTGGTCGGCGCCACCCTTGCCGGTGATGTCGTCCAGGCCCACTTGGTCCACCAGGAGACGACCTTCGACCAGGACTCCGTCCGCCGGCACATCACCGTTCTCGTCCTCACGGCGACCAAACTCGTCGTCGTCCATGCCGACGATCACGACGACCACCACGAGCGCGCCGTCGCGACGGCGACGAGTGAGAGCATCCCGTTGGCTGCGGTGCGCGGGGTCATGCTCGCCCACGTTGTGGCCAATCCCGATGCCTACGTGCCGGGTTCGCTCGGTCGGGAGATCACCCTGACACTGGGCTGGGGGGCCGTGAGCCGCCTGGACGTCATGCCTGCTTCGTGCGGTGACCCGCAGTGTGAGGCCGACCATGGCTTCGAGGGGACACTCGCGGCCGACGACATCTCGCTGCGCATCAGCGCCGACGCCGATGGCGACGCGGCCCTGGCCCGCGCGCTCCACTTCGCCTCGGCGCTGTCGGCGACGATCGGCCGCTGAGGTGGGTTCTGCGCCGCCGGCCCTCCCGGTCGGGGCCGGGACCCTGTCGGCGGTCCTTCCGTCGGTCTTGGCCTCCCTCGGGTCGCCCCGGTATGCCGCCCGCCCCCTGATCCCGCTGACCCCCGCCCGTCGCGCTGTCGTCGTCCTGGTCGACGGCTTGGGTGACACGCTCGTCCGCCGCCGGGCCGGTCACGCGCCGTTCCTGCGGTCCGGGCTCGCCGCGGCATACCGATTGACGTGTGGGTTCCCATCGACGACGGCGACGTCGATGGGCAGTTTCGGGACCGGGCTGCCTCCGGGGGCGCACGGCCTGGTCGGTTACGAAGTGCTCGTCCCGGGCGCGACGCCCGAGACCGACCGCATCCTCAACGAGCTCAGTTGGGACGACGGGCCCGACCCGTTCACCTGGCAGCCCGAGCCGACGGTCTTCGAGGCCGCTGAGGCCGAAGGAGTGGCCGTCACGCGGGTCGGTCCCGGCTTCTTCGACGGTTCGGGGCTGACCAACGCGGCGCTACGCGGGGGCCGGTTCCGCGCGGCATACCAACTCGCGACCCGCGTCGACGAAGCCCTCGCCGCGGTCCGAGCGACCCCGCGCGCTTTGGTTTACCTCTACTGGGGCGACGTCGACAAGCTCGGCCACGTCCATGGCCCGAGCTCGCCGGAGTGGGGCGCGGAGGTCGAGCGGGTTGACGCCGAGTTGCGCCGGCTGGTGGCCTCCGTCCCCTCCGATACGGCCGTCTATGTCACCGCCGACCACGGGATGGTCGAGGTTCCGTTCGCGGACCGGATCGATCTCGCGGTCGAGCCGCGGCTGCTTGACGGGGTCCGGCACGTCGGGGGCGAACCCCGTTCGGTGCAGCTCTATTGCGCGCCAGGCGCCGCCCAGGACGTGTCTGAGACATGGCGGGAGCGCCTCGGGGAGAACGCCACGGTGATCAGCCGGTCCGAGGCCATCGAGGCTGGGCTCTTCGGCCCAGCGGGGTCCGTGGCCGATCGGGTGTTGCCACGCATCGGCGATGTCTTGGTCAACTGCCTGGGCAGCATGGCCGTCGTCGATTCGGTTCGGATGCGACCGGAGCTCATCGCCCTGTTGGGGCTGCACGGCTCGGTCAGCGAGGACGAAATCGCGATCCCGCTGTTCCAGTGGCCCGCCCGCACGGCATAGGGTCGGGCGTCGTGGCCGAGTTGGTGTTCTTTTCCGGGACGATGGATTCCGGCAAGTCGACCCTCGCCCTGCAGATGGAGCACAACCACCGGGCGCGGGGTAAGGGCGGGTTGATCTTCACCAAGCACGACCGTGCGGGTGAGGCGGTCGTGTCCTCGCGCCTGGGGTTGTCCCGGCGGGCCATCGAGGTCACCGACACCCTGGACTTCTGGGACACCGTCGTCGGCTTCGTGACCGAGGGTCACCGGGTGGACTTCGTCGTGTGCGACGAGGCGCAGTTCTACACGCCCCGGCAGATCGAGCAACTGGCGAGGATCGTCGACGAGATGGGCGTGGACGTCTTCGCCTTCGGCATCATGGCGGACTTCCGGACGGAGCTCTTCCCCGGGTCGCGCCGCTTGGTTGAGCTTGCCGACCGAGTCCAGGTGCTGCAGGTCGAGGCGTTGTGCTGGTGCGGCGTCCGCGCGACCCACAATGCCCGCGTCATCGACGGGGAGATGGTCATCGAAGGTGACCAGGTGGTGGTCGGCGACACGGCCAAGGGCAGTGGGGTCGTGGAGTACGAAGTGCTCTGCCGGCGCCACTACATGCGTCGGATGACCTCGCACGCGGCCCGCGCCGCCGCGCTCTCACCGGACGTTCTGCCCTTCGACGTCGCGCGCCAGGACGGCTGACCCGCGCTCTGCGCCGACGGCGTTACGCGTTGGGGTCCTTCGGCTTGGTCCCGAAGACGATGTCGTCCCAACTCGGCACCGAGGGTCGACCGGAGCGCCGAGGGGTATGCCGTGCCACCGCCGGTTCCGGGGAAACTTCCTCGACCTCTACCTCAGGCTTGGGGTCCTGGCGAGGTTCGAAGGCCGGTTCGTGCTTGGGCTCGGAGTCCGGCTCGGTGTTGGAGTCGGTACTGGCGGCGGTGCTGGATTCGGTAATTGAGTCGGGACCGGGCGCGATGGCAAGCTCCGGCTCGGCCTCGCGAGTGACGGCGGCGGTCACCGCGACGGGCCGGCGCTCTTCGGCGGCGGCGACGTCGCTCGGGATGGTTTCAACGGTGTCGACGTGGTCGTCGGGGGGCGACTGCACGGCATCGCCCAAGGGCAGGGCAGCCACCGGCTCCAACCCGCGACGGCGGGACCCGCGGCGAGACCGGGCCGCCGAACGCTCACGCATCGCCGTGACGAGGTCGACCGGGTCGTCGGCCCGAGAGCGGCGTCCGGCCGCATCCAGTCCGCCGTCGGCTTCGACGTCGTAGACCGGTGCTTCACGCGGGACCGGGGTTGCCGCAGGTTCGTCCTCGCTGAGCCAGCGGGCCTCATCGTCCTTGGCATGCAGCGAACGGCTGGCGACATCGAAGGCCCAGGTGCCCTGGCGCACCCGCCCACCGGCGCTGAAGTTGACCGCGACCGTCCACTCGGGTCCTTCGCGGCGCCAGGCGTCCCACTCGATCGAGTCGGCCTCGACGCCGCGGGCGGTGAGTCGATCGGCGACGCGTTGGCCCAGCGTGGTCGAGGGGCCGGATCCGCCGCGTTGCCGCAACCGCACCGCCCGGCCGAGGCCGGCGACATACTCCCGCTCGGCGAGGATCGGGCCTTCGTACTTGTGGACCTTCTCGACCGTCCACCCGGAGCGCTCGGCGACCTCATCGGCGGACATCCCCGCCCGGACCATCGCCTGCACGTCGCGTGGTCGCATGCCGCCCTCGATCTCGATCTGCAGTTGTCCCAGCCGAGGACGGTCACGGCGGGCCGCAGCCCGCAACGACTCGTCGAGCGGGACCCGGAATCGGGCGCCGTCGACGCTGGCGAGCAAGAGGTGCCCGCCGTCGTCGTCAACGCCGATCAACCGCAGGTCCTGCATGCTCACTCCATGGGTCGGCTGGGGACGTGTCGTCACGACTCTCTCATTCGAACCGAGGTCTGCGAAGCGGCCACGCCGGACCGTTACCGTGGACCTCACCATGACGCCGATCCCAGACACGACCGGGCACCTGCCCGTCCCATCCATTGACGACCTGTCCGTTTTGGAGGTATTGGCGCTCACCCTGGCTCACGAAACCGGTCAACTGGTCCACGAGGGGCGACCGGCCGACCTGGCCAACACGACAGGGACCAAGACGTCGGACACCGATCCGGTGACCGTCATGGACACCCGTGCCGAGGAGCACCTCCGGCGCCGGTTGAGGGCGGCACGTCCCGACGACGGTCTGCAGGGGGAGGAGGGCAGCTCGATCCCGTCCCGCAGCGGGCTCACCTGGGTGGTCGATCCCATCGACGGCACCACCAACTACCTCTACGACCTTCCCCTGTATGCCGTGTCCGTCGCCGTCGTCGTGGGCGACCCCACCACGCCGGGCGCCTGGCGTCCGGTCGCTGGAGCAGTCCGAGCCCCTGCCCTGGACATCACCTGGTCGGCCCGGGCCGGCGGGGGAGCGTGGCGGCGCGGACCTGCGCGGCCGTGGGATGTCGCCGGGCCCGGGGGCGAGCCGCCGGCGGTCCCGGCGCGGGTGGGCCGCCAGAGCCACCTCGGCCCCGCGCTCGTCGGCACCGGCTTCGGCTACCAGCCCGAACGCCGAGCCCAACAGGCCGAGGTGCTCACCCGCGTCCTGCCGGCCGTGCGCGACCTGCGCCGGATGGGCAGTGCCGCCATTGACCTGTGCCTCGTCGGCGATGGCCGACTGGACGGCTTCTTCGAGGTCGGTCTCAACCCGTGGGACCTCGCAGCCGGGTGGTTGGTCGTCACCGAGGCCGGAGGATCTGTCTCCGGGGTCGGCGGTGGCGCGCCTGGTGTGGACCTGGTCGTCGCGGCCAACCCGGCCCTGCACCCTCGGCTGCTGGCGCTGCTGGAGTCACCGGCTTAGGGCGCAGGTCGACCCTCGGAGCGATCGGAGGTAAGACCGCTTGCAGGGGCGACCCGTCCTGTGTGACCCAATCGATATGCGAAACGCATGTGCGCTCGGCCTCTGAATAGGGCACAATCACGCCCCGCAGGCAGTGACGTGTCGTTGGCCCCGGTGCAGCCGGGCACAAATTCGACGATCTGAGCGTTAGCCGCGACGAGCCACCGCAGGCCGACAGTGATGGAGGAGACCGAACGGGCATGGCGACCGACTACGACGCACCACGCAAGACCGACGACGATCTGTCAGAAGACTCCCTTGAGGAGCTCAAAGCCCGACGTGTGGACAAGGCGTCCTCGACCGTTGACGTTGACGAGACCGAGCAGGCCGAAGGCTTCGAACTTCCCGGCGCCGACCTGTCCGGTGAGGAGTTGTCCTACCGGGTGATTCCGCGCCAGGCCGACGAATTCACGTGTTCCCGCTGCTTCCTCGTGCACCACCGGTCCCAGTTGGCCAAGAACGTCGGTGGGCAGATGGTGTGCCGGGAGTGCGTCGCCTGATGCCCGGCGTGCCGGTCCAGGTGCACCGACTCGACCCGGACCTGCCCCTCCCGGCCTACGCCCATCCGGGCGACGCTGGCATCGACCTGTTCGCGCGTGTCGACGTGCTCCTTGCCCCCGGGCAGCGAGCGCTCGTGCCCACCGGCATCGCGATCGCCCTCCCCGAGGGGTATGCCGCGTTCGGCCACCCCCGCTCGGGGCTGGCGATCCGTCACGGCATCACCATCCTCAACGCGCCCGGAACCATCGACTCGGGCTATCGCGGTGAGATCTTCGTCAACCTGGTCAACCTTGATGCCTCCGAGAGCTTTCAGGTCAGCCGCGGCGATCGAATCGCCCAGTTGGTCGTCCAACGCGTCGAAGCGGTGCAGTGGGTGGAGGTCGATTCGCTCCCGGACAGCCCCCGGGGGGACACTGGACACGGAGCCAGTGGCGGCTTCGGGGCCTGACCCCGCCGCCGCAGGCCGAACGACCTCTGCCCAACAGGACTGGATGACGCAACGTGGGACTTTTCGGGCGCAAGCGCGCCAAGGACGAGACGGAACGGCCGGTGGCCGAGACCGGAGCGGACGGCATACCGGCGTCCCTGCCGAGTGACGCTGAGGCGACTGCCGCGACGGTCGCCGAGTCCGATGACTGGGAGCCGGAGACGCCGTTCAGCCGGCTGCGCGGCCCCTTCGACCGCGCCGAGGTGACCCGCGACGACACACGGGTCGAGTTGGGCAGCCTGTGGGTGGCGATCACGGACGGAGTCCAGGTCGCGTTGCAGGTGGACGAGTCGACGCAGACCCCGGTCGGCATCCAACTCTCCTTGGGCACGTCAGGCGCCTACCTGCAGGCGTATGCCGCGCCCCGCACCGAGGGCATCTGGCCTGAGATCCGCACCGAGGTGGCTCAATCGGTTGTCGCGGCAGGCGGTCGCGCGGAGCTCGTGAGCGGCCCGCTCGGCAAGGAGTTGCGGCTGCACCAGCGCGGCGGCGTCCCGATCCGGCTGCTCGGGGTGGACGGCCCCCGTTGGTTCCTTCGGGCCCTCGTCACCGGCCCCGCCGCCGTCGACGAGCAGGCTGGCGACGCGCTCATCGAGGTCATCCGCAAGACGGTGGTCGACCGGGGCACCCAGGCGATGGCGCCGCGCGAGCAACTGCCCCTTCGGCTGCCCCAGGCCGACGGCCCCGAAGCCGCGCGTCCCGACGCATCGCCTGGGGGAGAGCCGACCCCGGCGGGGTTCGATGACCTGCAGCCCTTCGAACGGGGCCCTGAGATCACCGAGGTCCACTAGCCATGTCTGACGAGGGCAGCCCGGGTCGTTCCGAGTCGAGCACATGGAGCCGGCTCATGGGTCGGCTGACCAAGTCGTCGGCCGAGTTGCAGGCTGACGAGCTCCACGACGCCAGCCTTCGCCTGGGAGCGACCCCCATCTCAGCGTTGGTCCCTCGGCAGCGGGTGACCGTGAGCGGCGAGGTTCGCTCAGTGGCGCTGCGGCCTCAGGTGCAGGTCCCGGCCCTGGTCGCAGAGGTCTTCGACGGAACGGGCACGCTCATCCTTGTCTGGCTCGGTCGTCGGGCAGTGGCGGGGATCGTCCCCGGGGTCATGCTGCGGATCCACGGAAGGGTCACTGACCTGCGCGCCGGGCCGACGATCTACAACCCCGCCTACGAGATCCTGCCGCAGCATGGCTGATCAGACCGATGCGGGTCGTCCGGCCGCCCAGGAGTCGTTCGTCACCGTCGAAGAGGTGTTGCGGGCCCGCCTCGGGACCGTGTTCGGAGGCTGGCGCGGCGCCGTCGAGTCGGCCGTGCCGACCGTCCTCTTCGTCGTCGTATGGAACGTCACCAGCGACATCCCCCTCGCTGCCCTGTCGGCCCTCGCAGCGGCCGTCGTCATCGCCGGGATCCGCCTGGCCCAGGGTCAGACGTTGCGCTATGTCGGGTGGGCGGTGATCGCTGTCGTCATTTCGGGAGTGGTGGCCACGCGCACCGGGCGGGCCCAGGATGCCTTCTTGCCGGGGATGCTCCAGACCGGGTTCTCCCTGCTGGTCTTCACCATCTCCAACCTCGTGCGCTGGCCGGTCATCGGCTTCCTCATCGCGGCGGGCGACCCGGAGCTCATGCAGACCAGTGCCCGGGTCCGGTTCGCCGGTTCCCGCGAGGGACGGGCCGCGATGGCCCGGATGGCCGATGAGCAGCGGGCCGCGGCGGAGCAGGCCGCCGAGGCCGACGCGCAGGCCATGAGCCACGCGTTCACGTCCTGGCGCCGTCACGACGGGATCGTCAAGGTGGCCAGCCGGCTCGGCTGGGTGCTCGTGGGGCTGGCCGTGCTGCGCCTCTCGATCCAGATCCCGCTCTATCTGCAGGGTGCGGTGGAAGCGCTCGGGGTGGCCAAACTCGTGCTCGGCTGGCCGGCATACCTGCTGGCGGTAGGGGCGGGAGCGCTCCTGCTGCTGCGTGGACACACTCCGCTGGACGCCCCCAGCAGCGCAGCGGCGGACGCCACCGACGACTGAGCCGCGTGCGGCGAGGTCCTTCCCTCGACCGTGCGGCGGGTGTCGTCACTCGTCGTCGTCGTCCTCATCCTTGCCGCGCGGCAGGTGGCCGGGGGAGAGCAGGTTCTCGAGGTTGTCTTCCATGGTGCGCGCCGCGATGAACAGCAGTTCATCTTGCGGCTCGAGCGCATCGTCGCGGCTGGGCGCGATGGGCCGACCCTCCCGGATGATGCCCACGAGAACGGTGTCCTCGGGCCAGGGGATGTCGCCCACCCGCGCGCCGGCGTAGGGGCTGGTCGGCGGCAAGGTCATCTCGACCATGGCCGACTTGGCCTGGCGGAACTCGAACACCCGCACGAGGTCACCGATGCTGACGGCCTCCTCGACGAGCGCGGTCATCAGACGAGGGGTCGACACGGCGACGTCCACGCCCCAGGCCTCATCGAACATCCACTCGTTCCGGGGATTGTTGACGCGGGCGACGGTCCGGGGGACGCCGAACTCCGTCTTGGCCAGCAGCGAGACGACGAGGTTGGCCTTGTCGTCACCGGTTGCGGCGACGACGACGTCACAGGCCTCCAGGTGGGCTTCCTCGAGGGCAGAGATCTCACAGGCGTCGGCGAGCAGCCAGGTGGCGTCGGGGACGCGGGAGGCCACGACATCGTCGGCGTCACGGTCGATGAGCAACACCTGATGGCCGTTGTGCAGGAGCTCGCGAGCGATGGATCGCCCGACGCTGCCGGCTCCGACGATGGCGACGCGCATGGGATGTCCTTGGCTGGGCTGGAGATGGCGGGGTGGTTATTCGTGCGGCGGGCGCGCGGCGAAGACGCGCTCCAACCGGTCGAGCTCGGTCGCGGGCGCGCAGACGTGCATGAGATCGCCGTCCTGCAAGACCGTGTCGGCGTCCGGCACCATGCCTTCGCCGAGCCGGGTGAGGAAGGCGACCCGCGTCGAGGCCAGCCGTTCGATCGTCGTGACGCGACGACCGACCCAGGCCGCGGCCACGGGGACCTCGGCGAGGACCACCTGGCCGCTGGGGTCGGTGAACGCAGGCACCGAGCCGGTCGGCAGCAGGCGGTGGATGATCTGATCGGCCGTCCAGCGCACCGTCGCGACGGTCGGGATGCCGAGGCGCTGATAGACCGCGGCGCGGCGCGGGTCATAGATGCGCGCGGCGACGTGCTCGACCCCGAAGGTCTCGCGGGCGACCCGGGCGGCCAGGATGTTGGAGTTGTCACCGCTGGAGACCGCCGCGAAGGCATATGCCTCTCGAATCCCGGCCGCCACGAGAACTCCGCGGTCGAAGCCCATGCCGGTGATGGTCCGCCCCTCGAACGAACTGCCCAGCCGCCGGAACGAGGTGGGGTCCATGTCGATGACGGCGACGTCGTGTCCGAGGTCGGACAGACTCCGCGCGAGGGTCGCACCTACGCGCCCGCAGCCCATGATGACGAAGTGCACGCTCCGACGCTACACCGGCGGTAACGCGCATCTCACACCGGCGACGACGGTGCGCAGGTATGCCGCGCAACGGCATACCATGCGATTTGTGCCTGCTCTCGGCCAAGTAGCCAAGCGGATCCTCGTCGGTCGTGCCATGCGCAGCGATCGGCTCGGGGAGACCCTCCTGCCCAAGAAGCTCGCCCTGCCGATCTTCGCCAGTGACGCCCTGTCGTCGGTAGCCTATGCCCCCGACGAGATCCTCATCATGTTGGGGTTGGCTGGCGGTGCCTTCGCCGCCATGCACTCGTGGCAGATCACGCTCGGTGTCATCTTCGTCATGGTCATCGTCGTGGCGTCCTACCGCCAGAACGTCCATGCCTACCCGTCCGGTGGCGGCGACTACGAGGTGGCGACGGAGAACCTCGGCCCCAAGGCCGGGCTGACCGTCGCCTCGGCCCTGCTGGTCGACTACGTCCTCACGGTCGCGGTGTCGATCTCGTCCGGCGTCCAAAACGCGAGGGCGGCCCTTCCCTTTATCTCCGGGCATGAGGTCGTCATCGCAGTGGGGCTCATCGTGCTCCTCATGGCGATGAACTTGCGCGGAGTTCGCGAATCGGGGAAGGCCTTCGCGATTCCTGTCTACGCCTTCATGTTTGGCATCATCGGCATGGGTGTGTGGGGGTTCATCAAGGGGTTGACCGGCACCTTGGGCCAGGCCCCGAGCGCCGGCCTCGAACTCGTCGCCGAGCCAGGGCACGACGCGGTGGGGCTGGCCGCCATGTTCCTGCTGCTGCGGGCCTTCTCCTCTGGGTGCGCCGCGCTCACCGGGGTGGAGGCGATCTCCAACGGGGTCCCTGCCTTCAAGAAGCCCAAGAGCGCCAATGCGGCGGCGACCCTGCTGCTCATGGGTGTCATCTCGGTCACCATGCTTGCGTCGATCATCGCGCTGAGCCGGATGACCGGGGTGCAGATGGCCGACAGCAGTGCGGTGGGTGAGGTCCTGCTGCGCGACGGTGTGCCGGTCGGTGATACCTACGTCCAGGACACCGTCATCGGCCAGTTGGCCAAGACGGTCTTCTCCGACTTCCCGATCGGGCTCTACTTCGTCACGGCCGTCACCGGGATCATCCTCGTCCTCGCGGCTAACACGGCGTTCAACGGCTTCCCGGTGCTGGGCTCGATCCTCGCGAAGGACGGCTTCCTGCCGCGGCAGTTGCAGTCGCGCGGTGACCGGCTGGCCTTCTCCAACGGCATTGCGATCCTCGCCGCGGCCGCAATCTTCCTCGTCATCGCCTACAACGCCGACGTCACCCAGCTCATCCAGCTCTACATCGTCGGCGTCTTCGTGTCGTTCTCAATGAGCCAGACGGGCATGATCCGGCACTGGAACCGGCTGCTCAAGGAGGAGACCGACCCCAAGGCCCGGTCGAAGATGTTCCGGGCCCGGATCATCAACGCGGTCGGCGCCGCCATGTCGATCACCGTGCTGCTCGTCGTGCTGGTCACGAAGTTCCAGGCCGGCGCGAAGTACGCCATCCTCGCGATGGCCGTCCTCTACGTCATGATGTTGGCGATCAACCGCCACTACCGGCACGTGAGCCAGGAGTTGGCCCTGCGCGATGACCTGCGCGAGGCGATCCTGCCCAGCCGGGTGCACGCGCTGGTCCTGGTCTCCAAGCTGCACAAGCCGGCCATGCGGGCCATCGCCTATGCCCGCGCGACCCGTCCCTCGGTCCTGGAGGCGCTCACCGTCGAAGTCGACCCGGAGGAGACCGCGGCGTTGGGTCGCGAGTGGATCGCTCGTGACGTCCCGGTGACCCTCAAGATCGTCGCGTCTCCCTACCGCGAGATCACCCGGCCGATCATCGACTACGTCAAGTCGCTACGCACCGACAACCCCCGGGACGTCGTCATCGTCTACGTGCCGGAATACGTCGTCGGCCACTGGTGGGAGCAACTCCTGCACAACCAGAGTGCGCTGCGTCTGCGGGTGCGTCTGCACTTCATCCCTGGGGTCATGGTCGCCAGCGTGCCCTGGCAGTTGCGCTCGTCCGAGGGGCAGTCGGACGACTGGGACGACCGCTCGGTCCCTGGCCGCGCCGGCAACATCGCCCCGTGAGCCCCGTCTCCCGTTCGTCCGGCCGACAGCGCCGGTATGCCGGTCCGCGCAAGCCCGCGGGTCCCCGCGGAGAGTCGCTCGTCGGCGAGGTCTTCGAGGTCGAGGTCGGGCCGGTCGCCCATGGTGGCTTCTGCGTCGCCCGGCACGACGGCCGCGTCGTCTTTGTGCGGCATACCTTGCCGGGGGAGCGAGTGCGCGCGAAGGTGACCGAAGGAGGCAGCGAGGACCGCTTCCTGCGGGCTGACGCCGTCGAGGTCCTCTCCCCGTCGGCGGACCGTGTGGATCCGGTATGCCGCCACGCCGGCCCGGGCGGGTGCGGCGGATGCGACTGGCAGCACGTCGACCTGGCCGCCCAGCGCCGGCTCAAAGGTGCAGTCGTGGCTGAACAACTGCGGCGGCTCGCCGGCATCGACCGCTCGGTCGAGGTGCTGCCGGTGCCTGGTGACGAGGGCGGGTTCGGCTGGCGCACGAGGGTGGAGTTCGCGGTCGACCGCGCCGGGCGGGCGGGGCTGCGACCGACCCGCTCGCATGCGGTCATCCCGATCGTGCAGTGCCCGATTGCCGACCCGCGGGTGCTGGCGAGCGGGGTGCTCGCGGACGACTGGTCCGGTGCGAAGGCGGTCGACGTCGTCGCGCCCTCAGGTGGAGGAGCCGTGGTCGTCGTGCCGATTCCGGCTGCTGCCGGCAGCGTTCCCGAGATCCGCGAACGAGTCGAATCCGCCTCGTGGACAGGTGAGTTCGACGTCTCGGCGCGTGGCTTCTGGCAGGTGCACCAGGGCGCGGCAGCCACCTTCGTCGACCGGGTCCTCGCCGAGCTCGACCCGCGCCCGGGGGAGCGGGTGCTCGACCTGTATGCCGGTGTCGGCCTGTTCGCTGTGCCGCTGGCCGATGCGGTGGGCCCGGGCGGTGCGGTGCTGGCCGTCGAGGGGGATGTCCTCGCCTGCGAGTTGGCCGTGCGTAATGCAGGCAACCGCACCTGGATTGAGGTCGTCCCTGACCGGGTTGAGGAGGTGCTGGCCTCAACGTCGCCGGACACGTGGTCCAGCGCCGATCTGGTCGTCCTCGACCCACCTCGGACGGGGGCCGGGCGCGCGGTCATCGAGGCCGTTGCTCGGTTGCAGCCGCGGGCCGTCGCCTATGTCGCCTGTGATCCGGCCGCCCTGGCTCGAGATCTGGGCTATGCGCGCGAGGCCGGCTACGTGTTGGGTGGGCTCACGGCATACGACGCCTTCCCGATGACCCACCACGTGGAGTGCATCGCCGTGCTGAAGCCAACCTGATCCGACCTGCGGTGCGTCCGCGCAGCGTGCGAACCAGCACCCGTCCGTGTCAGAGGCCGAAAAGGGTCAGGAGTTCGCGCGGTGTGAGGACTTCAATGCCGAGATTCTTGGCCGCATGCAGGTCGTCGTCGCCGCTGGTGAGGGCGTCCGCTGCCGTGCCGAGCGCAAGTGCGACGAGGTAGTCGTCCTTCGGGTCGCGTGTGACCGATGGGGGATTGGCGATGTCTGCGTGCCACTCGCCGAGCTGGCGAATCAGATCCTCGAACGCGGCACCTGCCCCCGGCTTGACGTACCGCGACAGTTTCGGCCGAGCGAGCACGTACACGACCTCATCCACCAGATGTTGGGTCACGACCGGAACGAGCGTTCCTTCGTCGATCAATCGGATGATGAGGCCGAGGGCACCGTTGGGCGTGATCGTGGCCGAGATGAACACATTGGGGTCGATGACGACCCGACGCGGTGGAGCACCGCTCACGCGGTAGCGCGCTCGGCCCGGGAGGCGGCGAGCTCGGCCTTTCGCGAGAGCCATCGCGTCCTCCTCCGAGATTTCCTCGCCGGTCCGGTAGGCAGCCAGCGTCTGGGCCAAGCGACCGCCACCGAGCCCGCGGCGAATGGCAGCAGCCAGCACCTCGCTGCGTGACCTGCCCGACTCGGCCGCCTGGGCGTCGAGCAACTCGATCAGGTCGTCGTCGACGTTGACCGGAAGAACTGTCATCGGGCACCTCCTAGGGCTGGTGTCAACAGGTGGGTGCCTAGTCTACGCGGGCGGTACCGACAGGGCGGAGCCTGCGCTTGGAGGGTGTTGCTGTTCTGCAGGCGGACAGGTAGTGCAGGATCGTAGGTGGACGTGCTAATTTATCTTGACGTCAAGATATGTGAACCAGGAAGGGAGCCGACGTGGGCAACGTCGCAGCATCGGTGAACAGCTTCGGGGCCAAAGGACAGCTGGAGGTCGGTGATGCGTCCTACACGATCTTCCGCCTTGCTGCGGTCGATGGGAGCGCGACGCTGCCCTACAGCCTGAAGGTTCTCTTGGAGAATCTCCTGCGGACCGAGGACGGCGCGAACATCACCGCCGAGCACATCAGGGCCATCGGCAACTGGGACGAGAACGCTGACCCGGACACAGAGATCCAGTTCACCCCCGCCCGCGTCGTCATGCAGGACTTCACCGGCGTGCCGTGTGTTGTCGACCTGGCGACCATGCGTGAGGCCGTCGTCGCGCTCGGCGGCGACCCGTCCAAGATCAACCCGCTCGCTCCGGCCGAGTTGGTCATCGACCACTCGGTGCAGATTGACGTCTTCGGCAACGCGGGCGCCTTCGAGAAGAACGTCGAGTTGGAGTACACCCGCAACCGCGAGCGCTACCAGTTCCTGCGCTGGGGGCAGACGGCGTTCGAGGAGTTCAAGGTTGTCCCGCCGGGCACCGGCATCGTCCACCAGGTCAACATCGAGCGCCTGGCCCGCACCGTCATGGTCCGCGACGGCTTGGCCTACCCCGACACCTGCGTGGGCACTGACTCGCACACGACGATGGTCAACGGCCTGGGTGTCCTGGGCTGGGGCGTCGGCGGCATTGAGGCCGAGGCCGCGATGCTTGGGCAGCCGGTGTCGATGCTCATCCCGCGGGTGGTGGGCTTCAAGCTGACCGGCGCGACGACCCCTGGCGTCACCGCGACGGATGTCGTCCTCACCATCACCGACATGCTGCGCAAGCACGGCGTGGTCGGCAAGTTCGTCGAGTTCTACGGCGAGGGTGTCGGCACGATCCCGCTGGCCAACCGCGCGACGATCGCCAACATGAGCCCCGAGTTCGGCTCGACCTGTGCGATCTTCCCCATCGACGACAAGACGATCGACTACTTGCGCCTCACCGGCCGGGCCGATGACGCCGTCGCCCTCGTCGAGGCCTACGCCAAGGACCAGGGCCTGTGGCTCGACCCGGCCGCCGAGCCCCGCTTCAGCGAGAAGCTCGAGCTTGACCTGTCCACGGTCGTCCCGTCCATCGCCGGCCCGAAGCGTCCTCAGGACCGCATCGAGCTGTCCTCGGCCAAGGCGGCCTTCGCCACGTCGCTGCCGACCTACACGAGCGACCCCGGCAAGCGGGTCCCGGTGCAGATGGCCGACGGGCGTTCCTTCGAGCTGTTCAACGGGGCGGTGTCCATCGCGTCGATCACCTCGTGCACCAACACGTCCAACCCGTCGGTGATGATCGCCGCGGGTCTGGTCGCTCGCAAGGCGGCCGCGAAGGGTCTGGCCCGCAAGCCCTGGGTGAAGACTTCGATGGCCCCCGGCTCCAAGGTCGTCACCGGCTACTACGAGGCCGCCGGCCTGTGGCCGGACCTCGAGGCCATCGGCTTCTACCTCGTCGGTTACGGCTGCGCGACGTGCATCGGCAACTCTGGCCCCTTGGAGCCGGAGATCTCCGAGGCGATCAACGCCAACGACCTGGCCGTCACCGCAGTCTTGTCGGGCAACCGCAACTTCGAGGGTCGGATCAGCCCCGACGTCAAGATGAACTACCTCGCCTCGCCGCCGTTGGTCATCGCCTACGCCTTGGCAGGGACGATGGACTTCGACTTCGAGACCGACTCGCTCGGCACCGACCAGGACGGCAACCCGGTCTACCTGCGCGACATCTGGCCCTCGCCCGAGGAGATCCAGTCGCTCATGGACTCCTCCATCAAGAAGGAGCTGTTCACCAAGGAGTATGCCGACGTCTTCGCCGGCGACTCGCGGTGGCAGTCGCTGCAGACCCCCGTCGGCAAGACCTTCGAGTGGGACGGCGAGTCGACCTACGTCCGCAAGCCCCCCTACTTCGAGGGCATGGCCCTGGAGCCCTCGCCCGTCGCCGACATCGCCGGCGCTCGCGTCCTGGCGTTCCTCGGTGACTCGGTGACGACCGACCACATCAGCCCGGCCGGCTCGATCAAGGTCGACAGCCCGGCCGGTAAGTACCTCGCGGCCCACGGCGTCGAGCGCAAGGACTTCAACTCCTACGGCTCGCGGCGTGGCAACCACGAGGTGATGATCCGCGGCACCTTCGCCAACATCCGGCTCAAGAACCTTCTGCTCGACGGCGTCGAGGGCGGTTTCACCCGCGACTTCCTCGATGGCGGGGAGCAGACGACGATCTACGACGCGTCCGCGGCATACCAGGCCGCAGGGGTGCCGCTGGTCGTCCTCGCCGGCAAGGAGTATGGCTCCGGGTCCAGCCGCGACTGGGCCGCCAAGGGCACCCGGTTGCTGGGCGTCAAGGCCGTCATCGCCGAGAGCTACGAGCGGATCCACCGCTCCAACCTCATCGGCATGGGCGTTCTGCCGCTGCAGTTCCCGGCCGGCGAGAACGCCGCGAGCCTGGGCCTGGACGGCACCGAGACGTTCGACATCTCGGGCGTGACGGAACTCAACGACGGCGTCACCCCGCGCACCCTGCGGGTGACCGCGACCAAGCCGTCCGGCGACGTCGTCGCCTTCGACGCGCCGCTGCGGATCGACACCCCCGGAGAGCGCGACTACTACCGCAACGACGGCATCCTGCAGTACGTCCTGCGTTCGCTCGTCAGCTGACCCCACTCGCGCCTCACCCGCGCGTGACCCATGCGCATCCGGTATGCCGCCCGCTCACCTTGAGCGGGCGGCATACCGCTGTCGGGGGTGGGGACACCTGTCGGAGGTTGGGGGCACACTGAGTGCCGTGAGTGTGAACGTTCCGCCGGGCTGGCCCCCGGGTGTGCCGCCCGCCGGGGCTCCCGGCTGGGTCGAGCGTGCCGTCGGTTGGCTCCTGGACCACTGCCCGGCCGAGTTCCGTCGGTATGCCGGCCTGCGCAAGAACCCGCTCGCCCTCGCCTGGCTGGCCCAACGTCACCTGGAAGGCGAGATCGCGGTGCTGCGCCAGGCCTACCGGGACGTGCGCGTCGAGGTCGGCCCGCACGTGACGCCGGAGGCCCTGGCCGAGATCCTCATTGCGCTCGAGGCCGAAGGGCTGCGGCTGGTGGCCGACCGGCGCAGCGCCGAGTTGCTGCATGAGGCCCTGGCCGGGAAGGTCTTCGTCCCTCGGCTGTGAGCGACGGCCAGCGTGGATGAGGGTGGTGTCACTTGGATGAGGTTCTCGGGGTAGACAGGCGTCACCACTCTCATACAAGCGGCGGAGCAAGGGGCCGGGGCCTCCGGAATAGCTGATGTCCGGGCGCAGCCTTGGCCACGTCGCCACTGCTGATCCGGTCGCCAGGGCGTGAACTAGACTTGACCGACCCCGAACGCTGGAAGGACGCCCTTCGTGGCCCTGCTGGACTCCATCGACGGACCCGCCGATCTGCGGACCCTCCGCCCTGATCAACTGCCCCAACTGGCGCAGGAGATCCGCGACTTCCTCATCACGTCGGTGACGCGCACCGGCGGGCACCTGGGGCCCAACCTCGGGGTGGTCGAGTTGACCATCGCCCTCCACCGAGTCTTCGACTCACCGCGTGACGCCGTCGTCTGGGACACCGGCCACCAGGCTTACGTCCACAAGTTGCTCACCGGCCGTAAGGACTTTGACCGGTTGCGTACCAAAGGGGGACTCTCCGGCTACCCCAGCCGGTCCGAGTCACCGCACGACGTCGTCGAGAACTCCCACGCCTCGACGGCCCTGTCGTGGGCGGATGGGATCGCCAAGGCGCGCCGGGTGCAGGGCGAGCGGGACCGGCATACCGTCGCGGTCATCGGTGACGGCGCGCTCACCGGCGGGATGGCGTGGGAAGCCCTCAACAACATCGCCGCCGACAAGGACCTCCCGCTGGTCATCGTCGTCAACGACAACGCCCGCTCCTATGCCCCGACCAAGGGCGGCCTGGCCGACCACCTGGCGACGCTGCGCACGAAACGTGGCTACGAGAGCGTCCTGGACTTCGGCAAGGTGGCGCTCTCACGCACCCCGGTCATCGGCGGGGTGATGTACGACGCGGTCCACGGTGTCAAGAAGGGCATCAAGGACGTCCTCTCGCCCCAGGGCATGTTCGAGGACCTTGGGCTGAAATATGTCGGGCCGGTCGACGGGCATCAGGAGCAGTCGATTGAGCATGCCCTGCGCAAGGCCAAGGCCTTCGGAGGGCCGGTCATCGTCCACGTCATCACCAAGAAGGGCAAGGGTTACGGCCTGGCCCGCGCCAACGAGGCCGACCGCTTCCACGCCGTCGACAAGATCAACCCAGAGACCGGGTTGCCGTTGCAGGTCAAGGGCCGAATCTGGACCGACGAGTTCAGTGCAGCAATCGTCCGGGTGGGGGAGCGGCGGCCGGACGTCGTCGCGATCACCGCCGCGATGCTCATCCCCGTGGGTCTGGAGGAGTTCGCCCGCCGGTTCCCCGACCGGGTCTTCGACGTCGGCATCGCCGAGCAGCACGCGCTCACCATGGCCGCAGGCCTCGCGTATGCCGGCCTGCATCCGGTCGTGTGCGTCTACGCCACCTTCCTCAACCGCGCCTTCGACCAACTGCTCATGGACTGCGCGATGCATCGGGCCGGTGTCACTGTGGTGCTTGACCGCGCCGGGGTCACCGGCACCGATGGCGCCTCGCACAACGGCATGTGGGACATGACCCTCACCGGCCTCATGCCGGGGGTCCGGGTGTGTGCGCCGCGCGACGCCGCCGAGTTGGACCGGGCCCTGGACGAGGCCGTCGGCGTGTCGGACGGGCCGACGGTCATCCGCTTCTCCAAGCAGAACCCGCCCGCCCCCATGCCTGCCGTGCGCGAGGTGGGCGCGGTCGACGTGCTGCGCGACCCCGAGCCGGGCCAAGTCGTCGACCTGCTCATCGTCGGCGTCGGCGAGATGGCAGCGACCGCACTGGCGGTCGCCGAGAAGCTCGCCGGCAACGGCCTGGGGGTCCAGGTCGCCGACCCGCGCTGGTGCGTTCCGGTCAGTGCTGACCTGGTGTCGCTGGCTGCCGGAGCCAAGGCCGTCGCAGTCATCGAGGACAACCTCGTCGTCGGCGGAGTGGGTTCGCAGGTGACCCAGGCGCTGCGAGAGGCGGGGCTGAGCATGCCGTGCCAGCTGCACGGCATACCCAAGCGGTTCCTTGGGCACGCCTCCCGAGGTGAGGTTCTGGAGGAGATCGGCCTCACCCCGGAGGCGATCGCCGACCGGATCACCGCCACAATGCAGGCATGACCTTCCACGTTCACGACCTGTCGGTCGGGCCGATCGCCGACGACGCGCCGGTTGTCATCGCCGTCCACGGGATCACCGCCAACGGCATGTGCTGGCCGCTTGTCGCCGATGAGTTGGCCGGGCGACGGCCCGGAGTACGGTTCTTGGCACCCGACCTGCGGGGGCGGGCCGAGAGCGCGGCCGACGACGACCACCCCGGACTCGACGTCCACGTCGCCGACCTGGTCGCGCTGGCGGGGGAGCACGGCGGTCGCGCGATCTTCGTGGGGCATTCGATGGGGGCGTTCGTCTGCGCGTTGCTCGCCGCGACGCATCCCGACGTGACTGCTGGTGTCGTGCTGGTCGACGGTGGGCTGTCCTTCCCCTTCCCGCCCGGCCTGGACATCGACGCGACGTTGGCTGCGGCGCTCGGCCCATCGCTGGCCAGGCTGTCGATGACCTTCGCCGACGAGGACGAGTTGCTCGCCTTCGTGTCCACGAACCCCGCGTTGGGGTCGCTGCTGGACGGTGAGTTCGGCGAGGCCGCGCGCACCTACCTGCGTCACGACATCGTGCGCGGCGAGGACGGGCTCGTGCGCAGTTCGTGTTCGCTCGCCGCGGTGCGCGCCGACGGACGCGGCATGTTGGTCCACCCGCGATTGCCCGGAGCTGTGCGTGAGGCGGTGGACGCGGGTGTGCCGATGGAGTTGCTCTGGGCGCCCCGAGGGCTCTTCGACGAGCCGCAAGGCATGTATGACGAGGAGCGACTGGCGGTGCTCGGGCTGCCCGAGGCCCTGCGGGTGACCCATGTGCCCGACACCAACCACTTCAGCATCCTGCTGGGTGCCGAGGGCATTGCGGCGATCGGCGATGCCGTCGAGCGGCACCTCGACGCCTGATCGCTCCGATTGGTGGCGCGGCGGCGATCCTGACGAGGCAGACGCGGCATACTGCGGCGATGGACTCAGCACCGATCAGCAGCGGCAGTGGCACACCCGAGGACCCATGGCGGTTGAAGACCCCGCCGTTGAGTTCCGACTACACGATGCACCGGGACGTCCGCGATGGAGTCGAGGTCATCGTCTGCACGGTCGGCAAGACGGTTCTCCTCTACGACGCTCGATCCGTGGCCGACCTGCACGCGATGTTGACGGCCCAGGGCGACTGGGTGGAGTTGGGCTCGGCGGACGAGCAGAAGCCGGCCAAGGAAGGCACTGTGGAGGCGTGGGGTCGGTCTGCGGACAATCCCGTGGGTGGCTGGTACGGGCTCAAGAAGGGGCTGCGGGGGCGGTTCGGGATGTACGTCCCGCCGCTGCTGGAACATCTCGGCCTTGCAGAGGTCGAGCACAACCCCCGTGGCAATCGGATGCGCGCGATCTAGCCTGACGCGGCGAGGGTCAGCCCGAGGGGCGGGTGCGGGGCCGGGCTGGGAGCAGTCGGCGCAGTCGCAGGGCGAGTTGAACCTCAAGGGCGCGCTCCGGCTCGTCCCAGTCGGCGCCAAGGAGCCGACCAACGCGGCTCATCCGCTGGACGACGGTGTTGACGTGCACGTGCAGCGGCTCGCTCGCCCGCGCCGCGCTGCCGCCTGCGGCGAAATAGGCCTCCAGGGTCTTGACGAGCTCTGCCCCGCGCTCGCGGTCGTAGTCGATCACCGGGCCGATGACCCGCTCCACGTAGGCGGCGATGTCCGGAGCCGAGCCGACGACGAGCCCAGCGAAGCCGAGGTCGGCAGCGGCGGCGCTCTCCCCGCGCCGGTCGAGGGCGAGCATCGCATCAAGGGTTCGGCGGGCCTCCCCAAAGGCATCCGGTATGCCGTCCATCCCCGCCACGGGGCCTACTCCCGCGGCGGTCACTTCACCGAAGGAGCGCAGCCGAGCGGCGAGCCGGGACGCTGCCGCGCTCGGGTCGGCGTCGGCGACGAGGGCCACGGCGGTGCGCCCGGCCTCGCCGACGATCCCCGAACGTCCCACGGCCACTCGCGGCGGCGAGCACGAGAGCTGACACCGGTACCGCGGTGGCCCGCATCGCGACGACACAGACCGGCACAGCCGGATCGAGCCCCTCCTTGCGCAGAATCCGCGACGCTTCGGCGGACGGGAGCACACCGGCGAGCAGATCCGTGACCAGATCCGAGACCCGGCGCTGCCGGGCCGCTTCGGTGTCGCGCTCGAAGAGCAGGACGAGCGCGGACACTGCTGCGGCTCGTTCGACGATGCGCCAATCAGCGTCGTCGAGCTGGCTGGCGGCGCCGACGAGGGTGCCGAGATGGTGGTGGCCGGCCCGGACGGGCACGGCATACCTCATGTCTTCGACGGTGAGCCCCCCGGACGCCCGAGCCGCGCGCGCGAGCGGCGTGTCGGCCAGAGGATCGACCGCACCGGCTTCGACAGGGTCGCCGGGAGGTGTTCCGTGGGCGCTGCGGCGGGTTCCCGCGGCATCGGTGAGCACCGCCCAGCCTCCGACCAGTCCGACGAGAGCGGTCGTGAGGTCGGTGACCCCGCCGCCGGCGCCGATGAGTTCGGTAAAACGGTCGTGGGCCGCAGCCGAACGCTCGATGACCTCGGTATGCCGCCGGACCGCCTCGTGGGCGACAGACAACGCGGCCAAGGCTCGCGCCGTCTCCTGATGGGCCCGCGCCTGGACCATCGAGACGGCCGCGAGGTCAGCGAGCGACCCGAGGAGGGCGACCTCCTCCTGCGTGAAGGTATGCCGCGTCCGATGCGCGGCGAAGAGGACCCCGACGAACTCGCCCTCGGCGACTAGCGGGGTGCCGCAGATGGCGACCAAACCTTCGTCCTGGACCCCCGTGTCGATCGTCGTTGTGTGGGCGAAGCGGTCGTCGTGGGGGTAGTCGGTGCTCCACCACGGCGAGAGGGACGAGGCGACCAACCCGCCGAGCCCGACCCCGAGCTCCAGCCTCAGCGCGCGGAAGGTCGGGGCGACAGCGCCGTCGGTCGCCCGCATGTAGGTATCGCCGCGCTCGGGATCGTAGAGGGTGAGATACGAGACGTCGGTGCCCATGAGGGCCCGGGCCCGACGAACGATCGCATCGAGCACCCCCGACGGGTCGCGCGCCGCCGCCAGATCCCGGGCGGTGTCGACGAGGGCTCGAAGTTGACCCTCGCGACGGCGCTGGTCCTCGGCGCGCAGGGCGACCGCGCGAGCCAACCGGTGCGCCTCGGGCTGCGCGCCGATCCGGTCGAGGTGATGGGTCGGCGCGCTGTCGGCGAGCAACCGCAGCAGTTCGAGGGACCCGTCCTGCGCCACGACCGTCGAGCCTACCGAGCGGCGACCGCGCGCGGCGGCTGAGAGCTCACGCGGGTGGCGCGACGAGGGCGATCTGGTCGGCCAGCGAGCGCGGCTCGACCGCGCCGGCGAGGTCGTCGATGGCGGCGGCTGCCTCGGTCAGCTCAGCGATCGTCGGAACGTGGTCGAAGCGCACGCCCGGTGCCTCGAGGGTGGCGACCCGGGCATAGCGACCCGCGCCCACCGAATAGACGTTGCCAGTGGCCGTGCAGCCGTCGCTCGCGAGCCAGGTGACGAGCGGCGACACCCATTCAGGGGCGAGTCGCTCGAGCAGTTCGGGGGCCATCATCGTTTCGGTCATCGCTGACTTCGCCAGTGGCGCAATGGCATTGGCGCGTATGCCGGCCCGCGCACCTTCCAGCGCGAGGGACCTGGTGAAGCCGACGAGACCGGCCTTGGCGGCGGCGTAGTTGACCTGACCGAAGTTGCCGTAGAGCCCCGAACCCGAGGTCGTGTTGATGATCGAGCCGCCCCGTTCGGTGAGGTGCGGCCAGGCGGCCTTGGTCATGTGGAAGGCCCCGTGGAGGTGGACGGCGAGGACGGCCTCGATCATCTCGGGGGTGGCCTTGGCGAAGCTCTTGTCGCGGATGATCCCCGCGTTGTTGACCAGGACATCGAGGCGCCCGAAAGCCTCGACCGCGGCCGCGACGGACACCGCGGCGCCCTCCCAGGTGTCGACCCCGGCGACGACCCCGAGGGCCGACCCTCCGGCGGCCGTCACCTCGGCGACGACCGCGGCTGGGTCGGTGACATCGCTGAGCACCACGTGAGCGCCGAGAGCGGCGAACGCGTGGGCGTGGGCCCGGCCGAGGCCGCCGGCTGCTCCGGTGATGAGGACGACGCGTCCGGCCATCGGGTGATCGGTCATGGGGAGACTCCTTCGAGCGTGGGGGTGGATGTGGGGCGGGGTCGGAGGAGGGCAGCCAGGCCCATGGGCTGAGGGAGGAAGATCCGCGAGTCCATGAGGGCGACGTCCTGCACGATCGGTGCGAAGTCCATCTGAGCGAGGACGTCGCGCTCGATGTCGATGCCAGGAGCGACCTCGATGAGCCGCAGTCCCTCGGGGGTGGCGGCGAAGACGGCGCGCTCAGTGACGTAGAGGACCCGCTGACCCAGCGACGCGGCATACCGACCGTTGAAGGTGACCTGCTCGACGTGCCGGACCAGTTTGCGGCTGCGGCCCTCGGAGAGGATTGTCAGCCGTCCGTCGGAGATGCCGACCTGCATGCCGCCGGCGGTGAAGGTGCCGACGAAGACGACGGTTCGGGCGCTCTGGCTGATGTCGATGAAGCCACCGGCACCGGTGAGCCGCGGGCCGAATCGCGAGACATTGACGTTGCCGTCGGCGTCGAGCTCGGCCATTCCGAGGACCGTGAGGTCCAAGCCGCCGCCCTGGTAGAAGTCGAACTGCTGGTTCTGGTCGATGAGGGCGTCCGGGTTGAGCGCCGCGCCGAAGTCGCCGCCCGAGGCAGGCATCCCGCCGACGATCCCCGGCTCGGTGGTGAGGGTGATCCGGTCGATGACGTGCTCCTCGGCGGCCACCGTCGACACGCCGTCCGGCATCCCGATCCCGAGGTTGACGACGCCGCCATCGGGCAACTCCATGGCCGCCCGGCGGGCAGCGATCTTGCGCTCGTTCATCGGCATCGGCGGGATGAGGTCCAACGGGATGCGCACCTCGTGGGCATAGCCGGGGTTGAAGGCGGTCGCGTAGGTCTGCCGGTGCAGCTCGGGGGGAGCGACGACGACGGCATCGACGAGGATGTGGGGGATCTTGACCAAGCGCGGGTCGAGGGTCCCGGCGGAAACGATCCGCTCGACCTGAACGATGACCTTGCCGCCGTTGTTGCGGGCGGCGCAGGCCATGGCGAGGTTGTCGAGGGTGAGCGCCTCGCGCTCCATGGTGATGTTGCCGTGCTCGTCGGCGGAGGTGCCGCGCAGGAGGGCGACGTCGATGGGGGTGGCGCGGTAGAACAGCAGCTCCTCACCGCCGAGATGCACGACCTCGACAAGGTCGTCAGTCGTGCGCTCGTTGACTCGGCCACCCTGGGAGCGAGGGTCGACGAAGGTATGCAGACCGATCCGAGAGACCGTGCCGGGCAGGCCGGCGGCCATGTCGCGGTAGAGCCGGCTGATGACGCCCTGGGGGAGGTTCCACCCCTCGATCTGACCGCTGACGGCGAGAGCCGCCACACGGGGAATCAGCCCCCAGTGGCCACCGACGACCCGGCGCAGCAGGCCCGGCTCGGCGAGCCGGTTGAGGCCCTGTTCTCCTCCGTCACCTTGTCCGGCCGCGAAGAGCAGGGTGAGCCCGGCCGGGTCGCCGCTCTCACGGAAGCGCCGAGCCAGCCCGTCGAGGAGGGCGTCGGGGGTGCCGCAGCCGACGAAGCCTGACGTGGCGATGGTCTCGCCGCTGCGGATGAGCTCCATGGCGGACTCGACCGACCGGACGAGTGAGGTGTGAGGTCCCGAGGCGACGGATCCGGGAGCAGCGGATCCGGGAGCAGGGGAGGCGATGGGGGTCATGAAGGCGGACCTCCGAGTGGACGGGTGGGGCGCGGAAGGCGCGGGCAGCGGTGCGGCTCGCGCTCAGTCCATCACCCCTGCGTACTCGTCTGGCATGTGGGCGGCATACATGCTCGACGGCCGGTAATGGTGGAGCCACACATCGGCGGCGACGCCGTGCCTCGCCACGATGAAGACATCCCCTCTGACCCCGCAGCCTCCGGGAGAGCCATGAGCTTCCTCATCATCATTGCCGCGTTGGCCTTCCTCATGTGGATGGCCTATCGCGGGCACAGCGTCATCCTCTTCGCGCCGATCGCCGCTCTCGGCGCGGTCCTGCTCACCGACCCGTCCCTCGTCGCCCCGATGTTCACGGGCCTGTTCATGGACAAGATGGTCGGCTTCATCAAGAACTACTTCCCGGTGTTCCTCCTTGGCGCGATCTTCGGGAAGGTCATCGAGATGTCCGGCTTCGCCCGGGCCATCGTCACCTGGGTCATCAAGGTCGTTGGCGCCAAACGCGCGATCCTCTCGATCGTCCTCGTCTGCGCGCTGCTCACCTACGGTGGCGTCTCGCTGTTCGTGGTCGTGTTCGCCGTCTACCCCTTCGCGGCCGAGATGTTCCGCATGGGCGACATCCCCAAGCGACTCATCCCCGGCACGATCGCTCTCGGCGCGTTCACCTTCACGATGGACGCGCTGCCTGGCACCCCGCAGATCCAGAACATCATCCCGACGACCTTCTTCAAAACCAATGCGTATGCCGCCCCCATCCTCGGCTTCGTCGGTGCGATCTTCGTTTTCAGCCTCGGGATGCTCTACCTCGAGCGGGCCCGGCGCAAGGCGTTGGCCAAGGGCGAGGGCTATGGCGAGGGGCACATCAACGAGCCCGAGGTCTTCAGCGGCGAGCGCAAGGTCAACCCGGCCCTCGCCGTGCTGCCCCTCGTTCTCGTCGCCGTCGTCAACAAGGTCCTTACCTCGAAGATCCCCGAGTGGTTCGGCGACAAGGTGAGCTTCTCGCCGACCGTTGTCGGCAAGTCCGACCCCGTCACCGTCGCAGTCTCCAGCAACGTGGCGATCTGGGCGGTCGAGGGCGCGCTGCTCATCGGCATCCTCACCGTCATCGCCCTCGCCTGGAAGCCGGTGTCCAGCCACTTCGCCCACGGGTCCAAGGAGGCCGTCGGAGGGGCGATGCTCGCCGCGACGAACACCGCGTCGGAATACGGCTTCGGGGCGGTCATCGCTGCCCTGCCCGGGTTCCTCGTCGTCGCCAACGGCCTGGCCAAGATCCCCAACACGCTCGTCAACGAGGCTGTCACGGTCAACGTGCTCGCCGGCGTCACCGGCTCCGCCTCCGGAGGCCTGTCGATCGCCCTCGGCGCTATGGCCAACACCTTCGTCGAGAACGCGACGGCGGCCGGCATACCCATGGAGGTCCTGCACCGGGTGGCCTCGATGGCCAGCGGCGGCATGGACACGCTCCCGCACAACGGAGCCGTCATCACCCTGCTTGCTGTGACCGGCCTGACCCACAAGGTGTCCTACAAGGACATCTTCGCCATGACGATCATCAAGACCGTGGCGGTCTTCGTCGTCATCGGCTTCTACTACCTCACCCACCTGGTCTGACGGCGACGAAGCGGGGCCGGACCACCCAGTGGTCCGGCCCCGCTTGGTCTGCTCGCTCGGTCTGGCTGCGGTCAGATGTCGCGGAAGACCTCGATGGTCGCCCCGAGGTTGTTGAGGCGGTCGGCCAGGTCTTCGTAGCCGCGGTTGATGACGTAGATGTTGCGCAGCACCGAGGTCCCCGGGGCGGCCAGCATCGCGAGCAGGACGACGACGCCTGGGCGGAGTGCCGGTGGGCACATCACCTCGGCCGCGCGCCACTTCGTCGGCCCTTCGATGAGCACGCGGTGCGGGTCGAGCAACTGCACCTTGGCGCCGACCTTGGTGAGCTCGGTCAGGTAGATGGCGCGGTTGTCATAGACCCAGTCGTGCAACATCGTCGTGCCCTCGGCCATCGCGGCGATGAGCGCGAAGAACGGCAAGTTGTCGATGTTGAGGCCGGGGAACGGCAGCGGGTGGATCTTGTCGATCGGCGCCTTCAGCGGCCCGGGGATCGTTGTGATGTCCACCAAACGGGTGTGGCCGTTTGCCGAGAGGTACTCGGGGGTCATCTTGACCTGCATGCCCATGCCTTCGAGCGTGGCCAGCTCGATCTCCATGAACTCGATCGGCACGCGGCGGATCGTCAACTCCGACTCGGTCACCACTGCGGCCGCCAACAGGGACATCGCCTCGATGGGGTCCTCGCTGGGGGAGTACTCGACGTCGACGTCGATGTCGGCCACACCGGTGACCTTGAGGGTCGTCGATCCGATCCCCTCGATCTGCACGCCGAGCTTGAGCAGGAAGAAGCACAGGTCCTGCACCATGTAGTTGGGGCTGGCATTGCGGATCGTTGTCGTGCCCGGGTTGCGGGCGGCCGCCAGCAGGACGTTCTCGGTGACCGTGTCGCCACGCTCGGTGAGGATGATCGGCTTGTCGGGCTGGTGAGGGGCGGCATGGGCCTCGTAGAACCCGTGGGTCGCCACGACGTTCAACCCGAACGACCGCAGCGCCGCCAGGTGCGGCTCAACGGTGCGGGTGCCGAGGTCGCAGCCCCCGGCATACGGCAGTCGGAACTCGGCGCGGTCGTGCAGCAGCGGCCCGAGGAACATGATGACCGTGCGGGTGCGTCGAGCGGCGTCCTCGTCGATCCCCTCCAGGTCCAGCGTGGCGGGCGGCACGATCTCCAGGTCGTTGGAGTCCGGCAGCCACCGCACCTTGACCCCCATCGAGGACAACACCTCGATGATGCGGTTGACCTCCTCGATCCGGGCCAGGTTGCGCAACGTCGTGCGGCCGCGGTTGAGCAGCGTCGCGCACAGCAGGGCGACCGCGGCGTTCTTGGAGGTCTTGACGTCGATGGCGCCCGACAACTTGGCCCCACCGACGATCCGCAGATGCTGCGGGCGAGAATTCCCGAGGGTCACCAACTCGCGGTCCAAGGCTTCTCCAATGCGGGCGAGCATCTCCAGCGACAAGTTCTGGTGGCCCTGCTCGATCCGCGCCACCGCGCTCTGACTCGTCCCCAGCAAGCGGCCCAACTCGGTCTGAGTGAGCCCCTTGTGCCGTCTGGCATCCCGGATGAGCGTGCCAATCCGGCTGCGATAGTCCTCCGACATGCCGCCATCGTATCTCGCAGATGAGATGTCGCGAGCCGCGTGGGGCGCCTCAGGCGCAGGTATGCCGCCCGCTTCTGCGGGCGGCATACCTCCTGACGGATTTGTCCCTAGGCAGGAACGCTCGCGGCTCCGGCGGGGAGGAACCGAGCTCCGGCGACCTGCTCGGCGACTCCGCTGCGGTCGAGCAACGGGGTGAGCCCGCCGTTCCAGAACTGGAAGCCGGCACCGGTGATCATGGCCAGGTCGATGTCCATCGGCGCCTGGGCCACCCCCTCGTCGAGCATCATCCGGGCCTCCTGCGCCAAGGCGCCGAGCACCCGTTCGCGCACCTCAGGCGCCGTGAGGACGACCGGGTTCTCAGGCTGGGGGAGCAGAGCGAGCACCTCGGGGTCGAGGGCCGGCTTGCCACCGGCGAAGGTGTAGAAGCCAGGCTTCTTGGCCTCGACGATCGCCTTGAGCCCCTCGGAGACGTAGAACCGGTCGGGGAAGGCCTTGATGAGGGTCTCGCCGTTGTGCAGCGCGATCGCCGGACCGACCAGCCCGAGCAGGACGAAGGGCGGCATCGGCGCGAAGCCCATGAAGGCCTGGTCGATGACCTCGACGGGCGTGCCCGCGTCGGCGACCCGACCCACCTCACCCATGAACCGTCCGAGCAGCCGGTTGACGATGAAGGACGGCGAGTCCTTGACGAGGATGCACGTCTTCTTCAGCTTGGCTCCGACGGCGAACGCCGTGGCCAAGGTCGCCGGATCGGTGGTCGAGCCGGGGATGATCTCCAACAACGGCATAACGGCGACGGGGTTGAAGAAGTGGAAGCCCACCACTCGCTCGGGGTGGGCGAGGTCGGCCGCCATCTGCGAGATCGAGAGGCTGGAGGTGTTGGTCGCCAGGACGCAGGTGTCGGAGACGACGGCCTCGCACTCGGCGAAGACCTGCTTCTTGACGCCCATCTCCTCGAAGACGGCCTCGATGACGAACTCGGCATCGGCGAAGCCGGCCTTGCTCGTCGACCCGCTGACCAGCGCCTTGAACCGGTTGAGCTTGTCGGGGTTCAGTCGGCCCTTCTTGGCCAGCCCGTCGAGCTGGGCATGGACATAACCCACCCCCTTGTCGACGCGCTCCTGGTCGAGGTCGGTGAGGACCACCGGCACCTCGAGGCGCTGGATGAACAGCAATGCCAGTTGGCTGGCCATCAGGCCCGCACCGACGATGCCCACCTTGGTGACCGGGCGGGCGAGCGAGCGGTCCGGAGCCCCGGCCGGGCGCTTGGCGCGCTTCTGCACCAGGTCGAAGGCATAGAGGCCGGCGCGGAGCTCGTCGCCCATGAGAAGGTCGGCCAGCGCCTCGTCCTCGGCGGCGAAGGCCTCGTCGCGGGTGGCGGTGCGCGCGGCTGCGACAAGCTTCATCGCCCGGTACGGAGCCGGTGACTGCTTGCCCGTCTTGAGGTCGGCCAGCATCGTCGACGCCGCGATGGCGCCTGTCCAGGTGGCTTCGTCGCGGGGGATCTCCGGCCGGGTCACGGTCACGGCGCCCGAGACGACCTTCGCGGCCCAATCGATGGATGCCTCGAGGAACTCCGCCGGCGCGAACATCGCATCGGCCACACCCAACTCGAACGCCGCCGGGCCCTTGAGCATCCGGTTGGTGTTGAGCGCGTTCTCGACGATCATCGTCAGCGCCTTGGCCGGGCCGACCAGGTTGGGCAACAGGTAGCAGCCACCCCAGCCGGGGACCAACCCGAGGAAGCACTCGGGCAGCGCCACCGCGGGGACGCCCGCGGAGATGGTGCGGTAGTCGCACGCCAGGGCGATCTCGACCCCGCCACCCATGGCCGCGCCGTTGATGAACGCGAAGGTCGGGACCGGGAGGTCCATGAGGGTGGCGTATGCCGCGTGCCCGGCTCGAGCGATCGCCAGCGCCTGCTCGCGCTGGGTCACCTTGGGGACTCCGGAGAGGTCGGCGCCGACGGCGAAGATGAACGGCTTACCGGTGAGGCCGACAGCCTGGATCTCCCCGGCCTCGGCGCGAGCACGCAAGCCGTCGAAGCAGGCCTGCAACCCGGCGATGCTCGCCGGGCCGAAGGTGTTGGGCTTGGTGTGGTCGAAGCCGTTGTCGAGGGTGACCAGCGCCATCGTGCCGGCCTGACCCGGCATGGTCACGTCTCGAACGAGGGCCTTGGTGACGACCTCCTCCGGGAAGAGCGCGGCGAAGTCGACGGCAGCGGCGACAGGGGCGGCAGTAGTGGTCTCGCTCATGGCTCAGGCCTCCTTGCTGGCCGACGCGACGTAGTCGGCGTGGTGAGGGTTCTCCCAGATGACGGCGCCGCCCATGCCGATGCCGATACACATCGCAGTCAGGCCGTAGCGCACCTCGGGGTGCTCCTCGAACTGGCGGGCCAGTTGGGTCATCAGGCGGACGCCCGAAGACGCGAGGGGGTGACCGATGGCGATCGCGCCGCCGTATTCGTTGACCCGAGGGTCGTCGTCGGCGATGCCGAAGTGGTCGAGGAAGGCGACGACCTGCACGGCGAAGGCCTCGTTGAGCTCGAACAGCCCGATGTCCTCGATCGTCAGGCCCGCCTTGGCCAGGGCCTTCTCGGTGGCAGGCACCGGCCCGATGCCCATGACCTCGGGCTCGACGCCGACGAAGGCGAACGATGCCAACCGCATGCGGACCGGCATACCCATGGCCACGGCGGCGTCCTCGGAGGCGAGCAGACACGCGGTGGCGCCATCGTTGAGGCCCGCGCTGTTGCCGGCGGTGACGTTGCCGCGCACCCGGAAGGGCGTCTTGAGCGCTTCGAGGTCGGCCATGGTGGTGCTGGGCCTCGGGGGCTCGTCGACGGTCGCGAGGCCGTAGCCCAACTCCTTGTGCCGAGTGGCGACGGAGACGAGGTCGGGCTGGATCTTGCCTGCGGCATAGGCGGCGGCGAGCTTGCCCTGGGAGCCGAGGGCGAAGGCATCGCAGCGGGCCTTGGTCAGCTGAGGGAAGCGGTCGTGGAGGTTCTCGGCGGTCTGGCCCATGACCAGCGCGGACGGGTCGACGATCTTCTCGGCGATGATCCGCGGGTTGGGGTCCACGCCCTCGCCCATCGGGTGGCGACCCATGTGCTCGACACCGCCGGCGATGGCGACGTCGATGGCGCCCATGGCGATCGACCCGGCGACCGCGGTGACCGCGGTCATCGCCCCGGCACACATCCGGTCGATGGAGTAGCCGGGAGTCGTGTTGGGCAGACCGGACAGCAGGGCGGCGACCCGACCGAGGGTCAACCCCTGGTCACCGATCTGGGTGGTCGCGGCGATGGCGACCTCCTCGACCTTGTCCTTGGGGAGCTCCGGATGGCGCTCAAGCAGCTCCCGGATGCACCGGATCACCAAGTCGTCGGCGCGGGTCTGGGCGTAGATGCCCTTGTCGCCGGCCTTGCCGTAGGGGGTTCGGACCCCCTCGACGAACACGACCTCACGCAGGGTACGGGTCATGCTGGGTGCCTCCTTGGGCAAACGGTCATGGGGCAGTGGTGGCTGCCCTGAGCCGATGCTACCGGTCAGTAACCATTGCGAGGAACTCAGCGCTGCGTTGCCGCAGTGAGTCCCGTCACGGGTGTTCGGCGGCCGCCGTCGCCAGGATGGGCGCAACCACGGTGACCTGCCATTCACGGGCCCCGCCCCCGCGCAGCGCGGCCGCGAAGGCCGACTCGCCGAGGTCGTCGGGGGGTGTCCAGAGGACGCGCCGCAGCAGATCAGGGGTCAGCAGGTTCTCGACGGGGACGACCCGCTCGGAGGCGTATGCCGCCATGGCATCCCGGGCGCGCCCGAGCCGGGCCGCGGCGATGGGGTCGCGGTCGGCCCAGAGGCGAGGAGGCGGGGGGCCGGTGCTCGACAGTGTCAACGGAGGCAAGGCATCCTCCGAGAGGGCCAGCGCCTTGTCGATGGCGTCCAGCCACACCTTGGGGCTGCGTGCGACTCCACGCAACTCCCGTCGAGCAGCGAAGGCGCCGGCGTCCTTGGGGGGCTCGACGGCCAAGGCGACCAGTGCAGCGTCGGACAGCACCCGGCCGGGGGACACGTCGCGACGTTGGGCGATCCGGTCGCGGACGTACCAGAGCTCGCGGACGACGGCGACTCCGCGGCGACGTCTGATCTTGTGCATGCCGGAGGTTCGGCGCCACGGGTCGACCCGCGGCGCGGGACCAGTGAAACCGAGCAGCGAGTCGAACTCCTGGGCCGCCCACTCCCACTTGCCCTGCTCGGTCAGGTCGGCGGCGATCGCGTCGCGTAGGTCGACGAGCACCTCGACGTCGAGGGCGGCATACCGCAGCCATGGCTCGGGCAGCGGGCGGCGCGACCAGTCCACCGCGGAGTGTTCCTTGGCCAGGCTCAGCCCGAGGTAGTGCTCAACGGCGGCACCCAACCCGACCCGGGGGAGCCCTGCCAGGCGCCCGCCCAGCTCGGTGTCGAACAACCGCTGCGGGCGCAGGCCCACCTCGGCCAGACAGGCCAGGTCTTGGGTCGCTGCGTGCAGCACCCATTCGGCGTCGCCGATGGCCTCGGCCACGGGGGAGAGGTCGGGGCAGGCTGCGGGGTCGAACAGCCAGGTCCCCGACCCGGCACGACGCAGTTGCACGAGATAGGCACGTTGTCCGTAGCGGTGGCCCGAGGCCCGCTCGGCGTCGAGGGCGACCGGGCCGGTCCCTCGCGCGATCGCGGCTGCAGCGGCCATGAGCTGCCGTTCGTCGATGACGACCTCGGGGACGCCGTCGGCGGGAAACAGCAACGGTGTCGCTTCGGGCCCCGCGGGCGGCTCAGCGGCAGGCTCAACGGCAGGCTCGGCGGCTGAGTCAGACGCAGTCCCCACAGAAGGATCAACCGAGGACTCGGCCGAGAGCGCGTCGTCGGTCTGGTCGTGGTCCGGCTCGAGCTCGGTCACCGACGGGCACCGGGCAGGGCGACCACTCCGTCGGGCAGTGGCGGCAGCCCGGCGATCGTGCTCAACAGATCAGACCAGGCCAGCAGGTGGTCGCCGAGGTCGCCGCCCAACGGAGTCCACGAAGCCCGAACCTCGATCTCCACGGTTGGCAACTGGTCGGCCAGGCCGCCGAACCGCTCCGAGACGACTCGGGTGACCGTGCCGGCCTCGGCGCAGTAGCGCAGGCCGCGCGCCTGCAGGGCTTCGATGAGCCAGGCCCAACCCACCTCACCGAGCGAGGGGTCGGTGCCCACCTCGGGCTCCAACTCGGCGCGGGCGAATGTGACGGCCCGCCAGGCGCCTTCCCATGGCTCGGGGCAGCTGGGGTCGTGCAGGAGGACGAAGCGACCAGATGCCAGCTCCTCCTCGCCTCCGGGGCCGACGACCTCGCCAGAGAGCGCCACCGCATGCGGAGCGATGCGTTGGGGCGCTGGCACCTCGGTGAGGCGCACTTCCGGGCGCAGTCGAGCCTCCCGCAGGCCGGCAATGGCCCGGGTGAATTCAGCGGCGGTGTCGCCGGGGAGGGATCGTCCTCGCACGTCACTGAGAGTAGGCGGGCCGAGGTCCCGATGGGCGTCGGACGCGCCGACAGCACGCTCGCGAACCGGGTACCGTGCCGGTGTGCCAGCCCTCCTCGCCCTCCTGTCAGCAGCCGTATGGGGCGCGAGCGACTTCGCCGCCGGGGTCATCTCCCGGACCCTTCGTCCAGTGGTTGTCGTCGCGTGGTCGCAGTCGATGGCTCTCGTCCTGCTGACGGCGATCGTCGCGTTCCGCGGGTTGCCCGAGCAGGGGTTCGCCGGGTGGTTCCCCTGGGCGATGCTCGCCGGGGTCAGCGGCGCGATGGGCCTGTTGTGCTTCTATGCCGCGCTCTCCACGGGGACCATGGGTGTCGTCGCTCCCATTGCCGCCGTCGGCTCGGGCATCCCCGTGTTGCTCGGGGTGCTCAGCGGCGAGAAGCCCTCCGCCTTGGCCTGGTGGGGGATCGCCGTCGCCATCGCCGGGGTGGTGCTGGCGAGCGGGCCGGAGATGAAGGAGGGCCTGGGCGCCCGACCCGTGTTGTTGGCGTGCCTGGCCGCGGTCGGCTTCGGCGTCGCTCTGTTCGCCCTCGACCGCGGCGCGCGCGTGTCGCTGCTGCACACCTTGTGGGGGATGCGGCTCACCAGCGCCATCGGGTATGCCGCGCTGGCGCTCGCCGCGCGCTCCCTCGGTGGGGTCGCCCGCCGCCACGTGCCGGTGCTGGCGGCCGTCGGCGCAGGTGATCTTGCCGCCAACGCGCTCTTCGGGATGGCCTCGTCGATGGGCATGGTCAGCGTCGCCGCCGTCCTCGGATCGCTCTACCCCGTGATGACGATCCTGCTGGCCCGCTACTTCCTGAACGAACGGCTGCGCCGGATCCAGGTGATCGGCTCGACCTTGGCCCTCTGCGGAGTCGTTCTGATCGCCGCAGGCGGGCGGGGCTGACCCCGCCCGCCTAGGCACGTCGGCTGATTCAGGCCTTCTCGCTCGTGCCCTCGGAGGCCGCCGGTCCGGCGGTGGCTGCTGCCGGCTCCGGCTCGCGGACGGGCGCTGCGGGTGTCGAGGCAGCCCATGACGGTGGGGTGGTGGGTGTCGCCTCCTGACGCTCGGAGCGCCGACGCAGCCAGGACCGGACCGGGATCGCAATCAGGGCGAGGACGATGAGCCAGGGCAGAGCCGCCCCCAGGACGGTCAGGCCCACCGTGAGGCTGGCCAGGAAGGCGTTCCAGCCTGACCGCAGACCTGCCAGGAAGCCGTCCTGCTCGACCGGTGGGATCACTTCGGGGTTGGAGCTCACCGTCACGGTGACGGTCGCCATCGCGATTCGTTTCGTCATCGACGCCAGCTGCGCCTGCAACGACTCAAGGTCGGCTTCGCGCTGGGCCAGTTGGCTCTCCAACTCGACGATCTGGCTGATGTTCTGGGTCTGGCTCATCAGCGCTCGCACCCGCTCGATGCTCGCCTTCTTCGTCGCGATGCGCGACTCGGTGTCGACGTATGCCGCGGTGACGTCATCGCTCGCGCTGGCTCGCTGCACGACGGTGCCGAGTTTCGAGAGTTGATCCAAGGCGGCGTCGAGCCGGTCGGTCGGGATCGACAGCACCAACTGGCCGTAGTTGCCGACCCGCCGCACCGGCGCGGTTGCCTTCCCACCGATCGCGGGATCGGCGCTCGGTGCCACTTCGGTTGCGTTGACCGTCTCGCTGGCGACCGCTCCGCCCAAGCCGGCCGCAACGCCACGCACGGCGGCTGCGGCAGTCTCGACGGAGGTGACGGTGAGATAGATGCTCGCGGTGCGGATGATCTTGGTGTCCACGAGTGCTGCTTCGCCCACTGACGCGACGTCAGGAGCCGACAGTTTGGTGTCGGCCGCCGCAGCGGCACCGACAGCGGCGCCGGGCGCCGGAGCCGGCGCAACGGCCACTCCGCCCTCGCGGGCGGCGTTCGTGCTGGTCGGTGACGACCCGCTGGAGCAGGCCCCCAGGGCGAGGAGCGCGGCAACGGTGAGAGCGGTTGGTCGCAACCGGCGGGACACGGCATACGAAAACATCGGGGTCCTCCTCGGGCGGGCCGGACGGGGCCGGCGATGGAGCGTTCGGCCCTTGGAGGGGGAGCCGCCCGGGTGTGGTTCCCAGGCGCGCGTCTCGATCAGGTCTCGATCAGGTGCGAGGTTCCAAGGTCAGGCAGACCGAGTTGATGCAGTAGCGCTGATCGGTGGGCGTGCCATAGCCCTCGCCCTCAAAGACGTGCCCCAGGTGGGAGCCGCAGCCGGCGCACCGGACTTCGACGCGGGGTCGACCGGGGATCGAGCGGTCCTCGATGTATTCGACCCGGTCCCCGGCCAGCGGCTCGAAGAACGACGGCCACCCGCAGTGCGAATCGAACTTCGACTCGCTGCGGAACAGTTCCGCGCCGCAGGCCCGGCAGGAGTAGACCCCGTCTGTCTTCGTGTCGGTGTACTCGCCGGTGAACGGGCGTTCCGTGCCCGCCTCGCGCAACACATGGAACTCGGCCGCCGAGAGCTTGGCCCGCCACTGGGTGTCGGTGAGTTGCACGGCATACCGCCCCGGGGTGGGGACGGCGTCGGCGGGCGGGACGGACTGCGTGGAGGTGGGGTCGGTCATGGTGGGGATAACGCACGAAGGCCCCGGGATCGTCCCCGGGGCCTTCGTGCGCTCGGATCCGAGCCGGTCAGATGCCGGTGCCGCCTCGGAGGGCCAGCCGCACGATCTGCGGGTCGTGGTCGGAATCCTGGTCGTAGAAGGGGGAGTTGGTGTGGACGATGTCGTAGACGTAGGCCGGGTACTTGGCTCCCTTGGGCGCCACAGTCAGGGCGGGGCTGAGCAGGATGTGGTCGAGGACCTGCGAGTTGCCTTCGAACACGTAGGTCCAGCGCTCGGCCACAGGCAGCGTCCGGGGAAGGTCGACGAGAGCGTCGGAACCCTGGCCGACCAGCAGATCCGTCGTTGTGCTGAACTCGAAGTCGTTGACGTCACCGGCAACGACGAGCTTGGCCTGGGGGTCCGCGCTCAACAGTGCGTCGGCGAAGTCCCGGACCGCGGCCGCCTGCAGGTGGCGTTGCTCCTCGGTGAAGCGGACCGGTGACTGCCAACGGCCGAAGAGCGGGTCGTCACCGCCCTTGGAGGAGAAGTGGACGGCGACGACGAAGACGGTCTCGCCGCGGAAGCGGAACTCTCCGACGAGCGGCTTGCGGCTGGCCGACCAGGCCTCGCTCGTGGGGGCGATCCGGCCCGGCGAGACCGACAATGCCGTGCTCCGACCGGTCCCGGTCACCTCGACCGCAGTCGTCGCGTCGCCACCCGGGCGGTCGACGAACTCCAGGTCGCGATCGAGCCGGTAGAGGAAGACCTGGCGGATGTTGCCTCCCGGCTGCCCGCCGTCGGTCCCGTCTTGCGGGTCGATCCAGCGGGATCCGTATGCCGGTCCGCCGGCGGCCGCGATCGCCGCGATCAGGCGGCTGACGGTGAGGTCAGACGCGACGACACCGTCGTTGGCCGGCCCGCTGTTGTCCTGAATCTCCTCGAGGGCGAGGATGTCGGGGCTGGCGAGGTTGTGGACCACTTGGGCGGCGAGTCGGTCAAACTTGGACTGCGGATTGCTGGGCGACAGGTTCTCGACGTTGAAGGTCGCCACGGCGAGTTGGTTGTTCGTCTGGGCGGTCGTCGACTCTCGGGTGAGACCGCCGGTCGTCACGGTTGGCGCAGCGGTGACGAGCAGTTTGTAGTTGGCGAACGAGTAGTCCAAGACGCCGATAGCGTCTCCGGGCAGGGTGTCGCCGACGTTGGCGGCAGGCATGGACCCCGCCGGGATGAGGGCGTCGTCGAGCTGGACGCGCATGGCGTTGGGGGTGTCGTAGGACCCGTAGACGACGCCGCCGGCCGAACTCGTGAGCGGCGCCCCTGTGACCGACCCCGGGACGACCGGGATCTCGCCGAAGGATGCCGTGGGGCCGACGACTCTGGCGTCCCTGACCGCGACGCGCATCCCTTCCATGGATTCGTAGAAGTCGATGGCATCCCGGGCCATGTCGAAGACGGCTGCGGCGTTCTCCACGCTCCCTGGGTCACCTGCATCGATCGTCTGGGCGGGGGCGATGCGGTCCACGCCGATGACGACAGGGGCAGGCAGGGGGTTGTTCGAGGACGTGATGCTCACGCTGGGGGAGACGATCTCGGTGGTGGTGAGGTTGTCCAGGCCGCCGCTGCCGCCGGGACGGAACTCGCTCACCGAGCCGTCGACGCTCAAGGCGTCACCGACCGCGACCGTGGGGGAGGTGCGGGTGAAGACGAAGATCCCCTCGCTGGTGGCCAGGTCGGCGTCAGCGACCGGATCCTGCATCCAGAAGCCGGTGTTGGAGCGGGCCGTGACGATGCCCGTCACTCCGTTGACCGGAGTGCCGGCCAGGGGTGAGCGGTGGGACGCGCCCTGGATCGCAGCGATGGTCTCCGCCGGGTTCGGCGGCGGTGGAGTGATGGTGCAGGTCTGGGGTGTGGTGGTGGAGTTGACGGGGGAGGGCGCTCCCGCTGCGAAGTCGGCCGCGTTGTGGTCGGTGTCGACACAGGCGTCGATCCGGCTGACCGACGTCGAGTTCGTGGTGCCGGGAGCAGGCCCGCTGCCCTCGAACTGGGCTGCCGTGCTGCCGTATCCGACGAGGTCAACGATGGCACCCGCTGCGTCCACGACGGCTACCCGGCCGGCCGAGGCCGACATCGTGAGCGTGCCGATGGCGTCGGGAATCGGCAGCGCGGTGGCTCCCGTGTTGGCGCCGTCGGCCTCCTTCACCAGGTAGCGCCCCCCGGCGGCGATGGTGCCGGACAGGAGGGTGCTGCTTGCGGTCGTGCCTGCGGCTGACCAGTAGGAGACCTTCCACCCGGTGAGGTCGACGGGGGTGGAGGCGCGGTTGAACAGTTCCACGAAGTCGCTTCGCCACGTCGCGCCGGAGTTGCCGCCGCCGCCGTAGACCTCCGCAACGACCACGGTGGGAGAGGCTGCGTATGCCGCGGGGGCAGCGACCACGAGGCCGCCGGAAGCGAGGAGGGTTGCGATCGCGAGGGTGACAGCCGGTCTGCGGACATGGGTCCAGACGTGGGACATAGGTGTGTCCTGTCGCTCGGGAGAGTGGTGCCTCGAACGTACGGTGTCGCGGCAGGTCACGCACCCGGAACGGTGCGTGCAATAGTGACCGACATGGCTGATGCCCAGGTGGAATGCCCGACCCCTGACGGGGGAACGCGGGCGGTGCGGATCTCCAGCCCGGACCGGGTGCTGTGGCCGCAGGATGGCATCACCAAACTCGATCTGGCGCACTACATCCGGGACGTCGGGCCGGCGATGCTGCCCCGGGTCGGTGGCCGCCCGATGACGTTGCAGCGCTTCCCGACCGGCATCGAGGGGGAGGAGTTCTACTCCAAGAACCCGCCAAAAGGCCTGCCGGCCCACGTCCGCACCGTGCTGATGACCTACCCCTCCGGGCGCAAGCATCCCCAACTCGTCGTTGACGAGATCGCCACGGCGGTCTGGGGCGTGCAGATGAACACCGTGACCTTCCACCCGTGGCCGGTGCGCGCCACCGATGCCGAGGGTGCGCTGGACCGACCCGACGAGGTCCGCATCGACCTGGACCCCCAGCCGGGGTGCGGCTTCCGCGAGGCGGTGGAGGCGGCATACGTGCTGCGTGAGGTGCTCGCGGAGGCGGGGCTGACGGGCTTCCCGAAAACGTCGGGCAACCGGGGCGTGCACGTCTTCTGCCCGATCGAGCCAGCGCGGGAGTTCCTCGACGTGCGCCACGGGGTGATCGCGATCGCCCGCGAGTTGGAGCGCCGGATGCCCGACGAGGTGACCACCGCGTGGTGGAAGGAAGAGCGGGGCCAACGGATCTTCGTCGACTACAACCAGGCCTGCCGGGACCGGACCATCGCGGCTGCCTACAGCCCGCGGCCCCTCCCCGGTGCGCCGGTGTCGATGCCGGTGTCGTGGGAGTCGTTGCGGGACATCGCTCCTGGTGACTTCACGGTGCGAACCGTTCCGGGTCTTGTTGGCGCGCAGCCGGATCCGTGGACGGCATACGACGACGCGGTGGGGGACCTCGGAGTGGCGATGTCGTGGTGGGAACGTGACGTCGCTGAGGGTTTGCCCGAGATGGCCTTCCCGCCGGACTATCCCAAGATGCCGGGGGAGCCGCCGCGGGTGCAGCCGAGCAAGAAGCGTTACGAGGACGAGGACTACGTGCCGGGCGGCACGGGCTACCTGCGCGCGCATCCCGAGCGACCGCCGCGCACCTAACGGCGTTGGCTCCGCGTGGGCAGACCTCGGCCGTCAGCCGACGGTGAGCACCTCGCCGAGGTCGTAGGCCGGGGCCCGGTCGACCTGGTCCAGCTCGCAGGACTGCGGGTCGCGGTCGGGTCGCCAGCGCAGGAACGTCACCGCGTGCCGGAACCGGTGTCCCTCCATCTGGTCGAAGGCCACCTCGACGACCCGTTCGGGGCGCACCGGCACGAAGGAGCTGTCCTTGTTGGACGAGAAGCGTGACCGCTCGGTTGCCGCGTGCCGGGCCTGGCCCTCGTCGTCGAGGACGACCAGCGGGGCGAAGTCGTCGATCAGCGCGCGCCGGGTGGCCATCGGGAAGGCCGCGATCCCGCCGACGGGGATGAGGAGGCGCTCGCCGTTCCACTCGCCATAGAGCCCCAGCAGCAGCGACCCCACGCCCTGCCCAGAGGTGTGCACGCGGTAGCCGAAGACCACCGCGTCCGCCGTGCGCTTGTGCTTCACCTTGAGCATGGTGCGCTTCCCCGGGGCGTATGCCGCGTCGAGCGGCTTCGCGACGACTCCGTCCAGGCCGGCACCCTCGAACCGTTCGAACCAGTCGCGGGCGATCGCGGGGTCGGTTGTCATCCGCGTGAGGTGGATCGGGTCGGTGTCGGTGAGGTGGCCCAACGCAGCCTCGAGGCGCGCGCGGCGCTGGCCGAACGGCATACCGAGCAGGCTCTCGTCGCCCTCGGCGAGGAGGTCGAAACAGACCAACTCAGCGGGGGTTTCGACGGACAGTTTGCGAACCCGTGATTCGGCCGGATGGATGCGTTGGGACAGGCGTTCCCAATCGAGGCGTTCGGCGCCAGGGCCTCCGGAGCGCACGACGATCTCGGTGTCGACCGCGCAGCGCTCCGGCAGCAACCGGCGGACGTGCTCGACGACCTCGGGGAAGTAGCGGGTGAGTGGTTTGGTTCCGCGGCTGGCCAACTCGATGTCGTCGCCGTCGCGCAGAACGATGCAGCGGAACCCGTCCCACTTGGGCTCGTAGGCCAGGTTGTCGCCGACCGGCACCTCGGCGACCGCCTTGGCAAGCATCGGCTGGACGGGGAGATCGATGGGCTGGCGCATCGGGCCATTGTGCGCCATGACGTGAGGGTCGGTCGTGAGCGACGGCCAGGCTTGCCGGGTCAGCGGCTGACGAGCCACCGCCCGATGAGGTCGCCGTCGGCGTGCAGCAGGACATGCGGGACGAGCGAGACGCGCAGATCGTCGGCCTCGACGATGCGCTTGTGTCGGCCACCGACGAGGTGCGGTGCCAGCGTCAGGCACAGTTCGTCGACGACGTCGGCCCGCAGCAAGTCGCCGAGCAGGCGCGGGCCGCCCTCTGAGTGGATGCGTTGGAAACCCCTGCGCGCCAACGTGTTTACGGCTTCCACAAGGTCCACGGCGGCCTCGCCCGCCACGACGACGTGTTCCTCACCGAGGTCGGCGCGCAGGTGCGCGAGGGCAGGGCACGAGGCGGCGGTGATGACCATGACGCTGCCGGTTGCGCTCTGTCGCAACCGATCAGGGATGTCTCCCGACCGGGTCACCAGGGCGAGCGGCAGCGTTGGCGCGAGGCCGAGATCGGCGCGCAGCGCGGCATACTCCGGGTCGAGGGTGAGCGGGCCATAACCCTCCGTGCGCGCCGTCCCCGCGCCGATGACGACGATGTCCGAGAGCGCGCGCAGCAGGTCGAAAACGATCTTGTCAGCGGGGCTGTTGATCGATCCCGTGACGCCGTCGGCGCCGGTCGCCGCGCCGTCGATGGTGCTCACCATGTTGACGCTCACCCAGCGTTGTGCGCCGGTCGGTCGGGCGTATGCCGCGGCGAGACCTCGCAGATCCAGCCGGCTCCCGACCGGATGATGACGCTGGATTTCCGGGGGTGCGATGAGCAGGTCCATCACCGAAGTATGCGGGCCGAGCCCGTGTCGGCGTGTTCGCGAAGGTGCCCTCGAACTGACGGGGACGTTACGGCAAGATGTCTGCATGTCAAAGAGCAAGAGCAAGGGCGCCAAGAAGGCAGCCAAGAAGAAGGAATCCGACAAGGCCGCTAAGGCGGTCAAGGCCGTCAAGGTCTCCAAGGCCACCAAGGGCTCGGGTAAAGGCGCCAGCAAGAGCAAGGCGTCCAAGCGGGGCTCTTCGAAGGCCGAACCACTTGCCTCCTCTCCCGCTGCGCTGGCCGCGCCGAACGTCTACGACGTGCCGGTCGACGTCGAGCCGGTCGAGAAGAAGCTGCGCCCCGACGAGCCGATCACCTCGGTGCTTCGCGTGCGTCGCGGCTTCGTGCTGGCCGACTTCGACCCCGAGTCGACTCCCGGTTTCGATGAAGGCCGCAAGGAGGGTGAGGAGGCACTGTCCGCCTTCGCCCCGGAGATGGGCGCGTGGCAGGAGCGGCTCTTCGCCGAGACCAAGGGCGGCGGCAAGCGCAGCCTGCTCATCGTCCTGCAGGGCCTGGACAGCGCGGGCAAGGGCGGCATCGTCCGGCACGTGATGAGCAACTGCGACCCGGCCGGCATCAAGGCCACCGCGTTCAAGGCGCCCACCGAGGAGGAGCGCCAGCACGACTTCCTGTGGCGCGTCCGTAAGGCCCTGCCGGGGCCTGGACAGATCGGCGTCTTCGACCGTTCGCACTACGAGGACGTGCTGATCACCAAGGTGCGCAAGCTCGTCCCCGCGGGCGAGATCACCAAGCGCTACGCGGTCATCAACGCCTTCGAGCGCGAGGTGATCGACTCGGGCACCGAGATCCTCAAGGTGTTCATGTACATCTCTCGCGACGAGCAGAAGGCCCGTCTCATGGAGCGGCTGGACCGCCCCGACAAGAGGTTCAAGTACACGCCGGGCGACACCGACAACCGTGCCTACTGGGACGACTACATGAAGGCGTTCCAGGTGATGCTCGCGCGCACCTCGACCGTGGCCGCCCCGTGGTACGTCATCCCGGCGAACAACAAGTGGTACGCGCGGTATGCCGTGCAGCAACTGATCCTCGAGAAGTTGCGGGCGATGAGCCCGGACTGGCCGGTGCCGGACTACGACATCGAGGTCGAGAAGGCCCGGCTCGCGGACAGCTGAGCCGGTCGGTCAGGGCGAGGCCTGGCGGGCTGGATCGGGGCGGTTTGGACACGCCCCGGTCCGTCCGCTAGTGTCTACTTTCGCACCAGACGGGGAAGTTACACCGGTGGTGTTCCTGCGGACGTAGCTCAGTTGGTAGAGCGCAACCTTGCCAAGGTTGAGGTCGCGAGTTCGAGCCTCGTCGTCCGCTCGGAGGTAGACCGCCTTCACGGTGGAGTGGCCGAGAGGCGAGGCAGCGGCCTGCAAAGCCGCGTACACGGGTTCAAATCCCGTCTCCACCTCGGGCTCCACCAAGGAGTCAGCAGTACCGAGGGCGATTAGCGCAGTGGTAGCGCGTTCCTTGACGCGGAAGAGGTCACTGGTTCAAACCCAGGGTCGCGCCCTGGTCGTAGGTTTTGGTGACTTTGGCGCCGTTGCGGGTCTTGGTGGCGAGTTTCTGTTGGGGGAGGAACAGGTTGTCCAGGATCGACTGCAGGGGCCACAGTTCGTTGAGTAGGTCGAGTTCTCGGGTGGTGTCGTAGCGGTAGTAGCCGACGGCTCGGCGGACCTCGGACCAGTTCTTCTGTTCGATGTGGGCTTGGTCGTTGCTGTGGTTGGAGCGGCCGCGGCTGAAGGTGATCTGACGGGTGTCGCACCAGCGCAGGAGGTGGTGGTTGATGAACTCGGACCCGTTGTCGCTGTGGATGCCCAGGACCGCGAACGGGAACGCCAGTCGTAGTTGTTCCAGGCCGGCGGAGACGATGCGTTCTCCCTTGGTGCGCACCGTGATTGATTCGGTCCATCCGGTGGCGACGTCGGTGGCGTCCAGGGTGTAGTGGAACGCGCCGTTGTTGTCGCCGCCGTCGTGGCCGACCAGGTCGATTTGCAGGAACCCGGGGCGGGTGTCGTCCCAGTCGTGCCAGGTCTTCATGGGGATCGCGGACTTGAGCATGCTGCCGGGGCGGGTCATCGACTGGCCTTTGGTGGCGACCAGACCGGTCCGATAGGGACGCAGCCGCCGGTCGATGGTGGCCGCGGACATGCCCAGCAACTGGTCGATCACCTGCGGGGGGCAGGTCAGTTCCTGATGGGCCAGCATGGTTGGTACCAGTGTCGGCAGGCCTGGGCGTAGTCGTTTGCCGGTGGGGCCGTCCAGCACGCTCCAACAAGTCACCAGGGCGTCGATGACCGCCTGGTCGTATTGGAAGGTCGGCACCCGGGGGGCCCGTACCGGTGCCGGGCCGGCCAACCGTTGACGTAACGCCTTACGGGCATGGTCGCGGTGCCAGCCGGTGACCTGGCAGATCGCGTCCAACAGGGCCGACTTCTCGGCCTTCGTGCCAGTGCGATACCGATCGACCTGCGCCTTGGTGATCTGTCGCCGTGTCGCCAACGTGAGCTCCATCCGTCATCGTGACCCACGCGGGCATCCTTGGACGAGTCAACGACCCCCATCACGCGGGCAACTTGGATGAG
>JADJIB010000011.1 GCA_016707175.1 Candidatus Phosphoribacter hodrii
CTGCTGACCGAGGATGGCGTCGTCGTCGACCTGCAGAACGGGCGTGGCCAAGATCATCGGGTGCCGTCCTTAGCTACATCTACGTCGACGGCTCGTCCGTCAACAGCACTGATGAGGCTCTGCTCAGGACCGGCGGATCCTGCGCGACCGAAGGCTTCATCAGCTCCATCGTCGTCATCGACGCGGCGACCGGCGCAAGATCGCCGCCGGCCCCGAGATCACCGCCCGCGGCTTCGCCGAAGACGAGCAGATCTTTGATCAGGTCATCCCAAGGGTCAGGCCGCGATCATCCACCGACCACCGAGGGGCATCACCGACGACACCAACTCCAGCAGGTGATCCGGCGCACCGTCGGCGGCTGGGCGAGCGGCAAGATCCGGCGCCGTCCGATAGTCATCCCGATCGTCATCGAGGCCTGACCTGGCGCGCCACCGGCTCGGCAGCGGGCTGCTCGCCGCGGCGCTGGCCGGCGCCGCCACGATGTTGCCGTGCGCTGGCTCGACCAGGCGACCTTCCTCGTCGCCGTCGTCAGGCCGTCGTCCCTGTCGCAGGGATCGTCATCGTGGCGACCCACGCTGCTGGCCGCCGTGTCGCGGCGGCGGCAGACCGCCCTGGTCAGGGGCCATCGCGTCGGTCGTCGTCCTCGTCAGTGCCGCGCCGTTCGTCATCCCCTCGGGCCGGGCTGAGCCGGGGCCGGACGACGTCGTCGTCATGTCGAGCAATCTGCAATACGGACGGGCCGACGCGGTTTGCCCTCACCGAGCAGGTTTCGGGCGTTGGACGTCGACATCCTCGTCCTGCTGGAGGTGACTCCGTCTGCCGTCGACCTGCTGCGCGCCGCAGGGAGGAGCCATGCTGCCCTTTGTCTCAGGGGCATCCCGTGCGGGCGCTGACAGGACGATGATCCGCAGCCGGTTTCCCGCTCACGGAACTGCCCACGCCGGCCTTCCCCGGTGAGGTCAACCTCAGCCAGCCGGTCGCTCGGGTGGATCTCCCCGGCACGAGCTCGGCCCCTGCCGGGCGCCCGATGATCATCAGGGCCGTACACCCGATGCCCCCGACCGATCCGAACCTGGGGTTCTGGCGCTCAGCACTCGACGGACTGGCGACGTGGGCGCATAGCCAGCCAGACGGCATACCCCTGGTGTTGGCGGGGGACTTCAACGCCTCTGCCGACCATCCGGGCTATCGCCAAGTTGCTGACGGCCTCGTCGATGCCCACCGGGCCGTCGGCGCCGGGTGGGTCCGCACCTGGCCGCTGGGGCGGCGATGGCTGCCGCCGTTCGTCCAGATCGACCACATCCTGGCTCGGGGACTAACGGTCACCGGCGCCGGCTCGGAGGTCATCGCCGGCACTGATCACGCCCTCGTCTGGGCGAGTTGGCGCTGAGCGCCGGCCGGACTAACGGCCGGACTAACGGCCGAACTAACCGGCCGGACCGAACTAACCGGCCGACCGAACTAACCTGCCGGACTAACCGACCGAACTAACCTGCCGGACTAACCGACCCGACTACCAGGGGCGGGGGAGGTCGACGACGCGCGGGTCGGACTCTGGGGCCCAGCCCTGCGGCCCACGGGTGTAGGTCAGGCCCGGGCCGGAGGCCGCGAGCTCGGTGACCGCAGAAACGAGCCGCTCGACGTGCTCGGGACGGGGAGGCCAGGCCAGAGCTGGCGGACGGCCGTTGTGAAAGTGCCCTCGTCGCCGTCGGCGAGGAGCGCGTCGACGAGCGGGTGGGCGCAGAACTTGCCGTCGCGGACGCCGATCCCGTGCTCGACCGACAGCGCGGTGGACACGAGGAGGTCCAGACCGTCGATCGTGAAGGCGACCCACGCCGACCCGGTCGGGCCGGCGCCGAAGAGTGAGTGGGTGTGCGCGCCCGGGATCTGCTCAGGCCGCGGCGCGAGCCGCTCGGCGGTGTGCTCGTAACGCGCGCGGTCGTCCCGGCGCTCCTGCAGGACGGCGCACGCAGCGGCGAGGGCGACGGCGCCGACGACGTTGGGGCTGCCCCTCGTGACGCGCCGCACCGGTGGCCCAGGGTGATCCCGCACTGTCCGACGCGAGCCGTCGCGCCACCGCCGACGAGGGTAGGGCTCGGCGGCGTCGAAGCCAATCGGCCCGACCGGCGAGGACGCCTGCGCCGTAGGGGCGTAGAGCTTGTGGCCGGAGAACGCGACGTAGTCGACGCCGGAGGCGGCGGGTCGACCGCGCGGTGCGGGGCAAGCTGCGCGGCATCGAGGGCGACCCGGGCGCCGTGCCGGTGGGCCACGGCGACGATCTGCTCGACCAGCCGGACCTCACCGGTGACGTTCGAGGCGCCGGAGACGACGACGAGGTGTGCGCCCCGGTCGACTCGGCGAGGGCGCTGTCGAGCCAGGCCAACCCGTCCTCGACGGTCCGGGGCACCAGGAGGGTCACAGTACGCGCCTGAGCGCGTGCCCCAGGGAGCAGGGTCGAGTGGTGCTCAGGCAGGAGACGACGACGGTCGTGTCGGCCGGAAGGTGCGGGCCAGCAGGTTCCACGAATCGGTCGTCGTGCGGGTGAAGACCACCAGGTCGTCCTCGCGGGCGCCGATGAAGCGGGCGACCTCCTCGCGGGCCTGCTCGTACCACTCGCTGGTCACGCGGCTGGCGAAGCCGTTGCCGCGGTGGACCGGGCGTAGGTGCGCAGGGTGCGCTCGACGGCCTCCGCAGCCACGGTGAGGGCCGGGGTCGACGCGGCGTGGTCGAGGTTGGCGTAGTCGCGCGGGCCTCGGGAGGTGGGGACGACCAGGCCGTCGGGCCGTCGTCCCAGGCAGCCGCTGCGTACACGCGGCGCTGAAGTCGCCCTGCGGACGGCGGGTGAGCGGCGTGGCGGTCAGCCGGCTCGGCGGTGGCGAGCGATGCGGCATACATCGGAGGTCTCCTGCGGGTCCGTGGGCCCAGGTGACGGGTCCGCGCTTGCCGGTCAGCGAGGTCGCTGACTTAAGCCCGATCGTCACCCGGAGCACCCCGCCGCAGAGAGGTTGCCGATCAGCAAGCCGGGGCTGTGCGCTGACACTCATGACCTTGGGTAGAGATAACGGCGTGATGCGGCCTGTGAAGCCTGGTCCGGGTTCTGAGACGGAATTTCGCCGGCTGTGACGTGTGCGCGCATGGGGTTGGCGTGGCTGGTGGCGTAACCTCCGGATCGTGGCGACACGACCGTCTGGAGCGTCCGCACGCCCACAGACCACCACGGAGCACGTCCGCGCGCTCCGCAGACCCTGATCGCGCACCGGCACACCCGGCGCGCCCCGGTCCTCGCGGCGGCCCAGGGCGGCGGTATGCCGTTCCCGCTGCGGGCCGTGCGCGGAGGCCTGGCTCGGGGTGTCCGCACGTCGCGGCAGCGCCGTCCGCAAGGTCGGCCACTCCGCCGCCGAGCTCGAGCCGGAACACCGTCGTGACGGTGTCGGCTTCCTGCTCATCGCGGTCGCGATCGTCGTTGCGGCGCGGTGGTGGGGCTTCCAGGGGTCATCGGCGACGTCGTCCATGCTGTCGCCGCCGGGACGTTCGGACGGATCGCCTACGCCCTGCCGCTAGTACTGCTCGTGTTCGGCCTGCGGCTGCTTCGCGCTCCCGATGACGACGCGACGACCAACCGGGTCGTCGTCGGAACTCTCACCCTGACCTTCGCCGCCTGCGGGATCGCCCCACCTCCCGGACGGCATACCGACGCCGCCTGCCGGTGCCGACGGAATACGCGCAGCCAGGCATCTTCGGCTTCCTCGCCTCCAGCCGCTGGCCGCCGCCGTCTCGCCCGTCGGGGCGCTCGTTCTGCTGCTCATGCTCGGCCTTTTCGGGCTGCTTGTCATCACCGCGACCCCGGTGCGGATGATCCCGCAGCGGTTGCGTGAGGTGCGTGACCGGATCCTCGGGCGGGCCCCGGCGCCGACCGAAACCGACGACGGTGCCGCGACAGGGGCGACCAAGCGCTCGCGCCCGGCCCGTCATTGACCTGGCTGCCAAGCGCGATGGCGATGACGCCTTCGAGCAGGCCGCCGAGGCGCCAGGCGAGGGCGCCGGGCGCAGGGCTGCGGCCCGGGCAACGACGTCAGGCCGAGCCGGCCATTGAGTCGACCGATCCCACCGCCCACGACGCACCGCCGGTCAGGCCGGCCACCCGCGCAGGTGGGGAGCGGGCGCGGTGGCGCAAACGGAACTCATCGCGCCGCCGACCAGTACCCTGCCGCTGCGCCGCGTGGAGCGATTGTCGCTCGCCGGGATATCGCCTACGTGTTGCCCGACAACGCTGTTGGCCCCTGGCGCACCCACAAAGGCGCGTTCGGCGGCCAACGATCAGGTCGTGGAGTCGCTCACCCAGGTGTTCCGAGCAGTTCGAGATCGACGCCGCGGTCACCGGTTTCAGCCGTGGGCCGACGGTCACCCGCTACGAGGTCGAGCTGGGTCTGGCCACCAAGGTCGAGCGCGTCACCGCGTTGTCCAAGAACATCGCCTACGCGGTCGCGTCGGCCGACGTCCGGATCCTGTCGCCGATCCCCGGCAAGTCGGCGATCGGCATCGAGATCCCCAACACCGACCGCGAGACCGTGTCGCTGGGCGATGTGCTGCCAGCCAGACCGCCCACACAACGACCACCCGATGTCATGGGGGTCGGCAAGGACGTCGAGGGCAGGTATGTCATCGCCAACCTCGCCAAGATGCCGCACCTGCTCGTCGCCGGGGCGACCGGGGCGAAGCAAGTCACCTTCGTCAACTCCATGATCACCTCGATCCTCATGCGGCCACCCCCGGAGGTGCGGATGATCTCCGTGGACCCCAAGCGCGTGGAGTTGACCACCTAGAGGGGATTCCGCACCTCATCACGCCGATCATCACCAACCCCAAGAAGGCGGCCGAGGCGCTGCAATGGGTCGTGCGCGAGATGGACCAGCGCTATGACGACCTGGCCAGCTTCGGGTTCAGCACATCGACGACTTCAACAAGGCGGTCCGCACCGAGCAAAGGTGACCCGCTGCCCGGCAGTGAGCGGGTCATCACGCCACCCCTACCTGCTGATCATCGTCGATGGTTGGCCGACCTCATGATGGTCGCGCCTCAGGACGTCGAAGACTCGATCGTCCGGATCACCCAATTGGCGCGGGCGGCGGCATCCACCTGGTCCTGGCTACAGCGCCCCGGCGTCGATGTCGTCACGGGCCTCATCAAGGCCAGCGTGCCCTCCCGGATGGCGTTCGCCACCTCGTCCCTGGCCGATAACCGGGTCGTGCTCGACCAGCCCGGCGCCGAGAAGCTGGTGGGTCAGGGCGACGCACTGTTCCTGCCGATGGGGACCTCCAAACCGATGCGTGTCCAGGGTGCCTGGGTGACCGAGTCGGAGATCCACGGTGTGGTCAAGGCCGTCACGCTGCAACTGCAGCCGCAGTACCGCGAGGACGTGGTTGTTCCGGTGGCCGCCAGCCGTCAGGTCGAGGACGACATCGGGGATGACCTCGAGGTGCTGCTGCAGGCGGCCGAGCTCGTCGTGGCGACGCAGTTCGGGTCGACGTCGATGCTGCAGCGCAAGTTGCGGGTCGGCTTCGCCAAGCCGGTCGGCTCCATGTGGATCTGCTGGAGTCCCGCGGCGTCGTCGGGCCGTCGGAGGCTCCAAGGCGCGCGAGGTCCTCGTCAAGCCCGATGACCTGCCCACGACCCTCGCGCTCCTGCGCGGTGAGATGTCCCCGGCCGAGGCCTGGGTGCCGAAAGGCGTGCCGGGCGTGGTGGACGGCGACAGCGGCGACGGCATCCGTGCTGGACGGCGACGCCGCAAGGCGCAGGCGGGCGGACGCTATCCGAGCGACCCGCTGGCGGGCTCCGACGACGTGCCCGGCTGGGACGAGGACGAGGGCGGCGACGCCCTGGGAACTCCCGGCCGCGACTGACTCTGAGTGCGGCACGGAGTGCGCTGGGTGGGGTGATCACCCCCTTGAACGCACTCCGTCGCGCACTCGGCGTGGTCTGTGCAACGAAGAGGGGCCCCGGCCATGTGGCCGGGGCCCCATCTCTTGCCGGTCAACCGCAGGAACACTGCCCTGCGGCCGACTGGGCTCGTTGCTAGTTGACGGTCACTTGCAGGAAGCCGCCCTGAGCGCTTTGACCGACGACGCGGATGACCGTTCCGGTGTGGGGTACGGGAACGCTCGACCAGCCGAGATGGCCGATGCTCGCGTCAGGGGCCACCCAATAGGACTTGCGGTCATCAAACGTCGAGACCGCGGGGAGTCCGCCGTAGGTCGCCGCTTGGCTGTTGGCGTGCAGCGTGATCCGGTCGGTGCGCTCCAGCCCGAAGGTGGAGTCGTAACTCTGGATCCGGGGCCGCCAAACCTTGTCGTTGTCGGGGCGAATCAGCAACGCCGGGTGAGCATCAACCGGCAGGACCAAACCTCCGCACCGACCGTCGGCGCAGTGATCGCCCACGTTGTTGTCGGCGAACGAGGTGTCGTAGTACCAGACCAACAGGCCGTCCTGGTAGGGGAAGTGCTCGACCCAGTTCGACAGCTCAGGGTTGTCGAGATACCCGAAGTTGTACGGCCCCGTGCGCAGACCCGCGTCGTAACCGCCGTAGGTGCGGTACTCAGCGAAGTAGGCGTTGAAGTACGAGGTCGTGACCTGGCCCGTCGTGCGGGTGACACCGTTGAAGGTCCACCCCATATCCGTTTCGGCACCGTCGACCGGCAACCCAGTGATGGCGATGTCATCGACACCGAAGCCGTCCTCGGCCACCGCGCCGTCGGTCAGTAGCGGAACCCAAGGGTCACCGTCTGGCCGGCATACGCGCTGAGGTCGGCCGAGAGGTCGACCCAGGCGTCACCGGAGGACCCGGTGATGCCCCGCCGAAGTTCTGGCCGTTGGGGTCGCTCGCCGAGGACAGGTTCGTCCCGATGCTCACCCCGTTGATGGTCAGATAGGCGTAGTCCCAATCTTGTTCGATGTCGTAGCGGACCTTTGCCGCGAGTGACACGGTGCCTGCAGGCAGCACGACCGACCGGGTCATGGTGTTGTCCAGGTCGTTGCCCGAACCGGAGTGGTAGAAGTAGGTCCCGTCTGCCGCAGGGCCGATGTCCGTCGAGATCTCCTTGTCCGGAAGGAGCGCGACGAGCGCCTGTGCCTGTTTGGTGTTGGTGCTGGCGGCGCTGAGCTTGACCGCCGCCGACTTTCCATAGGCAGCCACCTGGTAGTTGGACCAGCCGAGGAAGATCTTCTCGTACGCGCTCATCGGGATGGGCTTGGACCCGATCCCGTCCTGCGGACGGCCAGTCGAGCCGTAGGACCCGGCCGAGTAGAGCGTCCAGAAGCCCGTGGAGTTCTCACCGCCACCGGTGTTGCCGCTCGTGTCATAGAGGTCCGGCAGACCGAGGTCGTGGCCGAACTCGTGCGCGAACACGCCCACGCCGCCGTTCTCGGGCTCGACCGTGTAGTCACCGATCCACAGGTCGCTGTCACCGACCCTCACGCCGCCGAGCTTGTTGGAGGCCGGACCGGTCACGCCGATGTTGTTGTAGTAGGCGTACCAGCGGTGGCTCCAGATGGCATCGGTGCCCTGGGCCCCGCCGCCGGTCTCCTCACCCTCACCTGCGTGGACGGCCTGGAAGTGGTCGATATACCCGTCCGCCTCGTTGAAGTTGCCGTTGCCGTTGTAGTCGTAGCGGTCCCACACGTCGAACGGCGCGAGGTATGCCGCGATCTGGGCTGCGGTCTTCCCGGCCGCGACTTGAGCGGCATACCAGGCGTTGACCGTGTCGCGGACGAAGAGCCAGGTGCGCGCGCAGACGATGTCGCTGCAGTAGTTCGCGCCGTAGTTGGCTGCGTTGAATGGGACCGTCACCCAGTCCTCGACCGTGCCGTTGACGGTGTAGCGGTTGCTGGACTGCTCGAGGTAGAAGTTGCGCATCGAGACGGCTCCGGGGACGCCGGAGAAGAGCATGGTCGTGTAGTAGGGCTGCGAGAAGTCCCGGGCCCAAATCGTCGTGTTGTCCACGCTCCGATCAGGTTCGGGGATCTCGTTGCGAGAGGGCCAGGGTCGCCGCCGTAGGTCGAGTTCACCGAAGCGCCGAACTGACCGAGCACCGTCCAGATCGTGTCCTCACCCTGACGGGCGAGTTCGACGTATTGACCCTTGGCGACCTGGACCACGCCATTGGGGCCGACGGCCTTAGCCTTCCCGTTGAGGGACTTCTCCAGCGCAATGGTCTTGGCCGCTGCCTGGCGCTCGGCCAGGGGATTCTTGAGGACGTCCGACCGGGGGTGGGCGGAGTCGCCGCCACCTCCCGCGGTCTGTGCCTCGGCCGGCGGTGCCGCCAGCAGGGCCAGCACCAGCGCAGCGGTTGCAGTGATAGCGGCCCGATGCAGTTGTCTCACGCGTGCTCCTCTATCAGGGGGAATCCCGAGTCACGAGCCCGAAGGCCCGCCTCAAGAGTGACAGAGGTCACACGAACGTGGAGGCGAAGCGGTCAACAAACTCAGGGCGAACGATCGAGGTCCTCGAAGGTCGCCTGCGACGGGCCGCGCTCCCGCTGCGCCTGTCGGGCCACGTCTTCGCCGGCCCGCATCACCCGCAGGACGTTCCCCGGTCAGGGCGCGCAACTCCCGTCCGACCACCCGCGGTCGGCCAACGCCGCGAGCAGCGCCGGGTAGCCCGCTACGTCGGCCAGCCCACAGGATAGGTGTCAGTCCCGTCGAAGTCTCCGCCCAAGCCGACGTGGTCGATCCCGGCCACTTCGCGGACGTGCTCGATGTGCCGCACCACGTCGTCGATCGTCGCGTCCGGTTTGGCGTCGCGCCGGACGCGTTCCTTGAGGTATGCCGTGAACGCCGCGTAGTCGAGCCGGTCCACGCCCACGGCGCTCGCGTCGACACCCGCCGCGTCCGTCCACTGGCGGACGGTGTCGTTGACGAACTCCGGCACGAAGGTCACCATGCACACGCCGCCGTTGCCTGGGAGCAGGCCCAGGACGTCGTCGGGCACGTTGCGCACGTGGGCGGTCTGCGCGAAGGCGCTGGAGTGGCTGAAGATCACCGGCGCGGCCGTCGTCGCCAGCGCGTCGCGCATCGTGCCGGGGGAGACGTGCGAGAGGTCGACCAGGACGCCGAGCCGATTGCACTCGCGAACCACCTCCCGACCGAAGGCTGACAGCCCACCGAGCCGCGGCGGCTCGGTGGCTGAGTCAGCCCAAGGGACGTGCTGGTTGTGGGTGAGGGTGAGGTAGCCGACGCCGAGATCGGCCAGGTGCCGCAGGGTGTCGAGCGAGCAGCCGATCGACTGCCCGCCCTCGGCCCCCATGAGTGAGGCCACCTGACCCTGCGCATGAGCGCGCTCGACCTCGTCCGCGGTGCGCGCGAGGGTGAGGTGCGCGGCATACCTGCTGGTCATGGCCTGCACGAAGGCGATCTGTTCGAGGGTCGCGGCGACGGCCTCGTCATCGGGCAAGGTGCCGGGGACGAAGACCGACCAGAACTGGCCGCCGAGACCGCCGGCGCGCAACCGCGGCAGGTCTGTGCAGGTCGTCGCCACCGGGTGGGTCAGGTCCAGGACGTCCAGGTCGTATGCCGCGAGCTCGCGGGCCGCCCACGGGAGGTCGTTGTGGCCGTCGATGAGGGGGTGCTCGTGCAGCAAGCGGGCAATGCGATCGGCGGCAGTAGTGGGCACCGATTCATACAACCACAGCCTGATCCACCGTGGTCGCGTCGGCCAGGCAGGTTAAGTTGGGCTCATGCTTGAAGGCGGCGCGTTCGATCGAATGCTCCATTCGCTCGGACGCAACATCGTCCTCGGCACTGTTGAGCCCGGGACCGCCCTGGACCCGATCGCGCTAGGGGAGCAGTTCGGGGTGAGCCGGACGGTCGTCCGAGAGGTGTTCCGCGCGCTGGGATCCAAAGGACTGGTGGACGCGCGGCCCCGACGGGGGACCACCGTGTCAGCGCGCTCCCGGTGGCAGATGCTGGATGGTGATGTGCTCCGTTGGCGGTTCAGCCACGGGGCCGACGTGCGGTTCCTTGATCAGGTCTTCGATCTCCGTCTGGCGGTGGAGCCGCTGGCAGCGCGCCGGGCGGCCACGGAACACGTCGAGGCAGACCTGGCCGGGTTGACCGAGGCGTTGCGGGCCATGCGGTCGGCTGCGAGTCCGGAGGAGCACATCGCGGCGGACCTGTCGTTCCACCGGGCGGTGCTCAGGGCGGCGCACAACGAACTGCTCGAGTCGCTGGCGCCACTGGTCGAGGGCGGGCTGCGGGAGCGTGACCGCATCGTTCACGCGGCGATCACCGCCGACGCGGTGCAGGAGCACTCGGTCGTCGTTGCGGCCATCGGGCGTCGTGACGGGGCCGCAGCCGAGGCGGCGATGCGTGCTCTGCTGAGCCGCTCGGCGGCGGACGTGACCCGGGCGATGACGAGCGTGGCAGGCGAGCAGGTCTGACGGGTAGGTCAGCCGAAGTGCGGTGTCGGTCGGCCGCCGACGCGCACCGGGGCGACGAGGGTGCGACCGTCCTCGTCGCGTGGGTCGAGCCCATAGGTGGCTGTGGTCACCACGGCGGCATACGGTGGCTCGGACGTGAGCGCAACGCTCGTCGGCTGGCGCGCCGGAACCGGGATTCTCTCGGCGAGGCTGCCGTCCGGACGGTAGCGGTGCAGGCAGGCCGCGCCCCACACGGCGACCCAGAGATGGCCCTCGCTGTCGACGGTCATCCCGTCCGGGCTCCCGTCGGTCAGCGTCGCAAAGACGCGCCTGCGGGAGAGCTCGCCGCTTCGGGGGTCCACGTCGAAGACGAACAGGGTCACCTTCGCGGAGTCCGCGAGGTACATGGTGCGTCCGTCGTCGGAGAAGGCAGGACCGTTCGGGATGGTGAGCCCGTCGACCGCGGCGGTGATCGTGCCGTCGGGGTGGACGGTGACCAGTCGCCCGGCGCCCGGGGTGGCGTCCCAGGCCATGGCGCCGACCCAAAACCGGTGGTGGGGATCGGTCACGGCATCGTTGACGCGCAGCCGGTGCGCGGCACTCTCGAACGGCATACCGAGCCAGGCTGAGACGCCGCCGTCGGTCAGCCGAGCCACGCCGCGGTCCACTGCGGCGATGAGGTGGCCGTCCCGGTCGGGCGCAACCGCCCCGACGGGCCATGCAAGGTCGGCGAGGACCTCGATCGCCGCTCCGGGGCGTGCGTCGGTGGCGAAGACCCGCCCCTGGAGCAGGTCGACGTAGTGCAGGCGCCCGGAGAAGATCCGGGCTCCTTCGCCCAACTCCAGCCGGTCGGGTCCGAAGGCCTCCCATGGGCCGGCCATGACGCTCCCGCCTCTCATCGCACCGCCTCGCCGTCTGCCAGCGCGAGTAGCGCGAACTCCTCGCGCGTCGGTAACCCCTCCCAGTCGCCGTCGGACGCTGCCGCGAACCCACCCAGCAAGTTGGCTCGGGCGAGCGCCTCGCGGACTGGCAGGCCGTCCAGTCGGCCGGAGAGATACCCAGCGGTGAACGCATCACCGGCACCGACCGGGTCGACCAGCGTGATCTGGTGGGCCGGCAGGTGGTGGCTCTCGCCCAGGGTGAAGGCGCTCGCCCCGTGGGCGCCGCGCTTGACGACCACCTCGGCTGGTCCGAGCGTGAGCAGCTCGGCTGCGGCATCCGAGCCGTCCTCCAGGGTGGAGGGCGCCAGGAGGGCCAACTCGTCAACGGAGCCGACGAGGATGTCGATGTCGGGCAGCAAGGGCGCCAGGGCAGCCGAGGCCTCGCCGTCGGTCCAGAGCCGTCGGCGATGGTTGACGTCGAGGCTGACCGTGGCGCCGAGCTCGCGCGCAGCACGCACGGCCCCGATCACGGCGGCTCGGGCCTGTTGCGAGATGGCCAGGCTGATTCCGGTGACATGGACGACACGCGGTTGGAGGGTGCGCAGGCCCGGTCGACGTCGGTGAGGTCGAGCCGCGACCCGGCGGATCCGCGCCGGTGGTAGTCGACGCGGACCACTCCGGGCAGGCGTTCCTCACGGACCATGAGCCCGGTCGCCGCGGCCGGCTCGCGTCGGACACAGCGCAGGTCAACCCCCTCGGCCCGCAGCGTCCGCAGGACGAGGGCGCCCGCTTGATCGGCACCGACAACCCCACACCAGGCGGCGTGGTGCCCCAGGCGACTCAGCGCGATGGCCACGTTGCTCTCGGCGCCGGCGATGGCCGGAGTGAGCGGCGCGCCGAGGGAGAGGAGTCCCCTCGAACGCAGGGCCACCATCGTCTCGCCGATGCAGAGGGCATCGACCTGGTCAGCCACGGCAGACCCGCACGTGGGACAGGAACGCCGAGGCGCGCGACCGCAGCGCGTCCAGATCGCCCCCTGCCGGTGCATCACCGAGCAGCGGCGAGGCCACCCCGACGGCGAGGGCTCCGGCGTCGAGATAGGCCCGGACATCTGCTGCCGCGACGCCCCCGACCGCGACCAGCGGCACGTCGGGGAAGGGGGCGGCCAGGGCTGTGAGGTAGCCGGGGCCGAAGACCGAGGCCGGGAAGACCTTCACCGCGCTCGCGCCCGCACGGTATGCCGCGAGCACCTCGGTGGGTGTTAGCGCACCGGCCAGGACGGGAAGGCCCAGGTCGACCGATTCCTGCAGACCCGGTCCGAGGGCGGGCGTCACCGCGAACACCGCGCCGGCGTCGCGGCACCGGGCAGCATCGCCCGGGGCGATGACGGTCCCGGCGCCAAGGAGGGCATCGCTGTCCGCGAAGGCTTGGGCGAGTTCCTCGAGGGATGCCAGCGCGTCGGCCGAGCTGAGCGAGACCTCCAGAATGCGCACCCCGCACTCCACCAGGACGCGGCCCGCGTGCGCCACCGCGCGCGGGTCAGGCCCGCGCAGGATGGCGACGAGGCGCTCTTGGCGCAGCGCATCCCTGAACTCGGCGGGCGTCAGGTTGATCATGCCGAGTCCTTCGCGACGCTCCAACCGCCGTCGACGGTGAGCACGGCGCCGGTGATGAAACTGCTGTCGTTGCCCAGGAGAAAGGCGAGTGGGCGGGCGATCTCGATCGGCGTCCCCATCCGGCCAATGACAGTCGCGTTGACGGTCCGTTGTCGGTCGAATTCCGACAACTCGCTCCATGCGGCGGTGAACACCGGCCCCGGACGCACGGCGTTGACGCGGATGTTCGGCCCGAGCTCGACGGCGAGTTGTCGGGTCAGGCCTTCGAGCCCGGACTTGGTTGCTGCGTAGGCCGCGTGCATCGGGATACCGAACCTGGCGTGGACCGAGGAGACGACGACGATGCTGCCCGAGGTGGCCCGCAAGTCCGGCAGGCAGGCCTGGATTCCGTTGAAGGTCCCGGAGAGATTCACCCGGATGATGGTGTTCCAGGAACTCTCCGGCAACTCGTCGACGGCAGCGGTGTCGTTGTGCGCCGCATTGGCGACCAACCCACTGATCGGTCCGAGGTGCAGGTGTGCTGTGGACACCAGTCGCTGCCAGTCGGCGGGACTGGCCACGTCGCCCTGAACGGCGACGGCAGTGCCTCCGGCAGCGATGATCTCATCCGCCACTTGGGCGGCCGCCGCTGCGTCGACGTCGGTCACGAGGACGGCCCAGCCCTGCTGCGCGAGTAGCCCGCTGGTGGCTGCGCCGATGCCCCGACCGCCGCCCGTGACCAGTGCAACGGGGAGCCGCGCTGTGTTCTTCAAGGTGTCAGTTCTCCCGCGGTGATCATCGTGTGTCCGCGCCCGTCGGGCCGGGTGGTGGGGTCCGTCAACCTCAGTGGTCTGCCATCTCCCTCGCTATAGAATGGGTGTCGCACGTGGACGGACATAGGCATCAGAGTGCGGAACGTATGGACGATTCCCTGACCCGGCGACTCGACACGACGGTGCAGACGTCCTCCACATGCTGAACATTGGGGCGGCAGCATCGTCCCCAGGCTCGCGCGGGACCATTCCTGCCGGTGCCACCTGAGGCGGTGGGACGCCACATCCACGTCAGATCATGGATTCGTCCATGACGACCCGAGAGTCATCTATTCGCCACGGCTTCGCCGCCGCCTAGCGTCGTGTTTCACGCAGCCGGCGTTCGGGGCCCGGTCGCGGCAGCCTCCTCGAGCTGCACGGCCTCCAACCAGATAGGTGGCAGGCTTCATCGGTTCCTCCGCCTCGGCGGAAGAGTGAAGGGATCCCCATGTCCGCAGTCTCGGTGCGTCACGCCGTGGCCAACCGGCGCACGTTCGTCGCCGCGCTCACTATCGGCGGCCTCCTCATGACGGGGTGCAGCGCCAACAGCACGACCTCGGCCTCGGCCTCGAACGCGACCCAGTCGGCGGCCTCGAAAGAGGCGACAACGGTGACGGTCATGTATGCCGGCAACGAGTTCAGCAAGAAGGACATTGCGGCCTTCGAGCAGGCCAACCCCACCATCAAGGTCAACTTCATCGAGTTCGACCAGACCCGCCTCAACGCGATGCTGACTGCCGGGGATCCCCCCGACCTCGTGCGTGGGAATCCCTCGGCGAACCTCTTCGCCCGTGGCCTGGCCACCCCGTTGGACGACTTCGTCAAGAACAGCACCGTCATCAAGGCCGACGACCTGGAGTCCGTCAACGACGCCTGGCGCTACGACGGCAAGGTCCGCGGTCAGGGCAAGCTGTACGGCATCGTCAAGGACTGGTCGCCCGACCTGACCATCTGGCAGAACCAGGGGGTCTTCGACAAGGCCGGCGTGAAGCCGCTCAGCACGACGACTCCCTCGACCTGGGAAGACGTCCTCGCGGCGGGCAAGGCCCTCAAGGACAAGGGCGTCAAGAACTCCTTCGGCATCGAGTGGCAGTGGGGTGTCGCCTACCTGCTGCAGACCCAGATCCTTCAGCTGGGCGGCACGTACTACAACGACGACCTCACCAGCGTGAACCTGCAGACCCCTGAGGCGATCAAGAGCATTCAGTTCCTCACCGACTACGGCAAGGCGGGCGTCGGCCCAACCTCGCTGGCGCCGCTGGCCGATGGGATGAACCTGCCCGTCTTCGCCAAGGGCGACATGGCCATGTCCATGGACGGCTACTGGTTCGGTGGAGGCCTGCAGGCCCAGGAAGCCGCCGCCGTTGCGGCGGGTGCCTCCCTTGCCCCGGCTCCCTCATGGGGGAAGCGGATCAACACCGTCATCGGTGGCGTCGGGGCGTGGATCCCCGAGAAGGCCAAGCACAAGGAAGCAGCTTGGAAGGTCATGGAGTACCTCATGGCCGGGCCGCCGGCCGTCGAGCGCGCGAAGAGCGGCTGGGGCCTGCCGGCGATGAAGTCCCTCTGGGCTCAACTCCCGGCCGCTGCTCCCTACCAGAAGCAGGCGATCGAGGCCGCCAAGGCCGAGTTGCCCTACGTCACGTTCCTGCCGGACTCGCCCTTCATCTCGGGTGACGAGTGGAACAAGATCGTCGACGAGGCGCTCAAGGCCACGATCAACGGGTCGAGCACCCCAGCCGAGGCAGTCAAGACCATCGAGGCCAAGGTCAACGACGCGTTGGCCAAGGGCAAGGACCAACTCGGGTGATGAGCCGACTCCGTCGGCTGGCCACGGTCGCGGGGCACTCGCCCCGCGACCGGGGCCGGCGCCTGCGGGTGGCGAAGGGTCCGCGTCGTTGGCAGCGCCGTCAGGGGCGCACCTTCTACGTCTTCGTTGCCCCGTGGGTCATCGGGTTCGTCATCCTGACCCTCGCCCCGATCATCTACGCGTTCGGGGTCAGTCTGACCAACTACGACGGTTCGTCCTCGTTCTGGCGTTTCATCGGTTTCCGCAACTACGTCGAGTTCTTCACCAAGGACACCGACGGGTGGGCGAGCCTTCTGCGGACCCTCGGGTATGCCGCGATCGTCGTCCCGCTCAGCGTGGCCGGCGGCCTGGCCCTGGCAATCCTCGTCAACCAGCGGATCCGGGCACGTGGTGCGTTGCGGGCGCTGTTCTTCCTGCCGTCGGTGGTGCCCGTCGTGGCCACCGCCATCACCTTCCGACTGATCTTCAATCGGGACGCCGGGCTCTTCAGCGGACTGATGGGGTTGTTCGGCGTCCATGACGTGACGTGGCTCTCGGACCCGTGGGCCTTCTACGCCCTCGTCGTCATGACCCTGTGGGGTCTCGGCGGCGGGATGATCATCTCGCTGGCAGCCCTGCAGGACGTGCCCTCAGAGCTTGAGGAGGCGGCTCGCCTCGACGGTGCGAGCCGCTGGCGCTACATCCGCAGCATCCTCGTCCCTTGATCTCGCCGGTGCTCTACTTCCAGGTCGTCACCGGCATCATCGCCGCCCTGCAGATGCTCGTGCAGCCGCTGCTTCTCGCCGAGACCAACCGGATCGCGTCCTCGGCCCAGGTCCCGACCAGCTCGACCCTGTTCATGGTCAAGGTCTACAACGAGTTCTTCATCAGCAACCGGTTCGGCTATGGCTCGGCCATGTTGTGGATCTTCTTCCTCGTCATTCTCATCCTGACGCTGCTGCTCCAGCGCCTGAGCCGCCGTTTTGTCTTCTACCAGGTCGGAGGTGACTGAGATGGCAACCTCCTCGCAGACCGACGTCGGGTCGAGTCACAAGGCGTCGGCCTGGAGCTACATCGGTGCCATCGTGGCGCTGACCGCGTTCGGCATCCCGGTCATCTGGCTGATCCTCACCGCGCTCGCCAGCCCCTCACAGATCTCGGAAGGGACGGCGGGGCTGCTCGACATTCACCCGCGGTGGCAGAACTTCGTCGACGCGGTCACGATGATCGACTTCACCGCGTATGCCGGGAATTCCCTCTTCCTCTCCACGCTCGTGGCGACCCTCTCGACGATCTCCAGCGCGACGGTGGGTTTCGGCTTCGCCCGTCTGGACGCTCGAGGCCGCAAGCCGCTGTTCTCGGTCGTGGTCGCGACGATGATGATCCCGAATGTCGCCCTCCTCATCCCGTCCTACGTCCTCTTCTCACGTCTGGGGCTGGTCGGGACGTACTGGCCGTGGGTGTTCTGGGGGCTCTCCGGGTTTCCGTACCTCATCTTCTTGTTCAGGCAGTTCTTCGCGGCCATCCCGGTCGAGCTCGAGGACGCGGCGATCATCGACGGCTGTGGCTGGTGGCGGATCTACCTGCTGATCTTCCTTCCACTCTCGCGGCCGGTGCTGCTCACGTCGTTCCTGCTGTCCTTCACGATGACCTGGGGTGACTATCTCGCCCCAGCGCTGCTACTCAACCTGGACAACACGACCCTCGCCGTGGCGACCGCCACGGGCTATCTCGACCCCCGCGGAAACGGGCTGCTCACCGTCCAAGCGGCCGGAGCCCTGCTCTACATGCTCCCGGTGGTCGTCATCTTCTTGTACGCACAGCGCTACTTCATGGGCTCGTCCATCGGGTCGGGCGTCAAGGGTTAGGAATACGCGTCATCACCATGTCTGGTCTTGTCACTATCGACTCCGTCTCCCTGCGGCGGGGCGGAGCACCCTGGTTCCCCGTCAGCGGGGAATATCACTTCTCCCGAGGTCGTCCTGAGAGTTGGGAGCGCGAACTGAGCAGGATGAAGGCGGGCGGCCTCGGCCTGGTCGCGTCCTACCTCATCTGGAACATCCACGAGCCCGTGCGCGGTCGTCGCCGCTGGGATGGGGAATGCGACTTCCGTCGTTTCGTCCAGGTCGCCGGGGACGTCGGGCTCGACGTGGTCGCCCGGATCGGGCCCTGGGCCCACGCCGAGGCTCGCTTCGGCGGCTTCCCGGACTGGCTCCAGGAACTGCCGGTCGGGCTGCGGACCAACGACCCGGCATACCTGGAGATCGTCGACGACTGGTATGCCGATGTGGCGCGTCAGCTCGACGGGCTGGTCCGCGACGCGGACCACCCGGATGCCCCGGTCGTCTCCTTCCAGGTCGAGAACGAGCTCTATGACCAGCCGGACCACCTGGCGACGCTGCGGGCCATGGCCGAGAAGCACGGGCTGTCGAGTGGGGTGTGGACGGCGACCGGCTGGGGTGGCGCGCAATTGCCGTTGGACGTCCTCGTCCCGGTCTACGCCGGATATCCCGAGGGGTTCTGGGAGCCCGCAGAGGTCGAGTGGCCGGAGTTTGGAGAGATGCACTTCCGCTTCAGCGAGGTCCGCGACGACCTCTCGGTGGGTGCCGACCTTCGGGCTGGCGAGGTCCTGGCGCCCGCCGTGACGGAGGACCGGCGCCACCCGTTCCTCACCTGCGAGCTCGGCGCCGGGATGAACGTTTCTTACCACCGGCGCCCCCATGTCGACCCGGCGGACGTGGCCGCCATCTCTGTCGCAAAGCTCGGCAGCGGCTCGGTGTGGCAGGGCTGGTACATCTACTGCGGTGGCAGCCAGGTCCTCGGGCTGCACGAGAGCCACGAGAGCGGCTACCCCAACGACATGCCGCTCCTTGACTACGACTACTTCAGCCCGATCGGCCCGGCGGGGACCCTGCGTCCGCACTACCACCTGCTGCGCCGCCAGCACCTGCTCCTGGCGCGCTGGGGCCACGAGCTGGCGCCGATGCCGGCCACGATCGGGCCGATCACGACGGCGCGCTCGGCGGTCCGGTCGAACGGCGGGCGAGGCTACCTCTTCGTCAACAACCACCAACCGGCGGTGCGCGCCCTACCTGCTGCCGACGGGGTCCAACTCGACCAGGACCTCGACGGCCACCGGGTCGTCGTCCCGAGCGCCCCTGTGAGAGTCGGATCCGGCACCTACTTCATCTGGCCGCTGCGGTGCGCCTACGGGGAGGTCGGCGCCCTCACCGGCACGATCCAGCCGATGACCGAGATCGACACGCCGGACGGACCGGTGGCCATCTTCGCCGAGACGCCCGGCATCGACGTCGAGCTCGACCTCGAGCTCGCGGACGACCAGCGGGTGGTGGGCGCGAGCGCTCACGAGACGCCGGCCGGGACCCGGTGGATGCCCGACCTGCCGCCCGGCCCGGATTGCGTGGTCACCGTGGGTTCGACTCGCCTAGTCATCCTCGACGACGCCTGCGCCAACCGGTTATGGCAGGTGCGGGTCGACGGCCGGGAGCACGTGCTCCTCTGGGAGGGCGGACTGTTCGTCGCCGACGACCAGGTCGTGCTCGAACGCTGGACCGACGCCACCGAGGTGCTCAGCCTCCCCGCGCTGGGTGGCGCGACGCCCGACGCCATCGGGCCGTTCGCCCGGCAGGTGTTCGCCGATCACGAGCCGAGCCGGGCCGTCACGGTGCGGACGGTCGCCGAGGCCACGGGAGCGGCACCGACGCGGCGCGGCGGCTCGCAGCAGCGGCTCTCGGCGCCCATCGACGATGACTTCACGATGGCGGCGGTCATCGAGATCGACGTGCCCATCCCCGACGACGAACCCAACGCGGTCCTGCAGGTCCAGTGGGACGGCGACGTGGCTCGCGCCTATGTCGGTGACCGGCTGGTGAGCGACCAGTTCTGGGCCGGGCGACCCTGGGAGCTCGACGTCGACACGTGGCGTCATGACCTGGCCGAGCAGCCCCTGCGGCTCGAGATCCTGCCGTGGAACGGGGTGTCCGACTACTTCGTCGACCCGCGGGTCCGGCACCGCCGGGTGCCCGGGGTGGCCGTCGTCCGCAGTGCCTCACTCGTCCTCGCCTCGCCGGTCCGGATCGACCGAGAGCCGGCATGACGGCATACCGACTCGTCGATGACGGGTCGCTCGAGGTGACCGTGGCCGACCTCGGAGCGACGATCACCCGGGTGCGCGTCCCTGACCCGGCCGGCGGGTGGCGGGACGTCGCCCTCGGGTTCGACAACGAGGCGACCTACCTCGACGCCGGAAATCCCTACCTCGGGGCGACGGTCGGTCGCTACGCCAACCGGATCGCGGGGGCTCGCGTCGTGCTGGACGGGACGGCATACCGGCTCGACCGCAACGAGCCTGGCGCCTGCCTGCACGGAGGCGCGGGCGGTTTCCACACGAAGACCTGGGAGTGCATCGACGTTGACACGTCGTCGGTGACGTTCGAGCTGGTCAGCCCCGACGGTGACCAGGGGTTCCCGGGGCGCCTGACGGCCCGGGCCCGGTATGCCGTGACCGGCGACCGCCTCACCGTCCTGCTCACCGCAACGACCGACGCCCTGACGGTGGTCAACCTCACGAACCACCTCTACGTCCACCTGGGCGACCACGGCGACAGCGTGGCCGATCACGTCCTGCAGGTTCCGGCGGTCACCTACCTCCCCGTCGACCTGGCGGGCATCCCGCTGGGCTACACCCAGATGGTCGAGGGGACCCCCTTGGACCTGCGCGAGGGTCGGTGTCTCGACCTCCTGGACGACTCGCACCCGGACCTGGCCAGGTCCGAGGGGCTTGATCTGTCCTTCCTACTGGGAGGTCTGTCGTTCCTGCCCGGAGGTCGGGGAATGCGCCTCGCCGCTCGGCTCGAGCACCCGGCCAGCGGTCGTTTCGTCGAGGTGCACACCAACCAGCCCGCCCTGCACGTCTACACGCTCAACGACGTGACGGGGGTTCCCGCGCTGCGCGACGGTCGTCCTGCCAGGGCGCACGGCGGGGTCGCCCTGGAGGCCCAGATTCCCCCGGACGCACCCAACCAGCCGGGCCTTCCGTCGCCGGTGCTCCGCCCAGGAGAGCTCTATTCGTCGGTGACGACGTGGTGGTTCGGGCAGACCGGCACCACCAGGGAACGGCTCATGACCAGCGACGGTGTTCTGGCTCGTCGTCGACCGGGTCAACGTCGGCTCCCCGCTGCGCCCTGCGGAACTCGCTGGCACTCATCCCGTTGAGCCGGCGGAAGAGGCGGGAGAAATAGAGCGGGTCCTCGTAACCGACGCTGGCCGCGATCTCGCCGATCGGCGCATCCGTCGTCGTCAGCAACTCACGGGCGCGCGCGCTGCGCAACCGCTGGAGGTATTCCATGACGGAGACGCCGGTGGTGCTCTTGAAGAGTGCAGAGAAGTGCGACGTGCTGAGGTTGGCCATCCGCGCCAACCCTGTGACCGTGTCCTTGGTCTGCAGGTTGGCCCGCAGGTAGTCCTGGACGAGGCCGATCCGGTCCGCGTTGCCGGCCGGACCTCGAAGCCGGTCGCTCGCGAAGGACGCGAGCAGGCTCCACATGGCCGCCGAGGCCCGAAGCAGGGACGCGTCGGTCTCGTCGGTCTCGAGTGCCTGGACGGTGTCTTCGAGCGCCAGGGCGCTGCGGAAGATGTTGCGGACCGGGATGAGCGGGTTGGCGGGGTCGCCGAGGATCGCGGTCATGAACTCGGGGACGTCGGCGCCCATGACGTGGGCCCACCAGATGGTCCACGGGTCGCGTGCCTCGGCGCGATACCGGTGCCTGACGCCCGGTGGAAGGACCACCGCGGACCCCTTGTCGACGCGAACGGTGGTGTCGCCGAGATCGACGACACCGGCGCCACTGACACAGAGGATGACGACGGCCTCGGGGGCGCCTTGGGGTCGGCTGCGGCCGTGCGCGCTCGCCCGGGGGAAGTAGCCGGCGTCGGTGACGAGCAGGCGACCCAGGACGGGTTGGTTGAGCGCGGCATACACCAGGGGGCGGGGGAGCACGCGAAGTCTTTGTCCCGGGAATCCGTCCCGTAGGTACATGTGTGCAGGGTAAGCCCGGCGGGTGTTGGTGTCAGGGCGTCTGGCGTTCACCAGTCGGTGACCGCCCCGTCGGCGGCGCGCGGAGTGAGGATCGGCTCGGGCACGTAGGGGTGCTCCAGGGCTGCTTCCTCGTTGACGGTTACACCCCATCCTGGTCCGTCCGGCGCAGTGATGACACCCCCGTTGATGGGGAAGGTCTGGGACACGACGTCGTCGCGCCAAGGGACGTCTGACCGCATGACCTCTTGGATGATGACCCCGGGGGTGGCGAATGCGACGTGCTGGTTGACCGCCGTCGCCAACGGGCCGAGGGGATTGTGCGGCGCCAGGGGGACGTGGTGGCTCTCGGCGAGGGCCGCGATCTTGCGCATCGCCGTCGGGCCACCCACGTGGCAGATGTCCGGTTGCAGGACCGCCACCGCGTCGAGGGCCAGGAGGTCGCGGAACTCCACCAGGCTGAAGAGGCGCTCACCTGTCGCGACGGGGATGTTGGTGTGGCGGGCCACCTGGGCGAGCGCCGCGGGGTTGCCCGGCTGGCAGGGTTCCTCGATGAACCACGGCCGGTAGGGGGCGAGGACCTCGGCGAACTGGATGGCCGCCGCTGCGGTGGTCCGCCCGTGCAGGTCGACCATGATGTCGACGCCGGCGCCGACGGCTTCGCGCACGGCACGCATCCGACTCTCGGCCACCTCCAGGGCTGCGTGACCGGCGAGGCCCGACCCGGTGGGCACGGCGAGGATCTTGAGGGCAGTGAAGCCGTCGGCTACCGCCCGCGTGGCTGCTGCTCCGAAGTCGCCCGAGGCACTGCTGCCGTAGACGGCGGCGCTGTCTCCGCCGCCAAGGTGGTCATACATCCGCAGGGTGTCCCGAACTGCGCCACCGAGGAGTTGGTAGGCCGGAACGTCGTGGATCCGGGCGTTGATGTCCCACAGCGCCATGTCGATCCCCGACAGTGCGCTCATCGTCACAGCGCCACCCTGGAAGAACTGGTCTCGGTACATCGCCTGGTGGAGGTACTCGATGCGGCGCGGGTCCTGTCCGACGACAATGGCCGCCAGATCCGCCACGGCGCCGACCACGGCGCGCGTCTTCCACTCGAGAGTGGCTTCGCCCCAGCCGACCAACCCCGCCTGATCTGTCGTGACCTTGACGAACACCCAGTTGCGCATCCGCGCGTTGACCACGATGGTCTCGACTCGACTGATCCTCACGTCCATCTCTCATTCTCAGTGATTAGTAGGATTAATAGTACTATGGAGTGGGCGCTCGGAGTGAGGGATCCGTGCGGCCGGCGCCCGCGCCGATCAGCCCGGTGGGCACCGACTCGGGCATCCTCAGCCGTCTAGAGTGGCGGCATGATCGAGCCGACTCCCAGCCGACGCGTCGCGCTCGTCACGCTTGGCTGCACGCGCAACGAGGTCGACTCCGAAGAGCTGGCCGGCCGGTTGGCCGCCGATGGCTGGTCCCTCGTGGCCGATCCCGCCGACGCCGACGTCGCGCTGGTCAACACGTGTGGCTTCGTGGAGTCGGCGAAGAAGGACAGCATCGATGCGCTGTTGGAGGCGGCCGACCTCAAGGACGGCACCCATCGCACCCGCAAGGTCGTCGCGGTGGGCTGCCTGGCCGAGCGCTATGGGCAGGAGCTGGCGCAGCCACTCACCGAGGCCGACGCCGTCCTCGGCTTCGACTCCTACGCCACCCTGTCCGGTCACCTGCAGGCTCTGCTGCACGGCTCGTCCGTGCCTTCGCATGTGCCGTCGGACCGCCGTCGGATGCTGCCGGTGACCCCTGCCGCGCGGCCCAGTGAGGTGACCGTTGACGCGGTTCCGGGGCACGCGGCATACCGTGCGCTGCTCGTGGACCGGCCGTGGGCGCCGCTGAAGATCGCCAGTGGCTGCGACCGGCGCTGCGCCTTCTGCGCGATCCCGTCCTTCCGCGGGTCGTTCGTGTCGCGCCCTCCGGCCGAGGTGCTCGCCGAGGCGCGCTGGCTCGCCGAGCGGGGGGTGCGCGAGGTGCTGCTCGTCAGCGAGAACTCCACGTCCTATGGCAAGGACCTCGGGGACATCGCGGCATTGGAACGGCTCCTGCCGCAGCTGGCTGAGGTCGACGGGCTGGAGCGGATCCGGGTGTCCTACCTGCAGCCGGCCGAGATCCGCCCCGGGCTGCTGGAGGCGATGGCCACCACGCCGAAGGTGATGCCCTACTACGACATCTCGTTCCAGCACGCGTCGAACCCTCTGCTGCGTCGGATGCGCCGGTTCGGCGGGACCGACGACTTCCTCGAGTTGTTGGCGCGGGTGCGGGCGGCGACCCCGCACGCCGGCGTCCGCTCCAACGTCATCGTCGGCTTCCCCGGCGAGACCGAGGAGGACCTCGGCCAGTTGGAGCTCTTCCTCGCGATGGGGCGGCTGGACGTCGTGGGAGTGTTCGGCTACTCCGACGAGGAAGGCACCGAGGGGGCGGGGCTGGGCGGCAAACTGCCGGCCGACGTCGTGGCCGAGCGCGTCGCGCGGGTCACCGATCTCGTCGAGCAGCTCACCGCACAGCGCGCGGAGGAGCGGGTGGGGGAGCAGGTCGTCGTTCTTGTCGAGGAGATCGACGAGGACGGAATCGCGGTGGGGCGGGCGGAGATTCAAGGCCCCGACGTCGACGGCACGACCCGACTGCAGGACGGCGCATCGGGTATGCCGTCGGGTATGCCGCTTGGCCGGGTCGCCGTCGGCGACCTCGTCGCCGCGGTCGTGGTCGGGTCCGAAGGCGTCGACCTGGTGGCGGAGGCCCGATGAGGGAGCCCGTGCCGCCGCGACCGATGACTGGGCCACCGGATCCGATGGCCCAGCCCTCCCACGGCACCAGCCCCTGGAACCTGCCCAACGCCCTCACTGTCCTGCGCATCCTGCTCGTCCCCGTCTTCGGGTCGATGTTGCTCGCGCAGAACGGGGCCGATGCCGGACAACGCTTCGCGGCCCTCGCAGTCTTCGTCGTCGCCATGATCACCGACCGGATCGACGGCGACATCGCCCGGTCGCGCGGCCTGGTGACTGATGTCGGCAAGATCCTCGACCCGATCGCCGACAAGGCCCTGCTGGGGATGGCGTTCGTCGGTCTCTCGCTCATCGGGTTGGTGCCGTGGTGGGTGACGCTCCTCGTGCTCGCGCGCGAGGTCGGCGTCACCGTCGTGCGGTTCGTCGTTATCCGGCACGGCGTCATGCCGGCCGGGCGCGGGGGCAAGATCAAGACGTTCGCGCAAGCCGTTGCGCTGTCGCTGTTGATCCTGCCCGCGTGGGTGCTGCCGACCCCGCAGGTCTGGCAGTGGACGGCATACAGCGTGTTGGGGATCGCCGTCGCGCTCACGGTGGTGACGGGTCTGGACTACCTCGTGCAGGCGCACCGGCTCCGGCGCACCAGCCCCCGCGCCATGGCCAAGCGGGCCGCGCGCGAGGCCAAGAAGCGATGAGGGCGACCCAGGTCCTCGCCGATCTGGCCGTGCGCGGCGAGACGATCGCGTGCGCCGAGTCGCTCACTGGAGGCGCGCTCACGGCCCGGCTCATCGACGTCCCCGGTGCGTCGCGTGTGGTGCGCGGCGGGGTGGTCGCCTATGCGGCCGACGTCAAGGCCGCGGTGCTCGGTGTCTCGGCGGCGCGGCTGGCGTCGCACGGGACGGTCGACCCGCAGGTCGCGGCGGAGATGGCACTCGGGGTATGCCGTGTGCTCAACAGCGACTGGGGGGTCGCCACCACGGGGGTCGCCGGGCCGGAACCGTCCGAGGGCAAACGGGTGGGGACGGCATACGTCGCGGTCGTCCGGGCGGGCGGCGAGCCGGTGATCCACGAGTTGCACCTCGTTGGCAATCGCGCCAAGATCCGGGCCGCCGTGGTGGACGCCGCGTTGGAGTTCATCGACGCGGCGTTGGCCGCGGACGACGGTCAGTAGGCGCTCGACTCGCGCGCCACCCGAGGGCTTTGCACTGGCGTCGGGGCTCTCTTCGCGTATCGTGGGGGGCACTGACGTTTGTGCCAGATGGGGACAGGAGGCGAAATGGTGCTCATGCGCCGCGAACTCGGCGATGTGCTGCGCGAGGAACGTCGAGCCCAGAAGCGCAGCCTGCGTGACGTCTCGGCCTCCGCTGCCGTGTCGCTTGGCTATCTCAGCGAGATCGAGCGAGGCGAGAAGGAAGCGTCCTCCGAGTTGCTCGGAGCCATCTGCGAGGCGCTCGGGCTGCCGTTGTCGGCGCTGCTGCGCGAGTTGTCGGTGCGGGTCGCCCAGGCCGAGGGTTTCGCGACTCCTGTCGTGCTGCCGGTGCCGTCGCTCGGCGACGTCTCTGCCTCCGCCGCCTGACCGGCGGGCAACACCTCCGTGGCGCGGATTCGCGCGGTCCGCAGCAGCGTGCTGTCGATTCCACTGCACACGCCCTTCGTCACCGCGCTGCGGCGCACGAGCACGATCGACACGCTCATCGTGTGTCTAGACCTCGCTGACGGCACCACCGGCCTCGGTGAAGCGCCACAGGTGTGGGCGGTGACCGGCGACTCGGTCGCGAGTGCCACTGCCTGTGTCGAGCAGGTCCTCGCGCCGGTGCTCGTCGGTGCGGACAGTGATGACTGGGATGCGCTTGCGGCGGGGGTGGCCCGGGCGTGCGCCCGCAACTTCGGGGCCAAGGCCGCCGTCGAGACCGCCTTGCTCGACGCGGTCGCCCGCGCAGCCGGTATGCCGCTCGCTCACCTATTCGCCGACGTTGCCGGGGTGCCGCGGCGGGTCTCCCGCGGAGTTGGTCTGGGTGGCGGGGCTGCTGGGGTGTTCGAGGTGGCGACCGACGTGACCATCTCGGCCGGGTCGCCCGAGGCGCTGCGCAGCGCTGCGCAGGCCCGGGTCGCAGAAGGGTTCACCCGCCTCAAACTCAAGGTCGGCACCGACGCCGCGACTGACGTCGCACGGGTGCGTGCTGTCCGTGAGGCGGCGGGGCCAGGCATCGGGGTTCGACTGGACGCCAACCAAGGGTGGTCGCGCGAAGATGCGGTTGCGGTGATCCGGGCACTGGCCGAGGCAGATCTGGGCGTCGAGATCGTCGAGCAGCCGGTCGCCGGCGACGATGTCGAGGGGCTGGCGTGGGTGCGTGAGCGCGTGGACCTGCCGATCATGGCCGACGAGACGGTCTATGGAGCCACCGACCTCGAGAGGGTCATTCGTCTGGAGGCCGCCGATGCGGTCAACGTCAAGCTCGCCAAGTGCGGGGACCGCTGACGGGGCTTCGACTGCTAGCCCGGGCGCGCGAGGCTGGGCTGGGGACGATGGTCGGCTCGATGATGGAGTCGCACGTCGGGGTGGCCACGGCTGCATCCATGGTTGCCGCGGTCGGCACCAGCGCGGTCAGTGACTTGGACGCCGCATGGTGGGCCACCCACTCCCCGTATGCCGGTGGGCCTACCTACGGTCCCGGCGTCATTCAGCTCCCCGACGCCCCAGGCCAAGGGATGTCCCTGGCCTAGTGCCGTGGGCCTTCAAACGACCCCGCGGCACCACCTTCGAATCATCGGCGAGGCGGCCCTTTGCCATGCCGGACTTGGCGGCCAAACGACCCCACGGGCAGGGCCAACTAGTCAGGAAAGGGTGGTGAGGATCGTTACTTGTTTGTGATGTGTTCGGTTGTGGGAGAGGCCTTTTGGGGTGGGGGGTCTGTCAGTGGTCGCTGTTAGCGTCGGGGTTATGGACAGCAGCGAAGCGACTCGTGACTCGGCATCTCGCCGGGCTGAGATCCGTGCTGCGACGAGGACTGTCACTGAGTTGGTGGCGTCGTTGTGGCAGGTCCAGGGAGCCGAGCTGGGGGCCTTGTTGGGTGAGTTCGACGCTCTCGCTGCGGTCGCGTGCGGTGCTCGGGTCGCGGTCGTTGGTGAGGCGGAGGCGCGTGGTGAGATCTCCGCGTCGCAGGCGGGGTCGACGGCTGGGTGGGTTGCTGAGCACGCGCCGACGTTGGCGGCCGGCAGTGGTGCCGGTCAGGTCGCCCGGCTCGTCCGTGAGTGTGCCCGCCCAGACCTGTCGACGGTCCACGCGGCGGCTGTCTCTGGCCAGGTGAGCGTTCCGACGGCTCTCACGGTGGTCACCGAATACGCCCGGTTGAAGCCACGCCTGCGGGAGGAAGCCGCCCCGACCGTCCTGCAAGGTTTGTTGGACATGGGGATCGCGGACGGACCGAAGGGTGTCCGGTCCTGCGGCCCGCCCTGTTGGCCGCGCACGGTGCTGATGGCGAGTTCCAAGCCGACGCCGACACCGCCGAACGTCTCGTCTCCCTGTCGCGCCCGTCGACCGACGAGCTGGGTGCCCTCACCTACCAGCTCGTGTTGGACCCGGTTGGAGCGGCGGCGCTGGAAGCCGCGATCGGCCCCTTGTCGACGCCGGTCCCCGGACCGGACGGGGAACGTGACCCGCGCAGCCCGCAGTTGCGTCGTGGGCAGGCCCTCATCGAGGTATGCCGCCGCGCCACCAGCGCGGGTGACCGGCCACCGTCGGGGGTGAAGACCACGTTGATGCTGACGATGTCGTACGACGACCTCGCTGCTCGGGTCGGCGCCGCGACAGTGGTCGGTTCCTCCCAGGGCGATTCCCTGATCGCGCCGGAGACGGCGCGCAGGTTGGCGTGCGACGCGAACGTCATCCCCGCCGTCCTCGGTAGCCGCGGGGAGATCCTCGACCAGGGTCGATCCACTCGACTGGCGACACCTGGCCAGTTGGCGGCGCTCTGGTTACGGGATCGTGGGTGCAGTTTCCCCGGCTGCACGACTCCCGCCCACTGGTGCGACGCCCACCACCTGGTCCATTGGGCCGACGGCGGGACATCCGACCTCACCAACCTGGCGTTGTTGTGCGGGCGACACCACTCCGTCGTCCACCGTGACCAACTCGCCGGCCACGTCACCCACGCGGGTGCCGACACCGGTGCCGTCTCCGGTGCTGCCGCAGCGGCTGTCACGTGGAACCTGATCCCTGGCAGCTATCAGCGGCGCGACGACGGACCACCGCCCCACGGTGACCAACCCCGAGGCGGGCAACCTCCAGGCGGGCAACCTCCAGGCGGGCAACCCCGAGGCGGCCAACTACCGGATGACTCGTCCGCGCCAGTGACCCGCCCATCACCCAGTCACCATGAGCGGGACAACCCTGCCCCCGAGGCGGAGCCTCAGGCGAGCCTCCAACGCTCAGACGATCCATCGGCGACGGATCGTTGTGCCCGTGGGCGGGACGACTCACATCCCAATGCGGATCCGCTGCCAGACACGAGTCGCGCAGCCGAGACCCGATCGACCGACGATGCCGCCGGGGCGCGGCCCGGGCGGGGGGGGGGGGGGGGGGGGGGGGGGGGGGGGGGGGGGGGGGGGGGGGGGGGGGGGGGGGGGGGGGGGGGGGGGGGGGGCGGGGGGGGGGGGGGGGGGGCGCCGGGCCGATGGCGTCACCCCGTGCCCGAAGCAAACCCTGGTTCGACGCGGGCCCGGCCGCTTAGCCGGGGAGGCCGCACGAGGGGCAGTTTGCGGCGCGAAGGGGCTGTTCGAGAGTCTCGCCGAGGAGGCTTGAGACGACGAGACCGCTCAGGCGGCCGACGCCCAGATCGGAAGGCCCGCCGAACTCGATCAGATGCGATGGGCCTCTTCGAGGGTCTTCACGCTGCGTAGGCCCCAGGCCATGGCCCCGATTGCCGTCACCAAGGCAATGAGCATGCCGGTGACCATGCCGGAGCCGGCAGCGGTGCTGGCGGCTGCCCCTGCAGTGGCGTGGGAGACGATCAGGCCCCCGGACACCGAGGCCAGGACGAGCGGCCGGGCGTACCAATAGATCATCATCGGTGGGCCGTACTCGGGGAGGAACGCCATGACCGGCGGCGCTCCCCGGAAGGCGGCCATCAGCTGAGCTCCGGCGAGCAAAGTCCCGATGAGCAGACACCACCCGAGGACAGCGAGGATGGGCACCGCCCCATTTGGTCCCGCGCTGCTCAGTCCCGCGCCGTCCACTCCCACGTTGTTCATGGCCATCAGGCCGATGGCGCTCACCCCGACGGTCGTCATGAGGAAAAGCGCGACCGGCACCACGAGGTGCGCAATCGCCTCGGTCCGAAAGCGCAGACCCAGCATCGGTGGCGTGCCGGCGTTGTCACCGAGCAGTCGCAACCCTTCGGCCCACGCCCCCATCCCCAGGTAGCACGCCGCCATGGCGAGGCACGTGAGTGCCACTGGCACCCGCGGGTCGGTGAGGGCCCACGCGACCCCAGCCCACCCGATGACCACGAGGACGGCCCCAGTCCAGAAGGCTCCTGGCGCCCGCCGGAGACCGAGAATGTCGCGCCGCACAACTACCGCGCGCGGTCCCGCAGCCTGCAGGCGCAACCGGCGGCCGCGGGTGACCGGCGAGGCCACCTCAAGGCGGACCGCCCGCAGGTCTCCCGCCAACACTCCGCCACCCATCTGGGTCGAGCGAACACCGTGGGACCGCAGGTCGTCCAGTCGCAACTGCCGCAAGGACCCCGCGGCTGGCCGCACAACCCGAGCGAGCGTCGCCGTTCCCGAGGTATCCGGCGCCACCTGGCCCTCGAGCCACATCCTCGCGAGCAGCCATCCGGCCGCCGCCCCAATCGGCACCGCACCCACGAACCACCCCGCGCTACCCGCGCCCGAGGCCCACACCCCTCCACCGATGACGGCGCCAAGGATCGCGCCGCCAACCAGGCCGCCGACAAAGGCATAGGTCCACCATCGACGCAGCGAGCGGGCCCGGTCGACGTCACTCGAGGCGACTAGGTCGGTCCACGGCAGTGGCGGCACGACGGGGCCACGGGTCCGGCCAGCCCATCGGGCGAGGGCGAGCGACGCGACGAAGAGACCGACACCGATCACGGCGGTAGGGAGGGTCAGCACGTGGTCGTCGATCCACGCCGGGCCGCTGGTCGCGAAGACGGCGCGCGCCACCGTGAAGCCATACGTGCTGGCGAGCAGCACCGTGACGTAGACGGCATACCCCATGTTCTTGGCCGCTCCGGAGCCCTTGTCGCCATGCAGGACGTGCTCGACGTCCTCGAGGCGCTCCCGGTCGTTCACGGCTCGGGCAGGTCGAGCACGACGTCGGCGATCCGCTCGGTGAGCACCGGATCATGGCAGGCGACCAGCAGCGTGTCCCCGGCCTGCCTGCGGTGGATGAGCAGGTCGCCGACGAGCGCTCGCTTCGTCGTGTCGAGGCGTTGCTCCGGCTCGTCGAGGACGAGCAGGTCGCCCGGGCGGAAGAACACCATGGCCAGCCGAAACAGTTGGCTCTGACCGCTGGAAAGTTCGTGCGGGAAGCGGTGCGCGAGATCGCCGATGCCGAGAGCGTCGAGCCCGTCGGCCACGCGCTGCGCGCACCCGGCGACGTCCCGTCCCCACGTCGCATCGATGAGGGTCAGGTGGTCGGCGAGGGTGAGGTCCCGGTATGCCGTGGGCGCACCGAGGAGCGCGGCCACCCGTCGGCGGGTGGCCGCATCACGCTCGTCGAGCCGGACGCCGTCGATCGAGGCCGTCCCAGTCGTCGGCTCAAGAGTGCCAGCGAGGATGCGCAGCAAGGTGGTCTTGCCGATGCCGTTGCGTCCGCGAACGACCACACAGGTGCCTGACTCGGCGCGAAGGTCGGTGGGCGCGAGAAGGGTCGTGTCGCTGATGGTCTTGGAGACACCTGCCGAGACGACAGTCGGTCCGCCCAAGTGCTCGTCAGTCACTCGCCCGACCCTAGCGGCCGCGGGAAGGTGACGGGCGTGGCGGACGTCGGCCGTCGGTGCGGACGCCCTGAACGCTGCGATCACCCGGAAGGCTGCGATCGGCCTGAAACGTGCGAACGTCCTGAACGCTGCGAACGCCCTGACACGTCGGGCAGTAGAACATCGCCCGCTCCTGCGGAGCGGTGCCGACCATCCCCAGACGGATGATCGTGCCGCAACGCAGGCAGGGCCGACCCGATCGGCCGTGGACGAAGGTCGTCTCGCCCCTGCGGGTGCGGCCGGTGGTCGACTGGAGGGGATTGCGGCGCCCGATGTCGAGCAGTTGGTGAGCCCGCTCGACCAATGCTGCGACCGCCGTCGTTGGCAGCTCGGTGGCCAATGCCCACGGCGAGAGTCTTTGCAGGAAAAGGCTTTCCGCCGCATATATCGTGCCGACGCCGGCGAGGTTGCGTTGGTCCAACAGGGCGGCACCGATCATCGAAGCCGAGGCAGCGAGGTTGGAGGTGGCGATCACGGGGTCCCAGTCGGATCCCAGCACATCCGGGCCGAGGTGTCCGACGAGCGACGCCTCATCAGAGGTCGTCACCAGGTCGAGCATCCCCAGCCGCAGCCCCAGCGCCGTCCACCGGGTGGTGCCCAGAACGGCCCGGAGATCGTCGTCGGCCAATCGGCGCACGCTGAGGGTGGCCGTCGATTCGATCCGCCACTGGCCCTCCATCCGCAGGTGCGAGTGCAGGGTGAGGCCGTTGTCGAGGCGATGGAGCAGGTGTTTGCCCCGGGCTCGGATCTCAAGGGTGACGGCACCGCGAAGGTCGGCCAAGGCGAGGGAGGGCCAGCGCAGGTCGGCGTGGACGAGCGGGTCGCCGGCCAGGGCCTCGTTCAGACGCTGGGCCGTCCGCCAGACGGTGTCACCCTCAGGCATCGCGGCCCTCAGCTTTCGGCCGGGCTCCGGGAGTGAGCCGAGTCATCGCCGCAGCCGCAGCCCACGGGGCGTGGCGTGGAAACCAGCCTGCGCCAGTGCAGCGGCTAGGGCGTGGTCCGAGCCCAGCACCGAAGCGCCGTCGGTGCGCTCGACGGTGAGCTTGCCGAGCGCACCCTCGCGGACCGCCAAGGCCAGGGCGCCGGCCGCTGCCTGCAGCGCCGCCGGGTCCTCGCTCCACGTGAGAAGCGACCGCCCTCCCCGCTCGACGTAGAGGACCAGTTCACCATCGACCAGCACGACGAGGGCGCCCGCCTTCCGAGCCGGTTGATGGCCTCGCCCGCCGCCCTCGACCGGCTCCCGGCCCGGCCACGGCAACGCCGCGCCGTAGGGGTTGGCGGGGTCGCAGGCCGCCAGGACCAGCGCGGGCAGGATGGCGCGAGCGGATTCCCCCAACGGGCGCACGCCCGCGCGAAGGCGGTCGACTGCGCCGGTCGAGCCGAACTGCGCCGCACCCAGCCCTTCGACGAAGTAGCCGCGACGAACCCGACCGGACTCCTCGGCCGCGGCCAGGACGCGGTAGACGCCGGCGAAACCGCCCGGGACGTCTTCCGCACCAACCGACCCGCGGGTCAGGACGCCATAGCGGTCCAGGAGCACCTCGGCCCTCGTGTATGCCGTGACCGTCGGGTCGCTCTCGCGGCCCGGAAGCAGCGCCCATCGGCCCACGACATCTGCAGCGGTCGGTGCGAACCGCCCGGCCCGCCCGAGCGCACCTCCGAGGCGAGCCGCCCCGCCGACACCGCTGCCGACGCCAACTGCGCCGCCGGCACTGGCCCCGCCCTCGCCACCGACGGCGCCCCAACCGAGGCGGGAGGTGCCGAGGCCGAGGGAGGTGCCGCGGGCGGCATACCGGCCACGAGGCCCTGGGGTCGCGCGGCGCCGGTGGGCGGTCCGCCCCCCGCCGAGGAGGGCACGCAAGGGGGCGAGGGTGTCGCCGCTGACCTGCCCGCCCCAGACGAGCTCCCAGAGCGCGGTGCGGACGGCCTCGTCGGGGCTCGGACCCACGGCCGCGGACACCGCGTCGACGAGGGTGCGGAAGAAGTAGGCCCCGCCGTTGCCGAGGCACTCGAGGATGGCGGCGTGAATGTCGCCGAGGTCGGCGAGCGCGGTCGCGGGGGCCAAGGTCGTCGGCGCCAGGTCGGCGACATGCAGCGACACCCACCCGTCATCGCCCGGGAGCGCGCCGTGCCCCTGCCAGAGCACCTCGCCGGCCGCCAGCAACTCATCGAGCCAGGCGGCCTGGTATGCCGCCACGCGGCTGGGCAGCACCAGGCTCTCCAGGGCACTGGCTGGGAGAAGTGCGCCGCTGAGCTGTTCGACGGCCCGCAACAGCCCTTCGGGGCCGTGCAGCGTTCCGCCGACGCCCTGCCAGGTGGGGAGGAAGCGGGCGTAGTCGACCGGGCCGACCGGCTCGACCTCGGCCCGCAACGCGGCCAGGGACCGTCGGCGCAGTGTGCGCAGGACCCCGGCGTCGCAGTAGTCGAGCCCGCCGTCGGCGCTGCCCTGGGGCCGCAGCTCGCCCTCGACGAGGCGCCCAGCGGCGACCAACCGGCGCAGTGCGTCGCGAACGACCGCCGGGCCCAGGCCCAGCCAGGCTGCGACGGCATGCACCCCGAACGGCCCGTGGCTTCTAGCGAATCGGGCCACCAGGTCGCCCAGCGGGTCGGCGACCGGAGCGAGGAAGACCTCAGGCACGCCGACTGGCAGCGACACTCCGAGCGCATCGCGCAGCCGACCGGCGTCCTCGACGGCGGCCCATCGCTCCTGCCCGCCGATGCGGATCCGGATGACCCGCCGCGCCGACTCGAGCTCGACGAGCCACGCGCCGACGACGCGGGCATCTGAGGTGACGCTGCGAGCGACCAGATCGTCGACCCCCAGAGGCCCCAAGACCCGGACCAGGTCGGCAAGGTCCTCGGCGTCGCGGGCGGCCCGCTCGGGGACCAACCGCTGCAACTCGGCCTCGGTGGTGGCCACAGCCTGGGGGTCGAGAAGGTCGCGCAGCGACAGGCCGTCTCCTGTGCCGAGCAACTCGGCCAGGAGCGTGGGGTCGAGCGCGAGCGCTGCGGCCCGGCGCTCGGCCAGCGGTGAGTCGCCTTCGTAGAGGTATTGAGCGACATATCCGAACAGCAGCGAGCGGGCGAATGGCGACGGCACCCTGGTCTGCACCGCCAACGCCCCGACCTCGCGGGATCGGATCGCCCGCATGAGGCCCACCAGCCCGGGGACGTCGAACACGTCCTGGACGCACTCGCGGACGGCCTCCAAGACGATCGGGAAGGCGGGGTAGCGGCTGGCGACCTCGAGCAACTGCGAGGCGCGTTGGCGTTGCTGCCAGAGGGCCTGACGGCGGTCGGGTCGACGGCGGGGCAGTAGCAAGGCCCGCGCCGCGCACTCGCGGAACCTGGAGGCGAACAGCGCGGAACCGCCGACCTGGGCGGTGACGAGGTCGGCGACCTCGTCGGGGTCGAGCAGGATGAGGTCGAGCAACTCCTGCGTGAGCTCGGCACCGATCGTCGCGCTGCCGGCGTCGGCATTGACACCAACCTCACCACCCAGGTCGAGGTCGGGCAGCCGCAGGACGATCCCGTCGTCGCCATGCATTGCCTGCACGTCGACGCCGAACCGCTCTCGCATCCGTGCCGACACGGCCAACGCCCACGGGGCATGGACCGGGCTGCCGAAGGGGGAGTGGACGACAACGCGCCAGTCGCCCAGCTCGTCGCGGAATCGTTCGACGACGATCATCCGGTCGGTCGGCAGTTGGGGGATCGCCTCGCGCTGCTCGGTGAGGTAGCCGAGCAGGTTGTCAGCGGCCCACTCGTCCAGGCCGGCGGCGCCGACCCGCTTCCGGGCTGCGGCCGGGGCCAACCCGCCGACTTCGCGCACGAACGCACCGACCGCGGCCCCGAGCTCGACTGGCCGCCCGAGGGTGTCGCCCTTCCAGAACGGCAGCCTGCCCGGCTGACCCGGCGCCGGAGTCACCAGGACGCGGTCGTGGGTGATGTCCTCGATCCGCCACGTCGACGTCCCGAGGGTGAACGTGTCGCCGACCCGCGACTCGTAGACCATCTCCTCGTCCAACTCCCCGACCCGTCGTCCGGGACCGTCGCCAGAGGCGAGGAACACGGCATACAGGCCGCGGTCGGGGATGGTGCCGCCCGAGGTGACGGCGAGGTGCTGGGCGCCGCGGCGCCCGTGGAGCGTCCCGGCGACCCGGTCCCAGACGATCCGGGGCCGCAACTCGGCGAACTCGTCGGAGGGATAGCGCCCGGACAACATGTCGAGCACCGACTCCAGCACCAGCCGCGACAGCCCCGCGAAGGGTGCCGCCCGCCGGACCAGGGCCTCCAACTCCTCGACCGACCAGTCGTCCATGGCACACATCGCGACGATGTGTTGGGAGAGCACGTCGAGCGGGTTGGCGGGGACGCGCAGCGACTCGATCGACCCGGTGCGCATCCGCTCGACGACGACGGCGGTCTGCACGAGGTCGCCGCGGAACTTCGGGAACAGCACGCCCCGAGACACCGCCCCCACCTGGTGACCGGCCCGGCCGACCCGCTGCAGGCCGCTGGCCACGGAGGGGGGCGATTCGACCTGGACGACCAGGTCGACGGCGCCCATGTCGATGCCCAACTCGAGGCTGCTCGTGGCGACGACCGCGGGCAGCCGTCCGGCCTTGAGGTCCTCCTCGATGAGCGCCCGCTGCTCCTTGCTCACTGAGCCGTGGTGGGCGCGAGCGAGCAGCGCAGGCGCCCCTCGCGCGGCCCCCGACTGAGCCATGATCTGCGCCGGCATCCCACCGGCGCCCTCCCAGGCCGACCGCGGTATGCCGTGCCCGGCCGCCCGGCCACGGCGTTCGGCCGTCGGGTTCCTCGGTGCGCTCCTGCCAGATCTCGTTGAGCCGCGTCGTCAGCCGCTCGGCCAGCCGTCGCGAGTTGGCGAAGACAAGCGTCGAGCGGTGCGCGGCAACGAGGTCGACGATGCGCTCCTCGACGTGCGGCCAGATCGACGCCCGCGCCTGGTCGCCGGCTGCCGGACCAGACAGGTCGCCCGCGGGCGACCCGAGGGCACCCAGATCAGGCACTGGCACAACGACCTGCAGGTCCCACTGCTTGGCGGACGCCGGCGCCACGATGTCGACCGGCCGACCCCCCGCGAGGAAACGTGCGACCTCCTCGACGGGCCGCACGGTCGCGGACAGCCCGATCCGCTGCGCGGGCCGCTCCAGCAAGGCGTCGAGCCGCTCAAGGGTCAGCGCCAGATGCGCCCCCCGTTTGGTGCCCGCGACGGCGTGGACCTCATCGAGGATGACCGTCTCAACGCCGACCAGCGACTCGCGGGCCGCGGAGGTGAGCATGAGGAACAGCGACTCGGGAGTGGTGATGAGGATGTCGGACGGGTCGCGGACGAAGCCGCGCCGGTCGGCTGCCGGGGTGTCGCCGGACCGGACGGCGACGCGGACCTGGGGGAGCGGCATACCCAATCGGGCGGCGGCGTGGCCGATGCCGACGAGCGGGGACCGCAGGTTGCGCTCGACGTCGACCGCGAGCGCCTTGAGCGGCGAGATGTAGAGGACCCGGCAGCGGCGGGCGCGGTCTTCGGGGACGGGTGCCACCGACAACCGGTCGAGCGCCCAGAGGAAAGCCGCCAGCGTCTTGCCCGACCCGGTGGGGGCGACGACCACGGCGTGGCGGCCGGAGGAGATGGCGTCCCAGGCGCCTTCTTGCGCGGGCGTGGGCGCGAGGAAGGACCCCCGGAACCAGTCAGCGGTCGCGGGGGAGAACCGGTCCAGCACGCTCTCGCCCATGTCGGGGTCCACCCTGCCACGACGCACCGACAGCCGCGCCGGTCACGCGGTCCACGTGGCACACTCACCCGGTGCGGTACAGCGAATTGGCCACCATGGTGGCGCAGGAGTTCGGCCAGGGGTATGCCGTGAGCCTCCTTCGCTCGCACGTCCTGGTCGCCCTCGGGAACCGCACCGGCGACGCGGCGTTGGCGGACGGCATACCTCCGCGTCAGGTGTGGGCCGCGATCTGTGACGACTTCGACATCCCAGCGGAGCGGCGCTTCGGTCAGGATCGACCGAAGCGCCGCTGAGGGTGCCGGGGGGACGTGCCCGAAGGGTCAGTCCTCGTCGTAGTGGCGCTCTTCGCGCGGCATCCAGTGCTCGCCGGTGTGGCCGACGTAGACCTGGCGCGGGCGGTAGATGCGGCCCTTGGGGTCGTCGTGGATTTCTTTCCAGTTGGCGATCCAGCCGGGCATCCGGCCGATGGCGAACATCACGGTGAACATGTTCAGCGGGATGCCGATGGCGCGCAGGATCGTGCCGGAGTAGAAGTCGACGTTGGGGTAGAGCTTGCGCTCGACGAAGTAGGGGTCAGACAACGCCACGTCGGCCAGCTCGACCGCGATGTCCAGCAGCGGGTCGTGGACCTCCATCTTGGCGAGCATGTCGTCGGCCGCCTGCTTGAGGATGATCGAGCGCGGGTCGAAGTTGCGGTAGACCCGGTGACCGAAGCCCATGAGCTTGATCCCGGACTGCTTGTCCTTGACCCGGGCGACGTACTCCTTCACGGGCATCCCCGACTCGCGGATCATCTCGAGCATCTCGATGACCGCGACGTTGGCGCCACCGTGCAGCGGCCCCCAGAGGGCACAGACGCCGGCCGAGCACGAGGCGAACATGTTGGCCTGGCTGGAGGCGACCATGCGCACCGTCGAGGTCGAGCAGTTCTGCTCGTGGTCGGCGTGCAGGGAGAGGAAGAGGTTGAGCGCCCGAGACACCTCGGGGGTCGGCTCGTAGTCGCGGTTGGGGATCGAGAACATCATGTGCAGGAAGTTCTCGACGTACTTCATGTCGTAGCGCGGGTAGACGATCGGCTCGCCGACGGAGGCCTTGTATGCCGCCGCGGCGATCGTCCGCACCTTGGACATGAGCCGCGCGGCCGCCTCTTCGATGTCGCGCTCGTCCTCGATGATGACCGGCTCGTGGGTCGAGAGGGCGTTGATCATCGCCGAGAGGATGGCCATCGGGTGGCCGTTGGGGGGGAACCCCTCGAAGTGCTTGCGCATGCTCTCGTCGAGGCGGCTGTTCTCGGTGAGGAGTTTGGAGAACCGCTCGCGGTCATCGACGGTGGGCAGGTGGCCGAACATGACCAGCCAGGCGGTCTCGACGAACGACGACTTCCCGGCGATCTCCTCGATGGGGATGCCGCGGTAGCGCAGGATGCCCTTGTCGCCGTCGATGAAGGTGATGGCCGACGAGCACGAGCCGGTGTTGCCGTAGCCGTCGTCGAGGGTGATGTAGCCGGTCTGGGCACGCAGCGAGCTGATGTCGATCGCCAGCTCTTTCTCCGTGCCTTCAACGATGGGCAACTCGTAGGACTTACCGTCGAGTTCGAGCTTGGCCGTACGGGACATCGGTGCGCCTCCACATGCCGTCTTTTGGGTTGCCTGCATCGTAGTCAGGACCCGGCGCCACCTAGACCGGTCAGGGAGTGATCGGCGCCACCCTCGGCCGGGTTGGCTCGCCGTCGTCGGTGTTCTTGGGGTCATCCGCGCCGTCCAGCACGTAAGGCACGCTGGTCAGCATGACGTTTCCCATCAACCGCAGCCGCAACTTGAGCCGCAGGGCGCTCTGGTTGTGCAGCAACTCCTCCCACCAGTGGGAGACGACATATTCCGGTAGGTAGACGGCGACGAGGTCCCGCGGGCTCTCCAGGCGGATCCGCTGGAGGTAGTCGACGATCGGCGTGGTGATGTCGCGGAACGGGGAGCCGACGACCGTGAGCGTGACGGGGATCTCGGCGTCGGCCCAGGCGGCGCACAGAGCTTCGGTCTCGTCCTGGTCGACCTGCACCGTAAGGGCGGTGAGGGTCGAAGGCCGGGTCGCGCGGGCGAAGGCCACCGCACGCAAGGTCGGCTCGTGCAGAGTCGAGGCCAAGACGACGGCATGCACCCGGCTCGGCAACCGGGTCGGGTTGCCCTGCGATGCCAGTTGTCGGCGCACCCGTGCGTAGTGGCGGGACACCTCGCGCATGAGCAGACACAGCAGCGGCACCGCGATCACCACGAGGTAGGCCCCGCTCGTGAACTTGGTGACTAGCACGATGACGAGCACCACGGCGGTGAGCACCGCACCGACCCCATTGACGACCCTCGCCAGACGGATCCGTGCGAAGTCGCTGGGGAGGGTAGTCGGCTCGCTCAGCTGCTGGTTCCAGTGCTTCACCATGCCGATCTGGCTGAGCGTGAACGAGGTGAACACGCCCAGGACGTAGAGGTGCAGGAGTTGGTCGACATCGGCCCCGTACACGACGAGCAGAGCGACGGCGGCTGCGGCCAGGGCGATGATGCCGTTGCTGAAGGACAGTCGGTCGCCGCGGTTGCGCAGTTGCCGGGGCACGAGATCGTGCCGCGCCAGCACCGAGGTGAGCATCGGGAACCCGTTGTATGCCGTGTTCGCGGCCAGGACGAGGACGAGGGCTGTCGTCCCCTGCACGAAGTAGAAGGCCGGGCTGTCGGCGCCGAAGACCGATCCGGCGAGTTGGGCGATGACGGTCAGTTGAGGGTCGGAGGCGCAATCGCCGGCGAATCCCACCAGCGCACAGGTGTCCTCGGCGACCCGGACCTGAGCCACGAGGGCCAGGATCGTGATGCCGACGAACATGACGATCGCGATGGCTCCCATGAGCCCCAGCGTCCGCGCCGCGTTGCGCGCCTTGGGCGCTTGGAAGGCGGGCACCCCGTTGCTGATGGCTTCGACGCCGGTCAGGGCCGTGCACCCGGAGGAAAACGCGCGCAATCCGAGCATGAGTAGGGCGATCCCGGTGAGGCCGAAGGCCTCCTCGCGGATCTGATAGGTGGCGCTGACGGCCACTGGTGCGTGGCCGACCGCGGTCTGGAACAGCCCGATCCCGACCATGGCGATGATCCCGACGATGAACAGATACGTGGGGACGGCGAACGCCCGACCCGACTCGCGCACCCCGCGCAGGTTGACCAGGGTCAGCACGGCGACGCACCCCACGGCGAGCAGGACCCGCTGGGAGTTGAGCGACGGGACGGCCGAGATGACGTTATCGACGCCGGCCGCCACCGAGACGGCCACCGTCATGACGTAGTCGACCATCAGCGACGCGGCGACGACCATGCCGGGCCCGCGGCCGAGGTTCTGCCGGACGACTTCATAGGAGCCGCCGCCGTCCGGATAGGCGTGGATCACCTGCCGGTAGGACACGACGACGATCGTCATCAGGAGGGCGACCGCCAAGGCGACCCACGGGGTGAGATAGAGGTAGGCCAACCCCCCCACCGTGAGCACCTTGAGGATCGCCTCGGTGGCGTAAGCCACCGAGGAGAGGGCGTCGGAGGAGAAGATGGGCAGGGCGACCCGTTTGGGGAGCAGCGTCTCGCCAAGATTTTCGCTGCGCATCGGAGCCCCGACGAGGACCCGCTTGGCCAGGGTCACCGTTGTTGTCACGTTTCGACGCTAGGTCGACGGCCGTGAGCGTCGTGCATGGAACCTGCTGCTTGTTGCAAGGATCCTGCATGGGTCCCGAACCACGGTCCGGGCTCGTGTCAGAGTGGGCACCGAAGGAGGCTTCCGGTATGCCGCGTGGCCGGTTGCGCGTGTATGTCGGAGTCGCGCCCGGGGTCGGGGCGACCTACGCCATGCTCGCCGAGGCGGCCCGTCGCCGTGCCCGAGGGGCGGACGTCGTCATCGGCGTCGCCGACACGCATGGCCGGGCGCCCCTGGAGGCCCTCATGGTCGGGTCCGAGCGACGTGAGCCGGGTGCCTTGGACGTCCCTGCGCTGCTGGAGCGACGGCCTCGGATCGTCGCCGTCGACAACCTGGGCGCGATCGACGCGACGACAGGGCGCGCCCGCTGGGAGTCGGTCGAGCAGTTGATCGAGGCAGGGATCAATGTCCTTGCCACGACCGAGGTACGTGCTGTGGCCTCGCTGGCCGAAGTCGTCGCCGCGGTCACCCAGGGGCCGCCGCCCCCACCGGTGCCGGACCGGATCCTGCTCGGCGCCGACCAGGTCGAGCTGATCGACATGGCACCGGAGGCGTTGCGGAGGCGACTGGCGCATGGGGGGCTGCGCTCGGCGGGTCAGGTCGATGCCACCACGGCGTCGCTCTACTCGGTCGAGACGTTGAGCCGCCTGCGCGAGCTCGGGTTCAGCTGGATGACGGGCCTGCTCGCCGCGGCGCGCCCGGAGTCGGCCGACCCTGGCGAGGTCGGCGAACGCATCCTCGTCGCGGTGCCGTCTGGCCCGGACGCGGTGCCCTTGCTTCATCGAGCCGCCCGGCTGGCCAATCGGGCGCCCGCGTCGGAGTTGGCGGCCGTCCACGTCGTCAGCGGGCGGTCGTTGCCGGGGTCGGCCGACCTCGACCTGGTCGCCTTACGCCGGGTGGCCGAGAGCGTCGGCGCCCGGTTCCACCACGTCGTCGGCGAGGACGTCCCGCAAGCGCTCGCCGAAGTCGCCATGGCTGAGCACGCGACCGCTTTGGTCGTGGGAGGCGGCGCGCCCGCTGAGGGCCTACGGCGGGTCTGGGGCGGGCGGCATACCGGGGCGTTGGCGTTGCGGGTGCTGGATCAGGCGCTCGGGGTCGACGTCCATGTCGTGCCGACCGCGTCGACCCGCTCACACACCCGGTCCAAGCCGGAACGGATCCCGCTGTCTCGGGTCCGGGTGGCCAGTGGGACCGCGCTGGCGGTCGTCCTCCCGGCCGGGTTGACCCCCCTGCTGCTGATGGCGGGGGACCGGGTCGGCCTGGCCGGCCACAGCTTGGCCTATCTGCTGACGGTGGTCGTGGTCGCGCTCGTCGGCGGCCTCTGGCCGGCCCTGGTCTGCGCGGTCGCGGCGTCGACCCTGCTCAACTACTACTTCATCCCACCGACCCATACGTTCCAAGTGGCCGACCTGCACAACACGGTGACCCTGGTCGGATTCCTCGTGGTGGCTGGGCTCGTTGGGGCGATCGTCCATCGGGCCGCAACGATGACCTTGGCTGCGGCGCGGGCGTCGGCGCGCGCGCGGACCCTCGCGGCCGTGGCCGAGGGCACGATCCGCGGCGAGGAGGCCCTCCCGGCCCTACTCGAGCAATTGCGCAGCAGCTTCGGGATGACGTCGGTGAGCCTGCTCGCCGGCTCCGACGACAGCCACGACCAGAGTGACGAGCCGTGGTCGGTGCTCCGGTCGGTGGGGCCGGACGCGCCGACCGATCCGCGGCAGAGCGACGTGCAGGTGTCCGCCGGGCCAGGGCTCACCCTGGCCCTCGCGGGTCGCGCTCTCGTCGCGGAGGAGCGGGCGACCCTGCGGGCCTTCGCGGCGCAGGTCCGGGTGGTGCACGAGCGTGACCAACTGTCCCGCGAGGCTGCGGTGGCCGAGCGGCTCGAGGCCACCGGACGGCTGCGTGACGCCCTGCTGGCAGCCGTCGGGCACGATCTGCGAACCCCGCTGGCGGCGGCGACCGCGGCGGTGACCAGCCTGCGCAGCGCTGATGTGGCCTGGTCGCCCTCCGAGCGGGACGAGTTGCTTGCGACGGCGGAGGAGTCGCTGCACCGGTTGACCGCGTTGGTCGCCGACCTATTGGACCTGTCCCGGCTGCGATCAGGCACCCTCACCGTGCGCGCTGAGACGGTGTGGCTCGACGACGTCCTAGGCCCGGCGCTGGACGAGCTCGGGGTGGTGCCTGGTGGAGTGCAGATCGACATCCCCGAGGGCCTGCCACCGGTCGTGGCCGACGCGGCCCTGCTCACCCGCGCTCTCGTCAATGTGCTGGCGAACGCCCTTCGGCACAGCCCCGCCGGCGAGCGCGTCATCATCACTGCCAGCCCGTCGCTGGGACGGGTGGAGATCCGGGTGGTCGACCGCGGCCCGGGGATCCCGGCGGCCGACCATGCGCGGGTCTTCCAGCCCTTCCAGCGACTGGGCGACAGCGACAATCGCACCGGCCTCGGTCTGGGATTGGCCCTTTCCCGAGGTTTGGTCGAAGCGATGTCCGGCGCGCTCACCCCTGAGGACACTCCAGGCGGCGGGCTGACGATGGTCATCGGCCTACCGGAAGGGGTCACGGCATGAGTCGGGTTCTCATCGTCGACGACGACCCGCAGTTGCTTCGTGCCTTGCGGATCAACCTGGTCGCTCGACACCACGACGTCCAGGTCGCCACCACCGGCGCCGATGCGCTGCAATTGGCGGCGATCCACCTGCCTGACCTCGTGCTGCTCGACCTCGGGCTCCCCGATCTGGACGGGGTCGATGTCATCCACGGCCTGCGGGGCTGGACCGACGTGCCGATCATCGTGCTGTCGGGCCGGTCCGGGGGGCCGGACAAGGTGGCCGCACTCGACGCGGGGGCCGACGACTATGTCACCAAGCCGTTCGGCGTCGAGGAGTTGCTGGCCCGGATGCGGGCGGTGGCCCGTCGCGGGTCCGGTGCCGAGGGCGGTGACCCCGTCGTCAGGTTCGGCGACCTGTCGATCGACCTGGTCAACCGGACCGTGACGGGGCCGACGGGCGCTGGGCCGTCGGGCGCTGGGGCGGTGAGCGCCGACTCAGACGACCAGCCCCCGAAGGGGGGCGGGGGGGTGGGCGGCCGCCCGGGGGGGGGGGGGGGCGGGGCCCCGCGCCCCCCCCGGAAGGGGCGCGGCATACCTCAATCAGCCGGCAAACCTGCGCCTCTATGTCTCCCAACTGCGACGCAAACTCGAGCCCGACCCCGATCGTCCGCGACACCTGGTGACCGAGCCCGGCATGGGCTACCGCTTCCGGCCATGACCGGTCGGGGCAGCCAAAACCCAGTGACGGGCTGTCACCGCTGGTGGTTACCCTGGGCGGATGATCGCGGCCGAGGCAACACCCGCTGAGCCAACACCCTCGGGGACCCCTGCGGAGCTCATCCAGGCCAGAGGCCTCACCAAGCGGTTCGGTGACTTCACGGCCGTCGACGGGATCGACGTCACGGTGACCGCGGGGGAGTCCTTCGGCTTCCTCGGGCCGAACGGCGCGGGCAAGTCCTCGACGATGCGGATGATCGCGGCCGTGTCACCCGTGACCAGCGGCACCCTGCGGATCTTCGGCCTCGACCCGGCGACCCGGGGCCCGGACATCCGAGCCGCGCTGGGTGTCGTCCCGCAGAAGGACACGCTCGACGAAGAGTTGACCGTCGAGGAGAACCTCTGGATCTACGGCCGCTACTTCGGCCTCTCGTGGGCCGAATGTCGGCGCCGCGCAACGGAGTTGCTGGAGTTCGCCCAGCTCACTGAGCGGGCCGGCGACCGGGTCGAGCCGTTGTCGGGTGGGATGAAGCGGCGCCTCACCATCGCCCGGTCGCTCATCAACGACCCGCGGATCCTGCTGCTCGACGAGCCGACCACCGGTTTGGACCCGCAGGCCCGCCACGTCCTCTGGGACCGACTGTTCCGGCTCAAGCGCCAGGGCGTCACGCTCGTCGTCACGACGCACTACATGGACGAGGCCGAGCAATTGTGCGACCGACTGGTCGTCATGGACCACGGCCAGATCGTCGCCGAGGGTTCACCTCGGGCGCTCATCCAGACCCACGCGACCCGCGAGGTTCTCGAGTTGCGCTTCGCTGACGACGACAACGGCATCCACGTGCCGTCGCTGCAGGGCATCGGCGAACGGGTCGAGGTGCTGCCCGACCGCCTGCTCGTCTACGCGGACGACGGCGACGGCGCCCTCGCTGCGGCCCACGCCCGCGGGATCCGTCCGTTGTCCGCGCTCGTGCGCCGCTCGTCGCTGGAGGACGTCTTCCTGCACCTCACCGGTCGGACGCTGGTGGACTGATGGACCACCCACCCGCGCGCGACGAGCGAACCCAGCCGCACGGCATACCTGAGGGGGTATGCCGCCCCTGCGCCGGAGCCGCACGCGATCCTCACTGCCACCCGGCGGTGGGTGCCGATCGTCGAGTTTCACCTGCGGGTGATGCGGCGGGTCTGGCGCGGGATGCTCTACAGCCGGCTGGGGACCCCGCTGCTCTCGCTGCTGGCCGTCGGGTGGGGCGTGGGGCTGCTCGTCGACCGCGGCACTGCCGGAGGGGTCCCGTGGCACGGCTCCGTCCTCCCGTATGCCGTCTTCGTCGTCCCCGCGATCCTGGCGAGCTCGGCGATGATGACCGGTTTCGGGGAGTCCAGTTGGCCGGTGTTCGGGGCGATCAAGTGGCAGGGCACCTACCACGCGATGCTGGCGACCCCGATGCGAACCCGCGACGTCCTCGTGGGGCACGTCGCCATGGTGGGCGGGCAACTGGCGGTGGGGGCGGGTGCGTTCGTTGCGCTCGCGGCACCGTTCGGTGTGTGGCGGTCCTGGTGGGTGCTGCTCACCGTTCCGGTGGCGACCCTCACGGGGCTGGCCTTCGCGACCATCATGACGGCGGTGGCGGCCCGCAGTGAGACCGAAGGCTGGTTCACCGCGATCTTTCGGGTCGTCGCAACGCCGTTGATGCTGTTTTCAGGCACCTATTTCCCCATCGAGTCGCTCCCCGCCGCCCTCCTGCCGGTGGCCTGGGTGACGCCGCTGTGGCATGGCGTCGAGGCCTGCCGAGCACTGGCGACCGGGCTGATCGACATGGGCCCGCTGCTCGGGCATCTGGGCGCGCTCGTGGCGTTCACCGCCGTGGGCGTCGTGTGGTCGGCCCGTGAGTTGGAACGGCGGTTGGTCCGATGAGCCGCCTCAGGCGCGTGCCTCGGGCCGTCGGAGGGGCGCTGCCGCGGCCGGCTGGCGCGGGTCTGGCGCGCACCCTGGTCGAACGCAACATCCTGTCCTTCCGGCGCCAATGGGTGGCGTTCGCCACCGGGTTCGCCGAGCCGGTGTTCTACCTGTTCTCCCTGGGCATCGGGTTGGGGGCGCTGGTCGGCTCAGTGACCACCGACGCAGGTCACAGCGTTTCGTATGCCGTGTTCGTCGCCCCCGCGATGCTCGCGACGTCGGCGATGAACGCGGGCGTCATGGACTCGACCTTCAACGTCTTCTTCAAGTTGAAGTACGCGAAGCTCTACGACTCGGTCCTGGCCACCCCCATGGGGCCGCGCGACGTCGCGGTGGGGGAGGTCACCTGGTCGTTGCTGCGGGGCGGGGCGTATGCCGCAGGGTTCCTCGTCGTCGCCGCGTTGGCCGGCGTCTTGCCGTCCTGGTGGGGGCTGTTGGCGCTGCCCGCAGCGGTTTTCGTGGCGTTCGCGTTCTCCGCGGTCGGCATGTTCGCGACGACCTACATGCGCTCGTGGGTCGACTTCGACTACGTGAACCTCGTGGTCCAACCGATGTTCCTGCTCTCGGCGACGTTCTTCCCGTTGTCGGCCTATCCGGGGTGGGCCCAATGGCTCGTCGAGGCGACGCCCCTCTATCACGGGGTTGCCCTGTGCCGGGCGCTGTGCCTGGGCGAGGTGGGGGTCGGCCTGCTGTGGCACGTCGCCTATCTCGGCGTCATGGGCGCCGTCGGTGTCGTCGGTGCGGCTCGTCGCGTCGACGTCCTGCTGCTGCGCTGAGGGATGGTTGTCCGGCCCGGCGTGTCGCGTGGCACTCGAACATCCGTTCGGTAATGTTTGTCCACAGGTGTCCGCACCGTCGTCCCATTGTCCACAGGCTGTAGGCCGTGGGCTGAGGTCTGTCGGTGGGTTCGCCTAACGTCCGACTCGACAACACGGGCGCTGGACTTGCCCGGTCGGCACATCGACCGGGGGAGTGACCGGCCCGTCGCGCGGGTCGCCTATGGACGGCCGACTCTCGAGACGAAGGATGGTGGGTGGCATGGCCACAGCGCAGGACAAGGGCAAGGCCCTGGCAAGTGTCATGGGGCAGATCGAGAAGGCCCATGGCAAGGGTGCCGTGATGCGTCTGGGTGACGACGTCCGACCGCCCATCGAGGTGATCCCCACCGGGTCGATCGCCCTCGATATCGCCCTCGGGATCGGCGGTCTGCCGCGCGGCCGGGTCGTCGAGATCTACGGACCCGAGAGCAGTGGAAAAACTACGGTCGCTCTGCACGCCGTGGCGAACGCCCAGAAGGCGGGCGGCATCGCGGCCTTCATCGACGCCGAGCACGCCCTCGACCCGGAGTACGCCAAGAACCTCGGCGTCGACATCGACAACCTGCTGGTCAGCCAGCCCGACACGGGGGAGCAGGCGCTGGAGATCGCCGACATGCTCATCCGCTCCGGCGCGATCGATGTCATCGTCATCGACTCCGTTGCGGCGCTCGTGCCCCGCGCCGAGATCGAGGGCGAGATGGGCGACAGCCACGTCGGCCTCCAGGCCCGCCTCATGTCGCAGGCGTTGCGCAAGTTGACTGGCGCCCTGAGCACCACCGGGACCACGGCGATCTTCATCAACCAGTTGCGCGAGAAGATCGGTGTGATGTTCGGAAGTCCCGAAACCACTACTGGCGGTAAGGCGTTGAAGTTCTACGCCTCCGTGCGGCTGGACGTCCGACGGATCGAGACGCTCAAGGACGGCTCAGAGGCGGTCGGCAACCGCACCCGAGTCAAGGTCGTCAAGAACAAGGTGAGCCCGCCGTTCAAGCAGGCCGAGTTCGACATCATCTACGGCCAGGGCATCTCCCGCGAGGGAGGCCTGATCGACATGGGCGTCGACCAGGGCTTCGTGCGCAAGGCCGGCGCTTGGTACACCTACGACGGCGACCAGCTCGGCCAGGGCAAGGAGAACGCCCGCCAGTTCCTCCGCGACAACCCCGACCTGGCCGACGAGCTCGAGAAGCGGATCAAGGAGAAGCTCGGCGTCGGGCCGCGGGTCGACAAGCCGGCCGTGCCCGACGTTCCGGTCGACTTCTGAGCATGACCGCCGACGGTATGCCGCGCCCGGACTCCCCGGGCGCGGCACGCCAGGCTGCGGCGTTGGCAGCCCTACGAGCCGCCGAGGCGGCCGCTCGGCAGGGCCCTGAGCTATCGGCCCCGGCAGGTCCACCGGACCCAAGTGCTCGTGACTCACATGCCCCGAGTGCTGGTGCGCCCCGGGCCCCGACGGTCGCCAACGGGCGGGTCGCTGACGACTCCGAGCCTGATCCCCGGTCTGTTGCGCACGGCATCGCGTTGCGGGTGCTGGCGCTGCGGCCGCATAGTCGGGTCGAGCTGGAGCGCAAGCTGGCCCGGCGCGGCTGCGACCCGCAAGTGGCGGCCGAGGTGCTCGACCGGCTCACCGAGGTGGGGCTCGTCGACGACGCGGCATACGCCCACCTGCTGGTGCAGTCGCGAAGCCGCACCAACGGTCTGTCCGGTGTGGCGCTGCGCCGGGAGCTACGCGAGAAGGGCGTCGACGAGGACTTGGCGAAGGACGCGGTCGGTGCCCTCGATGACGAGACCGAGCGGGCTCGTGCCGAGGAGCTCGTCGCCAAGAAGCTGCGGACGATGGGCGGCCTCGACCCGCAGGTGCAGGCCCGCCGGTTGGCCGCGATGCTCGCCCGCAAGGGTTACCCGGCAGGCGTCGCGTATGCCGTCGTCCGTGACGCGGTCAACGCCGCCGTCGAGCACCACCACGACTGAGGTGCCTCCCTTGGCGCCGACTCCTTGACCCGCGCGGTGGCCATCGCGGCGCCACCAGGACTGGGCTCGGTGCGCGTGCAGATACCGTGAATCCTCGTGGACTACCGCGACTACGACACCCGGCTCGCCGCCTATGCCGTCATCCGCGATGACGCCGGGCGGGTGCTGCTGGCCTTGTGGAAAGGCAGACCTGCCCAAGTGGTCGATGCCCGGGGGCGGCGTCGAGTTGGACGAGACGGTGCAGGAGGCGGTCGTCCGCGAGGTGCACGAGGAGACCGGCTATGACGTCGTGGTTGGCCAGTTGCTTGGAGTCCACACCTTCGTCCTGCCCCCGCACGTGCGGGTCAACACCACCGATCGACCGCTGAAGTCAGTGCGGGTCGTGTTCGAGGCGCGGATCGTGGGTGGGGAGTTGCGCCACGAGATTGGCGGCACCACCGACGAGGCGCGCTGGTTCGACGTGGAAGCGATCAGCGACCTGCCGCGGGTCAGCCTCGTCGACATCGCCCTCGGCATGGCCCACTGACAAGCCACTCCGAGGGGCGTCGCTGAGGAGCCATTGCGGCCCGTCGGGCCGTCGTCAGGTCAGGGCGTGGCCAGGAAGTCGGGGACGTCGGCCGTGGGGTGGATCCACAGGGCCACCCGGGGCGACTCCTTGAGTCGCCGGGCGATCCGTTCGATCCCCGTGAAGATCCGATATGGCACGCCATATTTCGCTTTCACCAGGGCTCGGGTGGCGTCGGCGTCACCCTCAGATTCGCGGACCTCGGCCCGCCCGGTCAGCGTCACCGCCCAGGGCTTGGGCCGTCCGCGCCGGTCGCAGGGGGTCAGTTCCACCAGGGCGTTGCGCTCGATCCGCTTGACCTTGCCGGTGCCGGCGGCTGTCATGACGACCAGGTGATCACCGTCGCGCGCGACCCAGACGGGAGTGCCGACCCGTTCGCCGTTGGCGCGGAAGGTGGTCAGCAACACGTATGGCTCATCACCAAAGTCCAGGAGAGTGGTGGCTGTCATGACGTGCACCCTAGGCGACACCACCACAGCCACTCACCGCGCCGCATCGCCAACCCGCGCCTCTGGCACAGTGATAGCGCTTGCACGGTCATGTTGGGGGCGTGTCGGGCTGTCAGACCCGGAGATAGCGCTCGCATGGTCATGTTTGCGGGTGTTTTTGGCTGTCAGACCCGGAGATAGCGCTCGCATGGTCATCTTTGGGGTGGGTCACCACGTGAGCGAGCACCACGGCCGATCAGCTAATATACCCTCCGGGGTATACGCCCTCCGGGGCGGAAACACCGACCCACGACTTTCGACGACGAGGAGAACGACGTATGTGCTCTCGGGTGACGTGCCGCCGCTGCGGCAAGGCGACCTGGTCCGGCTGCGGGCAGCACGTTCAGCAGGTCATGGCAGGCGTCCCGAAGGCGCAGCAGTGCGCCTGCCCCCCGCCCGAGCCGGGTGGCCTGTTCAAGAGGCTCTTCGGTCGCGGCTGATCCTCAGCCAACCCAGGGCTGGTTCCCTGCTCACCGCAGCCGATCAGTCGGCCCCACACGCACGAGGTATGCCGTCCGCGCACCGTGAGCGGGCGGCATACCTTTGCGCGGCGCTGCGCCCCACAAACACGCCTTACCCTTGACGGTGCCATGAGCACCACGACTGCAGCTGCCCCCAAGACCTACGACGTCCGCACCCACGGGTGCCAGATGAACGTCCACGACTCCGAGCGCCTTGCCGGCCTGCTCGAGACGGCGGGCTATGTCGACCTGGCCAGCCTCCCCGCCGACGCCCGCCCCGAGACCGCCGACGTCGTCGTCTTCAACACCTGCGCGGTCCGCGAAAACGCGAGCAACAAGCTCTACGGCAACCTCGGCCAACTGCGCCCAGCCAAGCTGGCCAACCCCGATCTGCAGATCGCCGTCGGTGGCTGCCTGGCCCAGAACGACCGCGAAAGCATCGTCGCCCGCGCCCCCTGGGTCGATGTCGTCTTCGGCACCCACAACATCGGCAGCCTCCCTGCGCTGCTGGATCGGGCCCGGCACAACAAGCGCGCCGAGGTCGAGATCCTCGAAAGCCTCTCCACGTTCCCCTCGACGCTGCCCACCCGCCGCGACAGCGCGTATGCCGCGTGGGTCTCGATCAGCGTGGGCTGCAACAACACGTGCACCTTCTGCATCGTCCCGAGCCTGCGCGGCAAGGAGCAGGACCGCCGGGCCGGCGACATCCTCGCCGAGGCCCGGGCCCTGGTCGCCGAAGGCGCTATCGAGATCACCCTGCTCGGCCAGAACGTCAACACCTATGGCGTGGAGTTCGGCGACCGCTTCGCGTTCGGCAAACTGCTGCGCGCGTGCGGCGACATCGAGGGCCTGGAGCGGGTCCGCTTCACCAGCCCCCACCCGGCCGCCTTCACCACCGACGTCATCGAGGCGATGGCCGCGACCCCCAACGTCATGCCGAGCCTGCACATGCCGCTGCAGTCCGGCTCCGATCGCATCCTCAAGGCGATGCGCCGCTCCTACCGCAGCGAGCGCTTCCTCGCCATCCTCGACGAGGTCCGCACCCACATCCCCGACGCGGCGATCACGACCGACCTCATCGTCGGTTTCCCCGGCGAGACCGAGGAGGACTTCCAAGGCACCCTCGACGTCGTCGCCGCGGCCCGGTTCTCCAGCGCGTTCACCTTCCAGTACTCCATCCGACCCGGCACCCCCGCGGCCACCATGCCCGACCAGGTGCCCAAGGCCGTCGTGCAGGAGCGTTTCGACCGACTCATCGCCCTTCAGGAGGAGATCTCCTGGGCCGGCAACCGAGCCCTCGAAGGCCGCGAGGTCGAGGTGCTCGTCGCGCCCGGCGAGGGCCGCAAGGACGCCGAGACCCACCGGATGAGCGGCCGCGCGCGGGACAACCGGCTCGTGCACTTCGCGCTGCCAGACGGCATACCCCTGGCTGACCGGCCGCGCCCCGGCGACCTGGTCACCGTCGAGGTCACCTACGGGGCCCCTCACCACCTCGTCGCCGACTCGGCCGCGCACCCCGGCGGCCGGTATGCCGTGCGCCGCACCTCAGGTGGCGACGCGTGGGCGGCGTTGCAGGACAGGCCGGCCGGGGGCGGCAAGCCTGCCGTGTCACTGCCCGTCGGCCTGGGTATGCCGTCCCTCGGCGCTCCGGCCACGTCTCCCGACAGCGGGCCCGGCTGCCGCTGATACCCGGTGCGATTCGCAGCCGCGATCATGCTTGACTTGGGCCATGGCCATCCGTCCCGTCGTCATCCACGGTGAGCCCGTCCTGCACCGCGTCGCCAGCCGTGTCGAGCGTTTCGATGATGAGTTGGCCGAGTTGGTCCAGGACATGTACGACACGATGGACGCCGCACACGGCGTCGGCCTCGCCGCTCCGCAGATCGGCGTGGGCCTGCGGGTGTTCGTCTACGACATGGCCAACCATGACGGCGTCCCCGCCCGGGGAGTGGTCGTCAACCCCATTCTCGCCGTCTCCAAGGTGCCCAGCGGCCGTCCTGACCCCGACGAAGAGTCCGAGGGCTGCCTCTCCGTCCCCGGCGAACACTTCCCGTTGCGTCGGGCCGAGACGGCCAAGGTCAACGGTCAGGACCTGACGGGGGCGCCGTTCGAGTTCACCGCCACCGACTGGTTCGCCCGGTGCATGCAGCACGAGTTCGACCATCTCAACGGCAAGCTCTACGTCGACCGGCTCGATGACAAGCAGACGCGCAAGGCACGCAAGGCCATCAAGAACAACGGGTGGGGCAAACCGGGCCATAGCTGGATGCCGGGCGCCGACCCCGACCCGTTCGGGCACGGCGACCTCGATGCCGACGGTGACGACCACGACCTCTGACGTGCCGATCAGCCCGCTCGTCGTGGCCGTCGTCGGACCGACGGCCACCGGGAAGTCGGCTTTGGCGGTCGCGTTGGCCCTGGCCCTCGACGGCGAGATCGTCAACGCCGACGCGAGCGCGCTCTACCGCGGGATGGACATCGGCACCGCCAAACCGACCCTCGCCGAACGTCGCGGCATCCCGCACCACCAACTCGACGTCCTGGAGGTCACCCAGGAGGCGAGCGTCGCGGCATACCAGCAGGGCGCCCGGGCCGACGTCGAGGCGATCATCGCGCGGGGCCGGCTCCCGATCCTCGCCGGTGGGTCGGGGCTCTATGTGCGGGCTGCGCTCGACCACCTCGACATCCCGCCGACCGACCCGGCCGTCCGAGCCAGGCTGGAGGCCGAAGCCACGGCCGACCCCGACGGACCCAGCCACCTCCGTGCCCGCTTGGCGCAGCTGGATCCCGTTGCGGCGCAACGGATCGAGCCCAACAACGTCCGGCGCATCGTCCGGGCGTTGGAGGTGATCGAGCTGACCGGCCGACCCTTCAGTGCGACGATGCCCGAGCGGCGCCACCTGCTCCCGACCGTCATGATCGGGCTGACGCTCGACCGCGCCAGCCTCGATGCGAGGATCGAGGCACGCACCCGCGCGATGTGGGATGCCGGGCTGGTGGCCGAGGTGGAGGGCCTGCTTGACCGCGGCCTCGCCCAGGGCCGCACCGCTCGCACCGCACTGGGTTACGCCCAGGCGATCGACCAACTGCGCGGCGCGCTCACCCAGACGGAAGCCATTGAGGCGACCGCCGCCGCCACCCGGAGGTTCGCCCGGCGGCAGGAGTCGTGGTTCCGACCCGATCCGCGCATCACCTGGCTGCCGGCCGAGGCACCCGACCTGCTCGGGCGCGCCCAGGAGGCCGTCAAAGCGGCGAGCCAGACGTCGGCGATGCCTGAGAATGGCTGACATGAGTGGGCTGGCCTTCACCAAGGGACACGGGACGGAAAACGACTTCGTCCTCGTCGCCGACCCTGACGGGCGCCTCGACCTGCGCCCGGAGCAGGTCCGCGCCCTCGCCGACCGCCGGGCCGGCATCGGTGCCGACGGCGTCATCAGGGTCGTCCCGACCCACCTCGCCGACGACCCCGACGTGCGGGCGCAGTCGGGGGTCGCGCCGTGGTTCATGGACTACCGCAACGCCGACGGATCGCTGAGCGAGATGTGCGGCAACGGGACGCGGGTGTTCGCGGCATACCTCGTCCGCGAGGGCCTGCAGGCGCCCGGCGCCTTCGCGATCGCTACCCGTGCGGGCGTCAAGGCGGTCCGCACCACCGACACTGGGTATGCCGTGGACCTGGGTCCCGCCCGGGTTGACGAGTCCGAAGGGGCCGCCGAGAGCGGGTTCAACGCCGTGGTCCACCCGCACGGGGGTCCCGAGTTGCCCGGGCTTCGTGTCGATGTCGGCAACCCGCACACCGTCGTCGTCCTGCCGCCGCATGTCGCGTTGGACGGCCTTGACCTCACCGTCGCCCCCCACGTGGCACCCCACCCGCCCGAGGGCACCAACGTCGAGTTCGTGCAGGTCGTCGGCCCAGGTCACATCGCCATGCGGGTCCATGAGCGGGGCGTGGGGGAGACCCGCTCCTGCGGCACGGGTGCCGTCGCGGCGGCCACGGCGACCCGGTGGTGGGACGGTCCCGACGATGCCCAACACCGGTGGACCGTCGACGTGCCCGGTGGCCGGCTCACGGTGACCTTCACCGAGGCCGGGACCGCTGAACTTGCCGGTCCCGCGGTGCTTGTCGCCGACGGCACCTGGACCGAAGGGCCGGGGAGCGGGTCGGTCAGCCTGTGACCGTGAGCACCCGGAAGCCGCGCGAGGTCACGTAGCGCTCACACGGCATACCGAGGTCGGTGGCGATCCACCGCTGCAAGGAGTCACTTCCGAGGTTCTTCGCGACGACGAGGTATGCCGTCCCGCCGGGTTCCAGCCGCGGCAGCCAGGTGCGCAGCAGGTCGTGCAGGACCGCCTTGCCCACGCGGATCGGCGGGTTGGACCAGATCTGTGCGAACCGGACGTCGGCAGGAACTTCGTCAGGGCGGCATACCTGAATCCGATTGAGCCCCAACGATGCTGCGTTGTCGCGGGCGAGTTGCAGGGCCCGCTCGTTGACGTCGACGGCGTAGACGTCGGCCGCGGGGGAGAGCATCCCGAGCGTGAGGGCGACCGGTCCCCACCCGCAACCGAGATCGAGTAGCGATCCCGTGAGGGGAGGGTCGGGGACCTCGGCGAGCAGGACCGCAGTGCCCACATCGACGCGGTCAGGCGAAAAGATGCCTCCCGCGCTCGTGATCGTGACGCGCCGACCGGCCAGGTCAACGGTGAGGGTGCGTCGCTCCTCTGGGGAGGCCGGCGTCGCGGTGAAGTAGTGCTCGTGCTCGCTCATCGCCCCTAAACCTAAACGGTTGGTCGAGTCGGCGTTTGCCGTGCGAGGCTTAGACCCACGATGACACGACGAACTGATCTGCTGGCCGGCAAGGCCACCTCGCTTGCCGATGACGATCTCGACCCGTACGGGTGGGGGAGCGCGGCCTACCCCGGCGGCCCTGGCACCGACTTCGACGGTGACCAACTCGATCGCGAGGAGCGAGCCGCCCTGCGGCGCGTTGCGGGGCTCTCGACCGAGCTTGAGGACGTCACCGAGGTCGAATACCGCCAGTTGCGCCTCGAACGGGTCGTGCTGGCCGCCGTCTGGACCGAGGGGACCGTCCAGGACGCCGAGAACTCGATCCGCGAGTTGGCCGCGCTCGCCGAGACCGCCGGCTCGACGGTGCTCGACGGGGTGATCCAGCGTCGCCAGGCCCCCGATCCGGCGACCTTCCTCGGCAAGGGCAAGGCTGTGGAGTTGCGTGACATCGTCCTGGCCGAAGGCGCCGACACGGTGATCTGCGACGGCGAGCTGGCCCCTGGTCAGCGGCGCGCGCTGGAAGACGTCGTCAAGGTCAAGGTCATCGACCGCACCGCGTTGATCCTCGACATCTTCGCCCAGCACGCCCAGAGCAGGGAGGGCAAGGCCCAGGTCGAGCTCGCCCAACTGCAGTACCTCCTGCCCCGATTGCGTGGGTGGGGTGAGTCGATGAGCCGTCAGGCCGGTGGCCGGGTCGCCGGTGGCGAGGGCATCGGGTCGCGTGGGCCGGGCGAGACGAAGATCGAGTTGGATCGGCGCCGGATCAACACGCGGATCGCCAAGCTCAAGCGGGACATCGCGGCCATGAAGACCGGCCGCGACACCAAGCGGCACTCGCGGCGGGCCGGGCATGTGCCCAGCGTCGCGATCGCCGGCTACACCAACGCCGGTAAGTCCTCGATCCTCAACCGGATCACCGGCGCCGGTGTGCTCGTCGAGAACCAGTTGTTCGCGACCCTCGACCCGACGGTCCGGCGGGCCCAGACGTCCGACGGTCGGGAGTACACGCTCGTCGACACGGTCGGATTCGTTCGGGCGCTGCCGCACCAACTCGTCGAGGCGTTCCGCTCCACCCTCGAGGAGGTCGCTGACGCCGATCTGCTGCTGCACGTCGTGGACGGGTCACACCCGGACCCCGAGGGTCAGATCGCCGCCGTGCGCGAGGTGCTCGCGGGCGTCAAAGGTGCCAGCGACGTGCCTGAAGTCATCGTCATCAACAAGGCCGACGTCGCCGATCCCGAGGTCATCGACCGGTTGATCCGCACCCACAAGCATTCGATCGTCGTGTCGGCCCGAACCGGCGAAGGGCTTGATGGCCTGCTGGAACTCGTCGCCGACGGGCTGCCCAAGCCCGATGTCGAGGTCGAGTTGCTGCTGCCTTACGACCGCGGTGATCTGCTCAGCCGGGTGCACGAACACGGGGAAGTGCTCACCACCGAGCACACGGAAACGGGTACGCGAGTTCGTGCAAAAGTGCACGCGCAGGCAGTGGCCGCGCTGGCGGCATACCGGGTCTGATCCTGCCACGTGGGTATGCCGCGCGGCGCCCCCGACGGGGTGTCACGTCGGCGGGGTGAAGGGGCTATGGCTTAGAGGTGCGGGACGGTGACCGCGGGCCGCGCGTCGTGGCGCTCGACAGGGATCGTGAACCAGCCGGCGACCTTCGGGCTGATCCCGGTGTCGGTGAGGACGGCGTCGAAGTTGTCCAGGTCGAACACCTTGTAGAGGGACTCCCGGCAGAACTTGGAGGAGTCGGCGACGAGGAAGGATCGGCTGGAGATATCGCGCATCTTGCGTTTTAGCTCGACCTCGTGGGCGTTGGAGTTGAAGACCCCGTCGGCCATCACCGAGTCGGCGCTGAACACGGCGACCGAGACGCGGATGTCGGCCAGATGACGGAGTGTCGCCGGCCCATGCAGCGTATACACGCTGGGGAGTAGCTCGCCCCCGAGCATGACCAAGTGGCCGAGTTGTCGGTTAGCGACCTCGAGGCCGATGCGCAGGTCGTTCGTCACGATGGTTAGGCCGCGCGCGGTGAGGCGCTTGGCGACCTCGAGCGTCGTCGAGCCGCTGTCAAGCAGGACGGTCTGGCCATCCTCGATCCGGGCGGCCATGGCCGCGCCGATCGCCACCTTCTCGGAGGTGTGCAGCGACTGCTTGACGGCGAACGGAGTGTCCGCGTGGCGGATGGGGAGGGCGCCGCCATGCGTGCGCTGCACGAGGTTGAGCTTCTCGAGCCGGGCCAGATGCCGGCGGATGGTCGACGCGTCCACCCCGAACGCCAGCGCAAGATCGGGGACGCTGCGATAGCCGTTCTCGAGGAGGTCATCGAGAATGTCGGCCTTGCGGACCATGAGGCTCCTTGGTGGTGTGCCACGCGCCTTCTCGTGGAGAAGACGTGCCCACCGTAGCGCGTTTCGCCCACCTAGCGCCAGATGAGTGCCTGATATCAGGCACCGTGACGAACGTAATCGGGCAAATTGTCCCAAGAAGGGTATTGACAGTGCGCGAACACGTGCGTAACGTTCACGTCATGGCAACCGCCAGCCCCGGCGGTTCGAACGAAACATGGAGAACCCGCATGACGCGTACCAGGCTCGCCAAGCCGGCAGCACTCCTCGCCGTTGGGTCGATCGCGCTCACCGCTGGCTGCGGTAGCACTGCAGGGACCACCTCGACGAGCGCCAGCGCTGCGGCGAAGCCGGTCGACGCGAAGTCGATGACGATGGTCACCGTGGTCAAGCTCACCGGCGTGGGTTGGTTCGACCGAATGAATCAAGGCATCAAGGCCTTCGGTCAGCGGACCGGGGTGGACGCGCGGATGGACGGTGCCGATACCGCGAGCCCCGAGAAGCAGATCGCGATCATCCAGAACCTCATCGCCCAGAAGCCGACGGCCATCACCGTCGTCCCGAACTCGCCGGCCGCGACCGAATCGGTCCTCAAGAGTGCCCGGGAGCAAGGCATCGTCGTGGTCACCCACGAGGCACCGGGCATGACCAACGTCGATGCCGACCTTGAAGCCTTCGACAACGCCGACTACGGCGCCGCCATCATGGATGCGATGGCCTCGTGCATGGGCAAGTCCGGGAAGTACGTCCAGTTCGTCGGGGCGCTGACGGCCGAGACCCACCTGGCCTGGGTCAAGGGTGCCTACGAGAAGGGCAAGTCCGCCTACCCCGGTATGACCAGGATCAGCGACCCGATCGAATCCAAGGAAGACGAGAACACGGCATACGCGAGGGCGAAGGAACTGCTCACCCGCGACCCGGAGATCAAAGGTTTCCAGGGGTCAGCCGCGACGGACGTCGCGGGCATCGCCAGGGCGGTGCAGGAGACGGGCCGAGCCGCCGACACCTGTGTCATCGGGACGAGCATCCCCTCCATCGCCGGCAAGTATCTGACCGACAAGTCGATCGACCAGATCTTCTTCTGGGACCCGGCCGCGGCCGGTGAGGCGCAGCTCGCGCTGGCCTTGAAGATCGCCAAGGGGGAGAAGATCACCGAGGGCACAGACCTGGGTGTCGACGGCTACCACAAGCTCAAGAAGTCGCCCACCATGGCCAACGTCTGGCTCGGTGACGCGCAGGTCTCCGTTGACGCCAGCACCGCCTCGAAGTACCCGTTCTAAGAGCTGCGGCTGCGCAAGCGCGCAGACCGCTCAACCGTCGGGGCCTCTCCGGTTTCCCCCCACCGCTTCTGACCGGGGAGGCCCCGACCCAACACCGAGGCCGCTGCTCCATCCGAACCAAGGACGACCATGGACATCTCACCGGCCCCACGGCCCGTGCTGGAGCTCCGCGACATCGTCAAGACCTACGGTGGTGTCCACGCCCTCGACACCGTGTCCTTCACACTCCTGCCCGGCGAGGTGCACTGCCTCGCTGGTGAGAACGGCAGCGGGAAGTCGACGCTCATCAAGATCATCAGCGGCGTGGAAACTCCCGACTCCGGCGTGATCGTCGTCGGCGGCGAGCGGCACGCGAGCATGACCCCGGCCAGCGCCATCGCAGCCGGGGTTCAAGTCATCTACCAGGACTTCTCGCTCTTTCCGAACCTCAGCGTGGCCGAGAACATCGCCATGCCGCGCCAACGCGCTGTGGGTGGCCGGTTCTATTCGGCCCGCGCAGCCCGCCCCATCGCGCAGGGGATCGTCGACGAGCTCGGCCTGGCCCTTGATCTGGATGCCGATGTCGCGGCCCTGTCGGTTGCCGACAAGCAATTGACCGCCATCTGCCGGGCGCTCGTCAGCGACGCCCAGATCATCATCATGGACGAGCCCACCACGGCGTTGACCGGAGCCGAGGTCACCGCGCTGTTCGCCCTCGTTCGCCGGTTGCAGTCCCGCGGCGTGTCGCTGATCTTCGTCAGCCACAAGCTCGACGAGGTGCTCCGGGTCTCCCAACGCCTCACCGTGCTGCGCAACGGCACGTGGGTCGCCACCGGTGCGGCGGGGGACTACGACCGCGATGCGATCGCCGGGCTGATGACCGGCAAGGACATCGACACTTCGCGGGTGGTGTCTGCCGTCCCGGCCGACGCCGCCATCGCCCTGGAGGTCAAGGGTCTCGGCCGACCGGGCGCGTTCGCCGACGTCGACCTGGTGGTCCGGTGCGGGGAGATCGTCGGTCTGACCGGGCTGCTCGGTTCGGGGCGCGGCGAGATCGCCGAGGCCATCTTCGGGGTGCGCCCGGCCACCACGGGGACGATTGCCGTCGGCGGCCACCCGGTGCGCATCCAATCGATCCCGGACGCGGTCGCCGCAGGGATCGGCTACGTCCCGGAAGACCGACTGACCCAAGGGTTGTTCCTCGACGACTCCATCGCCGACAACGTCGTGGCGGCCTCGGTCACCGCATTTGCCGGTCGGGCCAGGCTGCTGGACCGGGCGCGGATGCTCGCCTTCATCCAGAGTGTCGCGAGCCGGCTACGCATCAAGGCGCCCAACCTCAGCCTCGCGGTTCGCAGCCTCTCGGGCGGGAACGCCCAACGTGTCGTGCTCGCCAAGTGGTTGATGACCAACCCCAAGGTGCTGCTGCTCAACGGCCCCACCGTCGGCGTCGACGTGGGCTCCAAGTCCGAGATCCTCGAGATCCTGCGGACCCAGGCGAGCGCGGGGATGGGCGTCGTCGTCATCTCCGACGACATCCCCGAGTTGTACAGCGCGTGCCACCGGGTCCTCATCGTGCAGGGGGGCCGAATCGTCTGCGAGTTGGCCGGGGATGCCGTCCGGGTTGAGACCATCGAGCAGCGGATCGCCGCATGAGCACGCCGGCACTGCGCCAAAGGCGCTCGGGGTTGCTGTCCCGCTGGCCGGGGCGCAACAACGAGGGCTACCTCGCTGCCCTGTTGCTGCTCGTCGTGGCCGTGATGTCCGCTGCCGCACCGGCGTTCTTCAGCCTGCACACCTTCTTCTCGGTGATCCGTGGCGCGACCGTCCCGTGGATCTTCGCCATGGGCGTGTTGCTGGTCCTGGTGTCCGGCGGAATCGACGTCTCCTTCCCGGCGATCGCCGTGTTCTCGGCATACTCCGCGGTCGCCCTCACCACGGCGCGAGGCGTCGACGCGGGACTGCTCGGAAACTTCGCGCTCGCCATGGCCATCGGCTGCCTCCTTGGGCTGGTGAACGGCATCCTCATCGCGCGGTTCCGCCTGCCGACACTGATCGTCACATTGGGCACGGCAGGCTTCTTCCGCGGCGCGATGATCACCTTCGTCGGAGCCACCTACATCGCCCAACTGCCGCGGTCGCTGGCCGAGCAGAGCACCCGCTCGGTGATCTCCGTGAACACGGAGGCGGGGACGACGTTCCTGCACGTCCTCGTCGTCCCGGTGCTCATCCTCACGGTGCTCATCGCGCTCGGCCTGAAACACACGATGTTTGGCCGCGCGGCATACGCCATCGGTGGTGACCCTGAGGCGGCCCGGCGGGTCGGCATCCCGGTGCAGCGGACCCAGGTCGTCCTCTACGTGCTGGTCGGCGCCCTCGCGGCCTTCGGCGGGATGGTCTTCATGATCCAGGGGCAGGCCGCCGACCCCCAGATGCTCATCGGCATCGAGTTGGACACCATCGCGGCCGTCGTCCTCGGAGGGGCGTCGATCTTCGGCGGACGCGGCTCGGTCCTCGGCACGGTACTCGGTGTGTTGCTCGTCCAGGTGATCAACAACAGCCTCGTGCTGGTCGGGGTCCCGACCGCCTGGCAACGAGCCACAGTTGGCCTGCTGCTCCTGCTCGGAGTCGGCGCCCAAGCGTGGGCCGGGCGCAGACCGCGTCGCGCGGCGCCCGCAGCAGTGAAGGCCCCGGCCGTGAAGGCAGCGGCATGATGAACCGCATCGCCGAGGCGGACGGCATGCGCCGTGGTGGCGCCGAGCGTCGGGACGTGCTCACCGACTTCGTCCGCAAGATCCATGTCAATCGCTCGGTCGGACAGATGGCCGCGCTCCTCGTGGCTGCCTTCGCGATCTTCACCATCCTGCGCCCTGCCGTGTTCCTGGGCTCGTACAACCTCCAGGTCATCGCCCTGGCCGCCCCCGAGATCGGCATCCTTGCCATCGCCATGATGGTGACGATGCTCAGTGGCGGGATCGACCTGTCGGTCGTCTCCATCGCGAACGCTTCGGCGATCACGATCTCGATGACCTACACGGCCGTGAGCTCTCGGGCCGGGGTCGAGCTGGCCAACTCGCTCGCTCTTCCGTTGGTCCTGCTGGGGCTCGTGGTCGGGGTGGCGGCGGGCGCGATCAACGGACTGCTCATCGCGAAGGTCGGGATCACCCCCATCCTCGCCACCCTGGGCACGATGCAACTGTTCAACGGGCTCGAGCTCGTCGTCACCGGCGGCAGGACGCTTTACGGGGCCCCGGCGGGGTTGAGCACGCTGGGGACGACGACGTTCCTCGGAGTGCCGGCAATCTTCCTCATTCTCGTCGTGGTGGCCGTGGCGATCGGTGTGCTCCTGGACCGGATCTCGCTGGGTTTCCGGATCCGCTACCAGGGAGCCAACGCCGAGGCGAGCCGGTTCTCCGGGATCAGCTCGACGCGGACTCTGCTGGCGACCTACACCATCGTCGGACTGCTGGGCGGCATCGCCGGCGTGGTCTTCCTGTCGCGCAACCCCAGCGCGAGTGCCGACTACGGCGCCTCCTACACCCTGCTCGTCATCGTCATCGCCGTGCTCGGCGGCACCAACCCGTACGGCGGCCGGGCCACCGTCCTCGGCGTGGTGCTGGCCACGCTCTGCCTGCAGGTCGTCGCCAGCGGGTTCACGGCCATGCGATTGAGCTCCCAGCAATACGCCATGGCGCAGGGCGTCATCCTCATCGGCGCCATGGTCCTGGATTACCTCCGAGGTCGTGGTTCCTCGAGATGAGACCCGATCCGGCGTCAGTGTCGGCCAGCGTCAACCCCACAACCAACCCCAGCCACAATCCCCGCCACCACCCCAGCACCACCCCCTACGTTTCGAAAGGCAGTACCAGCGTGTCCTGGCTCAGCGACCTCTTCTGTGTGACCAAGCCGGTCATCGGCATGTGTCACCTCTCCCCGCTCCCCGGGGACCCCTCCTATGACAGGGGGCGCGGCGTCCGGGCAATCGTCGCCCACGCACGCCGCGAGGTGGAGTCGCTTCAGGAGGGTGGCGTGGACGGCATCCTCATCTCGAATGAGTTCAGCCTGCCCTACCTGACCAAGACCGAGCCCATCACGGCTGTGACCATGGCCCGCATCATCGGCGAGATCAACGACGCGATCGAGGTTCCCTTCGGCGTGAACGTCCTCTGGGACGCGACCGCCAGCATCGACCTCGCCGTCGCGACCGACGCCAAGTTCGTGCGTGAGGTGTTCACGGGGGTGTATGCCGGTGACTTCGGTCTGTGGAACACGAACGTCGGACAGACTGCGCGCCACCGGTTGGCAGTGTCCGGCGACGACGTCCGGTTGCTCTTCAACATCGTGCCCGAGGCCGCCAACTACCTTGCCGGGCGCGACCTCGCGTCGGTGACCCGCTCGACGGTGTTCAACTGCGTTCCCGATGCCCTGTGCGTCTCCGGTCTGACGGCAGGCGCTCCGACGGACAACTCCGTCCTCAAGGTGGTCAAGGACAACGCCGGCGACGTTCCGGTCATCGTCAACACCGGAGTCCGGGCCGAGACCGCGGAGCCGAGCCTGCGGATCGCCGATGCCGCGATCGTCGGGACGGCCTTGAAGCGCGATGGCATCTTCGAGAACACTGTGGATGTGGCCAGGGTCATCGAGTTGATGGACGTCGTGCGGAGCATGCGCTGATGCGATCCGCCCTCGGTGCCGACCGCCCGCTCCTGGGGGTCGACATCGGGACGTTCGAGGCCAAGGGCGTGCTGGCTACTGCGGACGGGACGGTGCTGGCTCGGGCCCGCCGCAGACACGGCCTGCTCACCCCCGCAGAGGGCCATGTCGAGCATGACCCCGAAACCGTGTGGTGGGACGGGCTGTGCGCCGTGGCCGCGGAGTTGATGGCCAGACCCGAGGCCCGGGGCGGCGTTGAAGCGGTCGGAGTGAGCGGGATCGGACCGTGCGTCCTGCCCGTCGATGCGCAACTCCGGCCGCTCCGCTCGGCGATCCTCTACGGCGTCGACTCGCGGGCCAGCCGCCAGATCGACTCACTCACCGCGCGGCTGGGGCCGGGGGAGATCTTCCGACGCTCTGGCAACTCGCTGTCCAGTCAGTCGGCAGCCCCCAAGATCGCCTGGCTGCGAGACGAGGAGCCCGCCAACTGGGAGGCAGCGCGGTGGTTCCTCACCTGCCAGTCCTTCCTCGTGGCCCGACTGACCGACGAGGTGGTCATCGACCATGCCACGGCGGGCTACTTCCACCCGATCTACGACATCGCCACGCAGCAGTGGGACCTGAGCGACTGCGATGACATCGTCGAGGAAGCCCGGTTGCCCCGGTTGGCCTGGTCGAGCGAGATCGCGGGGACCGTCACTGCGGCTGCGCACCGTGCCACCGGCATCCCGGAAGGCACCCGCGTCATCGTCGGGACGGCCGATGCGCCCCGGCCGAAGCCGTGGCCGCCGGTGTCATCGACCAGGGTTCGGTGATGGCCATGTATGGATCGTCGGGCTTCTTCATCCGGGTCGGCGACACCCTCGTGACCGACCACACCCTGTGGGCTGCGCCCTTCGTCTTCCCGGGGACCTTCGTCCTCGCCGCCGGCGTGGCCACCTCGGGAACCGCCACTCGGTGGATCGCCGAGGTCCTCGACATTGTCGGCAACACTGACCAACAGACCTTCGCCGCTCTGATTGGTCTTGCCGAACAGGCCACTCCCGGCTGTCGTGGCCTGCTGGCCCTTCCGCACTTCAGCGGCGAACGCACGCCCTTCCACGACCCTCAGAGCCGAGCGGCCTTCGTCGGCCTCGGGCTCTCCCACGGCCGGCCGGAGCTCGCCCGCGGAGTCATCGAGGGAGTGGCCCATGCGACCGCCGCCGCGCTGGCGGCATACGGGAAGGCCGGAGCGCCCGTGCGCCGGGTGGCGGCCATCGGTGGCGGGACCAAGAACGACATCCTCCTGCGCAGCGTGTCGGCGATCGCCGGGGTGACCCAGACGGTCGTCGACTCCGATGGCGCCGCGCTGGGCGACGCCGCCCTGGCTGCGCTCGCGGTCGGCGCGGTCGACTCCCGCGCGCAGTTGGCCGCGTGGGCCCGCATCCGCGAGGTCGTCGACCCGGATCCGGCGCTGAGCGACGTCCTCGTGCCGGACCACGCCAGGTTCCTTGCTCTCTACAGCGCGCTGTGCCAGTGGCGTGCTCGCTGATCTCGTTGTGCGAAAGGCGGTCCCCGTGTCCATGAGCCTCCCGGCCCTAGCGGAACTCGTTGCCGACGGCGTGTCGGTGACCCAGGGGTCTCGGGTCTCCATCTTCACCAACGATGCCGCTGTGCTCCCTGCCGCCGCGGCGTTCGTCGAAGAGGTCTACCGCCGGGGTGGGCTGGCCCAGATCGTCCACGCCGACGAGCAGTTCGACGCCTCCGCCGTCCGATGGGGCAGCGAGTCGATGCTGCGCCAGCCGCCGCCGATCGAGGAAGCGGCCATGCGCTGGTCGGACGTCCACGTGTCCTTCCGAGGCTTGCTACCCCCGACCGAAGCGCTCTCGGGCGCGCGGGTGGCCGCGCTGCGTGAAGGCCGAGGCCGGATCGCCACGCTGCGTTGGGAGGGCACCCGTTGGGCGATCGTGCGGGTCCCGACGGCGCAGTGGGCCGAGTTCGCGGGTGTCGATGCCCAGACGCTGATGGATGAGTGGAGCGCGTCGTTCGCTGAGGACTGGCCAGCCGCCGAGTCCCGGCTGATGCCGTGGTGTGCCGAACTGGCCGAGGCGTCGAGCGTTCACATCGTCGGGTCGGATACCGATCTCGTGCTTGGCGTCGGAGGGCGCACCTGGGTCCCGTTTGCGGGCCGGGCCAACTGGCCGGACGGCGAGATCGCCACCGCGCCGGTGGAGGATCAGGTCGACGGGCACATCACTTTCCCCGGTCGATTCTGGTTCAGCGGCTTGGAGGTCGCCGACCTTCGCTTGAACTTCGCTGACGGCCGCGTCACCTCCGTGGCTGCGTCAGCGGGGGAGGACTTCGTCAGGGGCCTGCTCGCAACCGACGACGGCGCGATGCGGGTGGGGGAGTTCGGGATTGGGCTGAACGCCGCCCTGCGCACCCCCACGGGCGACCTGCTTATCGACGAGAAGATCCTCGGGACGGTGCACATCGCCCTGGGGCGCTCCTACCAGGAGTGCGGGGGCCGCAACCGGTCCGCGCTCCACTGGGACATCGTCAAGGACCTCCGGGACGGGGGGACCGTGCGCGTGGGGGACCGAGCGCTCATCGCGGACGGCATCGTCTCGGACGAACTGCGCAGGTATGCCGTGGCCGCGCCCGACGAATCTCGGTAAATGACGCCCGGTCGGCGTGTCGTGCGGGGTCAGAGGGGTCCTTGGGTCTTATGGTGCAATCGGTGAGATCTCGCTATCGTGGGGCCGTTGTCCCAACGATGGAGGTCGCATGCTGGCACGGATGCCTAGGCGCTCAGGCGTCGGCACCGGGTCACGAGGCGGCCTCGGGTCGCTCGTGCTCGCCTGCATCGCAGGCTTGTTGCTGATCTGGCTGGCACCCTCGCCGAATGCCGCAGCCGACGACTCCGTCCTGCCGGTCATCCCCAGCACCGCCCAGGTCGACGCGGCGAAGTCGGCCGTGGCCACCCAGGGCGACCGCGTCGCCGAGCTCGACGCGGCATACCAACAGGCAACGGCCGAGGCAGGGGCGCGCCAGCACGCTGTGGCGACCGCCGCGGCTGCGTATGCCGCCGCACAGGCCGCCGAAGACGCTGCGGCTCACGCCGCCGAACTGGCTGCGGCAGAGGCAGATCGGGCCGCGCAGGCCTCCGCGGCGGCGCGCGATGCGATCAGCCGAACGGCCGCCGCGGCATACGAGCAGAACGGGTCGACCGGAGAACTCATGCTGGGACTCCTCACCATGGAGGGGCCACAACGAGCGGTGGACCTTGCGCAATACCTCGAGGACTCCGCCAACAGCCTGGACCGTCAACTGCGCGATGCCGCGATGCTCGCCGGGGTCGCCGACTCGGCGACCGCTGTTGCCGCTGAGCGCAGCCGCGTGTTGACCGAGGCCCGACTGGCGCGGGCCGCTGCCCTCACCGGCATGGAGGCGGAACTCGCTTCGGCGACCGACGCGCTCAATGCCGTCGCTGGCCGACAGCGAGCGATGGTGGCCGAGCTAGCAGCGCTTCAGCAGACCTCCGAGGAGACCCAGCAGCAGCGGCTGGACGGGCTGGCGGCAGCCGCCGCGGCGCAGGCAGCCGCTGACGCAGCCGCGCAGCGGGCCGCTCGGGAGGCGGCCGAACGCGCTGCAGCCCAAGCGAAGCCGAGCCCGACTCCCGCCTCGCGGGCCACGCCGTCGACGTCGAACACGCCGTCGACAACGACCTCGACGACCTCGCCCCCGCGCCCGTCGGCGAGCTCGTCGTCCTCGTCGTCCTCCACGCCGAAGGCCACCTCGACCACAACGACGTCGACGACCACCCCGTCAGCCTCCGCGTCCCCGACGAGCACGCCGCCGCCGACGTCCTCGACCTTGGCGTGGGCCCAGGCGCATCCCAAGACCGTGGCGCAGCAGATCATGCCGACGTTCGGCTTCGACTCCAGCCAATGGACGTGTCTCGAGTCGCTCTGGCAGCACGAGAGCAGCTGGAACTGGGCGGCGGACAACCCGTACTCGAGCGCCTACGGCATCCCGCAGGCGTTGCCCGGCACGAAGATGGCCACCGCGGGCGCCGACTGGTTGGTCAACCCGGCGACCCAGATCACCTGGGGGTTGGGTTACATCAAGAGTCGGTACGGAACTCCCTGCGGTGCCTGGAGCGCCTGGCAATCTCGTTCTCCGCATTGGTACTGATCGGCGTCAGGCGTCGGTCGTCGTGCCGTGCGCGATTCGGGCCAACTCGCGCCAGATGATGGCGAGCAGGATCGCCGACCCGCCGAAGGCGAACCAGAACGGCGCCGTCACGCCCCACAGTGAGGCGAGGACGCCGCCGAGGGCCTGCCCCACGACTAACCCGCCAAACAGCCCGAGGGTGTAGACGCTTCCGACCCGCCCCTGGAACTCCGTGGGAACCGCCCGCTGGCGCACCGCCCGAGCCGTCGCGCCCCAGACGAACGCCTCCGCACCGAAGGCGAACATCACCACCAGCGCCACTGCCGGCATCGTCGTCAGGGCCAGCCCGAGATGGACCAGGGTCTCGGTGAGCAGGCACACCCGCATGAGGGCAGCGAGGGTGAACCGCCGCTCCAACCAGTCGTATGCCGCGGTGCTCGCCAACCCGCCGACCGCCACGGCCGTCGTCAGGGCACCGAATCCCACCGGCCCCATCCCAAGTCGGTCCTGCGCCAGGAGCACGAGGACCGACCACGCGGCGCCCCACGTCACGTTGAAGACGAGGATCGTGAGGGCCAGGGTTCGGACCGGCCCGTTACCCCAGAGCCAACGGAAACCCTCGGCGATGTCCCGCCGCACGTGGCTGACCTCAGCTCGCGGCGGCATAGGCGGCACCTTCATCCGCCCGACGAGCACCGCACCAAAGGCCACGCACACGGCTTGGGTCCCGAAGGGAACGGCGACGCCAATCGCGAACAACGCCGCACCAATCGGCGGAGCGATCAACTGGTTCATCGTCAGGTAACCCGCCATGAGGCGGGCGTTGGCGATGCCCAGGTCGGGTGGGTCGACGATCATCGGCAGCAGCGTCGGTGACGCGGTGTCCGCGAAGGTCTCGGCCGTCCCGAGCAGGAACATCACGGCTAGGACGAGCCAGACGTGCACCGTCCCACCGGTGAGCGCCACGGTGAAGAGGAGCAGCACAACCGCCCGAGCCACATCGACGGCGACGACCATGCGCTTGCGGTCGAGACGATCAGCCAGCACACCGGCATACAGGCCGAACAGCACCCACGGCAGTCGCAGGAGCACGGCGGCCGCGGCCACGAGCAGAGGATCGCGGGTCACCGACGCCATGAGCAAGGGGCCGGCCGCGAGGGCGATGCCATCGCCGATGTTGCTCACCCACGTCGACCCGAGCAGCAGGGAGTAGGCCGGCCCGAGCCGTCGTGGTAACACCCGCTCCCGAAAGCCGCTCACAAACCGATGACGCTACCCGTCTCGGCGGCCGCACCGCGTGGGGTTTGCCACGTGGCCCGGCCGGGGACGGCTGCCGCGAGTGGCGGGCGGCACGGCATACAGTGGCGCGGTGTCCACCCTCGACAACCTGCTGCGCGCTGCGGTGGCCGGAGTCGGGGGCACCGAGCGGCCGGGCCAGGTGCAGATGGCGTATGCCGTGGAGCGCGCCGTCCAGGCCCGCGAGCACCTGCTCGTCCAGGCCGGGACCGGCACCGGCAAGTCGCTGGCCTACCTCGTGCCCGCGGTCCAGCACGCCCTCGACACCGGCAAGCCCTCCGTTGTCGCCACCGCCACTCTGGCGCTGCAGGCCCAGATCGTCGACCGCGACCTGCCCCGGCTGGCGACCGCCTTGGCGCCGCTGCTGGGGCGCTCGCCGACCTTCGCCATGGTCAAGGGCCGGCGCAACTATCTGTGTCTGCACAAGCTCGAAGGCGGCTTCCCCGACGACGACGCCCTGCTTGACGTCGGCGAGGTCGACCGTGCGGTGGGGCGGCTGGGGCAGGAGGTCATCCGGCTGCGCGCGTGGGCGGAGATCACCGAGTCCGGCGACCGCGACGAACTCGTCCCGGGCGTGTCCGACCGGGCCTGGCGGCAGGTGTCGGTCGACGCCCACGAGTGCCTGGGCGGGAAGTGTCCGCTGGTCACCGCCTGCTTCGTGGAGCGCTCGCGGGCCGCGGCGGCCGAGGTGGACGTCATCGTCACCAACCACTCGTTCATGGCGATCGACTCGTTCGAAGGTCGCCAGATGTTGCCCGAACACGATCTGCTCGTGGTCGACGAGGCGCACGAGTTGGTCGAGCGGGTCACCTCGACGATCACCGACGAGCTGACCGCGGGCATGGTGAGCGGCGCGGCCCGGAGGGCCGGCAAGCGCAGCGAGCGGTCCGACGACGCGACCGGGGCGGCGGACCTGCTCGGGTCGGTCCTTGACGGTATGCCGGAGGGCCGGGTTCTCAGCCTGCCCGATGCGCTCGTCCTGGCCCTGAGCCGGGTCCGGGATGTCGCCCGGGCGATGCAGAGTGAGCTCAAGCCTGAGGCCGGGGCCGAGGCGGACGGGGCGCTGCAGGTCGCGCGGGCCGCGGTCGACGAGGTGTTCGAGAACGCCGAGCGGATCCTCGAGGGCCGCGAGCTCGACGTCGTCTGGCTCTCCCACGAGCCGCGCCGGGGCGCCGTGCTGCGGGTCGCGCCGATGAGCGTGGCGATGCTGGTGCGCGACAAAGTGCTCGCGGACCGGACCGTCGTGCTGACCTCGGCGACGCTGGAGTTGGGGGGATCCTTCGACGCGGTGGCCGGGACGATGGGGCTGCGCGGCGAGGGTGCGCCCGGGTGGACCGGCGTCGATGTCGGCTCGCCGTTCGACTACCCGCGCCAGGCGATCGCCTATGTCGCGGCCCACCTGCCGCCACCCGGTCGGGACGGCACCCCGACGGAGGCGATGGACGAGCTGGAGGCCCTGGTGCTGGCCGCCGGCGGCCGGACGCTCGGGCTGTTCTCCTCGATGCGGGCCGCCCAGGCGGCCTCGGAGGAGCTGCGCGACCGCTTCTCCCGTCAGGGGGTGGCCATCGAGATCCTGTGCCAGGGTGAAGACCAGATCTCCACTCTGGTACGGCAATTCGCACGTGACTCGACGACGTGCCTGTTCGGGACCTTGAGTCTGTGGCAGGGCGTCGACGTGCCGGGGTCGTCGTGCCAGTTGGTCGTCATCGACCGGATCCCCTTCCCGCGACCGGATGACCCATTGGCCTCGGCACGGACTCAGGCGATCGCCCGGATGGGCGGCAACGGGTTCATGGCAGTGTCGGCCACCCATGCGGCGTTGCGATTGGCGCAAGGCGCCGGCCGGCTTGTCCGCCGCTCCGACGACCGGGGCGTTGTCGCCTTCCTCGACTCCCGGATGACCACCGCGAGGTATGCCGGCTTCCTCCAACGCTCGCTGCCTCCCTTCTGGCCGACGACCGATCGGGAGAAGGTGCTGGCTGCCCTGCGGCGGTTGGACGAGGTCGCTCCACCGCCGTTGCCGGTCGCCGAGCCCACGGCCCGGGGGCTGGGAGGTGCGCCCGCGGCATACCCGATGGGGGAGGAGGGCGGCGAGCCGGCGAGCGATCCGCGCCCAGTGGCCGGACCCCCGCCCGTCGCGCCCTCACCGCGGACGGCTGTCACCGGCGGTCATGCCTGGACGTCGGCGCAGGATGCCGAGCTGCGAGACGCTGCCGAGGCGGGGATCGACCTGGACGAGTTGGTCGAGCACTTCGAGTTGGAGATCGACGTCATCCAGGCCCGGTTGGCGCAACTGGGGCTGGAGATCGGGGAGCCGACCTTCGGTTTCGAGTGACGCGCTGCGCTTCGGCGCAACTCGGTTGACCTGGGCGGCCGTCCGATGCCAGGCTGACCCGAGCGGCGTAACCTGACGCCCAGCCGGTGCCGGCCCCAGCCTGCGCACATCACGGCGAAGGGGAGCACATCCTCGGGCTGACATGCTGTCGTCGCGTTCGCCCCACAGGCTGCGGCGGGCTGGGGCCGTGCACAGCCGGAGAGCGATTCCCGATGACCACCGATTCCGATTTCAAGGCCCTCGTCCGCGCCCGGATGGCCCTGACCGGCCAGACCTACACCGCCGCCCGCGCCGACGTGATCGCCGAACGTGGCCCGGCAGCGGACCCCCATCAGCCGGGTCCCACCGAACCCGAGACCGATCTGCAGCGATCGGCGGACGACGCGTTCTACGGCAAGACTGTGCGGTCGTTCTTCGACGGCGATCGGCTGCGCGCCGTCCCGGCCAAGCGCAAGGCGAGGGTCGTCGTGCTCCTGGAGCTGCTCAAACGCTTCGAGGCAGGCCGGACCTACGCCGAGCCGGAGGTCAACGCGCTGCTGCGACAGGCCCACGACGACGTGGCCTTCCTGCGTCGGGAGTTGGTCGACTACCGCTATCTCGAGCGCGCGGACGGCCGCTACTGGGTCACCACCCAGACACCAGAGCGGGACGCCAACGAGGCGCAGGAGGTGCCGACCGCCGAGGCGGCCCTCCTGGAGGCGATGCGCCGGTCCTAGCGTCAGCGGGGCAGGGTGCCCAAGGCCTCGGCAAAGACCTCGTGGTGACGCTGGACGTCGGCAACCGTCGTCGTCGGAGCCATGAGCGCCATGTTGTGGAATGGCGTTAGGAGGATCCCGCGGTTGACCAGGTAGAGGTGCAGATAGTCCTCGAGCTCACCGTCGGCCGATGCCGCCGCCTGCGTTCCGTTGCGTGGGTACGGCTGGGCAAAGCGGTATTCACCGCGGGCGCCCAGCTGGTTGATCGACCACGGCAGGTGGTGCTCGTCGATGAGCGACTGCACACCGTCGACGAACACCGTTGCGGTGTCGATCATCCCGGTGAACGCGTCGTCGGTCAGCACGTGCTCGAGGGTCGCCCGCATCGCTGCCACCGACAGCGGGTTGCCGGCCAGGGTGCCGCCCACCCCGCCCATGTCGACCAGGTCGAGGTCGGTCCGGGACAAGGCCCTCGCGGCCAACTCGGCGGACAGGCCATACGCCCCCGTTGGTATGCCGCCGCCGATCGCCTTCCCGATGACGACGACGTCGGGGGAGAGCCGATCCCGCTGGGTCATCCCGCCCGGCCCCGCCGAGAAGGTATGCGTCTCGTCGATGATGAGCAGGGTGCCGTGTCGACGGGTCACCTCGCGGACGGCGTCGAGGTAGCCCGGGTCCGGCAGGACGATGCCGATGTTGGTCAGCGCAGGCTCCATCAACACCGCCGCCACATCACCGTGAGCCAGTTGCTTCTCCAGGCCCTCGATGTCGTTGAACTCGGCCACCCGGCTGGTCATCGTCACATCGACCGGCGAACCGACGTTGCCCGGCCGGCTGGTGCCCTCGCCATCTTCGCCGACGACGATGAGCGACTCGTCGACCGACCCGTGGTAGCAGTAGCTGTTGACGAGGATCTTCGGTCGCCCGGTGAGGGCTCGCACCAGCCGGATCGCCCAACGGTTGGCGTCGGTCGCGGTGAGCGAGAAGCTCCAGACGTCCATCCCGAACCGGCGCGACAACTCGGCGCCCACCCATTCGGCATCCTCGGTGGGGAGCATCGTCGTCAGCCCGCCGAGGTGATCGACTCGCCGTCGAATGGCGGCAACGACCGGCTCGGGGGAGTGCCCCGCCATCGCGCCGGTGTCACCCAGGGCGAAGTCGATGTAGTCGTTCCCGTCGATGTCCCACACCCGGCTCCCGCGACCGCGCTCGAAATAGAGCGGGAAGCCGCCCGCTTTCTTGTTCATCCAGGTCATCGGCACCCGCCCGAAGAGGTGGTCAGCCCGGCCGTATGCCGCCGCGGAGCGCGGATGGGCGGCGGCGAAGCGGTCCTGCTCGGAAGACATGAGGGCGGCCAGGCGGGTGCGGTCGATCATGGGAGGCCATCATGCCCGAGGTGTCACCGCTGCGTGGGAGGCTTGCGGGCGTGAGTGTTCCGCCGTTCGTCCTCATCACCGGCTCTGAAGGGCTGCTCGCCGAGCGCGCCCTGGCCTCGGTGCTCGCCGAGCTGCGCCACACCGAGCCGGACCTCGAAGCGATCCGGGTGGCTGCTGCGGCATACGAGGGCGGGGTTCTGGCCCTGCATGCGAGCCCGTCGCTCTTCGGCGGCGCGAAGGCGGTCGTCGTCGAGGACTTCGACGAGGGCGGCGAGGAGTTGCAGGCTGACGTCCTCGCGTTGGTCGCCGCGCCGGCACCCGACCTCACGCTCGTCGTCATGCACAAGTCCGGTCAGCGCGGCAAGAAGGCTCTCGACGCGTTGAAGGCGGCCAGGGCTCAGGTCATCGAGTGCCCGCCGATCAAGACCGACCGAGACAAGGCCGACTTCGTCACCCATGAGTTCCGCAGGCAGGGTCGCAAGGTCACGCCGGGTGCCGTTCAGGCGCTGGTCGAGGCGGTCGGCAAGGATCTGCGCGAGCTCGCGTCGGCCTGCAGCCAACTGGTCGCCGACACGGTCGGGGTCGTCGATGAGCGGGTGGTCGAGACCTATCACGCGGGCAAGGTGGAGGCGAGCGGCTTCCGGGTCGCCGACGCCGCTCTGGCCGGTCAGACGAGCGAGGCACTGCGGCTGCTGCGCCACGCGATCGCGACCGGCGTCGACCCGGTGCCGATCGTCGCCGTCCTCGCCTCGCAATTGCGCACCCTGGTCAAGGTGGGTGCGGCCGGGCGCGGGTCGTCGGCCGGGATCGCCAAAACCCTCGGCATGGCTCCCTGGCAGGTCGACAAGGCCCGCCGATCGATTTCCGGATGGGACGGGCCCGGGTTGGGCGTCGCCATCCAGGCGGTCGCGGCCGCCGACGTCGAGGTCAAGGGTGGGGGCCGCGACCCGGTGTATGCCGTGGAGCGCGCCATCCTCTCCATCGCCGCCGCCCGTCGGTCCGGCTGACCCCAGGCTCGTTGGGCGCGCCAATTGGGAAGGGCGGCCCGCCCGCTGCTAGATTGACCCCTTGCGTGCGCGCCTGGTCGTGCGCGCACGATCGCACCACCCAGCGCGACTCAACCACGGGTGTCCCCACGCCCGGTCCCGAGCCGCGTCTGCCGCCCTCTAACGGCATACCCGCACCGACCGAAAGAACCGATCACCAGTGGCAAACATCAAGTCTCAGCTCAAGCGCATCAAGACCAACGAGAAGCGCACCGAGCGCAACAAGGCGGTCAAGAGCGAGCTGCGCACGTGGATCCGCAAGTTCCGCGACGCCGCGGCCTCCGGTGACGCCGAGGCGGCTAAGTCCGCCCTGCAGGCCGCCAGCCGCAAGCTCGACAAGGCCGTCTCCAAGGGCGTCATCCACGCCAACCAGGCAGCCAACAAGAAGTCCTCGATGGCCCGCAAGGTCGCCAGCCTCTAAAGGCGACGACGCGGCATACGTCAAAGGGTCGGCTCCCGTGTGGGAGCCGACCCTTTGCGTCTCGCGCCAGTGGCGGGTTTCAGGCGACGGTCGACTAGGGAACCCCTAGAAGTAGAGCCCCCGGACCTGCTGATCCAAAGCTGTGGCGTCGTCGCCGGCCATTGCCGTGAGCACCGCTCTGAAGGTAGCCACCGATTCCCTGCCGTGTTCGCGAACCAGGCGAGCCTCGGTGCGGCGATGAAACCGCCGAGCCGCGGCAAGCGCAGCCAAGCCACGGTCACTGAGGCGCACGGGCCGGGCGCGAGCATCGCCGGGGCTCTGGTCGCGCACGACGTAGCCGCGCGTCTCCATGTCCTGGATGATCTGCCCGGCCCCCTGCTTGGACACCTCCAGGAGCCCAGCAAGCTCACTCACCGTGCGCGAGCGATCGCTCAGGAGACGAAAGACCAGGCCGTCAGACTTCCCCACGTCATCGAAGCCGTGGGCAGCCAGATCGGCGTGCAAAGCGCGCACAAACCCCTGGTAGGCCAGCAAGACCGAGATGCCGATGTCTGAAACGGGTTGCGCAGCGGGTGCCATAACCTCATGATAGACAAGTTCACTTGGACAAGTGAACTTGTCTATCGAGGAGAGCGAACATGTTTGTCACTCGAGGCGCCGAGGCGCCGACCTTCGACCTGCCCGGAGTGCGCTTCACGCCGCTCGCCGCGCCGACGCTGGGATCGGCAGACCTGTGCCTCTGGCGCCTGGACGTCGACCCCGGGCTGGAGTCCCCTGAGGCCCACGTGCTCGATCAGGACGAGATCTTCGTGGTTGTCGCAGGCACGATCTCCCTGTCGATCGGTGGCATGCGTCTGACCGCCGGCGACGCTGCGATCATCCCCGCCGGCGAGCCGATTCAGTTGAGCAACCCGGGCTCGGAGCCGGCCACGGTGCATGTGGCGATCCGGTCTGGCTTCACCGCGACCGCCGCGGACGGCACGTCGATAGGGACGCCGCCCTGGGCGGCCTGACCGTAGACCGCCCTGATCCGCGAAGCATCGACCACTGGCTCTAGCGTTTCGCCGTGAGCCTTTGGATCGTGGCGTAGGTGTTACGGATGGCCTCCATGGACGCGTCGAAGTCCAGCTGGGCCACCCGGATGAACAGGCAGTCGATGACCATGAGTTGAGCAATGCGGCTGCCCAGGGCGCCGGACCGGAAACCGGTCTCCCGGGCAGCCGTGGTCAGCACGATGTCGGCGGCCTCGGTGAGGGGGGAGCTGCTGTGGTTGGTGATGGCGATGGTCGTGGCGCCCGCACTGCGGGCGAGCTCCAGGAACGAGATGGTGTCCACGGTGGCGCCCGAGTGGGACAAGGCGACCGCCACGCAGCCCGGACCCAAGGTGGTGGCGGCTGGCCACGCCGCGTGGGAGTCGGGCCAGCGAAGCGCTGCTCGCCCGATCCGCACCAGTTTCTGTTGGAGGTCCTCGCCGACGAAGGAACTGGCGCCGAGGCCGAAGATGTCGATGCGAGTGGCAGCCGCGAGGGCATCGGCGGCCTTCCCTAGGGCGACGACATCCAGGACCTTGGTGGTGTCGGCGATGGACAGTGTCTCGGCGAGCGAGACCTTGGCGATGATGTCCTCGATGCTGTCCGAGCGATCGATGTCGCGCGGGGTGCCGGCGAACGCCGCCGTCTCGAAGGACTCCCGGGTGACCTCACGCAGCACGTCGTTGCGCAGGTCCTTGAACCCCTTGTAGCCCAGTCGCTTGCACAAGCGGATCACTGAGGTCGTTGAGGTCCCGCTGCGTTCGGCGACCTCAGCGATGGCCAGTTCAGCCGACGCTTCGGGGTCGGCGAGGAAGAGCTCCGCGATGCGTCGCTCACTGGCCCGCAGGTTTGGGAGCAGGGTGCGCATGGTCACGAGGGCGGTGGACTGCCCCCCCTCGGAGCGTGTCGTCGATGCGGTCATAGGACTTCCCGTCTTGGTGGTCACCAGACTCTAGTCAAGAGGAGGTAAGTCTAGTACATTTCGAACCGTCGACATGTAAGTTAGCGACCTACCACCCGGCGTCACCTCCAGCCTACGGAGGACCAACGACAACGGCTCGGTTCGAAAGGAGTTCTGATGGCTCGTCGTACACGCCTCTCGCGTGGCTCAGTTCCGTTGATCAGTCTCGGCCTTGCCTTCGCTATGGCTGCCTCCGCGTGCTCGTCAGGCACGGGTGGCGCAGCGTCGTCCAACGCGTCCAAAGCTGGCGGGAGCCTGGTGGTTGGGATCACCAGCGACCCCGACAATCTCTTCCCCTGGAAGGCCACGCAGTTCCAGGCCGTCAACGTCCTACAGACGCTGTACGGCACGCTCACGGAGTTCGACAAGGACCTCAATGTCGTTCCCGGCCTGGCCGAGTCCTGGACCTACTCCGCGGACAACCTCACCCTGACGATGAAGTTGCGCGCCGGCGTGAAGTTTGCTGACGGGAGCGCCTGCGACTCCCAGGACGTGAAGTTCTCGCTGGACAAGATCAAGGACAAGGCGACGGCAGCCGTTGCTGCGGCATCCGTGGCGTCGGTGACCAGCGTCGAGGCACCTGATGCGAACACGGTGGTCCTCAAACTCACCGCACCGGACGCCGCCCTGCTCGGGAACCTGGCCTCGATCAACATGGCCATCCTCCCGACAGACTCGACCGAGGCAGCGCTGAAGACCACGCCGGCCGGCACGGGGCCATTCATCCTCAAGGACCGCAAGCCGAGCCAGTCCATCACGGTGGCCCGCAACCCCGCCTACTGGGGCGACAAGACACCCCTGGAAACAGTCGAGTTCCGCATCATCCCGGACGAGACCTCCATCGTCTCGGCGATGCAGTCGAACAACGTCCAACTGGCGGTGTTGAATGACCCGCTGGTGGCCAAGACCGCCCAGGGTGGCAGCCTCACCGTGACGAAGACGCCCCAACTCAGCTATCACGTCCTGCAGTTGAACGCCCGACGCCCTGCCCTCACCGACGTCAACGTACGTCTGGCGATGCAGTGTGCGGTCGACCGCCAGCAGGTCCTCGACACGGCTGCTCTTGGCGAGGGTGAGGTCATCGGACCGATCACCTCACCGGCATACCGCTCCGACCCGTCTGCTCGGCCATGTGCGTCGCGCGACCTCGCTAAGGCTGCCGAGTATCTGGCGAAGGCCGGCAAGTCCGATGGGGTGAGCGTCAAGACCATCGTGTCGCAGGGGGAGTACGCCACCTCGGTCGCCGAGGCCCAGAACCTCAAGGCTCAGTTGGCCGAAGCCAAGATCACCCTCGACCTGGATGTCCTGGCCTCCAACGCCTACGTGGATCGCTGGGTGGCCGGCGACTTCGACGCCGCGGTCGCCCTCAACGGCGGTCGGCCGGACCCGGACGGTATGTACGGTCGCTACTTCACGAGCACGGGGAACCTCAACAAGGTCGCCGGCTACAGCTCACCGGACCTGGACGCACTGTTCGCTCAAGGCCGCGAGTCGACCGACCCGACGGCCCGCAAGGCCACGTACGCCAAGGTCTCGCAACACCTTGAGGCCAACGCCGCGTGGATCTGGATGTTCTCGGGCTTCACCTACACGGTGGCCGCGCCGAAGGTCACCGGGTACCTCCCGATGGCGAACGGTTCCGTGCAGTACCTCCGTTCGACCTCGCTGCCCTGATGGATCGGCTGCGGGTCCACCCCGTGGGCCCGCAGCCGCCACTTTCCACGCCTCGGAGGCACCCATGACCATCCCGTGGCGGACCGTCGTCCGCCGGCTCCTCTCCATGATGGGCACCCTGCTTGGGGTCGCCATCTTCGTCTTCATCATGCTTCGCGCGATCCCGGGTAACCAGATCACCGCGGGACTCGGCACCGAGGCCGCCGCGCTCACGCCCGAGCAGCGAGCCGACCTTGAGGCCTATTACGGAATCGACAAGCCCCTGATCGTTCAGTTCTTCTCCTGGCTCGGGAACATCGCCACCGGCAATCTGGGGTTCTCGTCCCGGTCACAGGTGAGCGTCGCGAGCCTGACGGTCGACGCGCTGCCGGTCACCATCGAGTTGGCGGTGTTGTCGATCATCTTGGCGCTGCTGATCGGCATTCCGTTGGGGATGCTCTCGGCGTCGAAACCGGACTCGGCCCGGGACGCAGTGGGACAGATCTTCGGGCTCGCTGGCCTCAGCATCCCGTCGTTCCTCTTGGCCAGCGCCTTGTTGACGGTGCTCTCGGCCAAGTTCGGCTTCAACCCCAACGGAGAGGCCTATGCGTCGCTCGCCGAGGACCCGGTCCGCAACCTGCGGCAGATGTTGCTGCCCTCCCTCACGCTGGGTTTCGGGATCGCCGCTCCCATCATGAGGACCACGCGCACGGCCTTGTTGGAGGTGCGATCCCAGGACTTCGTGCGCACGGCACGAGCCAAGGGCGTGGGAAACAGACGCCTGCAGGTGCGCCACATCCTGGGCAACGCGCTCGTCCCGATCGTCACGATCACCGGTCTGCAGTTCGGGTACTTGCTGGGCGGCGCCGTGGTGGTGGAGCAGATCTTCAGCCTCCCCGGCATCGGCCGGCAGGTGCTCATCGGGATCCAAGGCAAGGAGTATGCCGTCGTCCAGAGCACGGTTCTCGTCATCGCCCTCCTCTTCGTTGTCGTCAACCTGCTCACTGACCTCCTCTACCGCGTCATCGACCCCCGGGTGCGTGCCTCATGACTGCCGACACGATGGTTGGCGCCCCGCCCCGCGGCGGTCAGCGTCTTCGACTCCTTCTGCACAGCCGCACCGGAATGCTCGGCCTCGTGCTGGTCGGCTTCCTGCTGGTCCTGGCGATCGCGCAAGCGTTCGGCCTGGTCGGCACCGACCCGCTCAAGCAAGCCGCGAGCATCCGACTGCAGGGGCCATCGGCAGCGCACTGGTTCGGCACCGATCAGTTCGGTCGTGACGTCTTCTCCCGCGTCGCAGCCGGAGTGGCGAACACGACCCAGATCGCCGCGGTGGCGGTCGGTGTGGCCGCTCTCGTGGGGACGCTGCTGGGCGTCATCGCGGGCTTCTACCTCAAGGGGCCCGACGCCATCATCAGCGGCGTCACCAACGTGTTGTTCGCCTTCCCGCCCCTGCTTCTCGCGCTGTCGCTGACCTCGGTGATGGACCGAAACTGGTTCACCGTCGCCGTGGCCATCGCCATCGTCTACATACCCATCTTCATCCGGGTCGCGCGTGGCCCGGTGCTCTCGCTGCGAAACATCGAATACGTCCGCGCGGCGGTCAGCACCGGCCAAAGCAGGATGGCCATCACGATGCGGCACGTGCTGCCCAACATCACGTCGATCATCATCGTCCAGGTGTCGTTGTCGCTGTCCTGGGCGGTGCTCACCGAGGCGTCGCTGAGCTTCCTCGGACTCGGAAACCCACCCCCGGCCCCCTCCCTGGGTTCGATGATCTACGAGGCCCGCACCCTCGTGTCCGTCGCGCCGTGGACGATGGTTGCCCCAGGAATCGTCATCGTCCTGCTCGTCGTGGGCCTCAACCTCCTCGGCGACGGCCTGCGCGACTCGTTCGACCCCCGAAAGCGGGGATCGTCATGACCCCCGCGCAGGGCGACGACGCGAGCGACGACTCGGACCTCTCGGCGCTGTTGACCGAGTCGGTGGACCCGCGATACGCGGATCTCGACATCCTGTCGGTGGCGCAGTTGGCCGAGCTGATGAATGCCGCGGATCGAACCGTGCCGGACGCGGTTCATGCCGCGCTCCCGCAGATCGTCCTTGCCGTTGAGGCGATCCTGCCGCGGATGATCGCCGGGGGCCGCTTGGTCTACGTCGGTGCCGGCACGGCCGGACGCCTGGGAATCCTCGACGCGTCAGAGTGTCCGCCGACCTTCAACACCAGGCCCGAGCAGGTCTTCGCCATCATTGCGGGCGGCTCACGCGCCGTGCAGACCGCAGTCGAAGGGGCTGAGGACGACCCTGCCCAAGGGGCAGTAGCGGTGGATGCGGCCAAGGTCGAGCCGAGGGACACGGTCGTGGGGATCACGGCCAGCGGCCGGACGCCCTACGTCCTCGGAGCGGTCAAGCGGGCGAGGGAGCTCGGCGCGCTCACCGTGGGCCTGTCCTGCGATGCCGGGTCGGCGTTGAGTGGTGCGGTCGAGCGACCGATCGAGGTGCTTGTCGGGCCGGAGGTCCTCTCCGGCTCGACCCGCCTGAAGTCCGGGACGGCGCAGAAACTCGTCCTCAACATGATCTCGACGATCGTCATGGTGCGCATGGGCAAGACCTACGGCAACCTCATGGTCGACGTCCGCCCCACCAACCACAAGCTCCGAGTGCGGGCCCGCCGGATCGTCCAGCAGATCGCTTCAGCGTCCGGCGACGACGCGGCCGCCGCATTGGCAGCTTCCGGGAACGACATCCGAGTGGCCTCCCTCATGCTCGCTCGCCACGAGTCGGCCGAGCGCGCGGCCGAACGCCTGCGCGACGCCGGCGGGAACCTACGCACTGCACTGGAGGATGGCCAATGCGCGTCTTGGGCATGATCTCAGGGACGTCACACGACGGCATCGACCTGGCGGTCGTCGATCTGGACGCCGACGGCGATGTCCTGGTGGGGAGCGTCCTCACCAGCGACACCGTCCCCTATGACCCCGACCTCAGGGCCCGGCTCGTCGCTGCCCTGCCACCCGCTGCGACGACGCTGTCGGAGATGTGCCAGCTCGACACCCTCATCGGGCAGGCCTTCGCGCAGGCAGCCGCCGAGGCCGCCGAGAGGGTCGGCGGCGTGGACGCGGTCTGCTCGCACGGCCAGACCGTCTACCACTGGGTCGAGGCTGACCACGCACTCGGGACGCTGCAACTCGGCCAGCCGGCGTGGATCGCCGAGCGGGTCGGTCGGCCGGTCGTTGCGGACGTCCGCGCCAGGGACCTGACGATCGGAGGGCACGGAGCCCCCCTCGCCTCGCTTCTGGACGCCCTCCTCTTGGGTGGCCACGCGGGGGTGCCGGCCGCCCTGAACCTGGGCGGCATCTCGAACATGACCGTCATCACCGATGGACGCGTATCGGCCTTCGACATCGGCCCCTCGAACGCGCTCATGGACGCCGTGGTGCAGACCGAGGGCCTGGACCCGCGAGGCTACGACGACGGGGGCCGGCTCGCCGCCGGCGGATCGGTCGACGTCGACCTTCTCGACGCCTTGCTCGCAGACCCCTATTACGCGTTGCCCGCGCCGAAGAGCACCGGCAAGGAGCACTTCCACGGGACCTACGTGCGAGAAGCCGTCGCTGCCCTCGGCCACGACATCAGCCCCATCGATCTGCTCGCCACACTGACCGAGCTGACCGTGCGCACGGTGGCCGAGGCCGTCCGGACCGCTGGGGTGACCTACCTCGCCATGTCCGGCGGCGGGTGCCGAAACCCGTTGCTGGTTGACGGCATACGAGCTGCCCTGCCTGACGTCGAGGTGGTGACCACGGACGCGCTCTCCGTCCCCACCGACGCAAAGGAGGCAATCCTGCTCGCCGTGATCGGCTGGTGCACGCTGCATGGGCTGCCCGGCGTCGTCGCCGGGGGCACCGGGGCTCGCGTGCCGCGCATCCTGGGAAGCATCACACCCGGGAGTGGTCCCTTGCGGCTGCCCGAGCCGGCGTCGCCGATCCGCTCGATCCGACTGCACGGGGGCGTCACGTGAGCGTCCAGCTGCGTCGGGCCGGACTGGAGGACCGCACCGGGATCGTCGATGTCTTCCTCGACTGCTGGCGGCAGAGCTACCGCGGCGTGCTTCCCGACCGCCTCACCGATTCCATGACCGATGAAGCGGCGACCGCGCTGTGGAACCGCGCCCTCACCGCGCCGGACCGCACCGTCGTCGTGGCGGTCCGGGACGGCGTCGTCGTCGGGGTCACTAGTTACGGCGTGAACGGGTCCACGGGCCTGGTCCAGTCGCTCTATGTGTCGCCTAGTGCTCAAGGCCTCGGCCTGGGACGCCGTTTGCTCGAGAAGGCTGCCGTCGATCTCACGAAGGCCGCGGCGACCTCGGCGACGCTGTGGGTGTTCGCGGCCAATACTCCGTCGGTCGGCTTCTATGCGGCCTGCGGGTGGCTGCCCGACGGGGTGACGCGGGTTCAGGAGGAGTTTGGCGAACCGGAGATCGAGCTGCACAAGGCGTTGGCGTGAACGCGTCGACGGGGTCGGAGCTCCTCGATGCTGTCGGGACCGCAGCCCACGCAGTGCATGCCCTGGCGTCGGGGCCGCTCGGCGTCACCATCGGCGTCACGACCGGGGCCGGGACCAGGATCAAGTCGGTCGGTGCCGCCGACGGCAACCATCGGGCGCTGCACACCGACACGCGGTTCGACATCGCCTCGGTGACGAAGGTCGTGGCCACCACCACGGCGATCCACCGACTTGCCTCCGTCGGGGTGCTCCGTCTGGATGACCGGGTCGACCGATTCGTCGCCGACTCGCCCTGCACTTCGGATGCCACGATCTCGACCCTCCTGACGCATCGGGCGGGCCTGTGGGAGTGGCAGCCGCTCTACCTCGCGCCGTCCGCGGACGGTCGACCCGTCGATGCGTATCAGGCGGTGGCCGCCCTGCCCCTGCGTTATCCGCCGGGGGAGCGTCGAGCCTATTCGGACCTCGGCTTCATCCTGCTCGGCCGCATCATCGAACGGGCCACGGGCCTGTCGTTGGCTGAGGCGGTGTCCGAGTTCGTCACCGGTCCCCTCGGACTGGTGGACACGGCATACGGGCCGGTGACGGGTGACGTCGCAGCGAGCGCACCCGGCGACGGGGTCGAGCGGGACATGGTCGGCAGCGGTGATCCCTATCCGGTGCTCTATCCCAGCCGCGAGATCGCCTGGCGGACGCACGAACTGACCGGCGAGGTGAACGACGGCAACTGCTACCGGGTGTTGGGCGGTGTCAGCGGGCACGCCGGGATGTTCTCGACGGCCGTCGACCTCCTGCGGCTGGGTCGATCTCTGGCGCTGGCAGCCACGTCGGACGACCTGTGGCGCCCAGACATCACCGCGCAGATCTTCGCCGAGGGGCCGGACTCGGGGCAGGCACTCGGGTGGCGGACGATGCCGGTCCTGCTGGGCGGCGTGCGCCGCAACCTGCTCTGGCACCCGGGTTTCACCGGGTGTGCGCTCGGTCTGGTCCCGGGCACGGGAGTTGCCCTCGTCTTGCTGTCCAACCGCCTCATGTCCGCCGCACCGCTGCCGACGGCCCAGCTGTGGGCCACCGCGTTGTCCTCACTCGGCGTCAGTGACGCCCCGATGCTCATAGGGAGCCGACCATGACCACACCCGTGACCGACAGCCCCGTCCTGTCGATTCGCAATCTGTCGATCGGGTTCCGTGCCGGCGGAAAGGTTGCACCGGCAGTCCGCGACGTGTCACTCGACGTGGGCGTCGGCGAGACCGTTGCCATCGTCGGCGAGTCCGGGTCGGGCAAGAGCACCACCGCTGCGGCGGTGAACGGCCTCCTGCCGGACAACGCGGTCATCACCAGCGGGAGCATTCTCTTCGACGGCAGCGATATCCGCGCGCTGACCGAGAAGCAGCTCATCGCCGTGCGTGGCGCGGGGATCGGGCTGGTGCCGCAGGACCCGATGAGCAACCTCAATCCGCTCATGCGGATCGGCCGACAGATCGGTGAGGCGTTGGAGGTGCATGGACGCACCACGGGCCGGGCCACCGACCAGCGCGTTCACGAACTGCTGGAACTGGTCGGCATCCCCGACCCAGAGCGCCGGGCCACCCAATACCCCCATGAGTTCTCCGGCGGTATGCGCCAGCGCGTGCTCATCGCGATCGGCCTCTCGTGCAACCCACGCCTCCTGATCGCCGACGAGCCGACATCCGCCCTCGACGTGACCGTCCAGCGGCGCATCCTCGACCAGTTGGAGAGCCTGACCGTCGGGTCAGGCACGGCGGTCTTCCTCATCACCCACGACCTCGCCCTCGCGGCCGAGCGCGCCGATCGGGTCGCGGTCATGTATCGCGGGGAGATCGTCGAGCAAGGCCCGTCCAAGCAGGTGCTGCGCAGTCCGTCGCACGACTACACCAAGTCACTGATCGCTGCCGTGCCTGGGCTGTCGCTGGAGCGCGCGCCGGTGCGGACCGCTGCGAGAGAACGGATCTCCACCAGTGACGTCCCGCTCGTGTCAGTCCGTCACGTGGTCAAGGAGTATGCGTTGCGCGGCGGCTCGGCCGAGTCGTTCAAGGCGGTCGACGATGTCTCGTTCGACATCCGCGCCGGCAGCACCGTGTCGGTGGTCGGGGAGTCCGGCTCGGGCAAGTCGACCACGGCGAACATGGTGCTCGGTCTGGAGACCATCACGAGCGGAAACATCGTGTTCGAGGGCAACGACCTGACCACCATGCGAGGGAAGGAGTTGTTCGCCCTGCGCCGGCGGGTGCAGCCCGTCTTCCAGAACCCGTATTCCTCCCTCGACCCCCGTTTCACCATTGCCCGCACCATCGCCGAGCCCCTGGCGGTGCACAAGGTCGGCGACCCCACGTCGCGCCGGCAGCGGGTGCTCGAGTTGCTGGACCAAGTGGCCCTGCCCCCGGCCGTCGCCGACCGTTATCCGCACGAGTTGTCCGGTGGCCAACGTCAGCGGGTCGCCATCGCACGCGCACTGGCGCTGCGCCCCGACCTGGTGGTCCTCGACGAAGCCGTGTCGGCGCTGGATGTCCTCGTCCAGGCTCAGATCCTTGAGTTGCTCGCATCGCTGCAGCGGGAGATGGGCCTGACCTACCTGTTCATCAGCCACGACCTCGCCGTGGTGCGGATGATTTCCGACGAGGTCCATGTCATGCGTCGCGGCAAGATCATCGAGAGCGGGGCCCCCGATCAGCTCTTCGACCACCCCGCGCACGAATACACCCAGGAGTTGATCGCCGCGATCCCTGGGCGGTCGGTTGCCAGTGCGCGGCTGGGGGAGGCCGAGCCCGCGTAGGCGACGACGCGGCATACGTCAAAGGGTCGGCTCCCCGTGTGGGAGCCGACCCTTCGCGTATGCCGTGCGCCTGTCCCGGCGCGCCTGCGGTCAGCGGGCGGCGCGGATCGCGGCCGCGACCTGATCGAAGACGGCCCGGTCGAGCACGGCGCCCTCGCGGCGGATCGTCGTCGGGTCCACGCGCAGGATCCGGTCGACCCGGGCCTCGCTGGGTCGGCCGCGGCGGTCCCACGCGCCCGAGCCGACATCGCACCAGAGCCGACCGTCGCGACGTTCTTGGAGGGCGTCGCGGTCATGGTCCTTGGAGGTGAGGGGGACCGCGAGCAGCCACGGCCCGTCGGTGCCGACGAGTAGGACCGGACGGTCCTTGCCCTGGGTGTGATCCTCCTCGAACGGCACCCAGGTCCAGACGACCTCACCCGGATCGGGCCGCCCGTCATCGTGGGGGGCCCACCGCAGGTCGGGTATGCCGGTGAAGTCGCCCGGGTAGCCCGTCGCCGGCGCGCCCGGGGCGGGTGTCCTAGGCGTGGGTGTCCTCGGAGCGGGTGACTTCGCCGCCGGCCGCCACCACCGGGCCAGCGCGTCCCGCAGCCGTCCCACGTCAGACTGTCCCGGCGCCGAGGAAGTCCGCGAAGGTCGGGGTTGCCGTCGCCGCTCCCTCGGGTGCCAGGTGCCCGCCCTGGGCGTATGCCGCGAACGTGCGCCCCGGCAGCCGGACGGGGACGACCCGGCGCTTCCGGTCGATGTGGTGCTGCCACTGCTGAGCGAGATCGGTGAAGCGCTCCACGCGAGGACCGCCGAGGTCCGGGGCACGCCCGGCCGGTTCCTGACCGATGAGCGAGGTGAGGCGAGCCGCGACAGCAGAGAGGTCCACCGGTTGAATCGGGATGTCAGGCACGAACAACAGTGGGGCGGCCCGCTGGGTGCGCATCACCGTCAGGACGAGTTCGTGGAACTGGGTGGCGCGCTGGATGGTCAGGCCCAGGCCGCTGGCTTGCAGTTGCCGTTCGGCCTCGACCTTGGCCTGGTAGTAGGGGAGGGGAACCCGGTCGGCGCCGACGATCGACATGTAGATGATGTGCTCGACGTCGGCCTCGACCGCCGCCTTCGAGAGGTTGGCGGCCGCGCGGATGTCGCGAGCTCCCCCCGAGGTCGCCAGGTGCACCACGGTGTGGACGCCGTCGAGGGCTCGTTTGAGACCTTGGCGGCGTTCCAGATCCCCGGTCGTCAGCCCTGGCCCGGTGCGGCGACTGAGCACCCGCACGTGGTGGCCGGCGGCTTGCAGTAGCGGCACGGTCGCCCGGCCGAGGGTCCCGGTTCCGCCGGTGACGAGGATGTCCACAGACGACACGCTAGCCGCCGAAGGTGAGCGGACGGCATACCGACGGCGTCGTGGGACACTGTTGCGAATCCAGTCGACCCCGAAGCCCGCGAGGAACCCCACCACCGTGTCACCCATGGCCCGCACCGGGTTGCCGCCGCACGGCACGCCGCCGGACCGCATCCGCAACTTCTGCATCATCGCCCACATCGACCACGGCAAGTCGACGTTGGCTGACCGGATGCTCCAGCTCACCGGCGTCGTCGACAGCCGGGCGATGCGCGCGCAATATCTCGACCGGATGGACATCGAGCGCGAGCGCGGCATCACCATCAAGAGCCAGGCCGTGCGGATGCCGTGGGAGTCCGACGGGGTGACCTACGCGCTCAACATGATCGACACGCCGGGGCACGTCGACTTCACCTACGAAGTGTCTCGCTCGCTGGCCGCGTGCGAGGGTGCCGTCCTGCTCGTTGACGCCGCCCAGGGGATCGAGGCGCAGACCCTCGCCAACCTCTATCTCGCGATGGAGAACGACCTGGCGATCATCCCCGTGCTCAACAAGATCGACCTCCCTGCCGCGCAGCCGGAGAAGTATGCCGCGGAGCTCGCCGGTCTCATCGGCTGCGACCCGTCGGACTGCCTGCAGGTCTCGGGCAAGACCGGCGTCGGCGTGGAGGAGTTGCTCGACATCATCGTCAAGCAGGTCCCGCACCCGGTCGGCGACCCGAATGCGCCGGCTCGGGCGATGATCTTCGACTCGGTCTATGACACCTACCGCGGGGTCGTCACCTACGTCCGAGTCATCGACGGCGACCTCAACCCGCGCGAGCGGATCCTCATGATGTCGACCAAGGCCACCCACGAGTTGCTGGAGATCGGTGTCTCCTCGCCGGAGCCCGAGCCGTCGAAGGGCCTGGGCGTCGGCGAGGTGGGTTACCTCATCACCGGGGTGAAGGACGTTCGCCAGAGCCGGGTCGGCGACACCGTGACGAACGCCGGCAAGCCGGCCCGCGAGTCGCTGGGTGGTTATCGGGACCCCAAGCCGATGGTCTTCTCCGGCCTGTATCCCATCGACGGGTCGGACTACCCCGACCTGCGGGAGGCCCTGGACAAGCTCAAGCTCAACGACGCGGCGCTGGCCTATGAGCCGGAGACCTCGGCGGCGCTGGGGTTCGGCTTCCGGTGTGGCTTCCTCGGATTGCTGCACCTGGAGATCGTCCGCGAGCGGCTGGAGCGCGAGTTCGGGCTCGATCTCATCTCGACCCAGCCCAACGTCGTCTATGAAGTGACGTTGGATGATCGGCGGGTCGTCACGGTCACGAACCCGAGTGAATATCCCGACGGGAAGATCTCCGAGGTCCGCGAGCCGGTCGTTCGGGCCACGATCCTCGCGCCGAGCGAGTTCATCGGCGCGATCATGGAGTTGTGCCAGGGCAAGCGCGGGGCACTGCGCGGCATGGACTACCTGTCCGAGGACCGCGTCGAGATGCGCTACTCGCTGCCGCTGGCCGAGATCGTCTTCGACTTCTTCGACCAGTTGAAGTCCCGCACGCGGGGATATGCGTCACTGGACTACGAGTTGGACGGCGATCAGGTCGCCGACCTGGTCAAGGTCGACATCCTGCTGCAGGGCGAGCAGGTCGACGCCTTCTCGGCCATCGTCCACAAGGACAAGGCCTATGCCTATGGCGTCGAGATGGCCGGGAAGCTGCGCAAGCTCATCCCGCGCCAACAGTTCGAGGTGCCCATCCAGGCGGCCATCGGCGCTCGCATCATCGCTCGCGAAACGATCCGCGCGATGCGCAAGGACGTGCTCGCCAAGTGTTACGGCGGCGACATCACCCGCAAGCGCAAGCTGCTGGAGAAGCAGAAGGAGGGCAAGAAGCGGATGAAGATGGTCGGGCGGGTCGAAGTCCCGCAGGAAGCCTTCATCGCTGCCCTCTCGAGCGAGCCCATCGACCCCAAGAAGAAGCCGTAGCCCCGAGATCACCGGCGAGTGTGGGGAACTTGGGGGCGGGGCGGCATACCTGGGCCCGAGATCACCGGCGAGTGTGGGGAACTTGGGGGCAGGTCGGGGCCGAACTGCGCGAAATCACCGGCGAGTGTGAGGTTCTGGGGGCAACCGGAGCGGGAGGGCTCAGCGGAGTTTGGCGCGCACGGCTTCGGTGTCGGCCTCGGTCCAGTCCTGGGTGCGCAACCAGCCCAGCACCCCGCCGAAGTCACGCTCCAGCGCGGCCAGCAGCCGGGACATCGTCTCCGGGCGCGGGGACTGCTCGGCCACCGTCTTGCCCAGCAGATTCGCGGCGTATGCCGGTCGGCGCAGCAGGCGGTCGAGGATCTGCGGGACCCTCTCGGCCGACGCGGCGTAGTCGGCGATCACGGCCTCGGGTCGAGCCCCGGCGACGACCAAGGCCAAGCCGGTGATCGTTCCGGTGCGGTCCTTGCCAGCCGCGCAGTGCACGACGACGGCGCCCTTGGCGTCGGCGATGGCGCGCAGGGCTCCGACGACGGATTCCGGTCGTTGCCCCAGATAGCTCAGGTAGTGGTCGGACCAGAAGTCGTCGTGATCCTGACCGCCGGGCACGATGTGCGGCTTGGACGACCGGTCACCCGAGGTGCCCCGGACGTCGCCGTTGGCCTGCTCGCGCCGCGCCCGCGCTGCTGCCTCGCGACGCGCCTGCGTCTCCCAGGGGAGCTCCCGCTCGCTGTCGGGTATGCCGCTCTCAGCCGAGTCATCGGCATACAAGGTGAAGTGACTGATCCGGACGCTGGGGTGACCGACGAGCGGTCCGGCGCCCTCCTGGGCGACCTCGACGTGGGTGCGCAGGTCAACGACGTCGGTGACCCCCAACTCGTCGACGAGGCGGCGGATCGCGGCGTCGGACAACTCCTGCAGGTTGTCCGAGCGGATCAGTCGGCCCGATGCGATCGTCCCGCCGTCAAGCGTCGGCATCCCGCCGACGTCGCGCATATTGACGACCCCTTCGAGGTCGATCCATTGGATGTCGTGCACGACACCGACCTTACGCCGCCGATTAGGGTGGCTCGGACCGCGCTGGTAGTCTGAGAGACGCCGTTGAACGGCCGCGGATCGAGAGCGCCCAGGTGGACCTGCCCTGGAGCACCGCGCAACATCCTTGAGAAGGAGTCGGCCCCCTATGCCGCTGGAAAGCACAGTCAAGAAGCAGATCATGACCGAGTACGCCACGGTCGAGGGCGACACCGGCTCTCCCGAGGTGCAGATCGCGATGCTCACCAAGCGCATCCAGGACCTCACCGAGCACGCGCGCACCCACCCGCACGACCACCACAGCCGGCGTGGCCTGCTGCTCCTGGTCGGTCGGCGCAAGCGCATGCTGCGCTACCTCGAGGCCACCGACATCGAGCGCTACCGCTCGCTTATCAAGCGACTGGGTCTGCGTCGATAACGACCACGACAAGGCGGTCACCGCATCTGCGGCGACCGCCTTCTCGTATGTCGACCCGCGCGAGCGGGCCGGCACGGACAAACCCGTGCACAACGACGATGCACGCGGTCTGGAGTTAAGAGAGAACGGAGGACCCATGGAGGGTCCAGAGATCATTTTCGCCGAAGCCACCATCGACAACGGCAAGTTCGGCACCCGCACCATTCGTTTCGAGACCGGCCGGTTGGCCAAGCAGGCTGACGGCGCAGTTGTCGCCTACCTCGACGACGACACGATGATCATGGCCACGACGGCCGCCGGGCGCACGCCCAAGGACCAGTTCGACTTCTTCCCGCTGACGGTCGACGTCGAAGAGCGTATGTACGCCATCGGCAAGATCCCCGGCAGCTTCTTCCGCCGCGAGGGCCGTCCCAGCACCGAGGCCATCCTCACCTGCCGGCTCATCGACCGGCCGCTGCGCCCCAGCTTCGTCAAGGGCCTGCGCAACGAGGTCCAGATCATCATCACGGTCTACGCCCTCAACCCCGACCACCAGTACGACGTCGTGGCCATCAACGCCGCCAGCGCCGCCACCCAGATCTCGGGCCTGCCGTTCAGCGGCCCGATCGGTGGCGTCCGGGTGTCGTGCATCGACGGCCACTGGGTCGCCTTCCCGAACTTCTCCGACGCCGAGCGGTCGACCTTCGACATGGTTGTCGCCGGTCGCATCGTCGGTGACGACGTCGCGATCATGATGGTCGAGGCCGAGTCCACCGAGGCCACCTGGGACCTGGTCAAGCACCAGGGCAAGACCGCCCCCACCGAGGAGGTCGTCGCCGAGGGCCTCGAGGCCGCCAAGAAGTTCATCAAGGTGCTGTGCGAGGCGCAGGCCGACCTGGCCGCTCGTTCGGCCAAGGAGACCATCGAGTTCCCCCGCTTCCTTGACTACGAAGCCGACGTGTATGCCGCGGTCGAGGGCGACGCCCACGACGCCACCGCCGCTGCGCTCACCATTGCTGGCAAGACCGAGCGCGAGGACACCCTCGACGCGATCAAGTCGGGTCTGCACGCCAAGTTCGTCGGCGACGGCGAGACGGTCGGCGAGTTCGCCGGTCGCCAGAAGGAGGTCTCCGCCGCCTTCCGCGCCCTGCAGAAGAAGCTGGTCCGCCAGCGGATCCTGCGTGACTCGGTCCGCATCGACGGCCGTGGCCTGCGCGACATCCGGGCCCTGGGCGCCGAGGTCGAGGTGCTCCCGCGGGTGCACGGTTCGGCGATCTTCGAGCGTGGCGAGACCCAGATCATGGGGGTGACCACGCTGAACATGCTCAAGATGGAGCAGCAGCTCGACACCCTCTCGCCGGTGACCCGCAAGCGCTACATGCACAACTACAACTTCCCGCCGTTCTCCACCGGTGAGACCGGCCGCGTCGGTTCGCCGAAGCGGCGCGAGGTCGGCCACGGTGCGCTGGCCGAGCGGGCGCTCATGCCCGTCCTGCCCACGCGTGAGGAGTTCCCCTACGCGATCCGTCAGGTGTCCGAGGCTCTCGGCTCCAACGGCTCGACGTCGATGGGCTCGGTCTGCGCCTCGACCCTCTCGCTGCTCAACGCCGGTGTGCCGCTGCGCGCGCCGGTCGCCGGCATCGCGATGGGCTTGGTCTCGGACACGGTCGACGGCGAGACCCGGTATGCCGCTCTCACCGACATCCTCGGCGCCGAGGACGCGTTCGGTGACATGGACTTCAAGGTCGCCGGCACGCGCGAGTTCGTCACCGCCATCCAGCTGGACACCAAGCTCGACGGTATCCCCGCCTCCGTGCTCGCGAGTGCGCTGACCCAGGCCCGCGAGGCCCGGCTGCACATCCTCGATGTCATGGGCGAGGCCATCGATGCTCCCGACGAGATGTCGCCCTTCGCTCCGCGGATCATCACGGTGAAGGTGCCGGTCGACAAGATCGGCGAGGTCATCGGCCCGAAGGGCAAGATGATCAACCAGATCCAGGACGACACCGGCGCGGACATCTCCATCGAGGACGACGGCACCGTCTACATCGGCGCAGTCGACGGCCCCTCGGCCGAGGCGGCGCGGGCCGCGATCAACGCGATCGCCAACCCGCAGATGCCCGAGGTCGGCGAGCGCTTCATGGGCACCGTCGTCAAGACGACGACCTTCGGGGCGTTCATCTCCTTGCTCCCGGGCAAGGACGGTCTGCTGCACATCTCCGAGGTGCGCAAGCTTGTCGGTGGCAAGCGGATCGACAACGTCGACGACGTCCTCAAGATCGGCCAGAAGGTCCAGGTCGAGCTCAAAGAGATCGACCCGCGCGGCAAGCTGTCGCTGGCTGCTGTCATGGCCGACGGCGAGGGCGACAAGGCCGACGCCGAGGCTCCTGCCGAGGGCTGAGCCACACCACGCACGTCCCCGGTGGGGCGGCATACGGGATCTCCCGTATGCCGCCCCACCGGCGTTTGCGGTGACGTGCCCGCCTGCCCGCGGTTACCCTGGAGAGGTGATCTTCGGTCGGGAGGGTGCGTCGGCGGGTGGCGCCGTGTTCGGCGAAGCCATCGCGTTGCTGCAGCCGGGCTACGCCCACACCCTGGCCGAGAAGCGCCGTCAGGAGTCCTCCCGTGAGGTGCCCGAGGACGGTGCCCCGCCGCTGATCGACCTTGAGGCCGGGGTCATCCGGATCACCCGGCCACCAGCGGAACCGCCACCCGCATCCTAAGTTATCCACAGGGCTGTGGATGAGCTCTGCGGGGTTGGTGGGGATCGTGATCTGCTCGAACCATGACCTCACGCCTGGCACGCAGTGCCCTCGCTTCGATCAGTCTCCTGCTCGCGGGATGCACCGCGATGTCGTCTTCGCCGACCTCGACATCGGCCACCGACCCGGCCTCCGGTTCGCCGACTGCCTCGGCCACCGCCGCGGCAGACCTCGGTTCGCAGCTCGCGCAGCAGATCCTGCGGGACTACAACGTCCGCAACAACCCGGCGATCGTTGCGTCCGCGGCGGGCGACCCCACCGGGTGGAAGGCCGCCGACACGGGGATCACCCTCGAACAGGACCTGTTCGGGACTGTTGATGCGCGAGTGAACAAGACCCTCAAGCCGGCATCGCCGTTCGACTTCACCCCCAAGGAGTTGATCGTCGCATCGCCGGAGGGGGCCTATCCCCGGTGGGCGGTGATCGAGTTCGGCGAATCGGAACGAGCGGGTGGCACGGCCAGCCCCAGCGCGACGGCGTCGGCCTCCCCGGCCGACCGCCGAGTGGTTGGGGTGTTCGTCCAGCCCGTAGCCGACGCGCCCTGGCTCATGGAGAACCACATCACGGTGCCGCGCCCCGCCACTTCGGTGACAGCGAGAGAGGCTTCGGCCGCGGAGTCAGCCGATGCCCGGGCCGCCCTGCAACGGGCGCTGGACTATCTCACCTTCGGACGGGAAGCCCCAGAGGTTGACCTCGGGTCGATCCCCGGCTCTCGATCGAGCCTGTTGATCCCGGCCAAGGACAACATCAGGGACACGACGCTGGTGTGCTCGACCTACGTCCCTCCGGCCGGTGTTCCTGGCTACGGCAACAGCCGGGCCTTCGCTGTCGAGGACACCGTGGTTCTGATCGGCTCGATCTCCTGCTCGGCAAGCGTGATGCTCAAGCGGAGCACGACCACCAACGCCTGGCAGCGGGCCATTCTCGGCGCCGCCGAGACGACCAAGGGCGTGACGTTCAGTTACGTCGGGACGATCGTCGTCAGCACGACACCCGGGAGTCGACCGACGGTCTCGTGGTGGCGGCTGAGTGACGCCCTCGCCCCGGCGGTGATGGTTCGCGAGCGGGGCTGACCGGCAGTCAGGCGCGAGCGACCGTGGGTGTCGGCGCAGCATGAGAGGCTGGAGGCAACCCCGAGCACCCGAAGGACTCCCTCATGACGACTGCGCCGATCCCGGCGCCGGCAGTTCCTGCAGCGACCGGCACGACGCTCCGGCGAGGTCTGGCGGTCATCGCCCGAGGTGTCCGCGAGGAACCCCGCTGGTTCTCGCTCGCGGTGTTGGGCTCGACGATCTACGGCATCATGACTGGCCTCATGGCCTGGGCCATCGGTTGGTGCACGAGCACCATCGTCACCCCGGCAGTCGCGGCCCGCACGGTGACCTCCGGCCAACTCTGGACGATCGCCGGGGTCATCTCCGGCGTCGTCACGGTCAACGTCCTGGGCATCATCCTGCGCCGCACCGCGGCGGGCTTCGCGATGTACAGCCTGGGCGCGGCATACCGGCGCCGGGTCTCCCGGCAGTATCTCGACCTGCCGCTGCGCTGGCACCACAAGCACCCGTCCGGACAGTTGCTGTCCAACGCGAACGCCGACGTCGAGGCGACGTGGAACATCTTCGCGCCGCTGCCGATGGCCCTCGGGGTCATCGTCATGCTCGTCTTCGGCGCGGTCCAGATGCTCATCGTCGACCCGGTCCTCGCCGCGGTCGGGATGGTCGTCTTCCCGCTGCTCTTCCTCGCCAACGCGGTCTTCCAACGCCGGATGTCGCCGTTGATCACCCGCGCCCAACAGTTGCGGGCCGAGGTGTCTGAAGTCGCTCACGAGAGCTTCGAGGCCGCCCTGGTCGTCAAGTCGATGGGCCGCGAAGACCAGGAGGCGCGGCGGTTCGCCGAGGCGGCATACACCTTGCGCGATGCCAACATCCTCGTGGGGCGCACCCGCGGCACCTTCGACCCGGCGATCGAGTCGATCCCGACGATCGGCACCCTCGCGGTCATCGCCGTCGGGGCCTGGCGGGCCGGACAGGGGGCGGTGACGGCCGCCGAAGTGGTCCAGATCGCCTACCTGTTCTCGGTGTTGGCTTTCCCGGTCCGCGCCTTCGGCTGGGTGCTGGGCGAGTTGCCCCGTTCGGTCGTCGGCTGGGAGCGGGTCAATGCCGTCCTGCAGGCCACCGGCGCGATGGCCTACGGCCCGGCCCAGTTGCCGGACCGTGACGCGGCCACGGTCGCAGCGCGCCGGCTGGACTTCGCCTACGAGATCGACCTGCCCGAGGGGGGCACCGAGCTCTCCCCGGCGATCCGCGACGTCACCATCACGGTGCCCGCCGGCGCGACCATCGCCCTCGTCGGCCCCACCGGCTCGGGCAAGACGACCCTGACCAACCTCCTACTGCGCCTCGTCGACCCCGACTCCGGTCAGGTACTCGTCGACGAGGTCGACCTGCGCACGGTGCGCCAGGGCGGCGTCTCTCGGGTGGCCGCCCTCGTGCCGCAGCAGACCTTCATGTTCGAGGACACCGTTCGCGACAACGTGACGCTCGGCGCGGACCACACCGACGACGAGGTGTGGGAGGCCCTTCGGGTCGCCCAGGCGCGGCGCTTCGTCCGCTCCCTGCCGGATGAGCTGGACACTCGGGTGGGGGAGCGGGGCACCAACCTCTCAGGCGGTCAGCGTCAACGAATCGCCTTGGCGCGAGCCGTGATTCGCCGTCCCCAGCTGCTCGTGCTCGACGACGCGACTTCGGCTGTCGACCCGAGTGTCGAGCAGGAGATCCTCACCGCCCTGCGCGGGGTCTCCAGCGCGACGACGGTGCTGCTCGTCGCCTACCGGATGGCGACCATCGCCCTGGCCGACGAGATCGTCTACATCGAGGAGGGCCAGGTCCGCGGGCATGGCAGCCACGAGGCCCTGGTCACCACCTGCCCTGGGTATGCCGCGCTCGTCTCGGCCTATGCCCGCGAGGCGGCCGACCGGGCGGCCGTCGCGGCCGACGAGGAAGAGGTGGCCTCGTGAGCCGCTTCGAGCCGTTGACCGACCACTCAGGGATCAGTTCGGGCGGTGAGCTGAGCGCCTGGGCCACCATCCGACGTGGCGCGGCCATCTCTCCGGAGCTCACCAAGGGCCTGGCCGTCACCGTGTTGCTCGCCGGTCTCTCGACGGTCGGGAGGGTGCTCATCCCCTTCGTCGTGCAGCGCACCACCGACGAAGGGATCCTCGCGCCCGGCGGTCCCGACGCGAGCCGGGTGCTGCTCTGGGTCGCACTCGCGCTGGCGGGGGTCGTGGTCACCGCCGTCAGTTCGTATGCCGTCAACGTGCGCCTCTACACCGCGTCCGAGAGCGGGCTGGCCTCCCTGCGGTTGGCTGCGTTCCGACACATCCACGACCTGTCGATGCTCACCCAGAACACCGAGCGGCGGGGTTCCCTCGTCTCGCGGGTGACCTCCGACGTGGACACCATCTCGGCGTTCGTCCAGTTCGGCGGGCTGATGCTCATCGTCAGCACCGGCCAGATCCTGCTCGCCACCGTGCTCATGGTGGTCTACAGCCCCGTGCTCGCGGCCGTGGTTTGGGGCTGTTTCGTCCCGCTGTTCTTCCTCATCCGACACTTCCAGGGCGTTGTCGGGAGGGCCTACACCCGGGTGCGCCAACGGGTCGGGGAGATGCTCGGGGCGATCTCCGAGGCCGTCGTCGGGGCTGCGACCATTCGCGCCTACGGCATCGAGGAGCGCACCGCTGCCCGCATCGACGCTGCGATCGAGGCCCATCGGCGCGAGGCGGTCGGCGCCCAGGTGCGCTCCGTCATCGCCTTCACCGCGGGCCAGTTCGTGTCCGGGCTGACCTCGGCGGTCGTCCTCGTCATCGGCACAGTTCTGGCCGTCCGCGGCGACGTGACGATCGGGACCCTGCTGGCCTTCCTCTTCCTTGTCAACCTCTTCACCATGCCAGTGCAGCAGGCCACCGAGATCCTCAACGAGATGCAGAACGCTGTCGCCGGCTGGCGCCGAGTCATCGGCATCATCGACACTCCGGCCGACGTGGCCGACCCCGGCCCCGGCGGGGTGGAGTTGCCTCGCGGGCCGATCATCGTGCGCTTCGACGACGTCTCCTATGCCTACCCCGGCGGCGGGCCGGTCCTGCGGGAGGTCACCCTCGACATCGCCCCGCGAGCCCGGATCGCCGTGGTGGGGGAGACCGGTTCGGGCAAGTCAACGCTGGCCAAACTGCTCACCCGACTCATGGACCCGACCGAGGGTCAGGTACTGGTCGACGGAGTGGACCTGCGACGAGTTCGCTTCTCCTCGTTGCGTTCTCGCGTGGTGCTGGTCCCGCAGGAGGGCTTCCTCTTCGACGCCTCGTTGCTCGAGAACATCCGCTTCGGACGACCGGAAGCCTCGGTCGACGACGTGCACCTGGCGCTCACCGAGCTGGGGCTGGACGAGTGGGCAGAAGGCCTGCCACTCGGCCTCGACACGGCGGTCGGCCAGCGCGGCGAGTCGTTGTCGGCGGGGGAGCGCCAACTCGTCGCCATCGTCCGGGCCTATCTCGCCGATCCCGACCTGCTCGTCCTCGATGAGGCCACGTCTGCCGTCGACCCCTCGACCGAGGTGCGAGTCCAGCGGGCCTTGGACTCCCTCACCCGTGGCCGGACGTCGATCGCCATCGCTCACCGGCTCTCCACGGCCGAAGCCGCGGACGAGGTGATCGTCGTCGACGCGGGTCGGATCGTCGAACGCGGCCCGCACGTCGAGTTGGTCGACGCCGGCGGCGTGTATGCCGCGCTGCACGCCTCCTGGGCGGCCCAACAACGAGCCTGAAAGCCCTGCGAGCGCCCGATCGCACTTGTACCATCTGGTACATGTCTATTTCCGTCACGTCGTCAACCATCGTCAATCCGAGCCTGGCTTGGCAGGTCCTGTCGGACGTTCGAAGCTGGCCCGAGTGGCTCCCGACCGTCATCGAGGTCGTCCCCGAGACCCCCGAGGCACCCGACGGGATGGGGGCGGCATACCTCGTCCGGCAGCCGCGGCTCGCGGCGGCGCGTTGGGAGATCACCGAGTGGCGTCCCGGGGCAGGCTTCACCTGGGTGTCGCGGCGGCCCGGCGTGACGACCACCGGCACCCACCAACTCGTCGAGGTCCCCGGCGGGGTCCAGGCCCAGCTCGGCATCGCCTGGAGCGGGCCGCTGGCCTGGCTCGTTCGGGCGTCGTATGGCGGGCTGACGCGGGGGTACGTCGCGAGCGAGGCGGCCGCGATCGTCGCGCAGTGCCAGGTCCAGCAGTCCGAGGGCGAGACGGCGCAGACCTCGCAGTGAGCCGCCGGGAGGAACTCCTGGGTCAGGTGGTGGCGTGGTTCGCGGCGCACGGGATCGGCGACACCAGCCTGCGCACCCTCGCCCGAGAACTCGGCACGAGCCATCGGATGCTCATCTATCACTTCGGGTCCCGCGAGGGTCTGCTCACCGAAGTCGTCGGCGCCGTCGAAGCCGGTGAGCGGGCAGCGCTTGCCGCCCTGCTCGAGGTGGCGCACGAGGACCCGTATGCCGCCGGCGCCGCATTCTGGACCCACGTCGCCGACGCGGCCACCACGTTCGCGCCGCTCTTCTTCGAGGTCAGCGGCTTGGCCATGCAAGGTGCTTCGTATGCCGCGGGGCTGCGATCCTGGCTCGCCGACGGCTGGTTGGACGGCTTGGCGGCGGGGTTCGAGGCAGGCGGTTTCACCCCGTCGCGGTCGCGTGAATTGGCCCAGGAGTCGCTGGCGATGGCCCGCGGTCTGCTGTTCGAACTGGCGGTTACGGGGGATCGAACGGGGGTCGACGCGGCCATGGGTCGATATGTCGAAGAAGTCCGATTCCGGGGGAATTCGTTGGGATGCATCGACATTCTGACCGGTCGGGCCATTGACGCGACGCGCGATTCGGCGCAACACTGCGAACGTTGGAACCAGCCCTCAGGTCCCCCGCCTAAGGTTCTCCCCCCGGGTTCCGCGGTATTCCTTTCGAGGTCCCATGGCCCGCTCGGTTGGTGAAGTCGCGTTCAGCGACCACCCTCCCGTGTGGCGTGGCCGGGGCCCCCTGGCTCTGCTTGTGTGCTTCGCGGTGGCGGTCAGCACCCTCGTCGGCGTTCCGTCGGCGGCAGCCGCAAGCCCCGCCCCTGCGTCGACCGCCGCCGCTGCCGCGCCCCAATCCGCTGCCGGCGCGCCAGCGCTGCGTGCGCTTCCCGACGTCGGTGCCAAGCCCCTTCGGCAACCGGTGACGACCACTGCGCAGGCGTTGCCTGCCGCAGCCGCTCGGGCTCGGATCGATGCCGCGTTGGCCCAGGCTCGGCGGCAGGCCGATGGGCAGCGCGCCGTCGCCCGCGCCCAGGCCGCGCAGTCCGCGCAGGCCGCGCAGGCCGCGCAGGCCGCCAAGGTGCGTCAGGTGCAAGACGCCAAGGCCGCTGCAGATGCGAAGATCCAAGAGGCCTTGCAAGCACTGGCGAGAGCCCTGTCGACGAGCCAGTGCACCACCGTCGGAGGAACCAACGGCACCGCCGCGTCGGTGAGCTGTCCCTTGGCCGGCGGCTCCTCAGCAACAGTGACCGGCGGCGGATCTGCTACTCCCACTCCCTTGTTGGCCACCTCGGCTGCGGCCCATCGAGGCTTCGGTGCCGCCAATGGCTTGGGCAGCGCTGACTTGGCAGCGGCGTTCGAGTCGGCCCGCGCCGACTGGGAGGCGTGGGGAGCCGACACCCGTGGGATCACCGTCAGCCTCGCCCACCTGCCCGGGGCGATGCTGGGCTCGACACTGGGTCGCCACATCGAGATCGATGCCGATGCCGCAGGTTGGGGCTGGGCCACCGTCGACCTGCGCACGGTGCTGCGCCACGAGATCGGTCACGCCCTAGGCCTGTCGCATGCAGATTCCGGGGTCATGGCAGCGACGTTGGCACCCGGCGTCAGCGTCCCGGTGCTCGGTGCCGACACGTTTGGTCCCCGCCTCGCCGCTCAGGGTCACGCGGCCCTGACCCTGTCGGGCGGCATACCTGCCGATGGTGAGCCCACGACGACGGACCCGGGCACGACCACGACTGACCCGGGCACGACGACGACTGACCCGGGCACGACGACGACTGACCCCGGTACGACGACGACTGACCCCGGTACGACGACGACTGACCCCGGAACGACGACGACCGACCCCGGTACGACGACGACTGACCCCGGAACGACCACGGACCCGGCCGTCGAGGCAACGCCTGAAGCAGCGCCTGAGGCAACCGTGCAGGAGTCGGTCCAAGACGCTGAGGTCCAGACCGAGGTCGACCCCCGCTGGGTCGTCGAGGGAACCACCGCGGTGCTCGACCTCGGCGACGGGGTGCAGCGCGAAGGCACGATCAGCTACGACGCGACGACGGGGGAGTTGGTCTTCCAGTGGGCCGGCCGCACCGTCCGCCTGCGGGCCACCGGGGTCACCTCGGTCGTCGTCCGCGGCGGCGCTGGCACCGACAAGATCAGCATCGACCTTGAGCAGTTGCCGGACGGCAACCCGTCGGTCGAGGTGTCCATCGAGCAGTCCCTGGGATCGATCACCCTGACCGGCCTGGGCGAATCCGTCTCGCTGACGTCCGACGCAACGATGCGGCTGATCGTCAGCGGCCTGCGCGCGACCATCGCCCTGGCCGCGCCGCAGTTGGCCGCCCTCATCGGGGCCGCGGGCTCCGACGTCGTCGTGGTCGGAGAGATCCGGTTCACCGACACCGGGGCGAGCCTGACGATCACCGCGAGGCACATCGACCTGGGGTCCTCGTCCATCGACACCCGCAGCGACCGAGGGGCGGGGGACATCCACCTCGTCGCGATCGATGAGCGGGAGGACGCCGACGCAGGGATCCGTGGCACGGGCGCCTCGTTGGCAGGAGGAGCGATCTCGCTGAAGTCCTCCGCGTCCTCGTCCCAGCGCGCAGCCGCGACCATCGCGCTCACTGACTCACGCATCGATGCGGCCGGCGACGTCGCGCTTGACAGCGACACGACGATCGTCGCCGCAGCCGCCGACGCGGCCCACCTCAGCAGCAGCGCAACCACCGTGTTGACCGGCACCACCGTGATCTCCACTCCGGGTCGCGTCTCCCTCTCGGCTCGCAGCACCACCAACGTCACCGCCGCCGGGACCCGCTCCGGGACCGCAGTGGAGCGGCTCACCCGCGCAGCCGTCGACGGGGACACGACCATCTCGGCCACCGACCTGTCCGTCTCGGCCGAGTCCGCTGGAGTGCTCACCGTCGGGGTCCGAGCCGATCGTGCCGATGTTGGCGACCTAGCCGGCCTCTTCGCGGCCGCCCAGAAGGCTCCCGGCCAGGGTGCGGCCAACTCGTCGTTGACCGCGGCGACCGACGCCGTCGTCTCCGGAATCCTGCGCCTCAACGCCCTGTCGGCCCACCTGTTCGCGAGCTCGATCGACCAGGCGCTCGTCACGACGACGACGGGCTCGGGGGCCGCGCTCGCGCTCAACCGGGTCGTCACCAGCACGACCGCACGCGTCGCCGACGGCGCCTCCCTGCAGTTGGGCGGGAGCGACCTGTCCGTCATGGCGACCACCGACACCACCGCCACAGCCACCGCGCTCAGTGGCCGCGGCCCGTCCCTCGGGGTTGTCGTCGGCACCAACGCCGCCGCCGCCACGCTCGGGGAGCAGGCCGACGTCACCGGCACTGGCGACCTCGTGCTGCGAGCGGCAAGCATCGACAGGCAGTCCGTTGACGCCTCGACCGCGCTGCTGTCCTCCGCCGTTTCGACCACGGCGCAGATCGGGGCAGGCTCTCCGCTGACCACGACCGGCTCCCTCACCATCCTCGCCGAGCAGGACGCGACCGCCACGACGACCGGGGCTGGCCTCAGCCTGACGATTAGTGAGCACCGCGTCACCACGGCAGCCGGGCGGTCTTTGCTCGTGTCGGGTGCGATCACCCTGTCGGGGTCGGGCCAGTCGCGGACCTCGGCGTTCTCCACCACCGGTGGCTGGGTTCCCTCCGAGCAGGGTCGGGCCGTCCTCGCCGCCCTGGGCGGCCTCCCCGGCGTCGACGTCGCCCACCCCGTCGCCCTACGCGGACAAGCCGTCAACCTCGCCCTGGCGACGGTGACGTCCCGGCTGCCGTTCGACCTTCCGATCACCGCCGGCGGACCACTGACCGTCCTGGCCGTCATCGCGGGCTCGGCAACGGCGAGCATCGGCACCGGGCTCAACGCGGGCACCGCGCCCACCATGGCTCTCAACGTCGCCAGTCACCTCGGCGTCGTGGAGATCAACCCCAGCCGGTATGCCGCCGCAGACCTCGTCGCGCACTCCGGTCGTGGACCTCCTCGCGCGGGCGATGACTTCGCAGCGTTCGTTCCGTCCAGTTTCACCGGCTCCGTTGCCGCCAACCTTGTCAGCCGGACCACCTGGGTCCGCACCCCCGACCAGCCCCCCGTGCAGGTGATGGCCTTCTGGCCCCCCGCGGGAGCAGTGCTCGTCACAGCCGCTCTCGGCGGCACCCTGAGCGCCGACGGCGCCACCCTCACCTTTGCACCAGGCTCGCTCCGTGCCGACGCCTGGGTGACCATGGTTCCCCGCAACACCCGCGTGCCGGGACTGCTCGCCACCTCCGCGGTCTATGACCTGCACGCTCTCGACGCTCGCTCCGGCGCGGTCATCAGCACCTTCGCCATCGCGCCCGTCCTCACCATCTCGGTGCCCGCCGGCGCCTCGCGATCGGCCGTCTACTACCTCGCCGCCGATGGGACCCTGCAGCGCCAGAACACGCGCTACGACGCAGCGGCCGGTGTCCTCACCTCAGCGCTCCCGCACTTCAGCTCCTACGTCGCGGGATCACCGCTCGCCGGCGTCATCGGGTGGCTCGTCCCGGCCCTGGAGGGACTGCTCGCGGGTGGTACCGGACCGATCGCACTGGGCAACCTCGACCTCGGTAACGGGATATCCCTCACTGGCGTCTCGCTCACGGTTTCGGCATTGTCGGGGAGCGTCACCAGCGCCACGGGAGTTGCCACGCTCGCAGGTGCCCTGGCCATCAACCTCACGGTGGGGTCCTGGCACCTGACCGGGTCGGCCACCCTCACCTCGACCTACACCCTGAACAACCAGGCTCTGGCCGACGGCACGCTGGCCCTGACGGTCGAGACCCTGACGATCGACATCGCCTCGGGGACCGAGACCGTGGTGGCCCTCAGCGCCGCATCCGCCACCTTCGGTCAGCCCGCTGCTGACCTCCAGTTGACGGCCACCCTGGTGACGGCCGACTTCGGTGCGGCCTCCATCGTCAGCCTGGACGCGGGGTCGCTGACGCTCACGAGTCGCGCGGTCACCCAGGACATCGACCTCGAGATCACCGGCGCCAGCGCGTTGGTCGGTGCCACCGGGGTCAGCTTCACCAACGTGGCGCTGAGCTACTCCGGGGCAGCAGGCGCTCACCTCTCTGGTGCCGTGTCGGTCACCGTGGGCGGGCAGACCCTCTCGGGCTCCTTCGACGCCACCGCCTCCGGCACCGCGCTGTCCGTCAGCGTCACCGGCCTGACGATGACCCTGGCCGCAGGCACGGCGCAGTCCGTCACCCTGGCTGACGGCCACGGCACGCTCACCTTGGACGGTACGTCGGTGTCCGGCAGCCTCGGCGCCACCATCGTCGCGACCGGGCTCATTGAGGCGACGGTCACCGGGGACGTGACGATCGACACCGCCGCCGACACTGTTCAGGCCCGCCTGGCCGTCCGCGGACTGTCCATCTTCCTCGGCGGCTCGGGCGTCGGTGTCTCGCTGAGCGACGGCGTCGTCGGTCTGGTCATCGCCGCGCACGGCACAGCAGTGGAGTATGCCGTTGACGCCACCGGCATGGTCGCGCTCACCGGCGTTCCCGGCGTCACCGCCTCCGGCCTGATCCGACTGCGCCGGAGCACCTTCGCTGCCGCAGTGTCCGAGACCATCGACCTCGGCGACGGCAGCGGCCAGGTCGATGTGGTGTTCGATGCAGGAGCGGCCGATGTGTTGTCCGGCACCGGTCTGACCATCGCAGCACTAGGCCAGTCGTTGACGGCGGATGTCTCCTTCGCCGTCTCGGCAGCGACGACGACGGTGACTGTGAGCAACCTCAGCTTCGCGGTGGGCTCGACGCTGACCTTCGCAAACACCGGATCCGCCGGCACCCTGACCGTCTCCGCGACCTCAGTCACCGGGTCACTGTCTGGCACCCTTACCGCAACCCTTCCTGGTGTCGCCCTCACCGGCAGCTTCGCCCTCGACCTGTTGACCGATGCGGACCCGAGCGCAGCCCAGCACGTGTGGCTCACGGCCACGAACGCCTCGCTGACCATCGCCGGCCAGCAGATCGCCGCCGACGCCCTGACCGTGCAGCGCGTCACCGTCGCCGGGGTGTCGACCACGACGATCGCCATCGACAACGGTCGCTTCCAGATCCAGAGCGGAAGCACCGTCCTGCTGTCGGCCACCGCGATCACCGGGTCCTTCGACGTCACAGCCACCGGAGTCCGCGGATCCGTCTCGGCGACCATCACCTCGAACGTCGCGGGTCTGGGCTTCGCCACGAGCGTGACGGTCGAAGTTGACTCGTCGGCTCCGTTCCTGCGGGTGCAGGCTCTCGGCACGACCGTGACCGTCGCCGGGCAGGCGATCACCGCGGACCTCACGATCACTAGGGGCGTAGACACTGCGGGAGCGACCCGGTTGGCCGTCGGAATCGCCAACGGGTCCATCGACCTGGGACCCGTGCACGTCGGATCGGTCCAGGGCGCGCTCGTCGTCACGGCTGCCGGTCTGGCCGTGTCGGTCCGTGGCACCGTCACCATCGCCGTCACGGGAGTGTCTTTCACAGGAACGTTGGACGTCCTCGCCAACAGCACCGGCGTGGCGGTCGACACCTCGATCCGGGTCGGTGACGCCGATGTAGCCCTCGTGCTACCGGGCGGCGCGGCATACCTGCGCGTGGCCGGCACCGACATCCACCTGGACGTCTTCGGGCAGACCCTCTCTGGCGACCTCGTCGTGGAGCAGACGAGCACGACCACAACCACGGTGACCGTGTCGAACGCTGCGCTGTCCCTCGCCGGTGGCCTCGCGACCCTCACCGGCGCCACCGCGACCTTCACCATCGACGCCACCGGTCTAGTCGGCTCGTTCACGGGTGCGATGGGGCTCACCCTCCCGGGCATTCAGGTCGGCGGAACCGTCAGCGCCGACATCAACACCGCTGCCGGCACAGTCCGGATCGGTGGCGTCAGCCTGGACGTCCTCGTGGGCGGGGTGCATCTGCTCGGCGAGCTGTGGTTCGCTCGCACGCCGACCGCCGTCGAGTTGACGCTGGTCGGGGTGAGCCTCGATCTGGGTGGGTTCGTCACGATCGCGTCGGCGACCGGCTCGTTCTCGATCTCAGCGGCGGGCGTGTCCGGCGAGATCACTGCCACCGCCATGGTCGTGGTCCCGGATCTGCTCAGCCTGACGGCGTCCGTCACGATCGCTCTGGACACCAGCGTGGGCCGACTGCGGATTGAGCTCCTCGGAGTCGATGCCTCCGTCGCCGGGCTCGGGCGCCTCACCGGCGACCTGGCGTTCGAGCGAGTGCTGGCAGCCGACGGGACAACGCGGACGGTGATCGCGCTGGCCGACGCGACGGCATACCTCGGCACCTCGAGCACGGCGGCACTGAACAACGGGGAGGGTGTGCTCGTCCTCGGCTCCGGCGGGATCGCGGGCTACGTCTCAGGAACGACAGACGTCTCCGCCGCTAACGTGGGGATCAGCGGTTCGGTGCTCCTGCAGGTCAACACCAGTGGCGCCCCGGTCGACGTCTCCGTGGTCGTGGGTGGGGCCACTGTCTCGGTGAAGTTCGCGAGCCCCGACGACGTCTTCGCCATCTCGGTGTCCGACCTGAGCCTCAACATCGCCGACGTCCTCACGATCGAGGGCAACGTCACCTTCAGCGACACGACGATGACCATCAACGGCACGCCGACCCAGGTGCAGTCCTTCGCGGGCACCGGGTTGACGCTCTTCCTCGGTCGCGGGCCGGCCAAGCTCAGCAGTGGCGCGATCAACCCGCTCGCGATGGGTGTCCTGCTCAGCGACGCCACGATCGGGTTGCTGTCCTTCGGCGGCGGTTACGCCCTCGTCGCCACCGGCGTCGTCAGCCTCCTGGGCATCACCGGCGTGACGATCACCGGGACGACGAGCGTTCGCATCAACACGACGGGCTCGGCGATCAACCAATCAGTCTCGATCCCGGGCAGCACCGACCCGCCGGTGGAGATCGTCTTCGCCGACACCGCGACCGTGACTGACTTCTCCGTGACGGCCGCGACCCTGGCCATGGGTGGCCAGAGCCTCACTGGTGACTTCTCCTTCTCGCGGGTCGGCACGGACGTCGTCGTGAGTGCGCAGAACGTCGCCCTCTCCTTCGGAACGGCAGCCGCGGTCACCAACATCTCGGGGTCGCTCCTGCTGGGCTCCAGTGGCGTCGCCGGGCAACTGAGCGCCCACCTGGCGATCTCTGCTCTCGCCCTCGAGGTCGACGGCCACATCGCGCTCAACACCACTGGTACCGCGGTCAACCGGACTGTCGGAACGGTTGTCTTCGATCTGCCGGCCGGGCCATATGTCCGGGTCGAGGCCTCGAACCTCACGCTGACGATCCTTGGCCAGCAGTTGCAGGCCGACCTGGCCGTCGAGCGCGGCGTGGCGGCGGACGGCAGCGCGATCACCATCATCGGTCTGAACGACGTCAGCATCACCCTTGGCGTTGGGACCCAGGGCCTGTCGCTCACGAATGGCAGCGGTCTGTTGGTCAGCAGCGCCGCGGGGTTGGCCGGCGAGGTCTCCGGCACGGTTGCCCGCTTGCTGGGCAGTGGGGTCAGCCTCACCGGGTCGCTGCGTCTGGCGATCAATGCGACGGCCGCCGCGGTCAACCGGACCTTCACGGTCGACGGGGTGCAGCAGTCCCTGTCGTTGCCAGCTGGGCCCTATCTGCGCTTCGAGGGGATTGGGCTCACGCTCACCGTCCTCGGCCAGAGCCTCTCCGCTGATGTTGTCGTCGAGCGAGTCGCTGCGGTCACCGCGGCCGGCGTCGCCGACCCGACCCGGCAGGTCCTGCGGATCGGGGCCACCAACGTCAGCGCAGCGCTCGGCGGCGACCCCGCTCTGATCACCCTGACGAACGGCACGGCGCTCTTCCTTCTCACGGCGGACGGGTTCGCCGGTCGGGTGACCGGCACGGTGACCGTGGCCGTGCCGCAGGTCGGACTCTCCGGCGCTCTGGCGGTCGAATTCAACACCGGGACGCTGGCCGTAGAGCAATCGTTCACGATCGCCGGAGCCACCACGACGCTGACACTGCCCGCCGGCCAGTACGTCCGTGTCGCCGGCACGGCCATCAGCCTGGACATGCTCGGCCAGCACCTGTCGGCCGACGTTGTCGTGACCCGCACCGAGACCTCCGGGGTCGTGACCCTCACGGTCGCGCTGGAGAACCTGGTGCTGCGGTTGGGGGGCACGTCGGGCGCGCCGCCGCTGACTGCCACCCAGAAGACCGGAACCACCGCGACCTTCGACCTGACGGCGGCCGGGGTCAGCGGCACGGTCGAGGTGACCATCGCCGTGACCGCGCCGGGAGTGGCGTTCTCGGGCGACTTCGCTCTCACCTTCAACACGGCGGCCGGCACGAAGTTCGTCCGCCTGGGTGGCACCGCGGTGAACCTCACCGTGGCTGGACAGACGGTCTCGGGCGACTTCACGTTCGAGCAGGTGACCAACGCGGCGGGTGGCTCGGTCGTCCGGGTCGGCATCGCGAACGGTCGTCTGGCGTTCGGCCCGGTGCTCGATCCGATCATCACCGCGTCAGGTGGTATCGGGATGTTCGTCGTCTCCGGTGCCGGCGTCGCCGGGAGTCTCGCCGCAACCGTCACGGTCGCCGCGACGGCCGGGTTCACCGTGACTGGCGGGGTCGAGATCGCCGTCAACACGAGCGCCGTGGCGGTTCGTGACTCCCTCACGGTAGGCACCGGAACGGTGTCCATCGACCTGCCCGCCGGACCCTACCTGCGGATCGCGGGGACCGGAGTCAGCCTCGACATCGCCGGCCAGACCCTGCAGGGCAATATCGCCGTGGAGCGATCGGTCTCGTTCGGCCCCGACGGAGTTGCCGGTGGCGGCGACGATCACACGATGGTGCGGATCGCCGCGACCGACGTGTCGATGTCGCTGGGCGACGGCACCCGCACGCTGGTGAGCCTCACCAACGGCCAGGCACTGCTCGTGCTCCCCGGCACCGGTCTCGCCGGGTCGATCAGCGGGACTCTTGCGGTGACCGGAGTCCCTGGGCTCACCCTCTCCGGATCGTTCGCTGTCGAGGTCAACTCCACCGGCGGCGCCGTCGACGAGACGTTCGTGGTCGGTGGGGTCACCACGACGATCACCTTCGCTGCCAACGCCCCGCTGCGGGTGAGCGGCACCGGTGTGGTGCTCGGGATCGCCGGCCAGGTCTTGCAGGCCGACGTCATCATCACCAAGAGCACCACGTCGCTGACCGTTGACGTCACGAACGGGTCGCTGAGCTTCGGAACCGTCGACCAGCCCCTCGTGCGCGCCACCAACGTGCACGGAAACCTCGCCATGACGAGCACTGCGCTGTCCGGCAGCGTGACCGCCGACCTCACCGTCGACGTGTCGGGCTTCTCGGCAAGCGGGACGGTCGCGCTGAGTGTCAACACCGCTGGAACCGACCCTGGCGTCGAACTCGTGGTCACGAACGCGACGGTCACGGTTGCCGGGCAGAGCCTCGGTGCCGGCGAGTTGCGGGTGCGTCGGACCACCGGTGCCACGGCTGAGGTCGTCATCGCAGTCACCGACCTGACGCTCTCGCTGGGCAGCTTCGTCACAGTGACGACTGCCAACCACTGGTCGGGCATCTTCCTCATCACACCAGCTGGGATCACGGCGGCGTTCAGCGGCGACCTGACGAATGTCTTCTCGATCCCGGGCATCACGGTCAGCGGCTCGGTGTCGCTCGTCGTCAACACGGTGCCCAGCGTTGTGTCCCGCCCCGACCTGGGTCTGAGCGTCGACGCGGGTCCGCTGGTCGGCGTGGACATCACCGCCGGTGTTCTTGCCGTGTCCGGTGGGCCCAGTTTCAGTGGCAACTTCACCCTCCTAAGCACCGCCGGCACCACGGTCATCGGGTTCAGCAACGTCATCGTCAACCTCACCCAGTCCGGAGGAGCCGCGGTCGGGATCACCGACGGCACGGGAGCCTTCCTCGTCACGTCGGGCACCTCAGGCGGCATCGCCGGACAGTTCTCGGGCGCAGTGGCCGTCGCGGGCGGGTCGCTCACCGCAGGCGCCCAAGTGTCCGTCCGCTACAACGGCACGACCGTTGCCATCGGCACGACCATCTCGGTGGGCGGCGTCGACCTGCCTCTCGTCTTCGCCGCCGACGAAATCGCGGACGCAACCGGTCCGTTCGTCGAGGTGTCGATTTCGGGCGCGCTGAAGCTCGGCGATTTCGTCGAGGTCTCGGGCACGATCACCTTCGGCGGCGGAATCGTGGCCGTCGACAACCTCACGGTCTTCCTTGGGCGCGGCCCCGGCTTCCTCGACGACGGCACGACGCTGAACCCCCTCGCCGTCGGCGTCTACGTCACGGGAGTGTCCGGGACGATCAGTGGGACAACCGGTAGCCGCTCTGTCGCCGTCAGTGGTGCCATCCACATCCAGGGCGTGCCCGGGCTGACCCTGGCCGGCACCGCCTCCGTGCGCTACAACGAGGGCTTGGAGACGACCCTGGGCGGCATACTCCTGCCGGCTGGAACCCCGACCGCTCCCTATGCCCTACTCATCGGTGACCTCACCCTGACCGTTGCCGGACAGGAACTCTCGGGAACCTTCGCCATCGAGACGCTCGGCAGCCAGGGCATGCGGTTCGCCTTCGGCACCACGGCCGCCCCAGCGGGGAACCCGCTGCGAGTCTCGCTCGCCGGCGGGGTCGCGGTTGCTGAGGTCGCGTTCGGCGAACTCATCGTCGGCCCGTCCGGCATCGCCGCTGCGCTGGCTGGCACCATCACCTTCGGTGGCACGCCGAGTTTCACGCTGACCGGCGGTATGAGCGTCCAGATCAACACGACCACCAGCGAGAAGACCGTCAACGGCGTGACGCTGACTCCGTCCAGCGTGGCGGTCGTCTTCGGCTCGATCGCGTTCCCTGGGACGTTGACCGTCGCCGGACAGACCCTCACCGGCGTGTTCGGCCTCCGGCAGGTGACCGGCACCCAGATGCCTGATGCCCTGCCGGGGACACCGCCGCCCACGACCCTCGTGGTCCTGGCCACCCACGTCGGACTGAGCATCGGCACGGCCACCGCAGGTGTCCGGCTCACCGACGGCGAGGCCCTCTTCGTCATCACCTCGGACGGCATTGCCGGGCGGGTCAGCGGTGCCGTGCAGATCCTTGTCCCCGGTGACGCGGTGACCTTCGCGGGCACCTTCAGCGTGGCCGTGAACTCCGGCGCGAATGCGGTGCGCCAACAGGCCACCGTCGATGCCGACACCACCCTCTCCCTCGACCTGCCGGCGGGACCGTACCTGCGGGTCGAGGGCCTCGGGGTCACGATGACGTTCGCCGGCCAGCGGATCTCGGGCGATTTCAGCCTCGAACGGGCCACCATCCCGGGGCCTGGCAACACCGTGGAGGCCGTCACCTCGATCGGACTGGCCAACGTCTCCGTCGGCCTCGGCGACGGCACGACGGACTACGTCCGGCTGACCGACGGGACCGGCGGGTTCATCCTGCAGGCCGCCGGTGTTGCCGGCACCATGTCCGGGACGGTGGCCGTCACCGTGCCTGGTGTGACCTTGTCCGGTGATCTGACATTCACGATCAACACCTCTGCTGCTGGCGTCGCCACAACGATGACCGTCGGGACCACGACGATCGCCCTCAATGTCGAGGGCGGGCCGTATCTCAAGGTCAGCGGAACCGCGATCACGCTGTCGATCGGCTCCTTCGCCCTGCTCGGAGACGTCACCTTCGAGCAGCAGACCCTGGCCAGCGGAGCCAAACTGGTCAACGTCACGCTCGCCGTGACAGCCGACTTCGGCGCACCGATCGGCTCCCTCAGCCTCAGCGGCGCCCTGCAGATCGGCCCCGGCGGGCTGGCCGGCGTCCTGGCGCTCGCCGCCGTGTCGATCGACCTCGGCGGCGGGGTGAGCCTGGCCGCCTCGTCGCTGAGCTTTGAGGTCAACAACGCCAACACCCCCGTCACCCTGGCGGACGGCACGGCGCTGCCGGCCGGGCCCTACGTGCGCATGCTGGGGGAGGGCATCGCGCTGTCGCTCGGCGGCCCGACCCTGACGGCGTCGTTCAGCTTCACGTCTCAGGCGACCGCGGGGGGCGCCAAGCGCACCGTCGTCGCCGTCACGGGCGGCAGCCTCACCCTGGCGGCGGGCCAGGCCGCGCTGCTCGAGGGCATCGAGGGCATCTTCATCGTCGCCCCCACCGGCCTCGCGGGCCGACTCGGCGGGACGGTCAACCTCGCCGGACTGCTGCCCGCCAGCGTCACGGTCACCGGCGCCTTCAGCCTGGAGATCAACAAGACGTCCTCGCGGGTGACTGAGTCCGTCACCCTCGCGGGGACCACCGTCAGCCTCGACGTGCCCGCTGGGCCTTTCGTGCGGGTCGCCGGCACCGGCATCGTCATCAACATCGCTGGCCAGAGCCTCACCGGAGACGTCGCCTTCGAACGCACCGCGAGCACGACGAAGATCACCATCGCCAACGCGTCACTGCGGCTCGGAGACGGGACGACCGACTTCGTCGTGCTCAGCAACGGCACCGGCGACTTCACCCTCGGTGGCACCGCTGCAGCGCCCACGATGATCGGATCGCTGAGCGTTGACGTCGCGGTGCTGGTGCCTCAGGTGTCCCTGACCGGCACGCTGAGCCTGCAGGTCGAGCAGACCTCGACGGCCCGCACGCTGCGGGTGGGCGGCACCGGTGTGGCGCTCGTCATCGCCGGTCAGCGGCTCGGTGGCGACTTCTGGTTCGAGCAGAGCACCGCGGGCACGACCCGCACCATCAAGGTGAGCGCCAGCAACGTCAGCCTCTTCCTCGGCGACCCGGGTGCCACGACGGCGACGACGGACGACCGGGGTCTGCAGCTCACCGGCGGAACCGGCTCGATGTTGCTCACCTCGACTGGAATCGCCGCCAGCGTCAGTGGCACCATCGCGCTGGTCGGCCTCGACGACCTGCCCTTCTCGCTCGGGTCGTTGACCGTGGCCCTGCAGATCAACACGATGCCGACGGCGGTCGTCGACACGGCGCTCAGCCTCGACCTACCGGCCGGGAAGTTCATCCGGGTGCAGGTGGGCACCCTCGCCGCTCCGGTCACCGTGACGATGTTCGGCCAACAGTTCGGCGGCGTCTTCGCCTTCGAGCAGGTTCGCTCGGCCGGCCCTGACAAGGTCTCCAACACGACGGACGACGTCAACGTCATCCGCATCCAGGCCACCGCGGTGTCGCTGTTCCTCGGCGACAACGGGGGCACCACCGCCGACCTCACCGACGACGTCGGGGTGCGGGTCAGCAATGGGTCGGCGCTGCTGCTCATCACCTCCCAGGGGATTGCCGGGTCCATCTCGGCGACGGCGACGATCAGTCTCGGCTCGGGCATCGGTGCCATCAGCGCGACCGTGGGTGTCGAGATCAACCAGTTGCGCCAGACCATCAACGGCAAGGTCATGCCCATCGCGGTGAACGAGACCTTCGTGCTGGACGGCGTGACCAGCACCCTGAGCCTGCCCGCCGGCTCCTACCTGTCGGTGTCCGTGACCGGGCTGTCGCTCGAGATCGCCGGGCAGCGGCTCACTGCCGACATCGCGTTCCAGCGCGCGGCCCGCCTGGCCGCAGACGGCTCGATCCTCACCCCGGCCACGCCCGTCTACGACGTCTTCGTGCGGCTGGACAACGTCAGCCTGCGCCTGGGCACGCCGGAGCGCGACATCGTCGTCGTCAGCAACGGCAGCGGCGTGTTCGCGATCTTCGGTGCGACGGCGGGCACCCCGGGTGGCCTGGCCGGGAGCCTGTCCGCCGACGTTGCCATCGACATCCCCGGCGTGACCTTCACCGGGTCCTTCGAGGTCGCGATCAACACGACGACCATCGTGCGGACCATCGACGGGGTCGACATCGCCCGCGGTGTCAAGGTCAGCGCCCTCAACATCGAGCTCACCGCATTCGGGCAACGCCTCACGGGCAACTTCGCCTTCGCCAAGGACACGACGACCGGGGCGATCACCCTGGCTCTGAGCAATGTCAGCCTTGAACTCGGCGACGGGACGACGACCTTCGTCACGGTCACCATTGCCAGCGGCGCGCTCCTCATCACCCCGACCGGCCTGGCCGGCTCGGTGGTTGCAGGCATCGTGCTCAGCCCCGACCTGATCAGCGACTTCACGCTGACGGCCGACGTCATCCTCCAGATCAACACCGGTCCCACCGACGTCAACCAGACGCTCACGGTGGGCGGGAGTGACATCTCGCTCGTCGTCCCCAAGAACACCCTGCGCGTCCAGATCGGTCTCATCGGTCGCCCCGCCCAGATCACCCTGCTCGGTCAGCGTCTCTCGGCCGTCGTCGTCGTCACTCAGACCAAGACCGCCGCCGGCACCAAGGTCGTGCGGATGGCCTTCACCGACGTCAACCTCTTCCTCGGCGACGACAAGGGCACCGCCGAGACGACAGACGACATCGGCGTCAACCTCACCGACGGCTCCGGCGCACTCTTGCTCACCCCAGCAGGCTTCGCCGGCGAGTTCGACGGCGACGTCGCCTTTGTCGCCCCGGCGGGCTTCCCGGTCCAGTTCAGTGCCCACCTCACCCTGCAGATCAACAACCTCGCGGTCGCCGTCAACGAGACGATGCAGTTCCTCGGTGTCGACGTCACCACGACCACCCAGGGCACAGCCGTCGCGGCCGAGGTCCAGCAGGTCACCGTCAACGTCCCCGCCGGCTCCTTCACCCTCGCCTACGACACCAACGGCAACGGCCGCATCGACGCGGCCGAGATCACGGCCCCGCTCGTGGTCGGCGCCTCCGCTTCGGACGTCCAGACCGCACTCAACACCCTCGTCGGCGGCGCCGGCGTCACCGTGGTCACCACGGCCACTGGGTATGCCGTGACGTTTGCCGACTCCGGCAACAGGGGCCAGTTGCAGGCCAACGTCCGCCTGCTCGTCCTTCCGCGCGGCCCCTACCTGCGCTTCGTCGCTGCCGGCGTGGACATCGTGACCTCCGGCGTCACCATCCACGCCGACCTCGCCTTCGAGCGGGTCGGCCCGGTGGGCGCCCAGGTCACCAAGATCGCCTTCGCCAACGCAAGTGTCTCGAGCACCGCGACAATCGACGGCGGGACCAACCCGGGGCTCAAGGACGCGCAAGGTGCGTTGATCATCTTCAGCCCGGGGACGGCAACCGACGACGCCGTCCCCACCACTAAGACGACGCTCGGTGGGGTCGCCGGCATCCTCACCGGCCGGGTCGCTGCTGGCAACTCCTCGTTCGCCCTCGATGCCTCCGTCGGTTTCTCGGTCAACACGACGGGCGTCATCGTCCACCAGTCGGTCGACGTGGGCGGCACCGTCATCAGCCTCGATCTCGCGGCCAGCCCCGCGTTCACCTTCATCGTCCAGAACCTCGACTTCCAGTTCGGCGACATCCTTGAGATCCGCGCCGGTCAATTCAGCATCGGAAGCGGCAGTTTCAGCGGCACCGGCCTGGAGATCTTCGTCGGCAAGGGTCCGTCCAAACTCGACGACGGTTCGACCAACCCGGACGCCATCGGCCTGTTGATCCGCAACGCCTCGCTCGCGTTCATCAACAACCCCAACAACGGCTTCGCGATCAAGGTCACCGGCACGCTGGCCCTCCTCGGGTTGGACGGCCTGTCCGTGAGTGGCACGGTGGCCTTCGAGGCCAACACGTCGACCCAGGCCCTGACCCCGCCCGGATCGTCCACCCCGCTCGTCGCAGGCCGCTACTCGTTCATCGCCACGGGCGTCTCGATCTCGGTGGCTGGCATCTTCGCCATCACTGGCAACCTCGGCCTGACCCGTGCCCCCAACGGTGACCTCGACATCTTCTTCAACCCGGCGTCGGTCGCGGTGTCGATCAGCGGAACCGAGATCGCCCGACTCAGTGGCTTCGCGTCCTTCACCATCTCGTCGGTCACCGGCTTCCGGCTCAACAACTTCAAGGTCGACAACTTCGACCTGTTCCCGAGCGGGACCCCACTGACGGCCTTGGCTGCGACCGCGACGACTGCCCCCGTCCTCTTCCCGACGGCCGACCTGGCCAGCCCGCTCAAGGGCGCCGTCACCAACTCCGCCACGGTGGGCACGTCGATCACCGTCGTCTTCAACGACGTCAACGGGGTCGGGCTGCGTCCCGAAACGATCCGCGACAGCGACCCAGAGTTCGACCTGCTCGTCAACGGGTCGCCGTCAACGGTGACGGTCAACGGCATACCCACTGCTGTTGCGGGCAAGGTCAACACCTGGACCTACACGCTGTCCGGTGCGCTTCCGGCCGACGGCCTGGTGACCGTTCGGTTCCGCCAGGCCGGGTTCTCAGACCTGGGCGGATCCATGAACATGAGCGAGGACGAGCAGTTCGTCCTCTTCACTCCGACACCGACCAACCCGCGTCCGGGCCCCGTCGCGCAGCTGGCGAACCCGAGCGGCGGCGGGACGATCACCGCGGCCCAGATCAACGCCCAGCGCTACATCGATGTCACCTACACCTCGCTGCCGGCGGCCACCGGGGGAGTGCTCGACCCGATCATCAAGTCGTCCATCGAGACCTCGGTTGCGCCGTTCAAGATCACCGGCGCGGGCATCGCCGACCTGGCGCTCGACCCGGTCACCGGTGCTCCGCTGATCGTCGGTCAGCCCCTGCTTATCAGCGGCCGGGCCGCGACGGCGACGACGGTCACCTACCGCTACTTCCTCAAGGACAAGAACACCGCCAACACCATCGGCATGTTCACCAGCGGCGCGATCCAGGTGGAGTTCTTTGCTGAGCGGATCCGCAGCGGCCCCGTCGACGGGACGTATGTCAGCAAGAACGCGGCCCAGAGCCAGTCCTTCACCATCAACGCATCCGCGCCCGGCGCAGCGACGACCGGTGGCCCGATCGCGCTCGGCCCGTTGACGCTGCAAGGGCCGAGCGTCGGCCTGGCCGACTTCGGGTTCGCCGACGGCATGGTCGTCCTCACCATTGCGGTGGGAGTCGACAGGGCCAGCCTCAACTTCGGCGGCTCGGCCACCAACAACACGACCACTCCGACGACGGCGCAGTCCAACAGCGGCATCACGGTCGACCTCATCGGCATTCTCGGCACCTTCGACCTCGCGGTCGATGTGTTCGGCCTGCTCGGCGGCAACGTCCGGGTCGAGCCGACCGGCAAGTGGAACCTGCGGGTCGCCTCTCTCGAAGCCGAGATCCCCAACCTGGCCAAGCTCACGGCCGAGGGCATCCTCGTCGGTTATGACCCGGCGGCAGACGACAGCCAAGAGCTCATCCGGATCAACAGCGCCACACTCACCCTGCCGAAGTTCGGGATCACGGGCTCCATTCGCCCCTACGACCCCGCGCAGGCGTCGAACATCGCGGCCAACAACATCCGCGCCAACGACGAGCCGATGCTCGGCGTCATCCCTGGCCTGTCGATCCGCGGCAACGGCTTCAGCCTCGGCACCGCCGAGCTCGCCTATGGCCTCCCGCCAGAGGCGGGCGGGCTCACCCCGAGCAGCGGTGTCGTCGACGAGAAGATCACCTTCGGCGGCATACTCGAACTCGCTGACATCCGCGTCGGGGTGTCCGGGCTCACGGTGACCTTCGGCACCGAAACGACATTCACCGGGCTGATCTACATCGCCTCCGGAGGGGCCAAGCTCTTCCCCAACGGAGCCTTCGGCGCCACGATCTCCGACCGACTCACGGCCGATGACCGCCGGCCGGATGGGACGGCAGACACCGAGGCGTTCCGGATCGCCGTCACCTTCGCCGCAGGCAAGGTCCAGGCCTTCCAGATGAGCATCGACACCCTTGAGGTGCGCCTCGGCACCTTCGTCACGCTCACCGCCCGGGACTTCCTTCTCGACACGGGCGCTGCGGGGAGCTCCGACCGGATGGTGCAGTTCGGCTCGATCGGCGCGAAGGTCACCATTGGTGCGCTCGTCATCGGCGGCGAAGGACGCAACTTCGCGATCCGCGGCGACGGGACCTTCGAAGCGCTGCAAGGCTTCGGCGTGTTCCTCTCCGTCGGGTCGGCGACCGGTGACTCGTTCCAGTGGCCGTCGTTCCTCCCGGTCCGCATCGACGCGCTCGGCATCCAGTGGGTCGACATCCAGAACGCCCCGGAGGACTTCGTCCTCACGCTGTCGGCGACCGTGACCGGGATCAAGGGCATGTCGGGGCTGGAGTTCAGCGGGTCGATCCAGGGCGTCAAGATCGCTCCGGCCCTGTTGGCCCAGGGCAAGTTCCCGATCATCGCCATCGACTCGATCGCCGTCCAGGTCAAGGGCAAGATGTTCGGCGGCGAGTTGGAGGCCGGCCTGGTCGGCGGCATTCTGCGCCTGGACAGCAACTTCGCGATCATCGGCACCTTCGACACGACCACCCCGGTCGCGCAGCGCATCTTCTATCTCGGCATCTCTGGAGGCTTCTCCATCGCCGGGATGGCCGGCCTGACGATCCGGATCGGGCTCTCGGAGCTCGGCCCGTTGCAGGTCTTCATCAACGTCGAAGTCCCGGGCGGCGTCCTGCTCGAACCGACCACTGGGCTGACGCTCAACGACTTCTCCGCAGGCGTGGAGTTCTTCAAGACCCTCCCGTCGATCGACGACCCGCTCGCGCTGCGCTCCTCGGCCTTCGGTCTCCCGACGAACCTCACCGCCGACCAGTGGATGGCCGGCCTGCAGTCCCAGGTCGCCCTCCAGGCAAAGGCCATCTCGCTCAACCCGAGCCAGAGCGGGTTCGAGGCGGCCTTCACCTCGCCGATGGTCATCACCGGCAGCGCGCGGGTCTACTCCATCTACACCTCGCAGGCCGTCTTCAACGGTCTGGTGATGGTGAAGATCTCGACCGACGGCAAGATCCTCATCTCCGGAACGCTCAACTTCGCCGACAACAACATCTCGATCAGCGGTCGCCTGTATGCCGATCTGTCCCGTGTCGCGACCGGCGACGTCGTCGTGCTGTTCCTCGCTGACGTGCCCGACCAGGTGCGCCTGCTCACGATCTACGGCAAGTTGAAGATGGGCTTCCGCAACTCCTCCGGGCAAGAGGTCACCTTCGACGTCGTCGACGTTCCGGACCCGGCTGCCACGGTGACGGCTCCGACGGTCAACGTCGCCGCGCCGGTGGGCGGGGGCGGCACGATCGACGTGTCCCTCGCCAACGCGGGTAGCGGAGAGCGCACGATCGATGTCACGTTCACCCCGCCGGCCGGGGCGAGCCTGGACATCGCCAGCATCCTGGACTCCGCGCAGGAGTTCACCCTCACCGTCAACGGCGTCACGCGGACCATCACGAGCGGCATACCGGTCCCGATCATTGCCGTGACCACCTCCGAAGGCGTCATCTTCGTCCCTCTCGAGAGCGACGGCACGAAGGTGACCTACACCTACCGCAAACCGGGGGAGAGCTCCGACACCGTCGAGACGGTGGTAACCCTCGCCAGCCTCCCGGCCGGCAGTGACCTGATGACTGAGGCGGTCCGGATCAGTGGGACGACACGGTTCCGTTACGCCATCGGCGCGGCGCCACTGCCGCTGGGCACCGTCGCGCTCGCGTTCACTGCGGGTGGCGTCAAGAACCGTGACGTGACGACGACCTCCGGGACGACGGTCGGAGCAGGCAACGCGGCCACCACCGTGTCGTTCACCGTCACTGGCGTCAGCGCGGTCGTCGTCGACCCGGGCCCCGGCGGCACCGTGGACATCACCGTCGTCAACAACCGCCCCTGGCTGACCTTCATCGACGTTGACTTCACCGTCGGCAGTGGCCGCACCATCGACCTCGCGTCCATCCTCGACCTGGCTCCCGAGATCAGCCTCGGCGGCTCCGGGCTCGGCAGCGCCGCACTCGACGGCACCCGAGTCCCGACCGTGCTGTCGGTCGACGCGACGACGGGCACGGTGCGCGTGCGGTTCTGGACGACTGGTGCGTTCGCCGCTTCCGGCACGGTGACCGTGACTCCGCTGCTGCGCACCTGGGCCTTCACCGCCACCCTCAGCGCCGCCACGCTGGCGTCGGTCACCATCCCGGCCAACACGAGTGTGACGACCATCGCGGTCACCATCCCGGGCGTCACGGCCGACATGGCCTCGCTCAACGGCCTCTCGTTCGTTGACCTCGACGCCGCCGCGCCAGGCGTGCAGTTGTATGCCGCGTCCGGCCAGATCGTCACGCTCGACACGAGCCGAGCCATCGTCTGGAACGGCAGCGCGTTCCTCATTCCGGTCATCGCAACGTCGAGCACGGCCCCTGAGCTGGAGGTCGAGGCTCAGATCCAAGCCGGGACCGTCTCGTGGACGAGCGCCCAGGACAGCGACTACACCGGACGGACCGCCGCGGTCGCCCCGGCGACGGTCACCGGCGCCACGACCTACATCGACGTGACGTTCAGCCCGTCGATGGGTGCCCTGTTGACCCAGGGGTCCATCAACGGCGACGAGATCCTCCTCACCGGTGTGGGGGCCGCAGGCATCAGCCTGGTGTCCGGTGGCGCTGTCTACCTCCACGGCACGACCTGGCGGTTCGCCCTGTCCGGGCAGTTCGCCATCGGTGCGGTCAACGTCAACATCAAGCTCGACGCGTTCAGCGACAACTCCGGGCGCAGCCCACCTGCTGGCTCGGTCCTTGTCCAGAGCTTCACGGTCGTCGGCTCGACGGCCGACGCGGTGACGACCACGACCGCTGGTGCCTTGACCGCCCTAGGTGGTCAGACGGTCTCCCGCGAAACCATCAACCTCCTGCACTACCTCCAGATCCGGTTCGTCGGTGCCGGTGGCGCAGCCATCGACCCCAGCACGATCGACGGCAACGAGATCGAATTGCGCGATGCCGCTGGGACGCTCATCAGCCTCGCGGTCCCGATCCGGGTCGGAACCACCGATGTCTTCCGCTACGGCCTGAGCGCCGACCTCGTGGCCGGGCGCTACACCATCACGATCCTCGGTGGCAGCTTCGCCGACGTCAACGGCATCGCCAACGTCACCGAGACCGAGACGTTCACGCTCGTCTCGCCGACCGCCGCCCTCACCGACCCGGTGCGGGGCCAGGTGACCTACGTCGACGAGTTCGGCACCCGCGGGTATGTCGACATCACCTTCACTCCGGCCCCCGGCGCCACCCTCAACGTCGCCGAGATCCTCGCGCTGCGCCCGACGTTCTCCGGCGGCGGCGCCGAGTCACTCACCATCACCTCGGTGACCCGCCAGGGCACGTCCAACGTCTTCCGCTTCGCCTTCACAGGCACGTTCACCCCCGGCCTGGTCACGATGACTCTGGCTGCCGGCGCGTGGCGCGACTCGGCGGGCAACGCATCAGCGGCCACGACCAACACGTTCCGGCTCATTGCCCCCGCGCAGTCCTTCTTCATCGAGTTGTCCGGCGGGCTGCGCCTTGAGGCGGGTGGCCTGACGTCGGAGCCGCTCATCGACCTGTCGGCCTCGGTGCTGTTGGAGATCGACAACAACCGCAGGTTGTTCATCCTCACCTTCGAGGGGCAGCTGAGCATCATCAAGCTCGGGACTGTCGGAGCGACCTCGGGCCGGTTCGTCCTGGACAACAGCGACCCCGCGCACCTGCCGCCGCGGCTGTGGGGTGTGGCATCACTGCAGACCAACTTCGACGCGCTGCTTCCCTACGGCCTGCGGCTGAGCGCCTCCGGGACCCTGCAGATCAACCTCACCAACGAGACCAAGGTCGAGACGATCACCCTCAAGGGCGTCGGCCCCGGGCACACCGACCTGGTCCAGACCTACACCCTTAAGCCCTACAGCTTCGGCCTTGAGTTGGTCGGGCTGGCCGTCGTGAGCATCCCCGGCACGAGCACCGAGCTCATGCGCATCCAGGGCGGGCTGCTGCTGGACATCTCCATGGCCGAGAACCCGTCGCTGACGATGTTCATGACCGGCACGCTGTCCTACGGCTCGGGCTCGGTCCAGATCACGCTGGCCTCGGCGACCGCGGTGCTGTTCATCCGCACCGACGCCGGACACGCCGGTGTCGCGGGCAGTGTGACGATCTCCGCCGGCGGCGACATCGGCCTGCCCAACCTGGCGCTCTTCTCAGCGACCGGCACGGTCAACCTCATGTTCAACACGACGCTGCAGGACCAGACGCTGGAGTTGCCGGCCTCCTTCCTGCCGCTGCTGCGCGCGGGCGACCCGAGCACCATCACCGTGTATGCCGCCCCGCCAGACCTCACCGGCGAGCCGCCCGCGGGTGCCGCTCCCGCGGCATACGTCAAGGCGACCGTCCGCGCGCAGTTGGTCTTTGCAGGCGTCCTTGTCCTCGACGGGTACATCGGGATCACTGCTGCGGGCTCTGGCGCCGGCGCCTACTTCAAGGTCGACGGTGCGCTCGGCACCCAGATCCCCGGCATCGGCGCGATGACCGCTTTGGTCAACCTCGGGGTCTACGTCGGGGCCAACCCCGGCGTGATCGGGCGCGTGCAACTGACCCGCGGCGGCAACGGCGTGCCGGGCTTCAGCTTCAACGGTCAGTTCCTCCTGGAGATCAACACCTTCAGTGGGCCGCAGGACATCCAGACCTTCAAGATCGAACAGACGACGGTCAACGGCGTCAGTCGGTTCGGTGGCTTCGCCCATGACCCGGACACGAACGCCCTGATCGTCGAAAGCGTGACGATCCAGAACGGGTTCCACCTCGAGTTCTACGGCGATCTGCGGATCCTCGACACCCTCGTTGTCACTGGGCACGTGGAGCTGACCATTTCGTCGTCCGAGGTCACCCTCGTCGTCAACGCGTCACTGCGGTTGGATCCGATCGGCTCGGTCAGCCTCGTCAACAGCGGCTTCAGCATCACCTCGGCGGGCCTCGTGGCGCGGGTCGAACTCGTCTTCGACGTCGCTGCCGGGACCTCGATCGGTGCCGGGATCGGCCTTGAGCTGACCGGCAACGCGCTGCTGGCACTCAACACCACAGGCTCCGAACGCACCCTCGGATCCAGCACGGTTCAACCGGGGTTCCTCCTGCGGATCACCGGAACCGTCAACTTCCTTAACTTCGCGTCGGCGAGCGGGTTCGTCGAGATCAGTGTCAGCGGGACGACCTTCCAACTGCTGTTCGACGTGAACTTCGCCTTCGGCGGGTTGACCTTCCACGCGGGCGGCGGCGCCGCGGTCCGCGGTGGCGCCAACCCGGGCTTCGCCATGAGCCTGGCCGTCTCTGTCACTGCCGCTGACCCGCTGGGCGTCTTCACGATCGAAGCGTCCGGGACGCTTCAGCTCAACACGTCCAGTGCGGCCCTGCTTGGGCTGGCTGCGAACTCGTTCCTGCTCGACCTCACGGGCCACGTCGACATCCTCAAGGTGTTCACCTTTGACGCGACCATGCGCGTGGTCGTCGGTCGGCTCGGCGACACCGGCTACTCCGGCCTCGTCGCCCGGTGCCTGGTACTTCCGGGCGTCGGCGAGCATCGACTTCTTCGGTTTGGCCACCCTGTCGGGCAGCATCTTCCTCAACTCCAACGGTGACTTCATCCTGGACATCTCGGGGCACCTGCAGCTCGGCTCGGACAGCTTCGGGATCAGCGGCGACTTCACCTTCCACGTCAGCTCGGTGCACTACCTGTCGCCGGACCACTACGTGTTCTCCCTGAGTGGCTCGGCGTCGGTGCGGGTGCGGGTATTCGGCATCACACTGATCGGTGCGGGGCTGAGCTTCACGTTTGGGTTCGACACCGCCGACATCGATGCGGGGGGCCGGGTCAAGATCGAACTCTCGGTCACCGTCACGATTTCGCTGCTCTTCTTCGACATCTCCAAGACCGCCTACTTCACCATCGGCTACCTGCAGTTCCCGCCGCCCACGTATATGGCCGGCGGTGGCAGCACGACCACGACCGACGAAGCAACGGCCCAGTCGTTCTCGGGCGGGGCGCTCGTGCTCAACGTCGGTAGTCGGGGCCAGTTCCGCAACATCGGGGAAGACGACCCCAACGAGGCGATGACGGTCGAGCAGATCGGGACGACTGCGGCCGGGGCGACGATCAAGGTGTCCGGCTATGGACGCAGCAACACCTATGAAGGCGTCACCTCGATCGTCGCCGACTTCGGCGACGGCAACGACGGCCTCGTCGTCGACCCGTCGGTCACCGTGCCGCTGACGATCTCGGGTGGGACCGGCAACGACACCATCAGCATTGACGCGAACAGCGCCGGCAACCTCGTCAACGGCCAGGACGGCGACGACTACCTGTCGCTGGGCGGCCGGGCGAGCGGCACCCTCAACGGCGGCAACGGCGCCGACTTCCTTGAGCACACCGGCACCGGCTCAGCTACCCTCAACGGCGGCGCGGATAACGATGCCCTCATCGGCTCCAGCGCCACCGATGTCCTGCACGGCGGCACCGGCAACGACCAACTCAGCGGCATCGCGCTCACCTATGACGGTGGAGACGGTGACGACTTCATCACGCTGAGCCTGACCACCGACCGACCGGCGACCTTCACCGGCGGCACCGGGTCCGACATCCTGGCGGTCACCCTGTCCGGCAGCAACGACACCGCCGCCCTCACCGCCGCCGGCACGTCAGCCGTGACGTTCTCGTTGAACGGCACTGACCGGGCCACTACGGGCATAGAGACTTTCCGGCTCGACGGCCTCAACGGGACTGACCTCTTCACCGTCGGCTACCTGCCGACAAACACCGGTGTCACCGACGTCAGCATCAACCTCGGCACCGGCGGCGCGGATCGCGTGACGGTCAACGGCTCGAGCGGCGCGGACAACTTCACCCTCGGCTATGTCACCCGCGCCGGGCGACCCAACCCCGAGGCCTTCGTCGACGCAGGTGACTACACCGTCTACATCGGTGCCTCGGTCCGCGCCGAGGGTGACCGGCTCGTCCTCGACACCGGCGACGGCAACGACATCCTGGACGCCTCCGCCTTCCAGGCCACCGGCTTCACCCCGACCGACCGGATCGCGCTCACCCTCATCGGCGGCAACGGCGATGACCGGCTCGTCGGTTCGCCGTTCGACGACGTTCTCGACAGCGGGGCGGGCGACGACCAGGTCACCGGCGGCACCGGTCTGGACGTGTTCATCGACCCGTCCGGCAATGACACGCTCATCGAGACCGTCACCGGTGATGTCGGCATCTACGACAACCTGTTCATCGTCGGCACCATCGCCGCGAACGGCGTCGACTTCGCCAGCAGCGTGTCCGAGGACCTCGCGTTCCAGTTCGAGAACCTGACCCTGACGGGCGGGTCCGGCTCCAACACCTACCTCTTCGGCGACGAAGACGGGCGGGTGCTCGTCGGTGGCGTCCAGCGTGACGCCCGACCGTGGACCGGCATTGCCTCACTGGCGACGCTCGACGGAGCCGACACGGTCCGCGTGTCGTTGCTCGGGGCGACCGGAGCCCGGATCTCGATCACCGACAGCGCCGGCAGCGACCAACTCATCGTCAACGGCACCAGCCAGCGTGAGGACCTCATCGTCGAGGTCGTCTCCGGTCGCGGCTATGTCCGTCAGACCGCCCCCGGTGCCGCCGCTGACCTCGTGACGATCGACCACAGCGGCATCGAGCAGGTCACGATCAACGCCCTCGGCGGTGGCGACCGGATCGCGGTCCGCAACATCACCGTCCGCCACGACATCAACGCGGGCACCGGCGATGACTTCATCAGCGTCGGGAGCCAGGCGGCCGTCGGCGCCACCGACACGACGTGGCCCAACAGCGGCGGCACCGTGGACGGCATACAGGCTGCTCTCGTCGTGGACGGCGGAAACTCCGACGGGTCGCAGTCCGGAGTCGATCTCTTGAGTGTCGACGACACCGGCGACCTCAACGACAACACCGGTGTGCTCACCGCCACGACGATCACCGGCCTGGACATGGCGTCAGCCGGCGTCACCTACACCCTCTTCGAGGACCTGCTCATCGGGCTGGGGTCGGGCAACGACACCTTCACCATCGACAGCACGCACGCCGGAGCCTTCCGCACCACGTCGCTGGCGACCTGGGCCGGCAACGACACCGTCATCGTTCGGACCATCAGTGGCCCGACGAGCATCGACACCGGCACCGGCGACGACACCGTCCGGGTGAGTTCCACCATCACCGGCACCGGCGGCGCCCTCACCGGCATCACCGCGGCCCTCACCCTGACCGGCTCGACCGGCGGCAACGACCGACTCTTCGTCGACGACGCAGCGACCACCCCCGACGTCATCGGTGTCCTCACCGACCTCAGCCTGGTCGGCGTGGGCATGACCCTCGGCGGGTCGGGCGCCCTCGGCAACCTCGTGCAGGTGCTCTCGGTGCTCGGTGCGGCCGACGGTCGGTTCACCATCGGGATCGCCGGCGTGGGCACCACCGTCCAACTCGACTTCGACGCCACAGCCGCCACCGTGCAGCAGGCCCTGGAGGCCCTCCTCGGCGCCGGGAACGTCGTCGTCGCCAAGGCCGGCGGTCGGTGGACCGTGGCCTACCAAGGCGCCCTCTCCGGTGCCGCGGGCTGGGCCAAGGCGATGATGACCGTGACCTCACTTGGTCTGATCACTGCCGCCTCCACCCCGGTGACCCCGACCCTGACGACGATGTCCGACGGCCGCATTGACTACACCGGCTTCGAGTCGTTCGACCTGGGCCTGGGGTCGGGCTCAGATGTCCTCACCGTCCTGAGCACGATCACCGGGACGACCACGGTCCACGCCGGCCCCGGCGACGACCGGGTGCTCCTCGAGGCGATCAGCGGACCCACGACCGTCTTCGGCGACGCCGGTGCTGACTGGCTGGTTGTCAATGCCATCCCGAACCCGAGCGACGCGCCCAACCCGATGGACGGTCAGCACCTGACCCTCGACGGCGGCGCCGGCGCCGACTACGCCATCGTCGGTCTCTTCGGCAAGGGCGACTCCCGCATCGACGTTCTCGACAGCGTGGCCGACGGTGCCACCAACGTCCTGATCGTCAATGGGTCCGCCGCCTCCGACACCTTCCTGCTGCGCGGCATACATGGTGCTGCGCCGCGTGGGCTGGTCGCGGCTCTGTCTGGGCGCGACGCGACCACGGGTCTGTTCGGGCACACCGAAAAGGTCACCTACACGGCTGGGATGACCGGAGGCGTCATTGTCAACGGGCTCGGCGGCGACGACACCTTCGCGCTCGATGACACCATCGGCGTCCTGACGATCAACGGCGGCAGCGGGAACGACACCTTCCGCGTCGGCCAGATCTACACCGTCTACACCGCGGACGCCGAGTTCGGGGTGCCGGCCGACGAGGTCTTCCACTCGACCCGCGGCGACCTCACCAACGGCATCTCGGCCCCCGCGACCATCAACGGCGGCCAGGGCGACGATGTGTTCGAGGTGTTCCACAACCTCGCGCCCCTGCAACTCAACGGCGACGCCGGCGACGACACCTTCATCATTCGGACCTTCGTGTCCGAGTCCGAGACGACCGCGGTCAACTCGGGCGAGGGGCGCGACTACATCGAGTATGCCGCCAACGCTCCGGTCGCGATCGACGGCGGCGAGGGCTACGACCTGGTCGTCGTCATCGGCACCGAGTTCCCCGACACGTTCGTCCTCACCGTCGGCGGTGTGTACGGCGCGGGTCGGTTCGTCAGCTTCGTCGGCATCGAGCGGCTCACCCTCTATGGCATGGAGGGCGACGACACCTTCTTCGTCCAGGGCACCGACCCCGAGGTCGAGACGAGCATCTACGGCGGCCTGGGCAGCGACCGGGTCGAGGTCGCCGGCGTCGCCACCGCGGTGCAGGCCAACGATCTCCTCGGCCACACCGGCCTGATCCGGCACTCCGTCGAGACCACCGGGAGCAACTACACCGGCGTGCCGATCGACGGCATCGCGACCGAGATCATCGACAACGACGCGCCAGCGATCGTCGTCGAGACCGTGGGCGGCAGCCTCACCGTCAGCGAGGGCGGCACCGCGACGGCAACCCTGCGGGTGCGCCCGACCCTCGGGCCCGATGGCACGGTCGTCATCACCCTCGTGGCGCCCGCCGTCGACCCGACCTCGACGAGCCGCGCCCGTGTGGTCGAGTTGTCGGTCGACGGAATCACGTGGGGCACCTCGGCGACCCTGACCTTCGCCGCAGGCAGCACCGGCTGGCAAACCATCCTGGTGCGGGCCACCGCGGACTTCTCCAGCGAGGGGGAGCGGACCATCCCGCTCATGTGGATGGTCACCAGCACCGGCGCCTACAACGGGGTCCAGGTCGCCAACGCGTCAGTGCGGGTCCTCGACAACGAGGCCGTCGGCGTCGTCGTCACGCCGCCCGTCCAAGGCGTCCACGTCATCGAGCCGACCGTGTCCGGCACGGGCGGAACGTCAACGGCATACCCGGTCGTTCTGGCCCGGGCCCCGCTCAGCACCGTGACCGTCCACCTCGTGGCCACCGGCGGGCTGCTGCTGCGCCTGGCCGGGTCGGGCGCCGCTGCGACGGCCACGCTGGACCTCGTCTTCACCACGCTCAACTGGGCCACGCCGCAACTGGTCGAGGTGTTCGCCGCCGCGGACACCCAGGTCGAGGGGACCCACACCGGCACGATCACGGCGACCCTCAGCGGTGGCGACACGTGGTCCGGTGCGGTCACGGGCGGGACCGGTCGGGCGGACGAGTTTGTCGTCGCCGGAACGCCGTTCGCCGGTCTCACCCTGCGTGGTTACCTCGCGCGGATCGTCTCGGGCACCGGCGCCGGCCAGTCCCGTTGGATCTGGAGCAACACCGACAACATCGTTGTCGTCGAGGGCGGTTGGGACATCGCGCCTGACGCCACGAGCCAGGTCGTCATCCAGGGCTACTCCTCGCCGGTCGTCAGCACCTCGGTGACCGCAACCGCAGCCTCCATCTCGGCCGACCTCACGGTCATCACCGTCACCGGAGTCATCCTGCCCACGGCCAACGGCGGCCTGTCAGGTGCCATCCTGCGGATCGTCGGGGCCACCGGCGCGGTGCACTACCGCACGATCGCCTCCAACACGGCGACGACGATCACCGTCACCGACCCCTGGGGGGTCGGCGAGATCACGGCCGGCACCCAGTTGTACGTCGTCGGGATCGTCGGCCTGGACGTGCGGCGCGTGCTCGTCCGGATCGCCGACGCCAACACTCCTGGCGTGGTCATCGAGCCGACCGGGTCGAGCAGCCAACTCGTCGAGGGTGCGACGTCGGGCTTCGGCGCCACCGCGACTTACACCGTTCGCCTGACGATGGCTCCGACAGGCCCCATCCAGATCCGCCTCTCCGCGCTGGCGACCCCGTCGCTCGACGTGAATGGCGCGGACTGCGGCCTGCCCAGCGGCTGCCTGCTGGTTCAGGTGCGCTTCGTCGCTGGCGTCGGCCAGACCCTGTTGGCCAACGGCGACCTGCTGCTCACCTTCGACAGCACCAACTGGGCCACCCCGCAGACCGTGACCGTCGTGGCGATCGACGACGCCGTCGTCGATGGGTCGGATCTGCAGTCCTTCGCCGACTCGGCCCGTCGCGTCTCCGGCATCCAGGGCCCGCTGCTGATCGACGGCGGCGACGACCCCAACCCGCCGGTCCAGCTCACCCTCGACGGCTATCTGCCGATCGTCCTGCCGGGGGAGTCCTCAGGTCACCCGCTGACGATCACCGCGACGACTGCCCAAGCCATCGAGTCGGCCCAGGTCGACGTCCTGGTCGTGCACAACACCGACAGCCCGGCCGCCGACGTCGGCACCCTCACCGGCACACGTCTCACCGGACTGGGCATGGCTGACGACCACGTCGTCGCCGGCCGCACGCTGCCAGGCGGCATCACGTATGCCGGGTTCGAGGACCTCACCGTGTTGCTCGGCTATGGCGCCGACACCTTCACCATCGAGTCCACCCACTCCGGCACCACGACGATCGATCTCGGCCCGGGCAACGACCTGGTCACCGTCCGCACGCTGAGCGGTCACACCCGAGCGCTGGGATCCTCCGGCGACGACCGGTTCGTCGTCGGAACGACCTCAGGCACGTTGGACGCCCTGGCCGCCCTGCTGGTCGTCGATGGCGGAGCGGGTATCGACACGGCGACGTTCCTCGACGCCGGCGACACCGGTGACAACCTCGGCTGGCTTGACCAGACCACGCTCCGCGGGCTGGACATGATCGCTCGGACCGGTCTGGACGCCTGGGGTCGGCCGCTGGACCAGCTCTACTCCCTCGTCCCGCGCGCCGGCGCCACGTCGTTCACGATCGTCCTGTCGCAGGTCGTGGGCGGTGTCGCGACGGGCATCGGTGCGGCCACCTTCGCGGTCGGGGCAACGCCTGAGCAGATCCGGGCCGCCCTGCAACTGCTGCTCTTCGGTCAGACCGCTGGTGCCGACGCCGGCGTGTCGATGACGTGCGGCGAGGCCGGGGCCACCGCATGCGCGCGCAGCGTCTACGTGTGGGCGACCTCGGACGGTGGCTACCTCATCGGCTTCCGCGGAGAGGTCAACGCCGACCCCGCCAACGCCGTCCGCATCGTCCTCGGCGCGATCGGCACAGGCGCGGCCGCCACTGACGCGACCCGCCGCGACGGCGTCAACTACTACGGCCTGGAGACCCTCAACCTGTCGCTCGGCTCCGGGAACGACGTGCTCAACGTCCGTGGCACGCTCCCGGTGACGAACGTCTCCGGTGGCGTCGGCGACGACCGGGTCTACATCTCATCGCTGGCCGACGTGGGCCTCGCCGATCACCCGCAGTTCCTTGCCGGTGACCTGAACGCCGTCGCGGGCACCCTCAACCTCGATCTCGGGGCGGGGCGGCATACCCTCCTGATCAGCGACGAAGGCACCGACGTCGGCGACCCGAACGTGCTCATCACCGACGTCGTGGCCGCCGCCCGGGCCCGCGACGCGGCCCTGTCCGCCACCGGCGAGATCTTTGTCGTCGGGCTCGCCCCCGCAGGCATCTCCTACCGCGCCGACGCATCCGGCACCTTCGCCGACGGCATCCGGATCTGGAGCGGCTCGGGCGCCGACACGATCCGCGTCGACGGAACCCACCAGCGCGCAGGTCTGCGCACGACCACCTGGCTCAACACCGGACTCGGCAACGACAACGTCGTCGTCGCCCTCACCCAGGGCCAGGACGGCTTCTTCGTCCTCAACACCCAGGGCCCGGCGGACAACGTCCTCACCCTGCCTGACCTCAAGGTCGGCGACGAGATCGTGGCCTCTGACGAGGTGCTCTCGGTGACGGTCAACGGCCTGGCCATCGACCCGGCCCGCTACGTCGTCAACCGGCGCCTGGACCTGGTCGGCCTGTTCGACTCGTTGGTTCCCGGCGACACCATCGCCGTCACCACCGCGACCCGCTCGGTCTGGACCGGTCGCCTCAGCGGCGCACAGTCCTTCGATGTCTCCGCGCTGGGCGTCGGGACCGACGCTGTCATCGCCGTCCGCGTCTTCGCCAACGGCGTGCTGACCGCGGCCACGCTGACCGGGTCGACCCTGACCTTCGACGCAGGCACGGATCGCTTCGGTGGCCCGTCCTTCGTCCTCGTCGAGGTGACCCGCAGCCACGTCCACACGGTGGTCGCGCCACGCCTCGGCGGGCCCGACGACGACACCGTCGACGCCACGACCTCGACCCTGCCGCTGGTGATCTTCGGTGGACAGGGCGCAGACCGGATCGACGGCGGCACCGGTGGCGACATCATCGTCGGCGACCGCGGTCGCGTCCTCTGGTTCACTCCCGGCGTCATCGCCGCCGGAGGGTATGCCGCCGTCGCCCTCACCGCCGCTGACCTGGCCGCCCTGGAGTTGCTGGCCGTGGCTGTGTCCGGGCACGGTGGCTACGGCGACACGACGAACGGCCTTGAGTTGCTCGTCGGCCTGGTCATCACGACCGACCCGACGATCGGCGGCAACGACACCATCACCAGTGGCGTCGGCGCCGACATCGTGCTCGGCGGGGCCGGCGACGACACGGTGACCACCAACCGGGGCGAGACGGGCGTGCTCACCGATCAGCCTGGCGTGGTCCTTGGCGACCACGGTTTGGTCGACCTCGTCCTGGCCGACGGCAACCCGACCGACCTCGACCGGATCTGGTCCACCGACCCCGCCCTGGGCGGCAATGACACCATCACGACCGGGCGCAGCGGCGACGTCATCATCGGCGGCGTCGGCGCAGACCACATCGTTGCCTCGGACGGGCGCAACCTCGTGCTGGGCGACAGCGGCCGGGTGACCGCCGACCAGACCCAGACCCTGCGGTGGGACACCCTGGCGCTGAGCCCGATGCGGCTGGAGACCACCGACCCGACGACCGGTGGCGCCGACACCATCACCACGGGTTCGGGCCTGGACGTCGTCCTCGGTGGGGCCGGGAACGACTGGATCGACCTCGGCGCCGGCAACGACATCGGGCTCGGCGATCACGGCTTCGTGCTCTGGCACGCCCACGTCGCACTCGCGGTCGACTACGTCACCATCTCCGACAACGCCATCGGTGGGTCCGACGTGATCTACGGCCGCGATGGCGAAGACCTGCTCGTCGGTGGTGCGGCAGGCGACGACATCGACGGCGGCACGGGTCGCGACCTGATCTTCGGCGACAACGTCACGCTCGACCGGCAAGGTAGCTTCGGCGACCACACCAGCCCGCGCTTCCGCTTGCTCAGCGGCACTGCGCTCTACTCCACCGACCTCGCGACCGCAGGGAACGCCCTCGTCGGCACGACCTGGCAGAACGACCCCGCCGGCCCGACCGCGTGGAGCGACTTCCGGATCACGCTGCTCGACCACGACGGGTCGACGGCGGCCGACGGGCGCTTCGGGAACGACTACCTCGCCGGTGGCGCCGGTGCCGACATGATCTTCGGTCAGCTCGGCAATGACGTCATCCAGGGTGACGGGTCGATCGACGGAGCCCGGGTCGGCGCGTTCCGCGACGCGGGCGGTCTGCTGGTCATCGTGCCGAGCGTTGAATCCGCGTCGGATGGCGACGACTACATCGAAGGCAACGGCGGCACCGACGTCATCTTCGGCGGACTCGGCCGCGACGACCTGGTGGGCGGCAGTTCAGACCTCTTCTCGTTGACGACGAGCGACCGGCGGCCTGACCTGGGCGACGTCATCTTCGGCGGGGCCGGCACCGATGTCGCCCGCAACGACGCGACCCTCGGACACACGGCCGACAGCGACACGATCGTCGGCGACAACGGCGACATCGTGCGCGTCGTCACGAGCGGCGCCGGCGGCAGCACGGCATACCGCACCTTCACGTACGACAGCTATGGCGAGGCGCTGCGCCTGTTGGTGCGCGCGGTCACCCTGCTGGACTACACGCCGGGCGGGCCGGACCGCAGGCCTGACCTGTTCCCCGGCATGACCCAGGGCGCCTCGGCTGGCAACGGCACCATGACCGCCGACATCTGGGGCTCCGACGAGATCCACGCCGAGTCCGGCGACGACACGGTGTATGCCGGTGGCGGCAACGACGTGATCTACGGCGACGCCGGCGATGACGACCTCATCGGCGGCTGGGGCCACGACTGGATCTCCGGTGGCACCGGCACCGACGGCATCCTCGGGGACGACGGCCGGATCTTCACCAGCCGCAACGGGTCGACCGAGCCGATCAACGGTGTCTCCACCGCCAACCTGCCCAGAAGCATCGCCACCCCGGGCAACATGCAGACCGCGTCGCTCTATCCGGCCGGGCAGTTGCTCAAGACCGTGGACCTCACCCCGTGGGCGCTCACCCCGCGGGTCCCTGGCGCGCCGGTGCAGTCGGATGACCCGCTCTTCGTCCCGCAGTATGCCGACGACCTGCTCTATGGCGGTCTGGGCGACGACTTCATCCACGGTGGCGGCGGCAACGACGGCCTGTCCGGAGCCGAAGCCCTCGTTACGGCATACACGTCGATCGGCGGCATGCTCGTGCGCAGCGACTGGACCGTCCCCACGTCCTTCTTCAATGTTCTGGGCTTCGGCGTGCGGCGGGGCGGCATGTTTGACGCCCACGACGAGTACGACCCGCGCCGGATCGTCACCTTCAACCTTGACGGCACCCTCAACAAGACCGGCGACCTCAGTCGGCCGTGGCTGCTCAACAACGTGGCGACCGAGGGCCAGCTCGTGGGGACCAAGAACTCCGACGGCAACGACGTCCTGTTCGGCGACTACGGCAACGACTGGATCTTTGGTGGGACCGGCCGGGACACGCTGTGGGGCGGCTGGGGTAACGACTTGCTCAACGCCGACGACACGCTCGCGACCAACGGCGGCCTAAACGACGTCCCCGACACCGACACCTCCTATGAGGACCGCGCCGTTGGTGGCGCCGGGCTCGATGTCCTCATCGGCAATACCGGTGGCGACCGGCTCATCGACTGGGTGGGCGAGTTCAACTCCTACCTCGTCCCGTTCGCGCCGTTCGGTCTCGGGACGGTCAGCCGTCAGGTCCAGCCGGGCCTCTTCGACTTCCTCTACGCCCTGTCCAAGGCGCAGGGCGCCGACCCGACCCTCGTGCAGGAGACGGGTGCCGCCTCGGCCTCCCGCAACGGCGAGCCCTACGGCGAGATCGGGCTGGTCACCCAGAAGGACCCGATGTGGCAGGACCAGACCGGTGGGCCCCGCGACCCGCAACCCGGCAACACCCCTGGCGGCAAGCGTGACGTGCTGCGCTCGGCCGACTTCAACGCGACGAGCACCATGGACGGGTTCTTCGTGGACTCGGGATCGTTCTCGGTCTCGGGAGGGTCGCTGACCGTCACTGCGGTGGACCTCGGGGGTGACGCCGCAGCCGTCTACGACGTCGACGGCTATCTGCCCGTCTACTACGAGCTCGCGGCGTCGATCATGGTCAAGAAGCCCACCGGGGGATGGAAGGCCAACGCCTTCATGATCTTCGACTACTTCGGCAACACGGACTTCAAGTTCGCCGGCATCGACGTGTCCACCAACAAGCTCGTCATCGGACACCGCACCGCCGCCGGGTGGATCTACGACGTGCGGGCCACGCCGCGCAACTTCAAGAGCGACACCTATTACGACCTGCTCCTGGCGGTCAACGGTACGGCCGTCACGTTGTCGGTCAACGGGTCGATGGCGCTGAGTTTCACGTTCGCCCCGCGCCTGATCGCCGGTGAGTTCGTCGGCCTCAACAAGGGCATGACGGGAATGGGGTCGAACAACTCGCGCGGAGTGTTCGACAACGTGCAGGTCCGTGTCCTGGCGCCCCAGGTGACCTTCAACCAGGGCACGACGACCACGACGACCACGACGACCACGACGACAGCCCCGGCCCGGTCCCAGCTGACCGCGGCGACAGCGGGCCCGGTGACCCACGCCGCGCTGCGGCAACCGACGGCACGGACGCTAGACCTCGCCGTGGCCGCAGCCCTGGCCTACTGGCAGAACCTCGGTTACGACACGTCCGCACTCACCGACGTGACGATCAGCTTCGCGGACCTCCCGGGAACCGTCCTCGGCTCCGCCGGCGGCTCGGACATCGTGCTCGACGTCTCCGCAGCGGGTTGGGGGTGGAGCACGACAACGAGGTATGCCGGGCCCCACCGGACGGATCTCGTCACCGTCCTCATCCACGAGTTCGGACATCTGCTGGGCCTCGAGCACACCGCTGACGGGGTCATGGCGCCCGTCCTCGCTCCCGCGCTGGCGACCGGCCTCACCACTGGCCCGACCACTGGCCCGAGCGCGCCGCACGCAACCCGCCGTTCCGCCCTCACCCGCCGCTAGGCTCGGGCGAATGCAGCACCTGGGCCGGAGTCGGCTTGCGCTCGTGGCCGTCGTGGTTGCTGCCCTCGGGGCGTGCAGCGCGGCTCCGGGACCGCCCCCCTCCGGCACCAGCACCGGTTCGCCGACCAGTGCGGCAGCCTGCCAGAGCGCGCTGGATCGCGTCGTCGCCGCAGTGCAGGAGCAGGTGCGCAGCTACGACACCGCTCCAGCACCGACCGCCAACGCCACCAGCACGGCCACCGCCTCATCAACGGCACTGACGCCTTCTGCGACCGATTCGCCCACTCAGGCGACCTCGGGGACCGACCTGGCGGAGGCGCTCACCGCGGCTCGGGAGGTCATCGTGGCCAACCGATGTGACCAACAGTCCGTGACGTCTGGCCTGACCGCCAAACTGGCCGGCGTCCAGGCTCGCGGTCCGATCGCCACCGCTGTGCTGGCCCGCCTGACGGCAACGATCACCGGGAACGTCGGCCCGACCCCGATCGCCAAGGTCGTCGCGCCGGGCGAGGATCTCGGCGGGATCATTGCGCAACTCCCGGCGGGGTCCACCGTGCGACTGTCCGCGGGGGAGCATCGCCTGACCGACCCACTGGTGTTGCTCGAAACCGTGACGATCGTCGGGGAGGGGCGCGATCGCACCAGCATCGTGTCGAGCGCGCCCGATGCGGCTGTCCTCGTGCTCAGCCCGGGGCGCATCGAGCTGACCGGGTTCAGCCTCATCCGGGCGCCGGGGTCGCAAGGGACGGGCGTGCTCACCGGTCCAAGCGCGGCGTTGGTCCTCACGGGGATGCGGATCTCCGGCAACCGGGCCTCGGCCACCACGCGCGGTGGAGCGGCGGTCCACCTGTCGGCCCAGCCGACCGACGCAGTGCCCCGGACGACGACCTTCGAGATGACCGATTCCGAGCTCGTCGACAACGAATGGGCCGGGGTCGCGGTGAGCGGCGCTCACCGGGTGAGCATCGAGTCCAGCGCGTTCGTGCGCAATGGTGAGTGCGGGATCTGCTTCCTCGACCGGGCCAGCGGCTCGGTGGCCCGCAGCACCTTCACCGACAACGGCGTCGGTGCCGCTGCCGTCGGGACGGCCCACCCGGTGCTCGTGGACGACACGTTCAGCGGCGGCCAGGTCGGCATCCAGGCCGACGAAGACGCGGCTCCCGGCCTGCAGGGCAACACGATTCGCAGCGTCGCCCGGGCAGCGGTGATCCTCACCGGGCGATCCACTGGGACGGTCGAAGGCACCTCTTGCCCGTCGGTGCAGTTCGGGATCGTCATCGGCAAGGAGGCTGCGCCGACCTTGTTGCGCAACGCTTGCGCGGCGATCGGCACCTAGCGTCGAGGTCCGCTCAGTCCGTCTCCACTGTGCTCGTCTCCGCTGTGCTCGTCTCCGCTGGGTCCGTCTCCGCTGGGCCCGTCGCCTCAGGCTGGCTGCCCGGGCGGCTCCACCAGCGTGATCGGCACCCAGCCACGCACGGCGTTGACCAGCCAGAGCGCCGTGGCGCTCGGCAACTCCTGCACCCGAAGAACTCGCTCGCTGACCGTTCCTGACGCCAACAGGTGAGCTCGCAAGGTGCCGGGCAGCAGCCCGCACGCGACCGGCGGGGTCACCAAGGTCCCGGCGACATCGGCCACCAGGTTGCCGATGGTCAGCTCGGTGAGCTCGCCCCGCTCGTTCCACAGCAGGACGTCGAACGGCGCCCCTGCGTCCCATCCCGCCGCCTGCAGGTATGCCGTCGCCTCGCGCCGGTGGCGCTCGTAGACCCCTCGTCGGGTGCTCTTGTGCCGCAACCACGGATCACCGGACCACACCGGGCTCCGAGCCAGCACCACCGCCCGAGGTGGGGGAGCGGTGCGGTCGGGGGCGGGCGGCATACCGAAAATGTCCGTGAGAGAGGTGAACTCGACGCGAAGATCGCCCGAAGGGCGCAGCAGCAGGCGAGCCCGGGCCGGGCCGGCACCGTCCGAACGGACCAACGCTCGCGCTCGGTCGGGGTCGAAGGGCCACCCGAACCACTCGGCCGACCTCGCCATCCGCTCCACGTGCCGATCGAGCAGAACCACCTCGTCGGTCTCGACCCGGAGCGTCTCCAGAAGGGCGAAGTCGCGCTGGGTCATGTCGAGCACAGCGGCCTTGGCCAGCGCCTCAGCGTGCTCGTCGCGACCGTCCGAGTCCCAGACGACACCGCCTCCGACGTCGTAACGCGCCCGACCGTCCGCCTGGTCGACGACCAGCGTGCGGATGGCGACGTTGAAGGCCGCCGCCCCACCGGGAAAGACCACGCCCACCGCGCCGCAATAGACCCCACGCGGCCGATCCTCAAGCTCCGTGATGAGCGCCATCGTGCGGATCTTCGGTGCCCCCGTGATCGATCCGCACGGGAAGAGACCGCCAAACAGGTCGCCCAACCCCAGCCCCGGACGGCTCTCGCCGGTCACCGTCGAGGTCATCTGCCACACGGTTGGATAGGCCTCGACGTCGAAAAGGCTTGGCACGCGGACCGATCCGGGCCTGCAGACCCGTCCCAGGTCGTTGCGCAGCAGGTCGACGATCATGAGGTTCTCGGCCCGGTCCTTGGCGGAGGCGCGCAGGTCCGCGGCTCGGGCGGCGTCCAGCGCCCCGTCGCGAGATCGCGCGCGGGTGCCCTTCATCGGGCGGGTGACCACCTCGTGGCCGTCCCAGGTGAAGAACAGTTCGGGGGACACCGAAGCGACCGCATGGGCACCCGTGTCGACGTAGGCGAACCACCCGTCGCGCTGCGCCCGGCGCAGGTCCGCCCAGGCCCCCAGCGGATCCCCGTCGAAGCGCGCCCGCAGCCGCATCGTGTGGTTCACCTGATAGGTGTCACCACTGGCGATGGCCTCGCGGACGGCGGCGACGGACGCGGCATACGTCACCTCGTCGGTGCCCGCCTCCCACACCGAGCACGCGTATGCCGCGGGCTCCCGTGCCGCCCCCTCGGCGAGGGGAGCGTCGTGCAGGCCGAACCAGACGAGGGGCACGCCGGACCCGCTGCGGACCGCCATCGCCGGATCGAACGCAGGGGCGGCCTCATACGACACGAACCCGACGGCATACCGACCGTCCGCGCACGCTGCCGCGACCCGATCCAGCGCGGGTCGGACCTCGTCGAGGCAGCGCGCCTCGACGATCTCGACGGGCGCGCCGAACGCCAGCGGCCCCGCAGCCCCGGCCGGGGCCCAGGGAAAGTCGACGAACGCCTCCCTCACGGCGCCCAAGGCTAGGGCACATCGACCCCGACCAGGGTGTGGCCGAACGAGGTTCCTGCGCCGCGTTCCACTGCACCCATCGCTCCGCCGCCATGGGACGCCGCCGCCACCGCCCCAGCGGAGCGGGCAGAATGGCAGCCGTGTCCCTTCGCGCCAGCTCCCTCGACCCGGCCGTCGCCGCCCTGCTCAAGCGCGACGACCAGGGCCTCGTGGCAGCCATCGTCCAGCAGCACGACACCGGTGAGGTGCTCATGCTCGGGTGGATGGATGACGAGGCCCTCGCTCGCACGCTGACGACGGGCCGGGTGACCTTCTGGTCGCGCTCGCGCGGTGAGTACTGGCGCAAGGGCGACACCTCCGGGCACGTCCAACACGTCCGTTCCGTGGCCGTGGACTGCGACGGCGACGCCCTGCTTGTGCGCGTCGACCAGGTGGGCGCGGCCTGCCACACCGGCGACCGCACCTGCTTCGACGCGCGGCCGCTGGCCGTGGTGGGAGGCCACGATGAGTGACATCCACGCCGAGTTGACCTTCGGCAGCACCTGGCCGAGCCTGGACGTCTTCGGAGAGTTGGCTCGCACCCGTCGGGTCATCCCCGTCGTGCGGCGGCTGCTGGCCGACGGTGAGACGCCGCTCGGGGTCTACCGCAAGCTGGCCAAGGGCGAGCCGGGCACGTTCCTGCTCGAGTCGGCCGAGCACGGTGGGGTCTGGTCGCGCTACTCGATCGTCGGGGCCCACAGCGCGGCGACCCTCACCGAGCGGGACGGCCAGGCTCACTGGATCGGTATGCCGCCCGCCGGGGTCCCGACCGACGGCGACCCGACGATCGCCTTGCGCGACACCGTCGCCGCCCTCGCGACCGCGAGGATCGGCGGTCTGCCCCCGCTCACCGGCGGGATGGTCGGGGCCATCACCTACGACGCGGTCCGGCGGTGGGAGAAGGTGCCCGACACCGGCCGCGACGAGTTGAACCTCCCCGAACTGGCCATGGTGCTGGCCACCGATCTCGCGGTCCTCGACCACTCCGACGGCTCGGTGCTGCTCGTCGCCAACGCGATCAACTACGACGACACTGACGAGCGGATGGAGTGGGCCTGGCGTGATGCGGTGGCTCGGCTCGACCGGATGACCGCCGAACTCGGTGAGCCGGCGCCCTCGACGGTCGCTGTGATCGAGCCGGTGACCCTCACCGTCACCAGTTCCCACGAGCCGGAGGCCTACCTCGACAACGTCGAGCGGTGCAAGGAGTCGATCCGCGCCGGCGATGCCTTCCAGATCGTTGTCTCGCAACGGTTCTCGACGCCGTGCGACGCCGACCCCATCGACGTCTACCGGGCACTGCGGGCCGCCAACCCCAGCCCCTACATGTACCTGCTGCGCCTGCCGCACCCGGACGGCACGGCATACGACATCGTGGGGTCCAGCCCGGAGGCCCTCATCAAGGTGACCGGGCGCGAGGCGATCACCCACCCGATCGCCGGTTCGCGCCCCCGTGGCAAGACCCCCGAGGACGACGTCCGCCTGGCCGACGATCTTGCCGCCGACACCAAGGAACGCGCCGAGCACGTCATGCTCGTCGACCTCTCGCGCAACGACCTCCAGCGGGTATGCCGCGCGGGCACCGTCGACACGGTCGAGTTCATGACGGTCCGCCGCTACAGCCACATCATGCATCTGGAGTCCACGGTCGTCGGCGAGCTCAAGGAGGGCGTGGCGGCATACGACGTGCTCGTGGCGACCTTCCCTGCGGGCACCCTGTCGGGAGCACCCAAGCCACGTGCAATGGCCCTCATCGACGAGTACGAAGGGCTCAAGCGGGGGATCTACGGGGGAGTGGTGGGTTATCTCGACTTCGCCGGTGACCTCGACATGGCGATCGCAATCCGCACCGCCGTCATCCGCAACGGCGTGGCACACGTCCAGGCGGGTGCGGGGATCGTCGCCGACTCCGTGCCCCAACTGGAGCACGAGGAGTGCCAGCACAAGGCTGCCGCCGTGCTGCGGGCCGTCCAGGCCGCCGCAGGGATGCAGGCAGCGGTGGCGGTCTCCCCGTGACCAAACGCCTGGTCGTCCTCGCCGTCGGCGGCCCGTTGGCGGTGCTGCTGGCGGCGCTGGGCCAGGTGTGGGCCAGTGGGTCCAGCCAGGACCCGGTGCTGGGCCGGGCGGCCCTGAGCATTACGGGCACGCAGATGGTCCCCGCGGCGCTGGGTCTGGCCCTCGTGGTCGGTGCAGCGCTGGTCGCGATGCTCACCGGAGGTCCGCGGATCCGGACCGCGGCCGGGGTCCTCATGGCGCTGGCTGCGCTCGCTGTCGTGGGGCTCATCGGGGCCTCGCTCGGCTCGGCTGGGGCCGCCCTGGGTCGGCGGGCCGCGGAGTTGGCCGGCCGCACGGGTTCCCCGGTCCCGGTGACGAGCGCGCTCGGGCCGTGGGCGTGGATCGCCGCCACGGGCGCCGGACTCACCGCCGTGGCCTCGATCGTGGCGACCTTCTCGGCGCGTCGATGGGCCGGCCTGTCCGCACGGTTCGATCGCGGAGGCGTCGACGGCGCGACCGATCGTGGGGCTCGGCGCAGCGACTGGGACGACCTCACCGAAGGACACGACCCCACCCGCGCGGACAGTGGCCAGGGGACCTGACACAATGGCGCACAGGAAATCCGTGACGGGTGCCCGCCGACCCCGGCGGCCGTAGAAGGAGTGACACTGATGGCCGGAAACGACCACCACGACAACCACGGTCAGAGCGTTGCCGCGTGGACCGGAGTGGCCATCCTCACGGTGGCCGCAGCCATCATGTGTTGGGCCGTCGTCGTTGCCTCGACCGGGTTGTTCATCGCCGGTGCCGTGCTTGCCGTCATCGGCGTCGTCACCGGAAAGGTGTTGGCCATGGCCGGTTTCGGCGTCCAGAAGCCGGGCCGCAACCAGGTGGACAGCGGCGTTTCCTGACCCAGGGCCGTCCCTCGATGCGCCGGTCCGCGGGGCATCTCGATTCGGCGGGTTCGTTGGCCACCGTGCGCGGTGAACGCTAGGGTCTTTGTCGCGGCCTCGTCCGGGGGGCGCGTTGTTGTCGTGATCGAGAAAGAGGCAGTGTCATGTCCTACGGTTCCACTCCGCCGCCCCCGCCGCCGGGTTCTGGTGGCTACGGCGCTCAGCCGCCCATGGGTCCTGCCGGAGGGATGCCCTATGGGGGCGCTCCGATGAGCCCGCCCCCGCAGAACAACCTCGTCCTGGCCATCCTCGCGACCGTCCTGTGCTGCCTGCCTCTGGGCATCGTGGCGATCCTCAAGGCCAACAAGGTCAACACCCTGTGGGCCCAGGGCGACCAGGCCGGCGCCCACGCCGCTGCAGCAGAGGCGAAGAAGTGGTCGATCATCTCGGCCATCCTCGGCATCGTTGTCGGCATCATCTACTTCGTGTTCGTCTTCCTCGCGGCCGCAAACGGCAGTGTGACGGTCCGCTGACAACCGTCCTTGTGACGATCGCCGAGGCCGCGTCCCCCCGTGTTGGCATGGGGGTGCGCGGCCTTGTGCAACCTGCCCTGATCGCCGTAGGCGCGGCGGCGGGGGCGGCATACCTGTATGCCGTGGACCCCAACGCCCCCGGCCACTATCCGCCGTGCCCGTTCCTGGCCGTCACCGGCCTCTGGTGCCCCGGTTGTGGCTCCTTACGGGCACTGCACGCCCTGCTGCACCTCGACGTCGGCACCGCTCTGGCCCGCAACCCCTTCGCGGTGCTCGCCTCGATCTACATCGCTTGGACGTTCTACCGCTGGGCCTACCGCCGGGTCACCGGCACCCCGCTGCGACTCGCGCCCGGGTGGGTCATCACCGTCGTGTGGGTGTCGATCGTCGCGTTCTGGATCCTGCGCAACGTCCCAGGGATGACATGGTTGTCCCCGCTCTGAGCCTGACCACGTAGCCTGGGTCGGTGCCTGCCACACCCACCGTTCTCGACGAGATCATTGCTGGCGTCCGCCTCGATCTCGCTGACCGCGTCGCCCGCACGAGCCTGGCTGACCTCGAGGCCCGGATCGCGACGATGCCTCCCGCCCTCGACGCAGAGGCCGCCCTGCGGGCCGCTCCCGGCATCGCCGTGATCGCTGAGGTCAAGCGGGCCAGCCCCAGCAAGGGCGCCCTCGCGGACATCCCCGACCCGGCGGCCTTGGCGACTGCGTATGCCGCTGGCGGAGCCACCGCGATCTCCGTCCTCACTGAGGAGCGACGCTTCTCCGGGTCGCTGGCCGACCTTGACGCGGTGCGCGCCACCGTGCGGATCCCCGTGCTGCGCAAGGACTTCATGGTGGAGCCGTATCAACTCCTCGAGGCGCGGGCCCACGGCGCCGACCTCATCCTGCTCATCGTCGCCGCGCTCTCTGACATTCAACTGATCGCTATGCGCGAGCAGGCGCAGCGGCTGGGGATGACGGCGCTGGTCGAGGTGCACGACGCCGAGGAGACCCGCCGGGCTGTCGCGACCGGGGCTCGCGTCATCGGGGTCAACGCGCGCAACCTCAAGACCCTCGAGGTCGACCCGTCCGCCTTCGCCCGGCTGCGCCCGCTCATCCCCGACGAGGCGGTTGCGGTCGCCGAGTCCGGCATCCGCGGCGTCGCCGACGTGAAGGGGTATGCCGCCGAGGGCGCCCGAGCGGTGCTCGTCGGTGAGGCACTGGTGATCGGCGGCGACCCGGCCGGCGCGGTGGCGAGTTTCGCGGGGGTGCCGGTGGGCGGCATACCGGGACAGCCGCAGGCGAGCACGACGCAGGCGAGCACGACGGAGGGACCGAGATGACCACACCGCACGGGAGATTCGGCGACTTCGGGGGACGGTATGTCCCCGAGGCGCTCATCCCCGCCCTGGAACAACTCGACGAGGTGCGCCGCAAGGCAGCCGTCGACCCCGAGTTCATCGGCGAACTCGACCGGCTGCACCGCACCTACACCGGGCGCCCGTCGATCATCACCGAGGTGCCGCGCTTCGCGGAGCACTGCGGGGGAGCGCGGGTCATCCTCAAGCGCGAGGACCTCAACCACACCGGCTCGCACAAGATCAACAACGTCCTCGGCCAGGCGTTGCTGGCCAAGCGGATGGGCAAGTCCCGGGTCATCGCTGAGACCGGCGCGGGACAGCACGGGGTGGCCACAGCGACTGCCGCGGCGCTGCTCGGGCTGGACTGCGTCGTCTATATGGGTGCGGTCGACACGAAGCGCCAGGCGCTCAACGTCGCCCGGATGCGCTTGCTCGGCGCCGAGGTCGTCGCGGTGACCAACGGCAGCCAGACCCTCAAGGACGCCGTCAACGAGGCCCTGCGCGACTGGGTGGCCAACGTCGACTCGACCCACTACGTGCTGGGCACGGTGACTGGGCCGCACCCGTTCCCCGAGATGGTGCGTGACTTCCACCGGATCATCGGGGTCGAGGCCCGGGCCCAGGTGCTCGACCTCGTCGGTCGACTGCCCGACGCCGTCCTCGCGTGCGTCGGCGGTGGCTCCAACGCCATGGGCATCTTCCACCGGTTCCTCTTCGACGACTCGGTGCGGCTGATCGGCTTCGAGGCCGGCGGCGACGGCATCGAGAGCGGTCGTCACGCAGCGCGCTTCTCCGGCGGCACCCGAGGGGTCCTGCATGGTGCGGCCACCTACGTGCTGCAGGACGACGACGGGCAGACCATCGAATCCCATTCGGTGTCAGCCGGATTGGACTACCCCTCTGTCGGCCCTGAGCATGCCCACCTCTTCGAGACGGGACGCGCCGAATATCGGCCGATCACCGATGACGAGGCAATGGAGGCGTTCCGGCTGCTGTGTCGCACCGAGGGGATCATCCCGGCGATCGAGTCGTCGCACGCCCTCGCGGGCGCGATGAAGGTCGGGCGTGAGTTGGGGCCAGACGCGCTGCTGCTCGTCTCGCTCTCCGGGCGCGGCGACAAGGACGTGCACACCGCGGCTCGCTGGTTCGGGCTGCTCGACGACGCGGAGGGTATGCCGTGAACCTCACCCCTGCGAGCCCTCTCGCCGCGAATCCCGCCAGCCCGGCGCTGAGCCCCGGCGCCCAGGTCCTGGCGGCCTGTCGCGCCGAGGGTCGGGCGGCGTTGGTCGGCTACCTTCCGGTCGGTTTTCCCTCGGTGGAGGTCTCGATCGAGGCGATGGTGGCGATGGTGCGAGCCGGCGCCGACATCATCGAGGTCGGCATTCCCTACTCCGACCCGCTCATGGACGGTCCGCTGATCCAACGGGCTACGGAAGCGGCGCTCGAGGGCGGCTCGCGGGTCGATGACGTGTTCACTGCGGTCCGGGCGATCGCGGACGCCGGCGCGGCGGCATACGTGATGACCTACTGGAACCTCGTGCTCAAGCGAGGGGTCGCGCGGTTCGCCGCCGACCTCGCCGCGGCCGGCGGCTCGGGCCTCATCACCCCTGACCTCATCCCCGACGAGGCCGGCGAGTGGCTCGCCGCCTCGGATGCCCACGGTCTGGACCGGGTGTTCCTCGTCGCCCCGTCGTCCACCCCCGAGCGACTCACGGTCGCCACGGGGGCTTGCCGGGGCTTCGTCTACGCCGCGTCGACGATGGGTGTCACCGGCACCCGCGAGACGGTCGGCTCGGCCGCGCAGGACGTCGTGCGACGCACCCGCGAGGTGACCGACGTCCCTGTGTGTGTCGGGCTCGGCGTGTCGACCCGGGCCCAGGCCGCGGACGTCGCGGGGTTCGCCGACGGGGTCATCGTCGGCTCGGCGCTCGTGCGCGCCTTGGGGGAGGGCGGCATACCGGCGATGGAAGCCCTCACCCGCGAGTTGGCGGCCGGGGTCCGCGAGGGCCGGCCGTGACTCGCGAGCGCGGGCTGGACCTGCTGGGAACCCTCCTGCGGCTCGTCCTCGGCGGCGTGATCCTCGTCGCCGGGGCGCTCAAGGTGACCAACCTCGGGCAGTCCGCGCTCGCCGTGCGGGCCTACCAGCTGCTGCCCTACGACCTCGCGGGTTATGTCGGCTATGCGCTGCCGATCATCGAGATCGTCATCGGGCTCCTGCTCGTCCTCGGGCTGTTTACCCGGATGAGCGCCCTTTTGGGCGCCTTGCTCATGCTGGCGTTCGTCATCGGGATCGCGTCGGCCTGGGCGCGAGGCCTGTCGATCGACTGCGGCTGCTTCGGCGGCGGCGGCACCATCGGCGCGGAACAGACCGCCTATCCGCTCGAGTTGAGTCGCGACGTCGCCTTGACGCTGGCGGGGGCGTGGCTGGTGCGGCGTCCGCACACGGCATACGCCCTCGACGACCGGATCTGACCGCACCCGGCGAGCGCGCGCCTGACATGAGAGACAATGGGAGGTATGCCGCGCCCAGACGCCTCTGCCAAGCTCGCCGCCACCGCTCCCCGTCGCTCCCGTAGTGGCCTGGCGATCATCATTGCCGCCGTCGTCTTCGTGGCCGTGGTCGTCGCCGTCGTCATCGGTGCCACGACCTCGTCCAAGTCCAGCGGCGGAGGCGGGACTGCCTTCCCCAAGGGCGCCGCGTCGCTGGGTGCGCCCATGGTCGTCAACCCCGAGGCTCCCGCTTCGGTGCCGGTGCTGGACGTCTTCGAGGACCCTCAGTGCCCCGCGTGCGCGACGATGGACAAGGTCTACGGCGCGGCGATCGCTGAGCTGGCCAAGTCCAACCAGGCCAAGGTCGTCATCCACACGATGACGTTCCTGGACACCAACCTCAAGAACGATGCGTCGGTGCGGGCCGCGATGGGCGCCTACTGCGCGGCTGACCAGGGCAAGTTCCTGGACTACATGTCGGCTGTCTACGTTGGTCAGCCCCAGCAGGAAGGGGTGGGCTGGACCGCCCCGCAGTTGGAGGCGTTCGCCATGTCGGCCCGGGTGGGCAACCTGACCACCTGGCAGCAGTGCGTCAAGGACAAGACCTACCAGGCACACACCGCAGCAGCCGCCGAGGCCGCCCTCAAGGAGGGCGTGAACAGCACCCCCACGCTGCGCCTCAACGGCAACAAACTGACGCTCACCGGCAACGTCAACGAGCTTGCGGAAGCCGTCAAGGCCGCGACGAAGTAGTCTGCGCCGCACCAGCCCCGCCCGGGCCTGGGCCGGGGCGCCCTCCCGGATGAGGGAGAATGGGCGGCATGTCGTTACAGGACCCTGTCGGGCAACCACCCGAGTTCCCCGCGGATCCGTTCGCCGGTGCACCCAACGTGGCCGGCGCTGCGCCCGTGGCGACACCTCCACCCGCGAGCTCTCGTCGCGGCGTGATGGGCGTGCTCGTCGCGGCCGTCGCCGTGCTGGCGATCGTCGTGGCGGTCCTGCTTGGTCAGTCGATGTCCCGTGGTGGCGGCACCACTGCGTCCGGCGCAGCGCCCGCTGCGAACCCGGCCGCTCCTGCGGCCACAGCGACGGCGCCCGCGCCCGCGCCCGCGGCGAAGGCGCCCGCGACGGCCACGTCAAAGCCCGCCGCAACCGGTCCGGTTCCGACTGGTGCCGTCGGCTTCGGCGGCCCGCTCGTGCTCAACCCGTCTGCTCCGGCCGGCGTTCCCACTCTCGACCTGTACGAAGACCCTCAGTGCCCGATCTGCCAGCAGTTCGAGGCCATCTTCGGCACCGCGATCGGCGAGGTGGCCAAGAACAACGAAGCCAAGGTCGTCGTCCACACGATGACCTTCCTCGACCGCAACCTGCGTAACGACTCGTCGGTCCGGGCCGCCAACGCCGCCTTCTGCGCGGCCGATCAGGGCAAGTTCCGCGAGTACATGAGTGCTACCTTCGCCGCCCAACCGGCTCAGGAAGGCGTCGGCTGGACCGACGCCCAACTCGCGACCATCGCGCAGTCGGTGAGCATCTCCGGGTCAGCGCTGGACACCTGGAAGACCTGCCAGCAGGGGCTCACCTACGCAGCTCACATCGCCGCCCTGGAGATCAACTCCGAGCGGTCAGGGGTCAACGGCACGCCCACGGCGTTGCTCAACGGCAAGAAGATGAACCTGTCGGGGCTCGACGCGGCCGGGTTCCGGGCTGCCGTGAAGGCAGGAACGGCGTGAGTGCGGGGGCGTTGGCGACGCTTGTCACCGAGATCCCCAGCCCGTCAACCGGCGTGTGGTGGCTCGGGCCTGTCCCCATTCGGGGCTATGCGCTCTCGATCCTCCTGGGGATCGTCGTCGCCGTGTGGGTCGCCCAGCGACGGATCGTCAGTCGCGGAGGAACGGCCGGTCAGGTGCTCGACATCTCGGCGTGGGCCGTGCCGTTCGGCATCCTCGGCGGGCGCATCTACCACCTCATCACGAGCCCACAGCCCTACTTCGGTGTCGGCGGAAACCCGTGGGCCGCCATTCGCATCTGGGAGGGCGGCCTGGGCATCTGGGGTGCCGTCGCCCTCGGGGCGCTGGGCGCCTGGATCGGCTGTCGGCGGCACGGAGTCGCCTTCGGTGACTTCGCCGATGCCGTGGCACCCGGTTACCTCGTCGCGCAGGCGCTGGGTCGCTTCGGCAACTGGTTCAACAACGAGATCTACGGCCCGCCGACCGAACTGCCCTGGGGGCTGCGGATCTACGAATGGGACCAGCAGGCCGGGCACGCCGTGATCGACTCGGCCGGCAACCCGATGGTCAAAGGGGTCTTCCACCCGACCTTCCTCTATGAGGCGCTGTGGTGCCTCGCGCTGGCTGCGTTCATCCTGTGGTTCGAGCGGCACCGCCGGTTGCGCCGGGGGCAGGCCTTCGCCCTGGTGGTCATCGGCTATCCGCTCGGCCGCTTCTTCATCGAGTTGATGCGCACCGACGATGCCAACCGCATCTTCGGACAGCGGGTCAACGTCTGGGTGTCGCTGCTCGTCATCGCTCTGGGCGTCGTCCTCTACCGGCGCACCGGGCGAGCCCTCGATCCGGTCGAGGCCCGTGAACCAGTGGAGCCGGTTGAGCCAGGTGAGCCAGTTCTGGCTGGTGAGGCTGGTGAGGCTCAAGTGAGCGGTCCAGACGCCCAAAACAGCCCCGCGTCTCGGCATACGGAATGAGTCGTATCAAACTGTAGGACGGTTTTCGGGTTCGCTATCCTTCCTTCGCTGGCCATCGCCGTCCAGCCGCGTCATCCGCGCCCTTGTGGGCGCCTATCCAGGACGGTGAGGCACTATGTCGCATCCGCGTATGCCCTTCTCGGCGCAACCCGACGATGTCGGGCTCTACCGGCGTGACTTCGAGCACGACGCTTGCGGCGTCGCCATGGTGGCGACGTTGCGGGGAACCGCAGGCCACGACATCGTCGAGTTGGCCCTGACTGCGCTGCGCAATCTCGACCACCGCGGCGCCACTGGCTCGGACCCACTCGTCGGCGACGGTGCCGGGATCCTCACCCAGGTGCCCGACCGCTTCCTGCGCGAGGTCACCGGCCTGCCGTTGCCGCCCGTCGGTGGGTATGCCGTGGGCACCGCCTTCCTGCCCACCAACGGGGCCGAGCGTGCCGACGCGATCGAGCGCATCGAGAACATCGCCACGCAGGAGGACCTGCGGGTCATCGGCTGGCGTGACCTGCCCGTCACCCCCGGCCTGGTCGGCGACGCCGCCCGAGTCGTCATGCCGTTCTTCGCCCAGGTCTTCGTCGAGTCGACCCAAGGCCGCACCGGGCTGGAGTTGGACCGGGCCGCCTTCTGCCTGCGCAAGCGGGCCGAGCGCGAGGTCGGGGTCTACTTCCCGTCGCTGTCCGCGCGCACCCTGGTCTACAAGGGCATGCTGACGACCGGGCAGTTGGAGCCGTTCTTCCCCGACCTGTCCGACCCTCGGTTCGAGACCGAGCTCGCCCTGGTGCACTCGCGGTTCTCCACCAACACCTTCCCCTCCTGGCCGTTGGCCCACCCTTACCGGCTGATCGCCCACAACGGCGAGATCAACACGGTCAAGGGCAACCGCAACTGGATGCGGGCCCGCGAGTCGATGCTCGCCACCGACCTCATCCCCGGCGACTTGCAGCGGCTCTTCCCGATCTGCACCCCGGGTGCATCTGACTCGGCGTCCTTCGACGAGGTGCTCGAGCTGCTGCACCTCAGTGGCCGATCGCTGCCGCACGCCGTCCTCATGATGATCCCCGAGGCCTGGGAGAGCCACGCGTCGATGGACCCCGCCCGACGGGCCTTCTACGCCTACCACGCGAACCTCATGGAGCCGTGGGACGGGCCGGCCTGCGTGACCTTCACCGACGGCACGCTCATCGGTGCCGTCCTTGACCGCAACGGGCTGCGCCCTGGGCGCTATTCGGTGACCGACGACGGGCTCGTCGTGCTTGCGTCGGAGACCGGTGTCCTGGATCTCGACCCGGCCAAGGTCGTGCGCAAGGGACGTTTGCAGCCGGGTCGGATGTTCCTCGTCGACACCGAGCACGGCCGCCTGGTCAGCGACGACGAGGTCAAGGCCGAGCTCGCGGCAGCACAGCCCTACCAAGAGTGGTTGCACGCCGGAAACATCGAGCTGGACGACCTGCCCGAGCGCGAACACGTCATCCACACCGCCAAGTCGGTGGCTCGCCGTCAGCAGACCTTCGGCTACACCCAGGAGGAGCTGCGGATCGTCCTCGCCCCGATGGCGCGGACCGGCGGCGAAGCCCTCGGGTCGATGGGCACCGACTCACCGATCGCGGTGCTGTCCGACCGGCCGCGCATCCTCTTCGACTACTTCACCCAGCTCTTCGCACAGGTGACGAACCCGCCGCTGGACGCCATTCGCGAGGAACTCGTCACCTCGCTCGGCCAGGTCATCGGCCCGGAGAGCAACATCCTGGCCGACACCCCGGCGCACGCGCGCAAGGTCATCGTGAAGTTCCCGGTCATCGACAACGACGAGTTGGCCCGGATCGTGCGGATCAACCACGACGGCGACCTGCCGGGTTACGCCACCCACGTCGTCAAGGGCCTCTACCCCGTCAGCGGGGGAGCGGCCGCCATGACGGCGCGGATCGAGCAGATCTTCGCCGAGGTCTCGGCCGCGATCTCGCGCGGGGTGCGCTTCGTCGTGCTCTCCGACCGCGACTCCAACGCTGACCTCGCGCCGATCCCGTCGCTGCTGCTCACCTCCGCGGTCCACCACCACCTGCTGCGCGAGAAGACCCGCACCCAGGTGGGTCTGCTCATCGAGGCCGGCGACGTCCGTGAAGTCCACCACGTCGCTCTGCTCATCGGTTTCGGCGCTGCCGCCGTCAACCCGTACCTCGCGATGGAATCCGTCGAGGACATGGTTCGCAGTGGCGCACTGACCGGGATCACGCCCGAGAAGGCGGTCGCCAACCTCATCAAGGCCCTGGGCAAGGGTGTGCTCAAGGTGATGAGCAAGATGGGGATCTCGACGGTTGCGTCCTACTGCGGGGCACAGGTCTTTGAGGCCATCGGGCTGTCCCAGGAGTTGGTCGACCGCTACTTCACCGGCACGGTGTCGCAACTCGGTGGCGTCGGCATCGACGTCCTCGCGGCCGAGTCGGCAGCCCGGCACTCGGTGGCCTATCCGGCGGAAGGCATCCACCAGGCCCACCGGACCCTGTGGGTCGGCGGCGAATACCAGTGGCGTCGAGAGGGCGAACCGCACCTGTTCGACCCCGAGACGGTCTTCCGGCTGCAGCACTCCACGCGGCAGCGGCGCTACGACATCTTCAAGCAGTACACCTCGCGGGTCAACGACCACTCCGAGCGGCTCATGACGCTGCGCGGTCTGTTCGACTTCGCCGACCCGTCGGTGACGGGCCGGGCGCCCATCGACATCAGCGAGGTGGAGCCGGTCAGCGAGATCGTCAAGCGCTTCCAGACCGGGGCGATGTCGTATGGGTCGATCAGCAAGGAAGCACACGAGACCCTCGCCATCGCAATGAACCGCTTGGGCGGCAAGTCCAACACGGGCGAGGGCGGCGAGGACGAGGAGCGGCTGCTCGACCCGACTCGGCGCTCGTCGATCAAGCAGGTGGCCTCCGGACGCTTCGGCGTGACCAGCCTCTACCTGTCCGAATCCGACGACATCCAGATCAAGATGGCCCAGGGCGCCAAGCCGGGGGAGGGCGGCCAGCTGCCCGGCAACAAGGTCTACCCCTGGGTGGCCAAGACTCGGCACTCGACGCCGGGTGTCGGGCTGATCAGCCCGCCCCCGCACCACGACATCTATTCGATCGAGGACCTGGCCCAGCTCATCCACGACCTCAAGAACGCCAACCCGGCGGCTCGGATCCACGTCAAGCTCGTGTCCGAGGTGGGTGTCGGAACGGTCGCGGCAGGTGTCTCCAAGGCCCACGCCGATGTCGTGCTCATCTCGGGCCACGACGGCGGCACGGGGGCCTCGCCGTTGACCTCGCTCAAGCACGCGGGCGCACCGTGGGAGCTCGGCCTGGCCGAGACCCAGCAGACCCTGCGGCTCAACGGACTGCGCGACCGGATCGTCGTGCAGACCGACGGCCAGCTCAAGACCGGCCGGGATGTCGTCATCGCGGCGCTGCTGGGCGCCGAGGAGTTCGGCTTCGCCACCGCACCCCTGGTGGTCAGCGGCTGCGTGATGATGCGCGTCTGCCACCTGGACACCTGCCCGGTCGGCGTGGCGACCCAGAACCCGGAGCTGCGAGCCCGCTTCTCCGGCAAGCCGGAGTTCATCGAGACCTTCTTCGAGTACATCGCCGAGGAGGTCCGCGAATACCTCGCGCAGTTGGGTTACCCGACCCTGCAGGAGGCGATCGGTCAGGTTCGTTCCCTGGTCACCGACCGGGCGGTCTCGCACTGGAAGGCCAGTGGGATGGACCTGCGTCCCATCCTCGCCGAGGTCGTCGACCCCAGTGGCGGCACGGCATACCAGAGCGTGTCGCAGGACCACGGACTGCAGAAGGCGCTGGACAACCAGCTCGTGGCGATGGCCCGACCGGCCATCGACGACGGCGAGCAGGTGCGCGGGTCGATCGCGGTCCGCAACGTCAACCGCACCGTGGGGACGATGCTCGGACACGCGGTCACGTCGGCACACCCACACGGCCTGCCCGACGGCACCATCGAGCTCACGCTCACCGGGTCCGGCGGTCAGTCCTTCGGTGCGTTCCTGCCCGCGGGGGTCACCCTCAAGCTGGTGGGGGACACCAACGACTACCTCGGCAAGGGCCTCTCGGGTGGACGGCTCGTCGTGCGTCCGGACCGTCGGGCGCCGCTCAAGGCCGAGCAGAACGTCATTGCCGGCAACGTCATCGGTTACGGCGCGACGGCTGGCGAGATCTACCTGCGTGGTCGAGCCGGCGAGCGCTTCTGTGTCCGCAACTCTGGCGCGACGGCGGTCGTCGAAGGCGTCGGTGACCACGGATGCGAATACATGACCGGTGGTCGGGTCGTCGTGCTCGGCACCACCGGGCGCAACTTCGCCGCGGGCATGTCGGGCGGGTTGGCCTACGTGCTGGACCTGCGCCGCGAGCTGGTCAACGCGGAGCTCGTCGACCTGGCCCCGCTGCGCCCCGGCGATGTCGACGCGGTTCGGGAGATCCTCGAGGCGCACGTGCAGTGGACCGAATCGGCGGTGGCGACCCGGCTCCTGGCCAACTGGGAGCAGGAACAGTCCCGTTTCACCGTCGTCGTCCCCCGCGACTACCAGCGGGTCCTCGACGTGCGCGCCGGTGCCCAGGCCGAGGGCCTGGACCCGGACGGCACCGAGGTGTGGAACCGAATCATGGAGGCGTCCCGTGGCTGACCCCCAAGGCTTTCTCAACACTCGCGAACGCGAGTTGCCCACCCGTCGTCCCGTGCCGATCCGGTTGCAGGACTGGCGTGAGGTCTACGAGGACCAGGACATCCACCAGTTGCAGCGCCAGGCCGGTCGCTGCATGGACTGTGGGATTCCGTTCTGTCACAACGGATGCCCGCTCGGGAACCTCATCCCCGAGTGGAACGACCTGGCGTGGAAGGGGCGGTGGCGCGACGCGATCGAGCGGCTGCACGCGACCAACAACTTCCCCGAGTTCACCGGGCGGTTGTGCCCGGCACCGTGCGAGACCGCCTGCGTCCTGGGGATCAACCAGCCCGCCGTGACGATCAAGCAGGTCGAGGTCACCGTCGTCGAGCAGGCCTTCGCCTGGGGCGGGGTGTTGCCGCAGGCACCCGAGCGGTTGTCCGGCAAGACCGTTGCCGTCGTCGGCTCGGGTCCTGCGGGCCTGGCAGCCGCCCAGCAGCTCACCCGGGCCGGTCACACGGTCGCCGTTTTCGAGCGGGCCGACAAGGCTGGGGGGCTGCTGCGCTATGGCATCCCCGAGTTCAAGATGGAGAAGTCCATCGTCGAGCGTCGGATCGCCCAGATGGAGGCCGAGGGCACCCGGTTCCGCACCGGTGTTGCTGTCGGCGAGGACCTCACCGGTGAGCAGTTGAAGGCCCGCTACGACGCCGTGGTGCTGGCCATCGGGGCGACCGTCCCGCGTGACTTGAGCGTCCCCGGGCGCGAGCTGAGCGGCATACACCAGGCCATGGAGTATCTCCCGCAAGGCAACCGTGCCGCGCTGGGGCAGACCGTCGCGGGTCAGATCCTCGCGACCGGCAAGGACGTCGTCGTCATCGGCGGCGGCGACACCGGCGCCGACTGCATCGGCACCGCACTGCGCCAGGGCGCGCGGTCGGTGACGTCGCTGGAGATCCTGCCGCAGCCGCCGGAGGAGCGCCCGGCGGGGCAGCCGTGGCCCACCTACCCGATGATCTTCCGCGTCGCCTCCGCGCACGAGGAGGGCGGCGAGCGGGTGTATGCCGTGTCGACCGTCGAGTTCGTCGGCGAGGCGGACGGGTCGGTCAAGGCGCTGCGGGTCACCGACGTCGCGTTGTCCAACGGCCGGTTCGAGCCGGTGCCGGGCACCGAGCGGGAGTTGCCGGCGCAGTTGGTCCTGCTGGCCATGGGCTTCCTCGGCCCACAGGGCGAGGGGCTGCTCGAGCAGTTGGGCGTCGACCTGGACGAGCGCTCGAACGTCGTGCGCAACGGCAGCTACATGAGCTCGGTGCCGGGCGTCTTCGTCGCCGGTGACGCCGGTCGAGGTCAGTCCCTCATCGTCTGGGCCATTGCCGAGGGCCGCTCGGCAGCGCACGGGGTCGACGCCTGGCTGACGGGGAACCCCAGCCAGTTGCCTCGACCGATCAACCCGACCGACCGACAGTTGCTCGCCTGACCCGGTCGACCACCAACTCTCCACATATCTCGCATATCTCGCACAAGTCGAGTCTGATCCGGATCAGAACAGGGGTCTGATCCGGATCAGACCTGCCGGGACCGGCATACCTGGCCCCGCTCCGCTTCACTAACCCCTAAGGTTGCTCGACATGCGTCGCGCTAAAATCGTTTGCACTCTTGGCCCTGCCACCTCCAGCCCAGCCCGGATCCGGGAACTTGTCCTCGCGGGAATGGACATAGCCCGGCTCAACCTCTCCCACGGGGAGTACTCCGCGCACGAGAAGGTCTATCGGGCGGTACGCCAGGCCTCCGACGAGACCGGGCGGGCCGTCGGGATCCTTGTCGACCTGCAGGGTCCGAAGATCCGCACCGGTCGGTTCGCCGACGGCCCAGTGATCCTCAAGGTGGGCGAGCGTTTCACGATCACGACCCTCGACGTGCCCGGCGATCAGTCGCGGGTGAGCACGACCTACAAGGGCATGCCTGGCGACGTTCACCCCGGTGACCTGTTGCTCATCGACGACGGCAAGGTCACCCTGCGCGCCGTGGAGGTGACCGACACCGACATCCACACCGAGGTCGTCGAGGGCGGTGCGGTGTCGAACAACAAGGGCATCAACCTGCCCGGCGTCGCCGTGAGCGTCCCCGCACTGTCGGATAAGGACAAGGCCGACCTGCGCTGGGCACTGTCCCTGCGGGCCGACATGATCGCGCTGTCGTTCGTCCGCTCGGCCGCCGACATCGAGGACGTCCACGCGATCATGGACGAGGTCGGGGTCCGGCTGCCGGTCATCGCCAAGATCGAGAAGCCGCAGGCCGTCGAGAACCTCCCGGAGATCCTTGAGGTCTTCGACGGGCTCATGGTGGCCCGTGGCGACCTGGGCGTCGAACTCCCGCTGGAGCAGGTGCCGCTCGTGCAGAAGCGCGCCGTCGAGTTGGCGCGCAACCGGGCCAAGCCCGTCATCGTCGCCACCCAGGTGCTCGAGTCGATGATCGAGAACTCGCGACCGACCCGGGCCGAGGCCAGCGACGCGGCCAACGCGATCCTCGACGGGGCCGATGCGGTGATGCTCTCGGGCGAGACGAGCGTGGGCGCGTGGCCCATCGACGCAGTGCGCACCATGGCCCGGATCATCGAGAACACCGAGGAGCACGGCCTGGAGCGTCTTGCGGCGCTGCACGGCCAGCCGCGGACCATCGGGGGGCGGTCACGCTGGCCGCCTTCGAGGTCGGTGAGTTGATCAACGCGAAGTACCTCGTGACGTTCACCTCAACCGGCGACTCGGCCAAGCGGTTGGCGCGGTTCCGCTCCAAGATCCCCATGCTGGCCTTCACCTCCAGCCCCGCGACGCGCAGCCAGTTGGCACTGGTCTGGGGCATCGAGACCTACCTCGGCCCGAGTGTCGAGCACACCGACCAGATGGCCGAGCAGGTCGAGCAGGCCCTGCTCGCCGAAGGCCGCTGTGTCGAGGGTGACCTCATCGTCATGGTGGCCGGTTCCCCGCCCGGAATCCCCGGCTCGACGAACATGATGCGCGTGCTGCGGGTCGCCGGCGACACCGGCCACGGCAACCCCTTCTTCCACTCGCACCCCGGCGCCGAGCCGGTTCGTTCGGTCCAGTAGCGCACGACGACTCAGGTATGCCGCGCGGCCCGGCCACGCGGCATACCTGAGCGGTTTGTTGGTGTGGGGGAGGCTGTGGGTATGCTTCTCGGGCACCCAGCCGGGGTGGTGGAATGGCAGACACGGGGCACTCAAAATGCTCTGCTCGCAAGGGCGTGGGGGTTCGAATCCCCCTCCCGGCACCGTTGTGTTCTTGAGATGTGTCGTTGAGCTTGGGTAGTTGCGATCGTGGTGGACGCGGCGGCCGTGAGGCCCGGCTGCCCGCCCACTCGTCCGGACCGGGGTTGCCTGCGCACACCCGCGAGGACGAGGCCGCCAAGTCATCCGCGGGGTCCTGGACTGGGTCAATCGGCGTTGCGCAGGCTCGGTAGGATCTGGCCATGACGATCCCGACGCCCGCCCCACCGGAATCCCCGTCGCCGGACCGATCCGGCGCACTGCGGATCGTCGTGGCCGAGGACGAAGCCCTCATCCGGATGGACCTGGTCGAGATGCTCGCCGAGGCGGGCTACGAGGTCGTCGGTGAGGCCGGCGATGGCGAGGCAGCCGTCGAGTTGGTCCGCGAGGCGCGTCCGGATCTGGTGCTCATGGACGTGAAGATGCCGGTGCTCGACGGGATCAGCGCCGCGGCGATCATCGGCAAGGAGTCACTCGCGCCGGTCGTCATGCTGACCGCCTTCTCGCAGAAGGAGCTCGTCGAGCGAGCCAGCGAGGCCGGAGTCATGGCCTACGTCGTCAAGCCGTTCACGTCGGCCGACCTCACGCCGGCCATCGAGGTCGCCGCCAGCCGCTGGGCGCAACTGCGCACCCTCGAGTCCGAGATCGCCGACCTGGCCGACCGACTCGAGACCCGCAAACTGGTCGACCGGGCCAAGGGGCTGCTCATGACCTCACTCAAGGTGAGTGAGCCGGACGCGTTCCGGTGGATCCAGAAGACGGCGATGGACCGACGCCTGTCGATGAAGGAAGTAGCCACCCTCGTCGTCGAAGGCCTGCCGAGCAAGGGCTGAGCAACCCAGCCCACGCGATGTGCCGCTCGCGCGGCGAACGCAGCGAGCGCGGCTAGCGCAGCGCGATGATCGCTTGCGTCAGCAGGGGTGCAAAAAGCAGGGCCGGCAGCATGTCGCCGACCGGCACGTCGCGGATCCGCAACAGCCGCAGTCCGATTCCGACGAGCAACAACCCGCCGGTCGCGGTCAGCGCGGCGATGTGGGCGTCGGGGAGCAAGGAGCCGAGGACCACGCCGAGCACCGTCCACAAGCCTTGGACGACCCCCACCGAGACGGCCGAGAGCAGCACGCCCACGCCGAACGACGACGCGAAGGCTAAGGCGGCGAACCCGTCCAGCACCGACTTGAGGGTGAGTTGGTCGATGCCCCGGCCCAGGCCGTCGGACAGGCTGCCCAAGATGGCCAACGGGCCGACACAGAACAACAATGACGCGCTGAGCCACCCCTCGATGAACCGCTCCCGGGCGGCATCGGCATCGGCGTGCGTTTCGGCGTCCCCGACCGCGTCGGTGGTGCCGGTCTGATCGCCGGCGGCGGCTGCGCTGGTGCCGGTGTCGGCCTTGGTCGCCGGGCCGCCGCGACGACGGGCGGTTCGTTCGTGCAGGATGCCGGCCAACCCGGCCAGCCGTTCCTCGATGCGCAGCGTGGACCCGGTGATCGACCCGATGAGCAACGAGCCGAGGACGACGAGCACGGGCACTCCCGGGCCGACAGCGTCGCGCAACGCGGCATCGGTGACCGAGACCGTTGACAGCCCGGCGACGAGCAGCGTCGTCAGGCCAAGGCAGTCGGTGACGACCGATCGGGTGCGCTCGGGGATCCGGTGCCCGACCCACATGCCCAACAGCGCACCGGCCACGACCGCGACGATGTTGATGACCGTGCCCAGGCCCGGGAAGGCGACATGCATGGCCCACACCCTATGGGTCGCGTGAGAGCGGCTGTCGCAGCGCCCAACCCGGGGGTACCGGTGGGTGCCGAGGAGTATTAGAGTCGGTTGTCAGCGGGAACAAAGTGCGTCATCAGCGGGAACACAGTGAGTCAACTTGGGCCGAGAGGCTCTCACCGGTCAGGGGCCAGACACCGGTCGCGCGTTCGTGGAAGGACATCGGTGTCAGCTCCCCAGGCCCCCCAAGCCCTGGTTCGTCGGGTCGACGAACGCTCGGTGGATGTCGTCTGCGACCTTTGGGCGCAACAGCGCGAAGAGCGGGCCCCGACCGAGTTGGGGCTTCGCCGGGTGACGGCTGACGTGGTCCGGGCCGCCCTGCTGCGGCCTGAGACCGTCGCGTTCGCGGCATACCTCAACGGTGCGGCCGTCGGTTACGTCGTGCTTAGCGACTGCTCGCTCAACCCGTTCAGCGATGCGGCGTGTGTGTCGGTCGATCAGATCTATGTCGCCAAGGATGCCCGCAAGAAGGGTGTCGCGCGGGCGCTGATGACGGCCGTGGCAACCTTCGCCGATCGGCACGGCGCCGACCAGATCGCTTGCAGTGTGCCGTCGGCGGTGCGCGACTCGAACCGGTTCTTTGCCCGGCTCGGCTTCACTCCGCACACCATCCGTCGGGTCACGCTCACGGCCGCTCTGCAACGGCGCCTGGTCGGCGACACCGCCGAGTCTCGCTTCGCCCTCGACCAGGTGCTGGCCCGTCGCCGGGTCGCCCGGATCCGGGCCGCTCAGGGTCGGTTTGCCGCGCACTGACCGCGCACTGACCGGCCCTTCCGAAGGTCGAGGGAGGTTCGACCAACGGAAAGAGCGGCGATCTTGGGGGCACCGGCCCGAAGAGCACGGGGGACCGACGCTAGGCCGACGCGATGAGGTCGTCGTGGGCCTGCTCCAGCAGGTCGCGAACCCGCCATGGGTCGGGCAGCAGGTCCGAGCACGACCCGATGCCGATGTCCAAAGCCCCCGGATAGCCCTGGGCGCACACCGACAGGCCCATGCCGTCGGACAACGGAGGGAACGGGAACGAGCCGATCACCCGGGCGCCGCGACCGACGATGAACTCACGGGCCGGCGCTGGCACGTTCGAGACCATGAGGTTGAACGGCAACTGGACACGGTCGGCGAGCCGCACCATGGCGGCGGCCTGGGTGAGCAGTTGGGTCACCGTCGGGCCGGCCACGGCGGCCAGGTCGGACATCAACGTCGAGGGGTAGGTCGGCGTCGCCTTGGCATGGTCCATGGCTGAGTGAGCGAAGGCCAGCCGTTCGCGGGGGGTGTCCAGGTGGGTCGGCAGGGGACACAACGTGAGCATGATCTGGTTGCTGCCGACGCTGTGGCCCTGGCCGCGGATCGACATGGGGACCATGGCGATCAGAGGGTCCGTCGTCAAGGCGTCGTTCTCGGCAAGCCAGTCCCGCAGGGCACCGGCCGTCGCCGCCATGAGGACGTCGTTGAGGGTGCTGCCCGTCGCGCGTCGCAGCGCGGAACTCGCGGCCACCGGCATCGGCATCCAGGCCCACGCGCGTTCGGCGGTGATCGCCGCGTTGAACGGGGTCGCGGGCGGCGAGCCGACCCGGGCCCAGGCGGGCTCGGCCTCGACGCTCTCGGCACCCTCGACGAAGCGCTCGAGCCCGTCTGCCAGTCGGGTGACCGTGTCGCGCGTCGCCTTGAGCACGGCGGCGGGGGCAGCCGTCACGGCCTGGAACTCCAGACGCAGGGCAGCGCCCGTGCGTTCGGTGGCTTCGGTGACCCGATGGGTGATGCGGGACAACTGGCCGGGCCCACCGTCGGGCCGCCACCGCCGGTGCGGGTCAAGGCTGCTCTCGGTGCCAAACAGCAAAGACAGCAGGTCCCGCTTGCCCACACCGTCGACCGCGCAGTGGTGGATCTTCGACACCAACGCCCCGGTGCCGTCGGCCATCCCGCCGATGAGCAGCAGCTCCCAGAGGGGTCGGGAGCGGTCCAGGTGCAGGCGGGAGAAGCGGACGGCTTCGGCGCACATCGCGGCCTCGTCGGCGTGACCACCCAGGTCGGTGAAGGTGAGGTGGTCATCGAGGTCGAAGTCGGGGTCATCGACCCACCACGGTCGCCCCACGATGAGTGAGGGTGCCCGCAGTTTGCGGCGCAGCATCGGTGCCAGGTGCAGGTGGGCCTCGATCTGGTGGAACAACTCGTCGGGGGAGACCTCGCGGTCCAGCAGCGACAGCAACGTCACGTGACCCACGCTGATGTTGGTGTCCAGGGCCAGGAAGGACGCGTCGAACGCGGTGAGTTGGGTCGCCTTCACATCGCCTCCTCGTCGCTGCGCCAGTGCGGGTCACGCTAGCAAGCCGGCCGTCCGGCCGACAGCGGGCGGCGGTTTCCGCACGACGGAAAACCGCCGCTAGTCCATTCCTTGACAATCTCAACCTTTCTAGAGTGTAACTATTAACCCGCTGGCAAGGAGGCACGCGATGGGCGAGGGGACGACTGGGTCCGCACGCGAGATCGTCGTCGTCGGAGGCGGCATCGGCGGGTTGACGACTGCCCTTGCTCTGGCTCGCGACGGGCGCACCGTGCGCGTTCTCGAACGCGCCGAGCGCTTCGCCGAAGTGGGCGCGGGCCTGCAGTTGGCTCCCAATGCGACCGGCATCCTGCGCCGGCTCGGGGTGCTCGACGCCGTGCTCGACGTCGGTGTCGCACCCGCCCGGATCGTCGTCGCGGATGCCCGCACGGGTGAGGGCCTGGTCTCGGCGGACCTCGGTGACCGGTTCCTGCGCACCTTCGGCTCGCCCTATCTCGTCGTCCACCGCGGCGACCTGCTCGACGTGCTGCTGCAGGCCGCCCGCTCCGCCGGCGTCGTGCTGGAGAACGGCAAGGCGGTCGTGCGCACCGAGACCGTGGGAGGGGAGACGCGCGTTGTCTGCTCCGACGGCAGCGAGTATGCCGCCCGCGCCGTCATCGCGGCCGACGGGTTGCGCTCCCACCTGCGCGAAGCGATCCACGGCGCATCCGAGCCGATCGCCTCCGGCTATGTCGCCTACCGGGGCGCCCTGCCGATCGAGCAGGTCGAACGGCCCCACGACCTCGATACCGTCATCTCCTGGGT
>JADJIB010000012.1 GCA_016707175.1 Candidatus Phosphoribacter hodrii
GTGGAGGTGCCGTCTCGCGCGACGACGCTGACCGACCGGGTGGTGGCATGCCGGTACCACGTGACGAGGCGAGTGCATTCGCCGGCGTCCGTTGCCGCGACACGCTCACCCACGATCGCGTTCAGCAGCGTGGACTTGCCCGCCTTGACGATGCCCGCGATCGCCAACCGCAGCGGCTCTGCGAGACGACGCTCCAGATCATCAGCTGCGCAGGAGCATCGCCCCGTAGAGCGCGGGCGGTGTCCGAGAGGTCGCGCACGGCGACCTCGACGGCACACTCATCGGACGACGACATCGGCGGTCGCCGGCGGAGGGCGGGAAGCTCGGCCTTGACTCGTTCGAGCTGCTGGATGTGGCCGCGTAACCACGCAATGCGCTTCTTGTCGTCCTCCTGCCGCGCACGGCCCCTGTTTGGCCGCGAGCGTGGCCTCCGCGAGGGAGCGGTGCATCTCGTCCGCGATGGCCCCGAAATGGTCACGTCCGGTCCGCTGGACGACCCTGAGACGATCGCGCAGCACCTTGGCGACCTGGAAGGTCACCTCGTCGACGTGCCGGCGCACGATGTTCTTGGCCTCGAAGCGCCGACGGTTGAGTCGGTTGGCGGCGTCCTCGCGGTAGGCCCGCCGACCGACGAGCACGCCGGCGAGGAGCGACAGGGGATTGATCAGGGACAGGCCGATCAGACCGGTGGCCAGGCCCGCCATCAGCACGCCGCCGTACGAGCCGCGGACGCCGATGTAGATCTTCTCTCCGGCGGAGAGGTGCCCCGGCTCAAACCCGGGAAGCCGCTGCACCTGGTCGAGGACACCGTCGGTGTTCCCGACGGCGATCAGCGGAATCTCGACCTCCTCGGCGAGGAACAGTTCGGCGACCTCCTCGACGAGCCAGTGGGACCGTTCCTCGGTCCAGATGAACGTCTCCGGAGACCGCGCTGGCGATCCGCTCGTCCAGCCACTGAGAGATCTGGTCCCAGATGGGTCCCGGGTCTCCCTCGTCGATGGCCTGCTCCGCTTCCCGCTGCACTCTTCGAAGACGATCCCGCAGGTCGTGCTCCATATCGGCGATGAGGTCGGTGATGCCGTCGCCGAGGCGGACGTTCCACTTCGACGAGCGGCTCTTGAACTCCTCCGACCGCGCCTTGGCGCGATCCAGCTCCGCGAGCAGGCGGGCACTGTCCTCCGGGTTGAGGAGGGCGCTCAGCTCACTTCGTGCGGCGAGCTCCATCTGGGCGACGACGAAGCCGAGATCGTGGACGGCACTTCGCACCGCTATCAGCTCGGCCCTCCCGACGATCTCCCTGCGCAGGTGCGCCACCAGGGCCGGGAACCCGGACTCGTCGTTGAGCTCGCGATCCTGCTCCTGCGCGGCCCGCAGACGCAGGTTGCTGGACACGGCGAAGAGCGGCACCTCGCCGATCTCACGGAGGTGGCGGCGGTCGATGTCCTGCACGTCTTGCCACTGCGAGTAGAGGTCGGTCTTGGCGAGGACGGTGGCCACGTTGGGCGAGACGCGCATGGCATGGCGCAGCAGCTGCACCTCCGGCTCGGTGAACTCCTGCGAGGCATCCGAGACCATGATCACTGCGCTCGCGGTCGACAGGCCCGACAGCGTCGTCAACGCGCTCTGGGACTCCGTTCCCCGACACCGGGGTGTCCACCAGCTGGAGTCCGCCCTGCAGAATCGCGCGCCAGCAGCTGCCTCCCCGCCAGAAGGTGGCGCGAGTTGCCCGGGTTGCCCGACTCGGAGACGTACTGGGCCAGCTCATCGATGGGAATCTCGTGTCGCTCGATCTCGTCTCCCGAGCGAGCGACGATGGACGCGGCCGGACGAGGGCCGAAGCCGACGATGGTCGGCACGCTCGTGGCGATGTCGTCGTCGATCGGGCAGACCGGCGCGTTGACCAACGCGTTGATGAGCTTGCTCTTGCCCTGCTTGAACTCCCCCACGACGACCACCCGGGTGTTCGGACTGCGCAGCCGCTCGACGGCGGTCCCGAGGCGTTGGACGAGGTCGTCGCGCTTGGTGTCCTGTGCCATCGCGGCCAGGTCGTCGGCCAGTCTCAGCAGATCCTCGGCCGGGCCAGCGGCGCCGGACCCGTCGAGCTCACGCCGCTGCCGACGGGTGAGGGCACTGTCGCTGCGTGTGCCTTCGGCCGTCTTGCCCATCATGTACTCCCCATCGGTCGTCGTCCCCTGCGAGTTAAACACCTAGTGTCCGATCGCCGCGAGGGCGATCGGGCACCGGATGTCAGCGCGTGATGATCAGAAGTCGAACTCCGTCTCGGCCTCTCCGCCGGTGGTGCCGGCGCCCGGGCTGAAGATGTTGCCGCTGTTCTCCCACTCGAGCGAGTTGTCGAACGCCGCATCCACCTCACTGGTGAACGAGTCGTCGACCTCCACCTCCACCTCGGTGTTCGTGGACTGGTCGTTGAAGGAGTCCTCGATCTCGAGGTCCCACTCCATGTCCATCTCGGTGGAGTAGTCGTTGAAGGAGTCGTTGATCCTCGTCGAGATGTCGGTGTTGCCGATGTTGATGTCCCCGACCTCGAGGTCGAGCTCCGAGTTGTCGATGTTCACGTCGCGTCCGGCGGCGTTGGAGCCGTCACCGAAGCTGACCGTCGCGTTCTGGCCGAACACCTGGCCGACGTTGCCACCGCCGGGGCCACCTTCGGTGCTGATGGCCTGGTTCACCGACTGGTCCAGCTGCATGACGCGGTTGTCGAGGTCGACCTCCATGTCAGCACCAGAGGCGCCGTGCTTGCCCCAGCCGCCGCCTGCGGCCATGGCACCGCCACCGAGACCGAAGTTGAAGTCGCCTCCGAAGCCGGCCTGGTACTGACGGATGCCGACCGTGGTGGAGTGGTCGTTCAGCGTCTGGGTGTTGAACGAGCTCGTGGTGGTGAAGGAGTCCTGGTTGCGCACCGAGTTGTCGGTGTTGTCGTTCAACGAGTCCTCCAGCTCGACCTCGATGTCCGTGTTGATCGAGTTGTCCGAGTTGTCCGTATTGAACGAGTCCTCGTTCTCGGTCGAGTTGTCCGAGTTGTCGTTGAAGGAGTCCTCGGCCTCGTTCTCGACGGAGTTGTCGGTGTTGAACGACTCCTCGATCTCGACGTCGGTGTTGAAGGAGTCGTCGGCCTCGTTCTCGACCGAGTTGTCGACGGAGTTGTCGACGGAGTTGTCGGAGTTGTCGACGGTGTTGGCGGGGTTGTCGTTGAAGGAGTCCTCGCCCTCGACGTCGAGCTCGACATCGGTCTCGGTGGTGGTCGAGTTGTCGGTGTTGAAGGAGTCCTCGACCTCGGCTCGACATCGGTCTCGGTGTTGACCGAGTTGTCGGTGTTCAAGGTGTCATCGACGATGACCTGGGTGCCGAGGCTGTTGTCGTTGCCGTTCGCCATAAGGGTCTTCCTCTCTCGTTGGGAGGCCCTTTCGGACTTCCGATCGTCGCCCGGGTGGCGCGTTGAGATCAGTCTGTCCGCGCTCTGACCGAGCTCGCGTCGGGGAGCGTCCCTGACAATCCCGGCGACCGGATAGGGATTCGGGCGGGGATCGACGGGGATTGTCAGGGGTCGATCCTCGCCGGCGCCCCTCATGCCGTCAGGGCCGGCTGGGATCCGAGGGCGGCTCCAGGCTGGCGGCGACCCTGATCTCGCGCACCGTGACGTCCTCGGCGACGCCGCGGTCGCGGTAGGCGCCGTCCGGGTGGAGGTTGGCCTGGTCGAAGAACGCCCGGGTCGCCTCGGCGTCGGCGGGCAGCCACGCGGTGAGGTCGGTCGCCCCGGCCTCGCGCAGGATGTCGGCAGCGGCGTTGAGCAGCCGGGAGCCGTGGCCGCTGCGCCGCCCCTTCGGGTGCACGCCGATCTCCATCAGGGAACCCGTCGTCGCCTCTCCGTCGCGGTCCTGGGAGGGGCCGACCGCCGCATACCCGACGACCTGCTCGCGGGCGCACGCGACGAGCAGCGTCCACACGCCCGGCGGGGGGCTGGCGAGAGAGCGGCGCCAGACGCTCGCGAAGCCGGCCGAGGTGAACTGGGCGGCGATGTGCTCAGGGACGCGGGGGGCGTAGGTCTCGGCCCAGACCGCCTCCTGGACCAGCCCGACGGCCGCCGCGTCGTTCGGGCCGGCGCGGCGGACGCTGGCGTCGGCGAGCGGGCCGGGTGCATGGTCGTGGGCGTGCTCCGTCATGCGTCGATCCTCACACGGTGGCCGGGTCGGGACACATCCGTCGTGGCGTGTGGACGGCTGGTGCCCGGCTCAGCGGTGCAGCGTGATCCGGTCGGCGGCGGTGTCGGGGGCGTCGGCGAGGTGGAGCTCGACGTGGAGGGTCTGTGAAGTGGCGGTCAGCCGCAGCGCTCCAGCGCCCTCGATGCAGACCCGGCTCTGCGGGACGAGCTCGGCCGGGCACTCGCGGACGGTGCCGAGGGCCCCGGTCGGGGCGGTCACGTGGTGCAGGCCGTCGACGAGGACGTCCTCATGGATGTGCTGGTGACCGTTCAGGACCAGGTCGGCGCCCCAGTCCTGAAGCTCCCAGCCGGCCTGCCTCCTGCATGGGGGCGTGCGAGCCGTGGTGGCCGGACGAGTGGGCGGGGCGGTGGAAGACGACGAGGCGCCACGTGTCGGGCGCGGTGGCGGCGGCCTCGGTGAGCGTGTCCTCGAGCCACCGTTGCTGGGTGACCTGGTGTTGCGGTGGGGCCTCGCTGTCGAGCACGAAGACGGTGATGTCCCCGATCGTCTGGTCGTACCACCGGCCTTGGGGGTCGTCGTCGGTCGGCACGTGGGGGAAGGCGGCGGAGTACGCAGCCAGGCCGGCCCCGGGGTCGGTGTAGTCGTGGTTGCCGAGGCGTCCGCGGCGGAGAAGGCTGCGATCGCGCAGCTGGTGAAGGCGGCTCGGGGTCGGGGTGAGGACATCACCGGCCCGGAGGGCCTGTTGAAGTCGATCACCGCGACCGTGCTCGAGGCTGCGCTGGAGGAGGAGATCACCGACCATCTCGGGCACGCCAAGCACCAGGCGCCCGAGGGTGGCGCGGTGAACATCCGCAACGGGACCCGGCCCAAGACGGTCCTGACCGACGCGGCCGGGGAGGTGATGATCGAGGTCCCGCGCGACCGGGCGGGCACGTTCGAGCCGGTCATCGTCAAGAAGCGGCAGCGGCGGCTCAACGACGTCGACGCGGTCGCGATCTCGTTGTTCGCGAAGGGGTTGACCACCGGGGAGATCAGCGCGCACTTCGCTGAGGTGTACGGCGCGTCGATCAGCAAGGACACGGTCTCGCGGATCACCGACAAGGTCGTGGAGGAGATGCAGGCGTGGTCCTCACGGCCGTTGCACGCGGTGTACGCGGCGATCTTCATCGACGCGATCTACGTCAAGGTCCGTGACGGGCAGGTCGGCAACCAGCCGTACTACGCCGCGATCGGGGTCGACCTGAACGGGCGACGCGACGTGCTCGGGCTGTGGGCCGGAAAAGGCGGTGGCGAGAGCGCGAAGTTCTGGATGAACGTGCTGACCGATCTGAAGAACCGTGGCGTGGCCGACGTGTTCTTCGTCGTGTGTGACGGCCTCAAAGGCCTGCCCGACAGCGTGGCCGCGGTCTTCCCCCAGGCCATCGTGCAGGCGTGCGTGATCCACCTGATCCGGGCCACGCTGCGGTACGCCTCGCGCAAGTACTGGGACCACCTCGCCAAGGACCTGCGGGCGATCTACACCGCACCCACCGTGGAGGCGGCGTGGGCGGCGTTCGAAGAGCTCGAGGAGAAATGGGGCAAGCCGTACCCGGCGATCCCCAAGCTGTGGCGCGCGGCGTGGGAGGAGTTCACCCCGTTCCTGGCCTACGACGTCGAGATCCGCCGGGTCCTGTTCTCCACGAACGCGATCGTTATCTTGAGCCAGCTTCAGGGTGTCGTTGATGTAGCCGATGGCCTGGATCGGTCCCCCATCGTGCGTGCTGGACGTGCTTATCTGCAGCCGTCCAGCAGGCATGGTCGTGGGAGGTTCGGTGTTCGTTGCTCGAGTGGTGGTGTCCGGCTCGCGGCGTGAGTCGTGGACGGTGGTCGGTGAGGACGGGCAGCTCGTGGAGCCGGCCGAGCGGTTCCTGTCGTTCTTGACCGATGCGGGACGGTCGCCGAACACGGTCAAGGCGTACGCCCATGACCTGAGGGACTGGTTCGCCTTCCTCGCCGGTCGTGCGCTGGACTGGGCCGCGGTGTCGGTCGAGGACGTCGCGGCGTTCGTGGCGTGGCTGCGGCTGCCACCTTCAGCGCGTGGCGCAGGGGTGGCGGTGCTGCCGCTGGGCGAGCATTGTTCGGCTGCGACGATCAACCGCAAGCTCGCGGCGGTCGGGTCGATGTACCAGCACGCGAGCCGGTCCGGGCTTGCGGTGCACGCCGCGTTGAGCGTGTGGCGCCCTGCGGGCCGGCGGGGCGGGGCTCGCGGGTTCCTGCACCACGTGAGCAAGTCCAGGCCGGTCGCCGCGCCGGTGGTGCGGGTCCGGGCTGGACGGCGCACACCGCGCACCCTCGACCGGCAGGAGGTCGAGGCGCTGATCGGGGCGTGCCAGCGGCGCCGGGACCGGCTGCTGCTCGAGGTGCTCGCGAGCACTGGGATGCGAGTCGGTGAGGCGCTCGGGCTGCGGCATGAGGACTGGGACGCGGCCGAGCGGCAGGTGCGGGTGATCGCCCGTGACAACGACAACCGGGCCCGCTCCAAATCGTTGGTCCCGCGGACGATCCCGGTCCCGGCCTCGCTGGTCCGGTGCTACGCCGACTACCTGATCGAGGAGTACGGCGAGCTCGACAGTGACTACGTCTTCGTCAATCTGTGGGGTGGGCGCGTCGGTTCACCGCTGAAGTACGCGGCGGTGTACGACTTGGTCCGGCGGCTGCGTGCCCGGACCGGGATCGACTTCGACCCGCACTGGCTGCGGCACACGTACGCGACCGGGCTGTTGCGCTCCGATGTGCCGGTCGAGGTCGTCTCCTCACTGCTGGGGCACGCGTCGGTGGCCACGACCTCGAGCACGTACGCGCACCTGACCGTGGCCGACACCCGGGCCGCGCTCACCCGTGCCGGTGTGCTGACCGAGGACGTGTCGTGACCTCGGCTATCGTGCTGCCGCTACGCACCGGCCGCGGCAGCGAGGCAGCGTGGACGGCTCGGGTCCGCACGGCGCTGCGGCCGGAGTTCGCGGCCGACCGGATCGTGGTCGGCGTGAACGACCCGGCCTACTCCGCGGGGCCATGCCTGGTCGAAGGCTGTCAGCGGCTGGCCCGCGGGCACGGGATGTGCGCCGGGCACCACCACCGGTGGGCCAAGGCGGGCCGGCCCGATGTGGACGAGTTCGTTGCGAGCACCGATCCGGGCTGGGCACGTCAGCGCCCGAACCGGGCCTGCCGGGTCGAGGCGTGCGGGTACGGGGTAGCACGAAAAGGTCTGTGCCAGTTACATGCTCAAGGGTGGGAACGTTCCGGGCGCCCCGACTTCGAGCAGTGGCTCGCCGCGGGGCCACCGCCGATCAAGGCGCCGGTCGCCGAGGCGTGCCACGTCCCGGGATGCTTGTTGTGGCCGCAAGCGGCCGGGCCGTTATGTCACGCCCACCACAGCACGTGGCGCGCGAACGGGCGCCCGGACCCGGTGGTGTTCGCTCGTGAGTTCGCCGCGCTCCGGGTTCCCTCGGACCAGGTGATCGTCCTGGCCCGGCTGCCTGAGCCGCTGCGCTGGGAGCTGGCCTACGTCATCCAGTGTCGGCACGACGAGCGTGCCAGCCGGACACCTCCGGAGGTCGTAGGGCGCCTCGTGTCGTTCCTGCTCGAGGCCGACGTTCCCAGCCTGCGCGACGGGGACGAGCGGTCCTGGCGTAAGGCGTTCACCGCGTCCGGGCGACGCGACAGCAACGGCCGTGGCCTGCTCGTGTACGCCCATCAACGGGTCGCCGACCTCGCCGCCGGCAGCGGCTGGGTGGCCGAGTACCCGCGCGAGGTATGGCAGCTGCGCCGGCTCGGCTATCCCGGCAACCTCACCCTCGACTTCACCCGGATCGCCCAGCCGTGGCTGCGTGAGGCGACCAAACGGTGGACCCGGCAACGGCTGGCCACCGGTGTCGGGCTCGAGGCCGTCCGCCGCGGCCTGACCGCGGTGACCCGGCTCGCCGGCTACCTGCAGCAGGCACGGATCGACGCTCCGCAGGCGCTCACCCGGGTCGTGCTCGAGGGCTACTTGGCCGACCTTTCCACCGGCGTCCCAACCGCCCACCGACGCCAGGTCCACATCGGGCAGCTGCGCGGCTTCCTCGAGGCCGTCCGGCAGCGGGGCTGGGCGCCGCTGCACCCGACCGCGGCCCTGTTCACCGACGACAACCCGCCCCGCCCGCAGCGCGGGCCGCGCGCGGTGGCCGAGCATGTGATGGCCCAGCTCGAGGCGCCGACCGCGATCGCGGCCTGGTCCGACCCTGCCGGGGCGGTGATCACCCTGATCCTGATCCGCTGCGGGCTGCGCGTCGGCGACGCGACCAGGCTGTCCTACGACTGCCTGGTCACCGACCCCAAAGGCGCGCCCTACCTGCGCTACGTCAACCACAAGATGAACCGTGAGGCCCTCGTCCCCCTCGACGAGGAACTGCACACCCTGATTCGTGCCCAACAGGCACGCCTCACCGCCGAGGCCACCGCGCCGCCGGTGCTGTTCCCGCGGCCGACGAAGAACCCCGACCGGGCCATCCCGCTGAGCACCTCCACCTACCGGGCCGCGTTGTATCGGTGGCTCGAATCCCTCGACGTACGAGACGAACACGCCCATCGCGTGCACTTGACCCCGCACCAGTGGAGGCACACCCTGGGCACTCGACTGATCAACCGGGACGTGCCCCAAGAGGTCGTGCGCCGCATCCTGGACCACGACTCGTCACAGATGACGGCCCACTACGCCAGGCTGCACGACGACACCGTCCGCCGGCACTGGGACGCCGCCCGCAAGGTCGACATCACCGGCGCCGCCATCCCCAGCGAACCGGGCAGCCCGCTGGCCGACGCCGCCTGGACCGGTCACCGCCTCGCCGCCGCGACCCAGGCACTGCCCAACGGGCACTGCGCCCTGCCGATCCACAAGGCATGTCCCCACGCCAACGCGTGCCTGACCTGCCCGATGTTCCTGACCACCGCGACCCACCTGCCCGCTCACCGCGAGCACCGCGCCCAGGTCATCGAACTGATCACCCGCGCCGAGGCCCAAGGCCGGACCCGAGTGGCCCAGATGAACCAGGACGTGCTGAGCAACCTCGAGTCGATCATCACCGCGCTCGAACACCCCGAGGAGAACGATGAGAGCTGACAACAGCCGCCACCTCGCCAAGGCCGCCCGCTCCCGCGCGGAGCAGACCCGTCGCCGTGCCGTCAGCACCCTGCGGCACCTGGCCACCACCGAGCAGACCATCACGGTCAGCGTGCTCGCGCAGCGCGCCGGGGTATCCCGATCCTGGCTGTACACCCAGGCCGACCTGCTCGCCCAGATCCGCGCGGAACGCCCACGGCGGACGACAGTCCCTGCCGTGCCCGCCCGGCAGGCCGCCAGCGACAGCTCCCTCAGGCAACGCCTGCAACTCGCACACCAAAGGATCGGCGAACTGGAGGCCGACAACCAGCAACTGCGGCACGCCCTCGCCCAAGCCCTCGGCGACCAGCGCGCGCGACACGCCCGAGACCCACTCGAAAACCGCCCCTGACGACGAGCCCGGACACGCCCCCGAACACCCTCGTCCCGGACACGTCCAGCACGAAAAACCGCAGGTCAAGGCACCAGCCCGGCCAGTGGCTCAAGATAACCAACGAGTCGCTGAATCCCCCCGCGCCGCCACCCGGCGACGAGGACACCCCCCCGCCGACGCAAGCCGCCCGAAGGCCCCGCCCCGCCCCGCCCGCGCACGACGCCCCCACCGGGCCCAACCCCCCCGCCCGACAACGGCCGGGAGAACCACCCCACCCCCCGGGCCGCCGACCCACGGGGCCCGCCCCCGGTTCCTACCCCCCCGCCCCCCCCCAAAAAAAAGACAAAACCCCGCCGCGGAGTTGTTTGTCGGCCCGGCTCGCCGGCCCCGGCGAGGACCCCCCCGCGGGCCCCGGGCCCGGGCCCCCCCCCCCCCCGGGGCCCCCCCCCCCCCCCGGGCCCACCCCCCCCCCCCACCACCGCCGGGGACAACCCCCCCCCCCCCCCCCCCCACCGGGCCCCCCCCCCGGTCCACAACCCGCCCCCAAACAAAAAACCCCCCCACCCCCCCCGGGGGGTTGTTGGGGGGGGGCGGCCCGGCCGCCCTTTGGGGGCCCGCCAGGAAGGGGCCCGGGCGGCCGGGCGGGGGCGGGGGGGGGCGGCCGGGTGCCGCCGGAGTTGCGATGTGTTCCCGGACCGGGTGGTGGCGGCGAGGCCCCTTGTGGTTGCCAGCTGCCGAAGGATCTCGACGAGTTGGTGCTCCGTGAGCTGCGGGAAGACCTCCAGGAGTGTCGGCGCCGCGGCTACGTCGTGATCGAGGCCGCGCAGGGATTCGGCCGCTCGGATCGTGCTGATCCGGGCGGCCGACTTCGATGGGCTTGTCCGTGCCGACCCGACAACCATCCTGTCAGCGCCGTCACGGTCCGCCACTGCACCGGCACGTCATAACGGTGCCTGACGACGTCCATGACGGCTTGACTGCCTACACCCGCGGTGAACGGGTCCGGCTCGTCGGCGAACAGGGCGGAGACGGGCTCGCCCTGTTCGGCCGAGGTGGCTTTCCATTTCCTGCCGGGAACTTCGAGGAGGGTAAGTGTGTCCAGTGACGCATGCACCCGTCGACACTTTGCGGAAGGTGGAGGCATGCCGGCGGGTCAGCTCTCGGCTACCCTCACCGCATGGCAACGCCCGACGAGACTCCACGGCCTGGCGATCTGTACTTCGGGTTCGAGGCGTACCAGACGTTCTCAGACAACGATCTTCGCGAAGTTCTACGGACGGCCATGGTCGTCTTCGACACGAATGTGCTCCTCAACCTCTATCGCTATAACGCGGAAACGCGCGCCTCGATCGTGGACGTCCTCACTGCGCTGGGAGACCGGTTCTGGGTGCCCCACCAGGTCATGGAGGAGTTCTGGCGGAACCGGGAGCGTGCGCTCGTTGACCCCCTAGGTCAGATTCAGCAGACAGTCGAGGAGCTTGAGAAGCTCCGCTCATCGGCAGTCGACCAATTGCGCATGTGGGTGAATCGTGCTGTCGTAAGCAAGGCTGATGAAGCGCAAGTCGAAGCGGAGATCAACGAGGCTTTCGCAAGTGCCGCCGAGCTTCTCAAGGGGTTGATTGATGAGACCTCAGTGCAGCGGGCAAGGAGCACCCAGAACGACCCGGTTCTCTCCCTTCTCGAACCGGTGCTAGCGGGGAGGGTTGGGGCGGCGATGTCCTCTGAGACCTACGCGACGGCAGTCAAGGAGGGCAAGCGGCGTGTCGAGGCGGGCGAGCCTCCAGGCTTTGCGGATATCGCCAAGGCCGCACGAGGTGGCGAGGGACCTTCGGGCGACTACCTCGTATGGGAGCAGACTCTCATTGAAGCCACAGCGCGTGCTCTCCCAGTCGTCCTCGTGACAGGTGACGTCAAGCGTGACTGGTGGCGATTCGAGGGAGGGAACGCGCGAGGCCCTCGCGTGGAACTAGCTCGCGAGATGAAGTCTCGCTCAGGGCAGAGGCTCTACTTCCTGAGGCCGGACAAGCTGCTAGAAATCGCCGATGCTGTCGCGGTTAGCGTGCGACCAGGTTCGGTAGAGGACATCGAGCGGACCACGCGAATCGAAGACGAGGGAGCGAAGGAACGGTCCCACGGTGGCTGGACGATCGAAGCGCTCGAAGTTCTACTTCGGCGTCTCAATTACGAAGCCCCTGTCCAGGAAGCGACCATCCGATTCGCCTGCCAGAACGACGGCTATGTGAGTCGTGACGACGTCTACAGACTCGGAGAGTACGACCCATTGCGGCAGTTGAAGGGGTTCACGCGGCCCGTCAACCGGATTGTCCAGTCGGCTGGGTCGACGGATTCCGAGTGCCCGCTGAGGTTGTGCAGCTGCTCAGGGAGTGAACGTGCTCCCGAGTCGGGTTCAGCTAGTAACGGAGATTTGGACTCCAAGCGACGTCAGGACACGGACCTGACTTCGGGCGGTTTAATAGGACTCGAGACCAGCTACAAGTCCCTGGAGGCCCAGGGAAGCGACTTCAGATATCGCATGGCCGGCCCTTCAGAAATGACCCTGACGTAGCGGAGCGCGGCGACGAGGCAGTGGTTTGGCTGGCGTGCCGCGTCGAGTTCCACGACGCCATCAGGAAAGACGGTGGACCACCCTTCCGTGCACCGGCGTCGCTGATGGCGGCGTCGATGCCAAGCAGGGCGTAAGCGTCGGCCAGGTCGATGAGGGCTGACTGGTGGGGGATGCTGGTGCGCGTGGATCTCTCCCAGCTCGCCCGGGCCATCGACGCGACATCTCGACTGACCGGTGAGTTCACCCTCCGGTCCGGCCAGGTCGCCACCGAGTACTTCGATAAGTACCGCTTCGAGTCCGACCCCGTCCTCCTTCGTGCGGTGGCTGAGCAGATGGTTCCCTTGGTGCCTGAGGGGACGGAGTTGCTCGGCGGCTTGGAGTTGGGCGGCATACCGATCGTGACGATCCTCAGCTCGCTGACCGGCATACCCGCCGTGTTCGTCCGTAAGGAGGCTAAGGATCCGCTGATCTAAGAGCGATTCCGGGTCTGAGGCGCGGCATGGGTTCCGCGGACAGCCCTGGGGGGTGTCGATTGGGGTGCTGGAGGCGTGGTGACCTGGCTTCTCGCCTCGTTTTCGGGGCTGGCGGGGCGTTTCCGGGCAGGCTGACGCCGTGGCCGTCACCCCATCAGGGTGACGGCCCGGGCGCGCATCAGGTAGTTCGCGGAGGCGAACAGCACGTGTAAGTGGTTCAGGTTCTTGCCCAAGCCGCGGTAGCGGGTTTTGGTGAACCCGAAGTCTCGTTTGACGATCAGGAACGGATGCTCAACCTTCGCCCGCACCGACGCCTGACGTGACTGCGCTACCCGGTCCGGTGCAGCCATGGTCTTCAACACGCCCTTACGGGCTGCGATCTGCCACGCCACCTTCGACAGGTGCTCATCGCCGGCGATCTCGGGCCGGTTTGCGGCACCCTGGTACCCGGCGTCGGCGTACACGACCTCGTCATCGGCGCGCACCAGCTTGCACCGCCTCGTCCAGGTCATGCACGTTCGCCGCGGTCGCGGTCACCGCATGGATGTACCCGGTCCCGGCATCCACCCCGATGTGGGCCTTCATCCCGAAGTACCACTGGTTGCCCTTCTTCGTCTGGTGCATCTCCGGGTCCCGGGTGCCGGTGGCGTTCTTCGTTGAGGACGGCGCGGCGATGATCGTGGCATCGATGATGGACCCGCCGCGCATGATCCAGCCGTTCGCGTCGAACACCTCGTTCTGTGCCGCGAGGAGCTTCTCCCCCACGTGGTGTTCCTCCAGCAGGTGCCGGAAATGCAGCAGCGTCGTGGCGTCCGGGACCTGCTCCACCGCGAAGTCCAACCCCAGGAACCGGCGCATCGCGTACGAGTCATACACCGCGTCCTCCACCCCCTCATCCGAGAGGGAGAACCACACCTGCAGCAGGTACATCCGCAGCATCGTCTCCACCGGCTTGGCCTTACGGCCCCGCTTACCCGCACGATCCGCGTAGTAGAACGGCTCGATCAACGCAACCAGCCTCGCCCACGGGATCGTGGCGTTCATCGTCTCCAAGAACTGCTCCCGCCGCGACACCCGCCGACGGTTCCCGTACTCGACATCAGTGAAACTCGGCTGCTCGCTGACCATGACCCATCATCCCGACGCCCCCACCCGCCGCGCCAGGCGACGCCCCGCCCTCCCCAAAAGATCAGCGCATCCCTAAGTCTCATGGTACCTGCCGCCTGGCTGAGGGCGCCGACGTTGAGGGCCGACAGGTCACCTTGGTCGAGGACGTGCTCACCACGGGTGGCGCGGTCCGCGATGCCACGGCGGCGTTGCGCGCTCTGGGAGCGAGCGTCGATGTCGTTCTGTGCGCGATCGACCGCAGCGGGCAGGAGGGGGCCCCGTGACGGATATCGGCCTGCAGACCAGGGCTGTTCTCACCGAGGACGACCTGAATGCTGCCCGCGCCGGCCAGGAGGTGAGGTGACGTATGCCGCTGACCAACCCGTGGCTCACCGGTCCCACCCCTGACCGCGACCTGCCCCGGGAGGTGCTCGAGGAGCGGATCCTCAACCTGTTCTCAACGCACAACACAGCCGTCATCGCAACGGTGCTCGCGGACGGCAGCCCGGTGGCCACCCCGGTGAGGTACTTCAGCCTCGGCTTCGAGATCTTCTACACGAGCTGGAATGCGTCGGTGAAGTCCCGCAACCTTCGCCGTGACGCGCGCGTGTCCGCGGGCATCGTCGCCCCGCTCGTCGGGCAGGCCAGCAGCCGAGGTGCCCAGTTGTTCGGCACGGCGCGCACGCTCGAACGCAATGACCCGGAGGCCGACACCTATTGGGAAGCCGTGCGCTGGCAGTCCGACCATGTTGACCGCGGCCGTTCTGTCCTGGAGCCGCCGACCGACCCTCTCACCATCGTCACACCGGCCCGGATCGTCTACACCGAGCACTGGCTGCGGCGCGACGGATATCGCCCTCGCCAGACGTGGCGTCCTGACGGGACGTCCTCCGGTGGCCATGTCCGGGTGTCGGCGGACTAACGGCTCTGCTCTTCACGGACCTCGGGGGCTACTGAGGCGTGGTCGCGGCGATCGCGCTGAGGATGCTTGGCAGGGCGACCGGGTCAGCCAGGTCCAGGCCCTCGAGCTCGCTCGGTCGGAACCATCGAAGGTCGTCATGCTCTTCTGGCGCAAGGTTGGCAGGCTCGCCGTCCCATGTGGTGATGAGGAACGCGTGCATGTCGAGCGTTGGATCGTTGAACGGCATGGTGAAGGGCTGGGGATCGTGGACGAGGACGCCGAGTTCCTCCAGGCACTCCCTCACAACGGCCTGCACCGGCAACTCGCCACTTTCGACGTGACCGCCAACGAGGTCCCAACAGTCGGGGTACCACTGCCGCAGCGGATGGCGATGCGCAAGCAGGACGAGTCCTTCCCGCACGAGGACAGCGACGGCAATCGGTGTCGGGACGACCATCCGATCACCCTATGAGCAGATCACGGACTCTGCGCGGGGCTGCCCCAGTTGGCCGAGTTGTGCAAGGTTCCACGGGGCGAATCACGTCAGGTCGTATCCCGGGTCGCCGGCTGCCCACGGCCGGTCTTCCGTCCGCGTCGCCAGGATGATGAGCGCGCCGGAGATGATGCCCGCGAAGTACGGGGACGGCACAAGCAGGACGCCGCCGAGGAAACACCAGGCCGCGAGGCCCCAGCCGATCCCGGCGGGTATGGCCACCCCACGTCCGGCGAGGTGCCGCGTCAGGCAACCCAGGAGGATCAGGGGCACGGCGAAGCTTCCCGGACCGGCCCAGAAGGTGACCCGATTCTGAAGGGACGCCACCGTCGCATCGGCGGGCACGAGCGGAACGGCCGCCCACACTCCCCGATCCACCAGCCGGTGATGCCTTGCCGGGGCGAGAAGTGTCAGCAAAGCAGGTGACCTGTGCCCAGTACGAGCATGATGCCGCTCGCCCACTGCAGCAGTCGCATGCGAGCGTTCATCGTCTGCCCTGTTCACGGTGCTGCGCTGCAAGGTTGTTACGGTCGCGCCAGGCTCGTTCCCATTGCCCGGTCAGGGCTGGATAGACGATGAGGTATCGGAAGGTGCGATGGCGGCCATGTAGAGCCGCCCGAACCGTCCGTTGGGCTTGACGAGGACGGCCATCCGCAGCTCGTGGTCACAGTTGGCGCCCCGTACCCAGCCGAGGTGCATCACGGTGTGCACTGTCTTGTTCGCCAGCTCGCGAGCGGACTCCATGTCAAGCTCATAGATCGCTTTCAGGGGGCATGTTGTCGTTGTCCGGACCCTGGGGGCATCGCGGAGGTCGCGGGGCAGGCGGTCGCGGAGCGAGGCGACCCGCCTGCCGACACCGGCCGACGGGGCGTCCCAGCCGAGGAGTGCGCCGAGCTTCCACCGAACGGCGAACAAGAACCGCACCGGCGAGGGCTGTCTCGCGAACCCGCCGGCCGTGCGCATCGCTGCCAACATCGTTGGAAAGTCGTCCGGCCCGGCCCCGGGGGTGCGAAACGCCCACACGTCCTCGACTCTGAAGTCAGGGGTGAGTTCGTGGATGCGCCACGGACGCTCGGTGTGCGCGGTCTTCGGAAGTCTCACGGGTGGGTCCTCCTCACTCTCTCGCTGCGTTGCCGGTTCCTCAGGGATGATCTCCTGTGTCAGCCAGCACAGGCTACTATCTTCAGCATAGAGGGGGTGGCGTGGCGACACGACGGGAGCAGACCAGCACAGAAAGCCGTGAGCTGATCCTCACCGCGGCGGCGGAGTTGTTCGCGGCCAAGGGTTACCGGCAGACGACGTTCGCCGATGTGGCCGAGCGGTCCGGGATCAGCCGGGGGTCCATTCCGTGGCACTTCGGCAGCAAGGAGGGCCTACTGCTGGCGGTGCTCGAACGGTCCGTGGACCTGGTCCACGCGAGCCTCGATGACGCGCCCGACCCGGACGCGCGGACGGGGGCTGGACCGCATGACGAAAGGGCTCGACGCACTGTTCGCGCAGCCCACGACCAAACTGTTCGTCACACTGCTGGTGGAGGCGCTGGAGCCGGACTCGCCCATTCGCGACCACTACGTCGCGATCCACGACACCCTGCGCAGCCACTGCAAGCGCTGGCTGGACGAATTCGCGCCGCTGACTGGCTTGTCCACCGAGGCGCTAGCGGTCGCGATCGTCGGGGCAGGGATCGGCATCCACCAGCAGTGGCTGGTGGCGCCCGACCGGGTCGACGTCGGGCAGTCGTTGGCCGCGTTGCGCGCACTGGTCGCGGGGATGGTGTCGACAACCGGGACATGACCCACCACCGCGCGGGCTACGGCGTCCGCACGCCCGCAGCTCACGCTCCAACCAAGAGCCTCATTTGGTTGGATGTTGGAGCACGGTTGCAAGTTCAGTTGGACCGTCAGTGGCGTGGTTCGCCGGGTGCCTGGCACGAGCTCAAGAGCGAGCACTGACCGCCGCGTGAGCGGTGGGCACACGGCATACCCGCGTCGTTCCTTAGCCCCAGGGGGCGTCGAACCGGCTGCGCAGGTCGCCCAACCGCTCCACGGGTTCGTTGGCGAACACGAGGCAGGTACTTTTCACCGGACGGCCCCCCAGCCGGTCATCGGGTGGCTGCGACCCGGCCGCGCGTGAACAGCCGCTCCGACGCATCGGTGGGCGACATCCCCGAGCTGGGTGGTGTCGATGAGCAGGGACCAGCCGCCGTCCGGGGAGGATCACCGGGAGTCCGGACAGCTCGGTCAGGATGACGTCGCGCCGTTGCCGCCAGGTGTCGACGGCGAGCTGCACGTCGGCCGAGGCATCGGGGGCAGCCAGGGCCGCGGCCACCGCCTCCTGGGCCAGCCCGACCTGGCACGACGTTCGTCAGCCCGACCGTGTTGATGTCCGCGCGCGCCACGTCCATTTTGCTGCGCTGCGTAGGTCCTGAGTGTCAGACTCCCGCCATGTTGGAACTGCGTCCCAATTGCGAGTGCTGCGACCGGGACCTTCCTCCCGGCGACACGGAGGCGATGATCTGCACCTACGAGTGCACCTGGTGCCGCCAGTGCGTTAATGACTGTCTTCGGGGTCGTTGTCCCAACTGCGGAGGGGATCTTCAACCACGGCCAGTGCGTCCAGCGGCACACCTTGAGCAGAACCCACCATCAGCCCAACGCGTGCTTCAGATCGGGCTGCATCTGGCTGACCAGTAGCGCAGCGCACGCTGGCTCCCGGTATGCCGTCAACGACGTCAGTCCGTGGTCAAGCACGCCACCCACCTACTCTGGCGGCATGAAGATCGTCATCCCCGGGGGGACCGGTCAGGTCGGTGGGATCCTGCGGCGGGCGCTCGCTGCGCGAGGGCATGAGGTGGTGGTGCTCAGCAGGCATGCGGGTGCGCTGGAGCCGGGCGTGCGGCATACCCCGTGGGACGGGCGGAGCTTGGGGGCGTGGGCGAGCGAGATCGACGGGGCCGACGCCGTCATCAATCTGGCCGGGCGAACGGTGAGCTGTCGCTACACCGAGGAGAACCTTCGGCAAATGATGGATTCGAGAGTGGAGTCCACCCGGGTCGTGGGGGAGGCGATCGCGAAGGCTGCCGCGCCGCCGAGGGTGTGGCTCCAGATGAGCACGGCGACGATCTATGCCGACCGTCGGGACGCGCCGAACGATGAGTCGACGGGGATCATCGGCGGTCACGAGCCCGGGGTGCCGGGATACTGGGAGTACAGCGTCCGGATCGCGCAAACCTGGGAGGCGACCCAGCTCACGGCGGACGTTCCGGAGACGCGGAAGGTCCAGCTGCGGGCAGCGATGGTGATGAGCCCGGACCGCGGAGGCGTCTTCGACGTGCTGCTGCGCATGGTTCGGCTGGGGCTCGGAGGGCCCGTGGCGGGGGGCCGGCAGTACGTGTCGTGGATCCACGACGAGGACTTCGTGCGTGCAGTGGAGCTCTTGTTGGTGCGGGAGGACCTCTCGGGTCCCGTCAACCTCGCGGCGCCGGAGCCGCTCCCGCAGCGGGACTTGATGCGAGTGCTGCGTCGCGCCTGGGGGCAGCCGGTCGGGCTCCCGGCCACGAAGTGGATGGCCGAGATCGGGGCCTTCGCGTTGCGAAGCGACACTGAACTGCTGCTCAAGAGCCGACGAGTGGTGCCGGGGAGGCTGCTCGACGAGGGCTTGGAGTTCGCGTACGGGCAGTGGGGTGCGGCGGCCGAGGACCTCGTCCGGCGCGTTCGGTCGCGTTGAGCCAGCGGTGGGCACACGGCATACCAATGGTTGGCGGTCACCCGCGCCCACGTGCTCACCGCCCTGCCGCGCCGTGGACCATTGGTATGCCGTGTGCGCCGGGCGACGCAGGCACCGACCGCAGAACGGGACGACGCCGACTCAGCGCGGCTGCGAGCGGGACACTCGCCGCATCCGGGTCATCAGGGCCGCGGAGGGAGTCACCCGCCCCGACCGGTAGGTCGAGAGTCGGCTGACCGATGTCCCCATCCGGCTGGCGAACTCGGTGAGCGACAGGCCCGACTGCTCGACGAGCTGACCGACTTCCTCGGCAACCAACGCCCGCTCGGTGGCCTCCGCCTGGCGCCGAGCCCGGGCGATCGCCCGGGTCAGCAACGGCCCGACGCCGTAGGGCTGCTCGTAGGAGAGATAGTCCTCCACCTGCCGCGCCACCGGGCCCCACGGGTCGGCGGTGATAGCCCGGATGAGGATCAGCCAGTCCTCCAGGGTGCCCCGTTCGATGACGGTGACGATGGCCTCATACGGCCAGCGCTCGACGGGCGCGCTCGGGTCGACGTCGACATTGCGGAACGCGACGCCCATCAGGCAGCACCCTGCGAGCGGCGCTCGACAATCGCGTCGGCCAGCGCCGCACAGTCGTCCACGACCGTGCCCCACTGCTGCCACCGGGCAACCAGGCCCTTGTATGCCGCCAACTGGGTCGTCACTCGGGAGTCGCGTGGGTTGGGTTCGGATAGCCGCTGGACCAGAGCGGTCACGACGGCGTCCGGTCCGTCAGACCGATCGCGGTAGTACGCGTCGAGGTCCGCGAGAACGGCGGCGGAGTCGGGGACTCCGAGCCGGTCGGCGAGGGCCACCGTGTCGAGGTAGTCGCGGACCTGATTGCGCTGCACGACAAGGAAGGCCTTGATGCGCAGGCACTCTGGCAGAGTCGGAACGCGCAGGACACGTGTGCCGACGCGGACTTCCTCGACCTCGACGGCTCGCGTGCGGCGCAACTGACGCAGCCCGGCCTCGACTCCGTCGAGCGACCCGAGCAGCGTGAGAGGAGGGGAGCTGGCGCGCACGCTGGTGACCCAGCCGTCCGTTGCCTCGACCGCCTCGACGACCTCGGCATATCGCTCGGCCAGGTCGTCCAGGACGTGATCGTGGTCGAAGGACTCTCGGTGACCGGCATACATGGCCGCCGCCGCACCGCCAACGAGAACCGCTCCGGGCACGATCTCCTGCAAACGGGCGGCGGAGGCGAGAACGTCATCGAGCATCGCCACTCGATGATCTTATCAGAACCGATAACATCCGGCCCCAGGTTTGACGTTTCGGACTGCCGCTCTCGACGCCTTCGCCGTCGGCTTGGACTTCCGGATACCGTCGGCGAACCTGTCGGCTTCCTCGACATGTTCCCAAGACGTGTTAGGTATCGTCGCGATTTCTTAACACGTTGAGCGGCCGTTGGTTGGAGTGTCACCCGCTGGCCGGGCTCGTGGAGCTATTCCGGGCGGGTGAGGACCTGCAGCAGATCACGGTTGAGGAAGACGACGTCGCGGCCGATCTTGAGGTCGGTGAGCAGGCCCGCCCCCACAAGCGCGTGCAGCCAGGTGGAGGCGGTCTGCCGCGACACGTCGCAGCGATCGACGACGGTGCTGATGCGACAGTAGGGCTGCTCGAAGAGGACATCCAGGAAACGCGAGTCGCGACCGCCGGGGGTCGCGTCGCGGGCGCGTTCGGCGATGTCGTGTTGGCTGGTGCGGATCGCCGCGATCTTGCGGGTCGTGGACTCGGCCGACTCACGGACGACGTCAAGCATGTAGAGAACCCAGTCGGTCCACGCCTGCTCGGAGGTCACGGCACGTAGGAGCCGGTAGTAGTCGGTCTTGCGAGTGATGATTGACCGCGACAAGTAGAGGATGGGCTGGTCGAGCAGGCCCGCCTCGATGAGCATGAGGATGTTGAGGACTCGCCCGGTTCGTCCGTTGCCGTCGTGGAAGGGATGGATCGCCTCAAACTGGTAGTGCGCTAGGGCCATGCGGACCAGAGGGTCAAGGTCGTCGTCTGCGTGGATGAACCGTTCCCACGCGGCCAGTTTGTCGAGGATGAGATCGCGGCCCTCGGGCGGCGCGTAGATGACCTCCTTCGTCGCCGGATTGGCGATCCGGGTGCCGGGGACGGCTCGAACAGCCATCTCCCGGCCATGAAGGGCGGAGCAGATCTGGGCGGCAGTCGTGGCGGTGATGGGTCGGTGCTGCATCGCCTCGACGCCGGCGAAGAGGGCGCTTCGATAACGCAGCCCCTCCTTCGTGGCGTGGTCGCCGCCCCCGATCTCAGCGTGTTTGAACAGGGCATCACTCGTCGTGACGATGTTCTCGATCTCCGAGCTCGCCTGGGCCTCCAGCAAGGTGAGGCTGTTGAGCAGGACACCTGGGTTTGGGAGGAGCCGGCTCGCCTGCGCAAGGGTGGCCAGTGCGGCCCGTGCTTCGATCGCCATCTTGAGGACCGGCTTGGGCTCGAGGTCGATCCCCTCGGGCGGCAGCGGGGGCAGCTGGTTGTAGGGCACCTCGGGGCTCCAGGCCATCGGTCACATCTTTCGACACGTTGGGCAAACACGTCAATAATCTGGCAGAAACTTAACACGTATGCAGTGTGCCTGACGGTCAGCCGGCGCTGCCGTTCAGAACGTCTCGTCCCCACTGGGCGTCGGTGAGCACACGGCATACCAATGGTGGGTGGTCTCCCACCCTCCCGTGCTCACCGCATGCTCACCGCGCGGAGCATTGGTATGCCGTGTGCGCCGGAGCCGCCGTCGCAGGCGGCATCGGGCCCCGGGGCGGGCCCCGGTGGGTCCAAAGAATTGGCGCCCGGCACGTCCCGGATTCTCGCCGCGCGAGAAGTGCGCCCCTCCGGTAACGTGCGCGACACTCTCCCCGGCCGAGCATCGAAGTTCGGCCCCAAACAGATGGAGTCGCCATGCGATATCCACGTCCTTTGTCAATAGTTCTTGCGGGAGCTTTGGCCCTCGGAGTTGCGGGGGTGCCCATGGTCACCTCCGCCCAGGCGGCGCAGCCCACAGCGACTGCCGTGCGCACGGTGACTGACGGAGTGACCACGTTCGCCGTGGTGGACAATCCGGGCGGGCCTACGCTGAGCTACATCCCCGGAGGCGGCATCACGCTGCTGACCGAGTCCACCGCCGCGGGAACCCTGACGTTCAAGGACTTCGACGCGGACGGCCAACTCGATGCCTTCGAGGACTGGCGCAAGCCGGTCAATGAGCGGGCCAAGGCCCTGGCCGCCGTGTTGTCGATCGAGCAGATCGCCGGACTGATGTTGTTCAGCTCTCATGAGCGAAATCTTGCGGCCGGACTGACCACAGCCCAAAGGACTTATCTTTCGCAGGACCGTCTGCGCAATGTCTTGAACGCCTCGGCCAACGATGTCACGGCAAATGTGACCTGGACGAATGCGGCGCAGGCGTATGCCGAGTCTTTGGCCACCGCGGCCGAGCCCTATATCCCGGTCAACATCTCTTCCGACCCGCGGTCCACCGCCGGGAGCGACACGGCATACAACGCGGCAGGGGCGGACATCTCGCGGTGGCCCTCGAACATCGGTCTGGCGGCCACCTTCTCCGGCGACGCCATGCTCAAGTTCGCGAAGATCACCTCGCAGGAGTACCGCGCCATGGGCATCACCACGGCGCTCGGTCCGCAGATCGACCTGGCCACCGAGCCACGCTGGTTGCGAGTCGATGGCACGTTCGGTGAGAACGTCGACCTGGCCACCACGATGGCCACCAACTACGTCAACGGGTCGCAGAACACCTACGACGCCAACGGGACGAGTGTCGGTTGGGGTGCCGATTCGATCACGACGATGATCAAGCACTGGCCCGGGGACGGCGCCGGTGAGGGCGGCCGCGAGGCGCACCTCAACGCGGGCAAGTATGCCGTCTACCCCGGCAACAACTTCGCCGAGCACACCGAGCCGTTCCTCGCGGCGAAGGACTCGCTCGCCGTGATGAGCTCGTACTCGATCGCGATCGCGGGCGATGGTTCGCCGTTGACCGGAAACCGGGTCGGGTCGGCCTACGACAAGGTGAAGCTCGACCTGCTGCGGAACGCCGACTACGACGGCGTGATCTGCACCGACTGGGGTGTGACCACCGGCTACACCGACCCCAACTCGCGGTTCGGCATGGCGTGGGGCATGGAGGACGCCACCGTGGAGCAGCGCCACTACGCGGCGTTGCGTGCGGGAGTGGACATGTACGGCGGCAACAACCGGACGGCGCCGGTGCTGGCGGCATACGCCATGTGGCAGGCCGACTACGCGGCCGGTCAGAACGCGATCTCGGCCGACGAGCGGTTCCGCAAGTCGGGTGAGCGGATCCTGCGCATGATCATGGCGCCGGGCTTGTTCGAGAACCCCTACCTTGACCTGGCGGCCTCCAAGGCGATCGTGGCCAGCCCCGACAAGGTGGCGGCCGGCCTGAAGACCCAGGCCGACTCGATCGTCCTGCTGAAGAACGACGACAAGACGATCAAGGCGTCGCCGGCGGCGAAGTACAAGCAGCAGACGGTCTACATCCCCAGCTCGATCGGGTACGGCTTCACCAACGTCTTCGGCGCCACGCCCGATCTGACCGGACCGAGCCTGGACGCAGCCGTGGCCGCTCAGTACTTCAAGAAGGTGCTGACCGATACGCCGGTCCTCGACGCGAACGGCAAGGTCGTCGACTATGTGATGCCTGACCTCAGGGGCGTTGACGTGGTGCTGGCCGGCATGCGCGGGCCGGACAACGGCGACAACTTCACGGGTGCGGGGCTGACGAAGGACGGCACCTTCTACCCGTTGTCGTTGCAGTGGGCGCCGTACACGGCCGATGGTCCGCACGTGCGCAAGGTGTCGATCGCCGGTGACATCCTCGCGGATGGGTCGCAGCAGAACCGGTCCTACTTCGGTCAGACCTCACAGATCGGCAACGAGTACGACCTCGTGGCGCTGAACCGCACCCTCGCTGCCGTCGAGGCGATCGAGAAGGCGCAGCACAAGAAGATCCCGGTGATCGTGGCCGTGAAGGCCAAGACCTCCTTCATCCCGGCCGAGTTCGAGTCACGTGTCGACGCGCTCTTGGTCGGCTACTCGGTCAACGGCAAGGTGCTCATCGACGCGGCCCTCGGCTTCGCCGAACCGCACGGTCGCCTGCCGATGACCTCGCCGAAGGACATGGACGCGGTCGAGGCTCAGCTCGAAGATGTCGGCGAAGACATGACGCCGTACGTCGACTCCCTGGGCAACACCTACGACTTCGGCTTCGGTCTGGACTGGAAGGGTCGGATCGGCTGACGCCGACAGGTCGTTCGTAGCGCCACCGGCCCCGTTCCCCCGGGTCGGTGGCGCTACGTCGTCGGAGCACGGGTATGCCGTGTGCGCCGGGCCCGCCGTGACGTGGACTCCCGCGCGACCTGAACTCCCGCCGAAAGGACGGTTCGCCGGACGTTCTTTCGGCCGGTCCAGGACGGGCCCGCGGGCTGATGAGTCCGCAGGCCAGGTCAGCCATCGTGGTGGAGTCACCCACTCCACGCACCACGAAGGGCTCACCCCGATGACCACGCAGACAGCAACTGCCGCGACGACCCGCACGGACCCGCAGGTCCCCCTCCAGCTGAAACTCGCTGCTGCCTGGGCCAGCTTCATGTTCATCTACATCAATGTCGATCTCCTCGGCCTCTACAAGCCGGGCACCGTCGAGGGCATCCTCAAGGGCAAGGTCTTCACCTTCGACATCACGCAGACCTTCATGGTCGGCGCGCTGGCAGCCTCAGCGGTCCCGATCATGATGATCGTGCTCTCGACGGCCCTGCCCGCGCGCGCCAATCGTCGGACGAACCTCGTCGCCGCCTCCCTGCTCATCCCCTGGATGGCGTTCAACCTGGTCGGCGGGACGTGGCCGGTCTACCACGGTCTCGGGTTCGCCCTCGAGCTGGTCCTCCTCGCGTGCATCATCCGCTGGGCCTGGACCTGGCACGTCACGCCGGCGATCCCTAGCCTGAAGCGGTGAGACCCCTCTGGCCCGCTATCTGGCGCGAGCCTCGGCCCGTCGGCGCCCGGCCGGTGGGCCGTGCCGACTGGCTTCTCGTCGGCGGGTTCGAGGCGGCCGCAGTGATCGAGGGCCTCGCTCGGCCAGATCTGGCCGGGCAGCCCTACGTCACCCTGCTCGCCATGGCCCTGATGCCAGCCCTCCTCTGGCGCCGCAGCCACCCACTCACCACCTGCCTCATCGGCTTCGGTGTCGCGGGGTTGCTCTCCGTCATCCAGCTGGTCGCCGGCACTGAAGACCTCGGCCCCACGTCGATGATGGTCATTCTGATCCTGCTCTACTCCTTGGTCCGCTGGGGCTCGGGGCGAGAGATCCTCGTGGGTATGCCGTGCATCGCGGCGGTCGTGGCTCTCGGCATGTTTGCCGCGGCGGCCACTGCGCCGGACCTCATCGGTGGCAGCCTCCTCCTTCTGCTCATCGCTTCTCTCGCAGCGGTTTTCCGCGCACGCGCTGACCTCTGGCAGCGCCAACGCCGCGAGATCCGCACTCAGGAGCGACTGGCGCTGGCCCGCGAACTGCACGACACGGTTGCCCACCACGTCTCGGCCATCGCGGTGCAGGCTCAGGCCGGGGGCGTGATCGTCCGGACCCAGCCCGCGCAGGCGGCACAGATGCTGACCGCGATCGAGGCCGAGGCGACGCGCACCCTTGCGGAGATGCGGGCCATGGTCCGCGTGCTCCGGGAAGACGACTGGGAGGACGGCGGGGGGGCGAGGGGGGGGGGGGGACGAGCGGGCGGCATACTCCCCGCTGCCGGGGGTCGCCGATCTCCCCACGCTGGCGCGCGCTGACGCGACCCCGGCCGTCGACGTCTCGCTCACCGGCGCCGTCACCGCGCTGCCCCGACCCGTGGATGCTGCGGTCTATCGGATCGCGCAGGAAGCGCTCACCAATGCTCTGCGCCATGCGCGCAGCGCCACCCGCGTCGCGATCGACCTCTCCCGCGCGGGCGACAGCGTCAGGCTGCGCGTGACCGACGATGGGCTGCCCCATCCTGGATCCGTGGCACCGCCTGGATTCGGCCTGACCGGCATGGCCGAGCGCGCCCAACTCCTGGGCGGCTCCCTGCAGGCCGGTCCGGCGCCCCACGGTGGCTGGGTCGTCGAAGCCGTTCTCCCCGTGGAGGTTTCGCGATGAGCATCCGTGTCGTTGTGGCCGATGACCAAGACTTGGTGCGGACCGGGCTCGTGATGATCCTCGGCGCCCAACCCGGGATCGACGTCGTCGGGGAGGCCGCGGACGGCATACAGGCCATCGAGGTGGCCACCCGGCTGCGTCCCGACGTTCTCCTCGTCGACATCCGCATGCCCAAGCTCGACGGAATCGAGGTGACGCGGCGGCTGGCGGGTCCCGACGTGGCGGACCCGATGGCGGTCGTGGTCATCACCACCTTCGACCTGGACGAGTACGTCCTCGGCGCCCTGCGCGCAGGCGCTCGCGGCTTCCTGCTCAAGGACGCCGGGCCGGACCTGCTCGTCCAGGCCGTGCACGCCGCCGCGAACGGGGACGCGCTGATCGCGCCCAATGTGACGCGACGGCTGCTGGCGACCCTCGTCGACCACGCACCCCAGACGGTGACCCAGCCCGTCGATCCCCTGACCGAGCGCGAGGAGGAGGTGCTGCTGTTGCTTGCCCGCGGCCGCACCAATGCCGAGATCGCCGCGGAGCTCTTCATCAGTCTGAGCACCGTCAAGAGCCATATCGCCTCGTTGATGGCCAAGCTCGGTGTCCGCAACCGGGTCGAGATCGCGATGTGGGCCTACCAGTCGAAGCGGGTCTGACGGCATACCGGATCTGACGAGAGTCAGCCGCCCAGGGACGCGACGAGCGCCGGGGCTCTGCGCCGAGCGCGCCGCGAGCGCTTGTATGAGGTTGGTGGCGCTTGTATGCCGTTACACCCTCATCCAAGCGTCACTAGCCTCACAAGCGGAGGGGCAGCAATCCCCGACGCCCTCCTGGCCGGCGGTCAGGGGCGGACGAGGGTCGTCGCTTTCACGCGCATGAGGCGTATGCCGGTCGCGAGCAACCACACGACCCACAGAGCGAGGCCGCCCACTCCCACGAACACCATCGGTGAGCCGTCCGCGATGGCGAGACTGGCCGACCCGGCGACGATCAGAAGGATGGGCCCCACCACACCGAGCAGCCGTTGCCACGGTGCCGTCAGCAAGGCCGCGTGTGTCGCCATGGCGGCGCCGAAGAATGTCGTGCCGAGCGCCGGCAGGGCCATCGCCAAGCCTGCCGCATGCATGTGCCAGGCGAGCTGCAGCGTCGGGATCGACTCGGCCCCTCGGCCGGCGGCGAGGACGACCCCGATCCATGCCACGGCGTAGATCGCCCAGATCGCCGAGAGCGTCGCGCCCGCGGCCAGGGCGAGGCGAGACCACGTCGCGCCTCCCTCGGAGCGGCCCCGGACGAGGCCGTGGAGACCGGCCAGGAACCCGAGCAGCAGGGGCAGGTTGAGCGCTTCGAGCCCGACCGAAACCGCGACCGTGCCACGGTTCTTCGCGTGGAAGGCGAGGACGTCCGCGACCGGCGCCCCGTAATCGGGCGCTCCGGCACCTAGCACCACGTTCTGGATCAGCAGCGAGGCGGCCAGCGCGATCGCCGTCGCGCCGACGACCCGCTCTGGCCTCACGCGGGTGGGGGTGTGTGTTGCCGTGGTCATCGGTGGCCCTTCGTGGTGCGTCGAGTGGGTGACTCCACCACGATGGCCGCCATCGCCCGCGGGCTCATCAGCCCGCAGGCCCGACCTGGACCGGCCGAAAGAACGTCCGACGAGCCGTCCTTTCGGCTTCCTCAGACCCCTCGCGAGTCCCTACAACCAAGTGGCCTGTTTACTTGGATGTTGTAGCGCGGTGTGCAAGTTCAGTTGGACCGTCAGTGGCGTGGTCCGCCGGCGATGGCTCGTCGGACGGGTCGGTGTGACCCAGGCTCCAGCCCGCGAAAGTGGCGTTGCGTCCGACCGCTGGCGGGGCAGCGGTCGGCCCTTTGGTGTGGCCACGGACAGGGCGCTGGCGCTGCTCCTCGCTGCGCAGCAGGTTGAGCCAGGGCCGCGACTACGTCGGCTGCAAGCATGTAAATCTGCTCTAAAACTTTTAGAGTCTTAGCAAGTACCGCTGGCGGCGCGATGGCGAGAAGACACGCGTTCGCCCTGTGCGTTTTGGGCGTTTCAGCGTAGGATGACATCCATGACCGGACTGCTCGCACACGACGAGGCCGAGCGATTGCGCTCGGCGATCGCCGACGCGCTCAGCGGTCTCCCCGGCGACACCACGCAAGCCCCAGATCCTGCGCGCACGGCGTTGCTCCGTGTCGTCGACGTGCTGGAGTCCAGCGCAGGCGCGGTCGTCCTTCCGGCGGACGCGTTGGTGGGCACCCAGGAGGCGGCGGAGCTGCTCGGCGTGAGCCGAATGACTGTGGTTCGGCTGATCGATCGCGGGGAACTCTCGGCCCAGGGTGGGAGCGTCCATCGCAAGATTGCAGCCGCTGAGATCGAGCGCTACCGCACGGCCACTCTGACCCGACGGCGTGCTGCCTTACACGAGCTCGCGCAGGACGTCACGGATGACCTGCCAGCCGACCGGGCGATCAGCACTCGGTGAGCGGCCCCGTCGCCGTTCTCGACGCCTGCGCGTTGGTCCCGATTCGGCTCGCGACGACGTTGTTGTGGCTCGCCGAGGCGGGCCTGTTTCGGCCGTTGTGGTCCGATCAAATCCTCGATGAGGTGGAACGTAACCTTCCCAAGCTCGGCGTCGACCCGGACCGGGCCAGGCGACGAGTGCAAAACATGCGCGACGCCTTCGGCGTTGAAACACTGGTCGACGGGTTCGAAGCACTCATCGATGAGATGGCGTGCGATCCCAAAGACCGACATGTGCTCGCCGTCGCCGTTCACGAGCAGGCGGACGCCCTAGTCACCTTCAACCTGAAGGACTTCCCCGACCAGGCCGCTTCGCCACATGCCGTCGAGATCCTTCATCCGGACGTCTTCCTGCTCCGGCTGCTCCAGCAGCGGCCTGCCGACGTGATCGCAGCGCTCGCAGCCAGTGTTCAAGACCTCAGGCGGCCACCGGAGACACTGAACGACTGGCTGGCCGGGCTCACTCCGGTTGTACCGATGTTCGCCAACCTCGCGGCGGATGCACTCGGCGAGCCTCCTGAGGCGGTCAGCGACGTCCCGGCATTGGTCCAAACCGATGATCAGGCAGCCATCGCGTCGTTCGGGGAGCCGGGGGACTGGACCAACCCCGCGCAGGTCGTGTTCGGTTGGTACTACGGGCTGCTCAACGATGTCGACCTGGCCAAGTGGCTCACCTACGACCCCGCGGCCTGGGGTGACTACGCGAGGGCCCGCGAACATCTTGAGGGTCGGTCTCCCGCTTCGAGGGTGATCCACGCGGTCGACGCTCCCGACCGGATCGCCTTCATGCGATTCGTCACCGAGGTGGCGGCCACCGCGCAGGTGTTTCAGACCTACGTCACCGAGGCGACGTTCATCACCCTGATCCGGCGCGACGACGGGACCTGGCGGGTTTGGGGGCTCGGGCCGGCGCTGCTGCCCGCTGAGAAGATCCTCGGCAAGTGAGGCAGGTCGGAACGCGCGTGCCCTTGTTGTTCCGAGTGACGGTCAGAGTCGGACTCACGTGGCGGGCCGGGTTGGAGGTGGGGGAGTTGGCTCTTCGCTCAAGGTGTTGGGTGGATGGGTTCGAGGTAAGTGACGGGGGTTCCGGTGCGGTGGGCGTACTCGATTTCGGCGCGCGTTGAGGAGCCGATGTAGCCGTTGACATTGAGCACGAGGATCTCGTCCGCGAGGTCGATCTTGGCGCGGTGCAAGGTCGCTAGTTCTTCGAGGAGTCGTTCTCGCTCGTCAGCGCTTCGGCCCGCGAACAGGTCGCCGTCGCTCATCCGTGTCGTCGCGATGCTCAGCACGATGTTCCCGGCAAGCGTCTGTTGGATCGACGCAGCATCGAAGGCGTCGAGGAATCGAGTGCTACCGCACAGGCACACCACCCGGGGTCGCGATTTGTCGGCGGTCGTCATGTAGGCACTCTGGTACCCCGGCTCGCGGAAGGCAGGGCGCGAGCGAGCGGTGAGCACACGGCATACCAATGGTCGGTGGTTGTCCGCGCTCCCGTGTTCAGCGCGTGGAGCATTGGTATGCCGTGTGCGCCAGGGCGCCGTCTCGCGCTCGCTCTTGCGCTCCTCTTGTCCAGCCCCTGTGCTGACGGTCAGACTTCCAGGCATGGAGAGCCTGGGAACCGGTGCCGTCGGCCGGCCCCACCCTGCCCTCCGTCTCTTCGTGAACGCCTATGTCGGCTACCGCCATCAGGGAGCCCCCGCCGTGCATCACGGCGTTGCCGGCCCCTCGGCGACGGTCATCCTCGCCTTCGATGAGCCCATCGACACGGCCTGGAAAGACGACCCTGGCAGCCGCGGCGAGCATTGGCGGCTGGCGTCCGGACTGCACACTCGGCCAGCGCTGATCCACACCGGTGGGTCACAGCACGGCATACAGCTGGACCTCACGCCGCTGGGCGTGCGTGCCCTGCTCGGCCTGCCCGTGGGTGCGCTGGCTAGGGCATTGGTGAGCCATGACGACGTGCCACTCGGGTTGACGACGCAGGCCCACGAGGCGATCGCCGACGCAACGACGTGGCCGCAGCGGTTCGCGCTGCTCGACACGGCCCTGCTGGCTGCGGTCACGTCCGGTGGCGAGAGGCGCGCGGCCGCCGCCCCCTCGGCAGCGCTTGAGGGGTGGCACCTGCTCAACGCGTCCGCCGGGCGGATGAGCATCAGCGCCCTTGCCGCATCGACTGGGTGGAGCGTCCGGCACGTGCACACCTGCTTCGTCGCCGAGTTCGGGGTGACTCCGAAACAGGTGGCGCAGCTCATGCGCTTCGAGCGGGCCCGGGCGCTCGTCGCGCGGGGCGGTTCCCTCGCGCGGGTGGCAGCGGAGAGCGGGTATGCCGACCAGGCCCACCTCACCCGCGAATGGACACGCTTCGCCGGCCAGCCCCCGCGCGCCACGCTGGCCGAGCTGGCTGAGTTCGCCGTCTGAGCTCGTCGGCTGAGCTCGAACCATGCGGTCCGACTCCGCCGATTCGTTCAAGCACTCGCCCGCGAATGCCTCGGAGAATGGCGCTATGACCACGACAGTGTTTCCCACCATCTCCTTCGCCGATCCCCGCAAGGGGCTCGACTTCCTCACCGCCGTCGGCTTCACCGTCACTGCGGCGTATTGGTCGAGCGACGACCCGACCGTGCTCGACCACGCCGAGCTCAGCTGGCCGGGCGGCGGAGCCGTGATGTGCGGGTCCGCCGCACGCGAGGCCACGGACGACTACGAGCGGCGGGTTGGCGCCGCGTCGATCTACGCCGTGGTGGCGGCAGACTCGGACGTCGACGAGGTCCACGCCAAGGCGCTCGCTGCGGGTGCGACGACGCTGAAGGCGCCCGAGGACCAGGACTACGGCGGACGCAGCGCGAGCGTCCGCGACCCGGAAGGCAACCAATGGAGTTTCGGTTCCTACGCCGGGCAAGGCTGACGGGGGCCTCCACCCGGGCGTGAAGTCGCGCATGAAGCCGTCGCAGGTGGCGTGATCACACCAGTGGGCGCGGCCTCAAGGGCGGCTTCATCCCCGCCCCTCGCCTCCCAGCGGCGCCGGACCCGGCCACGCTGTCGCAACGGCTCGCTACTCTCGCCTGATGGTGAGCGACGCGGCATACCGGATCGTCCCGCTCAGCCCCGAGACCTGGCCGGCCTTCGAGGCGCTGGTCCAGCGGCACAACGGGATCTTCGGCGGGTGTTGGTGCACGTGGTTCCATGACGGCCACCCGAGTTGCGTTGGCCGGGGCGAGACGTTCGAGGGCAATCGCGCGATCAAGAAGCGGCTCGTGGACGAGGGTGTGGCGCGTGCCGCGCTCGTCATGGATGGGGACGAGGCGATCGCGTGGGCCGAGTTCGGCACCCCGGCGCAGTTGCCGACGATCCACCACCGCAAGGAGTACGACGCCACGAGCGCCGCCGAGCCGGACTACCGGATCACCTGTGTGTTCGTCGACAAGCGCCACCGGCGACAGGGCGTGACCGAGTTGGCGATCACGGGTGCGCTCGACCTCATCGCGCAGGCTGGCGGAGGGACCGTCGAGAGCTACCCGCACGACCTCACCGAGCAGACCAAGAAGATGTCCTCGTCGTTCCTCTACAACGGCACCCGGCGACTCTATGAGCGGCTCGGGTTCACCTATGACCGGCCCAAGGGGCTCAAGAACTGCGTCATGGTGAGGACCGTCGACCCCGCCTGAACCGCGCGCGGCCGGGTCGCGGGTCAGCCGCGGAGCCCCCGATCGCTTGGGAGTCCACGATCGCTTGGGAGTCCCCAGATGTTTGGCAGTCCCCGATCGCTTGTATGAGGTTGGTGACGCTTGTATGCCGTTGCAGCCTCATACAAGCGTCACCAACCTCATGCAAGCGGCCTGGCGGGGGGTCTGGCCAATGGGGGACGCGCGGGCGGCTCCGGGGTGGCTGGGGCGCGTCGGGGCCGGGCCGGCGGCGCGGGGGGGCGCGGGGGGGGGGGGGGGGGGGGGGGGGGGGGGGGGGGGGGGGGGGGGGGGGGCCCGGGGCGGCGCATAGCGGGCGGGCGGGCGGGCACGGCATACCGGCTGATCACCCTGGGACGGCACAACCCGGCCCGCGACCCCCTATCTGGCGCGGGCCGGGTTGTGTCGGCACCTAGTGAGCGGTGGCGTAGGCGGTGGGTTCGACTCCGTTCAGGCCGCCCGCGGGGGACGAGCCATCCGGCGGCGTGATGATCTGGTCAGCGTCTACCAACTGGCAGGCCCCGACGGGACCGCTGGCGATGGCGGCCTTGACCATCCAGGTCTGGTTGTCCGGCCAGATCGACTCCAGCACGAGCGTCTGGCCGGGCTGGATCATGTCCTTGGAGATGGTCATCGAGAAACCGGCGGTTCCCGCGGACGCCTGGATCGAGGAGGATCCGGCCGGCGGCGTGCTTCCGGTCGAGGGAGCCTCGGTGAATCGGCCTGCAGCGCACTGCTTTCCGACGCCGGGGTAGGTCACGTCCGCCGTGATGCCCTTGGCCGCGAGAGCCTCCTTGAGGGAGTTCGCGTCGGCGAGCTGGTTGATCGTGATGGTGACGGAGCCCGAGGAGTCCGTGTCCACGGCATACGCGGGGGTGGCGCCGCCCGGAAGGACGAGGAGTGCCACCGTCCCCGCAGCTGCCGCTGCGACGGCGGCCGACCAGCGGGCCGGTCGACTGGTCAGGCGGCGCGAGGGCGAGGTGGCGGCCTGGGTGGCGCGCTCGTCGACCACGGCGGTGAGTTGGCCGAGCAGGGCGGACTCGAAGGTGTCGAGGGGGCGTTCGTCGGTGTTGCGTTGGATGCTCATGGGGTGACCTCCACGGTGGTGAGCAACGGGTGGGTGGTGATCTGGCGCCGGGCCCGGTGGAGCCGGACCCGCGCGGTACCTGGCTTCACCCCCAGCACCTGGGCCGCGTCGGCGACGCTGAGGCCGTCGAGGGCCACGAGCTCGATGAGCGCTCGGTCGTCCTCGGGAAGGGTGGACAGGGCGGCATACAAGCGCCGCGACTCTTGCTCCGCGGTGATGCGGTCTTCGACGCGCGCCAACGAGTCGGGGTCGAGCAGTGCTCGGCCGGCAACCCGCGTGACCAGACGCAACTCGCGAGCCTGTTGGCGGTGTCGGTCAGCGACGACGTTGCGGGCCACGCCATAGAGCCAGGCGACCGGAGTTCCGCGGCTGGGTCGGTAGGTGTCGCTGGCCTCGATGACCGCCAAGAACACGTCGGCTGTCAGGTCGGCGGCCAGGTGCGGATCGTCGACGCGGCGGGCGATGAACCGTTGCACCGCTTCGACATTGTCGCGATAGAACGCCTCGAATGCGGTGGGGTCGCGCCCGATGCGGCGCAGGGGATGGTTGTCGTTCATGGACACTCTTCGCTCTCCCCGGCCGCGGCGTTACATCAGGCTAGGGCGTGTGGACGGATTCGGTGCCTAAAGTGGTCAGGAGGCGAGGACCTCAGTCCGCCGCTGACCGGCATACGAAACCGTCCGTGTCCGACCCGGACCTCTCCGTGAGAGGAGGTGACCCCCGACGGCCATCCAGTTCAGTCCTGAGCTGCGCGAGGGCGTCCTCGCTGGCGAGATCACCGTGACCGTCCGGCTTTGGTCTCGCAACCAGGTGAGGGTGGGAGGGCGGTACCCCGTTGGCGGCGGCCTCATCGAGATCGATTCCATCGAGGAGTTGCCGTTCGCCGCGATCGACGACCTGGACGTGCGCCGCGCCGGTGAGGCCGACCGCGAGACGTTGCGACAGCGCGCAGCTCACAGCGGACCCATCTCCGACGACACCATGGTGCGGCGCCTAGAGTTCCACGCCGTCGACCCCACCTGACGGCACTCGGTATGCCGCCGCGGCGCGCCGCGGCGCCTCCCGCGCGGTCCCTGTCCCGGCTCGCTGTCACAGGGGCTCGATAGGCTCGCCAGATGAGTGAAGAGGTCGCGCGCGGGAGCTTCGAGATCACGATGACCCCGGGGGAGGGGGTGCTTGACGGCACGGGCCGATTCGACTTCGTCAAGACGTGGAGCGGTGACCTCACGGCTGAAGGCGCGGGTGCGATGTTCTCTGCCGGTGACCCCGCCGCCGGCGCCGCGGGTTACGTCGCGATTGAGACGGTCCGCGGAACTCTTGCTGGTCGCGAGGGCGGCTTCGCGCTGCTGCAGCGAGGCCTGATGCTTCCCGACGGGATCAGCCTGGAGTACGTCGTCGCGCCCGGGTCGGGCACGGGCGAGCTGGTGGGCATCACCGGGACGCTGGACCTGGACACCAGCAACGGGCATTCCTGGGAGCTCACCTTCCAGCTCCCGGACTGACCCGGCGACGTGAGAGCGGCTCGCTCCCAGGTCAAGGGCGAACCACGTCGGATCAGGTCGTCAGCCGAGCGGGGTCGGGTCCGAGCAGGCGATCCGCTGCAGCGGGAACGCCACTGAGCGGGCGAGGGTGGGCGCGCCGCCGGAGGTGTTCTGGGGCCTCACGTTCGCCGGAAGGACGCTGGCCGGGACGTAGCCGACGCACAGCCGAACGGTCTTCGGTGGGGACGGCAGGCTGACGGCCTTGTCGCCGTCCAGGTCAGAGAAGGGGACGAACGGCCGGGCCACGATCAGCGTCCCTTCCGACGTCGCGTGCGGGGCCACCTCCACCACGCCGGTGGCGGGCGCCTGCACGTATTGCAGGTCTTGGCGGACCGGGAAGAAGATCAGCGCCAGCGCCACCCCGTCGCGGGAACCGTCAGGAACCGCGGAAACCGTCGGATGGGCCGGGTCTGAGGCGAGCGCGGGCGGGGCCGATGCAGCCCAGAGGGCCTCGCCGAGGGTGTTCTCGACGCGATAACTGATGCGCACCTGCGTGGCCTGAACGTCGATCTTGGCCACCACCCGGACGTCGGTGTTCGCCGCGTCCTTGGTGATGTCGACGGGGCTGGCCACGGCGCAACCCGACACAGGGGCCAGCAGCGCCGCCAGGACACCCCACCGTTGCCAGCGGGCACGTGAGCGTTTGATCACTGGTGCTCCTCCTGGGCCGGCCCATGCCCTGCCTCAACCCATTCGCGGGCTCGCGCAGCGGACGGTCCGCCTCGTCAGCTTAGTTCGACTCGCGACCGCTCCCTCCCGACGCGATGCCCTCCAACCCGCCGGATGACGATGGGGGGTACTCGTGGTGCCTGGAACGACGAGGACTCCCGGCGCACGGCATACCCCTCTAGCGTCGTGGAGGCGGCCACCCACGGGCCGGACCTACCGACGATCTCTCCGCAAAGGACCACAGATGCACACTCGACTGCTCGGGCAGGGCCTCGAAGTCTCCGCCGTGGGCCTCGGCTGCATGGGCATGTCCCAGAGCTACGGCCCCAACCCCGGTGACCGGGACGACATGATCGGCGTGATCCGGTATGCCGTCGAAACGGCGGGGATCACGTTCTTCGACACTGCCGAGGTCTACGGGCCGTTTGTCAACGAGGAGCTCGTCGGGGACGCGCTGCGGCCGCTGCGCGATCGCGTCGTCATCGCCACGAAGTTCGGTTTCGACCTCGACGCTGACGGCGGCAACCATGGCTTGAACTCGCGGCCCGAGCGGATCCGTCAGGTCGCGGACGCGTCGCTGCAGCGGCTGGGCACGGAGGTCATCGACCTCTTCTATCAGCACCGCGTCGACCCCAACGTCCCGATCGAGGAGGTGGCTGGCGCGGTCGGTGAGCTTGTCGCGGCCGGCAAGGTGCGCCACTTCGGGCTGTCCGAGGCGAGCGCGCGCACGATCCGACGCGCGCATGCCGTCCACCCGGTCACCGCTGTCCAGAGCGAGTACTCGCTGTGGACCCGCGACCCCGAGCCGGAGGTGCTGCCGACGTGCGCCGAGCTTGGCATCGGTTTCGTGCCGTTCAGCCCGCTGGGCAAGGGCTTCTTGACGGGGACGGTCGACACGTCGACGACCTTCAGCGCGGGTGACATCCGGGGCACCATCCCCCGGTTCGAGGCGGACAACCTCACGGCCAACCAGGCGCTCGTGGCGCGGGTGCGCAGCCTCGCCGACGCGAAGGGCTGCACGCCTGGGCAGGTCGCGCTGGCTTGGCTGCTGGCGCAAGGGCCGCGGATCGTGCCGATCCCCGGCACGCGTCGCCGCGAGCGGCTCGACGAGAACGCTGGCGCGACCACGGTGAGCTTGAGCGCCGACGAGGTCGATGACCTGTCCGGGCTGGCGGCACGCATGGGGGTACAGGGCGAGCGTTACAACGACGGCGGCCTGTCGATGCTGGACCGCTGACCGCTGAGTCGTCTGAGTCGTCTGAGTCGTCCGGGGCGTGGCGCCGTTGCAACGCCCCGGACGACTCACCCGGGCGACTGAGCACGGGGGACTGAGCACGGGGGACTCGGCAGCGTCTATCAAGCCACCGCGATGTCGACGCCGGTCTTCTCGCGCACCTCATCAACGCTCACGCCCGGCGCCAGCTCGACCAACCGCAACCCATCCGCCGTCACGTCCAACACGGCCAAATCGGTGATGATCCGGTCCACAACCCGCCGACCCGTGAGCGGCAACGTGTTGGTCTGCAGGATCTTCGGGCTCCCGTCTCGAGCCACATGTTCCATCAGCACGATGACCCGCCGCGCACCGTGCACGAGATCCATCGCGCCGCCCATGCCTTTGACCAGCTTGCCGGGAACGACCCAGTTGGACAGGTCCCCGTCGGCGCTCACCTGCATCGCGCCCAGAATGGCGACGTCGACCTTGCCGGACCGGATCATGCCGAAGCTGGCGGCCGAGTCGAAGAAGGACGCCCCAACGGTCGTGCTCACCGTTTCCTTCCCGGCGTTGATCAGGTCGGCGTCCTCATCGCCCTCCAGGGGATAAGGACCCAACCCGAGGATCCCGTTCTCGGACTGCAGCACGATGTGCACACCCGCAGGGACCTGGCCGGGCACGAGCGTTGGCAGCCCGATCCCCAAGTTGACGTAGTCACCATCGTTCAGCTCTGCCGCCGCTCGGGCCGCCATGTCGGTTCGAGACCACGCCATCAGTTCTGACCTCCTGCGGGCTGCTGCACGGTGAGCCGCTCAATTCCCTTGTCCTGCGCCTGTTCCGGCGTCAGGGCCAGCACCCGCTGCACAAAGATGCCCGGCAGATGAATCTCGTCGGGGTCCAGCTCCCCGGGCTCCACGAGGTGCTCGACCTCGGCGATGGTGATCTTCGCGGCCATGGCACACAGCGGGTTGAAGTTGCGCGCAGCCTTGCGGAAGATCAGGTTGCCGTGCCGGTCCCCACGCCACGCGCGGACGAGGGCGAAGTCCGGGCGCAGGCCGGTCTCCAACACCCAGTCGCGCTCGACCCCGTCGACAGTGAACGTCCGCGTCGGCTTCGGCTCCGAGGCCACCAGCACGGCGCCGGTCGCGGAGTGCCGAATCGGCAGCCCTCCGTCGGCGACCTGAGTGCCCGACCCGGTGAGCGTGTAGAACCCGGCGATGCCCGAGCCCCCGGCGCGCAGCCGCTCGGCCAGAGTGCCCTGCGGCGTCAGCTCAATGTCCACTTCGCCATAGAGATACTGCCGCTCCAGCTCCTTGTTCTCCCCGACGTAGGACGCGATCAGCCGCGACAGCTGCCGGTTCTCCAAGAGCAGCGAGTTGCCCACGCCGGCTATGCCGCAGTTGTTGGAGATCAATGTGATGTCGCGAGATCCCCTCAGCTGCAACGCTTTTAACAACACGGAGGGTATGCCGCACACGCCGAATCCGCCGGTGGCCAGGGTCACCCCGTCACCAATGTCGGCGACCGCGTCGGCAGCCGACTCCACAACCTTGTCCATCAGGACCCATCCGAGTTCAACAGGGTGATGCGCTCCAGCACCGTCTCCGGGTGCGCCTGCGCCGGCACGTGCGTCAGCCACAGCTCGGCCGGGGCCGGGGCGCCGGGGTCCTCGGCCAACCAGAAGCTGTCCGGTATGACGGCCGCGGAGGCATCGCCGTCAACCTCAAGCCCCTCGTCCGTGCGCAGAGCAAGATCCAGCGCCAAGTGGCGCGCAACATTCGTGATGGCCGAGTAGTCCGCCAACCGCTCGGCCGCTTCGAGCTCGGCGGTGTCCCCCTCGGTATGCCGCGCATCGAGCAGGACCAGGCTCAGCGGCATACTGCCGAGCTTGCCGAGCCACTCCGCGAGGTACATCGACGCCGAATCGGCTTGATCTGCACTGACATTCGCAACGTCGGTGCCCGCGATCGCGTGTGCCCGCATGAGGAATCGCGCGGGGGAGGGCACCGCGAGCGTGACCTCTCGACGGACCGCGTCGCCCGCCGTGCGAATGGTGACCGAGGCGAAGTCGAGCAGTTCAGGGCTCGCCAACAGCGTGCGCAGCGCGTAACCGGTGCGCGATCGGGCCGCCATCTCGCCGATGAGGCCCGGCACGCGCGCCGCGCCGGCGAACAGCAGGGCCCCGGCGTCGAGATACAGCGCATCAGGATCCAGCAGCGCCTGCACCTGCCGCAGGTAGCCGACCAACGCGGGCAGGTCAGTCCACGGAATCGGCGCACCTTGCAGGAGCACCGCGGATCCGTAGTCCGCGTGGTCGAGGATCAGCGGAACGGCGCGTCCGCTGAGGGAGGTGATGGTCATGGTCGGCCTTCCGACGTCGGCGTATGCCGTGGGCGCACGTTGTATGCCGTGCGCACACGTGGGTGGGACTGCGGAGGCGTGGGCGGGCCGGGGAGGGGGTGCCCGCCCACGCTTCCCGATCAGGTGAGGCGGTTGACGACCTCGCCGTGCTTCGCCTCCAGCTCGCGCAGCTGGCGTTCCAGGCGCTCGATCTTCACCTCGCGGCGGTCGGGCACCATGATGATCGGCAGCTCCTTGAGCGGGCCAACGACGCGCTTGGGGCCGTCGATCGTGAACTCGGTGGCGGTGATCTCCTCCACGTCACCCCACGACCCGTAGTAGAGAAGGTCCTTCGGCGGCTCCGTGGTGACGAACTCGGCGCAGAACTCGTCGAACGGCTTGCCCCGCTGCAAGCGCGCCTGGCGGGCCTCCGCTCGGGCCTGCTGCGTGCCCGCGACATCGAGCCGGAAGTTCTTCGGGGTCGTAACGCACCGCGAAGATCGACTCGGCCACGTGCTGGGTGATCCGACCCAGCTCCGCGTCCTTGACGACGGATTCGGGCAGCCGCTCCAGCGGATCGCCATAGCCGCCACCGGCGCCCTGGCTGATCATGTAGAGCTCGCCGTCCTTGGCGATGTCGAACTGCAGACCCATGTGGTACGTCATGTAACGCCCGTCCTCGAACGGCCGCTCATTCATGACCTTCTCGATCGACAGGTCGAACTTCTTGTTGTCCTGACGAATGTGCTCGTAGACGTTCGTGCCCTTGACCATCGCGAGCGGGTAGGCGCCGCAGCCGTATCCGCCGTACATGCCGTAGATCGAGGAGAACTTCGATCCCGAGGTCACGGTCATGAAGCCCCACTGGGCGGTGCCCTCGGCGGCGACGATCATCTCGTAACCCATGCCGCCGTTGAACTTGCCGAAGCCCATGTTGTCGCGGACCAGGCGCTTGGAGACCAGCTGCATGAAGGGAACTTCCTCCTCCATGACCTCCTGCTCGGCGGTGTCGGCCATCGCGCAGAACAGCGGCGAGACCGCGTCCTCGCCGTCGCGGAACGGCTTGGCTCCACCCGGCATACCGTTGAGGTCTGCACACAGGTTGCCGACCATGTCGCCGTGCTGGGTGATGCCACCCCAGAGGAAGGTGTTGATCTGGTTGTACCAGTTGGCCACCACGTTGCTGTACTTGTGCGGGGTCGAGAACGACATCCGGCTGTAGAGCGCCTGGAAGGCAGAGAAGCCGCGGAAGCTGGCCTGCAGCGACTGACCCATCGGCGCGTCGTAGGACGCATCCGCCCAGGTGCCCTCGTCCGAGATGATCTCGATGCAGCTCATCGCCGAGGTGCAGCGCGGCAGGTCCGGCCACCAGAAGGCGAGGATCGCCTGCATCATCATCGACTTCACCGAGCACAACGGCGAGTTGATCGCCCGGTTGAGGATCTCCGGGCCGGTGCCGCGCAGGTCGACCACCATCGAGTCACCCTTGACGGTGACCTTGCAGGCGATCTTGATGAGGATGTTCTCCTTGAGCGTCGAGTCCATGAACTGGTCGAATCGGTAGGTGCCATCAGGCAATTCACCGATCCGCCGGCGCACCTCGACGTCAACATCCTCGACCGTCGTGCGCAGCGCGCCGACGAAGGTGTCGACCCCGACCTCGTCGATGACCTTGTCGATGCGCTCCATGATCTTGCGCACGGCGGTGATCTTGACCTTGAGGTCGGCCAGCTGCAGCTTCGGGTCACGCACCGAGTGCTGCAGGAAGGTGAGCAGGTCGCGGCGCAGGTGACCCGCCTCGACGATCTTGAACGGGCTCATCCGCAGACCGTCGTCGAACGGCGTCTCGGAACCGGACGGCATACCTCCGGGCTCGCAGGCACCGTTCTCGCCCTCGTGGATCGTGGCCGCCACCCAGGCGATGATCTCGCCGTCGCGCATGATCGGCATGATCATCGACTGGTCGGTGTTGTGGACGTTGCCGAAGCGAGCATCGTTGTGAATGAAGCCATCTCCGGGGTTGACGCCCACGGTCGGCTCGTTCTTCCAGTACTTGTTGATGTACCGGATCGGGTGGTGCAGGATCGCGCTGAACGCGATGACCCCGTGGCAGGACAGGTAGGCGACGTCGCCGGCCGCGGTGTAGATCGCGGTGGTGAGGTCACCCCACTTCGCGCCGGGTGCGGCCCCTTGGGCCTCGCACATTTCGTAACCCTCGTCCAGGGCCCCGGCGATCCGCTTACGGATCCGCTCGACCTGCATCCGGTCGACACCCTCCGCGAGGACGATCTCCTCGAGGTCCGAGCGCGGCGCGATGCTGTGGTCGCGCATGATCTCGGGGTCCGGGCCGAGGAATAGGGTGGTGTCGTCCATGAAGCGGTCGACCCATTCCTGCTCTTGCACAGTCAGTTTGGTGGCGGGGCTTTCATCAATGGCAGTCATGTCGTTGTCTCCTTGAGCGTGGTGGCGGCCGGTCAGTCCTGCAGGAACCAGACGGCGCCCTGCGACGTCGGCTCGAGCCGCCAACCGGGTTCGACGAGGAAGGTGGTGTTCTCCGTGGTGACGACAGCCGGGCCCGCGATCACTGCGTCGACCGTCAGCGCGGACTGGTCGAAGATCGGGGTCTCCAGCGGCTTGTCGTGATTGATGAAGTGCACGGAACGGGAGCCGACCGAGGCCGGCCGGGTGCGCCCTTCGCTGCCAGTGAGCGGCTCGAAGTTGACTACGTCCCCATCGACGTATGCCGCGACGCGGACGGTGTTGCACCGGATCCCCGCCTCCGGTGCCGCGCTGCTCGCGCCGAACCGGTGGCTGTACACATCACCGAAGGTCTTGATCATGGCCAGCACGTCGCCGACGCCATTCATCCGGTTGAGCTCGTCCAGCGTGACCGCCTGGGTGAGCAGCTGGTTGCCGTAACGCATGTCCAGCTCGAGGCGGAACTTCACGTCGGCACCGTCGAAGCCCTGGCGAATGAGGTCCTCGCGGCCCATGGCCTCGAGCTCCTCGACCACCGTGTTGAACTCCTGGTAGCCGTCGTAGAGGGCTCGGGTCGTCGCGTTGTACATCGTCACGTGAACGCCGCGCTCGTGGAAGTGCAGCTGCTTCATGTTCCCGGCGCCACAGGCCGAGAAGACCGACGAGAAGGGCGGCGCCAGAACGCGTTTGATGCCGGCGTGCCGGGCGATGCCACAGGCGTGCAACGGCCCGTTGCCGCCATAGGCGAGCATGGTGAAGTCTTCCGGCAGGTAGCCGCGCACGCGCAGCTCCTTGCCGATGCCGATCGCCATCTGCTCGTCCACGCCGTCCTTGATCGCCTTGGCGACGGCGATCACGTCCATGTCGAGGTTGTCGCAGAGGGTCTCTTCGACGGCGAACCGGGACCGCTTCGGGTTGAGCTTGATGTACCCGTTGGCGTAGTTGTCCGGGTCGAGGTAGCCCAGCAGCAGGTCCGCGTCGGTGACGGTGGGGCGCAGGCCACCACGGTCGTAACACGCGGGGCCCGGGCTGGACCCGGCCGACTCCGGCCCGATCTTGATCGAGTTGTGGATCCGGTCGTAGGACGCGATCGACCCACCGCCGGCACCGAGGGTGTCCAGGTGGACCATGGGCACCGAGACCAGCCAACGGTCGATCGTCGGCAGGAAGTCGTAGTGCTTGACGCCGCCCTCGGGCACCAGGCCGATGTCGAAGGACGTGCCACCCATGTCGGTGGAGATGACGTGGCCGACACCGGTTTCGCTTGACAGGTGCTCTGCCGCACCGACCCCGGCGATGGGGCCGGAGTGGATGGTCTGCAGCGCGTCGGTGGAGTTCATCTGCGCCATGCCACCGGAGTTGTGGATGACCAGCATCGGCTTGTCGTAGCCGAAGTCGCGCAGGTTCTGCGACAGCTGGCTGAGCGCGTGGAACATCGTCTCGTGCAGGAAGCCGTCGATGATGGTCGAGGTGGCGCGAACGTATTCGCCCTTGCGGCCGGAGACCTGGTGACCGAGCAGCAGCGGGATGGCGCCGAGCTCGTGCGGCGGGAACTCGTCGAGGAAGATCTCCTGGATGGCGAGCTCGTGCTCGGGGTTCTCGGTGGCGTTGACCAGCGAGACCACGAGGGCCTCGGCACCGGCGTTGACCAGCTCCCGAACCACTGACCGGACATCGTCCGGGTCGAGCCGAGCGACGACCTTGCCGGCTGAGTTGATGCGCTCCTTGACCGAGCGGATCATCGCCCGGGGGACGATCGGGTCGGGGCGCTCGGCAGCCGGAAGGTTCTGCTGCATCGAGTAGTCCAGGCCCTCGCCATAGCCACGGCCACGGGAGAGCGGGATTGCGTCCTCGAAGCCGTGGGTGACGATGGCGCCGACCTTGGGGCCCTTGTGCTCGATCAGGGCGTTGGTGCCCAGGGTCGTGGCGTACCGCACCGAGTCCACCTCGGACAGCACGGTGACCCGGTCGAGGTCGGCCCGCTTGCAGGCCAGGTCCAGCGCCTCGTTGAAGCCGAGCGCCAGGTTGTGGTGGGTGGTGAGGGCCTTTGCCTCGACGTACCGGTCGTCCCAGACGAAGAAGCAGTCGGTGAACGTGCCGCCGATGTCGACGGAGATGCGCTTCATGGTGGTGTTCCTCTCGTCGTCAGCGGATGTGGCCAGTGGCCTTGTGATGTGCGGTGTACTTCTGGGCGTCGTCGCCGGGGCCGTAGTTGAAGACCTCTTCGGCGTCCAGGCCGGACTTCTCCCACTGGGCGCGCAGCGCGGCGACGTCGATCAACATGTCGATCGTCGGGGGGTGGCCCGGGGGGAGGTAGTCGGTCTCGATCTGGGTGCCGCAGCCGGGGCAGTAGTACTCGAGGATCCGGCAGTAGGTCGGGTCGGGCGAGAAGGTGTACTCGTACCGATTCGGGTCGATGATCGGCTGGTGGATCTCGCGGGGGTCGCGGTCGTAGACCAGGGTCCCCTTCTTGTAGGAGTCATGGGCATCGCCGATGTCCTGGCTGCACACTCGACAGGTCCACCGTTCGGTGTCCAGGTCGATCACCAGGTATTCGGTCATGGGAACTCGCATGGTGGTGAGTCCTTTCAGGGATGAGGAAGCCGCAGCCTGCGCGGTCAGAGGGTGTCGGTGAGGAAGAGATCGCCCGCGGCCGTGACGCGGAAGTCCCAACCGGGAAGGACGCGGGCCGTGAAGAACGGCCCTTCGATCAGGGCCGGCCCGCTGCCACCAGCGCCGGGCGCCAGCTCGGTCAGCACGTGCACCGGAACCTCGTCCACCGTGTCGGCGGCCGACCGCACCTGGCGGGTCGTGGTGACCGCGATCGGCGTGACCGGCACCTCCACATCGGCGCGGATGTCCGGGTGCGGAAGGCGCGCCGTGACCGTGAGCTGGAGCGACGCCCGCGCCCCGGTCGCCGGGACAGGTTCGCCCACGGCATACGGGATCCGCTTGAGCACAGCACCCGCTGCGTCCTCGACCGTGAGCTGCCACGAGGTGTCGCAGTCACCCAGCGCGTAGCCCTCCTGGAACATGTCCCGCTCGGCGCGGGCCACGAGGGTGTCGTGCACCTGCTGGGCCGCGGCCGTCGTCAGCTCGGTCAGCTCGACCTCATAGGTCTTGCCGATGTCGGAGAAGGCGATGCCGAAGGCGGAGAACACGGCGGCCATCTGCGGGATGAGCACGTGCTTGACCCCGGCCGGCCGGGCGGCGCCCGCGGCGCTCATCGGACCCGCACCGCCGAACGCGGCGAGCGTCGTGTCCGGGCCGACGAGGTGGGAGAACGCACCGGCCAGCGCCACGAAGTACGCCTGTTCCATCTGAACCAGGGCCTCTTCCAAGGTCAGCCCGAGCGGCTGCGCGATGGTGGCGGTGATGACCTGGCGCGAGCGCTGCGGGTCCAGCGTGAACGTGCCGTCCATGTAGGTGTTCGCGTCGAGGATGCCCAGCAGCAGGTTGACGTCGGTGATCGTCGCGTCCCTGCCACCGAAGCCGAAGCAGGCCGGCCCGGGGGCGGCACCGACACTGCGGGGACCGACGACGATCTTGCCGTCCTGCACCGAGATGACCGACGAGCCGCCAACCCCCTTGGAGTGCACGTTGCTCATCGGGTAGGAGATCGGGACGCCCCGAATCGTGCCGTGCTCGTCCACGTGGATGGCTTCGTCGGTGACCGTCCCGACATCGGTGGTGGTGCCGCCGATGTCCATCATCAGCGTGTGGCTCAGACCGTAGGTCCGCGCCAGCGCGGCGGTCCCCTCCAAACCGCCGCGTGGTCCGGACGAATACGTCTTCAGCGCAACGGACTTCGCCACCCGCGAGGAGGCGCCGTCGTTGCGGTAGACCAGCAGCGGGTTGGCGACGCGGTAGGTGCTGAGCCGGTGCTCCGCGCCATAGAGGAAGCGCTCCATCGTGGGGTGCAGGAAGGAGTTGATGACGCACGACCAGGCGCGGCGCGGCGCGTTGCGGTCTCCGGCCAGGTCCCAGCTGTAGATCAGCGGGATCGAGCCCAGCAGGTGGCGCGGGAACTTGCGCAGCAGGATCGAGCGCAGCGCCCGCTCCTCCTCGGAGGTGGCACACGCGACGACCACGCGGGCCGCGCCCAGGGTCGCCAGTCGGTTGACCAGTTGGACGACCTCGAACTCGACGTCGTCGCCGGCCAGGTCGACGACCGCGAAACGATCGTCGACGAGGGAGGCGAACAGGTGCTCCTCGTCGGGCGTTGTCTTCATGCCGGTGGCGAGGTCGGGGATCGAGGTGAGCACCCCGATCATGGGCCCGCGGCGCTCCACCAGGGCGTTGGTGCCCTGAGTCGTGGAGTAGCGGATGTGCTGGGTTGCGTGCAGCAACCGCTCGGTGTCCGGCGCCCCATAGAGGGCGGTCGACGCCTTCTCGATGCCGTCGAAGAGACACTGGGAGAGGTCGTGCGGTGTCGTCAGGGTCTTGGTGAAGGTGAAGTCGCCACCGTCCCAGACGCAAATATCGGTGAGCGTGCCACCGTTGTCGATGTTGATGAGCGTGTCCATGCCACTCCTTGTCCGTGGATTCGGTGAGCTGAGACGCATCGCGCCAGTGGCGGGTGTGTCAGCGGCAGGACTTCAATGTGATTGATGTCTCAAGTACAATGGGTGTCCCAAGATGGGACACCTCCCGCGCTTGGGGAGTTGTGTGTCACACGTCACCATGGGGGTGGTGCCGCAAACTCAGGCGCCCCTCGGGCGACGGAAGGAGTGCGGCTTGCCGGATCGATTGAGCCAGAACCTCCGTGTTGCCGCTGCCCGCGCCGACTTTCTGGAGAGCGGGGCCGCGGGTGCCGCCGGCGTCTCCCAGTCCCTCGCCGCATCCTGGGTGCGTAGCCAGGCCGCAGGGGTCGACACGATGCATCCGCGCTCGGACCTCACCGACATCGACACGGGCAGTCGGCTGGTGCGCTGCGCGGCACCGGTGATCGAACAGCTGGGTCAGGACACCTCGTCACTGCCGCTGGTCATCGCCCTCACCGACAACCACGCGCGCATCCTGCGCCGGGTGGATTCCTCGGCGGCTGTCGGGCGACTGTTGGACCGGGTCGACTTCGCGCCGGGGTTCAACTATGCCGAGAGCACGATGGGGACCAACGGGGTCGGCACCGTGCTGGAGTCCGGGCAGCCCTTCTCCGTGGTCGGCGCCGAACACTTCACTGAGCAGCTTCAGCCGTTCGCTTGCACAGGGGCACCCATCATCGATCCACTGACGGGCCGTTGCGAGGGGATCCTCGACATCTCGGCGATGGCCGAGGCGTGGAGCCCGCTGATGCACACGCTGGTCAAGTCGGCCGCCAAGGACATCGGCCGCAACCTGCTCACCGACCGCAGCCAGGCTCAACGGGCCTTGTTCGACACCTACCTGCGAGCCGACGCCCGATCCGGCCGCCGCGCGGTCTTCGCGTTTGCCGAGTCGGTCTTCATGGCCAATGCCGCGGCCGGGCGGTTGTTCGGCCCCGCCGAGCAGCTCGCCATCCGCGAGCACGCCGCGTTCATCATGGGACACCGGCATACCGCCAACGACACGCTCACCCTGGCCACGGGCCAGGTGGTCCAGATGCGTGGAACGCGGCTGTTGGTCGGCAACGACGCCTCGGGGATCGTGGTGATTGCGGAGGTGATCGAGCAGCGCGGTGAGCTTGCCCGACTGCACCTTCCCTCCACCGAAGCGGGTTTCGCCGACCATCTGCTTCCCCAGACCGCTGTCGCGAATGACCGGACCAGGCTGTTGCTGGATGACCTCGAGCGGCCCCACGTGCCGATCTCTCAGGGCTCGTCACCCGCGTGGGTGCGGGCGTGCGCCGAGCTGCGCTCGGCGATCGCGGACGGCATACCGACGATCGTCCTGGGGGAGACCGGAAGCGGAAAGTTCACCTTGGTCGCCGAGCTCTTCCACGCCGAACACCCCGGCGGGCGAAGCATTTCGGTGGACGCGAGCCAGCTCAACTCCGACGCGCGAACCGACCTAGACGCTCTGTTGCGCGAAACCCGCGAGCAGACTCTGTGCATCGTGCGGAACATGGATGCGGCCAGCACCGAAGGCGTCGACCGACTGGACACGCTGTTCCGAGCGCTCGGCGACCACCGCGACGTCATCACCTTCATTGCCACCGTGTCGGACTCGAGCCTCGACTCGGACCTGCCGTTCCGCGCGCTGCTGGACCATTTCGAGGTCGCGGTCACGGCGCCGGCGCTGCGGTTCCGCACCGATGATCTCGGCGCGATCACCAGCCGGCTCCTGCAGGAGCTGGCTCCGGCGCGGCGGGTGCGATTGTCACCCGGCGCCGAGCGGACCATCGCCCGCTACTCCTGGCCGCGCAATGTCACCCAATTGCGTGAGGCGCTGCAGCATGCGCTGCGCACGCGGCCCGTCGGCGAGATCCAGGACCAAGACCTCCCGGCCTACTGCCACACCGCATCCCGTCGTTTGCTCTCGCCGCTCGCTACCGCCGAGCGCGACGCCATCGTGGCCGCTCTGCGCGAGCACCACGGCAATCGGGTGGTGGCCGCGAGCCATCTCGGGATGTCGCGCAGCAGCCTCTACCGGAAGCTGCGGACGTACAACATCACCGCGTAGCGCCGCCACCGCATCGCGAAGTGCGGCGTCGC
>JADJIB010000013.1 GCA_016707175.1 Candidatus Phosphoribacter hodrii
GGGGTCCCCGTGGCGACTCCTCGCCTTCGCCCCGTCGCTCCCGGAGAGCGGGCCAAGAAGGACGCGCCGAAGACCATCGCGCAGGCTGCCGAGTCCGGCTCTGCTCGTGACTTGCTCGTGGCGATGCGCTCACGGATCGCGAAGCAGGTCGATGACCTGAACACTCCGGCGCGCGACCTCGCCGCGCTGACCAAGCGACTGATTGAGGTCGTCCGAGACATCGAGGCAATCGACGCCGCCCACGAGCAGGACGGGGACGATGACGCAGAGGTCGAAGACGGAGAGTTTGACGCCTCGGCTGTCTGAGTACGCGCGGACGTTCACCTACCCAGATGGAATAGTCCGCACCGTCTGGCCTCGTGTTGAGGCGAAGGGCCGTGAGCTCGGGCTTGGCTTCGACTGGTGGCAGCAGCAGGCGGGGACGGTCATCCTCGGCTATGGCGCGGATGGGCGCTACGTAGCGACGGTCGGCGGGGTCGGTATGTCGATCCCTCGGCAGGTCGGCAAGACGTACTTCGTCCTGGCCATGATCGTCATCCTCTGCATCCTGTTCCCTGGGCTACAGGTCGTTTGGACCGCGCACCATCTGCGCACGTCGACCAAGACGTTCACGACGTTGCGCGGCATCTGCCGGCGCAAGAAGGTCGCGCCGCTGGTGCGGTCGATCCGGTCGGCAAACGGCGAGCAGCAGGTCGAGTTCTCGAACGGCTCGACGATCATGTTCGGCGCGCGAGCCCAGGGCTTTGGGCGTGGCTTCGACGAGATCGACATCGAGGTATTCGATGAGGCCCAGATCCTCGACACCAAGGCGCTTGAGGACATGGTCGCCGCGACCAACCAGGCGCGCCACATCCACGGTGCGCTGCTGCTGTTCATGGGCACCCCGCCGCGCAAGTCTGACCCGTCGAGCGAGTTCCGGTTGCGGCGCTCGGAGGCGCAGGCTGGCGAGGCGCACGACGCGATCTGGATCGAGATCGGCGCAGACCCCGAGTCTGACCCGAACGACCAGTCGCAGTTCCCGCTCATGAATCCGTCGTTCCCGCTGCGCACTCCGCTGGAGTCGTTGCAGCGGTTGCGGAAGAACCTCAAGGACCCCGACTCGTGGAACCGCGAGGGTCGGGGCATCTGGGACCCGGAGGTCACGGGCGGCGCTCTCTCGCACGCCCGTTGGCTCACCCTCGCTGACCCGCACGCGGAGCGCGGAAGTGACGTCGTGTTCGGCGTCGACCTGACCGGCGACCGTGACGTGTGGATTGCCGTGGCGTGGACGCGCGATGACGGGGCCACTCAGGTGATGCTCGCCAACGAGGGGCGTCCGGTCGCGGCATACAGCGCGGTCTCCGAGTGCAAGCGGCTGACTGGCGAGTGGGGCGGCACCGTCGCGTCTTCGGCATTCGGCGATGACTTCGAGCGCGAGGGCGTCCCGTTCGAGCCGGTCAACGGCACCGAGTTCGCGGCGGCGTGCGGGCTCGTTGAGGACGCGATCAAGGACTCGTCGGTGCGGCACGGCAATCAGTCCGCGCTCAACGACGGGGTCAAGGCCGCTAAGTGGCGGCCCCAAACGACAAGCGGGGAGCGGGCGTTCGTCCTGCGCGACGCGCCAGAGGTTGGCCCGGTCGCCGCGGTGGCGCGGGCGCTGTGGGCTCTCAACAACGGGAAGGGAGGTGGCTTCAATGTCTGGTGACGCCGTCGAGCGCATCGGAATCGTGGCCGTCCTCCTGGGAGTGGCCTCCGTCTCGGTCGCCGCGTTCCTCGTGGGAGTCGTGCTCGGCCTCGTCGTTGCCGGCGCGCTTGCTCTGGCGCTCGGCGTGACGCTGGTCGGTTGGGCGCACAGTGCCACCGTTGAGCCGACTCCGGAGCCGACGCCGTGATCCTCCCCCGCGTCAAGGCCTCGATCGAGTCTCCGACTGTGCCCCTGACTGCCGACAACCTCATGACCCTGATCGGCGGGGACAAGCCGGTCTCGTCTGGTGCCGTTGTCACGCCGCGGTCGAGCCTGGGCGTCTCTGCTGTGTGGCGCGCCGTCAACCTCCTCTCGGGCACCATCGCCTCCCTCCCCCTGCACGTCTACCGGCCTCGGCCCGATGGGGGTCGTGAGCGGGTCCTGTCCGGCCGTGCGTACGGCCTGGTGGACGACCCACACCGCGACCTCACTCGATTCGAGTGGTGGGAGTTCGCTATCGCTTCGATGCTCCTGTGGGGGAACGCCTATTTCTGGCGGCGCAACGCGAGCCGTCTCGGCCCGCTCGCGTGGCTCGACCCGATCGACCCGTCCAGGGTCAAGGTTGGGCGCGCATCGGACGGGACCAAGGTGTTCACGGTCAATGACGTGCCGTACACCGAGGACGAGATCTTCCATCTTCCCGGCTTCGGCTACGACGGCACCAGCGGCCTCTCACCCATCACCATCGCTCGTCAGGGCATCGGCCTCGCGCTGTCGTCCGAGGAGTATGCCGCGCGCCTGTTCGGGTCCGGGTCGCTCGCGACCGGCATCCTGCAGACAGACCAGCGACTCACTCAGGAGCAGGCCGACACGATCCAGTCGCGGTGGGCTGCGAAGCGCTCCGGCCTTGGGTCGGCGCACGGAACCATCGTGCTCGACAACGGGGCCAAGTTCTTCCAGCTCACGATCCCGCCCGTCGACGCACAGTTCCTCGAGTCTCGGTCCTTCCAGGTGTCCGAGGTCGCGCGTATGTTCGGCATCCCGCCGCACATGCTCATGGACACCGAGAAGTCGACGTCGTGGGGAACGGGCATCGAGCAGCAGTCGATCGTTTGGGTGGTCTACACCCTGCGGCCGTGGCTGTCTCGGTTGGAGCAGCGGATCACCCGCCTCATCAAGCCTCAGTCGGTGTATGCCCGCTGGTCCGTTGAGGGCCTGCTGCGTGGTGACTCCGCCCAGCGGTCGGCGTTCTATCAGGCGCTCTGGGGGATTGGCGTGCTGAGCACCAACGAGGTGCGCGCGCTTGAGGACATGGAGCCAGTGGAGGGCGGAGACGTGCGATACCGCCCACTCAACATGGGCGTCCTCGGCACTGCCGACGCCGCCGACAATCCCGACCCGGCCACGCCCCAGGAGGCGACCAGTGCGTAATTCCCCGTTCCGCTTCCGTGGCTCCTCGATGCCAGCGGCCGGCGTTCGCGCGTCCATCCTCTCGTCCGAGTCGGACGGTGGCGTGGCGACCCTGCGCCTGTATGACCCCATCGATTCGTGGGGTGGCGATTGGGGTGTCTCGGCCAAGGAGTTCGCCGCCGCGCTCGCCGTGATCCCGCGGGACACGACCGAGATCCGGCTGCACATCAACTCCCCTGGCGGCGAGGTCTTCGAGGCGGTCGCGATCCTCAACCAACTGCGCGCCCACCCGGCGAAGGTGGTTGCCGTCGTGGACGGCCTCGCCGCCTCTGCCGCCTCGTTCCTCGCGACGGGCGCGGACGAAACGATCATGGGTCAGAACACGCAGTTGATGATCCACGACGCCTGGGGGCTCTGCGTCGGTAACGCGGGCGACATGCGCGGCCTGGCTGACCTGCTCGACCGGCTGAGCAACAACATCGCCGACGTCTACGCCGCGAAGGCGGGCGGGACCACCGAGGACTGGCGCACGGCCATGCTCGCCGAGTCGTGGTACTCCGCTGATGAGGCGGTCGCCGCTGGCCTCGCCGACTCGGTCGCTGGCGACGAGCCCCAACCGTCTGCCGCGTTCGACCTGTCCACGTTCAAGTTCGCCGGCCGCGCGGAAGCGCCTGGACCTCTGACCCCGGTCGCATCCGGTCGCCGGCTGAGCAGCGCCGCGCGCGCCACCGACCTGCAGGCCAAGCGGTTCATCCCGCTCCCGCAGTAACCACTCCACCCCAGCAACCCACCGGGACAGCCCGAGTGGGTCACTCCGCCGCGTCCGCGTGCGGGGGAACCCCATCCGCGACGCGGAAGGAAGGCAAGGACCATGAGCACCAGCAACCTGCGTGAGCAGCGCGCCAACATCTGGGAGCAGATGAAGGCACTGTCCGACCGGGCAACGGCGGAGAACCGCGACCTGTCGGCCGAGGAGACCGTCTCCTACAGCAAGATGGAGGACGACCTCGACGCGCTCGGCAACCGGATTGAGCGCGAGGAGAAGCTCGCCGCCCGAGCCCCGGAGTTCGACCGCGGCGCTTCCCCCGCATCCGGCCCGCCCCCCGTCGTCGACGAGCCCCACGGCGACGCCGACTACCAGGCCGCGTTCGCGGCCTACATCCGCAACGAGCCGATGTCCTACGAGCAGCAGAAGGCGCTGCAGGGCGGCTTCGACTCCAGCATCAAGAACGCGGCTGGCGTCGGAACGGGAGCGGCGGGCGGGTACACCGTTCCCCCGGAGTTCCGGGACAAGTTCATCGAGACCCAGAAGTGGTACGGCCCGATGCTGCAGGAGGCCGAGGTCATCTACACCGACAGCGGTGCGAACCTGCAGTGGCCGACCAACGACGACACTGCGAATGTCGGCGCGATCCTCGCCGAGAACTCGCAGGTCACGGAGCAGGATGTCACCTTCGGCACGGCGTCGATCGACTCCTACATGTACACGAGCAAGCTGGTGCGCGCCTCCCTGCAGTTCTTGCAGGACAACGCCATCAACGCCGACTCGTGGCTGGCGGAGCGGCTCGGCGTCCGCGTCGGTCGCATCCTCAACCAGCACGCCACCACCGGCACGGGCACCGCCCAGCCGGACGGCCTCGTCACGGGCGCGACGGTCGGGGCCACGAGCACCGGGTCCTTCGCGACCACGGGTGGCATCTCCTACGACAGCCTCATCGACCTGGTCGAGTCTCTCGACCCGGCATACGGCGGCGGGCCGGGCCTCAAGTTCATGGCGCACCAGACGGCGCGCAAGGCGATCCGCAAGATCAAGGACTCGCAGGGTCGGCCCCCTGGGGGAGCCGTCGCTGCAGGTCGGTCAGCCGGACACCCTGCTCGGCTACGGCCTCGTCCTGAACAACGACATGCCCGCGATGGCGCAGTCGTCCAAGTCGCTGGGATTCGGCAACATCCGCGCGGCCTACGTGATCCGCATCGTCAAGGGCCTCACGGTCCTGCGCCTCACGGAGCGCTACGCCGACTTCCTGCAGGTCGGGTTCCTCGGCTTCGAGCGGGCGGACGGCACCCTGCAGGACAGCAGCGCCTTCAAGATCCACCAGACCACGGCCACGGCCTGAGCAACGACAACGCCGCAGGGCGGGCCGATCCGGTCCGCCCTGCGGCCCGTCTGGAGGGAACCACGTGTCCTTTTTCGACGCCGACCAACTCCAGGCGTACCTGCGGCTGAGCAACGATGACAGCTGGGATGACGTCACGATCATCGCCGCCTCCGCCCGTCAGGCCGTCGAGGACAGATGCGGAGCGGTCGACATCCGGGACGTCTCGGAGCTGATGACCTCTGCCGTGCTCACGTACGGCCCTGTCCTTGAGTTGCTGTCGGTCTCTCGCGACGGGGCGGCCTTGTCCGAGGCCGACTACCGTGTCGGCCGGGGTGACGTTCTGGCCGCGCTGTCAGGGTCCAGCGTCGCTGGACTGACCGTTACTTATCGGGTCGGTCGCAATCCCGTCCCGGAGTGGGCTGGCATGGCGGCGCGGATCATTGCTCGCCACCTCTGGCGGACGCAGCGCCCGAGCCGCGCTGGCTCTGACGAGCAGACGTCCGGGTTCGCGATCCCCAATGCCGCCGCGAGTCTCATGGCTCCGCACGCGACGTTTGGCATCGCATGATCGAGACATCGAGCCGCCTCCCCGAGTTCGTCGAGGCGATCGTCGCCGCCGTGGCTCCAGCCATCCCGGATGGGCTGGTGCTCTACGGGGACCCTGGGGACCAAGCGCTTCCCGACCTGGTTGTCTCCGTGATGTGGGCGCCCGAGGATGGGGATGGCGCGACCGTCCGGACGGAGCGGGCCGAGGGGCTGGGGCACCGTTATCGCGACGTCTACCAGGTGCGCTGTGTGGTGTCGATCTGGTCTGGGGACCATTACGACACGGTTGCGTCTGGAATGCTGCGGCGCTGCCGTGACGTCATGGATTCGGTGGAGTTGGCGCTGAAGCAGACCCAAGGGCTTGGCGTGTTGGATGACGCCGGCTTGGGCCCGGACATTGCGTCTGGGGTGCGACAGGTCAAGGACGGCACGGCAGTCGAGGTCCGGTTCTCGGTAGTCGGGACGGCGCTGCGCTAATGCCCGTCGAATACCCACGGCTCAGTGTGCTCGTAGGCGAACTCGGGGTTCTGCCGCGAGCGGTCCGCTCCGAACTCCGGCGGAGCTTTCGCGCGGCCGGTGAGACCGCGCTCACGAAGGCCCGATCAAATGCAGGCTGGTCGTCTCGGATCCCCCAAGCAATCAGCCTGCGCACATCGACGCGTGGCCCGCGTGCTGGCGTGGCCCTGCGAGTGGATGCCCGAGTCCCACACGCCCGCCCATACGAGGGCCTGAGGCGCGGCGGCGGCCGATCCTTCCGGCACCCGGTCTTTGGGGAGGGCTGGGTTATCCAGGCAACGCGCCCGTACCTACGCCCCGCCGTCGATTCAGTCTCGGAGGCCGTCCTGGCCGCCTCCCGAGACGCAGTCCAGATAGCCGCCCGATCCGCGGGCTTCCGCTGAGGAGACGAACACATGCCGCTGTGCGCACACCCTGACCTGCCTGGCCAGGTCGCTGACCTCATCAATCCCGAGGCATTCCCGGGATGGGAACCCATCGAGCCCCCCGCCGAGTCCGACCCCACCCCTGAGCCTCGCGACAGCGCGGCCGAGACCGAGGAGTAACAATGCCTGCCCTGACTGCCACCACGAGGTTCTTCCAGCGCGGCACCACGAAGGTGTACTTCCTGCCGACCATCGCCGCGGTGAACCTGACCCCTACCCGGCCCGAGATCACGGCCGGTACTGACCTGAGTGCCGAGATCGCAGACCTTGCGGGCTGGGCTGTCGGCGTCGACATGATCGACGTGCCGGACCTCGGATCGCGCTTCACGGCCCAGATCAACGGCTCGATCAAGCCCGAGCAGTCGAGCATCACGTTCTACGGCGACGTGGGCGGCGCCGATGCGCGGACGAACCTGCCCGTCGACCAGGCCGGGTTCATCGTCTTCATGGATGGCGGCGACGTCCCGACGAAGAAGCTCGACGCCTACCCGGTTAAGGTCGCCTCGCACAGCAAGCTGCGCACCTTGACCAACGCGTTCCAGATCACGATTTCGTTCAGCATCACCAAGGTGCCGGGCGAGAACCTGACGATCCCGGCGTGACGACCCTACGGGACCGCTTGGCGGCGAAGTCTCGCCGCCGAGTGGTCGTCCCGGTGCAGGTGGCCGAGATGTCCGAGGAGGCCGCAGCGGAGTTGCTGGACCTCCAGCGGACGGCTCTTGCCGCTGCGCAGTCGGGCGACATGGCGTCACTGGATGGCCTCAACGATCGGGCGGACAGCCTGCGCGAAGGCACGACCGTGCCCGTGGCGTTCACGGCCACACCGGCATTCGACAAGGTTCTCGGCGCGTACCCCGACAGCGAGGGCGGCACCGACTGGCTCGCGGCCCTGCCGATGCTGGCGGGGTTGTGTGCAGAGGATGAGTCCTTGCAAGACGACGCCGTGTGGGTCGAGCTGCTCGACTCGTGGAGTCACGGGGAGAAGCTCACCCTGTGGTCTGCCTTGGTCGGCGTCAACACCGTGGCCCTGTCGCCCCACATCCCAAAAGGCTGAGGCGGGACCGCCTGTTCGCGGCGCGCATGGCGTACTGCGGACCCCGCGGAATCCCGCTCCATGAATTCACCGCATGGCCTGAGGAGTCGCAGGCGGCGGCCCTGCACTGGCAGGAGTACGAGGCGTCGCGTTGCACGACGTGCGGGACGTTCGATGACGACTGGATCGACGCGTCCGGGGAGCCTCAGGAGCCGCAGCACTGGCACGGCCGGGTCTGCCCTGGCTGCCAGCGACTCCAGGCCGCACAAGAGTCCATGAATGCCGAGCAGGGCGAACGGGGCCTGCACGTCGCCGCCGCAGACGGTCCAGCCGCTAGCTGCGTTCTCTGTCGCGCCAACACATGAATAGGGGGTCCGGGTGAGCACTACCGACCTGCTCGTCCGGATCGAGTCCCAGTTCCAAGACCGGGGCTTCAAGTCAGCTGAGACGTCCGCCAAGACCCTTGAGCGGGAGCTAAACAAGCTTGAGCACGCCGAGCGGGCTATGGCCAACCTGCAAATCCAGGCGGCCCGCGAGGATGCCGTGCGGACACAGACGCGCCTCGCCGCCATGGAGAAGGTGGGCCGTGGGGCTACCGCGATGGGCGTCGCTACAGCCGCCGGCTATGCCCTCGCGGCCAAGGCCGCCATGGATTGGGAGTCGGCCTGGACCGGAGTTACCAAGACGGTCGACGGGTCCGCGTCGGACATGGCGAAACTCCAGAGCGAACTCCGCGGCCTGGCCAACACGCTCCCGACCACGCACGAGCAGATCGCGGCGGTGGCTGAGGCTGCCGGTCAGCTGGGCGTGAAGCGCGCTGACGTCGCGGCATTCACGCGGACCATGATCGACCTCGGGGAGACCACCAACCTGACGTCCGACGAGGCGGCCACTGGCCTGGCGAAGCTCGGCAACATCATGGGGGTCTTGCCGTCACAGGCATCCAGGGCCGGGTCGGCGCTGGTCGCCCTCGGTAACGATGGGGCGTCGACCGAGCAAGACATCCTCGCCATGGCGCTGCGCATCGGGGCCGCAGGTCGGACCATCGGGCTGACTGAGGCCCAGGTGATGGGGTTCGCCTCGGCGCTGTCGTCGGTCGGCATCGAGGCCGAGGCGGGCGGTTCCGCGATCTCCCGCGTGTTCGTTGACGTCGCTCAGGCCGTCGACAAGGGCGGCGTGCAGGTCGAGCGATTCGCGCGCGTCGCTGGTATGTCCGTCGACTCGTTCTCCGAGAAATTCCGCACGGACGCGGCGGGCGCCGTGACCGCCTTCGTGGAGGGCTTGGGCCGAGTCGAGGCGTCTGGCGGATCGGCATTCCAGACCCTCGAGGATCTTGGCCTGTCCGAGATCAGGGTCCGGGACACCCTGCTGCGCGCAGCGAACGCGAGCGACCTGCTGCGGACCAGTGTCGACCTGGGCACGAAGGCATGGACCGACAACCTCGCGCTGACCCAGGAGGCCAGCAAGCGGTACGAGACGGCCGAGTCGAAGATCAAGATGGCTCGGAACCAACTCAACAACGCCGCGATCGATGTCGGAGCCGTCGTCCTCCCTGCGTTCGCGAGCGCGGCTGAGTCGGTCGGGTCGCTCGCTCAGTGGTTCTCGGCCCTACCAGAGCCCGTTAAGCACACGGCTACGGTCCTGGGGATGGTCGCGTCTGCGGTCACGCTCGTAGGTGGGACTGCGCTCATCGCGATCCCGAAGATCCAAGCCTGCAAGGTCGTCCTCGTCGAGATGGGGCTGGCATCGCTCAGGTGGCGAGCAGGGCCCGATGGGGGCCGCCGCAAGACCACCGGCATCCTCGGCGCTGCGATCGGTGCCACCACGTCGCCGGGGCCGGGATGAGAGTCCGTCAACGCTGGGCCGGCGGGAGCCAGCGACGACGCTGTCCGATCCTGGAGGCCTACATGCCAAGGGCGGGGCCGAAGCCGAGCACGTCACCGGGTTGATGCGCAACGGGTTCACCGGCCTGGGCAAGGCCGTGAACAACGTCCTGAACCAGTCCATCTGGCAAGGGGGGCCGCGGGCATCGACGAATGGACCACCGCCTACGGGCGTTCGGGCACCAGCGCCACCACCGACTCCATCGCGTTCTTCCGACAGCTCGACGTCGCCCTGACCGTCCAGGAGTCCGGGAAGGGTGATCAGGCGGCCAAGGTGTTCGGCCATGCTCACCGAGGAAGCCAAAGCGCAGGGTTACACCCCTGGGCCAGGTCCAAGGCCGTTCCCCGGGTACACCGCCGCGCTGGAGCAGGCCAAGATCGCCCAAGATGGAATGATCGAGTCGACGGCGCCGACCGTAGACACCGTTGAGGACTATGTCCAGGCCGCGACGGCCGCGACGGCCGCGACGAAGGCGTATGCCGACGCGATCAACGGCTTCGCGTCTCCGATCCTCGATGCGCGCGAGGCAAACCGGCAGTGGGAGGAGTCGATCGATTCCGCCGCCGCCGCGCTCAAGGAGAACGGAAAGACGCTCTCCGACAGCACCGACAAGGGCCGCGAGAACGCTCAGGCGCTCGACGGGATGACCCGTGCGGCGATCGACAACGTTGGCGCGATGCAGGCGAACGGCGAGAGCCAGGGGCGACTCCAGCAAGTCATCGGTGAGTCGCGCGCCGCTATCGAGGCCATGGCGATCCGGTTCGGCATGTCCAAGGACGAGGCGCGGAAATACACCGACCAACTCCTGACGATCCCGGCCGTCCGCGCCACCCAGATCAGCGCCGATACGTCCAGGGCTACGGCCGCGATCCAGGGGCTGTTCAGCTACTGGTCGAGCCGGACCATCACGCTGCGCGTCGCAGCCCAGGCTGATCGCGTCGGCACCGCCACTGGCGGGGTGCGCTCGTTCCCTGGCGGGATGATGTCCTACGCCGAGGGCGGGTCGTTCCAGGGCCAAGTGCCTCGGACCGCCTGGAACCAAGGGGCTCGCGGCGTGCAGTGGGCCGAGACTGGCGCGGGCGCGTGGGAGGCGTGGATCAGCGGACACCCGGGGCGCCGTCAACGATCCCTCGCAGTGTGGGGGGATGTCGGGCGCAAGCTCGGCGCGTTCAACGGAGCCGGGCTCGTGCGGAGCTATTCCCCGCCGGCAACCATGGCGAGGTCTGGAGGCGACGAACCGGCGTTGGCCTCAGCCGTCCGTCAAGCTCTGCATGGCGCTCGCCTGGATTTGGGTCCGGTGTCGGCGATCACTGACCGGGTGTGGGCGACATTGGATCTGGCGCAGTCTCGGGAGGCGGTCTATTCGTGAGCGTCTCTCAGGGGGGTATGTCGCCCTGTCGCAGGGTGCGGTCGGTCGGTCGATTTCGTGGCCTGCGGGCACGGCCGCTGGGGATGTCGCGGTGTTGGTGTTGACGGACTCCGATGGGCGGGCTCCGGCGTCGGGTCCGTCCGGGTGGACATTCGGTCGCCGTTACGTGTGGTGGCGGGTATTGACCGCTGCGGATGTGGCGGCCGCGCTGTCGGCGCCTGCCGTGGTGGTGGGTGTGGTGGTGTGGGCTGGTGCTGGGGTTCCGTCGTCGTCGACGCGGCAGTCGTCGGTGAGTGTCCCGGCTGGTGGTGCTGCGTTCTTCGCGGGCGTCGAGTGGTGGGGCAACAACCTGGGTGGGGCGACGGGTCGCCTCGGTGCCGTGTTGACCTTGTCTGCGATTGATGTCGCGGTCGGCATGTGGGGTACACCGCGGCGGCGGCTGGGGTGTCGGGGGTGTCGGGTGCTTCCCCGGATGCGTCATGGTCGGGGCTGGTGTTCCCGGCGTTGGCGGGGCCTGCGGTGCCGACTCTGGTGTCCCCGACGTCGGGGCAGCAGGTGGCGTCCGCGGCGGCTGTCGCGTTGCAGTGGGTGCATAACTCGACGGTGGGTGGTGTCCAGACGGCATACCGGGCGCAGGTCCGTGCGGTGGGTGCCGGGTCGTGGTCGTATGTCGCCGCTGATGGGACCCTCAACGCGTCGGTGCAGACCGTCACCTCGGCCGCTGGATCGGCGTCGATCAACGCGGGACTGTTGACCGCGGGCGCCTCGCACGAGTGGTCGGTGTCCACGCAGGAGGCGGGCGTGTGGTCGGCGACCGCACCGGTGGCGACGTTCGTGCCGGTCGCGAGCCCGTCCGTGTCGTCGGTGAGTGTGTCGTCCCCGTTGGGGACGTTGGCGCCGGCCGTGTCGTGGTCTGCGTCGGCGGGCGTGGGGGCGCTGACCGCGTTCCAGGTGGCGGTCACTGTGAGCACCGATGCGACCCCGGATGCGCCGCTGTATGACTCGGGGGTCCAGGTCGGTGCGGGGTCGGCATGGACTGTCCCGGCCCGGTCCGACTGGACCAACGGTGGGTCCTACAAGGCGTGGGTGCGGGTCGCACAGGCTGGCGGCTTGTGGTCGCCGTGGGTGTCGGGGTCGTTCACCGTCTCCTGGACGGCCCCGGCTGCCCCGTCATCGGTGACGGTGGCGCAAGGCTCACCACCGGTCGTGACGATCGGGTCCGTGCCGTCGGGGCATGGGGTGGGTGTGCAGTGGTCATCCGATGCGGGGGCCACGTGGACGACGTTGGCGACTTTGGCGGCAGGTGCGGCGGGGTCGAGGAGTTTGGCGGTGCCGTTGGCGCCGTTCGGGGCGGGCGTGTTGTTCCGGGCCAGCTCGATCCTCACCTCTGGCGGGGTGGACCTGGTGTCGGCGTGGACCACGTCGGCCCCGTTCACGTCTGCCGATGAGGCCGCGTATCTGGTGTCCGCCAGCGACCCGGCCGAGTATGTGCGGGTGTCGATCAGCTCCGACGGGGGCCGGTCGGTCATCCAGTCGGTGGCGGTGTGGTCGCCCCTCGGTGGGTCGAGGGTGCGGGTGGATCGTGGCGTCGCGCAAGGCGAATCAGGGACGACGACCCTGCAGACCGAGACCGACGCGGACACGCAAACCCTGCTGTCCTGGCTGACCGGGGATGCGTTCTGGCTGCGGTGGAATCCGGAGACCCAAGCGGGCGTGAAGTTGGGGATGGCCCCGACGTTGATGGCTGTCGCCGACACCCCGGCCCGGGAGCGGATCGCCCAGATCCCGATCGGGTGGCGCCGGATCACCTTCCCCTGGGTCCAGCAATGACGTTGCGAAAGAGGCCGATTCGATGAGTGCCCTATACCCTTCCGCCCGCCAGGGCTTCCTCACGGGTCTGATCGACGCTGACACCGCGGTCATCAAGGCTGCCCTCGTGCGCGGCTACACCTACAACGCTGGGCACGTCTACATGTCGGATGTGACTGCCGCGGGTGGGACGGTCGCAGCGACCGCGACGTTGACGACGATCACCACCACATCGGGCACGCTCGACTCGGCTGACCTGTCGTTCGGGGCCGTTGCGGCGAACGCCAACAACCACTACGTGGTGCTCTATCAGGCGTCCGCGGTCGGCGGTGGCGCGGACGTCGCGGCGTCCGCGCAACGGCTGATCGCCTACGTCGACTCCGGCGGGGCGTGCATCCCCACGGGCGCGGTGGTGACGCTGACCGTCCATTCCTCCGGGTGGTTCACGCTCTGACATGGCAATCTCTTTCGTCGGCGCGAACGTCTATGCGGGTGCGTCGGCTTTCATCCCGACCTATCAGGCTGGGGACCTGCTGATCGTCGCCGGATGGCGGTCGGGGTCATTCTTGGCCAACCCGTCCGGGTGGACGCTTGTGGTCGGAGCGACCGCAAGCAACTATTACGCCAGGGCCTGGTCCAAGGTCGCCGCGTCTGGGTCGTCGTCTGACGTGGTCACCCTGACCGGAGCGTCGTACATCGGCGTGTGGGTGGTCCGTGGGGCCTCAGGTGTGGGCGCGTCCGCGGTGGCGGTGGCCTCCACGACCCACCCCGGGCTGACGATGCAGCAGACCAATGGCACGTCCTGGGTCATGGGTATGGGCTTCGGCACGACCGTCCAGCCAGCGACCCCGACGGGGATGACATCCCGGTCCGCCGCGTCGCTGGTCCGCGCCTCCGACACCAACGGCGGAGTGACCTCGCGGGCGTCCGGGTCAACATACGGGCTCGGCCACCATTTCGCGGTCGAGATCCTGGCCCCGCCCATCGCCCTGTCGATGGCCGACACGATCCCCACCGGGGAGGCCCACTACCAGCCCCAGTGGCTGTACGACGGGCAGATCCTGCTGCGCCCCGACACGATCCCCACCGCCGAGACGTTGTTCGCCCCGACCGTCAAGGTAGCGACGTGGCGGGACTGGCAGGACACCCCCTGGTGGGTGGGCTTGGTGCAGTCCCGTGTCCGCACGGTCGGGTCCCGGGTCGAGCTCGTCGACTCCACTGGCGCGACCGTCGCTGACCTGCCCGTTGCGGCGGCGTCGGTGGAGTTGCATGGCACCCAACCGGAGCAGTGGGCGGGGTCGGTGGTGATCCGCGACCCTGACTGGTTGCCGCAGGACCCCACCGACCTATTGGACCCGCGGGCTGGGCTACGGGCCGGATCTGGTGGCGGCTGCTGACCGGCGTCGACTCCGGCCCAGAAGTGCCGTTGGCGACCCTCGTCCTTGGTGACCCGCAGATCCGTGACCGTGAGGGCGGCTGGGAGATGACCCTCACCGGCCGGGACGTCCTGTCCTTGCCCAAGCGTGGCGGATACCGCGGGCTGATCCTGGATTTGGGTGGCCTGACCGTCACCGCGGCGCTCAAGCTGTTGTTCGCCCAGATGGCGCCGACCGTGCCGGTCCGGGTCGCGGACACCACCCTCACCCTGCCGTCCGGGTATCAGGTCGGGTTGTCGGACCGGACCCCCGCGCAGGACTGGACAGACCTGGCCGACGTGGCCGGGTGGGTGGTCCGCTCCGACCGGGACGGGGTGATCGTCGCGGGCCCCCGCGTGGATCGCACCACCCCACGGGCTGACTGGAGCGAGGGCGACGACGCGACGGTGATCGAGCTGGACCGCGACGTGTCCACCCTCCGACACCGTCAACCGGGTCATCGTCCGATCCACCTCCACCGCCGGGGTGTGGGCTGTCGTCGAGGATGATGACCCCGGCTCGGCGACGTGGGTCGGACGTTACGGCCCCTTCGAGCGAGTGATCGAGTCCGACGCGGTCACCACCGCTGAGGGCGCGTTGTCGATGGCCCGGATGCAGTACGGGCGACTCCGGTTGCCCACCGAGTCAATCCAGGCCCGTGTCCCGGTCCGTCCCGACCTGGACTACCGGGATCCGGTGATCCTGCGCCGAGACCGGTCCGGGGTTGGCGGCACCTACGCGGATGACTCCCGCCCGGCACCGCGGGTCATCCTCGGCATTGCCGCGGGCGAGGTGTCCGGCGGGCGGGTCGCCGTCGACCTGGGCGGCGCGGTCATCTCTGCCGCGTGCGCCGTCCCAGGGGTCACCGCGGGCACGGATGTGCGGCTGCTGGTCCACGGCAATGGCGCGACAGTCCTGCACGCCCAAGACCCTGCCGGCACCCCCTCGTGCCGGTCGGCGGGATCATCGCTTGGCCTTCCGGTCCCGCGATCCCTCCCGGGTGGATCACCTGCACCGGCACCTACTCCGCCGCGACGTGGCCGCGCCTGTATGCCGTGCCGGCACGACCACCCTCCCATCCCCACCGCTCCCACCGGGTGCGTGTGGATCATCCGCGCCACCTGAGGAGCCATGACGATCCCCTGAGATCCTCTCCGGTCTGCGTCGCCTCGCTGAGGAGTTCCGGGCGCTCGGGCTCTCCGAATACGCCCGCGGCCGCGCCGACCTACATGGCGCGCCTGGTGCGACGCCGCGCGCCGCCTGGACGAGCTCACCGACGACCTGGAGGACTGATGCCCGAGCGATGGATAGCCGAGGCTGAGCAACTCACCCCGTCCGGCGCGCCGGGCACCATGTCCGGCGTCGGTCCGCCGCGGCCATCTGCCACGTCACCGTCTCCCGGCCCGGATCTTTCGATGCCATGCATCGAGTCCTGACGGACAAGATGGCCGAACCGCACGTGCTCTACGACTGGGCCGCGGACCGACTCGGCAGTACTTCGCGCTGGACCGTTCGGCCCGAGCGCTTCGACGCGGCACCCGAGATGTCCCGTGCAACAAGGTCGGGGCGGCGTGTATTCAGATCGAATTCTGTTCCATGCCAGACGGATTCACGCGGTACTGACTCCCGGACCGAACTTCCGGGCCCTCATGCGCGCCATCGCGTCGTGGGGATCACGCCGCAGTTCGTGGCCCGCGCCAACACGAGCGCTGGTGACAACGTGCGCCAGACGTGGGGAGACGTACTCGCCACGGGCGGCTGGGGGGGTCACTGCCACGTCCCCGAGAACGACCACTGGGACCCGGGTCCCATCGACCAGGCCGCCTTCTTCGCCGCCGCAGGCATCACCACCAGGGGAGGACGACCCCATGGCCATGACCCCAGAAGACCGGACCGCGCTCGCCAAGGAGATCGGCCGCGAGGTCGCTCAAGCCCTGCTGTCCGCCCCCATCGGCACCAGCGCCGCAGACGCGCCCGCCGACCTCGGTGGGGCCTCTACCGCATCCAGTCCGAGCTGATAGCGGTTGCGCGGCCTCGTGGAGCAGGCGCTCGACGAGAGCAAGGCCGCTCAGCCGTGACGCTGCCTGAGCTGACCCTCGCGGAGGTAGTTCGCCGCCTCGACGGCATCTCCACTGAGATTGCCGGGATGCGAGCCGAACTTGGCACGACATACCTGCGTCAGGACGTCCATCGCGTCGTCCATGACGGGATCACCACCGCGCTGAACGCCAAGGCCGACCGCGAGACGGTCGAGGAGGTCCGCAAAGAGGTGTCCGCGATCCAGGCGGACATGGCCGGCGAGGAGGACTTCCGCCGCAAAATCATGCTCGCGGTCGTCGGACCGGTTCTCACCAACGGCGCGGCCCTGGTCGTCGCCGTCGTGCAGCGCCTGGCCGGTGGCTCGCGATCCGCGACGCTGCCTGGACCGCCCTGTCGGCGGTCCGCGGTCGGCATCTGGGCGGTCCTCATCGCGCGGCGGGTATGCCGTGGTTGAGATCGCCTCACCGCCGGGGTTCTCTTCATCATGCTCGCCGCCCCCGGCCTCCTCTCCATGTTCATCGCGCGCGCTGAAGGCCAGAGACCGCCGCGAGCACGACACCGACCACGACCTCTAGGGAGCACCCGTGAACCCCCTCGCTGAACGCCCCGATATCCGCCGCCGCGTCCACATCGCGTTCTGGGGTTGGGCCTCACGCTCGGCGCCGCCCAGACCGGGTATGCCGCCGCACAGGCCGGACAGCCCGTGTGGGCTCAACGTCGCGCTGAGCGTCTACGCCTCCTCGGCGCGGGCATCGGCTACACCGCGCAGGCCAACACGCCCGGCTATACCGGCGAGCACGAA
>JADJIB010000014.1 GCA_016707175.1 Candidatus Phosphoribacter hodrii
CTCGCGCTGGCGCCGGGACGTTGGAGACCATGAGGTTGAACGGCAGGTGCACCCGATCGGCCAGGCGGATGACCGCGGCGGCCTGCGTGAGCAACTGAGTCACGGTCGGACCCGCGACGGCTGCCAGGTCGGACATGAGGGTCGAGGGATAGGTCGGCGTCTCCTTGGCATGCGCCATCGCGGCGTGCGCGAAGGCCAGCCGCTCAGCTGGGGTGTCCAGGTGCGTGGGCAGCGGACACAAGGTGAGCATGATCTGGTTGCTGCCGACGCTATGTCCCTGCCCTCGGATCGACATCGGCACCATGGCGACCAGCGGTGTGCTCGGCAGCGCGTCGTGCTCGGCCAGCCACGCGCGCAGGGCGCCGGCGGTCGCGGCCATGAGCACGTCGTTGAGCGTTGACCCGGTGGCTTTGCGCAGCCGCGAGCTGGCGGCGACCGGCATGGGCATCCAAGCCCACGCGCGCTCTGCGGTGATGGCCGCGTTGAAGGGAGTCGGCGGCGCTGACCCGACCCGCTCCCAATCGCGATGGGGTTCTTGGGAGTCGGGATGCTCGACGAGTCGTTCGAGGGTGTCGGCCAGTTTGTTGGCCGTGTCGCGAGTGGCGCGCAAGACGGCAGCGGGGGCTGCAGTGACCGCCTGCAACTCCAGGCGCAGCGCAGCGCTGGTGCGCTCGGTTGCCTCGGTGACCCGATGAGTGATGCGCGACAGTTGCCCCGGCCCGCTGTCCGGCCGCCACCGCCGGTGAGGGTCCAGGCTGGTCTCGGTGCCGAAGAGCAACGCGAGCAGGTCGCGCTTGCCGACCCCGTCGACCGCACAGTGATGGATCTTGGACACCATCGCGCCCGTGCCGTCGGCCAGCCCGCCGATGAGCAGCAACTCCCACAGCGGACGGGAACGGTCCAACTGTTGCTGGGAGAACCGGATCGCTTCGGCGCACATGGCCGACTCGTCGGCCGATCCGCCGAGGTCGGTGAAGGAGATGTGCTGATCGAGGTCGAAGTCGGGGTCATCGACCCACCACGGACGCCCGACGACCAGGCTCGGGGCTCGCAGTTTGCGTCGCAGCAGGGGAGCCAGGTGCAGGCGGGCCTCGATCTGGTGGAACAACTCGTCTGCGGTCACCTCGCGGTCCAGCAGCGACAGGAGCGTGACGTGTCCGACGCTGACCGGAGTGTCGAGGGCGAGGAAGGAGGCATCGAACGGGGTGAGTTGAGTTGCCTTCACACGCACCTCCTCGTCGAGCGTCGCCGTTCGGTCACGCTAGCAAGCCTGGGGTTGGCGCGACAGCCTGTCCGCCGCGGTGCTTGACCTGCTCGCCAGCCGCGTCACGCCCAACGCGGGGTGTTTCCGCACCCCGGAAAACTGCCTCTCGTCCATTCCTTGACAATCTCAACCTTTCTAGAGTGTAACTATCAACCCGCTGGCAAGGAGGCAGGCGATGAGCGACGGGACGTCAAGTGCCGGACGCGAGATCGTGGTCGTCGGCGGCGGGATCGGCGGGTTGACGACGGCGTTGGCGCTGGCCCGGCAGGGTCGCTCAGTGCGCGTCCTCGAGCGGGCCGAGCGCTTCGCCGAGGTGGGCGCGCGGTCTGCAGTTGGCCCCAACGCGACCGGTCTCTTGCGCGACCTCGGAGTGCGCCGGCGGTGCTGGACGTCGGTGTCGTCCCGGCGGATGGTCATCGCGGATGCCCGCACGGGTGAGGGTCTGGTCTCGGCCGACCTCGGGACCGATTCCTGCAGACCTTCGGCGGCCCCTGCCTCGTCGTCCACCCGGCGACCTGCTCGACGTGCTGCGTGCAGGCCGCCTGGCCCGCCGGCGTCGTGCGCTGGAAACGGCAAGGCGGTCGTGCGCTGCGACACGGTGGGACGAGACGCGCCGTCGTTGCGCCGACGGCGAGTATGCCGCGCGCGCCGCGATCGCGGCGGACGGGCTGCGCTCCCCTGCCGCGAAGCCATCCACGGCGCATCGGGTGAGCCGATGGCCTCCGGCTACGTCGCCTATCGCGGGGCCCTGCCGATCGAGCAGGTCGAACGGCCCCACGACCTCGATACCGTCATCTCCTGGGTCGGGCCTGGCCTGCACCTGGTGCAGTACCCGATCCGGCGCGGCGACCTCTACAACCAGGTGGCCGTCTTCAAGAGCCCGAGTTTCGCCACCGGCAACCCCGATTGGGGCGGCCCCGACGAGTTGGACGCGGCGTTCTCCGGTATGTGCCCAGCGGTGCGGGTGGCCCTGCCAGCCCTGCAGCGCAACTTCCGCTGGCCGACCTTCGACCGCGAGCCGGTCGACACGTGGGTCGACGGACGCACGGCGCTGCTCGGCGATGCCGCCCACGCCATGCTCCAATACCTCGCCCAGGGCGCCTGCCAGGCCATCGAAGACGCCGCCACCTCGCCCAGCAGTTCGCCGCGCACGACGGTGCGACGGCCGACGACGGGGGAGTGGACCGGGCGCTCGCGGCATACCAACGGATCCGCGCCCCCCGCACGGCCCGCGTCCAGCGGTCCGCTCGCGTCTGGGGCGATATCTGGCACATCGACGGCACCGGCGCACTCCTGCGCAACGAACTCTTCCGCGGCATCACTGACGACGACTATTCCTACGCGGACTGGTTGTGGGGCTGGGAACCCCCGACCAACTGACCTGACGCACAACGGCTTTCGATCATCTGCACCACCCGTCTCGACCTGGCACCTCTGCTCCATGCCCTGCAGCACCCGGCTCTTCAGGAGGACGACGCATGACCTTCAACCTCTCTTCGATCCTGCGGGACTCTGCCCAGCGAGATCAAGAGCACCCGGCGATCGTGACCGGTTCGGAGCGGATCAGCTACGGCGAGCTCGACCGGCGATCCGACGCGGTTGCCGCCGGCCTCATGGCTGCGGGGTTGGAGCCCGGCGGCGCCGTGATGTTGCAGTTGCCGAACGTTCCGGAGTTCGTCGTCTCCCTGCACGGCATCCTCAAGGCCGGTGGCGTGGTCATCCCGACCAACACGCTCTACAAGGCTGGCGAGCTGTCCTACGTCTTGGAGAACGCCTCGGCCAAGCACGTCATCACCGTTGACGGGTCGGCGGGTGAGGCTGCCGAGGCGGCCGCCCAAGCCGGCGGGGCGACGCTGTACGTCCTCGGAACTGTCCCCGAGTCGCTGCCCGACGGAGTCACCGCACGGCCGTTTGCCGACCTCGCCGCCCACCCGGTCCCCGACCCGAAGCCCTTTATCCAGCGCGACCCCGGTGACACTGCCGTCCTGCTCTACACGTCGGGCACGACCGGCAAGCCCAAGGGCGTGCAGCTCACCCACTTCCAGCTCTACATGAACGCCGGCGCCCACATCGGTGCCTTCGAGATGGGCCCGACGAGCAAGATCATCGCCGTCATGCCGCTGTTCCACGCGCTCGGCCTGTCAGGCATCCTCAACGCGACGGTCCGGGCCGGCGGCACGGTGCTGCTCCTGCCGAAGTTCGACACCGAGAAGGTGCTCCAGACGATCCAGGCCGAGGGCGCCACGCACATCCACGGCGTTCCGACGATGTACCACTCGCTGCTCAACCACCCGACCCTGGCCAACTTCGACACCTCGACCCTGGCGTTCTGCGGGTCGGCCGGTGCGGCCATCGCGGCGGAGATCATCGACCAGGTCGAGAAGACCTTCGGCGTGCAGATCCTAGAGATGTACGGCCTCACCGAGTCCGGCCCGGTTGCGACGATCAACATGCCGCGTGACCGCAAGCCGTACAGCATCGGTAAGGCGATCCCGGGCGTCGACATCGAGATCTGGGACGAGCAGAAGCGACGACTGCCTCGGGGCAAGTTGTCGATCGGCGAGATCATGATTCGCGGGCACAACACGATGTCCGGCTATCTGAACAACCCGGAAGCCACGGCAGCAGCGTTCACCAATGGCTGGCTGCACACCGGCGACCTGGCGTGGATGGACGAAGAAGGATTCCTGTTCTTCGCCGACCGCAAGAAGGAACTCATCATTCGGGGGGGATACAACGTGTACCCCCGCGAGGTCGAAGAGGTTCTCTACACCAATCCCAAGATCTCCGAGGCTGCCGTCGTCGGCGTGCCCGACGAGCGCCTGGGCGAGGAGATCAAGGCCTACCTCACTCTCAAGCCCGGTGAGGCAGGCACCCCAGAGGAGTTCATTGATTACGTCAAGGAGCGCCTCGCGGCATACAAGTACCCGCGGATTGTCGAGGTCATCGCAGAGATGCCCAAGAGCGCCACGGGCAAGATCCTCAAGAAGGAACTTGCTCACCGTCGGTAGGAACGACCAACTAGCCCAGCACTACCCTCCGTTGCACCCACCCTGTTCGTGGAAGGTCCTTAGATGAACCTACGTGAATCCATCGCCTCACAACCGATGCGAGCGTTCCAGAAGCGCATCATTGGCATTTGTATCGCCCTCGCCTTCGTCGACGGGTTCGAGGTGCTCGTCGCCGCGTTCACGTCCACCGCCGTGGCCAAGGCGTTCGCCCTGCCCAACGCGGCCGACATCGGCTACTTCCTCAGCGCCGGCACCTTCGGGATGGGCCTCGGCGCGATCCTGATCTCGCCGCTGGCCGACCGGATCGGGCGGCGCAAGCACATCCTCATGTGCCTGGCCCTCATCTGTGTGGGCATGGCGGCCTCGGCGCTGGCTCCGACCTCAAGCTTCCCGTTCCTGCTGGCCGCCCGGTTCTTCGCCGGCCTGTGGATCGGTGCGCTCATCCCCAGCCTCAACATCCTGGTCTCGGAGTACTCCTCTGACGCCAAGCGCGGCACCGCGATGGGCATCTACGGCATCGGCCTCCCGGCCGGTGCGGCGACCGGTGGCTTCATCACCACCTTCCTGCTCAACGCGTGGGGCTGGTCGGCTCCGTTCTGGTTCGGCTTCACCCTGACCGCGATCCTCTTGGTGCTGGCCTACCTATGGCTGCCCGAGTCGATCCTCTACCTGGTCGAGAAGCGTCCCGCCGGTGCGCTGGAGGACTACAACAAGATCGGCGCGAAGCTGGGTTACCCCAACGAGTCCGCCCTCCCGGCCGCTCGCGTGTCCGCGGGTAAGCCGCAGAACGTCGTCCAGATGATCTTCGGCGGCAAGATGCTCCAGCGCACTCTGCTGCTCTGGCTCGGCTACGCGTGCCTCATGGCGGCGTTCTACTTCGCCAACACCTGGACCCCGCGCCTGCTCATCACGTACCTCACCAACCCGGCCAACGGGGGCATGGACGCCAAGGCCGCCCAGGCCATCGGCAACAACGCCGGCGTCCTCGTCGCGGTCGGCGGGGTCGTCGGTGCCCTGCTGTTCGCCCTGCTCGCCCGCCGGATCCACCCCCGCGTGCTCACGGCATACACCCTGCTGTGGGGGTTGGCGGCCTACGTCATCTACGCCAACGTCTTCCAGACCACCAGCGCCGCCTTCATGGCAGCTGTCGGCGTCGGCATCGCCGCCAACGGTGGCGTGGCTGCGTTCTATGCCATCAGCCCGAGCATCTACCCGACCGCAGCCCGCGGTACGGGTGTCGGCTGGATGGTCGGCTTCGGTCGCATCGTCTCGATCCTCGCGCCGATCGTGTCCGGCTACCTCATCGACGGTGGCATGGGCTCGCAGACGCTGTACCAGATCTACGGTGTCATCCTTGCGATCGGTGCCGCCTTGGTCTTCGTCCTGCACCGCTCGATGAAGTCGGACTCGACCGCGATGGCCGAGGACACCCCGGCCGCAGTTCACTGATCCCCGGCCTCGGGGCGCCCGCCACCCGGGCGAGCGCCCCGAGGCCAGCCGTCAGCCGTGCAGCGTTGCGACGATCTGCTCGCTGGCCGTGCGCAGCGCAGCCACCAAGGTGTTGACGTTTGCCGGGACGTAACGGATCGTCGGGATCGACACCGAGAGAGCCCCCAGCGGACCGTCCGCGTCGGCCACCAGGCTTCCCACCGCGGTCACCCCGCGTTCGGTCTCGCCGTTGTTGACGGCATACCCCTGCTTGCGGATCTTGGCCAGGTCGCGACGCAACGTCGCCCCGGCGGGCAGCGCTCAGCTCACCCGAGGTGACCCCGGAGGTGGGGTAGAGCTGGTCCAGAGACTCGCTGGGCAGAGCGGCGAGGATCGCCTTCCCACCAGAGGTGCGGTGGGCAGGCAACATCGCCCCCACCCGGCTGCCGATCCGCAACGACTGGAACGACTCGACGCTCGCGATGAAGCGCACCTGACGGCCCACCAGCACCATGAGGTGGGTGGACTCCTCAGTGACGTCGCGCAAGTTGTGCAACGCCGGCGCAGCAAGATCGGCGAGGTTGGCCCGGGTGATCCGGTTGCTCACCATCTCCTCGAGCGCCGGCCCGGCCCGGTAGGTGCGGTCGTGGCCCTGAACGACGAACCCCCGATACCGCAGGGTGGACAGGAGTCGGTATGCCGTCGACGGCGCCACCCCGAGCTCGGCCGCAACTTCGCTCACACCCACCCGAGCCTTGGCGGCGACGAGCATGAGTAGGCGCAAGGAGTTGTCGACAGACTCCAAGTAGTTCATCCGCGCACGACCCCCGTTCCTCCAGTCGAAGATGTGGCCCAGGACACGTTACGGCCAGGGGTGCGAGGGGGAACCCTCGCGAGAAAGCAGGACCGCATGTCTGTGGATCTCGGCGTCAATCTCCCGAGCGATGCGGATGGGACGCGCAGCAGCACAACGAGCGCGCTGACCGTCCTGGCGGCCTCTGTGGTCGGCGTCGATGATGTCCTCGCCGCCGACCTGCGGGCCGCGACCGACTGGCGGCATCGCTATCCCGAGCTCTTCACGCGCCTGCTCATCGCCGAGGCACAGTCGGCTGACGCGGCCCTGCGGGTGGCCCGCCAGGGGTTGACGGCCGCGCGAGAGCACTACGTCGTCGTCGGTGCGGGTGGCAGCGCCGCTCCGCTCTCCAGCGCAGTCGACACCCATCAGCCGGGGCTGCGAACCGTCGCGGTGAGCGGGCACGACGAGCGGGTCCGGGAGTTGGTGGTGCCCTATCGCGGCGAGAACCTGCGAGGCCTGGCGCTGCTGCGCCAGCTCGACGACTGGGTGCGGCGAGGCATCGTTGAGCCCACCTTCGCCGAGGCCGTCGGAGCCGTGGTGCGGCACCCCGAATGGCTGGACCTGCGCGACCGGACCTTCGCTCTGGTCGGGGCCGGGGCGCAGATGGGACCGTTCGCCCAACTGGTGCAGTGGGGCGCTCGGGTGGCCGCGATCGACCTGCCCCGGCCGGACGTCTGGAAGCGCCTGCTGAGCGTCGTGCGCGAGTCGGCCGGAACGATGTATGTCCCGGTCCACGCCGACCACGAGGATCCGTCGAAGCCGACATCCCCACCCGCGCGGGCGCCGACCTCATGACCGATGTCGGACCCCTGGTCGACTGGCTCGCCGGGCTGAGCGGCCCGATGACGGTCGGCAACTACGGGTATGCCGATGGCGTCCTCTTCGTGCGCCTGTCGATGGCCTTCGACGCGCTGCTCGAAGGCTTGCGGTCGCGCCGGGACGACCTGTCCGTCACCTACCTGGCCACCCCCTCGGACGTCTTCCTCGTCCCGATGAACGCCGTCGACATGGCGCAGGAGCGACACTCGCGGCAAAGCCCGCTGCTCGTCGCCGGAAAGTTGGCCCACACGCTGAGCATCGGGCGGTGGTTCGCGCCGAACTATGGGCCAGGCGGGGTCATCGAGACCCCGACCGAGCGGTTTGGCGTGGTCAGCGCCTTCATCGTCGCCCAAGGGCCCAACTACGCCATGGCCAAGCGGTTGCAGCGGTGGCAGATGATTGCGACCCGGGCGGACGGCATACTCACCTCGGTCCATGTGGCGCCGCCCACCCGGACCGGTTCCGTCCACTCCAACCCGATCATGGCCGAGCGGCAACGGCTCACCGCCTACGTGGGGATCGAGACGTTCGACGCCCCGACCACCGAAGCCATCGCCGGCGCCATCCTGGTCCATGACTTGCACAACCCGGCATCGCCGGCCAACCCGGCCAACCCGCTGGGACACCCGCACGAGGCGTTCATGTTCGCGGCGAACCCTGGGGGACGGTGGCGAGTGCCCTTCGACGTCGGCAGCACCGTTCCGCTGCTGCACGAGATCACCGGTGCCCGACTGCGCGCCGGATCGCTGATCCGCGACCTGTCGGCCCACGTTCCCGGGCTGGACCGCCTGCCTGGCCTGGGGCCCTGGCGCGCGACGGTCTGACCGCAAGCAGGAGCGGGCGGCCGACCTCTTGCGCCGCAGGCGGGAAGCCCCGTGGGGTGGGGGCGGCGGCCTGGCGTCGGTGGGCTCACAGGGACGTGTCGGGCAGGACCAGCGGTTCGTCGTCGAGCAGCCGGGCGCTCGCCAACTCGGCCGACACGTGCGGGAGCACCTGGCGGGCGAACCAGCGACCAGCGGCCACCGAACCGGCCAGGTCGGCGTCGGCGGTCTGTAGCAGGCTCGGGTCGCTCTGCCGGGCCTGCGCGGCATCGGCTGCCCGAAGAAGCAGCCAGCCGACGATGACGTCGCCCATCGACATGAGCAACCGGGTGAGGCCCAGGGCCGCGACCCGGGGCGCCGCATCGGCCTGCGCGAAGGTGTGTTCGAGGATTCCTCGGAAGGCGGCCAGGGCGTCTCCCAGCAGGACCGATTCGGTCGCAAGAGCACCGGTTGCCAGGTCGTCGACGGTCTGGGCGATCTCGTCGAGCAGCAACCCGGCGATGGCGCCTCTATCGCGGACCAGGCGCCGCTCGAACAGGTCAAGGGACTGGATGCCGGTCGTGCCTTCGTAGATCGCGTCGATCTTGGTGTCGCGGACGTACTGCTCCAGCGGGTAGTCGCGCAGATAGCCCGATCCACCGAAGACCTGGAGAGCCTCCTGGCCGAGGACCCGCCAACCGCTCTCGGCGCACCACGTCTTGACGATGGGCAGCAGCAGGCGGTGGCGTTCGACCGCCACGGTGTCGTTGCCGCCCAGCGCCTTGGCGACCTCGAACCGGTCGATCATCGTCGCGGTATAGAGGACGAGGGCACGGCCACCCTCGGCATAGGCCTTCTGGGTGAGCAGCGACCGACGGATGTCGGGGTGGTCGACGATCTCCACCAGCGGCTTCCCGCCGCGAGCCCCGGTCAACGAGATCAACTCGCGCCCCTGCTTGCGACTCATCGCATAATCGCGGGCATTGAGATGCCCGCTGGAGAGGGCGGCCACCGTCTTGAGGCCGACCATCATCCGGACGTAGGTGATGATCTCGAACATCTGCCGGATGCCGTCGTGCGTGTCGCCGAGGAGGGTCCCCACCGCGGGCTCGCGGTTGCCGAGGACGAGCTCGCAAGTCGGGGTGCCGAGGATGCCCATCTTGTGCTCGATGTTGGCGGCGACCACCCCATTGGGACCCAGCAACTCCCCAGTCTCCGGGTCGAACAACTGCGACGGGACCATGAACAGCGACAGACCCTTGGTCCCCGGGCCGCCCTGCCCCTCGACGCCCTGCGGGCGCGCAAGGACGCAGTGGATGACGTTCTCAGCCGCGTCGTGAGCGGCCCAGGTGATGAAGCGCTTGGTCCCCGTGAGGTGCCAGTTCCCGTCGTCGGCGAGGGCCGCGCGGGTGCGCCCGAGCCCGACGTCGGAGCCCGCATCGGGCTCGGTGAGCACCATCGTCACGGTCCAATTGCGCTCGAGGATGAGCTCGGCGAGTCGCTGCTGCTCCTTGTTGCCATTGCGGTGCAACATCGCGACGACGGTGGGGATGAGCTGACTGCACATGGCGACGGCCGGATTGGCGCCGAGGATGAACTCCGTTGCGGCCCAGCGCAATGAGGCAGGCACGTGGATGCCCGATACGTCGGCCGGGAGGTCCAGTCGGAGCCAGTCCGACGCGACGTGGGCGGCCAGCGACGCGCGCAGGTCGCGGGGGAGGGTCACCGTGTGGCGCACCGGGTCGAGCCGGATCGGGTGCACGTCGGCCGACGGGAAGGAGTCAGCCAGCTTGTCGTGCGCGAAGGCCTCGACCTGCTCGAGGATCTCGACTGCCGTCTCCGGGTCGAAGTCCTCATAGGGCTCGACGCCGTAGGCCCGATCGACGCCGAACACGTCGAAGAGGAGGAACTGGGAGTGCGTGCGGTCACTGCGGTAGTGGCTCATCAGGGGCTCCTCGTCGAGCGCGGGACGGGCGGACAGGGCCGCAGACGGTGGCCACCCGGGTGCGGGTGGCCACCGTCTGACGGTCAGGCGTAGAAGCGGTAGACCGGCTCGGCGACGCAGGCCGGCTTGTCCGAGCCCTCGATTTCGACGGTGCCGGCCCAGGTGATCTGCTTGCCGCCGCCGCCGACCTACCTCGACCTCGGTGATGTGGGCGACCAACCGGATGCGGCTGTCGACCTTGACGGGGGCGGGGAAGCGGACCTTGTTGAGCCCGTAGTTGAGCTTGGTCGTCACGCCCTCGACGTCGAGGAGGTCGACGAACAGCGGGACGATCAGTGACAGGGTGAGGTAGCCATGGGCGATCGTCGTCCCGAAGGGGCCAGACTTGGCCCGCTCGGGGTCGACGTGGATCCACTGCGGGTCACCGGTCGCGTCGGCGAAGGTGTTGATCCGGTCCTGGGTGATCGTCAGCCACTCGGTGGCGCCGAGCGGGACGCCGATCAGGGAGGCCAGGTCGTCGAAGTGCACCGTAGTCGTCATCGTGAGCTCCTTTTCAGGCCAGGCCGAGCAGCCGGACCGCGTTGTCCTTGAGGATCATCGGTCGGACCTCGGGCTTGATGTCGAGCGTCTCAAAGTCGGCCAGCCAGCGATCGGTGTCGATGACCGGGAAGTCCGAGGCGAAGAGCACCTTGCCACGCAGCGCGCCGTTGGCGGCCTTGACGAGGGCCGGCGGGAAGTACTTCGGCGACCACCCGGACAGGTCGATGTAGACGTTGCCCTTGTGGGTTGCCATCGAGATCGCCTGGTCCTGCCACGGCACCGACGGGTGCGCGAGGATGACCGGGAGATCGGGGAAGTCGGCCGCGACGTCGTCCAGCAACATGGGGTCGCTGTAGCGCAGCTTCACGCCGCCGCCACCCGGCATACCCGCGCCGATCCCGGTCTGCCCGGTGTGGAACACGGCCGGCAGTTTGTGGGCGGCGAGCACCTCGAAGAGGCCGTAGGCGCTGCCGTCGTTGGGGGCGAAGTTCTGAAGGCTGGGGTGGAACTTGATGCCCTTGACGCCGTAGTCGGCGATGAGGCGCTCCAACTCCTTGACGCCTTCAGCCCCGCGAGCGGGGTCGATGCTGGCAAAGGGGATGAGGATGTCGGAGTTGCGCGCAGCGCCCTCGGCGACGACCTCGTTGGGGATGCGCGGCTGGCCCATCGACTTCTCGACGTCGACCGTGAAGATCACGGCCGCGATCTTGCGCTCGCGGTAGCGATCGGCGATCTCGTCGATCGTCGGGGTGCGCGGGCCGCCGGACTTGAAGTACTTCGCCGACCAGTCGAGGAAGGACTGCGGCAGGGCCGTGTGTCCGTGGTCGTCGACTTCGACGTGGACGTGCACGTCGACGGCGACCAGGTCGGCCACGTTGATGCTCATCACTTCTCCTTGGTATGCCGGGTGGCTGGGTGATCAGGCGGACGGGGGAGTCGGGAGCTTCTCGCCGACCGACTGCGCGTTGGGCGCGAAGTGCTCCGGCCACGCGGCGGCGATGGCGTCAGCGGACCAGCCGCCGGCGGCATACTCCTTGACGATCTGGTCGGGGTGGGAGTAGAGCGAGAGGCGGTCGCCGCCGATGCCGATGGCCTGTCCGTTGACCCCGGCGGAGTCATCGGAGGCGAGGTAGACGACCAGCCCGGCGACGTCGTCAGGGGTGCCGAACGCCAGCTCGCGCCGGGCGAACTCGGGCATCGGCTCGCCGGCTTGCATCGCCTCGACATAGGGCTTGAGGAAGGGGATGGTGGCGGTCATCGCGGTGGCGGCGACGGGGACGACGGCGTTGGCCGTGATCTTGTCGCGCGAGAGCTCCATGGCCCACACCTTGGCGAAGGTGACGATGCCGGCCTTGGCGGCGGCGTAGTTGGTCTGGCCGAAGTTGCCGTACTGGCCGGCGGGGGAGCCGATGAGGATGAGCCGACCGCCTTCGCCCTGCTCCTTCATCCGCACGATGGCCGCGCGGGCGCAGGTGAACGTGCCCTTGAGGTGGACCTGGGTGACGAGGTCGAAGTCCTCGTCGGTCATCTTCCAGACGACCTTGTCGCGCAGGACGCCGGCGTTGGCGACCAGGACGTCGAGTCGGCCGAAGGCGGCGACCGCAGCGTCGACGAGGGCCTGGGCGGACTCGGACGATCCGACGGCGGCGGCGACCGCAATGGCCTTACCCCCGGCCTCGGTGATCTCGTCGGCAGCGGCCTGGGCCACAGCTTCGTCGATGTCGTTGACGACGACGGAGGCACCCGCGTCGGCCAGAGCCTTGGCGTAGGCGAGCCCCAGGCCCCTCCCGCTTCCGGTGACGAT
>JADJIB010000015.1 GCA_016707175.1 Candidatus Phosphoribacter hodrii
CAGGCTAGCAGTGTGCCCTTTTTGCTCAGTTGGTGAACGTCGCCTCGCCGCCGTAGATGTAGACGATGAGGTTGTCGGGTCCGCTGCAGGTCACCGGCTGGGTGCCCGTGCACGTCAAGGTCACGCCCTGCCCAGACCTGGCGTTGTATGCGGTGACCGTTGCGGGGGGTTGTCCATTGCGCGCCTTCTCCAGAGACACGTAGTTGATCTGGATGTTCGAGGCAAACTCGCACGAGGTGGCGTCGTTTCCCGCGGCGTAACGGCCGTGGGCCGCCTGGCTGCTCACGCCGCAGGGTCGGCCGGTCAACGTCACGGCGGGGAAGCCGAACGAGCCGGGCACGGCAGTCAAGGGAGCGCCTGCGGTTGCGCGCGTTGCGGCGACCGTCTTGCGCGCGGTCAAAGTCCCCACGAACGCGGCATACGCCAGGACGACGACCAGCAGGCACACTGCACCGACGACACCGGAGATGACGGGCACCAGCCACCGGGACCGGATCGGGGTAGGTGGTTGGGACATCAGCGTCTCCTCGCCGAGCGCCGATCGCGTCGGGAGACCCCTGCCGGACCCGTGACCACACGACAACGCGTGCGGACATCATTCCAGAGTTGGTGCCCGAGCGGATTGTCCGATTCGGTGGTGCGCGGCAACGCGCTCTCATGCCTGGAATACCGGGCCCGGGACTCGCCTGGGCCCTCCCCTGGCGACGGCGCCGGGACGGCAGAGGGCACGGCACCCACCACAGCCACGACCCCCGCGCCGGCCGCGCTCCCTGGCCCCTCACGCGGGGCCCAGCGGGCCGGAGCCACCGGCAAGCGGCCGGGGTGGCGCGGCGTCGCGACCTGGATCAAGCGGGTCGTCTGGACCGTCGTCGGCTTCCTCGCCCTCGGCGCCAGCGCGGTCGCTGTGGCCTTCGCCACCATCCAGGTGCCCGACGTCGCCAACGGGCTGGCCGAGGCGCAGACCTCGATCGTCTACTACGACGACGGCAAGACCGAGATGGCCCGGATTGCCGAGCTCGACCGCGAGCCTCTTCCTCTGGCGAGCATTCCCAAGCATCTGCAGCACGCGGTCATCGCCGCCGAGGACCGCGACTTCTACACCAACGCGGGGATCTCACCCACCGGCATCGCCCGCTCCGTCTGGCAGGCCGTCAGCGGCAGCGACGTCCAGGGTGGCGGGTCGACGATCACCCAGCAATACGTCAAGAACTACTTCCTCACCCAGGACCGCACCCTCGACCGCAAGCTTCGCGAGTGGGTCATCTCGATCAAGATCGACCGGGATATGACCAAGGACCAGATCCTCGAGGGCTACCTCAACACGATCTACTTCGGGCGCGGCGCCTATGGCGTCAAGACCGCCGCCAAGGCCTACTTCGGCAAGGACGTCAGCGCGCTCACGGTCCAGGAGTCGGCCGTCCTGGCCAGCGTCATGAACGCCCCGAGCCTCTTCGACCCGGCCCTCGGTGCCAAGCAGCAGACCAACCTCACCAAGCGGGTCGACTACGTCCTGGACGGCATGGTGACGATGGGGTGGCTCTCGGCCGCCGACCGCGCGCCGCTCACCGGCCTGCCGACGATCGCCGCCAAGGCCCCGTCGCGGGCCCTCTCCGGTCCGACCGGCTACATCGTCGCCGCGGTCCGCCGCGAGCTGACCACCAAGCTGCAACTGTCCGACGATGACATCGACCGCGGCGGCCTGCGGATCACGACGACGATCAGTGCCCCCGCGCAGCAGGCCGCGCAGGACGCCGTCGCCAAAGACTTCCCCACGACCGGGGACGTCAAGGATGTGTATGCCGGGCTGGTCGCCGTCCGCCCTGGCGACGGCGCCATCGTCGCGATGTATGGCGGTGCCGACTACCAGGCCCGTCAGTTCTCCTCGGCGACCGACGCGGTGATCCAGGGCGGCTCGATCTTCAAGGCGTTCGGGCTCATCGGCGCCCTGCAGCAGGGCATCTCCACCAAGACCCAGTTCGACGGCAACAGCCCGCTGCGCGACCCCGCCCTAGGCAACACACCGGTCCGCAACGTCGGCGGCCGGTCCTACGGCACCGTCGACCTGCGCAAGGCAACCGCCTCGTCGGTCAACACGGCGTTCGTTCGACTCAACATCAAGATGGGGCCGTCGGTGACGAAGACGGCGGCGATCGCGGCCGGCATACCGGAGAGCACTCCGGGGCTGGGAGACGACCCGACCAACGTCCTTGGGACGGCCTCGCCGCACGTGGTCGACGTCGCCAACGCCTACGCCACGATCGCGGCGCAAGGCCGCCGGGCGACGCCCTACCTCATCAAGACGGTGACCTCCAACGCCATCGACGTCACCTACCAGGCGGTCCCCAACGTCGTCGACGCGTTCTCCCGCGACGTCGCCGCCGACGTCATCGACGCCATGCAGCAGGTGACCGCGGCCGGCGGCACGGGGTCGCGCGCGAGCGCGGTCGGCCGTCCGGTGGCGGGCAAGACCGGCACCTCCGAGGAGGCGAAGTCGGTGTGGTTCAGCGGCTTCACCCCCCAGCTGTCGGCATCGGTCGCGATGTTCAAGGACGTCAACGGGGTGCCCCAACCGCTCACCGACATCGGCGGTCTCGACGGGCTGACCGGCGGCTCCTACCCCTTGTCGATCTGGATCGACTTCATGAAGGGCGCGCTGGCGGGTCAGGACAAGGTCGACTTCCCCAAGCGCGTCGGCATCGGCGACGACAAGGTCCACACGGCCGCGCCGACCCCGACGGCCCCTGCGACGTCGGTGCCCACGAGCACGCCCGACCCCACCAACTCGCCGAAACCCGAGCCCACCCCGTCGCCGACCAATTCGTCGCCGACGAGCATCCCGCCGCGGCCGACCAACACCGGCGGCCCGACCAACGCCAACAAACCGACAACGCCACCCGGTCAGGGGTAGCGCCCCGCATCGACAAACCGGCGCGCAGGCGGCATACCTCAGGCGGGCGGCATACCCTGTGGGCGTGACAGCTGCGGACCGCGTCGTCGTCCCCTCCCGGGAGGACCCCGTTGCGCGCTCGGCGAGCGTCGTGGCGGGGGGACCGCTTGGCCGGTATGCCGTCCCGCTGGCTCGCGGGTGGCGCCGCCTGGCCGCCGGGTTGGTGGCCGCGTCGTGCGTGCCGATGGCGGCGTCGGTGGCGCTGCGCGGCTACTGCATCGATGCGGGGTGGAGCAGCCCCGACCAGTTCTTCCACATGTGTTACTCCGACCTTCCGGCGACCTTCGGCGACCAGAACCTCGGCGCCGGCCTCGGGGCCTTCCTCGCCGGCGGCGTGGGCGCGCCGACTCCGGTGCAGCCGCCGCTGACCGCGCTGCTGCTGGCCTTCACCGGCGGCCTCGTGCCCGACGGGTCGGCGCAGGCTCGGGCCCGGTTCTACTTCGGCATCTGGGCGGTGCTCATCGCCCTGCTCCTCGCCGTCACCGTCTGGTTCACGGCGGCAGCGGTCCGGCGTATGCCGATGCGCGCGGCTCACGTCGCTCTGTCACCGGTCGTCGCGCTCACCGCGGTCGTCTCCCCGGACCTGCTCGGTGTTGCCCTCGCGTCGGGGGCCCTGTGGGCCTGGTCGCGCTCGCGGCCGGTGATCAGCGGAGTGCTGTTCGGCCTGGCGATCTCGGCGCGTTCCTATCCCGTCCTGTTGCTCGTGGCGATCGCGCTGGTCGCGGTGCGGGCGGGGCGGGGGCGGACCGTCCTGCCGGTCGCGGGAGCAGCCATCGTCACCTTCGCGGCGGTGGTGGCGTTGGTCGCCCTGGGCAATCCCGGCGGAGCGATGCGGGCCTATTCGACGTGGGTCGGGGCCGAGGCGGGGTTCGGCTCGCCGTGGGTTCTCGGGCAGTTGGCCCGGCCCGACGGCGCTCAGTCGTTGGGTTTCAGCCTGCCCGAACCGTTGTCCCCGAGCGCCCTCACGCTGTTGGCGGCCGCCGGGTGGCTCGTCGCAATCCTTGTCGGGGCCTGGTTGGCCTGGAGCGGTGAGCGTCGGCCAGGGGTCGCCGAGGTGTCGCTCGTCATGGTGGCGATCGTCCTCGTGACGGGGAAGTCCTTCCCCGTGCAGGCGTCGATCTGGCTCGTCCCTCTCGTCGCCCTCGTCGGGATCCAGTGGCGCGACCACCTCATCTGGTCCGGGGCCGAGGCCCTGCATTTCGGGGCGGTCTGGCTCTATCTCGCTGGGAGTTCGGTGGCCGACCGCGGGCTGCCCTCGGGGTGGTACCTGCTGCTCCTGCTGGTGCGCCTGTTGGCGATCGGATGGCTCGTGGTGCAGGTCTGGTGGCAGGCCCGCGACCGGATGCCGCACGTGGTGTCGCCCCGGGAGACCGATCCGTTGGCCGGGCCGCTGCGCGACGCCCCAGACGCCTTGATCGTCCGCGTCGGCTGAAACGAGCGCGATTAGGTCCCCCTGCGGGGGTGCCGTAACCTAGGACGGTTCGCCTGCGGCATACCCCCTGTGGAAAACTTCCGGCCCCCTGTGGCGCGGTGAGGCAGGATCGGTGGCCGAGGCGCGGACACATGCAACCCTCCTGTCACGGAGAGACCGTGACCGCGAAGACCAGAGGAGGTGGGTCAACGCATGCGTCATTACGAACTCATGGTCATCCTGGACCCCGAGCTCGACGACCGCACGGTCGCCCCGTCGTTGGACAAGCTGCTTGCAGTCGTCAAGAAGGACGGCGGCAGTGTCGACTCTGTCGACATCTGGGGTCGTCGGCGCCTCGCCTACGACATCAAGAAGAAGTCCGAGGGCATCTACGCCGTCGTTCAGATGACTGCCGAGCCGGCGACGGCTCTTGAGCTGGACCGTCAGCTCAACCTCAACGAGGTGGTCATGCGGACCAAGCTCTTGCGCCCCGGCGCCTGAGCTCGGCAGCGCCCTTCTCTAGCAAGCAAGGAGAGGTAGCACATGGCTGGCGACACCGTCATCACCATCGTCGGGAACGTCACGGGTGACCCCGAGCTGCGGTTCACCCCCTCCGGCGCCGCCGTCGCGAACTTCACCGTCGCCTCGACCCCGCGCGCCTTCGACCGCCAGAGCAACGAGTGGAAGGACGGGGAAACCCTGTTCATGCGCTGCTCGGTGTGGCGCGACGCGGCCGAGAACGTCGCCGAGTCGCTCCAGCGCGGCACCCGGGTCATCGTCACGGGTCGGCTCAAGAGCCGTTCCTACGAGACCAAGGAAGGCGAGAAGCGCACGGTCATCGAGATGGAGGTCGACGAGGTCGGCCCGTCGCTGCGCTACGCCTCGGCCAAGGTCACCAAGACCCAGCGCGGGTCCGGCGGCGGGGGCGGCTTCGGCTCCTCCGGCACCGGCCAGCAGGGCGGGTATGCCGCCGACACCGACCCGTGGGCGACCGGCCCGTCGGGTGGGGGTCAGGGCGGTTCCGGTGGCTACGGCGGCCAGGGTGGTGCCGGTGCTCCGTCCGGTGGTCCCGGCCAGGCTCCGCAGGGTGGCAACCAGGGTGGCTGGGGCTCAGCGCCCAGCTACGACGAGCCGCCGTTCTGATCGGGTGTTTCGCGACCTGACCCTTGTGGTTGGCGGCGCGAAACCCCATCTCTCACAGACTTTTTCGACATAGCTCACAAGGAGAACCACAGAAATGCCCAAGCCCCCGCCGCGGATCAAGCCCGGGAAGAAGAAGGCCAACCCGCTCAAGGCCGCCAAGATCGTCAGCATCGACTACAAGGATGCTGCGCTGCTGCGCAAGTTCATCTCCGACCGCGGCAAGATCCGCGCTCGCCGGGTCACCGGCGTCACCGTCCAGGAGCAGCGGCAGATCGCCAACGCCGTGAAGAACGCCCGCGAGATGGCGCTGCTGCCCTACTCGTCGTCGGCCCGCTGACCTAAGGAGCCACAGATGAAGGTCATCCTCACCCACGAAGTGAGCGGGCTCGGCACCGCCGGCGACGTCGTTGACGTCAAGGACGGTTACGCCCGCAACTACCTGTTCCCCCGCAAGCTGGGCACCAGCTGGACCGCCGGTGGCCAGAAGCAGGTCGACTCGATCCTCAAGGCTCGTGAGTCGCGCACCATCAAGTCGCTCGACGACGCCAAGGCCGTCAAGTCCCGCATCGAGGGCACGACCGTCACGCTGTCGGCGAAGGCCGGCAACTCTGGTCGCCTCTTCGGCGCGGTGAGCGGGTCGGACCTGGCCGCCGCCGTCGTCAAGGCCGGTGGGCCCGAGCTCGACAAGCGCAAGATCGAGGTTCCCGGCCACATCAAGACGGTCGGCTCGTATGTCGCGCTGGTGCGGCTGCACCCCGAGGTGCAGGCCAAGCTCGCCTTCGAGGTCGTCAAGGCCTGACGGGCGGGGCGGCGCCGCCGGGGGCCCGCCCGCCCGGCGCGGGGGGCGGGGGGGGGGGGGGGGGGGGCCGGGGGGGGTGGTGTGGGTGGGGGCGCTTCTGCCGTTGTTCTGTTCTGCCGTTGTTCTGCCGGATCGAGGTATTCGGCCATCATCACCCGATGGCCGAATACCTCGATCCGGTTGAGCGTTGGCCTTTGCTGCCGGCGGCGGGCCTTCGCCGAGGAACGCCGCACTCGCGGGTAGCTTCCGGGCCACCCCTGCCCCGCCCGCCCACCCGCCCGGGTTTCCGGTCCCGGGGGCCCTGCGGCCCAGTCCCCACCGCCCACGGGTGTGTGCCGTCCGGCCGCCCTGATTTCTCCAGCGGAAGGCTTTCAGGGCTGATCGGTCCGGATGCCCGGCCCAGCCCCGCCCACCTGCGGCGCCGGGAAGGGCTCGCCGGTGCCGGGCCTTCGGCCAAGAACGCCCGCACCGCCACCGAGCCCGCGACCGGTCCACCTGCCACTAAACCGTCCGCACCCAGCAGCACCGCCCAGGGCGTGAAACCGTTCGTACCGAACGAGCCGGTGATCGAAGCCTCCGCCCAATACCCACCCGGACGGGTCGGGAACGGCTCGCCCGTCCCATCGGTCGGCGGCGGCCCATGCCGATGGCCCAGGTGAGCTGCGGGATCGGGCACAGTGCGGACCGTCACGATGCGGATCTCGGGCATCACCCGACGCCACGCGTCAGGTCGTTAAGCAGCCGAGCGCACGACCCGCAGGTCGGCTCGAGGAACAACAGGACCGCAGCCCGCTCGGTCACCAACTCAGCCAACGTGGTGGTCGTCCCGTCAGCGGAACGCAACGTCTCGGCCGGGATCGGCAGCCGACCTTCGTCCTCGCCGCTCGTCCGCCTCGTCCGCTTCGCCCTCGTCGCCTCGCGTCAACGCCGAGCCAAGACCCGCCGCGGCAGCCGCCGGACCGTCCGGCCGGGGTGCGCTGGCGGCATACCCTCGGCCGATCAGCCAGCCCACCCCGGCGGTGACGGCCAGGATCGCGGTCCACGCCAACGGGTCCAGCCCGCTGAACACCCGCACCACCGGCGCCGACGCCTCCCGGCAGTCCACGAGCGCGGCGAGGGCGAGGGCAAGCAGGGCGAGGTTACGGACGGCGGTCGCCCGGTTGACCACCTCGCTGCGTCGCCCGAAACAGTTGCAGTTCACCTCGCGCGCCCGCCGGACCGCGGCGATCACCAGCACGGTGTATGCCGCCATCAGCCCGACTGCGGCCACCCCGGCCACCACGCGCCAGGGCGTCGGCAGGACGAGCAGCCCGAGGGCGATGATGATCTCGGCGATCGGATGCGCGCGAGCGACCCAGTCACGCACGAAGACGTCGGGAACGCCCATCTCGCGCAGCCCGCGCACCCCGTCGCTGACGTCGCCGAGCTTGGCAACCCCACTGAGGAGGAACACGCCGGCGACGACGAGCGGGGCGGCGAGCAAGGTCAACGGGGACACTCGGTCACCCTATCCGCGCCCCCTGGCTCCCTCTGCCCAGTCGAGGTATTTCGCCATCATCGGGCGATGGCCGCGAGTCCAGGATTCGGCCGGGTCAGCAGGGGGTGCCGATACCAGGGGTCAGGAGCCGGGGATGAGCCAGCGGTCACCGCGCAGTCGCCAACCCAGGCTCACCGCGCGCGCCAGCATGAACGCCGTGTAGCCGCCCCACAACCACACAAGCACCCGCCCCGGCTCGCCCCACACGCCCAGCGCGCGCACGAACAGCACGACCGGCGCGTATGCCGCCAGCGCCACGACCATGGCCCACGCGAGATAGCGGAAGTCCCCGGCGCCCATCAACACCCCGTCGGCGACGAAGACGTAGCCAGCCACCACCTGACCGGCGGCGACGACGAGGAGGGCGGGGACGGCATACCCGATGACGGCGGGGTCGGAGGAGAACAGGCGCGGCACCAGGCCCGCCGCGGCAGCCGTGAGCGCGCCGACGGCGAGACCGAAGAGCAGCCCCCAGCGCAGCAGGGTCCGCATCACCGCGCGCGCCGTGTCGACGCGCCCGGCGCCGAGGTCGCGCCCGACGACGGCCTGCGCGGCGATCGCGAGGGCGTCGAGCGCGAACGCGAGGAAGCTCCACACCGTCGCGGCGATCTGGTGCGCGGCCAGCGGCGCGTCACCGAGGACGGCCGCCGCCCACACGGTCAGCAGGATCGCTCCCCGCAGCGCGAGGGTCCGCACGACGAGGGGTATGCCGTTGCGCGCGGCCGCGAGGACCCGCCCCGGATGGGGGCGCAAGGGGGCGTGGGTGGCTCGGGCCTTGCGCAGCAGGACGGCGGTGAGGGCGAGCGCCATGCCGGTCTGGGCGATGACCGTGCCCCACGCGGATCCGGCGATGCCCCAATGGAATCCGTGGACGAAGGCCAGGTTGAGGGCGATGTTGACGGCGAATCCGGCGACGGCGACGAGCATGGGGGTTCGGGTGTCGAGCAGGCCGCGCAGAGCACCCGTGACGGCGAGCAGGACCAGCATCGGGGGGAGGCCGAGGGCGCCGATCCGCAGGTAGGTGGTGGCTTGCTCCTGGGCTGCGGCGGAGGCACCGAACGCGGCCGTTACGGGGTCTGCCGCGGCAGCAACGACAGCGGCCGCGATCGCGCCGAGACCGAGGGCGAGCCACAGCCCGTCAAGCCCGGCCGTGATGGCAGTGGTGGGGGAGCCGGCGCCCATGGCTCGGGCGACGACGCTCGTCGTGGCGTAGGCGAGGAAGACGAAGATGCCGGCGGCGGCCATGAGGACCGACCCCGCGACCCCGAGGCCGGCCAGGGGGATGGTGCCGAGGTGTCCGACGATCGCCGAGTCGGCGGCCAGGAAGATCGGCTCGGCGACCAGGGCGAGGAACGCGGGGACGGCCAGCCCGATGATCTCCCGCCGGTCGACGTGCCGCGCTGACGTGCGCGACCCTGGGCTGGCGACCAGCGCGGCGGCCGGGTGTCGTCGGCGCGTTCAGGTGGTCAGGGCGTCCGCGGCGCGGGGTCCGAGAGGATGCTTGAGCGCTTCGCGGCGGGACAGCCCGGACAGGTCAGGGTGATCGGCGACATAGGCCCGCACCCAGTCGGGCGCCGTCCAGGCGTAATCGCGCAGCGCCCAGCCGATCGCCTTGCGGGAGAAGAAGACCTGCTCACCGGCATACCCGATGTTGGGCGTGAGGACGTCGGCGAGCAGCACAGGATCGGTGCGAGCGCCCGCACCGACCTGGGCGAGCATCGCGACGCGACGGATCCACAGGTGATCGTCGCGGGACCACGCGCGCAGGACCGTGGCGATCGGCTCCGGCCAGCCGAGCAGCAGGTCACGCACGACGTGGGTCGCGATGTCGTCGACGACATCCCACCACGCACCACTGACAACGAGGTGCCGCACCAGCGGGAGCAGGTCGGGATCGCGCCACGCGCGGTAGTGCCGGTGCTGCAGGAGGGCGAGCGCGGCATACCAGTGCTCGCGGTGGGTCGCCTCGTCCCAGAGCGCGCGGACGGTCGCCTCCCACTCGGGCCGCGTGCTGATCCGGTATGCCGGGTCGCCCAGCACCGGGCGCAGCGCCGCCTTGAGCGTGGGGGAGGTGAGGCCGAGGTAGGGGAGGGTCGATTTCATGTAGCGCTGCTGGCCGGCGCCGCGGGCGGGGTCGGCGTGCGGGAGGAGGGCTGCGCGGATCGCGTCGATGACGTCGCGGCGAGGCGTGGTCTTCGTCATCGGCGGCCGTAGCGCTCCGCGGCCCGGGCCCGCGCCTTGGCCGCTTCGACCTCCCGATCCTTGGGCGGCGCCGAGGTCGTCAGGTGCTCGAGCAGGTGCGCGGTCGCCGCCGCCACCGCCGCGACCGCCTCATCGAACGCCTCCCGGTTGGCCTGGCTGGGGTGGGTGGACCCGGCGACCTTGCGCACATACTGCAGCGACGCGGCATACACCTCGTCGCTCGTCGCGGGCGGGGCGAAGTTGTGGAGCTGGCGGATGTTGCGGCACATGGGCATGAGGGTATGCCGCCGCTCGCCGCGCATCGCCCCCAGGGACACGCCCGGGATTTTCTGTTCTCCACATCGGTGGATGCGCGCCACCTCGCGTTTCGCGCTCAGATGCCCCCCTGTGCCGTATGCCGTCCGCCCACCATCCACAGCCCGCGCCGGTTATCCCCAGGGTTATCCACAACGGGTGTCGGCGTGTTCCACAGGCTGTCCACGCGGCATACACAGGGTGCGGTTGAGGGTGTGCGGCAGGAGTCCTAGGGTGGGAGAACCACCGGGGGCGGACGGCATACGAAAGGCATGTGCGCAGGTCAGAGGGCCTGTCGGTGCTGCGTGCTTTCCTGGAGTCGGTGGTCGTGAGCGAGTCAAGGAAGGCAGGTCAGGGGAAGCAGTGTCGATCCAGGAGTTGTTTCCCGGTGCCCTCGACGGGCCTGGGGATGATCGGCTTCCTCCACAAGATGTCCACGCCGAGCAGTCGGTGCTGGGCTCGATGCTGCTGTCCAAGGACGCCATCGCCGACGCGGTCGAGGTGCTGCGCGGCGTCGACTTCTATCGGCCGGCCCACGAGTCGATCTATGAGGCGATCCTCGACCTCTATGGCCGCGGCGAGCCGGCCGATGCGGTCACCGTTGCCGACGAGCTGACCAAGCGCGGGGCGCTCGCGCGGGTGGGCGGCGGGGCGTTCCTGCACCAACTCATCTCCTCGGTGCCGACGGCCGCCAACGCCGGCTACTACGCGCACATCGTCGCCGAGCGGGCCGTGCTGCGGCGCCTGGTCGAGGCCGGCACCCGGATCGTCCAGCTCGGCTATGCCCAGAGCGGCGGCGACGTCGAAGACATCGTCAACGCGGCCCAGGCCGAGGTCTACAGCGTCTCGGACAAGCGCGGCGGCGAGGACTACACCAAGCTCGGCGACATCCTCGAGCTCACCGTCGACGAGATCGAGGTCGCCTCCGGCAAGTCCGGCGAGATGACCGGCGTGCCGACCGGCTTCACCGACCTCGACGCCCTCACCAACGGCCTGCACCCCGGCCAGATGATCGTCCTCGCGGCGCGCCCCGCCATGGGAAGGGGGCGGGGGGGCGGGGGGGCTCGCGATACACAACTCCACGCTCGGGCTGGACATCGCGCGGTCGGCGGCGATCAAGCACAACCAGGCCGCGGTCGTGTTCAGCCTCGAAATGAGCAAGACCGAGATCACCATGCGTCTGCTCTCGGCCGAGGCCCAGATCCAGCTGCAGCACATGCGCAAGGGCACCATGCGCGAGGACGACTGGCAGCGCCTGGCCAAGACGATGGGGCGGGTGTCCGACGCGCCGCTGTTCATCGACGACAGCCCCAACATGTCGCTCATGGAGATCCGGGCCAAGTGCCGCCGGCTCAAGCAGCGCCACAACCTCAAGCTCGTCGTTATCGATTATTTACAACTGATGTCGTCAGGAAAGCGGGTGGAGAGCCGTCAACAGGAGGTGTCCGAGTTCTCCAGGGCACTCAAGCTGCTTGCGAAGGAGCTCGAAGTGCCTGTCATCGCCATCTCCCAGCTCAACCGAGGACCGGAACAGCGCACCGACAAGCGCCCGCAGATGTCCGACCTGCGTGAGTCCGGCTGCCTGACCGCGGACACCCGCGTGCTGCGCGCCGACACCGGGGCGGAGACGACGCTCGGCACCCTGTATGCCGCGGGCGCTCGCGACGTCCCCGTCTGGGCCCTGGACGACACCCTGCGTTACGTGCGCCGGCCGATGACGCACGTCTTCCCGACGGGGGTGCGGCCGGTCTTCCGGCTCACCTTGGAGTCGGGCAAGGAGATCCGCGCCACCGCCAACCACCCCTTCCTCACGTATGCCGGGTGGTCACCTCTGGGTGAGCTGCGCACCGGCACGCGGGTGGCGGTTCCCCGGCACGTGCCGGCGCCGGCGTTCTTCGAGCCGTGGGAGGACCCGCGGGTCATCCTGCTGGCGCAGGTGCTGGGCGACCCGGCATACACGGTCGACCGCAAGCGCGCGAACGTCATCGGTGACTGGCTCGACAGCCTCGGGGTGCTGTCGGCGAAGCCGCACAAGCGGCGGCTGCCCAAGGCGCTGTTCCACGTGAGCAAGCCGCAGATCGCGCTGTTCATCTCGCACCTGTGGTCGCTGTCGGGGTCGGCGAGCGTCGCCAAGTCCGGCGACCGCGGCCGGATCCGGATGGAATCGTCGTCGCGCCGGCTCGTCGAGGACGTGTCGCGGCTGCTGCTGCGTTTCGGGATCTCCACGCGCCTGGGCGAGACCGAGCCGGCGGGTGGTGCGCGGGCGGCATACCGGCTGGAGGTGTCCGGCGAGGACTCGCAGCGGCGCTTCCTGCAGGAGATCGGGCTGCACGGGGAGTCGCGCAAGGCGGCCAAGCGGCTGCTGGAGATCGTCCGCGCCGTCGAGGAGGCGGGCGCGGGGACCGCTGCCGTGCCGCCGCGGGTCGTCGAGGCGATGCGCCGGGTGATGAGCGTGTCCGCTGCGCCGCGGCCGGTTCAGGGGATGGGCGTGGCTGGGGTGCGCCGGGGCGCACGCTGCTGCCGCGAGTGAGCGGCGGGCGGCGGGGGAGCCGCTGCGCGAGGTCGCCGCGGTCCTCGACTCGGCCGACATGGACCTGTATGCCGTCAACGACGTCCTCTGGGACCCGGTCGTCTCGATCGAGGCCGACGGGGTCGAGGAGGTCTTCGACGCGACGGTGCTGGGCGGGCACAACTTCGTGGCCAACGGGATCGCGGTGCACAACTCGATCGAGCAGGACGCCGACATGGTGATCCTGTTGCACCGGGAAGAGGCCTACGAGAAGGAGACCCAGCGGGCGGGGGAGGCCGACCTGATCGTGGCCAAGCACCGTAACGGCCCCACCGACACGATCGTGGTCGCCTTCCAGGGCCACTACAGCCGCTTCACCAAC
>JADJIB010000016.1 GCA_016707175.1 Candidatus Phosphoribacter hodrii
GGACCGAGCACCGGACGCGCGTGCAGCGTGCCTACTTCACCGTTGAGGGCGCACCCGTCGTGACGCTCTACGGTCTGCGCGGATACTGTGTCATCCGGCTAGTCGCCGTGTCGTGGGACATGGGAATGCCGCTGCCCAGCGTCAACGTCACCGTCCGGAAGGTGCGCAAGGACGGGACGCTGGGCGAGCGCTCGTTCGGCACGCGCCTCTTCTCCGAGAGCGAAATCCCCGACTGGCTCGCCCCCGTCATCGCGGAGCACACCCCGGAGTGGGCACGATGAGCACTGACACCCTCACCCGGCAGATGCACGAGTCCCGCGCCCGTCGACTGGTCGACGCCGAGACCCGAGCCGCCGCAGCCGAGGCGATCCGCAAGGACCTCGAAGAGCGGCTGGCCGACGCTGAGGCTCGCGCCAGCCTGGCCGAGGACCGCGCTCGCGACATCGACATCCCCGGCATCCTCCCCGACCGGATCTACACGGTCGGCACCGAGATCCCCAGCGGCGAGAACGGCGTCATGGCCGTCATCGACATCTCCTACGGGACGGTCTACGTCCGGCACAGCACGGTCAACGACCTCTGGCGCAAGATGGAGCCGGGCCTGGACAGCATCATCCGCGAAGGCGCGGACTTCCTCGGCGATGGTGGCCCGTGGCTACCGATCGGGCAAGAGGATGCGGGCGGACTCATCCGTGCTGTCGCGGCATACGACCTGGTGGAGCGGGCGCTCTGGAACCTTGAGTACGAGGTCGAGCGGCCAGAATCCCCATGGCGGCGTGAGGTCAACCACCGCAACGTCGCAGAGTGGGCAACTGCGCGCATCCGCCATGCCGACGAGGCGTTGAGGCGGTCCCAGGTGCGCGTGCGTGAGCTGGAGGACGAACTCGCCAACTGGCGGTCGTCCGGCTGGCTGAGGGCGGGGCTATGAGCACCCTCGCCCTGATCGCGGACCGCTCCGAGATGGGTGGCGGGGACTTCCTGACCACCCTCGGGATCGGCGCGTTCATCGTCGTCGCGTACGTCTTCGCCGTCTGGCTCGGGGGGCGACGATGAGCACCTGGCGAGACTCCGCGCGTTGCATCGGCACCGACCCCGAGATGTGGTTCGTGGCCACTCCCGGCCAGCGCGCGAGCAACCGCGACCGCGAGGACCATGCGGCCTCAGTGCTCCTCATGCGCGCCATCTGCGCAGCGTGCCCGGTCATCGCGCCCTGCCTTGAGGAGGCCCTGCGCCGCGATGAGCACGGCTTCTGGGGCGGGCTCACCGAGGCCGAGCGGGCGCAGATCCGGGGCCGCAAGGCACGGGTCGGCAACAAGGCCGCCGACCCACTGCTTGAGCAGGCGATGGCCGAGGCGCGAGAGGCACGACGGGGGCGGGTCGCATGACCGTCACCATCCACCGCGACTTCGGGCAGCGCTCGGACGACTGGTACGCGGCCCGGCGCGGCATGGTCACCGCCTCCACCATCGGGCAACTCGTGACCGTGGGAGCGCCCGGAGCCGACGCCTATGACTGCCCGGCATGCACCGCTCTCATCGGGACTCCGTGCGTCTCCCTACGCAACGGGGAGCCGATCAAGACCACTCACCCGGCCCGCGTTGAGGTCGCCTCGCGAATGGCCGGCGAGGTGCCACCAGTGCTCACCATCGCGGACGGCGACGTAGCACACGGCGTGTTGAGCGCCCTTGCGGCCGAGCGCATCTCCGGGGTCACCGAGGAGACACCAACGACCGGCGACATGTGGCGCGGTGTGATCGCTGAGCCATTCGCACGGGACGCCTATGCCGAGCACGTCGGCCTGCCCGTGGAAGAGGTCGCGCTCATCGTCCGCGACCTCGGCAACGGGCTGCGGATCGGCTACAGCCCGGACGGGCTCGTGGGCGACGACGGGCTCGTGGAGATCAAGGCACCCCGCGCGAAGGGTCACGTCGACACCGTGATCCGCGGCGAGATCCCCGCCCGACACATGGCGCAGTTGCAGACGGGCCTATTCGTGAGCGGGCGCGAGTGGGTCGACTTCGTGTCCTTCTCGGGCGGCCTGCACCTGTGGGTCAGGCGCGTCGAACTCGACCCCCAGTGGCAGGCCATGATCCCCGCCGCGCTCGCCTACGCCGAGGCCGGGATCACCGACCGCATGGAGCACTACCGGGCAGCCACCAGCGGACTTCCGCTCACCGAGCCGCTGCCCACCTACGACGACATCACCATCTAGGAGACCCCGTGGACATCACCGAAACGCTCGCACCAAAGTCCGATCAACTCGATGCCGTCGACCTGCTCGGCGGCCCGCGCACCTTCACGATCACAGGCGTCAAGGCGGGCAACGAAGAGCAGCCTGTGCAGATCTCGCTAGCCGAGTTCCCCCGTGTGTGGCGACCTGGCAAGTCCATGCGCCGCGTCATGGCTGCCGCCTGGGGCACCGACGCCCGGCAGTGGATCGGTCGCCGCGTCACCCTGTACTGCGACAACTCCGTGAAGTTCGGCGGGGAAGAGGTCGGCGGCACGCGCATCAGCCACCTGAGCCACATCAGCAAGGCGCTGTCGGTGCCGCTGCTCGTCACCCGCGGCAGGAGCGGAATGTTCAAGGTCCAGCCGCTCAAGGAAGAGCCGCGACCGACCGAGGCGGACGTGACCGCGTGCACCGACCGTGACGCGCTGACGGCCATGTGGCGCACACACACAGACCTGCGACCAGCCATCGAGGCGCGCGTCGCCGAACTCGATGCGCAGGCCAAGAGCGCCACGACCGAGGCCGACACGCTGCCCGTGGGCGGTGAGGACCGTGGCTGAGAAGACCTGCCCCACCTGCGGCGACCAGAACGTCCACGCAAACATCCCCAGCGAGATCATCGCGTGCGCCACCCGCAAGGCCCTCGTCAACGCGTTGCACGCCTACGCCGAGATGATCGACGAGCGCTCGTACCCCATGCAGCCGTTCGTCGACCTGTTCGCCTCCATGGCCCGACGCCTCGATGACGACCTGTTCGTGACGGCCCGCGTGTGCGAGGTCGTCATCGGGCTCGGCTGGCGACCGGGCGGTGCCTCATGAGCCCGCAGCGCATCCAGCGCCAACGCACCAAGGGCTGGCGGATGCCAGAGGGTGCGGTCTACGTCGGGCGACCGACCAAATGGGGCAACCCCTTCGGAGGCCTACCTCGCCCCTGCTGCGAGGCCTGGGACGTGCGCGATAACAACGGCGTCACCGACCTCACCGAAGTCACGGGTTCATACGACGGCACCCAGGATGACGATCGGCAAGGCTGAGGCCGTCGCCAGAGCCGTCGAACTCTACGGCAACGACTTCCGGTGGGGCACTTCCGACATCACGCCCGAGGAAGTCCGCGCCGAACTGGCAGGCAAGGATCTCGCCTGCTGGTGCCCGCTTTCGTCCCCGTGTCACGCCGATGTGCTCCTTGAACTCGCGAACGCGGGTGAGCCCTCGTGATCGTCTACATCGCCGGACCAATGACCGGCCTCCCGGACCTCAACTACCCCGCGTTCAACGCCGCAGAGGAAGCCCTCACGGCAGCCGGGCACGCGGTCCTCAACCCAGCCCGCAACGGCACCATCGTCGGCAGCAACGCGTGGCAGCAGTACATGCGGCTGAGCATTGCCCAGGTGCTCCAGGCCGAGGCCGTCGCTCTCCTGCCGGGGTGGGTGAACAGCCGGGGTGCGACGCTGGAGCGCCGAATCGCCACGGCCCTCGGACTCCTAGTGGGGGCCGTCGCGGACTTCCTGGGCGGTGAGCCATCGTGACCGCCACCCTCTACGACGCCGGCCCCACGTCCTGCGTCATCCTCATCGGCGGAGAGCGAGCCACCTACAGCCGCCGCGCTGTCGAGCGGGTCCTCAAGTGGCTGGACACCGAGGTCACCGTGCCTGTCAGCGACGACATGGGCGTCTGGCTGGGGCTGCACGTGGTCCCGGTCGGGGTGCTGCGGGCGGCTGCGGCAGAGATGGGGCAGGCATGAGCCTCTACTACGCCGACGAGTCGGTGAC
>JADJIB010000017.1 GCA_016707175.1 Candidatus Phosphoribacter hodrii
CAACGTCCAGCGGATCGTCCTGGAGATGCTAGGCCGTGACGCTGTCCAAGACGCTCCGCGCCCGCGCCGTCCAGTTGCCGGCCTGGAATGAAGCCCTCGGCCTACCGCGGCCGCTGCGGGACCAGCAGTGGTCGCTGCATCCAGCAGGTGTTGGCCTTCGAAAGCGACCTGTTGGAATACGACGACCTGTTCAACGAAGTCGGTTGTCGTCGCCGCCCAGGTCCGTGAGCTCGTCGAGGGAATGCCCGGCGAGATCGCTTCGGTCCAGGCCAGCGGGGCGGGGCCGTCGCTGTAAGTGGAGTCCGGCTATATGAAGTCCGCCCCGGTGGCGTTCGCACTCCCTGCGCCGCCAACGGGTCGGGCCGGGCAGGAGGTCATCGTCAGGCTCAACCCAGAACTCACCTCACCGGAACCAACCCGCCGGCACAGGTAACTTTATTGGCCGCCATCCAGACCGTCGACGCCAACGTCAAGCAGGCGGCTGTCGCCGCGATCCGGGCGTGGCGGCATACCCGCGACAGCGACCCCGCCGCGAAGGCGCGCGGACGCGGCTTGCCAGGCTCAAGGCCGACGCGGCCAGCGGGTCAACCCCGCGCCCGCCACTCTGGGGTGCGCCCGGCGTTGAAGCTCGACCACCGGTGAGGCCGAGGCATTGCGCGGGGAGTTCGGCGGAATACCGTGCGCCCCCTCCGGCGTTTCTGGATCGGTCGGGGTCTCCTCCAGCGCCACGCCAGGCGGCGACCTGGCCCGGGTCGGGCCGATGTCGCCCGCACGGGTGAGGAACTCGGCGAGAAGCTTCGGGTGCTCGTCGGCGTTTGCCTACGGACGGTCACAGCAACGGCGCCGGAGCAGATCGCGGTGCGGGCCCGAGACGCCGGCTTCGAGGTGATCTACCAGGGCATCCGACTGACGCCTGAGCAGATCGTCGCGGCCGCCGTCGCCGAAGACGTACCTCGTGGGTCTGTCGATCCTTTCCGGTCGCACTCTGGGCTCGTCCCCGACGTGCTCGTCGGCTGCGCGAGGCCGGTGCCGGCGAGGTGCCTGTCGTCGTCCGGGGATCATCCCGAGTGGGACGCGCCACCCTGTGGGCCGAGGGAGTCGCGGACGTCTTCACCCCCGGGGACTTCGGGCTCTTAAAGACATCATGGGTCGGTTCGTCGAGATCATCCGCGAGTCGCGGGGGCTGGCCGCGCGCTGGTTTCCCGAGCCGGCCTAGGTCCAGGCCCGTCGCGAGGGCTCTGGGCGAGTCGCGTCAGGCAGAATGCAACACGCTCTGCACCTCCTCGCGCTCGGGCCTGGAGGCGTTCATACTGGATGGTATGAGGGAACTGCAGTGTCCTGCACGCGTGTTCCTCGCTCGCGACGATCTGCCTGGCGCGTCGAGGCAGCCGTCGAAGGCGAACATATCGCCGGTCGGTATGCCGTCCCTCCCCCGGCGGACCGGCAGACTGCACCTGGCTGGACGGCATCGCCGGGACCGCCACCGAGGCGAGGCGGTGATCGTGGTGGCGCCCGTCGGAGGTCATCACCTCCTGGCTGCTCGGTGCTGGTCGACACGTCAAGCCGGCGGACGTGCATGTCCTTCAGAAATCGACTCGGACGGGTGGCGGGCTCGGGCCGTCGTCACCGACCGATCCCTATCCAACGTCCCAGCCACTGACCGTTCAGAACAGGCGTGACCCTTGTCGTCGATGCCGCGCAGCGCTTATAGTCGAGCACGACGCACCGGATGCCACGGTCCTGGCCAGCGTGCGCGCCTGTGGCTTGATCTCCTAAGCGGCGGAAGATCCCGCGACCGGCGCCAACAGCGGATCTCTATTGAGCAGTTCGAGATAGCGGGTGAGTTGCTCGACGCCGTCGATCTCGCCACGGCGCTTGATCTCGATCGCCACATGCTGCCGATTGGCGTCGCGGGCCAGGATGTCGACCGGACCGATCGCGGTCAAGAAACCCGGCGGCGCACCAGCGACCAGCCCGCCCCAGCGTGGATGTGCTCGGCGAGCAAGGCCTGCAGGTGCGACTCCACGCCCTCCTTGATCAGCCCAGGATCGGCCCCGAGCTCCGTGCGAGGAGTCGTGCAATACTCGTGGATCCCCGGACATAGAGGGTGTCGCCAGACTTGGTATGCCGCACGGTCCAGACCGCGACGACCCCCGCCTCTCGCTCGCCCTCGTCGGGCTCCGACTCGGCCATCGAGCAGGGCGGGGCCATCCAGTTGAGCGGTTTGTAGGAGCCGCCGTCACTGTGCACGAGCACCGAACCGTCGGCCTTGACCAGCAGCAGCCGGGTGGCAATGGGCAGGTGGGCCTGCAGCCGTCCCTCATAGTCGACGGCGCATCGGGCGATGACAAGACGCACGACCGGTGAGCCTAGCGGGGAACCGTTCGGCTACCAGTCGCAGCCAAACTCGGTCACCCTATGACTAACGTCCCGGGGTCGGCCACTGGGCTTGGCGGCATACTGACGCGCTAGGTGAACGGCGGGTGAGGGCAACGCAAAGGAGCGGATTCTTCATGGTGACCATCTTCTCCGGACTAACGATGGGGTAACAATGCGGCCTTGGGCGTGCCCTGTCGGGCGAGAGGGCGGGTTACGAGTCGTCTGACGGTTGCCCATTTCGCCAGGCCAGCGGCCGCGGTTTGGGAGACGGGGATGACCAGCGCGATGAATCGCCCGTGCTGCGTCGGGTGCTTGGCCGCGGGCCCGTTCGATGGTGGCTGCCTCGGGCACCTGCCAGTAGTCGCTGAGCGGTCATTCGTGGGTGGCGTGTTCATGGGCAGCGTGGTCAACGGACTCGAACTGGATGGTCGAGTGCTCGATGCCGAAGTCGGTGTGGATGCACGCCTGGACTTGGTCGAGGAGTTCGCCGAGGTGGCCGTCGTGGAAGCAGGTGTCGTCGACGACTAGGTGGGCGGTGAGGATGGGGATGCCGGTGGCGACTTGGCTGGCGTGCAGGTCGTGGACGTCGTGCACGTGGGGTAGCGCGTGCAGGTGCTGGCGCACCAGTTCGAGGTCGAGGCCCTTTGGGGTGGACTCGAGCAGGACGTCGATGGTTTCGCGGAGAAGTCGGATGGTGCGCGGGATGATGAGGACGCCGATGAGGATCGAGGCGATCGCGTCGGCGCGGTACCAGCCGGTGGTGGTGATGACGGCGGCGGCGGCCAAAACAGCGACCGAGCCGAGTGCGTCGTTGACGACCTCGAGGAATGCCGCGCGCATGTTGAGGTTAGCGCTGCGGCCGCTGGCCAGGATGAGCAGGCCGATGAGGTTGCCGATCAAGCCGACGATGCCGAAGACGATCATCAGGCCCGAGGCCACCTCGGGGGGTTCGAAGAGACGTTTGACCCCTCGATCAGGACGAAGGCGCCGACGGCCAGCAAGAGAGCGGCCTGGGCAGCGGCACCGAGGACTTCGGCACGGTGATAGCCCAGGTCCGGGGGGGTGGCGGGTCGGCGCGCCAGGACGGCAGCGATCAGCCCCGAGGGTGAGGCCGGCGACATCGGTGAGCATGTGCGCGGCGTCGGCGAGCAGGGCCAGGCTGCCGGACAGGACGGCCCCGACCACCTCGACGACGAGGACGGTCAGCGTGATGCCCAGCACGGCGGCGAGTTTGCCGCGGTGGTCGGCCAGGGCTGCCCCGTGGCTGTGGCCGTGGTCGCTCATGATGCCGCTTTGACGCTGCTGCAATGGGCATCGGTGCAGCACGTGGCGTTGGAGGAGGAGGCGATGGTGGGGCCGCATCCGCAGGTCTCGCCGCGCCACGCTTGGAGTCCTTCGCGGGTGGCGACGCCGGCGATGACCAGCCCGGCGATCGGGTCGGCCCACCACCACCCGAAGAGGCTGTTAACGAGCAGGCCGGCCAAGAGCACCGCGGACAGATACGTGCAGAGCAGGGTTTGTTTGGAGTCGGCCACGACCGACCCGGAGCCCAGTTCCCGGCCGGTTCGCCGTTGCGCCCAGGACAGGAAGGGCATGACCGCCAAGGAGAGGGCCGCGATCCAGATGCCTAGGGTCGAGTGTTCGGCCTCGCTGGCTACCAGCAGTGCTCGCATCGACTCCACCGACACGTAGGCGGCCAATGCGAAGAACGAGATGCCGATGCAGCGCAGGGCTTGGCGTTCCCTGGTTTCGGGGAGTTTGTGCCGGAACTGCCAGAGGATGACAAGTCCGCTGCCGACTTCGACCAACGAGTCCAGACCGAAGCCGATCAGCGCGATCGATGACGCGGCCGACCCGGCAGCCACGGCGACAACGGACTCCACAACGTTGTACGCCACTGAGGCGCCGGCAAGCAGTTGGGCTCGGCGTCCCAGTTGCTGTCGACGGTCCTCAGAGATCGCGGCAATGGTCAATGAGTGAGAGCGGGCGGAGTTCACTGGGCCACCCCAGCCCCGTGGCGCGGGCACAGCGTGACCGCGTCCCCGGTCAAACCCAGCAGGCGTTCAGCGCCGCGCAACAGATCCATCGTCGCCTCGGGTGGGCCAGCGCGTAGATCGAGGCCCGCCCCTCGGGCCGCATCGTTACCAGCCCACAATCGAGCAGACACGCCAAGTGTCTGCTCACCGTCGACTGCGCCAGACCGAGGTGGGCGACCAGGTCGACCACGCGGTGTTCACCCAGGCTCAGATGCTGCACGATCGTCAACCGGGAGGTGTCGCTGAACCCGTGGAACAGGCATGCTGCGGCCGCCAAGGCTTCCTGCTCTCCAATTAGGGACTCATCGCGCATTTGCTTTGTCATCGCCACAAGACGATATTACTTCGGGTGGGGCCCCGCAAGGGCCGCTCGACCCGCACCACCATGGACGGGGTCTTTGCCTGCGGGGACTTGGTCGACCACACCTACCGTCAGGCCATCACCGCCGCCGGCTCCGGGTGCGCGGGCGCCCTCGACGCCGAACGATTCCTTTCCCACTGAGCAGCGGCGGGTGCCCAGGGTTACCCCCCTTTCGCGTCCTGCAGTGCCCGCGTGGTCGGGTGGGGCAGCAGAGTCAGCCCGTGGGCCGTGGACGGCCCGGTGGGGGTGTGGCGTGCGAGTTTGTCGCGGGCAGCCTTCACGGTGACGGTCAGCTGGGCGACCTCCCCGGGCCAGCCACGCTCCTCGGCTTCGACGATGCGTTCTTCGAGGTTGGTGATGATCGCGGCCAGCCGGTCGAGTTGGGCGGGGTCGACTCGGAGTACGGGGCAGCGCAGGCAGGCGTGTTCGTGTTCGCAGCGGGAGCCGTAGGGGCGGGCGCAGCTGCCCAGTTCGACCCGGCGCAGGGTGAAGTGTTCTTCGAACTCTTCCCATTCGGCGTCGGTGGGTTCGCGGTACTCCTGCGGGGGACGGCCGGTGCGCCGGTTGTCGACGAAGGTGCGGTAGGTGCGGATCAGGTCGTCTTGGAAGACCGCGACGTAGGGTTCGGTGCTGGTCAGGTGCCGATGGCCCAGGATCTTGGAGGCGATGTGCAGCGGGAGCCCGTCCTGGACGGCTGTGGTGGAGAAGATCCGACGAAAGTCGTGCGGGGTCAGGTGGATTGGTTCACCGGCCCGGTCGCGTAACTCCATGCGGACGAACAAGGCTTTGAGCCATTGCCGCAGGCTTGTGGTGCCGATGACGGTGGGCCCGCTGCCGTAGTCGCGTTGGAACAGGTGCGGCAGCCGGGGCCCGACGGTGCGTTCGTAGTGGTCGTAGCGGGCTACCAGCGGGATCGTGCCGTGGTTCTGGTTGCGCAGCCGGCTGATCACCAGGGCCAGGACGCTGGCCAGTTCGGGCGTGACCAGCAGGAGGCGTTCCTGGTTGGTCTTGGACGGGATGACCTGCAGCAGCGGCACGGTCTCACCGGTGGTGGACAGTCGGTGGGAGACCAGCGCGAGGTGGGTGAGTTCGAGGAGTTCCTCGATCCGAAGGCCCGTGTGGCGCAGGGTTTCCACGATGGCCCAGAGCCAGAACGCGTCGTGTTCGCGTCGGGTGGTGCTGAACCGCTCCCGGTCTCAAGGTCACGAACGACATATGAGGTGCCCGGCGGCAGACCCCGGGCGGCTTTAACGTACCCGTCCTCGCGGACGTAGCTGCGGCCATCCACGGTCAACAGGTCATCGAGCGGGGCCTTGGCGGCGGCCTCGCGCAGGGCGCGGGCCTGGGCGAGTTCGCGTTCGAGATGGGCGACGATCTCGGGCAGGAGGGGGACGCGTTCTCGGATTCGTTGGTGGATCTTGGCCCGCACGTGCAGTTTGCGTCGGTTGAGTCCGGTCGCGTCGGCGCGGGTGACCGGGGAGGGCACCGCGTAGGGGACGATGGAGGGGTCTTCGTGGGCCCAGTCGCGCAGGTCGAGGTAGAACGAGCGGACGTTGAGCAGGATGTAGCCGCTGCTGGCGCGTGGCCGGGTTTCGCCGTTGACGCCGACCACCGTGGCTAGGCGTTCTTTCCAGGCGGTGATCACGTCGGCAGGGAGGGCGAGGGTGTCGATGCCGGGGTGGTGCTTTTCGATGTCGGCCCAGAAGTTGCCGACGATGTCAGCGGCCAACCCGGACAGCGTGGTGTAGTCCACCGAGGTCTTGCGCTCTTGCAGGTAGCGCACGAAGAGGTCGCGGATCGGTCCGGGGGTGATGTCGTAGCGGTCGACCAGGTGGGCCACGCTCCGCTGCCCCAGCCGCAGCTCGTACAGGCCGTGGTTGGCCTCGAGGATCCCGACGTCGGTGAGCAGCTCCCACACCTGGTGACACCCGGCCGCGCGCACTCCGAGTTGGAGGAGCTGGGCGGAGCGGAACGCGAACAGGTCGTTCTTGGTGATGGCGGGCAGGTCGTGGCCGGTGTGGAGCATGACGCGGGCCAGGACGGTCCAGCAGTCGTGCTGGGTCTTGGCGCTCATGCCGCCGGTCCATGCCGTCTTGGAGGCGTTGCCGCAGGTCGGGGTCCTGTTGGGCGAGGATCTGTCGGTACCCGATCGCGGTCTTGAGGGCGGAGAAGTACGGGTAGTCCGGCAGGATCACCCGGGCCACGATCAGGGTCCTGATGCCGGAGACGGCGATCGCGCGAACGCTGGGTGCGATCCGAGGGTCCTGACCGTGACGCCTCAGGATCCACGAGTCCGGGTCGGTGTCCGCGCCGGCCGCGATCCACCGGTCGTGCCAGCCGTCCCCGGGGAAGGTCTCCAGCCAGTCCAGGACCCAGCCGATGCCCTCGACGAGCTCGTTGTGGTCGTGCACGACGGTCGGCCAGTCCGGCAGCTTCATGGCGATCCTCAGCACCTCGGCGCGGTCCGCCTGATCGTGAGGGCCGGGGAAGGTGACCCCGACCAGCTCCGGATGCAGCCGCAGCCGGCTGCCGACCTTGGCCATCTGCTCGTGGCGCAGCGCGCTGATCACGGCAGCAACCCGTCGCCGAAGAGGACCGCCAAATCAGCCGACCTGTAGGCGGTGGCCACCGGGGCCGGGTCGGGCTTTGGTTCTGGAGGCGGGCCAGGTGGGCGGCGACCTTCTCAACGGTGTGGCGTTCGTCCTCGACCAGGTAGATCTCCGCCGTGGTCTCCATGTGGGCATGCCCGAGGATGGTTTGCACATCGCGCAAAGAGACGTTCTCGTCGGCGGCCATCCGCAGCGCGCAGGTATGCCGTAGATCGTGCATCGTCCAGTTCGTCCCCAGACGAGCGTTGGCCCGTCGGAGCACCGCGCGCAGCGCCTCGTACGTCATCGGGACCCGTGTCAGCGTGCTCCTGGCGCTGACGGCGGCGCACCGTCACCCACACACAGGATCACCTGGGCCGATCTTGCCGACCTCGGCCAGGTAGAGCCGCAGCCACACCATCGCCGGCTCGCTCACCGGCAGCCACTGCTGCGCCCGGGACCCCTTGCGGATTACCCGGACCAGCTGGTTGCCCCAGTCGACGTCGGCCCCTCGAATCCCCAGGACCTCGCTGGCGCGAGCACCGTTGCTGACCGCTCAACGCCAGCAGCGCCCGGTCTCGATGACATGTCAGGGTGTCGAAGAGCTCGTCCCAGGCCTCATCGGTCAAGGCCCTGCGGCCGCCGACGCGGAACCTTGGGGTTGTACCGCAGCTTGCCCTCGGGACGGAACGGCATCATCGGGTTGTGATGCGCATTCGGGCGGCGCCCACCCCGGCCCGAAGCACCGGATTCATCCCGGCCCCCGGCCCTGGGGGGGGGGGGGGGGCCGGGGGGGGGGGGGGGGGGGGGGGGGGGGGGGGGGGGGGGGGGGCCGCGCGGGTTCCCGGGCCCCCGCCCCCCCCCCCCCCCCCGCGGGGGCGCCGGCGGCGGCGCGGGGCGGGGCGCGCGGGCGCGCGCCGCGGCAGCAGGCCGGAAGCGGGGGGGAGGGGGCCGCCGGAAAGGAGGAAAGGAACCAGGGGGGCCCCGAGGGAAAAAAAAAAAGGACGCGATAAGGAAACCCGCCCCCAGGGGGCCGCCGGCGGCCCCCCCGCCCCCCGGGCGCCGCGCCCGGCCGCGGGGAGGGCCCGGCCGGGCGGGCGCCGCCGACCCGCGCGCGGCGCCCGCCCGCCGCGGCGCGCCGGGCCGGGGCGGGCGGCAGCCGCGCCCGCGCGGACCCGCCCCCCCCCCCCCGCCCCGCACCCCCGCCCCCCCCCCGGCCCAGGCCCGCCCCGCCCCCCCCCCCAACGGCCCGCCCCGCACCCGGGCACCGCCCCCCCCCCCCAGCAGGGAGGGACCCCCACCCCGCCCCCCCCCCCCCCGCACCAGGAACAGCACCGAGGGAACGCCAGCCCCCCCCCCCCCCCACCCCCCCCCCCCCCCCCCCCCCCCCGCCCGGCGCGGCCGCCCCCCGGCCCCCCCGGGCCCGCCCCCCCCCGCGCCCCCAAACCGCCGCCCCCCCGGCGGCCGCCCGGGTTGTTTGGGCGGCGGGGGCCCCCCCCCCTCCCCCCCCCCCCCCGGCCCCCCGGCCCCCCCGCCGGCCCGCCCCCCCCCCCCCCCCCCCCCCCCCGGCCGCCCGGCCTTTTCCCCACGGGGGCCCCCGGGGCCCCCCCCCGGCCCTTCCCCCGCCCCCCCGGCCCGCCCTTTGGGCCGGCCCCCCCCCTCCCCCCGCGCGCCGCCGCCCCCGCCGCCCCCCCCCCCCCCCCCCCCCCCCCCCCGCCCCCCCCCCCCCCCCCCGCCCGCCCCCCCCGCCCCCCGGGGCCCCCCCCCGCCCGCCCCCCCCCCCCCCCCCCCCCCCCCGCCCCCCCTAGGGCCCCGCGGCCCCCCCCCCCCCCTCCCCCCGGCCCCCCCCCCCCCCCCCCCCCCCCCGCCCCCCCCCCCCCCCCGCCCGGCCCCCCGGCCCCCCGCCCCCCCCCCCCCCGGGCGGCACCGGGCGGCCCGGCCCCCCCCCCCGCCCCCCCCCCGGCCCGGCCCCCCCCCCCCCCCCCCCCCGGAACCCGCGCCGGCGGGGCCGCTCAGCCCAATACTCGTAGAACGAGGCCAGAGCTGCATTGTTGTGCCGGATAGTGCGCGCCGCGTAGTGGTCATCCAGATACCGCTTACCCGTCTTCGGGTTGACAGTCCCCACGAGATCAGCCGACAGCGTCCTGGCCGACCGGCGAGGTTTCGGATGCAGTTGAAGCCACAACACCAGGTCACGCACCTCCGCGGCGGTCGCACGATCCCAATCGACGCCGACGGCGGCCAGCCAGCGCCACCAGCGCAGCAGAACGTACGCGTAAGAGCGAACACTGCCCGCGCTGTTTCCTCGAGCGGCGAAGTCGCGCAGGAACTCGGCAACCGGCCCCACGATCAGACCTTCGGCGTCCTGCACAACCCACGCCACGCCCGAGCCTCCCGGCCGAACAGAGCCCCAACGACCAACAACGAGACGGTCAAGATCACGACTCACAACGGACTCCTCAGCAGACCCAGTAACGGTCCCCAGTCCTACCAGCGCCCACGGTCGTTAGTCCGGTCAACATCACGCATGAACACGGTCCTCGTCCTGGCGACGATCGCGGTGATACTCGTCGTGATCTTCGACTACACCAACGGCTTCCACGACGCGTCGAACATCATCGCGACGACGATCGCTTCACGGGCGCTGACCCCGGTGCAGGCCGTCATCGTCGTCGCGACGTTCGAGTTCCTGGGGCCGTTGTTGGGCGGCACCGCGGTGGCCAACACCATCGGTAAGTTCATCGACGTGGGCACCCTGCCACAGAAGACAGCCATGATCATCGTCCTCTGCGGGATCATCGGGGCCATCGTGGAACCTCGGGACCTGGTGGTTCGGCATCCCGTCCTCGTCCTCGCACGCACTCGTCGGCGGTCTGGTCGGTGCGACGCTGCTCGCCGCCGGTTCCGGATACGTCAAGTGGGGCTTCGCCGAGATGGCGCACGGCAAGATCGACGGGGTCGCCAAGATCCTCATCGGCCTGGTCATCTCGCCCCTCGTCGGCTTCGGGGTCGGGTGGCTGCTCCAGAAGTTCATGATGCGCCTCTTCGCCCGCGCCAAGCCGAGCATCAACAAGTGGTTCCGTCGCTCCCAATGGGTCACGTCGGCGTTCCTCGCCTTCTCCCACGGTGCCAACGACGCCCAGAAGAGCATGGGCATCATCACCCTCGTGCTCGTCCTGTCCGGGCAGATGACCGAGTTCAAGGTCCCCTTCTGGGTGATCCTCACCTGTGCCAGCGCCATCACCCTCGGGATCCTCTCGGGCGGCTGGCGGATCGTGCGGACCGTCGGCTTCGGCATCTACAAGGTCCGCCCGCTGCACGCGCTGGACACCCAACTCACCGCCGCCGCCGTCATCTACGGCGCCTCCGTCCTTGGCGCGCCGGTCTCGACGACCCACGTGGTCAGTTCGTCGATCATGGGCATCGGCACAGCCGACCGGGCCAAGTCGGTGCGGTGGGGCAAGGCCCAGGAGATCCTCAGCACCTGGCTCATCACCATCCCGGGCGCTGGCCTCGTCGGCGTCATCTGCTACCTCATCAGCATGATCTTCACCCGTTGAGCGAGCGCTCGGCCCTCGACAAATTGCCAGTCACGATCCCCGGTCAGCTAGCCGGTCAACCAGGAGGCACGACATGAGCGGTGGCGCCAACAACCCCCTGTCCAAGGTGGTCGGCCGCATCTTCCCCAAGGTCCCCGACTTCGTCGGGATGATTGCCGAGCAGTCGGCGCTGGCGGTGGAGGCCACCTCCGCGCTGGTCTCCTTCATGGAGTCCGGGTCGCAGGAGGCGGCGCTTCGAGTCCGCGAGTTGGAGCACCAGGGCGACACGATCAAGGATCGCAACGTCGACGAGCTCAACCAGGCCTTCTCGACGCCGATGGACCGCGAAGGACCTCTATCGGGCGATGATCTCCATCGACGAGGTCCTTAACTACTGCAAGACCACGGTTCGCGAGATGGAAGTCCTCGGAGTGGTTCCCGACCCTTACACCCTCGAGATGGCCCAGCACCTCAAGGACGGGGCCGAGTCCCTGAACCAGGGCTACCAGACCTTCAGCACCGCTCCCGCCGGAGCGGAGGGCTTCGCCCAGGCTGCGAAGAAGGCCGAGCGCAACACCGAGAAGACCTACCGCCGGGCCCTCGCCGAGCTGTTCGACGTCGAGCAGCACGTGGCCGAGATGGAGACCATGGACGGGCACAGCGGTCCGGAAGCGCTGCGCAAGGTCATGGATGTGTTCAAGAAGCGCGAGGTCTACCGGCACATGTCCAACGCCGCCGACAAGCTCGCCGGCGCGGGTAGCTGCCTGCACGACATCGTCGTCAAGACCATCTGAGAGACGTCCCCACGGGTGTGACCACCATCGCCCCCAGTGAGGTAGCCGCAGCGCACCTGGCCCTGCGAGACTCGCACAATGGCACGCGAATTCACGACAGTGGGCGTCATCGGACTGGGCACGATGGGGGCGGGGATCGCCGAGATCTTCGCGCGGAACGGGGTGTCCGTCGTCGCCGTCGAGGTGGACGGCCAGGCCTTGGAACGAGGCAAGGGGATCGTGGCGAAGTCGACGGCCCGCGCCGTCGGCCGCGGCAAGATGTCGCCCGAGGACGCCGAGTCGCTGCACGGGCGGATCACCTACGCGACTGACCTCTCCGAGCTCGCGCCCTGTGAGCTCGTCGTCGAGGCCGTCCCTGAGCACCTGGCCCTCAAGAAGCAGATCTTCGCCGCCCTCGACGAGGTCGTTGCCGACGATGCCGTCCTCGCGACTAACACGTCCTCGCTGTCGGTCACCGAGATCGCCGTGGCCACCAAGAAGCCCTCCCGCGTGCTGGGCATGCACTTCTTCAACCCGGCGACCGTCATGGCGTTCGTCGAGGTGATCCGCACCGTCGTCACCTCCGACGACGTCTTCAGCGACGTCAAGGCCCTGGCCGAGAAGCTGGACAAGAAGCCGGTCGTCGTCGGCGACAAGGCCGGGTTCATCGCCAACGCGCTGCTCTTCGGCTACCTCAACCACGCCGTCTCGATGTACGAGCAGAAGTACGCCACCCGCGAGGACCTCGACGCCGCCATGCGTTTCGGCTGCGGTCTGCCGATGGGCCCGCTGGCCCTCATGGACCTCATCGGTCTGGACACGGCATACGAGATCCTCGACACGATGTACCACCAGGGCCGCGAGCGCCTGCACGCCCCCAGCCCGATCCTCAAGCAGATGGTCAACGCCGGTTTGAAGGGCCGCAAGAGCGGGCGCGGTTTCTACACGTATGCCGCGCCCGGCAGCTCCGAGGTCGTCGCCGACGGGCAGTCCCCGAAGGGCTCGGCCGCGGATGACCCGGGGCTGGCCAAGATCGCCAAGGTGGGCGTCGTCGGCTCGGGCACGATGGCCACCGGAATCATCGAGGTGTTCGCCAAGGCTGGCTATGACGTGGTCTATGTCGCGCGCGGCCAGGACAAGGTCGACGGCGTGCTCGCCGCCATCAAGAAGGGCCAGGCTCGGATGATCGAGCGCGGCCGCCTCACCCAGGAGGCCGCCGACGCGGTCAACGCCAAGCTCACCGGCTCGACCACGCGTGAGGCGCTGGGCGACGTCGACATCGTCGTCGAGGCGATCGCCGAGGACCTGGCCATCAAGCAGGAGCTCTTCCGCGACCTCGACCGGATCTGCAAGCCCGGGGCGATCCTCGCGACGACTACCTCCTCGCTGCCGATCATCCAGTGCGCCAACGTCACCAGCCGTCCCGGCGATGTCATCGGCATGCACTTCTTCAACCCGGCGCAGGTGATGAAGCTCGTCGAGGTCGTCCACACGGTGGCCACCGATCCGGCGGTCGTCGCCACGACGGTCGCGCTGACGCTGAACATCGGCAAGGTGCCGGTGCAGTGTGGTGACCGCTCGGGCTTCATCGTCAACGCGCTGCTCTTCCCCTACCTCAACGACGCCGTCAAGATGCTCGAGGCGCACTACGCCACGGCCGACGACATCGACGTCGCCATGAAGGCCGGCTGCGGTTACCCCATGGGGCCGTTCGAGTTGCTCGACGTCGTCGGGCTCGACGTGTCGCTGGCCATCCAGCGCGAGCTCTACATGGAGTTCCGTGAGCCTGGCTTCGCGCCGGCTCCGCTGCTGGAGCACCTGGTCACGGCCGGCTACCTCGGGCGCAAGTCCAAGCGCGGTTTCCGCACCTACGCCTGACGCCCGTCGGAGGGCCAGGCCGGGCGGGAAGCCGTCGTTGAAGCAGCGGCAGGGTGCGTGATCACGCACCCTGCCGCTGCTTCATGCGCTGCCTCCTACCCGCCGACCTGGGAGGATGGCGTGCATGCCTCGCCCCAACCGCCGCCGCGACGAGTCCACACCGTTGGACCTTGAGCGGGCGACCGGGGGAGTCCCCAGACGCGAGGGGTATGCCGGTCAGGAGTGGTTCGTCCGCCCCGTCCGGGGAGCGCGGGCGGACTCCGCAGGCGCGCCGCGGGCCTATCGTTGCCCGGGCTGCCAGCAAGAGGTGGGCGGCCAGGCCCATGTCGTCGTCTGGCCGGCCGACGGGTTGGGTGGCGTCGAGCAGCGCCGGCACTGGCACACGACATGCTGGGCCAACCGGCATACCAGGCCGCCGTTGGGGTCCTATCGCTGAGGTGACCCGCCCTCGCCCTCGCGGGCCGTCAGGGCGTCAGGCACCCGGACCGCGATCGCTCAGGACACCAGCCGCGCGAGGGTCACCGAGTCGCCGTGGGAGCGCATCTCGGCCACCTGGGCGAGGTAGAGCTCCGCGCACGCGATGGCATCGATGAGGCACTCGTGGGCGCGATAGTCGGGCAGGCCGTAGCGCTCGCGGGCGGCCCACAGGCGCAGGGCTAGGCGCATCGGCTCCTGCCCCCACCCGACGATCAACCGGCGATGCAACTCGAGCGTGTCGATCCGGGCGACCGGCAACCGAGTGCCGTAGACCCGCTCGCAGGCAGCCGACAGGAAGCGTTCCTCGATGTCGGTGTAGTGCGCGAGCAGGACCCGGCCGCGCAGGGCCTCCAGCACGACCGGCAGCGCCTCGTCGATCGGTGTCCCGGCGGCCACGGTGTCGTCGGTCAGCCCGTGGATCGCCGCGCTCTGACCGACCTCGACCCCGGCCTGCACGACGAACCGCCGGGCTCCGGACAGGTCGATCGACAACCCGTCGATGGGCACGAAGCCGATCGAGAGCAGGCGGTCGTTCTTGGGGTGCAGGCCGGTCGTCTCGAGGTCGACCGCCAACAACTGCAGGTCACCGACCTCGGTGCGGGGGTCGGGGAAGGGGGTCTGCAGGTAGTCCCGCAACGGCCCCGACGGCGCGCTGCGCAGCGCGCGACGGCGTTGCTTGTCGGCCGAAGGAGTGGCGAACACGCGGGCCCCTAGGAGACGTACGTCGAGGGGTAGCGGTGCGACAGCGACGACTGGGCCGAGCGCACGATGGCGAACGCCTCACGCAGGTGGCGCTTCTCGAACGAGCTCAGGTCGTCGGGGGCCACGAAGTTGTCGGTCTCGCGGTCGGCCCGCACCTGCGCGGCCTGGTGGCGCAGCCGCACATAGGAGATGAACTCGAAGGCGTCGTGCAGGTCCTGGCCGCGCTCGGCACTCAACGCACCGGAGTCGACGGCGGCCGCGATCCGGGTCTGGGTGTTGACCGCCCGCGACCCCACCGACAGGGCCAGCACGCGGGCGATCTCGACGATCGCGCCCACACCGCCCCGCTTGATGTCGAGAGTGGCCCGGTTGGCGCCGTGCTTCTCCAACACGAAGCCGCGGAAGAAGCCCAACGGGGGCTCGTTCTCGGTGGCCCGCTTGGTGAGGTGGGCCAGGAAGAGTCGGGCCGCCGGAGCCTGCTTGAGGAAGTGCTTGCGCAACTTCTGGAACAGCCTCGGGTCGCCATAGACGGGCCGCATGTCGAAGAAGATGCTCGCTCGGAGGATGGCGTCGGGCACCGGCTCGGTCAGCCAGGTGGTGAACTCGGCTCGCCACTGCGAGAGCGGGACCCGCCAGCGCGGGTTGGTCGCCATGACGTCTCCCGGGCACCGGGGGTAGCCGCACTCGACGAGGGCATCGCACACGAAGGTCGCCAGCGCCTCGAAGTATGCCGCGTGCTCGGGTTGGACGTCGTTGTCCAGGATGAGGGCGTTGTCCTGGTCGGCCGCCAGGGCCTGCTCCTGGCGGGCCCGCGAGCCCAGCGAGACCCAGCAGTAGGGGACCGGCGGTGGGCCGAGGTGTTCCTCGGCCAGGCCGAGCAGCCGGCGTTCGACCGCGTCGCCGACGGCGGTGACGATCCGCCCGATGTCCTCGGCCGACGCGTCCTGGGTGACGAGCAACTCGACCACCGGCGCCAACCGCTTGCTGACCTCCGCCACCGCCGCGACATCGGTCGCCTGGGTGATGTCACCCACGAGGTAGATGGGGTTGGTCTGTTCCAAGCGCATGAGGTCGGTGGTCGTGACGACGCCCTCGGGCGTGCCGTCGCAGCCGAGGATTGGCAGATGGTGGATGTTGCGGCTGGTCATCTCCATGAGGATCTGGAACGCCAACGCGTCGGCCGATCCGGTGGCGGGGTCCGCCGACATCACCTGGCTCACCGGCAGGCTGGTGTCGACGCCGGCCGCGACGACGCGGTTGCGCAGGTCGCGGTCCGTGACGATGCCGACGAGCTTGCCCTCGTCCATGACGAGCAGGCAGGAGACCCGCCGCTCACTCATGACGGATGCGGCCGCGCGGATCGACTCCGACGCCTCCACGGACACCGCCGGCCGGGTGATGATGTCGGTGACCTTCGTCTTGAGGATCGCGCCACCGGAGCTCGTCACGTGCAACGAGGCGACGGCGCCGCGCATCCGGCTGGTCCGCTGGATGTCGAAGTAGTTGCCGATGATCGGGTAGGCGGCGGCGAGGTCGTGGAAGGTCCCGGCATCCATCACCAGGCACAGGGTGTCCTCGAGGGCGACCACCTCGAAGTTGGCCGGATTCCCCTGCACGAGCGTGTAGGAGCCGAAGGACGTGCCCGTCTCGCCGCGGTCCATGAACCCGCCATGCATGTCATGCAACTCCACGGCCCCCGAGCGCACGACATAGAGGTGATGGTTGTCCTCGCCGCGGGAGATGATCCGCGTCCCGCGTCGGAAGTACTCGATCTTCAGCGTCGTGGCGACGCGCTCTAGTTGCTGGAGCGGCAGGTCATCGAAGGGGTGATGTGCCGCGAGGAAATCGCGGACCTCGGCGAGCTCGACCTCCACGGACATGGCGTCATCCTGTCAGCCGACCGCCAGCCCCGGCAGGGGCGCGCGGCGCTCTGGCTGGACCCTGCGGCGAACGCGCTGCCCCCGCCGACGAGCGGTCGCGATCAGTGGCGCTGCTGGCGAGGGACGAGGACCTCTTCGTAGAGCAGCAAGAGGCCGGCGGCGGTCGGGATCGCCAACAGGGCTCCCAGCACCCCAGCCAGGGTGCCGCCGGCGAGGGCAGCCACGACCGTCACCACACCGGGCACCGAGACGGTTCGGCGCATCATCCGTGGCGCCACCACATAGTTCTCGATCTGCTGATAGACGACGAAATACACGACCGCGATGAGCGCCTTCGTCGGGTCCACGAAGAGCGCGACGAGCGCCACCACGATGGCGCCCAGCGTGGCGCCGACCATGGGGATGAGACCCAGCAGGCCGACCGTGACAGCCAGCACCGCGGCATACGGGATGCCGAGGATCTTCATCATGACGTAGGAGCAGCACGCGTTGATGGTGGCCACGAGCACCTGCCCGATGGCGTAGGACCCCACCCGACGCATCATCGCCTCGGCGAGTGACTCCACCCGCGCGCGTCGGCTGGCCGGGACCATCGCGTATGCCGCGTGCTTGATCGTCGGGAGCGACGCGAGGAAGTAGAGGGTGAGGACCAGGACGGTGACGGTCGAGAAGACTCCCGAGACGACAGCCATCCCGGCGCCCAGCACGCCGCCCACGGCCTGGGACATGAAGGCGCCATCGGTGAGCCGGCGGTTGATCTCGTCGCGGACCTTGTCCAGGAAGTGGTAGGTCGCGTCGAGCTCCTGCAGTCGCGGGTCGGCGAGCAGGTTGTCGAGGTAGCGGGGAGCATGGCGTGCCAGATCGCCACCCTGCTGGACGACCGGCGGCACGACGACGAGACCGATCAAGCCCACGATGAGCACGACCAGCCCCGCCACGATGGCCACCGCCCGTCCCCGGCGCACCCCGGCGGCCACGAGACGCTCGACGAGCGGGTTGAGTGCCAGGGCGAGGAAGAGGGCGACGACGAGGAGGGTGAGCACGGTGTCGAGGGTGGCCAGCATTTGCCAGAGCCCGTAGGCGATCAGCACCCCCAGGCCCCCGACCAGCCCGAGATAGAAGGGGGACGACCGGTTGAGCGGACTGCCAGCGGGCGGATGGGCCGAACCGGGTGCTGGCGGCGCCGGGGTTGGCGCAGGGATCACTGGTTCCTCACCCGCCCCGTCCTCGGGCGCGAACTCGGGCTCCTCCGACAGCCGGGCGCGCTGGCGATGCCGGAAGTCCAGCCAACGCTGCCACACCGAGCCGGTGTCGCCCATCACCCACCTCCACACGCCGACGACGCATCCACGATCGTCGAGCCTAAGGGAGCCGTGTCCCGCAGGCGCGGCGGCGCGGCATACCCGGTCGGTATGCCGCGCCGAGACGCTCGTCCGCTACGCGCCTGCGCGCGCAGCGCCGGGTCACTCCGGGAGCAACTCGCTGTCGGTCGCGTGGGGGAGGATCCGGGGCGTCGTGTGGGCGTCACCGTCGGGCAGGCTCGGGTGCGGAAGAGCCACCGGCTCTGGCGCGGTGATGCCCTGACCGAAGTCCGTGGCGCCAACGAGGACCGCCATGTTTCCGTGCGGGTGCTTGTTGCGGTACATGAGGTCGTGGGCCAGGGGGATCTCGTCGTAGGTGAAGGCCTGCGACAGGCACGGGTCGAGCTGCCCGGCCAACGCCAACTGGTTCATCTGGTTGGCTTGAACGGAGTTGGCGAAGTGCGAGCCTTGCAGGCGCTTCTGGCGCATCCACAGGTAGCGCAGGTCGACGGTCGCGTTGTAGCCCGTGGTGCCTGCGCAGACGACGACCATGCCGCCGGTGTCGCAGACGAAGATCGAGCTGGGAATCGTGCTCTCGCCCGGGTGCTCGAAGACGATGTTCGGTGCGCGCCGCTCGCCCAGGACGTCCCAGATCGCCGAACCGAACTTGCGCGCACCCTTGAGCCAGGTCCCGTATGCCGCGTCGTCCTTCCAGTGGGGCAGCATCCCCCAGTGGTCGAAGTCGTTGCGGTTGATGCAGCCCTTGGCGCCGAGCTTCATGCAGTAGTCGAACTTGTCCTCGCCCGAAACCACAGCAATGGGTATGCCGCCGGCCGCCTTGACGATCTGAATCGCCATCGACCCAAGGCCACCTGCGCCACCCCAGATGAGGGCGACGTCGCCTTCCTTGACGGCGTTCTCGCCCCAGCCGTGCAGCATCCGCCACGCTGTCGCTGCGACGAGGGTGTAGGCCGAGGCGGCTTCCCAGGTCAGGTGCTTGGGCTTGGGCATGCACTGCTGGCCCTGGACCTTGGTGAACTGGGCGAAGCTGCCGTAGTTGGTTTCGTAGCCCCAGATCCGGAAGCTCGGCGAATACATCGGGTCGCCGCCGCGCTGGACCGTGGGGCAGTCGCGGTCCCACTTGCCGCAGTGCATGACGACCTCGTCGCCGACCTTGACGTTGGTGACGTCCTTGCCGACGGCATACACGATGCCCGAGGCGTCGCTGCCGCCGATGTGGAAGCGCTCCGGCTCGCCGGCCTTGTTGCGGGCGCCGACGACGTCGACCGGGATGCCGAGGCCGGCCCACACGTTGTTGTAGTTGATGCCGGCTGCCATGACGTAGACGAGCACCTCGTCGTCGGCGATCGTCGGGACATCGACGACCTCCTTCTGGAAGGCCTCCAGCGGCGGGCCGAAGCGCTCAGGGCGGATCAGCCAGGCATGCATCTTCGCGGGGATCTCGCCCAGGGGAGGCTGCTCGCCCAGGTCGTAGAGTTCCTTGGTCATCGTGGGTCCTCTCTGCAAAGGCGGGCCGCCCTCGGGCTGGGCGGCCAGCGCTGGAGATCGACGACGCGCCAACTTTTCTGGCGCTCTTCGCTCGACCGTACTCGCAAGCCGAAGGCCTGCTATTGGGCACAACCCGTGACGTTGCCCACCTGAGAAGCGTGGCGGCGCAGCACCGGGTCGGGTGGTGAGCGACCGTCAGTGATGGGGTGTATCGGTGGCGGGCTCGACGAGCTCGACGAGCACCCCGCCGGCGTCCTTGGGGTGGATGAAGTTGACCCGGCTGTCGCTCGTCCCACGCTTGGGGACGTCGTAGAGCAGCCGCACACCGCGCTCGCGCAGGGTGGCGCAGACGGCATCGATGTCCTCGACCCGGTAGGCCATCTGCTGGATCCCCGGGCCGGAGCGAGTGAGGAACTTGCCGATCGGCGACTCCGGCGACAAGGGGGCGAGTAGTTGGATGCACGACCCCGAGTGCCCGACGGCCATCATCGCCTCGCGCACCCCCTGCTCCACGTTGGTCTCCTCGTGCAGCAGGGCCATGCCGTAGGTGTCGCGGTAGAAGGCGATGGCCGCATCGAGGTCGGCGACGGCAATGCCGACGTGGTCGATCATCGTGAAGAGGGGGGCGTCCATACCTCTGAGCCTACGGCCGCGGCATACCGTCGGGCACGCCGGAAGGGCCTCGAAGGCGGCGGTGTGACGGCCTTCATGCTGCCGCCGACCCGCCTGCGGATACCGCAGTTGAGTCACTCTCAGACAACGAAAATCGACAGTCTCGGCAAGAGTTCCGTTCGAATCCTCGGAAAACTCTGGCGCTCACCCGGTCTCGCCGTCTACCGTCCGACCCGAGCCTGTGCCGCAGGAGGGAACGCTCAGGCCCCGGACCCTGGGGTGGGGGATTCGCGCGGCATACCGGAGGGCCGACCGCCCGCCGGTATGCCGCGCGGTCGCACCTGTGTGTGGTGCGTCCCACCAGAGCTCCCCGGGTCCACCGTCACTCGCCGCGGATACAGTGATCGATATCTGACGTCTCTCGCTCCTGACCGCCCCTGGAGGCTGCGCTATGAGCTCGAACACCTCTGTCATCGTCGCCGGTGCCCGCACCGGCATGGGCCGGCTGCTCGGCTCGCTCAAGGACTTCTCGGCGACCGACCTGGGCGGCATCGCCATCAAGGGCGCCCTGGAGAAGTCCGGCATCACGGGTGACCAGGTCGACTACGTCATCATGGGCCACGTCCTGCAGGCCGGCTGCGGCCAGGTGACGGCCCGCCAGGCGGCGGTCAAGGGCGGCATCCCCATGGACGTCCCGTCGATCACGATCAACAAGGTCTGCCTGTCGGGCATCAACGCGATCGCCACGGCCGACCAGCTCATCCGCTCGGGTGAGTGCGAGATCGTCGTCGCTGGCGGCATGGAGTCGATGACCAACGCGCCCCACCTGCTGGAGAAGAGCCGCGAGGGCTTCAAGTACGGCACCGTCAAGATGCGCGACCACATGGACTACGACGCCCTGTGGGACGTCTACACCGACCAGGGCATGGGCAACCTCACCGAGTCGGCCAACAGCGGTGACCGCGAGTTCACCCGCGAGGAGCAGGACGCCTTCTCCGCACGCAGCCACGAGTTGGCCGCCAAGGCATGGAAGGACGGCCTGTTCGACGACGAGGTCGTCCCGGTGATGATCCCGCAGCGCAAGGGCGACCCGATCGAGTTCAAGGCCGACGAGGGCGTGCGCGCCGCGACGACGGCCGAGAGCCTTGCCGGGCTGCGGCCGGCCTTCCGCAAGGACGGCACGATCACCGCGGGCAGCGCCTCGCAGATCTCCGACGGTGCCGCAGCGGTCGTCGTCATGAGCAAGGCCAAGGCCGAGGCTCTCGGGTTGACCTGGCTGGCCGAGATCGGCGCTGCCGGCTATGTCGCTGGCCCCGACTCGACGCTGCAGTCCCAGCCCGCCCACGCGATCGTCAAGGCGTGCGCCAAGGAGGGCATCACGCCCGCCGACCTCGACCTGCTCGAGCTCAACGAGGCCTTCGCGGCCGTCGGTCTGGCCTCCACCAAGGAGCTCGGCGTCGACCCCGACAAGGTCAACGTCAACGGCGGCGCCATCGCCATGGGCCACCCGGTCGGCATGTCGGGCGCCCGGATCGTCCTGCACCTGGCCAACGAGCTCAAGCGTCGCGGCGGCGGCGTCGGCGCCGCGGCCCTGTGCGGCGGCGGCGGCCAGGGCGACGCGCTCATCGTGCGGGTCCCGAAGGCCTGATCTTCCCCCGGGGGAACCGCACGGCGTCCTCCCGGGTTGTCATCGTGTATGCCGCGCGGCTGCCCGTCCCCCTGCGGGCACCGCGCGGCATACCCTGTCGGTCGCCGTGTCCTTCACCCCGCTCCCGAGAGGTCGGTATGCCGCCCCGCCCGGTCGATGTCCCCGCACTGGTCACCGCTGCCCGAGCCGGGTCACCCCGCGCCGTCGCGCGCCTGATCTCGTTGGTCGAGGATGCCCATCCCGCACTGCGCGAGGTGATGGCGGCGCTGGCCCCTCACACGGGCAAGGCTCACGTCATCGGTCTCACCGGCTCGCCCGGGGTCGGCAAGTCGACCTCGACGAGCGCGTTGGTGGCGGCGTTCCGGGCCCGTGGCAAGCGGGTGGGGATCCTCGCGGTCGACCCGTCCTCGCCGTTCTCCGGTGGCGCGCTGCTCGGTGACCGGGTGCGGATGCAGGAGCACGCGCTCGACCCCGAGGTCTATATCCGCTCGATGGCCTCTCGCGGGCACCTTGGTGGGCTGGCGTGGACCACGCCGCAAGCGATCCGGGTGCTCGACGCGGCCGGCTGCGAGGTTGTCCTCGTCGAGACCGTCGGCGTCGGGCAGTCCGAGGTCGAGATCGCCGGCCTGGCCGACACGACGATCGTCCTGCTCGCCCCAGGGATGGGCGACGGCATCCAGGCCGCCAAGGCGGGGATCCTCGAGATCGGCGACGTGTTCGTGGTCAACAAGGCCGACCGCGACGGGGCCGACGCGACGGTGCGCGACCTGCGGCACATGATCTCTCTCGGCGACCGCACCGAGCCGGGCCTGTGGCGGCCGCCGGTGTGCAAGACCGTCGCCTCGCGCGGCGAGGGGCTGGACGAGGTCATGGAGGCCATCGACAAGCACGAGGCCTGGCTCGATGCGACGGGCACGCGGCATACCCGTCGGTTGCGGCGGGCGTCCGATGAGATCGAGGCGATCGCGCTGGCGGCGCTGCGGGCCCGGATGGGTGACCTGCGGGCCGGGCACGGCATCGCCGAACACGCCGCCGCTGTGGTGGCCGGCACGACCGACCCGTATGCCGCCGCCGACGATGTCGTGGCCCATCTCGCCTGAGCTTTCGGCTCGTTTGGCTGGTTCCACCCGAGTGAGTGCGTGACGGAGTGCGCCTGACGGGGTGATCACCCCCTCGATCGCACTCCGTCACGCACTCGCGCGTCCCCTCCAGGCACTCGCGCGTCGCCGTCACGCACTAGGGCGTCGCCGTCAGGACGCTGCGGCGAGTTCATTCGCGATGGCGAGGCATCGGCTCTGCATCTCGGAGGTCTGCCGGTTGGCGGTTGCCGTGTCGGCGCTGCGGAAGGCGTTCATGACGTCAGCGGGGAACATCTCCAAGAGATCTGTCCTGCCGTCGGCGCCGTCCCGCGGCGTGCGCCAATCGCGCACGGCGCCGGACGCTGGGTCGATGATCATGGCGATCGACGACGCGCTCCCGGAGATGCTGTACGCCCCTGGCCCTGTCCCCAGGACCTCCAGGCAGAGGAACCGCGCAAAGAGGTGATTGTCCCGGCGGGGAACGATCGGCGTGAAGGCACAGGCCAGGCGGCCATCGTGTGGGGTGGCGCCGAACCGCCTGACGACCTCGGGGTCCGTGCGCAGGAACTCCTCGACGGCGAGCTGTGCAGGGTCGAGGAGCGGGGTCATTGAGGCTGGCGAGGTCTCTAAACCACCGAGGGACGAGGGTGAGGTTGAGGCGCTCGACGGCGGTGACGTCGCGGGTCCCGCGCAGGCTGACAGCGCGGCAATCGCAGTCAATATCAGGATGTTTCGCAATGTGCCCACGTCTCATGGACGCGTCCGGTCGCGGTGACGTTGACCGCGGGCGAAGCTGCCAGCGTGGCCCGCTCGGAGGGGGTTGGGGCCGGGCCGCAGCGGGGAAGGTGGGTGTGCTGGCAGGATGGGGGTGTCCGGCGGGGAGGCCGGGAGCCGGACGGACGGCATACCCTCTCGTCCCCACCTAGAGACTTGTGAAGGCACTGATGCAGATCTGGCCCGGAAAGCCCTACCCCCTGGGGGCGACCTACGGCGGTTCGGGGGTCAACTTCGCGCTGTTCTCCGAGGTCGCCGAGCGCGTCGAGTTGTGTCTCATCGCCGACGACGGCACCGAGACCCGCGTCGAGATGCCCGAGCACGACGCCTTCGTGTGGCACGTGTACCTGCCGACGATCCAGCCCGGCCAGCGCTACGGCTACCGCGTCCACGGCCCCTACGACCCCGCGAAGGGTCACCGGTGCAACCCGGACAAGCTCTTGCTCGACCCCTACGCCACGGCGATCGACGGGGAGATGCAGGGCAGCCAGGCGCTGTTCGGCTACTCCTTCGGCGACCCGGCGTTGGGCCTGTCGAGCGTCCCCAACGCCGTCGACTCCCTCGGCCACACGATGTACTCCGTGGTGACCAACCCGTTCTTCGACTGGGGCAAGGACCGCCCGCCGGGGCACGCCTATCACGACTCGGTCATCTATGAGGCGCACGTCAAGGGGCTGACGATGCTCCACCCCGACGTGCCCAAGGAGATCCGCGGGACGTATGCCGGCATCGGCCACCCCGCGACGATCGAGCACCTGCGCCGCCTAGGCGTGACGGCGATCGAGCTCATGCCGGTGCACCAGTTCGTCCAGGATTTCACGTTGCTGGACAAGGGATTACGCAACTACTGGGGCTACAACACCATCGGCTTCCTCGCCCCTCACAACGGGTATGCCGCCTACGGCACCCGCGGGCAGCAGGTGCTGGAGTTCAAGACGATGGTCAAGGCGCTGCACGAGGCCGACATCGAGGTCATCCTCGACGTCGTCTACAACCACACCGCCGAGGGCAACCACCTGGGCCCGACGTTGGCCTTCCGGGGCATCGACAACGACAACTACTACCGGCTGGTCGGCGGCGACCTCGCGCACTACTACGACACGACGGGCACCGGGAACAGCCTGCTCATGCGCAGCCCGCACGTCCTGCAGCTCATCATGGACTCGCTGCGCTACTGGGTGACCGAGATGCACGTCGACGGGTTCCGGTTCGACCTCGCGGCAACGCTGGCCCGGCAGTTCCACGAGGTCGACAAGCTGTCGGCGTTCTTCGACCTCATCCAGCAGGACCCCATCGTCAGCCAGGTCAAGCTCATCGCCGAGCCGTGGGACCTCGGCGACGGGGGTTATCAGGTCGGTGGCTTCCCGCCCCTGTGGACCGAGTGGAACGGCAAGTTCCGCGACACGGTGCGCGACTTCTGGCGGGGCGAGGCGGCGACCCTGGGGGAGTTCGCCTCGCGGTTCACCGGGTCGTCTGACCTCTATGCCCACTCCGGGCGTCGGCCGGTCGCGTCGGTCAACTTCGTTGTTGCGCACGACGGCTTCACGATGCGGGACCTGGTGTCCTACAACGACAAGCACAACGACGCCAATGGCGAGGGCAATCGCGACGGAGAGAGCCACAACCGTTCGTGGAACTGCGGTGTCGAGGGGCCGACGACCGACCCGGCGGTTCGTGCGCTGCGCCAGCGTCAGCAACGCAACCTGTTGACGACCCTGTTGCTCGCGCAGGGTGTGCCGATGATCGCCCACGGTGACGAGTTCGGGCGCACCCAGCAAGGCAACAACAACGTCTATTGCCAGGACAACGAATTGGCCTGGGTTGATTGGACCTTGGACGCCGATCAGGAGTCTCTGCTCGACTTCACCCGACACGTCATGCGGTTGCGGGCCGAGCACCCGGTCTTCCGCAGGCGCCGATTCTTCGCCGGGAGTGCCGATCACGGCGGCGAGAGCGACCTTGGCGACATCGCCTGGTTCGAGCCCGACGGCGAGCACATGGATGAGGAGGCCTGGGCCAACGGCTATGCCAAGAGCCTCATGGTGTTCCTCAACGGCCGGGCCATCCGCGAGACCGACTCGCGCGGCGGAGCGATCCGGGACGACTCGTTCCTCGTGCTGTTCAACGCCCACTACGAGCCGATCGACTTCGTCATCCCGGAGGCGTCCTACGGCCGCAAGTGGTTCGTCGAGATCAACACCGCGGGCGACGTGGAGGACGCCAAGCCCACTGTGGCGAGCGTTGCCGCGACCTCGGGGGTTCTCGTCCCCGGGGCGACCGTCACCGTCCAGGCCCGCAGCATCATCGTCGTGGGCTGTCCCCTCGACGACGAGGCCTGATCGCTCAGCACCCTGCTTCGGAGTTTCGCGACGTCGGGCGGTGATGGTGCGATGCCGAAATCGGGGTGCACGGGCGGCGCGCTCGCACCTACGGTGGGCGGGTGGCCATCACCCCCATCGACCTCGCCGATGACGCGCTCATGTCCCGCATGTATGCCGTGGTCTCGGCAGTGCGCGTCTTCGAGCGACCCCACTTCGTGAGTCCGCCCGAAGCGTCCGCGATCGGCGATCTGCGGCACGTCGACGAGGGGGAGAGCACCCACCTGTGGGGGATCTGGGAGGGCGATGCGCTCGTCGGTGTCATCACGGCGTGGCTGCCCTTGAGCGACAACACCGACACCGTCTGGATGGAGCTCGACGTGCATCCGGGCCACCGCCGGCGGGGCCACGGCACCCGGGCGATCGAGACGATAGTCGGCTTCGCCCGAGCCAACGACCGCACCCGAATCGTCACCGAGGCCCACTACCCAGTCGACCGTGCCGACGACCACCCGTATCGACTCTTCGCCGAGCACAACGGATTCCGGCTCGGCAACACCGAGATGATCCGACGGCTCACCCTGCCGGTCGACCCGCGCCTGCTGGCCCGGCTCGGCGACGGTGCGCGGGCGGCATACCAGGGGCGTTATCGGGTGGAGGCGTTCACGGAGGTGCCGCGCGCGCTGTGGCCCTCGCTGTGCGAGTGCATGAACCGGGTCGGGACCGACGCCCCGACCGGCGAGATTGACTGGGAGCCCGAGACACTGACCCCGGAGCGCTACGGGGGATACATGGAATTGGACCGCGCGACGGGGCGGGTGCGGTTGACCGCGGTCGCCATCGACGAGGCGAGCGGTGAGGTCGTGGCCTTCAGCGAGTTGGCCCTCCCGCCCACGATCACCCGGGCCCAACAGTGGGGCACGCTCGTGCGGGCCGACCATCGCGGTCATCGTCTGGGCATGGCCGTCAAGGTTGCCAATCTTGTTTCGCTGCAGGAGCTTTACCCCGAGCGTGCCGATGTCACGACCGGCAACGCCAACGACAACGAGTGGATGGTGTCGATCAACGAACAGCTGGGGTTCCGGCCGCTGGAGCTGTGCCCGGCGTTCTATCGGACGCTCGACCCCGTCTGATCCGGCCACTCCGCCAGCCCCACGGGCGCGCGACGCGGCATACGGTGGGGGCATGCTCGTCGCCTTCTCCGTCGCCCCGTCCGCTCCCGACCACGACGGCTCCTACAGCCGCGCGATCGCCGACGTCGTCCGACTCGTGCGAGCCTCCGGGCTCCCCCAACGCACCGACTCGATGTTCACCACGATCGAGGGCGAGTGGGACGAGTGCATGGCCGTGGTCAAGGGAGCCGTCGACCTGCTGCTGGAGCACTCACCGCGGGTGAGCCTTGTGCTCAAGGCGGATATCCGCCCCGGTCACACCGGCGAACTGGACGGCAAGGTCAACCGCATCGAGGCCGTGCTCTCCGAAGGCTGACCTGCCCCTCAGTGTCGCGCCCCACCCCGGCCCGCCGCTGCGAGCCCAGACCGGACGGCATACCGTGGTGGGGGAGCCGTCACCAGGCGAACGAGAGGTCAGGGGGTGCGGGATGACGTGGGCTGCGTTGCGCTACCGTCCCGCGCAAGCCCTTCTCCTCGCCGTGCTCACCGCGCTGGTGGTGGGCTGCGCGGCGTTCGCGCCGCTTTACGAACGGGCGCTCGCTCAGTCGCTGCTGCGCGACGGCCTGTCCCGTATGCCGCCCGCGGCGACCGCGATCGAGCTCACCACCTCGCGGGAGCAGGGGGCTCGGGTGCGGGCCGAACGGGTGCGCGAGATCTTCCCGACATCGCTGGCCGGGGTCTACGGCCCGGGGGTCGAGCGGTGGTCCGGTCGGGTCTTCGTCACCGGCTCGCAGGGCGTGTCGACCGTGACGATGTGGGGAAGTCCGACGCCGTGCGACGGGCTGGTGCTCGACGCTGGGCGTTGCCCGCAGGCGCCGTTCGAGGTGCTGGCCTCGACCGCAGAGGCGCGCCTGCAGGGGTGGGCCCCCGGAGCGGTGATCTCTGCCGTCGAAGCCCGCGGGATTGCCAGCGGCCCCGCCTTCGCCAGCCCGGTGACGGTGGTCGGCACCTACACGCAGGACGAGCTGTCCGCAGGCCCCTGGGCGGGGCTTCGGCTCGGCGGGCGGGCCGGGACCATGTCGGCGGGTCTGGCGCCGACCCCGCTCATGGATGCACTCGTCACCAGCGACGGCACCTTCGCACCGGACGAGCAGGCCTCGTCGTTCGTCCCGGGCGCACCGGGATGGTTCCAGGTCGCCGTCAGCGTGACCTACCCGTTGAACCGTGACGCGATCAGCCTCGAGAGCCTGGACGGCATCCCGGCAGCGCTGAGCGCTCTGGGGGATGAGGCAGCGCGAGAGCTACCTCGAATCGCCGTCTCGAGTGCCGTTGGCGATCTGGCGGACGAGTTGGCTGAAGGTCGCCGCCAGGTGCTCGTCATCGTCCCGTTGCTCATGGCCCAACTTGCCCTGCTCGGTGTCGTCGTGCTGGGACTGGTGGCGGAGTCTGCGGTGGAGCAGCGCCGTCCCGAGGCGGCGTTGAGCCGGTTGCGCGGAGGTGGGGCTTCCGGGGCGCGGCGGTTGCTCGTCGCCGAACTCGGCGCCGCGGCCACCGTCGGTGCGCCCCTCGGACTGCTCGGCGCTCTCGGAGTCACCACCCTCGTTCGAGCCAGCTGGCTGGCCCCCGGAGTCCCGGCCGAACTGCCCTGGCCGACGTTCGCGGCCGCAGGTTTGGGCCTGCTCCTGGCCTGGGCGGCGATCATCATCGCCGTCGGAAGGGTGGTCCGCGAGCCCGTGGCGGACTTGTTGCGCCGGGTGCCCAGTCGCCAGCGAGGCCGGCGGATGGGTCTTGTCGATGCCGGCGTCGTCGGGGTGTCGGTCGCCGGGGTGGTGGCGCTGGCCAGCGGCAACCTCGCCGGACCGCTCGCCCTCGCGACCCCTGCCCTGGTCGCGCTGGCCGTGGGGATCGTGCTGGCCCACCTGCTCACCCCGGCCGCCACCCTCATCGGGCGACGATCGCTGGACCGAGGTCGGCTCACGGCGACGCTTACCGCGGTCCAGATCGCTCGACGTCCGGCCGTCCGGCGGATCGTCACGATCATCACCGTGGCGGCGGCGCTCGCGACCTTTGCGGTCAACGCACTCGTCGTGGGGCAGCACAACCGGGAACTGCGCGCGCGGGTGGAGACCGGGGCCGCCGTCGTCCTCACGACCGACTCCGATGACCCGGCCGAGGTCGAGACGGCACTGCGTCAGGTCGACCCCGCGGCAACCAAGGCGACCCCGGTCGCGTGGATCCGGCAGGGTTCCTCCGACTCGATCACGACGATGGCGGTCATCCCCGAGGAGTTCGCTCGAGTGGCCGACCTGGCGGTGGACCCCGCTGCCTTCGACCTGCGCCCCCTCCAAGTGGCCGGCACCCTCCCCCCGGTGATCACCGGAACCCGCTTGTCGGTGACCATCGGCTCCAGCGCGATCGAGGAGCTCGACGAGGTTGGCGACGCACCCCAACGCGCCGGCGAGGGGCCGATCTTCGCCGTCCGACTGGGCAAACCCGGCGGAGCCGAGCAGACGTTGAGCCTCGACCCGATCCCCTTGACGAGCAGCGTGCCGGTCGTGTTCACGGCCGAGGTCGACTGTCCCCAGGGGTGCTCGCTGCTGGCCATCGGGGTCGACCGGGTGGGGTTGGACTATCGGGTCCTGCGGGGCCGATTCACCATCACCGAACTGCGTGGAGACGCGGGTCCGCCGGCAGCTATCGGCCGCCCCGACACGTGGATCGGCTCGGGCGACAAGAACGCCGACGTGCTCGCTCCTTACGCGGTCCCAGGCGATCTCGGCAGCCCCACCGCAGTGGCCCTCGACCTGCTCAGCGCCCGCACGGGCGTCCGGGTCACCGCCAAGGGCGCCGTCGGAAACCTTCCGGCGTTCGTCGTCGGCTCGTTGCCTCCGGGCACCACCTCTGGAGGGACGTTCCAGGGGGCTGGCCTGGACGGGATCGCCGTGCAGTTCCAGCCGGTGGGCACGCTGCCCTACACGCCGGGCGGCCCCTCCAACGTCGCGATCGTCAGCTTGCGCGCGCTGCTCGACCGGGCCAGCACCCTTGCGCCCGTCGTCGGTCGGCTGCAGGTCTATCTCGCCGACACCAGCTTTGAGGCGCCGGTGCGCGATGCCCTTGGCGCCCAAGGGATCTCGGTCACCACCACGGTGCGAGAGAGTGACCGGCAGGCGCTCTACGACGGGTCGGCGTCGGCGTGGGGCCTGCGTCTGGCCGTCGTCGTCGGACTGCTTGCCATCGTCATGGCCGCCCTCGTCCTCGTCCTGGTCGTGACCACGGCCTGGCGCCCGCGCTCGCGGGACTACGCCGCCCTGCGAATGTCCGGCGTGCCGCTTGCCGTGCTCCGTCGTGCAAGCGCCCTCGAACAGGGGACGGTCGTTGTGGTCGCCGGGGTGGCCGGCATACTCTGCGGACTCCTGGCGTCGCGCCTGGCCCTGCCGATGGTGCCGTTGTTCACCCGGCCTTCGGCCACCTTCCTGGCCGATCTTCGCCCGGCGTGGTCCGCCGTCGGCGGGGCTGCAGCGCTCGTCCTCGGGCTGCTGGGGGTCGTCGCCATCGTCGTGGGCACTCGCTTGGTTTCTCGAGCCATCCCAGCCCGATTGAGGGAACGCCTGTGAGCGCCCCGACCCGCACCGGCCTGGCCATCACGACCCACGGCCTCGTTCACATCTACCACGCGGACGGGCACGACCTCGCTGCCCTCTCCGGCGTCGACCTGCGGGTCGCGTCAGGAGAGATCGTCGGGTTGCTCGGTCCGTCGGGCGCCGGGAAGTCGACCCTGCTCACCCTGTGCGGCGGGCTGCTGCGCCCCAGCGCCGGGACCATCCGGATCGGCCCGAACGACCTGGCTCAGATGGATGAATCCGCGCTGGACCGCTTCCGGGCCACTGAGGTCGGGATCGTCTTGCAGGGGGCCGACCGCAACGTGCTGCCCTATGTCACGGCGCGTCGGAACGTCGACTTCGCTCAGCGCGGAGCGCGACAGCATGGCCGCGAGGTGCCCGATGCCAGCGAGGTTCTCGACCTCGTTGGCATCCTCCCGCTGGCCAATGCCCCGCTCGCCACGCTCACTCCCGGGCAGTTGCAGCTCGCGGCGCTCGCGGTGGGGATCGCGGCATACCCGGGGGTGCTCCTTGCCGACGAGCCGACCAGCCAACTGGACCACGCCGCCCGCGACACCGTGCTGGCCGCGATCCGCGAGGTGAACGCCCAGGTAGGGACCACCGTCCTCATCGTCACCCATGACCCGCAGGTGGCGGCCGCGCTGCCGCGCACGGTGACGATCCGCGACGGTCGGGTCGGCGGGGAGGGACGCAGCGGCCAGGAGTATGCCGTGGTGTCGGCGGACGGGTCGTTGCCGCTGCCGCCCGACGCCCTCGACAGACTGCCGCCGGGCACCCTTGTGCGCGTCCATCCGGAGTCTGACGGCCGCTGGATCATCATCCCGGAGGAGGACGGCCATGGGCCGGCATGAGCTGACGGGCGCCGAACGCGGGCGTTCGTCGGCCGGTCGAGTGGAACGCGGGCCGGCGCAGTCGGTGGAGTGCCGAGACGTCACGGTCCGCTTCGAGCCGGTCACCGCGTTGGCGGGAGTGTCGCTGCGGGTGCAGCCGGGGGAGTTCGTTGCCGTCACCGGTCCGTCGGGAGCCGGGAAATCGACCCTGCTCTGGACCCTGGCGGGTGCCGTGCGACCGAGCGAGGGCCAGGTGACAGTGGGGTCGACGGCCATCGTGAGCCGCGACCAGGCTGCGCGTCTCGGAGTGGCCGTCGTGCCGCAAGGCAATGGCCTGGCTGCGGTGCTCACCGCTCTTGAGAACGTCACTCTGCCGCTGCTCGCGGCGGGCCACGGATCCGCCGCGGCCCGTGCCGCCGCTGCTGACGCACTGGCGGAGGTCGGTTTGGCCGAGTCGGTGGGGCACCTCGTCGAGGAGTTGTCAGGCGGTCAGCAACAGCGGGTCGCCGTGGCCCGCGGACTGGCCCTCGCCGGAGGAGTGTTGCTCGCCGATGAGCCGACGTCCGAGCTCGACCACGGCAACCGCGAGATCGTCCTGACCTTGCTGCGGGCGTATGCGGCTGCCGGAAACGTTGTCGTCATGGCGACCCACGACCCGGAGGCAGCGGCCGTCGCCGACCGGGTCGTCCGACTCGACGAAGGCCTGCTCAGCGTCGAACGGTGATGCGTGTGCTCACCAACGGGCGTGGATGTGTTCGCGGATGTGGTGGTCGTAGATCTCGGCCATGGCCGTCAGGGTGGCCTGCGGCAACGGGTCGAGGTGGGCGGCGACGACGTTGTCCAGAGCTTGCGCCGGGTTGCGGGCGCCCGGGATGACCACGGACACTCCCGGCTGATCGAGCACCCAGCGCAGCGCGAGTTGCGCCGTCGACCAGCCGGGTGGGGTGAGCGCCGCGATCTCGCGAGCCGCCTGGACCCCGACCTCGTAGGGCACGCCTGAGAAGGTTTCGCCGACATCGAACGCGTCCCCGTGTCGGTTGAACGCGCGGTGGTCCTCCGCGGGGAACGTGGTCGACTCGTCGTAACGCCCGGTCAGCAGCCCGCTGGCCAGCGGCACCCGCGCGATGATCGCGACCCCAGCAGCGGCCGCCGCCGGCAGGACCTCCTCCAGCGGCTTGGGCCGGAAGGCGTTGAGGATGATTTGCACACTCACCACGCCGGGTCGCGAGATCGCGGCGAGGGCTTCCGCGCAGGTCTCGACCGACACTCCGTATGCCGCGATCCGCCCCTCCTGCACGAGCTCGTCGAGAGCGTCGAAAATCTGGTCGCTGTCCAGGACGCTCGGCGGGGGGCAGTGCAACTGGACGAGGTCGAGGGTGTCCATGTCGAGGTTGGCCCGACTACGGTCGACCCATGCGCGGAAAGCCTCCAGCGTGAACGCTTCCGGCACATGGGGATTGGCACGTCGACCCATCTTGGTCGCGACGAAGACCGGCTCCTCCTCGTCGGCGATCCGCTCGGCGCGCATCCGGCCGACAAGTCGTTCCGAGCGCCCGTCGCCATAGACATCGGCGGTGTCGAAGCAGGTCACTCCCGCATCGGCTGCCGCGTGCAAGGTGGCCATGGCGTCGTCCTCGCTGACCGCGCCCCAGCCCGCGCCCAACTGCCAGCAACCCAACCCGACAACGCCGAGGTCGCGTCCTAGCCGTTCCCACCGTCGCTGCTCCATGGGCGCCAACGGTATCCCCGCGGCATACCTGCTGTTGGGCCGCCTCCCGGCGGGTGGTCCGGGCGCGCTAGCCTGCGGCCGTGCCCTTGGCCTTCGATCCCATCCGCCGCGCCGCGTCGTTGTGGCGCGCTCGATGGGGGCCGGACGCCCAGGTGAGCGCGATGGCGGCCGCAACCTCGATCATGCGGGTGCACCAGGCGCTGCTCGCCGAGTTCGACGGGATCGTCGGGCGGCACGGGCTGACCTTCGCGCGCTACGAGGCGTTGGTGCTGCTGGCCTTCACGCGTTCCGGTGAACTGCCGATGAGCAAGGTCGGTGAGCGCCTCATGGTCCACCCGACCTCGGCGACCAACATCGTCCAACGGCTGGAGGCAGCCGGGCTGGTCGAGCGGCGCCCCAACCCCAGCGACGGGCGAGGCACCCTGGCGGCGATCACCGAGACGGGCCGGGCGGTCATGGAGGCTGCGACCACAGACCTCGTCGAGGCCGGTTTCGGGCTCGGCATGCTCGACGACGCCGATCGTGACCAGCTCTTCGGGGTGCTGCGTCGGGTCCGGCTCGCCAAGGGCGACTTCCTCGACGGCGAGACCGAGGCCAGATCCGCTGAGAGCTGAGTGCGGTGCCGTGACGGACGTCGCAAAGTAGTAGGACGTCCTAGTAAATCTGCCATTTCCCGGTTACCCTGTCCGCATGGAGCAGACCTCAGGCGCGGACCGCTGGCAAGCCCGCTACGACAAGGCAACGGCGCGCGGTCAGGTGCGCGACGCGGACTTCACCACCTTGTCCGGTATGCCGGTCGAGCCGGTCTACGGGCCGGGGCTGCACGGCATACCCGAGCCGCAGACCGAGGCTGAGCGGGAGCGGATGGAGCGGATCGGGTGGCCGGGGGAGTTCCCGTTCACCCGCGGTCTCTACCCCACGGGCTATCGCGGGCGGACCTGGACGATCCGGCAGTTCGCCGGGTTCGGCAACGCGGTCCAGACCAACGAGCGCTACAAGATGATCCTCGAGCGTGGCGGCGGCGGGCTCTCGGTCGCCTTCGACATGCCGACCCTCATGGGCCGCGACTCCGACGACCCGCACAGCCTCGGTGAGGTCGGGCACTGCGGTGTCGCCATCGACTCGGCGGCCGACATGGAGGTGTTGTTCGGCGGCATACCCCTGGGTGACGTGACCACCTCGATGACGATCAGCGGGCCCGCGGTGCCGGTCTTCTGCATGTACCTCGTCGCGGCCGAGCGGCAGGGCGTGGACATCGGCGTCCTCAATGGGACCCTGCAGACCGACATCTTCAAGGAATACATCGCCCAGAAGGAATGGCTCTTCGAGCCCGGCCCGCACCTGCGGCTCATCGGCGATCTCATGGAGTTCTGCACCGAGCGGATCCCGGACTACAAGCCGCTGTCGGTGTCGGGCTATCACATCCGCGAGGCCGGCTCGACGGCCGCGCAGGAGTTGGCGTTCACCCTCGCCGATGGTTTCGGTTACGTCGAGTTGGGGCTCTCGCGCGGGCTGGACATCGAGACCTTCGCGCCGGGGCTGTCGTTCTTCTTCGACGCCCACGTCGACTTCTTCGAGGAGATCGCGAAATTCCGTGCGGCGCGCCGGATCTGGGCCCGCTGGATGCGCGACGTCTACGGCGCCAAGACCGACAAGGCGCAGTGGCTGCGGTTCCACACCCAGACCGCGGGAGTCTCGCTCACCGCGCAGCAGCCCTACAACAACGTCGTCCGCACTGCGGTCGAGGCGCTCGCCGCAGTGCTCGGCGGCACCAACTCGCTGCACACCAACGCCCTCGACGAGACCCTCGCCCTGCCGACCGAGCAGGCCGCCGAGATCGCCTTGCGCACCCAGCAGGTGATCATGCACGAGACCGGTGTGACCAACGTTGCCGACCCGCTCGGCGGCTCCTGGTATGTCGAGGCCCTCACCGACCGGATGGAGGCCGAGGCCGAGGCGATCTTCACGAAGATCAAGGACCTCGGCGTGCTGGGCCGCCGGCCCGGACCGTCCGGCCAGATCGAGCACGAGATCGGCCCGATCACCTCAGGCCTGCTGCGTGGCATCGAGGAGGGCTGGTTCATGTCGGAGATCGCCGACGCGGCCTTCCAATACCAAATCTCGCTCGAGAAGGGCGACAAGAAGGTCGTCGGCGTCAACCTCCTGACCGAGTCGGTGAGCCACGACCTGGAGATCCTGCGGGTCAGCCACCAGGTCGAGGTGGACCAGGTTGCCGACCTGACCGCTCGCCGCTCGCGCCGCGACGAGGCCGCGGTCCAGGCCGGTCTGGCGGCGATGCTCGCGGCGGCTCGCGGCGGCGTCAACATGATTCCCGCGATGCTCGACGCGGTCCGCGCCGAGGCCACTCTCGGCGAGATCTGCGACGTGCTGCGCGACGAGTGGGGCATCTATCGGGAGCCCGCACAGTTCTGAGCGGGAGTGCGAGCGGGGGACCGATTTGGTCCCTCACGGGTTGCTGCGCCTACCCTGGACGAACCCCACCGGGAGGATCAGACCCCACATGACGCTCCACCATCGCTCTCGTGCTGCCAACCTGGCCGCGCTCGCCGTGACCGGGATCGCTCTGTCCGTAGCTGTCTCCGCGTGCTCGTCATCGACCCCGTCGACGGCGTCGGCGACCAGCAAGGCGACTGCGCGCGCGACGGCGACCGCGAAGCCGAGCGAGTCGACGAAGCCTGCCAGCGGTGCGGTCGGCGCCGAGACGCCGGAGCAGGCCAACGCGGAGGTCGCCAAGGCAATCACCGCCCAGATCGCCGCGGCTGCCGTGCCGGGGACCAAGGGGAAGGCCCTGCGCGAAGCCGCCTATGTCGACCAGGCCCTGGCGGCGGCCACCGCACAGGGCAAGCTCGTGAGCACTCTGACGGCTGCCCAGAAGGCCGATCTCGCGCTGAGCCCCACGGACCCGGTCGTCCTGGCGGTATCGCGTAGCGCGGCATACCCCAGGGTGATCCTCGCCAAGGCGACCTTCGCCGGGAGCGGGTCACCCGCCCTCGTGACGCTCGTGACGCCCGGCGCCGACACCGCCTATCGGATCGCCTCGATCGCGCGGATGCTGCCGTCGGCAACGGTCGGCAAGTTCGATGCGGTGACCGTCGGCTCGGCCCCGATCGGGGACGCTTCGGGTCTGGCCGTCGCCCCGGATGCCCTGCTCGCGGCATACTCGGCGGCCCTGGCCTATCCCGCGCCTGCAGCAGCCGAGGGGCCGTTCACGGAGGACGCCTTCTTCGCGGCGGTCCGCAAGGGGGCCGCTGACCAGGCCGCCTCGCTGGGCTCGGCCGTCACCCTCAAGCAGACCCATGCCCCCGCGGGGGTCGTCGCTGCGCTGCGCGCGGCCACGGGCCAGGGCGCCTACGTCGTCGCCGTGATCGAACGCAAGGACTCACTGACCGAGAAGACCGCCAACGCGCTGACGCCGTCGAAGGCCTTCACGATCCTGTCCGGCAAGTCGGTCATCAACAAGAGCGCCGTGCTGAGCACCTACGAGTTCGTGGTCTTCCACATCCCCGCCAGCGGCAAGGCCACTGTCGTCGCCGCGGCGGAGCAACTGTATGCCGCGTCCGGCACCTGAGCGATCGGCGAGAATGACCTCATGAGCTCGTCTCCCTTCACTGCCGCTGCCCTGCGCGGGGCCGTCGACCTGTCCGCCTTCAAACGCCCGGCCAACGGCCCGGGAGCCCGCCCGGGTGGGGCAGCCGGAGCAGGTTCGGCCGGTTCGGCCGGGGCTGCTGGCGCTGCCGGGGGTTCTGGCGCGCCTGGCGCGTCGGCCAGCTCGGGCGGCGACCTGGTCGTCTCGGTCAACGATGCGACCTTCCAGGACATCGCGACGACCAGCCTTCGGGTGCCGACCGTCGTCGTGCTCTGGTCTGCGCGGCTGGCTCAGACGGCCTCCTTCGTCGGCGTCATGGCCGACGTCGCCCGCGACAACGGGGGCCGATTCCAGGTGGCGTCGGTCGACGTGGACACCAGCCCCGGGCTGCTGCGGGCCTTCCAGATCCAGTCGGTGCCGGCCACCATCGGCCTCGTCCAAGGGCAGCCGGTGCCGCTGTTCGTCGGAGCGCTACCGCCGTCGGAGATCCAGCCGTGGATCGACGAGCTGCTCAAGTTGGCCGTGCAGATGGGCGTCACGGGTCGGGTCTCGGTCGGGGACGACGCGCCGGCAGCCGCCGAGGGCGCCGACGGCGTCGACAGTGCTGAGGCTGCCGAGGACGAGCTGCCGCCCCTGATCGCAGCGGCCTACGACGCGATCGAGCGTGGCGACCTGGACGCGGCGATCGCGGCATACGAGGAAGCGCTCACCCAGAACCCCGCCGACACGGAGGCCGCGCTGGGCCTTGGTCAGGTCCGGCTGCTCAAGCGCACCGAGGGCGTCGACGCGGTTGCGGCCCGGGCTGCGGCCGCGGCCGACCCGCTCGACGTGGCGGCGCAGACGGTCGTCGCCGACCTCGATGTCCTCGGGGGGCACGTGCCTGACGCGTTCGCCCGGTTGGTTGACACGGTTCGGGCGACGGCGGGCGACGACCGCAACGCGGCGCGCCAGCACCTGCTCGGGCTCTTCGAGGTTGTTGGGGCGAGTGACGAGCGGGTCGTCAAGGCCCGACGCGCGTTGATGAGCGCGCTGTTCTGACGCTTGGCGTGCGAGTCGGCTGACGGCCGGCGGCTGGCGGGCAGGCGGGTTGACGGGTTGACCGCCGGTGGTGCGAGTCGGTCAGTCGTCGGCGACCCACCAGCGGCGCGGTTCGCCGCGCAACCGGCCCTGGATCCACCAGATCGCTTCGATGGTGGCCGCTCCTGCCAGCCCGACTGTCAGCCCGGTGCGCATCATCGCGGCGTTCCCGGCGTCGAGCAGGAACAGCGACTGCGTGAACGGCACGAGGAAGATCGCCACGTAGGCCGCCACCGACAGCACCAGCAGGGCCACCTTCCACCACTCGTAGGGCCGGGCGACGACCGACAGCACCCAGGTCGCCACGATGATGAGGCAGGCCAGGGACGCCGTCGAGGCCTGGGTGCGAAGGGCCTCGCCGGACCCGACCGGCGGTCGGCACAGCAGGTACGTCGTGAAGGTGCAGATGGCCACGACGACGCCGGAGGGAAGGGCCAGTTGCAGGACCCGTCGGGCGAACCCCGGCCGGGCCCGCTCGTGGTTGGGTGCCAGCGACAGCAGGAACGCCGGCACGCCGATGGTGAACCACCCGGTGATCGTCACGTGGATGGGCTGCAGGGGGAACGGCAGTTGCCAGATCCCGACGAGCAGCGCGATCAGCACTGAGTAGACGGTCTTGGTGAGGAACAGGTTGGCGACCCGTTCGATGTTGCCGATGACCCGGCGCCCCTCGGCGACGACGTAGGGGAGGGTCGCAAACTTGTTGTCCAGCAACACGATCTGCGCGACGGCCCGAGTCGCAGGCGACCCCGCGCCCATCGCGACCCCGATGTCCGCCTTCTTCAGGGCGAGGACGTCGTTGACCCCGTCACCGGTCATCGCGACCGTGTGTCCACGGCTCTTGAGCGCCAGGACCATCGCGCGTTTCTGATCGGGGGTGACCCGTCCGAACACGGTATGCCGTGCCACGGCGTCGACGAAGGCCTCCGACAGGTGCGTGATCTGGTCGTGGTGGCCGCCGACGAACCCGAGCGCCGCCGGCTGGCCCGCCTGGGTGTCGGCGTCGTCGGGGTCGACCTGTGACAGGGTCCGGGCGTCGATCGGATCGCTGCCACCGACGACGCCGAGCAGCGTCGTCACCGCGCCGACGGATCGAGCGTTGTCACCCGAGATCACCTTGACCTGCACGTGCTGCTCGGCGAAGAACTCCAGAGTGCTTCGGGCGTCGGGCCGAACCCGCTGCTCGAGGATGACGAGCGCCGCAGGGGTCACGGTGCCGGGTGCCGCGGGGTCGGTGACCGGCAGCGACCCCTCGGCCAGCAGCAGCACCCGCAGCCCGCTCGCGCCGATCTCCTCGGCGGCCTCGCGAGCCGCTGACCCTTCCGGTGCCAGGACGTCAGGGGCACCGAGCACCCAGGTGCCCTGCCCGTCGAACGTCGACCCCGACCATTTGCGGGCCGAGGTGAAGGGGGCGTGGTGGGTCTCGGTCCAGATGACCGACGGCGCGGCGATGGCCTCGGCGATGGCGGCCAGGCTCGCGTTCGGGTTGGGCTCCGTGGCTGTGAGTTGGGCGAGGATCTCGGTGACCTCGGCTGGGGCCGGGCCGGACGGCATACCGGAGCCGTCGAAACCGCGCACCTCGGACAGGCGCATCCCCGACTCGGTGAGGGTCCCGGTCTTGTCCGCGCAGACGACGTCGACGCGTGCCAGGCCCTCGATGGCCGGCAACTCTTGGACGAGGCACTGGCGCTGCCCGAGCCGGATGACCCTGACCGCGAAGGCAATCGACGTCATGAGCACGAGGCCTTCGGGGACCATCGGGACCAGCGCGGCGACCATGCCCGTCAGGCCCTCGCGCCACGGTTGCCCGAGCCCGAACAGCTGGGTCCAGATCGTCAGCAGCCCGACGGGGACAAGCAGCCACGAGACGACGAGGAGGATGCGGTTGATGCCGTCGCGCAGCTCGGACCCGACGAGGGTGAACTTGGCGGCCTCCTCGACGATCCGCGCGGCATACGCCTCGCGGCCGACCTTCGTCGCGCGGTAGGCGCCGGAACCGGCGACGACGAAACTGCCCGAGAGCACCTGATCGCCGGGCCCCTTGACGACCGGGTCGGCCTCGCCAGTGAGCAGCGACTCGTCGACCTCCAGGCTGGCCGCTTCGAGCACGTCGCCATCGACGATGAGTTGGTCGCCGGGGCCGAGCTCGATGACGTCGTCGGCGACGATGTCGGTGCGAGTGACCGGGCGGCTCACCCCGTCGCGCCGGACGGTCGGGCGGGCCTCGCCGATGACCGCGAGGTTGTCCAGGGTGCGCTTGGCGCGCAACTCCTGGATGATCCCGATCGCGCTGTTGGCGATGATGAGCAGCCCGAAGGCGGCGTTGATGAGTTTGCCGGTCGTGAGGACGATGACCAGCAGGATGCCGAGGATGGCGTTGATCCGGGTGAGGACGTTGGCCCGGACGATCTCGCCAGTCGAGCGTCCGCTGCGGGCGGGCATGTCATTCGTGCGCCCGTCGCGCACCCGATCCGCCACTTCTGCGCTGGTCAGGCCGGGATGACCAACGTGCGTCGTGACCTGGTCCATGGTTGGGGATCCCTAGGTGAGTGGGGCGGCGGCATAGTTCTGCGACCCTGGTGCGTCGAACCTGATGTGACGATGGATGTGGGTGCGCGGGCGCAGGCTCGTCGGCGAGAGGGGGCGGGGGCGGTGGACCTCGAAGGTTTCGTCAACGCCCACTACGCCCAGTTGCTGCGGCGGGCCTATCTGCTGACCGGATCACGCGCGGACGCCGAGGACCTGGTGCAGGAGGCGTTGGCCCGGACCTGGGAGGCCGCGCGGGGACGGGCGGTCGAGTCGCCGGGGGCCTACGTCCACCGGACGATGGTCAACCTCTATGTCAGTCGCTGGCGCCGGCGCCGGTTGCGCCGCGAGGATCCAGTGGCCGAGATCCCCGAGCCGGTGGCTGGCGGCGCGCGGCATACCGCGGACGCGGTGGGCGAGGTCGACGAGCGGGATCGGCTGTGGCGGGTGTTGGGGTCGCTGCCGGCCAAGCAACGTGCGGTGCTCGTGCTGCGCTATTACGAGGACCTCAGCGAGGGCGCGCCGCCGACCTGCTCGGGGTCACCGTCGGAACCGTTCGCAGTCAGACCTGGAAGGGCCTGCGCCGGCTGGAGGCCGCGCTCGGCCTCGCGTGGAAGGAGACGGCCGTGGCTGACCTCGAGGCGCAGGTGCGGGCGACCCTCGCCGACCGAGCGGGTCGGCTGGAGGGACCGCTCCCGTATGCCGCTCCGCCGGCTCTCGTCGACGCCGTGGCGACCCGGGCTGCGCAGTTGCACCGGCGGCGCACCCTTGTGCGGGTGGGCGGTGCGGCTGCTGCGGTGGCCGTCATCGGGCTCGCGGCGGCGACCCTGGTCCGTGGCCCGTCAGTGGCTGGGCCGCTTGGTCCGGCCGGCTCGGTCACGGCCACGGCCACGGCCACTCGCACGGTCGACTCGGCCACGGCCACGGCCACGGCCACGGCCACGGCCACGGCCACTCGCACGGTCGACTCGGGCACGTCGGGAGGCACGAGCGCTCAAGCCGCTGCTGAGGACCGAATCATCCGGGCGGCGCTGGCGGCGGATCCGGCGTTCCCGGCGGGCTGGGACCCCCAGTCCCAGGCGGTGTTCGGCTGCGGTTTCTATCGCGTGGGCGCGTCCGCCGACCTCACCTATCGCTATGTCTGGGCGAACTGTTCGATGTTCCAGGGCGACACGGTCGTCTCAGGGATGTCGGTGCCACTCTGGCTGCACGTCCGAGGCAGTGGGGAGTCGCTCGAGGTCCTGGGCCACGAGATCCCGGGTGACGGCACGGCATACACGGCGGATGTCCGTCGGCTCTTCCCAGCCGATCTGGTCGACACGTTCCTGGGCGCCCCGACGACCGAGATTGTGAGGGTGGCTGGCGCGCTGGCGCTGCGCGACGCCCGCGAGCAGCGCGCCAGCGCCGCCGGAACCACCCCGACAGCCGCCCCGTAGCGCGAAAGTCGTCGACCCCTCTGGCGGGCTGCCTGAAGGTCGTCGATGTTTGGCGAGGTCCACGATATTTCGTCGACCTTGCGAAAGGTCGTCGACCTTTCGGTGCTTCAGGCGGTCGCGCGGAGCGGACTGAGCAAGCGGGCGACGCGCTCAGGGTTGCTCAGATCGCTCCACAGCAGTCGGACCACTCGATATCCCAACCGGCGGAGGGCGTCTTCGCGGCGCTTCTCGGCGATGAGGTGCTCGCGACCCTCGGGTCCTGAATACTTCACCGCCCCGTCGAACTCGACGACGACTCGCGCCTGCTCAAAGAGGAAGTCGACGCGGGCGACGAACCTGCCCTCCTCGTCGAAGATCTCGACCTGCTGGCGGGGTTGAGCCAGGCCAAGGTCAGCGAACACCAACCGACACCAGGACTCCCCGGCGGACTCGCTCGCTGCACTCGCCAAGTCGACGATGCGCGCCGCTTGTCGTGGACGCGGAACACTCGCGACGGCCGCCGCCAGGGCGTCCCGAGTGAAGAGCCGCGATCGAAGCCCGGCGTCTGCAGCCATCAGGCCCGCTCGGGGACCCACCAGCGCGGCCGTTTGCGCGACTGCAACCGAGGGGGATGCGACGTGCAGGCCCGATCGCTTGGTCGTTGCCGCCGAGTCGATCGCGGGGTGGACCCACAAGCCCGTCGCCCGACGCGACCGGTCGAAGTCGATGCCGCTGACATGCACGATGTCGAGGTCTCGGCGCAACACCGGAAGCGACCACGCGAGCAACGCCGTCTGGTGACTGAGCGCGTGTCGTGGCATCCCGGCGAGCACGGCGCGGGCGGTCAGCAGATGCCGTGGCCCGGCATCCAGGGTCTTGGACGTGGCCCCGTCGCCGTAGCGCCCGTGCCACAACCGGACCAGCAGGCCCTGGCGCACCAGGGAGCTCACGTCGTTGAGCGAATACCCCAGTCCGCGCAGCGCGTGGTAACTGACGACGCCATCCCCGGCCGCCAACATGCGCAGCACGGTCTCGTCGAGGGCGGCATACCTCGCCGGTCGTCGGTCTCGAAGGGCGGCGCTCCCCGCCGCTTGCGGCTCTCGCATAGCGGCATACCTTGCCGCCTTCGGGGGGCTCGCGGGCAGGGGTATGCCGCGCCTGTGGACAGCGGGACAGCCGACCACGGGGGTGTGGACAAAGCACCGCGCTGGCACGCCCAGCGAGCCCAGGGGACGCGGCAGCCCCCCGAAAGGTCGTCGACCTTCGCATTGGTCGACGAAAGATCGTCGAGCAAGCGAAAGGTCGACGATGTCT
>JADJIB010000018.1 GCA_016707175.1 Candidatus Phosphoribacter hodrii
CCGTCCGTGAGGCGCTGCGGTCCGCACCCCGCTACGAACCGCCCGCCGTGAAGGCCGCGCGGGCAGCCGAGAGGAGAGGCGCATGAGCGAGTACGTGGACGACCCGAGGCTGAGCGACGCAGCCAACGCCAAATGGCGCGAGATCACCGAGAGCGACAGGGCGCTCACCTTCTCGGACCTGTTCGGAATCCTGGAGCCCAACCCCAACCTTCCCGACTGTCCGAGCCGCATCGTGCCCGTCCTCCCCGACACCCGCGGATACGGCGAGCACATCCGGGGAGACGTGTTCCGCTCGTTCGAGGAGCGGACGTGGGCCTTCGTCGTCTTCGCCAAGGACCACGAACTGCACTCCGTCGTCGCAGGCGACAACTGCTACCGCTCGCAGGCCGAGGCGTTCGCCGCGTGCGAGTTCGCCGTTGCTGCCGCCCGTGAGGCGTGGATGAGGGGCTTCGGACGACGCGCGAGGGGCCTGCGATGACCTGCTCATGGCGTCGCCGCTGGCCGACCCGAGTGTCCGGCTACGTCGCCGCCATCGCCGCGAACGTTGCCGCCAACTGGTACCGCGCCGTCGTGTCCAACCACTGCGGTGAGTGCGACGGCTGGCACCTCTACCGTGCCCAACGCGACGACGCGCCCCGCGTGGCAGCGATGCGCGCCGAGGCCACCCGTGAGGCCGTCGTGCTCGACGAGTGGACCGTCGTGGATGACTACGGCTGGGAGATCGTCGTGACCCGCTTCGAGACCATTTGCCGCCACTGCCGCAAGCCGTTCCACGGGCAGATCTCAGCCCGAGGTCGCCGCGCAACCCTGCCCCGCTACTGCACGCCTGGCCACTCCCACCGAGCGCAGGAGATGCGCAAGTCGGCACGAGAGCGCAAGGGACGGAGGTTGGCGCAATGAGCATCCAACCCTTCCCCGTCTTCGAGCCCCAGCCAGAGCCAGAGCCCGTCGAGGCACCGAACCGCCTCACCGAGCGCGACATGCTCGACGCCCTGCACGCCCGCTACGCCAAGGCCTCGCAAGGCATCGGGATCCGGTATGCCGTCGCCGAGCACGTCCGGTCGTCCGCGTCGTTCGACGCCAAGCGCGTCTGCGACTTCATGGCACAAGACCTCTGGACGACGGGCGACCTCGCCCTGCACGGCCACGAGGTCAAGGTCTCCCGCTCCGACTGGCTGCGCGAGTTGGCCGACCCGAGCAAGGCCGAGGCGTTCCGGCGCTACTGCGACCGCTGGTGGCTGGTCGTCAGCGACCGCGCGATCGTCAAGCCGGGCGAACTCCCGACCGGCTGGGGACTGCTAGCCCTGTCGGGCGGCACGCTGCGGGCCGTCAAGGGCGCACCGAGGCTCACGCCCGAGCCGCTGTCGGTGACGTTCCGCGCGGCCCTCATGCGGGGTGTGGCCAAGACCTACGCCAGACGCGGATTCCGCGACCACCCGGGGCATTCCTGATGACCCCCGCCGAGGCACGCCAAGCCCTGCTCGACGCGCTCACCGTCGAGCGGTTCACCACCCACCGCCCCGAGCGTCCGGCCGTGACCGTGGAGGGGCCTGGCCGGCTGTTCACCGCGACCCGTGAGGCGACCGAGCCCGTCACCGCGACGTGTGTCGCCTGCGGGACCCGCGTCCCGATCGACCAGTCCTGCCCGCAGTGCCGGGCCACCCGCGAGACCAAAGCACGGCGCGCCCGTCTGCGCGCCGCCAGCGCATGACCACCAACCGAGAGGACACGACCATGACCACCCGACGCACCCCAACCCAGATGGCGCAGGACGCGCTCGACACCGCACAGCGGAAGGTCGAGCGGGCGGACGCGCGAGTCCAGCGAGCCGCTGTCGAGCGCGACGACGCCTTCGCCGCGCTGGCCCGGGCCATGGTCGAGCGGGACTACGCCGCCGCCCACCCGCTGCTCCGGGCCGTCGAGACCGCCGAGGCCGAGGGAGTGACGGCATGACCGCCACAACCGACCGCTGCCCCGGATGCCACGGCTCCGGCATCGAGATGTCCGGGGTGACCTACGCCGGGATGTCCGAGTACGTCGGCTGCCACGAGTGCGGGCCGGAGTGCCCCGACGACTGCGGGTGCCGGGCCAGCGACGCCACGGAACGCCCCGAATCCATCGCGCCGCGCCACCCAGGGGCGACGCAGAGCCCGGACGGGTCTCAGGGTGCCACCGAGGGGCTGCGAGGCGCTGAGAGCGCCGTGTCGGATGCGGAGGCGGCTGAGTGGGGCGCGTTGGCTGACGCGGCGACCGAGGGGCCGTGGCGAGTCTCTGGGCGCAGGGTGCTCGGGGAGGGGTACGGCGCGGAGTTCGTGGGCATCCCGGACACGGCTGCGGATGCTGCGTTCGTCGCCAAGTCCCGCTGGATCGTCCCGCGTCTCCTGGCCGACCGGGAGCGGCTGACGGGCGAGGCGTCTCGTGTCCCCGTCTTGCTGGCCGACAAGGCGGCGCTGATGGGCGACGTCGACCGGCTGACGGCCGAGCGTGACGGTGCCCGGGGCATGCGGGTCATCGCGACGCGCGCTTTCGAGACCACCCGTCGCGTCCTGCAAGAGGCGTCCGGGCTGCCCGACGACATCGACGATCCGGACTGCCGCGACGAGATGGTGCTAGCGCTGCGTCCCCGCGCCGAGAAGGCCGAAGCCGAGAACGCGCGGCTGGTGGAGGAGGCCACCGTGTCCGCCGCACTGCTGGAGACCGAGATCGCCAAGCGCGAGGCAGCCGAGATGCGCGCCAACCGCGCGACCGCCGACCTCGATGCGCTGGAGTCCGAGGATCGACGCCAGGACGTGCAGGCCAAGCACTGGCGCGAGGTGCTGCGCATCCGCCGCGAGCTCGACGGCATCCGGCGAGAGATGAACGACGTCACCGAGATTATCGCCGAGGCGCTGGGTTACCGACCGTCTGGCCTGCCGCTGGATGGTTGGCCTCACCTGAGCACGACCGGCGACCACACGCCAACGTCGCTGGCTGCTGAGGCGGCGGGCGTGCTGGCCAAGGCGTCCCGGCTGCGGGCGGGCATCGAGGCGCTGGCCGCTGAGATGCAGTCGGACACCTGCCCCGCATGCCATGCCTACTACGCCGACGAGGGTTCCACCACCTGGGGCTGCGATCACACGGAGGGGATGCAGCACGCGGGCGACATGCTCCGCGCCCTCCTGGCCGAGGGGGGCGAGTGATGTCAAGTTCCCGCGAGCTCGTCGATCCCGCGCCCCTGCTCCGAGAGATCGACGAGCAGATCCTCATGCTCGGGCTGAACCGCCGCGACCGACGCAGGGCTGGGCGCAACATCCGAGCCGTCGCGCAGTCCTCCGGCGGCCAGGCCCCTGAGGTCTTGGAGTCGCTCATGGCAGACATCGCGGAGACCGGGAAGGTGCCCGCGTGGGTCACTGAGGGGGGCGAGTGATGTCCTGCGCTCAGGAGATGTGCCGCAACTGGTCCGGGTCAGGGTGCGTGTGCGCCGTCCCTTGAGCGCCGAGCCATCGCCAAGGCGCTGCGAGAGCGCGCCACCCAACACCGCACCGAAGGAGACACCAATGGCTGAGCCACCCATCGCCCGCTACCGCCTGACCCTCACCATCAAGGGCAACACGCTCGACGAGATCGAGGACAGACTCGCCACCCAGGTCAACGGCGGGTTCCTGCTCGACTCCGACTACGGCAAGCGCGACTCGTGGAACTCCACTGACGGCACGACCACCAGCGTCATGGAGCACCACAACCCCGACATGACGCCCGAGCGGTATGCCGCCGAACTGGACGCCTGGTGGACGGCGCGCAATGCCGAGCGGAAGGCAGACGCCAATGGCTGACCTGACCACCACCATCCACGAGACCATCGAGCAGCACCGCTACGCCGTCCCCGCCGGCGAGATGTCCTACCGCCCCGGCGACCCAATCTGCTCCTGCGGGTGGCGTCCACCCAAGCCGAACGGGGAGTTGCACTCACGGCACGTCGCCACGGAGGTCGCGCGAGCCGTCCTCGCGTGTCTGCGGGACCTCACCCCCACCGAGCCCTCGCGTCCGGTGCTGGCTGGGCTGCCGTCCCCTCGATGGGTTCGGGCGCGAGGTGCAGTGGATGTGTGAGCCGCTCCGTTTCCGCGTAGTCGGTCCGTGGCGGGAGCGCGTCCTCGTGTGCACGGAGGTGTCCAATGCCTGACCCGACACCCGAACACCTCGCATCCCTGGCGAGGGTCCTTGACCCCGCCAACATCAAGTCTCGCGGCTACCTGGCCATCACGCCTCACGAGGCAGCCAAGGCGCTGTATGCCGCCGTCCGCACCGACCC
>JADJIB010000019.1 GCA_016707175.1 Candidatus Phosphoribacter hodrii
CCCGTGGTGGCGCACGCAATCGTTCTGGCCCCCAATCTGACCCGACCTCGGCCCGCTCAGACCGTCGCGGTTTGTCCTTCACTGCGCTCCCCGCTCACGGCTATGACGGCACCGCGCCGGCGTGGCCCCTGCCGCGTCGCGCCGTGCTCACCTGGCGCACCGAGGGCAAGGAGCGCTGGCAGGAAACTGACCCGGACGCGACTGAGCAGGTTGCTGAGCGTGAGTCCGAGTTGTGGGTGTGGGCCTGGCGCACTCCGCAGGCGTGGGCGTGGGCTCAACCGTCCGAGTCATGGCGGTTGCACACCATCGCCATGTGGGTTCGCACCTACGTCCTGTGCGAGTCGTCCGAGGCGTCGGCCGCCGACAAGGGGTCGCTGCATCGCTTCGCTGACCAGATCGGGTTGACGCCTGCCGGGCTCAAGGAGAACGGCTGGGCGATCGCCAAGGATGAGGTCGCCGCGAAGGCTGCCGAGCGGGCCGAACCACGGCCTGAGGGCGATGATGACGAACTCGCGGCGCGACGGAGGGCCATTGGCGGGACGGCATGACGCCCGAGTACGTGGTGGACTTCCCGACGCTCGGGTTTCTCTGGTCGGCGTGGAAGCGGCGGCACTGTCGAGTCCCTGACAGGCATCAGCGTGGCGCGCCGTTCGTGGAGTACGACTGGCAGCGGTGGGTTACTGCCAACCGTGGGCGCATTCGCCCTGGCGTCGTGCATGACCCGGACCGCCCGTTGCGGAATCAAGCGTTCGTCTATCGCCGTCACCTCGTGATCGCTCCGCAGAAGACGGGGAAGGGTCCCCAGACGGCGACCGACGCAGCCCTGGCTGCTTGTGGGCCGTCCGAGTTCTGCGGGTGGGCGGCTGAGGGTGACTACTACTCGTGCGCCGATGGCGGGTGTCCGTGCGGTTGGGAGTACGAGTACCTTCCGGGCGAGCCGATGGGAGAGCGTCACCCATCGCCGTTGGTGCAGATCATGGCGACCAGTGAGGACCAGGTGGACAACATCTGGCGTCCGCTGGTGTCGATGATCCATCTTGGGCCGCTCAAGAAGCTGCTCTTGCCGCGCGAGAACTTCATTCGGGTTGCGAATCTTTCGGATGACCCGGACATGGACAGGATCGACCGGATTACCGCATCGGCGCTGTCTCGGCTGGGCAACCCGGTGACTGAGGGATTCTTGGACGAGTCGGGCACCTATTTGAAGGCGAACGGTCTGCGGAAGACGGCTGAGACGATCCGCCGAGGTGCCGCAGGCATGGGCGGACGAACGACGGAGACCACGAACCCGTTTGACCCGGCTCAGGAGTCATACGCACAGGCGTCGTTCGAGTCGCCCCGGCCGGACATCTTCAAGTTCTACCGGAACCCTGATGTTGTTCCCGCGCTTCGCGGGAAGGACGGGAAGCCCCTCTCGTACTTGTTGAAGGCCAACCGGCGCAAGATCCACGCCTACGCCTACGCGGGGTCCGATCACGTCAACCTGGACAGCATCGAGGCCGAGGCCGCCGACCTGATCGGCACCGACCCGGCGCAGGCCGAGCGCTTCTTCGGCAATCGCATCGTCGCCGGCGGCGGGGCTTGGCTCCCGGAGGGCTTGTGGAGCGCGAGGCGGGCCGATGTGGTTGCCGCCGCCTGAGCCTGGCACGAGCGTCTGTGGTGGCTTCGATGGCTCCGACGTGGACGACTGGACCGCGATCAAACTGGAGACCAAGCCGGGGCACATCTTCACGCCGCGCTGGGGACCAGACAAGGCCCCGACGATCTGGAAGCCGTCCGACCACGGCGGCGTGATTCCGCGCCGACAAGTGCGTGATGCGTGGGCCGAACTCGTCGAGGTCTACGACGTGCGCCGCGCCTACTGTGACCCCGGTTTCCACGACGAGAAGTCGTGGGAGACCGAGATTGAGGACTGGGCCACGACGTGGCCGCTCGAAGACGGCTCCCCCGACCGCTTCGTCCAGTTCCCGACGAACTCGCAGCGGCGCATGTTCTCAGCGATCCGTCGCTTCGAGGCCGACCTGTCCTGGATCACGCACGACGGCTGCCCCATCACTGAGGCGCACATGCGCAACGCCCGGAAGATCCCCGGTCGGAACCGGACCTACACGTTGGGCAAGCCAACCCCGCACCAGAAGATCGATGCGTCAGTGACCTCGATCATCGCCCACGAGGCCGCCGCCGACGAGCGAGCGGCCGGATGGGTCACCCCGGATGCCCACGAGGTCATCTTCTTCACCCGATGAGAGGAGTTGCCGCGCGTGGAACTCCTCTCAAGCTCGGTCCTCTCTGACGACGAGAAGTCGGCGATCAACCGTCTGTCCGCCAAGATCAGGGCCGACGAGAAGCCCCTTGCCCGCCTGAACAATTATTACGAGGGCGAGCAGCGGCTTCGGCACATTGGATTGGCCGTGCCGCCCGAGCTGCGGTCGTTCGAGACGGTCATCAACGTGCCCGGCATGGCGGTGACCGAGCCGACGATTCGCCAGTCCCTGCGGGCGTTCTACAAGGCTGGTGACTCCACCAAGGAAGACCCGGCGCTGCGGGAGGCTTGGGAGGTCAACAACCTCGACAGCGAGTCGACGCTGTGCCACCAAGAGGAGAAGATCTTCGGCCGCACGTTCGTCACGGTCGGCGCGAACGAGGACGATGACGGGCACCCGCTCATCCGCGTCGAGGACCCCCGTCAGATCGGCTACACGGTCGACACCCGGTCGCGGCGCATGGTTGAGATGCTGCGGCTCTACCGTGACGAGGACCGGGCCACCCGCGGCACCCTGCTCCTGCCGAACACCACGGTTCATGTCTCGCGCGGTCGCAACGGCTGGGCCGTGGATGACCGAGACGACCACGACCTCGGCGTCGTCGCCGCAGTCCTGTTCGCCAACCGTCGCCGTGGCGGTCAGTTCACGGGCCGGTCGGAGATGTCGGACGTGATCGGGATGACGGACGGCATCGCCCGGATGCTCACCAATATGCAGGTCGGGGCCGAGGGCCACGCGCTGCCGTCGTACTTCATCACGGGCGCGAAGAAGGAAGACTTCCGCGACCGTGACGGCAAGGACGTGCCCGTGTGGGAGTCCTACCTGACGGCGATCAAGGCGCTGTCGAATGAGGGAGCGAAGGTCTGGCAGTTCCAGGCCGGCGACCTCAAGAACTTCACCGACGCGATCAACAACATGCTCGCGTGGTGCGCCGCCTCACTCGGTCTGCCGACCCGGTATGCCGGGCAGCAGAGCGTCAACCCTGCCGCCGAGGGTGCGATCCGCGCTGACGAGGCGCGACTCGTCGGACGCGTGGACGCCATGAACCGCTTCGATGGCGACTCGTGGGCATGGGTCATGGGCCTCTATGAGCGGTTCCGCACCGGCGACTGGCCGCAGGCCAACTCCATCCGCGTGATCTGGCGCGACCCGGCCACGATGACCACGGCGCAGATCGCAGACGCTGCGGTCAAGATGCGGCAGGTCGGCGCTCTCTCGGTCGAGGGCCTGTGGGACATGCTCGGCTGGGACGAGGCACGCAAGCGTCAGGAGCGCGAGCGCTTGTCCGCTGAGCAGGTCGCTGACCCGATCGTCGCCGCGACCCGCAACCTCGCCGCAGGGACCGGCAATGCTCCGGTCAACGGCTGATCACGCCCGAGCACAGCAGCGTCTCATCGCGGTCACTGCCGCGGCGGTGCGTCGCGAGTGGGACTCGATCGGCTCGGACTTCGACGGCGGCTGGCTGAGGGTCGGTCCTCGGATCGTCGCCCTCATGACTGCCGCGCAGATCGGCGCGGCCCGTGACGGGTCGGCCTACGTCGGCCAAGCGCTGGCTGAGCAGCGGATCACGTCGACCCCGAGCGGTGCCGTCAACGTCAGCGCACTGACTGGGGCATACAGCGTTGACGGGCAGTTGGTCGGGGACCTCGATTCGACCCTCTACGGGGCCGTAGTCCACGCCCGCTCTGGGCTGGCTGAGTCGCTCGGGGATCGCCTCGCGCGCGGCCGGTCATGGCTGGACATGATGACGGTGACGCAGGTCGGGGACGCAGGCCGCGCCGCCACCGGCGTCGGAATCGCCGCCCGCCCGCGGATCCGCTACGTGCGCATGGTCAACCCTGGCTGCTGCCAACGCTGTGCGGTGCTCGCTGGTAAGGCATCCAAGGACATCGCGTTCCCCCGCCACCCGGGCTGTCTCTGCCGAGCCGTGCCGACCGGCGACGGATCCACTCACGGTCTCGTCGAGGCGATCGAGCCCGGCGACGTCCGCGACCTCACCAAGGCGCAGCGGCAGGCCATCGCCGATGGGGCCGACATGAACCAGGTCATCAACTCGCACCGCGTCTACGTGTCCCGCGAGGGCATCTACACGCCAGCCCGAAACGGGATGACCACCACCGAGGGCACGACCCGCCGAGGCATCGCAGGCAAGCGCCTGGGAGCCGAGCCGAAGGGCCGTGCCCAGCGGCTGAGCCCCGAGGGCGTCTACGCGACCGCCCGCAATCGAGAGGAAGCGCTCGTGCTGCTCAAGCAGCACGGCTACCTCATCTAGACCATCCCGTGCGGCGCAAGGCCGATGGGACCAACCTCCACGGAGGACCGATGCCGAAGCGCATCCGCAAGTACGGCGTTCCGTTCGGCCTCGCGCCGTTCGGTCCGCTCAGCACGACCGAGGGAGAGCCCGCGGGAGGCGGCTCACTGAAGGTCGAAGAGAAGCCGGATGCCGGAACCGAGGGCGCAAAGCCCGAGGGCGGCAAGGCCGACGACGAGTGGCGCTCGAAGTTCGAGGGTCAGCAGAAGGTCAACCGCGACCTAGAGACCAAACTCAACGGCATCCGGGACGCGCTCAAGGTCGCCGCTGGTGTCGATGACAAGAAGGCTGACGACTCCGACGTGATCGCCGCCGTGCGCGACGAACTCGCCGGGTTGCGTCACGAGAACGCGGTCGAGAAGGCCGCGCGCCGTCACGGGATCACCGATGACGACGACCTCAAGATTCTGGCGGCCGCAACGGACGCCGAAGCGATGGAGATCCTCGCCGCGCGATTGGCCCCCAAGGCCGACGAAGGCGACACCAAGACCAAGCCGGGCAAGCCGGGAACCCCCAAGCCGGACCCCTCACAGGGCAGGGGCGGGGGCGGGGCCGTGCGCCCCACCAGCGTCACGCAGGTCATGGATGACCGACGCGCGGCGCGCGCCAAGACCACCACCTGAATCTCCTGAGAGGAGAACCCAATGCCCGGTCTCACGACCTCCACCTACGGCACTGGCGACTACTCCTGGCTGCTCAACACGGACGGCCTCGATGCCGCCGTGACGGGCGTCCTGGACGTCTCCACGTTCGTGGCTGGCACGCACTACCCGAACGGCTACTTCCCGAGCGGACTCCCTGTCCGCATCGACGACCGCGACGTCATCCGCCCCTGGGCCGACGTTGTCGGCGCGCGCCTCGGCTTCCTCAAGGGCGACGTCAAGACGGATGGCGTCGAGGACGTCAACTGCGCGGTCGTCGTCCGGGGCAACGTCAAGACGGCGAAGGTCGTGGCGATCCTCGCCAGCTTCGTCGTGCCCACCACCGCGGCCCAGCCGCAGTTCGCCTACTGGAGCTGATGACCCATGCCTCTGTGGACTGACCTCATGACCCCCGTCGAGGCGACGGGCATCGCGCGCGATGAGCAGTACCTCATCGAGCAGAGCAAGGGCGGCACCCTCGCCCGCTACCTGCCGAACGTGTTCGTCGACAGCGACCACGTTCGGTTCTACCCGGGCTCGTCGGGTCTCGTGGACGTCGCGGCCTACCGCGAGTTCAACGCTCCCCCGGAGATCGGGAAGGGCCAGGGACTCGTCCGCAAGACGATCGACCTGCCCTCGATCGCCCGCAACGAGCCGATCGACGAGATGACCCAGAAGGAACTGGCTCGCCTCTCCGACGACCGGATCCGCAAGAGCATCGAGGCGGCCATTCGCCGCAACGTGCAGGCCATCTCCTCGCGCCAGGAACTGACGCGTGGCATCGCCATCGAGCAGGGCAAGGTCGTCGTCGACACCGAGAACGTCTGGATCAACGACGACTACGGCCGCAACGCCGCGCTGACCATCACGGCCGCTGCGCTCTGGTCGACGGCTGGCGTGGATCGGATCACGGCCATGAACGCCTGGCTGGACGTCTACAAGACGTACAACAACGGCGCGCTTCCTGGAGCGGTGGTCATGGGCTCGACTGCGTGGGCCGCGTACGCTTCCGGCTCGCAGTTCGCGACGGCCCTGGTTGGTGGCGCGACCCGCCCCGGCCTCAAGGCCGAGATCCTGGCGCTGGCTGAGTCGGCGGGCATCCCGCCGATCGAGGTCTACGACCGCTCGGTCTCGGTCAACGGCGTCACGACGAAGGTCTTGTCCTCGAACAAGATCTACTTCCTGCCCGAGGCGGTCGCTCCGGACGACCAGAACGGGTCGCTCCTCGGCGCGACCTACTGGGGCCGCACGGTCTCTGCGGGCTTCGACTCGTGGGACATCCAGCCCGACGAGCAGCCGGGCATCGTCTGCGGCGTCTTCAAGGAGGACTCGGTTGGGTCCTCCATCGAGGTGCAGGGCGACAGCATCGGAGAGCCGGTGCTGGCCAACGCCAACGCCTCGATGACCATCACGGTGGTCTGACATGGCGACGGTCAACGCAACCACGATCGTCCGCAAGGGGTACGAGGCTGTCGTGCTCCTGGCTGGCGACGAGATCCCCGAGTGGGCCGCCGACCAGGTTGGCGACCACCTCATCAAGGCCGACGACGAGAAGCCCGCCGACGACGCGGACGACTCCGAGGCCGACGACGAGAAGCCCGCGCCGAAGCGCGCTCGGGCCTGATGTAGGGAGGAGACGCCGTGACGACCACGACCGATGACGTCGCGACCACGCTCGGCGTCTCCTCCCCCACCGACCTCCAGGTCTCCCAGTGGGAACTGTGGATCGGTGACGCGACCCGCGCTATCGACCGCTGGGCCGAACGCAACGGCTACACAGGGCTGCTCAACGCGGCCGATGTCGATTACGTCGTCCGCGAGGCCGTAGCCGCCAAGCGGCCGGACAATGCGACCCAGGTCGAGGTCGCCGTCGATGACGGGCGCGTGTCTCGCCGGTATGAGTCTGGGGCGGGGCAGATCACGATCTTGCCGGAGTGGCTGGATCTCCTGACCCCCGCGACTGCGACGACTGGTGGCGCGTTCTCGATCCGCCCGACATCGACCCCGGACACGTATGCCGCCCGTGCGGAGCGTGCGTGCGCGGCTGGCTACGAGCGGCGCTGGTGATGGACCTCGGCGCAGACATCGCCGCCGCTCTCCCAGAGTTGCGCGATCAGGCCGTGTCGATGATGCGCGACTTCTGCACGATCACCCGGCCCAGCGCTGGTGAGTGGGATGAGGCCAGCGGCATATACGTCCCGCCCGGCGCTCCGGTCACCCTCTACTCCGGCCCCTGCCGTGTCCGTCGCCCCAACGTGGCCGAGCGCGAGGCCCTCGCCGGCGACGCGGACTGGACCCTCATGGGTGCGATCCTCTCCATCCCGGTCGATGGGACGCCCAACGACATGCTCGGCGCGAACGTGCATATGGACCACTGCGCAGGAGACCCTGCGCTGACTGGCCGGGACCTCAAGGTCACCGGCCCACACTCGCAGACCGACGCGACCGCGCGTCGTCTGCGCTGCGTCGAGGTGGCACGCGCGTGAGCCTGGACTTCGGGGATCTCGAGGATTTCGCCCGCGACCTGGACCACCAGGGCGCGAAGGTCGTCCTCGCCCAGCGGCAGGTCGTCAAGAAGGGCGCGCTCAACGTCAAGAAGCGCCTCCAGGATGAAGCCCAAGGCGTCGCTCACGCCCCCGGCTTCCCTCGCTCGATCACGTTCGATGTCGAGTTGCAGGGCGACGAGTTGGTCGCCGAGATTGGCCCCGAGAAGGGCGGTTCGGGCTCGCTAGCGCTGCTCTACCTGGGAAACTCCAAGACCGGCGCCCGCCTCCCTGAGCCGATGCTCGCCGCCGACGCCGAGGCCGAGACGATGCTCGACTACCTCGGGAAGGTGGCTGAGGACATTGGCTGAGGATGTCGTCGAGCCCGTCGCCGCCCGGATCGAGTCTGTCGTCGGCGCGGCCCGCGCGGTCTACCGCTACGGCGTCCCTGACGGCCCGCTGCCAGACACGTACCTGCTCGTGACGGGCAGCGTCGGGGAGACATCCTCGGGCAACCTCTCTGGCCTCGCAGACCGTCGCACCGCGTCCGTGGACGTCAAGTCCATCTCTCGCTCTCCTGACCGTCGTCAGGCTGCCCGTGAGGCCCTGTGGGGCTCTCGGAAGGTCGTGGATGCACTCACGGACTTCCGGCCCGCCGTGGGCCGTGCGACGTGGTTCATGGACCACCTGGCGTCCTACGCACCGACCCCCGATGACTCCTTGCCGGATGACGTCGTGATGCAGGCCGTCGAGCGCTACACGCTCGCGTACCAGCCCTGATTCCCCGCCCCGCGCGGGTCCTGCCGATACCAACCCACCGCACCCCGGAGACGGGGCGCTTCACCACGCCCGGAAGGGGTGCCATGTCCGACCGCGTGCGCGTCAAGGACCCGGACAACGGGGCCGAATACACCACGTCAGCCGACTGGGCCGCACGGCTCGGTCTCACTCCGCTCGATCGTCCCGCAGTGGACGACTACGGGCGGGACATCCCCACCAAGTACCCCGTCGCCAAAGACGGCACCGCCGTCAGCGCGGGCGTGAGCAAGCCCAAGCGGGTGCGCGCACCCCGCCGCAAGCCGACCGTCGCGCCCACCGCGCCCACCCAGGACAAGGAGTAACCCATGCCCACCGTGCCCACCGGAATCCCGTCCGTCGGCTACTGGACGGCCAAGCTCGTCACCACCATCGCCGACACGGCCGCCCCCAAGCTCGCGACCGAGGTGAACGCGGCCCCGTCGGTCGCTGCCGAGTGCATCTTCGGCAAGTCGTGGGGCGGCCCGTCCGCGACCTACGACAAGGTCCGCAACGAGCGGTTCTGCACCGTCCAGTCCTACGAGCGGCTCGGGAAGTTGACCTTCACGATCGACGACTTCGTGTTCGCCGCCGACCCGCAGAGCGGTGCCGGCTCGACCGCGCTCAACAAGGTCTGGGATCTCGTCAAGGACGGCTGGACCGGCTACCTCGTGCTGCGGATCGGCAAGTCCGTCGACACCGCTGCCGCGGTCGGCGACAAGGTCTGGGTCTTCCCGATCGAGGTCGGCGTGGCCGTCCCGCAGGTCGGCGCGGACAACGAGGACCAGATGGCCAAGTGTGCCGTCTCGGTCATCTCCGAGGTCAAGCGCAACGTCGCGCTGGTCACCTGACCCCACGAACGGGGTGGGGTGCAGCGACATCGGCAGCGCAGCACCCCACCTCTGCCGAATCCCGCTGCCGATACTGCCGATTGGAGTCACCATGCCCACCGTCACCGTTGTTGAGCGGTTGCCCTACTCCGTCATCGTGAAGTTCATTGCCGACTGCGGGTTCCGGCCCGAGCAGGTCAAGGGGATGCGGATGGTCCCTCGGTGCATCGAGGTCGATGTGCTCGACGATGGGCCGCCCCGGCTCGGCGCTGGACACAACGTGACGTTCCACACGATGCGCATCCCGTACGACCCCACTGAGCAGGATGCACCTCAGGATGCGAAACCTCAGGACCGCCCGCAGTTCCCCGACTTCGTAGTCCCGCGACACCCCGAACCCGGGTCGCCGCTGGACGCCTACATCAAGGCTTGCCTGAGCGCCGGACGCAAGGACATCGAGGACTTGCGTCTCTGTGAACCGGACCCCAGATATGCCCCTGGCGGCTGGACCGGCCCCGAGGACGAGAAGCCCGAGGGGATGATGCAGGCATGAGCGGCGAACTGGTTCCCGCGACGTTCAATGTCGACGAGTGGCTGGCCGGCGCTTCCCGCGTGACAAAGATGGTGGAGGTCTACGGCAAGCCGCACCTCCAGGCCGAGATCGATGAACTCGACGCGCTCGCGGCCGACGCCGACGAGTCCGACCGCGACGAACTCAACGCCCGCGCTGACGCGCTGCGCGAGGAGATGGAAGCGTCCAGTCAGCACGATTCAAGATCGCGTCGATCCCCGGAAGAACGGGTCGAGGCGATCCGCCACAAGGTCAAGGACCGGAGGGCGGACCTTCGCCATCATGGCCGAGCAGATCATCGCCCCGCCTGATGACGCCGGAGAAGTTGCGGTCGATCCGAGACGCAATCGGTGACGGCTACTTCGCCCAGACGATCACGTCGGCGTGCCTCGCTGCTCAGCAGGGCCTCGCCGTCACGGTCCCTTTCTCGTCGGCTGCCTCTCGTCCGCGTCGGCGCTGACAGCGAGGAACACGCTCAAGACGGCGGCCTCATTGGGGCAACCCGTGAGCGTGTTGCTCGGCAGGCGTAAGCCCGGCTCGATATGGCTGTCGAGCGACACGCTCGCGGCCCTTGCGTGGCAGTCCTATCTCGACTCGCTCTGTTCCGGCTGTGGGCATCCACGGCACGAGTCGTTCGACGGAACACCGCGGCGAGTATGGCGCTACGTCCATGCGCTGTCTCGCGTGCCAGGCAGCCGGGGAGCGTCAGGCGGGCATGGTCAAGCAGTTGGGGTCCGACCCGATGCCACCCGGCATCTACTTCTCGACCGAACGGCGCTGATTCTCGGCCGACGCACTGCGGGCGATGGTCACCCAGCCGATGACCCCGGTCAGGACGCAGACCACCCCGACCACGGCCAAGGCGGGCGTCACGAACAGGCCAATCACTGCGAGCAGAACGCCCGCGACGGTCGTGTTGCGCGCTTCGGTCTCGGTCTTCGGCAGCAGGTACATGACTTGAGGATACGCAGAGAGGGGTGCCTGATACGTGGCCCGTGACAGATCCCTCTCGGTCAAGCTCAAGGCTGACGTCTCGGGCTACCTCGCCGGCATCAAGTCCGCTGGCGACGCGACCCGTGACTTCACGGGCAAGGTTGGTGACAGCGCCGCCAAGCACAAGGCGGACTGGGCGACGGTCGGTCAGTCGGTCACGGTCGCTGGCCTGGCCATCGCCGCGGGCGTCGGGTTCGCGGTCTCGCGGTTCGCGGACTTCGACCAGGCCATGTCGGCCGCCAGTGCCGCGACCAAGGCCAGCGCTCGCGACCTCGCCTCCCTTCGTGACGCGGCAATGGCGGCTGGGGCTGACACTCAGTACTCCGCGACCGAAGCGGCTGCCGCGATCACCGAACTCGGCAAGGCGGGCCTGACCACTGCCGAGATCCTTGACGGTGGGCTCACGGGTGCCCTGTCGCTCGCCGCGTCGGGTCAGATGGACGTCGCTGCTGCCGCCGAACTCTCGGCTGTCGCCATGAAGCAGTTCAACCTCGCGGGAGATCAGGTCGGGCACGTCGCTGACCTGCTGTCGGCCGGCGCGGGCAAGGCTGTGGGCTCGGTCGAGGACATGGGCATGGCCCTCAAGCAGTCCGGGCTCGTGGCCTCCCAGACCGGCGTGTCCATCGAGGAGACGACGGGCACCCTCGCGGCGTTCGCCTCTGCTGGCCTTGATCGGCAGCGACGCGGGCACGTCGTTCAAGTCGATGCTCCAGCGGCTCACCCCGCAGTCCAAAGAGGCCGCCGACCTCATGGAGGAACTGGGCCTCTCGGCGTACGACGCCTCGGGTCAGTTCGTCGGCATGAGCGACTTCGCAGGCCAGTTGCAGACCAAGCTGTCGAAACTCACTGTCGAGCAGCGCAATTCGGCGTTGGCCACCATCTTCGGCAGTGACGCCGTGCGCGCGGCGGCCGTGCTCTACGACCAGGGCTCAAACGGCATCGCTGACTGGACCAACAAGGTCAATGACTCGGGATTCGCCGCCGACCAGGCCGCCCGCCTGACCGACAACCTCCGCGGCGACATCGAGCGCTTGGGCGGCTCCCTAGACACGGCCCTCATCAAGACCGGCAGCGGGGCTAACGACGCTCTGCGCAGCCTCTCGCAGAGCCTTGAGTCGGCAGTCAACTGGTTCGTATCGCGTTCTTCGAGCAACTCGATAAGGCACTCTCGGGATTCGTCCAGGGCGGCAAGGCTGAGCAGGCTGCAAAAACGTTCGCGATGCTCACCGATGAGGCGACCCGTCAAGGTATTCCGCTGGAGCGGTTGCGGCAGGCCTTCCCGCAGTATGCCGCCGCGCTGGAGCAGGCGAAGATCGCTCAGGACGGCATGACCAAGTCGACCTCACCGACCGTCATCGCGGTCGAGGACTACCTCGATGCCGCGACGCAGGCGACCGAGGCGACCAAGGCCTACGCCGACGCCATCAAGGGTTTCGCGTCGCCCATCTTGGATGCGCGCGAGGCAAACCGCCAGTGGCAGGAGTCGATTGCGGCCGCAACGGCAGCCATCGAGGACAACCGCAAGGCGCAGGGCAACCACAAGCTGTCGACCGCCGAGCAGGCTCAGGCGCAGCGTGACGCCGAGCGGGCGCTCGACGGGATGACCCGTAGCGCGATTGACAATGTGTCGGCCATGCAGGCCAACGGCGCGTCTCAAGCGGACCTCTCGAAGACCGTCGAGGCCTCCCGCGCCCAGATCGAGGCGATGGCCGTCAAGTTCGGCATGTCCGGCACGGAGGCGCGGAAGTACGCCGATCAACTGCTGGCGATTCCGGCTGTTCGGGCGACCCAGATCAGCGCCGACACCTCGGCCGCGACTCGGGCACTCCAGGGGCTGTTCAGCTACTGGTCGTCCAGGACAATCACCCTGAGGATCGCGGCCCAACAGGATCGAGTGGACCCCGGATACGCCGGCGGCGGCCACATCACTGGTCCTGGCACCGGCACGTCGGACGACATTCCGATCTGGGCGTCGAACGGCGAATACATGATCAAGGCCGCCGCAGTCAACCACTACGGCGTCGACACCCTCCATGCGATCAACGCCATGCGGTTTGCCGATGGTGGGCTCATCTCGCGGTCGGCCCCCGCAGCAGCGTCGGCGGTGTCCGGCGGCGCATCGGGTGGCGTGTCCGCCGGCGACCTGGCCGCTGCGGTGTCTGCCGCCATCAACGGAGCCCGCGTCGAGCTGACTGGGATCGACAGGATCAGCGGATACGCCGCGGGCCAACTTCTTACTGCCGCTAGGAGGGCCTGACATGGCTGTCGGCCTCCGCGGATATACCCAGGGATCGATTGCCAACATTGGCACGTCGGTCTCCTGGCCCGCAGGGTCGGCAGCCGGCGATCTCGCGCTCGTCCACTGCGGCGGGAGTACGCGAATAACGGCCCCCAGACGGCCGGTTGGACGCCCTGTGGGCACAAGTCCTACTGGAAGATTCTCACGTCGGCGGACATCGCGACGGCCCTCGTCGTCAACGCGAGCCACGTCAAGCTCCAGGTTTCACTGGGGCGCAGGGCATCGGCCGGACGTCGACCCAGAATGGCCTGACGGTCCAGGCTGCGGGGTCGTATCTCTACGTCGAGTCGGCTCGCTCGGCGTCGTCTATCGCCCCGGCGACGTATCGCCTGGGCACCGAGTGGCAGGACGAAAACGGTTACTACCAGGCCGCGTACGCTCTCGCGTCCGGTGCTGGCTGGGCTGCCGTCCCCTCGATGGGGTCGGGCGCGACGTCCTACTCCTACGAGGTGCTCCCGGCCACTGCTCCCGCCGCCCCGATCCTCACGTCCCCGGAGGCTGGCGCGTCGGTGGACCAGACGCTGGCGCTGACATTCGGTTGGGATCACCAGTCGTCCTTTGCCCAGACGGGCCGTCGCGTGCGCCTGACGACTGGCGCGACGATCCGGTGGATTGACGGCGCTGGGGCGCTCCAGACGACTGAGCAGTCCGTCGCTACGGCCTCCACGACGGCCACTCTCAACGCTGCCGCGCTCACCGCTGGCGCGGCATACACGTGGGCTGTGGCGACACAGGATGCCAACGGCTGGTCCGCGTACAGCGCTGAGCGTGCGCTCAATCCCATTGCGCCGCCGACTGTTTCGTCGGTGACGGTCTCGTCTCCTGCCGGTGACCTGTCGCCCGCTGTGACGTGGGCCGCGACCGCTGGCTCTGGCGTGTTGACCGCGCATCAGGTATGGATTTGCGCGGCCGCCGACACGGACCCCACCGTCGCCCCGCTGTGGACCTCGGGAGTGCTCGCCAACACGGTTAGCCCCGACACGGCGCCCGCGACGGTGGCGTGGACCAACGGCGCGTCCCTCAAGGCGTGGGTGCGGGTCTGGCAGACCGGCGGGGTCTATCGGACCCTCTCGTCGGCTGCATTCACGGTCTCGTGGACTCCGCCGGCGACCCCGACCATCACCGCGTCGTCGGCCACGACGCCCCCCACCGTCTCGGTGAGCGGGCTCACGGCGGGGAACGTGGTCGAGGTCGAGCAGCGGCTCGACGGCATCAACTGGACGCCGCTGACGACGCGGGTCGCGGCCGGAACGTCCATCGCGGGCATCCCGTCGCCGCTTGCTGCCACCGGGTCAACGGTGTCGTTCCGTGCCCGTCAGGCGACCACGGTCGACGGTGTGCTGATGCAGTCGGCGTGGTCGTCGGTTGCGTCGATCACGGCCACCCCATCCGGGTGCTACGTCGTGGACGACACCGACCGGTCCGTCTATTTGGTCGCTCACTTCTACACGCTCGGGGACACAGAGATCGTCCAATCCATCTCTGTCACCTACGGGCTGGGTGCGTCGGCTGCCCGCGTCGACCGGACCCCGGAGGCCGGCGAGCGAGGTTCGGTGGTGTGGGTAACGGACACCGCTACCGACCGGGACGCGCTGCTGGCATGGCTCGATGCACACGCCGTCTTCTGGATCGTGTTCCCGCCCGAGGACGGTCTGGCGACCCCGGCGAAGCGGGTCGCTCGCACCTCCCCGCGCTCGTGGGAGCGCCTCGCACAGGTGGCTATCCCACACCGGCTCATCCCCATGTCATGGGTTGAGCAGCCGTGACCTGGGCGACAGCGGTCACGGACCCGCTCCGGGTCGTGGACTACCGCGCCGAGGCCGTCAGTGTCTCCGGCCAGTCGCTCGGGGATGTCCCAGTCGACGGGGTGCGGATCGACTATGACGGCGACCGCACGGAGGCATGGTCGGCGGCATTCGCGCTGTCGGACCCAAGCATGGTCCCGCTGACGTCGGCGGACACGCTCGACGGACGCTCGGCTACCCGCCTGCGCGTGTGGTGGCGGGTGCTCGACGGCGGCACGTGGCTAGAGATCCCGGTAGGGACCTTCTGTGTCACCGACCCGAGGATCAAAGACAGCGGGTCCCTGTCCATCACCGTGGATGGGCTCGACCCGCTCGCGGTGGCGCGCACGGGCGGCTATGGTGCGGCCGTCATCCCTGTGGGCGGGATGACCGTATCTGACGCGCTAGCAACGCTTTTCGCGGCCGTTGCCCCGGGCTTCCCGGTGTCGATCGAACCCTCCACGGCGACACTCCCCGCGGTCTTCGACCTCTGGGACCGCGACCCTGCGGACGACTGGCGAGAGATCGCCGCAGCCGGTGGCATGGTCGTCCGCACCGACCGCTGGGGCGTCATCACCGCCGCTCGTCAGCCGACCCCGGAGACGGTCGCGGCCGACTGGCAGGAAGGCCCCTCCTGCCCGGTAACGGACATAGACGTCGAGATCAGGACGTCCTCGATCCCGCGCCGTGTCATCGTCGTGTCATCGTCTCCGGATGTCTCGCCCCCCGTCGTCGGCGTGTGGGACAACCCCGACGCTGACTCGCAGGCGTTGACCTACGAGATGCGAATCCAATCATCCACTGTCACAACGGCCGCCGCCGCTACCTCGCTGGCTGCTCTGTCTGGCCAGCGGTGGAGCAAGCCACAGTCGTCGGTGAGCGTCACCGTCCGGCCAGGCCGGATCTCGCCTATGGCGACCTCGTGCTGTTGCGCCGCGCCCAGGCGGCCGTGTCCGGTCCGTACCGGGTCGCGGGCTGGACCCTCACCCTCGCGGGGCGTGACCGCGCCCCCGAGCCCATGTCGGTCCGCATGATGGCGAGGCAATGGTGAGCGCCGACGAGATCGCCGCGCTCTTCAAGCCTGGCCCCTTGTGGCGGGTCGAGCGCGGGACCATCGTGGCCGACGTCGCCCCGACCCCGGCTCACTGCCGGGTGGAGCTGCCCGAAGGGCGGGTGATCTCGGCTCACGGCGCGGCCGTCGCGGGGACCTATGTTGACGTCCTCACGGACGGGTCGACGGCGCGTCTGCTGTCGCCGGTCCGGGCGGGTGGGTCGTGGTCCCGCACCTCCGGCCAATCGGTGGGCTCCGGCTCGCAGACCACCATCACGTGGACAACCGAGGGTCTCGATACCCACGGCTACCTGACGCCGACGAGCGGCACCGTGACCATCCCCGCAGGGATGGGCGGGCTGTACGCGATCACGGCCCAGCTCGACGCGGCCGCCGCTCTCGGTGGCCGCTGCTACGGGCAGGTCACGGCGGCCGGCCGTATCTACCGGACGCCGTTTACCTCGCCCGGTGAGGACCTGGTTGCCGTCTCGGCGACGTTGCCGCTCGCCGCTGGGGACACCATCTCGGTGGCGGTCCACCACGCGTCCGGCTCAACCATCAAGTGGACCGGATATCTCGACGTCTACCGCATCTCGTACTAATCCCCCTGTCCAACAAGGAGATTCACCCATGCGTCGTCTCGCCGCGATTCTCGCTGCCCCCGCCCTGCTGCTCGCGGTGCTGGTGCCGATGGCCTTGGCCGCACCGCCCGCGCTGATCTACAGCGCGCACGTCTCCTCGCTCGGGTGGCTGCCGGACGTCGCATCCCCCGCCACGGCCGGGACGACGGGTCAATCCGACAGATGGAGGCTTTGCGGATCGCCGGGGGGACGTTCGGGTCTGACCTGAGCTACCGCGCCCACGTCGCCAACATCGGCTGGATGGCATGGGTCGGACCCGCATTCACGGCTGGCACCACCGGCCAGGCCCGCCAACTGGAGGCCGTGCAGGTCCGCCTGTCCGGCGCGTCGGCGCTGGCCTACAGCGTCGAGTGCCGCGCCCACGTCGCCAACATCGGCTGGCTGCCGTGGGTCAAGGACGGCTCGACATGCGGGACGACCGGGCAGGGACGCCGCGCTGAGGCCGTGCAACTGCGGCTCGTCGCACGCACGACGCCCACGGCCACGCCGACCGCGACGAGCACCCCGTCAACGACCACGGCTCCCGCCGCTGACCTCGCGGTGACTGGCGACACGGGGATTGATGACCCCGCAGCGGCTCAGGTGCTGGCTGGAATGGCGCGCGCTCGCACCGCGCTCATCGTGGGCGACCTGGCCTATGACCCGGCGCGCGAGGCCGAATACTGCGCGTTCGTCCGGTCCAGGATCCCGGCCGGCGCACAGCTCCTGCCCGGCAACCACGAGGCGCAGGACGGGGACGGGGCATTCAGCGCTTATACCTCGTGCCTCCCCGACCTGTGGTCGGTGACCGGGTCCTACGCTGAGGGCCACTGGTATGCCGACCGGGGCAACATGCGCCTCATCGGCATCGCGCCGAACATCGCCCTGCCCTCCGGCACAAGGACTTACGCTCGCGGCACCGTCGAGCGCGAGGAACTCAAAGACTGGATCGACGCGGGCAAAGCGGCTGGCAAGTGGGTCGTCGTGTCCATGCACATGCCCTGTCTGACGGTCGGGGGCGCACGGCTGCTCGTCCGATCCCACGATCACCGACATGCTCCTCGGCAAGGGCGTGGATCTCATCCTCTCCGGCCATGACCACAACTACAGCCGGTCGCACCAACTCACCGGAACGGCAGCGGCTCCCGTCGTCGTGGACCGCGACGGAACGTTCGCCGCGGGCGCCGGATCGGTGCTGGTCACCGTGGGCGCCGGCGGGCACAACGCCCGAACCGTCGCCTCCCCGCTGCCTGCGTGGGCAGCCACGGCAAGCGGAACCAACTCGCCGGGCGGGATTGCGTTTGGGCACCTGGAGATCACCGCGACGCCAACGGCCCTGACCGCCCGCTACGTCGCGGACGCGGGCAACACGGCATACAGCGACTCGTTCGTGGTCGCTCGGTGAGCCCAGTGACCACGACCCTGCCGGAGCCCACACACGCTGAGGTCATCCGGCGGCTTGATGCCATCGCAACGGACCTCAAGAGCCTCAACGACCGGCTCGACTCGACCTACGTGCGCCGCGACGTGCATGACCAGGTGCACCGCAACACCGAGACCGCACTCGCGGCCAAAGCGGACCGGGACGTCGTCAACGCGCTCAAGACCGAGGTCGAGGAGATGCGGGACCTCGGGCGGCGTCTCGTCTTCGCGGTCGTCGCCGCGCTGCTCGGCACTGGTGGCACGGTCGCATGGGCCGTCGTGCAGCGATTCGCCGGCGGCTGACGTGGGCGGCCTGCGTGCCCGCCTCGCCGACTTGGCCCGCCGCTGGGAGGCCGCCGCCAACTCGGCGTCTCGGGTAGCCCACGGCCGCACCGGTTCCGCCGCTGCCGCAGCATCCGGGCGGGCCGAGGCGGGACGTGAGTGCGCGCGGCAACTCCTGGCCCTGATCGATCGACTGGAGGACTGATGCCTGAGCGATGGATAGCCGAGGCTGAGCAACTCACCCCGTCCGGCGCGCCGGCACCATGTCCGGCGTCGGTCCGCCGCGGGCCATCTGCCACGTCACCGTCTCCCGGCCCGGATCGTTCGATGCCATGCATCGAGTCTGACGGACAAGATGGCCGAACCGCACGTGCTCTACGACTGGGCCACGGACCGACTCCGGGCAGTACTTCGCGCTCGACCGTTCGGCCCGAGCGCTTCGACGTGGCACCGAGATATCTCGTGCAACAAGGTCGGGACGGTCTGCATTCAGATCGAATTCTGTTCCATGCCAGACGGATTCACGCGGTACTGGACTCCCGGACCGAACTTCCGCGCCCTCATGCGCGCCATCGCGTCGTGGGGGATCACGCCGCAGTTCGTGGCCCGCGCCAACACCCGCCTTCTTCGCCGCCGTAATCACCACTCAGGAGGACGAAAACATGCCCCTCACCACCTGCCGACGTCAACGCCATCTGGGACAAGACCATCGACGGCGTTCCCATGGGCGACCGCCTGTATTTCTCCACC
>JADJIB010000020.1 GCA_016707175.1 Candidatus Phosphoribacter hodrii
CCCGCAGGGTCGGCAGCCGGCGATCTCGCGCTCGTCCACTGCGGCGGGTCGTACGCGAATAACGGCCCCCAGACGGCCGGTTGGACGCCCTGTGGGCACAAGTCCTACTGGAAGATTCTCACGTCGGCGGACGTGGCGACGGCCCTCATCGTCAACGCGAGCCACGTCAAGCTCCAGGTTTCATCAGGCGAAGGGCATCGGCCGGACGTCGACCCAGAATGGCTTGACGGTCCAGGGCGCGGGGTCGTATCTCTACGTCGAGTCGGCTCGCTCGGCGTCGTCTATCGCCCCGGCGACGTATCGCCTGGGCACCGAGTGGACCGACGAAAACGGTTACTACCAGGCCGCGTACGCTCTCGCGTCCGGTGCTGGCTGGGCTGCCGTCCCATCGATGGGGTCGGGTGCGACCAGCTACTCCTACGAGGTGCTTCCGGCCACTGCTCCCGCCGCCCCGATCCTGACAGCCCCTGAGGCTGGCGCGTCGGTGGACCAGACGCTGGCGCTGACATTCGGTTGGGATCACCAGTCGTCCTTTGCCCAGACGGGCCGTCGCGTGCGCCTGACGACTGGCGCGACGATCCGGTGGATTGACGGCGCTGGGGCGCTCCAGACGACAGAGCAATCCGTGGCTACGGCCTCCACAGCCGCGACCCTCAACGCGAGCGCGCTCACCGCGGGCGCGGCATACACGTGGGCCGTGGCCACCCAGGACGCCAACGGGTGGAGCGTCTACTCCTCGGAGCGTGCGCTCAATCCGATTGCGCCGCCTACGGTCTCGTCGGTGACGGTCTCGTCTCCTGCCGGTGACCTGTCGCCCGCTGTGACGTGGGCCGCGACCGCTGGCTCTGGCGTGTTGACCGCGCATCAGGTATGGATTTGCGCGGCGGCCGACACGGACCCCACCGTCGCCCCGCTGTGGACCTCGGGAGTGCTCGCCAACACGGTTAGCCCTGACACGGCGCCCGCGACGGTGGCGGACTAACGGCGCGTCCCTCAAGGCGTGGGTGCGGGTCTGGCAGACGGGTGGGGTTTCTCGGACCCTCTCGTCGGCCGCATTCACCGTGTCGTGGACTCCGCCGGCGACCCCGACCGTCACCGCGTCGTCGGCCACGACGCCCCCCACCGTCTCGGTGAGCGGGCTCACGGCGGGGAACACGGTCGAGGTCGAGCAGCGGCTCGACGGCATCAACTGGACGCCGCTGACGACGCGGGTCGCGGCCGGAACGTCCATCGCGGGCATCCCGTCGCCGCTTGCTGCCACCGGGTCAACGGTGTCGTTCCGTGCCCGTCAGGCGACCACGGTCGACGGTGTGCTGATGCAGTCGGCGTGGTCGTCGGTTGCGTCGATCACCGCGACCCCCGCCGGGTGCTACGTCGTGGACGACGGCGACAGGTCCGTCTACCTGGATGCCCCCATGGAGAGCGACGGACCCCGCGAAATCGTCCAATCCGTCTCCGTCACCTATGGCCTCGGGGCATCGTCGGCGCGCGTCGACCGGACCCCGGAGGCTGGCGAGCGAGGCACGGTCGTGTGGGTCACGACGACGGCAGCCGAACGTGACGCGCTGCTGGCGTGGCTCGACGCACACGCCGTCTTCTGGATCGTGTTTCCGCCCGAGGATGGCCTCGCCACTGCGGCAAAGCGGGTCGCGCGGACCACCCCGCGCTCATGGGAGCGCCTCGCACAGGTGGCTATCCCACACCGCCTCATCCCCATGTCGTGGGTTGAGCAGCCGTGACGTGGGCGTCCGCGGTCACTGACCCGCTCCGGGTCGTGGACTACCGCGCCGAGGCAGTCAGTGTCTCCGGCCAGTCGCTCGGGGATGTCCCAGTGGACGGCGTGCGGATCGACTATGACGGCGACCGCACGGAGGCATGGTCGGCGGCATTCGCGCTGTCGGACCCAAGCATGGTCCCGCTGACGTCGGCGGACACACTCGACGGCCGCTCGTCCACTCGCTTGCGGGTGTGGTGGCGGGTGCTCGATGACGGCACGTGGTCAGAGATCCCGGTAGGGACCTTCTGTGTCACCGACCCGAGGATCAAAGACAGCGGGTCCCTGTCGATCACCGTGGATGGGCTCGACCCGCTGGCGGTGGCGCGCCGTGGCGGCTATGGGGCGTCGGTGATCTCGGTCGGCGGGATGACCGTATCCGATGCACTGGCAACGTTATTCGCGGCTGTCGCGCCGGGCTTTCCCGTGTCGATCGAGCCGTCCACGGCGACACTCCCCGCGGTCTTCGACTTGTGGGACCGCGACCCTGCGGACGACTGGCGAGAGATCGCCGCAGCCGGTGGCATGGTCGTGAGGACCGACCGTTGGGGCGTCATCACCGCCGCACGTCAGCCGACCCCGGAGACGGTCGCGGCCGACTGGCAGGAAGGCCCCTCCTGCCCCGTAACGGATCTGGACGTCGAGATCAGGACGTCCTCGATCCCGCGCCGTGTCATCGTCGTGTCATCGTCTCCGGATGTCTCGCCCCCCGTCGTCGGCGTGTGGGACAACCCCGACGCTGACTCGCAGGCGTTGACCTACGAGATGCGAATCCAATCATCCACTGTCACAACGGCCGCCGCCGCTACCTCGCTGGCTGCTCTGTCTGGCCAGCGGTGGAGCAAGCCACAGTCGTCGGTGAGCGTCACCGTCCCGGCCAGGCCGGATCTCGCCTATGGCGACCTCGTGCTGTTGCGCCGCGCCCAGGCGGCCGTGTCCGGTCCGTACCGGGTCGCGGGCTGGACCCTCACCCTCGCGGGGCGTGACCGCGCGCCCGAGCCGATGTCAGTACGGATGATGGCGAGGCAGTGGTGAGCGCCGACGAGATCGCCGCACTCTTCAAGCCTGGCCCCTTGTGGCGGGTGGAGCGGGGCACCATCGTGGCCGACGTCGCCCCGACCCCGGCGCAGTGCCGGGTGGAGCTGCCCGAAGGGCGGGTGATCTCGGCTCACGGCGCGGCCGTCGCGGGGACCTATGTTGACGTCCTCACGGACGGGTCGACGGCGCGTCTGTTGTCGCCGGTCCGGGCGGGCGGATCGTGGTCCCGCACGTCTGGGCAGTCAGTGGGCTCCGGCTCGCAAACGACCATCACCTGGACCACCGAGGGTCTCGATACCCACGGCTTCCTCACGCCGACCTCCGGCACCGTGACCATCCCCGCAGGGATGGGCGGGCTGTACGCGATCACGGCCCAGCTCGACGCGGCCGCCGCTCTCGGCGGCCGCTGCTATGCGCAAATCACGGCGGCCGGCCGTATCTACCGGACGCCGTTCACCTCGCCCGGTGAGGACCTCGTTTCCGTCTCCGCGACGGTGCCGCTTGCTGCCGGAGACACGATCTCGGTCGCGGTCTTCCACACCTCCGGCTCAACCATCAAGTGGACCGGATATCTCGACGTCTACCGCATCTCGTACTAATCCCCCTGTCCAACAAGGAGATTCACCCATGCGTCGTCTCGCCGCGATTCTCGCTGCCCTCGCCCTGCCTCTTGTGGTCCTCGCGCCGATGGCCTTGGCCGCACCGCCCGCGCTGATCTACAGCGCGCACGTCTCCTCGCTCGGGTGGCTGCCGGACGTCGCATCCCCCGCCACGGCAGGGACGACGGGTCAATCCCGACAGATGGAGGCGCTGCGGATTTCTGGCGGCACCCTCGCCGGCGACATCGAGTACCGCGCGCACGTCGCCAACATCGGCTGGATGGCATGGGTCGGACCCGCATTCACGGCGGGGACGACTGGCCAAGCCCGGCAACTGGAGGCCGTGCAGGTCCGCCTGTCCGGCGCGTCGGCGCTGGCCTACAGCGTCGAGTGCCGCGCCCACGTCGCCAACATCGGCTGGCTGCCGTGGGTGCGCGACGGCTCGACCTGCGGCACGACCGGGCAGGGACGCCGCGCTGAGGCCGTGCAGCTGCGGCTCGTCGCACGCACGACGCCCACGGCCACGCCGACCGCGACGAGCACCCCGTCAACGACCACCCCGGATCTCGCGGTGACTGGCGACACGGGGATCGACGACCCTGCCGCAGCTCAGGTGCTGGCTGGAATGGCGCGAGCCCGCACCGCGCTCATCGTGGGCGACCTGGCCTATGACCCGGCGCGCGAGGCCGAATACTGCGCGTTCGTCCGGTCCAGGATCCCGGCCGGCGCACAGCTCCTGCCCGGCAACCACGAGGCGCAGGACGGCGACGGGGCCTTCGCGGCCTACGCCTCCTGCCTCCCTGACCTGTGGTCGGTGTCCGGGTCCTACGCTGAGGGCCACTGGTATGCCGACCGGGGCAACATGCGCCTCATCGGCATCGCGCCGAACATCGCCCTGCCCTCCGGCACAAGGACTTACGCTCGCGGCACCGTCGAGCGCGAGGAACTCAAAGACTGGATCGACGCGGGCAAAGCGGCTGGCAAGTGGGTCGTCGTGTCCATGCACATGCCCTGTCTGACGGTGGGGGCGCACGGCTGCTCGTCCGATCCCACGATCACGGACATGCTGATCGGCAAGTCCGTCGACCTCATCCTCTCCGGCCACGATCACAACTACAGCCGGTCGCACCAACTCACCGGCACGGCTGCCGCTCCCGTCGTCGTGGACCGTGACGGAACGTTCGCCGCGGGCGCCGGATCGGTGCTGGTCACCGTGGGCGCCGGCGGGCACAACGCCCGAACCGTCGCCTCCCCGCTGCCCGCCTGGGCCGCCACGGCAAGCGGCACCAACTCGCCGGGCGGCATCGCCTACGGGCATCTCGAGCTCACCGCGACGGAAGCCACATTGACCGCGCGGTATGTGGCCGACGCGGGCAACCGGGCTTACGCCGACGCGTTTGTGGTCACCCGGTGAGCCCGGTGACCACGCCCCTCCCCGAGCCGACACATGCCGAGGTCATCCGGCGGCTTGACGCCATCGCAACGGATCTCAGGAGCCTCAATGACCGGCTCGACTCCACGTACGTCCGTCGCGACGTGTACGAGGAGGTGCACCGCAACACCGAGACCGCCCTCGCGGCCAAGGCCGACCGGGACGTCGTCGACGCGCTCAAGACCGAGGTCGAGGAGATGCGAGACCTCGGGCAACGTCTCGTCTTCGCGGTCGTCGCCGCGCTGCTCGGCACTGGTGGCACGGTCGCATGGGCCGTCGTGCAGCGATTCGCCGGCGGCTGACGTGGGTGGCCTGCGTGCCCGCCTCGCTGACCTGGCCCGCCGCTGGGAGGCCGCCGCCAACTCGGCGTCTCGGGTAGCCCACGGCCGCACCGGTTCCGCCGCTGCCGCAGCATCCGGGCGGGCCGAGGCGGGACGTGAGTGCGCGCGGCAACTCCTGGCCCTGATCGATCGACTGGAGGACTGATGCCTGAGCGATGGATAGCCGAGGCTGAGCAACTCACCCCGTCCGGCGCGCCGGGCACCATGTCCGGCGTCGGTCCGCCGCGGGCCATCTGCCACGTCACCGTCTCCCGGCCCGGATCTTTCGATGCCATGCATCGAGTCCTGACGGACAAGATGGCCGAACCGCACGTGCTCTACGACTGGGCCACGGACCGACTCGGGCAGTACTTCGCGCTGGACCGTTCGGCCCGAGCGCTTCGACGCGGCACCCGAGATGTCTCGTGCAACAAGGTCGGGGCGGCGTGTATTCAGATCGAATTCTGTTCCATGCCAGACGGATTCACGCGGTACTGGACTCCCGGACCGAACTTCCGCGCCCTCATGCGCGCCATCGCGTCGTGGGGATCACGCCGCAGTTCGTGGCCCGCGCCAACACGAGCGCTGGTGACAACGTGCGCCAGACGTGGGAGACGTACCTCGCCACGGGCGGCTGGTGGGGTCACTGCCACGTCCCCGAGAACGACCACTGGGACCCGGGTCCCATCGACCAGGCCGCCTTCTTCGCCGCCGCAGGCATCACCACTCAGGAGGACGAAAACATGCCCCTCACCACTGCCGACGTCAACGCCATCTGGGACAAGACCATCGACGGCGTTCCCATGGGCGACCGCCTGTATTTCTCCCACCGGCGCGCACAGGCGGCGCTCGACAAGGCCGTTGAGCTGGAGGCCAAGATCGACGCGCTCACCGCCGCTGTCGCCGCGATCAAGACCGGCACGGTGACCGGCGAGGTCACCGTCACGGGCGGCACCCTCACGGTGGGCACGTGAGCCTCATCCGGGATGCCGCCTGGGCTGCCCTGTCGGCCGTCCTCGCGGGCGGCATCTGGGTGGTCCTCATCGCGCGGCGGGTATGCCGTGGTTGAGATCGCCCTCACCGCCGGGTTTCTCTTCATCATGCTCGCCGCCCTCGCCGTCCTCTCCATGTTCATCACGCGCGCCGAAGCCCGCGACCGCCGCGAGCACGACACCGACCACGACCTCTAGGAGTCACCGTGAACCCCCTCGCTGAACGTCCCGATATCCGCCGCCGCGTCTACATCGCGTTCTGGGGGTTGGGCCTCACGCTCGGTGCCGCCCAGACCGGGTATGCCGCCGCACAGGCCGGACAGCCCGTGTGGCTCAACGTCGCGCTGAGCGTCTACGCCTTCCTCGGCGCGGGCATCGGCTACACCGCGCAGGCCAACACGCCCGGCTATACCGGCGAGCACGAAGCCTGACCTCATGGCGACCGTCACCCTCGGGCGAGTCCCGGACCGGCTGGTCGTCCACCTCGTGGCGAGCGACCCATTCGGGGCATCCATGACGTATGCCGTCGCCGGCGTCCCCACAGCGTGGCCCGCCGCCCCGGTGCTGACCGTCTCTGGAGTCGACTGGCCCGCCACGCTCTCGGGAGACAGCATGACGGCCACGTGGGAGGTCTCGGCCGAGTTGGTCACGGCCGCGATGGCCGGGACCGGCAGGGCGTCCCTCACCCTGGGCGGGACCGTCCTGGCCTCGGGGGCGATCTCTCGGCATGCCTGACCTGATCTTGGCCTCCAGCGTCACCATCGAGGTGACAGGACCTGCCCCGTCGTGTGGGAGCAGGTTGAGCCGTCACCGGTCACGGTGGGTGTCGGCTCTCACTTGGATCCCAGGGCCGCCCGGACCACAGGGGCCTGCCGGACCTGACGGCCCGACCGGCTCGGATGGACCTTCCGGCCCGCAGGGAGACCCTGGCC
>JADJIB010000021.1 GCA_016707175.1 Candidatus Phosphoribacter hodrii
GGCTCATGGACCGGACCGAGTTCGGGGCCGCTGTCCTCGTGCAGTTCTCCGTGGCCTTCAAGGCCCGCATCTACCCCTGACCTAACCAACCCCGTAACCCCTTGCACTGCAACGGGGTTCGTTGTCATGCCCTCTGGAGGCGCGCCGTGAAGATCCGCAATATCAACCCGCTCGGACGGGTGGACGTGCCGTTGCTGCGCCGTCAGGGCGACATCGAGGGCGAGGGCCGGGGGTGCCTGGAGCCCGGCGAGGTGATCACGGTGACCGCCGCGATCGGGGCCGCGCTGCTGGAGCAGACCACCAACTTCGAGGCCGTCGAGATGGCCTCTCCTGCGCAGGTTGAGGAGCCCACGTCATGACCACCCCCCAGGACTGTTCGGTCGGGCTCGGCGTCGAGTCCGTCTACGGCACCGCCGTCGCGCGGACCCGCTGGTTCGAGTTTCTTGACGAGTCATTCAACTTCGTCAAGAACGTCAAGCAGGGGTGGGCCTGCGCGTCGGGTCCCGAGTTGCCCGCTCCGGCCGCCGCGTCGTCGCGTCCGCTGAGGGCTCAGGGGACCTGACGATCGAGGCCGTGACCAAGGGCCTCGGGCTGCTGTGGCAACTCGGGCTCGGGTCCGGCACGTCGACCCTCGTCTCGGCGGGTCTGTACCAGCAGGTGTTCACCCTCGGGGATGCCATGCCCTCAGCGACGATCCAGAAGGGCATCCCGCGCGCAGATGGCACGGTCGACGCCTACACGTTCACCGGCTGCATGGTGGAGAGCCTGACTATCGACTGCCCGAACGCGGACAACGTCAAGGTCAAGACGTCGTGGAACGCGAAGGACATGACGACGGCGACGGCCTACACGGCCCCGTCTTATGCGACCGGCCCGAGCGTGTTCACCTTCGCCCACGGGGCGGTCTACTCCGGGGCGCTGACGGCTCCGACTGCGACGGCGCTCGGTTCGGCGGCGACCCCGGTCGCGTCGATCCGCTCCGGGTCCATCACGATCAAGCACAACCTCAAGACCGACCGGTACAACTGCGGCGGCGGCGGCCGGAAGGAGAAGCCGTTCGCTGGCATCCGGGAGATTTCCGGGTCGATGGTCGCGGAGTATGCCGATACGGCGTTCCGTGACGCGATCGTCAACGACACGTCCATGACCCTCGTGAAGACGTTCACGGCGGGGGCCGACGTCTTGCAGATCGTCATCCCAGACGTGCGCTTCGACGGCGACATCGTCAAGGCGTCCACCGACCTTGCGATGCAGGACATCAAGTGGACAGGGCTCGACGGGCTCACTGCGGCACAACCGATCTGGATCGTCTGCCGCACCGCCGACACGGCGCTCTGAGTGCCCCGCCAGTCGTCGGGGTCGGCCGAGTTCACGGTCGACACCAGGGACTTCCGCGAGTTATTCGCGCGGTCGTCGAAGGTCGAGCCGAAACTCCGGACTGCGTTGCGGCGTCGCATCCGTGACGCGGCCAAGGGCGTCGCCGAAGACGTCAAGGCCGAGGCGCTCAAACCGGGCGAAGGTGTCGGCACGAAGGCGGGGTGGACGCCCCGAATCGTCCGCACGAAGAAGGGCACGCGAGTCCGCATGGAGCGCAAGTACGACTACTCGACTGGCCGGGGACGCTCGACCGGGCTGCGGCAGAACATCGCTGGCGCGGTCAAGGTCGGCATCCTCACCGGCAACTCGCGGTCTGGGGTGAGGATCACGACGAACGCCCCCCTGGCCGGCGCGTGGCAGGCGCGTCGCGGTTGGCGGCACCCGGTGTTCGACGACCGCGACACGTGGGTCCAGCAGAAGGGCCGACCCGACTACTTCTACGGCACCGTCTGGGACGGCCGCGATCAGGTCAAGTCGGCCGTCGAGTCCGCCATGCAAGAGGCCGCCGACTCACTCAGAGGAGGAGCATCGTGAGGTTTGTGCTCGATGGCAAGACGTATGAGGTGGACGGGATCTCGCGCCTATCGCTCATGGATGTCTTGCGGTTCAACCGTGAGTCCGAACGGGGCGACTGGGGCGTGACGTGGGCTGACATCGAGGACATGCTCAACGAGCTCCGCGGGCTCACGGATGAGGACCGCAAGCGGCACCCCGCCGCGGTGTGGCTGCTCGCGCTGTCGGTGTGGCGCAGCTTCCGCGACTCTGGCGAGGCGCTCACGTTTGAGGCTGCGCTCGACCGGCTTCCAGCCCTCAACTCGGAGCGGCTCAAATGGCTCCCCGATCCGGAAGACCACAAGCCCGCAAACCCTCGGAAGGCCCGCCCGCCCCGAAGGGGTTCAGGGGGGGCCTGACCCGTCGAGCACGGAACCCACTCGCCGTGGACGTAGAGGGCGGGGTCCGTGAGCGGCTGACCGTTCTGTGTCACGTCTGGCCGTCCCTGAGTCCGTGGAACGTGTGGGACTTGGCCTGGCGGGACTGGATCTTGTTCGCTGCCGCCGCCGACGCATGGGTTCAGTCCCGAAAGGAGAGTAACCGTGTCTGACCTGACGCTGCGCTACCTCCTGTTCGGCGAGGACCGGACCGCATCCAAGACGGTCAAGGGCGTGGGTGACGCCGCTGAGTCGACCGCATCTCGCGTGTCCGGGGCTGTGTCTCGCATGGGCGGGGCCATCGGCGGGGACATGGGCACGATCCTGGGGCGCGTCAGCGATGGGCTGGAGGCAGCTGGCGGGAAGGCCGACACGAGTGCGAAGAAGCTCGGTGCGGTCGGTGGGGTCGCCCTGGCGACTGGGCTCGCGTTGCAGCAGATGGCCTCTGGTGACGTGGAGGCCCAGAACAAGCTGGAGAACGCGGTCACCAACACCGGCAAGGCGTATGACGATTATGCCGACCGGGTTAGCGGAGCGGTCGAGTCGTCGGTGCGTTTCGGGGTCACGGACGGCGAGGTCAAGGACGCGTTGACGCGTTTGACCGACGCGACGAAGGACCCAGCGAAGGCCCTGGATGACCTGGCGATGGCGCAGGATCTCGCGGCTGCCAAGGGTGTCAGCCTGTCGGACGCGGCCACGATGATCGGGAAAGCCCACAACGGGTCAGCCAAGGTTTTCAAGGAGTTCGGGATCGAGGTCGGCAAGAACGCTGACGGGACCGCCGACTATGAGGGCGCCCTCGGCAATCTAGCCGACACCCTCAAGGGTCGCGCTGAGGCGAACGCGGATTCCTTCGGCGGCAAGATGCGCGAGATCCGGGCGTGGACTGACAACGCGGCGTCATCCCTAGCGGAGCAGTACGGGCCGGCCATCACGATGGCAGGCGCCGCGTTGACCGGGCTGGCCGCGATCACCGAGATCGCGTCGGCAGCGAACGTGAAGAACGCCGCGTCGACGGTCGCCGCGAAGGCTGCTCAGATTGGCAGCGCTGTCGCAACGGGCGTTGCCACCGCCGCCCAATGGGCGTGGAACGTGGCCCTGAATGCGAACCCCATCGGCCTGATCATCATCGCCATTGCCGCGTTCGTCGGCGCGATCCTGTGGTTGTGGAACAACGTCGACTGGTTCCGCAACGGTGTCACGGCCGCGTGGGAGGCCATCAAGACGGGCTGGACGTGGCTGTGGGACAACGCGATCAAGCCAGGCATTGACGCGTTCGGGGCGGCGTTCCGCTGGTTGTGGAACTCGGTCCTGGCCCCGGTGACGCGGTTCATCCTTGACGGGTTCGCCAACTTGACTGATGGCATCGCCAGCTTCTTGGACGCGTTGTCCAACATCCCCGGCTTCGAGTGGGCGGGGGACGCGGCGGACAAGATGCGCGCGGCAGCGACGCAGGCGCGGACCCTTGGGAGCAATCTCAACGACATCCCGGACAACGTGCCCGTGACGATCTCCATGTCGATTGTCGGTGTGCAGGCGGTCAAGAACGCGATCAACGGCATCGGTGGGTCGATGTCGGCGCAACTCAACGCCCGACTGCAGTTCGCGTCCGGCGGGTACACGGGGAACATCCCGCAGTCGGACATCGCGGGCGTCGTGCACGGCCAAGAGTTCGTGATGGATGCCGCCGCGACCCGCCGTCTTGGTGTGCCGTTCCTCGAAGCGCTGCAATCTGGCCGGACGGTAGACGCTCCGCGCGGATTCACCACGGCATCAACTCATGTCGGGCCGTCCGCTGAGTCGATCGGTGACGCGGTGGCGTCTCGGCTCGACGGCTTGGCGATCCGCATCACCAACATCGACGCGATCACGCGTGCTGGTCACGCACAGCTCGTGACCGCGATGGGGAGGGCCTGACATGGCTGTCGGCCTCCGCGGATATACCCAGGGATCGATTGCCAACATTGGCACGTCGGTCTCCTGGCCCGCAGGGTCGGCAGCCGGCGATCTCGCGCTCGTCCACTGCGGCGGGAGCTATCCCAACAACGGCCCCCAGACCAGCGGCTGGACGCCCTGCGGGCACAAGTCCTACTGGAAGATCCTCACCTCAACGGACATCGCGACGGCCCTCGTCGTCAACGCGAGCCACGTCAAGCTCCAGGTTTTCACTGGGGCCAAGAGCATCGGCCGGACGTCGACCCAGAATGGCTTGACGGTCCAGGGCGCGGGGTCGTATCTCTACGTCGAGTCGGCCCGCTCGGCGTCGTCTATCGCTCCGGCGACGTACCGCCTCGGCACCGAGTGGCAGGATGAAAACGGTTACTACCAGGCCGCGTACGCTCTCGCGTCCGGTGCTGGCTGGGCTGCCGTCCCATCGATGGGGTCGGGTGCGACCAGCTACTCCTACGAGGTGCTTCCGGCCACTGCTCCCGCCGCCCCGATCCTCACGACCCCGGATGCGGGCGCGTCGGTCGACCAGACGCTGGCGCTGACATTCGGTTGGGATCACCAGTCGTCCTTTGCCCAGACGGGCCGTCGCGTGCGCCTGACGACTGGCGCGACGATCCGGTGGATTGACGGCGCTGGGGCGCTGCAGACGACTGAGCAGTCCGTCGCTACGGCCTCCACAACCGCCACGCTCAATGCCGCCGCGCTCACCGCTGGCGCGGCATACACGTGGGCTGTGGCGACACAGGATGCCAACGGGTGGAGCGCCTACGGCGCCGAGCGGGCGCTGAATCCGATTGCCCCGCCGACGATCTCGTCGGTGACGGTCTCATCGCCGGCGGGTGACCTGTCGCCCACCGTGACGTGGGCCGCGACCGCCGGGTCTGGTGTGCTCACCGCGCATCAGGTCTGGACCTGCGCGGCGGCCGACACGGACCCCACCGTCGCCCCGCTGTGGACCTCGGGAGTGCTCGCCAACACGGTTAGCCCCGACACGGCGCCCGCGACGGTGGCGTGGACTAACGGCGCGTCCCTCAAGGCGTGGGTGCGGGTGTGGCAGACGGGTGGGGTTTATCGGACCCTCTCGTCGGCCGCATTCACCGTGTCGTGGACCCCGCCGGCGACCCCGACCGTCACCGCGTCGTCAGCCACATCGCCCCCCACCGTCTCGGTGAGCGGGCTCACGGCGGGGAACACGGTTGAGGTCGAGCAGCGGCTCGACGGCATCAACTGGTCGCCGCTCACGACCCGTGTCGCGGCCGGCACGTCCATCGCCGGTATCCCGTCGCCGCTGGCTGCGACCGGGACCAGCGTCTCGTTCCGGGCCCGCCAAGCGACCACTGTCGACGGTGTGCTGATGCAGTCGGCATGGTCGGCGCTCGCGTCGATCACCGCGACCCCCGCCGGGTGCTACGTCGTGGACGACGGCGACAGGTCCGTCTACCTGGATGCCCCCATGGAGAGCGACGGACCCCGCGAAATCGTCCAATCCATCTCTGTCACCTACGGGCTGGGTGCGTCGGCTGCCCGCGTCGACCGGACCCCGGAGGCCGGCGAGCGAGGTTCGGTGGTGTGGGTAACGGACACCGCTACCGACCGGGACGCGCTGCTGGCATGGCTCGATGCACACGCCGTCTTCTGGATCGTGTTCCCGCCCGAGGACGGTCTGGCGACCCCGGCGAAGCGGGTCGCTCGCACCTCCCCGCGCTCGTGGGAGCGGCTCGCACAGGTGGCTATCCCACACCGCCTCATCCCCATGTCGTGGGTTGAGCAGCCGTGACGTGGGCGTCCGCGGTCACTGACCCGCTCCGGGTCGTGGACTACCGCGCCGAGGCAGTCAGTGTCTCCGGCCAGTCGCTCGGGGATGTCCCGGTCGACGGCGTGCGGATCGACTATGACGGCGACCGCACGGAGGCATGGTCCGGCACGTTCGCGCTGTCGGACCCGTCGCTAGTCCCGCTGACGTCGGCGGACACGCTGGACGGCCGCTCGTCCACCCGACTACGAGTGTGGTGGCGGGTGCTCGACGGCGGCACGTGGCTAGAGATCCCGGTAGGGACCTTCTGTGTCACCGACCCTCGCATCCAGGACAGCGGGTCCCTGTCGATCACCGTCGATGGGCTGGACCCGCTGGCCGTGGCACGGCGCGGCGGCTATGGCGCGTCCGTCATCCCTGTGGGCGGGATGACCGTATCCGATGCACTGGCAACGTTATTCGCGGCTGTCGCGCCGGGCTTTCCCCGTGTCGATCGAGCCGTCCACGGCGACTCTCCCGGCCGTCATGGACTTGTGGGACCGCGACCCTGCGGACGACTGGCGAGAGATCGCCGCAGCCGGTGGCATGGTCGTGAGGACCGACCGCTGGGGCGTCATCACCGCCGCTCGTCAGCCGACCCCGGAGACGGTCGCGGCCGACTGGCAGGAAGGCCACTCCTGCCCCGTAACGGATCTGGACGTCGAGATCAGGACGTCCTCGATCCCGCGCCGTGTCATCGTCGTGTCATCGTCTCCGGATGTCTCGCCCCCCGTCGTCGGCGTGTGGGACAACCCCGACGCTGACTCGCAGGCGTTGACCTACGAGATGCGAATCCAATCATCCACTGTCACAACGGCCGCCGCCGCTACCTCGCTGGCTGCTCTGTCTGGCCAGCGGTGGAGCAAGCCACAGTCGTCGGTGAGCGTCACCGTCCCGGCCAGGCCGGATCTCGCCTATGGCGACCTCGTGCTGTTGCGCCGCGCCCAGGCGGCCGTGTCCGGTCCGTACCGGGTCGCGGGCTGGACCCTCACCCTCGCGGGGCGTGACCGCGCGCCCGAGCCCATGTCGGTCCGCATGATGGCGAGGCAATGGTGAGCGCCGACGAGATCGCCGCGCTCTTCAAGCCTGGCCCCTTGTGGCGGGTCGAGCGCGGGACCATCGTGGCCGACGTCGCCCCGACCCCGGCTCACTGCCGGGTCGAGCTCCCCGAGGGCCGGGTGATCTCCGTGCTGGGCGCGGCGATGCCTGGCACCTACGTGCAGGTCATGACGGATGGGTCGATCGCGTTCTTGGTCCCACCGGGGCGGGCGGGTGGGTCGTGGTCCCGCACCTCCGGCCAATCGGTGGGCTCCGGCTCGCAGACCACCATCACGTGGACAACCGAGGGTCTCGATACCCACGGCTTCCTCACGCCGACCTCCGGCACCGTGACCATCCCCGCAGGGATGGGCGGGCTGTACGCGATCACGGCCCAGCTCGACGCGGCCGCTACTCTCGGTGGCCGCTGCTACGGGCAGGTCACGGCGGCCGGCCGTATCTACCGGGTCCCGTTTACCTCGCCCGGTGAGGACCTGGTTTCCGTCTCCGCGACGGTGCCGCTTGCTGCCGGAGACACGATCTCGGTCGCGGTCTTCCACGCGTCCGGCTCAACCATCAAGTGGACCGGATATCTCGACGTCTACCGCATCTCGTACTAATCCCCCTGTCCAACAAGGAGATTCACCCATGCGTCGTCTCGCCGCGATTCTCGCTGCCCTCGCCCTGCCTCTTGTGGTCCTCGCGCCGATGTCGTCGGCAGCGCCGCCCACGCTGACCTACGGGGCGCATGTCGCCTCGCTCGGGTGGCTGCCGGACGTCGCATCCCCCGCCACGGCCGGGACGACGGGTCAATCCCGCCAGATGGAGGCTTTGCGGATCGCCGGGGGGACGTTCGGGTCTGACCTGAGCTACCGCGCCCACGTCGCCAACATCGGCTGGATGGCATGGGTCGGGCCCGCGTTTGTCGCTGGCACCACCGGCCAGGCCCGCCAACTGGAGGCCGTGCAGGTCCGCCTGTCCGGCGCGTCGGCGCTGGCCTACAGCGTCGAGTGCCGCGCACACGTCGCCAACATCGGCTGGCTGCCGTGGGTGCGCGACGGCTCGACCTGCGGCACGACCGGGCAGGGACGCCGGGCCGAGGCGGTGCAGCTGCGGCTCGTCGCACGCACGACGCCCACGGCCACGCCGACCGCGACGAGCACCCCGTCAACGACCACCCCGGATCTCGCGGTGACTGGCGACACGGGGATTGATGACCCCGCAGCGGCTCAGGTGCTGGCTGGAATGGCGCGCGCTCGCACCGCGCTCATCGTGGGCGACCTGGCTTACGACCCCGGCGCGCGAGGCCGGATATTGCGCGTTCGTCAAGGCCAAGATCCCGGCCGGGGCTCAGCTCCTGCCGGGCAATCACGAGGCGCAGGATGGCGACGGAGCCTTCGCGGCCTACGCCTCCTGCCTCCCTGACCTGTGGTCGGTGTCCGGGTCCTACGCTGAGGGCCACTGGTATGCCGACCGGGGCAACATGCGCCTCATCGGCATCGCCCGAACATTGCCCTGCCCTCCGGCACGCGCACGTACGCGCGCGGAACGCCGGAGCGGGAACAGCTGAAGGACTGGATCGACGAGGCCAAGGCGGCCGGTCGGTGGGTCATCGTGTCCATGCATATGCCCTGTCTGACGGTGGGGGCGCACGGGTGCGCCTCGGACCCGACCATCACGGACATGCTGATCGGCAAGTCCGTGGATCTCATCCTCTCCGGCCACGATCACAACTACAGCCGGAGCCACCAGATCAGCGGCACGGCTGCCGCTCCCGTCGTCGTGGACCGTGACGGAACGTTCGCCGCGGGCGCCGGATCGGTGCTGGTCACCGTGGGCGCCGGCGGGCACAACGCCCGAACCGTCGCCTCCCCGCTGCCCGCCTGGGCCGCCACGGCAAGCGGCACCAACTCGCCGGGCGGCATCGCCTACGGGCATCTCGAGCTCACCGCGACGGAAGCCACATTGACCGCGCGGTATGTGGCCGACGCGGGCAACCGGGCTTACGCCGACGCGTTTGTGGTCACCCGGTGAGCCCGGTGACCACGCCCCTCCCCGAGCCGACACATGCCGAGGTCATCCGGCGGCTTGATGCCATCGCAACGGACCTCAAGAGCCTCAACGACCGGCTCGACTCGACCTACGTGCGCCGCGACGTGCATGACCAGGTGCACCGCAACACCGAGACCGCCCTCGCGGCCAAGGCCGACCGTGACGTCGTCGACGCGCTGAAGGCCGAAGTGGAGGAGATGCGGGACCTCGGGCAACGTCTCGTCTTCGCGGTCGTCGCCGCGCTGCTCGGCACTGGTGGCACGGTCGCATGGGCCGTCGTGCAGCGATTCGCCGGCGGCTGACGTGGGCGGCCTGCGTGCCCGCCTCGCCGACTTGGCCCGCCGCTGGGACGCCGAGGCCGCTTCGGCCTGTCAGGTGTCTCGCTCCTTGACGGGCTCGCGTCCGCTGCTGGTGCAGCTGGTCGTGCCCGGACCTGCCGGGAGCATGAGTGCGCGCGGCACGGGCCCTCAACGACGACGGAGGACTGATGCCTGAGCGATGGATAGCCGAGGCTGAGCAACTCACCCCGTCCGGCGCGCCGGGCACCATGTCCGGCGTCGGTCCCGCCCGGGCCATTTGTCACGTCACGGTCTCTCGGCCGGGGTCGTTCGATGCGATGCACCGGGTCCTGACGGACAAGCAGGGCGAACCGCACCTGCTGTATGACTGGGCCACTGACCGACTCGGGCAGTACTTCGCGCTGGACCGTTCGGCCCGAGCGCTTCGACGCGGCACCCGAGATGTCTCGTGCAACAAGGTCGGGGCGGCGTGTATTCAGATCGAATTCTGTTCCATGCCAGACGGATTCACGCGGTACTGGACTCCCGGACCGAACTTCCGCGCCCTCATGCGCGCCATCGCGTCGTGGGGGATCACGCCGCAGTTCGTGGCCCGCGCCAACACGAGCGCTGGTGACAACGTGCGCCAGACGTGGGGAGACGTACCTCGCCACGGGCGGCTGGTGGGGTCACTGCCACGTCCCCGAGAACGACCACTGGGACCCGGGTCCCATCGACCAGGCCGCCTTCTTCGCCGCCGCAGGCATCACCACTCAGGAGGACGAAAACATGCCCCTCACCACTGCCGACGTCAACGCCATCTGGGACAAGACCATCGACGGCGTTCCCATGGGCGACCGCCTGTATTTCTCCCACCGGCGCGCACAGGCGGCGCTCGACAAGGCCGTTGAGCTGGAGGCCAAGATCGACGCGCTCACCGCCGCTGTCGCCGCGATCAAGACCGGCACGGTGACCGGCGAGGTCACCGTCACGGGCGGCACCCTCACGGTGGGCACGTGAGCCTCATCCGGGATGCCGCCTGGGCTGCCCTGTCGGCCGTCCTCGCGGGCGGCATCTGGGTGGTCCTCATCGCGCGGCGGGTATGCCGTGGTTGAGATCGCCCTCACCGCCGGGTTTCTCTTCATCATGCTCGCCGCCCTCGCCGTCCTCTCCATGTTCATCACGCGCGCCGAAGCCCGCGACCGCCGCGAGCACGACACCGACCACGACCTCTAGGAGTCACCGTGAACCCCCTCGCTGAACGTCCCGATATCCGCCGCCGCGTCTACATCGCGTTCTGGGGGTTGGGCCTCACGCTCGGTGCCGCCCAGACCGGGTATGCCGCCGCACAGGCCGGACAGCCCGTGTGGCTCAACGTCGCGCTGAGCGTCTACGCCTTCCTCGGCGCGGGCATCGGCTACACCGCGCAGGCCAACACGCCCGGCTATACCGGCGAGCACGAAGCCTGACCTCATGGCGACCGTCACCCTCGGGCGAGTCCCGGATCGGCTCGTCGTGCATCTCGTGGCGAGCGACCCATTCGGGGTGTCGATGACGTATGCCGTCTCCCTCGCCAACTCGGGCACGGTCCTGCACCGGCTCATGCTCATCTGATGTGGGCTCACGTCGCCGCCGGCGTCATCACTGCGTGGGGTGACCTGCCGTCCCTCTGGTGGGACGGTGCCCGGCAATGGGACCTCCGC